>CAVQGB010000013.1:0-276427 GCA_963711945.1 uncultured Verrucomicrobiae bacterium | reverse complement strand
AAATCCACGCTGGCCACCGCCATCGCGGCGATGCCTTCCTCGCGGCCGATGAAACCCATGTGCTCGTTTGTCGTCGCCTTGACGCCGATTCGCGCCTCGGGCATGCCCAGAGCCTCGGCGATGTGTTTTTTCATTTCCGCGATGTGCGGGTAAATCTTCGGCGCCGCGCAATGACGGTGGCGTCCACGTTGACGATGCGGCCTTGCGCAGGAGCACCTGGCGCGCAGCCTCCTCCAGAAAAGTGCTGCTAGGCGCGTTTTTCCAGCGCGGGTCGGTGTTCGGGAAAAAGTGGCCGATGTCCGGCTCGCCGAGCGCGCCGAGGAGCGCGTCGCAGATGGCGTGCATGAGCGCGTCGGCGTCCGAATGGCCGTCGAGGCCTTTCGTGTGCGGAATCTCCACGCCGCCGAGGATGAGCTTGCGCCCGGCGGCCAGTGGATGAACGTCATAGCCGATGCCAACGTGAACCATGCCGCAGTGTAAAAATTCCGGGCGCGGAAAGCGAAGGAAAATAAAGTCACAATCGGACAGCCATGCGCGTTCCACCCGTTCGAATCGAAACGCACAGGCGGGACACGCCATGCCACCGTCAAAACGCCGGTTCAGATTCGATGCGTGAAGTGTTTGGAGGAAATTCTGCGTTTCCCGATCGCAATCCTGATCGCAATCGCCGTTGGAATGGGTTATGGTTCGGATTCAAGATGAATGAACCGGATGAAAATCCGCGCCGCTACAAATGGCCGTGGTTTGTGCTGGCGGCGGTAGTGCTGGCGTTGGCGCTGGCCATTTTGTGGGTGAGCATCGCCGCCCGGGAAGTCGAGCGGGAGCGCAACACAAGCGCGCCGGTTCCGGCGGGCGCAAAATAAAATTGCACCGCAGCCGGCGCGGGCTGGCATTTTATTTGCGCTCACCCGTCAACGCCGGCAGAACGGATTTCCCATCAATGTCCGCGGGCGGTTTTGTGAACGCGATGTCCGCCGCCGTCGGCAGAAAATCCTTCGCCGACCATTTGAAATCGCTGACGCGCCCGGCGGGAATCCGGTCCGGCCAGCGGACAATCATCGGCACGCGAAAGTCGTTGGTTGAAACGTTGCTGTGGAAAAATTCCGGATCCACGCCGCTGGCCTTTTTTGGAATCGTGTCGCTGGTGAAAAAAACCGCCGTGTTGTTCGTCATGCCGAGCTTTTGCAACTGCTCCTGCAACTGGCCGATGTAGCCGTCGAGCCGCGCGATCATCGCCGCCTTGTTTTTTTCCGGCTGCGGCCATTGTTCCTCCGAGAACGGCGCGTCGGTCGGCACCTGGCTTTTGCCGTCGCCGGGAATCTTGTAATTCAGCAGCAGGAAAAACGGCCGGTAATGGTTGGACGGGTCGGGCTGGTTGATTTTGATGAAATTCAGCGCGGCCTTCGTGAGCAAGTCGGGAATGTAAGTCGCCCTTGTTTTCCGCCGGTGTTGCATACACCATTTCCCGGCCGACAAAATGCGGTCCATGCTGTTGTTGTGTCGTCGAGAACGCGTATGGGGCGCGTAACGGAACATGTAATCGGCGTAAAAATTTTCCGCGTCGTTCGGGTCAAAATAACCGGCGAATTCGTCAAAACCCTTTTTCCACGGCGCGCCGCTGGAATTTTCATCGCCCAGATTCCATTCGCCAATCAGGCCGGTGTGATAGCCGGATCTCTTGAGCACTTGCGCGACGGTGATGTCGTCCGGCGCCAGCGGAATGTCCGCGTCGGCGCGCTGCCGCAGGTGGCCGGAATCCTTTCCCAGCATCAACGCCGCGCACGCCGGCGAATCCGCCGCGGCGCCGGCGCGATAATTCGTGAACCGGACGCCTTCGGCGGCGAGTTTGTCGAGGTTCGGCGTCTGAAAATTGGTCTGGCCGTAACAGCTCAAATCGCCGTAGCCGAGGCCGTCGGCGACAATCAAGATGATGCTGGCGCGGCGCGGAATGGCGGCGGCGCGGTGTTTGAAATGACCAGCGATTGCGCGTTCGCGGAAAATGCCAGCAACATCACGCGGCAGCACCAACGCGCGGCAAAGACGATTGAATGGAATGGATTTCATTGTGAGCTTGGATTCTGGGGAATCCGGCGCGTTCAAACAATTCAATTCTGGATCGTCCTCGTTCGCGTCCTCATCCTCGTCCACGATATTTTTGTTTTCGATTGCGATTACGAGGACGAGGAGGAGTTTGTCCGTTTTCCGAATTCCGCGTCCAGCGGGATGAACAGCGCGGCGATGAAGCTGGGAATCGTCGCCAGAATCACCCAGACGAAAAAATGCGGATAGCCGAGATGCTCCTGCAACCAGCCGCTCCACATGCCCGGCAACATGATGCCCAGCGCCATGAAACCGGTGCAGATGGCGTAGTGCGCCGTGCTGATGCTCGCCGCGCGCGATGTAAATCATGTAAAGCATGAACGCCATGAAACCGAAGCCGTAACCGAATTGTTCAACCGCCACGCCCGCGCCAATCGCAAACAGATTTTCCGGCTGCATGTAGGCGAGCCAGATGAACACCGCGTCCGGCAGGTGAATCGCCAGCAGCATCGGCCACAGCCAGAATTTCAGGCCATGCCGCGCCACCACAAATCCGCCCAGCAGAGCGCCGGACATGAAAATGACGACGCCCACCGTGCCGTAAATCACACCGACGTCATCCGTGGCCATGCCCAGCCCGCCCGTCGCGCGGCGAGTCCAGAAGGAACAATTGCGCCATCTTCACCAGTTGCGCCTCGCCGAGCCGGTAGAGCAGAAGGAAGCACAAGCATTGGAATGATTTTCGGCTTTTGGAAAAAGGTCCCAAAGGTTTTCAGAAATTCGGCCAGGAAATGCTTCTTTGGGCCGAGCACTTCCGGCTGGTCAGCGCGCCGGTCGCGGCAGGACAAAGAAATGGTAGGCACCCAGCAATACAAGGATTCCGGCGACCAGTCGCGAACGACCATGGACCATGCGGCAGCATAATCGCCGGTCCGCCTGTCTATCCTTCCCGCGAGGATGACCAGGCCGCCTTGCGCGCAGATTTTTGCCGACGCGGTAAAAAACGGTGCGGATGCCGATGAACAGCGACTGCTCGTGCTCCGTCGGCGCCAGCATGTAAAAGCCGTCCGCCGCGATGTCATGCGTCGCCGAGTTGAACGCCAGCAGCCAGAAAAAAGCGAGGGTCAGTTGGAAAAAATGCGGCGCGGGAATCATCAACGCCACCGCCGGCGAGCACCGCGCCAAGGATGAATTGCGTCGCCCAAATCCACTGCCGGCGCGTTTTCAGAATGTCCACCACCGGACCCCACAGCGGCTTGATGACCCACGGCAATACAAGCCAGCTCGTCCAAAATGCGATGGCCGCGTTTGACACGCCGAGATTCTTGTAGAGCACCACCGACACCGACATCACCAGCGCGTAGGGCAGTCCTTCCGCCACGTAAAGCGTCGGAATCCAAAGCCACGGGCTGCGGGACTTGTTTTTTGCTTCGGCCATCCGCCGTGAGTAAAACAGGCTGGGGCCGCGCACGCAAAAAATTTCCGGCTTGGCACTGGGCCGGCGCGATGGTTCAGTTGGCGTGTGACCGGCGCATTTCTCAACGCCATTGGCATCCTGCTCGGCGGGCTGCTGGGACTTTCACTGCGCAAACCGCCGTCCCTCCGCGCGCAGGTTTTCCTCCGCTCCGCGCTGGGTGTGTCCGCGGTTTTCTTTGGGCTGCGGCTGGTCTACGAAAACACCGGCGTGACCTTTCTTTCCATCCTGAAACAGCTTGCCGTCGCGCTGGCCGGGGTGGTTTTGGGATTTTGGATTGGAAAAATTCTGCGCCTGCAAAAAATTTCCAACCGGCTCGGGCGAATCGCCGGAAACATCATAACCGCCGCGCAAAAAAATCCCGCGCCCAACGCCGCCGCCGGTTTCAACGCCTGCGCCATCCTGTTTTGCGCCGCGCCGCTCGGCCTCCTCGGCGCGGTGGCGGACGGATTGACCGGCTACTTCTGGCTGCTCGCGGTCAAGGCCGTGATGGACGGGCTGGCGATGATGAGCTTCGTGAAAATGTTCCGCTGGCCGGCGGCATTGTCGGCGATTCCGGTTTTCGTTTTTCTGGGCGCAATCACACAGGTCTGCCAGTTTTCCGCCCGGCCGTTTCTCGATGCGCGCCATCTGGTTGAACCCGTCAATGCCGCCGCCGGATTCATTGTTTGCGCCGTTGCGCTGGTGATTTTCGAGGTCCGCAAGGTGGAACTGGCGGATTATCTGCCGGCGCTCGCCGTCGCGCCGCTTGCTGGCCTGGTTGTTCCGGTGAAATATTGCTTGCCGCGCGCCGGCTTTTGCAAAATGATGCGCACATGGAACCCAAGCCGCACCACAGACGGCACCACCAATTTTCGGAGAAAAGACAGATTCAGTTCATCGCGGGATTTTTTGTCCTCGTCGTGATTGCGGTGCTGGTGCTGTTTTTGTGGTGGGTCAACCGGACCCCGGGATCAAATTGAAGGCGGCTGGCTCGTTTATTCCCATCGGCGGCTTTCGCCTTTTCGTTTCAAAAAACATTGTCCGTTTTCCCGTTTTGCGGCCATGTGTAGATGATGTGATGATGGCGATGACATGACGCTGGTGCGGGAATTCGCCGCCAGCCGGTCCGATGCAGCGTTTGCCGCCATTGGTGGCACGGCACATCGGCCTCGTCCACTCGGCGGCGATGCGGCAGGCGGGCGACGCGCATCTGGCCGGGGACATCACGCAGGCCGTGTTCATCATCCTCGCGCGCAAGGCCGCCACGTTGGGGCCGAAGACCGTGCTGTCCGCCTGGCTCTACCGCACCACGCGCTACGCGGCGGCGGACGCGACTCAAAGCCCGCCGCCGCCGCCAAATCCGCGAACAGGAGGCTTTCATGCAATCCACCTTGAACAGTGGCGGCGACGCCCCGTCGCCATCCGGCAGTGAAGAAATCTGGGCGCAACTCGCGCCGTTGCTGGACGACGCCATGAATCAATTGGGCGAGACCGACCGCGCCGCGCTGGTGCTGCGTTATTTTCAGAACAAGACCGCGCGGGAAATCGCGGTAGCGCTGCGGATGGAGGAGGAAGCCGCGCAAAAGCGGGTGGCGCGGGCGCTGGAAAAACTGCGGCGACTGTTCGCCAAGCGCGGCGTGGATTCCACCGCGGATGCCATCACCGGCGCGATTTCAGCCAACTCCATTCAAATCGCGCCGGCGGGACTTGGCGGCAGCGGTGACGGCAGCGGCGAAAGGAGCGGCGGTGGGCAGTTCAACCTTAACCCTTGTGAAAGGAGCATTGAAAATTATGGCATGGACAAAAGCGAAAATGGCGGCGGTTACCGGGATGGTTTTAATTCTGGCAGCCGGAACGACGGTAATGGTGGTTAATTATCACTACCATCATTCATACAAAAAACTGCCAATGACTCCGGAGAACAAGCAACTTTTCCAGCAACAATCAACCAAGTTAATGAACGACGCGAAATATGCCACGCTTGATTGCATGCTGTTTTCTGACGATCACACAAACCAACTCCCAAAGAGTTTCACTCAACTTAACGCATGGCAGCAACGAACTAAACTTACGGATATAGATTGGGTGATTGTCGTAAGTGGAAATAAGGACAGTTTCACCAATCCCGACACGACGATCTATTTCCTGGAAAGGAAGCCAAGGCAATCTCCTGACGGAAGTTTCGCTAAAGTTTACGCCACAGTCAATGGGCGTGTTTTCTTGCTGGTGTCCGCGAACGATGATTTCACGGCAGCAGAAAAGGAACGAGGATTCTTAATTCAACAGACGAAGAATTAAGCACCCTGGCAATACGTCGCTGGAACCGTTTTCGCGTGATTCGTGTCTTTCGTTGCGAGTTGTTCGCCCGGAATATTTTCTTTGTGTCCTTTGCGCTCCTTTGCGGATAATTTGACCACGTGAACTGCATTGTCACCGCCGGGCCAACCTATGAGCCGCTGGACGACGTGCGCCGGCTTACCAATTTCTCCACGGGCCGGCTCGGCACGGAACTCGCCAATTACCTCGCCGCCCGCGGGCACCACGTCCTCCTGCTGCTCGGCGAACAGGCGACGTATTCCGGCGAACGGCGCGCCCAGAGCGTCGAATTATTTTCCACGACCGCCGATCTGCGCGCGAAGCTGAAGGCGTTTTCGGCCAAGAAGGCGGACGCGATCTTTCACGCGGCGGCGGTGAGCGATTTTGCCTTTGGCCGGATTTTCGGGCTGGACACAACGAACAAGCTGGTGGAAATCCAGGGACGGAAAATTTCCACGCGGCAGGGAAAATTGCTGACGGAACTGTTGCCGACACCAAAAATCATCGCGGAGCTGCACGGTTGGTTTCCGCGCGCGAAGATCGTCGGCTGGAAATTCGAGGCGGACGGCGAACGCGCGGATGCCGTGGCCGCCGCGCGGCGGCAGTTGGCGGAGTGCATGACGGATTTGTGCGTGGTGAACGGCCCGGCTTACGGCGAGGGTTTCGGGTTGCTCGGCAAGAAAGGCAAGCCGGCGCATATGCCGAACCCACCGTTGCTGTTCGACGCGCTGGAGAGATTTTTAACCACGAAACACACGGACCACACGAAAAGAAATCCCTGAAAAACAGTGGAAACGGAGGTGAGTCCGGTTCAATTGTGTTCCAATGCCAAAGGAAAATGGAGCCGCCTCACGTTGGAACGTTTCGTGTATTTCGTGTGTTTCGTGGTTGCAACTCACGCCTCAAAATTCTTCAGCCGTTCCAATCCCAGCTTCAGCGGCAGCCAGCCGATGACGACCGACAGCAGCACAAAGGCGGCGATGCTTCCAATCTCCCAGCTTGTGCGCCCGTGCAGCCCCATCGTGCCGAACACCAGCAGCGCGATGGACAGCAGAATGTAAACCGAACTCAACACCAGACACAACGTGCCGCCGAAGCCGCTGACGATTTTGTTCGGGTTCGCCTCCTTCAGGTTCGGATACAGCACGCCCAGGCCGATCGGCGACGCCGTTCAGCGTGAACGTCATCACGGTGACGACCGCGCCGAAAAACGCCGCACGGATCCACGTCATTTGCAGCAGCCAGCACGACAGCGTGATGAGCGTGAGCGTGACGGCCAGCGACAGCGCGCTGGCCAGCCAGTATTTGGTTTTGACCACGCGCGCCATGCCCATCGGCGCCATGCCGACAATCCACAGGCGCTGGCCTTCCAGCGAAAATTGCGGGAACACAAACCGCGTCGTCAGCGTGGCGAGGTTCAGCGAGCAGGCGGTGAGATTCAGGAGCGCGACGAGATTGATCCAGAACGGGCTGCTCAAATGGTGCGTGAAATTGCGCAGGTTGATGATATAAACTCCCAGCAGGCCGAACAGCATCACCGACTGGCCCCATTGGGTCGTGTCGCGCCAGAACATCCGCAAATCCTTCACCGCCAGCGCGCGGGTGTCGGCGCGCAGCCAGAACTAATTTGCTGAAAATATTTTCGAGCAGGCCGGCGGAATTTTGATGCTCACGCCGAGTGCGGAACAAATGGAGTTTGAACCCGCTGCCCGCGCGGCTTTGCACCGCCGAAGCGGTGTCGTAAAACAAACCGCCGAAGCGCGTGAAGGCGATGCCGCCGAAAAACAGCGTGTGGCTCAACAGCACCAGTCGCGAAAAATGCCGCGCCGCGCAGAATGCCCTCGGACCATTCCACCACGGACGACGACAGCCAGTAGCTCGGCAAAAACGGAAACATCGTGAACCGCGTCCGGGCGAGCAATTGGTCCAGCGCCTCGAGCGTCCGTTTGCCGAGCAGGTCGTCGTCCGCCGGCTGCGACTTCCACCAAAACGCCGCGAACGCCAGCAGCGCCAGCCCCGCGCCGACGAGCGCGATCTGGAAACTGCGCCGATCCAGGTATCTTCCAATCCAGATGGCCAGCGCAGCGCCCAGCACGCCCGGCAGCACGATGAACATCGCGATCAACGCCGGCGTCACCAGATAAAAATGCCACGGCACGCCGCGCACCAGCCCGAAAGCCGCCAGCAGCGGCGCGATCAAAAACAAAAACGCCCACGACGCCAGCAGCGTGGACTCGATGAATTTCCAGCGGAAAATCGTCTGCGCCGGAACCGGCAGCGTCAGCAGAAACGCCGTCTCGCGGTTGCGGAAAAAATTCGTGTAGCCGATGACGAGGTTGCTCAACAGCAGCAGCGCGAACAGAAAGGCGAACAACGCGAACATCAGCCGTTCCGTGAGCGCCGCGCCGAGACCGGGAAATCTTCGCGATGAACTTCATCCCGTGATAAAACAGCTCAAACGACAGATAGAGATAGCCGACGATGAACAACCCGATGACGCTGGTGAGCAGCCGCGATTGTCCGCGCACGGCCAGCAGCCGCCGCCAACTGTGCAGCGCGTTCACGCGCAGCAACAGCCAGAGCGGCGAGGGCTGTGATTGAACGGAATTCGCTGGCATCGCCGTCGAAGTTATCGTCAAACATTGACCGCGCGCAATTCCTGTCGCGCCTGGATTGATAAAATTGTGTCGAAGTTGAACAAATTCAGCCGCCGCCGGTTTCTCGCCGCCCTTGGCGTGGCGCTCGTCTGTGCGCCGCTCGCCGCTGCCGCCGATGCGAAATGGCTTGAACCGACCTGGCTGAAAGTCCGGCGGGTGCGGATTGGCAGCGGCAAACCCACGCACCGGTTCGTTCATTTCACCGATTTGCATCACAAGGGCGACCGGAAATATCTCCAGTCGGTCGTGAACACCATCAATTCGCTCGCGCCGGATTTTGTCTGCTTCACCGGCGACATCGTTGAGAAGCCGAAATTTCTGCCGGAAGCGCTGGAGAGCATTGTCCGGCATCAAGTCGCCGATGTTTGGCGTGCCGGGCAACCACGATTTCTGGAGCGGAATACCATTCGAGCCGGTGAGAAAATGTTTTGCCGCGACCGGCGGCGCGTGGCTGATGGATGAAAGCCGGGAGATTGCCGGCGGAAAGATCAATCTCATCGGCATCACTTGCCTTTCCCAAGGCCAGCCGATTCCGCCGCCAAAGCCGCAGGCCAAAAACATCCTGCTCATGCACTATCCAGCATGGATGAAGAAACATGCAGACCGGAAATTTGATCTGATGCTGGCCGGCCATTCGCACGGCGGACAGGTTCGCATTCCGTTTTACGGCGCAATCGTTCTGCCCTATGGCGTGGATGAATATGACATGGGTTTGTTTCAAACCAAGTCCGGCCCGCTCTACGTCAATCCCGGCATCGGCTACATCGGGGACAACGACTTTCGCTTCAACTGCCGGCCGGAAATCACGGTGATTGAGATTTGAGGAGCGCGGACACCTTGTCCACGTTGGAGTTCACGCTTCAGCGTGTTCCTGGGCAAGCTAAAGCTTGAACTCCAACACAATAACACGGCCGGGCGTGGGCGCCGGAATTTTCCTGTTGACATATCTTGTAGTTCAATGTATAAGACTGCCATGCTTACGAAAGATCTGGTCGCCGCGTCCTCGAAACCGCTCCTGCTGTCCATCCTCGCGGGCGGCGAAAGTTACGGCTACGAAATCATCCAGAAGGTGCGCGAGTTGACCGGCGGGCAGATTGAGTGGAGCGATGGGATGCTGTATCCGGTGCTGCACCGGCTGGAGCGCGACGGCCTGATTGATTCCGAGTGGAAGAAAGCCGACACCGGGCGCGAGCGGAAATACTATTTCTTGAGTTCCGACGGACGAAAGGCACTCAAAACCGAGCGGCAGCAATGGCTGGCCGTTCACAACTCCCTGTGCAAATTATGGAAAATCAAACCCGCTTCGATCTGAACGCCGCCATTGAAAACTGGCGGGACGAACTGGCCGCGCAACCGAATCTCGCATCCGACGACCGGCGCGAACTGGAAACGCACCTGCGCGATGCCATCGCCGGATTCCAGCAACGCGGTTTGAACGACGAGGAATCTTTCTGGCTCGCGCGCCACCGCGTCGGCCAGCCGCAGCAACTTGGCGAGGAATTTGCAAAGGCTGAACCCGGCCAGAGTCTGGCGCGAGCGGGTGTTTTGGATGGTGCTTGCATATCTTGCAATTTCACTGTGGAGCACAACTACGTCGCATATGTTTTCAATATTAAGAACAATGGTTGGAATTTATCCTGGGACTGGAGATGCTGCCCTGCGTTGGTATGTTTATATGCCGCGTATTCTGGCGATTTTTAATTGTTTATGCATTTTCGGTTGTGCAGTTTGGTTTGCAAAAGGCACGTTTTATTCCAACAGCTTAAATTGGATTGCATGGTTTCGTTCCCGTCCTCGGCTTGCTACTGCTACGGTTTTATGGATTTTTATCAGTGGATGTTTTGGGTTTTGGGATTCCTGGCTAAGTTTCCATCAAATGCTGGCACGGACATATGGAAGTTCAACAATTAGATTCACATCCCCCGGACCATTTTGGTCAACTTTGCTTTTGACCAGCGCAGACATGGTTTGGCCGCTTGTGCTTGTTACGTTACTTCTCTGGCTCATGCCGGCACAGAACCGAAAGACTCCAAAACGCGCTTGAGTCCGGAGCGCGGGCGGCTCGCCCGCGTGAACCTGTGAACTCGCGGACGAGCCGTCCGCGCTCCTTTGCCGTTGAAGCCATCTCAATCGGTTTGTATCGTGCGGGCGATGTCGCCACCGGAAAACAAAACATCTCCGCTCGCCGCGCCCGCTCGCCGGGACGAGGCAACGCCTGCGTTGCGAAGGCCGGTCACTTCGCTTTGGGGCGTGGGCGGCGAACGCGCGGCGCAACTGGCGCGGCTGGATATCCGCACGGTTGAAGATTTGCTGCTGCACGCGCCGCGCCGTTACGAAGACCGCCGGCATTTCCGCAAAATCGCCGAATTGACGAAGGACGAACCGTTCACGGCGCGCGGCACGATTGTCGCGCAGGGACTGAAACGGTTTCGCGGCGGCAGCAAATCCGTTTTTGAATTCATCCTCGACGACGGCTCGGCGCGGCTGCATTGCCGCTGGTGGAACCTGCCGTTCATGGAAAAGTATTTCGCAGTCGGCGACGAGGTGTTCGTCTTCGGCAAACTTGTCGAAACCAAGCCGCGCACGATGGACCATCCCGAAACCGAGGTCATCGAGGGCGGCGAGGAGAGTTTCATCCACATCAACCGCATCGCGCCGGTTTATCCGCTCACCGAAGGCCTGCCGCAACGCTGGCTGCGCGGGCTGATCTGGCGGACGCTGGAAAGATTTGAATGGCTGCGCCTCGGCAGAGCGCGGCCAACTTCCCAGAATGGCACACATTTGACGAAAAAATTGCGGCGCTCTTCCGAGACGCCGCTACGGTGCCGACGCGCGCCAATGCGGTTCACATGATTCATTTTCCAGAGGAATTGGCGGACGTGGAAATCGCGCGGCGGCGGCTGGCGCTGGATGAATTTGTCGAACTGCAAGTCCAAATCCAGTCGCGCCGGAAGAAATTCGAGGCGAATGCGAAGGCGTTGCCGTGCGGCGGCGACAACCGGCTGATGAAACCGTTTCTCGCGCGCCTCGGCTTCAAGCTGACGGACGCGCAAACGAAGGTGCTGCGCGAAATCCGCGCGGACATGGGCGGCCCGCCTCTTCGGCCAGAATCAGGAACTCACGGGCGGGACGCCCGTGCCACCACGACACCGATGCGGCGGTTGTTGCAGGGCGATGTCGGGTCCGGCAAGACCGTCGTGGCCGGCTGCACGGCGTTGATGGCGCTGGAAAGCGGTTTCAACGTCGCGCTGATGGCGCCGACGGAGATTCTGGCGGAACAACATTTCCGGAATTTCCAAAATTGGTTCGAGCCGCTCGGTGTGAAAGTGGAATTGCAAACGGGAAGCAGAAAAAGCAGATGGCAGATGGCAGATGAGAGATGGAACATCCCCAACTTCCAACTCGCCAGCTCGCCATCTGCCACTTTTCGTCGGCACCCACGCATTGCTCACTGCCGGCTTCGATTTGCCCAAGCTCGGCCTGGTCATCATTGACGAGCAGCACAAGTTTGGCGTGGCGCAGCGCGAGACGCTGGTGCGCAAGGGCAATTATCCGCATCTGCTGGTGATGACGGCCACGCCGATTCCGCGCACGCTGGGGCTGACCCTTTACGGCGACCTCGACGTTTCGGTGATTGACGAGATGCCCGGCGGCCGCGGCGGAATCAAAACGTTTGTGCGGACGACGGAAAAACTGCCGAAGGTCTGGGAATTCATCCGCGAAAAAATCTCCGCCGGGCGGCAGGCTTACGTTGTTTATCCGCGCGTGGAGGCGGCGGACACAGAACGAGGATATCAAGGCGGTGAAGAAGGAATTTGAAAACGTCCAGCGCGCGCTTGCGCCTTTCGAGGTCGGTTTGCTGCATGGGCGGGTGAAAAGCCGGCAGAAAAGGAGCGGTGATGGCGGCGTTTCGCGCGAACAAAATCCAGGCGCTGGTGGCCACGTCGCTGATCGAGGTCGGTTTGGACGTGCCGAATGCGACGGTGATGCTGATTGAAAACGCCGAGCGGTTCGGGCTGGCGCAATTGCACCAGTTGCGCGGGCGCATCGGACGCGGCGCGCACGAGAGCTTTTGCATTTTGATTTCAGACGCGAAGAACGAGGAGGCGCGGGCGCGGCTGAAGATTCTGGAGGAGACGAACGACGGATTCAAAATCGCGGAGGCGGACTTGAAATTGCGCGGGCCGGGCGAATTGCTGGGACGCGAGCAAAGCGGCGCGCCGAAATTCCGGTTCGGCAATCTGGTGGAGGATTTGGATTTGATCCGGCAGGCGCGGGATATCGTCCGATCACATCGCGACGGCACCAACCCCAAAATTGATGATGGTGTCGCGTTCGCAACCGGTGCGCTATGACTTTGCCTATCTGCGTGGTTGCGCTAAAATCCGCTTGTGGCCGAGTTGCAAATCATTTTCATGGGCACGGCGGAGTTGTCCTGCCCCAGCCTCGAAATGCTGGCGCGGGTATATTCCGTCGCCGCCGTCGTCACCCAGCCGGACAAGCCCAAGGGCCGTGATCTGAAACTCACGCCGTCGCCGGTCAAAGTTCTGGCGCAAAAACTCAACCTGCCGGTCTTGCAGCCCGCAAAGGCGCGCGACGAAAACTTCATCGCCCGGCTCCGCGAATTGAAACCGGATCTGATTGTCGTTGCCGCTTACGGACAGATTCTGCCGCAAACGATTTTGGATTTGCCGCCGCACGGCTGCCTGAATGTCCACCCGTCGCTGCTGCCGAAATATCGCGGCGCCGCGCCGATTCAGTGGGCCATTGCCAACGGCGATTCCGAAACCGGCGTGGCAATCATGAAAATGGACGCCGGCCTCGACACCGGCCCGGTCCTGGCCGAGCGCCGCACGCCGATTTTGCCGGCGGACGATTCGCAGATGTTGCACGACCGGCTGGCGCGGCTCGGCGCGGAGTTGCTTGTAGAAACGATTCCGGGTTACGTCACCGGGAAAATCCAGCCGCAGCCGCAGCCGGCGGAAGGAGTGATTTACGCCGCGAAAATCAAAAAGGAGGACGGGAACATTGACTGGCACTGGCCGGCGCGGAAGATTCTCAACCGCCTGCGCGCCTTCACGCCGTGGCCCGGCGCGTTCACGCGTTGGAGTTCAAGCTTTAGCTTGGCCGGTTCGCGGGACGCGCCAAAGCGTGAGTTCCAACCCCAGTTGTTAAAAATCTGGAAGGCGGAAGTCGTGGAAAGAGGCGGGAATGCAGGAGATATTTTGTCGGCGGACAAGAGCGGCATCGTGGTCGGCTGTGGTGAAGGCTCGTTGCGGATTCTGGAATTGCAACCCGAAGGCGGACGGCGGATGAGCGCGGCGCAATTTCTGGCCGGTCATGCGTTGAGAGCTGGTGGAACATTTGAAAGGCGATAACATCCGGACGGATCCCTTTCATCAGGCCCCGCCGATAGCTGGTGCTAAAACTAATGGAATATTTCTAAATATTCTGATAGCCTCTTCATGTCGTCCAAAACATTATTGGTCCAATGAAAGAGGCAAACAACAATATCCGCGCGGTGAAATAACCGACCCCGCCGTCTATTTCAATCGCCGGACGTTCATCCGGGCGGGTATCCTTGCGGCCAGCGCCGTGGCCACCGGCCTGGCATACCGGCGGCTCAATCCCGTGGCCACGGGCACGGTTGACACGCCCGCTGATCCAGGGAATCCTGGCGCCACCAACGACGGCGACGGATGCCAGCGGCTTTCGGGTCGCCGAGCCGGAAACCTCCCTCCAGGACATCACGCATTACAATAATTTCTACGAATTCTCGACCGACAAGGAAGGAGTGGCGCCGGCGGCGGCCAATTTTGACACCACAGGCTGGCAGGTGTCGGTCGAGGGTCTGGTGAGAAAGCCCAAGGTCTTCGATCTCGACGATCTGCTGAAAATCAGTCCGCCGGAGGAACGGATTTACCGGATGCGCTGTGTCGAGGCATGGTCCATGGTCATTCCGTGGGTTGGTTTTTCGCTGTCCAAATTGCTCGATCTGGTCGAACCGCTCAACGAGGCGAAATTTGTCGCCTTTGAGACGCTGCTGGATCCCAACGCATGCCGGGACAGCGGAGCAACGTGCTCAACTGGCCTTATGTTGAAGGTTTGCGAATGGATGAAGCGATGCATCCGTTGACGCTGCTGGCCAGCGGACTTTATGGACGGGCGCTGCCGCCGCAGGACGGCGCACCCATCCGGCTGGTCGTGCCGTGGAAATATGGCTTCAAAGGCATCAAATCCATCGTCAAAATCAAGCTGGTGGCGACGCAACCGCCAACGACCTGGAGCCAGTATGCTCCGAACGAATACGGCTTCTACGCCAACGTGAATCCGCACGTGGATCATCCGCGCTGGAGCCAGGCCACCGAGCAGCGCATCGGCGAATCGGGACGGCGTCCCACGCTGATGTTCAACGGCTACGAGGAACAGGTCGGCCATCTTTACGCCGGCATGGATTTGCGCGCGGAATTTCTGACGGGCACGCCATGAAAGAAAGCGACATCCGGTTTGCCAAGCTGCTGATTCTCGTCAACGGCGCGGTGCCGCTGGCGCTGCTGGTGTGGGATCAGGCGCACAACCGGCTCGGCGCGAACCCGCAAAATTTCCTCATCCTGACGACCGGCATGATGACGCTGATTTTTCTGATGCTGACCATGGCGGTGACGCCGGTGCGAAGATCACCGGGTTGAATTGGGTGATTCAATTCCGCCGGATGCTCGGCCTTTACGCTTTCTTTTACGGCTGCCTGCATTTTCTGTGTTTCTTCAGCCTCGACCGGGGCTTCAGCATTTCCAGCACGCTGACGGAAATGGTCAAACGCAAATATCTGATCGTGGGCAGCACTGCTCTCCTGGTCATGGTGCCGCTGGCGATCACCTCCACCAACGCGATGATCAAACGCCTGGGCGGCAAACGCTGGCGGGCGCTGCACCGGCTCGCTTATGTGGCCGCCATCGCGGGCGTGATTCATTATTACATGCAGGTAAAGGCCGATGTGCGCCAGCCGCTGGTGTTTGCGGCGGTGCTGGCCATCCTGCTCGGATACCGGCTGGTGCTTCATTGGCGTCGCCCCAAGCCAGTGCCGGCGGCAGCACCAACGTTCAAACGCGAGTAGGGAATCGCTTCACCTCCGCAGCCGGCGCTGATTTTGCAGATCGAACAATGAAGGAATGAAGCGGTAAAGGGCGTAACCGTAACTTCATTCAAAGCGCAACTGTATCCTATCTCGCATCGCGCAATCCGGCGGCATGGGCTTCAAACAAGCGGCGCATTTCGTCGAGAAACGGGGATATTGTCGGAACATCTTACAGATTCAAAGTGTAGATCAAGAATGTCTTGTTTTATTGATGTTTTTGCAATTTTTGATGGTAAATAATTCAAATTTCTGTCCTACAACGTCGGCATGCTTTACATTCTTTGATTTTCACGCGAACAAACTGATTTCCAAGACGATTACCTAATAAGCTATATTTGAACCTGTTATGACTGTCAATTGGCGGTTCCATAAGCGGCGTCACTTTATGGCATTAAAATAGCTTCACCATCGTTTCGATATGAAGAAAATCATTGGAGCATGTTCGGTGTTGGCGTTTGTGGCGTTGATTGGATTATTGGCGTTGCAGAAGTCGTTTGGCGAACAGTCGTTTGGTGATCAATCACTGCCTGCGCCTACTAACGCAACGCCGACTTCAGTTAATGGTGCTTCGTAATGCAACAATTCTTCAGAGTAACAATAATAGAAAGTGAAATACAACAATATGAAAAACTCAAAATTGTCTATCGGTCTATTAATGCTGGCCGTCGTAATGGTAACAGGGACTACATTTGCTGATCAGGGACTGCCCGTGCCTGACGCTGGCAGTTCAGCACTGCTGATGTCCATGGCGTTTGCTGGGTTGGCGGTCGTGCGGAAATATATGCGTTAGAACGGGGCGTTTGAAAGCCGCGATGAATTTGAGTCGCGCGTTTTGACGACCGCAAACGGGTGAGGGGAGCCGTTTTGGGGTGGGAGGTCAGTTCAGTGAATTTTCCACCGCAGAACGGTATTCGTGTTGGAAGAGATTATTTGTCCTGCCAATGAATAAATGGAGTAAGTAGCAGGAATATGGCAGTTACAATTGGCTGTGGTTTTGGTCAGAAAATGGTTTAGTCAGGAAATAGAATTCAATCAAATATTGACTATGAAAATTCAATCGAAATATATTTCAGTATTGTCGTTGTTTGGCCTCGCTTTCTCATTAGGACTAGGTCAGACGAATCAGGCTTTCGGCCAGTGTTCCATTAGCTTCACCGGGCCTGCGGGAAATGTGTTAAATAGCTCCATAATTGCATTCCCGAATTACTACCCTAATGACGATAGTATTGCCCATTTTCTAACACTGGTGCAAGACGCCAACGAGGCTCTACCAGTTGGACAATATTTGACTTGGTGTGTTGACGAAACCAACCAAATTAATGCCGCTTACTTCAACCCGCCAGGCACGTCATATTCAGGCTTTTTATACCCCACTTGCGACCCGAACTTAAATAGTGAACTGCCACCAAACCACACTAGTTATGCTTCACCCGACGTCTGGAAACAGCTGAATTTTCTTCTAAACCATAAGAACGGAGCCTACTTCTGGGATATACAAGTTGCTATTTTTGATTTGCTTGGTGGTTCGGCGCCAACCGGCGGCAATTATCCCACATATCATCCCGCAGTCGTTCAATCGCTTTTAGATGACGCCAGTGCAAATGCTGCGTCTTGGGTGCCGCAATGTGGCAACGTTGTTGGGGCGATTTACGTAATCACAAATCAAGGTGGAATAACTTTAACCGCCCCAATCCAATTTCTATTGCTTGAAGTTCCCATCACCTGTCCCACCGCCAATTGCGTGGATATCAGCGCGGTTCAAGGCCAGGCAATCACGCCCGCGACTTTGGTCGGCACAGGCGGTTGCGGCGGTCCCTACACATTTTCGTCTACGAACCTCCCGTCAGGGTTGAGCATATCGTCCAGTGGAACCATTTCAGGCACTCCCTCGGTCAGCGGCACGTTCCCCTATACCGTTACTGTTGCGGACGCCTGTGGCAACACGGGCACGCTTAACTGTGCCATTAAAGTGATTACACCGCCATCCGCTGACTGCGTGACGGTGAGCGCCGTCCAAGGCGTGGCGATTACGCCGGTGCAACTGGTGGCCACCAATGGTTGCGGCGGCCCCTACACGTTCTCGGCCACGGGTCTGCCCAACGGGTTGATGATGTCAAACAATGGCACGATCTACGGCACGCCCACGGTCAGCGGCACTTTCGGATATACAGTCACCATCACGGATAGTTGTGGCAACAAGGGCGCACTCGGCTGCACGCTGACAGTGAACCCGCCGCCTTCAGCCGACTGCGTGACGGTGAGCGCCATTCAAGGCATGGCCATCACGCCGGTGACGTTGACGGGCAAGGGCGGTTGCGGTGGCGCTTACACATTCTCGGCGGCTGGCTTGCCATCAGGGTTGGCGATGGCTTCCGATGGAACGATTTCTGGCACACCCACAACCAATGGTTTATTTAACTATAGCGTGATAATCACGGATTCGTGCGGCGACACGAACTCGTTCGGCTGCTCGCTATTGGTGAATCCGCCGCCACCACCACCCTGTCCGTCATCCAGCATTTGCGGCTTTGTATTCCTGGATTGTAACGGAGACGGCTTCCTGACGCCCGTTTTTGATATCGGGAAGTCGAACGTGGTAGTGACACTGAAATCCAACAATGTCGTGCAGGCGACCACGAAATCCGGCCCGGATGGCTCCTATTGCTTTTACAATCTGACACCGGGAACCTACACCGTATGCGTCACGCAGCCGGCAAACCATGTTCAGACCGGGGGCACGCATGTCAATCACTGGCTGAACAATAACTATCAGCAATGCTGGCTTGAAAATGACGGCTACCAGCATTGCAAAGGCGCTGATGGCGTGGATCGCTGGACCGCCAATGATGGCTGCCAGCACTGGAAGAACTCGAACAACCAGGATTGCTGGACAGACAAATTTGGCGGCTCGCACACGCAGCAATGCACTTATGTCAGTTGCGACATTCCAAAGGGGAATTGCGAAACCTTTACTCTGACTTGTGGTCAAATCCAGACCGGCGTGAATTTCGCTTATCAAGGCACTTTGCCAAAATGTGTCGTGTCCGTGACCGGACCGGGCAAGGGGACTTGCGGTCAGCAGGCCACTTACACCTGCTATGTGACGAATACCGGCACGGCTTGCTGGACTGCCTGCAAGGTGGCTGTTTGTGGAAAATATTATTCTTGTCCGGCGTTAAGCCCGGGCCAGGGTTGTTCGTTCTCGTTTAATTACCAATACCAGAACAGCGACGCCGGCAACTTCAACTGCCAGGCGACCGCATACTGCAACTATTGGGGTTCCAGCATCCCATGGACGGCGCAGGGCGGTTGCAATACCTCAGTCAGTGGTGGAGGGTTCGGCGGGTTCGGCGGGTTCGGCGGGTTCGGCGGCTTTGGGGGATTTTAGTTCAGATTCGGCAAGATAAAGCAAAGCTAAAGGGCCGGACTTGGAAGGTTCGGCCCTTTCGTTTATGCCAATCGCTTCGTTGCCAGCTAATCCTTGAGATCGCGTCGCGTTTGCAAGGCATCCTGCAATCCGGCGGCGTAGGCTTCAAACACGCGGCGCATTTCGTCGCGAACTTGACGGAAGCAATTCAATTTTTCCTCCTCGCTGCCGACCGCCTTGGCCGGATCAAGGAAGGGCCAATGGTGCCGATTTACCTGGCCGGGGAAAATCGGGCAGGCCTGGTCCACATTGCCGCAAACGGTGATGACGGTGTTGATCGGCCGGTCCAGAAATTCCTTCAAATGCTTCGAGCGGTGGCCGGAAATGTCAATGCCCACCTCAGCCATGACCTTGATGGCGAGCGGGTGGACGAACCCGGCGGGTTTCGAACCGGCGCTTTGCACGGTTGCCAAATCGCCGAGGGCGGCGCGCAAAAAGCCTTCGCCGATGTGGCTGCGGCAGGAGTTGCCGGTGCAGAGGATGAGGATGGTGGGTTTCATGGATTTATGGGAAACACCGAACATTCAACATTCAACATCGAACGCCGAATGATGGCGAGGTTATGCGGTTTTATGCGGTTGGGAGTTGGGTGTTGAATGTTAATTGTTGAATGTTTCATTGCTCAAACGCGACTGATACCAGCCGCGCGATTGGTTGCAGATTTTGCAGACGGACAGCATCACCGGCACCTCGACGAGCACGCCGACGACGGTGGCCAGCGCCGCGCCTGAACCGGCGCCGAACAGCGTGATGGCCACGGCCACGGCCAGCTCGAAGAAATTGCTCGCGCCGATGAGCGCGCCGGGCGACGCGACGTTGTGCGGCACGCGCAGTTTGCGCATCAGCAGGTAGGCGAGCGTGGAGTTGAAATAAACCTGGATGACAATCGGCACCGCCAGCAGCAGCACCGCGAGCCAGCGCGTGGTGAGATTCTCCGCCTGAAACGCGAAGATCAAAACCAGCGTCAGCAAGCAGCGCGAAAATCGTCACCGGATGAAACTTCGGCAGGAATTTCTGCTCAAACCAGTCCTTGCCGCGCGACTTGAGCAGCGCTGTCCGCGTCAACCAGCCCGCCGCCAGCGGAATCACGATGAACACCACGACGCTGGTGATGAGCACTTTCGCCGGCACGACGACGTTCGCCACGCCGCACAGAAACATCACGATGGGCGCAAAGGCGACGAGCATGATGAGGTCGTTCACCGCCACCTGCACGAGCGTATAAACCGGGTCGCCGTCGGTGAGATAGCTCCAGACGAACACCATCGCCGTGCAAGGCGCAGCGGCAAGGATGATGAGGCCGGCGGTGTATTCCTTCGCCAGTTCGGGCGAAATCCACGCGCTGAAAACATGCTGCATGAACAGCCAGGCCAGCAGCGCCATGCTGAACGGCTTCACCAGCCAGTTGACGAACAGCGTGACAGCAAGTCCCTTCGGCTTGCGCGCGATGCCGCCGAGCGCGGTGAAATCCACCTTGAGCATCATCGGATAAATCATCAGCCAGATGAGCACGGCGATGGGCGCGTTGACGTGCGAGCCTTGGACAAATTCCAATTTGCTCAACGATGCCGTGAATTGCGGCGCGAATTTGCCAAACGCCACGCCGACGACCATGCAGAGAAAAACCCAGACGGTGAGGTAGCGCTCGAAAAATGCGAGGCGTTTGATGGTGGTTGCAGTTTCGCTTTTCATGTTGTTGCAGCCTTCAAGACTCATTTGCGCGGCGATGGAAGAACGGTTTCTTCGAGCAACCGGGCGGCGATGCGTGTAGCCTCGCAGGTGAAGCTGGCGCATTTTCCACGGAGATTATGCTCCTGGAAAAACCGCTGGCCCTCCGCTGTGTCGAGCCGGCAGCCCATCAGCCGCTCGCAATTGGTGGAACCGAATTTAGCTTCGCATTCCTGCAAAAAGGCCCGGACCAGCCGAAGGTTGTCTTCGCGCGGGTCACTCGGACTGGATCGTCCGGTGACCAGGCTGATCGCCAGCACGCCACCGCTGACTGCGCCGCAAATCCCACCGGTCCGCGAAATGCCGGCGCATAAACCCGTCGCAATGCGCGGAATCAAATCCGATTGGATGCCGCAGCTTTCCGCGAGGGCCTGTAGAACGCTTTCCGAACAACAGAAGCCCGATTCAAAAAGTTCACCGCTTCGTTGAGCGGTCTGATCTGGATTGTGGTTCATGCTTTTGTCAGTTTGTTTTTCGCGCCTGCACTTCCAGGCTGGTGATGTAATCCGCCGGCTTGGTTCCAGCGGGCAGCAGTTCCATGAGTTTCTTGTAAAGCGGGTCCTCCCAATCCGTGAGCGCCTCGACGTAACCGGGCTTGGATTTGAGAACGATGTCCGTCAGTCCGGCCTCCCTGGCCATGCGGCCGGTTTCGGACACCAGCACCGCGCCGGCCACGCAGCCGATCCGCGCCTCCACCATTTTCAAAACTTCCGGCGGCAGCGGCTTCGAGCAACGCCATGTCGGACACGGCCACGCGCCCGCCGGGCTTGAGCACGCGCGCCATTTCGCGCCAGACCTGCGCCTTGTCGGGCGAGAGATTGATGACGCAATTGGAAATGATGGCGTCCACGGAATTGTCGGCGACGGGCAGGTGCTCGATTTCGCCGAGGCGGAATTCGACGTTGTCCAGCCCGGTTTCCTTGCGGTAATGCGCGATGTTGTTGCGCGCCTTGCCGAGCATTTCCGGCGTCATGTCCACGCCGATGGCGCGGCCGGTCGCGCCGACTTTGCGGCCGGCGATGAACACGTCGAAGCCGCCGCCGCTGCCGAGGTCGAGGACGGTTTCGCCGGGTTTCAGCGCGGCGAGCGCGGCGGGATTGCCGCAGGAAAGGCCCATGTTCGCGCCGTCGGGCAGCGCCTGGAGTTCCTCGACGGTGTAGCCGAGTTCGCGCGCGAGTTTTTCGGCCTCCTGCGGCGTGGAGCCGCAGCAGGAGACGCCCGAACCGCAGCAGCCGGCGGAGTTTTCCTGCGCAATCTTGGCGTAGCCTTCGCGCACCAGTTGGCGCACGGAATCATTTTGTTCGTCAGTTTGGTAGTGTTTTCATAAATCAGCAGCATTTTTGCCGTCGGCAGATGACGGCGAGATCGGTCTGTCAAAATCTTCTTCAGCTTCTTCGCGTCGGCGGCGGCTTCATCCGTCTTGGCCAGCGATTTGTGGACCCAGTCCAGCGCCTCGCGCACGGCGACGGGCGCGGTTTTGTCCGGCAGCCGGTAATAAACCCACCGCTCCGACTTGCGCGACAGAATCAGCCCGGCGTGGTGCAGGATGGAAAGGTGCTTGGAAACGGTGGAGGGCGCGAAGCCGAACAGTTCGGTGATCTGGCAGACGCACAGTTCGCCGCGCCGGAGCGCGAGGAGAATCCGCACCCGGTTCGGGTCGGACAGCGCCTTGGTGATGGCCATGAATTCGCGCATATAATTGTATTTCGCCAAATGACGAAATAAGTATCGCCCGAACGCCGGCGTTCGCAAGGAGAATTTTAGGGCTGCGTCGGGCATGGCCGGCGGCGGCGAGCCCTGGCTTTTCCGGCGGTGTGGCGGATGTCCTGCGCCTCGCAGAGATAAACCACCTCCTCGGCGATGTTCTTGGCGTGGTCGGCGATGCGTTCGAGGCTCTTGGTGGCGACGATCCAGTGCAGGCAGCGGCCGATGGTGTCGGGATTGGCCATCATGTGCTGCGCGAGCGCGTTGTGAATTTCCTTGTTGAGCGCGTCCACTTCCTTGTCGCGCGGGATGATGGCGCGGGCGGCGGCGGGATCGCGGTTGACAAAGGCGTCGAGCGAGTCCTTGACCATGTCGAGCGCCATGCGCGGCCATGCGCGGCAGGTCGAGATTGATTTTCACCGGCGGTTCCTGCGAGCAGGTCGCGGGCGCGCTTGGCGATTTTCGTGGCCTCGTCGCCGATGCGTTCGAGGTTCTGGGAAATTTTCATGGCCACGGTGACGAGCCGCAGATTGGTGGCCAGCGGCGCCTTGGTGAGCAGCTGGATGGCCAGCTCGTCAATCTCCACCTCGAACTGGTCAATGACGTTGTCGTCCTCGCTTGACCCTGAAGGCGAGGTCGTGGTCGCGCTGCATGAGCGCCTGGACGGCCTGGTTGACGGCGGTCTCGGCGTGGCTGGCCATCGTCAGCAATTTCTGCCGCAACTCGTCCAGTCCCATTTCAAAATGATTTTCCATAAATTGTTACAGTCTTCATCCGCCGTCTCAAGTCAATCTTCACACCGTCTCAAAATGATGGTCAACCGCGGGCTATGATCGAGATCATTTTAACCAAACCGGCCTGTCACATAATCTTCCGTGCGCTTCTGCGCCGGGCTGGTGAAAATTTTCGTCGTCGGGCCGAACTCGACCAGTTCGCCGAGGTAGAAAAACGCGGTGAAATCCGACGCGCGCGCGGCCTGCTGCATGTTGTGCGTCACGATGACAATGGTGTAATCCTTTTTCAACTCGAGAATCAAGTCCTCGATTTTCGACGTGGCCAGCGGGTCGAGCGCGGAGGCCGGTTCGTCCATGAGCAGCACTTCCGGCTGCACGGCCAGCGCGCGGGCGATGCACAGGCGCTGCTGCTGGCCGCCGGACAGGCTGATGGCCGGCGCGTGCAGGCGGTCCTTCACCTCGTCCCACAGCGCGGCCATGCGCAGCGATTGTTCGGTGCGTTCGGCGAGCAGTTTCCGGTCGCGCACGCCGTTCAGCCGCAGGCCGACGGTGACGTTTTCGACGATGGACATGGTCGGAAACGGATTGGATTTCTGGAACACCATGCCGACGCGGCGGCGGACGATGACCGGCTCGACGTTGCGCGAGTAAATGTCGTCGCCGAACAGTCGGATTTCGCCCTCCATGCGCGCTTCGGGATTCAGCTCGTGCATCCGGTTGAGCGCGCGGAGAAAGGTGGATTTGCCGCAGCCGCTCGGCCCGATGATGGCGGTGACGGCCCTGGCGGCGATGTCGAGCGAGACGTTTTTGACGGCGTCGTTTTTGCCGAAAAAGACGGACAGGTTGCGCACGGTCAGGGCCGGCGTGCCGGCGGATTTTGGCTCTGTGCGGCGCGATGTGGTGGTTCAGTTGCGGACATGATGTTTCAAAACTTCAGTTTGAATGCGTTGGAACCGGTCGCGCGTCAAAAAGCGCACGCCGATGTTGATGGACAAGCACGAGCAGGAGCAGCACGAGCGCGCCCGCCCACGCCTGCCGGTGCCAGTCGTCGTAGGGCGAGATGGCGTAGTCGAAAATTTGCAGCGGCATGCGCGGCGATGGGCTCGGTCAGTTTGTGCGCCCAATACTGGTTGCCGAACGCGGTGAACAGCAGCGGCGCGGTTTCGCCCGCCACGCGCGCCAGCGCGAGCAGCACGCCGGTGACGATGCCTTTGAGCGCGGTGCGGATGACGATTTGCACGATGGTTTTCCATTTGGCGATGCCCAGCGCCAGCGCGGCTTCGCGGTAGCCGCCGGGCACGAGCTGCAGCACCTCCTCGGTCGTCCGCATCACCAGCGGAATCATCATCATGCCCAGCACCACGCCGCCGGCCAGCGCGGAAAAGCCGTGCATCGGCACGACCAGCAGCGCCATAAACGACGATGCCCCAGGTGATGGACGGCACGCCGTTGAGAATGTCCGCGGCGAAACGGATCCACCAGTTCAATTTGGTCCCGCCGTATTCGGAAAGAAAAACGCCGCCGAGCACGCCGACCGGCACGCCGATGACCGCGGCCTGCGCGAGCAGAATGAAGGTTCCGACGATGGCGTTGCCCATGCCGCCGCCGGTTTCGCCGACGGGCTTGGGCAGTTGGGTGAAGAACGCCCAGTTGATCGAACTGAAACCTTGCTTGACCAGATGATAAAACACCAGCACCAGCGGCGTGACGACCAGAATCGCGCAGGCGAACGTGAGCGTCTGCATGAACGCGTTCTTGAACTTGCGCCAGTGGTGGTTGGGAGCGGTCATCGAAATTGCGATTGACGATTGACGATTGCGATTGACCGGATTGGATGCCGCGCATCGCCGGTCAATCGTAAATCGTAAATCGTAAATCATAAATGTTCAGTGTTGCGGTTTCACGCCGGGCCGGCGAAGGTTTTCAACAGCAGTTGGGCGAAGATGTTGACCACCACGGTCACGCCGAGCAGCACCAGGCCGATTTCAAACAGCGCGCTCGGATACAAATCGCCGGTGGCCTCGTTGAATTCGTTGGCGATGACGCTGGCCAGCGTGTAGCCGGGCGCGAACAGCGACTTGGCGATTTGCGGCGTGTTGCCGATGACCATGGTGACGGCCATCGTTTCGCCGAGCGCGCGGCCCAGGCCGAGAATCACCGCGCCGAACAATCCCTTTTTGGCGTAGCTCAACACGGCGATGCGCGTGACTTCCCAGCGCGTCGCGCCCAGCGCGTAGGCGGCTTCGCGCTGCAGGCCGGGAACGGAGCGCAGGATTTCGCGCGAGACGGACGTGATGATGGGAATGATCATGATGGCGACGATGATGCCGCCGGCCAGCATGCTGACGCCGTAGATCGGCCCTTGAAAGAGCGGCAGAAAGCCGAGACGTCTTCTGCAGCCACGGGAACAGATGGTCGCGCAGCCACGGCACCATCACAAAAATGCCCCACAGGCCGAGAATCACGCTCGGCACGGCGGCGAGCAGTTCGATGAACATGATGAGCGGCTGGCGCAGCCATTAGCGGCGCGAGTTCGGTCAGATAAACGGCGGTGGCGATGCTGATGGGCACGGCGATGAGCAGCGCGATGGCCGAGGAAACCAGCGTGCCGAAGATGAACGGCAGCGCGCCATAAACGTCGTTGACCGGGATCCCAGTCGCTGCTGACCAGAAAATGCCAGCCGAATTTGTGCAGCGCCAGGCTGGAGCCGCCGAACAGTTCGTAGCCGATGAGCGCGATGAGCACAAAAACGGACAGCGCCATCAGCCAGCGTCAGCCATTTGAAGGCGCGGTCGCCGAACTGTGCCGGCCGCCGGTTGTTTTTCTGTCGTTGTTTCCGTTCACGTATTTTCCTCGATCCGTAAAATCAAACGGACGAAGAGCGGGAGGAACTGCGCTCTTCGTCCGGCTCACGCCCATAAAATTATCGGGCGGCGGAACGAAGTCATCATTTAATTGTGTCGAGCAGCTTCAATTCGCGCTGCTGGACGTTCTCCGGCAGCGGCGCGTAATCCAGCGAGGACGACAGTTTCTGCCCGTCCGTGACCGCCCATTTCAGGAAAGCGACGAGCTTTTGCGCCGTGGTCGGCGTTCTTCTGGTTGCTGATAGACCAGCACCCAGCTCGCGCCGGCAATCGGATAGGCCTTCGTCGCCGGGCGCGTTGACCATCGAGAAACGGAAGTCGTCCGGGATTTTCGCCGTGGCGAGCGCGGCGCTGACGGAGTCCGGCGCGGGTGAAATAAAATTGCCGGCGGCATTTTTCATGTCGGCGTAGGGAATTTTGTTCTGGTCGGCATAGGCCAGTTCCGCGTAGCCGATGGCGCCGGGAACCTGCTTGACCTGGCCGGCGACGCCTTCGCTGCCCTTGGCGGCCAGCCCGATGCCGGCCGGCCATTTCACCGAAGTGCCCTTGCCGACCGAGTCCGCCCACGCCGGACTCACGCTGCTCAAGTAATCGGTGAAGATGAAACGTCGTGCCGCTGCCGTCGGAGCGATGCACCGCGACGATCGCCAGTGTCGGGCAGGTTCACATCCGGGATTCAGCGCGGCGATTTTCGGGTCGTTCCATTTGGTGATGTTGCCGAGGTAAATGTCGGCCAGCGTGTCGCCGTCCAGCTTGAGCTTCGGGTCGCCCGGCAGGTTGTAGATGATGGCCACGCCGCCGGCGACGATCGGGAATGTGCAGGATTTTGCCCGGCGCCGTGGCCATGTCCGCATCGGTCATCGGCGCGTCGGAGGCGCCGAAATCCACGGTCTGGTTGAGCAGACTGTTTTTGTCCCGCCGCCGGAGCCGATGGACTGGTAGTTGAACTGGACGTCGGAATCCACCTGTGTCGTAAGCCTCAAACCATTTGGTGAAGGCCGGATAATCGAAGGTCGAACCCGCGCCGTTGAATTGAGCGTGGTGCGGCATTGCAGTTGGATTGCGCGGCGAGCAGGACACAGCCGCGCCCGACGGAGAGGGAGAGAATAGTTTTTTTCATTTGAATACAAGTTAATCAGTTTTGTGTTGATCCATCACGTTACAATCCGGTTAAAACTTCCACATCAAGTCCGCCATGGCGTGGATGGCGTCGGATTTCTGGCTGGGAACGGGATTGATGATGAGGTTGTTGATGTAAGCCGTGAACGAGAAGGTCAGCGAGTCAAAGATTGAATAGTTAAACTTGATCAAGTGGCCCTTGATGTCCGTCCCGCCGATGACGGCGGGTGAGGTGTTGCCGAATGCGGTGTTGGCAATGGGGAAAAAGGCGGCATTGTCGTCATCCACAATTTGGTCCCACCAGGCGTTGGCTTCCAGATACTGATAACGATAGGAAATGTCCCAGGTGTGTTTCTTGCCGGATTTGCCCAGCGTGACGCCGCCCCACTAACCTTTGTTGTTACTGGAAGCAGCGGGGTTGTCCATGTATTCGCCGGCGAGCTTGATCGGGAATGCGCCGGGATAAAGGGGGAAATGATCCAGTGTGTAAGTCACGCTGCCACTGGCGACGATCGGATTGAAATCGCTCGCGTATCCGCCAGTGGTCGGTCCCGCCGGCTGCCGGAAACACGCCCGCCGAGGGGTGTTGCCCATGTTCGAAACGTAATTGTGTTTCAAGTTTTCCGTGTCGCCAATGTCATAGGCGGCCACGCCCAACGAGGTGCCGAGCTTGGGCGTCCAATTGGCGTTCCAGATGACCTGCCCGCCGTAAAGGAACGGCCCGCGGGAATTGAGTTGATCCAGCACAAATGCGGCGCCGTTGAACGCGAGTGAATTCTGTTCGTTGATTTTGTAGGTCGCCTGCAGCGCCGCGCCTTCCGGCGTGTAATCCGGGTCGAACACCATCGCCGATTGCTGAAACGGCTCGTCCATCTTGCCGATGGTGGTCGTCAGCATCCAGGTGCCGTCGTTGATCGGCGTCCATTTGCCGTAAGCCGCGTCCACGAAGATGAATTTTTTTGTGCCGTCGCCTTGTAGTGTGGTGTTGTTGGACACCGGATTGCCTCCGGTGGTGTTGCTTGAAGACGTGTCAGCGGTGCCCAGACGGAAACCGACCTGCACATCGTCCTTCATGTTGACGATCAATCCGACGCGGAGACGATAGCGCAGGCGGATGTTGTTGTTTGCAACGAAGTTGCCCTGATTTCTTTGAAGGCCGGCGAATTCGCGCTCACGTCGTCAAACCGTCCGCGAAAATCGCCGGTCAATTTGTAACCCGTCACCCAGTCCGGCATCGGCAATTTCGAGCCGAATGCCTTGTCGAAATCGGTGACGGAATTCGTCGCGTTCTCGGCCTTCAATTCCCTGGCCTCGTCCACGGACAAAATGCCCTTCTGCTCCAGCTTGTTCAGCAGGGCGTCCACGGAGGTTTGCGCGTGGGTTTGAGGTGTCAACGCCATCAGCGCGGCCGCGCCGGCGAAGATGGCAATCTGGGTGGGTGTCTTTTGAGTTTTGAGTTTTTTCATGGTTGTTGGTTTCAAGTGCGGCGACACTTTGAAGCAACGCTGTTACAATCATGCGGCGGAATTGTTACAATTCGGTTACAAAAGTTCACTCTTGGCTTGCCATCCGGCAAGAGCCGGTAAAACATCTGCAAAATGGGTGCCGTCAGAGCGCCCCGTCGTTACAAAATTAATTGCGGAATTAAATTTATGTTTTCACTCCAGCGACTCCTCGGCAAAGAGGACATGTTTTTTGAACTGCTCGAATCCAGCGCGCAGGAGGCGCGCAACAGCGTCCAGGCCCTCGTCAAATTGAGCCAGGCGCTCGACCAGCCGGTCGGAACTGGAAGAATTCGCCCGCTCCCGCCGCAAGGACAAGGAAATCACCGCCCAGATCCGCACCGCCGTCTACACCACCTTCGTCACCGCGCTCGAACGCGAGGACATCGAGGCGCTCTGCAACGCGCTTTACCGCATCCCGAAGACCGTCGAGAAATTCGGCGAACGCATCCTGCTCGCGCCGCAGCACGTCCGCGGCGTGGATTTTTCCCGGCAGATCGGCTTGCTCGAGCAGGCCACCGATTGCGTCGTGCAAATGGTCAAAAGCCTGCGCAACGGCGTGAACCTTGAGGAAATCAAGGCGCTCAACGACCGTCTTCAGCAGATCGAAGGCGAGGCCGACGACGCCATCATGGAACTTTACCGCGACCTCTTCAGCGGCAAACACGACGCCATCAAGGTCATCGTCCTGAAGGACCTTTACGAACTGCTCGAAAAGGTCGTTGACCGCTGCCGCGACGCCGGCAACGTCATCTCCCACATCGTCCTGAAAAATTCCTGACGGCCATGCTCCTGGTCTTTACCGTCATTTTGGTGGCGCTGATTTTCACCTACACCAACGGCTTTCACGACACCGCCAATTCCATCGCCACCGTCGTCGGCACCAAGGTGCTCACGCCGCGCCAGGCGATCATTCTCGCCACCGTCACCAATCTGCTCGGCGCCATGGCCGGCGCGGCCGTGGCCAAGACCATCGCCTCCGGCTTGTGGACGCCACCGCAATTTCATTCCGCCCGTCCGCTTCGTCCGAAATGCTCATCTGCGCGCTGCTCGCCGCCATCGTCTGGAACCTGATTACCTGGTATTTCGGGTTGCCGTCCAGTTCCAGCCACGCGCTCGTCGGCGGGCTTTGCGGCGCGGCGCTTGCGGCGGCGCACGGCAACTGGCACGCCGTGATCTGGAGCAAAATGCCCGCGGTGGGCCAGCATTGGTGGACCGGCGGCGGCATCCTGTTCAAGATCGTCATCCCGATGATTCTTTCGCCGGTCTTGGGATTTGTCATCGCGTTCGTCCTCATGGCCGTGCTTTACATTTCGCTTCAAAATTGGCGGCCGCTGACTGTCACGCGGACTTTCGGCACGGCTGCAACTGTTCAGTTCCGCCTACATGGGTTTCAGCCACGGCACCAACGACGCGCAAAAAACCATGGGCATCATCGCGCTCGCGCTTGCCGCCGCCACGCAAGTCCGGCACGTTCGACCATCTGCCATGCGTGGCTGGACTTTTTTGCGCACGGACGAAGCCGCCGACCCGAAGAATCAGTCCATCGCCCTCTGGATCAAAATTCTCTGTGCGCTGACGATGGCCGCCGGCACCGCCATCGGCGGCTGGCGCATCATCCGCACGCTCGGCCACAAACTCGTGAAACTCCAGCCCGTCCACGGCTTCGCCGCCGAAACCGCCGGTGCCACCGTGCTGCTCGGCACCGCGATGATGGGCATGCCGGTTTCCACCACGCACGTCATCACCAGCTCCATCATGGGCGTCGGCGCGGCCAAACGCTGGAGCGCGATGAAATGGATCCTCGCCGAGCAGATTGTCTGGGCCTGGATTTTTACGCTGCCCGTCACCGCCGCCTTCGCCTACGGCCTGGTGAAACTGGTGGGAATGGTTTTAGGGTGAACCAAGAAACACACGAAATGACACGAAAAATTCCTTTTCGCGCGTTTCGCGGTTAAAGAATCAGCCCGCGTTCTCTATCGGCCTGGCCGAAATCTCCAGCATCCGCTCAATCGGCAGCCGGGCGCGCTTGATGATCTCCGGCGGCAGCTCGATCCGCGGCGCGAGATTCTTCATGCAGTCGCGCACCTTTTCGAGCGTGTTCATCTTCATGTATTTGCACTCGCTGCAACGGCAGTTGTCCGATGGCAGCCGCATCACGTCAAACGTCGGCGCGCACAGGAATTCCTTGCCCGGACATTCCTTCTGCATCCGGTGGATGATGCCCGACTCCGTCACCACGATGAACTGGTGCGCCGGACTGGTCCTGCAATAATCAATCATCTTCTCCGTCGAAGCCACCGCGTCCGCCAGATTGCGCACCGCGCGCAGGCTTTCCGGGTGGACGACCACTTTCGCGTCCGGGAACTGTGCACGCAGTTTCAATATGTTCTCGCTCTGGAACTCGACGTGCGCGTAACAATTGCCCTTCCACAACGTCATCGGCCGGCCCGTCTGCTCCATCACCCATTGGCCGAGATTTTCGTCCGGCACGAACAGGATGTCCCTGTCCTTCGGCGCGGCGCGGACGATTTTCTCCGCGTTGCCGCTGGTGCAAATCACATCCGTCAGCGCCTTCACCGCCGCGCTGCAATTGATGTAGGCAATTGTCCAGAAATTCGGGTTCGTCGCCTGGAGCGCGGCCAGCTTGTCCGCCGGGCAGCTTTCCTCCAGCGAACAGCCCGCGTCCTTGTCCGGCAGCACGACGATTTTGTTCGGATTCAAAATCTTCGCCGTCTCCGCCATGAAATGGACGCCGCAGAAAACAATCACGTCCGCGCTCGTCCTGGCCGCCTGTTGCGAGAGGCCGAGCGAATCGCCCACGTAATCCGCCACGTCCTGAATCTCCGGCACCTGATAATTGTGCGCGAGGATGACGGCGTTAAGCTGCTTCTTGAGCGTAAAAATTTCCTTAGCCAGCGGCTCGAACTTCTTTTTGGCCATCTCGCCGCGCGGATGAATCTCGGCAACATCAATCATCTTGCGAATTTACCGTCACGAACCGCCTGCGTCAATGAAGGCGAAAATATTCTCCATTCAACCATACAGGCAGATAATGAAGTGCAGAAATAAATCTACTTGCACGAAATCCAAGTTCTGTTACATTGTGGACAAACTAATCCATGGGGAGCCGGTTGTGGTTGAAGTTTTGACCGCCCGGGCGTTTTTCCGATTTCGGAGCGGAGGATCGTAATTTGGTTATGAATGAAGTTGTCTTGATGGCGCATGTCTTGTTTGGTGTGGCTTGCATCATTGCCACCGTCTGGGTTTTTGTGGATGTGCTGAACGCCTCCGAAACCAATCTTGCCCGGATCCGAAAGATGAGCTGCGCCGCCGCGGTTTTCATGTGGCTCGCGTTTTTGATCGCCGGTTACTGGTATGTCTTCTCCTACGCAGTGGACAAGGCCATCATTTTGAAAGGCCCCTGGCCGTTCGCTCACAGCTTCTTCATGGAAACAAAGGAGCACTTGGTCATCATGCTTTTGTTGATGGTCACTTATCTGCCCATTGCCGCCGCCAATAATTTGCCGGCAAACAGGGATGCCCGCCGCGTGGTGCTGTGGGTCGCGGGCATGATTGTTCTGCTGGGGTTGATGGTGGAAGGCCACGGAGCCATCATCGCCATGGGAGTGAAAGTGGGATTGCTGCCCCGTTGAAACTCAACAACCGAAAAACGAACATGGAACCCATCGGCCTCTCAAAATATACCGTCTCCTTCGGAGTCGCCTTGGCACTTGCCAGTGTTGTCAACGGCCTGCTGGTGATTGCCAAGGAGAAAAGCGCCACCATTCAATCTGCAATGCAAAAATTGACAGGCAGTCACTGGGTCACACATGTCGCCATTGTCCTCGCCGTCTTTGCCCTATCCGGCTGGCTTTTCGGACTGGCCAACGGCGGCTCCGGCATCCGGCTGACCTCCAGCCGCCTGATTCGCCTGCTGGTGGCGGGTGTCGCCGTTGGCGGCCTTCTCATTTTGGGATTCTATTTGATCGGAGATTGACAACCCGCTTGAAAAGCAAAGGAATACCCATGACGAAAAAGGCAGTTCTCGCCCTGGCTGCAATAACGGTCGGAGGCGCATTTACGGTCCTAGCCGGACCGCCGTTTTTGACCGATGACCCGGAGCCGGTTGAGTATCAGAACTGGGAATTTTACATCGCCTCGATGCACACGCAAACCGCCGACGGCTGGTCGGGCACCGCGCCGCACATCGAGGTGAACTACGGCGTCATCACAAACGTGCAGCTTCACCTCATCGCGCCGCTGGCTTACAATGCGCCGTCGGACGACAAGAGCCACTTTGGTTATGGAGACACGGAACTCGGCGCAAAAATCCGTTTCATTCAGGAGACCGATCATTTGCCGCAGGTCGGAATTTTTCCGTTGCTTGAAGTGCCCACCGGCAACGAATCGGAAGGACTCGGCACCGGCCATTGGGATGCCTTCCTGCCGGTTTGGCTGCAAAAGAGCTTCGGCGACTGGACCGTTTATGGCGGCGGCGGTTATGGCATCAATCCCGGCGCCGGCAACGAGAACTGGGGCTTCGCCGGCGCGGTCCTGCAAAAGCAGGTCAGGAAAAATATTTTGCTCGGCGGTGAAATCTACCATCGCACCAGAATGGAAACCGGCGGGCGCGGCGACACCGCCTTCAATCTCGGCACGGTCATTGATTTTACCGAACATCAGCACCTGCTCTTTTCCGCCGGACGCTCCATTGACGGCCCGACGGACTTTCAGCTTTATATCGCCTGGCAATTCACGTTCGGCCCGGAATTCTTTCATTCAGTTGGCCACTGGTTCGGCCAGCGATGAGTTTTGAATTGTTTGTTAAACCTGAAGCTTACTTTCACCCGCACTCGATCTCCCTTGGCCATCGCGCCCTGCAGACGGCATTCAGGAACATCAATCATGGTGAAAAGTTACCGCCTTCGCCACCAGCGTCAATGAAGCGCAAGCCGATTCAACCGCGAATGTTCATGCCCGACCCTGTATTCAATTTCGGCTTTCAGCCTTTTCCAAATGCGTCCACCCGCGCGTTGCCGGCGGCTACATCCTCCCACGTCATCTTCAGGCTCAAGGACGAGTAGGACGCCTCCGACCCCTCGTAGCCCTGCGCGGCGGCGAGACGATACCACTTGTAAGCTTCAATCCTCGACTCGGCGGCGTCCGACGGCGTCTGCCGCAGACTGGCGTGATAACAATTGTCCCCCAGCTTGAATTGCGCTCCGGCATCCCCCAATCGCGCCGACCGCCCAAACCACACCAGCGATTCTGCGGCATCCGGGGCCATGCCATGTCCCTCGGCATACATGATGCCCAGGTTGAATTGCGCCAACGGATGACTTTGGTCCGCCGCCTTGCGATAACACACCGCCGCCTGCGCATAATCCCGGGCCGCACCCGGTCCGCTAGCGAACCTTACTCCTCGGTCGAATTGGCTCTCCGCGTCCCCGGACGGCGCATCGGGCGTGACGACTACCGGACCGGTGGTTTGCGGGGGCGACGACAATTTGGGATGGGCAGATTTATCCATGCTTGAGAGCATGGCCCGCTTTCGAGGCGAACACCAGAACCATTTAGATTTGGCATTCCGGCGGTAGCCATTAGACTGCGCGCCCATGATTGAGCCATTGACCAATCCGCAAATCCGCCGATTCAAGGCCGCCGCCCAGCTCCTCGATCCGCTGCTCAAGGTCGGCAAGGCTGGCTTGAGCGAGGCCTTTGTCCGGTCAGTGGACGAGGCCCTGTCGCATCACGAACTGGTGAAGATCAAATTCGCGGAATTCAAGGAACAGAAGAAGGAGCTGTCGCCGTTGCTGGCGGAAAAGACGGCCAGTCACCTCATCATGCGCGTTGGCAACGTGATGGTGCTGCACCGGCCCAAACCCATTGCACCGCCGGACCCGTTGACGTAGCTACCCGCCCATTGAAGGCGCCGACGAAGGGCATGGCCGCATCCGTGTCATCCGCGCAATCAGCGGTTCACAGACGTATCCGCCATCATTGCATGGCCCATTTACGTTCATACACCGACAATCTTCGCCATAAATCCGGTGCAGCGTCCAGCCAGACAATGCGAGAATATTGGTGAGTTTTCTTATTCCGCCCGAGTCTGTTGTGTTTTAGGCTTCCGAAGGTCCAGCGAGGCGTGTTGCCCAATCAGATGCAACAAGTCGTCCAACGTGTCCACAGAACCGCTCATCGTCACGTTCCCGATGATCAGTTGCGGCAGATTGTAATCGCCCGCAGCGCGGCTGCTGACGGTGTAAAGTTTGATGTCTGTTTTCAATTGCTCACTCACCCAAGCACTGCGTAATGCGCGGTCCAATGCCTCTTTGCCGGCCAGAAACTCCGCCTTCTGCCGAGTTTCATCCAACGATGGCACCGACGGCGAAGCGAACAGCCATTCATCGAATTCTGCATAAGCCGCCGGCTGCGCCCGCCAGACTGCCAAACTGAGACGGGCGTAGTCGCAAGCGTGCTCATTTTCCGGGCTGGTCACGAAAATCAGCGGATTGCAGTCAGAATCCAAGGGCACCGGCAGCGAAATGATTCCCAGCCGCCCGGCGTAGTGCGCCGCTGCTGCTTTCAGAAGGGGATGCAGATGACGACAGTGAACGCACGTGCAGTCGAACAGGCTCACGATAAGATTGGTGGCGTCAGCCGACCCATAAACCGGCAGTTCTTGCGGATCCAGTTTGAATTGTCCACCAAAGAGCCTGAGTGTCCCGGAGTTTAGCCCCGAATTTCCCGATCCCGTCGTGCTCAACGCGTAAAGAGGTTTCTTTACCAGCAACTGGCCGGCAATCAAAACCACCAGGCCGAGGCCGCCTGCAATTACGCTCGTCTGGATCCTGCTCCAACGGCGCGATCCGCCTCCGTCAGACGCCGTCCTACTGCGCATCGCCGCGCCGCTGGCCATCAGGAATATTGCCGCAAGCGCCGCGCTTGCATGGGTCACCAGACAATACTTGCACCACTCCCCTAGGAGATGGTATTGGAGAAACCCAAACCAACCCGCCGCGCCGATGACCAGTCCGCCACACGCATCCACCAGAAACCAAGACCACTCTCGCTTGGCCGGTGAACCGGTGCTGACCGCTGTCCACGACAGGATAAGCAAGCAGAGATAAACGCCCATCGCCAGCAAACTCACCGGCAAGCCAAGCAAGTAGGCCCACCGACTCGACAGCACGTCATTGCAGCCGGACCCAGGACCGCAGCCGGCTACCGCGCCTCCAGAGATGGAGGTGACAGCGAGATAACCCGCACCAACGAGCGCGAGCAACAGCAATGCCCGCGCTGCTTTGAGCGCTGCGGGACGTTTGCCGACAAATATGGCCTTCAAAATCATGCGTCATTCTCGCCAAGCGCCCGGCGGCGGACAAGTGTCTTCAGAACCGAGGAGAAGCGAGATCTCGGCCGATAACAAAAAACCCCGCGGCGTCGCCACGGGGTTAAAGATCAACCTCGGTTGGATCACTTCTTAAGCCGACGGGCAAATGCTCCCAAACCGGCCAGACCAAGTCCAAGCAGACCCACGGTGGTCCCGCCGTCCGGAGCACTGTTGCCGGTAATCGGGGCACCCGATGGGAACGCCCATTCCAGATAGGCCGGGGCGCCGCAGCACTCGTTATAATCCAGCGTGAAATCATAAAGACCCGATGTGGGAGCAGTGATACTAAAGTCCGTCAGGGCGAACCCAGTGGGACCCGGTTCATCCAGCACTGTGCCGATTCCTCCATCAAGACTAATATTCAAGCCGTCGTCATGTCCGACTCGGAAGGCGTTTACGCCAGCAGCCAGATAAATCTGGCCCGTCAATTGCACGAAAATGTTGTCAGCGCCAGCGTCGCTTCCAGTCAGAAGCGTCGACGTGGTTAAACCATAGTTTAAAAAACCCACGATGGATGAGTCATCCCCAGAACCATAGTAAATCTGCGAACTGGTGAATGTTATGTTGGGGGATCCTCCCGGGGGGGTGTCCGCGCTGTCACCCGCATAGCCTGTCCATATCGAGCCGCTGACATCCGCATGACTGGAAGCAGTGCCTATGAACAATGTCATTGCAATGACCGCCGATGCGCGAGCAATGCCAAGTTTGTTTAGTTTCATTTCTTTTCCTTTCGTTGTTTGTTTGGTTTTGAGTCAAAAGTTCCACTAAAGATATGGTTTCTGTCTCCTAATGATTTTTAGCAAAGCGCGTGCCAAGAAACTTCAAAGATCGGAACACTTTATAAGCGTTTTATTTGCAATGATTTATAATGACTAAAGACCAGCCTCGGACGGTTTGGCTAAATCAAAAGTGTAAGCTTGCCCGACGCATCCCATGGTATTTCGAACAAAGTTAAATTACAACCCGCTTAATATGAATACTTTAAGTCATTTCATAGAGAGCATAAGAAAAACCGACGCCTGTTAAAATAGTTCTCCGACGGCGCTAGATACACTCACAGCAATTGGTGTTCCTTCGAGGTTAGAATTCTCCATTCGCCCGCCGTCAGGGTGCCAAGCCAGAAATTTCCAATCCGCACGCGGATCAATCGCAACGTTGGATGCCCGATGGCCGCCGTCATGCGCCGCACCTGGCGGTTCTTGCCCTCAATCAACTCCAGCCCAACCCAGCAATCCGGCACCGATTTGCGGAAACGGATGGGCGGAGTGCGCGGATGAATTCGTGGCGGCGGCGCCTCGTCGCCGAAGGGCCCCGCCGCCGACGGCCCAACGATTATTGAAGCTGGCGACGGTGGCGTCGCTGCCACGCTGTTGCGGCGGGGCGTCGCAGCCACTGCTTCCGGTTGCGGTTCCAGTAGCCACGCGCGGCAAGGCAGGGTTTTGCGGCCTTGAATCACAACGCCCGTTTCCAGTTTCTTCAAACTCTCCGGCGTGGGAATCCTCTCGACCTGTGCCCAATACTCGCGTTCGTGCGCATGGCGCGGATGCAGCAGCTTTTCGTTCCACTGCGGTTCATCGCTCAAGAGCAGCAACCCTTCCGAATCAGCGTCGAGCCGGCCAATGGGATAGACGTTTTTCGGAAAGCCGAATTCCGCCAGCGTGTGGTTGGGCGGGCCGCCCACCGCGCTCGCGCCCAGACGCGGCAGGTCGCCGGTGAACTGGGACAGCACGCAAAACGGTTTGTGGAACGCGATGAGCATGGGATATTTTTAGCCGAAAAAGAACACAAAGAGCACAAAGTTAAAAGTTTCTTTTGTGTTCTTTCGCTCTTTCGGGCTGAAATATTTCGTGTGTTTCGTGTGTTTCGTGGTTAATGTCTGCCCGTGATCCGCAACATTATTTTCGACTGGTCTGGCACGCTGGTGGACGATCTGCCCGCTGTGTTGAAAGCCTCGAATTTTGTCCTGGCGCGGGCCGGCAAGGCCGAAATGTCGCTCGACGAATTCCGCGCGGAATTTTCCCTGCCGTTCAAGAAGTTTTACGACCGCCACACGCCGGACGTGCCGATGGCGCAACTCGAAGCCTGGTTTCATGCCAGTTTCGGCACCGCGCAGGAGTCAGTCCGCGAACTGCCGCACGCGCGCGAGTTCCTGGAGTTTTGCCGCGCCAACAAGCTGCGCACCTTCCTCTTGAGCACCGTCCACGGCCCCTATTTTACAGAGCAATGCCGCGTCACCGGCTTCGGCACCTTTCTCGACAAACCTTACACGGACGTCTGGGACAAGCGGAAAAAGATCCACGACATCCTGGCCGAAAACAGTCTGCACCCGGACGAAACGCTATTTATCGGTGACATGGAACATGACATCGAGACGGCCAAACACGGCGGCGTGCATTCGTGCGCCGTGCTGACCGGCTACAACACGCTGGACCAGTTGCGCGCGGCAAAACCGGACTTGATTGTGGAACATCTTGCCGAATTGCGCGGCCTGCTGGAGCGGAACCATTTCGAACTGCATCCCGAAGTGCCGCCAACCGAGACGGGTTTTCCCATCGCCACCGTCGGCGCGCTGATTTTCAATTCCCGGAACGAGGCACTGCTCATCCGCACGCACAAATGGTCGAACAAATGGGGCATTCCCGGCGGCAAAATCAAGGCCGGCGAAACCTCGGAGGCCGCCCTGCGCCGTGAAATTCTGGAGGAAACCGGGCTGAAAGTCTCGGACATCCAGTTTGTGCTCGTGCAGGATTGCATTCACTCGAAGGAATTTTACAAGGAGGCGCATTTTGTGTTGCTGAATTACACCTGCCGCGCCGCCGCAAAAACACCGCGCGTTATTTTGAACGAGGAAGGCCGCGAGTTTCGCTGGCTTAAAATCGCCAAGACGAAGAAAATAAAACTGAACAAGCCGACGAAGATCTTGATTGAAGCGGTGTGCTGCGCCTCACAGAGGAACGCTCCTGCAAAAATGGAGGGCGGGTCTTTGACCCGCAGCAATTCCAAACGTAAAAAAGCCGCCCAAAAAACGCGTGGCTAAAATCTCCATCGTTGACCTTGAAGTGTTTTACCGCATCGGCGTGCCGGACGCGGAGCGCGCCCAACCGCAGCGGTTGCTGCTGACGGTTGAAATGGAATCCGATTTTTCCGCCGCCGCTAAATCCGATTCCATCGCTGACACGATTGATTATTTTGCCGTCAGCCAGCGGCTGTTAAAATTCGGCGAAGGCCGCGAGTGGAAGCTGATTGAAAAACTCGCCACCGACATCGCGGAACATGATTTTATCCGAATTCAAAACTGCAAAGTGTCATGGTCGAGGTGAAAAAGTTCGTCATTCCGGAGGCGCGGCATGTTTCGGTGAAACTCACCCGAAATTTGTAGCAGCCGAGGTAACGAGGCTCTGAATCAGTTTATTTTGGATGGAGCCTTCTTACGTCGGCTGCTACGGGAAAGCATAATTCTGTCCATCCATCGTCTGCAATTTCCACCCGGTTTTGTTCACCACTATTTTCACCGCGCCGGCGGTGCGCGTGTAAATCACCGGTGAGTTTTGTCCACCCAGTCGGGCCTTTAATTCGCGGCTCGCGCGCCGCGTTGCCGGAAATTCCGAATCCGCAATCACGATGACCTTCGGCTGGATCGCATCGATCAGCGCGCCGGAAAGCGGCTCGCCTTCGGTCGGGCAGACCGGCGATGACGATGTCTGCGCGCAAATCATTGGTTCGCGCCAGCAACGCGCTCTGGCCGGCGCGGCCCAAATCGGACAGCAACAGAATCTTTGCGCCCGGGAAAGTTCCGAGCAGCACCAGCGCGCCATCGTCCGCGCGCGTAAAATCGTTTGTGGCATTGGGATGCAAAACGCACCAGCAGCCGGCAGTGTCGCCGGCGTTGAATATTTTGCGTCGTGACGGCGCGCCCGAATGATTGGTGGGGCGAGCGCCCCCGCGAGCCGGCCCTTGCGGACGGCCACCGTTGGAATCCGGCTCGTCAGGAGCCCCGCCCCACCAGCTTGATTTGCTGACCGGCGGCTTTTCGTATGCCGCGACAATTTCTCGATACGCCCCGGACCGGAATTTCGCACCGCTCGTCCACAATTCGCCGACGCCGAAAAGCCCGTCGAGCAATTGCGCGCCGCCGGTGTTTTTCACATCACCCTCGGTCAAAACGAGGCGCGGAATCCAGTTGACGCCCTGCGCGCGCAGAAAAGGTTTGAGCGTGAATTCCACGGCGTTTTCATCGCCGCAGTTCACAAGCCAGTCGTTTTTCCGCCCGGCGGCGTCCACGAAAACCGCGTGGCCGCCATTCAGCGGCAGAACCGTCAAATCCGTTTCGCCCAGTGTTCGTTCCCAGCGCCAGAAATAAGATCGCGGCGATGAAAACCAGGATTGCCGCCGCAAACAGCTTCCTCCATGCCGTCTTCAGCCAGCCGCTCAAGGCAACCACCAGAACGGCATAATAGATGGCGATTGATATCCACGACGGCGCGGGCACGTAGAAAAACGAACCGGGTATTTTCGTGGCCCATTCGCTCACATCCGTCATCGCCACCATGAAAAACCAGGCGGCGTGATTGAACAACGCCGTGGCCCACGGCAGCCATGAGCCGCAGACCAGCGCGCCGAGATTGGCCATGAGCGCGAACGTGCCGAGCGGAACGGCGACCATGTTGGCCGGAGTCGAGACGGGGTTGAACAGGTGAAAATATTCCGCCGAAAGGGGAATCGAACCGATCCATGCGGCGAATGAAAGGGAAAAGTAGCGCGCGGCAATTCTCAAAAATGAAACCAGCGCGCGACGCCATTTCGGGATCAATTCATTTGGCAGAAGCGGGTCATGGCGGAGGAGGCCGTCGGAAATTTCGTTCATCCGCGGCAGGAGCAACCCGATGGTCAGCATGACGAAAAACGAAAGCTGAAAGCTGGCTTCAAAAAGCTGGCGCGGGTCGCAAAGCAAAATGATGAACGCGGCGGCGGCGAGCGAATTGAGCAAATCGCTCGGACGTTTGAGCGACCAGCCGCCGAGAACAACGGTCATCATCACCGACGCGCGGATGGCGGACGGTTCCCAGCCGGTGGCGGCGGTGTAAAACCAGATCGTCGGAACGGCGATGGCGCCGCACCAGCCGCGTGAGAGGCGCAGCACTCGCAGCAGCGTGACAATCATGCCGGACAGCAGCGCGATTCGGAGACCGTCAATCGCGAACATGTGCATCGTGCCGGCGCGCAGGAACGGCTCGCTGATATCGCCGGTGAACGCCGTGCGCCACCCCAGCGTCATCGCCCAAAGAAGCCGCAGCGGCTGGTCCTCGACCGGCAGGCCGAGCGCGAGCGTCCGCTTCGACCAGTTCAAAAACCGGTCGGTCAACGGCGGCTTCAACAAAACGGGTTCGCGCAGTTTCCAGTCGTTGGTTGAGTCGGTTTTGAGCTGGTAATAAATGCCGCGTGTCTGGAGATAATCCCGGTAATCAAAAAGACCCTCGGCCAGCGGCGTCGGCGGTCGGGCGATGACGCCGGTTATTTCCACGGGCTGCCCGGAGAAATAGTTTTCAGGAAGCGGGCTGGGGGTTGTGACAATGATGTCGCCGGAAGCCGGCTGCCAGCTTTCGCCCCGGTGCAGTCCGGTGACGCGGACTTTCGCCACCGAACGTTCGGTTTCCTGCCCGTCGCGCACGGCGATTTTCAGGTGCGGCGTCTCGACCAAAACGCCGCGCACGTTCACAACCGCATCGGCGTTGCCGATCTGCGTGCGCAAATCGTCCGGTGACAGGATTGCCGTGTGGAGAATCAGATTTGTCCAGCCGGCGAGCGCAAGCAGAACGGCAAGAACAAAGGGACGGAATTTTTCGAGGACAAGGACCTGCCTTCGCATGAACGCTTCGGCAAGGCTGGCGAGGGCGAGGAGGACGAAGGCAGCGGCAAAAAGAGCGGTGAGCGGCGGTTGGGAAAAAACGCCCAACAGCAACCCGAAGGTGTAGCACGAAACGACGGCGACGAGCGGACGTTTCATTTGGTTTGTTTACCGATTTGATTTCCGAAAAATGCAATGAACCCGGAGCGCCAGCAGGCCGAGCCCGCCGCCGGCGGTGTCAATGAAAACGTCCGACACCAGCCCTGTCCGATCGGGAACGAAGAGTTGATGTAATTCGTCGGTCGCGGCGTAAAGCACGACAATTGCAAGCGCAAGCCGGGCTTCGCGCCAGCCCCAGGGGCGCGGGTCGTTTTTCACCGGCCGCCGCAACGCGCGCCACGCCAGCAGCGCCAGCACGGCGTATTCGGTCAGATGCCCGCATTTGCGGATGCAAAGGTGGATGGTTTCGATGTGTTCCTGCGTCATCCGCGGGAACAGCCAGCGCAGGAACGGTTCGACGAAGAACGAGGAATGTTCGTAGGAATGGGAATCGCCGGAGCCGGTGAAAATCACCGCCATCCAAATCAAAACCGGCAGCCAGTATTTCAAAAATGCGCGCAATTGAACGTGGGATGGAAACAAAACCCGCCGCAGCGGGCAAATGAATTATGTGTAATGTCGTAATGCGTAGTGTTGTAATTTGGCGGGTCGGGTCGCGCTGCGAACCGACGCGCCTCGCAGCGCGAGGCGCGCCACCCCGAAATCAGGACACCGCCGAATTACGTTTGCATTTGCCAACCGGCGAAATATTTGGCACAGAAAGGCGCTCAATGAAACGATTGTCATTGTTTTTCGCCGTGCTGCTCTGCGCAACGCCCGGTTTGCGGGCGCAAACGGATCTGGTGGCGCGGATTCACTTTCTCGGCGGCGACAAAATCTCCGCCGATCCAGCGTCCGCCGCGTTCACCAATGAATTTTGTTCCGCCGAGGCGAAGACTCTGGAAAGCCAGACGCTGGACAAGCTGTCGCGCGCGCCGGGTGAACGGTTCAAATCGAAACTCGCGCCGGGCGCGGGCGACGGTGTGGCGCAGTTGCGTCCACTGTTGGATGATTTGCTGAAGTCGGAATGGATTTTTGAAGTGCGAGACGCGACGAACGGCTCGCCGGAATACGCATTGGCTATCCGCATGAGCGATCAACGGGCAAAATTGTGGCAAGACAACCTAAGGAACCTCGCCGAATCATGGACCGGAAGCACGGCGAAACCGACCTCCAAGGGCTGGTTTGCTCAAACCGAGCAAGCGTCCAATTTGGTTTTTTGTGTTTATGACAAGCGTTGGTTGGAATTGCATTGGCAGAAATATCAACGGCCGATCAACCCAGGGTTCTTTGATGAAGCCAACAACAAAATAATGAACGCCGAGTTGCACTTGGTCTTTCTTGATGACCAAACGAGCAAGAATACCAACTGGCTCACCGCCGATTTGAACTGGCCCCGGCTGGCGCAACTTTTCCCGGCGCTGAAGGAATTTGATTTCCCGAAAATGGCGATGCAGGTCGTCGGACGCGACGGCAGTCTGCAATGGAACGGCAGGTTCACCCTGTCGAGTCCGCTGCCGCCGCTTGATAACTGGCGCGTGCCGACGAACCTGATTCACCAGCCGCTCATCAGCCTCACCGCCGTGCGCGGCATCGGGACCTGGCTGGCCCGGCAGGACTGGACGCAGCCGTATGAAATCAGCCCGCCGCCGGACCAATTTTTCATCTGGGCCATGGCGCAGGTTCCGTATCAGACCTTCGCCGCCGCGCCGGTGCCGGACGCTCCCGCCGCGATGGCACAGCTTTGGCCGAAGATTTCGGCGTCGCTCGACGCCCGGGCCGCAACGCCTTCGCTGTTCAAACTGGCGGCGCAGATGACCAACAACAACATTGCATTCACCGGAGTCCCGTTCTTCTCGCCGTTCGTCCTCACGATGCGTGATCCGGCGGGCGGATACGTATTCGGCGGATTTTTCCCAAACACGCCGCGCCTCAAAACCGTGGCGCCGGAATCCTTCCTGCAACTCGCCCGGCCCGGTCTCGTTTACTACCACTGGGAAATCACGTCCAACCGCCTGACCTTGCTGCCGCAACTGTCGCAGTTGATTCTGATGGTCAGCGGCCACCGGCAGCTCGGCGAGCAATCGGCGGCCTACAAGTGGCTGGGGCACCTGGGTCCGATACTCGGCGAATCCGTCACCGAGGTCACGCAGACCGCACCGGCTGAATTGACTTTCACGCGCCGAGCCGCCGCCGGCCTCACCGCCGTCGAGCTGACCGCGCTGGCGAGCTGGCTGGAAGCGACCAATTTTCCCGGATGCGATTTGCGCCTGCCGGCGATGCGATTGCGGCAGGGGCAAGGCCCGGTGAGACCTCTGAACCCGCCGGCGGCTCCACGGCCAAATTGATTTCATGCTCAAACTCGGCGTCAACATTGACCATGTCGCCACGCTGCGGGAAGCGCGGTATCGAGGGCGTGGATTCGGCGAACCCGATCCGGTCGAAGCCGCTAAAATCTGCGAGGCCGCGGGCGCACACGGCATCACCGCGCATCTGCGCGAGGACCGCCGGCACATGCAGGACCGCGACATCTGGAAACTTCGCGAAGCAGTCAAAACCCGGCTGAATCTCGAAATGGCGAATACTCCAGAAATCGTCGGTATCGCCCTGAAATTAAAGCCGGAGATCGTCTGTATCGTGCCGGAGCGGCGGATGGAAGTGACGACCGAGGGCGGATTGGACGTGGTGGCCGCTGAAAAATTGCTGGCCAGGACGCGCAAAAAAATGAACGACGCGGGAATCGAGGTAAGCCTGTTCATCGCGCCGGATGAAAAGCAGATTGAAGCCAGCGCGCGGGTTGGGGCGCAATTCATCGAGTTGCATACGGGGCAATTTGCGGAGGAATTTTTGGAAAGCGGTGACATGTCACCGCTTTCCAAAGCGCCGACACGTCGGCGCAGTCCAAAAGATTTTGAATTGCGACGCCTCATTTCCGGCACACAGCAGGCGCACAAGCTCGGCCTGAAGATGAACGCCGGACATGGTTTGAATTATGAAAATCTGCCGCTGCTGCATCGCGTTCCGCATCTGGTGGAGTTGAACATCGGCCACAGCATCATCAGCCGCGCGGTCTTCGTCGGCCTGAAACAAGCCGTGAAGGAAATGCTGGCGCTGATGAAGAATTACCGCAAGTTGGAGTCCAAGCTTTAGCTTGCTCGAAACACGCTGAAGCGTGAACTCCAACTCGAGCCGCCCGTGCTCCGCGAGTTTGCTTGCACGTCAATCGTAAATCGTCAATCGTAATTTCAAAATGATCCTCGGCGTCGGCATTGACATCATTGAAGTGGCGCGCATCAGGGCGTCGCTGGAAAAATTCGGCGAGCGGTTCGGCCAGCGGATTTTATTGCCGGACGAAATGGCCTATTGCCTGTCGCATCAACATCCCGCGGTATTTGTCGCGGCGCGGTTTGCGGCGAAGGAGGCGATCTCCAAGGCGTTCGGCACGGGCATCGGCGCGGCGCTCGGCTGGCAGGACATGGAAATCCGCCGGAAAGAATCCGGCGAGCCGTTTGTGGTGCTGCACGGCAAGGGAAAGGAATTGTTTGAAAAGCGCGGCGCGAAGCGGCTGCACGTCAGCATCAGCCACACGGACAATTACGCAGCGGTCATGGCGGTGCTGGAGGGGTGATTATTTTTCCAACGCGGCGATGATTTCATCCAATTGTTTTCGTTCAATGTCCGTCGCCGTTCCCGCCACGATGTGTCCGGCGACGCTCCGCAAAATGAACGACTTTTCAGCGGAAAGCTTCCGTGACAAGTCAGTGATAAAATCACGCGCTATGGCCGCGAAAGTATTTCCATTGTAAAAACAAAAAGGCGCGAGCCGATGGCATTGAAGGCAGACTTGAAGCGCGTCGCTCAATGAAAGTTCCGCAAATTGATTTTTCTCCCAAAGCGTTTTCGCGAGCTGATAGCCGTCGGAAGTCGGTTTGTGCAGCGCATTCTTCCGGCTGCAAAGGCCGCGGTTGATTTCCACTACCATTTCCCAATCGAACGAAGCGAGCCAGGGTTTGACGAGGCGCGACATGGCCCGATCAATGCGCTGCGGATTTTCGCAAGCCGGCTTTGATGCGTTGCAGCGTCGCCACGCCCTCGCTTTTGAGATAACCTTTCCCGGTCCGCGCCAACACCGGTTCGGCGGCAAAGCGGTCTTGGATTCGCAAGGCGTCCTTCATAATCCGCTTCAACCGCGTGTGCTGCGTTTCCGTCATACTTCAAATATAGCCAATTATTGGCAAAACGGCAAATCGAAAACTGCGGAGATTTCGCCAGTAAATTCTCGTCAGCATGAGTCATACGGACAATTACGCAGCGATCGTGGTGGTGCTGGAATCATAAACCGTAATCTTGTCAGTTATTTTAGTGCGCAACTCTCCAACCTTAACAAGCAATATTCCCAAGATAAAAATCCAAGCTATGCCGAAGCTGCGGCGGGAACCGGCCTCTGCTCTGCAAACCGACGCATTGTCAAGCGATGGGTTTGTTATCGGGCGTCCTCATCCGCGTCTAATCTGCGACGTGCAATCAAAGGGTCATAAGGAGAAATTGGCGAATAAACGAGGTCTCGAACGCCACCCTCATTGGGGCCAACCAACTCGACACGAATTAAGGAAATGTCGTCCCGCTTGTGATCGGTAAAATAGTCCACAGCCTCCACCTGTGAGTCGGCTGGAATCTCGTCATAATACATCTTGCCATCATGCTTCCAGTGCATCCCGAAGATGAATCTCTCTCTCAACATGCCGCCAAATTAGTTGGTTCGCGCCGGGCGGTCAAGCTGCCCAGGCATTTCTCCTTTTTCCCCGAGCCATTTTGTGCATACTTTGCGCATGGAGCAGGCAGTGGCGGCGATTTTGCTTTTCGCGGGCGCGAGCTTCTTCTTCGCGCTGGCGGAAACGGCGCTCTTTTCCCTCGGCAAATGGCAGGTGGCCCAACTCGACGCCATCAATCCACGCTCCGCCAAAATCGTCGCCGGGCTGCTCGAACATCCGCAGGATTTGCTGGCGACGCTGGCGCTGGGCAACACCTTCGCCAACGCCGCGATGCTCGCGGTCGCGTTGAGCAGGGCGTTCACGGCGCAATGGGCGCTGGCGCTGACGATGGTCGTGTTACTGGCGCTGGTGCTCATCGGCTGCGAGGTTTTTCCAAAAACTTTGGCCGTGCGCCGGCCTGAACGCTGGGCATTGCGCGTCGCGTGGCCGCTGCTGTTGTTCAAAAAAATCACCGCGCCGCTGCATCTCGCGGCGCGCTGGCTGAACGTCGTGATCCTGCGGAAAACCGCGCCGCAAATGGACGCGCCGCCGGCGCTCACGGACGACGAATACCACGAACTGCTCGAAATGGCCTATCAGCAGGGCACGCTCGCCGAATCGGAAAAGGAAATCATCCTTCAAATCATCAGCCTCGACCGGCGCACGGCGCGCGACGTGTTGCAGCCGCGCGCGGCCATGGCGTGCGTCTCCGACGACGCGACGGTGGAGGAGATGATTGCCGCCGCAAAAAAATTCAAATACCGCCGGCTGCCGATTTACGATGAAACGCCGGACACCATCGTTGGCATTTTGAACACGCGCACGCTGCTGCTCGACCCGAAGATTGATCTGGCGGACGCGATGGAATTTCCCGTCGTTCGTGCCGGAGATGATGAATCTGCTGCAACTGTTCCAAAGCCTGCAAAAGCAAAAACGCGGCATGGCTGTGGTGCTGGATGAATTTGGCGGCACGGCCGGGTTGGTGACGATGGAGGACATTCTTGGCAGGCTCGTCGGAAAAATCCACGTGGCGGGGCAGCCGGAGGGTTTCGTCATGGAAAAAATTTCGCCGGATCGCTGGCGCGTGAGCGGCACGATGCGGCTGGATGATTTCCGCCGCGAATTTCCAGCGCTAGGCGACGTGGAAGAGGTCGAAACGATGGGCGGCCTGCTCGCGCATCTGCTCGGCGTGGTGCCGGCGGCTGGCGAATCGGCGGTGTTTCGCGGCTTGAAACTCACGGCACACGACGTGGACGAGCGGCGGGTGCGGGAATTGATGGTGCAAAAGGTGAAATAAACGGCATGAAAAAACATCCAACATTCAATGTTCAACGCTCAACATCCAATGCCCCTGGGCCGGTGTCTTCCTTCGATGTTCGATGTTCGATGTTCAATGTTCAATGTTCCCATTTTTAAAAATGTCACCGGCCATCATAACCTGGATTTTGCTCGCGCTGTGTTTTTGCGCGTCATTTTTGCTGTCGGGCATGGAGGCGGGCGTGTTTGCGTTGAGCCGGCTGCACGTGCGCCGGCAGGCGGGCACAGGCAAGCCGTCGGCCAAGCTCCTTCAAGGCTTCCTCGAAAGCCCGGAAAATTTCCTCTGGACCATTCTCGTCGGCAACACGCTCGCCAATTTTTTGATCCTGGGCTGGACGTTTCTCAAACTCCACGAATGGCTGTTTGGACATCGCGCCTGGCTTGTCGCGGCCTTTGCCGCCGCTGTTTTTCTGTTTTACGCGCTGTTCGATTTGCTGCCGAAAATGTTTTTCCGCGCGCATGCCAACCAGTTGTGCCTGCTCGGCGGCGCCCGTGTTCCGCCTCGTGCATATCGTGTTAAGCCCGCTCGTTGCCATCGTTGAAGGCGTTTCCCGGGTGCTGCTGCGGCTGACGGGCGGGCGGACATTCACGGGCCGGGTGTTCGGCAGCCGCGAGGAAATGCGTTCGGTCATGCAGGAATCCTCGCAGGCGCTCACCAGCGACGAACGCGCCATGATCAATCGCGTGCTCGATTTGCAGAATATTTCCGTCCGCCAGATTGCCACGCCGATCGCGCAGACGGTGATCGTGGACGCGGCAACGCCGCTCGGCGACGCGCTCAAGCTGGGGCGCGAGCGCAAGTTATGGCGCCTGCCGGTCCGGGAGACGCGCGACGGCCGCACGCGCATCGCCGGACTGCTCGCGCTCGGCCCGCTGCTGTTCCGCGACGATCTGGACTTTCAAAAGCCGGTCGCCGCGCACATGAGATCCCGCGCTGTTTGTCAACGAAAACGTGCGGCTGGAAATTGCGCTGCGGCTGATGCAGCGCGCCGGCCATCGGCTGGCCATCGTGCTGGCCCGCGACGGCGCCGAAACGGGCATCGTGAGCCTGGAGGACATTTTGAAGGTGATGTTTGGCGAGGTGAAATTGTGAAAATGATTCCTCCTCGTCCTCGCGCTCGTCCTCGTAATCGAAAATTTTCGGGGACGAGGAGGAGAACGAGAACGAGGACGGTTGAGACATGACCCTGGACGCTGCCATTGTAATCTTGCTCAAAGTGCTGGCGGTGCTGGTGCTGGTGCTGCTGAACGGATTTTTTGTCGCCGCGGAATTCGCGCTGGTGCGCATCCGCGAGACGCAACTCGACGCGCTCGCGGCAAAGGGCTGGAAGCGCGCGAAGATGGCGCGGCACATTGTTCACCACCTCAATTCGTATTTGAGCGCGACGCAACTGGGCGTGACGATGGCCAGCCTGGGCCTGGGTTATCTGGGCGAACCGGTGTTCACGTCGTTGCTGGAGCCGCTGTTGAAGCCGCTGGGGATCACCTCCGACTTCTGGCAACATTCGATTTCCTTCGCCGTCGGCTTCAGTGTGCTGACCTTTTTGAACATCGTGGTGGGCGAACTCGCTCCCAAATGGCTGACGATGCAAAAGACGCTGCCGGTCGCGCTTTGGACGGCGCGCCCGTTGCACTGGTTTTACTTCGCCTTTTATCCCTTCAACTGGCTGTTGAACTTTTCGGCCCGCTGGCTGTTGCGCCGACTGGGAATCGAGCCGGATGGCCAGGGCAACCGCGCGCCGTCGGGAGATGAATTGCGACTCGTGCTGGCGGCGGTCCCGCAGGGCGCGACGGCGGGCGGACGCAACCTGATACTGAACGCGCTCGATCTTGCGCCAGCGTGTGGCGCGCGAAATCATGTGTCCGCGCCACGAAATCACCGCCTTCGACACCAGCACGCCGCTGGCGGAGTGCCTCGCCCTCGCGGAAAAAACGCGTTACTCGCGCTTTCCGTTTTGCGACGGCGGCGACCTGGACAAGACGCGCGGCGTCATTCACATCAAGGACCTTTACGCCATGCGCGACAAGGCGCGGACGGCGGCGGATTTGCTGCCCGTGGCGCGACCGCTGATTTATGTGCCGGAAACCGCTCGGCTTGAAAAACTGCTGCAACTGTTCCTTGAACGGAAACTGCATTTTGCCGTCGTCGTGGACGAATATGGCGGCACGGTCGGCATCGTGACGCTTGAAGACGTTCTGGAGGAGCTTGTCGGCCAGATTCAGGACGAGTTTGACGAGGAAAAACCGGAACTGGCCCGCGCCGGCGAAAACGTCTGGTTGGCCGCCGGCACTTTGCCGCTCCATGAACTGGAAAAAATCATCGGCGAGGTGCAGCACGATGAAAACGTCGCGACCGTGAGCGGCTGGGTCACGCTGAAGCTGGGCGGTTTCCCAAAGGCTGGCGATTCCCTGGCGGTGGCCGGTTATGAATTGCGCGTGGAGGAAATGGACGGCCTGCGCGTCGCACGGTTGAAGGTCACGAAGCGCGGCGAAAACGCGGCGCTTTGATTCAGAGTGCGGTGGCATGACACCGCTTTCCGGCCGGGCGACATGTCTCCCGGTTTCAAAGCGCGGACATGTCAGCGCACTCCAAGACAATCAGAAATGGTTTGACGCGTGGGAAAAGCCGGAATAAACCACGAATATTGAAATGACAATTAACCGCATGATGCCGGTTGATTACTGTTAGCCGACAATGCAGAGATGAATTCTTTGAACTCCATAGCGGCACCCATCTTGTGCCCGGTCATCGCTTTTTTAGTTCAGGTTACATTTGTGTTTTGGGCGGCGAAGTTTGTCAGGGCGTCTTGCACGTTCAGAGAGGCGGCGATTATTGCCAGCATTTGTGCGGTTCTTTTGTTTGTGCCAAAGGTCGGTTTCATATCGTCACTGATTGCGTTCTTTTTCCTGTTTAAGCGGATGCTGGCGGTAGATGCAGTTCAAATGATTTATGCTTTCCTCGCATTCCTCGTTCTAAACGCAGTTCTGATTGCAGTGACGGGATGAGGGTAAGAGGCAGTGTGCCACCCCATTTCTGGAATTTTCCCCGCACCCCGCTGCAAGAAACTATTTCACCATCGCGCGCCGCGGATGGCAAAGGTGGCGACACCGACCCCGATGATTCCGTCCAGCGCGGCGGCGGACCACAATCCGGCGGACGCCGCCCCGGCGGCAAACAGCAAAACCCCGCCCAGCCAGACGACGAGCGGATGAAAATCCGGTGGAAGCCTCTTGTGCGGCTGCTTTCTGATCAGCAGCGGCGAGACGAACGCCAGAATCAGCAACGCGACGATGGCCCAGCTGAAAAAGTTCACCAGCGGCGCGCCCTGCCACGACAGTGGAAATTTTGTCGGCCCCCAAGTCCAGTAATGTTTCGCCCGTGAGGCAAACGGATCGAGCGCGATGTCAAAAATTACCGTTAAACCCGCTGTGAGGCCGATAAGCCAGAAGCCGAAGCTGTGGATTTTTCGCCAGGGCCGCAGGATGAGCCGCGCCACGCCGCGCGAATTCAATACGGCCACGATCCAGATCACCGGCAGGGACCACGGCACGGTGCGGCTCAACTTGGCTCCCCAATGGCCAACGACAGTGAACGGGTGGATGCCAGAGAAAGTTTTCCAGGTCAAAGCCGGCAGTTTGGGTCCCAAATCGTCACCGACGGTGAACGGGCCGAACGGAATGCCGGTTTTCATATCGAGCCAGGTCACCGCGCCCCCCGCGAATCCGATGAAGATCACCGCGAACAGGATGTTTTGAAGCGGCAAATGCCGCGCGAGCGCCGCGATGGTGGCTCCGGCGGCCAGCACCAGCAGCACCGTGCATGGCCAGCCGGATTTGCCGGGAATCGGAATTGCCCACAAAACCTGCACCAGCACCAACAGATAGGCGGCCAGAAACAGGATGGTTAACAGATGACGTTCCCACCTGGCCAAAGCAATCACGATATGTTCATCGGTCCTGGTTCTGATTGGCATGAGCAAAGGCTGATTGAGCCGAAGATACACATTTCAGCCGGCCGACACAGCAAATTATTGCGCTGCACGATCGAGTGCGCTCAAAACAATTCCCGGCGTCAAAATCTCCGGCAACACAATCGGCTGCGCATCTGGTTTTTCGGATAAACCAGAACCAGCGGCACGCTCGGACGGCCGTAGCGGTTAATTCCGTCGTGATATTGTCGGGAAATGCGCGTGTAATCGCCGACGAGCGCGACGGCGTTGAGTTCCTTGAGCTTCGCGCGCACGGACGGGATTTCGATGGCGAGTTTTTTGTTCACCTGGCAGGTCAGGCACCAGTCGGCGGTGAAATCCACCAGCACGGGTTTTCCGGCGGCGCGCGCCTGCGCGACGGCTTCGGGACACCACGCGCTGCCAGTCAATGCCGTCCGGCGATTCTTTCAGCGAACCGGTCGCGGCGGTTTCCGGCATCGCCACGCGCCAGTCCAGTTCCTTTTCCAGCGCGAAGGCATAGCCGCCAATCAGTAACAGCAAAGCGACAATCGCCGCCACGGTTTTGTGACGGCGACCGCGCTGGACGAACTCGCCGAAAATCCACGCCGCGAACGCGACAACGACCAGAAAAACGCCGAGCCACAAGACATTCTTGCCGTAGCTGCTGGCCGCGACGTTGAACAGCCAGACGACCGTCGCCAGCATCGGGAAGCCCATGGCGATCTTGAATTTTTCCATCCACGCGCCGGGCTTGGGCAGAAATTTCAGCCACGCCGGATTCCAGCTCAACAAAACATACGGCGCGGCCAGTCCAAGCCCGACCGTCAGAAAAACCAGCACGATGACCGACGCGCTTTGCGCGAAGGCGAAGCCGAGCGCGCCGCTCAAAAACGGCGCGGTGCAGGGCGTGGCGAGCGTGGTCGCCAGCAGGCCGTTGAAAAACGCGCCGGGCGCGCCGTGTTTTGACGCGAGAGCGCCCGCCGCATCCAGCGCGCGTCCGCCGGGCGTGACTTCAAACACGCCGAACAAATTCAGCGCGACCAGCATGACGAGCGTGGTGAGGCAGACGATGAAAACCGGGCTGCCAAATTGCATCCCCCAGCCGGCGTGATGTCCGGCGGCCTTGACGCCGATGACGATGGCCGCGAGCGCGAGAAATGAAACCAGCACGCCGAGCGCGTAAATCAAACCGAGATTGCGGACGCGGCGCGGTTCGCTTCTGCGCCTCGTTGACGAAACCGAGGATTTTCAGCGCGATGACCGGCAGCACGCACGGCATGATGTTCAGAATCAATCCGCCGATGAAGGCGTAGAGCAGCATCAAAGGTAGCGCAGGCGTCTCGCTCGCCACTGTTCTGCGGGACGCGTTTGCGCGGAAATTGTTTCACCGGCCGGAGCTTGGTCTGCCGACGGGCAATTTGACCTCAATGCCAGTCCGCAATCCATTTCTTTCCATGACAAGCACGCCGCTAATTTCTTTCGGCCAGTCGCCGGAAAATTTTTTAACCATTTTGCGCAGTAATGCAGCGATTGCGCACTCGAACGTCACCGCCGAATAGGCGAATTTTCTGAGTTGCAGCTTGAATTTCAAATTGGTCGCTGGCATCCGGGAAAAAATCAACCGAGTCGTATTCTATATTATTTGTCGGCGTCCGTTAATGTCTGGCTGCCGATGATCAGCGGACGTGTATCGCCATTGGCTGGTTTTTCCCACCATGCGCGAAGATTGATAAACTCAGTTGATGAGTTGCTGGCGTTTTTCTTTTCCACGATTCAATCGTCGCGGCATCGGCGGAAGTCTTTGTCTCGCTGCCAATGTTCAATGTTGCTTCAACGGCTTGGCTGGCGGGAATGCAAACCTCCTTGCATTCCAGCCACGAAACGTTCGCCTTCAAATCCAGCGGGCCGGCGGGCAAATTCGAGGCGAGCGTCAGCGGCACGAGCAGCACCACTTCATTGCTGTAACCATAAGTCGTCACTTCGACGGGCGGAAATTTTTCCGGCAGCGGCCATTGGATTTCGCCGGCGGTAACGCCCGGCGGCAACTGCCATTCGATTTTCGTCGCCATGCCGGCCTCACCGGGATTTTTCCAGTAGGTGTGCCAGCCCGGTTCCATCTTCAAATCCACGCCGGCCAAAATCGTGTCGCCGGGTTTGGCGGTGTCGGCGGACAGAATCAATTTCGCCTGCGTGTGATGCGCGGCCAGCGCCGTGCCGCCGAGCGAAGGCAACCCCGTCTGCGCCCGCGCCTCGCGGCTGGCAATCGCCGTGAGGAAGGCACAAATCAAGATGAACCGGTTCAAAACGCCTCGCACACAGTTATAGATGCCTGAAATCGGGAAACGTTGAAACTTTTTTCGGCTGTCGGCATTTTGTCAATCCCGGCAGGGCGAGGCTCCTGACAAGCCGGCTCGCGGGGACGCTCGCCCCACCCAAAGGCCGGTTTGGCCAACATGCAGGTGACATCAAAATTGAATTTCCCGTCGGGCGGGGATAACATGAATCATGCCGACGCCGATGCCGCCAAATTCCACCTGTAACTGGCTTTGCACGGGCGATGAAGTTTTTCCCGCGATGCTTGCGGCGATTGATGCGGCGAAAAAATCGGTCTGCCTGGAAATTTATATTTTTACGGACAGTCCGATTGGCGTCCGTTTTCGCGACGCCCTGGTTCGCGCCTGCAAGCGGGGCGTGCGCGTGCGCGTGCTCGTGGACGCGGTCGGTTCCTATTTCTTGCCCGCCCATTTTTGGGATTCGCTGCGGAGCGCGGGCGGCGAAGTCCGGCAGTTCAATCCGGTCGCATTGAAACGCCTGATCATCCGCAACCACCGTAAATTGCTCGTGTGCGACGGGTGCGCGGCGTTTGTCGGCGGCTTCAACATCGCGACGGAATACGAAGGCGACGGCGTCAAATCCGGCTGGTGCGACGTGGGCTTGAAAATCGAGGGCGCGCTGGTGGCGCAACTGGAGTCGTCGTTTGACGAAATGTTCGGGCGCGCGGACTTCCGGCATAAACGCTTCATGCCCCTGCGCAAATCCGAGGCAAAAAGAGTCGTTGCGCTGCCGAAGGAACATCTGTTGTTCAGCGGACCGGGCCGGGGACGCAACCCGTTCAAGCGCGCGTTGCACGAGGATTTGAAACGCGCAAAAAATGTCCAGATGATCATCGCCTATTTTCTGCCGACGTGGCGGCTGCGGCGCGAGTTGATGCGCGTGGCGCGGCACGGCGGGAAGGTGCAATTGATTCTGGCCGGTAAATCCGACGTGCTGCTTTCCATGCTGGCCGCGCAGGGTCTGTATCGCCGGTTTCTCGAAGGGGAACATCGAGATTTACGAGTATCAGCCGCAGATTCTGCACGCGAAACTGATTGTCGTGGACGACATCGTGTATCTCGGCTCCGCCAATCTCGACACGCGCAGCCTGCGCATCAATTACGAGCTGATGATCCGCTTTGAAAACAGGACCATCGCGAAGGAGGCGCGTGAAATCTTTGCAAAAAATCTCAAACATTGCCACCGCGTGACGGCGGAGGAATGGCGCAAGTCGCGCTCCTTCTGGCGGAAGCTGAAACAGCGCTGGGCCTATTTTCTTTTGAACCACCTCGACCCTTACCTGGCGCGCCGACAATGGCGTGATTTGCCGGATTGATTGTGTGCCATGCGGCTCTGGACGCTTCACCCGAAATATCTCGACGCGCGAGGCCTGGTCGCCCTCTGGCGCGAGGCGCTGCTGGCGCAAAAGGTCTTGCGCGGCCAGACGCGCGGTTACAAGCACCATCCTCAATTGATTCGCTTTGCCAGACACGGGAGATCCACCGGCGGCGCTGGCGGCATTTTTACGGGCCGTTCACGCAGAAGCCGTGGAACGCAATTACAAATTCAACTCCGCAAAAATCGGAAGGCGGAAGTTTGGCGGGAAGATAAAGGAAACGCGCGGCCAGTTGCTTTACGAATGGCGGCACTTGAAACGAAAGCTGAAAAAGCGCGACCCGAAGCGGCTCCGCGAATTGGTGACGGTAAAAATTCCCGCGCCGCATCCATTGTTTAAAATCGTTTCAGGCGAAGTGCGGGATTGGGAAAAGGTGTAGATTTGACATTGCGTGCCAATCATTGAAGCCACTTGCTCGACGCTGGATTTGATCAATAGCGCGAACGCAAATTCCACTGGTTCAGCAGGTCTTCGGGGATTTCCGACAGGAAGCGCGACGGCTGCTGCATCCCGTCGCCGCCGGAATTGCCGAAGCTGGCGCGGATGAGCGGATAACACAAATACAGCTCGTTCTTCGCCCGCGTGATGGCCACGTAAAACAGCCGGCGCTCCTCCTCCTCGCCCTCGCCGCTTTCCATCGAGCGCGCGGACGGAAACATCCCGTCGCAAAGCATGATGGCGAACACGACGTCGAACTCCAGGCCCTTCGCCTGATGAATGGTCGAGAGCTTGATTTTTTCCGTGTCGTCCTTTGCCGCCTGGTCATCCTCGGCCTCGACGTTGGTGAGCAGGGCGAGTTGCGTGAGAAAATCCTCGGTGGAACCGAATTGATAGGCGAACACGGCGAGCTGCTCCAGATCTTCCAGCCGCCGCTGGTAATTGTCGTAATTCTCCTTCAGATAATCGTCGTAGCCGGCGTCAATCACCAGCCGCAGCATCTTCGCCGCGCTCTTGCGGACGGTCTCGTCCTCGAGCTGGGAAATCGGTGGCGACAAATTGCGCCCAGGCCGTCGCCGCCTTTGCCGGAACGGATTTGGAAATCTTTTGCAGCGCAGTGGCTAGGGGGAGCGCACGCGCCTCGCGTGCGGCGGTTGACGCCTCGTCAACCGCATTGAGCGCGCCACTGCGCGAGGATTCGACGCGCGATGGCGCGCGTTGTTCCGACGGCGAGGCGCCGTCGGACGCACGCGAGGCGCGCGCGCTCCTCGAACCAAATTCAGCATTGAATCTCTTCCAGATTTTTTCCGCCCCTTTCGCCGCGATGCCAGGCAGCAACTGGGCAAGCCGCTTGAACGAAACTTCGTCGCGCGGATTGGCGACGAGCTTGAGATAGGCCGTCGCGTCCTTGATGTGCGCCTGCTCGAAAAACCGGATGCCGCTGGTGATGGAAAATGGAATGTTCCGCCGGGTCAATTCCAGTTGCAATTCGAGCGCGTGGAAATGCGAGCGGTAAAGCACGGCGACTTCGTTCAGGTTCACCCCTTCCTCCGGCAGTTCCGCCACGCGCTGGGCGATGAACGCGGCCTGTTGCGCGGCGTCCATGCACGCGACGAGCGCGGGCTTGAGGCCGGATTTGCGCGCGGGGGCGAGGATTTTCGTGAATTGGTTCCGGTTCGCGGTGATGGCGGCGTTGGCGACCTTGAGGATTTCCGGCGTGCTGCGGTAATTGGTTTCAATCTTGAAAACCTTCGCGCCCGGATAACGCTTGGGGAATTCCAGGATGTTGGCGAAATTCGCGCCGCGCCAGGCGTAAATGCTCTGCGCGTCGTCGCCCACCACTGTGACGTTGTGGTGCCGCGCGGCCAGCAGGTCAATCAAATCGCTCTGGAGCTTGTTCGTGTCCTGATACTCGTCCACGAGGATGAACTGGAAGCGGCGCTGGTAATGTTCGCGCACGTCGGCGTGGTCCTGAAGCAGCTTGAGCCAGAGCGCGAGCAGGTCGTCGAAATCCATCGCGTTCGTCGCGCGCTTGCGCTTGGCGTAAAGCTGGGACAAGCGGGAAACCACTTCGTTGAGTTCGCTTTCGCCGGTGTATTTCTCAAGCAAGTAACCGTATTGCTCGTCCATGAGTTGGCCGACCGATTTGTGCGTGTTGGCGGCCAGCGAGAAAATTTCATTGAGCACCTCGGGCTTGGGAAAATGCGAGGCTTTCGTCTCGATTTTCTCGTCGGCGACGCACGCCTTGATCAAATCCTTCGAGTCGTCGCGGTCCAGAATCGTGAAATCGCGGCGATAACCGAGCGTGTCGGCGTGCAGGCGCAGGATCCGCGCGCCGATGGAATGAAACGTGCCGCCCCAAAGCTCGCGGCAATTCGCGGCCGAGCAAATCGGAGACGCGCCGCATCATTTCGCCGGCGGCCTTGTTCGTGAACGTCAGCAGCAAAATCCGGTCGGCGGGGATGCCCTGTTCCAGCAGATAAGCGACGCGGTAGGTGAGCGTGCGCGTCTTGCCGGAACCGGCGCCGGCGATGACGAGCGCCGGTCCGGGCGGCGCGGTGACGGCGGCAAGCTGCTGCGGATTCAGTTCGCGCGCGTAGTCAATCTGGAGATGAACCTCCGGCTTGAAATTTTCGATGACGTAATCGCGCGACATGGGGCGCAATTGAAACGGCAAATGCACCGAGGCAAAAGGAAAATCTTAACGCAGAGACTCAAAAACTCAAAAATGCGGAGCAAACGTTCCTGCACTACTTTTCTTCAGTGACAAACCATATGCTCACCATGCGCTTTTCTTGAGAAAGGGAAAGTCCGGTTTGTGATTCGAGGTTTTTTAACACTTTGGGCAATAACTCGTCGCGGCGGTTTCCCATGTTCCATTCCTCAGAGTCGCTATGTATCCGCCAATCGAAGTAGGTAGGGCGACTGTCGTTGGAAACATCATTTACCACTCGAACTTTCAACCAATTGGCAATCCACTTGGTAAAATCCTGGATGTTGCCTCCACCCAAACCACCCTTACCTCCATCTTGATTCTCGGCATATATTTCTAGACGGGGTGAAGGTTTTCCGTTGAAAGTGACTGGCAATTTGCCGCTCATAACCCAAACTGGGCGCTCCACTGTTCTTTGTTCGATATGGATCATGCGGCCCGTCTCCTTTTGTGCGATGAATTCCAGACTCTTGATCAGCGATTCGTTGGATGCACCACCACGAACGGTCCAGTCTCCATCCATATTTAAATCCATCAGGTCATCGGCTCCTTCCATGTCCTGACGGCCGATTTGAAACAAGTTACACAAGACATCCAGCAACCGCATTCGAGCCGCCCCGAATGTCGAACTCCGAAATTGCAACTGCTGCCCTTCCTGACTGAACAGGAAGGATGCAGGTGGATTCGGGTTGTATTTTGATTGAACGCTTTGGCTCTTATCCTGACGATAATAGTTTGTCCTTTCTTCGGTAAATGGTGGGGCGATGTGTTTGAGAATCTCGTCGTCCTTCAATCGGTAGGCCGCCTCAAACCGGTGCCGCCATGCGTCCGGCGAGATATGATAACGCCAGACATAAGGCGTAACGCTGGCCATCGCCAGCAATACAACCGCCGCGGTAACAATAGCCATTTTCGCTTTTGTCCATGCCATAATTTTCAATGCTCCTTTCGTCAGAGTTAAGATTGAAGTGGAGGCCGCCAGGCCCTTGCGCAAATGCCGTGGCCACCACGGCCTTCACCAACACCGGAGAAACGGCTTGCACAGAATTTGCGGAAATGGATTTGGCAATTTCATCCGATGTATTCGTCACGCCGCGTTTGGCAAAATAGGCCCGCAGTTTTTCAATGGCGCGCAGCACGCGCTTTTGTGCGGTGCGTTCCGCCAATCCCATCGCCGCACCGACTTCGGTCAGGCTTTTGTTCTGAAAATAGCGCAGCACCAGCGCGTCGCGGTCGCTGTCGCGCAGGCGCGACATGGCTTCGTCGAGCAGCGGTGACAATTCCGGCCAAAGCGCATCCGCGGTCGCTCCGCCATGTCGCGATAAATCGGGTTCTTGGAGATTGGATTGCATGAAAACCTCCTGTTCGCGGCGGAGACGGCGGATTTCCGCGCGTTGAAAATTCGCCGCCGTCAATCGCGCCGTGTGATGCAGCCATCCTGGCAAAATAGTTTTGCGGCTTAACGCCGCCGCCTTGCGAGCCAGAATGATGAATACCGCCTGCGTGATGTCCTCCGCGTGCTGCGGATGGGCCGTGTGCCGCAGCGCGACCGAGTGAACGAGACCGATGTGCCGTTCCACCAGCGCGGCAAAAGCCGCCTCGGAATGGTCGCAGGCGAATTGCTCTAGCAAATCGGCATCGGGCGCGTCAGTCATCAATGGTTATATGTGCGCCACGCCGGAAAGGAGACAAGGATTATTTTCGACCTGCCGGGAGCGGTCAGTTTTACTTTTTCAGCTTTTGTGCTTTCCTTATTGAATTTTCCGTTCTTCCCGCTACCTTGTGCATGTGGACAGTTCGCAACCGTCGCAATTGGAACAATACATTCCGGTTTTGTTTCTGCTCGCCGCCGCCGTCGGCTTTGCGGGCGGGACGCTTGTTGATTTCCGTCCTGCTCGGCAAGTTCGGCAAACGCACCAAGGCCAAGGACGCCGCCTACGAATGCGGCAAGGACCCCATCGGCGAGGGCAGCCCGCGCTTTTCCGTGAAATTCTACCTCGTGGCCATGCTGTTCATCCTGTTCGATATCGAGGTGGTCTTCATGTATCCGTGGGCGGTTGTCTATCGGCAGATGCTCGCCGACCACGCCACGCGCAATCTGATCCTCGGCTCGATGGTTTCGTTCCTCGGCATCCTGTTCGCCGGCTACCTTTATGCGCTGAAGAAAAAGGCGTTTGACTGGAAGAGTTGAGTTGGAGTTCAAGCTTCAGCTTGTCCAATGAATCGGGCGCTTTGCATAACCATCAAAAACACGCTAAAGCGTGAAGTCCAACATGACTGCAATTAAATTTGGAACTTCCGGCTGGCGCGACATCATCGCGCGCGACTTCACCTTCGACAACGTCCGCCTCGCCACGCAGGGCATCGCGGACTATCTTGAAATCGGAAATCCGCAATCCGAAATCGGCAATCCACGGGCGCAAGCCCTTCATCATTCTCGGTCGCGACACCCGGTTTCTCGGCAGGGAATTCTGCCTCGCCGCGGCTGAAGTCCTTGCCGCCAACGGCATCGAATCCGCTGCTTTGCGACCGCGACACGCCCACGCCCGTCATCGCCCACGCCATCCGCCACCGCAAGGCCATCGGCGGCATCAATTTCACCGCCAGCCACAATCCGGCGGAATATCAGGGCCTGAAATTTTCCACCAGCAACGGCGCGCCCGCCACGCCCGAAGTGACGAAACAAATCGAGGCGAACATCGCCAAGCTCCAGTCGCAGAATTGGTCGTTCAAAGGCGCGGTCATCGGCACCTACCAATGCAAGACCTTCGATCCGCAGCCGGATTATTTCAAGCAACTGCACAAGCTGATTGATTTTGCCGCTCTGAAAAAGGCGAAGCTCAAAGTCGCCGTGGACATTTCCTACGGCACCGCCCACGGCTATCTGGACACTTGCTCGAAGAGCGTCGGCGCGAAGGTCACGCTTTTTCACAACGAAATCAATCCGCTCTTCGGCGGCCATCATCCCGAACCGAACGCCGCGAACATGGCCGACGTGAGCAAATTTGTCCGCAGCGGCAAGGCGCAACTCGGCCTCGGCACCGACGGCGACGCCGACCGTTTTGGCATTGTGGACAAGGACGGCACCTGGCTGACGCCGAACCAGGTTCTTGACGCTGGCGCTTTATCATTTGAAAAAGAACCGGCACTGGACCGGCGCGGTCGTCCGCACCGTGCCGATCGTCCCATCAGGTGGACGCCGTCGCGAAAATGCTGGGTGTGAAGGTTTATGAGACGCCCGTCGGCTTCAAATACATCGGCGCGCTGATGGAAAGCGAACCGATCATCGTCGGCGGCGAGGAATCCGGCGGCTTGAGCGTCAAGGGCCACGTGCCGGAAAAGGACGGCATCCTCGCCTGCCTGTTGATGGCCGAACTGGTCGCCACCGAGAAGAAATCCCTCGGCCAGATTCTGAAGGAACTCTCCAAACAGATTGGCGATTTTTACACCGACCGCATCAACGTCTCGTTTGCGCCGGAGAAAAAGGACGCCTTGCTTGCCAAACTCGGCGGCGGATTGAAGAACATCGGTTCATTCCCGGTGGAAAAATTCATCACCACGGACGGCTACAAATTTCTTCTGCCGGGTGATGAATGGGTGGCCTTCCGCGCCAGCGGCACCGAACCGCTCATCCGCTGCTACATCGAGGCCAAGTCCAAGGCGAACTTGAAGAAGCTCCAATCCGCCTGCCGGGAATGTGCTTGGCGGCTTAGAAAAGTCAGAAGCCGATTAAAGCCCGCAAATCTTCCCTTGAAAATCAGCGGCGTGCGGGAAGGCTTGATTAATTTGAACCTGTCGGGATTTTCAATCCAATAAGCCAGAGTAGTCGCTGTCGCCGCATACTGGCTGTTCGATTCGATGATCCGGTTGCACAGACGCAAGGCGCGTTGACAACTGCCCCTGCGATACAACTGGACGGCCTTCTCCATTTGCCGGGCTTCGTAATTCATATCCCAGCGGGAGTTGTCTGAAACATCAGCCCAGCCGAGCAACAAATCCGTCAACATTCCTGTAAACTTCTCAAACCACAACAATATGAGAAACACGACCGACATCAAGGTCACAACCGAACCGTCCATTGTCAGGAAACCCACGTTCCCATGGAAACCGGCGACCGGTTGTCGAAATCCCCATACCAACAAAGCGCCCCCAAGCATTGATAAAAGGCAAAATCTGACGCGGTCAGACAGGGTTTTTGAATCCTGCCCGCTCATGGGCCAAGACATCAGTGCGGCGAAGATGAGGCTTCCCGGCGCCGTGTAGATCCAATGTGTATTCATACGGGTAGAAGCGACCTCCGACTCGTCACTGGCACGTCGGTCCCTGCGGAGAAAAACATCTCGAATACCGCCGGGAGCGAAACGTTTGGTTTTGCCGGACAATGTCGCGAATGATAATTCATTTTCAATTCACAGCCCGTCATCACCCATAAACTGCAAGCACACTCGACGTGCCTTTAACCGGAAAGATGATGATTCTGATCAGTCTCCAAGCAGGGAGTTTGCCAAGATGAAGATGTGTTTCAATCTGCTTGTTTAAGTCATTCTTGGACAGCTAATTGAAACTGGAAATATTTCTGTGGAATCCAATTGGCCAAATCACTAAACACGATCTATTCGTAAGGCTTTCCGACTCTGTTTTCGTTGTTTTGCCCGATTTTTGCCGCCAGTGATCAAACTTAAGGAATTGGAAATTAAATACTTATAAAACAAATCGTGGCACAAATCGGATATGTAAATATTACCGACGCAGAAAACATTTCTGTTATTTTCTGCTTTCGAAACGAAATACGACGACCGCTGTTTGCACTCTTTACGAGATGCCGATCAAAATTCCGGCCAGAAAGACGAGCGCGCCGCCAAGCATGACTTGCAGCAAGGCAGACACGAGCGGGGTGTCCATGTATTTGTGCCGCACCCAGGAGATGATGCCCAATTCCGCCAGCACCACTACCACGGCGACTGGCGGTGGCGGTGTGGATGTTCGGGATCAGATAAGGCAGGGTGTGGCCAAGCCCGCCGAGCATGGTCATCAGCCCGCAAACAAACCCGCGCGCCCACGGATGGCCGCGTCCGGTCAGGCTGCCGTCGTCGGACAGGGCTTCGGCGAATCCCATGCTGATGCCCGCGCCCACGGCGGCGGCCAGCCCGACGAGGAAGGTGGATCGCGCTGCTGTGCGTGGCGAACGCGGCGCAGAACAAAGGCGCGAGCGTGGAGACGGATCCGTCCATGAGGCCGGCGAGTCCGGGCTGGATGACTTGCAGGACGAACAGCCGTTTCTGCTGCTGATTTGTCATCTTCGCTCAATTTTGTCAACGCGATGCGCTCGGCGGTGTGCGCATGATTGCGTTCCTCTTCAGCGAGGTCGCCGAGCAATTGTCGTATGCCGGTGTCGGTGGTGCGCCGCGCCACAGCCTCGTAAAAACGCCGGGTTTCCACCTCCATGCTTTCGGCGGTGGTCTGCACGGTCTTCAGACCGAGCGGACGCGTGAGCCAGACGGGCTTGCGGTCCACGAAACCGCGCACGTCCTGACGGCGAATGAGCGGGACATGATCGCCGAAGCGCGCTTTGTAAAGTTCGAGAAGGCGATGGCGGTGGCCGTCTTCTTCGCGGCGCATGGTGCGGAATTTTTCGGCCTGTTCGGGATAATTGTCCTGCAGGCCGGCGGCGAAATCTTCATAGACGCGCGAGTCCTCCTCCTCCAGCGAAATGGCCAGCGCGAGGATTTCCTGTTCCGTGAGGCTGTCGAAGGTTTTCATAAGCGGAGATTGTGGAGTGCGCGTGTGCCGTAAACGCGGCAAACTTGAATTCCGAAGCGACGCGTCAGAGAACGCCCGCCCTACCGAGGATTCCGAATTTAGAGAAATGGCGAAAACAATCTGGCGGTGGCGTCGAGCAATTTGACGGGCAAAGCGCGTTTGTCCGCCTCGGCCAGGGTCATTTCGCGCGCGGCAGGCGATTTTTTTGGCGATGACCTTTTCCATTTCCTGCGCGAAATCGCGGCCGTAACACTCGACATTCAATTCAAAATTCAGGCGCAGGCTGCGGGCATCCCAGTTGGCGGAACCGAGCAGGACCCAGTGGCCATCCACGATCATCAGCTTGGAATGGTCGAAGGGCGGCGGCGTCAGCCAGACATGGCAGCCGCGTTCGAGCACCTGCCACCACATCGAGCGCGACGCCCAATGCACGAACGGCAGATTGTTTTTGGCGGGCAGAATGATGTCCACGCGCACGCCGCGCAGGGCGGCCAGGTTGAGCGCGGCAACCAGCCCCACGTCCGGCAGGAAATAGGGCGTGACGATTTGAACGGAATTTTGCGCCTCGGCCAGCGCGGCCAGCAGCGTCCAGCGCGCCTTTTCAAAATCAATGTCCGGTCCGTCCGTGATGACGCGGGCGATGACGCTGCCGGACTCCTTGAGTTCGGGGAACCAGAGTTCGCCGTCGAGGATTTCCCGAGTGGCAAAGGCCCAGTCGTTGGCAAAGGCTTCCTGCAATTGGGCGACGATCGGACCTTCAACGCGAAAATGTAAATCTTGCACGGGATGTTTCGGATGGTCGGCCAGGACGTTTCCGTGGCGGATGTTGATACCGCCGGTGAAGGCGACTTGCCCGTCCACGACGAGTGCTTTGCGGTGATTACGCAGGTTGATGGTCGCCACGCGCCAGGGAGTGAACAGCGACGCCGGGAGAAATTTGGCAAAGGGAACCTTCGCGTGTCCGAGCCGCCAAGTGATGGGCGGCCAGGAATAGCGCGTGCCGGCGGCATCAATCAACACGCGGACTTGGACACCGCGTTTTACCGCGCCGGCAAGTGCGTCAACAAACCGCCTGCCGGTGACGTCGTTGTCGAAAATGTAGGTCGAAAGCGTGACCGACCGCTTCGCGGATTCGATGGCGGCGAGCATGGCAGGAAAGGCGGCGTCGCCATTGACGAGCGGGTGGATTTGGTTGCCCGCGGTGAGCGGCCGGCTGACGAAGCGGCTGACGGTTCGCGCCAGCATTTTGAGATGTTCGGCACCCGTGTGTTCCGGCTCGCCGTAATCCTCGGGAACCGGCCGGCTGAACATGCCGTGGACACCCAGCCGGGCAGCGCGGCGGCGGATGCGGTTGACGCCCAGCGTCAGATAAAGAACCGGGCCGAACAGCGGCAGAAACCAGATGAGGCCCAGCCAGAGCGTCGCAGCGCGGGAATCGCGCTTGTTCAGCAGGGCGTGGATGGAGGCCAGCAGGGCGGCGAGGAAGTCGAAGCCCGCCGCCAGATGCGGCCAGAATTGGGAAAGCCTGTCGAGCCAGTCCATTGCCGGTCAGTTTTGACCGAAGCGTTCACCAGCGCAAGCGCAACCGGGCATTTATCGGGAGCTTTCCGCGCTTTTTTACGAAAATTGAATGTGCTCATGCCGGCTTCCGCGTTAGTGCCATCCGTCAGAATCTGCGTGCGTCGCGGGATTTCTGTCGTTGGAGTTCAAGCTTTAGCTTGTCCGACCGTTCATTGTTGCGAAGGAACAAGCTGAAGCTTGAACTCCAACTTTGGTTGCGGCTCGGCCACACTCCGTATTTGCCGCTAAAGCCGGTTGATCTACCGCGCAATTCAGGCCGGCGATTTATTGAAAAATAATTTTCCCACCGTGCCGCCGGGTTTGTATTCTTCACCGGCATCCTTGCATCCGCTGGATGTTTCAAAATTGTCTATGCCGAAGAAACGATGGGCGCTCCGATTTGCCTGGCCGTTGCTTTGCGCTGTTGCCGCCGCCTTTTCGGCGCACGCCGCGCCCGCGGTCGGAACCGACACGCCGTTCCTCGTGGATTCCTGGGACAACGAGAAGGGGCTGCCGGACAGCGAAGTCATCTCGGTGATCCAGACCCGCGACGGCTATCTCTGGCTCGGCACGCTCCACGGGCTGGTGCGCTTCGACGGAAACCGTTTTGCCATTTTCAACAAGCAGAACACACCGGGTTTGAACAGCGACCGGATCGTCTTTTTGTTTGAGGACAACGAGACCAATCTTTGGATCGGAACCGAGTCGTCCGGTTTGGAAGTGGTCAAGGACGGGGCAGTCAAGAATTTCAGCAGTGAAAATGGCGGAAGCTTGGGAAAAGTGGTTTACGCCTACGAAGACGCCATGACCAATGTCTGGTTTTACACGGCGGACAGGCTTTCCTTCCGCTACCACGACGGCAAGTTTGACGCGATGGTATCAAGTCAATTGCCGCCTCGCGCGACGAGAACCGAAATCCACGGCAAATCCAACCGGTGGCGGACAGTGAACGGAACGGTTCAAAAGTGGCAAAACAACCGGCTCGAAAAAAACCTCGGTCCCTGTCCGTGGGACAACAGCGTTGTCACCGCCGCGTGCGAGGACAGGGACGGCAATTTGGTCGTCGGCACGCTCGGCGCGGGAATTTTCTGGTATGAACCGGACGGGAAGCATCAACACATCGGCGTGGACGAAGGCTTGTCGTCGGATTACGTCCTCTCCTTGTGCGTGGACCGCGAGGGCAATCTTTGGGCGGGAACCGACGGCAGCGGACTGGACCGGATCAAAAGGAAGATTTTCGCCATGCAGCCGGGGCTTCATCCGTGGGCGGCTCAATCGGTTTCGGCGGATTCCAACGGTGGATTGTGGGTGGCATTCGGCGCGCTCGGCGCGTCCCTTTGGAATACAAACTCCGTCCGTGATTTTCACGTCGGCCCGCACCAAGCCGCATGGGAGATGCTGGCGGACCATCAGCAGCGCGTCTGGTCTGGCACGCGGGACGACGGACTTTTTATTTTGGGGGCAAACGGTTTTCAACCCGCACCCGGCGCGGCGTTTCTGGGCAGGCAGATTTTCGCGTTGTATGAAGACCACGCCGGCCAGTTGTGGGCAGGAACGGAAAAGGGCCTGTTGCGTTGGAACGCAAGATGGCTGGACAAACTGTTCACGGCGCGCGCACGGCCTGTCTGAAAACGTCGTCCGCGCGATTGCCGAAGATGGCCGCGGAAATCTCTGGGTCGGAACCGAAAACGGCGGGTGGATTTTTTCCAGCGCCGGAAAATTCACGCCCTACCGCGCCGGCGAAAATGGATTGCCCGGCGACGACATTTCCTGCCTTTACGCCGACAGGGACGATGTGCTGTGGGTCGGCACCGACGGCCACGGTCTGGCCCGGTTTCAAGACGGAAAGTGGAGCCGCTATTCGACGGCCAGCGGCCTTGCCAGCGATCAGCATCAGTTACATCATTGAAGACGACGCGGGATTTTTGTGGATCGGTTCGAACGCGGGGTTGATGCGGATTTCGAAAAAATCGCTGGCCGATTTTGCGGACAGCGCGACGAATGTCATTTCCTGCCGGACCTATGGCACAGCGGACGGCCTGCCGACGCGCGAATGTTCCGCCGGCTCGCAGCCGGCCGCCATCCGCGCCGATGGCCGGCTGTGGTTTCCGACCACCCGGGGTCTCGCGTCGGTCAACCCGGCGGACATCAAACCCAATCTCGCGCCGCCGCTGGTGAAGATCGAATCCGCGCTCGTGGACGGCCGCGAGCAGAAGACCAACCGGCTGGATTCCGCCTGGGGACAATCCATCACCCTCCCGCCCGGCTACGAGCAGTTGGATATTCAATACACCGCCCTGAACTTTTCCGCGTCCGGCCAGGTGCGCTTCAAATGCTGGCTCGAAGGCCACGAAGCCAAGCCCGACGGACGTCGGCGGCGAACGCATCGCGCGCTTTCCAAAGCTGCCGCCCGGCCATTACCGTTTCCATGTCACCGCCTGCAACGAAGACGGAATTTGGAACGAAACCGGCGGCACGCTGGACATCACCGTGCTGCCGCAATTCTGGCAGACGGGAATGTTTCGCGCGGTGGCAATCATTTTCATCCTCGGAATCGTCGCCGCCTTCGTGCGTTACATTTCCACGCAAAAATTGCAGCGCCAGTTGCAATCGCTCCAACAGCGCGAGGCGCTGGAACGCGAACGCGCCCGCATCGCCCGCGACCTGCACGACCAGCTCGGCGCGAACCTGACCCAGGTGGCGCTGCTCGGCGAAATGGCGGAGGCGGACAAGGATTCGCCGGAGGAAATCGAGTCGCACGCGCGGCAGATTTCGCAGACCGCGCGCGAAACCACCGGCGCGCTGGATGAAATCGTCTGGGCCATCAATCCCGCCAACGACACGCTCGAAGGCCTGGCCAATTACGCCTGCAAACATGCGCAGGAATATTTCGCGCTGGCCGGACTGCGCTGCCGCGCGGACGTGCCGTCGCAATTGCCCGCCGTGCCGATCCCGCCGGAAGTCCGCCACAACGTCTTCCTCGCGTTCAAGGAAGCCGTCCACAACGTCGTCAAGCACGCCCAGGCGACCGAGGCGCGAATCCGGTTGCGTTTGGAGCCGGACGGTTTCATTCTGGAAATCGAAGACAACGGCCGTGGAATTTCGAACATGGATGCGCAAGCAAGACCGCAACGGCCTGCGCAACATGAAAAAGCGGATGGAGGACATTCACGGACGAATTTTGGATTGGCGCGGCGGCGGAAAAGGGAACCATTGTCCGGCTGACGGCGCCCATCAAGTGAGAAATGAACATTCAACACTCAACATTCAACGCCGAACATTCAATGAAAGCATGGCGGCCTGACCTTCGGGTATTGGGCGTTGAATGTTGGATGTTGGATGTTTCCCAACCTTTTTGATTCATGCCCATCACCGTTTCCATCGTCGAGGACAACGAGAAACTGCGCGGCACGCTGGCGCGGGTGCTGAACCGCGCCGACGGCTTCCGCTGCGTGAGCCAATACGCCAGCGCCGAGGACGCGCTCAAGGATTTGCCGCAGACCAAGCCGGATGTGGTGCTGATGGACATCAACCTGCCCGGCATGAACGGCGTCGAGTGCGTCCGGCAATTGAAACCACTCGTGCCGGAGACGCAGGTGATGATGCTCACGGTTTATGAGGACACGGAAAACATCTTCAACGCGCTGGCCGCCGGCGCCAGCGGTTACATGCTCAAACGCACGTCGTCCGCCGAATTGCTCGAGGCCATCCGGGAAGTCCGCCGCGGCGGCTCGCCGATGACGATGCACATCGCGCGCAAGGTCGTTCAATCCTTTCAAAAAGCCGCGCCCGCGCAACCCGCCGAAAATCTCTCCGAACGCGAACAGCAGGTGCTCGACCTCTTGAGCCAGGGGCTGATGTATAAGGAAATTGCGGACAAACTCCAGATCAGCTACGAAACCGTCCACACCTACATCCGGCGGATTTACGAGAAATTGCAGGTGCGGACGCGGACGGAAGCCGTGGCGAAATTCCTTCGCCGCTGATCTGCGCCGGCTTCAATCCGCAGATGTTCAATAAACCGGCACCACCGCTTTCTCCCGTAGCAGCCGACGTAAGGAGGCTCAAACTTCTCTGGCTGAAATAATGAGCCTCCTCACGTCGGCTGCTACAACTTTGGGCTGCACGGACATGTCCGCGCTTTGGTTCGACGCGACATGTCGCGTCGAGGAAAGCGGCGACATGTCGCCGCACTCCAAGTTCAATAAACCAGCGCCAGCACCGCCGCATCCTGCGCCGACTTCACCACGTCCTCAAACTTCCGTTGAGCCGTCACCGGCGCTTTGAGCTTGGCCGAAACCGCCGGCACCGATTCAAGGAAGCTCAACAGCAAACTGCTCTTGACCGCGTAATTCAATTGGTGGCCTTCCGCAAGGACCTCCGGCAACACCCGCTCGCCGCCAGCGCTGCCCCCGCATCCATGTTGGAGTTCACGCTTTAGAGCGGATTAACAATTTTTGTGGCCGCGAAAAGGCGCAAAAGTCACAGAAAAAAGCGTTATTTTTGTGCATTTTGGTGGCTATGGTTTTACTTGATTTGCTCTAGCGTGCTTCCCGACGCAAACAAGCTAAAGCTTGAACTCCAACGTTGCCCCGCACATCCACCAGCGGACGATGCTCCTCCTGCCATTTGCCCGTCTGCATGGTGGCCGTCTGCAAAGACCGCGCTGATTTGAAAATACCGCGGGTCATCCTCCCGCGCCCGACAGCGACGCGATTTCCCCCTTGGCCAAAAGAACAGGAAAAGACTTTTACCACGAAACACACAAAACACACGAAAGCGGACACAAAATGAACCCTCCATTTTTCGCGAGTTCGTGTGTTTCGTGGTTAAAAAATCCTGCAAACCGATGTCGGGAAAAGCGTTCCCGCATCGTCGGAAAGTATTCCTGCATTCTCGGCAGCCGTTCCCGACCGCCCGGAAACGGTTCCCATATGGCCGGCTTCATGAAGAGACGGTCGGGAGTTGGCAAAGGCGGGGCCGCTTTTCCCGGCGGCGGTTTTTTGCCGAAAGCCGCCACGAATGCCAGCTATTTCGTCGCCGAGGGGATGGCCGGCGTGAACGGCGCTTCATAAATCGGCACGGCGGCTTTCAGGCTCAAAAGATATGCGGCCAACTGTCTCGCCTCGGTCGTGGGCACAACCTCACTGTCGGCGGGCGGCGCGAAGGCGGGCGGTAATTGCAGCGCATCACGCGATGGCAAGCCATCAATCTTCTTGCGCAGTTCAAACAAATACCGGAACGGCGGCATGGCGGAATTTTTCACGAGCGCCTTCGGCGCGTAGAGATGGACCAATTGCCAGTTCAGGTCCGGGGCGCGGGCGCCGATGTTCGACAAATCCGGTCCGGCGCGCAGGCTGCCGAGTTGAACCGGCGCATCGTAAAGGTAATCCTCGGCGACGCTCCGGCGCAATCCCCAGCCGCGCGCGATGTCCACGCCGGTGCCGACGATGTGCGTTTCCGTCTTGCCGCCGGCGGCGGTGATCTGGTCGGCAACAACGTCGGCGTCCTCTTTCGTGAGACCGGTCAATTTCAATCTCGAAACGAGGTTGCTGACGGCGACGGCATTTTTGCCGGGGCTGGCCAGCACTACTTCACAGACCACGCCTTCCTGCCGGACTTGTTCCGAGTGACAGGCGGCGCAGCCGTTGGCGCGATAAACTTGCAAGCCCAGCGCGGCGTCACCCGGCCGCTGCAACGGATAAATCTCGGAAGAATTCAGAACGGCGGTCTGCTTTTCCGTGCCAAGCTGCACCGCCGGGGCGAGGACGAAGCCGCACCACGACAAGCCGAGCGCGATGAACGCAGCGAGGAAAACGCGAAATCCGTTTTTCACGATTTCACCTCCGAGGGTTCAAGCGGCGCTTTGACTGCGGTGATGATGGATTTGAGCAGCGCCATTTTCCATTTGAAGGTCATGACAAAAATGTTTGCGGCGAAAATCAGCGCCACCGGCAAGGAAAGCAAACAAACCGGTGGTGCCCATGCGCAAGGCCATCAATGCGGCGTTGGTGGTATCGGCGAAGGCGATGTTCGCGTCCTTCAATTTCATCCCCTGCTCCACCCCGCCCACCGCCAGCGATCCGGCCCAAAACAGGACACCGAGCAGGCACAGCCAGAATTGGACGCGGGCAAGTCGTGGAAACGGCAGTTCAAAACCCATCACTTGCGGCAGCAGGTTGTAAATCGCGCCGAACATGGCCATGGAGAAAAAGCCGAGAATCTGGAGTTGCGCCTGCGCCGGACCGAACCAGGTGAATTCGGTCACGCGGCTGATTTGCGGGCACGCCATCGCGATGATCATCAAGCTCGACAACATGAACATGTCCATGCTGGATCCGATGAAGCAAAACGATGTGTTGTGCCAACGCGAGGCCACGGAACCCCAGACGGTTCGGAAGGCGACAATGCCGATCGCCAGCACCGGCACGACAAGCAGCACGGCGTTCACCGCACTCGCGGCCGGCAGCCACGCCGGCACGGGTGCGCCCTGCGGGATGCCGCACCAGGTTCCGAAAAGAATCAACGTCCAGAATGCGAACAGCGCAAGATATCGGCCATGTAGCGGGCGACCGGCAAGTTTTGGCAGAAAATAAAACCCCGTGCCGATGCCGACGAGGGTGAGCCACACGAAAATCAAGTTATTAGAAAACCACCATCCAATGACAGCTTGCGCCACGCCGCGAACCGGATGGTGCGCGAGGAGAAACAGATTTGCCGTCGAGTAAATCCACGGAAACCAAAGCAGCGCCGCCAGCAGGAACCAGTGCGAGGGGTAAAGTTCCTGTTTCTTTCTCGCGCCGAACGTGGCGGTGGCGGAAATGGCGATGAGCAGGAACGCGGCAAAGAGCAGCACGGAGGCGCCTCGCGGAAATTCCAGCCAGGTGAAGCCGGTGCTGTCACCAGCCAAAATGGCAACGACGCCGATGAACACGCCGAGATGCCAGAGGTTCGCCGCGACAATCGGCACAAGTGGCAGGCACAGTTCGGACTGGCTCAAGCGCGCAAAAATCCAAAGCATCACACCCAAACCGGCGGGAATGCAAAAGCCATAGAGAAGCAAATCACTGGCGGCGGCCTGCGCGCGACCGTAAGTCAGCCACGGACAATCGGCAAACAGATCCGGCTTGTGAAAGGTCATTATGGCGACGAGTGACAACGCCAGTCCGACAACCAGCCAGAGCGCCGCCACGCCGAACAGCGCGAGCAGCGGCACACGGCAGGAAGCGTCAATTTCCGATTTGGAAATTTCAACCGGTGGGCGCGCCGCTGCCGCGGCGCGTGCCGGCGAGGCAGCGCCGCCACCAACAACATTGGAATGTTCAGTGTCGCTCATTCAAACAGACTTGGCTTGGCGGGCGCAACCGGCGCGGGTTTGCTGGCGTTTTCCTGGCGGGAGATCAGGTCGGCGCGAGCCTGCGCGGGATTCCGCCACGCTTGCGCCGTGATTTTCATCGAGTCCCCAATCGGCAGCCGCACGATACCGCGCGATTGATCAATCCATCCGGGATGATCGAGCACAGCGGCTTCGTTGGTGCGAATTTGAAACAACGCCTGGGCGATGGCCGCATTGCGGTCGGCGTCAATCTCCGGCACCGTCACGGAAAATTTCACAATCACCGCGAGCACGGCGAAAAGCACACCGGCAACAAGAAAACCGAACGCGGCACCGGAGGCTCGATTCACGACGGGCGTGTCCTGGTTTCGATTCATTGGACGCCTCCTTCCGGCAGTGAATCGGGCATTTCCTCGGGTCCGAGGCCGATTCCCATCGCTTCGTGCAAGCGCGGATCGCGTTTCGGGAAGGGCGCGTGCGCGTTGAAATGCTTCAGGAAGACGCTGGCCAGCAGACCGCCCATGAACGCCATGCAGCCGAATTGCAACCACAACCAGCGGAACGGATAACCGTGCGGATGCAGCACCGGCAGGATGTTGAACGCCAGGTCGGCGTAATTCATCAGCCACGCCCACGCGCAAACCGGCAGCATGATTTTGAAATTCATCTTCACGTGAGCCGGCAGCAGCAGGACGAACGGAAGGAAGAAATGGCCGAAAATCAAAACCATGCTCACCCACCACCACGAGCCGCTTTCGCGGATGAGATAAAAGAAAGTTTCGTCCGGCACGTTGCCGTTCCAGATGACGAAGTATTGCGCGAACTCAAAATAAGCTTCCAGCAGCGTGAAGGCAAAGAAAAGGACGCCGAGGATAGTAAAATTGGTTGTCGTGCAGAACGTCGCTCAAAATGCGTTGCCGCTGCAAAATTGCCGTGATGGCGTAGGCCGTGGCCAGCGCTACCCAGCCGCAGGAGGCAAACATATACAGCCCGAAAATAGTGGAGGACCATTGGTATTGGAGCGAATTCATCCAGAGAATCGGCGCAACCGTGACCGTGGCGGCGAAGGCCAAAATGCCCCAGCCGGAATGGAAGCGCATTTTGCGGGTGCAGAGCGCCGCGCCGGTTTCGTCCTGCTTGAGCGACCAAAATCGCAGGCGGGACGACAACAACCACCAGACGGCGAAGAAGAGCGCCGACGCGACGACAAATCCCGGCAATGTGAACAGTGGCCATTTGGCGCTCAACGCGCGATCGTTGTGCGAATCCAGCGTCAACCACGGGTAAATTGTCGGCGCAAGCAAAATGACAGGAACAAACAAAATCGCCAGCCACGGAAACAGCAGCGCACCGATGTGCTCGCAAAACCGCCGCGTGGCAACCGACCAGCCGGCGTCGGTGAGGTGGTGAACCATTGTGAGGAACAGCGCGCCGAGCGCCAGTGTCAGATATAACATGAACGCCAAAAGCCAGGAAAAGCCAAATTCCTGCGGATCTTTGACCAAGCCGATCACCGCCAGGATGCCGCCGAGAACCACGAGGACAGACGGCAGCTTGCGCCAGCCGGTCAAATCCAGCGGCGGCGGAAGTTTTATGGTCTCGTGTCGCGAACTCATGTCATTTCAATGGGGAGCGCACGCGCCCCGCGGTCGGGAACCATGCGCGCCAAAGCGCATGGTGAACTCGCGCGATGGCGCGCACCAGTGCGGTTGACGAGGGCGTCAACCGCCGCACGCGAGGCGCGTGCGCTCCCCAATTCAGTTTGCTGTCGAATCCCTGTGTTCATTTGATCAATACGGCCTGTTCATTTGCCGACAAATCGTTCGTCGTTCCGAGCCAGCTCATTTGCAGCGTGCGCAAATAGGCGATGACAGCCCAGCGGTCCTGCACCGGCACCAGAGGGCCGGCCGCGCCCATCAAACCCTTGCCGTGAGTGATGGTGTTGAAAACCTCGCCGTCGGGCATTTCCACGATGCGTTTGTCGTGCAGGTTCGCCACGGCGGGCATGTCGCCGATTTTCTTTGTGATGCCATTGCCGTCGCCGAGCCGCCCGTGGCACGGCGCACAATAAATGTCGAAGCGGTCGCGGCCTCGTTGGAGCAGCTCTGCGTTCACCGGCAACGGGTTGGTGGCGACAAAATTCGTTGTGCCGGTGACGAGGCCCGTGTTGACCGGCGAATCTTCGAACGGATAGACCGGGCCATCCACGGTTTGAATCGGTTCGCCGCGCGCCACTGTGCCAGGAGGCGGCAGTTGCGAACTGACGCCGTTCGGGAAGAAACTGTTCGGCATCATGGGACGCAATTTCAACTGCCGGTTCATGTCCGGGAAATATTTCAATGGGCGGCCTGCGTGACATCCCACCGCGAAAACCAGCGATGCCGACAATAGCCGCGCCGAGCGCCGCGCCAATCAACACAATGGAAATGACATGGCGCATCAGTCGTTATCCTCCACGATTTCCACGTTCACGCCGCCAATGGATTCGAGCCACTGGCGGGTTTTGATGGCGTCGAATATTTCGTCAGTTGCTCCGATGAGGAGGCAGAACTTGTCGCGCGAGACGAGTTCAAAACTCTTTTTGCCAAACAATGGATGGTGGAGTCGCGGCAGCTCGTTCAGCGCAATCATGCCGATGAATGCGCCGAGTGCAGCGCCCAGCACGAGCAGGATATACGACGGCACCACAGACATCGGCAGGCTGAACGTGGGTTTGCCCCCGGTCAGGATCGGGTAGTCGAAGGCGTTCATATACCAGATCATCAACATCGTGCCGATGAACGCGCCGGCGCCAAAAACGAACGAGAACCCGCCGACTTTTGAATTTCTGAATCCCATCACTTTGTCCAGCCCGTGAACAGGGAACGGCGAGAAAACGTCCCAGCGCCGGTAGCCGGCGTCGCGCACTTTTTCCGCCGCCTGCAAAACCGAGGCGGGCGAATCGAACTCGGCGATGATGCCGTAGATTTTTTCGCTCATGGCTTTTCCCCTTTCAAACCATTGAGCGAACGATGCGGGTCGGCCTGCGGCGTCACCGCTTTCACCTCCGAAACCGGGATCATCGGCAGGAATCGCACGAACAGCAGATACATCATGAAAAACGCGCCGAGCGTGCCGAGAAAGACGCCCGCGTCCACCCATGTCGGATAATACACGCCCCAGTTGGCCGGCAGGAAATCCTGGTAGAGCGAGCCGACGATGATGGTGAAGCGCTCGAACCACATGCCGATGTTGATCAAAATGCCGATGATGAAAATGACTGCCAGATTCTGCCGGACTTTTTTAATCCAGAGCAGTTGCGGCAGCGAGGCGTTGACCACGATCATCATCCAGCCTCCAAACCAGTATTGATGGCCGAACATCCGGTGCCCGAAAACCCAGGAGTCGTAGGGATTGCCCGAATACCAGGCCATGAAAAATTCGACCACGTAAATGTAGCCCATGATGCAGCCCATCAGCAGCAGCATTTTGCAAATCTTGTCAATGTGCGCCATCGTGATGATGTCTTCCAGGCGGCACCATTTGCGCAACGGAATCAGCAGCACCAGCACCATGCCGAATCCGCAGGTCACCGCGCCGGCGACGAAGTAAAACGGGAAAATGGTTTCGTGCCATCCGGCGAGTTGCGACGTGGCGAAGTCCATGCCGACGATGGAACTGACGGTGAACACCAACAGCGTCGCCAGGCCGCAGAGGATGAGATAAGCCTTTTCATAATTGTGCCATTGCCGTGCCGAACCGGTCCAGCCGAGCGCGAACACGCCGCAAATGAATTTCTTCACGCGCGTTTTCGCCCGGTCACGCATCAGCGCCAGATCGGGAATCAACCCCATATACCAGAACGTCGTCGAGACGATAAGGTAGGTGTTGACGGCAAAAACGTCCCACATCAGCGGCGAACGGAACTGCGGCCACATCCCCTCGTAAGTCGGCACCGGAAACATGAACCAGTCGAACCATTCGCGCCCGACGTGGATGGCCGGATACAATCCCGCCATCATCACGGAGAAAACGGTCATCGCTTCGGCGGCGCGGCCAATCGGCGTGCGCCAGTGCTGCCGCGTCAAGAACAGCATCGCCGAGATCAAAGTGCCGGCGTGCGCGATGCCGACCCACCAGACGAAATTGATGATGTCCCAGCCCCACATGACCGGCTGGTTATTGCCCCAGACGCCGACACCACTGGAAATCTTGTAAATCAGCGCGCCCGGCAGGACGAACGTCGCGCAAAACGCCGCCGGCAAAAACAGAATCCACCACCACAACGGCGTCTTGCCTTCGTTGAACGCCGTAAGCTTGTCCGTCAGCCAACCAAGACTGCGGTTGGCCGGCACGGGCGCCATCCGCCGCAATTCCGCGGGCGGCGCTTGCCCCGTGGAGTAGCGCCCATCGCTTGTTCCACAGCCGTTCGCTCCGTTACTCAACGGGGCGAGCGATTCCAGATTGGCCGCGGATTCAACCATTAACTGTTTCCCTTCTCCGCGGCATGAAATTCGCCGCCGCGATTTTCATATTCCTCCGTGCTGTAAGGCGCGTGATAATCCGGCATTTTCGGATTCGGATTGCGGACGCGCGCCAGATAAGTCGTGCGCGGCTTGGTCAACAACTCGCCCAGCACGGAATAATTCCTGCGGCTGCGCCTTCCATTTTGAAACCGTGCTGTCCGGGTCGCTGATGTCGCCGAACACAATCGCGCCCGCCGGACACGCCTGCTGGCATGCGGTTTTGGGAATCGTGCCTTCCGATTCTTTCAACCGCACGTCGCCCGATGACCCGGCCTTGACCTTCTGCGCGATTTCCGCCTGCTGGATGCGCTGGACGCAATAGGAGCATTTCTCCATCACACCGCGCATCCGCACCGTCACGTCCGGGTTCTTGACCATCTTGATCAAATCCCATTCGTCCTCCTCGCGCATGCCGCTGGATTCCGGATTTTTGAACCAACTTCAACAAATCCGATTTCCCGTCCGTCTTGTGCGTGAGCGGTGTCGGATAAAACGGCCCTTTGAGCGCGCTGATGGGACGCTTGTTGTAATCGAAAAAATTGAACCGGCGCACTTTGTAGGGGCAATTGTTCGAGCAATACCGCGTGCCGATGCAACGGTTGTAGGTCATCACGTTCAGACCTTCCGCGTCATGCGACGTGGCGTTGACCGGGCAGACGTTTTCGCACGGCGCGGCCTCGCACATCTGGCAAAGCATCGGCTGGCTCACCGCCTGCACGTCGTCAATCCACTCCGCGAATTGCTGCTCGGCGTCGGTCCGGTTCATGTCCGCTTTCGGATCAAACAGGCTGCGATTGTTTTTCCGCCTCGGATCGCTCGTGTAATACCGGTCAATCCGCATCCAGTGCATTTCGCGGCCGCGGTTGACCTGGTCCTTGCCGACAATCGGAATGTTGTTTTCGCTCTGGCACGCGACCACGCAAGTGCTGCAGCCGACACACGCGCTCAAATCCACCACCAAACCCCATTGATGGAACGCCTTCTTCTTCGCCTCGTCCAACGGATTCGGATACAGCGGCGCGACAACCGGCGGTTCCTTGTCATGCATCTCCTGCGCAAAATCCGGTTTCGATTGAAACTCCTCCAGATTCGCCTCTCGCACCGCCGGGCGACCTTCCATGGACCAATGCGATTGCGTCGTCGCAATGACATAAGTCTCGCCGGTTTTTTTCACCGTCGCACCGGTCTCTATATACTTGCCGGAGAAAATTTTGTAGGCGTTGAAACCGACGCCCGTGCCAACGCGCCCTGCTCGCTCGCGCCCGTAACCGAGCGCGAGGCCGAGCGAATAATCCGCCATGCCCGGCTGAACCCAGATCGGGCCTTTCACGATGCGACCAGTCAACGTAATTTCCACCACGTCTCCGTTCTGCACGCCGAGTTCCTTCGCCGTCTTGCGGCTGACAAGCACCGCGTTGTCCCATGTCATCTTGGTGATTGGATCGGGCAACTCCTGCATCCAGCCGTTGTTCGCGTAACGCCCATCGTCCACCTTCGCATCGCGGTAGAAAATGACCTCGAGGCTGGATAAAGTAGGGCGGGCATCTTGCCTGCTCACCGGCGGCGAAGCCGTCGGCAATGAGCCGCTTAAGCGGGGGCTGGGCAGGCGAGACGCCTGCCCTACGTTAAAGCCGTTGAACAAAAACTTTTTCCACCCTTCTTCATCCCCCCCAAACGTCACGCGGACAATTTCGTGAGGATTTGTCTGCGACTCGCCTGCGATGCGCGCGAGAAATTCCAGTTCAGTCAATCCGCCGAACAACGGCTGAATCAAAGGCTGAACTGGAACCAGTGTTCCGTCGCTGGTCGTCGCGTCGCCCCACGATTCGAGATAATGTGCCAGCGGAAAATGCCACCCATCGACAGAATCTCTAAACGTATCATCTTCATAATACGCGAGGCGCAATAGTTCGTAACCTCTGCCTTTGTAATTTGTGCCAACCCGATTGAAATCGACCAACCGCCGTGAGTCAGGAGCATTGTAAGCCGGATTTCCACCCAAAACGACCAAGGTCTGAATCTGATTCTTCAGCGCTTCGTTCAAGCGCGAAATCGTATCTCCGCTTTGTTCGGAAGCAGCGTAAAGCGTAACCGTGTTATCAATTGCGCCAAGCTCGGAATTGATGGCGTAGGCTAGCAAATGAACTTCAATCGGCTGGCGTTGGCCAGCAACTATCAAAGCATTTCTCCCAGCTGCCACTAAATCTTTGGCACACTCCGAAACCCATTTCGCGTCAACGCCAGTTGGAATTGAACCGGACGAGCCGGCAATCATGTTCCGAATCGCCGCGGCAATCTGACCAATCAAGCCTGCCGCCACACGCATCCGGTGATCCGCGTTCGCGCCGGTGAGTGTGAACAGCGATTCAACCGCGTAAAGCCGGCTCATCCCCTCGCCCGGCTTGCGGCCAGCAGCAAATTTGCGAATGTGTTCGTGCGCGCCGTCCTCGCCGCCGAGGAAATCGCAGTCGAGCGACAAAATCACTTTCGCCTTGTCGAAATGGAACACCGGCTTCACCGGCTGGCCAAACGCCTGCGTCGCCGCGCGCTGGTGGATGCCGGAATCAATCGCGTCGTAGGTGAACCACTTCGATTTTGGAAATTTCTGCGCGATGATTCTCTGCAGACGCGCCCGCGACGGCGAGGTGCTGCTTTCGGCAAGAAACGCCAGCCCTTCGCCTTGATTCGCGGAGAACTTCTTCGATAAATCGTCGAGAAAACTCAACGCCTCCTCACGCGAAACGATTTTGCCATCGTGCTTGAAATGTCGCGCGCGGTCGGGATCGTAAAGGTCGAGAATCGAAGCCTGCGCGTAACGGTCGGTGCCGCCGTTGCCGCCGGGGAATTTTGCGTTGCCCTCGATTTTGACGGGCCGGCCTTCGTAGGATTTGACGACCAGCGGAATCGCGCCGGTGCGCGTGGACATGGCGGTGGCAAAATATTGCGGCTCGCCATAAACATAATCCGCCGGCTGCTTGCCAAATGGTTCCAGCTTTTCCTCCGGCCGGCGACAGCCCGAACCAGCCAGACCCAAACCCGCAAACGCAAACGACGCAGCCATGATTTTCAGGAAGTGACGCCGATTCTGGCCATCCAATTCGCTCGCGCCCTGCGGAAATTCACGGTGCATCCATTCCTTGAACTCCGGCGTGTCCGCCAGTTCGTCCAGGCTGCGCCAGTAACGGCGACCGTTGGCGGGCGAAGGTAAATGGTTCAAATCGTTGTTCATCGGTGACAGGCTGAGCAGTTTTGCAGCGATTGCACTTGCATGTGGTCCACGAGTTTCTGTCCTTCGACTTCCTGCATTTCCGCGTTTTTGGCGGCGTTGGTGCTCCACTGCCAACCCAAGTCAGTGACCTTGTCCGACGGACGGATGAATGCCGCCGGGTTGCGGTGACAGTCGAGGCAGAAGCTCATGCTCAAAGGCTTGTCGTGATGCACTTCATCCATCTCGTCCACGCGCCCGTGGCACTCGACGCAACTGATGCCGCGCCGAACGTGGACTTCGTGGTTGAAATAGGCGTAATCCGGCAGCCGGTGAACTTGCACCCACGCAATTGGCGTGTTGTTCGTGGCGCTGTCGCGGACGATTTGCAGCCGCGGGTCATCCTTCAAAACCTGGCTGTGGCAGTTCATGCAGGTCGAGGCGCCGGGCAGATTTGAGAACCATGACTTTTCCACGCCGTTGTGGCAGTATCGGCAATCCATTCCAAAATCGCCGGCGTGAACCTTGTGCGAAAACGGAACCGGCTGGACCGGCTCGTAGCCAACAAGGGTGTATTTGGGCGTGAAATAATAAGTCACGCCCATCGTCACGCCTCCACCCGCCAGCGCGGCTCCAACACCCAGCGCCAGCGGCAGCCAATTTGTCCACTTCGGAAAAATCACTGAAACCTTGAATGACAAACCACTTAACTAAACATTATCCGTCAGATTACAAATAATTGCCTTGATGTTTAGCCCACAAGCGCGCTTTCTGCAAGAAAGTTTGTGAATATTTTCAACGTGAGCCGCCCCGACACGCGTCGCGCCCGCCCAACGCAGACGGACGCCTTCCCGCAGGGCACGCCCAAAGGAATACATATTCAAATCAATGTATCCTGATACGTTGATATTTAATTTGCAACCCGGTTTGCTTTCGTTTAGTTTCTGACCGGGCCATTTTGGCCGGATCTATGCCAGACAAAACCGAACAACTCAAACGTCTGCTGCGCGAACGCATCGTCATCCTTGATGGCGCGATGGGCACGACCATTCGCTCCTATGGATTGGGCGAAAAGGAGATTCGCGGCGAACGCTTCAAGGATTCCAAGAAGGATTTAAAGAACAATGGCGACCTCTATTCGCTCACCCAACCCTCGACGATTTGCGACATCCACCGGCGCTTTCTTGAAGCCGGCGCGGACATCATCGAGACGAACACGTTTTCCGCCACGAGCATCGGCCAGAGCGAATTTTTCGTGGACGATCCCCGCGAGCGTGGTGGGCGCAAAGACCCGTCGTTTTATCAGGGCGTCATTGAAAACCAATTCCTCAACAACCTCGTTTGGGAAATCAACGAGCAGTCCGCCAAACAATGCCGCGAATGGGCCGACCTCATCGCGAACAAAACCGGCCGTCCGCGCTTTGTCGCCGGCGCAATCGGGCCGCTGACGGTTTCGCTATCGAATTCTCCCGACGCTGACGACGCCGGGTTTCGTGTCTGCACGTTTGACCAGGTCAAGGCGGCTTACACAAACCAGGTTCGCGCGCTCATTGCCGGCGGTTCGGACCTTTTGCTGGTTGAGACGATTTTTGACACGCTCAACGCCAAGGCCGCGCTGGTGGCAATTCAGGAGGTGTTTGAGCGGGACAAAACAATTCTGCCGGTCATGATTTCCGCCGCCGTCGGCCGCGGCGGCGAAACGATGATTTCGGCGCAGACCATTGAAGCATTTTGGAACGCCGTGAAACACGTCCAGCCGATTGCCGTCGGCCTGAATTGCTCGCTCGGCCCGGACTTGATGCGGCCATTTCTTGCCGAACTGTCGGAGAAATCGAACGCGGCCATTTCGTGCTACCCAAACGCCGGATTGCCAAACCCGCTTTCCCCGACCGGTTTTGATTTGAAGCCGGAGGACATGGGTAAATTCCTCGGCGAGTTCGCTCAAAACGGTTTACTGAACATCGCCGGCGGCTGCTGCGGCAACACACCGGAACACATTGCGGCGATCGCGAAGGCGATGGAAGGAAAACCGCCGCGCAAGTTCGGGGGGCCGGCCTCCGATCCGGCGTGTCCCGTTGGAGTTCAGGCTTTAGCCTGCTCCCCAGACAAGCTGAAGCTTGAACTCCAACGCGCCGGTTCGGAGAACCGCGATCCCATCGCGCCGCGCCCGCTCCGGCTTTCCGGGTCGCAGCCGTTCACGCAGCAGATCGGGCAGTTCATCATGATTGGCGAGCGCACAAACGTCGCCGGTTCGCCGAAGTTCGCGAAACTCATCAAGGAAAACAAATTCGATGAGGCCGTCTCCATCGCGCGCCAGCAGGTCGAGAACGGCGCGAACATTCTGGACATCTGCATGGACGAAGGGATGATCGACGGTGTCGCCGCGATGACCCGTTTCCTGCAACTGCTCGGCAGTGAACCCGAAGTCGCCAAAGTGCCGTTCATGGTGGACTCGTCGAAATGGGACGTCATCGAAGCCGGTCTGAAGTGCATTCAGGGCAAAGGCATCGTGAACTCCATTTCGCTGAAGGAAGGCGAGGCAAAATTCAAGGAGCAGGCGCGGAAAATCCTGAAATACGGCGCCGCGACCGTCGTGATGGCGTTTGATGAGCGCGGCCAGGCTGACACGCTTGCCAGAAAAATTTCCATCTGCCAACGCTGCTACGATTTGCTGACGCGGGAAACCGGCTTTCCGCCTGAAGACATCATTTTCGATCCGAATGTGCTGACGGTCGGCACGGGCATCGAGGAACACGCGAATTACGCGGTGGATTTCATCGAAGCGGCACGCTGGATCAAACAAAACCTCCCGCACGCGAAGGTGAGCGGCGGCATCAGCAATGTCTCCTTCGCCTTTCGCGGAAACAACACCGTGCGGGAGGCGATGCACAGCGCGTTTCTGTTTCACGCGATTCGCGCCGGCATGGACATGGGCATCGTCAACGCCGGCATGCTGGAAGTTTATGAGGAAATCGAGCCGGAACTGAAGGAACTCGTCGAGGACGTTTTGCTCAATCGCCGCCCCGATGCGACCGAACGGCTTGTGACGTATTTGGCGAAAAACTGAAATCCGCCCGTCGCCGGCATCCTCCTCGTCGCCGGAAGCCATCGAGGCCGCATGGCGCAAAGGCACGGTCGAGGAGCGTCTTTCACATGCGCTGGTCAAAGGCATTGATGAGTTCATTGTCACGGACATCGAGGAGGCGCGCGTGAAATATGGCAGGCCGCTCACCGTCATCGAAGGGCCGTTGATGGCGGGCATGAGCGTCGTCGGCGATCTGTTCGGCGCGGGCAAAATGTTTTTGCCCCAGGTCGTGAAATCCGCGCGCGTGATGAAGAAGGCCGTGGCGTATCTCACTCCGTTCATGGAAGCCGAGAAGGCCGCGATGGCCGCGCGCGGCGAGGCCGTGAAGACGCAGGGCAAAATTGTGCTCGCGACCGTGAAAGGCGACGTGCATGACATCGGCAAGAACATCGTTGGCGTGGTGCTGGCCTGCAACAACTACGAGGTGATTGACCTCGGCGTGATGACGCCGTGCGAAAAGATCCTGGAACGGGCGAAACTGGAAAAGGCCGACATCATCGGCTTGAGCGGACTCATCACGCCGTCGCTGGACGAAATGGTTCACGTCGCGCGCGAAATGGAGCGCACCGGTTTCAAGGTGCCGCTGCTCATCGGCGGCGCCACCACCAGCCGCGCGCACACGGCGGTGAAAATCGCGCAGCACTACAGCGAACCGGTCGTCCACGTCCTCGACGCCTCGCGCGCCGTGCCGGTCGTCAGCAGCTTGTTGAGCCAGGACGGCAAGGCTCCGTTTGTGAAACAACTGCGCGAAGATTACGAAAAACTGCGCGCGCAACACGCCGGCGCAGCAGGTGAAACTGCTTTCGCTCGAAGCCGCCCGCGCCAACGCGCCAAAGCTGAAATATGACGATTTGCCGAAGCCGGAATTTACGGGCGTGCGTGTTTTGTCCTCCGAGGTCACAGTCCGAGCGCAAATGCGGCGGCAAACTTTCGGCGCGACACCCGGAACACAGCCGGCGGCGTGCTACCGTGTTTCGCTCGAAGACCTCGTGCCGTTCATTGACTGGACGCCGTTCTTCCACACCTGGGAACTGCGCGGCGTTTATCCGAAAATTCTCCAGCACGAAAAGCACGGCGAAGAGGCCACCAAACTTTTTGCCGACGCGCAAAAGCTGCTGGAGAAATTCGTCGTCCAAGAAATTGCTCCAACCGCGCGCGTTTATGGATTGTTCCCGGCGAACCGCGTTGGCGATGACGTGGAAGCTTTACACGGACGAATCGCGCGCGGCATTTTGACGACGTTCCATTTCCTGCGCCAGCAAATCGACAAAGGCGACGGCACGCCGAATTGGTGCCTGGCGGATTTTGTCGCGCCGAAACCCCGGACATCCAACATCGAACCTCCAACATCGAATGATTACATCGGCGCATTTGCCGTGACGAGCGGGCACGGCTTGAAGGAACTCGTCGAAAAATTCAAGGCCGACCACGACGATTACAACGCCATCATGGCCGAGGCGATGGCGGACCGGCTGGCGGAGGCGTTTGCGGAATTTCTGCACAAGCGCGTCCGCGACGAATGGGGTTTTGGCAAATTGGAAAAACTGACGACCGAAGATTTGATCGCACGAAAAATATCGCGGCATCCGCCCGGCGGCGGGTTATCCCGCCTGTCCCGACCACACGGAAAAGGAAATTCTCTGGGACACTGCTCGACGTGGAAAAGACACGCGGGCATCAAGCTGACCGAAAGTTTTGCCATGTGGCCCGGCAGCTAGCGTGAGCGGACTTTATTTCGCGCACCCGGAATCAAAATACTTTGCCGTCGGCAAGCTCGGCAAAGATCAGATTGAAGATTACGCCCGGCGCAAGGGCTTCACCGTTTCCGAAGCGGAGAAATGGCTTGGCCCGTGGCTGAATTACAATCCGGCATAGGGCCAAACTCCGCCGGCTCGCGGCAGATATTGGGAACGCGAAGCGGGCTTGTTTTTTCCAGCCATCAAATACATTGTCTTTATGAAGAACGATGTGGTGCCGGTTCAGATCCGCGGAATCCTTCCCGCCAACAGCGGTTGCGCGCTGTTTGTCGGCAATGACGAAAAGGTTTTTGTCATCAACGTCGAGCCGCAGATGGGCGCGGTCATCGGCATGTTTCTGCGCGACACGCCCAAGGAACGCCCGCTCACGCACGACCTCATCAACCGGATTTTCCAGGGCTTCGGCATCAACGTCGAGCGCGTCGTCATCACCGATTTGAAAAATTCCACCTACTTCGCGCGGCTGATTTTGCAGCAGCAAAACGAAGTCGCCCGGAAAATCGTCGAGCTGGACGCGCGCCCCAGCGATTGCCTCGCCATCGCCGCCGCGCAGAAAAAACCGATTTTCGTCGCCAGCGCCGCTGTTTGAGCAGGTCGAGGACATGAGCGAAGTGCTGAACCGGATCAACGAGTCCGGCAGCGAAGCCGAGTAAAATGCCCGCCGCCAAAACCTCCGCCCCTGGCGCTTGATTTGCGGCGACGACGAATTCGCCGTCAAGCAACGCGCCAAGCAACTCTACCAGCAATGGTGCGACGAACTCGGCGGCATGGACCACGAAATCATCGAGGCCACCGTCTCCAACAGCGGCGAGGCGCTGAACGCCATCGCCAAACTCCGCGAAGCCCTGCAAACCCTGCCGTTTTTCGGCGCCGGCAAGGTCGTCTGGCTGCGCGACTGCAATTTTCTCGGCGACGAACGCGCCGCTTCCGCGCAGGCCGTCACCGAAACGCTGGCCGAACTGGCGGAGGAACTGAAAAATTTCACTGGCAGAACGTCCGGCTGCTCATCAGCGCCGGCAAGGTGGACAAACGCAAAACTTTTTTCAAAACGCTCGACAAAATCGGCGACGGTGGAAACTTTCGCCGGCTGGTCGGCGGACGACAAGGACTGGGTCGGAACGCGCGGAAGTCGCGGCGCGCGACGGCGGTGCGCGAACGCCAAAAGGAAATTTCCGACGAGGCGCTGGCCGAACTGGTCAACCGCGTCGGCCCGAACGCGCGCCAGCTCGAAAGCGAAATTGAAAAGCTGTGCCTGTTCGCCGGCGACCGGAAAAAAATCGAGTTCGCGGACGTGACCGCGATTTGCACGCGGAACAAGACGGCGCGGGCGTTTGCGCTGGGCGACGCGCTGGGCGACCGCGATTTGCCGCGCCTGCTGCGAGCGGCTGGACGAGGAACTGTGGGAGACGAAATTCGACAAGGACAAATCGGAAATCGGCCTGCTTTACGGCTTGATCGGCAAAGTGCGCGCGATGCTGCTGCTGAAGGAAATGCTGCGCGAAGGCTGGGTCAAGCCGGAGATGGATTACAACCGGTTCAAGGCGCAACTGGAGCGCGTTCCCGCCGATAAATTGCCGGCGGACAGAAAATTCAATCCGCTGGCGCTGAATCCGTATGTGCTTTACAAAGCGCTGCCGCAGGCCAAAAAATACAGCCAGCGCGAACTGGTCCGCGCCATGGATTTGCTGCTGCGCTGCAACCAGCGGCTGGTGTCCAGCGGGCTGGACGAAGCGCTGGTGTTGCAGCAGGCGCTGGTGCAGATTGTCACGCCGCAGGCGGTCGCGGCCTGAAAAATTTAATGAAACGAAAATGCCAACGTCATCGGCAAATTTGTCAGTGCTGGTCGGCAAGAATTTTGCCTGCGTCAAAATCGCGGGCCGCGCGAATTTCACGTTCAGCCCGGATTTCAAGACGCTGCTGAACGAACTGGCCAGCAAGGGCTACGGCCATTTCATCATTGATCTGTCGGAATGCGTGCTGATGGACAGCACGTTTCTCGGCGTGCTGGCCGGATTTGGCCTGAAGACTGAATCCCAGCGGCGCGCCGGACGAACGCGGGATCGAACTGCTGAATCCCAACGCCCGCGTCAGCGAACTGCTGGAAAATCTGGGCGCGCTGCACCTGTTCAAGGTCACGACCGGCGCGCTGCAACTGCCGGACGACGTGAAAGCCTGCACGCCGGAACCGGTCAATCCGACGCACGAACAAATCACCCGCACCTGCCTGGAAGCGCATCAGACGCTTGATGGCCGATCAACCCGGAAAACGTCGCGCGGTTCAAGGACGTGGCGCAGTTTCTGGCCGAGGATTTGAAGAACCTCGAAAAATCCTGACGTGATCGCGTTTCGGGCAAATACTCAGAACATTCAAGCCGGCGCCGGCGCCGGCGTGCCGAGTCCGGGCAATTTCGGCGGCACGGGTTTGGGCGGAGTTTCCGGCAGCGGCGTTCCGGCGGGCGCGCCCATCATCGGATCCGATCTGCGCCGGCGGCTTGCGGCGGCGGCGTGAAAGTGCCGGTGCGGACAATTTCCACCACCTGCGCGCCGTCGAGCGTTTCGTATTCGAGCAGGCGCGTTGGCGATGATTTCCAGCTTGTCGCGGTTGGTGTTGATCAATTCCTTCGCCGTGTTGTTCGCCTCGTCAATGATGCGTTTGACCTCGGCGTCAATTTCCTGCGCGGTCTGTTCGCTGTAATCCTTCGTCGCGCATCATGTCGCGGCCGAGAAAAACATATTCCTGCGCTGTCGCCGTAAAGCACGTTGCCGAGCTTGTCGCTCATGCCCCAGTGCATCACCATCGCCTGGCCAGTTGCGTCGCCTGCTGGATGTCCATCGCCGCGCCGCTGGAAATGTCGTCCGTGACAAATTCCTCGGCGATGCGCCCGGCCATCGTCATGATGATCGTGTCAATCGCCTGCTTGCTGCCGCATGTTCAGCATGTCCTCCTTCGGCAGCGACATCGTGACGCCGAGCGCGCGGCCGCGCGGAATGATCGTGACCTTGTGCAGCGGATGCGTGTGCTTGAGCAAAACGTTGACGAGCGCGTGGCCGGCCTCGTGCCAGGCCGTGGCGCGCTTTTCCTCGTCGGTCATCGCCATGCTGCGGCGTTCGCGGCCCCAGCGCACCTTGTCGCGCGCTTCTTCCAATTCCGGCATGCCGACGGCTTTTTTGTTCAAGCGCGCGGCGAGCAACGCGGCTTCGTTCAGCAAATTCGCCAGTTCCGCGCCGGAATAACCCGGCGTGCCGCGCGCGATGATGGACAAATCCACGTCCGGCGCGAGCTTCACGTTCTTGGCGTGAACCTTCAAAATCGCCTCGCGTCCGCGCACGTCCGGCAGATTCACCGTGACCTGCCGGTCAAAACGGCCGGGCCGCAGCAGCGCCGGATCCAGCACGTCCGGCCGGTTGGTCGCGGCGATGATGATGATGCCTTCCTGCGTGTCGAAGCCGTCCATCTCGACGAGCAACGCATTCAAGCGTCTGCTCGCGTTCGTCGTTGCCGCCGCCGAGGCCGTGGCCGCGCGAACGGCCGACCGCGTCAATTTCATCAATGAAAATCAGGCACGGCGTGTTGCGGCGCGCCTGCTCAAACATGTCGCGCACGCGGCTCGCGCCGACGCCGACAAACATTTCCACGAAATCCGAACCGCTGATGCTGAAGAAGCTCGCGTCCGCCTCGCCGGCGATGGCCTTGGCCAGAAGCGTTTTGCCCGTGCCGGGCGGCCCGACCATCAGCACGCCCTTGGGAATGCGTCCGCCGAGCTTTTGAAATTTCTTCGGGTCCTTCAAAAATTCGACCAGTTCGGAAACTTCCTCAATCGCCTCCTCCACGCCCGCCACGTCCTTGAACGTGGTTTTGTTGCGGTCCTTGGCCAGCATCCGCGCCTTGCTTTTGCCGAAGCTCAACGCGCCCTTGCCGGCCATCTTGATCTGGCCGGATGAAGAAAAACCAGAACAGCACGCGCGATGCAGACAAAAAACAACAGATTGGCAGCCGAGCATCGAAAGCATCGCGTTGGGCGTGGTCGATCGTCGATCTTGTCCGAACGCAACAGCTTCATCCTCCATTTCGGCGTCAGCAATGGCGTTGGGAACGACTGAAAGGCACTTCTTGACCGGCGGTTTGACGAGCGTTGCCGTCCTTGTCCGGTCTTGAAATACGTTCCGGTGATCTGCACATACCGGCGACGATTGCGGGTTGTCAGCTGATCGTGGCGTGCGCGATCTGGTTGGACTCGAACTTTGGCAAAAAATCGGATTGCGTCAGCGTGTGCGGCCTGCGTCGTCATGTGGTTGTAAACGATACATCAACGCCACGATGCTGCCGATGATGGCAATCCAGGCCACCCAGGTGAACGTGGGCACATTGAAACCGCCCGGCGGCTTTTTCTGCCCGCGGTTGTCGTGTTCTTTTGGTTGAAATCGTCGTCAAACATTTGATCGCGCCACAAGTATCATGCCATTGCCGCTTTCGCAATGAACGAATTCCGCTATAATCTACACGATGCGCATCGGTTCGCTCAAGCTGGAATCCAATTTGTTTCTCTCGCCGCTGGCGGGTTACACCAACCTGCCCTTCCGCCTCGTCGTGCGCGAAATCGGCGGCGTCGGCCTTTGCACCACCGATCTGGTCAACGCCCGCTCGCTCCTCGAAAAAAATCCGAAGGCGTTCAAGCTCATCGAAACGCGCCCCGCCGATTCGCCGCTCGCCGTCCAGCTTTTCGGCTCCGTGCCGGAGGAAATGCGCGACGCCGCGCTCATGCTCGAAGCGCGCGGCGTCGCCGCCATTGACATCAACATGGGCTGCCCCGTCCGCAAAGTCTGCAACGTCGGCGGCGGCTCGGCCATGATGACCGAACTGGACAAAACCGCCGCGCTCGTCCGCGGCATGGTCAGCGCCGTGAAAATTCCCGTGACGGCCAAAATGCGGCTCGGCTGGGACGATGAAAATTTGACCGCGCCGGATCTGGCCCGCGCGCTGGAAGACGCCGGTGTCGCCGCGATTTTTGTTCATGGCCGGACGCGCGAACAAGGTTTTGGCGGCACGGTGAATCTCGCCGGCATCCGCAAAGTCGTCGAAGCCGTGAAAACGATTCCCGTCATCGGCAACGGCGACATCATCACGCCGCAGGCCGCGAAAAAAATGCTGGATGAAACCGGCTGCGCCGGCGTGAGCATCGGGCGCGGCGCGTTTTACGATCCGTGGATTTTCCAGCACACGCTGGAATATTTGAAAACTCGTAGCAGCGGACGTGAGTCCGCTCCAATTAAAATCGGCGACCGACTGTCAGCAATCGAAAATATATTGAGCCGACTCACGTCGGCTGCTACGAAAATCAAATCCCCGAACCATCCTTCTCCGAGCGCGTGCGCGTGATGTGCCGGCATCTGGATTTGATGATTGAAGTTTTCGGCGAGGAACTCGGCTGCCGGATGTTCCGCAAAGTCGCGCCGTGGTATGCCAAGCGTTTCGGCCCGTGCCACGAATTCAACAAGCGCGTCGTGCAGATTTCCACGCGGGCCGAATTTCACGACGTGCTGGAAAATTACATCCGCTGGCGGCAGCAATTCCTCGACGAGAACGGCGAATTGCTGCCGCGCTTCCGTCCGCCGCCGATGGTCGCGTCCTTCATGCGCGAATCGGAACCCGCTTCAACCCGCCGCGCACAAATTCCCGTGCCGAAAGGGCCGGTGGAAGTGTGGTGAAAGGCGTTAACGGGCGCAATTTGGCGTCCGCGCCGTAGCGCAGATTTGTAATCTGCCGTATCGCCGAATTCCATTCGGCAGGCCGTGCGAACTGCGATGGAGTGGCGGATTGCAAATCCGCGATACAGCAGAATGTAATTCTGCGCTACGCAAACTGACGGTTTCGATGCGTGTCCAGTTGCGCATGGCGTCAACTTGTGTGTGCCGACATTCGTTGACAGAAATCCGCAAATCTGATTTTCTAAATCTATGCCAACAAAGGCCGTGGCGAAAACTATCATGCACGATGCCGTGCAAGCAACGCGGCCTACTTCTGGCTAGGCGTTTCTCGACCTCTCGTATGAATTATCGATCTCAGCTTTTCCGAGTCCGGCTCGCGTGCCTTCGGATTGCACGCCATTTACAGCTCATTGTGATCATTCTTTTCATGCTGTATGTTCTCGGTGCGGTGACTCTTCTCTTTGCAATGGACCGGGTGCCATCATTCGGTGCGGCAATCGGAGCCATAATCTTCATGGCTGTTCCTATCCCAGTTTTCGCCTGCGAGTTTCTTGCAGTTTTTGTGCGATGGATTCCCGCTTCCTACCTTTGCACTGGCTTGTGGCTCATCGCCGCAGCGTGGATCTGCTTACTCCAGTCGCGGTTGCCTCGTCGACAGAATCGGATTCGTCAACCGTTGCTGTTGCATCTCTCATATTCATTCCGGCTGGGCTGGTGGCATTGATTTTATCTGTGCTCCACAGCCTCTGGCCAAAACTCCTCCATGACAGCCGAAATGCCTAATACGAAGATAGGCCGCAAATTTCCTTCGAACTGTTCGCATATCATTTTTCGATGCAAATTTTGTAAATGACCGAGTCGAGCATAACTTCCGTCGCCGAGTTGCCGAGGGTATCACCGACGGCGCTGACGACAATGCGTGAACGCACTTGCAAATGACCCGACTTGACCAGGCGCTCGTGGAACGCGGCCTTTGCGAAAGCCGCGAACGGGCCAAACGCGCCATCCTCGCCGGACAGGTCCGCGTCAACGCCCAGCCCGCCCGCAAGCCGAGTGATTCCGTGAACCACGGCGACGCGCTCACCCTTGACGCGCCGGAAAAATTCGTCAGCCGCGGCGGCCACAAGCTCGAACACGCACTCGAACATTTTCAAATTAACGTGGCCGGCCTCATCGCGCTGGACCTCGGCGCGTCCACCGGCGGTTTCACCGATTGCCTGTTGCAACGCGGCGCGGCAAAGGTCTTCGCCGTGGATGTCGGCCGGGGACAGCTCGCTTGGAAACTGCGCCAGGACCCGCGCGTGGTCGTCATGGAAAAAACCAACGCGCGCCTGCTCACCGCCGCGCAATTCCCGCAGCCGTTCGCGCCTGCCGACCTCGCCGTTATTGATTGCTCGTTCATTTCGCTGAAAAAAATCCTGCCGCCGGCGGTTCCGCTGCTGAAGCCGGACGGCAGGATCATCGCGCTCGTCAAGCCGCAATTCGAGGCGGGCAAGGCCGAGGCCGACAAGGGGCGCGGCGTCATCACCGACCCCGCCATCCACGGGCGCGTTCTGAACGAACTCCGTGAATTTGTCTCGGAGCAGGCTGGCCTTTGCTGGCGGAATGTGGTTGAATCACCGTTGCTGGGTCCCGCCGGAAACAAGGAATTTCTGGCGTTGATCGAGAAAGAACATTGAAACAACTTGCTGACAAAATCAAACGCGTCGGGCTGATCGGCAACCCGGACAAGTCCGGCTGCGCCCACAGCGTCCGCAGGGCCGCGCAACTCGTCCGCCGCGCCGGGCGCAAGGTCATTTGCGAGGTGCAGACCGCCAGGCTCGCCGGATTGAAGACCGCCACCACGCCGGACGCCGCCGCGCTGGCGCGCGAGGTGGATTTGATTCTCGTCTTCGGCGGCGACGGCACGATGTTGCACGTCGCGCGCGACATCGCCGGTTCCTCCACGCCGATGCTCGGCGTCAATCTCGGCGGCCTGGGTTTTCTCACCGCCGTTCCCAGCGATGCCCTCGCCCGCGCGCTGACTCACGTGTGGCGCGGCGAGTTCCGGTTTGAGTCGCGCGCGCTCATTGAAGCCACCGGCGTCTGCCGCGGCCGCCAGATCCGCGAGACCGCCCTCAACGATATCGTCGTCGGGCGCGGCACCGTCTCGCGCCTCATCGGGCTGGACGTGAGCGTGGATGGCGAGCCGGTCACCCGATACCGTTGCGACGGTCTCATTGTCAGTTCACCGACGGGTTCCACGGCGTATTCGCTTGCCGCCGGCGGCGCCATTGTGTTGCCCACGGCGGAAGTTTTCACGCTCACGCCGATTTGTCCGCACGCGCTTTCCAACCGCTCCATCATTCTCCCGCTCGATTCGACCATCCGCGTCAAAGCCGTCAGTCCCCTGCCCTCGATCATTTTGAGCGCGGACGGGCAAATGGTGGCCGAGCTGGAAAAGGAGGACGAAGTGACCATCCGCCGGAGCCGCCGCACGGCGCGTTTTGTGCATCTGGCCGACAGTTCCTTCCTCGAAGCGCTGCGTGTGAAACTGCACTGGCGAGGCACGTATTTGTGAAATGGCTAAATCGGTGATTAATTAAATTGAGTGGAAAATAGTTGGTTTGATGTGCGCCAATTTGTTTAGCTCATTCAACGCTTCACCATTTAACGAATTACTCAATAAACATGGTCCGCCTGAAAGACATCGCCCAGCAAGCCAATGTCTCCGTGATGACGGTTTCAAAGGCGTTGCGCAACGCGCCGGACGTTTCCGATGAAACCCGCGCGCGCATCAAGGCTCTTGCCCTGCAAATGGGCTACGTTCCGGACAGCTCGGCGCAGTGTCTGCGCGGAAAAACCACCCGGCTCTTCGGCCTGGTCATTCCATCCACCACCAATCCCATCTATGCCCGGATTGTTTTTGCCATCGAAGACCGCGCGCACGAACTCGGCTATGACCTGCTGCTCGTTCACACGCTGAATCTGCCCGAACGCGAGGAGCACGGCATCCGCCGCCTGATGTCGCGGCGCGTGGACGGCCTGTTCATCTCGCCGGTTTATCGCTACGAGGCCGAGGCACGCATTTATCAGGAAATCACCGCGCGCAACATTCCGACCGTCCTGCTCGGTCCGCCCGCGCCGTTCTGCAGGAATTTCATCAGCGTGGAAATCGAGGAACTCGCCGCCAGCCACGCCGTCACCCGGCACCTTCTCAAGCTCGGCCACAAACGGATCGCCTACCTTGCCGGCCCGCCCGCCGCGCCCTGGGCTCACGAACGTTTTGAAGGCTATCGCCACGCCTTGCGCGAGGAAAATCTGGACGTGGACGACAAACTCGTCTTTGCCGCCGGCGCCACCATCGAGGACGGCGCGAAGGCTGCACTGCAGATGCTCAACGAAAAATGCAAGGCCACCGCCGTCCAGGCCGTCAACGACCTCGTCGCCGTCGGTTGCGCGGAAACATTGCTGGCCAACGGCCTGATCATTCCCGACGACGTATCCGTGGCCGGATTTGGCAACGTCATGGTGGCCGAACATTTCCGCGTGCCGCTGACCACTGCGCGCCAGCCGAAATTCCGCCTCGGCATCGCGGCGGTCAGCGCGATGATGAAACTGCTTCGCGGCGAGCCGGCCGAAACACAACGGCAGCCGGCTGAATTGGTCGAACGCAAAAGCACCGCCGCGCCGAAGGCGAAAACGGCTGCAAGTTGAAGGTTGGAACTCGAAGGTAAAACCATTCACCCGCCGGTTTCGAAATTCCTCAAACGTAAAGGGCGTTCTGCAGTTCGCGCAGGAGAACGCCCGCCATCGGATGGCGGCGGTCCGGTTCCCGCGCGAGGCACTTGAGGATGATTTGTTCCAGCGCAGGGGGGATGCCCGGGTTGTGTTCGTGCGGCGGGATGGGCGTTGTGGGTTCGAGCTGCGAGGCAAGGATTTCGGCCGGGTTGTCGCCGGGAAACGGCTTGTAATTGGTCATCAATTCATAGGCGGCGACTCCGTAGGCAAAGATGTCCACGCGCCCGTCAATCGGTTTGCGCTGCAATTGTTCCGGCGCCATGTAGCTGGGCGTGCCGGGATTGTCGGACATTTTCTTCGGCTTTTCGGGCAGCGGCTGCGCCATATCAAAATCAATCAGCCGCACGTTGCCGTTGCGCGTGATGAGGACGTTTTCGGGCTTGAAATCGAGGTGCATGTATCCGCTTTCGTGGACTTCGCCCAGCCCCGCGGCCATGTCTATCAGGATTTGCGCGACGTTTTCCGTCAGCACCGGGTCGTGGCGCGCATACAACACCTTCAAATTTTCCGCCTCGACGTAATCCATCAGCAGATAACAGCGTCCTGTCCAGTTTGCCGTGCTCGACATAGCCGACGATGAATTTGCTGTCGTTCAACTTCTGGAGCACCTCGCATCCGCGAAAAAAGCGGCGGCGCGCCCGCAGATTGAACCGGAGGGAATCTTTCAATCGGCGCAGCGCGAACGGCTTGCCGCGGGGGTCGGTGACAAGCCAGATTTCCGCCATGCCGCCGCTGTTGAGAAGTTCGTGGGGATAAAATCGCCCGCCAAAGCGCTCCCGCGCCGTGGATTCCACCGCAACCGCCGTCTGTGTGCCGTTCGCCATTTCGATTATTTCTTATCACAACACGTCGGCGCGCGCGAATTAAACTTGCCCGCTCCCAAGTCTCCATTCGAAATAATATGAAATCACAATGACACCGCCTCAAGCTCCGAATGCGACTGTTGGGCACACCCGGGGCAGTGACTGCGGCTGAATTCCCCCTTGAAGCGGCTGCGGAAGCTGGCTTCCAATTGCCGCCAACCCCCGTGCCATCACGGCTCGACTTGCAACTCGCGCCAATCGGCTGCAGGGGCTTTCAAAGACTCCCCTCTTGCGACATGGAAGATTCCAGGTCTTTAATAAGCAATATCCGATCATCTTCCAGCCGGCGCCGCTCGCTGATGTCGCGGGCGATGGTGGACGCGCCAATGACTCGGCCCAGTTCGTCGTAAATCGGCGAGATGGTCAGTGAAACATCCGCCAATTTTCCGTCCTTCCGCACGCGGACGGTCTCCAGGCGTTGGATACGATGGCCGCGCCGCAATTGCTGCAGGATGGATTGGATCTCCCAGGACTTTTCCGGCGGAATGATGACGGATATATTCTTGCCGATCATTTCCTCGGCGCAGTAACCATAAATCGCTTCCGCAGACCTGTTCCAGCTCAAGATGGTTCCTGACAAATCCCTGCCAATAATTCCATCGTCCGTGCCCTCGACAATGGCGGCCAAATGCCGGGTGAATTTGGCGACCTGCTTTTGCTGCCGACGCCGTTCGGTCAAGTTGAGTTCCATTTCAATCACCAGTGCCAGGCGGTTCAGATGTTCTTTCGACACAAAGTCCTGCGCGCCGAACCGAATCATGCCAGCCGCCTCCTCTTCGCCGATTCTTCCCGAGACGCAGACAAACGGAATGTCCAGTCCCGCCTTGCGGCAAATTTCCAAAGCCTTCAGCCCGCTGAAACTCGGCAGGGTATAATCGCTGATGATCACATCCCATATCCCGTCGGCCAATGCCGTCGCCATCATGGCTGAATCCCATACGCGGCGGCTGGACACAACAAAACCGCGCTGCTCCAATGACGATAAAATCAATTCCGCGTCTTGAAGTGAATCCTCCACCAACAGTGCCCTTAATGTTTTGTTCATGAGCGCCTCCCAGCCTTGTCGCACGTTTAATCACCATCGAGATTCAGTCAAATAAATATTGCCGCCAACTGTTTGTTATTGGAAACATGAATACCCGTTCCGTTCAATGCTGGACAAGATTTGAAAACCGCTGCGCCCTCTCAATGACCGCCTTGCTTGGATGATCCAGCTCATTTGGCGCATTCCATAGAACATAAAACTCAAAGTCCGTCGCCGGACGTTTATGACTTATGAGAAACTTCTTCAGGCGCGGCTCCATGATTTTCCGCGCCGCGGCCAGCGCGTCCCGCGCATTTCGCGGGTCTCCCCCCGGCCAAAGCTCCGACTGGATTTGAAAGCGCGAAACTTCGCCGGCGGACCCTACCGCAAAGTCGTCATCGCCGCTTTCAATCATTGAAAGCGCCGACCACCGGTCCATCGCGGAAGCGGCCAGACAAACCATCGTTAGACAAAGAACGGCCAGACCTTTGACGCTGCGGCCATTGATGCATTTTCGTCCCCGCAGGCGAATTATTGGTTTGAATGGCAGATGTCGCATATTCTGCAATTCCCGGTGCATCCGATGCCAGCCCGGCGCCTCAAACCCACAAAACACGCCAAGCTGTCAGCCGGCAACAGAGGGAGCGCGGAGTATTTTTGCGTTTTCATCCGCGCTCTCATTGTTGTTTCAGGGTTAAACTGGTTGTGGATTAGAACCAAAATCGAATACCCATCCCCGCGTTAAAATCCCCGCGCAAATCGGGGGAGACATCAAGGATCGGCGCGATCTCCACAAACACATCCACCGGTTTGTTGTCCAGCATATACGAGATGCCGACAGGTGCGCGGGCGCCAAAACGGTTGTCGTCGTGGCGTCGAAACTCAATGCCCGGCCCGACGCCGAAATACACCGCCGACCTTCCTCGTGTCGCCGGGATCAGGTCAAAGTCGTGCCACAAGACATCGGCATTCACAAAGATGGAGTCGTCATCTTGCAGCGACCAGCCGACCGTCCCGTCAATGGCGAAAGTATCATTGAGCCAATACTTCGCCGTAGGCCCGGTCGGCTCGCCAACGACGAGGCCGGCCCCGAATTTTCCCTCCAAGTCATCCCAGGAACGGCTCATGGGGCTTCTTTGAGGGATGGCTGTTGTGTTGGTGTTCGGCGCGTCGCCGGCCTGGGCGCCCAGGCCGGCAAACACTGCCAGCGTGGTCAGAATGTTTATTGTTTTCATGGAATTATCAATGGCTTCTTCAAGTTTTATTCTTCATTTCGCCGCCGGATTTGGCCCGTTTCGGCGGGACGTAACGGAATTCGGACGGCCGCCCGGCCAGTCGCGCAAGGCGGACATCCGCCGGTTCATCCAGAAGTCCGCGAATCGTGAAAAACATTTTCTGCATATCCAGCGGTTTTTCCATCAACGCCCCGGTGCCGGCGGCGAGTGCGGTGAAGTGCTGATTGGGGCGGGCCGTGATGATGATCACCGGCAGCGTGGGATGTCGAGAGGTGAGTTTCTCAAACGCATCCCAGCCATCCATGCCCGGCATGTTCAAATCCAGCAAGACCAAATCAAAGTCCGTCTGGGCGGCGATCTCGAGCGCCTCGACGCCGTTGGTTGCCGACAACACATCGTAACCCTCCCCGCTCAGAAGACGGGTGAGCACATGGCGAATGGCGGGTTCGTCATCCACCAGCAGGATTTTCTCCTTCGCCGGCTGATCTGCCATTGACGGCGCGGCGGCATCAGGCGATTCGAGCATGGCGTTCATGATTCCCCCCTTTCTTTTGGAATTTATGAATGTCATGGGGGTTTGGTTTAATGGCCGGTCACGGCACTGGCGTGGTGGTGGCGATGGGGTTCGGCTCGGTTCCCGCCGGCGCAATCCGGTTGACCACATTGACGCCCTTGATGTTGTTGTAGCTGAAGACCAGTTTCTCGTCCGGCCTCAAGTCACTCAACCGGCCATCCGGCTTGCCGTTGATCACGATGGCGCAATTGTCAGCCACGTTGAATTTCTTTGAACTGAACCCGGCGCTGGCCTTCAAGGTTTTTTCCCCAAGGTCAATCGCCGTCAGCGTGCCGGTGAATTCAATGCTGGTCTGCGCGATCTGCCGCGCCATCGGCTCGTCCGCCGGCTTCTCGTAAGTCACCGTCACATGGTTGCCGGCCTGGATGTCGGGTAGCGCTGCCGGATTTGTCGTTGCGCAGCTCGACGGCGCAATCGTCGGCGATTTGGAAGGTTTTATCCATGCCGTGCGAACGCAGCGTTAACGTGCGCGTGGCCGGATCAATGGCCTTCACCATGCCCGAGAAACGCATCGGCTCCTGCTCGACGCGGTCCGCAATCAGCACGCCGTGCGAGTCCTGATAGCTGACTTTGACTTTTTCACCCGGTCGCAGATCGTTCGCCACGGCGGGGGTTTTGTCCAACTGTGTGAAGGCGCAGGCGTCGCCGAAATTAAACGTCTTGCTGAACTTCAGCCAGCCTCCCTTCACCCGCAATACGTGTCCTCCGGGTTCAATGGAACTAATCGTGCCGGTGTATCTTTGTTCCGGCCTGGCAGCCGTTGCCGGTTGGTCTGCGGACGCGCGGAACACCGCGGTCGCCGTCAACACAGCCGCGCAAACCGCCATCCAGTTGTTTGCTTTGGTCGTTTTCATTTTTGTTCCTTTCGTTTGTGCCGCCGCTCCTACGGGGCGGTCGGCGGATTATTTGTGGCGGGCATTTGGGTCATGGCCGGGATCGCGGCTGGCGGGCGGTTGACATCATTCGTAGCCGCCGCGCCCGCCCTGGGTTGACTGCTGGCCGAATTGGTTGCCGCCGACATGTCATCTTCCGGGTGATTCTGTTGACACCCGGCCAGCATCGCCACCGCCAGAACTGTTACCGCTGGAAATAAACGTTTCATGTTCATAATTCCCTCCAGGTTGAGGTTGATGGCGGTGTCGTCAAAGACGCCCGTAAATCAACCGCTGATTTTTCGCTGTATTTCTTTGCATGCCGTTTGACAACCAATTCCACGGATGAAATGGGGGCAAACCGGACGTTGACGTTGAGCGTCGTAGCCGCGGCGTCCGGTTCGCCGTTTGAATGCGCGCAACCCATCGTGATGGGGTTTTGTTCGCGGCATCCATTTATTGGTTTCTGTTGCATCATATTTGTCCATTGTTCATTGTTAAACACGAAAAGCGCAAAGTGTGCCAACCGCTGAAAGGAGTTCCGGCGGTCGTTTTTTGCCGTATTTTTGAAGAAAACCATCTGGCGGCGCCCGTCGGTGGTAACTTGTTTTCCAATGCAGATAACCTTCTGACCACACGAAACCGGCCGACGCCTGTTTCCGGTTATGCTGGGGACGGCGACTGTCAATCCGCGTGCGGTGACGGGGATGACGCGGATTCAGGAATGACATTCCGCAAAGTGATGCTATGGTTAGTGCTGGAAAGGGAGGGGTTCGGCCATGAATCCAGGAATCAAATTAAGACTCACGATATTTATTTCGACCATCGCATTGCTCTTGATGCTGATTGCGTGGACGGCGCACGCTGCCTGGCAGCGGATCGGCGAATTGCATGAAAAATTCTCCATCGTGCAATGGCAAAGTTTTCAGATCGCCGACCATTTGCAGCAGACCATCCTCGGCTTGAACAACCTGGTGTTGCGCTACGCGGCCTATCGTGACCCCGGAAGACTGGACGAATTTCGACGCGGCCAGCACGGAATTGGGCCGCTGGATCAATCAACAACAGCCGATTGTCGTCGCCGCAGGAAGAACGGCCGTTGCTCAACCAAATCAAAATCGTCTATACCAATTACGTGGCGGCGGCCAATGCCATTCACAAGATCATTTATGGCAACCGGCAGTGCCCTCATCCGCGTGGTCGAGTTCACGGACTTTGAGAAGCAATCCAAGAGCATTCTGATCCCTCGGTTTTCGAACTGGCCAAAGTCCATCAGGAATCCCTTGATTCGTTTCAGAGCCAAACCACCCAATCGCTCGACATTCTGCGGTTCACGCTGCTCGGTTCGCTGGTGTTGCTGCTGGCCGCCGGCGCCTGGCTGTCGGTGGTGGTTTATCGGGACATGATTGCGCCCTTGAAAGTGCAGTTGGTGGAAAGCCGGCAACTGCTGGAACGGCAGGAAAAACTGGCGTCGCTCGGCATGCTTGCCGCCGGCGTCGCCCACGAAATCCGCAACCCGCTCACCGCCATCAAGGCCTGGCTTTATCATGCAGCAAAAACACCTGAAGCCCGGCACGCCCGAACATGACGACGCCAATCTCATTGCCGGCGAGATCAACCGGCTGGAGCGGATTGTCAAAGATTTCCTGCAGTTCGCCCGGCCCTCCGAGCCGCAGTTCGTCGTCGTTCCGGCGGAACAGCCGTTGCGCGAAGTGCAAAAACTGATGGAACCCGAACTCGAAAAATCCAACATCAAACTCGTCCTCGATGGCGTCGCGCCCGCGCAAATCCGCATTGACCCGGAGCAGATCAAACAGGTGTTGATCAACCTGATTCAAAACGCCGCCGACAGCATCGGCAAAGACGGCTCCATCACCCTGCGGGCGCGTCTCGATGAGAAACGGCTGTTCGACCGGCAGACGGATGTCGTGATTCTTGAAGTGACGGACACCGGCAAGGGAATTCCGCCGGAGGTCGAGAAGCGGCTGTTCGATCCGTTTTTCACGACGAAGGATTTCCGGAACCGGCCTGGGCTTGCCCATTGCCGCGCGCATCGTTGAAAAACACCAGGGCGCGCTTCAGTATCAAACCCAGGCCGGCCGCGGCACGACTTTTGGCATCATCCTCCCCCGCGTTGAACCATGAACTCCCCCGCCAAAATCCTGCTAGTCGAGGACGAAATTCGATCGTGACCACCTTGCGCCGCGTGCTGGCGGACGAAGGTTATGTGGTCCAGGTGGAAAAGCGCGGCGACGCGGGGCTGGCGCGGGCGAAGGACACCGCATTCGACGTCGTCATCACGGACTTGAAATTGCCGGGACTGAACGGACTGGAACTCGTGCGCGAATTGCACGCCGCGCGGCCGCGGCTGCCGATTTTCATGATGACCGCGCATGGCACGACCGAAACGGCGATTGAAGCCACCCAATCCGGCGCCTACGATTATCTCGTCAAACCGTTTGAAATGCCCGCGCTGCTCGAACTGGTCGAACAGGCCGTCTCCGCGAGCCGGCTCATGTCCGAGCCGGTGCAAATCGGCGCGACGGGGCCGGCGCGCGACGCCATCGTCGGCAACAGCCGCGCCATGCAGTCCATCTACAAGGAAATCGGCCGCATCGCCGCCAAACCGGTCGGCGTCCTGATTCGCGGCGAGACCGGCACCGGCAAGGAACTCATCGCGCGGGCGATTTACCAGCACAGCGACCGCGCCAACGCGCCGTTCGTCGCCATCAATTGCGCGGCCATCCCCGAAACACTGCTGGAAAGCGAATTGTTCGGCCACGAACGCGGCGCGTTCACCGGCGCGGAGTCGCGCCGCATCGGCCGGTTTGAGCAGGCGAACCAGGGGACGATCTTCCTCGACGAAATCGGCGACATGACGCCGGGAACGCAGGTCAAGCTGATGCGCGTGTTGCAGGAAAAAAGCCTGCAACGGCTCGGCGGCAAGGAAACCATTCCCGTGGACGTGCGCGTCATCGCCGCCACGCACCGGGATTTGGAAGCCGCCATCCGGGAAAAACGGTTTCGCGAAGACCTTTACTATCGCATCAGCGTCGTGGTGATTCATCTGCCGCCGCTGCGCGAGCGCAAGGAGGACATCCCGGACCTGGCGAATTTCTTTTTGCAGAAATATGCCGCCGAATTCGGCGTGGAAAATCCGGCCATCCATCCGGACGCGGTTGAATTTTTGCAGGCCCAATCCTGGCCGGGCAACGTGCGCGAACTGGAGAACGTCATCCGCAAGATTCTGCTGCTGGCGCAAAACTACACCATCGGCGTCGAGCACGTCCGCGCGGCGCTCGCCAAAACCGACCCGCCGGCGGCTTCCACGGAAAAATCCCTTCAGGAATACGCGGATGAATTGATTGCCGCCGCGCAACGCGGCGAACTGGCGGATGCCTACCTGCACTTGCAGGAAACCGCCGAACGCGTTCTCATCAGCCGCGCCATCGAACTGGCCAATGGCAATCAAGCCAAGGCCGCCCGCTGGCTCGGCATTTCACGGCTGACGATGCGCGAAAAATTGATCCAGTTCGGATTGCATCAAATCTAGCTTGGCTCGCCGGGCGGAGAAAAGTATTCTCACGCCATGCGACCTCTCCGGGCGCTGGTCATTTATATCGCGGCGGTCTTCATCGGCGGCGCGCTGCTGGCGCCGTGGCTTTTTTGGCTGGCGCAACAGTTCGCCCGCGCCTTTCCCCACATTGCCGGCGCGCCGTTCCACCGGTTCCTCGACCGCTCCTTCTTGATCCTCGCGCTGGCCGGGCTTTGGCCGCTCCTTCGCGCGCTCGGCGCCAAGACGTGGCGCGAAGTCGGAATCACGCCGCCTTACGGCCAGTGGAACAAACTCGGCGGCGGATTGCTGCTCGGCCTCGGTTCGCTGGCCATCGTCGCCGGAATCGCCACCGGATTTGGCGGTTTCCATTTCGCCAAAACAATGGATGCGCATAAAATGGTTTCAACCGTTTTCAGCGCGGCGGGAACGGCGCTCGTCGTCGCCGTGATGGAGGAAATCCTGTTCCGCGGCGGCATTTTTGGCGGACTGCGCCGCGTGCTTTACTGGCCGTTTGCGCTGGCTGCCAGCAGCGTGATTTACGCGCTCGTCCACTTTCTCCAGCGCGCGGATCTCGCCGGCGCGCCTCGGCTGGAATTCCGGCCTCGTTCTGCTGCCGCGCGTCCTGGGCGGGTTCGCCGATTTCCATGCGCTCGTGCCCGGTTTTTTCACGCTCACCCTCGCGGGCGCCCTGCTCGGCCTCGCCTACCAGCGCACCGGCAACCTCTATTTCTCCATCGGCCTGCACGCCGGATGGATTTTTGTCCTGAAAATCTTCGGCGCGCTCGCCGTCCAGGCGCCGGGCGCCGGAACCTGGTTTTGGGGCACGGCAAAAATGTTTGACGGCTGGCTCGCCTTTCTCGTGCTCGCCCTGGCATTGGCGGCGTCCAATTTTTTGCTTCCCGCCGAAAAGCGCCCGCACTTCTCGCTGCCGCGATGACAACAACTGCCGCGCCCATCCGCAACTGGCTCGACACCGGCCTCGGTTTTTTCTATCCGGAAATCTGCCGGTTTTGCGAGACGGAACGAGCGACGGCCAAGGAAGGCTTCGTCTGCCGCCACTGCTGGTCGCAGGTGCGCTTCATCCGCCCGCCGTTTTGCGGGCGCTGCGGCCTGCCGTTTTCCGGCGACATCACGACGGAGTTTGAATGCGCGAACTGCCGCGGGATGGAGCTTCATTTCAGTTCGGCGCGCTCGGCGGTCGTCGCGCGCGGCATCGTGCTGGAGGCGGTTCACCGCTACAAATACTCGCGCGAACTCTGGTTCGAGCCGTTTCTCGCCGACCTGCTCATCCGCGAGGCGACACCGGTGTTGCGCGGCGAGCCGTGGAATTTCATCGTGCCGGTTCCGCTTCATTCGTTGAAAGAACGCGAACGCGAATTCAACCAGGCCGAACGGCTGGCGCGGCATTTGAGCGAGGCCGCAAAAATCCCGTTGAACACGCGGCTGCTCCGGCGCGTCACGCCCACCGCAACGCAGACCTTGCTCACGCGCGAGCAGCGCGCCGCAAACATGCGCGGCGCCTTTGCGGTCCGCAGCGGCACGAGTCTGGACGGCGCGCGCATCGTGCTGGTGGACGACGTTTTCACCACCGGCGCGACCACCGGCGCGTGCGCGAAGGTCCTGAAATCCGCCGGCGCGGAGGATGTGTGCGTCTGGACAGTCGCGCGTGGGCTTTGAGCCAGGGGAAAAAGGAATCAAAATGACTTTCCGCCGTGAAAAAATATTTTCCCGATTTCCCGATTTCCTGATTCAATCTTCCGTCCATGAAAATTCTCGTCATCGGTTCGGGCGGACGCGAGCACGCGCTGGTCTGGAAACTGGCGCAGTCGCCGCACGTCACGCAAATGTGGTGCGCGCCGGGCAACGCCGGCATCGCGCAGGAACGTCTCGCCAAAAACGGCAGCGCCAGTCGAATGCGTTCCCATCGGCGCGGAGGATTTGCCCAAGCTGCTCGCCTTTGCGCAGGAAAAGAAAATTGATCTCACCGTCGTCGGCCCGGACAACCCGCTGGCGCTCGGCATCGTGGATTTGTTCCAGAAAACACGGCCTGAAAATCTGGGGCGTGAACCAGAAGGCCGCGCAATTCGAGTCGTCCAAAGTTTTCTCCCAAAAGTTCATGGAGAAATACGGCATCCCGACCGCCGCGGCAGGGACATTTTCGACGATGCGACCGCCGCGAAGAAACTTTGCCGCGTCGCTTGGCGGCAAATGCGTCGTGAAAGCCGACGGCCTTGCGCTGGGCAAAGGCGTTTTGATCTGCACACAACCAGGCCGAAGCCGAAAAAGCCGTGGACGAAATCATGGTCGAGCAAGGCCTTCGGCGCTGCGGGCGCGAACATCGTCATCCAGGAATTTCTCGAAGGCATGGAAATTTCGCTGCACGCGCTGTGCGACGGCAAGACGGCGAAATTGTTTCCCACGTCGCAGGACCACAAGCGCGCGCTGGACGGCGACCAGGGCCTGAACACCGGCGGCATGGGCACCTATTCGCCGACGCCGTTCCTGACCGAAGCGGAATTGGCGGAAACAGGGCGAAAGATTCTTGAGCCGTTCATGCGCGGCTGCGCGGAGGAGAGCATTGATTTTCGCGGCATTCTGTATCCGGGCATCATGCTCACGAAATCAGGCCCGAAGGTTTTGGAATTCAACGCGCGCTTTGGCGACCCGGAGACACAGGTTTATCTGACGCGCCTGGAAAACGATCTGGTCGAACTGCTCGACGCCAGCGCCAGCGGCACGCTGGGCAAAATCGAATTGAAATGGAAACCGGAAGCGGCCGTTTGCGTGGTGATGGCCAGCGGCGGTTATCCGGGCAGTTACGCGAAGGGAAAAATCATTACCGGCCTCGACGCGGCGAGCGCATTGCCGCGCACAAAAGTCTTCCACGCCGGCACGGCGTTGAAAGACGGCCAAATCGTGACGAACGGCGGCCGCGTCCTCGGCGTGACCGCGTTGGGCAAAGATTTGAAAGCCGCGCAAGCCGCCGCCTACGCCGCCGTGGAGAAAATCCATTTCGACGGCGCGCATTTCCGCCGCGACATCGCGGCGAAAGCGTTGACGATAGTTATTTTGAGGAGTAGGCGATGCCATCAACACTATTTGACTGAACAAAATTACGCCACCGGTTTGAGGCATAATCCGTTGCTGGCTTTTGTGAATCAGAAGATCCTCCTTGCCGACCCAGAAGCGTCATTTTTTGACTTGTTCCTTTATCAACGTTTTCAATCGAGACAACATAACAATCATTTGTTCCCACCTTTTCGTCCAGTTCCTTTGTGAAAAGCGCCTTTCGAGACCAGTTGGTTCCGTCAAAGAGCCAATTCCAGTATGTCCACAGAACGCGCGTCGGGAATCTGTAGAACATCGAAGGAACAACCAACGTAGCCCCTTCTGTAAAATCAGCTGTTATGAAAGAAAAATTCTCATCTGGACCAGGGATCGGCTGTTTGATTGTGTTTCCTGTCACCGTATTTGTCCAATAATCGCCCGTGCCATCTGACCAGATTGCGGCTTTGTTGGTGAACGTCGGAGCGTCTTGTTCGTATTCAACGAAGTAAAGATCGGTTTTGCCCAGCCGCATCGTGCAGAAAACAGTCAATGTTTTACCATCAATATTTTCGACTGCATTGACGGTGCAATCAAATGAGGAAAACGATGAGTATTGTTGACTCACACGCTCTAAAATTTTTCCCGCTTCGCGAGTCGGATGGCCGGCACCAGCAAAAAATAATGCCGAGGTTGCAACAATGCCGGTCACCGTCAAGATTCCAGCACAGACAACAATCACCATTTTTGTCTTCGTCCATGTCAATAAACTCGATGTTCCTTTTGTCAAAGCAAGAACACTGGCCGGAATGTTGTTGGCAATGGCTGCTACAATAACCGTCCTTACCAGTCGCAACCGGCGCGGATTGAACGGCGTTGGCGGAAATCAAAACGGCCAATCCGCTCGCGCCAATCGTCACATTGCGTTTCGAGAAAAATTCGCGCAAGCGTTCCACGGCGCGGCTCACGCGCTTTTGCGCGGCGTCTTCGGACGCGCCCAAGGCTTCGCCGACTTCGCGCAGGCTTTTGTTTTCAAAATAGCGGAGCAGAACCGCGCTGCGGTCGGTTTCGTCGAGCGCGGCCATCGCGTCGTCGAGCAGCGGCTCGATTTGCGTCCAGTCGTTGGCGGTCGCATTCATGTTGTTCATCTCCACGGCGATTTGTTCGCGCAATTGGCGGCGCGATTCCTTGCGGATGACATCAATCGCCGTCCGGCGCGTGACGGCGTAAAGCCACGGCGTCAGGCGTATCTGCGATGAGGCGTCGCAGCCACTCAACGGCGACGAGGGCGTCGCCGCCACGCGCGCGAGGTCGGCGAAGACGGATTGCGCGATCTCCTCGGCCAGTTGCGGCGAGCGGACCTGCCGCAGCGCGGCGGAATAGACGAGGTTCAAATGCCGCCGGACGATTTCGGCAAAGGCGTCCTGCGAATTTTCCCGCGCGAATTGCCGCAGCAAATCCAAATCGCTTGTCATTTTTGAAAGTATATCGCCGCCGACAGGCCAAATCCGACAAAAAATAACTGATAGCAGTGCGCAAGCACCTTTACTTTCGCCGTTTTCTCGCGCAATTTGGTGTCAGAATGACACGGCGTTTCTCAATACTTACGGCCATGGCATTGGCTGGTTTGCTGGCAGTGCAAATTCCGTCCCGCGCGGCCGCGGTGGAGAATTTGCTGGCCAAATCCACAGTTTTGGAGGGCAACGTGGCGTATCTGCGGGTCGGCCGGGTCGGAAGCAATCTGGCGGACGAAATCCGCGCGGCGCAAAGCGCGCTGGCGGTTTCAAATAAAATCGCGGGCACGGTTTTGGATTTGCGCTTTGCGGACGGCGATGATCTGGATTCGGCAAAGGCGGCGGCGGATTTGTTCGCGGCGAAAAAACTGCCGATGGCGATTCTCGTCAACGGCGAAACACGCGGCGCGGCGGCGAAGCTGGCGGAGGATTTGCGCGGGGAGCGCGCCGGCCTGATTTTTGGCAGTTCGACGGAAGTCAAACCGGACATTGCGGTTGCCGTCGCAATCGAGGACGAAAGAAAATACCTGGAAAATCCCTTCGGAACCGCAACGCCGGACGGAACGAATTCCGCGGGGCTGACGAACAATCTGCTGCCGTTTGTGGATCACACGAGCGAGGCGGATCTGGTGCGCGAGAGGCTCCGGTCAGGCGGCGCGGACGAATCTCCCCAGGCCGCGCCTGCCGCCGAACCGCCCAAACCGTTCATCCACGACCCGGTCCTGGCGCGCGGCGTGGATTTCATCAGGGGACTGGCGATTTTGCATTCAAATAAAAATTAAATCACAAGTGAAACTGCGGCCGAAATGCCGGCCGTCGCTTCTTATTCATTTTGCCACATGCCACATTCAGGATTGACGATTGGCCATTTGCAAATCACTTTGGAGTTTTAGCGGGATGAAAACCATTTTGTTCATCTGCACCGGCAACGTCTGCCGCAGCCCGATGGCGGAGGCGCTGTTCCGCCACGCCGCGGCGGGGCGCGGCGAGTTCCGCGTGCTGTCGGCGGGTCTTGGCGCGGTGGACGGCCAGCCGCCGACGGCCCATTCGGTGACGGCCATGCGCGAACGGGGCATTGACATTTCCGGCCAGCGCAGCCGCGCGCTGACGACGGCGCTGTTGCAGCAGGCGGATTACGTTTTTGGCATGACGCGCAGCCACGTGGACGCGATCGGGCTGCTGTATCCGCAGGCGGCGGAAAAAACATTTTTACTGCGCGAGTTTGACGACTCGCTCGAGGATTTTGAACTGGACATCAGCGATCCGATCGGCGGCTCGTATGAAATTTATGAGGCGTGCCGCAACCAAATTGAACAAGGCGTCGCCTCGCTTTTGAAATTTATGGAACAACACGAAATTCTGTCCGCGCCGCACGGCGCAAAAACCACGGCGGTCGTCAACTTCGCCCTCGGCGCCGATCACGGCGGCTTTGAATTGAAAGAATCGCTGAAGAAGCATCTGCAGCAACGCGGCCTGACCGTGATGGACTTCGGCGCCCACTCGACATGGAATCCGGCGGACGATTATCCTGATTATGCGCCCGCCGTTGCCGCGATGGCCGTCGCCGACTGGCGAGGCGGAATTCGGCCTGCTGGTCTGCACCAGCGGCGTCGGCGTTAGCATCACGGCGAACAAGGTTGCGGGCATCCGCGCGGCGCTGGCCGAGCGACGCCGCCACTGCCACATTGTCGCGCCAGCACAACGACGCGAACGTGCTTTGCCTTGCGCGGCAAAACCACGCCACCGGAAGACGCCGTCAAAATTCTCGACGCTTTCATTGCCGCCAAATTCGAGGGTGGCCGACACGAACGCCGCGTCAATAAAATGGATATCAACCTTGCGCCCGCCGACCTTGCGAGTGCGCAACGTGGACCCGCAGGTGGCCGCGGCGATTGACCACGAAAAATTGCGCCAGCAGGAAAACATCGAGTTGATCGCCAGCGAAAATTTTGTCAGTCCCGCCGTGCTGGAAGCGCAAGGCTCGGTGCTCACGAACAAATACGCCGAGGGCTATCCGAAGAAACGCTGGTATGGCGGCTGCGAATTCATTGACACCATCGAGCAGCTCGCCATTGACCGCGCGAAACAATTGTTCGGCGCGGAGCACGCCAACGTCCAGCCCCATTCCGGCAGCCAGGCGAACATGGCCGTCTATTTTGCCGTGCTCAAACCCGGCGACAAGCTGCTCACGATGGATTTGAGCCACGGCGGACATCTGACGCACGGGAACAAGGCGAATTTCTCCGGCAAATTTTTCGAAATCGTCCACTACGGCGTCCGCAAGGACGACGAGCGGATTGATTACGACCAGCTCGCCGCGATGGCGCGCGAGCACAAGCCGAAGATGATCACCGTCGGCGCCAGCGCCTATCCGCGCATCATTGATTTCAAGCGCATGGGCGAAATCGCGCGTGAAGTCGGCGCGTATTTGCTGGCCGACATTGCGCACATCGCGGGCCTCGTGGCGACGGGTCTGCACCCCAGCCCGATCGCACACGCGGATTTCGTGACGACCACGACGCACAAGACGTTGCGCGGGCCGCGCGGAGGATTGATTTTGTGCCGCGAGAAAAACGCGAAGGAAATTGATTCGATGGTTTTCCCCGGCATCCAGGGCGGGCCGCTGGAACACGTCATCGCGGCCAAGGCGGTTTGTCTCCACGAAGCCCTGCAGCCGTCATTCAAAAATTACCAGCAGCAGATCGTGAAAAATGCGACCGCGCTGGCCGACGGCATGAAGCGCAACGGCTACCGGATTGTCAGCGGCGGCACGGACAACCATCTGATGCTCGTGGACGTGGGCGTGAAAAACCTGACCGGCAAGGAATGTCAGGCGGCGCTCGACGAAGCCGGCATCACCGTCAACAAAAACACGATTCCGTTCGAGACCCGCTCGCCGTTCCAGGCCAGCGGCGTCCGGCTGGGCACGCCGGCGGTCACGACGCGCGGCATGAAGGAGGCGGAAATGGCTGCCATCGCCGACATGATTTCCGAAGTGCTGCTGGACATCAAGAATGTCGAGTCCGCGCACAAGGTTCGCGCCCGCGTGCGCGAACTGACGGCGAAGTTTCCGCTGCCGTATTGAATCTTGAAATGGTGTCCGTGGATTACAGCGGCAGAAATTCCGCGCGCGTTTCTTTTTCGCCGCAATGCAGGATGGCCGCGGTTCGTTGAACGCCGAATTTCGGCCTGCCCGCGTAGCCCGGGTTGACGAATAAAATGCCGCCGAACGTTTCGCAAAACCGTTGGTGCGTGTGGCCGAAGACAACGACATTGGGCCGTTCGCGCGCAATACGGTCCTTCACCCTCTCCGCCAGTGCAATCGGGTTCACGATGTGGTGAACGAGAAATTTTCGATCGGCCAGTTCAACAATCTCCGTTTCCTTGAACGGCAGGTTCATGTCGGTGTTCCCATAAACCGCGGTGACAGGCGCGATGGCTTCCAGTTCCGCAATGATCGGGGCATTGCCCACGTCGCCCGCATGCAGGATGTGGCTGACGCCCGCGAACAGCTCCGCGATATTCGGGTCGAAAAAATTGTGCGTGTCGGAAAGAATGCCGATGTTCATAAACGGCCAGATTCTAATGGCTGAAGGCTGAATTTAGAAATTAACCTTCAGCCTTTGGCCTTTTTGTTATCATGCCTCCGCCTCCTCCGGGTGCGCCTCGGTCTCGCCATCTTTTTCCGGCGCGCGTGCGCCGGCGGTTTTGTCGGCGGGCGACTCGGCGGACGCGGCCAGTTTCGCCGCGCCGGCAAAGAGTGCGGTGAACAGCCCGCCGCTCGCAAGCGTGTTGCGGAACATTTCCCACGTGGTCGGATGCACGTCCAGCCGCCCCGTCGTCAGCGCCTGAATCCAGCCGGCAATCGTCTTGGTATAGGCCGGGTCTTGCAGCCACGACAGCGTGTTTGTGGCGAGATAAAAAATCACCGCGCCGAGCAGGCCGCCGAAAAGCAGTTTGAGGAACCGCGCGCGGCTGCCGAACCATTTGCCCAGCCCGATGAGCGCGGCGAAGACCGCGTAATTCAGCAGCAGATTCAAGCCAAAGGGCGGGACGTGGTAGTAAAAAACGTTCAGTCCGGCATCCGTTGCCGCCATCACGCCCAGCGGCAGCCACCACGCCATCGCGCCCGCGAAAATACACGCCCGCGCAGAATGCGAACGCGTAGGCGACACTGAAATTGGCCGGCATCAAGCCTGGAATTCGCGAAACCGCAAACACCGCGACGAACAACACCGGCAGCAGCTTGTTCCACTTTTCTTTCACTTCGGAAAGGATAATTCACTTCCCGGCGGAAACAAGCGTCCGGTTCGCACGGCGACCGTCCGAATAATTAAAATCCTTTGCGTCTTGGCGTTTTCGCGCCTTTGCGTTAAGAATTCCCCGTGTTCGACATCCCAAAAACCATGCGCGCGGTCGTTTATCGCGGCGTCAACGACCTGCGCCTTGAAACCGTGCCCGTCCCGCGCATCGGCGCGAATGAACTCCTCGTCAAGGTCGCCGTCTGCGGCGTCTGCCCCACCGACATCAAAAAAATCCAGCACGGCACCGTCGCGCCGCCGCGCATCTTCGGCCACGAAACCGCCGGAACGATCGTGAAGCTCGGAACGGGGAGCGGAAAGCGGGGATTCAAAATCGGCGACCGCGTGGCGCTCCATCATCACGTCCCGTGTCTCGACTGCCATTTCTGCCGCCACCGCGCCTTTGCGCAATGTGAAACCTACAAGCGCACCGGCATCACCGCCGGTTTCGAGCCGGCGGGCGGTGGCTATGCCGAATTCGTCCGTGTCATGCCGTTTGTCCTGCCGGGTGTCGTGAAAATTCCGGCGCGAAATTCCTTCGAGGAAGGCGCCATGCTCGAACCGGTCAACACCGTCCTCAAGGCCGTCAAACGCCTGAACCTGCTGCCCGGCGACAACGTCCTCGTCGCGGGCCAGGGGCCCATCGGCCTGATGTTCACCAAAATCCTGCGGCTCCACGGCATCAATGTGCTCGCCAGCGACATGCTCGAAGCCCGGCTGAAACTGGCGAAAAAATTCGGCGCGAAATGGACGCGAATTAGTCTCGCAGTCCAGCAGCCCAGAGTCCGCAGTCGTGCAATCAGACGCCGGACTGAAGCCGGCGGGCCATGGACCGGCGCTTGGACTGCTGCGGTGATCGCCGTCCCCTCCGATGCCGCCGTCACGCAGGCAGTCCGGCTCGTTCGCGGCGGCGGACAGATTTTGTTGTTTGCACACACCAAACGCGCCGGCCATGTTGAAAATTCTTCAGCCTTCAGCCTCGATTTGGCCTCCATCTGCCTCGATGAAAAAGACCTGATCGGCAGCTACTCCTCCGACTTCACGCTGCAAGACGAGGTCGCCCGGCTCGTCTTTTCCCGCCGGTTCGATGTGCGCCAATTGATCACGCACCGTTTTCCGCTGGATGAAACCGCCGCCGCCGTCGCCCTCGCGGCCAATCCAAAACCGGATTCGCTCAAAATTCTCGTGTCATGTGTCGCGTCAATAAGGCCGCGCCACCGCAATGTTTATCCTGCCAGCGCATCCGGAGCGGCGGCGGCAATGGAAACCATCATTGAGTGCCATTTAGAAGGCTGTCAATCGGGGCATAGTCGTCGGTCAGAACCGGCGACTGGTCAACGTTCGGCGGCGGTGTGTTGACGAAGTTTCTCGAGCGAAGATTGAATGTGGGAAGCGTCACCGTTCCAGAGCGGATGAGGGCGCCGCGCTTGATCCCAGACCCGCACGATCGTCGTAATGCTCCTTCGATTTGGTGCCGATGATCACGATGTTCTGGCTTTCATTGGCGGGGAACATATAAACCTGCGGGAACACCTCATGCATCGTGCGGTAAATCGCTCCGATGACATTGGCGCGGAAGCCCTGAATCTGCCCGATGACATTGTAGGCGAGCACGCCGTTGGTGCTCAAATGCTGGCTGGCCAGCGCGAAAAATTCCTTCGTCGTCAACTGGCGCGGCAGTGACGAGCCGTAGCGCGTCGTGGAATAGGCGTCCATCAGGATGACGTCATAGACGTTTGTGGTCTGGCGCAGAAAAACGCGCCCGTCGTTGGTGTGGATGACGAGGTTGGGCGTTTCCGTGACGGTGAAATATTTCTTGGCGACCTGCGACGACGACGGGATCAATCTCCACCACGTCCACCATGACGTTGGTGTAGTAATGCTGGTAGGCGCGCGGGGTGCTGCCGCCGCCCAATCCCTCCATCAGCACGCGATGGATGTTGGTGTTCCAGAGCCACGGCATCTGGAAATACTCGGTGTATTCAAAATGCCCCGCCAGCGGATCGGCCAACGACATCGTCGTCTCCCACGAACCGTTGAAACTCAACGTCCGCTTCCCGTCTTCATCATAAACCTGGATGTGATGGTAGGCGGAAATGCGGTCAAATTGCACCACCCTCTGCGCGCCGCACACAAAAGGCGCCAGCAGAATCAGAAGGCCGATTGCGCGGCGGCGAACGTTTGTTTTCATGTTCATTCATTTCATTGGACGCTCCTCATCGGCGATAAATTACAACCATTTCCATCGCGCGACCCAATCGGGCGATTTTCATCCGGCGTCCGGGCGTTTTGGTTCCTTCGCATCGGCCTTGCAATTGCCGCCGAGCCAGAAATCCATCGCCAGCGCAAGCCCGGCCAGAATTAAAACCAGGATGCCCATCGCCCGGAAAATGGCCGTGACGGTCAGGTAATCAATCAAAATGTAGCCGGAGACAAACACCCCGCCGATGCTGCCCACCGTGCTGGCCGCGTAAATCAGGCCGCTGATCATCCCCACCTTGTCCAGTTGCCGCGCCGTGATGCGGATCATGTAAGGCGACAGAAGCGCCAGCACGAAACACGGCAGGAAAAAAATCACCGCGCTGCCAAACGCCGGATCCACTTTCATCCACAACATGGAAATGTCCTGGCCCGGCTGGATGGCGGTTCACAATCGCGTTGATGAGCGGCGGCGAAATTTGCGGAATGCAGAAAATGAAAATGCCGGCCACGGCCAGCGGCGCGGCCAGAAAAGCCGTCCGTTGGAACCGGTCGGCCAGCGAGCCGCCGATGGCGTAGCCCAGCGACAGCGCCATCAAAATCACCCCAATCTGGCTCGTCCACACGTAAAACGAACCGCCGAAATCCTTGGCCAGATAAAGCACGCCGATCATTTCCAGAACCATGACCACAAACCCGCCCAGAAAAACGAGGGCGCCTGTCGCAACTCGGAACATGACGCAGTTTAGACGTTTCCAGCCGTTTGTGAACAGCGAAACGCTGAATTTTCCGGCGAGCCGGAATTCAAGACCGTTTAAGCCGGAACGGTTAGCTGCGACGCCCCGTCGCAGAATGTGGGCGCGACGCCCTCGTCGCGCGAAAATCCATGCCCACCATTTGGTTTGCCCGATGGTGCTGCCGACGAAGGCGTCGCAGCTACCGGCGCCATGGCCTCCCGCCAATTAAATCAATCCAGTTAAGCCCAAACGGTGCAATCGCGCGGCGCAGCCTTGTCAATCCATCCGCTTTTAGCCTAGGCTGATGGAATGTTCGATTCGTTAAGCAGCAAGCTCCAGAACGCCTTCCGCAACCTGCGCGGCCTCGGCAAGATTTCCGAGGCCAACGTCGGCGATTCCCTGCGCGAAGTCCGCATGGCGCTGCTGGAGGCCGATGTGAATTTCAAGGTCGCCCGCGACTTCATCGAGCGCGTCAAAACCAAGGCCATCGGCGCGGAAGTCGTCCAAAGCATCCAGCCCGGCCAGCAAATCGTCAAAATCATCCATGACGAACTCGTGGACCTGCTCGGCTCGCAAAATGCGGCGCTGAAACTGGATGCCAATCCAAGCTCCATTTTGATGGTCGGCTTGCACGGCTCCGGCAAAACCACTTCCAGCGGCAAGCTCGCGCGGCTGCTCCAGAAACAGGGACGCCAGCCGTTGCTCGTCGCGGCGGACGTTTATCGCCCGGCGGCGATGGACCAATTGGAAACGCTCGGCAAACAAATTGAGATTCCGGTTTTCCTGAAACGCGGCGAAACCGACGTTCAGAAAATCGCCCGCGAAGCTCTTGATTTTGCCAAAGCCAACAGCCGCAACGTTTTGATTTTCGACACCGCCGGCCGGTTGCAGATTGACGAGCCGCTGGTGCAGGAACTCGTCCGCCTGCGCGACCTCGTGAAGCCGCAGGAAATTCTGCTCGTGCTCGACGCCGCCACCGGCCAGGAAGCCGTCAACGTCGCCACGCATTTCGACCAGGCGCTGCAAATCACCGGCTCCATCCTGACCAAGCTCGACGGCGACGCGCGCGGCGGCGCGGCGTTGAGCATGAAGGCCGTCACCGGCAAGCCCATCAAGTTCGCCGGCACCGGCGAAAAACTGGACGAGTTCGAGCCGTTTCATCCCGAACGCATGGCGTCGCGGATTCTCGGCATGGGCGACGTCGTCAGCCTCGTCGAGAAGGCCGCCGAGGCCGTGGACATGGCGGACGCCAAGCGCATGGAGGAAAAGATGCGCAAGGGCGAGTTCACGCTGGAGGATTTTCTGGAGCAGTTGCGCGCGATGAAAAAGCTCGGCTCGCTGGAGAGCGTGATGAAAATGCTGCCCGGCGGCGCGGAGGCGATGAAGCAGGTGGACATCGGCAAGCAGGAAAAGGAATTCAAGCGCATGGAAGGCATGGTCTGCGCGATGACGAAAAAGGAGCGGCTAGAATCCGGCCATCCTGAACGCCAACCGCCGCCGCCGCATTGCCGCCGGCAGCGGCGTGAGCGTGACGGAACTGAACACGATGCTGAACAAATTCTTCCAGATGCAGACGATGATGAAAAAAATGGGCAAGATGTCGAAGATGATGGCCCGCATGGGCGGCGGCCTGCCGGGGATGTTGCGGAGGTAATCAACTTTGAAGACCCGTCGTGAACATGCGTGAAATGGTGCGCGACGCGGTGCGCTGTCACATCGGCGACGGAGTTCTCGGCCCTATGCCATCGGTTGTCTGGCTTCAACCGGTTTGAACTCCGGTTTTCCAGCGCCGTAGGCGCGACATATTTGTAGTTTCCGTTTTCGTCTCATAATAGAGCTCCGTCAGGAGCGACATCATCTGCTCGCCGGAATATGTCGCTCCTGACGGAGCTTGAATTTTGGGATTGCGATTCTATAACGATGTCGCACCTACGGCGCTGGAATTTGCCGAACGCGACGGCCGTGCGTGCGTTGTTGCCCGTTCCCGCGGAAAAGCTCATGCCTTTGAAAGACACGCCGGATTTGACAGCAGCGTAACGGGCAAGTTCCAGAAGATGATGGGCAAATTGGGCGGCGAGTCTGCACGAGGGTGCTGCGGCGGTGACATTTTAATGCCAAGGCGCAAGGACGCCAAAGCCTCTGAACATTGGTTGCGCCTTTCCGCCTTTGCATTAAATCAACCCGGCAACGGCACTCCGAGGTTGATTGCGCGCTTCAGGCAATACGCGCCGTAGCCACGTCACACGCGATCAAACGGTCTTCGCCAATTTCTTCACGAGCACCTTGGAATTTCTCCCGCTTTGCTCGTATTTTTCGCGGCGCGCGGGCGGCAAATCGTCGGGCGTGCCCTCGGCAAAGCCGCCTTTGGATTGAAAATACGTGAACGCCTGCGTCGAGAGCGTGAGCAGTTCGCTCAAGCCCATGTCGCGCGCCTTGTTTTCGACGAACTGGATCAGCTTGCGCCCAATGCCCCGGTTTTCATGCGAGGAATTGACGTAAAGGCACGCCAGCTCGCCTTTCTTCTGTTCGGGATAAACGTGCAACGCGACGCACGCGACCGGGTTCCTGTCTATTTCAAAAATGAAATAGTCGCCGAGATTTTTCTCGATCACCCCCCGCGTGCGCCGGACCAGTTCGTCAGACTCCACGCCGGTCTTGGTGAGCAATTGGATCGCCCGGATGTCCTTCTTCTTCGCGGGCCGGATTTGCTGGTATTCGTTCGCGTAAATCAACGTGCCGATGCCGTCGTTGGAAAAGACCTCGGCGAGCAGCCCCTCTTCCACGCGGCCGTTGATGATGTGGACACGGGGCACGCCCGCCTTGCAGGCGGTGACAGCGTGAAGCGCCTTGGAAAGCTGTTCCGGCGCGATGTCGTTCTTTTGCAGCGCGAGGACGGATTCAAGGTCGGCCACCGGCATTTGCCGGATGACCCGGCCCTGGACGAGAATGCCGTCCTGCGTCGTGATGAAAATCAATTTGATCGCCTTCAGCGCCTCCGCCACGGCGAACGCGACGGCGTCGGAATTGAGGCGATACGTCCTGCCATCGCCGTCGAAGCCCAGCGGCGGGATGACCGGAATGATGTCCTGCGTGAGCAGCGTCTGGAGCAATTCCACGTCCACGCGCTCGACCTTGCCGGTGAACTGCTGGTCCACGCCCTGAATGATGCCCACCGGGTGCGCGATGATGACATTCGTGCTGGCGGCGCGCAGGTCGTTGGCCGAAAGCCCTTCGAGAATCTCGTGCGTGAGCCGGTTCGCGGCGGTGAGCGCGAGCTTGAGCGTGGCGGCGTCGGTGATGCCGGAGCCGTCGAGGTTGGACGGCGTGATTTTCTGCTCGTCGGCCAGCGCGCGGATTTGCGCCGAGGCGCCGTGGACGATCACGACGCGGATGTTCAGCGACCGCAACACCGCCACGTCCAGCAGCAGCGTGGCGAAGTTCTCGTCCGTGACGATGGCGCCGTCCACCGCGAGGATGAACGTCTTGTCGCGGAATTGCGGAATGTATTGCAGGATGCCCCGCAGGTCGGTCGGTTTCATTTCAACACGGAATAACTAGCTTGTTTCGGGCGCGATTCAAATCAATTATTTTAGCGACGCTTTCAGGGCTGCCAGGCACCGCTCGTTTTCCTCGGGCGTGCCGACGGAAATGCGGATCCACTCCGGCAATTGATAGCCGCCCATCGGCCGCACAATCACGCCCTGTTTCTGCATCGCCTCAAAGACCCTCTGGCCTTCGCCGACGCGGACGAGGATGAAATTGGCGTGCGACGGGATGAATTCGAGCTTCAAGCCGCGAAAAGCGTTGCTCAAAATATTCCAGCCCGGCAAAGTTATTCGACCGCGTTTTGCGGACGTGTTCGGCGTCGTCCAGCGCGGCGAGCGCGGCGGTTTGCGCCAGCAGGTTGATGTTGAACGGCTGCCGGATTTTTTCGAGCGCGGCGACAAATTCAGGATTCGTGATGCCGTAGCCGATGCGCAGGCCGGCCAGACCGTAAATCTTGGAAAATGTCCGCATCAGAATCAGATTCTTCCGCGTGCCGGACCGCACCAGCGGAACCAAATCCAGCGGCTTGTCAAGAAATTCGATGTAAGCCTCGTCCATCGCCAGCAGCACATCGTCCGGCACTTCATTGACGAACCGGATGAGTTCCTCGCGCGGCGCGAGCGTGCCGGTGGGATTGTTGGGGTTCGCGACAAAAACGATGCGCGTGCGCGGCGTGATGGCGCGCAGCATTGCGGGCAAATCGTGTCCGTAGTTTTTCGCCGGAACGGTGACGAGGTTCGCGCCGAACAATTTCGTGACGATGGGATAGACGGCAAAGCAGTATTGTGAGACGACAACCTCCGCGGCGTGGGCGCCGCAGCCACCGAGCAGCGCGTGGCCGACGAATTCGATGATTTCATTCGAGCCGTTGCCGAGCACAAGATTTGCCGGCTCGACGCCGAGCTTGGCGGCGAGCTTTTGCTTCAGATAAAACGCGTTGCCGTCGGGGTAAAGATTCACGCCCGCCAGCGCCTTTTGCATGGCGGCGAGAGCGAGCGGCGACGGGCCGAACGGATTTTCGTTTGACGCCATCTTGATGATGTCTTCGGCGGGCAGGCCGAGCTCGCGCGCGACTTCCTCGATGGGCCGGCCCGGCTGATACACCGGCAGATTTTCCAGATTTGGAGAAACGGGTAATTTCATCGAATTATTTTGACACGGATTGCGCGGATTTTCACGAATTGATTTTAAAATGATGCCCTTGGAAATCGGTGAAGTCCGCGTCAACAAATTACAACGATTCGATTATTTTTTTCACGTTCACGTTTTTTGCGACGATGTCGCGGATGAGCGAAATCTTCTCGGCGTCGCTGGGCTGCGTTTTCACGGTGAGATTGTGGACTTTGGAAGCCACCCGGTAACTGTCCTCCTTTGCCAGCAGCACGGGAATGGGCATGGATTGGAGGGCTTTGATCACGTTTTCACCGGGGCGGATGCCGCCGGTGAGAACGATGCCGGCCATCTTTTCCGCGCTCGCCGGATTGGTCATGGCGCCGGCTGCCAGCAGGATGTCCTCGCGGTCGCCGGGCGTGATGAGCAGCACGCCGCGCCGGAAGAATTGCATCGCGTTGTGCGCGCCCATCGCGCCGACGATCACGTCTGTCCACCGGCGCGTGCAGGGTCGGCGGCTGGTTCAGCAATTCGGCGTGCAATTCGTCACGGATCAAATCCACCGTCGGATTGCAGAGAATCTGCTCGTGCGGCAGGACACCGAGCAGGTCGAGGCCTTTGCGCTTGAGGCCGCGCCGGACGAACTGGGTGATTTCGGGTATCTTTTCCTCGATCACCTTGTTGATGATGACGCCGATGATTTCGACGCCCTCCTTTTCAAACAGCGCCCGGTTGAGGCAGACTTCGTCAATCGGTTTGCCGATGCCGCCCTGGGTGACGATGATGACCTTTGCGCCGAGAATTTTGGCGACCTGCGCGTTGGAAAGATCGAACACCGAGCCGACCCCCGCGTGGCCGCTGCCCTCGCACAACACAAAATCCTTTTCCCACGCAGACGCGGTCGAAGGCGTTCTGGATGCGTTTGACCAGCGCCTCGTTGTTGGCGGACTGGAGATACTTCCGCGTGAACGCCGGCTCGACGGCAATCGGGCTCATGTCCACGAGCGGGCAGTTCAGCTGATACACCGCGTCCATCAGCACGGTGTCCTCGTCAATCTTCTGCTCCTCAATCTGGACGAAACGCTGGCCGACGGGCTTGATGTATCCGATGCGCGGGAAATATTTCTGCAACGCCGCGATCAGCCCGAGCGAGGCGGTGGTCTTGCCGTCGTTCTGGCGCGTGGCGGCGATGAAAACTCGCGGCGTTGAAGTGTTCATGCTTCAAAGTTCTGAACTTTCAACATTCAACATCGAACACCCAATGAATCGGAAGGCGCCACGGCGTTCGGCGTTGGACGTTAAATGTTGAATGTTGGATATTTTCCATCGTTCATTCTCCGGGCAGTTTCGGGTCCGCTTCCGGGTAGAGGGTTTTGATAATTGACGGCCATCACGCCGACGATTGCGGCCACGCCGAGAATGTCGTGCGCGTTCGAACCGCGCGAGACATCCGCCGCGGGCCGGTTCAGCCCGAGCAAAATCTGGCCGTAGGCGTTGCCGTGGCCCGACAAACCGCATCAGCTTGCTGGCGATGTTGCCGGAGTTCAGATCGGGGAAAATCAACACGTTCGCCCGCCCGGCCACCTTGCTCTCCTGCAATTTTCGCCCGGCGATTTCCGGGTCCAGCGCGGCGTCCACCTGCAACTCGCCGTCGAAGTCGGCCTCCACGCGCCGTTGTTCCGCCTTGTGCCGGGCCAGAGCGGTGGCGGCCTGCACCTTGCCGGCGGACGCGTGGGCGGAGCTGCCCTTGGTTGAAAAGGAGAGCATCGCCACGCGGGGCCGCACACCGAGCATGTGCCGCGCCAGCCAGGCGGTGCTCAAGGCAATGTCCGCCAGTTGCTCCGCGGTCGGATCGGGTATGACCCCGCAATCCGCCATGAACAGCACGCCATTCTCGCCAATGCGCGTATTCTCAACTTCCATGACCATGCAGGACGATGCCGCGGTGATGTCCGGCACGGTTTTGATGATTTGGAACAGCGGCCGCAACAGGCTGCTGATGATGTGCGAAGCCGCCGGAAATCACGCCGTCGGCCTGATGCATGGCCAGCATCATCGTGCCGTAATAATTCGGCTGGAGCATTGCCTCGCGGGCCTCGTTGGGGCGGATGCCTTTTTCGCGGCGCAACGCATGAAAGCGCGTGGCGAAATTGCCCAGATCCTCGCTGTCGGCGGGATTGATGATGCGGATGCCGTCCAGGGAAATGTCCAGTGTCTTGCGGCGGTCTTCCGCACCTTCGCGTGGTCGCCGAGCACGATGGGCGCGCCGAGCCGCAGCGCGTAAAACTGCCGCGCGGCCTGCAAAATGCGCGGCTCCTCGCCTTCGGGAAAGACGACCCGCTTGGGATGCCGCTGCAATTTTTCAATGACATTGCCGATGAAACGCATGGGCAGAGTTTCGGGCTTCAGCCTTCAGGTTTCAAGTTTCATGTTTGGAAAATTCCATTCCAAATTGAGAGAAGCCTCCACTTTTCACGGATTGGATTTTTGAGTGGCCGTCTGGGAATCCATGTGGAAGGCGCGGCCCGACTTGTAAATCTCCATGAGTTGTTCGTTGCGGTCGGCGATTTCCTTTTGTCCACTGGCAAGGGCCACATCGTGCGCCTTTTGGGCGGCTGCCGTTGCGTCATCGAACCTGCCGGCCTCGGCGTAAGCGGCGGCGAGCGTGCCGATCAGGAAGGCCTGCTGGTTTTGGGTCAGTTGGCAGGCATGTTCGGCCAGCGGCACGGCTTCCTTGCCATTGCGCAGCCGCGCATCGGTGGCGGTCGCCAGCAGCCAGGCGAGATTATTCAAGGCGATGATGGAATTGGTTTGTAATTCAACGACCTTGCGATACTGCGCAATGGCCCCGGTATTGTTCCGATTGCTTTCCAAAATCATGGCGAGGCCAAGCCGGGCTTCGGCATTGTTGGGCTGCGAGCGGATGGCGTTTTGAAAGGCGATGGACGCCTGATCCGGCTGCTGATTGCGGATAAAGCACTGTCCCAACTCCGTTTGGATGTCCGGTTGGTCCGGAGCCAGCGCCAGGGCATTTTGAAAATCGGCGATGGCCTCGGGATACCGGCCGGTGGTCACCAAAAGGTTGCCCAGCTCAACGTAGATGTTTTTTTTGTCCCCATCAAACCATGTGCTTGACAAGGCCATTTGAAAGGCGTGTTCAGCCCCGGCGTAATCGTTTTTATAAACGAGAAATTCGCCGAGGTCGTGCCAGGCCCAGTTAAACTTGTCGTTGATGGCCGTGGCGCGGCGCATGCAATCTATGGCTTTGTCTGTGTCTCCTTGATACATGAAATCCAAGCCTGCCAGCGCCCAAGCCTCCTCGTTTTTGGGATCCAATTCGAGCGCCCGCCCATAGAGCGTCTGGCTGTTCTTCCAAACATGAACCTGGTCCACGGAGAGCTTGCAGAACGCCGCTGACGCAAGCACAGCACCTGCCAAAACAACGGGCTTGCAGCGCGGCCATTTTGCCAGCAACGCCGCGATGCCCCAAGCGAAGCAGATGGAAAGCCCTATATACGGAAGATAGGAATAGCGGTCGGCATAAGCCTGATTGCCCACTTGCACAAGACCCAGCACTGGAACCAACATCCCGGCAAACCACAACCAGCCGGCGAGCAGCCAGGGCTGTTGGCGCGCCAGCATGAAGGCCACCGCCGTTATCACCGCCAACAGCGTCACGGCGCCCGCGACGGCATCCGTGGATTGGTCAAGTTGCAGCAGGTAGAAAATGGATAGGTTTGAGGGCCAGACGAACTTGAGGACATACCAAGCATAAGCCACCGGGATATGCTCCAGCCGCGTCGCCAATGGAAAATCCGCATCGGGCTTGACGGCGCCGGTGGCGTTTTGGGCGATGAAGGTAACCCAGCAGGAAATGGCGGCGAGGAGAATGAAAGGAACTTTTTCCATGGCCAGATGCCAAAGAGCCAATCGTTTCTGGTTTTTGAGCGGCAATTGGAATCTGGCCAGCGGCCAGAAGTCCAGAAGGCAGAGGACGCAAGGCAGCGTCACCAGCATGGGTTTGGCCATCAACCCCAGTGCGAACAGGAGCAAGGCCAGGCCATACACCAGCCAACGGGCGCGCTTTTGTTCCTTCACCAATTCGGCGTATCGCGCGTAGGCCAGGAGCGTGAGCAGAAAAAAGAAGGCGCTCAACACGTCCTTGCGCTCCGAAACCCAGGCGACGGATTCAACGTGCATTGGGTGGATGGCAAACAACAGCGACACGAAAGCGCTGGGCCACAATTTGGCCGTAAGATTCTGTAGCAGGAGAAAAAGCAGCAGTGTGTTGGCAATATGAAAAACCAGGTTGGTCACGTGAGGGCCGGCGGGATCCAGGCCGTAAAGCCGGCAATCCATTATATGCGAAAGCCAGGTGAGCGGATGCCAGTTGCTCGAATGAAACGTGGAAAAAGCCCACTTGACCGCGCTCCAAGTCAGGCCTTGCTGGATGTGGTGATTGTTCACCACGTAGTTCATGTCGTCCAGACTGATGAAATTGTTGTCAGAGATCGGAGCAAAGACGGCCAGGGTGATGACGGCCAGCAGGAAACAAAGGAACCACTTCAAAAGATAATTTTTAATGACACCGTTCATCGTGTGGCGAGAAGATAGCGATGAAATACTCCGGGGAAAGCTCAAACAGCGAAGCGGCCACATTCTGCCGGGAGCAATCGCATCAGCGACGAACTGATCGGAATTATGGCGCTGGAGGCCCGGGAACACCACCTTTCCCTTCAGCCTTGTTGAGTTCGGTCAAAGGCGTGGGCGGGATAAGGGCAGGATTTAAGTGTGGTTTATTTGCAGTCTGCCATTGTGCGCGTTGAGCTTCCATCAAGATGGTCCGTGCATCCGCTGGAAGATTGTTTTGCTGTTGTGGAGAAACGTAATTATTGGCACCTGAATTCCCAAAATTTAAAGGCACACCATTGTTCGGGTCGCCGGGATTCCCGCCGGAAGTATGCACGCCCAATCTGCCGCCACCGCTGAAAGAAATGGGGCTGGAATTGGCGTTGCCGGGATTGCCACCGATGGGCATAGGCACGGGTTGCTGCGGCGCTGTGCCCGCCGGGCCACCGGTCGGGGCCGCCCCGCTGGATTTGGGCGCGACCAGCGGCAACGCCTGCTCGGTGCCGTGGTTGATGAATGTCACGAGGCTGTTCTTTTCATCTATTTTGCTGACTTCAATTTCGTCCTGTGCCTCGCCTTCACTCAAAATATAGACCTCATCCTTGGCCGACTGTCCGCCTTTGGGAACGGGGGCAACTTTGAAAAGCACCTTCCAATGGCCGAAGTAGCCCATGATGCCGGTGGGGCTGATTTTCGGCAGGATTTCTTTGACTTTCTCGTTCGGATCGGGTGGCGGCGGGGGCGGCTTCAGGCCAAATATATTCCGGTCAACCACCACCGAATAGGGATCATCCGGCAAAGCAGGGTTCGCCGGCGCCGGACTGGCTGCGCGCAGGCCGGCGGTGAACGCCAGCCCGGTCGCGAGGCAGACCGCAAATGTCCCAATTCGCTTCATATCGCAAATATATCGGGTGAAACACCGGAAGCAAACGAAAGTTGCTGTTGATATTAAAAATCGAACGCAAAGACGCAGAGAACGCGGAGAGGCACGGAGCGCGGGCGGCCCGCCCGCGAGTGGGTTGTGACGGAAACACGCGGGCGAGCCGCCCGCGCTCCAAACGAAAACCCGGCTCCTCGAAACGAGGAGCCGGGCAAACGAGAACCAAACTAACTTGGCCAACTGCGCGATAAACGCGCATTGCCATTATTTACGACGGCGGATGAACAAGAGCGACAGACCGCCCAACCCCATCACAGCCATCGTGCCGGGTTCGGGAACCACAACTGGACTCAGCACCAGACCAGTCAAACCACCGGAACCAGCAAGGCCAGTCACTGCGGATGTGGCAAACACGGAAACAGGGGTAGGAGCACCACCGAGAACTCCGGCATAATTGTATGCCACTGCCGATTCACCGAACCAAGCCCAAGAACTCGCCGAGAATTGGGGGACAGTGCCGTTCAGAAGTTCAGTTGAAACAGTCGACCAGCTAGTTCCCAACAATGACGACCAACCTACAATTACATAATAATCATAGCTTGATGCGGTGGTATAGCTAGTATTTGGTGTCGGTTGAGCCCAGTTTGCAGCTGTCACTCCAGCAGTTGCCCCGTTTATGCCGCCTGCGTGCAACGAACTGTTTGCTGCTGTGACGCCTGAAGCTGTCCACAAAGATATACCTGCCGTGTTAAGTGCCGACATGTTAAGCGCGTCTGATTGCTGTTGCACCGTTAACGCATTCCACGAACCGGCTGACATATCCAGCACGGTATAATACCAAGTGGAACTGGGTCCACCGGCAATGCCTACTCCGCCCGCGCCGTTATTAGTGCTCACGACGCCGGTTGTCGCGCTAAGAACAATCGCGCCTTGGGAAAAGCCGACAACAGTTCCAACCGCCAATGCCAACGTTGTTAATACAAGTTTTTTCATAATTATTAGTTGTGGTTCAGTTTTGTTTCAGGTTCTTGTTTCGTTTTAATTACTCTGCAAATTAATACCTTGGGCCCATTTCTCAGCCGAATTCGGATTGGAAATAAAGAAGCCTTGCCCAACATTTAATTGGGGAGCAGGTGTCCAATAAACTTGATCAACGGCATCATACACATCACCAGGAATATTGTTGGGACTGCTGCCATCCGTCCAGTCGCTCTGATAGCCCAAGCCAGTGCCTACACCAGCACCTTGGAATGTATAAACATAGTAACCTGTACCATTCCAGATGAACAATGTTTCACCACCGCTGGAACCGAAATTCGCAGTCAAGTTGATGGCTGGATTAGTTTGAACATTGCCACCCACCGGAACAGTGGAACTCAACATTGAATATACACCACCACCTGGTATTGTCACTGTGTTGTTTGTGGCTATAACCGTTCCTGTGTAAGTATTAGTTACGGTGGAATTTGGATTTGAGATAAAGAAACCTTGGCCTTGAGCCAAGATAGGCTGGGGTGCCCAATAGACTTGGTCTACGGCATCATACACATCACCGGGGATATTGTTGGGGCTGCTGCCATCCGTCCAATCGCTTTGATAGCCAAGACCCGTGCCTACGCCAGGACCTTGATAGGTATAAACGTAGTAGCCACTGCCGCTCCATATGAACAATGTTTCACCACCGCTAGCTGAAAGCGAAGTCAAGATTTGCGAAGCACCATTGGTGCCGTTTTGCAACGGATTACCAAGCATCGAATAGACTCCGCCGCCAGGGACGACTTGATTTACATATCCGACGACGTTTGCTGAATAGACGGGGCTATCAGCGCGTGAGGCGAGGATTCCCACCGCGAACGCGGCGGCCGTTAAGAGCAGTGTTTTAGTTCTCATTTTGTGTATGTGTTTCGTGTTTTCGGTTCGGTTGTTATACCGTGTGTAGTGCCAATTTCCCAGAAACCGGGGCGCCTGTCAACAATTTTTTTATCTTTTTTTGAACGATTTTTTGGGAGACACGGATTTCAGACACGGATTTCACGGATTGACACGGATTATTATTCTGCAAATGGCTGATTTATAATTGGTTTTGATCAAAAAACTGAAAGGCCGAAAGCTGAAAAGCTGAAAGGGAAATGGGTGTTTGGCGTCAAAATGTCATCTTTTGTCACTTTTTCCCGGCGCGTCCCGGGCGGCAACCCCGCATTTTCGATTGCGGCGGGAAACGAAGCGCCACGCGCTTTCGGATGCCGGACGCCCTGCGAATAGCGGTGTTGCCGCTGTCCCCCTCCGCAGCGCTGCAACGGAGGACGGGCGCACTACCATGCAGTCCAAAATCCCGTAGTTTCGACCCGAAAACCGAAATGGAACTGGGAGCGCACGCGCCTCGCGTGCCGTTTTCCGCGCCCTCGCGGAAAACCTTGAGCGCGCGGAAAAGTCCCGATTGTTCCGGGCGATCTCATGCGCAAGGCGCTGGACGCGGGGCGCGTCCAGCCGCACCCGATGGCGGGCGCGCTCCCCCAAATCCTGTTTTAGGATCCAAAGTATTTGCGCAACGTTTTCGCTATTTCAACAAACGCCTTTCCCGCCGGGTGATTGGGCGCGGAAACGACAATCGGCGTTCCCCGGTCGCCGCCTTCGCGGATTTCGGTGAAGATCGGCACCTCGCCGAGGAACGGGACGTTTTGACGCGACGCCTCCTCCCTGCCGCCGCCATGACCGAAAATTTCCACGCGCTCGCCATTCGGCGCGGTGAAGTAGCTCATGTTTTCGACGATGCCAAGGATCGGCACGTTCACCTTGTTGAACATCGCAATGCCCTTGCGCACGACGCCCAGCGACGCCTCCTGCGGCGTGGTGACGATGACGCCGCCGTCCAGCGGCACGGTCTGGCAAAGCGAAAGCTGCGCGTCGCCGGTGCCCGGCGGCAAATCCACGAGGAGGAAATCCAGTTCACCCCACTCGACGGCCATGAGAAATTGCTGGATGGTCTTGGCGATCATCGGCCCGCGCCAGATGACCGGCTGGTCGTCCGTGAGCAGCAATCCGATGCTCATCACCTTCACGCCGTGCGCGACGGGCGGAACGAGGCGTTCGTCGTCGCTGACGGTCGGTTTTTCGTGAACGCCCATCATCAGCGGAATGCTCGGTCCGTAAATGTCGCAATCGAGCAGCCCGACGCGCGCGCCAAGTTGTTGCAGGGCGCAGGCGAGGTTTGCGGCCACGGTGGACTTGCCGACGCCGCCCTTGCCGCTGGCGATGGCGATGACGCGTTTGACGCCGGGAACGCCGGTTTGATTCGCGAAAGGATTTCCGGGCGCGGCCTGGCCGGCGGCGGGCTGCATCACCTCGACGTGAACGTGATTGACGCCGGGCACATTTTTCAAAACGCGTTCGGAATCGGTTTTGATTTGCTGCGCGGCATCGGGATTTGCCGAGGTCAATTGCATCGTGACGTTCACGGCGTCGCCGGCGATGGAAATTTCCTTCACCAGCCCGAACGAAACGATGTCGCGCGAATAGCCGGGATATTTGACGGCCTTCAGCGCGTTTTGGATGTCGGCTTGCGTGAGCATGAGAGATAAATTCGCAGGAAACTGCCGGACAAATTGCCAGTTCGCGCCCGAAAACAAGTTCGCGCAAGTGCGCGAGTTTGCACGGTCGTGCACGACGTGAGCGAGTTCCGCTTCAAGCGACTCGTCTGCCTCGATCGCGCGAAGCATGAGTTCTCCACCAAGCGCGCTCCAGACTTGCGCGGGAGCGGATTGCATGGGAGATTGGCCTCCTCGAATTTGAGGTTGGACAATCAAATCATGGCACGAACGACAAAAACAACGGGTGACGGGACGGAGCCGTTCCTGAAACAATTCAACCGGCTTGAACCGGCAAACCAGCCGGGGTGGCTCGCGCCGCTGCGCATGGCGGGCCTGTCGCGCTTTGCCGAACTCGGGTTCCCGACGTTGCGGGACGAGGACTGGCGTTTCACGAACGTCGCGCCGATTGCCCGGCTGCCGTTTCTGCCGGCGCGCGAGACCGCCGTCAATGGCGCGGAGAGCCGGGCCATCACCGATTCCATTTTTGCCGAACTGCCCGGCCAGCGGCTTGTGTTTGTGAATGGATTTTTTTCGCGAGGCGCTGTCCAGCGTCAAGCCGCTGACCGGCGGCGCTGCGCGTGGAAAACCTTTCCGCCGCGCTGGCGAATCCCCCGGAGCCGGACGCGCTCATTGAAAAACACCTCGGCAAATACGCGCTCACAGCGGACAACGCCTTTGCGGCGCTGAATCAGGCATTTTTCACCGACGGCGCGTTCATCTTCGTGCCACCGGGCGTCGAGATCGCCGGGCCGGTGCAGGTGATTTACATTTCGTCGGCGAAAGAATCCGGCGAGACGATCCAGCCGCGCAACCTCATCATCGCGGAGGCGAACAGCAAGCTGACGGTTGTGGAAAGCTACATCAGCACGGGCAATGCCGCGTATTTCACGAACGCGGTGACGGAAATTATCGCGGGCGACAACGCCACCATCGAACACGTCAAATTGCAGGACGAGTCGGCGGACGCCTTTCACATCGCGACCATTGCGGGCGAATTTGGCCGCGCGAGCAATGTGACCGTCCATTCCTTCGCGCTCGGCGCAAAATTGTCGCGCACCAACATCCGCGCCAAGCTGGCCGGCGAGGGGCTGGAGTGCATTTTGAACGGCCTTTACCTGACGCGCGGCGAGCAACTGGCCGACCATCACATGATTGTCGAGCACGCGCAGCCGCATTGCGCCAGCCACGAGTATTTCAACGGCATCCTCGACGACAAATCGAAGGGCGTCTTCCACGGCCGGATTTACGTCCATCCCGCCGCGCAGAAAACGGACGCCAAGCAGACGAACAAAAACCTGCTGCTCTCCGACGACGCGACGGCGGACACCAAGCCGCAACTGGAGATTTACGCCGACGACGTGAAATGCACGCATGGCGCGACCATCGGCCAGTTGAACGAGGAATCCATTTTTTACCTGCGTTCGCGCGGCATTCCGGAAAAGACCGCGCGGCGGATGTTGATTCACGCCTTTGCCGGCGAAATTGTCGAGCGCGTGAAATGCGCCCCGGTGCGCGAGGAGGTTGACAAGCTCGTGTGGGACCGGCTTGAGGCGAATCCGCATTTAACAGGAAAGACTTGAGACGCGGATTTCACCGATTTTCACGGATTCATTTTTTTATCCGTGTTAATCCGTGAAATCCGTGTAAAGAATTTGCTTTCGTTATGTTCGACGACTTAAACGACCTTTACCAGCAGGTCATCCTGGACCACTGCAAGCAGCCGCGGAATTTCCGCGAGATGCCGCCGGCGACCGTGCTCCGCGCAGGGCCACAATCCGCTGTGCGGCGACCAGTTGAAGCTTTTCCTCGAGCTGGACGGCGACACGATCAAGGACATCAGCTTCACCGGCTCCGGCTGCTGCATTTCCAAGGCGTCGGCGTCGCTGCTCACGGAATTCGCCAGGGGCAAGTCGAAATCGGACGTGGAGAAAATGTTCAGTCAGGTCCACGAAATGGTCACGACCGGCAACGTGAACGGCGACGTGGGCAAGCTCGCCGTGTTCGCGGGCGTCCACAAATATCCGGCGCGGGTGAAGTGCGCGATTCTGTCCTGGCACGCGGTGATGGCGGCGTTGAAGGGCGAGGCCAAACCCGTCAGCACGGAAAACGAACAGACCTGATTGATTTCACGCGCATTTGCGGCGATTGTTGAATTGAGTTTATGAATCCAAACGAGCCAAAAATTTTGACGCGCGACGTGGAGGCGTCGGTCGTCCCCGTCGGCACGAAGGTCACGCTGCAAAAGGGCGGCCAGGCCTACGTCACGCAATCGCTCGGCGGCGCGTTCACCGTCATCGTCAACGGCAACATGTTCCGCATTGACGGCAAGGACGCCGACGCGCTGGGGCTGGAAATCAAATCCGCGCCGGCCATGGCCATCACCGGCACGGTCACGCAGGAGCAGTTGGAAAAGCAAATCTGGGAGGCGCTCAAAACGTGTTACGACCCGGAAATTCCCGTCAACGTCGTGGACCTCGGCCTGATTTACGACTGCCACCTCACGCCCGCCGGCGAAAACAGTTTCAAGGCGGACGTGAAAATGACGCTGACGGCGCCCGGCTGCGGCATGGGGCCGGTGCTGGCGCAGGACGTGCAAAACAAGCTCATTTCGCTCGAACCGATTGACGAGGCAAACGTCGAACTCGTCTGGGATCCGCCGTGGAACCAGGGCATGATGACCGAGGCGGCCAAACTGCAACTCGGCTTGATGTAATTCCCACCGCGGATTCCGCGACGCGAACGGACAAACACTCCTCCGGCCCGCGCCGGAAATTTTATCCGTGTCTTTCCGGGTCCATCTGTGGTTAAATGGCCCCGGCAATGATGGATTCAAGAAAACTGGCACGGCTCTGCCGCGATTTTGCGGACAACAAAAAGGCCGAGAACATCGTCACCCTCGACGTGCGCAAGCTGTCGTCGGTGACGGATTATTTCGTCATCGTGTCCGGCACGAGCGCGCCGCACCTGCGCGCCATTGTGGATGAGATTACCGACCAGCTCCGCGAGGAGCATGGCCTGCGCCCGGTCCGCACGGACGGCACAATTCACGGCGCATGGGTGGTGCTGGATTATTTCGACGTGATTGTCCACGTCATGCGGCAGGACGCGCGCGACCGTTACGACCTGGAAAGTCTATGGGGCGACGCGAAGCGGGTGAAAACGGGGAAAAAGACCGCGAAGGTGAAAACGATCCACTGACCGTTTTGACTTCCGGCGAATTGTTCCGTTTCGCCCGAACCGCAATCCGGACGCCACAGCTTCAGGATTGGGAGTCCCGGTGGTTTTCCACGCCGGATTTGGCGCATGAATCCAGTTGTCCAGCGCCCGTAAAACGCATATAACGCCGGCATGAACTCCTTTTTCAAGTGGATTTTGAGAATCCTCTGGTGGTTGACTTTCGTGGCCATTGCCGCCGTCGTCCTTGTGCTCGCGAACCGGGAATGGATTGTCCGCGATCTTGTCCAGAAGGAAATCCGCAAGACCACGGGCCTGGACGCGGAGATCGGCGGTGTTTCGTTCAGCGTGCTCGAACCCAAGCTGACGCTTGAAAACTTCAAGCTCTACAACGGCGCGGATTTCGGCGGCACACTGTTCGTGGACGCGCCGGAAGTGCATGTCGAATTCGACCGCGCCGCCCTGAAAAAGCATGAACTCCACATCACCCTCATGCGCACCAAAATCAACGAACTGGACCTCGTGAAAAACGGGGCCGCGACCAACTGGTTTTCCATCGTCCAGACGGTGGCGCCGGCCGGGACCGGCGGCGCCAGCAGGGAATTTTCATCGCTCGACGGTTTTGCCTTCACCGGAATTGACCTGCTCAACGTGTCCCTCGGCACGATCAAATTCGTTGACCTGAAAAATCAAGTGAACAACCATTCGCTGCGCGTCGGCGTCGAAAACAAAGTCATCAAAAACGTCAGGTCGCCCGCCGACCTCAATAATTTCGGCTCGCTGCTCTGGCTCAAGGGCGCTTATTGGGTGGGGCTGCCGGTCAGCAGGCCGGTTCGCGAAACCAACAGCGGAACAAGCGGAGTCACCGCCCCGTCGCGATGAACCGCCCAGGAGCGACATCCTTATGAAGCGGATTTTCAAATGGCTGATCGGGCTGTTCCTCGCGGCGGTGGCGCTCGTGGTCGCAGTCGTCATCTTCTCACAACTCGATTCTGCGCGCCGTCATCGAACACCAGATCCGGGCGCAGACTGGCATGGACACGGAAATCGGCAGCGTCAATGTCGGCCTGCTTTCGCCGGTGGCGGAAATCAAGGATTTCAAAATCCACAACTCCCAGAAATTCGGCGGCGCGCCGTTTTTTGACATCCGGGAAATCCACGTTGAATACGACCGTGCCGCGCTTTCCCGGCGCGAGATTCACATCACGCTGCTGCGCTTCAACCTCGGCGAACTCGACATCGTGAAAAACGAGGCGGCCAGGACGAATATTTTCCTGCCGGCCATCCGGCTGCCGGCCACAAATTCTGCCGCCGGCAATCCGCTGGCGGATTTCAAAAAACAGTCCGGCTACGAGTTCACCGGCATTGATGTGCTGAACGTTTCCATTGGCAAGTTGAAATACATTGATCTGAAAAACCCGGACAACAACCGCGAGCAGGACATTGACATCGAAGACTGCGTCATCAACAACGTAAAATCACCGACCGACCTTGCCGGGCTGGCCGTGTTGATCAAGTTGCGCAGCGGCGACTTTTTCGGCCCGCTCTTCCCCAAACCGTGAAGGCGGGGCGCCGGGCACCGTCTCGGCTTGATGAAGACATGTAACGAGCCGGGTCGGTGCTCGGCGTTCCGGCTTGTGGAATGTCACCGCCACTTTCGCCTTTTTTGAACGCGACTTTTTTCCTAACCTCGCCGCGTGCATCGTGAATCCGTCAAAACCGCCGCCCGCATCGTGGTAAAATTCGGCACCGGCGTTGTGACCGACAGCCGCAAGCAGCCCGACCCGGCCCAGTTGGAGCAGCTCGTCGCGCAAATCGCCGCGCAGCGCAAAGCCGGCAAGGAAATGGTGCTCGTCACCTCCGGCGCGGTCGGCGCGGGCATGGGCGCCCTCGGGTGCGAAAAACGCCCGGCGGAACTCGCCGAGCTTCAGGCCTGCGCCGCCGTCGGCCAGTCGCGCCTCATGGCCATTTACGCGGAATTTTTTGCCAAACACGGCCTGTATGTCGCCCAAGTCCTGCTCACGCACGACGACCTGGAACACCACGAGCGCCACCTCAACGCGCGCAACACGCTCGTCACCCTGCTCGGCCGCGGCGTCGTCCCCATCATCAACGAAAACGACGCCGTGTCGTCCACCGAATTGAAATTCGGTGACAACGACAAATTGTCCGCGCTTGTCGCCTCGCTGCTGCCCGCCGACCTGCTCGTGATTCTGACGACCGTGGACGGCGTCATCGAAAACTTCGGCAGGGCGAATCCGAAAACGATTCCGCTCATTGAGAAGATTGATTCCGGGTTGGAAAAAATCGCCGGCGGAACGGACAGTGAAACGGCCGTTGGCGGGATGAAATCGAAGATTGAAGCGGCTAAAATCGCCGTGCGCTCGGGCATCCCGCTCGTCATCGCGTCCGGAAAAAAGAAATCCGTGCTGGCGAAAATCCTGGCCGGCGAAAAAGAGGGGACGCTGTTCGTGGCGCAGCCGGCAAAGATGCACAGCCGGAAGCGCTGGATCGCGTTCTTCCACCATCCCAAAGGCGCGCTGTTCGTGGACGACGGCGCGAAGCTGGCGTTGCGCGAAAAGGGCAAAAGCCTGCTGCCGCCCGGCGTCGCGCGGTGCGAGGGCGAATTCGCCGCCGGCGACGTGGTGCGGATTTGCGATCTGGACGGGACGGAATTTGCGCGCGGCATCGCGCGGTTCGATTCCGCCGCCGTGCGCGAGCGCAAGCTGCCCAAGGAAGAACTCGTTCACCGGGATGACCTGGTGATTCTGTGAATATGAAAACATCCCTCATGCAACATTCAATGGAAGACCGGTCCAGTGACGGCGAGCCGCCGCCTTCGACGTTGGGCGTTAAATGCTGGACATTGGATATTTTAAAAATGCAGAGCCGCCCGGCGATTGAAGACCTTGTTGAAAGTCATGGCACAGCTGCGCTCGCCCACGGGCTGCCCGTGGGACCGCGAGCAAAGCCACATGACGCTGCGCCGCCACGCCATCGAGGAGGTCTATGAATTGATAGACGCCATCGAGGCGCGCGACGACCACGAAATGGCCGAGGAACTGGGCGATTTGCTGTTGCAGGTGGTTTTCCACTGCCAGCTCGCGAGCGAACGCGGCGCGTTTGATTTTGAGAAAGTCTGCCGGCTGATTGTGGAAAAACTCATCCGCCGCCATCCGCACGTTTTCGGGAAAACAAAGGTCAAAAACGTGGACGAAGTCTGGGCGAACTGGGAAAAAATCAAGCGCGCCGAAAAGCACGGCACGCGGCACGCGCGCCATTCCGCCTTTGACGGAATTCCGAAACACCTGCCGGCATTGATGCGGGCCGAGAAGCTGGTGAAAAAGGCTCGCAAAGCGGGTTTGTTTGATGTGTCGGCAGGGCGGCACCGCCGGACCGCCCAAACTTCTTCGCAAAAAAAACACGGACGCGCAGGAGCGCGTCCCTACCAGAAGAAATTCAGCAAAACGGCGCTGGCAAAGGAATTATTTGAACTGGCGTCGTTCGCACAATCTAACGGCTGGTCGGCGGAGGAATTGTTGATTGCGGAAATCGCCACACGGGAGCGTGACTTCCGCCGCCGGGAAAAGGCTTGAACCAAAGCGCGGACGGCTCGTCCGCCGGTTCCGGCTTTTGCATCGCGCGGACGAGCCGTCCGCGCTCCCATTCCAGTTGACAGCCCGCGCAACTCGCGCGATATTCAGGTGTTGAATTGACAGGTGTTGATTATGAAAACTCGAATGATTCAAAATTCTCTTCTGGCCGCTGCCATTGCCGCCGCGCTCGCTTTCACTGCGGGAACCGTCTCCGCGCAGGTTTCCACCAACGCCGCGAGCCAGCCCGCCGCCGCGAGCCAGCCCGCGCCGAAACTTTCCTACGGCGTGCCGCAAATCCTGCAGCTCGCGCAGGCGAAGGTCAGCGACGGCATCATCGTCCAATACATCCAGAATTCGGGAACGATTTACACTCCCAACGCCTCCGAAATCATCTACCTGCACCAGCAGGGTGTTTCCGACATCGTGTTGAACGCGATGCTGGACCAGCGACGCCGGCTCACCGGGTCCACCGAACCCACCCTGCCTGCCCCGGCCGGTTCGAGCGCCGCCCAGACAGCTTCGACCGCAGCCACGCAGCCGCCGGTCGCTTACGTTGAAGCCGCTCCCGCCAACACCCCGTCCTCGACGATTTATGTCGTTCCTGACACGGAGACTTACAACGATGACACCTATTATTATCAGGAGCCGTATTATTATCCGTATGTCAACTATCCGTTCGGCGGCAATTACTACGTCGGTTCTTACTACGACTACGGATGGTCGTATCCGAGCGTTTCATTTTCGCTGGGATACGTCGGAGGCTGGGGCGGACGTGACCATGACGGGTTCCACGGCAGCTCTCATTCTGGATTCGGGGGCGGCTTTCAAGGTGGCGGTTCTCATGACGGATTTGGCAGTGGCTTCCGGGGTGGTGGCGGCGCCCGCGGCGGTTCTGGCGGCGGTTTCCAGGGCGGAGGTTCCCGGGGCGGTTCTGGTGGTGGTTTTCAAGGTGGCGGCTCCCGGGGCGGATCTGGCGGCGGCTCCCGGGGTGGCGGCTCGCGTGGCCGATGATGCGCCGCGCGGCGCGTCGCTTTCAGCGCGCTTGGAACTGTTTTTCGTCGTAGCAACCGACGTGAGTCGGCTCAAATGTTGTCGTGAAATTTTAAAAACCGCTCGTAGTCAGAGCCGGCTCACGCCGGCTGCTACGATTTTCATACATGGGCTAAATCAAATCCAGCGCGCGGTGCAATTCGGCGTCGGTGTTGTAAAAATGCGGCGAGAGGCGGATGTAATTCCTTCCCGCGCGGTCGGTGCGCAATGAAGCAACGATTCCCGCGTCCGCAAGTTTTTTGTGCAGCGCCGCCAGATCTTTTCCCGGCTGGAAAAATGAAACGATGCCGCCGGCGTTTTCCGGTTTCGCGTCGGCATTCAGCAACGTGAAGCCTTTTGCCTGCAACGCCGGCACCAGCAACGCGCGTTTGCGGAGCAATTCGGCGGCGATGTTTTCGATGCCGATTTCCAGCGCCAGTTCCATCGCGGCGATCAGGCCGACGAGGCCGACGAGGTTTTGCGTGCCGGCCTCGTATTTCAACGCGCCGGCGCGGAAGACGATTTGTTCCTGCGCGACGAAATTCGGGTTCTTCACGTTGTGCCAGCCGTAAATGGGCGGATTCAATTTCTCCTGCAAGCTCGCGCCGGACGTAAAAAATTCCCGCGCCGCACGGGCCGAGCAGCCATTTGTGCGCGTCGGCGGCCAGAAAATCCACGTGCTCCACCGTCGTCGGAAACGCGCCGAGCGTCTGGATCGCGTCGAGGCAGAATAAAATGCCGCGCTCGCGCAGAAATTTTCCGATGGCGTCGTGTTCCAGCCGGAAGCCGCTGATGAAATGGCTGGACGCCAGCGCGACGAGCCGCGTGTTTTCGTCCACCTGGCCCATCACGTCCTTGGTGCGGATGACGCCGAGGCCGCGCGTGTTGAGCAGGCGCACCTCGATGCCTTGGGCGGCCAGCGCCATCCACGGATAGACGTTCGACGGATAATCGTCGTGGTAAATCAGGATGTTGTCGCCGCGCCGGAATTTCAACCCGGCGGCGACGAAGCTCAACGCGAGCGAGGTCGGCCCGACGAGCGCGATTTCGTCCGGCTGGCAGTTCAGCAATTGCGCGCCGAGCTGGCGCGCGTCGTCGAGCCGGTGCAGCATGAAGGCTTCCTGATCGCCGAGCGTGGCTTGCCGGGCGCAATCGGCGATGGCGTCGGCCACGCGGCGCGGCAGCGGGCAGACGCCGGCGTGCGCGAGAAATATTTTGTCGCGCGCGACGGGGAATTCCGCGCGGCGCAATTCCTCGTTGGACAGGATTTCGGTCAATGTCATGCGGCAAGGTTAATGGGCAAAGCAGCGGCGCGCAAAAAGATTCAAACCAGGGCAGCCGGCGCGAACCTGTTTAGTGAAGAACCAGCCGGTAAAACCGCAACGACGACGCGGATGCCGCCGGGTCGGAAAACTGGACCCACGCGTTCGAGGAGGCAACGCCGGTTTGCCCGATGGTTGTCCAGGATTGAAAATCCACCGTGGCTTGGATTTCATACCAGTGCGACGGCTCGACGGGGAAACTGAGCATCCAGGGACTGCCGGCCTCCGCCTCCTGGCTGATGGTGAGAATGCCGGCGCTGATGAACCTGGCTTCGTTTGAATAACCACTCTCGTCGCCATTCGAGTCCACGGCCGTCGCGGCGAAATAGTAGGCAATCCCGGCAGTCAGGTTCGAAATCGTGACATTCGCCACGTTGCCCAGATTGATTTTGGAGGTGTAATCGCCGCTGTTCGTTCCGTAATAGACATTGTAACCCGTCACGTTCGTGCTGGTGCTGGCGGTCCAGACCAGGGACACGTTTGCGGCGCCGACGTGATGGCAGGTGGCGAGCAAGGCCAGGGCTGCAACAAAAGCACGAACACATTTTTTCATTTACAGTCATCAAGATCCTTCGCTTGCAAACTTGAACTAACCCCATTTTGTTATCCACCAAGCAAGTTTTGTCGCGTATCATTCTGCTTCTCTAAAGACAGCTTCAGTCATCTCAAAATACACGGCCGCACTCCAACGCACTTATTTCTAAAGGCTTACGTAAATATTTTCGACGTGATGGGCTGGCGGGAACCGGATGTCGCACGCGATGTAGGCAATTATTGCTAAAGAATGAACAATATACGGTAAGCCATATCGCGTCTTTTGGCGGAGGCTTGACACATGACAATCGTAAATCAATTATTGGTTCATGAGGACCGGACGGACAACCCGGAGGCATCTTGCGAAACGCCTGGTTGTTCGATGCGGATTGCCGTGAGTTGGAACGCGGCGGTCAACTTCATCGTGCCGATGGGTTATGAGGATGGGAGTGGATTTCATTACGGCACACCACCCGTTCCCCACGGCAGCGGCGGCGTGACATTTGATTTTTAGGCCATGGTTGAAACGGCTGGCTTTGGCAAAACCAATGGAAGGAGTCGTCTGCCGACGGCCAAGCCGGTTGAAAATTTTCAACGATTTCTTCAACAGTTGTCGTGCGGCGACCGCCAAAATCCAAGATGCGCCGCAGATGAAGCGATGTAATCCCCTTTCTCATGCCTCAAGTTGACAGCCGGTGAAAAGCGCAGAACTCCGCCCGGAACCAGCCAACGCGCAAAGCGGAATCAAAAATTCGTCAGATTGCTGATGGTGTTGAAGTAGCCCGTCCAGAAGTTGATGATCTTGTAGGCGATAAACAGCACGATGAGAAAATACACGAGGCGCGGCGTCCATTGCGCGAAGGCATGGAGCTTGTGCGTGCCCTCCTCCTGATAATAAACGTGGAGCCGGCGCAGGGTTTCATCGAGTTTGCCGCTGATTTCGCCGCTGGCATAAAGGTTGGCAAAGGTTTCGGGGAAAAGCCGGCAGTTGCGGACGGTTTCGGCGGGCGTCTTGCCGGCGGTGATTTGCGGTTTCCAATCCGCGACCGCCCGCCGCAGAGCGGGCGAGCCGCTGGCGGTCGCGGCCAGCTCCCAGGCGTCAATGATGTTGACCCCGGCGCTGATGAGCGCTTCGAGCGCGGCGGCCAGCCGCGCCAGCGCGAGGCATTGCCGCGCCGTGCCAAGAACGGGAACCGGGCGCAAAAACGATTCGACACGGGTGCGCCAGTGTTCGCCATGCTGGCTTTGCAGCCGCATAAACCATCAATGCAACGGCGGCGTAAAGCGGTGAAAGGATGAGCGCGGCCCGGAGGCAGAGCCAGACCGGACTGGCGTTGAACTGCGACGAGGCGAACGGCAGCACCACCAGGAAAATGAACACGGCGAAATGAAGCAGCCCGACGGGATAAATGAGCTGGGAAATCACCATTTTGATGACGCGGGCGCGTTCGTTGTAATATTCCGCGAGCAGCCGGAAAGTCGCATCGAGACGTCCGCTGCGTTCGCCGGCTTCAATCAGCGCGGTGTCAAAGACGGGCAGCCAGCCGCCGGCCCGCAGACTTTCGGAAAACGTCCGGCCCGCGGCCAGTTCGTCGAGGAAACGCTGCAGCGGCGCGCGGAATGAAGAGGACGGCGGATTGCGCCGGATTTGTTCCAGCGCGTGCACGACGCCGATGCCGGCGGAGGTGAGCTGGGCGAGTTGATGATAAAACTCGGCGCGGTGCGAAAATTGCCGGGGCGTGATGATGAGCGGCATAACGCCCGCACCCGGTCAGGCCGCGACGCGGTCGAGGCTGGCCTTCAAATCGCGTTTGCTTTTCGCGCCGCGCGTCTGTTCGACAACCTGGCCGTTCTTGACGAGCAACAGGGTGGGAATGGCGGTCACATTGTATTTGGCGGCCAGTTCCTGGTTTTCATCCACGTTGACCTTGCCGATTTTGACCTTGCCCGCGTATTCATCGGCGAGTTCATCCAGCAACGGCGCGATCATCTTGCACGGGCCGCACCATTCGGCCCAGAAATCCACGAGGACGGGCGACGGCGATTGCAGGACCTGCTCCGAAAAATTTCCCTGCGTGAGCGTGACAATCAAAGGAGATGCCATGGTCGTTAATTGGGTGAAAAGGTTTCAACCGTGGTCTTGAGCGTCCAGAAAACCCAACCGGTCCCGCCGACTGCGGCAAGCGCGGCGACCAACGCGAAGATGGCGAGGACTTTATCGAACGTGCCGACGGTCGGCGCGGCGGCGGCGCGCGCGGGGCGCTGGGGGGCGGCGGTCGGCGCGGAGGTGGCGCGCGGCGCGGCGGCCGTGGAGGCGCGCGACATGGCCACGGGCGGCGGCGCGGCGGCCCTCGGCGCGGCGGCGGACGGCATCGGAACGGCGCTGGCCGCGCCAGTCGGCCCGCCCGGCGGCAGCGTCGGCAGCTTGATGGTCGGCGCGGCGGACGGTTTGGGCGGCAAAGAGATGCGGACGGTTTCTTTCTTGGGCGCGACCTTGCCGGTGGTCTTCTTCATCGGCTCGGGGCCTGTCGGCACGCGCGGGGCGTTCGGAGGAATGTCAGCCATAATTTTCGCATTCAGGATAAATCACGTTCGCGGACTGTCAAATGCTTATTCCAGAAAAAAAAATCGCACCGAAAGCCGCCCCGCCGGCCGTTTTCGAATTCTCATATCCCGAATCTCGAATTTCACATTTGAAATTGGACGGCGGTGTGCGTTAATTCGGGCCGGACATGGCCGTGAACAACGCACTGCGATTTGATTTTCAACCTGCGCTCCATCGTCGAGCCGCTGGACTTGGCGGAGCTTTTCCCCACGGCACAGCCGCTGGAGGCCGAAATGGGCTGCGGCGACGCTTCGTTCCTGGTCGAATACGCGCGCCGGAATCCGGAATAGGAATTTCATCGGCGTCGAGCGGCTCCTCGGCCGCATCCGAAAGCTGGACCGCAAGGGCCGGCGGGCTGGCCTGGTGAATTTGCGCGGCGTGCGAATCGAGTCGTCGTATTTTTTGCAATATTTTTTGCCGCCGCGCGCCGCGTCCGCGCTGCACATTTATTTTCCCGACCCGTGGCCGAAAAAGAAGCATCACAAGCACCGGCTCATCAACAGAGACTTTCCCGCGCTGGCCCTGCGCTGCGCTGACGCCGGGCGGCGTGGTGTATTTGCGGACGGATGACGCGGATTATTTCCGGCAGATGACGGAGGTTTTTGGCGCGGATAAACAATTCGAGGAAATTGAAACGCCAGCCGGACTGGCGGAACTGCCCACGGACTTCGAGCGCGAATTCAATTCAAAGGGGATCCAGACCTTGCGGGCGGCGTATCGGAATTGAGATTGGTGATTTAAGGTTTTGGCTGGCTCCTCCTGGAACCGGCAAATCACCAATCATCATTCACAAATCACAAATTAATTCACACATCAATCACCGGGCCGTCGCCGTCGCCGGATTTTGGGGGCGGCGGCGGACGGCGGCGGCGGACGCTGACGCGCGCGCTGCCCACGCCGGTCATGATGTTCAGCGCGATGGACACGATGCTGATGATGAGCGCGCCGAGAAAGGCGTGGCGAAAGCTGTCCACTTGAAAATGCGGCCCCATCAGGACGCCGACGAAATAAAGCAGCAGCGCATTGATGACGAACGTGAACAGACCGAGCGAGAAAATCACCAATGGCAATGCCAGCAACATCAGGAGAGGCTTCGCAAACGCGTTCAGAATGCCGAGCAACAGGGCCGCGACAATCAAATCCGCCGGGGATTGATAGACAATGTGGCCCCGCAAAATGATGGCCGCCACCAACACGGCAAAGGTGTTGATGACCCAGCTTTGCAGAAAGCGCAGAAATTTTTTTGTTCCAGGCTGCATGATCGTCGCAGAAACAGCACCCCAAAATGCTTCAATCGCCGCCGAAAAACAAGGCGCGTTTTTGCTGGATTCGCAGCGGCGGCTGTGGCAGCGTTTGCGTCAATATGAAAACATTCCTGCTGGTGCTGGCCGTATTGCTTTCCACCGTTGCCGCCGTCTCCGCACAGGGCGTCGTGGCGCCCGGCGCCACGCTCCAAAAACTTTCGGGCGACTTCCTGTTCACCGAAGGCCCGACGTGCGACAAGAACGGAAACCTGTTTTTCGTTGACCAAAACAACAACCGCATCATGGAATGGAGCGCCGACGGCAAGCTGTCCACGTTCATGCAGCCATCCGGTTACGCCAACGGAATGCATTTTGACGCGAAGGGCAATCTCATTGCCTGCGCGGATGAGCACAACCAGCTCTGGTCCATCGCGCCGGACAAGACGGTGACCGTCCTTATCACAAATTACGACGGCAAATACATGAACGGCCCGAACGACGTGTGGATTGCGCCGAATGGCGCGATGTATATCACCGACCCGCTTTTTCGGCGCTCCTGGTGGACCAACCAGGTCACCCGCGTCGCCAGCCAGGAGGTTTATTACCTGTCGCCTGACCGGAAGACTTTGACGCGGCTGACCGACGACCTGCGCCAGCCCAATGGCATCACCGGCACGCCCGACGGGAAAAACCTGTTTGTGGCCGACATGGGCGCGAACCAGACGTGGCGCTACGACATCCAGCCGGACGGCTCGCTGACGAACAAAACACTCATCTGCAGAGCGGGTTCCGACGGCATGACGATTGACGAGCAGGGAAATCTTTATTTGACCGGACGCGGCGTCACGGTGTTCGACAAGACAGGAAAACAGATTGACCACATTGACGTGCCGGAAAACTGGACCGCCAACGTCTGTTTCTCGGGCAAGGATCGCAAAACGCTTTTCATCACCGCCAGCAAGTCGTTGTATTCGATTCAACTGACCGTCAAAGGCGCGAATCCTTCGAAGTGAGCCGGGTTGTTGCCGGACATTCCCAGCAGCAATGGTGAAGCGTCCACACCCATGTCCCGGTTGTGGCGCGCGCTTTGAACAATTTGACGGCCCTGTTCATGCCTACATGGAGTCCAGCCCCGGCTGTTGGGCTGCCTATGGCGCTGTTTTGGCGCGCGAATATGGTAATCCCATATTGATGAGGACGCATCGTTTGTCAGTTGACGCATACGCCGTCCAGCATCCCGGACAGCCATCCCGTCAGTCAATTCAGTCGGTCGGGCTGCATCTGCTCCGCTTGATTCTCCAGCTTGATCATGGGTTGAGCGCAGAACGCGCGAACGAGGCGATGCTGCACCTCGGTCGTTACAAGCATGTTTTCTTCTGGCTCGATCCGCCCGCTTCCCGCGGCGGCATTACCGTTGCCGATGTTGTCCAGTGCCAGACGGCCGAGCATCACGCGCGAGCAGTGCAGGCTTGGGCCAGGTCTGCATTATCGCAATGGGCGATACACCATAAAACCCTTGAGCAATGGAGAAGGGAAATCTTTGAAAGAACCGTTGCGCCGGATGGGGCAGGCTCACTCCTGGTTTGACTTCGCCCGCGCAGATGTTTTCATGGGATTGAAATACATGCGGACATTATTCCAACTGCGCGGCCTGTTTGCCTCCGTGCTTTTGGTTCTTCTTTTCCACCCCGCCCCACTGCCTGCGCAGGAGTTCGAAGCGGAGGGGACGATTCAGGAACACATCATTCAACCCGGCCAGCCCGACTCGACAACCTCGGCGGCCTTCAAAGTATATGTGCGGGATTGCGCCTGGCTGATTGAAACCGCGGAGACGAACTCGTCGGGAACAATAAAACAGCGCCGCGTCGGTTCCATGAATGGCACGGAGATTTACCAGATCACTTCATACCCAAAAGCGGGGCCGTCGGTTTCAGCAGCGAATCCGGCGGGCGTGGGGCGTCCGGGCATTTTGGGAGCTGACAGCGGCCAGGTGGTTTCAAACAGCTTTCCCGTTGGTTCGATGAATGATTCGATCATTCCGCATTTGTGGGTCATGTTCGCCTCGCAATGCTATTTCAAGTCCCAGAACCCCACCAACCGGCTGATGCCCGTTTATGACGTGGATTCTGCGCTGGCGGATACGGCGGATCTGCGATTGGAAGCGGACTGGGAGCTGATGAAGGGCGGAATTTCGCTGCCGCTCAAGATGGTTTATTACAACAATGGCGGATTTTACCACATGAGCACCAACCGGGTGGTGAAATTCCAGAATTACGGGCCGCCTTACAATGGGGGATTCACCGATGCCGTCTATGCGGTGACCGCGACGACCAATTTTGGCGGAACTCCATTCCCGGCCGGATTTACTTTCAAGGAGTTTTCACCCGGCGGCGGGCCGACCCGGGATCAATTGCAGGCGCGCAAGACGGCGGAGGCGGTCGTCACGGCGTTCCGTCCGATCTATTCGCGGAAGGATCTGTTGCCGGAGATCGAGAACGTGACACAAGTTCAAGACCTGCGTCTGGCTCGTGCCGCGCCCAAGGTCGCATCGTTCACCTACGTTCTTACAAAAGGCGCCAACTGGCTGCCATTGCCGGAGGCAAGGCAACGGGTGCAAGTCTATCCCCGGCAAATTAACAACACCCCCGTGTCAAACGGGGTATTGATCACATTGTTGCTCCTGCCATCGTTGGTGGTGGTGTGTTTCATGTTAAAAAGCAAATCAACAGCCACGGCCCTGGGATACGGCGCCGTGCCATTTTTGCTTTACAGTCTGTTGTTCGCTGACAGCCCTTGGGGATGGTCTTCCGGTTTTTTCAGCTTCACCACTGTGCGAGTCACCGCTATATTCCGCAATCCGGGAACCCAATGGATGGTTGTTTTGTGCCTGGCATGTGATTTCTTCCTGCTTTTATTTCTTGAACGGCGCGCGGGCTTTCCAGCTTTTGTGGCGGCCGATGCAAGCCGGTGCGATTCACCCGGAACAGCAGGCAGGTGGCGGCGAATTTATGCCCGCTGCCGCGTTTGGTTTGCAACTCCAGACTTCTGGCTGGCCGCGATGGTCCTGCTGGCGCTGGCGCGTTATGCGCTGGAAAATACCCCGACATTTCGTCCCCCGAAAATTCCGGTTTTCATCGCGGGCATATTTTCCGGCAAAGCCATTTCACTCTGGGTGCGATGGCGAGGCGAGCACGTTGGACGGCGCATCGCGTGGCTGGTCGGATTGCTGATCTGTTGCTTTGTTTGTGGTGCATTGTGGCAGCAGCCGGCCCCGATGAGACTTAAATACCACGGCATCCTCCGCTGGACCGGTCCCTGGGAAAATCCGAATCTCTTCGGGCTCCTGATGGGAACGGGCATCGTTTTGGCGGCAGCCAAAATCCTGCAAGCGCAGAGGTGGAAAGTCGGAGCCGGAAAGTGGAAGAAAATGATTTGCGCGATCCCCTTCATTCTTGTGGCATTGCTTTGCGGTTACAGCTTGTTCAAAAGTTACAGCCGCGGGGCATGGATCGGCACAACCCTAGGACTTGGTTATCTGGCATGGCAAGAAGTTCAAGGTCGCTGGTTTTCCTGGTTCAAAAATAACCGGCTTTCGATTGCAATCATTCTGGCCTCCTGCCTGTTGCTGGGATTCTGGCAGGGCCGCTTTTTGGAATGGCGTCCGGTGCAACGCATGGTTTCCGTGGGAAACATCAATGATTTCTCGTGGCGCAATCGCGTGGTTGCCTGGGAAGGCGCCACTCGCATGATGGTTGACCGTCCCCTGGCCGGCTTCGGCTGGCAGGAGGCGGAATCGGCGTATGCGAAAAATTATTTGCCGCCGCAATTGAGCGAATCAGCGGCCATTCAAATGAACGATTATTTCATGCTCGGCATTTCCGCGGGCGTGCCGGCGCTTTTTTGCTTCTTGGCTTATCTCTGGTTGTCATTGGCCCGGAAGCCGCGAGTCGGGAGCCAGGTGTCGGAATCAGCAGCTTTTGATTCTGGACTGCCTGCCGCTCCGGAGCGGAGCAATGGCGGGTGGACTTTGGCCTGGCCGGCAATGGCTGGCCGCGCGGGGGTGATTGTATTGTTGATCGGTTTTTGGTTTGATGGCGGATTTTTTAGACTGCCCGCCGGGCCGGTATTTTGGATTCTCATGGGGTTGGTCCGCCTTGAACCGGAATTCCGAAATCGGCCAGTGGGTAGCTGCGACGCCCCGTCGCAGAAAGTTGCCGGCGACGCCCTCGTCGCCAGTGGCGGCAGCGATTATGCCACTGCCAGCGAAAATGCGACGGGGGCGTCGCTACCACCTGGCGACGAGGCGTCGCCGCCACTTTCGGCTGGCCATTCCAGTGTTCGGGTTGAATCACCAGCCAAAGACGGAGTGATGGGCCCCAGTCTGGAAACCAACAATCCGAAACCCGAAATTGAAAACAAGCCGGAAACTCCCGGCGTCATTTCCTCCCCGAAGAAAGAATTCCGGCTGCAGCGGCTGGCCTGGGTCTTGGCCACAGCCGCTTTGGTCCAAACAACGGTCTATTTGGGAACGCCATTTCTCCCGGTCAGCGACGGAACTTTGGCTGTGGCCCGGAAATGTCTCATTCCGCCGGGGGAGATTGGCGATTTCGATTTTCTGTCGGCAGATCCCGTCTGGCAGGGCAGGAAATTGAAAATCCTGCTCGAACACGCAGAGCTGGCAAATTACAACCGCCGGATCGTCAACTGGAAACTGGACGATTCCATTTATCGCGAGTATGTCCTGCCGCCGGCAATCCAGCCGGAACGCGACGGCCAATACCATTGGCGGCGCGCGCTCTGGGAATATTTTTACCCCCGCAACCGGAAAACCGCCGCGCTGGAATCCGCGGCGCAGAATGTCCGGCAGCAGTTGCAGAAGCGGCAGAAGATGGTCGGGAAAGGGCCGGCGACAATTGAGGAAATGTGGCAACAGCAGACCGCCGACAAGGAGGGTCTGGAAGCGCTCTGCGTCGCGGCATGGCGCTCCATCGGAATTCCTGCCCGGCTCAATGCAAGTGGACGGGCGGAATTTTTCAACGACGGGAAATGGCAATGATGCCCTCCTGGATTGCAGCTCCGTCAACGCGACGGGTTATGGCTGGGCGTTTTGTTCCCCGGTGGGTTCCTGCCCGACCGGCGGACGGTTCCAATTCAGAAAAAGCGAAAGCCAATAAATCGGCGCGAGAAATGCAAACGTGCTCGCGGTGATCAGCAGATAACCGATCAGAATCAATGGCCGCTTCCGAAACTGGCCGCTGGTGCCGTTCCGCAAAACCTCGCCTTCGGAAAAAACCTGCAAGTAAGGCATCAGGTTGTTGTAAGGCCCCACGGCGCGGCCGCAATGGGCGCAAAACCAAACATCCGGCGGCTGCGGGGTGGAGCAATGGGGACAAATTTCCTGCGCGTCCGGTTCCGAAATCTTCTGTTGGGTTTCAACGTCCCAAGGGTCCGGCGTGACCGGCGCTTCGCGGATCCAAAGGAAGAAACGCCAGAACGCCGCCAGCGCGAGAATCGCAAAGCCAATGTTGGCGACAATCATGTTTGGATCGCTGGCCGCATGCATAACCTGATGCAACTTTCCCACGTTCACCCGGCCTGTCAAGCCAACGGTAGGGCCAACGGTAGGGCGACGGTGCTCCGTCGCCACAAATCAGGGCACGCGGCAGCACCGCCCGCCGGAAAATCGGCAGCTGTGCGCGAAGCGTCAGCCGCAGCACCGCGGCGGGCCGCAGTCAACGGCTAAACATGAGAACACAGCCTGCCACAGCAAGACCGGCGGCTGCTGTCTCCAAGGTCTGACGACGCTCCGCGCTCACAGTCGCCATCAAACACGGAAGAACCACGGCAGCGATGATGAGTGCAACAATCAACCAATCCATTGCCCGCATCGGTCTGCATTCTTGTGCCTGCTCGCTCATGGGATCCGAGGTCTAACGTAGTTGAGCCACTGTCTTTTCACGAGGCTGGACTCTACGGCCTTGTTAAAGGCGGGGTCAAGCCAATTCAGATGCGTTTATGAGTGATGGCTGGCGATTCATTTGCCGCAGCGCGTCATCGGAGTTTTCTGGAGGGAAGCGCTTCGTCGCTTCCCTGATTTTTGGGCATTGACGAAGCAATGCCCTCCGCCCTGGAAGAGTTGTTCCAGATTGTCGCCGCAGTCAATGACGCGGGTGTCCTTGTTCTCGTGTATCAAGGTGGGGCGAGGCTACTGACGAGCCGGCTCGCGAGGACGCTCGCCCCACCGGGAGATTTGGCGTCTGATTTTTTGCCAGTCGCCGGCTGCGTCAATTCAGCCGCGTGACTTTTTCATTTTCCGATAACTCACCGGCTTCGCTTCCGCTTTTCCGCCGTCCATCATCCGTTTGAGTTCCTTGATCTGGTCGCGGAGCAGGGCGGCCTTTTCAAATTTCAAATCCTCGGCGGCTTTCAGCATTTCGCTTTCGAGTTCCTGAATTGTCGAGGTCAAATCAATGTCCCCGCCGCCTTCTCGCAAAACCGCGTCGGCTTCCTTGCGGGTGGATTCGTAGGTCGCCAGGCTTTCCTCCACGGCGCGGCTCACGCTGCGCGGCGTGATGTTGTGCTCCTGGTTGTAGGCCATCTGTCTCTGCCGGCGGTATTCGGTGACGGCCAGAAATCTCTTGATGCTGTCGGTCATCACGTCGGCGTAAAGAATCACCTCGCCGTGCAAATGGCGCGCGGCGCGGCCGGCGGTCTGAATCAGGCTGGTTTCGCTGCGCAGAAAACCCTCCTTGTCCGCGTCCAGAATGGCCACGAGCGAAACTTCCGGCAAATCCAGCCCTTCGCGCAGCAGGTTGATGCCGACCAGCACGTCGAATTCGCCCTTGCGGAGCGAGCGCAAAATCTCCACGCGCTCGATGGCGTCAATCTCGCTGTGCAGATAGCTGCACGTTCACGCCGATGTCGCGCAGATAATCCGTCAATTCCTCGGCCGTGCGCTTGGTCAGCGTCGTCACGAGAATCCGTTCCTTGGCATCGGCGCGTTTGCGGCATTCCTCGATGAGGTCGTCAATCTGCCCCTTGAGCGGCTTGACCGTGACTTTCGGGTCAATCAAGCCCGTCGGGCGCACGACGAGTTCGACGACGCCGGGTTGGAGTTCAAGCTTCAGCTTGTCCCCCGAACACGCTAAAGCGTGAACTCCGACGGCACTCGTCCGCGACCATTCCAGTTCGCGTTTTGCGGGCGTGGCGCTGGCGTAAATCGTCTGGCTCTGCATCGCCTGAAATTCCAGAAAATTCAGCGGCCGGTTGTCCAGCGCGCTGGGCAGGCGGAACCCGTAATCCACCAGCACGGTTTTGCGCGAGCGGTCGCCTTCATACATGCCGCCGATTTGCGGAACCGTCACGTGCGATTCGTCAATCACCAGCAGATAATCGTCCGGGAAAAAATCTATCACGGTCGCGGGCCGCGAACCGGGCGGACGGGCGGCGATGTGGCGCGAATAATTTTCGATGCCGGAGCAGACGCCCATTTCCTCCATCATTTCCAGATCAAACTCCGTCCGCTGCTTGATGCGCTGGGCTTCGAGCAGCTTGCCGTGCTTTTCAAAATGCACGATGCGCTCGCGCAATTCCTCGCGGATGGCGAGGATGGCGCGCTTCATCTTGTCGCCGGTCGTCACAAATTGTTTCGCCGGAAAAACCGTCACGCCTTCGAGCGACTCGATTTTGTCGCCGGTCAGCGGCTCGAACCGCGTGAGCCGCTCGATTTCGTCGCCGAAAAACTCCACGCGCAACCCGTCCTCGCGTCCGGCGGGCCGGACCTCCACCGTGTCGCCGCGCACGCGGAAGTTGCCGCGCTCGAAGGCGATGTCGTTGCGGTCGTATTGCAAATCCACGAGCCGCGCGAGGAATTGCTCGCGCGACAGCGGCTGCCCCACCCGCATGGGAATCACGAGCGCCTCGTAATCCTCCTTGCTGCCGATGCCGTAAATGCACGACACGCTGGCGACGACGACGACATCGCGCCGTGTGAACAGGCTGCTCATGGTCGAGAGCCGCAGCCGCTCGATTTCCTCGTTCAGGCTGGAATCCTTCTCGATGAACGTGTCGGTGCGCGGGATGTAGGCCTCCGGCTGGTAATAATCGAAATAGCTGACGAAGTATTCGACGGCGTTGTTCGGGAAAAAGCTTTTGAACTCGGCGTAAAGCTGCGCGGCCAGCGTCTTGTTGTGCGAAATGACCAGCGTCGGCTTGTCCACGTTCTGGATGACGTTGGCGACGGTGAACGTCTTGCCGGAACCGGTCACGCCGAGCAGCGTCTGATGCTTCGCGCCGGACAGAATGCCGTCGGTCAGCTTCGCAATGGCTTGCGGCTGGTCCCCGGCGGGCTGGTAGGGCGCGATGAGTTCAAACATCGCCGCGAAGTTAGGTGTTCGCGGGGCTGCTGTCAAACGGCTGGCTTACCACAACACCTGCGCGCGATAGAAGCGCCTGGCCAGTGACGCGGCGGCGGGATCGGGAAGAAATATATTCGTGCCGGTGCCGATGATCTGGTCGGCGAGCAGGTTCCAAGTGCCGCCGGCGAGATCGTCGCGGTATTGCACGCGATAGACGGTGCCGGCGGCTGAATTAAGAATGATGAAGTTGGCGAATGCGTTTGGATTCAGGGCCGCCAGATTCAAGGCGCTCGCGGCATTGGTGGGATTGGTGCCGGCGAGAAATTCCTGGTAGTTGTTCATGCCATCGTGGTCGGGATCGGCGAACCACGCGGACTGGCTGTTGGTGGTGGTGCCGCTGCCGCCGAAATAAAGCGCGCGCCACGCATTCGGAATGCCATCTTTCACGCTGCTGGTCATCGTGGCGGCCACAGCAGAGGAAAATTGTGATGTGTTGCCGGCGGGGTCCGTGATGGTGGCGGTGATGGCCCGGCCATTGGTTACCACCGCGCCCAGGCCCGTGGCGAACGCCGCCGAACCGCCGGTGCCGGTGAAGGGCTTTGAACCGAGCCACACGCGGCCGCCCACGTTTCCGCCCGGCGCATCGGAATAAAAATCCAACTGATACACGACGCCATTCAGGCCGATGTAGGAGCCGTTGACGGTGAGATTGGTCGTCACCGCCGCCGAGGTCAGCGTCGGCGCGGGAATCATGTTGTTGCCGCCGCTGTAAAGCCAGAGCGCCAGATAACTCGCGTTGCTGTTTCCGAAGATGGAATTTCCGCGAATGATGTTGTTGGTCGTCCCGTTCAGCTCCACCGCGACGCCGCCCAGCGCGTTGCCGGAAATTAGGTTGGCGGCGCCGATGGTCGTGCCACCGAGGAGGTTCGAAACCGCGCCCGAGTAAAAGGCAACGCCCTGCCACTGGTTCGGAATCGCCGCCGCGTTGCTGACGTTCAAGCCGACGGTGTTGCCCTGGATGACGTTCAGGCTGCTGCCGTAGTCAACGATCACGCCATAGTTGCCGTTGCCGGAAATGAAATTCCGCGCCCCGCCGTATCCGCCGATGAGATTGCCCGACGGCCCGTTGTAAATTTCCACGCCGGACCAGGCGTTGGAAACCGCCGCGTTGCCGGCGGCGTTGAGGCCGATGAGATTTCCCTGAACAGAATTGCCGCTGGTGCCGGCGTCTTGCAGCAGCACGCCTTGCGAGTGGTTGCCGGAAATCACATTGCCCGCGCCGGGCACACCGCCACCGGCGAAATTCGCCGTCGCGCCTCCGAAGAAGTTGACGCCCGGATAGCCATTGCCGATGGCCGCAGTGCCCGCCGGGTCCACGCCGATGTAATTTCCGGCAACGACGTTGCCGCTGGTGCCGGAGTTGGCGATGGCAACGCCTTGATAGTTATTCCCCGAAATAACATTGCGCGCCGACGCGGTGTAACCGCCGATGAGATTGGACTGCGCGCCGCTGAAAATGCCGACACCCGCATAGCCGTTCGGCACAGCCACTGTGCCGGCGGCATTCAGGCCGATTAAATTTCCCTGCACCTCATTAAACTGGCTGGTTTGCGAGATGACCACGCCGTAATTCAAGTTGCCGGAAATGACATTCGAGGGGCCGACGACATTCGCGGAGGCGGCGTTGAAAATATCCACGCCGGACCAGCCGTTGGGCAGGGCGGCGGCGCCGGAGGAATTCACGCCGATGTAATTTCCAGCGATGACGTTGCCGCTGGTGCCCGGATCGGAGATGGCGATACCCTGATAGTTGTTTCCCGAAATGACATTACGCGCCGACGGGGTGTAACCGCCGATAAGATTGGACTGCGCGCCGCCGAAAATCTGGACGCCTTCCCACGCGTTTGGCAGCGCGCCCGTCCCGGCGGCGTTGACGCCGATGTAATTGCCTTCAACCACATTGTTCCGCGTGCCGGGATCGCGGATGACAAGCCCTTGATAAAAACTGCCGCCGATGACGTTGCGCGCGGCAACGGTTGTTCCGCCAACAACGTTGAAAGCGGCGCCGCCGCTGATTTGAGCCGAACAGACGCCGTTCGATACGGCAATAGTTCCGGTCGGATCGGTGCCGAGATAGCAGCCGCTGACGGTGTTGCCGATGGTGTTGCTGCCATCCATCAAAACGCCGAAGCTCGGAAAATTGTTGATGACGAATCCGCGCGCGACGCTGTTCGTGCCTCGGAATCGCAGGCCGTTTGGATAAACGCTCCGCGGTGTGGCAAAGCACGCCGTTGAGCAGGATTTCCGGGCCGATGGGATTTGAATTCGTCGGCTCCGTTGTCGCATCGAGCGTCGTGTTGCCCCACAAACCCGGCAGGGCGTCGCTGGGCTGGATGTTGAACACGCTGTTGCTCAAACCGGGGTCGGTCACTGGAATGTTGAACGCAATGGCCGTCCCCGGATGATCAAACGCGTAATACAGCGCCGCGCGCAAACTGCCCGGGCCGCCGTCCTGCGTGTTTGAGACAATGTTCGTCGCACCCGACCCGGCTCCATAAACCGCGATCACGGCGGCGCGGTCGCCGGCGCTCAAAACCGGATCGAACTGCCGGCCCATGATGTTGAGGTATGGCGCGTAGGCCGGCAGCGGTTCGATGGTGTCAACAGCGGGGTTGGTCGAAAAAGCATTGCGCGAGTAATGCATAACCGAATAGAAATCATAGGCGGTTTTGTTCTGCGAGTCGGTCAGTTTCACAAAATTGGCCAGCAGCCCCGGACTGACATTGTTGCTCAGGATGGTCACGTAATTGTCGCGATCCGACCGCTGATGTTCATGCACCAGTCCGAGCACATGGCCGATCTCGTGGCACAGCGTTCCGCGGTTCCAGGCATTCGGGCCGATTTGCAGCAATTGCGGCCCGCCGATCATGCCGACCGCCGACAACCCGCCATTCAACGAAGCGTTATTGGTGACGACGACATAATTGGCCTGGCTCGTCCGGACGATGAAGTGCAGGTTCACAAAGGTCGCCCACTCCGCCGCCGCGTCGAGAAACGCCTTCTGATTCGGGGCCGAGACCGACGCGTCAAAGGCGTAATAAATGTTGCCGCCGGGCCAGACGGTGAACGTGCCGCTGAAGGCCACGTTCGGCTGCGGCCCGCCCGCGAGCTTGTTGCGCCATGATTGCAGATACGAAACGGGAACCATCATGTCATCAACCTGCGCGAACGTCTGCCCCGCCGGCACGGACGCGATCAACTGGTCCAGCACGGCAACGTTCCAGTCGGCATCGTCAGCCGACGCGGTAAATGGAAAATGCAGCGAAAAGAGCAGCGCCACAAAGAGGGTGTTGGCCAGCCGGCGGTTCAACAGTGTATTCATAAGCAATCCTCCGGTTATTATTAGCACAAATCCGGCTCCCGTCCACCGGAGGACAAGCAATTTTCGGTGACAATCCGGATTGAACCCGGGCGGAACTCCGCGGATCACCTTTGCCCGAACTGCATGAATGGCGCCGCATGCGGCAACCGGCGAAGCAGTCGCCACAAACCGAAAAATGTTCCACCCCGGCCGGACGGTGGGAATTGAAACTTGTGCTGTGATGTGCGCTTGGGGAGAATTCCGTCTGATTGCGCCGCAGATTTGAAATATGATCCGTTCATTTGCCTTCACCACGCAGGGACGCCTGCACTCGCGGGACATTGATTTGTTCCTGATGCCAACGCTGTTGGCGGACACGAATCTCTTCCTGTGGGTGGACTTTGAAAACCCCACGCCGGACGAGGTGCAGAGGATTCTTGCCGGGGTGTTCCATTTCCACCCGCTGTCCATCGAGGACTGCACCGCCGTCAATTCGTCGCCGAAGGTCGAGGAATACTCGCCCAAGGAGGGCGACGGGTTCACGCCGTATCTGTTCATGGTGATTCACGCGGTGGATTACAACCGGCAGAACGGGAAATTCGCCACGGGCGAACTGGATTTTTTCCTCGGCAAAAATTTTCTCGTCACCTACCACCAGCAGCCGCTGCGCGCCGTGTCGTTGATTGAAGAGCGCTGCGCGCAAGGCGCGATGCAGATTGCGCGCGCGCCCGACCGCGTCGCGCATTCGCTGCTCGACATGCTGGTGGACGGTTACAAACCGGCGCTGGACGAACTGGCGCTGGAAATTGCCGACGTGGAACAGGGGGTTTTGCAGCATCCCGACAAGGAGACATTCAACCGCATTCTGCAAATAAAAAAGAAGGTGCTGCACCTGCGGCAGATCATCAGCCCGCAATGCGAGGTGCTGGCGCGGTTCGCGGCGGGCGAGTTCAAGCTCATCCGCCCGCAGCTCGTGCCGTATTTCCGCGACGTTTACGACGCGCTGCGCCGCATCAATGAAATGGCGCAGGCCTACACCGATTCGCTCACGGGCATTTTGCAGGTGTATCTCAACATGTCGTCCAACCAGACCGGCGAGGTTGTGAAGCTGCTTACGCTCATCACCGTCATCACCACGCCTCTGATGATGATCGGCACCTGGTATGGAATGAACTTCCCCGACATGCCGGAATTCAAGCACAAACACGCGTATTATGTCGCCGGCATCAGCATGGTGGCCTCCACCATCGCCACCTACTGGTATTTTAAAAAGAAAAAATGGTTCTGACGTTTGTCATTTCCTGAAAGAATGAAGATTTCTTCCATCAAGCCGGCCTGTTTTGAAACACTGCTGCTGTCATCGGCAATCTGCTTGATGTCCGCCATGTCATCAATCGCGCAACCAGCCATCAAGCCCGGCGCTGTCTGGCCGGACAACCGCGGCCAGCACGTTCAGGCGCATGGCGGCGGCATCCTGAAATTCGGCGACTCGTTTTACTGGTTCGGCGAGGATCGGTCACGGGACAATGATCGCGGCCGGCGCTATGCAAGCTGCTACAGCTCGACCAACCTTGTGGACTGGACTTTCCACAACCAGGTCGTCAAGCTCGCCGACCCGGAAAACCTTGGCCAAGGCTGGATTCTGGAACGGCCGAAGGTGTTTTACAACGCGGCGGCGAAAAAGTTCGTGATGTATGCGCACATTGACAATGGCCGCTACAATTTCGCCGGCGTCGCGGTGCTGACCTGCGACACCGTGGATGGCGACTACCAATACCTGAAAAGTTTCCGCCCGCTCGGCCACGAGAGCCGCGACATCGGGCAGTTCGTGGACGATGACGGCAGCGCCTATCTGATTTTTGAAGACCGTCCGTTTGGTTTTCGCATCGCAAAACTTTCGGACGACTATTTGAACGTGGAAAAGGAGATTTGCCTGATTCCCCAACACATGGAAGGCGGCGCGCTGGTGCATTACGACGGACTTTACTACATCATCGGCTCGCATCTGACCGGCTGGAACCCGAATCCCAATTTATATGCGACGGCCAAATCATTGAGCGGCCCGTGGTCCGAATTCAAAAACATCGCGCCGCCTGAAAAAAGCACCTACGGCTCGCAGTCCACGCTGCTGTGGAAAATAGTTGGCACCAAAACGACGAGTGTAATTTTTATGGGTGACATCTGGAAGCCGCAGGCGCAATGGGATTCGCGCTACCTCTGGATGCCGGTTGAGATCGGCGACGGAAAATTATCACTGCCCGAACCAAAGGAATGGACGATTGACGTCAAAACCGGCGAAGTTGAAATCAAAAAATAGGACATCGCATGAAAACACTATTTACCGCTGCAATCCTGTTCTCGGCGCTCATCCTGTCCCGCGCTGAAATGCAAACGCCCATCCCGCTCTGGCCGGGCGGCGCGCCCGGAGCGCTCGGGACCAACTCCAACGACATCCCGACACTCACGCCGTATTTGCCCGGAGCGACCAACACCGCCGGCCTGCCGCGTCAAAGCGAGGCGGCGACAGGCGCGGCGATGGTGATTTGTCCCGGCGGCGGCTATACCGGACTGGCGGCGCACGAGGGCAACGATTACGCGCTCTGGCTGAACCAACACGGCGTCACTTGCTTCGTCTTGAAATATCGCCTCGGCTCGCACGGCTATCATTATCCGGTGGAATTCCAGGACGGGACGCGCGCCATCCGCTGGGTGCGGGCGCACGCGGCGGACTATAAAATTGACCCAAACCACGTCGGCATCATGGGTTCGTCGGCGGGCGGGCATTTGTCTTCGATGGTCCTGACGCATTTCGACGCAGGCGACACCAATTCGCCCGACCCGGTGGAGCGGCAAAGCTCCCGACCCGACCTCGGCATTTTATGTTACCCGGTCATCACGATGGGCGAATACACGCATCGCGGGTCGCTCAACGCGTTGCTCGGCACCAATCGGTCCCCGGAGATGGTGAAATATCTTTCGAGCGAGCTGCAGGTGACGACCAACACGCCGCCGTGTTTCATCTGGCAAACGTTCGAGGACCGGACCGTGTCCGTGGAAAACAGCCTGCTGTTCGCGGAGGCGCTGCGGAAGAACCGCGTTCCCTTTGATCTGCACATCTACCAGAAAGGCGCTCACGGCCTGGGTCTGGGCGACCGGATACCGCCGTTTGCGCATCCGCTTCCGTGGGCGGACGACTGTTTGTTCTGGCTCAAGGCGCAGGGATATGTGAAACAATAAAGCCACCGCAGAAGCACAGCGCAGCCGGGCTGAAACCAAATCGTTCTCGTCGTCGTCCTCGTTCCCGTAATCGGTGCGGTCGGTTGCCAATCTCCGGCGTCTTTCGGGTTCAATTTTTCGGCAGAAAGGCGAACGCTACCGCCGCCAGGATGCACGCAAACGCCGCCATGTAATTCCACCGGATTTTTTCGCCGAGATAGAAAGTGGCGAACACGACGAAGACCGAAAGCGTGATGACCTCCTGGATGATTTTCAACTGCGACGCAGAATAGACCGAGTTGCCCCAGCGGTTCGCCGGCACCTGCAGGAGGTATTCAAAAAACGCGATGCCCCAGCTCACGACAATTACCAGCAGCAGCGGCTTGCTCTTGAACTTCAAATGGCCATACCACGCGAACGTCATGAAAACATTCGAGCAGGTCAGCAACACAATGGGCAGCCAGCGGGATGTAGTGAAATCCATGCCGGAGAAAATGAATTCACCGGGCAGTTCTGTCAAACCGCAACCGCCAGACATCAGCGCGCAAAACCGGTTCCGGCTCCGACAACGACATGGTGAAAACCTCCGTAGCGGCGTCTCGGCAGAGCGCCGCAACCGTGTCGAGAATCAGATTTGACCCGGCGCATTTCTCCCTGAAGATATTTGAACAACCAAGAAACAAAGGAACCAAGACGGCAAAACTTTGTTCCTTCGTTGCATTGTTGTTCAACCATTCCGCACCCCTTGCCGCGGCGAAGCAACTCGCCGCGTCGTAACGGCTTGTCGCGTCGTAATGAAATGAAGGCGGAAGTGAAGACGGGAGCATTCCGCATTATCAGCCTGTTGCGACATAGTCCTGCTTTGCGGGAAGAAGGCGGATTCCTGTATTCATTTTGGGATGGACGATTGGGGCAAAGAGTATTTGAATCTTCGGCGTGCTGACTTTTGAATGGGATGCCAACAAAGCCGGATTGAATCTGGCAAAGCACGGTGTGTATTTTGAAGAAGCGGCGACGGTGTTCGGCGATCCGCTTTCCGTGACGATTTTCGATCCGGCGCACTCGCAAGCAGAAGACCGCTTCATCATTTTGGGGCGTTCGCATCTGGACAAATTGCTGGTTGTGGTGCATACAGAACGAGGCGATAATATCCGTATCATCAGCGCCCGGCGGGCCAGTCGGCGCGAACGAAAACAATATGAAGAAGCCATCAGCTAAATCAGCCGATAACGGCCTGCGAGCGGAATACGATTTTTCGCGCGGCGCGCGCGGCAAGTATTTCCGCCGCTACCAGCGCGGCGCGAACGTGGTGGTTTTGGAGCCGGACGTGGCTAAAATTTTCCCCAATGCAAATGCCGTGAACGACTCCCTCCGTGCGCTCGCCAGCATCATTCGCCGGCAGGAAAAGGCGCTTGCCGGAAAATCGTAGAAGTGGACGGGCGCACGCTGCTTGGCGATGACGGAAATCAAATTGGGGCGCACTCCTTGCCGCGTCAAAGCAACTCGCCGCGTCTTAACGCAGTGAAGACGGGAGCGAAGACGGGCGCACTCCGCACTTGAACACTCTTTTCCGGTATTCAGTTTGGGATGGACGATGGGGGCAATTGGCGGTTGAATTTATAGCGGAATGGACAAACAAACATGACGAAACAAGAAATATCTCGATCTGTGGTTCAAGAGAAGGTGGAGCGCAAGCTCTTGGGCCATGAGTGCTGAAAATTTATACCGTGCGGCTGATGTTCTTTTTTCCGCTTACCGAGCATCGACTGCTGAAAATGGTGAGCCAATCAATTTTGAAGATACAGAATTGAACATACCAGCGACGTTACTTTATGGGTATGCGATAGAAAATGCGATAAAAGGAACACTGATTAAAAAACTGGGGTTGAATCAAGATGATTGCAAAAAATTACCTGAATGGCACAAGCATGACCTGGTTTCTTTATTTAACAAAGCACAAGTTCAAACGCCTGATAAGAAACAAAATGAGGAATTCAGACGGTTATTGGTGATTCTGACTGCTCAAATCCTGTGGGCCGGGAAATATCCTGCAACATTTAAGCTCGTCAATGGAAACAAAGGCTTCTTCTTGCCTGAACAGTGGGAATACGAATCTGTAAAAACCAAGAATATGCCCCCATCAACGGTGAATATTTTGATGAGGCAAAAGTTGAAACAATTATTTGGACTTTTGATTAACCAGATCCGTGAACCTTCGAAGGCTAGGCGCACGACTGTGAAAAACTAAAATCACGCTTGCCAGCCATCTGAAGCGACATACTCTGCCGATATGAAATTGAAATTAGTAACCTGCATAATTCTGGTGCTGGTGGCAGTCGCCATTCGATTGCCTGCGCAGCAAAGCGATGCGGGTCGCAAAATGTTTGCGGAAGAGAAAGCCAAGGCAGAACAAGGAGATGCCACCAACCAATGCGGACTTGGTGAAATCTATGACTTTGGCTTGTATGGTGTGACTAAAGATTATGCAGAGGCCGTGAAATGGTATCGCAAAGCCGCAGAACAGAATTTTACATTGGCTCAATATGATCTAGGTTGCTGTTACTCTTTCGGTCAGGGCATAACAAAGGATGATGTGGAAGGAGTGAAATGGTATCGCAAAGCTGCGGATCAGGGGCTTGCTTCAGCGCAACACAACCTTGCTGTTCACTATCGCGATGGCCAAGGAGTGCCACAAGATTATGCAGAAGCGGTGAAGTGGTTTCGCAAAGCTGCTGAGCAGAATGAAGCGAATGCTCAATACAACTTAGGCGTCTGCTACGCCAATGGACAAGGCGTGGTGAAGGATGATGAGGCGGCGGTGAAGTGGTATCGGAAGGCCGCCGACGAGAATCTTGCCATTGCGCAATACAATTTGGGCGCCCGCTATGCCAACGGAGATGGCGTGGCGAAAGATGCGGTGGAGGCGGTGAAGTGGTTTCGCAAAGCTGCTGAGCAGAATGAAGCGAATGCTCAATACAGCTTGGGCGTTTGCTACGCCAATGGACAAGGTGTGGCGAAGGATGATGAAGCGGCGGTGAAGTGGTATCGTAAAGCCGCAGAACAGAATCTGGCCAGTGCTGAGTATAATTTGGGTTATTGCTATGAAAATGGCCTGGGTGTGAAGCAAGGCTACGCAGAAGCGGTAAAGTGGTATCGCAAAGCGGCAGAACAGGGAGATGCTTACGCGCAATGCAACCTTGGGGGGTGCTATATCAGTGGCGAAGGGGTAACTCAAAACGACATTGAAGCTTATGTCTGGTCGAGTCTGGCTGCTGCACAAGGTATTAAAGTTGCAGCGCAAAACCGCGACTTCTGCGCTTCGCGAATATCACGCGAGGAAATTGTCGAAGGTCAACGCCGCGCTGCTGCGTTTGTGCCCAGAAACAAAACGCCGAATTCAAGTTCTGAAAATTCCATTTCACCGACAAATCCTTCGTTCAGCGGCACGGGCTTTTTCATCACGGACGATGGTTATTTGATTTCCAATTATCATGTAGTCAAGGATGCGACGAAGGTTCGTTTGCTCACGGGCGCGGGTTTGATTGACGCCAAGGTGGTTCAGGTGGATGCGGCCAATGATCTGGCCTTGTTGAAGGCGGACGGGCGGTTTGCGTGCTTGCCCATTGCCGCCAGTCGCACGATGAATCTGGGCGGCACGGTGGCGACGGTGGGTTTTCCCGACATCGGATTGCAGGGGTTCGCGCCCAAGCTGGCCAAGGGGGAAATCGCGTCGCTGTCCGGCGCGGGGGATGACCCGCGGTATTTTCAAATCAGCGCGCCGGTGCAGCCGGGCAATTCGGGCGGAGCGCTGGTGGATGAGCGGGGCAACGTGATCGGCATCGTGTCGGCCAAGCTGGATGCGGGGGCGGCGCTGGCGGCGAGCGGAGCGTTGCCGGAGAATGTGAACTACGCGGTCAAGAGCAGTCTGCTGTTGAGCTTCCTCGAATCCGTGCCGGCTGTTTCCGCCAAGCTCAAAGCACCGGTCACGGCTGACCGAAAGTTTGAGGACGTGGTGAAGTCGGCGCAGGATGCGGCGGTTCTCGTCCTCGTTTATTGAGTAGCAGCGGACGTAAGTCCGCTCATTATTTCAGCCGGAGAAGTTTGAGCCTCCTTACGTCGGCTGCTACAACCGCACCGGAATATTTTTCCCCGCCAGAAACTTTTGATGTCGCCGGTGGCGCAGGTGCCGCGATTCACATTCCTCGGAGCAAACTGAATTTACGAAGATACCAAGAATCCCAATGCAGGGGATTCTGACCTTGGCGGCGGGCTGCATTAATTGATTTTTGGAATTGTGACGGCGGGGATTCTTCCGTCATTCTGTTCCCAGCCCATGAACACACGGGAAACGCCGGGGAAAGCAAATGATGCCGCCATGCCGGCACGCGGCAGGCCGGACATCATCGGCGATTTGTGGGGCGGGTTTGCGGCGATGCTCGTGGCGCTGCCGTCATCCATCGCCTTCGGCATCGCCATTTACTCCGTGCTCGGTCCGCAATTTGTCGCGCGCGGCGTGCAGGCCGGACTCATCGGGGCCGTCGCCATCGGATTTGTCGCGCCGCTGTTTCGCGGGGCGCCCCGGCTGATTTCGGCGCCGTGCGCGCCGGCGGCGGCCGTTCTCTCGGCGCTGGCGGCAACACTGCTCGCCGGAAAATCCGCGCCGTCGCCGGAATCCATCACGGCCCTTCTGCTGGCAACCGCCGGGCTGGCGGGAATCCTGCAATTCCTGGGCGGACTTCTCGGTGGCGGGAATGTCATCAAATACATTCCGTATCCTGTCGTGGCCGGATACTTGAGCGGCGTCGGCGTTTTGATTTTTTTGAGCCAGGCTCCGAATTTTCTCGGTCTGCCGAAAAAAACCGGCCTGTGGGACGGGCTGCTTTCTCCCGCGCTATGGCAATGGCCGGCCATCGCGGTGGGCGGGGTGACCATCGGCGTCATGCTCCTCGCGCCGAAAATCACGAAGGCCGTGCCGGCCACCATCCTCGGACTTTTGTCGGGCGTGGCGGCTTACTTTGGCATCGGCTGTGTGCGTCCGGGAATGTTGCAGCTTTCGGACAATCCGTTGGTCATCGGCGCGGTGGATGGCAATGCGCTGGCGCTTCTGTCCGGCATCACCGAACCCGTGCGCGCGCTGGCGGCATTGCATTGGCCCGAGCTGGCCGCGCTGATTGTTCCGGCGGCAACGCTCGCCGTTCTTCTTTCCATTGACACGCTCAAAACCTGTGTCGTGCTGGACTCCCTGACGTTCAGCCGGCACAACTCAAACCGCGAACTTCTCGGTCAGGGCGCCGGCAATGTCGTCTCCGCGCTGCTCGGCGGCATGGCGGGTTCCGGCTGCATGGGACCGACCCTCGTCAACGTCCAGAGCGGCGGGCGCACCAGCCGTTCCGGCGTCTGCGAAGGACTCTTCGTTCTCGCCGTGGTGCTGCTCCTCGCCCGATGGATCGCATGGATTCCCATCGCCGCATTGGCGGGAATCCTCATCGTCGTCGCCATCCGGATGTTTGACTGGAACTGTTTCAACCTGCTGCGTTACCGCGCCACGCTGTTGGACTTTGCGGTGGTCGCCGCCGTGATTGTCGTCGCGGTCGGATACGATTTGATTGCCGCCTCGGCCACCGGCCTTGGGCTGGCCATTTTGCTGTTCGTCCGTGAACAAACCCGCACGCCGGTCATCCGGCGATTGTCCAGGGGCGATCGCGTCTTTTCCAAGCAATACCGCCTTCCCGCCGAGCAGGACATCCTTGAACGCCACGGCGCGCAGACGACGATTTGCGAACTCGAAGGCAGCCTGTTCTTCGGCACCACCGACCGGCTGTTCACCGAGCTGGAGCCGGATCTGGAACACTGCCGTTATCTCATCCTCGACATGAGGCGCGTCCGCTCCGTGGATTACACCGCCGCGCATTTGCTGGAGCGGTTTGAAAATATTCTGAAGCAGCGGAACGGCTTTCTCATTTTCACGCACCTCGCCGCCAATCTGCCTGGACGCCGGAACCTCCAGTCCTATTTCACCCAAACCGGCCTGATGAAGCCGCGGGAAAACGTCCTGAACATCGAAACCCTTGACGACGCCTTGCGCTGGTGCGAAGACCGGATTCTCACGGAACATCACTCCCATCCGCCGGATGTGAACCGGCTCGTGTCGCTGCGGGAAATGGAATTGTTCAAGCCGCTTCCGGCGGGTCCCGTGCTGGACGCGCTGGCTTCCGTCATGAAGGAAGTTTCCTTTGCCGCCGGCGACAACGATTCTGAAGGCCGGCCATGCCGGCGACAACCTGCTGTTCATCCGGCGCGGCGCGGTGCGCATCGTGATGCGGCTCGAAAAAGGCGGCCACCACAATCTCGCGTCCCTCGGGCCGGGCGACTTCTTCGGCGAACTCGCCTTCCTCGACGAGAGAACGCGCTCCACCGATGCCGTGGCCGAGACCGGGGTGCTGCTCTACGAAATCAAGCGCGACGCCTTCGACGCCATTTGCCGGGAGCATCCGGAAACCGGGATAAAAACCCTGAAGCAGCTCGCCCGCATCCTGGCTTTCCGCCTCCGCCGTGCCGATGCCGAACTGGAAACGCTGCACCAGCTTTGACTGCGCGGAAAAGGCGTTGAATTTGCTTCCACAGGCGCGCGGCATCTGCTAGAAAAGTTGTCGTGCGCAAAATCGTTTGCACAGTTTTTGGTTTCTGGCTTTGCGGGCTGCTCGCCGCGTCCGGCGCCCTGACGCTTCCCATGGCCGACGGCACGACACTCACCGGCGACATCGTTTCGTTCAATGAAAACGGCCTCCAATTGCGCACGCCCGACGACAAATACACCGACCGGCTGCCGTGGCTGAAATTTTCGCAGGACGGGCTGATGCAACTCTACGGCGAACACGCAGAACCCGAAAATCAGGCCGTTTGTGGTGCCGTTCATCCTGCCGCCGCGGCGGCGGCGGAACACCCGCCGAAGCCGGCGGTAAAAATCAACGAAGTGTCCCGGCTCGAACCGCCGGCGCCAGCCGTCGCTTTTTGGCGCGCTGTTTTCCTCGCCGGTCAGCTCTGCTCGCGCTGCTGTTGATTTATGCGGCAAACCTTTACGCCGGATATGAGGTCGCCCGTTACCGCTCCAAACCGGTCGAGGTGGTGATGGGTGTGTCGGCGGTGCTGCCGATCGTGGGGCCGGCCATTTTCCTTTCGATGGTTCCGCAAGCCGGTCGTGGCGGAAGCGGTGGAAGCCGCGCAAGCCGGCGCCCGCCGAACTGGAGCCGCACCGTTTTGCCGTGCCGGGCATGACGCCGCCGGAGGACATCCACATTGCCGCGGCATCGTGGCAGCCGGCGGGCGCCGAAGGACACCACTGTCGAGCCGCAGGTTTTTCAGCGCGGGCAGTTCATGTTCAACCGCCGATTTTTTGAGACGCGGTTTCCAGGATTCTTCGGCTCCATCCGGGGCGAAGACGACCGTCACAAGGAACTGGTCGTGAAGGCGGCAAAAGGCGAATTCATCGTTCAACGCATCACGCGCATTGGAGCCAATGACGCGCACTTTGAAGTGGTGAAGGCCGGCGTGCATCAGGAAGTCATCGTGCCGTTCGCGGACATGCAGGAAGTCCGGGTCAACCCGAAGGAGGCGTGACCGGCACGGGATTGTTTTTCAACCGACGACCATTGATCGTTTATGAAATACAAAACCATTCTGATGTTTGGCGCGCCTGGCTCCGGCAAGGGCACGCATGGCAAGGCGCTCGGCGCCATTCCGGGCTTTTTTCACTGCGCCTGCGGCGATGTGTTCCGCAGCCTGCGGCCCGAAACGCCGCTGGGCCGGAAGTTTCTGGAATTCTCCAGCCGCGGCCAGCTGGTGCCGGACGAGGCGACCATCGCAACTGTGGCAGCAATGCATTGACAGCAGCACGCAGACGGGGCGGTTTCATCCCGACACCGACACGCTGGTGCTCGACGGCATTCCGCGCAACGTGGCGCAGGCGGAGTTGTTGGGCAACACCCTGAACGTCATCGCGGTTTTTTACCTCACCGCCACCAAATCGGAAACGCTCGTCCAGCGGATGCAGCGCCGGGCGCTCAAGGAAAACCGCCTGGATGACGCGAACCTCGACGTCATCCGCGAGCGGCTGAAGACCTACGAGAAGGAAACCAAGCCGGTGCTCAATTTTTACGGCAAGAAACTCATCCAACGGATCAACACCGACGGCCAGCCGGTCGAAATCTTTTCCAACATCCTCAAGCGCGTCGTGAAGCTCTGAAATGGCGTTTGAGCCTGCCGTTGACCGGCCGTCACGCAAGGCCATCGCAGACCGCCAGAATTTCCGGTGTCGTCCTGATTGGGCGTGCCACCATGGCGAAATTGGGATGCTGCAAAATTGCCGCGCCAGTTGACTTGCCGTCCGGCTTTGTTAGCGTTTCGGAAGCATGGCGATGAAAAACTTTCCGCGACTCGTCAAGATTCTCGCCGGCATCCCGACCGGCGCGGAAACCGAATTCAACCGGCTGGAACGGTTCGCGCATTTCTGGGTGCTCGTCGGACGCAGCTTCGTGCGCAACCGCTGCCCGGTCCGCGCGGCGGCGTTGTCCTATACCACGCTGCTGGCGCTCATCCCGCTGCTCGCCGTCGCCATCAGCGTCACCAGCAGCCTGCTCAAAAGCCAGGGCGAGGAAAAAATTTACGAGGCGGTTGACAAACTCGTCTCCAACCTGATGCCGCCCGCGACCGTAACATCCAATACCAACGGCGCCGTGTCGTTGAACCTGGCTCCGGGCATGTCCGTCGCGCTGTCGCAGACGAATTCAATTTTGCCCGCGGGCAGCGACACGCGGGTGGGCACCGCGCAAAAGGAGGCCGCGCAATACATCCACGAATTCATCCAGAACACGCGCAGCGGCGCGCTCGGCGTCGTCGGCATGTTGCTGCTCGTCTCCGTCGCCATCCGGATGCTCGCCAGCATCGAGTCCACGTTCAACGACATCTGGGGCGTCACGCGCGGACGCAACTGGCTCTGGCGCATCGTGCTTTACTGGACGACCGTCACGCTGGGTCCGCTGCTGATCGTCAGCGCGCTCGGCCTCGCCGGCGGGCCGCATCTGCAAACCACAAGAAATCTCATCGCCCAAATGCCGCTCGTCGGCGACCTGATTTTTGAATTTCTGCCGTTCGTGGTCCTCTGGCTGACGTTCGCGCTGGTTTATCTGCTCGTGCCGAACACGAAGGTGCAATTCGGCGCGGCCTGCGTCGGCGGCATTGTCGGCGGCTCGCTGTGGCATTTGAACAACCTCTTCGGCTTTCTCTACGTTTCGCGCGTCGTCACCAACAGCAAAATCTACGGCAGCCTCGGCCTCGTGCCGGTGTTCATGGTCGGGCTGTATTTTTCGTGGGTGATCCTGCTGTTCGGCGCGCAGGTCGCCTATGCCTTTCAAAACCGCAAATTGTATTTGCAGGAGAAAATCGTTGAAAACGTGAACCAGCGCGGAAAGGAATTCATCGCGCTCCGGCTGATGACGCTCATCGGCCAGCGTTTCCAGCACGGCGAACCGGCGGCGTCGCTCCAGCAAATTTCCACCGCGCTCGGAATTCCCACAAAGCTGGCGCAACAGGTGTTGCAGCCGCTGCTGGCGGCGCGGCTCGTCACCGAAATCGCCGGCGCCGAACCGGCCTACCTGCCCGCGCGCCCGCTCGACGCCATCAACGCCCACCACGTCTTGCGCGCCGTGCGCGCCGGTTCGGGACAGGACATCGCCACGCGCGACGAGCCGGCGCGCGCGGAGGTGCTGGGCGAGTTTGCGAAAATCGAGGAAGCCGAACGCTCCGCCGCATCGTCGGTCACGCTGCTGGCGCTGGTCAACCGCGCGCAAAAACAAATTGAAGACGCCGCGCCGAAAACAAAATGACGGAACGGAGCGCGGGCGAGCTCGCCCGCGAGTTCCGGCTTGTGGATCACGCGGGCGAGCCGCCCGCGCTCCTGCCAAATCTGTTCACCAATCTTTGACCGGCTGGTTTTGATCTTCCGGTTTTCCCTGCGGCTTGAATTGCAGCACCTGCTCGTTGCCTTTCTGCGCGTCCAGCAATTGCTTCGCTTCCTCCGGCGTCATTTCTGCCCTGCTTTCGCCGCCGCTTGCTGCTTCTCCTCGTTCCCTTTCTGCCCTGATTTCTTCTGCTGCGACTGTTGCTGCTGCGCCTGATTGATTTTGTTGCTCGCTGGTTTTGCTGTCTGATTCTGCTGTCTGATTTGCTGCTGTCTGCTGGTTCTTTTGCTGCTGCTGTTGCGACTGGTTCTGCTGGTTCTGTTGCTGTTGCTGTTGTTGTTGCTGCTGTTTGAGCAATTGCTCCAGCTTTTTCAATTTTGCGTCATCGGGATAAAGCGCCCGCCCGTTGGTCACGGCTTCCAGCGCGGCGGGGATATTGTTGGAAATGTAAAATTGCGCGCCGCCGTTGAAAAAATCATCAGCGGGCGCAAGCTGCGCGCAAACCTTCTGCCACGCCAGCAGCAGGCTAAGGCTGATGAGGAGGATTCTGAATTTCATCAATGTCCTTCAATTTCGTGGTGAATTCCTGAAACTGGTTCGCGGCAATTTTGTATTTTTGCGTAAGTTCCTGCATGATTTCATAGGCGGTGTGAAATTCCGCGCGCCGCACCGCCGCGTCGGCGCTGCCCTTGCCGCGCGCCAGCGCCGCCTTGATCTGCCGGACGTATTCCGCCGCGTTTTTGGCATAATTCAGGTTGAACACGGCGTCCACGTCGTTCGTGTTCAACGTCACGGCGCGCGCGTAAAGTTTGGCCGCGGCGTCAAAACCCTGTTCCAGCCCGTCCAAATCCTTCGCCTGCTTCGCCTTTTGAAACTCGACGTTGCCGAGATTGTAAAACGCCTGCTCCTGCAGCCTCAAATCCGGCGACAGCGCGGCCTGCTGGAACAAGCTTTGCGCGAGGTCAAAATTCGTCGCGCGATACGCCGCGTCGCCGGCGTTGAACACCAGGCGCAAGTCGTTTGTCCGCATTTCCGCCAGCTTCGAAAATTCCTGGAGCGCGTTGGTGTAATTTCCCGATTGATAATCCCGCAACGCGCGACGACGGCGAAGCTTTGGTGGCAGCCGGCAGCATCAAAAACGGCAACAACGCAGCCGTCGCCGTTGGATGTTGGATGTTGTGGATGTTCCCGCCTTCGTTCGCTTTCTCTCCGGCAAGAACATTTCCGCGAGCAGCAACACCATCGCCGCCGCCAGCGGCCACTGAAACTGCTCGTGATACTGCCGGACAATTCTTCCCGTGCCTTCCGACTTCGGCAGCGGCGCCAGCCCGCGATCGTAAAGCACGTCCATCGTGTCCGCGCCGCGCAATGGCAGGTAGAATCCGCCCGTGGCCGTGGCGATTTGTTGCAGCAAGCGGCTCGTTCAGATGCGACTTCACGACGTTGCCCTGCGCGTCGCGGACGTAATCCGAATTGCCTTTCGCATCCGGCACCCGGATCAAATCGCCCGCCGCCGTGCCGATGCCGACGGTGAAAATTTTCAACCCGGCCTTCGCCGCGTTTCGCGCCGCCTCGAGCGCGGCGGTTTCATTGGCGTTGTCCTCGCCGTCGGTCAGCAGCACGAGTGCCTTGTAATGGTCCTGCTCCTTGAACGCCGTCAGCGCGGTGTCAATGGCCGCCGCGAGCGCCGTGCCGCCCTGCGGAATCGAATTCACGTTCAGCGCCCGCACGCTTTGCTGGAACGCCGTGTTGTCAACCGTCAGCGGACATTCCAAAAATGCGTCGCCCGCAAACGCCACGAGCCCGAGCCGGTCCGAACCGGCGTGCTGCATCAATTCCAGCGCGGCGAGCTTCGCGCGTTCCAGCCGGTTCGGCGCAATGTCCGCCGTAAGCATGGATTTTGAGGTGTCCACCGCCACGACGATGTCCAGTCCGGTTTGACGCACCTCCTCCTTGTCATAACCGTATTGCGGTCGCGCGATGGCGGCGATCAAAAGCGCGGCGGACAAGATCAACAGCGCGAAGCGGATTTTCCGTCGCACGGGCGAAATCCCGACCGTCAGCGACGAAAGCAATCGCGCTTCGATGAATTGCGTCAGCAATTTCTGCCGCGCCCGCTCGCCCCACCAGAAAAACAGCACCAGCGCCGGTGGAATCACCAGCAGCAGCCAGAGAAAATGTGGATTCCCGAATCTCATTTTGAAATCGTAAATCGTAAATCGTAAATCGTAAATTTCATGGCAATCTCCTCAACACGGTTTGTCCCAGCACAAGTTCCAGCAACAAAACAACCAGCCCTCCCGCGACCACCCACGGAAACAATTCCTTGAACTGCGTATATTTATTGATGGTCGCCTCGGTCTTTTCCAGCCTGTCAATTTCCGCGTAAATCTGCCGGAACTTTTCCGCGTTGTCCGCGCGATAATATTTGCCGCCCGTTTTGTCCGCGATCTTCTGCAGCGTTCCCTCGTCCACGTCCACCGGCACGTTTTGATAGCCGACCTTTTGGCCGCCCATGAACACCGGCATCGGCGCCTGTCCTTGTTCACCGATGCCGACCGTGTAAATTTTCACGCCCAGCGCCGCCGCCGCATCCGCGGCCGTAAGCGGCTCGATTTTCCCGGAATTGTTCTGGCCGTCCGTGGCGAGGATGATGATTTTGCTTTTCGACTTTAATGACCGCAACTGGTTGATCGCCGTGGCCAGCGCGTCGCCAATGGCCGTCGAATCCTGGTTGATCGTGCCAATGTCCAGGCGCGCGAGATTGGCCTGCAAATAATCGTGGTCGAGCGTCAACGGCGCGGCGATGAATGCCTGCGATCGCGAACACAACGAGGCCGATTCGGTCATTGGGCCGCCGGTCAATGAAGTCCTTCAGCACGGACTTGGCCATGTTGACCCGGTTCACGCGATCGCCTTTCACCACAAAGTCTTCCGAGATCATGCTGCCGGACAAATCCAGCGCGGCCACGATGTCAATGCCGCTGGCCTTGACCTCCGTCGTGCTTTTGGCGAGCCGCGGTTGCGCCAGCGCGACGATGAACACCGCCAGCGCCAGCCAGCGCAACGAGCCGAGAAATCCGCCCGCCCGCGAACGGGTGATGTTCTGCATCGCCCGAACCAGTTGCACCGATGAATAAACGAACGCCGGCGGCGCGCCGCGCCGTCCCTTCAACCACGCTGCCAGCGGCAGCAGCAGGAGCAGCAGCAAAAGATATGGATGGGCAAAGGTCATTGTGATTCAGTTTCGACTGCGGACCATGGACATCCGCGCCTTGAACCGTGGACTGTGGACTGGCGACTTCCGCCGGCTCCGTTTCTTCGACCAACCTCACGGCCGAACCGTGCAAGCCGCGCAATTCCGTTTCGCCCGGTTCGTATTTCGCAAACTTCACCAGGTCGCAGCTCGCGAGAAAATTGCCGAGGCTCTCTTTCTGTTCCCTCACCAACAGATTCGTGCCGCTCAACTCGCGCAAAAATTCCTCCGTCGTCCGCTCCGGCGCGCGGAAATCAAATCGCTCCTCCAGATACGTTCGCGCCGTGTCCGAAACCGCAATGACAAACGGTTTCGGCTGCGAAATCAAAGCCAGCGCATCCGCCAATTTCTGTTTCGCGCGGACGTGCGCCGGAATGATCGGCGGAACCGGCCTGCTGGCACCGCGCTTCCGCCACCACTTCCAGAGCACGAACAAAACAACCACCACCGCGAGAGCTACCAGCGCCCACCACAACCAGTCCCATCCGTTCGGAACCGCCACCGGCGGCTTGATGTCGCGGATGTCGTTGGCGGCGGATAGAGATGTTTGGTTGGTGACCATGCTTAAAATCGGGAACATCCACCATCCAACACCCAACATCGAACATCCAATGAAATCGCAAACGGGAAGCCATTGGATGTCGGGTGTTCGATGTTGGATGTTCGATGTTTTTCATCATTTTATCCGCGCATCCTCCGTTTCTCGCGGTTCTCAAAAAATTTGCCGAGCGCCGCGCTGTAATCCTGATCCGTGCGCAACTGAATCGCGTCAATGCCCGCCTTGCGAAACAGCCGGAGCAATTGCTCCTGCGACTTCGTTTGCCGGTCCGCAAACGCCGCCCGCTTGCGCGCGTCACCGGTGTTGACCTCGACAATTTCGCCGGTCTCGGCGTCCTGAAAAATCAGCCGGCCCAGCTCCGGCAATTCCAGCTCGCGCGGGTCGGTCACCTGCACGGCCACCAGATCGTGCTTCCGGTTCGCCTGCCGCAGCATCGTGAAGGACGCCTGCGCCAGGGATTCCAACAGCAGCATTTGCGAACGCGGCGCGCTGTTCCCGCGAACGTCGCCTGCCGCAACGCGGCGGGCGCGCCGATAAAATCCGAAACAATCACCGTGATAGCCTTGTGGGCCGTCACGCGCAGTAAAAATTCCAGCGCCGCGTTCAAATCCGTCCCGCGCCGCTTCGGCTCGAAGAACAGCACTTCGCGGATGACGCGCAGGACGTGGCTGCGGCCCTTGCGCGGCGGGATGAATTTTTCCACCTCGTCGCTGAAAAGGATGAGGCCGACCTTGTCATTGTTGCGGATGGCGGAAAACGCGAGCACGGACGCGATTTCCGCCGCGAGTTCGCGCTTCGATTGGCCGCGCGAACCGAACAGGCCGGAGCCGCTCACATCCACGACCAGCATCAGCGTCAGCTCGCGTTCCTCGACGAATTTCTTGATGAACGGATGGTTCATCCGCGCGGTGACGTTCCAGTCAATCGCGCGCACGTCGTCGCCGGGCTGGTATTCGCGCACCTCGTCGAAGTTCATGCCCTGGCCCTTGAAGACGGAATGGTATTGGCCCGCGAGCGTTTCGGTCACGATGCGGTTCGTGCGCAGCTCGATCTGCCGGATTTTTTTGAGGATTTCGCGGGGAATCATGCCAGCGTAAATTGGTTAATTTATTCCGGTTGAAAGCGCCACCATCTTGGGATTTTGAGTTGCCTCCGCCGTTTTTTGACGGTTTCCCGACCACAACTCCAACAGGAGCCGGGGCAATCCTCCCGCCTGTGCTGCCTGGTCTGAATTGACCAAAATGACGGCATCCACCCCGTCCGAAAAAATGAACGGCATAGGAGCTGGCATGTCCGCCGGTCCTGACTTGCGTATCAGCCCAAATCCAACTCCAGCCTCCGCTGTGTCCGTAACCAACCACCCGGCTGCCCGACTTGAATTCGCTCCATCCGAAACCGTCATGAAACATCATTTCAGTGGATTCCCTGGAAAGCAGTTTCCCACTGCTCGCACCATAGACAAACGCGCTCAAATCCAGCGTGGAAGCATACCAGCCAAACGCGCCGGCGCTTGAAGTAAAATCCGGCATCGCATTTCCCGGCAGGTTGGTCGCCCCCGTTGAAACGTAACAAAGAAGGGGCAACGGATCTTCGGGCTTGGTGGTCATGTTCACCACGCCACACGGACGCAGCACGTGATCGCGCACGTATTGCGTGTAATGTTCTCCCGAAATTCTTTCAATGACCAATCGCAGCAGATAGTAATTCAGATTGTTATATTGTGATTTTAAACCGGGAACACCGTTCGTGGCACTCGCCAGGGCGTCGGCGGCATCTTTTATCGGGTGGGAAATTGACTCGGATTGAAGCAATCCACTTTTATGATTCAAGAGCTGCCGGATTGTGATATGCCGTGATTGCCCGGTGGCATTTGGAAATGAAGCCTTCACGTAGGGCCAGAAAGGCTCGTCGAATGAAAAGCTTTTGTGTTTTTCCTCCCAAAGTTTCACCAGGGCTGTTCCCGTGATGGCCTTGGACACACTGGCCACTTGCATCGGCGTCAAGGCAGTCCAACGCATCCCCCCGCCTAGCTTCTCATAAGGCATGCGCGCATAGCCGCCCACCCGTGAGACGACGATCTCACCGTTGCTTCGCGCCAGAAAAGCGTAGCCACCAACGGTCATCTGGCTGAAATGCGCCGCCACCTGGTCGGACCACGCTTGAAAGTCATGTTTTGGAAAATTGTTTGTGGATATTTCGACCGGCTGCGCCCGCCCTGCCACGGCACCCAGCAATAAAAGGCAGCCGATGAAAACCGTGAGACAATCCCAAAGGGATTGTGTCCTCCAGCCCAGGGTTGCGAGGCACGAGCTACCCTGGGTAACGGGAAAGAAATTCACGCCAACCCCAACGGGGTTGTGGCCATCGGCGACGTGCAAACGGCATGGCCGCAACCCCGTTGCGGTTGATGAATGTCTGCCTGCGAACGCATAACCCAGGGTAGCTCGTTCCTCGCAACCCTGGGCTTTGAAGGCCGGAATCCCTTTGGGATTCGGGGACAGCCGCGCTCCGCCGCCGCCGCAGTCACGATGCGCGTTCGTGCGCAGCTCGATCTGCCGGATTTTTTTGAGAATCTCGCGGGGAATCATGGGAAATTGCATGGCGAATGCAAATTTTTAATTGCGCGGCGACCACGGAGTAAATTAACGCCATGAGTTCGGAAATGGTTTTCAAAGAAGCCCGCGCCCTGCCGTTCGCGGAACAAATTGAACTGTGCCGCAATCTTGGAACGGCATCGTGGGTTCGCACGAACTCACGCCCGGCGAAGCCGAACTGATTGACCGCCGCCTGCAAGACCATCTCGAAAATCCCGACGACGTTGTTTCGTTGGCAGAAGTCAAAGCGAAGCTCGACGCGAAATATCGCAAATGAAACGCGGCTTCGTCCTTCGTCGCGTTGCGGAAAAGGAATTTGACGATTCCATTGCCTGGTATGAAAACGAAGCGCGAAGGCTTGGGTCAGGAATTTCGCGCCACCGATCGAGCAATACTTTCAGCGCATCGCGGATAATCCGGAATGGTTTCCAAAAATTCGAGGCGAAGTCCGCCGCGCCGTCGTCTTCGCCGCTTTCCGTTTGTGATTCACTTTCTCATCGAAAACAAACGCATCGTGATTCTGTCCGTGTTCCACACGCAGCCGCGAACCGGAACAACTGAAATACCGGCGCTGAGCTTTGCACGATGCGGTTCGTGCGCAGCTCGATCTGCCGGATTTTTTTGAGAATCTCGCGGGGAATCATGGGGAAACAAAATTTCCACGGGGATCAAAACCGAATCGTAAATACGCTTCACGCCACAAAAACCATTTCAATAAACCTGACTGATGTGCGAGGTGATGGGCGACTGGATGTGCTGCCACTAATCCGGCTGAATGTGTAAAATGGTTTCCATCGCGAACCGCATGAGGCGAGCCTTCAGTCCCATCGAAGATGTGATGAATAGGCCAACCTTCGTTTCCCCAATTTGGCCGCTTTCCACCAGCGGCTTGAAATGAGTTTATAGCTGGCCCATTCGTTCGAGTATCCGGTTTTAATCCCAATCGTTCCAGATGCGTAATCAGTTCTGCTGGGAAAATATGTTCTCCGTCATTTTCTTTCCGAACGCATCCCGGCCAAAACAATGCGCTTAATTGTGGCCACTGAAAGAATTGTTCTGGGTCGGTGAGAATGGAGAGAATTGCTGACCACTCGGTTTCGGAAGCAGAAGTAGTGAGTTCTTGCATCCGAGCAGTCCAAGGTTCGGGACTCAAAAAGTAAAAACGATGAGCGCAACCGGGGCGAATAATTCGCTCATCACTTCTTACTTCAGCGGATATTTCTCGACTCGCTCACGGAACGGTTGTTCTATTCCGTTCAAGCTTTCCAGTTCATTCGCTGCCAGTTTTGTCACTCCACAAACTTCCAGCGGAACTCGCGCGCCACTCTGGCTGTCTTTCAAAATTAACGCGGCAGCTCCCAATACAAAGTTAAAATCCGACGTGTCAGGACAAGAGTAAACGCGATGTTTCAATGTTGAATTCCAAGCTATACCCGTAAGCACTTCAACTAACTTGCGATTTTTCAAACAAGGTTTCATTTGTTGCGAGCTACCTTTGAGCAGTTCTTTTTCAAGTCGTGCAGTGTCATTTTCATCCAACAAACTTGATACGACCTTGGCTTGTGCGATGCCGAGTTCTCTGGCTTTGGCAAGAATGCACTTTGGGATGTAAGCCAAATTCTTTTGCGATGTCGAAAATGCGCTTTGCCATAACTCACGGCACGGGCAGTTCATCAAAGATTTTCTGGATGACCGTTTCGCTGGTTTTTTCCTCGGCCTCGGCTTCGTAGGTGATGGCCACGCGGTGGCGCAGCACGTCCATGCCGATGCTCTTCACGTCCTGCGGCGTGACGTAGCCGCGGCCTTTCAGGAACGCGTAGGCCTTGGCCGCCAGCGTCAGCGCGATGGTCGCGCGCGGCGACGCGCCGAGCTGGATGAAATCCTTCACCGCGATCTTGTAATGGTCCGGGTCGCGCGTGGCGCAGACGAGGTCCACGATGTAATCCTTCACCTTGTCGTCCACGTAAATGTCGTTGATGACTTCGCGCGCCTTGAGAATTTGCTCCGGCGTGACGACGGCGCTGCACGTGGGCGTGCCGGTCGTTTTCGCCATCACTTCGAGAATCTGCCGCTCCTCGGCGCGCGTCGGGTAGCCGATCTTCAATTTCAACATGAAACGGTCCACCTGCGCTTCGGGCAGCGGATACGTGCCTTCCTGCTCGATGGGATTTTGCGTGGCGAGCACGAGGAACGGTTCGTCGAGCTTGTAGGTCTGGTCGCCGATGGTGACCTGCTTTTCCTGCATGGCTTCGAGCAGCGCGCTCTGCACCTTGGCGGGCGCGCGGTTGATTTCGTCGGCGAGAACGAGGTTGGCGAAGACCGGGCCTTTGCGCGTGGTGAAGCCGCCGGATTGCGGATTGTAAATCTGCGTGCCGATGACGTCGGCGGGCAGCATGTCCGGCGTGAATTGCAGGCGCGAGAACTTGACGTGCATGCAGTTCGCCAGCGATTTCACGGCGAGCGTTTTGGCGAGGCCGGGCACGCCTTCGAGCAGGACGTGGCCGTTGGCCAGCAGGCCGATGACCAGCCGCTCGGTCAGATAATTCTGCCCGACGATGACCTTGCCGAGTTCGTTGAACAGCGGATGCGTGAACGCACTCGCTTCCTTCACCGCTTCGTTGATGGCATTGATTCCTGTGCTCATGTTTTTGAATTCAATTTTTCCGATGGACAATTCTGACAAAAATTTCCGCATGTTCAAACGAAATTTGCGGCGTGCCTCGACGTCGTGGGCTCCGGACAGCTCACGCGCCCGGCAACACTTCCATCTGCTTCCGGTTCAGCCAGCCGATTTTTCCCGCGCCGTCGGCGACCTGCACCCAATCGTCGTGCCGGTCCAACACGCGCAGTTCCGCGCCGTCGTGCGCTGTGAACGCGTTTTGCGCCTCGTCAAACGGACCGCTGCGCGCGGTCGCCTCCGCATCCGTCACCACGGCGACGGACGAATTGAAATGATTTGCCGCCTGCAACGCCAGCACGGCGCCGGAGAAAATCGTCAGCGCGATGGCGATGCGTGTCGCCGTGCGCAGTTTCGGCGCGAGCGCGGGGCGGATTTGCCGCGCGGCCAGCAACGCGAACATCACCCAGAAGAATACCGCGGTGAGCAGCGCGCCTTCGTTCAGCGTGAGCGTGCCGATCCAATCCTGCCAGCGGCTTTCGCGCACGGTCGCGCCCTGAGACCTGGTTGCGGACAAACGCCAGATTCGCGCGCAACTCCGCGTCGCGCGGCGCGAGCAGTTCCGCCCGGCGATACGCGGCGATGGCCTTGCCCGGATGTCCGGCCTTGAATTCCGCATTGCCGTCGTTGAACAGCAGCGCGGGCGACTGCCCGCCGGTACGCAGGATTTTTTCGTAAATCGCCGCCGCCTCCGCAAATTTGCCCTTGGCGTAAAGTTCATTCGCCGCCGAGAAATCCGCAGTCGACATTCGCCGCGAAAAGATTTCCGGCGAAGATCAGCGCCAGGAGCAAAATTGCAGCTGCGACGCCTCGTCGCAGAAATGTGACGGCGCCGCCTCGCCGCCAGTTAAGAAAGTTCTTCCCAACCCACGACGAGGGCGTCGCGGAAAACTCTCTGCGACGAGGCGTCGCAGCTACGTGATATGCCAGCGTCGTCTTCATGCCTTTCACCTCCTGCAAGCTGGCCGATGAGTTTTTCAAACTGCGCGGCGACGGAATTCAGCTCGCCGCTGCCGCGCACGGGCGCGTAGCGCGCCTGATTGCAAAGCTGAAAATGCTCGCGCAATGCATCCAGCGTGGCTTTCGGCGCGCCGCGCAAAACCGGATGCTCCTCAATCACATTTTCGGTGATGGCGGAGGCGGGGCAATCCAGCCGTTCGCCGAGCTGTTCCTGCAACAGCCGGAACAGCGTGGCGAAAAACTCATCCGGCTGGTTCGCGGCGGCGTATTTTTTCAAATCGTCCATGCCGCTGGCGACGAGTTGCGCCACGGCGCGCTGGCGGCGCAGCCGCGGATTGTTCGCCAGGCTGTCCGCGCGTTTGCGCCAGACGAACGCGGCGAGAAACGCCAGCACGGGCAGCGTTTGCGCGGCGAGAAACGCCGGGCGCGTGATCAGCGGCGCGGAACCTGGCGCCAAGCGTTCCGAGATTTTCCTTGATCGGCAAAATGTCCTGCGGCGCCTGATTTTGCCGCGGGGAATTTTGGTTCGCCGCCAGCACCGGCATCGGCGTTGAACCGGCGGAACGGACGGCCAGCGGCATCGCCGGCTGCGTGAGCGTGTGATATTTGCCGTCGTCGGGATTGAAAAACGAGAACGCGAGCGGCGGCAATTCGCGGACATCCGTGTTTTGCGGCGTGACAATTTCCTCAAAGGTCTTCGTGCCTTCAAGGCCGAGCTGGTCGCTGGTTTCCACTTTTGACGTGGGCGGGAAGAGTTTGAAATCATTCCAATTGGACTGGTCCGGCAGCTTGACGGCGTCGAGCGCGCCGCGTCCGGCGATTTGCACGCGCACGGTGACGGGATCGCCGACAGCGACGTTCGTCGGCCCGGCGGTGACGGCCAGCGTGTAATTGCCGATCGCGCCGTTGAAATTCGCCGGGACATTATCCGCCGGCAGCGGCAGCGACTGAACGTTGACTTGTTCGGTCGCGAGCGGAACGCGTTTCTGTTCGCCCTGATTGAAAAACTGGAAAAACGGATCGCCGCCCTGATTCGATGAGGGCAGAACCACAACGACATTCGCGGTGAACGGACCGAGCGTCAGAGTTCCGGCTTTCGTTGCCGTCAGGGAAAGCGAAAGTGGAACGACGGTATAAATGCGGTTGCCCACCTGCGAGCGGGACCGCCCACCCTCGGAACTTTTGCCGATGATGAATCCGTCCGCGGGCGTCGAGGTGGTTTGAAAATTGCCGAAATTCTGCACGTCATCGCGAAGAAAAATTTCCAATTGCGCGGTCAGCGTCTGGCCGGCATAAACGGTTTTCTGCGGCAGCAGCAACCGCATGAAGGCGACTTCGTTGCCGGAATTGATGGCGGCCGCGGGTGGCGCGCTCGCCTTCAGCACGGTCAATTTCAGCGGCTGGCTGGCCAGCGTCTGCCCGTTCACGTCCGCCGTCATCGCCGGAATGGTGAATTCGCCCGTCTGCTGGGGATTGACGGAAAAGGTCACGGTGACGGTTGAACTCATTGCGCCGTTGATGATGCTGACGTTTTGCGACGTGCCGGTCTGGACGATTTGCAGGCCGGGCACCTGCGGTGTCGGCACCTTCTTCGACTGGCCGCCTTCGAACGCAAGCGACAGCGTGGCCTGTTCGCCCAGCGCAATGGCGTCGCGGTCGAGCGACGCGGTGAAACTGGCCGCGCGCGCCGGCGTTGCGGCGAAGACCGGCAGCGCCAGACACAAAAGGAGCGCGGCGGTCGGATGCGATTCCAACCTTGCCGTCAGCCGGCGGAGAAATGTTCCAGCCGCTTTGTCTTCCAACATTGCCATTTTTCCGTTCAGTTGGCGCCCCGCGCGTCCCGGTGCTGCAATTTGCCCCGATCGCCGGGATGATTCATCGTTCCGAACGGGGGGTTCCCGCCGGCGGCGTTCAAAAATTCATACTTCCTGTTCATAGCCTGGTATTCCATTTTGGAATTATGACAATTTTCCGCCGCGAATGTTCATAATTCCGTTGTTCCTCCAACATCACTATTCAATCGGTTTTGGGTGTCAATAAAAATTCATTTCGCCGCCTGATGTTCATACCGCGTTGTTCTATGCCAACAATAAACGGGAATCCGGCTCCGCGGGAGCAGATTCCCGCTAAAAAAAGCGCTCCGGTAAAACCGGAGCGCTTTCGTTTAATCGGATTGTCCTGATCCGCTATTGATTCCGCCATCTGTCACGGATGAAACAGCCGGAAGAACATCGTAGGCTTGTCAGGCGTGGCATTGGTGGTAAAACCGCTGCTCGCGCCGAGAATTGTATCCCAAGGCCCGGCAACATTGGTTGCGGATTGCAGACTGAACGAGGAATCGCTCCAATTGAAGGTGAAGGTTCCACCGGAAACATTCAAGTTCAGGGGAATCGGCGTCAGATTCACCACATTCAAAGTGATGATTGAACTGCTCGTGCCCCCGAAGCCGTCCGTGATCGTGTAGCTGATGTTCGTAACACCCGCAAAGTCGGCGGGTGGTGTGTAGAGTATTTGATTTCCGCTGATCACGGTTCCGTTGGTCGGACTGACGCCCACCAGACTCAAGCTCCCGACGAGTGTGTTCAAAACGTCGTTGGTCAGCGGACTCAACACGTTGGACGCGCTGTTTTCGATGACATTGAAGGCATCCGGATTGGCCTGCGGCGCCACGTCAACGATGTTGGTGACGACGCTTAGGAAATTGAGGCCGACCTTCAGATTGTCAATGTTCAAAGTTCCTTCGCCCGCATTTTCGCGAAGGGCATAGGTGGTGATTGCGCTGGGCGCGCCGGCGGCGGTGCTGTCGGTCATGCTGGGCGATGATTCGTCTGTGGGATTGATCCAGATTGTGGAGACACCATTGGACAGAACCAGCCGGGTGACGACCGTGTAATTGACGCCGGGCGACAGATCCTGCGCGATTTGAGCGGGGTAATTGGCCGCGCTCTGATTGCCAATGCCGAGCCGGTAATAGCCGTCTCCGGCGTTGATGGTGGAGGCATAAACGCGTCCATAAAAGCCGGAGGTTGAGTTGTCTTTGAAATGCGCGAAATATGTGTTGGTGGCCCCCGGCAGCCCGTTGTAATTCAGCGTGAAGCTGGAATACAACACCTGTTTGCTGGACGCATTGTAGGGCTGGCCGATCAGGGGCGCGTTCACATCCTCACTGTTGTCATCCGTCACCGTGACCTGCCCCGATCCGACTTGCATCTGGCTTGGGGTGCCGCTGTGGGTCTGCCAGAATCCATCCGAAACGCCGACGATGGCACCGCTGCTGTCATAATCGAAGCCTTCATTCAAGAGCGTCACGGTGTTGGGACGAACCACCAGGATAAAAGTCAGCGGGGTGCTCTTTTGCCCGTCATTGACCGTGACCCTGATGGGAGTGACCCCGTATTGATTGGCCATCGGCGCGACGATGAGCGTGGGATTGGCTCCGCTGCCGCCAAAGGAGAGATGGGCGACATCATTTGGCACGAGCGTCGTATTGCCGGATGACGCCGATAATTGGAGGCTGCCGACCGGCGTCTGGTCGTCCCCGATGGTGAAGGGGAATACTTTGACGACGTTGCCGAGCATATTCGTGCTCACCAGCCCGGTGATCGTCGGGGGCTGGTTGCCCGGATTGACAGTGACGTAGAACCAAGTCTTGGTGACGTCCTTGTTCCCATCCGTCACCGTGACCAGAATCGGCGCAACACCGAGCGCGCCGGAGGTGGGCGTGAGCGTGAGGGTGCGGCTGGAACCGCTGCCGCCCAGAACGCAGTTGCCATTCGGCATCACGGTCTGGTCGAAGGACGCGACGGAAACTGCCAGTGAACCGGCGGCGGTCTCGGCGTCGCCCACGGTGAAGTCGAGCACGGTCGAACCTTCCGTATCCGTCGTGATTACATTCGTGAAACTGGAGACGGTGGGAGGCGTGTTGTTGTTGGTGATGGCGTCGGCCGAGATGTTGACAATGTCATAGGTCACGGTGCCGCTGGTGGCGTAAGTGCTCCCGTTGCCGGCATATTGGGCGTTGTTGGTCGTGCCATACTTGGCCGTGCTCTCAAATTCAGTTACGATGCGGACGGCAAAATTGGTGTTGTTCGCCACACCCGGAAAACCCGCCAGGTTGAAGGCGCGGGATTCATAATTCACGTTTTGGATGAAACCGGAGCTGGCCGGGTAATCAATGAAATCCGTGCCATTGGTTGTGAATTGCAGCCGTTCATATTTGCTGGCGGTCTGCGTGGCGCGGGTGTCATAGGAAATCGTGACGTTCTTCGCGCCGAGAGTGCTGACCTTGAAACTCACGCCAGCGGTCTTGTTGGAAACGCCCGCCGCTGGATAAGTGGATGTGCCCCAGGCGTTGTTCTGGTCTCCATTGTCAAGGGCGCTGGCAACATTATTTGAGAAGGCTGTGCAGTTCGTGAACGTGGCCGTGCCGACGCCTTGGGCGGGCGGCGGATTGGTAATGTTCAGGTTGCCGTTGAAATCCCAAAACGCCAGCGGAACCTGGAGCGTGCCCAGGGTGAGCGTGACCACGGAACTGGTCACCGAGCCGGCGCTGTTGGTGACGACGACAAAATAATTGGTGGCGTCCGTCCAAGCCAGATTGGTGATGGTGAGCGTGTTTGTGAGTGCGCCGGCCAGCGTGCCGCCATCGGCCAGCGGCGTCATGCCGTTGAAGTCCGAATCCGCCGTGGGTTTCACATACCACTGATAATTTAGCGGCTGCGTGCCGAGCACACCCACGTTGAAGGAAATGGAGCCGCCGAGCAACCGGGTCTGGCTGGCTGGCTGGGTGGCGAGATACGGATCAACGACTGTCAATGAAACCACGGAACTGGTGGCTGTGGGCGGGGTCGCGTTGGAAAGAACCACCTGGTAATGGGCCGCGTCCGCCGCCGTGACATTGGTCAGGGTCAGCGTCGCGGTGGTCGCGCTGGGAATCAAATTCGTGCTCGTCGGGGTTTCCTTATACCAGAAATAGGCCGGGGCATCGCCCGTGGCGGAGACTGTGAAAGCGGCAGTGTCGCCCGCATTGGCCGCAATGCTCGACGGCGTGATGGACGTGATCGAAGGCGCCACGCCCGAGGCTCCAGTCGAGGTGACGGCGACGTTATCAATGGCGATTTTTGGACGCGAACCAGTTGTTCCACCCGTTCCGTTGTAATAATAAAATCGGATTCTCGCGGTGGCGCTGCCGGTGAAACTGGAAGGAAGTGCGATTGTCGTGATAGAACCCGATGACGCAACAAAATTGACTACGTTAAGCACTGCCGCTCCAGTAAGTTCCGTCCATGTGGAACCATCAGTGCTGGTATAGACTCTGATTGAACCACACCTGTTGCCTGAGCTGTTGTTCGTCTCCGCCCAATCAAAACTCAACGTGCCGGCATTCCTGCCAGTAAAGTTCAATAACAAATCAACCGCAACAGCCGTGCTGTTGTCGGTTGAACCCGTGGCCAAAAGTATGATGCTGCTTGTGCCATTACCGGGGCTATTGATTTGTAGGCCACCAGAAGTGCCGGTTGAAAATGTCGCAGTAGATGTAGTGGTCTTTTGTCCGTCAGGTATCGTGCCGGTGGAATAAATAGCCACCGGCGACCAGTTGGAAGCCGTCGTGCCGGCACCGCCCAAACCCGCTGGCCAACTAGCGACATCAGAAAAATTTTCCAAATAATTGCCGTTCGCCATGAGATACGGAGTTGATGCCGCGCCCGCCTTGCCGGCAAAGAAGATTGGACTGGCAAGTGCGGTCGCAAAGGTGACGGCCGTTAGGATAGATTTCATGTGTTTCATTTTGATTTCTCGGGCTTTCTTGTTAAGGGTTTTCAGTCGAAATAGAATAGTTAAGCCGTTCAATTGAGCGTCGTCGGTGTGGGATACCAGTAAATCTTCCGTGGCTTGGCCCATTCGGTGCCGGCATCATCGGATTCTGTCTTGGTTCTTATAAACTCATTGGTTCTCACCCCGCGCGCGCTGCCGTCGCATAGGGCAAATTCGCCGATCTTGCCGTTGCCGTGCCGCCCCACCGCATACTGGCCGGTCACGTTGGACTGGGCCGGGCCGGTATTATCCGCTGAATTGGGATTCACTTCCGCCATGAAAATGGTGTCCGTGGGTTTGGGAATGACGGAAAGCTTGGTCTGCGGATGGCCCGCATTGACGCAGAGGCGGCCATTTTCGCCATACATGAAGAATGCCTTGTTCATGTTGGGAAGAGGAGTGTTGTAGGGGCTGGTGGGGTTGTTCGGAGCGGGACAGGCCGGGCAGGAATAAATGGTGGCACTTCCGGGCAGGGGCGGATTTCCATCCTTGTATAACTTCGGCAGTGTAGGCTGCCTGATCACGGCCGAAACCACGTTATACCAGGCATAAACATTGGCCGCATTGTTGATGGCAAGCGTCGTATTCCCCTCCTCCGGAACCTTGTCGCCGTTATCGTCGGTATAGATCCGAAAGGCCAGACCCCATTGTTTCATATTGCTCATGCACGTGATGCTCTGCGCCTTTTTTTTGGCCGCTGACAACGCCGGCAACAGCATCGCCGCCAGAATGCCTATGATGGCGATGACGACGAGAAGTTCGATGAGCGTGAAGGCATGATGAATTCGCCGGCGGCGACAAGCGACCGGCGCTTCCGGGGCGACCCCCGCCCTAGTAGATTTATTCATCATAAGAATAAATATATTTCATTAATTTTTGCAATCACAACACTTCTCGCTCCGCACATCCTTGCACAGGCGTCCGGCTGCGGCAAAGTATTTTGGGGAAAGTTGTTCACAAATTCACACTATTCACAATTCCGTGACCGTCCCGTGACCTTCCCGACTCATGCTTCAGACTCGCGCTTGCGTCCGCCGCCGCAAATGCGCATCCTTCGAGGACGCAAATAACATGATCGCCATGAAAAGATTCCTTCAACTGTTGCCGCTCCTGCTCGCCGTCCGTCTCTGTGCGGCCGAGGCGCCCGCCGGGCCGGCGCGCCAAACCCCGCCGGCGCGCGAGACCGCGGGATATACCAATTCGCCTTCGCCCAAAAATGAGGCCGCCGCCATCCCCGACGCCACGCACCAGCCGGTTTTCACCACCAACAGCATCACCATCGCCGGCCAGCGCGTGGCCTATGTGTCAGAAACGGGCATGTTGCCGATTTTAAGTTCCACCGGCTCCATTCGCGCGTCCGTCTTCTACGTCGCCTACACGCGCATTGAAAATTCGGAAACCGGAAATCCGAAATCGGCAATGGAAAAGCGGCCCGTCACGTTTTGTTTCAACGGCGGTCCCGGCTCGTCGTCCGTCTGGCTGCACCTGGGCGCGTTCGGCCCGCGCCGCGTGAAGATGAACGACGACGGCACGCAGCCGCCGCCGCCAACCGGCCTGGCGGATAACGATTATTCCATCCTCGACGCGAGCGATCTGGTGTTCATTGACCCCGTCGCCACGGGTTTCAGCCGCCCGGCGACGGACGAGAAGGCCGACAACTTTCTGGGCGTTGATAACGACCTCGCCTCAGTCGGCGAATTCATCCGCCTCTGGACGACGCGCCACGACCGCTGGCTCTCGCCGAAATATCTTTGCGGCGAAAGCTACGGCGTCTTCCGCGCGGCGGGGCTGGCGGACCATTTGAGTTCGCGTTACGGGATGTATCTGAACGGGTTGGTTTTGATTTCCGGTGTGCTGGACTTCGCCACGATTTACGACAACCCGGGCAACGACGTGCCGTATCCGCTGTATCTGCCGGCTTACACGGCGACAGCGCAGTTCCACAAAAAATTGCCGCCGGATTTGCAGGGCGACCTGACCAAAAGCCCTCGCCGAGGCGCGCGCATTTGCCCGGGGCGAATACGCCTCCGCGCTGCAACAGGGCGACGCGCTTTCCGCCGACGAGCACCAAAAAGTCGCCGCCGAACTCGCGCGGCTCACCGGCCTCAAACCGCAGGTCATCGAAGACAACCATCTGCGGATTGACGAGGGCGTATTCCGCCGGCAACTGCTGCACGACGATGGTTTGATTCTCGGCGCCTACGACGCGCGCATCACCGGACGCGACGGCGATCCCGCATCGCAATCGCCCGACTACGATCCGTCCTTCGCCGCGACGCGCGGGGCGTTTGCGGGCGCCATCAACAGCTACATCCGCAGCGAGTTGAAATTTGAGGACGACCTGCCCTACGAAGTCCTCGCCGGCGTGCAACCGTGGAATTACAACGCGCGCAACACCTACGCCAGCGTCGGAGACCGCCTCGCCTCGGTCATGAACCAGAATCCCTACATGAAAATCCTCGTTTTTGGCGGGCGCTGCGACCTCGTTTGCCCGATTGACACGGTGCATTACGCGCTGGATCACATGGCGCTCAATCCGGCTTACCGGACGAACATCACCTACGCCGAATTCGATTCCGGCCACATGATGTATGTCAACCTGCCGGACCTGAAAAAAATGCAGGCGGCGCTGGAGAATTTTTTGAAATGAATTTGTGGCAACCAACGTGAATTGGCTCTGACTGTCTGATTTTTCATCTCGGATTCACGAATTTCAAGATTTCCCACATTTTGCTTCACTGCGTATGTCGGACATTGGAATTTCTTAAGCGAACGATGACGGTTCAAGAAAGACTGTGGCCGTGCGCCGCAAAACGAGATGGGGAGCGCACGCGCCTCGCGTGCAATGGTTGACGCCGTCGTCAACCACTTCAGCGCGCCATCGCGCATGTTTCAACGCGCGGTGGCGCGCGTGTCTCCGACCGCGAGGGCGCGGTCGGATGCACGCGAGGCGCGTGCGCTCCCCATTCGATTTGCAGCCATGGTCTTCCATGAAACGCCCCCAAGTTCGATGCCACGATTATTCGTGAACCTTGATCTGCGTCTTGATGGCGTGGTTGCCCGCCGCCATTGACTTGAACAGTTCCGGCAGACGCGACAGGGGGCACTCGCCGTCCACAAATTCCGCCGCACCAATCACGCCCGACTCGATGAATTCCAGCGCCTGCCGGATGGTGCGAGGTGTGTGATGGAAACTGGCCAGCAGCGCGAGGTTGGAATAATGAATCCACTGCGTGTCCAGCGAGACGGTTGTGTTTGCCGGGCAGCCTCCGAAAAAATTCACCGTGCCGCCCTTGCGCGCCAGATGGACTGCGCTCTCCCAGACCGCCGGCTTTCCCACCGCCTCGATCACCGTGTCGAAGTGCGCGGCCACAGCCTGGCGGATCTTTGTGACAAGATTCCAGCCGTCGCCGATGTCAATCACCTGCACTGCACCCAGCCGCCGGGCCGCCTCCAGCCGCGGCGCGTGCCGCCCGGCCACCGTCACGTTGCAGCCGAGATTTTTTGCCAGCGCGGCAAACATCAGGCCAATCGGCCCCGCGCCAAGAATCAAAACATGTTGCCCCGCGCACAATTTCGTGTCCTCCACACCCTGCGCGACGCACGCCAGCGGTTCGACCAGCGCGGCGTCGGCAAACGTCGTTTCCGGTTTCAGTTTCAGCAGGTTTTTTTCGACCAGCCGCGCGGGAACGGCAATGGACTCGGCGTAGGCGCCGTTGAGAAATTGCAGGTCGTCGCAGATGTTTTCCTGGCCGGCCTTGCAATGGAAACAGTCCCCGCACGGCGCGGAATTCGCCACCACCACACGGTCCCCGACTTTCCAATCCGTGGCAGCCGACGTGAGTCGGCTCTGATTTTCAGAATGAGCGGACTCACGTCCGCTGCTACAAACTTCGCAAATTGTTCCCGCCAGTTCGTGTCCGAACACCGCCGGCGGCACAATCATCCGCGCGTGATAGCCTCGCTTGAAAACCTTCAAGTCCGTGCCGCAGGTCAGCGCTGCCTCGATGCGGATGCGCACCTCGCCAGGTTTGAGCGGCGCCGGCGCGATGTCTTCGATGCGGATGTCTTCCCTGCCGTGCAGGATGGCGGCTTTCACCCGCACAGCTTGCATCGAGCGGTCCGGCGCCGCAAATCTTCTTTCTTTCGTGTGTTTCGTCTGGTTTCCGATAAATTTTTACCGTGTTGCCGCATAAACAGATCGAGTTGAAACTTCAAGCCGCCGTCCGCGAAATGCTGCCGGATGCGGATCCGTCAACGGTTTTGGTCCGACCCTGTCCCGACCCGAATTTCGGCGACTACCAGTGCAACGCGCTGATTCCGCTCGCCAAGAAGCGCAAAATGAATCCGCGCCAGTTGGCGGCGGATGTCTTGAAAAAACTGGACGTCTCGGACGTTTGCGAAAAAACAGAAATCGCCGGCGCCGGCTTCCTGAATTTCCGGCTGAAGGCCGCCGCGCTGACGCAAACGCTCGAAGCCGCCGCGCGCGGCGAACACTTGTTTTTTGAAAAACATGGCTGCGATGCCCCGTCGCAGCCACGCACCATCGTCGTTGATTTCAGTTCGCCAAACGTCGCCAAGCCGATGCACGTCGGCCACATCCGCTCGACGATTCTCGGCGATTGTCTCGCTCGCGCGCTCCGGCTGCTCGGCCACCGCGTCGTCACCGACAACCACATCGGCGACTGGGGAACGCAGTTTGGCAAACTGCTCGTCGGCTGGAAAAAACATCTGGACCGCGACGCGCTCCTGGCCGACCCGATTGCCGAGATGGAACGGCTTTACAAGCACGTCAATGCCGCCGGCGAAGCCGACGAAAAGGTTTTGGACGAGGCCCGGCAGGAACTTGTCAGGCTTCAAGGCGGCGACGCTGAAAACCTGAAAATCTGGCGCGAAATGATTGCGCTCTCGCAAAAACAGTTTGACGACGATTTACTCGCGGCTCGGCGTGAAATTCGACGTGGCGCTTGGCGAGAGTTTTTACAATCCGCAATTGAAGCCGCTGGTTGACGAGATGCTCGCCAACAACATCGCGAGAGAGAGCGAAGGCGCGATTGCGATTTTCTTCGACGATATTCCGCAGTTGAAGTCACATCCCGCGCTCATCCGCAAAAGTGACGGCGGGTTTAACTATGCGACGACGGATTTGGCGACGCTGGAATACCGGCTGAAAACATGGAGGCCGGATGAAATCATCTATGTCACCGACGGACGTCAGCAGTTGCATTTCCAGCAATTGTTTGCCGCGTTCCGCAAGTGGCAATCGGCTGGAATTCAAGCTTCAGCTTGTCCGGGCGGCACGCCAAAGCGTGAACTCCAACTTGCACACGTCTGGTTCGGCTCGATTCTCGGCGAGAACGGCAAGCCGTTCAAGACGCGCAGCGGCGAGACGGTGAAGCTTTCCGATTTGCTCGATGAAGCCGAAGATCGGGCCTTGCGGCTGGCCACCGGGAAGAGTCCTGATCTGCCCGAGGCTCAAAGAAAGGAAATCGCGCGCGTCGTCGGCCTCGGCGCGGTGAAATACGCCGACCTGCTGCCGAACCGCCAGAGCGATTACGTCTTCAGTTGGGACAAGATGCTCGCGCTCAACGGCAACACCGCGCCGTATCTGCTGTATGCGTATGCGCGGATTCGGAGCATTTTCAGGAAATTGGAAACATCGAACATCGAACATCGAACATCGAACATCCAATTATCAGCAAATGAAGAAATCGCGCTGGCCAAGCACCTGTTGAATTTCGGGCTGACGCTGGAGGCGGTGGTGGAAGAATACCGCCCGAATTTCCTGTGCAATTACCTGTTCGAACTGGCCGGCAAGTTCACGGCGTTTTACGAAAATTGCCCGGTGCTCAAAACGGAAGAACCGGTGCGGCTTTCGCGTCTGGCGCTGTGCGAATTGACCGCGCGGGTTTTGAAACAGGGTCTGGACGTTCTCGGCATTGAGGTCGTCGAACAGATGTAGTCCTCACGGCGCAGCTCGACATTGAGATTGATGGCGCGAATCGCTTGCCCCATTTTGACCCCATGCAAATCGTCAAATCGGCCACCGCGATGCAACGGCTGGCCCTGCGCTGGAAACGCGCCGGAGCAACAACCGCCTTTGTGCCGACGATGGGTTATCTGCACGCCGGCCACATGAGCCTCGTCCGCGAGGCCCGCAAACGCGCCGGCAGGAATGGCGTCGTGGTCGTGAGCATTTACGTCAACCCGACACAGTTCGCCCCGACGGAGGACCTCGCCAAATACCCGCGCGACTTGAAGCGCGACTTGAAATTATGCCGGGAAGCGGGCGTGAATGTTGTGTTCACGCCAACTGACGCGGAAATGTATCCGCGCTTGGAGTGCGGTGACATGTCACCGCTTTCAAAGCGCCGACATGTCAGCGCAGTCCAAAGTTTCAGCACCTACGTCGTCGAGGAAGAATTATCGCGGAGGATGGAGGGCGCGGCGCGGCCCGCGCATTTTCGCGGTGTGACGACGGTGGTGGCCAAGCTGTTCAACCTCGTGCTGCCGGACGTGGCGGTGTTCGGGCAGAAAGATTTCCAGCAGGCGGCCATCATCAAACGCATGGTCGCCGATTTGAATTTTCCGGTGAAAATTGTCGTTGCGCCGACGGTTCGCGAAAAGGACGGCCTGGCGATGAGTTCGCGGAACAAGTTCCTAGACGCGGAACAACGGTTGCAAGCCATGTTTTGTTTCACGCGTTACAGGCGGCGCAGGCGGCGGTCAAAAGAAAATCTATCTCCGCCGCGCGTTTGAAAGCCGATCTAAAAGAATTCATTCACCGCCGCCCCACTGTCGCGACTGGATTATGTGGAGTTCTTTGAACCCGAAACGTTGGAGCCGGTCAAACAGGCGAAACGCGGAACGCAGATGGCGCTGGCGGTTTTCTTCGGCAAGACGCGGTTGATTGATAATGCGAGACTTTAGTGAAATGAAAAACGACCAAAATTTCTGGCGGCAAGAAAAGCGAGTTGCCATCGAAAAATTCTTCATTCCTGAAAACCTTGTGATTGATTCGCACGTCGAACATCGCTCGCCGTCGGGAAAATTCTTGCTCGCTGTTGACCGTTATTCCACTGGGCCAAAAACATGGCAATATTCACGAGGAATTGTTACTGAAATACGTAATGGAAAAATAATTGCAGATGTAAAACGTAATATTGGTCATTTCTGGCATTCGTGGGTGCGGCATCCAAAGGGCAAAGAATATCTTCTTTGTGGTGAAGATTACCAAGGTTATGAAGTCATTGAACTCGCCAGTGGCAAAATTGAAATTCATCTGCCTGATTCGGCAAAGAATGGCGGGGGATTTTGTTGGGCTGCGGTTTATCCATCCAAAGATGGGAAAGTTTTAGCGGTTGAAGGATGTATTTGGGGTGGGCCTTATGATCTAATTTTTTACGACTTTTCCGAACCAATGCAGCCGCCCTTTCCAGAACTGGGACGCATCAACGAAATCGGCAAAATCATCGGATGGAAAAACGACTCCGTCTTTGCCACCGAACACGAGTTTGAAATCAGAAAGACCGATGGAAAGCGATTTGAGTTGCTATCTGAAGCAGAGCAAGACGCGTCAGCTTCCGAATATAAAACCGAAATTCTTTATTGGAAGCGGGACACTGGTTCTCTAGCTCAAAGCGATTCTGCAATATGAAACAATTCGACTACCTCATTCTCGGCAGCGGCCTTGCGGGGCTTTCGTTCGCGCTCAAGGTCGCGCCGCACGGGCGCGTGGCCATCGTCACGAAAAAGGACCGCGCGGAATCCAACACCAATTACGCGCAGGGCGGCATCGCGTCGGTGACGAGCAAGGAGGATTCGTTCGAACTGCACGTGCGCGACACGCTGTCAGCAGGCGCCGGTCTGTGCAAAGAAAGCGTCGTCCGAACGATTGTCGAGGAAGGCCCGGCGCGAATCCAGGAATTGATCGAGCTGGGCATGAAATTTTCCGAGCGCGACGCCCCGGGCGAGGACGGCGGCAAGGAACTTGACCTCGGGCGCGAGGGAGGCCATTCGAAGCGGCGCATTCTGCACGCGAAGGACGTGACGGGCCGCGAAATTGAACGCGCATTGCTCAACGCGGTTTCCCGGCAGCCGAACATCCAGGTTTTTGAAAATCACGTCGGCGATTGACCTCATTACGACCGCAAAAATCGGAAAATCCGCATCCAGAATCCGCAATCCGCGCCAAAAAACCGCTGCCTCGGCGCGTATGTGTTCGACAAGAAATCGGGCCGCGTCTGGGCGTTCACCGCGCCAGTGACGCTGCTGGCCACGGGCGGCTGCGGCAAGGTGTATCTCTACACGACGAATCCCGACATCGCGACCGGTGACGGCGTGGCGATGGCGTTCCGCGCTGGCGCGAGCATCGAGAACATGGAGTTCGTGCAGTTTCATCCGACGTGCCTGTATCATCCGAAGGCGAAGTCATTTCTCATCAGCGAAGCCGTTCGCGGCGAAGGCGGCGTGTTGAAAACGCTCGGCGACAAGGAGTTCATGGACGGTTATCATCCGCTCAAATCGCTCGCGCCGCGCGACGTGGTGGCGCGGGCGATTGACAGCGAGATGAAGAAATCCGGCGCGGAACACGTCTGGCTGGACATCACGCACAAGCCGGCGCGGTTCATCATCGAGCGGTTTCCGAACATTTACAACACGTGCCTCGGCTACGGCATTGACATCACGAAGGAGCCGATCCCCGTCGTGCCGGCGGCGCATTACCAGTGCGGCGGCGTGGCGACAAATGTGGATGGCGAGACGGACATCGCCGGCCTTTTTGCCGTCGGCGAGGTGGCCTGCACGGGCTTGCATGGCGCGAACCGGCTGGCGAGCAATTCGCTGCTGGAGGCGCTGGTCTGCGCGCATCGCGCGGCGGAAAAGATTTTGTCCAATCCGCCGCCGAAAATCGGCGCGAAAATCCCGCTGTGGCAGTCCGGCAACGCGACGAACACGGACGAACTCGTCGTCGTCTCGCACAATTGGGACGAAATCCGGCGGCTGATGTGGGATTACGTCGGCATCGTGCGGACGAACAAGCGGCTGGCGCGCGCCGCCAAGCGCATTGCGAATTTGCAGGAGGAAATCCAGGAGTATTACTGGAATTTCATCGTGACGGGCGACCTGCTGGAGCTGCGCAACATCGCGACGGTGGCGGAATTGATCGTGCGTTGCGCGCAGCAGCGGCCCGAAAGCCGCGGGCTTGCATTACAATCTGGATTACCCCCATCCGGATCCCGCCTGGGCGCGGCGCTGCACGATTTTCGCGGAATTAAACGGCCGCGCCACAGCAACCCTCCGCGCGTGCGGGAATGTACCGCGCGGGCGCCTGGTTTGTGACTTATCCTATTAGTGATTGTAACGATCTAATGAGTATAATTGATTGACATGCGCGGATGATTGAATAAAATATATGCTGCGCGTCTTTGCGCAATGTATGCGACGAAGTTTTCACATCTGAATCCAACGGCGGGCCTGGGGCTGGCTTGGTTCTCGCCATGCTGCTTTTCCTGGCAAGCCGGGCGCTTGGCGGGGACTTTCCGCCCGGTTTTAACCCCGAAAACCTTGAATTCAGAACTTACGCGCCCAATTCGACCCGGGAAATCGCCGACTGCAAGGTTGAGAAGGTTTTTCTTGATCACCGCACCCTGGGGTTTTTCAAGGTCAAACTGCTTCCCGTGCTGGTGGTCCAGGGTGTGCGCGTGGAATTCGGCGACGCAAATCCAACCAACGAGTGGGTGGAAACCTTTCAGTCCGACTGGCTGCCCGAAGTGAATCGCCGCGGCGTGGAATGGCGCGATGTGGACATCCGTTCGCATAAAGCGGGCAAGCCGAGTCTGCACGCCGGGACGGCGCAGCCGGCGGCGGAGGGGACGCCAATCGTGTGCGGGTTCAAGGAAGTGACGCTGGAGGCCAGCGGCTCGAAGTGGCGGTTGCCGCAGGCGGAATTGCGCAACGAGGATGGCCGTCCGCAGCGTGGTCTGGAAGGACGGCGGCGGCGAACGGCGCATGGATTTGTTCAGCGGAGAAATTTACAACCATCAAGAATCAGAACGACAGAAACTAAATGAAAAAACTTGTCGCATTCATGGCGTTGTCGTGGACGATGCTCGCTTCGGCGCAAACGGCGTCCCAGTTCATCACCGCGGGCCGGAACGATCTGGCGCTGACCAATTGGTGGGGCGCCGACACAAATTTCGCCGCCGCTCTGGGGGCGTCCAATGGTTCCACGAACGAGGACGCCAACGCGCTGAAGGCGGTGACGCGCCTGCTGGTGCTGCCGCAGACGCCCGCCGGCAGCAATTTCCTCGTCGCGCTGGGCTTTCCCAAGACGAACCGCTGGCTGCCCGGATTTCCGCTGGCCAGCCTGCCAAATGACGCCAACGGGCTTCCGATTTTCCCGGCCAACTACGATTCCGCGAATCTCATTTATTTTTTCCGCACCAACATCCTGGCGGCCATCACCAACTCGCTCACCAACCTGGCGACCGTCACCGACACCGGCTACACGCTGTACGCTTTCGGCCAGTGAAACCGCTCATCGAGTCCGTGACGGTGGACTACGGCGACATCCAGTTGCTCCGCGCGTTGCTGGCGCGCGACGCAGTGTTATGGCTACACGCTCAACGCAAACAACTTCAGCACCGTCATCCCGCACGATTGAAGGCTGGCTGGAGAACGATAACTTTCACCTGCCAGTTGGCGCTGGCGGAATTATCCCAACTTCTCGCGCTGCAAAACACGGGCGACCTGGCGGCTTCGGAAAGCGCGCTGACCAACGCCATCGCGCAATTATTTTGCCGCGTCGGCCTTCATCCGCAACCGTCCGGCGAACGCGACCGACCGGTTGTTCGACACTGGATCCGAACGACTTTCCGACGAGGAGGCGCAATTCCGCTCGACGCTGACCAACGTCCTGCTCTCGCTCAACGGGCCGGCGGAATTCAGCCCAAACAACGCGAATGCGGTGGCTTCCACCGCCGACATCGGCGTTTATTTCGCCGGAACCCATTCGTTGCGGAGCCTGCTGCCGCAATTCAACGGCGACAGTTATGTGAATGGCACTCTGCCGGATTACACTTTCGGCGGAATTGTGCCCGTATTGGCCGGCGTATAAAATTGAGAAGACGTTGCGAAAGCAGTTTTATACCTTACGCCGGCTTTTATGCCGGCCCGGTTTATGACCTCAACTATGACGACCCCGACTGCCGGCGTCTTCGGCGTTTTCGTAGACACGAACGGGCAAGCGACCGTCGTGGGCTACGATGCGGACAGTTTTCAAAACTACGACGGGCAAGCGGGCGGCGTGGCCGCGCAATTCAACGTGAACAAGCACGGAGACTGGAACTTCAACAGCAACAGCGTGGCTGGCGTTTCCGGTTCCGGCTCGATTGGCAAAGACGGCACATTTTAGCGGCGAACTGGATTTTACCAACGGCGATTCCGTGTGGTTGAACGGCGGCCAACAATCGCCTTTGGGTCCCTTCCAAAACGCGGCGGGCGGTTACAGCGGCGCGTGGTCCGGCAACTTTGGAGGCCAGCCCCGGTCCGGAACGCTCATGGCGGGTGTGGATGCCGACGGCTATATCATCTTCTGCGTTTTCAACAACGGGACGGAGAATGACGGAGGTTTGGGCCTGTTTAATTCCAACAATTATTTTTTCACCACGGACACTGCCAGCGGGACGACGGTATCCGGCACGCTCGACACGAATTTGCTTCAAATCACCGGAATTTCAAGCAGCCCCTATGGCATTGCAAACTGGACGTTGAACCGCACGGCGAGCATTCCGTTCGATCTGCCACCGGTCATCACCCAGGACCTGCCTTCGAGCACCAATGCCGCGCCGGGGACAAATGTGACGTTTTCCCTCACGGCCACCGGCAGTCCGCCGCTTTGTTATCAATGGTATTTCAACGGCGGCGCCATCCCGTTTGCCACCGCCAACACGCTGGTCGTGACCAACCTCCAACCCGGCAGCGCCGGCATTTACTCGGTCTCCGTCAAAAATGCCGTTGGCGGAACCAATGCGGCCTCCATGCTAACCGTCACGATGCCAAACCGTCCTGTGCTGAATTCCTCCGGTTTCCTGGGCAGTGGAAAATTCCAATTTCAAATCAATGGAGACGCCGGACAGACTTACACGCTGCAAATGTCCACCAATCTGGCCTCGACCAACTGGATCTCCATTCTGGTCACCAACGCGCCAGCCGACAACTTCAATATCACGGATCCGAACGCAACCAATATTGAACGCTTTTATCGCATCAAGCTTGGGCTGTAACCATCAGTCGCGCGGCAGAGTCATGCACATCCAGCCGATGAAATGTCCATTGACCGGCGCGCGGAAGGACAGGATTACTATCCATTTTTGTCCTGCGGCAGACAGAGTTTGCCCCCGAATAGCTTATGGCGTCGGGCAATCGGACTGTCGCGTTTACAAAATTCACGAGCGGCAGAGACGGCGCTTCGCGCCTTTTATCTTGCCGCGAATGGTTGGTTTTTGGAACAATGGCGCCGTCACATGACAAAAATTCTTTTGCTCGGCCTCGGCCGCTGGGGCGCGAACCATCTGCGCAATCTCAACAACTGCCCATCGAGCTTTATGTCGCCGAGGTCGGCGAGAAACAGCTCGAACCGGCGCGCAAGCTCGGCCTGCCCGCCGAACGGCTCACGACCAATTACAGGATTTCACGGCAAGGTGGATGGCGTGGTCGTCGTCACGCCGGCGCAAACGCATTTTCCGCTGTGCAAGGAATTTCTCGAAGCCGGCAAGGATGTGTTCGTGGAAAAACCGCTGACGCTGGCCAACGAAGAATCAAAGCAGCTCGCGGAAATCGCCGACGAAACACAAACGCATTTTGCAGGTCGGACACATTTTGCGCTTCGATCCGGCGACGCTCTGGCTGCGCGACGCGGTGCAGAACGGCGAGTTCGGCAAGGTGAACATGATTCGCGGCCACTTCGGCGGCTTCAAACGCCCGCGCAACGACAGCGGCGTGATGTTCGCCGACGGCATCCATTTCGTGGACCTGTTCAATTTCATCCTCGGCGCGCTGCCGAAAAGCGTGCTGGCCATCCACCACGATTTCATGGGCCGCGGCATGGACGATGTTTCGTTCGTTTCGCTCGAATACGACACGCCGCACGGCAAAACCTGGGCGACGGTGGAGAACGGAGTATTTCATTCCCGGCAAATTCCGCGAGGTCATCGTCTGCGGCGACAAGTTGAGCGCGGTGTGCGATTACAACGTCGCGCAATACAAAATCAAAACCTACGCGAACACGCACACGCCCGCCGGCGGCAAGGATTTCAAGGCGACCGAAGGCGTCGTGACGCAAATCGAAACGCCGCCGGAAGAACCGTTGCTGGCGGAACTGCGCGCGTTCATTGATTCGATCAAAACCCGCGCCACGCCGCGCGCCGATGCGTGGTCCGGCTACGACGCCGTCCGCGTGCTGAACGCCGCGCTGGAATCGGTGAAAACCGGCAAGGCCGTTGACACTGAAATAATACAGACACGGATGTCACAGATTAAACACGGATTAAAATTCGTATTTGAATCAGTGTAAATCCGTGCAATCCGTGTCAAAATAAATTTATGAGCAAAATCCCGTTATCAAAATGTTTCGTGAACCCGGAAGTCGAGGAAGCCGCGCTGCGCGCCATCCGCTCCGGCCAATACATCCTCGGCGCCGAATCCAAGGCGTTTGAAGCCGAACTCGCCGCGCACACCGGCACCGCGCACATGCGTCCTCGGCAGTTCGTGGACGATGATTGTCTATTGCCTGCACCAGTTGCAGGGCATCGGGCCGGGCGACGAAATCATCGTGCCCAGCCACACGGCGTTTCCGAGCATGGAACCGCTGATGCACCTCGGCGCGAAGCCGGTGTTCGCCGACATTGACGACACGTTCGTCATGGATTTGGCGCACGTCGAATCGCTCATCACGCCGCGCACCGTCGGCATCATCGGCGTGCATCTTTACGGCCATCCGATTGACAACGACCAGCTGCTCGCCATCGCGAAGAAAAACAAATCTGTGGGTCATCGAAGATTGCGCGCAGGCGCAGGGCGCGAAATACAAGGGCAAAACCGTCGGCAGCATGGGCGACTTCGGCGCGTTCAGCTTTTTCCCGTCGAAAAATCTCACCGTGCTCGGCGACGGCGGCTGCATCACGACGAACAAAGTCGATTACGCCGACCGGCTGCGGATGCTGCGCAATCACGGTCGCCAGGGCAAATACGACCACGAATTCACCGGCTACAACGTGCGCTTCAACGAAATCAACGCCGCCATCGGCCGCGTGATGTTGAAGCACCTCGACGGCTTCAACGAGAACCGCCGCAAAATCGCCGCGCGCTACGACGAACGGCTCAAAGGCATCGTGCAGACGCCGCCCGTGCGCGAATGGGCCACGCCGGTGTATCACATGTATGTCGTCCGCGCCGAGAACACCGCGACGACCTGCAGAAATTTCTCAAGGAGAAAAACATCGAGACCGGCATCCATTATCCCAAGCCGAACCATCTGCAACCGGCGGTCATCGGCCTGTTCCCCTACATTCCGAAACTGCCGAACACCGAAAAAGCGGTGAAGGAAATCCTGTCGCTGCCGATCCACGGCGAAATGGGCCTCGACGCGGCGGACAAGGTCTGCGACGCGATTGCGGAATTTTACGGGAAGAAATAATCCATCCGCGAATTTTGCAAATTGACCTGCGGCGGAGAGGCTGTTAGCCTGTTCGTCCGTTTAAAAACGGGAATTTATGCGACATACCATATCAGTTCTGGTGGAAAACAAATTCGGCGTGCTGACGCGCGTGGCCGGCCTGTTCAGCGGGCGCGGATACAACATTGACACCCTCAACGTCGGTCCGACGCACGACCCCAAACTTTCGCGCATGACCATCGTCACGCAGGGCGACGAGGCCACGCTGGAGCAGATCGTCAAGCAGCTCAACAAGCTGCCGAACGCGATCAAGGTGCAGGATTTTCGCGAGGGCGAATACGTGGACCGCGAACTGGTGCTCGTGAAGGTGGCGGTGGATTCCAAGTCGCGCGCCGAGGTGATGCAGATCACGGACATTTTCCGCGCGAAAATAGTGGACGTGCAGCCCAAGTCGCTTGTCATCGAAATCACCGGCGCCGAGGGCAAGGTGGAGAAGTTCATCAACCTGATGGATTCGTTCGGCGTGCAGGAAATCACGCGCACGGGCAAGGTCGCGCTGCCAAGGAAATGACCGACAGGCGGCGTTTCACGTCATTAATTTCAAACAGCCGTTTTTGACGGCGTTTGCGATTGACTGACGGACACTGATGATTACAATTAAAAATTAGTTTGAATGAGCAAACGCATTGAACCAAAGCAGAAACGAGAAGGATTGAATTATGGCAATTATTGATTTTGGCGGAACAAAGGAAAAGGTCATCACCCGCGCGGAATTTCCGATGTCGCGCGCCCGCAAAGTGCTCAAGAACGAGGTCATCGCCATCATCGGCTACGGCGTGCAGGGGCCGGCCCAGGGACTGAACCTGCGCGACAACGGCTTCAATGTCATCGTCGGCCAGGCCAAGTCGTTCAAACGCGACTGGGATCGCGCAGTCGCCGACGGCTGGATTCCCGGCAAGACGCTGTTCGACATCGAAGAGGCGGTGCAAAAGGGCACCATCATCCAGATGCTCGTTTCCGATGCCGCCCAGCGCCAGATCTGGCCGGCGGTGAAGAAAAATCTCAAGCCCGGCGACGCGCTCTATTTCTCGCACGGCTTCTCCATCGCCTACAAGAAACAGACCGGCGTCATCCCGCCGAAAAACGTGGACGTGATCATGGTCGCGCCGAAAGGTTCCGGCTTGAACGTCCGCCGCAATTTCCTGACCGGCGCGGGCATCAATTCCAGCTTCGCCGTCGAGCAGGACGCCACCGGCCGCGCGGAAGATCGTTGCATGGCCGTTGGCATCGGCGTCGGTTCCGGTTATCTGTTCCCGACCACGTTCCAGCATGAAGTGTTCAGCGACCTCACCGGCGAACGCGGCGTGCTGATGGGCGCGCTGGCCGGCATCATGGAGGCGCAATACGAAGTGCTCCGCTCGCACGGCCACACGCCGAGCGAGGCGTTCAATGAAACCGTCGAGGAACTCACGCAGAGCCTCATCCGGCTGGTGGACGAAAACGGCATGGACTGGATGTATTCCAACTGCTCCGCCACCGCCCAGCGCGGCGCGCTCGACTGGAAACCCAAGTTCAAGAAGGCCACATTGCCGGTGTTCAAGGATCTCTATAGCCGCGTCAAAACCGGCAAGGAATGCGCCCGCGTTCTTTCCGCCTGCGGCGCCAAGAATTACCAGGTGCAACTTGCCAAGGAACTGGGCGAAATCCACAATTCCGAAATGTGGCGCGCCGGCGCGGCTTCCCGCGCGTTGCGCCCCAAGCAATCGGACAAGGTCATCGCCAAAGGCACCAAAGGTGTCGGTGGCCGTGCGGCGAACTGAATGGGTTGACGACGTATTTTGTGCAGCTTGAGGCCGCTGGAGAAATCCGGCGGCCTTTTTGCCAAACCGCATTGGTCGCACGTGTGAAAGTTTGCGTTTTTCCCAAACGCGATTATTGTTGGCACATTATGGAACCAACAATCGCCCAAAGAGGTCCGTTCGTTCAACAAGTCAAACCCGGTGAGTATTGGTGGTGTGCGTGCGGTCGTTCAAAAGGCCAGCCGTTTTGCGACGGCTCGCACAAGGGCTCCGGCTTCGCACCGATCAAGGTGGACATCACCGGGGAGAAAACCGTCGCATGGTGCGGCTGCAAACATTCCAAGAACGGCGCGTTCTGCGACGGGAGCCATGGCCAATTGCCGTAATTTTTTCCTCAGTCCAACGGCCCGCCGGTCATTTCGTGATTCAAGAATACGCCAGGCGAAATCGCCATCGTGTTCGCAATCGCGCCGTTGCGATTACCCGACCCTGCAATCGTTCTACAGCAGCAGATGGGTTTCCTGAATTTCAATTGGTAGGATGATGGTCGGGGCGGTGAGATTCGAACTCACGACCTCTTGTACCCGAAACAAGCGCGCTACCAGGCTACGCTACGCCCCGACTTCAAGGCTTTAGTCTGCCCACAGAATGGAGGTAACGCAATGCTGAATTTGCCTCGGTCGCGCCCGCCATCCGCAACGGGGGAGTATTTCCCCATCGCGGATCGCGCCTTGTTCCGCAACTCAAACGGATGGACAGCGTTCACCGCCGCATCCCATTCACGTTCCCGAGTGTTTATGAATTTTTTGACATAATTCAAATTGTGGTTGATGCGCGCCGGCCAAATTGCAATAACTCACCGCCGAATTCTGTAACCAAACATCAACGTTCAACGTCCAACATTTATTAAATCCTTATGAAAATACTTTTGAGCATTCTCTCACTGGCGGGAATCGGCCTGTTGGCCGGCAACGTTTTCGCCCAAACCGACACCCCTTACAAGGTCCTCGACACCACCCAGGTCATGGGCAGCGGCGGCACGGATTACGTCTATGCCGACAACGATGGCCGGCGGGTTTATGTCCCTCGAGGCAACAATACGTTCGTGTTTGACTTGGACACGCACAAATACATCGGCACCATCACCAACATCGGCGGCCACGGAGTCGCGATTGACACCGCCTCGCATCACGGCATCAGCAGCAGCCGCCCGCTCGGCATGTTCGACACGCAAACCATGGAAAAAATCAAGAGCATTGACGTTCAGGGCAACCCCGACGGCATCCTCCGCGAACCGTTCACCGGCAAGGTTCTGATTTTGAGCCACGGCACCCCCAGCATCACGCTGGTTGATCCCAAGGATGGCACGGTGACCGGCACAATTGAAGTCGGCGGCGCGCTTGAGCAGGCCCAGAGCGACGGCCAGGGGAAATTGTATGTGGACATCGAAGACCAGAACCAGATCGCGGTCGTGGACATGAAAACCATGAAGGTGATAACCCGGTATCCCCTCGGCGACAAGGGTAACGGCCCGGCCGGCCTTGGATTCGATGTGAAGAACCACATCCTCTTCGCCATGTGCCACAGCGGAAACTGCGTCATTCTGAATGCCGACGACGGAAAAATCCTCGCCACGCTGCCCATTAACACCGGCACCGACGGCGGCGGGTTCAACCCCAAAACCATGGAGGCCTTCAGCTCCCAGGGCAACGGGACGCTCTCCGTCATCAAGGAAAAAAGCCCGACCGAATTTGTGGCGGAACAAACCGTGACCACCAAACAAGGCGCCAGGACATCTTCGCTCGATACCAAGAACAATGTCATCGTCGTCATCGCCACCGAGCGCGCGCCGCAGCCGGCGGCTACTGACACAAACGCGCCAGCCGCCGCTGGCCGACGCAGCGGTCGAGGCTTCGGCGGCCCCGGCTACCTCGACGTGGTGTTCGTCGGGCGTTGAGTTTCAGCCCGGGCAAGTCGGAACGGGCGTTTTCGAAAGCCGAAAATCGGACTTTTGGCGCCCGCCCGTTTTGTCTAACCTGCGGTCATGTTCAAGCCAGCCGACTTGTTTGACCTCACGCAAACGGAGCACGCCGCCATCTTCGCCGATTGCCAATTCGCCTGGGACGCGCTCAAGAAAATCGAAGCCTTCCTCGCCGCGAACCTGAAACCGGATTTGCGGAACAAATGCGAAGGCCGGGCTTGGATCGGTGAAAAGGTGTTCATCGGCGAAGACACCGTCGTCGAGGATGGCGTGATGATCAAAGGTCCGGCCATCATCGGGAAGAACTGCCAGATTCGGCACAACGCCTACATCCGCGAAAACGTCATCATCGGCGACGGCTGCGTGGTCGGCAATTCTTCAGAACTGAAAAACGCGCTGCTCTTCAACGGGGCGCAGGCGCCGCACTACAATTACATCGGCGACTCAATTCTCGGCTACAAAGCCCATACTGGCGCGGGCGTCATTTGTTCCAACCTCAAGTCATTGCCCGGCAACGTGACGGTAGAAATGGACGGCGTGCCGTTCGACACCGGCCTGCGCAAATTTGGCGCGCTCATCGGCGACGGCGCGGAAGTGGGCTGCAACAGCGTGCTGAACCCCGGCAGTGTCCTCGGCCGCGGCGCGATGATTTATCCCGGCGTGAACTGGCGCGGCATCCTGCCCGCGAACACGATTGCCAAAAACAAGGCTGAAATCGAAGTCGTCGTCAAACGGTCGAGGGAAAATTGAATTGGAAACGCAGGGTTATGTCATATATCCCAAAAGCGTTCTTCTGGTTTCTCGTGCTGGCGATGCTCGCATCGTTCATAGGCGGTTGGCAGGGTATCACCAAACTTCACGAAACCAATCGGTGGGAAATGCGCTTCGGACCAGACAACAACGAACTCGCACGCCCTTGGTTTTCGGCTTTGACGCTGAATACAGTTCGCTTGTTGGATTCAATCCCTGGGAAAATGACCTGTTTGATTTTACTCACTGCCGTGTCATTCGTTTGTTACAGACTGGCATTCGATCTTGATTACCCTTACTCAGGGCTGTTGATGATGTTGGTATTTACGGCATATTATGGATGGATTGCGATCTGGTTACACTTCATAGAGCCTTTCACGCCAATAATTCGGCTGTAGCGCCCATGCAACTCCGCCTGTTAAGACTCATTCTCGGTTTAACCGCCCTCGGCTGGATCGTGTGCATTGTGGGCGTGTTCGCCTCGTGGCCGCAAGTCAACACCATCGCACAGGGCTTGGGCGCCAAGCCCATTGCCTACGACCCGATGCTGGATTACTGGCTGCGCATGATCTGCGTCGCATTCACGCTGGTTGGCATCTGGTATCTCGCAATGGCAATCTGGCCGCGAAAGTTCGCCGCGGCCATCCCATGGTTTGGCTGGATCATGGTTCTGGAGGGTAACATCTTGCTGGTCTCCGGCCTGCGCCTGGGCATCGGGCCGTTTCCCTTTTACGGCGATGTCTCGGCATGCTTCCTCGGCGGGGCGGGAATTGTGTTTTTGTCGCGTCACGCGAAACCGGAATAGATTTTCTCTTCGCATTTTCCCAACTATTCATCCGGCTTAAAGTCCAGCCACCGGCAATTTCCGTTGCGGCGGAACCACGACGGTTGCCCAAACGGCGCAATTTGGCCCATCAACGTTTGGTTGATGTCCGGCAGTGTGGCTTTTATCGTTGTCTCGCCGGTTCAAATCCATTAAGAAACGGCACGCTTGGAGAACATGTGAACAACGACTTGGTCCAGCCTGCCGCTCCGGTTCGCCGGGCGTCCGCCGGAAAGGTTTTTCTGGAGGCCGCACTCGTAGCCGCCGCCGGCCTTGCCCTCGCGCTCGCCGCCAACCAGATTTCCCCGCTCGGCTTGGCGCTTGGCCGGAATTATTTTCCGCAGAAAACCGACGAGCCGCCGCCGGCCGCCGGCACAAATTTGATGGCGCTGTCTCCCGCGCAGCGGCTAGCCGTGGAACTGAAGGCAAAAGGGCTGCAATCGGTTGACGCCAACCGCGCGGCGCAACTGTTCCGCGAACCGCGCTTCAAACAGAACGCCGTCGTGTTCATTGACGCCCGCGACGAGACTCATTACCTCGAAGGCCATATCCCAGGCGCGCACGAATTCGATCCCTACCGCCCAGAAAAGTATTTTGCTGGCGTGCTGCCGCTCTGCCAGTCGGCGGAGCAAATCATCGTCTATTGCAACGGCGGCGACTGCGACGACAGCGAGGCCGCGGCCATTCTGCTCCGGGATGTCGGGATTCCGAACTCAAAGATTTTCGTCTTCGGCGGCGGCCTCCCCGTGTGGAAAACCAATGGCCTGCCGGTGGAGGCCGGCGCGCTCAACAGCGGCAATGTCAGCAGCGGGGGCAAATGAAATCCAACCCGTCATCCAGTCGCACCGCTGCGGACATTTTCACCGTGCTGGCAAGGTGTTGTCTGGGCGCGCTGTTCATTTATATGGGATTGAACAAGGCGCTGGAACCGGTGGCATTTTTAAAGCTGCTGCGGCAATACGATTTGACGCAGACGCCGCTGCTTCTGAATTCCATCGCCGCCGCTCTGCCGTGGTTTGAAGTGTTTTGCGGCCTGCTGCTGCTGCTCGGCGTCGCGGTGCGCGGAACGGCCCTGACCCTGCTGCTGCTGCTCGCACCATTCACCGCGCTGGTGCTGCGCCGCGCGCTGGCGCTCCATTCAGCACTCGACATTCCATTTTGCGCGGTAAAGTTCGACTGCGGCTGCGGCGAAGGCGCGGTGTTCATCTGCCGCAAGCTGGCGGAAAATGTGCTCCTGATGTTGCTGTCCGGATGGCTCCTGGCCGGGTGCGGGCGGCGATTCTGTCTGCGCTTCAGCCTGGCGGAACCGGGAAAGTAAATTGGAGATTGCATAAAATATTCAGGCGCGGAGAATTCGCGCGTGGCTTTCAATTTGAAAAATCCATATCGCCAATTTGTCGCAAAATATGTCCAACTCGCCGCCGCCGGCAAACAACTGCCGCTGGGCGGCATCGCCCCGCAGAAGAAGCCCGCACCGCCGCCCGGCGCGCCGGTCGCGCTGGTTTTTTCGCCGCATCCCGATGACGAGTGCATCACGGGCGGTCTTGCGATCCGGCTTTTGCGCGAGGCGGGAATGAGCATCATCAACGTCGCCGTCACGCTGGGCAGCGACAAAAAACGGCGGCGCGCGCGCCTGCAGGAACTCAAAAACGCCTGCGCCTGGCTCGGCTTCGGCCTTGAAGAAACCGGTTTGGAAGAAATCAATCCCGTGGCCCTCGCGGAAGACCCGGCGCATTTGCGCGGTGCGGTGAAGGTGATTGCCGGGTTGCTCGCCCGGCATCAGCCGCGCGCGATTTTTTTCCCCCATGAGGCAGATTGGCACGCAACACATGTCGGAACGCACTTTCTCGTGATGCGCGCGCTCAAAACGATGCCGGGTCATTTTCAGACCACCCTCGTCGAGACTGAATTCTGGGGACAAATGGCGTCGCCAAACCTGATGGTGGAATCCGGCGCGGACGACGTGGCGGATTTGATGGCGGCGCTCTCGTTTCACGCCGGCGAGATGCAGCGGAATCCCTATCACCTCCGGCTGCCGGCGTGGATGCAGGACAACGTCCGCCGCGGCGCGGAACTCGCCGGCGGGCCGGGGCAGGCCGCGCCGGACTTCACATTCGCCACGCTCTACCGGCTGCGCCGATGGAAAAATGGCGAGGCAAAATATAACCACATCCGCGGACTGAAAATCGGCGCGACGGATAATCCATTGGTGCTATTTAGCAACAGGAGCGCGGGCGGCCCGCCCGCGAGATTTTAAGAAATCCAAGCAACTTGCGGGCGGGCCGCCCGCACACCAGAAAATCGGTTCTTCCGCAAGTCAGTCCGGTTTTTTCGGGCGGGTTTTAACTATTGACACCTTCGAGAACCAAAAGGGCGTAGGAGTTTTTTTCATATGTGAACGGCTGGCAACTGACGCGCAGGCTCACCTTGGCCGGTCTGCCCTGCTGGAGCAGTTCCATTTCCGCCCATTGGCGCTTCACAGCCCTGCCCTGGAAAGCCGAGCGCACTGCGGCGCGCAATTCACATCCGGCGCAGGCCGGCGCGCAACCGCATCCTTCCGGTGTTTCCATCGCGTGCAGGCAGTGCAACACATCGCCGCCGCGCTGGTGATTGCCGGGAGAAATCTTCTGGCCGAGCAGACGGGCCGCCGCCGCGTTGCATTCCAGGATATTCACATCCTCGTCCACCACGAAGACCGGCAGGGGCATGGCATCAAACAGGACGCGGTGCAGCCCTTGATCCAGAAATTGAACATCCAGCCTGCTCATCACGCAGGCAGTTTAGCAGGGACAACGAAAAATGGAAGAAAAAAAAGCGAGCCTAATTTTAGCCCGCTTTTACAGGACAATCACTTTGCCGCTGGCGCGGCGGCTTCATTTTCCTTTTTCTCATTCACCAGCGTCGCGCCCTTGCCGAGGCGTTTGCGCAGGTAGGTGAGCTTGGCACGGCGGACCGCGCCCTGACGCTCGACTTCAATCTTGTCCACGCGCGGCGAATGCAGCGGGAAAATGCGCTCCACGCCTTCGCCATAGCTGATGCGGCGGACGGCGAACGTCTCGTTCAAACCGTGGCCGCGTTTGCCAATGACGACGCCCGAGAAAACCTGGATGCGTTCCTTGTCGCCTTCGACGACCTTGGTATGCACCTTGACCGAATCGCCGACGGCGAACTTCGCGTCGTCCTTGCGATACTGTTCCGATTCAATTTTTTCCTGTAATGCCTGGTTCATAAATCACTTTTTCCTGTTTTGTTTTTAAGATTTGAATTTGCCGCCATTGGAACTGACAACTTAAAATTCAAAACCAAAAAAATTCATTCCAACAAATCCGGTCGCTGCTTTTTCGTCCGCACCCTGGCCTGTTCACGCCGCCATTTTTCTATTTCAGCGTGGTTGCCGGACACCAAAACATCCGGCACCTTCATCCCGCGAAAATCCGCCGGCCGCGTGTATTGCGGGTATTCCAGCAATCCGGCGCTGAACGACTCGTCGCGCGAACTTTCATCATCGCCCAGAACTCCGGGCAGCAGCCGCGTCACCGCGTCAATCACCACCATCGCGGGCAGCGCGCCGTTCGTCAGCACATAATCGCCGATGGACAATTCATCGTCCGCCAGCGTTTCCCGCACCCGCTCGTCAAAGCCCTCGTAATGGCCGGTGACGAGCAGCAGATCCTTTTTCTTCGCCAGTTCACGCGCGATGGACTGGTCAAATTTTCTTCCCGACGGCGAAAGCAAAATCACTTTTGTCCCTTCGCGCTTCAAACCCTCCACCGCCTCAAAAAGCGGTTCCACTTTCATCAGCATCCCCGGCCCGCCGCCAAACGGTTTGTCGTCCACGGTCCGGTGCCGGTCATGCGTCCAGTCGCGCAGGTCGTGGATTTTCAAATCCAGCAGGCCTTTTTTGCGCGCCCGCATGATGATGCTTTCATCAAGCGGCCCGGCGAACATCGCCGGAAACAAAGTGAGCACGTCAATTTTCACTTTTGAGTGGCGCGTGAGGGGTGACGGGTGACGCGATTTGTCCCGTCACGCGCCACCTGCCACTCGTCACGTCTTTGGCTTGTCTTCGACAATCTCCACCGCGCAGTGCTGCCCCTTCTTCGCGCTGCCGGCCACGAGCAGGGAACGGATCGCGTTGATCGTCGCGCCCTGTCGTCCGATGATTTTGCCCACGTCCGCCGCGTCCATCCGCAATTCATAGACCGTCAGGCCTGCGCGTTCGACCGGCGTGACGCTCACGGCTTCCGGTTTCTGCACAAGACCTTTGACGACGTATTCCAGAAACTCCTGCATTGCAAAAAATCAAATCAAGCCGCCGCCGGAGCGGCCGCCGCCTTGCCCGCTTTTTTGATGAAGCTGGCGACAGTGTCGCTGGGGAGCGCGCCCTTGCTGATCCAGTATTGCGCGCGATCCAGCTTGAGCGTGAAATTGTCGCCCTTTTTGCGCGGCTGATAGGTGCCTATTTCCTCGATGCACTTGCCGTCGCGCGGGCTGCGGCCATCAGCGACCACGATGCGGAACACCGGGGTGTTCTTCATCCCAACGCGTTTCATGCGAATTTTAACTGACATAATTTTTCAAAAGAGCCGGGAATATAGCCGTCAGCGCCTTGTTTTGCAAGCCTTGTTTTGAACTTTGTCGCGTCTCCTGAAAACCCGCTTTCCGGCGGCATTTACCCGCGAATCAACCCGGACCGCATGAGAATGGCAGGTTTTAAAAGCCAGAAACTTCGGTTTCGCGTTCTTCGTGATGGAAAAGGGTTCGCGCAGTCCCGCCGCCAAGAAATGCGGATTAAATTCACGTTTGCTTCGCCCGGTTTTTTGCAATACGCTGCGATGAATTGATGAAAATCCATATTGACGGCAAGTATTTCAGCGAGCGCGACGCGAAAGTGTCCGTGTTCGACCACGGGCTGCTTTACGGCGACGGCGTGTTTGAGGGGATCCGCGCGTATCATGGCCGCGTGTTCAAGCTCAAGGAACACATTGACCGGCTTTTTTATTCCGCGAAGGCAATCCTGCTGGAAATCCCGATGTCACACGGCGAATTGATGAAAGCGACCGTCGAGACCTGCCGCGCCAATAAAATCCGCGACGGCTACATCCGGCTCGTGGTGACACGCGGTGTGGGCACGCTCGGCCTGAATCCGCGGACTTGCAAGAAGCCGTCGGTCATCATCATTGCGGACAAAATCCAGCTCTACCCGCCGGAGCTTTACCAGCGCGGCCTTGACATCGTCACCGTGCCGACGACGCGCAATTTGCACAGCGCTCTGAATCCGGCCATCAAGTCGCTGAACTATCTGAACAACATCCTCGCCAAAATCGAGGCGAACAACGCCGGGGTGGAGGAGGCGGTGATGTTGAACGCGGAGGGCTTCGTGGCCGAATGCACGGGCGACAATCTGTTCATCGTGAAGCGCGGCGCGCTGTCCACGCCGCCGCTGTCGGCGGGCGCGCTTTACGGCATTACGCGGCAGACGGTCATCGAACTGGCGGAGGAGGCGGGCTTGAAAGTGTCCGAGCCGAACCTGACGCGCTACGATTTGTTCAACGCGGATGAATGTTTCCTGACCGGCACTGGCGCGGAACTGATTCCGGTGGTGAAGATTGACGGTCGCGTCATCGGCACGGGCAAACCGGGGCCAATCACGCGACGGCTGGAGGAAGATTATCACGCCTTGACGAAAGTGTCCGGCGAGCCGATATAGTTTTATGCTCTGCTCCATTTGCAACGAGAAACCGGCGACGGTGCATCTGACCCAGATCGTGGGCGAGAAGATGCAGAAGCTGGATTTGTGCGAGGATTGCGCCAAGGCCAAGGGCGTCAATGACCCGGCGGGCTTCGCGCTCGCGGACCTGATGCTGGGGCTTGGCGCGTCGCAGGAAATCGAGCAGGCCGTCGGCGGCGTCGAGACGAAATGCCCGCGCTGCGGTTTCACGCAGGCGGATTTCAAAAAGTCGGGCCGGCTCGGCTGCCCGGAATGTTACAAGACGTTCGCGGAAGGCCTGGCGGGCATGCTCAAGACGATGCACAAAGGCACGCGGCACGTCGGCAAGGTGCCGGAGGCGTTGCGCGCCTCGCGCGAGCAGTCCGACCGGTTGAAGACCGCTGCAAAAAAAACTGGAGAAAGCCATCAAGGCGGAAAATTACGAGGAAGCAGCCCGTTTGCGCGATGAAATCAGGGAAATATCGGAGCGCCCGGCGCCGCCAAAAAATTTGACAAGATGAAGGATCTGCACGCATTTCTTTGGCCGCCGGCCGAGACGGCGCGCCGCCACGGACCGCATGACCGCATTGTGATGTCGAGCCGCGTGCGGCTGGCGCGCAATTTGCAGGATTTCGCGTTTCCCGGCTGGGCCAAAAAACTGGAGCGCATGAAGGTTCTGGAAACCGTGCGCCCGGCGGTGGAGAGCCTGCCGGAGATGAAGGATTCTTTTTCAGAGGGAATGGACAATTTTACAGTGCTCGACAAGCAGATTTTGGTGGAGCGGCATCTCATCAGCCGCGAGCACGCGGCGAAGAGCGCCGGCAGCGGCCTCGTCCTGAACCGCGAGGAATCTTTCTGCTGTGATGATCAACGAGGAGGATCATTTGCGGATGCAGGCGCTGCGGCCCGGCTTCCAAATCCGCGAGGCATGGACGGCCATTGACCGGCTGGATTCCGCGCTGGAGAAAAAACTGAATTACGCCTTTGACGGCGAGCTGGGCTATTTGACCGCGTGCCCGACCAACCTCGGCACCGGCATCCGCGTCAGCGCCATGCTGCATTTGCCGGGGCTGGTTTTGTCGGAGCAGATCAACCCGATCATCCAGTCCGTCAACAAACTCGGCCTGGCGGTGCGCGGACTTTACGGCGAAGGCACCGAGGCGCTCGGCAACGTGTTCCAGGTTTCAAACCAGATGACGCTCGGCGAAAGCGAAACGATCATTGTCGAGCGGCTCGAAAAAGTGATGTCGCAGATCATCGAGCATGAGGAAAATGCGCAGCAGACGTTGCTGGAGAAAAAACCGAAGGTGGTGTTCAACCACATCGGCCGCGCGTATGGCATTCTGGCAAACGCGCACAGCATTTCGTCGAAGGAGACGATGAACTTGCTTTCGCTGATGCGTCTGGGCGTGGACCTGGGGTTGTTTCCCGGAGAGGAGCGGTCGCTGGTGGACGAGTTGTTTTTGACCACACAGCCGGCGCATTTGCAGAAGCAATTTTCAGACAAACTGACCGCCGAGGAACGCGACATCATCCGCGCCGACATGGTGCGCGGGCGGCTGAAGGACGTGGACCGGCCTTACGCCAAGCCGCCGGGCGCGGCTAATTGAATTCCGTTTGATTCCGTGCTGGATATTCCCCGCTTGTGTCAACAGCGCGGGACAGGGGAATTGCGCCAATGACGGACAGGACCCGCAGCCGACTTTGACTCGCTTTTTTCCTGCGTGAACTTTAATTTCCGCAGATGGCTTTGACCGACATTTTATCGCATCCCGACCAGTTTGTCCGCCGACACATCGGCCCGAACATGGGCGAAACGCGCGACATGCTCGCGTCGCTCGGTTTCAATAATCTCGACGAACTTGTTGACGCCGCCGTTCCCAAGGAAATCCGGCTCGATAAGAAATTAAATTTGCCCGCCGCCAAAAGTGAATTCGAAGCGCTCGCCGAACTCCGCCGGATTGCCGGTGAAAACAAGGTCTTCCGCTCGTTCATCGGCCAGGGATACTACGATTGCATCACGCCGCCGGTCATTCAGCGCAACGTGCTGGAAAATCCCGGCTGGTTCACGCAATACACGCCGTATCAAGCCGAGATTTCGCAGGGCCGGCTTGAAGCGCTTTTGAATTTCCAGACGATGGTCACTGACCTGACGGCAATGGACATCGCCAACGCCTCGCTGCTCGACGAGGCCACCGCCTGCGCCGAGGCGATGATGATGAGCCATCGGTGCAAAGGCGCGCGTAGCTGCGCCGCCTTCGTCGCAGAGGGTAAAGGCGACGCCTCGTCGCCGGTTTCGCGCGACGGAGGCGTCGCGCGCACAATCTGCGACGGGGCGGCACAGCTACGCGATGTTTTCTTCGTTTCCGAAAATTGCCATCCGCAAAACATCGAAGTCGTCCGCACGCGCGGCGCGGCGCTCGGCGTTGAAGTCGTCGTCGGTAACCACGAAACTTTTCAGTTCAGCGGCAAAGTTTTCGGTGTGCTGGTGCAATATCCCGACACTTTTGGCGCGATTCACGATTATTCCGGCCTTGGCGAAAAGGCCCATGCTGTCGGCGCGATGCTCACCGTCGCCACGGATTTGCTGGCGCTAACGCTCATCAAGCCGCCGGGCGAATTCGGCGCGGATATCGCCGTTGGCAGCGCGCAACGCTTCGGCGTGCCGCTCGGCTATGGCGGACCGCACGCGGCGTTCTTCGCCACGCGCGACGAATTTAAACGCCAGATGCCCGGACGCATCGTCGGCGTTTCCAAAGATTCGCGCGGCAAACCGGCGTTGCGCCTCGCGCTCGGCACGCGCGAACAACACATCCGCCGCGAAAAGGCCACGAGCAACATCTGCACGGCGCAGGCGCTGCTCGCGAACATGGCGTCGCTTTATGCCTGCTATCACGGGGCAGATGGATTGAAGAAGATTGCCGCGCGCGTGAATAACATCGCGGATTCTTTTGCAGGTGCATTGACGGCATATAACTTCAAACTGACGTGCGCAGAATATTTTGACACGGTTGGAGTGAAATGCGAGCCCACAAAACAACGTGATGAAATACTTCTACGCGCGGCAGGAGCTTCAATTAATCTCCGTTCGTGCGGAGAAAATTTGATTTCTGTTTCGTTCGATGAAACTTCAAGTTTAGCAACCTTGTATGAATTGATTTCCATTTTTACCGGCAAACCTCTGGAACATGTCACACCGAAAAAACATTTTGATGTTGGAGAAATAAAGTCAGGACCATCAGATCAGTTCAAGCGCACCAGCAAATTCCTTCAGCACCCCGTCTTTAATCGTCACCACTCCGAGACGGAGATGCTCCGCTACATCAAGCGGCTGGAATCGCGCGATCTGTCGCTCACGGCTTCGATGATTCCGCTCGGCTCCTGCACTATGAAGCTGAATGCGGCGGCGGAGATGTTTCCCGTCTCGTGGCCGGAGTTTGCGAAGATTCATCCGTTCGCGCCACTGGGGCAGGCACGCGGTTACCAGATTCTTTTTCAGAACCTCGAAGACTGGCTCGCGGAATGCACGGGGTTCGCCGGCATTTCATTGCAGCCGAATGCCGGTTCGCAGGGCGAATACACCGGACTGCTCGTCATCCGAGCCTGGCACGAATCGCGCAAAGAGCCACACCGGAAGGTGTGTTTGATTCCCACTTCCGCGCACGGCACGAATCCCGCCAGCGCCGCGATGGCCGGCATGAAAATCGTCGCCGTCGCGTGCGACACCAACGGCAACATTGATGTGGCCGATCTCAAGGCCAAGGCCGAGGCGCACAAAATTGATTTGTCCTGCCTCATGGTGACGTATCCGAGCACGCACGGTGTGTTCGAGGAAACCATCCGCGAGATTTGCGACATCATCCACGCGAACGGCGGGCAGGTCTACATGGACGGCGCGAACATGAACGCGCAGGTTGGTTTGACTTCGCCGGGCTTCATCGGTGCGGACGTTTGCCATTTGAATCTGCACAAGACGTTTTGCATTCCACACGGCGGCGGCGGTCCGGGTGTCGGACCGATCGGCGTGGCGAAACATCTGGTGCCGTTCCTGCCGAGTCATCCCGTGTTCACATCGCGGCTGGTAGGGCGCGTCACTCCGTGCGCGCCGTCAGATGATGTCGAAAAAACCGGCGCGCACGGAGTGACGCGCCCTACCGTTGCCATCGGCCCTGTCAGTGCCGCGCCGTGGGGCAGCGCGAGCATCCTGCCCATTTCCTGGATGTATATCGCCATGATGGGCGCGGACGGGCTGACCGAAGCGACGAAATTCGCCATCCTCAACGCAAATTACATTTCCAAGCGGCTCGAGAAACATTTCCCGACGCTCTACAGGAGCAGCGGATTACATCCGCTCGTGGCGCACGAGTGCATTCTGGATTTGCGCGGCTTCCACGCCACAACCGCCGAGGACGTGGCGAAACGGCTGATGGATTACGGCTTCCACGCGCCGACGCTTTCGTTTCCGGTGGCCGGCACGCTCATGGTGGAGCCGACCGAGAGCGAATCGAAATACGAACTTGATCGTTTCTGCGATGCGATGATTGCCATCCACGCCGAAATGACCGCCGTGGAAAACGGCACCGCCGATGCGAAGAACAATCTGCTCAAAAACGCTCCGCACACCGCGGATCAAATCGCCAGCGACGACTGGAACCGACCGTATTCGCGCGAACAGGCGGCGTTTCCGGCGAAGGATTTGCACGATTACAAATTCTGGCCGCATGTCAGCCGCGTGGACAACGTTTTTGGCGACCGCAATCCGGTCTGCTCCTGCGCGGGGATGGAGAATTATTCGTAGCGATGCGGCGCGTTTTTGAATCAATGACCTCAAGCGCGGGGTAATTACGCTACAAGGACGGCGGGCATTGTTGTTTCTGCCGTATTACTCGCCCGATATCAATCCCATCAAACACCTGCTGGCCGAGGAGTCAGGGGAAATGGCCCTGCTGCGGGTCTGCAACAAATGCCGGCAGCGGGAAATCCCGCCCGTGTGGTGATGTTTTGGCGGCAATAGTAAGGAGTTTTTGACAAAGTTAAAATGTGGAAAGACAGCGAGTGGGTGAGTTGTCGAAACCAAGAGCTGCCCCCTTTTAAAAGCATATTGACACCGTGAACTGCGTTCTGACAACATCGGACTGTGATTGGTGAGTCCGAAACCAATTCTCCATCACCCGATTAGCGTTAAGTTCGATCGGCGCGCAATATCAATTCAATCAATAATTCAACAGGAAACAACCCAATGTTAAAGACCCTATCTTTCGTAAAGACCATCTCTTTCGCAGTGATTGCTTTGGCCATATGCACTTCGTGCAGCACCGTAAGTCCATCCTCATCACATGTTGATGCCTCTCGTAAATTGAAGAACGCTCCAATCCCCAGCGCCGGTCGCGGCAAAGAGCTTGTGGATTTCAAAATGGGCACCTACACGAACACGATCACGAGCGCCGGGCTTACCCGCCAATACATCATTGACATCCCCACCAATTACGACAAAAACAAACCCTACCGGTTGATTTTTGCCATGCATTATATGGGCGGGAACATGAATGTGATGGTGAAAGAACATTTTTACGGGCTTAAGACCTATGCGGAACGGGATAATGTTCCCGTCATTTTCGTGGCACCCCAGGGATATACCGACGGGTCTCCTTGGCGAGGGCGTGATGATAAAGACCATGTGTTCTTTGGTGATATGCTCACGCTGTTCAAGGACAAGCTGAACGTGGATACCTCCCGCATTTTTTGCTGCGGCTTCAGCTTCGGCGCGATGTTCACCTACTCGCTCTCGTTGGAATACCAGAAGGATCTGCGCGCCGTTGCCTGTTATGCTCCGGCCAACTGGAACATCTATCTTCCCATCAACAAGCACGAACGCCTGGCGTTTTATAGCACGACCGGCACCAGGGACGGCACTTGCAGGTGGATCAACTCGGATGAGCGAAAACTAGGCGGGAAATACTGCGTCCTGCAGCACCTCGAAGACAACGGGGTTACTGAACTGCCCGAAATACCCATCGCTACCACTTCCACACATGTCACCACGGAGTTCAAGGGGCTAAAGCCTGAATATCCCGTTGTCTTTGGCTCCTTCGTGGGCCCGCATACAGATTCCAACCGGGATCCCGGTTCAAATGTTAACTGGATTGCAAAAGAGACCTGGGATTTCTTCATGCGGTTTTAAAAATCGTGTGACAGGCGGAGGGCAACCTCCGCCGTCCTCCCACACTGGTGGACGTCCGGTTGCGCCTGGGCCGTTTCTTCAAGATGTCGGCGCAATGCTGACTGGACCTGCAATTGCACCACGATTTGGAAATCATGGATGATCGTTTGGGCCGGCGATTGGAACGTGAAGTCAAAATGCCGGTTCCGGCATGAAGAATATGGCTGGCATGGGCGTATCTACCAACTGACTGTCTTTCTCAACTTCTCACTACTCCAACGACGGTCCACTGTTCTTGCGCCGTCTTGGGACCGTCAACCGCACTCACGTCCATACCAGCCAATGCATACTCGTCCTGTTTTCCAGCTTGTCAAGCGGGTGAAACGAAATATCGTCAAATAAAATCTTTCATAAATTTGTTCGCAACTGTGCATCAGTGATGTCATTGCGTGCGCAAGCGGAGCGACAGCTCATAGGCCGGATGCAGGGTGACATTTTGAAGTCACAATTCGCTCATGCGCAATGCCAACGCCGATTGACGACGGTTGTCTGACGACTTGAACCGGCTGTGATATTTCAGTTCAACCTGGGACTCGTGGTGCCTGGCGGCCACTTGCGCCGGGCCTCCCGCTCATCTTCCCATCGGCGCGGTCTTTGATGATGAGGAAGGAATTGTCGCCCGGCATCGGCTTGGAAATCGCGCGTCCGGTGTTATTTCACAGCAGCCTGCGCGAACCTGTCGCCCACCAACTGGGATCGTTTTAAGGCCCGCGCCCTATCTGCCTATTGCATCAGGAGAGGTGGCAGATTGGTTCCAGTGGCTTGAGGCGGTGAATTGGTGGAAACGGCAGATGGCGCTGCCGGCGCGGAGCTGGTCACAGCCAGTTGGTCCGGCAGAATGGCGATTTCGATGCGACGATTTTTGGCCCTGCCATCAGCGGTCGAGTTGTCAGCAACCGGCCGAAACTCACCATAGCCAACAGCCCCGACGCGGCGCGCATCCACGCCCGCCTGCTCGGTAAGAAAATGCACCGCCGCCAATGCGCGGGCGGTGGAAAGCTCCCAGTTGCTGGCGAACCGGCTCCGGGCATCCGGCCGGATGGGCATGTTGTCCGTATGGCCGATGACCTGAATCTGCAGCCTGGGGTGTTCGCCAAGCAAGGCGGCCACTTTGCGCATCACGGCCTGGCCGGCAGGTTTCAGGACCGCCTCGCCGGAGTTAAACATCACCCGGTTGAGGATGTTCACCGTGAGCCGGCCTTGCAGGTTGGAGATGGTCACGTCCTTGGACTCAAGATCCCCGCGCATCTCGTTTTCCAGGGCTTTGGACATTTGCGCTGACGTCTCCTGCGCCTGCTGTAGGTCGGCGAGTTTGGATTGCAGGGCCGCCATGAGGTCCTTGTTTGTTTGATTCGCCTCCCGGGCCGCGGCGAGGCTCGCGTTGGCGTCGGCGAGTTTGGATTGGAGCGATTGCAAACCTCGCGCCTTGCCCACGGCCGAAGCCCAGAGCAGCAACGTCACCAACAAAAGCGCGGCAAGGATGCCAGCAGTGATCCAACCCCAGCGGGTCGCGTCGAGGGGATGGTTGGCCTTGGTTGCGTATTCAGTGAATGGCTTTTTATCTTCTGTCATGTTGTGTTCGTCAAGGGTGACCGCGGTTTCGAGTCCTGGCAACGGCTTTACCCATCTTAAGCAAACACGATCTTGGTTGTCGTTTCCGTTTCATCCCAGCCGCGCGTCGGCTCGGTGGTGACCGAGGAAACGTCCTTGATGGAAATCTGCCGTCCGCGCGTCTTGGGCGATTTCACTTCCACTTGCGACGGCTCGCAGGTCTGCTGGGTGATCTTCTGGTGCGGCGCCGGTTTGTAGCGGACGTAAAGCATCTTCGGCGTGTCCGGCGCGAAGAACAGGATGCGCGACTTGTCCGGAATGCACGGATAGACCTTGTTCAGGATCGTGCCGCCAAACGTGAACCGCTTGAGATAGCTCGCGTCGCGGTCGGTGTAGGCGCAGGTGAAAACGCGCTCGCGCTCCGGCAGGCCGCAATAGAACAATTCCTGCCCGACGAACAATTTCTCCGGCAATTCGGTGACCTTGTAGGTGCCGTCCCGGAACACGAGCAGGATCTTGTCGAACTTGGTGCATTCCAGCTTGAATTCCTCGCCGGAAACCTTGTAGCCGACGTAGCCGCTCTCGCGGTCGTAGCTGACCTTGAACGCCTTGAACGCCACCGCCTTCGCGTCCACCTCCTCGTGGCGCGCGGATTTGGTCGTCAGGCGCGGATACTGCGGGCCGTATTTTTCCAGCAACGCTTCCAGATGGCCGATGACGTATTTCGTGAGACTCTTCAGATTCTTGCGCGTCTCGTCCAGTTCCGCCTTGGTCTTCTCCATCTCCTCGCGGTGCTTGTTGATGTCGAAGAGCGAAATCCGGCGGATGCGCACCTGCAGCAACTTCTCCACGTCCGCGTCCACGATTTCGCGGATCAATTCCTTTTTGAACGGCTTGAATCCGTCGTAAACCGCCGCGATGACCGCCTCGTTCGTCTTGCACTTCTCGATCGCCTTGTAAATGCGCTCCTCGATGAAGATGCGTTCCAGCGTGCGGTAATGCAGTTCGTCGAGCAGTTGCTGCTCGCGCAACTCCAGTTCGCGCTTGAGAATCGCGACGAGTTGCTCGGTGTTCTCGCGCAGCACCTCGCGACACGGTCAGCTCCACCGGGCGGTTGTTCTTGATGACGACGATGCGGCTGGCGATGGTCGTCTTCGCAATCGGTGAAGGCGTAAAGCGCATCCACCATTTTCTCCGCGTCCACGCCGGACGGGCATTTGATTTCGATCTCGACGTTTTCCGACGTGAAATCGTTGATGGATTTCACCTTGAGCTTGCCCTTGCGCGTGGCGTCCTCAATCGAAGCGATGAGCGAATCCGTCGTGGTGGTCGGCGGGATTTCCGTGATGACCACGGTGGATTCGTCCTTGGCCTTGATGCTTGGCGCGGACCTTGACCGAGCCTTTGCCGTCCTGATAATCGCGCGCGTCCATCAGGCCGCCGGTCGGAAAATCCGGCAGGCACTTGAACGGCTGCTTCTTGAGGATGGCGATCTGCGCTTCGAGCAGTTCGGGGAAATTGTGCGGCAAAATCCGCGCGCTCAAACCGACGGCGATGCCTTCCGTGCCGAGCATCAGCGTCAGCGGCAGTTTGCACGGCAGCGTGACCGGCTCCTTGTTGCGCCCGTCGTAGCTCGGAACGAAATCCGTGATCTCGATCGTTGAACATTTCCGTCGCGCGCCAGTTCGGTCAACCGGCATTCGATGTAACGCGGCGCGGCCGCGGGATCGCCGGTGAAGATGTTGCCGAAATTCCCCTGGCCTTCGATGAGATAACGCTTGTTGGCCAGCACCACCAGCGCGTCGCCGATGGAGGCGTCGCCGTGCGGATGATACTGCATCGTGTGGCCGACGACGTTGGCGACCTTGATGAACCGCCCGTCGTCCTTCTCGTGCAACGCCCAAAGGATGCGCCGCTGCACCGGCTTCAAGCCGTCGGCGAGATTCGGAATGGCGCGGTCGCGGATGACGTAGCTGGCGTAATCGAGAAACCCGCGGTCCACGCGCGTGTGCAAACCGGCCGCCGATTTTCTTCGGGTCAAACGGCCGGTGCGCCAGCGTCTCGACCGCCTCGGCGACGACGTGCTCCGCGCCGTTGCCATTGGCTCTCGCGGGTGATTTTTTGACCGGCTTGGTTTCGGCGGGCGCGGCTGGAATTGCGGCGCCTTCGATGGGCAATTCAGGCTGGCCGGAATCTTTTTTACGTTTGGCTGACATTTTGAAAATAGAATGAAGTTATTCCTCCACCGGCACGACCAGGCTGTCCATGATGTAGTCCTTGCGCTCCGGCGTGTTCTTGCCCATGTAGAAATTGAAGATCGGCGCGGACTCGGCGCGCGGCGCGTATTCCACTTTGCTCAAGCGCATTTCTTTGCCGATGAATTGCGCGAATTCCTTCGGGCTGATTTCGCCCAGACCTTTGAACCGCGTGATTTCCGGTTTGCCGCCGAGTTCTTTGACGGCGTTGTCGCGCTCGGTTTCGCTGTAGCAGTAAATTGTCTTCTGTCCTTGTTGCGCACGCGGAACAGCGGCGTTTCCAAAACATAAACGTGGCCGTCGTGGACGAGCTGCTCGAAGAACCTGAAGAAATACGTGATCATCAAATTGCGGATGTGCATGCCGTCCACGTCCGCGTCGGTGGCGAGGATCACCTTCTCGTAGCGCAGGCCCTCGGTGTTGTCCTCGACGTTGAGCGCCTGCATGAGGTTATACATCTCGTCGTTTTTATACATCACGTCGCGCTTGAGATCCCAGACGTTGAGCGGCTTGCCCTTGAGCACGAACACGGCCTGGTTGTTCACGTCGCGGCAGCTCGTGATCGAGCCGGCGGCGGACTGGCCTTCGCAGATGAAAACCATCGTGTTCCTGCCCTTGTCCTTTTTCTTGTCGAAGTGATGCTTGCAATCCTTCAACTGCGGGATGCGCAGCGTGATGGCCTTGGCCCGTTCGCGCGCGAGCTTCTTCACGTTCTGCAATTCCTTCCGCAATTCCTGCGTGTCCTTGACCTTCGCCATGATCGTCTCGGCGATCTGCTTGTTGCGCTGGAAAAAATGCAGCAGTTCCTCGCGCACGCTGTTGACGAGTTCGGTGCGGATTTCCGTGTTGCCCAGTTTGTTCTTCGTCTGCGACTCGAACACCGGGTCCTTCAGCCGGATCGCCACCGCGCCGACCATGCACTCGCGCACGTCGTCGCCTTCGTATTTGGTGTTGCCGTATTCGTTGACCGCCTTGAGCAACCCTTCGCGGAACGCGCTCAAGTGCGTGCCGCCGTCGCTGGTGTATTGGCCGTTGACGAAGGAATAAAACGTCTCGCCGTAGCGCGAATTGCTGTGCGTGAAACAAAACTCCAGCGTCTTGCCCGCGTAATGCAGCGGCGAATAAATCGGCTCGCTGCCGTCGCTGGCCAGATCTTCCATCACCAAATCCATCAGGCCGTGGCGCGACTGGAACACCTTCGGCTCGGCCAGTTCCGGCGTTTTCAAAATCAGCTTCAGCCCGGTGTTCAGATAGCTGTAATGCCGCAGCCGCCGCTCGACGTGTTCCAGGCGGAATTCGCTGTCCTTGAAAATGCCCTCGTCCGGCTCGAACTCGATGAACGTGCCGTTCGGCTCCTTCGTCTTGCCGGTGTCTTCCTTCTTCAGTTTGCCGATCTTGAAGCTGGCCTCGGCAATATTCGCCGTCGCGATGGCTGCGGACGAAAAAGTTTTTCGACAGCGCGTTGACCGCCTTGGTGCCGACGCCGTTGAGGCCGACGCTGAATTGAAACACCTCGTCGTTGTATTTCGCGCCGGTGTTGATTTTGGAAACGCAGTCCACGACCTTGCCCAGCGGGATGCCGCGCCCGAAATCGCGCACGGCCACGCGGTTGCCGTCAATCTTGATCTCGACCTCCTTGCCGTGGCCCATGATGTATTCGTCAATCGCGTTGTCCACGACCTCCTTGAGCAGGACGTAGCAGCCGTCGTCGGGATGCGCGCCGTTGCCGATGCGCCCGATATACATGCCCGTGCGCAGCCGGATGTGTTCCAGCGAGGACAGCGTCTTGATCTTGCTCTCGTCGTAAATGTGCGTTTTCGATTTTCAGCCATAAAACGTGCGGATGAGAAATTAGTCGAACCGTCGAAAATGAAAAGCGAAAGCGGCGCCAGCCGGCAAAGTTCGAGAGCCTCTGCTTGACCAATAAACCGCCATGCTTCCCGGCCAGATTGGGGAACATGGCGACCGGGTTCACCACGCCATGATTCGTGCTTGGACCATGCCAATAAAACACATCACTGCGGTGTAACCCTGTTGCGCCGCTTGCTTCAAAAACCCCATTTGCTCGCGCGTTTGGAAAACGCGCCGGCTACCATTGCAACACCGCGCAAAACCTGCGCATCAGATGCGGTTGACCGCGCAGCAATTTCACGGTCGCCATCCGAATTTGCCTTGAATACGGCACTTTGCCGCGTGGCACGTTCCATGCGTGCGATTGCAATGTCTGACAGAATGCGATTGGCATCGCGATCGAAAGACCGCCGTGGCGTTCACCGGCGCCGCTGATTCTGTATTTGCCGCCGGCCCTCTCCACGGGCGAACACGACAAATGAAAGGCAAATTATGAAAATACAAATCCGTCAAATCACAGTCCAAAACCAACGCCGGAACCGCGCGTTCACGCTCGTCGAAATGCTGCTGGTCGTCACCATCATCGGCATCCTCGCAGCGCTGGTCATTCCGCGCGTCGTAGGCGTGAGTGAACGCTCCCGCATTACGGCGGCCCGGACCGACATCAACAGCGGCATCAAATCCGCGCTTGGCCGTTATGAAATTGATATCGGCCATTTCCCGCAGAGCCTCCAGGATTTGTTGACGCAACCATCCTCGGACATACACTGGACCGGACCGTATTTGGACAAGTTGCCCGTGGATCCTTGGGGACATTATTACATTTATTATTACCCCGGCAAACACAACCAGAATAACTTCGATTTGCTGTCAGTCGGTCCCGACGGCAAGGAAGGAACGGACGACGACATCGGCAATTGGGATTAGAAATCATGAGATGGCATTCGTGGATGTTCAAACACGGAGGCCGTGGGCAAAACGTGCAGAGTCGGGGCTGAGTCCCGAAACATCCGCTGGAATATCAGGCAGTTCCGGCCAAACCCGGAGGCTGCCTCCCGCTAAATGGAGGTTTTGCAGAGGCCTCAAGACGCGCCACAAAACACGGCGGCGGGAAATTATTTCATCTTGTCGAAATTCTTCTGGAGAATCTGCCAGTCCTTCAGGCCGGCGACCTTGTCCTGGAACGTTTTGTTGATCGCGGCTTCCTTGGTGTTCTTGGTCGGCTTGTTGTTCCTGTAAAAAATCCCGAAGTAACCCGGAAAATCCGCGCCGGCGAGATGGTAGGCGGCGGCCTCGTCGCTTACGTCGTGGTCCTTGGGCACTTCGCGGAACATGCCGCCCTTGCGGGGGTTCGCAGCGTCGAAAGCGCCCTCGTAAAATTCCACGCATTCGCTCAAACATTCGATGAAGCCGAAACCGTCGTGGTCCATCGCAGCCTCCATCATCGCCAAAACATGGTTCGGATTTGTGGACGTTGTGCGCGCGACAAACGTGGCCCCGGCGGCGATGGCCTGCTTCATCGGGTTGATGGGATAATCCACCGCGCCCCACTGGTCGGTCTTGCTCTTGAAGCCGAGCGGCGAGGTGGGCGAAGTCTGTTTTTTCGTCAGGCCATAAACCCAGTTGTCCATGACGACGTAGGTGAGCTTCACGTTTTTTCGCGCGGTATGGTTGAAATGATTTCCCCCGATGGAAAACGCATCGCCGTCGCCGCCGAAAACAAACACATGCAAATCGGGACGCGACAGCGAAATGCCGCTGGCAAACGGCAGCGCGCGGCCGTGGATATAATGCACGCCGTGCGCCTGCACGAAATACGGGAACCGGCTGGAGCAGCCGATGCCGGCGACGGTCGTGATTTTCTCATGCCACAACTTGCGCTTCTCGATCAACTTGAAGTAAAGCGCGAGCACGGAAAAATCGCCGCAGCCGGGACACCACGTCGGATGGTCGGCGGCGATTTCCTTTTTCGTCAGGCCCTTGCGTTCCTCGGTTGCGGGCAAAACCGGCACGGCGGCGGCGGACGCGGCGGTTCCGGCGCGTTCCGGCATTTCTATCAAAGTCTGGCTCATGTTAATAATTGGACATTCGGACATTGGCTCGGTTCAAATTCACAGTTTGCGCAAACCGGCGGCCACGGCGGTCTTGGCGCGATCGAGTATTTCCCTGACTTTCCAAGTGAGGCCCTCGGACTTGTTGATGCCCTGAATTTTTGGGTCGCAAAAACACGCGCGCAGCAAACCGCCAAGCTGGCCGTAACCGTAAAGTCCCTCGTCATTCATCTCAACGACGAGAACGTGGTTGAATCCGGAGAAATATTTCCTCCAGTCCCGGCGGCAGCGGGTTGATGTGCTTGATGTGAAGCGAGGAAACACTGTCGCCCGCGGCGCGCGCGCGGTCCACGGCCTCCCGGATCGGCCCCTGCGTGGAACCCCAGCCGACGAGAAGGACGTTGCCCTCGGACGGGCCATAAATTTTCGGCGCCGGCAGCGTTGCGGCAAGCGCCTGCAATTTTTTCCGACGCTTGGCGGTCATCAACTGGTGCAGTTTTGGCGAGCCGGTCGGGTGGCCCGCCTCGTCGTGCTCCAGGCCGGTGGCAATCGGATATTGACCGTTCAAAATCCGCGTGCCCGGCGCGATGTGACGCGTCACGCCATCGGGCGCGGACAAATCGTAGGGCTTGTGTTCGGGCACCGGCGTGAAGTCCGGCGAAATGTCCTGGCAAACTTTTTCGAGGTCCGGCTCCATGAACGCCTCGATGCGCGTGGCGATGCCCTGGTCGGTGAGGATGACGACCGGCACGCTGTATTTGCGGGCGATGTTGACAGCCTCAATGGCCGTGTAAAAGCAATCCTCGACGTTTGCGGGCGCGATGACGACGCGCGGCGAATCCCCGTGGCCGCCAAAGCAAGCAATGTTCAAATCGGACTGCTCAATGTTCGTCGGCATGCCGGTGGACGGCCCGCCGCGTTGCACGTCCACGATCACGAGCGGCATTTCCGCCATGACCGCCCAGCCGAGCGCCTCGGTTTTGAGCGAAATTCCCGGACCGCTCGAACCGGTGACCGCGACGCGGCCGGCATAGCTCGCGCCAATCGCCATCGAGATGGCGGCAATTTCGTCCTCGGTTTGCACAAACGTGCCGCCGTATTTCGGCAGTTCGCGGCGCAGCAATTCCATGATATCCGTCCACGGCGTGATGGGATAGCCCGCGCCAAATCGGACGCCCGCCGCGATGAGGCCAAAGCCGAGCGCCTCGTTTCCGTTCATCACGACCTGATGGCCGCCCTTGCTGGTGGAGTCAACGAACTTGAAAGTTTCCAGCACGTTGCCCAACGAGTGCGCATAGCCCGCGTGGAACGCCGCGAGGGCATTGTTCAAAATGGCGGGATTCTTGCCCGTAAAACGCTCGCCGACGAGGTTTTCGAGTTTCGGCACGTTCAAATCAAACATCTTGGCGATGAGGCCGAGCGCGTAAATATTTTTGCCCTTGTCCTTCGCCGTGCCGCCGATGGCCTCAACCGTGAGCGAGGAAATCGGAACGCCCACGTGGTGATAATCCTTCAGCCACTCCGGTTTGGCCTCCACGTGGTCGGAATCGAACATCACGATGCCGCCCTTTTTGAGCGAGCCGATGTGGCCTTCGTAGGAGTGCTGGTAAAACGCCAGCAGCACGTCCGCCTCGTCGCCGGAACTCAAAACCTCGCCCGAACCGATGCGCACCTGGAAAATGGACGGGCCGCCCGAAATGGTGGCGGGAATGGTCATGAACGTCATGACCTCCTGCTCGCTGCGGCCGGCGAGCCGCGCGAGAAAGCCGCCGATGGCCTGGATGCCGTCCTGTGAATTGCCGGCGATGCGGATGACCGCCTCGCTGATCCGCGAAACCTTCGGGGCGCCGTTCGAGGACGACGCATCTGCGATTGTGTTACTCATGAAACCTCAAATAAATACGTGGCCGGCGACGGTTGACGTGCGCCTGTTTTGGAAAACAAATCAGCACAACGCAGCACAACGCCACTGCTTATTCAGCATACGCCACATCTCGTGAGCATGTCAAATGTTAATCATCTGTTTAGCTAATTGGAATTGAACCGGTTGCGGCCCCCGTCGGACGGACTTCAGCCCCCCCCAAACAATCAAGAATATACCGAACTCCGAAATCAGCCTGTGGATGACTGCGACGCCCCATCGCAGAAATGTGCTGTCTACCCTCAGCAGTTCTGCTTCGGAGGACGGGCGAAGCCCTCGTCATCCGCTGGCAAGGGGTTTTGTCCAGCGACCGGAACAATGTGACAGAGGCGTCGCTGTCAACCTCCATTGATGAGGCGTTGCCGCCCCCGTTAGCGAGTAATGGCAGAGTTAAAGTGAATAAGCCGAATAGTGCCGGAGTAGTCCGGCCACTGAAACTCGACGCTTTTCCTCCAAAAACCCTGTTTTTACAGGCATTTTTCATGGAGGCGAGGGTCGGAATCAGACGGTTTTAGCCCGTTTTTCGAGGAAAATCTACACCAATTTCCGCACTATTTCAATATACTCCTGCACTATCTGACTTAACTTGGCTTAACTCCGTTACTGAAGATTTCACTGAATGCGACATGAGGTCGCCTGAACAGTTGTTTGTTATGGACACATCATAAACACACCTGCGGTTCCGTCCGCAGAGTCTATCGGCACCGGCGCGACCCAGTTTGCGGGCATACGGATGCAAGAAAGCCGGTGCAGAGGCGGGGGCTGAATCAATCATCACTGTTCGAGAGAAACATGGTAAACCCGACATTCCGCCTTTTGAGGCAGGCGACTCTGCAAGAAGCGTTGTTGGAGTGGCGGGCAGAGGAACGTTGGAGAAAGCCAACGCCATCCTGTAATCGGATGGATAGGCGTTGGTTGAAAACCGACCCTCGCCTTCCTTTCAAATTCATGCTTTTTGCGGCAATTAACCCGCCTCCAGATGGAAAGATGCCCGGCGGGTCGCGCAGTTCAACGCGCGAATTTCCGGCTACAGCACGGGCGAAACCTCGGCGCAAACTCGACGTGGTTAAATACAGGTTGGCACAAGCAAAGCACGTCATCATTCCGCGATCAAGGGAACATGAGCTGGTAGAATTGATTTGGGCCGCTCGCAGTGTTGGTCTTGTAGTTGATGATGCCGCTCAAGCCGGTATTATTGGTCAGGATGGGAGTCCAGAACGGAGACAGCGAGGTTGGTGGCCGTTAGGACAACATAGTCAAGACCGGTGATGGTATTGGCGTTGAACTGGAAATTACCGGGGCTGCCAGCCACGGATGTCAACTGCGGCGGCAGGACAATGCTCAACGCCGAGACGCTGCTGGTGACGGCGCCGGCGGCGTTGGTGATCGCCACGGTGTAATTGCCGCTGTTGTTGGTGGTAGCCGCCTTGAGCGTCAGGGTGTTCGTAAACACTCCGCCATAAACCCCGCCGTTGGCAAGATTGGTGCCGCCGTCACGCCACTGGAAAAAATAGGGTGGCGTGCCCGTCACGGTGACACTGATGGTGGAACTCTGCCCGGCCAGCAGCGACAAGGCTGCGGGCGGGTTCGTGGTGATACCCGGAGGATTGGCAGAACTCGCAATTAACAAGGCAACCGGACTGCTCGTCACGCTGCCCCAAAAGTTGGTCGCCACCACGGTGTAATTGCCTGCGTTGGCCGGGGAGACGTTGTTCAAGGTCAAGGCAGCGGTGACGGCGGAATTGGAATAGGCGGTGCCACTGGTCGGTCCCAGCACATAGTTTTGGGCCGCCACAAGATTGGTGCCCTGATACCAGAAGACACAGGGAACTCCATTGTTGGTTGAATAACTGCCATTGCCGCCGGCTCCGTTATAAACGTTCAAGGTGCCCCGGATGCCAACCGACAGAGTGACGCTGGCGCCGGAGTTGACATTGGTCGAGACGGGCAGGGAATTGGTAAATGCCGGCAGATAGCCAAAGGCCCAGTAGGAATCATAATTTTGTCCCGAAAGGATTGCCCCGCTCGCGTTGGTGCTGTTGAAAGTCACGGTGTAAGTGCCGCTTTTGGCTGGAGTCAATGCGGTTGCAGAGAGTGGAACTGTATTGCTGGTGCTGATCACGTTGACGCTATTGTAGGTCCAAAAATAATAGTTGGTCGCGGTGGAGACATTGGTGACCCAGCTGGACATGGTCAAAGCCACGCCGGCCGGAGCATAATTGGTGAATTCGTAAGCGGTGAAGTTGGTGCCGCCGCTGATGGCCACCGACAGGTAACAATTGGCTTTGGGCAGGCTGCCAAAGGAAAAGCCGGCGGTTTGGGAATTGGACGCCGTCATCGTATAGACTCCCGAATTGGTCAATTGCACATTGGGGATGGTCAAAACCGAATTGGTCGCGCCAGGTATGGGCGTCAAGCCGCTCCACCACTGATATTGGGGTGATCGGATTGCCGGACGCCCCGCCACTCAACTGCACGTCCGAGCCAATCTGGGCGCAGGTGTTTGGAGGCGCGGCAGAAATGATTCGGGGCGAACGGACCGCCGGTGCCGGCGCCAACGATCAGGGTTGTGGAACGAGTATCACTGTTGCCCGCCGCCACCACAGCCGCTGGAGTCAAAAATCTTAAGTGTGAACGGATAATTGGCCGCGTTCGTCGGCGTGCCCGTCACGGTGGCAGTATTGGCACCCGCATAAACAATGGTCAACCCGTCAACAAAAGGAACACCGCTGCCCAGGCAGGTGTTGGTCAGGCTCATCGATCGGACCGAACCGGCATGGCCGCCGGAATAGGTGACCGTGCCAATGTAAGGCTGGCCCACGGTGGCATTCGGCGGCGAAATCGAGATGCTCGAGGCCTGGGATACGGCGTCAAATCCCAGCAGCGCCGTCGCACCCACGCCGATCTTGAGGATGAATCCCCACGACGGAAGGGGCCAACCCTTGCGCATTGGGCAGGAACGAACGCATCAATGGCGCCACTTGCAGCATGCCCGCGAGCAGGACGGACATGAATTGAATGGTTTTGGTTTTCATAGGTGTCTCCTTTGGTTTATTAGTTTCGAGTTGAATTACTTAGTTCGGCGACAAAACGAGATAGGCCGGCATACCGACGATGTTGAAATGGTCGAGCAACGGTTTGGCCGGGGCCGCATTGGGCTGTTCCGCCGCATACCGCACCGCGACGAATCGTTGCAGATGATCTTTTACCTCCGTCCGGTTGAAAACCGTTTCATCCATGGCCGAACAGTCCTTGCACCAGCTCGCGTGAAAATCAACAAACAGCGGCCGGCCGGTGGCGCGCGCTTGTTGGAGGGCGGCTAAAAGTTCCCGGTCCGTTTCACCCGGCGCGTGGTTGACCGATCCGACCGTTGCGGCGGCGCCGGTAATGGAACCACCGGCCGTTTGGCGCGCATGCCAGGCCAGATGGCCGTAGTAAACCGCGAAGGCGAGAATCATCATTCCAAATCCATACTTCACGTATTTCATCCACCTGCCCGGTTTGGGCAGAAACGTCAGGCCGGCGCCGGCGAACGGCCAGGGCAGCGCCATGCCCACGCCCAGCAGAAACGGCAGCAACAAACCGGCCACCGCGCCTTTGGCGTAAAAATTGGTCGCGAGCAGGACCACTGAAATCACCACGGGCGCCACGCAAGCGCCAGCCAGCAAGGCGGACATGACGCCCAGCGAGAGCACCACGGCATTCTGCGCCAACGCTCCTCTGGCCGCCTGGGAGCCGCTTGGACCGGCGCCGCTGAAACGCGACAAATCAATGTTCAACACGTCGAACATGCCCAGCGCCATCACCACGAAAACGAGCGCGATGCCGACGTTGAACCACATGGAAGAATTCAGCGTGCCGAACTTGGAACCGGTCAGCACCACGACCAATCCCAGCGTGCCGTAGGCCAGGGCCATGCCCAGACCATAAACCGCGCCGTTGCGAAATCCTTCCGTTCGCGAGCGGGCGCGGCTGCCGGCGCCGATGATGGCGAGGTTGATGGGAATCATGGGCAGCACGCACGGGGTGAAGTTCAGCAAAAAACCGCCGGCGACAATCAGCAGGAGCGTGGCCAGCATTCCCATGTTTTGAAATCTCGCCAGCGGATCCGCGGTTCCCTGTCCAGCGACGGCCCGATCCAGGAAAGTGTTGAACTCGGCGGCGTTCAAATAGCCGGTCTGCTGGCCCTTGACTGTGAAGCCTTCGAATTCCCGTGCCCAATCAATCGCGGAGCCTGCGCCGCCGGCAACCGGACTGGCGGCCGGCGTGCCGGAAGTGACTTCGGCAAAAGTCCCGTCCGCGCCCGGCGCGAACAATCGTTGCTCGGGAAAGAAGCAGGCGGCGTTGGTGCAACCCTGAAATTTCACCGCCAGTTGGTGGTCCGGCAAATCGGCCGGGTTCACCGCCACCGAGAAATCTGTTGAGATAAACTTTCCGGGGTTTGCCGGTGACTTTGTCGGTTTCCAGCACGGCATCCGGCATTTTCAACGGCTGGATTTCCGAGCCGTCCGCCGTGCGGAAATGCAGCCGGTCAAAATACAGGACGCACCCCGCCGGCACGGTGAAACTCACCCGCAGGACTTTGGAACCATCCGCGTCATTGGCCGCCACCACGGCAACGCCAAACGGACTGCGCGTCGGCAAATCGAGGGCTTTCGTCGCCGCCGGCAGAAACGCAACCGCCGCCAGCATCAGCGAGGAAATTGAGTCGTGATTTCATATTGGTTTCATTTTGGTTAATTGCAGCCGCAGCCGCCGCCGCCGACGCCTTTGCCGCCGGAGGCCATTTCACGGGAGAAGAAAATGTGGTCGGTGATGTTCGTCGCCGATGGGATCGCGGTCACCGCGCATGGTGTAATCCGCCAGGGTTTTGCGCTGCCACGGCTTCACGGATTCGCAGCCGGTTTGCGAGCCGACGATCGCGGCCGAGGGCGGCCAGCAGGATCAGTTTTTTCGGGAGCGGACGCATAACGCTTACTTTTTCAGGAGTGATTCGATTTCCTGCTCGTATTCCTTGCGCGTTTCCGCCCCGTGAAATCCGCTGTGGGCAAAACGCACCTTGCCGGTGTCATCCAGCACGAATGAGCTGGGCATGGTCTGGATGCCCGCCACCGCCACCAGCTTCTGTTTGGCGTCGCGCACGACGGTAAACGCGGCGGCATTGTCTTTGAGAAAATCCTGCATGTCCGATTTCTCCTCGTCCTCGTTGACGGCAATGATGACCAGCCCCTGATCGCCGTATTTTTTTTGAAGTTCATTCATTGCCGGAAAGGATTCCTTGCAAGGCCCGCACCACGACGCCCAGAAATCCACAATCACGACTTTTCCTTTGAGCGCGTCGGGCAGCTTGCCTTCGAGCTTGAAGCGTGGCGAGGTCAGGGAAAGCTGTCGCCGACTTTCAGCGCGGCCGATGCGGTGAAAACGGTTCCGGCGAGCAGCGCCGCCAAGGCGAGTTTTTTAAGCAGGGATGTATTCATGGAATTTTCGGGAATAGAGTTTGGTGGTTTCAGTGGTCACGGCACCGGCGGCGCCGGGATGAAGTTCGATGAGTTGCAGGCCTTCCTTCGCGCCGAGAATGCACACGCTGGTGGAAAGCAGCCCGGCGATGGTGCAGCTCGGCGCGATGACGGACACGGCCCGGCAATCGTTGAACGCGGGATAGCCGGTGCGCGGGTCAATGATGTGGCCGTAGCGGCGGCCATTGACGTGAAAATTGCGGAGATAATCGCCGGAGGTGGCGACGCCGTGGTCGGTGACCGCCACGCCGGCCCAGCATTTGCCGGGGCTCGTCGCGTCGTCGAGGCCGATCCACCAGAATTTTTTGTCCGGCGCATGGCCGCGCACGCGCACGTCCTGGCCGAAATCCACCAGCACGTTCGGGATGCCGCGCTGGATGGCCATGTTCATCACGCAGTCCACGGCGTATTCCTTGCCGATGCCGCCGAGGTCAAGCGCCATGCCGCGTTGCGGCAGAAAAATGCCGCCGGGCCGGCGCTGGATTTTGTTCCAGCCGACCAGGGCGCGGGCGGCTTGAATGGCCTGATCGTCCGGAACGACCGGCGGCTGCTGTTTCCAGTTCCACAGCTTGATGAGCGGCAAGGCGGTCGGATCAAACGAGCCGCGCGTGAAGAAGAACAATTCCTGGCAGAGGTTGAACAGCCGGTCGGTTTCGGGATCGGTTTCCACCCAATGCTCACCGGCGGCGGCGTTGATGCGGCCGATCAAGCTGTCCGGAATGAAGCGCGAATAGCGCGCCTCGAATTGCGCGACCCACGCGACGACGTCGCGCTGGAATCGCCGGCGCGACTGCCGCCGGAGACGCCGTGGCAATTCACCTGGCAGTGCGTGCTCATGGCGCGGAACTGCAGTTTGTGGAGGCCCTCTTCAACCGAACTCTGCGCCGACTGCGTGACGCGGCGCAACGACATCAGCGGCAGTCGCGGCTGCTGACCGCGGGCGCGAACTCGATTGTGATCGGCGGAAGCCGGGCCATTTCGGACGGAAGCGTTGTTTGGTCGCAATGGTTATGCATTTGGGATCCATTTGGTTAAAACCAGATGCGCAGACCGATGTTGAACACGTTGGCGGACGGATAGGCGCTTTGCGACGTGACCCCATCCAGCCCGCGCATGACATAGCGCATGTAACTGGCATCGAAAGACAGGTGTTTCACGATGCGCCAGGTGATGGTGACGCCGGTGGCAAAGGATTCAAATTCCGAAAGCCGGTAGTCCGACGAGTAATAAGCCGGCGGGTTGTTGGAGTCCGGCACGAGGATGTAATAGAAGTCCGCCGCATTCTGGACGTAGTAACGGAACATCGGCGAGATGACGAGGTTCTTGCCGATTTTCTGGTGCCAGTCCAGTTCCGCCGTGTGGGCAAAGATGCCGTAGGTATCATGAAAGAAACGGTAGCTGAATTCATAGCTCCCGTTCGCGGGCGTGACAAACTGGGTCCAGGAAGCATAAAGAATCTGGCTGTTGCGATGGCGCGGGCGGACTTCAGGACTCAACGCCGCGTCGTCGGGATTATTTTGCAATTCGTTGGCGAACATTACACCGCGGTAAGGATCGGCCAGATAACCGTGCTCAAAACCGAGCGAGGCATTGACGGTCAAATAGGCCTTGGGCCCGAACAACTGCACCCAGCCGAGAAAACAGTTATCCGTCGTCTTTGGTCTCCCAGATGAACAGATCGTCCCGCACCGTGTCGCTGTTGTGCGCCCAGCCGGTGCTCAACGTGGTGTTCTTGTCGTTTAGCGAAAGGGAATAATTCAGCGCTCCGGCAAACGAGATGTAATCGCTTTCCTCGCTGTAAGCAAACGACGGCGTGATCTGGTGCCGGCCGAACGTCATGGGAACCGCCGATGGAAAACGCCGTCCGATAGTCGTGCATTTGCGTCAACGGCACCTTGGTGTTGTGGATAGTTGGGATTGTTGGTCAGGCTCTGGTAGGAAGCGGTGGCGCTGTTGGTGGCGATGTTCGGCGCCGTCAGTTGCGCATAGGCCGGCCGCGTCGTTGGTCAATTGCTGATAGGTTTCCAGCCCGCTGTCCACGTAAATCTGGTTGTTGGCAATGAACTGATTGTATTGGCTGGCATAGGCGCTCTGGTAGGCCGACTGGTAAAGGTTGTTGAAAGTGGGGAACGGCCACTGGGTCTGCGGTGGCGCGCCCGTGGGCGTGGCGCCGGAAATGGCGTCGATCACCACGTCGCCGTTCAGGCGCACATTGTCCCTCAAGCCGACATCGAACTGCAACGTGTCCGTGGTGACGTTGATCCGGTTGTCATCCTCCTGATAATAGGACTTGCGATAACCCACTTCGTTCTTCCTGTCCCAAGGCGCGACTCACCCGCAACAGCGGCAGCATCAAGGCCACGCGTCATCGCGATCAACCGCGTCCGCCGACGAACCCGGGAACGTGCGCCCGAGTCGGAAGCCTGTTCTTTCCGCCTTGTCGGACCGTGTGAAATGGTTTTCCCATGAACAAATGCGTGCGGTTGGTGCGTTCAATGGTCAGTGTATCATGGGAAGACCAGGCGGTAGAATTGCTGCGGGGCGCCCGACGTGCCCGTCTGGAAATTCACGATGCCGCCAGTGCCGGTGTTGTTGGTCAGGATGGGCACCCAGACCGGATTGGTCAGATTGGTGGCCGACTGCACGACGTAAGTCAAACCGGTGATGGAATTCGCGTTCAACTGGATGGTTCCGGGAGCGGCGAAACCAAGATTGAAGGCCGGCGGCAAAGCCACTGTCAGCGTCGCGACGCTGCTGGTCACCGAACCCAGTGAGTTGGTGACGATCACGACATAAGGTCCGGCGTTGGCGGCGGATACGTTGGTCAAGGCCAAGCATCGGGGCCGACGGGGCGGAAATGACCGGAGTTGTTGGACAACCACTGGTAACCAATCCCGACACCGGTGGCCGTTACGTTGAAGCTGGCGTTTTGCCCGGCCAGCACCGTCGGTTTTGGGGCTGCTGCGTAATGCCCGGCGGCATCCGGAAATTGAAAAATACCGTCAGCGCTGATGGCCACGTTTGCGTCGGTCACAAAGTAGCTCGCGAAGTCAGGCGTCGTCAGCCAGACCACCCACTCGGTGGGCGTGTAGGGCCCCATGTTCGTTTGAGCAAAGATGTAATAGACCGGGGAGGTGACAGGATTCAGATTGATGCCATAGCGACTATAGCCCGAGGTGCCCGAGGGGCAGCTCACTCATCGGTCCTTCCAAAGTCCAGTTGGTCACGGAAATCGTCGGATCGGGCGATGACCAGACGTAGAAAGCAAGCCCGCTGGTATTGGTGAAAATGACATTTTCACCGCTGAAGAATCCCGCCCCGGCGTCCACAGCGGCGTAGAACACGGTGGGGAAATACACGCCAACCGGCGGAGTGCTGGTGATGGAACCGCACGGATTGGACGCCACCACGTCAATCAGCGTTCGCCGCATCGGCCGGCGCCATATTGGTGGTGGTGTAGCTGGTGTTGGTGGCGCCGGGAATAGCGATGCCATTGGTGCGCCATTGAAAACTCAAGGGCGTGCCATCCGAGACCGAAACGCTGAAAGTCGCATTGGAAACACCCGGAACAATCATTTGGTTGGTGGGAGAAATCGAAATGGAAGGCGCGCTGTAGCTGATCGCGAGCGATGCGACCTGGCTCGTGACCGACCCGAACGCGTCGGCGACCACCACGTCGTAACTGTTCAGCGCGTCTGCGGCGGTCGGACTTGGCAATAGATAGGTGTCGTTCGTCGCGCCTGGGATGGCGATTCCGTTGGTCCGCCACTGGTAGCTGAAAGGCGGCACGCCGGTGGCAGTGACGCTGAATTCAGCGGGGCTGCCGGAGCAAACCGCCTGGTTCTGCGGACCGGTCACGGACGGCGCGGAATTCTATCGGCGTCACATCCGCCCAATTTGTTCCGACGCGGATTGTGTCCAAATTGAAAACACCCTGGCCGACGGAGCTTGAGGACTGGAGCAGCAAAACTTGAAGATTGGCGGCGCCAGTTCCGGAATCGCCTTGTTCGGGCGAGATGGTGGCCGACGACGGCTCAACCCCGCCCGGGGCAGGATCCACATACATGCTGGCCTGTCCTGTGGAACCGAAGACGTATTTCAAAACGATGAAATGCGTGCTGTTTAAGGTCAACCCCGCGCCTCCAGTGCTCGAATCTCCACCGGCGCTGCTCAAACTGAACCGGTAGCCGCCGCCCCCGGTGGTGACACTCAAGGTCAATGGATCGGTGTCCCGATTGGGCGACGTGCTTTCGGCGGGCAACAAACTGGCGATGAACTGTGATATTCGTCGGCAACTGGGTGCAACGGATCAGCGCCGAACAATAGACCGCGCCTCCGGTGACGGCATTGCTGCTGAAATTCCGATAAACTGTCCGGCTGGACCCTCCGCCGATTTGAAGCTTGTTCCCGGAGGGCACTGTGTCCTGGAGATTGGACAATATCAGATTGCCGCCCACGACTTCCACGGATGCGCCGGTGCCGCCCGACCAGGGGGGGTTGGTCGCCAGCGCCGTTCCGGCGGGATAATTGAAACCCTCTTCCATGAGCGGCGCGGCTTGAGCGCGAGTTAAATAGAAGGATAACGCGATACACCCGAATGCGGACGGCTGGTTGCGAAGTATTATACGCCAGAGAATTGAAAACCTCGGATTCATAAACGGTGCGTTCTCCAAAATTGATCCTGCCCGGCGGCAGTGGAATCTACCACCACTGCGGTCATCAATTTGTTCAGAACTTGTGCTTGTTCCATCATGTTTGATCGCTTTTGCCTCCAATTTGCCCGGCGGATTAGGCAGCGTCGCTGGTCTTAAGCAGCACTGGTGCCAAGCGGGAATTTGCACGCCGGCGTTCCGGAAAGCAGATGCCTGATCCGTCAAACGGTCCGGGTTCGTGGTCCGATAACCATCGTTGGTCCGAAACCGGCCCTCGCGCCCCGGCCCAGAACTGGAGCAGCCGACCATGGCCAACCGAACGGGCAGACGGCGGGTGAATTACTAACAGTTTGGTTGATTGTCTGAATTAGATATGCTACGGTGCGAGCGTGATTCGAAATGTCCAAGTCAAGTGGTTGGTGGTTTTGTTCGGCCTCCTGCTCCTGCGCCCGGCGTCATTTGCCCAAAGCTTTTCCGACATGTTCGCGGGACGACAGGCGCTGACCAACACCACTTCCGCGCTGGTGACCGGTTCAAACACAAACGCCACGGTCGAACCCGGCGAGCCTTTGCATGCCGGCAAAATCGGCGGCCATTCGGTGTGGATTTCCTGGCTCGCGCCGGGCGACGGCCTGGTCACGCTGAGCACGGCTGGCAGTTCGTTTGACACCTTGCTGGCGGTTTATACGCTGGAGTCGGGCAACGACCCGCCGCTGGAACGGCTTCAGGGAATCGCCTCCGACGACGATTACGGCGGGCTGGTGACCTCCTATCTGCAGTTTGGCGCCAATTCCAACCAGACCTATCAAATCGCCGTGGACGGCTTCAACGGCGCGAGCGGGAATATTCTCCTTGCAACTCAATTTTCTCTCTTCCTCGAACCTCCAGCCGACGGTGTTGCGTCTGCCGGGTGACCAGTCGTTGCGTCTGGGCGATCCGCTCATTCTCACCATCAATCTGCTGCCCAGCCCGAACCTGCAATTCAAATGGTATCTCAACGGCATGCCGGTTTCCGGTCAGGACGACGATTCCGTGGACCCGACGCTGGTGATTCCCAGCCTGCAACGCACCAATCTCGGGCTTTACGCGTTGAAGTTCTATTTGAACGACGACAGCTTTTTCAGTTCCGCCATCGAGATCCAGGTGAATTCGGAGGGCCAGACCAAGGTGCTCGCCCGCAACAAACTTGCCGACGCCGCGCATCTCGGGTTTGAGCGGCGGGGTTGATGCTCGGCTACAATGGCACACAAATCTTCAACACCACCAACGCGATCGTGGATCCGAATGCGCCGATCGATTTGCGGGGTGCCGCCCGGCGCCGCATATTGGTTTTCCTATCAAGCCCCGACCAACGGCCTCATGACGATCGACACCAGCAACAGTTCGTTCCCCACGCTGCTTGGCGGTTTCACCTATACCGGCGCGCTCACCAGCTACAGCAACCTGATTTCCGTCGCCTGCGACAACAACAGCGGCGGCACCGGCACCAACGCCAGCCAGGTTCAATTCATCACCACCAACGGCGGCAACTATTTCATCGTCGTGGGTGGCGTCAACGGCGCGCGCGGCATCGCGCACTTGAATTACTCGTTGAGCCCGGGCCTTCCGGCAGTGCCGCCGTTCTGACCAGCCAGCCGCAACCCCTGATGTTGGCGACGCAAACGGCTGTGGCCCTGAGCGTCGTCGCCAGCGGCACCGCGCCTCTTGCCTATCAATGGTGGAAGAACAATTCCAAACTTCAGTCAGCAAACCAATGCCAGCCTTTCTGCTCCGATCTCCCCAAAGCCAGGACAGCGGCGTTTACACGGTGGTCGTGACCAACTTTGCCGGCTCGGTCACCAGCGCCCCCGCCAACGTCACGGTGGTCAGCTCGCCCTTCGTCAGCCTGAACCCGGCGTCAAACTGGATGGTTTCCGCCTTTCCCGGGTGTCCGCGGCTACCAATATTCGGTGGACTGCGCCGCCGATTTCGGCGCCGGATCCTGGTCGTACTGGACGAATGCCTTTCCGGATTACGGCGGCATTATCTGGCTGACCAACTCGACGACCGACAACGGCCCGCTGTTCCTTCGCGTTCATACGCCTTGATTGTTCCGCGGAATATGTGTCAAACCAATCCGGTAAATTCATGAGCAACCCGGATAAGTTCTCCTGCCTCATCGTGGATGACGACGCGGGTTTTGTCTCCATGCTTGCCAAAGTCGTGAGCCAGGAAGGCGGCCAGGTCAGCCAGTGCGCGGATTTGAAATCCGCGCGCGCTGAAACCGAACGCCGCGCCTTTGATCTCGTCCTGCTCGATAACCGCCTGCCGGACGGCACGGGCTATGATTTTTTCCCGCAGTTGAACCGACGCTGCCCCGACAGCGTTGTCGTGATGGTGACGGGCGTGCCGGAACTGGCCCAGGCCGTTGAACTCACGCGCAACGGCCTGTTCGATTATCTGACCAAACCGCTCAATGTCGCCGATTTCACCGCCTGCCTGCACCGCGTCCGGCAACGCCTCAGCCATCCCGACCGCGCGGACGTTGCCGGCGAACTGATCGGCGATTCTCCGGCCCTGCGCGAAGCCGTGAACTCGCTCCGGCAGGCCGCCCGCCATGCCGAAACCACCGTGCTGCTTCTCGGCGAGACCGGCACCGGCAAGGACCTCGCCGCGCGGCTGCTGCATCGCCTCACTTATGCCGCCCGGCCGGCGCCCGCGCCTTACGTTCCGTTGAACTGCTCCGCCGTGCCGGCCGAGATGTTTGAATCCGAGTTGTTCGGCAGCGAGAAAGGCGCTTTCACCGGCGCGGACAAACGCCGCGAGGGCCTCATCGAAGCCGCCGCCGGCGGGACGCTGTTCCTGGATGAAATCACCGAGACGCCCCTGCCGCAACAGGCCAAGCTGCTGCGCTTTCTGGAGTCCCGCGAGTATCGCCCGCTCGGCAGCAACACGCTGCGCGAATTCTCCGGCCGGATCGTCGCCGCCACCAACCGTTCGCTGGCCGACGAAGTCAAACGCGGACGCTTTCGCGAGGATCTGATGTTTCGCCTGACCGTGGCGACGGTGCGCTTGCCGGCCCTGCGCGAGCACATTTCCGATCTCGAACCGCTCGTTGAAAACCTCCTGGCGCAGCTCTGCGAAAAATACCGGCGCAAGAAACCGTTCCTCAAACCGGGCGATCTCGAAGCCTTGCGCGGCTATCATTTCCCCGGCAACGTGCGCGAGTTGCGCAATCTCCTCGAACGCGCCCTGCTGCGGACGCCGGACGATGCTCCCTGGCTGGCGTTTGATCTCGGCGTGGTTGAGCAGCACGCCGGGCGGCGAGGCCGCCGCCGTCACCGGCGATTCATTTCCTCCGCCTCCGCCCGAGCGGCAACTCAATGCGATTGATCTTCAGGAATACCGCCTCATCCAGCAGGCGTTGCAGGCCGAGGGCGGCGGCATCCGCCGCGCCGCCACGCGCCTCGGCATCACGCATCAGGCGCTGCTGCGGCGGCTGGAAAAATGGCCGGAGCTGCGGCAGGTGACTCCGCGCCCAACCTGAAACGTATTTGAACGACTCTGGCCAAACTCCGTTTCGCGGTTCGATTGCGGACCGGCAATGGTCCGTTTGACTCTGAAGAACGGACCGGCAAACGTGATTTTATCCATGCCGCACGCCCCGGCATCGTCAACTGCTCGTAAGAATTTGCCAGAACTCGATGTCAAAAACATTTTGTCATTGGACCGGCTCGCGCGCTTCGCTGGACGCTGGCGGGCATGGCGTTTTGCGCGATGATTTCCATCGCCCGCGCCGAACCGCCGGCGTCCGCCGACACCAATCGCCGCCAGCCGGCTTGTCGAATTTGCCGGAAGGTCGAGATCACCGTCGCCAACACCAACGACTGGCAGCCGGCGCGCATCAATCAATTCCTTCATCCCGGCGACCGCCTGCGGACCGCCGCCGACAGCCGGGCGACCCTGCAGCTTTCCGACCGCAGCGTCATCCGCGTCAGCCAATCCACCCTCCTCGAAATCGAGCCGCCCGCGCAGCCCGCGCGGCATCGTTTCGGACTCAAGCGCGGCGCGCTCTTCTTTCTTCGATCGCGAGCAGCCCGCCGATGTCGAGTTCGAGACGCCGCTGGCCACCGGCGCGATTCGCGGCACGGAATTTTTCCTCGCCGTCGCCGAAGCCGATGCCGCCACGCGCCTGGCCTTGCTCGACGGCGCGGTGGATCTCAAGACGGCCGGCGAGGAATTGCAGCTCACCAGCGGCCAGCAGGCGCTGGTGCAACCCGGCCAGCCGCGCGCAACTCATCGCCGTTTTGCCCGCCGTGAATTTGATCCAATGGTGCTTTTATTACCCGGCCGTTCTGAATCCGGACGAAATTCCGTTCACCGACGCGGAAAGAACCGCGCTCGCGAAATCGCTTTCCGCCTACGCCGCGGCGATTTGCTCCAGGCTCTCGCCGAAGCGCCGGACGAACTGGCCGACGCAATCCGCCGCCACGCGAACCTATTTCGCCGCGCTCAAACTTGCCGTCGGCCAGGTCGAGGAGGCCGAAGCCTTGATCGCGCCCGCGGGCGAAACCGCCGCTCCACTCCGCGAACTCATCGCCGCCGTGAAATTTCAACCGATCACTCCGCTGCCCGATCCCACCAACAGCAGCGGCTGGCTGGCGCGTTCGTATTATCTCCAATCCCGGTCGCAACTTCCCGCCGCGTTGAACGCCGCGCGGCAGGCGGCGAAGCTCGCGCCCGGAATTCGGTTTCGCCTGGGCGCGCGTGGCCGAGCTGGAATTTGATTTCGAGCATCGCCGCGCGGCGCGCGACGCGCTGGATCGCGCCCGGTCGCTTTCGCCGCGCAACGCGCAGGCGGTCGCGCTGGAAGGGTTCATGGCGCTGGCGGAAAATCATCCGCACCCCGCGCTGGACTGGTTTGACCGCGCGCTGGCGCTGGACGGCTCGCTGCCCAGCGCCTGGCTTGGCCGCGCGCTGGCGCGAGGCTCAAGCTGGGCAACGACGAAGCAGGCGCGCCGCGATTTGCAGATTGCCGCCACGCTGGAGCCGCAGCGCGGATTGTTCCGCAGCTACCTTGGCAAGGCGTGGAGCCAATCCGGCGAGGACAAACTTGCCGAAAAGGATTTCGCCCTCGCGCAAAAGCTGGATCCGGCCGATCCGACGGCGTGGCTTTACTCCGCGTTGCACCGGTTTCAGACGCATCAGGTCAATGACTGCCGTGCGCGACCTGGAGCACTCGGTGGAGTTGAACGACAACCGCAGCGTCTTCCGCTCGCGGCTGCAACTGGATCGCGACCGCGCCGCGCGCAGCGCCGATCTCGCGGCAATTTATGACGCGGCGGGAATGACCGAAGTCAGCGACCGCGCCGCCAGCCGCGCCGTCGAGGAATCGTATTCCGATTTTGCCGGCCATCTGTTTCTCGCGGACAGCCTGGGAAACCAGGAAGACCCGCAGCGGTTCGATTTGCGTCTGGAAACGGCGCGCGAAAGCGAATTGCTGGTCGCCAACCTGCTCGCGCCGCCGGGCGGCGGCAATCTTGTCGCAAATCCTGTCGCAGCAGGACCGCCTGCAATATTTCGACACGCGCCCGTTTGGTTTCAGTTCGTTGACCGAATACGGCAGCGGCGGCGATTGGAACCAGGCGGCCACGGCCTTTGGTTCCGCCGGCGGATTCAGTTACGCGCTCGATGCGCAATATGTTTCCCAGAACGGCCAGCGCCCGAACAATGACCTGAAGGACCGCCAGTTCTCATTCACGGCCAAACAACAAATCACGCCGGGCGACAGCGCCTATTTTCAGGCGGGCTATTTTCACGGTGAGAGCGGCGACGTGGCGCAACATTACGATCCGATCGGACGCCGATCCTCGGTTTGCGCGTGACGGAGGAGCAGAACCCAAATCTGTTCCTCGGCTGGAATCACGAATGGTCGCCCGGCAGCCACACGCTGCTCTTGTTCTCCCGGCTTACCGACCGGCTCTCGCTGACCAACCCGCAGCCGAGCGTGCTGTTCATGCAGCAGGATGGCGCGGGATTCAGTCGGTGTGGATGCCGACCCGCTTTTCACGTTGAAGCAGGACCTGAATTTCACGCTTTATTCCGCCGAAGCGCAGCAGATTTGGGAATCCCCGCAACACGCGCTGATTATCGGCGGGCGTTATCAGCACGGCACGGTGGACACGCACTCGACGCTCACGCGCCTGGTCAGCGACGATCATTGACCAGTCCGCATCGCCATATCTGGAACGGCTCAACGGCTACGGCTATTATCAATGGCGGCCAATCACCGAGTTTCGTATGACCGCCGGTTTGAGTTACGACCAGCTGACCTATCCGCAAAACGTGGATTTGCCGCCGGTGCTCGGCGGCGAAGGATCGGCGTTCGCTGCTGGGGCCGAAAGTGGGGTTCACGGCTGAACCGTGGCGCGGCGGCTGGCTGCGCGGCGCGTGGACGCGTTCGCTCGGCGGACTTTTTTTCGACAACAGCATCCGGCTGGAACCGGCGCAGGTTGCCGGCTCGACCAGCGCGTTTCGCAGTTTGATTCCCGAATCCGTCGAAGGGCTGGTGCCCGGCACGAAGTTCGACTCGTGGACGCTCGGCTTTGATCAATCGCTGCCCAGCCAGACGTATTTCGGCATCGGCGCGGAACTGCTCCAATCCGACGGCTCGCGCGAATGTGGGTGCGTTCACCAATTCCATCCCGTTCATTCCCGGTGCCGGATGCGCCGACGACGACCCGCCAGACGCTCGATTATCAGCGAGCGCAATCTCTCGGCGTATGTGAATCAACTGATCGGACGAGATTGGTCCGCCGGAGCGCGCTACCGGTTGAGCGAGGCGAAACTCAACACGCGGCTTCCCGATCTGGCCGGCGTTCCAGGCGTTTCGTCGCAGGAGCAAAATGAGCGCGCGGTGCTGCATCACGGCCAGATTTTTCTGCATCTACAATCACCCGTGCGGATTTTTCGCCGAGTGGTCGTCGGACTGGTATCATCAGGACAACCACGGCTATACGCCGGGCGTGGCCGGGCGATGATTTCTGGCAGCACAACATTTTTGCCGGCTATGTTTTTCCGCATCGCCGCGCCGAACTGCGCCTCGGCATGTTGAATCTGACCGACCAGGATTACCGGCTCAATCCGTTGAACCTGCAATCGGGACTCGCCCGCAGCCGCACGTTGACGGTCGTCGGTGCGAATGAACTTTTAGCGATATGATTGATTAACGTGTTGCGCCGATTTATCCAAAACACATCCGCGCGCGCTGGCGACGGCGGGCTTTGCCGTCGCTGCTCGCGGTGTTGAGCGTGTGGCTGCTGTCGCCCGGGTCGCGCCCCGGCACGTCGCTGGTGCGCGCAAGTTACGATTGGTCGCAGACATTGCTTGCTGAAACCGCGTTGAGCAACGCGCCGGTGGTCATCGTCTATCTCGACCTCGATTCGTATCGGCGCGAAAAGCAGAACCCCGCTCGAGCCGTGGAGCCGCGCCTTGCACGCCAAATTGCTTCACCGGCTCACCGCTGCCGGGGCGAAAGCGGTCGTGTTCGACATCATCTTCGACGAAGCCGGCGCGGATGCGGCGGCGGACCGTGAATTCACCGAGGCGTTGCGGGCGAACGGCCACGCCGTGCTGGCGGCGGAAATCAGCCGCTCCAGCCGCGCCACGCCGCAGGTGGAAGGCACCCGATCGCTGCAACTTTCCATGCCGGCCAAGCCATTTCTCGACGCGGCGGCGGCCTGGGGCCTCGCGAACGCTGATCGTGGACGACGATTTTGTTGTGCGCCGCCAGTTCATCCGGCTTCCTCACATTGCCGGAACCCGGTCTCGCCTTTGCCACCGCGCAACTCCTCGGGCTTGGCGGCGACCAACCCGCCCGGACCGCAATGGCTGCGCTATTACGGCAGGCCGCTCGCACTGCCGCATGTCAGCTACAGCGCCGCGTTGCGGGCGGACGAAGTCAGTGACGAATTCTTCCGCGGCAAGATTGTGTTCATTGGCGCGCGGCCGATGGCGGGATCGTTTCTGGAACGCAAAGATGAATTTCGCAGCCCGCTCACAACTTGGGGCGACCGGGAACTGTTCATGCCCGCGGTGGAAGTGCATGCCACGCAATTGCTCAATCTCCTTCGCGGCGATTCGCTGCGCCGTCTGTCGCCGGCAAGGGAAGTGTTGGTGCTGGTGTTCTCCGCCATTTTATGTGGCTGGGTGCTGTTTTGTTTCCGGCCGCTGCCGGCGGCGGGCATCGGCCGTGGCCGCTGAATTGTGCGTGCTCGGCGCCGCCGCGCTCGCGCTGACCGCCGGGAAAATCTGGTTTCCCTGGCTCATCATCGGCGCGGTGCAAATCCCCGGGGCGCTGGCCGGTTCCGTGCTTTACCAATCGCTCGAATGGTATCGGCAAAAGCGGAGGTTCGAAGCAGCAACGGCGTGCCGCCGAGCTGAAAATCCGCGAGCAGGCCGCGCTCATCGAAAAGGCGCAGGACGCGATTCTGGTCGAGGATTTCGCGGGCCGGATCATTTACGCCAATCCCAGCGCGGAACGGCTTTACGGCTGGAGCGCCGCCGAACTGCAAGGCGACGGCGCGGCGTGGCGGACCGTAGGTCGCCGTGCGAAAAACAATTTGCCGAGGCGCGACAAACCGCGCTTGCGACCGGCGAATGGCTGGGCGAACTGGAACAAACGACGCGCGACGGCCGCAAGCTCACCGTCGCCAGCCGCTGCACGCTCATCAGAAACGAACGCGGCGAACCGACCTCACTGCTGTTCATCAACACCGACGTGACGGAAAAGAAGCGGCTGGAAGCTGGAGTTTTTCCGCGCGCAACGGATCGAAGGCATCGGCGTGCTGGCGGGCGGCATGGCGCACGATTTGAACAATGCGCTCTCGCCGATTCTGATGGGGCTGCAACTGCTGCAGAAGCAACGCCTGGACGAGGAGACGCGCCGCATGTTGTCCGTCATGGAGGAGAACACGCATCGCGGCGCGGACATGGTGAGGCAGGTGCTGCTGTTCTCGCGGGGACGCGACCAGCGAAAAGGAACCGCTGTCACTCGGCGGCCTGGTGCGCGAAATGGAACGCATCGTCCGGCAAACCTTCCCGAAATCCATCAACGTTGCCGCGCTGGTGCCCGCCGATCTCTGGCCGGTGCTTGGCAACGCGACCCAATTGCATCAGGTGCTGCTCAATCTCTGCGTCAACGCCCGCGACGCGATGCCGCATGGCGGCGAACTTACGCTGGCCGCGGACAACGTCGAACTGGGCGCCGACGAAGCGGGGCAGATTCCAAACGGCAAGCCGGGCAGCTTTGTCATGCTGCTCGTTTCCGACACCGGCGGCGGCATCGCGCCGGAGATTCTGCCGCGCATTTTCGAGCCGTTTTTCACGACCAAACCGGCAGGGCAGGGAACCGGCCTGGGGCTTTCCACCACTGGCGCGGATCGTCAGCCAGCACGGCGGATTTGTGAATGTGAAAAGCGAGACCGGGACGCGGCGCCACCTTCGAGATTTACCTGCCTTGCGCGATCCTGAAGACGGCGGCCAATCGCAATACGTATTTCTCCGGCCGAACTGCCCCGCGGCAATGGCGAATTGATTATGGTCGTGGATGACGAACAATGCGATTCGCGAAATGGTTTCGCTTGGACTCGCCGCGCAAGGCTACCGCGTCATCACCGCCGCGAACGGTGCCGATGCCGTAACCCTGTTCGAGCGGCAGGCCGGGGAAGTGCGCCTCGTCCTGCTCGACACGGACATGCCGGTGCTGGACGGCCAGGCCACCATTCCGTTCCTGCGCGCCCGGGCGCCAGCGGTGCCCATCATTCTGATGAGCGGTGAGCTGGAGGCGCTTTCAAGTGCGGATACAACCGCCAGGCTGGTCAAGCCGTTTCAACTCGAAGAATTGCTGCTCACGATCATCGCGCAGCTTGTCCACCGCTGACAGGGCTTCCACTGGACGCCGTTAATGGATGCCCAGCCAAACGCCTCCCAACCTGGAATCTGCCTTCCAACAGTCCGGTTACCAAACCCAAAGGGGCTTGTCGCTGGCGTTCACATCCAACGCCTGTTGCTTCCTCGTTTTCCGCAATTTCAGTCGGTTTTGCCTATCTGTTGACCAAGGGTGACGAGGTAATCTTTTTAACCTTTAAAGTTTTTTCTCATCACAAACCTGTCGGGTAAAGCGGCGGAGTTGAAACCGTGACTCCTAAGAATTCACAAATTTGGTCATGGTGTATCAAATTGCGCTTTGTGGTCATGGGGAAGGGTTTGGCAATCAACACCATAAATTAGTTTCCGCCAGCATTTCCTTAATTGTCCACTGATGATCTGTCAGTCCGGCGGCTTGTGCTGGCGTCATTTTGTGCGCCGAATGGACGCGGCAAAAGTTGAAATGCCATACAAACAGCGCAACGGCGTATTTCAGGTTGTCCAGTTTTTTTGAATATCCAAGCGTGCAGCGGGTGAACCGGAGATTGAAAAGCCGCATAGACAAGTTTGTGCGCTCCACGTGGCATGTTGTCACCAACTTCATATCAGGACGCCGCTTTCCAATCGGCATTGGCTGGGCTGACGGTTATGCAATCCACCAAAAGACGCTGCCGAACTGGAAGCAAGTTATCTGTGTTTATAGCTACGCTTCGTTTGTCGTTTGTTGGATGTTCTGCCTTATTGAGCTTTGCACCAGCACATTAAATGCGACTGTGGCTTTTTCAGGGCTTTTCGTTGGCTCTTTGTTGCCGCTTCCGGTTCCTTGGATTTTAAGGTTTTACGCAAAACGAAGGCTTCTCGAAAAACCCTCCGGTTTTTAGCCACGATTCTTGATAACAACAATCAGCACCTGCATGACCCTTTTCGGGATTAGCGCAATTTGATACACCATGACCACAAATTTGCGTAAGTCGTTGGAGGCGAGGGTCGGAATCGAGCGCCTTTGGTGGCGAACGACAGGGTTATTATGCCATATTTTACAGGGTATTCAAGCGGATTGTGTCACTATTGGAACTGCCGGTTTCCACTTGGTTTGTTAGCCATTTTGTTAGCCATTGTTCGGTCGGTCATTTCAAGCGGGCAGAACGTCTGCGGGAAAGTAGGAGCGATACTTGGCGCGTGGGTCGGCGGGATGGATGCCGAACGGATTGAAGGAGCCGCAGGGATGCTGCCAGACGTTGCGCCGCTGATTCCAATGGAAACCCAAAGCCCAAAGCAAACTGACCAGACCGGGCTTGCGTGCTGGCGAAACATCCAGCCAAACCCATTTGCCGACGACCTCGGCAATTTCGTATTGCCTCGGCAACCGTGTCCGCAAGTAATTTAAAACGACTTCGGTGGACAACCGGCGATTTGTGCAATGCCGGACAAATTCGGCTTGCGCTGCTTTGCTGGTTTTTGAAACCGACGATGGCCGGACATTCGCCGGTGCTGACGCTTCAATCGTTGAATTTGTTGTTTTCATAGCTTTTTTTTGAAACCGCTGTCCGTCACCCTGCCGTTTGCTGCTCGCTTCACTGTTTGGGAGACAGCGAGCCGCGTGCGAAAGCGCATTGAACTATTCAGCGAAAGCGAAAAGCGTGACAGTGGCGAAGTGGGAGAAAGGGAGACGCTGGCGCGATTTTTGATCTCGCTGCCAACTGTCGGCTCGGTGTCGGACCGGTGAGCAGCAAACGGTGGGGTGATGGCGGACGCAAAAATGGCGCAGAAAACAACCTGACATTCCAACCTCGTAGAGCCGTTGGTTTGGTTCTGTCCGGAGTCTGCGGAAAATTGCCACGGACGGGCCACGGTATTCTTCCCGGCAGTGACAACTTTCCGCAGTCTCCGGCGAACATGGGGCGGTGTGAGTGCAGACTGGCGCGGGAAATGGCAGAATCAGCATTTTAGCGTGCCAGGCTGCGCTCACACGGCGGGGCGACCCGCCAACGGTTATCTCAACTCAAATCGCACATTGATAATGAACGCAACTTGACTAAGTTTTCCACCGACATAGCTGGGTTGGTCGCCGCTACTACCGAAAGCGAACAGGAAGCTGTGGGTGAAAGAACTCATACAACTTCCTTGTGTTGACCGGGATCAGCCTACGCAGAATTGCTACGGCGCGACAAGCAGCGCCACGAGGCGGGCAAGGCGTTTGGCGGTTCAGTTTGATGTAGGCGAGTTTCCTCATCGTTCGTAGCCGAGAAGCCATTCTTGCGTTAAATTTCTGTTGGCATCATGGGTGCTATGGTTGGCGTGTCAAGTTCACCCAGGTCCATAACTGTCAAGAGTGAGGACATTGTTGCGCGATGCTCTTTGCCACCCTGCGCCACCAAACACGATGCACGCACTTGGGCAATAATGGTTTGGGACTAATCTAAACAGCGTTCAGGAACCCTTCATGCGGCTCTATTCTTAGTGCATCACTATTACGTTAGTAGTCTTCGGCAAAACGAAGCCAACCCACAGCACTTTATTTGAACGGAGAGTAGCGATTTGTAGTCGTTGCTCATACTCAACACGATACCTTCCGGGCTTCTCAATTTTGTAATAATCCAAGAGATTGATGCTCGAAAAGAGATCAAATTCATGTGGGGCCAAGAACTCACGCGCTCTAACTTTATCATACTGATGGCCGTTAACATCATTAGTATATGGACTCTCTACGCCAAGCAACTCTTGACCGAGTTGATTCCATTGTTTGGATCTTGCGACAGGTGTTCCGTGTTCATCATATACAGCCAATTCAAACTGCTGAGGAATCTCAGGAAGGACAAAAGTCAGATTAGTATCCGTTGTGTTTGTTAAGACAATTCCAATATATTCATTTGTGACATTGAGACCATTGAATAGAGGGTTGCCGGGAATCAAAGCGACTCGCACACCATTCGTCTCTTGCCCCCATGTAAGCTTACTAAACTCTGACTCAACGTAATCGCTTCCAGAATTGTTAATGAAATCCGTTAGTCGGCGCGCATATTCAGCCGCTCCATTCCCCGTTATGCTCGGTCGTGCGGCGTTGGTGAAAATAAGCATTAAGAGCGTCAAGCTAATAATTGTAATTGAACGTGTGATAACATTATTATTAGTTAGTAGCATAGATGGTAACTATTTGGTGTGGTTAATATTTGTGTCCAAGTGGGAAACGCACTACTTTGTTGGGTTGTAATAGTGGAGATATATGGTATCCCAAAAACAAACCAATGACCGCTCATCATAACGTTATGGGCATTTCCAGCCCAACTCCATTTAATAATTCCGAGCGTTACAAAAATACTGTCTCCTATGTCATATACCTTCCCAGACGAGGTGGGTGCGAATTGGACATAGATCTCAAAATCATCACTCAGGCTTACAGTAGAATACATTCCTGACAAGGAGGGGGAGTCATAATAGTGTGGGATAAATTGTGGATAAAGTGGATTAAGATACCTCGCGGCTATTGTCTGATTATTGTCAAGCCAGTGCAGTCCACCAGTGCTAAAACACTGCGATGTAAATATAGTCGTATCATAAGATCCGTCTCTTTGGATTAGCTGAAGACAGTTTGCGACACCTTCCACAGAAGTCTGAACTTGAACATCAAATTGCATATCACCAGAACCGGTTGCTGCTGTCCCGTCACCGACACCTAGGCGGCTTTCAACAACCTTAACTTCCGCCGACGATTGATTCACAATACCAACAAAATGCGGCCGATACATATTGAACAACCCCTTTGACGTAACGATGACATATTGCCCGTTGGCAAACGTCAAACCTTCGCCAAAAACCGCCTTCAACTGCGATTTAGCTTGTGCAGGATCTGTGCCGGCAATCCACCATTCATCTACAGACGGACTGGTGAGCTTGTTTGGATTCATAAACCAATTGTCGGAGCCTTGAGAATTTGCCTGCGAATGGTCATTGACATGCGTTCCGGTAAACGTCCACTTGATAGCGGTTATTTCAGGATTCTCCGGCAGCGCCGGATTAAATTCCGTCGAAAAATGCATGTGTTGCCCCACGCAGAAAGTTGTTGCTCCATCCACCACCACATCTGGATCAAGTGTCACTGAACTATTGGCCTTAATTGCGAGTTTGTATTTCTGCTTCGTGATCCAGGCATCGTAATGGTGAGCGCCATCGACGGTCACAGGAAAAGTCTGCTCCGAATTTTCCGGCAACACGATCCACAGATTTCCGTCTGCGCCCACTTGTTTTCCACCCACCTTCAGTCTGGAATTGGCCACCGGCGCTGTTGGCGTATAAGCCCACATGTCCTTGAAATATGAATACCAGCCAAAGCCATCCGAGTTTCCCGGCGGATCAAGGTATTCCGTTGCGCCCGCGGTGATGCAAAACAGGCTCTGTCGCCCCACCACCGCCTTGCCCCCGGTGTAAAGTTTTGCCACCGTTCTGGCCTGCGCGCTTATGCTGGTCAAAGTGTGTGGCGCGGTCCACGTGTAATTGACATTATCGTCGGCATAGTAGTGAGACACCCATATCTGCTGTCTCGACTCTGGGTCTATATAATCTACACTAGGCACCGACAGAACTTCGTTATAAAGCCACTCGCTATCAAAATCATATCTTGACAACGGATTGCTGTCCGACCAGTTCCAATTATAATCTCCAGTAGTCGCACCGCCGCCATTTTTGCTTAAATAGGGCACGTTCCAGGAACCGGTGTAACCCAAATGCCAGGGCCCACCCGTCCCCAAACTCGTTTGCACCGAATAGTTTTTGAAACTGGTAGTATGGTCAGGAAGAAATGTGTTGTCCGTAGAAACTTGGTCATACGTTTCGTTGCAAGTATAATTCACAATTGCATAATATGAATCCTTCTCGATTGCCGCCGAGGCATTGGCTATCGGGTTTCCGTCGGCATCATAGGCCACCGCGTCAAACGTCGCGGTGCCTTCGCCGTAAATCGGAACACCATAGTCAACCGCGCTCCAGGAAGTCCCGTTCACCACTGTGACCGGCCACCCGTTCACCGTCACCGTCGCTGCCGGACCGCTCACCGTGCCACTCACATAGCCGGAAGACTTCCACAAGTCACCCGTCCCCGGCCAACCGTTAATCGTCAGTGTGACAGTGCTGGGGCTGATGTTGAGGCTGGTCGTTGTCACATGGCCCACCGCGCCTGTCGCCAGACCCGCCGCGTCCGTGGCTTGGATGCTAATCGGACTGGTTCCGTTAAAAGGAACATTCTCAATCCAGAATGTATGATCCCGTTCCACGACGCCCGGAATCGTGGTGAAGGTCCCGTCGCCATTGTCCACCTGCGCCGCAATCGTTCCGGTCTCGTCGCTCATCTTGCCGCGGATGGTAATGTTGTTTCCGCTGACCTTCATCCCGTCCGTCGGCCATGTCAGACTCACCACCGGCGGAGTGGTCGCCGCGCTGTAATCCAGAACCGCATTGAAATTCGTGGTCGTGGTGTTCCCCGCACGGTCGCTCATGTGCAACGTGATGTGGTTGTCGCCGACGGCCAGCGGCACGTCGTATGCCTGAAAAGTGTTCGTGCTGAAATCCATCGTATTCGTATCCAGAGACCTGTCCACCACCGACACGTCCTGATCCGTGAAAACCCCGTTAGCATTGTTGATGTCGTAGGACAGGCTGGCCAGGTCTTTATTTGCAGACCCCTGAATTTGCAGATACGGTTTGACGACCGTGGTCACGCTGTTTGCCACCGCGGGGTTGTTGAAGGTCAACACCGGCGGTGTGCGATCCAAATTCAATTGAACTTCATGCCACACAGCTTTGGTTGACGCGGCGAGTTCAAGTTCAATTCGCATATCTTTGTAACAAAGAGTTGTCAATACCAAGAACTGACCCCTTCACGTGCTCCCCCAGCAATCGCCCCACCCGCAGCCAACCGGGCCGCTTCCGCGGCGGTTGCAGATAATACCGCAGGCTGCTCCACAGATAGGTCGCCATAAACGGGTCGGTTCCTAGTATTGTAGTATTTCTCCATTTCAGCGTAATATTCCACGGCGATGCCAGTATAGCAGATGGTTGAGGTGCGTCCAAGTGCCCATCCTCAGCCGTTGTGGCGATCCATTTTACGGTCACGGTCGTTTCCTCTCGCAAGCGGACAGCCAGTTTCAATTTTTCCCGATCTCCCTTGCGCCGCGCCACAAGGTCAGACTCCTTCCACCCCAGCCGCTTCATTCCCTCCCGCACGATGCCTTCCGCCTCTTCCTGTTCTGTTTCCATCCGTTCCTCGCCAAAGTGATGCTCCCTCATTTGTTCCTTCATCTGCCCCAGCAACTCCTTCCGAAACGCCTTGTCCCCCAAACACCATCCCCGTCGCACCCCTTTGAATTGCCCGTCCCATCCTCCGCCCGCCGACGCAGTTCCATCCGCCGCCCAAATTCAAGCCGCCCGGCCTTGCTGTCGCAGGGGAATCCCATGCTCCCCCAGCAATCGCCCCACCCGCAGCCAACCGGGCCGCTTCCGCGGCGATTGCAGATAATACCGCAGGCTGCTCCACGGATAGGTCGCCAGCTTCTGTTCCATCCCCAGCAGCTTCGCCCGCGCCGGATTCAAGTGAACGTAATCGCAAACGGTCTTCAGATACCCAGGTGCCGCTGCCATCCACGATCAAGGCCTTGTAACGCCCGCTGAACAAGTGCCCAAACAGCTTGTGCCGCCGGTTGAACCGGCCGGTGTAGGCGCCCAGGAACCATTTCATGCCAGCGACCAGATTGGCCTTGGGCGTCTCGATGACCAGATGAAAATGATTGGGCATCAGGCACCAGGCATGGACGTGCCAACCGGTCTTCTCACAGGCCTCACCCAGGGTTTGCAGGAACAGTTGGCGGTCTTTGTCATCCTGGAAGATCGGCTCGCGCCGGTCCCCGCGATTCATCACGTGGTAGATGGCGCCGGGATATTGCACTCGCAGTTTTCTGGCCATGCCGGAAGCAAATCACTACTCCCGCCTTTGTCAATACTACATTACTAGGAACCGACCCGTTTCCGTTTCCGACCCGTTTCCGGCGTTTGATTTTCATTGGCACCATGCGTGCTATGGTTGGCGTGTAAGGTTCAATTATTACGATTTTTTGATTTCAATGTCAGCATTTACTGGAAGACATAACGGCTTGATAATGCCTAGTTTATCCGCTCCTGTAAAAGTATTCAATACAAACCTAAGATGGTATTTCCCGGCATTTGTCATAACAAAATAATCTTCCAGAACAATTGAAGAAAAAGGCAATACATCCAATGTAAACGGGAGAATGTCTCTCTCTCCGTAGCCATGATAATTATCAATTTTGGCCTGCGAATCAAAGGGCTTAAGCTTCTTGCCCAATTCCGTTTTTGCTACAGCATTCCCATTGGTATCAAATAGAGCCATAGTGTAACGATATCCATCAGGGGGAATACCTAACGACAGTATATTCTGTTTTACGTATCCGTTTTTTGTCTTAAATACGGGCGCAATATTTCCGTTGGTGTCGCTGTTGTTATACACAACGACATAAAATCCAACTATAGGACCATTTGTTGATCTTGATGAGTATTGAATTGCCAATCCGGCTTTAACATGGTTTGTTTCGATCCCCCAAATGACGTTGGTCATATTGATTATGAATGGATCAGGTTGCCATAAAGGTATTCGTGAATCATCTTTTGCGCCAGATCCGGATGCCAGACAACATATCAGTAGCAAAAGGCATTGCCAGATAAGAGGTTTAATAGTCATATGTAGATTTAGGGGTTGTGGTTGGTGTATATGTTATTCCATTGCGGAAATGTATCGTCATCTAAATCTGGAATCACATGAGTTATGTCGTTTATATCTAAGTTCCAGCGGCCACTCGTATCGGTTGATGCCTTCCCATGCCAGCCCCAACTTACTGACCCAATTGTAATCGGAATTCCTCCGTCAGGCTGAAACCTAATATAGCAAACATAATCCCCAGAGTATTCAATAAGATTAGTAAAATTCCCTTCTATCGCCGGCCTATCAACGTGAGTAACAGTCGTTGTCTGAGGAGAATACGTGCTGACAAGATATTGTTCAGGGCTATTATTTGGAAGCAAGCCATAGGGATCACTGTTGTCTAGCCAAAAGTCGCCACTCGTTGGGGTTTCATAAACCGCATCATGTTTATCCCAGAAGTTAACTAACTGAACATTTGATAGCCAACCACGATATGCCGCCTCCGCGCCGACTTCTGTTATCCACCTCATTTGACTTGGTCTTGGCAAGTTCTTTTCCCCAAGACCTGAATCAGATATCTGTGTTTGTTTCCAAAATAACCGTTACATTAGTCGAGAGATAAAAGCTCTCTATTTCCGGTCTATAAACCGTGAACTTTCCCGCAGACCCGATAAAGATGGTCTGGCCATTAGGGAAGGTGAGGTTCATTGCCACGCTGGCGCTTTGAGCGACAAAATCCCGCACATACCAGCACCATGTTCTCAATGTGTTGTCCCTTGAGTAAATGCGCGTCAGGAAATCGGCATTTTTATTGTAATACGTGGGGCAATATGGATAGGGGTTTGTATTTACAAATGTCCCCGGCAGAGTCCAATGCGTTACACCTTCTACATATGGTGGAGAGCCATTCCATCCAATGCTGAATATTATATTTTGGCCCACACAAAACGTCGGCGTGTTGGTGGTAATGTTAATACTGTTGGCCGTGATAAACGGCTGATACGGAGTGTCGCTGAAACTCGGCGTGTCATTACCGTCATCGGGGAAGTCGCTGAAACCCCACGTGTAAAAGTTGTCGCCATATACCGTCGGCGTGCAATCAATCGGGCCGGCCCCCGCCGGGGTGACGTAATACAGCGACCCCGCCCCCGGAGTGTTCGGGTCATCGTGCAGAGTGTTGTTCCCCAGCAAATGCACCGAGGCGTTCGGCACGTGTGGCAGATTATGATAAAACGTGGGCGGCACGTCAGTTTTAATGAAATCATAATAAGACGGATTGGCATCAAAATGATCAGCCGGGATGTGCTTCACCCATCCCGTAATCCGGTGCAAGGTCGGCCGCGCCGGCATCCCCCGGCCCCCGCTCACCAGCATCATCGTCGTCCGCGCGTTCCGCTTGTAGGTGCGGTAAAAAGTATCCACCTCCAGGCCGTCGTCTGAAGTTGTCTTCGTTGTGTAGTTGGTTTGCACCTCGCAATATTCGCATCCCAGGGGCGCGTTGACGCTAAATCCATAGGGAACCGCCCCTAAACCTCGATCATAATTAGCATAAGGAACGGAGTTCGTTGCGGGAAACAGCCACCCCCCCAAAAGGATGCCAGGGTAATCCGGATCACGAGTCATATTCCATTGGCCCGGAATCGGCCAACCCCAATCACCAACCCAAAAATCCGACGCAACGGTTGAACTGGCGCTGCCGCCAAGCCCATTGGTCCAGTGCTGCGCCAATTCATTTGTCACCCATGTTTCATCGCAGGTGCCGTCGTTCCACACGTCCCAAAACTCCCTTCGCGCATCCGTGTGATTTGTCGCCGCCTGCATGTCGCTTTGAATGATAATGCCAAGGTCCGGCTTGGCCGGATTGGACTTGTTGGCGTTCGTCTGGCCCCCGGAGATTGCCAGCATCGTAAAACTCGCCACACCGCCGGGAGGCACGGGCACGTTGGGTGCGCTCCAAGCATTCCCGCTAACCGTGGCCGCTATGCCGTTCACACTCACAGCATAACCCGAAACTGAAATGGTGCCACTCACATCCATCGCCGGATGCCACAACTGGCTGGGATCCGTTGGTGAGTCCATGGTCAACGTCACCGTGCTTTGAATCACGCCGATGTTTGTCACGCTGCTGTGTCCCGCCGCGTCGGTCACGGTCAAGGTTAACAAGTTCGCTCCTGCGTTCAACGGCAGATCATCCACCCAGAAACCGCCCGGTCCGTTCCACTTCGCCGCTCGCCACGTTGGTGTTCCCGCCGGCGTCCACGATTTGCGCGGCTACGGTCGCCGTCGGGTCGTCTACGAAGCCATCCAGCGTGAATTTCGTGCCACTCACCTTCAGGCCGTCCTGCGGAAAGGTCAGCGCCACCGCTGGCGGATCGGTCCGCGTGGAGAAATCCAGGTTGAGCAGCAGATTCGTGGTCGTCGTGTTTCCCGCCACGTCCGTCGCGTGGATGCTGACGAGGTTTGTTCCCGGAACCAGCGTGATGTCGAAGCACTGGAAATAATTCGTCGTAAAGCCCCATACGCTCGTGTCAAAATCCCGGTTCATCACGATGCCCTGTTGCCCGGCAACAACACCCGTGGCGTTGCTGACATCAAAAGTCAACGCCGCCAATTGCTCGCCCGCATATCCTTGCACCTGCACCAGAGGGACGCCCAGTGTGCGCGTCGCTAGATTGGTGATGAATAACAACGGCGGCGTGGGATCCAGATTCAACCGAACTCCCTGCCACACGGCGCTGCTCGGGGCATCCCCATGACCGCGCAAACCAACCCGCACGTCATGCCAGCCTTGCGTCGTGCCGAGAAACGCGCTGATATTGGCCCCCGCATAAAGGGTCCACGTCGCATCGTTCAAAAAGTTGGTGTCGTCCACGGTTATCGCGACGTAATACGGATTCCCCGTCACGTCCAATTGCACTGGAACCCACGATGAATGAACATAGACATTGGTCACTTCCAACCCGGTGAAACTGAACACGGCGGGGATTTGGTTGTAGGTGTAATCGTGGAGCAGGGTGTTGGTGCCAGTGTCATCGAGATTGGTGCCGCTGTAAGCGTATGTGCCAAAATATTTCCATAGCCACCACGCTGGGACTCCATTGAAGAGGGAGTTTGTATTTACCGGATAATGATAACCGAGGTCGGGCATTCCATCATTGTCCGGCCAGCCGCCATCCTGTGGCGCGGAGGTAGTCAGTGTCTGGAGTTCGGCCCACAAATCCGGGGCGATGCCCGTCGTGCCCGTATTGCGATAAGGGCTGTTCGGGGCCAGATAGTAATTGTCATTGCCGGCGGTTGCATACACCCCGGCACCGGATGAAAGCGCGACCACCTCGTTGGTGGAAAGGTCCACGTTTCCGTAATCGGCAATGCCCGTCAGCAGGGAATTGTTCAGCGTGAAACTGTAGTAGCCCGGGTTGACATCTTCCGCAAGGCATGCCCCCTGATCAAAAGTCAGGTGTTCGACCGTCGCCCCAAATGCCTGGCCGGAAAAGCCCAGGTCCACCTGGGACATCAGGATATTGCCCGCGTAAAGGGACGCATAAGGTTCCAAATCAAACGCCACGCCGCAATGGAGGAATTGCACGTTGGTGACCGAGCATAATCCATAACCGCTCTGCAAACCTGTGCCCAGATTGCGGATGACCAGATCGTTCACCGACGATCCCCAAGGCAACGACAACCCCACGGCTGCCCCCGCCTGCGTCGCCAGCGCATCGCCCGTCTCACTGTAAGACAAGTTTTGGTAGGTGGAAGCGCTCCCGGAGGAGAGCGTCAAAGTGCCGGTGTTCAGTGTTGGCCAGAAGCTCGATTCCCAATACTCACCGTCGCAGACGGCCCCAAACCCATAGCCTTGCCCCACCCCGGCGGGGAAGATAATGGGTTCGTAGGAACCATTCCAATATAAAGACTGGCCGGTGACGATGTAATTTCCATTGCCATCCCAAATCCAAACCATCAGGTCGGCCAGGTTGACGCCTGAATCGCCTGTCACCCACAGCGTCAATGATCCCGTGCCGTTGTTCGGACCGCCCGTCGTTATCGCCTCGCCCACCGAGTTGTCGTCGGCGGAGGTCAGAATCGCCGGGTGGTCCGGGCTGGTCGTGCATTGGACTGTTCCCAGGATGTTAACCCCGCAGATGTAGTTGGTGTCGTATTTTATTACCGCTCCCCCGGCAATCGTCGTCAATCCGGACAGATAGACCTCGCTGCTGACATAGTAGGTGGTGTCGCTTTGAAAGGTGAAATCGGCGGTGCTGGAATCCACCGCCTCATAGTCCAGCACCACGCCGGGTTGCCTGGACCAGTCCGCACTGGCCAGCAGAATTTTCCCCGTTTCCGTCTCCGCCTCCCGCATCGGCGGCAGTAACCTTTGGGACGAGACCTTGCCCAGGATCGAATTCGCCGCGAGCAAATTCGTGTCCGCCGTTTCCAGTCGGCTCGTCATCGGCAGTTGTTGCAATTGCGTGGCCAGCCGTTGATAGGGCAATTCCTCGATCAGAAACGTTCGGTTCTGCAAATGCATCCAGCTCTTATACGTCGGCGTGCTGCCTGTAGCAGCCGATGTGAATCGGCTCTGATTATTTTGAGCGGAATCACTTCCGCTGCCACCCATTGAAAACGCCTTGCCTTGCACCATCGTCATGCCCCCGGCTCCGAACGATAGTGTGCTATCTTGCAAATTGTCCTTCGCATCCCGCGCCGCTGTTTTTTGGACGGGGTCTGGCGAACCCGTGAATTCTGTCAACAATTGCAAATGCGCCTGCGCCTTCAAGCCCAGGCTCTCCGGCGTGGGCGGTTGTTCCCTCAAAACCACCGATTGACTGAACGAGCCTTTCCGATATTCGAAAACGATGTCTGCCTTGATTCCAGAGAAGGCATCCGGATAAATCACACGATTGGAAGCGACCAATACGCCGACCGAATGTTTCAATTGGCCAATCAACACCGTGTTTTGGCTGTCGTCGTAACTGATGGCCAGCGGACGGCTTTTCAGGTGCTTGTTGTCGGGAGTCACCAACTCGATTTGTCCTTTGTAGATGTCGCCGGGAAAATGCGCCTGATGCTGGCCTTGGACGGCCTCGGCGCCGCCTTGCGGCAGGATGTTGATTTGTTCCTGGGACTTTACCCACTGGCCGTTTTGCCTGTAATTCAGTCCGCTGCTTAATTCTGTGTAGCGAGATTTCCTGGCGACTACCGTTCCGTTGGTTCCCGCGCTATACGCCGTCCGCTCCCACACGGTGGAACCACCGTCGCTTGAGACTGGTGAAAAGGCCGTTGGGTTCGGCAGCGCCGGAGATGCCACGGCACCCTGCGCCCCGGTCGTGGTGGTCTGCGCCTCCGCCAGAGAGACGGTCAACGCCAAAATGGACAATGATATGATTTTCATAAATAAGAGGAATGACCACAGAATGTAAGATTGCGAATTGAATGGCCCTCTGAAGAACAGCAATCTCCCCCACGCCCAGAAACCCAAACCAAGCGTGCCATCAACCCAGTCTGACTATTTGTTTTCACAAACCCAACGCGCGATCCGCACACGGACTCGAAAGAGCGGCACCCTTTTACACCTCTTATAAAACGCGTGCAATGACTATTTTGTGACATTGATAAGACTGAACTAAGTATATTTAATTCATAATATATCCATTACTTCTGGATAGTATCATGGGGTGCGTATTAAGAGGCAGCCGGAATGGAGCGGCAAGCCGGGCGGAGAGAAGCTTTGTGCCGTTCGGTCGCGTGGGGTGTCTTGGGGCAGGCCAGTCTTTCGGCTTACGGCGTCAAGCGCGTTGGCTGAAAGTCTGGCGCGGGGACGGGTGCAAATTCAGCGCGACGGAACGAGCACACAAGTGGAACGGAGGCCGGATTGACGCGGAGATGGAGGCGGCCGGGTTTGGTCACGATTTCAGAGGAGCAACAAAATGAAGCTTTTGGTGTTAGTTAAAACATGTCCGTGGAACCCGAAAAATTGTATATTCCGCCGTTTGCCGGCGTTCGACTGATCGAATGTCGGGATCATATCCAGCTTGCGCCGGTGCCGGCAGTCCGCATTTGTTTCGGTTATGGCAAAATGAAGGCCAGCGATTTTGCCAATCACCCGGACGAGGATGCGCCGCCGTTCCATGAGTTTTGTGAGCCGGGTGAGGAAATTTGGATAGTTGCCCAGTGGTATAGATTTGAGGACGGACACGAAGAAAGAGGCGATAGCTGTTACCTTCGTTCGCCGCCGGCAACGGAAGACGATGCCCGGAAGCGAATGCAGCAAATGAAGGACTTTGAAAACACGACCAGAGAAGAATTGCTGGACTTGACTCAATGTTTTGAAGCCAAAGAAGAGGATTACCAATACATTGAGGATAAGCATCCGAACTATCAGGAAGAACCCGACCCCCGTGACACGGAAAAATATGACCTGTATCACGCCCGATTGAAGGTAATGGAAGAATTGCAGCCCAAAACGGTTGCCTTGATCAAAATTGCCAACGCAACGAAAGACCCAATCAAACGCCAGTTCGTGGAGCGTCAAGCAGTTCAATCATTTTTTGCCGAGCTGGCGCATTACTGGAAGGAAGCTGAAGTGTTGGCTTGGCAGCGGAGCAATCCGATTGGGACGGGCTGGATGTGTGAATTTAGCGAAGTCATGCGCGAGCCACGTCGCCAACTTGATCCTATAAATCATGACCTTGCTTTGAACTGGTTGCGTGAGAATTACAACCGCATGACCGCCAAAGAACTTTCGGATTCAATCTTCAGCAAGGTTTGGAGGTGGCTGGCGCCCGGTTTCAAGCTGACGGCTGACTTCATCAAAAAACGCCGTGAGCGGCTCGACCTGACCACTAAACGTCCGCCCGGACCGCCTCCCAAGACCGAAAGTCAATAGTTTAGGACGCCATCCCCGGCGTCTTGTCCCAATCTCCTGACAGCCTACCACCTTCGGCGCATATTGCGCGCGGCGAAGGGGAACCTTCACAGTTTCAGTTCAAGTCGGCAATGGACTGGAATTCAACGTGTGCCGAAAAACGAAAGAAAAACAATGCAGCTCAAAGTCGCAATCATATCGGACCGGCCTGACGAATACGTCGGGAAACGGGGCTTGGTCAAAAGCCAAATCATCACCTGCCAGGACGTTGACCCGTCTGGCTACCGTCTGCTCGTGCCGTTTGATTACACGCTGACGGATGACGAAAAAGCCAAATGGGCCGGCAAGCTCCTGGACAAGCACATTGTCATCGGAGTGCGCGAGCTGGTGCCCTTTGGCGGTCGTCTCCGGGCGCGTGGTGCGATCATCAACGGCCCGGACGGCAAAAACTAAACACACAAAATGAACCCCGAAATCTACGCCCTGTCACTCATCGAATGGCAACTGTTCGCCTCGCTCACGTTTAAAAGTGAACGCCTGGCGGACGCGGTGCGCATAAAGATGTTCTTCGCACTCATGCGGGAGCAGGCGGACAATTTCGGGGTTCATTTCAAGAAAACGATCTGGTGCCTGCGAACGGAAGCTGGTGAAGCAACCGGGCGTTTGCACCTGCACGCACTAATCGCAGGGTTTCCTAAACACGCGCTGACCACAGCCACCTGTTTTGCATTCATGAAAATATGGGAGCAATTCGGTGGCGGGATGGCACGCGTGACCCTTTATAGCCCACTGCTTGACGGTGTGGGCTATGTCCTCAAAGGCTGTGAAGCTGAATACCAGCGCGCCGGCGGGGATTTTTACGAGACCCAAAAGTTTGGGAAACACTGCGACGTCATGCTTTCCGAGTCGGTCTTCAAAGTGCTTGAAGGCCGGCGACAAATAGGGAAGAGACGCCGTCAAGGACAACGCAAAGCGGAGTAAGGCGAACTCCCTGTGAAGGCGGCCACTGCGCTGGCGATAACGGCGCACACCGCATTTGGATTGCAGCAGGCTTAAGACCAGCTCCAGCCGGGCCGTAAAAGCTGCAAACAGGGGCACTAGATTCGTCCAGGCTGCGGCAATTCTGCCAGTTGTCACCGGGCAAGGCAGTTCCCGCCTTGCCCCCACCCGCCGCGGAGCGGCGGGTGGGGGTAGGGCGGGATTGCTTGAAGAAGAATTACGTCCAGATCAAATCGAACCATGAGAGAAACCTACAACGAACGGTTGGTGCGCGAGGCGGCCCGGGATGTCGCCTTGGCGGCGATGCGGCGCATTCGCGGCCGGCTGCGCGAAGTGGAGGCCGACCCTTTTGCCTCGCGTTTGTATGAGGCCGAGTGGGTGACGGAGGCCGGAGCCTGGCCGGTGTCGCCGATACCGGCGCGGGATTGGCTGCCGTATCTGCGGGAAGATTTGAACCGGGCGGGAACGGAATTCGAGTCGTGTCTGAACCACTGATGAAAACGAGCGAACTGAAAATGCTGTGGCGGCTGGTCAAGTCCGGCGAGAAGCGGAAGCTCTCGGCGGCGGACCTGGCCTTGCTGTTGCGGCTTCGGTTCGCGTTGCAGGAATATGAGGGGAAGATCGTGGCGGAGCGTCGGGGAGGAAAAGCATGAATCGGAACATCACAATGGAACGACAGGCAACATCAAACGGACGGCCCCGGCGTGCGTGTGTGAGCATGGAGGAGGCTGCGGCGATGTTCGGCTGGCCGAATTACTACCTGCCGTTCCTGGTGCGGGCCGGGCATCTCAAACCGCTGGGCAAGCCCGCACAAAATGCCCGCAAATGGTTTGCAACCGTCGAGATCGAGCGAATGAGCTGTGACCCGGACTGGCTCGACAAGGCCGTTCGCATCGTGGAAAAGCAGATTCAGGAGCAGAACAAAAAACAACGGGGCAAGGAACAATCGGAAATACTGATTGTCCAATAACGGCGACGGGGATCACCAAAACCAATTCCTTTCCGCCCGGTCGGAAAGGGCGCGTCAGCGTTCCGGCCAGCGCGAGCGGATAAAGGAGTCCAGAGGCCATGCCTTTGGCGGCGGGGTTTGGGGATGGCCGCAGAATCCCCAATATGGCAAAACCGGCTGAACCGTTGCCAGTCCAGCCGGGCGCAGCATTCAAGCCACCGGTTCAACCTTCACGGCAGCCCGTTGCTCGTAGTCTTCCAAGGACGGGATTTTCATCAAAGCGCGTTTCGCATAGGCGCGATGCACGGCCTTGCTGTTGTGTCCCAAAGCCTCCTGCGCGAACCGTTCGGGATAGCCGACGGTCTTGGCGCGTTCCGCCCAAGCGTAACGGTAACTGTGAAGCGTCACGCCTGTAATGCCGAGCTGGCGGCAACGCGAAGCGAATTCCGTCGCCCGGTCGCCAGCCCGCACGCGAGACAGATACGGAAACAGCGGGCCTTCGGCGGGCAGGTCTTGGAACAAATTCAGCGCCTCGCCGCCCAAATGCACCAGCACCGGCACGCCGGTCTTTTTGCGGACAAAGCTGACGGTGTTGTTGGTCCAGTCCACGTCCTCGCCTTTCAGGTTCGCGATGTCGCCCTGGCTCGCGCCCAAGTGCCAGCACAATTGATACAGCGTCTTGCGCTCCGGGTTGACCTCGGCGGCGATGATCTTCTGGTGTTCCTCCAGCGTGATGGCGCGTTTCTCCTTGTAGTGGATGGCCGGCCATTGCCGGCGGGGGATTACCGTCGCGGGCAGCCAATTCATGTCCACCGCGAAGTTGTGAACCTTCCGCAGAAACGCATTGGTTGACACCGTGCCGGCGCGCAATACCGCCAGCAAATGTTCCGCCTGCGTCTCAATCAGAATACGAGGGAGCAGCGGAACGAACGCCTTGTCCTTGGCGGCTGACTTCCAACGCGCCTGCGTCGGGCCGGTTTTAATGCCGATGATTTCCTCCAGCACGTTCTGCCAGGTGCGCACGGAAACCATCGGGTCGCTGTGCCGCAGATAGACGCGGGCAAGGCTCAAGTTCATGGCGGGCTGTTTGCCCGCCTCGTTCATGGCCATCAGCAGGCGATTGGCCTCGGCCTTGTCTTTGGTCTTGAGGCTGGTGAAGGTTTTGGTGGTGTCGTCAAAGGCGTAGTAAACGCTTTTGCGGCGTAGGAATAAACGATAACGCAGTTTCATTTTCATGCGTCGTCCAGCCTACCAGTGCGAAGATTCCGGCGGTTAGGCAATAGTCGGGCAATGCGCCCAAATACTGGAACAATTTTGGAACAATCCAAAAATTGTTAGCCAAACCGTTAGCCATCGGCTTTCCGAACCTCCTAATTCGTTACTGCTCAAGCAGTAAGAGCTGGAGGCGAGGGTCGGAATCGAACGAGGTCAGAGGATTTTTCCAAAATCCACTACTCCGCAATTACCACCCCACCACCAGAGGCGAACAGCCTCATAACTAACGAACGTCAATAGAATCAGGCATTTTTGCATGTTTGTCAAGCACCAGCGATTACGCACCCAATACCAATTGACTACTCATCAATTACGCATTCATCACCCATTCACTGGCACTTTCACTGGCACTTGAATCGCCGGTAAATGTCCGTGAAAGCACGAGCCTCCTCCGGTTCAAGGGCCGCTTTGCGCGACGTTGATTTAGGCGCGCAGCAAATCGCGCAGTGTGGCCAGGCCCAAGCAGCTTGCCGCTGGCGGCATTTGCACGCCACCGCCATGCCCGTGGGCGACCTGCGGGAAATGAAACCATACTGGCAAAGTCGCTTTTCATTCCGACCCCTCAATCCGGCTGCAAGCTCCCCTCGAACCGTCCGTCGCCCTTGAATTCAAGCATGATCTTCCCTGAACGCAAATGCAGGTCGCGCTGCGGGAACGGAACTTCAATGTTGTTTTCACGCAGCTTGCGTTCGATGGCAAAATACAAGTCGCTGCGGAAGCGCGTCGGACTCCGCGCCATGTCAATGGTCCAGACAGCCAGTTCGAAGTTCAGTGAACTGTCGCCGAATTCGAGAAAGCGCACCGATGGGGCCGGGTCCTTGAGCACGACCGGGTTTTCCGCCGCAACTTCGAGCAGCACCCGCCGCAGTTTTTCGACGTCGCTGCCGTAGGCGACGCCAATCGGCAGGCGCAACCGCACCTTGGGATCGCCATAGCTCCAGTTGGTCACGGGGTTGGTGATGAAATTCGAGTTGGGAACGATGATGGTGATGTTGTCGTTGGTCACGACGACCGTGCTCCGCAGTTTGATTTTGGTGACCTGGCCGGCCACGCCGCCGACTTCAATCCGATGGCCGAGAGCGATGGGCCGTTCCGCCAAGATGATCAGTCCGCTGATAAAGTTGCTGACGATATTTTGCAGGCCGAAGCCAATGCCGATGCCCAAACCGCCCACGATGACTGCCAGCGAACTCAAATCCAGGTGAACTACCCTGAACGCGAAAAAGAAACCCACGGCAATGAAACAGTAACCCACGAAGCGGCTGACGGCGTATTGCAAGTCGGGTTCGAGATGGGTGCGGGCCAGCACACGCTTTCGCACGAGTCTCCGCAAATAGCGCTCTGTGACCACCACCACCACCATGACCAGCATTAGCTTGGCGATGCTGTTCAACGTCAGTTGATTGCCGCCCAGATCAATCAGTGGATAATTGACGACGTTTTGAATTTCCGCCCACCAATGGTTCAATGTTTCGTTCATATCATTCTCCTTGCCTTCGGCCTGATGGCAGCCAGGCGGTTGTTCGTATGCGGCAAATCTCCACCAACTCCTGCACGATAATCCAACTTTTGGCAGGGTAAAGAATCATGTTCCAATTTGTTTAATGTCTCCATCGTGATGACCGCGCCGCGCTCTCACAAATTTGTAATCCCGCCAAATGAGAACAATTACGATGAGATCAAGACTGCTTACCAAGCCAAGTCCAATCGAATGATTGTGGCTAAACCGATAGACTTGATAGCACAAAAAGATGCCGAGCACCGTCAAAGCCGTCGGATATGACCACAATTTTCCGCGCAACAAACCGGCTGCCAGTCCGATTTTCGTGAATCCATAAACCAGCAGGTAGGCAGATGCAAAATGCTTTGTGCTGAACGAAAGCCGGTGGAAAAATTCAACCAAATGGTTGGCAACACAATCTGTCGGGTCTTCCTGCAATTCTCCTTGCGTGAGCCAGCCAACCAGGGTGCGGAGTGATTCCGGAGAGGTGAACAAAAGGGCAATGCCGGCAATCGCCTCCAAAGCCCCGTCAATTCCCTTCATCAAAACCCCCAACTTGAAAAGGAGGTGGATTTTCCGTTCATTGAGTTTCATGTCTCTGGCTGTTGATTTGAACGTTTTCGATCACCTTCATCTTTTGTGAGTTTAGCACATTTCACCGGACGGACTTGGATTTCTAAACCACGAGGAGGATCTTTGTGATTACAAGGCCCGCCAAGGGGTTAGGTAAAACTTCCACAGCCATCCTGCCGCTAAAGAGATTTGGTTTCAAGCTTGATGGACGGGATACCCGGCGGTCAGCCAGGGAATCCTCCCGAATCTGCGAACGTTCCACCTTGGCAAATCGAACACGGTCGCTGATCGGATTCATGAAATTTTCGGGACAGTTGCTTGACAATGAAAGTGCCAAAGGTGGAAATTATTTTTATGCGGTTGGTTGTCGTATCGAATCGTTTGCCGTTCACAGCGTCGTTCCAAGAAGGTTCGCCGCAGTTCAAACCCAACGCGGGCGGGCTGACGACCGGTTTGTGGAGTTATCTGGGCAATCCGTCCGCCGTCCGGCGGATGTTGCGTGAATTATCCGCCGTGCCAACGGTCAAAGAAACAACATGAATGTAATGGTTGGAAAAGATATTCTGGATACGTTCACCTCTGGCCTAACCGCATTGTTTTCCAACGGGCTGAGAGCGTTGTTTGGCACGCGGATGGACAGCCCGGCGTTTGGTTCAATCACCTGGACCGACCTGGCGGTGACCATTTGTCTGGTGTTGCTCGTGCTGCTGGTCCATGGACTGGCCGCCGCTTTCCTGCGCCGCAAAACGAAGGAAGCCAAGGCGGATGCGAAGGAATTGAAGCATCATGTCTTTGGCGCGCTTGGCAAGCCATTGTATCTGCTGATTTGGATTTACGGAATTTACGTTGCGGCCACGCCGTTGCTGTTGAAGCTGCCGGCGGGCGAGGGATTGGAGGATTCACGGAAATTTTTCAGCAAGCTGTTTGATCTCGGCGTGTTCGCCGTTCTGTTCTGGTTGTTTTTCCGGTTCACGCATGTCCTGGAAGCGCGGCTGGCGGCATGGGCAGCGAAAACCGAGAGCAAATTCGACGACCTATTTGTGCCGCTGATTGGAAAAAGCCTCCGCGTTATCGTGCCGGTGGTGGGCATCATCTTCGCGCTACCGGTTCTCAATTTGCCTCCCGAATATGCCGGCCTGCTCTCAAAAGGCACAAGCATCCTCCTGATTGTGGGGGTGGCGCTGATTGCATTTCAGGCAGTGAATATTGGCGAAAAAGCCGTGCTGGCGAAATACGACATCACCGTGGCGGACAATCTTCAGGCCCGAAAAATTTACACGCAGGTTCATGTTCTCGGCAAAACATTCTACGTCATCATCGGTCTCTTCACGGTGGCCTCCATTCTGATGCTGTTCGAGGAAATGCGTCGCTTTGGCACCAGCATCCTCGCATCGGCGGGTGTCGTCGGCATCATCATCGGTTTTGCCGCGCAGAAAACCATATCCAACCTCTTCGCCGGGTTTCAACTTGCCATGACGCAACCGATCCGCCTCGATGACGTGGTTATTGTAGAAGGCGAATGGGGACGCATCGAAGAAATCACGTTGACCTATGTCGTCATACACATTTGGGACGACCGTCGCCTCGTGGTCCCCTTGAGTTATTTCATCGAAAAGCCATTCCAAAACTGGACGCGCGCCTCGGCGGAATTGCTCGGATCGGTTTTCGTTTGGGTGGACTATTCCCTGCCACTGGATGAAACCCGAAGGGCGTTGAAGGAAATCATCGAGTCAAATCCGCTTTGGGACAAACGCTTTTGGAATTTGCAGGTGACCGACGCTACTGAAAAGACGATCCAAATCCGCGTGCTGGCAACGGCGGCAGACTCGTCCAAGTCGTGGGATTTGCGCTGCGACATCCGCGAAAAGCTCATCGCTTACATCCAAAAAAATCATCCGCAAAGTTTGCCGCAGCTTCGCGCCAGTTTTGAGAAGACACCGCCCGCAAAATGATCATTTAGAAACCAATTTGCGCGAACCAATCAGTGACCAAGCAAACCGTTTAATAGGGTCATTTTTCGAATGGAGATTTTCAGCCGGGATGTTTGAAAAAATGGATTTGGAGCATCTAGCGACATCAGGCAGGACTGGTCACTTTCGGTATCAAGCGTTAAGCTGCCGGCCATGCAGGGCCTCAATCCTGAATATGTCGCGCTGGGAATCATCCTGGCAGCGGCGCTGTTCTTTTTCTGGACGCAAAAGCTGCGGTCGGACATCACAGCCTTGCTCGTCATGCTCTCGCTCATCATTCCCTGGCTGCATCTGGACGGACATTGGCGGGGCATCCTGACTTATCAGGAAGGATTCTCCGGCTTCGGCAGCGTCGCCGTTATCATGGTCACAGCCATGTTCGTGTTGGGCGCGGCGATGGTGCGGACGGGCGCTGCGGAAATGCTCGGCGGCAGGCTGTTTCGCGCGTGTGCCCACAGCGAGGCGCTCTTGCAAGTCGCGATTCTGGGCTTGTCCACCCTCTTTTCAATGTTCATGAACGACACGACCGTCGTGCTCGTGTTCATGCCGCTCATCATGGCGGTCTGCAAGGAACGAAATCTTTCGCCTTCGCGGTATTTGCTCTGCGCCGCCTATGGCTCATTACTCGGCGGACAATGGACGCTGGTGGGAACGCGCAGCAACATCATCATCAGCGATTTCCTGCTGGAACGGACGGGAACTGGCATCGGTTTCTTTGATTTCACGCCCATCGCCGCAATTGTTTTCACCGGAGCGGTTGGGTATTTCCTTATTCATGGCCGACGATTGCTGCCCAAGGGAAATGAAGGGGAGTCCGCCGAGGAATCACTGTCCCGCGAGTATTTGACTGAAGTGCTGGTCACGCCGCAATCGGCGACGGTGGGCAAATCGCTCAATCAGCTCGCTTGGTGGAAGCGGAGCGACCTCACCGTCGTTGAATTGATCCGCGGGACCGAGCGCGCTCCAGCTTCCGGGTGGATCAAATTGCAGCCCGGTGATGTTCTAATCATGCAAGGGCCGGTGCCGACGATTGGCGATTTGCTCAAGTCGCCGGATTTTCAACTCAAGGATGAATTGAAAATTGACAACCAGACCCTGCACAGTGTGGATTTGGTGACGGTGGAGGCGTTGCTCGCGCCGAATTCCGACTACCTCGGCGCCACGCTTGGCCAAATGGACTTCAGCCGCGATTACGGATTTACCGTCATGGGCATCTCGCGACACGGTAAAACGATTCGTGAACGGCCAATGGGAACACCGTTGGAATTTGGCGATTCGCTGCTGTTGCTCGGACACATTTCGGGCGTGGAACGGTTGGGCCGCAACCCGAATCTGATTCTGGTGGGCCACACTCATTTCACCGCACTCGGTCGGCGAAAAGCCGCCGTCACGCTTTTGTTGCTCGCCGCCGTGACAATTCTGGCGGTGACGGGACTGCTAAGCCCGGCGGTTTCCATTCCGTTGGCGGCGGTTCTGGCCATCCTGCTCGGCTGCGTAAAAATCAAGGACGCGTATGAATCGGTGAACTGGCAGGCGGTCGTGACGGTCGCCGCCATGATTCCCTTCGGCTTGGCGCTGGAAAAAACCGGCGCGGCGGACGGGCTGGCGCACGCCACCGTCGGAGCGTTGAGCGGATTCGGCCCGTTGGTGATCATGGGCGCGCTCCTGGCCTTCGCCGCCATCCTGACGCAATTCATCGAGAATGCCGCCGTCGCCATCATCCTCGCGCCGGTCGCGTTTCAAATGGCCAAAGATACCGGCGTGGATCCCAAACCGTTTCTGGTCGGTCTGGCGATTTGCGTCTCCTCGGCGTTTTGCACGCCGGTGGCGCATGAGAGCACGATTCTGGTCATGGGACCGGGCCGTTACCAATTCAAACACTATCTGCAAATCGGCGGAGTAATGGCGTTGTTGACCTGGATTATCGCCACGCTGGTCACGCCGCTGGTGTGGCCGTTCGGGAGATGATCACTTGCCGTCCGGCTTGTCCTCTTTCGGCTTGGATTCATCCTTTGGCGGCGCCAGGCGCTTTTCCCACATCGTTTCGACGGCGCGTTTGCTGCCCAAGCCGAAGGCAAGGGCAAACCCCAGGGCCAGCGCGCCAAAAGCAATCAGAAACGCGCCCGTCACAATCCCCACCGCGATGTCCAGCTCCACCAAGGCGACCGCGCAGGTGAACACCAGAATCGCCGCGCGCACCAGCTTGGCGACGAGCCGCGCCCGGTCGAATTCTTCCTGGTAAAGCGTGCGCAGGACGGCGCGCGACACCGCTGACGCCACGCCCCAGCCGATGAGCAGGATAACCCCGGCGGTAATCAATTGCGGGATCAATCCGACGAGTTTCTCCAGCAGTTCGGAAAGCACAGTCAGTTTCCAGATCAAAATGGCATTTTCGAGAAAGACCAGAAAAACAAACAGGCCGACGATTGTTCCCACGAAGCCGAACAGCGAATGGCGGACATCGCCCTTTGCCAGCGCGCGACCCCAGCCCAAACGCGCAACCACCCTGTCCAACCGGAGAAAAAGCAGAACGCGGACGACCAGCTTGGAAATGAGCCAGGCGACACCGGCACCCACAACGAGCACGACAAACCCCGCAAACAGCGTCGGTAGATAACTGACGATGTTGGACATCATGTCCTGCACCGATTCAAAAGGATGTTCTTGCATGGTATCTCCTGTGGTTAAACCAGCCATCGTTTGGGATTGGCCGGCATTTCATACACGGTGACCACCGCCTTGGCCGTCCGGTCGGCCAGTTCCAGCGGCAGCGCATAGCCCAAAAGCTGTTCGATCAAGCCCGCTTCGGTGCCGCCAATCACAATGATGTCCGCATCTTTGGATTCGCGCAACAATCCGGTGACGATGTCGCCAGAGTGAACCACCTTTAATTCACGTTCCTTGTAACGCGAGCCGAGCGTTTGATTGAGGTCGGCCTTGGCCTCCTGTTCTTGCGCCGCGCTGGCCGAGCGCGGCAACACATGCACGGCCCGCACCCGCCCCTGGCCGGTTTCGCTCAAGGCTCCCGCCACGTCAGCCGTCACTGCGGTATGTGGTCCGCGTTCGTAGGCGAAAAGAACGGTTCCGGCTTTCTCCGGCCAGCGTTCGGCGCTCACGACCATCACTTGTGCGGGCGCGGTGCGAACTACCCGATCCACAATCGTGGCGGCAAACCGCTCCAGCAACCCAGTTCGCCGCGCGCGGCCCATGACAATCATGTTGCACCGCTCTTCCAGCGCGGTCTCGGTGATGCCGTAGGAAATCCGATGCGAGATTTTGACTACTGCCTTGGCGGGAATGCCGTCGCTCTGCAAATCTTCCACCGCTTGCGTGAGCGCTTTCCGCGTGCTGAACGCGCGTTCAAATCCTTGCGCCAGTAATTCACGTTCGGGAACCTCCACGACCGAAAGCGCAATCAACTCGGCATCGTATCGGCGCGCGACGGCTACCGCCGCATTGAGGATGATTTTGGCCCGCCGCGGATCGCCGACGCAGGCCAGAATCCGGTATTCCCGATGTTCTGCCGCCTCGCGCACCGACTGCATTTGCTCATAGGAACGGTCACGCCGGCGCGAGTAGGCGTAAAAAACCACCAACCCCAAGCCAATCCAGATGCCCGCACTCAACCACGCCATTGGGCTGTAGAAAAACAGGAACACCGCCAGTGCCAGTTGCAGGATGATGCCGATGATGGGGACCAAGGGCACAAACGGCACCTTGAATCCACGGTTCAAGTCGGGCCTTTTTTTCCGCAGGGTAATCAGCGCCGCCTGCACTTGGATGAACAACAGCAGGAACATGATGTTCGCCGCGCTGGCGACCGTCTCAATCGGCAGGCTCACCGCCATGATGATGCTTAAAACGCCCGAGGCCAGGATCGCCCAATGGGGTGTCTTGCGCAGTGGATGCACGCTGCCGAACCACGATGGCAGATTGCGGTCGCGTCCCATCGCAAACGATACTCGCGACGAGGAATAAATCGTGGCGTTCAACGCGCTCATCGTCGAAAAGAGTCCGCCAATCAAAATCAGAAGGTCGCCGCCGGGAAAGAAATTCCTCGCCACATTCACCAGCGCGGTTTCCTTGAGCTGGCCCAGATATTGCCAACTTGGCGTATCTCCTCCCGGCTGGGCCGCGCCGAGTGCCGCAAACGCGACCAGCAGATAAATCGGCACAACAATCAGAAGCGACAGGAAAATCGCGCGCGGCACATTGCGTTCGGGCGCACGCACCTCCTCGCTGCATTGCGCGATGATTTCATAACCTTCAAAGGCGATGAACGTAAGGCCCATGGCGATGAACACATGCCCGATGCCATTGGGCATGAAATTCTGTGTGAACGTCAGATGCCAGTCGGGCTTATGAACAGTAATCGAGACACCGAACCCGATGAATATGGCCAGCAGCAGGATTTTGCCGCTGGTGACGAGGTTGCCCGCACCACCGGCTTCCGACGCGCCACGATAGTTGATCAAGCAGAACACCGCCACCACGGCCACGGCCGCCCATTGTTCAGGCGACAGCAACGGCGTCACCAAATTTTCCAGGCCAAACAGCGGCAACGCTTGTTTGAAATACGCGCCAAATCCGAGGCCATACAACGCACAGGCCACGATATAGGCAAACCACGCCATCCAGCCGCTCATGAATCCCTGCGGGTCCTTCAACCCGGTCTTCACATAAAGGTAGCCACCGCCCGCACTGTGGAATGAAGAACCCAGTTCGGCATAAGCCGCAGCGGCAAACAGCGTGACAATGCCATTGAGGAGGAAAACAAGAATCAATGCCGGCCCGGCCACGCCCGCCGCGATGCCGGTCAGCACGAAGATGCCCGCGCCGATCATCGCACCGACGCCAATCAGCGTGATGTCCAGCAGCCGCATTTCACGGCTCAACCGGACTTCTGAAGGAGCGGATGCCATATTAATTTCGTTCCGCCGATTTGATTGTCTGACGACCGTTGCTTCCAAAGTTAAGCAACCATTGCTGCGCGGACAATATTTTAATCCCTCTCCGATGGCACAAAAACGTGAAATGTTCCCACTGCCGAGCAAACACGGAGCATCTACACATTCTTGTTCCAGACGAGCAGCACGGTTTTCTCATTGAAGCTTGCGTTCTGTCAAAACCGTGTTCGCATTTTGATTTATGACCGCGCTTTAGGCTGGTCACCCAACGGCCCCTCGTCCGTATCCTGCTTTTGATCGGTTGCGGCAAATCGTGTGGTGAATTTGAATAAATCGGAGCGGCGATCCAGGCGGGGTGTCACCGTGCCGCCGCTGCGGGATTCGTGAAGGTCGTCCAAATCAAGGTCGCTGATAAGAACTGTTTCCTCGTTGGAGTCCGCTTCGGCTTTGATGCCGTCACGGGCGAAGGCAAAATCGGAGGGCGTCAGCACGCAGGCCTGGCCGTATTGAATATCCATGTTGGACACGTCCGGCAGATTGCCGACGTTGCCGGCGAGGGCCACATAAATCTGGTTTTCAACCGCTCTCGCCTGGGCGCAATAGCGCACGCGCAGGTATCCTTGGCGGGTGTCCGTGCAGAAGGGAACAAAAATGATTTCCGCGCCCTGCTCGGCGAGGTATTGCGCCGCTTCGGGAAATTCGATGTCGTAGCAAATCAGCACGCCGATTTTGCAGGCGGGCGTGTCTATCGCTTGCAGCGTGTCGCCGCCATTCATCCGCCACCATTTCCGTTCGTTGGGCGTGATGTGCAGCTTGGGTTGGGCCACGACCAGTCCGTTCGGCAGGCACACGTGGCTTACGTTGAGCAGACGCTGTTTCTCGCGCACCGGATGGCTGCCGGCTATGATCGTCACCCCGAATTTCTTGGCAAGGCCACTGACGAGGTCAACATACTTTGCCGTGTATTCCGAAAGCCGGCGCATTCCTTCGTGCGGTGAAAGGGTTTCGGTTTGCGAAAGAAGCTGGACCGTGACCAGCTCGGGGAAAAGCACAAAATCCGATTCATAATCCGCCGCCACATCTGTGAAATACGTGATCTGCCGCGCAAAGTCCGCAAACGACTTCACCTTGCGCATCTGGTATTGCACACAGGCGACGCGCACTTTGCGACCAGTGGACACGGGTTGGTAATCAGGATTGAGCCACTCGATGAGACTGGCGTGGTTGTGGCTTTTGGGGTCGTTCAAGTAATGCGGCATCACCCCGCGCAAAACGAAACCTTCGCGCAATTGAAAGCTCAACACCAAATCCTTCAATTCGCCGGCGGCAACCCGCTCGGCGTATTCTTGGGGCGACATTTTGTTGGCGTGTTCGTAATAATTCCACAGGCGTCCGCCGGCCAGAATGCGGCGTTTGTTGAGCCGCCGGCACAATTGTCGCCGCGCCTCGTAAAGCGCCCCGCCGATGCCCAGGCCGCGCGCATCCGGATGCACATACACATCCGCGCCGTAGAGCGTGTCGGCATTGGGATTATGGTTGGTGAAATAGCCGCTGTCCGTGATGCCCGCCCAAGTATGATGGCGCAGCGGGTCGGGACCCAAATCTACCAGCAAGGAGGAAACCGCGCCGAAAATCTTTCGGTTCGCTTCAGCCACCAATTGGCCTTGCGGGAAAACCCGTAAATGACTGCGGAGATGGGATTCCCCCCAAACCACATTTTCCCCTGCCAGAACCGGATAGGCCGCGCGGTTCAGCGCCAGCAGCGCCGGCACATCCTCCCGCGTGGCTTCCCGTATTTTGACGGAGATTTTCTTCTTCGGCATAGGGAGATTTTATTTTCTTGTTCCGCCGTCGGAGAATACCAATTGTGGAAACGTGGTAAAGCGCCTTTGTCAAGGCCGACGCCCCCGCTTGCTTCCGGAAATTCCGAACGGCAAATTCAAGCCTGGGCACCGGCTGTAGTTGTGGCTTCCTCGTGCGCAGCAGGCTTGGCTTTCCAAGTAATGGAATCAATGTAAGAAATCCATCTCAATCCAACCAGCACGCGCGAACGGATTTGAAAATTATTGTGCGGATACAGCCAGTAGTCATCCACCCCGGCCTTCAGCCCTTCCCTGATTTCCTTGAGCTGGCACAGCCGGCTCCGCATGAGCACATAGATGTATGGAAGCTGATAATTTTCACGGATTTTGCGGACCAGTTTCATGCCGTCGAACTCCACCCCAAACCGGCGGTCGGTGATGACAAACCGGGCCGGGCGTGCTTGGAAGCGCTCCCATAGTTCGGCTGCGGACGCGAAACAGGACACATTCGCACCGTCGAGCACGAGTTGATCTTCGATGTGAGAACGTTCGTCGGCTTTCCGAATCGCCGCGTAAATGTTAGTTGTATCAAGGTTTGCCATAAACGATTTCAACCGATGCAATTTTGCTCAATGTTGTCGCAAAAGCGGTTGATATTGCAAGCCTGCAAGCAAGCAAGAAGATTTTCCACCCACTGTTGTCCGAACATCTACGGTGAAGGCATCAGTGGACGGGTTAAACGCGCCATCTCCAACCGCGAATCTCCGGCAGGTCCTGGCCGTGTTTGTGAATGTAGTTCCTGTGATCAATTAGCTTGTCACGGATGAATTGCTTGGCGTAGGCGGCGCGCGAACCCAAACCCGGCACCCGGTCAATCACATCGCCGACCAGGTGGAAGCGGTCAAGATCATTCAGCACCACCATGTCGAACGGCGTTGTGGTTGTGCCTTCTTCCTTGTAGCCGCGGACATGTAGGTTTTTGTGATTGCTCCGGCGATAAGTCAAACGATGAATGAGCCACGGATACCCATGAAACGCGAAGATGACCGGTTTGTCCTTTGTGAACAGCGCGTCGAAATCCTTGTCGCTCAATCCGTGCGGATGTTCGCTCTGCGGTTGGAGCGTCATCAAGTCCACCACGTTGACGACCCGAACCTTCAAATCCGGGAAATGTTCCCGGAGAATTTGCACGGCCGCCAAAGTTTCCAAGGTCGGCACGTCTCCGGCGCAGGCCATCACGACGTCGGGTTCGCACCCCTTGTCATTGCTCGCCCATTCCCAAATGCCGAGTCCGGCGGTGCAATGTTTTACGGCGGCATCCATGTCCAGCCATTGGAGTTCCGGCTGTTTGCCGCTGACAATCACATTGACGTAATTGCGGCTGCGCAGGCAATGATCAGTCACCGACAACAGAGTATTGGCATCCGGCGGGAGATAAACACGAATCACCTCTGCCTTCTTGTTGACAACGTGGTCAATGAACCCTGGATCCTGATGGCTGAATCCGTTGTGGTCCTGCCGCCAGACAAGCGAACTAAGGAGGTAATTCAACGAGGCAATCGGTCGCCGCCACGGAATATGCCTGGTCACCTTCAGCCACTTGGCGTGCTGGTTGAACATCGAATCAATGATGTGAATGAACGCCTCGTAGCAGGAAAAAAATCCGTGTCGGCCGGTAAGCAGGTAGCCTTCAAGCCAGCCTTCGCACTGGTGCTCGCTCAACATTTCCATCACCCGGCCATCCGGCGCGACATGCTCATCGGTTGCCAGGATTTCCGCCGTGGAGCAACGGTTGGTCACATCGAAAGCGGCGGCCCAGCGATTTGAGGCCGTCTCGTCCGGGCTGAAGATGCGGAAATTTTCCTGATTGAGTTTCATAACGTCGCGGATGAACCCGCCCTGAACACGGGTCGCCTCGGCCATGACCGCGCCAGGCTTTGGCACATTGACTGCGTAGTCATGGAAATCGGGCATCCGCAGGTTGCGCAACAACGGCCGCCGTTCGCGTGTGGGTTTGCGCCCATGCGTCGAGTGCCCTGCGGCGCAAGTTCCGCCAGTTCCGGACGCAGCCGGCCGGTTTTGTCGAAAAGTCTCTGCGGCTGGTAGCTCTTCATCCAGCGCTCAAGAATTTTTATGTGCGCCGGCTTGTCCATGTCGCTCATCGGAACCTGATGCGCGCGGAACGTTCCTTCGATTTTCTTCCCGTCCACGAACTTCGGCCCGGTCCAGCCCTTGGGCGTGCGCAAAATGATCATCGGCCAGCGCGGACGCTGTTTGAACCCTTTGCGAGCGCGCATTGTCCTGAATTTTTTTGATTTCTGAAAAAACCGTGTCGAACGTCGCCGCCATTTTTTGATGAACGTCGTCCGGTTCGTCGCCTTCGACCCAATGCGGTTCGTAGCCGTAGCCGCGAAACAGCGATTCCAATTCGTCGTGCGGAAGCCGCGCGAGCACGGTCGGCCCGGCAATCTTGTAGCCGTTCAGATGCAGAATCGGCAATACCGCGCCGTCGCGGGCCGGATTCAAAAATTTGTTCGAGTGCCAGCTCGTGGCGAGCGGGCCGGTCTCGGCCTCGCCGTCGCCCACGACACACGCGGCGATGAGATCGGGATTGTCAAACACCGCGCCGTAGGCGTGCGACAGCGCGTAGCCGAGTTCGCCGCCTTCGTGGATGGAACCCGGCGTTTCCGGCGCGACGTGGCTGGGAATGCCGCCGGGAAAGGAAAATTGCTTGAACAGTTTTTTCATCCCGTCCCCGTCCAGCGATATGTTCGGATAAATTTCGCTGTAGGTGCCTTCAAGGTAGGTGTTCGCCACCAGTCCCGGCCCGCCGTGGCCGGGGCCGGTGATGTAAATGACATTGAGATCGTGTTCCTTGATGACGCGGTTCAGGTGGACATAAATGAGATTCAATCCGGGGGTGGTGCCCCAATGGCCGAGCAAACGCGGTTTGATGTGCTCGCGCTTGAGCGGCTGCTTGAGCAGCGGGTTGTCGTAGAGATAAATCTGGCCGACCGACAGATAATTGGCCGCGCGCCAATAGGCATCCAGCTTGCGCAGCAGTTCGGGCGGGAGCGGTTTGGTTTTGATTTGATTTGCTTTCATAATTCTTCGTTTCCAGTTTTTAGACCCAAAACCCGGCAAACCGTTTTGGCAATAATCCGTTCCTCGTCTGTATGAATGACGCGAACGGAAACCTTGGCG
>CAVQGB010000012.1:0-136554 GCA_963711945.1 uncultured Verrucomicrobiae bacterium | reverse complement strand
CATTCACCCCGACCCGATGCGGTTTTGTAACCGCACGCCCTCAAACCCGGCGTGAACATTGAGTGGCCACGGCTCCGCCGTGAAAGGCGACCCGATGGCTGGCGGCGAAAAACCCCGACGCGAGTTTTTGGGGATGAGGTGGGCAACACGGGGGCGGCTGACGCCCGGTCAGCAGCTAAAGAAAAAAAGCCGCTTTGACAGCTTGGAACCACGCCAAAAGATTACACTTTTTGCGCCAGCAGTGGAAGCGTTTTTTCGAGTTTCGCGGACGGGTGACAACGGGCGTGAACCTCCTGAAGCTGTTTGATGCTGACCTCGGTGTAAATGGCCGTGGTGTCGAGTTTGGCATGGCCAAGCAACTGCTGGATGAACCGGATGTCGGCCCCGTTTTCCAGCATGTGCGTCGCGCAGGTGTGCCGCAGCAAGTGGCAGGACGCAACGCGGCCCGTCACCTGCCTGATCCACGCGGCCACCATGCGCGAGAGCACGTCGGGGTTGAACGCCCCGCCGTAGCCGGTCAGGAACAACGCCTGCGTGCGCGTGTCCAGGCATAGCCGCGGGCGCACTTCCTTCAAGTAAAGCTCCAGCCACACGATGGCGCGTTCGCCAACGGGCACGATGCGGTCTTTTTTGCCCTTGCCCAAACGGACGTGGATGGTTTTGCGTTCGGTGTTCAGGTCGGACAGTTCCAAGCGGCAAAGCTCGGTGCGCCGGATGCCCGTCGAGTAAAACAGTTCCAACATGGCCCGGTCGCGGATGCCCAGCGGGTCGGCCACATTGGGCACGGCCAGCAGTTTTTCGATTTGCGCCGGGGACAACGCCTCCTGCGGCAGCCGCTTTTCCATCCGGGGAAGCTCAAGCTCGCTGGCCGGATTATGCAGGATGACATCCTGCCGGGTGAGCCAGCGGAAAAAATCCTTGAGGATGCTCAACCGGCTGCGCTGGGTGCTCCACCCCAGCCGCCGTCCGTTGGCCTTGGTGCAACGCCAAAGCCAGCGCTGGTAGCTTTCGAGGATGGGCCGGGTGATCTGCCCGGCGCGGGTCAAGTCACGCTCGCCAGCCCAGCCCAAAAAAACCTTCAAGGCGTCACCCCGGTTTTCCAGCGTGCCTTCGGCGTAGTTTCGGGCCGCAAGGGATTCAAGGTAGGCGTCCCGCCACAGGGCGAGCGCGTCGGGCGCGCTGCGATCAAACGTGTCCGGTCGCCGGTCGTTGCCGCCGCGTTGTGTTTTGGTGCGGCGGGCCAGCCATGCCACGGCGGCGATGCCCTTGGGTGCGGCCATAGGGTTACGATGCCAGTTGAAGGGCCTGCCCCCTGATTCGTGATTGCGTCAGGCCGTCAGGTTGTGGTTTTAGCAAGGCAGGCGTGGCGTTTTCCGCTGGCGGGGGTGTTCCGTCACCCCCCGTCAGGTGGCCGTTTTGCCCCGCCACCCCCCGGCAAAAACCCGTCAGGTTGGTTTTGTAGTCGTGCCGTAGCTTCGCGGTGTCAATCAAACCGATGTGGGCAACGGCTTCCATCGTGTCAGCATCGAGGAGCATTTCATAAACGAACTGGCTGCCCAAACGTCCGTGCCGGATGGCCAGACATTCCAACTCCACCAGCCTTTCCAGATGCACGCGCACTTGCGTCAGACTCCAGCCGCAGTGGTCGCGCAACTCCCGGCGGCTAAAGATGGAAGCGGCTTTTGCGCCCTCGGTCTGGCCTTTCTTCTTAACCAGTTCGCGGATGTGACCAAGCAGGCGCCGGGTTTGTGGCGGCAACTCGTCGAGCGAGCGGCCCAGGATTTCCGGGGCGAGTTCGTTCGCCAGCGCGATGTCATCGAGCGTCACTTCGATAAAGCGTTGCCCGCTTGGAAGTGTTCGCGTCTCCCGCTGGTGCTGGTGCAAGAGCGCGATGGCGTCAATGAGCGTCAGATATTTTTCGTGGTCGCGCCGGTTGCGCGTGCGTGCCGTGGCGAACGTCAGGCTCGGCGCATACGGATTCAACACGTCCACCGTCTGCAACAGCCGTTGCGCGTTCCGCAGCTTTTTCAGCACGTCCTGCCGCTCCGTTCTGGCGATGAGTCCCGCCAGCGTGCGCCGTTCGCGTTGCAGCCGGTGGATGCGCCCGGTCTGCTCGGCGCTCTCGTCCACCGCCAATGTCAGACAACGGTTTTGCAACTCCTCATCGAGGTCAATGGCCGTGGTCGTCAAAAAAATCATCACCGGGCCTTCGACGTGATATTCCTGCGTCACCATCTTGCCCGTGGCCGGGTCTTTGCCGGTGCTGGCAATGGTCAACTCGCCTTCGGATTGCAGCAGTTTCAAAGCATAGCTGGCTTTCTCGGCTCCGGCCTCCTCGACCACCGCGAGGATTTTGTGTTTGAGATTCGTTTCGCCGAGATAGTAAAGGCTCTGGCCGGTCATGGCGGAGTATTTGACGCGCTCCTCCTCCGGGAAGAATGACAGCACGGCGTCCATCAAAGTGGTTTTGCCGGCTGCGCTGGCAGATTGGATGATGATGGCCAGCGGTCTTTCCAGTTTGCGCGACACGCCCGCCAGATACGCAACGAGCGTGTTGCTTTCCTCGCCGATGATGCCCGCCTGATGAAACGCCGCCCGCAAACGGCCAATCAGGTTTGGCTCGCGCAACCACTTCAACGCCGCGTCGCGTTCCTCCGGCGTCAGCGTGACGACGTGGCCGGCCTGCTCCTGGGGTTTTGATAATTCCGCCTGCGCCTGCTCGACCGCCAGCAATAATTTCCCCAAGTCACGTTTCAATAAATCGGCGGTGAGTCCCGTTTCCTCGGCGGCGCGTTCAATGAACCGGCGGCGTTCCGCGTCGCGGCAAAGGTCAAGCTGATCCAAGTGAAACCGTTCACCGTGGCGAAGTCGCAACGCGATTTTCAACGCATCGGTGCCGACGGTTTTTTCCAGTCCCGCCACGCGATACTCGCGGCCTTCAACGTCCATGAACCAAGCGTCCCCGCGTTGCTCCAAGCTGGCGGCACTTTCCTTTTTAGTCGCCGGTCCCGGGCTGCTAACAGAAGCAGCTAATAAAGAAGACTGCGCCTGCACGTCCGCGTAAGGGGCGGGAACAAACGGCTCCGGTGCCCAGCCCACGCCGGTCGTCAGCGACTCCTTGTCCACGATGGGCAACGGGTCGCCGGTGATTTCATCAACCACCATTGCAACGTGCTTGCGTGGCTCTGGCGGCGGTGGTGCCGGTGGTCGTGCGCCTGTCCATTGCGCCGCATTCATCAGCAACGCCAGCGATTTGTCGGCGGGCTTCACCTTCTGCGCGTATTCGTTCGCGTCCATGCCGTGCGGGAACTTCACCCGAAAAACTTCCATGCCGTGTTTCTGAAAACGCTCCGCGTCGCGTTGCGCCGCCCGGTCGCCGGCGTCGTCTGCGTCGTAAGCAATGCGCACACGCTGGACGTGTTTCAACGCCTCCCATAATTCATCCGTGAAGCCTTCCGTCCCAAACAAGCACGTCACGTTGTGAAAGCCGTTCGCGTAAAACGTCAGCGCGTCGAACACCGCTTCGCACAAAATGATTTCCGATGACTGCAACGCTTCACGATTCAGCAGGCCGCGATGCGGGCCGGGCGGATATAGGTGCCGCAGTTCGCCCCGCGTCGCCGCCGGCCGGCTCGCCCGCCGTCCGTAAAGGCTGACGATATTTCCCGCCGCGTCGTGAAGCGGCACGACGATGCAGCCGTTAAAATGTTCGTGGCCGCTGTCGCGCCACAAGCCAAGCTGCGCCAGCCGCGTGCGCAACACGTCGCCTTCCTTGCGGTTCTTGAACGGCAGCCGCAACCCCAGCGTCCGGTCGGCGAAGCCGAGTTGAAAACGCGCGATCAACTCGTCGCTGTCCAGCCCGCGTCCGGCCAGATACGCCCGCGCTCCGGTGGCCGTCCGCAAGGACTTCAAGCGTTCGTGATAGTAGCCCGTGACCTGGCGCAACAACGTGGCGTCGTCGGCCTGCGGATCCAATGGACAGGGTAACACCGGCACGGTGGTTTGCTTCTGCAACGGTTGCGCCGCGAACGCCGCCGTCCCGCCCTGGTTGAGCAGTTCAAACGCATGGCGGAACGAAACGCCGTCATGGTGCTGCACGAACTGGATGGCGTTGCCCGCCTTGCCGCACGCCATGCAGTGCCACAAGCCCTTGCCCGGCGTCACGATGAAGTTGGGATTGTTCCGGTCGTCGTGGAACGGGCACCGCCCGATGAAGTCCTTCGTCCCGTGCTGCTTCAGCTCGATGCCCCGGCTCTGCACCAGCGCCCGCAAGTCGGTGCTGCGCTTCACGCGCTCGATGTCGGTTTCAGGAATGCGCCAGGCCATGTGTTGCCTCCTTTCGCGGGAATGTCGTCAAGCGGGAAAATGAAAGTTTTGACATGCCGGCGAGTTAATGGTATTGCCATTTACGATGCAAGCTTTTCCATTAACTATTTTTCGGGGCGATTATGGTGTCGGCATGCAAACCGGCAGACCATCCAGACGCCCGCGCACTCCGTTTGGCCAGCGCGTGCGTGAAGCCCGCGAGACTTTGGGACTTTCGCAAGCCGAAGTCGCCGCCAAATTGGGGATTAACCAGGCCAGCTACGGAGCCTGGGAACGCGATCCGGTCGCCTTGCGCCCGGAGCAGGTCGAACAACTGGCAAAGGTTCTCAACGTTTCCATCGAGCAGCTTTACGGCGTCGCCCCGCCAAAATCTCGCGGCGGTCCCGTCGGGAAAGTCCGGCGCGTATTTGAAGCGGTGTCGGAGTTGCCCCGCACGCAGCAGCAGAAGATTGTCGAAGTCGTCGAGGCGCTGGTTGCCAAGCACGCCAACGGCAGCTAAAAAGAAGATGCGGAGCATCTGACGCGCTGCCCGTCGCGGCAGCCAGAGCGACTACAAAGCAGGCCCGTGACGCACGACCGCACGACGCGGCTGCAAGGGTTCGCGCCGACGCCGACATTTCCAACCCGCCACTCTAAAAGCATTCCTCCCGCTTGACAGCCGCCAGCCAACGGCGTATTTCTTCCCCCGGATTGAACGCCGTTCTTTGTCGCACCGTAGATGAACTAAATGAAAGTAGCCTGATTGTGCGTGTCGTGTGGCGCAGGGTTAGAGTCCCTCCCAAAAATAATCGCAAGCATCGAGGCCGTCTTCTGAAGATTCCAATCCGAGTGGAGTAAGGGGCGTTTCCAAAAAATAAAATCATACCCGGCGGGGTCGTGCCGTCAGCGGATCGGGTGATCCGTTGCCGTCCGGCTCCCGCCCGGTGCGAACAGATATGGAAACAGGTCTCGGATTCACGTTGCATCGCATTCACTGGCAACTGTTCGGCTCGTTCACCTTCAAAAGTGAACGCCTCTCCGACAGTGTCCGCCAGCGCATGTGGTTTGCCTGGCTGCGCTTCACCGCCCGCCGCCTCCGCGTCCCGTTCCCGCGTCTGTTGTGGTGCCGGAGGCAGGAACTCGGTGAGATCACCAGCCGCCTCCATTACCACGGTTTAATCGCAGGGCTGCCACCCGAGGCGCTCTGTCCGGGCCTGAACTTCGAGTTGATGGCCGCCTGGCAATCGCTGGGCGGGGGCTGGGCCAGAGTCTCCATTTACCAGGACGACCGCGACGGCGTCGGGTATCTGCTCAAGGGGCTGGGTTACGCTTCCCAGGCCGAACGCTTCTATGAGTTCGGCAAGTTTGGAAGCCGCTACTGCGACCTGATGCTGTCGAACTCGGCCATCCGCACCCTGCGCCGAGCAACGCTGCGGAGTCACAAGACCCGGCAGCCGATTCGGTAACAGCCAGGCCCGTCTCGCACGGTCGGCCAAACACTTGCCATCGTGAAAGCTCACAAGGGCCCCAGCCCGTGCCCGCGCGCCAGCGCGGGCATGGGCGGGGTTGCTTGAAGATGAGCCATGCACTGATGCGGTCAACCACTGCGGCGGACACCCGGCGCGTCAGCCGGATTATTCCTTTAGCCGCTAAAGAAAAAAACACCGCTGCACGCGGCCGGAAACATCTGAAAACCCGCGACGATTCATCGCGCTCTTTTTACGCGCCCATCTTTTCCAAATTTGCGGAGTGGGGGCGGACGGGGGCGCGACGGCGCGGCCTGTGCTCCCGCGCCCGTAAGATAAGAACACATTGTGCATCTATAAAACGGTGGCAGCGGGGTCTCGCGAGGTTCCCCGCTGCCAGGCCGCCCGTTGCTTTTCCCTTGCGGCCAGTTTTATGTTGCACAATGTGACTCTTATCTGAGCGAGCAAATACGTCTTTTTTTCGAGCGGTAGGGCGCTTCCCGCACAGGACGTGACGGCGCGACCCTGGCCGACTCCACGAAGCATTCGTGATTTGCGCGCGCTCGTGGCTTTTACATTTGAGCGACAGCGAACCAATTTTAGCAGCGTCAGCGGTCGTTGCCTGTTCTGCCGGTGGTGGCGGCTCGGCGCGATTGCCGGGTGAGACACCAAACTTTATTCGTCCCGTCTCTCCCGGACAGCGTGACGAACGACGCCACGGGCAGACTCTCTTTGCCTTGGGGGCGGAGCTGGGGCGTGACGGCATAACGGCTGGCCTTTGCTTTCACATCCGCTATGACGGCACGCTCCAGCAAGGGGGAGAAAAGTATTACTAGGAACCGCCCCGTTTCCGTTTCCTATTCGTTCAGAGTAATTCAGCGTTTATAACCATCCATTTATCACCCACCCCTCTGACCAACATTTTTCCATTCTGTCGCGCAAATAGCATATGATCAATTACAAATGTCGTCTGGTCATTCCCCTCCTTATGGCTAAGAGTCACAAAGCTCTCGCCGATGTTCACTCGCTGGTTGTCACCGCAAAAGACCACAACGAAATAGGTGCCGCATACCGCAGTCACTTTCGTGTCAGCACCACCGCCACCAACGGCGACATCGGAAAGCCCTTTTGTCTGGACGAATTGCTGTTCCACATCGCTTTCTGAAAGCGACAGGACCGCAGCAAGTTTCATGGTGTCTTGTTTCTGAATTAGTCCGGCCAACTTTCTGCTCGCGTTGCAACATTCTTTAACAAACTCATCGCGGTTTGCACCTATATTCTCAAAGTTAATGCCAGGACTTGCCGCGTTTGTTATCTGACAATCGCGTTCCCATGTCAGCAGATTTGTATTATGCGGGACAATGCTGGATTCGTAAAACCGCACCGATGGAATTTCGTTTCTGAGTTGTGTCCGAAAGTCCCAATCATATACATAAACTTTGTCTTTTGGCGGAACCTTATCCCTTGGAAGGAAGGACAGAGTCACTGAGATATGGTTTGTCCCTTTTCTAAGCGGAAACATACTCGTGATGAAATGGCCCGGGGTCGTGCCACACGCAACAGGCTCCCCGTTGATCAACGCTGTATAACCAATATCAGGATACAAGCTTGAGAATATGATTTTTTCAGAATCCTGTAGCGTGGAGGATGAAGGATTCGTTGCAATCATGTCTCGTCTTTGGTTGCAGGAAACCAGCATTACCGCAAGTGTTAGCGTTAACAGCCAAGAACATTTTGACAAAGTTAAATATCGCATATCAAGATACACTATTTTTCAAGGCAATATTGAAAATCCGCTGTCCCAGTTATACCTACAGTTGCTTCTGCATTGGGCCCCATGACTATGGCGAACTCAGTATCGCTTCCTGAATATGTCAGCCCGCTGCTGGAAGATTCCCAAGTCCACGTATGCGTCAATTGTCCTCCAATAACAAATTGAGCGGTGCCATCTAAAGATAGTGAAAGATCCCCGGTAAACTCTTTGAGCTTCGGACAGTCGCTGCATGTTGATGCATAAGCTTTAAGTCCAAAATCGCCTTCCGGATTTGTGGGGTTATTTAGAGGATTGGAAGGGTGTCGCTTTTCATGTCGTTTTTGCGAATTGGTCTTGGTCTTTGGAGTGGAAGGATTCCCTGGAAACGGTGTCGCCAAACCTAGCTTTAATTGGAGCGCGGCCCCTCCCTGGAAGCAACACACATTTTTTTCAACACCACTTTGCTTGCACTTGCGACATCCAAACGATCCTGCAAATGTGGCACTACCATACAATGGTGGCGATACAGGCAGCGGGAAAGTCAACCCAGAGCCAAAATCCGCGCCATCTGGGGCGTTGTTAATTAGCCTTGTGATAGCATCCAAGATGTCTTGCCCATTCACCGGAGTAGACGGCTGTGAGGGAAATAGATTGGGTGGATTATTTTGATTCCCAGTTCCGCCGCCATAACCGCCGATATCCATCCCCAAACGGTCAAAGGCACAGACCGAATCGTTGCCAACAAATCCATATAGATTTACACCTCCATCCTCATCCAACGGGTCTCTATTTGGCCAAAACAGATTTCTGATGGTCGGGCGATTTAGGGTTGGCGTTGGCCGATGATTTACGTGCATTTCCGTGCAAATCCACGGGAAGGCCCCAAACACCATTCTCGGCAGGATAGATGAAGAGGCGAAGCAAGGTCGGGAACTTGTCGTATTGATGTCTTCCTTCTGTTTCGAGCATGGGCAACGAGCGGTATTTGGCCAGAAAGGCGCCTTGATCAAAGATTCCGCCCTCTTCGTGGACTGCTTCCGCCACGGCGGATTGCTCCAGCGGTTGCAAGCGGTTCCAGAGATCCACCAGGCCCGCGCCCAAAAGGCAGCGGGCAAGGGCTTCGATGATTTCAGCTTTGCGCAGCGCATTCAATCGCCCGTCCGGGATCAGTGCCAGCAGCTTTTTCTGGTCATCCACATTGCGGCGATCCAGCAACTCGCGCAGGCCCGGATTCAGAATCGCAGTCTCGCATCGGCTCATTCGGGAAGATTAATCAACCGGGCACGGAGTTCAATTCCCATCCAGCCGGCGTGGTTGGCGCGGATTTGTCTGCTGGTTTGCTTTGTGGAACATAAAGCACGGTTTCAAGCCCACAGTTTGGGCCAGTAACACTTTGCACCGCGTTGCGTTCCCCCAAACTCAGAGTGCCGTGGACAGTTGTTGCAAACGCATTTTACAAACATGGCTGGCCTTTCAGATTTATGAATTCAAAGCAATGAGAGGTCCCCCGTAGGTTTTCATTTTTTGACGGTTTGCTGAAGGATTGCTTCAATCCGCCTTAGCCACTCTGCTGACCAACCATCAAACGTTTCCGGGAGGCCAGAGGCTTTGGCCGATGTCCGTGCGAAAATAACTGCCCACGACGCGAATTTTGCGGATGTTCGCGTAAGCCGTCGCAATCGCCATGTCCAGCCCCGGCGCAAGCGCAATCACATCGGCGATGCGGTGGCCGGTGGCAACCAAATGACCGTCCGCGCCGCGCGCCACTTCGTTCCACCAGACATCACAATCGAATTTGCCGTCCGCCTCCAGCGGCAGATGCGGGCTGCGCACCTGCGTGAACGGGTAACCATAGCCCGCCAGCGTGAGCGAGCAGCCGAAATTCAACCTGCCATCGAATTCCAGCTCCAGCTTTTCATTCCGCGTCGTCCGCAAAATCACCTCCGCCGGATGTTTCAGCATCCGCAAAATCATCGGGCCGGAGGTGATGCCGATGCGGATGTTGTATTCGATGACATGCCAGCGTGGCTGCGACGCTCCTGTCACACCGGCTCGGCGACGAGGCGTCGCCGCCACCTTGATTGCCGTCACCTGGATCGGGCCGTGGTAATTCACCTTCCGGAACCACGGCAGGAGCGGATGCAGAAGCTCGCGCGCGAGGCCATATTTGTCATTTTCATCACGCTCGACCAGGCCGCCGAGCGGCGCGCCGGCGACGATGCCCTGGTTGCCGTTGAAGGCGTATTTGTATTCCTGGTTCGTGACGAGCGAGTGGATTTCGCCGCCGCTGACGAGCGCGATGTGGCCGGCCTCGGCGCGGCCCAGGTATTCCTGGAGAAAAACGCCCTCGGCATAATTGACGTGCCGCAGCCACGCCCGCGTGTCGGCGATGGTCTCGCACAGAATCGTGTGAACCGGACTCGTCGGCGAGCAGAGGGGATTTTTGATGACGAACGGCCGCGGATGTCGCGCCAGAATTTTCTCCGCCTCGATGCGGTTCGACGCGACGTAAGCCTGCGGAAACGGGATTTTGAATCGCGCGCAAAGTTCGCGGGCAAAGTCGCGTTCACGCTCGATCCGCATCGCCTCGCCGGTCGGGCAGAAAATGCCGGCGCCGGATTTCAGCAGGTCCTTCGCCCACGGCGCCTGTGCCCAGTCAATGGATTGCGGAATGACGACATCAATGTTGTTTTCGCGAATCAGCGGGACCGGGCTTGGAAACGCCTCGTGTGAAAAGGTTCTGCCGGCGAGCGACGGCGGGAAGTGGCCGTAGTTGCGCGTGAGATAAGTCGAAACGTTCGCGCCGGCGTTCGCCAGCGTGGTTCCGAGGCTCTGTGCGAACGAGCCGACGCCGAGGATCATCGCGGACGGCGTCGAACTTTGTTGAACTGAAATGTTGCGCGGCATGAAAATGTCAGGTCCAAGTGTTTCCAAATCTGCCACATTACGCAATCAGGACTTTGGTTGTAAATCGGGTGATTTGCTAAAATGATTTACCCTGCCGGGTGGGTCAGGCATAGTGTTTCCCACAGACAGCAGCAGAATTGATCGCAATTATTCATGCAGGAACCACCGGAACACGAAGTGCATGGCCAGCAGCCTGACAAAAAGCCAAACCGGCCCAGAAGATGGCGGCGACGGTTGCTGTCGCGGTGGTGGAGCGACTCCGGACTGGCTGCGAGCTGGGCGCGTTTGACCGGCTGGTTTTACAACTGGTGGTATCCCCCATCGGATCGTCACCACGGCTATGGCTACGGTTATGGCAGTTATCGGTCAAGCCGGCCCGTCCGGGCATGGCGGCGTTTGAAACGATGGATGGGAATTCCGTTCAGGAGTTTGCGCCATTCAGCCGTTCGTGAATGGCTCCACAACTGGTGGTATCCCGCTTCCAACAGCCAGCACGACCATGGGTATGGTGACGCTCGAAAAAACCGATTTGTCCGCGCAGGTCAAAACCTAAAACGGTGGTGGAAAGGTTCCAGACTTGGGGCGGGTTGGGTTCGGTTGACCATTCTGTTTTACGATTGGTGGTATCCCCCGTCGGATCATGGTCATGGCTCTGGCTCCGGTTACGATTATGGTCATGTTCGGTCAAGCCGCCCCGTCCGCGCCTGGCGCCGCTTTGAGCGCTTCATCAGGCGTTCTGCCATCGGCAGGGGTTATACATCCGTCATCAGTGCATGGCTCAATTGGTGGTATCCGGTTTCGGACAGCAAACGTGGATACGGGGGTTACGGCTACGGCATAGTGCGCCAGAGCAGGCCGGTGCATGAATGGCGTCGTTTTAATCGCTGGTTCCGGAAGACATGGCTGGGACGAAAGTGGAGCTGGCTGCTGGACGACGTGGAAGCCTTCTCCCATTCCATCGCGATCGAACTCCGCGAGGATTTCGCCTGGACGCGGATCAAGAAATGGTTGTTTCGCTGGCAGACGGCGGTGTGGCTGCCTTGTCTGCTCGCCGTCCTGGTGGCCGCCGAAATATATGGCGTGCCGCGCCTCCGGCTGTATCGCGAGCAGCACTATGCTCAACAGGCGCAACAACTGCTCGCCAAAGGCGACTTGCGGCGGGCATTCATCCGCGCACAGCAGACGTTGGGACTGAACTCCAGCAACGCCGTTGCCACCCGCGTTTTCGCCGACTTGGCGGATGTCTATGGCGCGCCGGAAGCCCTTTACTGGCGGCAGCGCGCCCTCCTGCTGATGCCGGGTGTCACAAACCAGATTGCACTGGCATCCACCGCGCTCCGGATGGAAGCGTTTCCATTCCCCACGGCGTCAAAAACATTGAACGAGATCGGCCCCTCCTTCCAGCAATCCGCCGTCTATCAGCGCGTGGCCGGCGCGCTGGCGCTCAAACTGTCCAATCTACAGGAAGCCGAGCAGCATTACGCGGAGGCGCTCCGGCTCGAACCGAACAATCCGGTGAACCGGATGTCGCTGGCCGTGGTCCGGCTGCAGTCCAAGGACCCAAAAATCATCACGGATTCCCGGACGACGCTGGAATTGTTGAGAGCCGACCGTCAATTGGGGTTGTTGGCCACCCGGTCGCTTGTGGCCGAAAGCATTGGCAGAAACGATTTCGCGCACGCCGAAATCCTTTCCCGGCAGGTTCTCACCAATTCTCAATCCTCTTTTTAGCGACCGGATTCTTCATCTGGTCATTCTCAATGCCAGGCACAGCGCCAATTTCCAGGCGTTCCTCGGGGAAACGGAGCAGCTCGCCAAGGAGAATTTTTTCGAGGCCGGCGAGCTGGCTTCCTGGATGAACACGTCCGGTTACGCCCGGCAGTCGCGTGACTGGCTCAACAGTCTGCCGCCACAGTTCATCCAGCAAGGGCTGCTGCCCATCACCCTCGCCGATTCTTACGCCGCCCTCGGAAAATGGCAGGAACTGGAGAGCTATCTCGAACGCGGGCGCTGGCCCGGCTTGGAACACATCCGCCTCGCCATGATGGCGCTGGCCGCCTCCAAAATTTCCAATGAATCCGCGGTTTCACTGGCCTGGCATAACGCCGTCCAGTTTGCGTCCCATTCTCCCGGCGATTTGAATATGCTGTCGAAATTGTCCGCCGCCTGGGGCTGGAAGGAGAGAACGGAGGATGTTTTGTGGACTGCGGCGCGGGGATATCCGAACCAGTCCTGGCCGATGAAATCCCTCAACCTCCTCTACGCGGGGCAACGGGACGTGGCCGGGCTGCGGCGCGTTGCCCAGACTGTTTTCCAACGAAATCCCAGGGACTATTCCGCAGGCAACAACTACGCGCTCTTCTCGCTGTTGTTGGATGCGGATGTTGCCAAGGCGCACGCGATCGCCGCTCAATTATACGCGACCGCGCCAAAGAATCCCGTGTATGCGTCCACCTACGCTTTCTCGCTTCACAAGCAAGGCCGCACCAAAGAGGGGCTGGCCGTGCTGCGGAGCCTGGGTCTCGACCAATTGGACGATCCCGCAATCGCCGTTTATTACGGGATCATGCTTTCCGCATCGGGTGAAGCGGAGACGGCCAGACATTATCTCGACAAGTCGTCGCAGGCGTTTCTTTGGCCCGAAGAACTGGCCATGGTGGCGCGGGCAAAAGCCGGACGGTGAACACAGGCGATAAATCAGGACGATTTACCGTGAGATTGAATTCTGCAAAAACCCGCGAAGCGCCGATTCGGCCGACTTGTCCGTGTCCATATCCCACACGCCCACCTTGATCACACGCTGCTCGAAACGCCCGCGGTCACGGGCAATCAAAGCACGGAGCGCCGCACGGATGGCATTGCTGGTGGAAGGAACGCCTTCCGACCCGCCCTCCAGCGCCGTTTGGCGGGGAGTCCAGTAACATGAGGCCACATCAAGCGGGCGGCCGGCATCAAGAAATCTTTCGGTGGTGACACGGAGGCGGACTCCATTAAGGTCGAGAATATCCGTCCCTAGATTTGTTTGGAGAATCATGCCGGCGTTGACGAAGCAGATATCCGGCGCATGGCCCCGGGCCTGGATCGTCGCCAGGGTTGCGCGATACCGGTTCAAGGACGGCAGCCAGTCAAAATAGAACGCCTGCCATGGACGGCCGGCGGCATCACGCCATTGGGCAGACTTGCCCGCATCATAACCCAGCATCGCCCTTGTTGTTTCTGAAATCGCCATTTCGGAGAATTCGGGCCTGTCTGTGGAAAACTTGAACGACCACGTCGCCGCCTTGGTTGCTTGATTTTCAGCCGGGTGAAACCAGAGTGCAATCCCTGCTTCAACCATCACAATCCAGACGACCAGCCCTATCAGTGCCGGCGCAACGCAGAAGGCGCCGCCGGCGGTGGGCAGCAGCACGGAGCCTTCCGGAATATCCTTCAGGGGCAGGCTTATGTTGGGCGCGGATTGTTCTCCGGCGGGCGGGTTGTCCTGCCTTCGTCCGAATTTCCGCGACCGCAACAGCCACGCCAGCACGAGCAAACCGGCCAGGGTGACGCACAAAATGGTGAATCCGGCCTCATCGTGCCGCAGGTTCACGGCAGCAAGACCCTGAAGGTCGCAGGTGCGGACCAGATAGGTGGTCCTGACGACGTTGCAGGCGAATGCCAGCGCGACGCCGCCAAACAGGAAGAGCAGACGCCGTAAAAACGTGTAGCTGAACAATTCGCCCAGAAACAACGCCACCATGACGCTGGCCTGTAACGAACGGATGCCACTGCAGGCATTGTCCACCCCCACCAATCCGGAGGCGGTTTCTATCACCGTGCCATGCCTCACCGCGGGCGTGCCCATGACATTGGCCGCGCGGACGCTGACGGCGGCATTGAGGTGCGACAACCGGTCAATGAGCGGCGCCTCCAGACGCGTCGGCCAGGGGACGGCGATCAGAAAGAAAAGGATCGGAAAAAGAAAATGCCGCGACCAGCTCCTGCCGCCCCAAAAATAAAATCCCGTGATCGTGATGCCGGCGATCGAACAGGCAAAAATCCAACCGGCAAAACGCCAGATGGGTATCACCTCGAGAAAAAGCGCCCCCGGCAGCAGGACCAGCCCGAACGCGCCGAGCAGCAGAAACGTGCCGCCGGCCGGATAGGATTTGTCAGGCGCGGGCCGGGATTTCCATCGCTCCCGGAACAGGGCCAAGCACAGAACCGGAACAAACCAGCCGAAGCTGTAATTCGTATTGCTATACCACAACGTGCCCAGCCGGTAGATGGCATAGATCCAAAGCAGCATCAGCACGGAAGGAATAAGCCGGCCCGCACGGGGAGCGGCTGTCCGGTTCGCTTCGGAACGGTCGGATGAAGAAAGGGTGCCGGCGGAATCAGTTGTCATGATTTTTTGTTTGCACGGGATGCGCCTTTTCAAGTCTGACCGGCGAAATTATCCCGGTTCCGCCGCGCGGCGGCGAGGTTAAACCCGGACATGGCGGGAACGCAAATGAAAAAGGCGGCCTAAAACAGGCCGCCTTTGAAATTTTCAGTTATATGCTCAAACGCGGGCAAATCGCCGGCGCTGAACCAATCCGCGTCCGACATAAACCATGCCGAGCAGGCCGGCTCCGGCGACGCCAAACAAACCCGCCTCGGGAACTGGCGAAATTTCTGAAAAAGTGAATGTTCCGGTTCCATATCGAAAATTTCCGGGAGCCGAACTGTTCCACGTTGGCGCCGATTGCAGAACCCCGTTTATATACATGGTATTGTTCCAGGACAAATCTCCGGGATCGGTTCCCTGTTGCACAGCCGATGTTGTGTTGTTATGGAAAGTGCCATAATTATAGTATGGATTTGCAGCCGTGCCCAAACCGCTAACAACAAGGGCGTAGGTATTTCCGGCGGCAAGCGTCGCGCCGGCTCCCGTGGTGGGTGTCAGGAACTTGAATGCGCTGCTTGTGTCTCCGGCAAGCTGGGAACCCGGAGTTGAACTGTTAAAAGTCACTTGCGCAACGAGAGAGCCGAGTGAGCCAATAAGCCCGCTGGCGTCATTGTAAATGGATACCACGACATTATTGCCCCACGCGGCATTGTTGTTGTCGAAGGCCCCCAGTTGTTGAACGCCCAAGTCCAAGCCGCCACTGACGGAAAAAACCTGTCCAAGAGTCGCGCCTGAAGTGCCGCTCCCGGTAATGTGACCAGTATTGTTCACAGCCGTGCTGTCAATCGCGGTATAATCCGTGGTTGCACCCGCGTGAAGAGCCGCCAGTGACATCACGACAGCCGCCAGCGCAATTTTTCCCGTGAAACTTTTCGTTTTCATATATTTATCAAATACTAAAACCCTGATTTTTCGAGTTGCTTGACAATCCCATTTCCCAGACAAAATGTCAACATTTTTTGTCATACACAACAAACTTATCTCCAACATGTTACACTAACACTCCATCTCCATCCATCCCAAAACACAAGCTGGGGTTGACATTTTGGGACTCATTTATGTTGTGGCGCTTCACGGCATTGCGGTCGCATTGCTTCGCGAACGGCAGCATTCCGTGTTGAGTTGATGCGGATGCAGCCCAGTCCCGGGTTTCATACACCAGGACTATCGGCGAAATCGGCAATGGGATTAACCCCAAAATTTCGCTGTCTCGACTTTGCCCGTCGTTTTGGTAAATTGGCAGCGTGAGTTTTGTCGCTGAATTCAATTCGTTGCCGCTCCCGTCGCTGGTGAAAAAATCGCTGGACGGCAGATGCCGTTGCCGTCCGCGAAAGCATGGCGAAATCGAAATTGTCGCTGGCCGATTTCGCCAATCTGATTTCGCCGGCGGCGTCGGAATTGCTGGAGCACATGGGCCGGCGCTCGCACGCGATGACGCAGCAGCGGTTCGGCAAGGTCATCCGGCTGTTCGCGCCGCTCTACCTTTCCAACGAGTGCGTCAACAACTGCTCCTATTGCGGCTTTTCCCGCGACAACCCGATTCTGCGCGTCACGCTGTCGCTCGACGAAGTGCGGCAGGAGGCGCGGGCGCTCAAGGAACAGGGCTTTCGCAACATCCTGCTCGTCGCGGGCGAACATCCGAAATTTGTCTCGAACAATTATCTGCGCGACTGCATCGCCGCGCTGCACGCCGACTGGCCGGGCATTTCGCTCGAAGTCGGGCCGATGGAAACGGCGGATTATCTTCCGCTCGTCGCGGCGGGCGCGGATGGGCTGGTGGTTTATCAGGAAACCTACGACCGCAAGGTCTATGCGGACATGCACACCGCCGGGCCGAAGCGGAATTTTGACTGGCGGCTCGAAACGCCGGAGCGCGCCTACGCCGCCGGTTTCCGCCGGCTCGGCATCAGCCCGCTTTACGGACTGGCCGACTGGCGTTACGAGGCGATTTGCGCGGCGGCGCACGCGGATTATCTGCTGCGCAACTGCTGGAAGGCGGCGCTGACCATTTCCACGGTGCGGCTGCGCCCGTGCGCCGGCGAATTCCAGCCGCTGACGCACATCACCGACCGCGAACTGGCGCAACTGGTCTGCGCGCTGCGCATCATGTTCCCGGACGTGGGCATCGTGCTCTCGACGCGCGAAACGCCGAAGCTGCGCGACGGGCTGGTGCCGCTGGGCGTGACGATGATGAGCGCGGGCAGCCACACCGAACCGGGCGGCTACACCGGCGCGGGCAAGGAAAAGCTGCATCAAACCGTGCGCGGCAAAATCGTGGAACTGGCGTCCGGCGCCAGCGAATGGGCGCCGCAGCCGAACCGGGCGACGAACGCGACGGGACAATTCAACATCGCCGACGAACGTTCCGCCGGCGAAGTGGCGGAATTGATCCGCAAACTCGGTTACGAACCGGTGTGGAAGGATTGGGACGCGGCGCTGACGGCGTGAAAATATTTTTATGGGCAAATCTCAACGGAAAATTAGTCGTGGATTTGTAACGCTTTTGCTCGGCGTTTTCTTGTTGTTGCTGGTTGCTAAAATCCTTCTCCCCGCTGGTAACTTCACAACGAAAGCCAAAATCGTGAACACACGTTCGGAAGAAGCCAAAATAGCGTCCGCGTTGAAAGAGCGCGCAATAAAAATTGATGTGCCAACCAATATTGACGCTGGTTTTATTTATCACACGCTCTTTGGCACGAACAGTTACAATTCAGACCGAACCAATGCCCAGGGTGAGTTTTTCGACTTTTGGCAAACTCCGTATCAATTCGAAATTGTAGCCCGAACAAATTTTATTGTTCACTCAGCCGGTCCGAACAAAAAATTTGGGGACGCGGACGACATCATTTACAACAGCGTCTCAAAGGATTTTGTGAAACCATGAAACCGTTTGTCACCGCCAATGGAAAGCCAGTCGAGGCGAAGCTGCCTTGCTCCATTGAAGCATTTCTGGTCGCGCAAAATTCGCCGCCGCGCAACATCAACCAGGCAAATGTGACGCTTGCCGTTTCGGACGCAGGGAGTTAAAGTTTCACCATGACTGCGGCAGCCAAAGAATTGGTCGAACTCGTCGGCGCGTTGCCCGAAGACAAGGCGCGCGCGGTGGTGGATTTCGCCCGTTTCCTGCAATATCAGGCGGATGACGCGGCGTGGGAAAGCATCATCGGCGACATGCGCCGGCGCCCGAAGCTGGATGCATTCGTGGCTGATGCGTTGCGCGAAGGTGCAGCAGAACCGCTAACTTCATAACGGGTTTCTTGTTTGACAACAAAGGAACTAAAAACCAAACAGTTGAATCTTTGTTCCTTCGTTTCCTTGTTGTGAAATGAATTTCGTCACCGCCAACGGAAAACCAATCGCCGCACAATTGCCGTGCTCGATTGAGGGATTTCTGGTCGCACAAAAATTGCTGCCGCGCAGCGTGGTGGTGGAACACAATGGCGAGGCTGTCGCGCCATCGGAGTTTTCCAGACGGCAGTTAAACGCCGGCGACAGGCTGGAAATCGTAAAAATCGTCGCCGGCGGTTGATGGCTGGAGTTCACGCGTCAGCGTGCCAGGGCAGGCGAAACAAGCTGAAGCTTGAACTCCATCGAAACGCGGAATTCTGACAGAATGGGAATGGTCATGGGAAATGGAATTCCGTAAATTCTGTCGAAAAAACGGTTGAACGGGTATTGTGGCTGGAATGTCGTAGAATCTATGAAATCCGGAAAATTATTTTTGACGGCGATTGTCGCGGCGTTTTTGTCGTTCGCGGCAGAAGCTCGCGCGGACGGGACGAATCTGACGTTGGCGCAGGCGCAGGCGTGGGCGGCATTGACGAATTTTTCTCTGCCGCAGCCGCCGATGGACTGGGCCACCAATCCGCCGACGCAGGCGGACCTCGATAAATTTGACGACGCCCTGGCCGCGCAAATCAGCGCGCTGGCGGACCGGGCGCGGGATTTTTACTCGCAATTTCCAGGCGACACAAATGCATTGCGGGCGCGAGTGACGGAATTGCAGGCGTTGCAGATGGCGGTGCATTACGGCGCGACGAACCGGGTGGCCGACCTCGCCGCGCGCGAGGAGGCGCTGCTCGCGGACACGAGCGCTGCCGGAGGAGTTGCGCTATGAACTGCGGCAGGACCAGATCGGCCGCGCATTGAAGGCGGCGGTGGCGGCGGGCGCGGACGCGAACACGGAATTGGAAAAGGCCGGCCGCTCGCTGGTGAAGGAATTTCCCAACGGCCCGGCGGGTTACGAAGTTTTGCAGGAACTGGCGGAAAACAGCGACCTGTTGAAGATGCGTGACCTTGGAAAATGGATGGCCGACAGCGGCGGACCGCCGGTGCTGGCTGAAATCGGCAAAGGCATGCTGCGCCGGCTTGACGCATCGGCAAGCCGCTGCCAATCGAGTTCACGGCCATGGACGGGCGTTTGGTGAACCTCACGACGCTGTCCAACAAGGTCGTGTTGGTGGATTTTTGGGGGACGTGGTGTCCGGTGTGCGTCCAGGAGATGCCGGAGATGAAAAAACTTTACGCGCAATACCATACAAATGGATTTGAAATCGTCGGCATAAATTTTGATGACGACCCGAATCAGGTGCAGCGTTTCGTGAAGGAGCAGGGCCTGGCGTGGCCGCAGTATTTTGGCGGGCGCGCCACCAACCGGTTTTCGGCGCAGTTTTCCCTGAATTTCTTTCCCTATGTCTGGCTGGCGGACCGGAAGGGAATCCTTCGAGACATCCACGGCCGGGCGGACACGGAGGCCAAGATCGCCAAATTGCTGGCGGAGTGAAAGGGGCAAGGCGGAAAGCGGCGGGCGAAAAGCGAAAGCTCCCGGTGGCGGCAAAATATTTTGTAATTTCCGCCTCCAAATCCGGGGTGCGCCGGTTTAAACTGCGGCCATTATGGACTGGCTGACCAACTTTCTCTGGCACGACGGCAAACTGTTTGGCATTGATTGGAGCGTGTGGAAAGTTGTCGGCTGGCTCGGCAACTTGATTTTTTCCTCCCGTTTTCTGGTGCAATGGTATGTGACGGAGAAAAAAAAGCAGGTCGTGGTGCCGCAGGCGTTCTGGTGGTTGAGCCTCGTCGGCTCGCTGACGTTCCTGTGCTACTCGATTCACCAGCAGGATTCGGTTTTTATCTTCGCCTACGCCTTCACGTGGATTCCCTATATCCGGAATCTCATCATTCACCGGCGGCACAAGGAGGCGCACACGGATTGCGCGGGCTGTGGAAAAAAAATTCCGCCGCAGTCGAATTTTTGTCCGAACTGCGGCGTGAAAGTGTCGTAGCCGGTTATTTCTTCGGGCCACGGGCGTGGCGGGCGCTGCGGGAGCGGGTTTGGGCTGCGTTCCGGGGGCTGTTGCCGCCGCAAAACCATATTTCTTCAACACCTGCTGCGCGAAATCGGGATTTTTCTGGCCATAGGCGACGAGTTGAGTGAGAAAATTTGTGATGGCCTGACGGTTCATCCCGGCGCTCGCGGCGTTGAACGTGCTGATGATCTGCGACGCCTGCGGTCTTACGGATGCGGCGTCCTTGTGAAAGGTGTAATCTTCATAACGGAGGTAAGCCGCGAGTGTGACGGTTACGACGAGCAACGCCAGCAACAGCACGGACACCTGTCGTTGCAGCGCCGCGACGCGGGCGGCGATGTCGGCCTGCGGAGGAGGATTGAGATCGGAATCAGTCATGGCATTAGCGCGTTATGGGTTTCGCCTGAACCACCACATCGAGAATGCGGGTGAGTTCCGGGCTGGGATGTTTGCTGACATAGTCCCTCGTTTCACCGACCAAAGCCGACAGTTCCTGGAGCTGTATCAGGCCGGTTTGGGACTGGGTGGCCTGGATTTGCAACGAGCGCAATTCACGCTGCCCGGCAACGGTTCGCACCGCGAACAACACGTCGAGCGCGGCAAAAACGCCCAAAACGAATATCAGGACGGTATTTGTGGTTTCAGATCTCATAGCGGGGGATGAATTTAGCGGATTGCCCGCGGATGTCCACGCCTTTTTTGCGTTGAAAAATAATTGATTTTGCCGGACGCCATTGGCATTACTTCGGAACAACATTTGCCGCGCCGTGCCCAAAGAAGAGCCCATTGAATTGACCGGCCATGTCAAACAAGTGCTGCCCGGAACGATGTTCCGGGTCGAGCTGCCAAATGGTCACGGCGTTCTCGCGCATATCTCCGGCAAAATGCGCAAAAATTTCATTCGCATCTCCGTCGGCGACAAGGTGAACGTCGAAATGTCGCCCTACGACCTCAACAAGGCGCGCATCATCTACCGGCACAGTTGACCGTTGTCCTCCTTGTTCCCGCCAGCGGAAAATTCGAGGTCGAGGATGCCGGCGAAGGCTGAATAATTCGCCTTCGTCGAGGTGGATTTTGTTCGTGTGTTTCGCGAAATTCACGGTAAAACTTTCTACAGTTGAATGAATTTAAATTTTGAAAATCTTCCGCAGCGGCCTGCATGGACCGAAATTGACCTTGGCAAGCTGCGCCGCAATCTGCAACTCATCCGCCGCGACCTGCCGAAGCATGTGAAACTGCTCGCAGTCGTGAAGGACGAAGCTTACGGCCACGGGGCGGGCGATGTCGCTCGCATCGCGCTCGAGGAAGGCGCGTGGGGCTTTGGCTTGAGCACGCTTGAAGAGGCGATGGCCCTGCGCGACGCCGGCATCAAGGCACCCCTGCTCCTGCTCGGCGAACGGCAGGAGGCCGAACTCGAATGGTGCGTGGCGCATGACCTGACGGTTTGTGTGAACGAGCCGCACGCCGTCCGCAAGCTCGCCAAAATCGCGGCGGATTTCAGCAAGCAGGTTCCCGTTCACGTCAAAATCCACACCGGCATGAGCCGCTACGGCGTGCGTTGGGACGAGGCGCTGCCGCTCATCGAACAAATTCTCGCCGAGAAGTCGTTGACGCTGGAAGGCGCGATGACGCATTTTGCGCAGTCGGACGAAACGGACAAGACCTTCGCCAATCTCCAGTTCGCGCGCTTCAAGGAAGTTCTGGACGCGCTGGAGAAGAAAAAAATTCCCGTGAATATCCGCCACACCTGCAACAGTGGCGGCTTCCTCGATCTACCGCAGGCGCACCTGGACATGGTGCGTCCGGGCATTTTGATTTACGGCGTTTTCCCTTCGACCGTTTGCCGGACAATTCCCGGTATCGAGCCGGTGATGTCGGTCAAGGCGCGCGTTGCCGGCATCCAGAAATTGAAGCCCGGCGAAGTCGTCGGCTACGGGATGCGCTACACCGCGAAGACGGAACGCCGCATCGCCGTGCTGCCGATCGGCTACGGCGACGGTTTCCCGCGCGTGCGGAACGAAGGCGGCGCGCTCATCCACGGCAAACGCGCGCCGCTCATCGGCGGCATCGCGATGGACGCACTGATGGTGGACATCACGGACATTCCCGAGGCGCAAATGTGGGACGAAGCCGTCATCATGGGCCGGCAAGGCAGTGAGGAAATCACCGTGCGCGACATCGCCAGGCTGAAAAACTCCGTGACCTACGACGTGCTGACCAACTGGCGGCTGCGTCTGCGAAGAAAATCGGTGAATGGCCAGACCAAATCGGCGCGCGAATTCGAAACTGCCGGCGCAAAATGAAACTCCTATTCTCCGAACAAAACTCCGACTACGAGCACTACCAGTTTCCGTATGCCATCTGGGCCGTGCCGGAGGACGGCGAAACGCCGTCGGATATTTTCAACGCCGGGTTTCCTGCCGTCGTCGCGCGATTTGGACCGGTTTTATCTCTGCCGCCAGGTGCGGGTGAATTTGGCGAAGTTCAAGCCGTCGTCCGAGAACCGCCGCATCCTCCGCAAGGGCAAAGGCATCAGCGTGGAACTGGTCCCGCGCGAGAAATTTGATTACAAGCCGGAGCAACGTCAGTTTTTCAAGACCTACGCCGACATCAAGTTCGGCAAGGACGTGATGACGTTCGAGCGGCTCGACGCGCTTGTTCGCCGTCGCCAATCATTTCGCATCTGCTCGTTTTCACCGACATTGAAACCGGCAAGGAAGTCGGCGTGGCGTCACTTTACCTCGAAGGCAAGTCGCTGGCGTTCTATTACTACGCGTTTTACGACCTGAATTATTACGCGCGCAATCTCGGCATGTTCATGATGACCTCGGCGGCGGAATTGTTCGCGGAGCGCGGAGTGAAACATCTTTACCTCGGCACCTGCTACTCGCAGACGGCGCTTTACAAAACGCAGTTCGCCGGCGCGGAATTTTTCAACGGCTTCCGCTGGACGGACGACCTGGACGAACTGAAGTTCATCATCAAGCGCGACAAAAAGGAACTCACCCAGCACCTGCTGGAGACCGACGAATACCGCGAGAAATTTTACAAGGCCGATCTCGGCAGAATCGCCGACGCCAGCGCGTTCCGGGTCAAGACGAAATAATTTTCACCCCAGCCACTGCGGATGCTGGACGGTGCCGTCAAAACCCGTTGTCGTTTTGAAGGTCTCGTATTTGCCGTCCGCCGCGGCGTCCGCGGTGCGGGCGAGCAGGGCCGCCACCTGCTCCGGCGTCATCGGTTTGAACGTGCTCGCGGCTTCCAGCGCCTGTTCGAGAATCTCCATCCGTTCCATGCCGGTGATGACGACCGACGTCGGCAGGTTCATCGCGTAATGCAGACATTCGATGGCCGTGGCGGTGTTGCTTCGCAGGATCGCGCCGAAGCCCAGCGTTTTCATGGCCAGCACGCCGATGCCGTTCTTCACCAGCACCGGCAACACCTGTTTCTCAAAGCTGTGAAAGTGCGCGTCCATCACGCTCAACGGCATTTGCACCGCGTCGAAGTGAAATTTATTCTCATCGGCGACCTGCAGCATTTTGAGATGAATTGCGGGATCCTTGTGCCCGGTGAACCCGATGTAACGCACCTTGCCGGCCTTCTTCGCCTCCAGCATCGCCTCCATCGCGGCACCCGCTGCAAATACTTTTTCCGGATCCTCCATGCGGATGATTTCGTGGAATTGCATCAGGTCCACGCGGTCGGTTTGCAGCCGCTTGAGTGAATCGTCAATCTGCTTCGCGGCGGCTTCCTTGGTGCGCCCGTCAATCTTGCTCATCAGGAAAACCTTGTCGCGATAACCGTCGCGCAGCGCCTTGCCCATGCGAATTTCGCTCTCACCGGCGTTGTAATCCCAGCAGTTGTCCATGAAATTGATGCCGCGGTCCACCGCCGTGCGGATGAGGGTGATGCTTTCCTCCTCGTCCGATTGCAGCCCGGTATGGTATCCGCCCAGGCCGATGACAGAAACCTTCTCGCCGGTGCTGCCCAACGTGCGGTAGGACATTTCATTCTTGGGCGCCTCCGCGCACGCGGGCCAGACGCTGGCGACCACGCCGGTGGCAACGGATAATTTTACAAATTCACGCCGCGTTAAAGAGCGGCGTCCGGTGTCTTCAAATAATTTGCTCATGATGTTTGATGATTTGAACCGCTGTTCTATCGGGTTTACTCCAATCGCCGCCGTAAAGCAAATAACATTATGGCGGCGGATCACGAACCCTCAAAACGCCGCCGGCAAATCCAAGGGCGTTTCCGGAATGGCCGGCGGCGGCTCCAGCGGCATCGGCTTGTCGTGGTTCAGGAAATTGTTCGCAGACGCGGAAAAAATCCGCCGTAGTCGCCACGCGGCGGATTTCAAACAGGAATTTTTCGCCGACGCCTTCGCCGATGAAGTTCATGAATTTCTTCATCCGCTGCACCTGCGCCGATTCGGGCACGCCGGGCGTGATTTCGTTGTCCCACAATTCGCGGATGTAAGCCAGCACGTCGCGAGCCGGTCGGCAATTTGATTTTTTCGCCGCGCAATTCGGCGCGGATTTGGTCGAACAGCCACGGATTGCGAATCGCGCCGCGCCCGATCATCAACCCGCGCGCGCCGGTTTCCGCGAGCAATTGCTTCGCCTGCGCCGCGCTGTGGACATTGCCGTTCGCCAGCACGGGACATTTCAATTCTCGCGCCGCCCGCGCAATCAAATCGTAGCGCACGCCGGGCCGATACATCTGCTTGACCGTTCGCGCGTGGACGGTGAGCAAATCAATCGGATGTTTCGCAAAAACCGGCAGCAGTTCGTCAAATTCCTCCGGCGATTCGAAGCCGATGCGCGTTTTGACCGTGAACGGAACCGTCACCGCGTCGCGCAGCGCGCCGAGGATGGCGTCAATTTTCTCCGGTTCGCGCAGCAGCCCGCCGCCGGCGCATTTGCGATAGACGATGGGCGCGGGACAGCCGAGGTTCAGGTCAATCGCCGCGACGGGATATTTTTGCAGCAGCTTCGCGTTGCGGACGAGCGCGGGGATGTCGTTGCCGATCAGCTGCGCGACGACGGGCCGGCCGGTGGGATTTTCCGTGATGGATTTGAGAATCCATTTCTCCGGCTTGCGAATCGCCGTGGACGCGGAAGTATTCCGTCCAATAAACATCCGGCCCGCCGTAGCGCGCGATGACGCGCATGAATTGCAGCGTCGTCACGTCCTGCATCGGCGCGAGCGCCAGGATGGGCGCATCGGCGCGGAGCAGATTCGAAAATGTTTCGGACGGAGTCACGCGCGAGGTTAAACGGGATTGGCGGCGAAAGGCGAATAATTCTTGCCTTTGCCGGTGTCGTCCGCAATTTAACGGGCAAGACATGAGCGAGAAAATTTTCATCGGCACGGACAGCGGCGCGACCACTTCCAAAATCGCCGCCGTCTGGGAAAACGGCGAGGCCGTCTCCACCAAGATTCTCCAGCGCCCGACCAATTCGCAGAACGGGCGCGAGGCCGTCATCGCGGCTGGATTGCGGCCATCGGCGAATTTCTGGCGCAAAACAATTTGCAATGGTCCGCAGGTCCAGGGCGTCGGCCTCGCGATTCCCGGACCGTACGAACGCTACGGCGTGCTCGGCAAGGCGGCGAATCTGCCGGCAAGTTTTGCGGGCTGGGATGTTCATGCGGATTACAGCGCGGCGCTCGCCAAGGCAAGCCGGCCGTCCGCTGCCGCTGATCGATGGGCAACGACGGCCATTGCGGCGGCGTGGCCGAGGCGCGGATCGCGCGCGGCAATCAACCGCTCTCCGTCCTGATGCTCATGCCCGGCTCCGGCCTCGGCAGCGCGTTCGTGGGGCAGGACGGCCTGCCGCTCACCGGCCAGACGCTCACCGCCATGGAAACCGCGCACATGGCCGCGCCGCTGCACCTGTTCGGCCTCGGCGGCGAACCGATTCCCTGCGGCTGCGGGAAAAATTGGGGCTGCGTCGAGCCTTACACGACCATCGCCGGCCTGCCGCATCTGCTGGCGGAAAAATTGAAAAAATATCCCGACCACGAACTCGCGACATCCACCGCGCCGGTGAAGGAAAAGGTTTTGTCGCTGCGCAGCCGCGCGCAAAAGGGCGACGCGCTGGCGCTGGAGATTTTCGATTTTCAGGCGCGCGCGATGGGCTTCCACGTGGCGAACCTGGTGACGCTGCTCGATCCGGGCATCGTCGTCATCGGCGGCGGGCTGATGGACCATGAAGTGACCACGCCGGAATTCCGCGAGCGTTACCTGCGCATCATCCGCGAGACCGCCGCGCCGTATCTCTGGCCCGCGCAACGCGCCAGCATCAAAATTATTCCCGCCGTCCTGGGCGAATTATCGCAGGCCATCGGCGCCGCGCTCGTGGCGCTGTATCAGAGTCGAGGATAAAGCCGGCTGTTGCATTGGCAATTGCGCGCAGCAATTGAATCACCAAGTCCAACGGGCTTGAATCATCCAGCCCAGGGTTGCGAGGAACGAGCTACCCTGGGTCATCGTCCAAAACATAATCATCAACCCTGAAAGGGTTGAATCAATCCCACACATATCGCTCGTCGAATTCAATTTCATACCGTTTCAAAAATTCCCGGTATTCATCCTGAAACGAAACCTTGCGGTGATGTTCCTCCTGCCCGGCGATGTAATGGCGCACGGTTTTAACCTGCGAAAATCCGACAGAGAAAATTCCATACCCATTCTGCCACGCGAAATCGCGCAGATCGGGGCTTTTGGTTTTCAACCAGAGCGACGAACCGCGTTTGGCCTCCTTGACCATGTCCGCCGCGTTGCCGGTGCGCGGCAGCGTCGAGAGCATGTGAATATGATCCGCCGTGCCGCCGATGATGAGGGGCTGGCAATCGTGACGGGCGAGAATGCCGCCGATGTAGCGATGCAATTCTTCGCGGAGCGGATTGTCGCGCAGATATAGCCGGCGTTCTTTGGTTGAGAAAATCGTGTGGACCAGAATCTTGGCAAGGGACTGTGGCATGGCGTGATGATGCGACAGCCCGTTTTGTCCTCAAAGGATAAAATCAACCAGCGTGGCGTTGGTGAACCAACAAACCCAAAGGGTTTGAATCATTCAGCCCAGCGTTGGAGCGGAGCGACTACGCTGGGTAATAGGCATTCCGAATTCAACAACTCCGAAGGAGTTGAATCAAATGGATGCGCAACCGTTCCGTTGGGATTTGCGTTTGATTCAACCCTTTCAGGGTAGATGAAATCGGTGGGACGTTGACCCAGCGTAGCCGCTCCTCACCTGCCGGCTCGGACCGTCAACGCTGGGCTGGATGATGGAATCCCGTTGGGATTACAGATCCGTCCAGAAATACCAATTGGAATCAATATGCCGATAGGCCCACCCGTCTACACGCCCGTGGAATCCATCCAGAGTTGAAATCTGATTTGTTGGCGCCTGATCTAACCAGCAGATGCCGATGTGTCTGGTGTCTCCTGCCCAGCCCCATGCCCAAACAAGGACGGCAGGATTAGGGTGTTCACCTTCATCGCGAGTCGCCGCTAATCCGCCTGATTCCTTTAGCAGGGCCGAATATCTTTTGAAACGGTTAGTCGGAAAATTTTGCTCCGATGGATAGCCGAGGAAGAAAGGTTTGTAGGTTTCGACGCCCCACCCTGCAACGCGGCTCAAGTTTGTATCGGTAAGAAGCATGTCACGCAGTTGTTCAAAGGCTGCCCGATGTTCGTTGAAATTCTGAATTAACTTGGCTTCCTCGGGCGGAATTCTTGTGTAGATTACAAAAGCACAAGGGCCGACAAGAAACATTGCCAAAAGCAGAAAAACTATTAGAAGAATTCGGCTGTTTTTCATGCCTTTGACACTGCCACCATCTAATTTCTTTGTCGAGGAAGATTCAATTTTCAATTATTCGCCGGCGGTCTTCCGGGCATCAGGCTGTTCGGCGAGAATGGTTTCGCACTCGGCGAGGTGGCGGTGGATGCCTTCAAGCCAGAAGGCGTATTTCGGGTGGTTCCGGTGCGCGTCCAGCGCGGTGAGGTCAGGGCCGACTTCAAGCCGGCTTTTGTAGAGCGCCTGTAGATGCTTTCGCGCGGCATCCACTTCATCTTCCACCATTTCCTTGAGGTAACGCTTCCGCATTGGGGAAGCCTGCGCGGGAATCCTGGACAGGAATTTCGTCTTCCGGTCCTCCAACGCCTGCAATGCTTGTTCCAAATCCATGCCAGTTTCAGACTTGTGCCGGGAAAATTAATCGCCGAGGCAAGTTCCCACGTGGCGGGCGGTTTGCAGCCATGCGTGATCCGGGGGAACGATCTTGCGTTTGCCGGCCACTTTTTCCAGCGGCACCGGTTCCGTGTCATCGCCGCGCGCCGCCACCATCACGCCGGAAACGCCTTCGTGAATCAAATCGGCGCACGCGCTACCGAGCCGCGTGGCGAGCAGGCGGTCGGCTGCGGACGGCGTGCCGCCGCGCTGGACGTAGCCGAGAATCGTCACGCGCGATTCGAGATGGGTGAGTTCCTCCAGTTGTTTGGCCAGCCGCAGGGTGTTGCCCTGATGCCGCGCGTCGAGCATCGCCAGTTCCCGCTTGGCTTCCTTCTTCAACTCCTGCGTTTTGGCGCGTTCGATTTTGCTCTCGGCCAGGGCAAACGCGCGGGCGTCTTCCGTGCTCATCGCGCCCTCGGCCACGGCGACAATGCTGAAATTCGTTCCGCGCCGGCTCCGGCGTTTGATGGCTTCGGAAATCTTTCCCACGTCATAGGGAATTTCGGGAATCAAAATCACGTCCGCGCCGCCGGCGATGCCCGATCCCAGCGTGAGCCAGCCCGCGCGGTGCCCCATGATTTCGGCGACGACAATGCGGTGATGGCTGTGCGCCGTGCTGTGCAGCCGGTCAATGACGTCCGTTGCAATGTCCATGGCAGTGGCAAAACCAAACGTCGCGTCGGTCATGGCCACGTCGTTGTCAATGGTCTTGGGCAGCGTGAGGACGTTCAAACCGGCCTGTTGCAGGCGCAGTGCGTTTTTTTGCGTGCCGCCGCCGCCGAGGCAGACGAGGCAATCAAGCCCCCATTTTTTGTAATTTTCACGGATGACGTCGGTCATGTCGCGCGTGCGGCCGTCAATCAGCATCCGATGCGGCTTGTCGCGGCTGGTGCCGAGGATGGTGCCGCCGACGGTGAGGATGCCGGCGAGGGTGGACTTGTCCAATTTGAACCGCCGGTCTTCGACGAGGCCGCGGAAGCCGTCGCGGAAGCCGATGATTTCCATGCCGTAAAAACCGAGGGCGGCCTTGCCGACGCCGCGGATGGCGGCATTGAGGCCGGGGCTGTCGCCGCCGGAGGTTAGAATTCCTATGCGTTTGGTTTTCGCCATGCGCGATTTATTTGAAACCGTTCGGAAAAAAAGTCGAGAACTAGTTTGAAATATTTTCCAGCACGGCGGCGGTGAAACAGCGATGCCGCATTATCCAATACGCCGGAAACCGGGTTGTGCAATCAAATCCGTGAACCGGCGCGTTCGGTCATAACCAGCGCGTAAGGCGGGAGCAGCCGGAGCGATGGCTGGCGACAAATTCGTAGGCGCGCTCGGTGAATTTGGCAAGGACCGGGTGCGTTTCGTAACAGCGCAAAGCCCATTGCCAGTTTGGATTTTTAGCCAGCGCGCTGAAAACGGCTTCCGCGCCGGAATAGACTAAGCCGTCCGGCTCGATGAGCTGGACCGCGGCGTCGAAGCGCTCGCGGAGAATTTCGGGAAAGCGGGCGGCAATTTGCGGGTCTTGAGCGGGCAGGTAATCCACAGCGTCGCCGGTCGTCCGCCGCCAGCGACGAATCCAGGCCGAGCAGAAATTGCAGTCGCCGTCGAAAACCATGAGCGGTTTGGTCGGCGGTGTGGCGACGCGGAGTCCCCTTTGCATGGCGGCACGTTAAACCAGCAGCAGCGCCAAGCGCAACCCCGTGTCCGGAAGGCCAATCGGAACAGTTGAATGATCCCGCCAATGAGACAAGCCTCTTCACGGCGATGACGACCTGGGGATGTTCGCTTCTCGTCACGCGCCTCCACCCGCAAGGGATCGAAATGGTTCTTGGTGAAAATTGCCGCGTGGAGCATATTATGAAGTGTCAGCACAAGCAGGTTTGACCGTGCCATCGGCCAACGATTCATGCAACCCGTCTCTGCCATCCGTAAGATCGCGTTTCTCGGCGATTATCTGCCGCGCAAATGCGGCATTGCCACATTCACGACGGATTTGCGCTGTGCCGTGGCGGCGGAATTTCCGGCGATGCAATGCCTCGTCGTGCCGGTCAATGACATTGCCGGTGGTTATGAGTATCCGGCGGAGGTGCGCTTCGAAATCGCCGAGCAGGACCTGCCGTCGTATCTGCGCGCAGCCGATTTTCTGAACATCACGGACGTGGACGTGGTTTGCGTGGAGCACGAGTTCGGAATTTTCGGCGGGCCGGCGGGAAGTCACGTGCTGGCGCTGCTGCGCGAACTGCAGATGCCCATCGTCACGACGCTGCACACGGTGTTGCGCGAGCCGAACGCGGAACAACGGCGCGTGATGCGCGAGTTGATCCGGCATTCCACGAGGCTGGTGGTGATGAGCGAGCGCGGCCGGGAATTTCTGCGCGACGTTTATCAAACGCCTGCGGCCAAGATTGATTTCATTCCGCACGGCATACCGGACATGCCGTTCGCCGACCCGAATTTTTTCAAGGACGAGTTCGGCGTGGCGGGCCGGCAGGTGCTGCTCACGTTCGGTTTGCTCTCGCCGAACAAGGGCATCGAGTTTGCGTTGCGGGCGCTGCCGGACATCATCCGTGAATTCCCCAATGTCGTTTACATCGTGCTGGGGCAGACGCATCCCAATTTGCTGCGCAATGAAGGCGAGGCTTACCGCTTGAGCCTCGAACGGCTGGCCAAGGACCTGGGCGTGCAGAAACACGTCGTGTTCTTCAATCGTTTCGTCGAGCTGGAGGAATTGATGCGGTTCATCGGCGCGGCGGACATTTATCTGACGCCATACCTGACCGAATCGCAAATCACCTCGGGCACGCTGGCCTACGCGTTCGGCGCGGGCAACGCCGTGGTGTCCACGCCTTACTGGCACGCGGCGGAATTGCTGACGGCGGAGCGCGGCAAGCTCGTGCCGTTCCGCGACGCGAAGGCCATCGCCGGCGCCGTGGTGGAATTGTTGCGGGATGAACCAATGCGCCACTCGATGCGCAAGAACGCCTACAAGCTGGGGCGTGAAATGATTTGGAGCCGCGTGGCGCAATTATACGCAAAGTCCTTCGAGCAGGCGCGGCAGGACCACAGTTTCGTCGGGCGAAAATCGTCACCCATCAAGACGCTCGATGAACAGCCCGGACAATTGCCGGAGTTGAAGCTGGACCACCTGTTTCGGATGAGCGATTCGACCGGCATTTTCCAGCACGCCAGTTTCACCGTGCCAAATTTTTCCGAGGGCTATTGCACGGACGACAACGCCCGCGCCCTGGTGCTGGCGTTGATGCTGCAAAAACTCGGTCATGGTTCGCCGCAGCTTGGTGCGCACGCCGCCACCTACGCCGCGTTTCTCAATCACGCCTTCGACCGCCAGCGGGGACGCTTCCGCAATTTCATGGGCTTCGAGCGGCACTGGCTGGAGGAAGTTGGCTCGGAGGATTGCCAGGGCCACGCACTATGGGCGCTGGGATTGTGCGTGTCGCAGGCCGGCCAAGGCAGTTTTCAAATGCTCGCGGCGCAACTTTTTGAGCAGGCGCTGCCCGTGGCGGCCGAATTTGCGTCGCCGCGCGCGTGGGCCTTCACACTCATCGGCATTGACGAATACCTGCGGCGGTTCGGCGGCGACCGGCGCGCGAACCAGATTCGCGAATCGCTCACCACGCGGCTGATGCAGAGCTACGCCGACACCGCGGGCGAAGACTGGCATTGGTTTGAAGAAGTTGTTTCGTATGCGAACGCGAAGCTGCCGCACGCGCTCATTTTAAGCGGCCGCTGCCTGAACGCCGCGCCGCTGCTTGAGACCGGCCTCAAATCCTTGCGCTGGCTGGTCAAAATCCAGACCTCCGCGGCTGGCGCTTTCCGGCCCATCGGCTCAAACGGATTTTACCGGCGCGGACTGGAACGCGCGCAGTTCGACCAGCAGCCCATCGAGGCGCAAGCTACGGTTTCCGCCTGCATCGAGGCATATCAGGCGACGGGCGACATGTTCTGGGTCGCGGAAGCGCGCCGCGCGTTCGAGTGGTTCCTTGGCCGGAACGATCTGGGCCTCGCGCTCTACGACTCAACCACCGGCGGCTGTCGGGATGGTCTGCACGTGGACCGGTTGAGTCAAAACCAGGGTGCGGAATCCACGCTGGCCTTCCTGTTGTCGCTCGCGGAAATGCAGGCGTTGCAGAACACCCTCACCAGTTTCAAGGAACCCGTTGGGAAGCAATACCCCAACGGTTGATTCCGGAGGCAGAAATAAATTCATGACCAAGCAAACATCTTCCTTCCTCCACGCCAAGCGCATCGGGCCGACGCTGACGCCGGACCGTTCGCGCGTGCTGCTGCGCCCGTTTCGTCCCACTTCCGATGACATTTCGCGGCGAATCGTCGCGCGCGTCATGGCGTTGCCGGAGGAGGAAGTCGCCATGCTGTTGAGCCAGGTGCTCGGCGAATTCTCGAACCGGCACGAACGGGTGGAGGACATTTTCCGCAAACGCTTCGGACAAGTGGACATTTACCTCGAACCCGGCGCGCAGCCGTCGCCCGAACGGCAGATGCTCATCGGCGCTTATTTCACGCACGAGTATTCGCCGGAATCGGCGGCCCTGTTCAATCCGTCCATTGTGCCGCACCCCGACCAGTCCGGACTGCTGAAGGGTGCGTTGCGTTTCATCTTGAGCCTGCGCGCCACGGGCGAGGGACACATTTCCTCCATCACGTTCCGCACCGGCACGGTCAGCGCACACCATCGCATCACGCTCACGCCGCCCGTGCCGTTCGTGACCGAGCCGGAACGCGTGCCCAACGTCGCCTACGTGAAGGGATTGTTTGCCCACAAACTTGAGGAAGCGGGCGTGCAAAACGATTTTTGCCGGCGAGTGCTGGACCAGCTGCACGAGGATTTCACGCTGAAGGAACTGCACCAGGTTCTCCAGGCGTCGGGTTTGACGGACACCTCCGACGCCACGGCGGTCCGCGCCGCGCGCGGCATCCTGTTGCTGGCGGAATCCAATTACGAAGTGGACTTCGCACCCGAGAGCAGCATTTCGCAGCGCGTCCTCTTCCCGTCCGCGCCCAGCCAGAGCAACGGAATCGAGGACGCGCGCTTTGTCCGCTTCCAAAACGACGATGGCAGCTTCATCTACTACGCAACCTACACCGCCTACGATGGCAAGATCACCCTGCCGCAATTGCTGGAGACGCCGGACTTCGTGCATTTCAAATTCAACACGCTCAACGGCCCCGCGGTGCAGAACAAGGGCATGGCGCTGTTCCCGCGCAAGATTAACGGGCAATACGCCATGCTGTCGCGGCAGGACGACGAGAACATTCTCCTGATGTTCTCGGATAACATCCATTTCTGGCAGACGCCCAAGCTGTTGCTGCCGCCTGCACAGCCGTGGGAATTCATCAAGATCGGCAACTGCGGTTCGCCGGTTGAGACCGAGGCGGGCTGGCTGGTGTTAAGTCACGGCGTGGGCGCGATGCGCAAGTATTGTCTCGGCGCGTTTCTGCTCGATTTGAACGACCCGTCGCGCGTGATCGGCCGCTTGCGCGAACCGTTGCTCTCGCCGAACGAATCGGAGCGCGAAGGCTACGTGCCGAATGTGGTCTACACTTGTGGCGCTTTGTTGCACGGACGCGAACTCGTCATTCCCTACGCGATGAGCGATTCCGCCACCAGCTTCGCCACTGTGCCGTTGGACGAATTACTGGCCGCAATGTGTTAAGCATTTGCGGGAAAACCGGAGTTAGCGGCGTTGCCGCGAGTTTGGCCGCAACGGGTCTCAAAATTTTATATTTGGGGAGCCGCGTGCGCTCCGCCGCCATGCGCACCGTCCCTTCGGCGATGCCGCCGAGTTGCACGATTCGTTCGGCTGTCATGTCCACATGGGAATCCACCGTCGGACGACCTTGTCGAGCAGTTCGTGCAATCCGATGAAGCCCGGCCCCTTGACGTTTCAATGAGCCTGCTTCAACTGCATTTGCAGGTCAACGGCGTCTGCCAGCCGCCGGTTCATCAACACGTTCAGTTCCGACCGGCGCTCCTGGGAGATGTCGCTTTCGGTCTCACCCATCTTGGGCGCTTCCGCTGGGGTGCTGGCCTTCAGATAATTGTAAATTCCTTGTTTTTTTGTTTGTTGCTTTGGCTTGGCGGGGCATTTCCTTCCGCGCGAACCGGAGGCAGATGGTTTGCGGGACTTTTCTCGACAGCTTCCTTGGTTAAGTTCACGAACACCGTGGAGTCGTCGTAACTGATCCGGTTCACTTTCCCCACGGGAATCAGCACCTCGTTGCCGGTGAACCGGTGCCCGGTTTTGACGACGATTTGACCGATGGCCCAACTCTTGTCGTCCATCATAAAATCGCAGACGTGGCCGATGATGCCGTCAGTGGCCTGAATGTGGTAGCCACTCACCGCCTGGGTGCTGCGCAGATGCGCATCGCCAGGTTTGGGTTGCGGATTGCTCGCGGCAGATGACTTGTCCGGGAAAGGTATTGACTGGCGTTTCCAAAATCGAAACGCCGCCCATGCCCCACGTCCCGTCTCCCAGCCAGTAGGCCGGCCAGCCGTAATAACGGTGATACTCTTTTTCATGTTGTCGCGTCACCGGTTTGTGCGACTCAATCGCCGGGCTGTCCTCAATCTTCTTCCGGGTCAGCTCTGCTCGCAGGACTTTCCCGGCCTGATGGAGACCACCGATGGCATGGGGCGAGAGCAACACCTGCCGCCCCGGCAACCACGAGCCTGTGTCCGCAACCAGATAACGGACCGCCCAGTTCTGATCGTCAAAGTAGAAATCCTTGACATGGCCAATGTCGCCATCCGATGCGCCGAGTTTGTTTCCGTGCATTTGTTTGATGCTTTGTAACATAATTTTGCCTTTCGTCTGGATTGCGCGGGTGCCACCCAAGAAGATGACCGCCCGCCATTTGACCCATTCACCTGCCGCACCTGCCGCTGATGGCGTTCGGCCATCCTGCTCAAATTATGCCCAATAAAAGCAGGACGACCAAAACAACCAGAAGCGCGCCCAGTCCGCTGCTCGGGTAATAACCCCAACTCCGGCTGTGTGGCCACGTCGGGAGCGCACCGAGCAACAGCAGGAAGAGCAAAACCAATAAAACAGGTCCTAACATAATGTGTCTTTCATTGTGGTAATGTGATTCGCCGGTTATCTTCCGCGACCGCCCCTTTGCTGGTCGCCCCGGTCGTCCTTCCGGTTATCGTTCTGGTCTTGATTTGAGCCGGACGGCTTCCAATTTTTCGGATACTGCCTGGACACGGCTGCATGGTGGTTTGCCGGGGAATCATGGAAATCCATGCGCACGGACGGCGAAGCGAGCAGCACGTTCACCGAGACACCGCGCGGAGCAGGCCGTGAAACCCACGTCCTGCCTTCCAAGTAGGCGTATTGATGCCGGCTGCTGCTGTAATAGATTTCGTAGTCGGGGTAATAAATGTAGTCGTCTTCCACCACCACGGGAGGTGCCACATACACGCTCCCCTGGGGCGGACGGTCCACATAAGCCACGCAGCCGGTCAACGTGCCGAGAAGCATAACGCTCACCACGATTGCGGCTTTGCCTGACTTTAATGAAAGCTTTGTTTTATTCATGAGATGAGAATAATCCAACATGACGCTTGGTCGCTATCAGGTGAAACCATGACTCCCGGATCCAATGAATCAGAGTCCAGTTTGATCGTGGCCTTGCGAACGAAATTCCGACCAGAGCGAGCTGGCCAGTCCAGCGCCTTTCAGGATGGTTCGCCACCAGGAAGGTTTTTCCTCAACCGGCGCCGGCTTTTTGCGGCGGAAGGAGGCAAGGCCGGCAACCACTGATGCGGCGGCGGATGCAAAAGATCCGATGGTTCTGGCCTGGCTGGTGAGCGAGCGGACTTCGTCCGCCATCGTCCGCCATTCCTGAAACAGTTGCGCGCGGTTGAGTTCGCTTTCGGCGATCAACAATTGCTTCCGCGAGTTGAGCGGGTTCATTCGAGGATTTTTTCCAGACATGCGCGGTCCTTTTGTAGTTGGTCGAGCGAAGCGGAAAGCGTCTGCCAGTCGCGCAGCAGCCGGTTGAGGCGCCGCCAGAGGCAGATCCCGGCGGATCCGTAGAGTCCGGTCAAGATCAGCAGGACGGTGACCGGCCAGGCCCACAGCCAAACCACGAGGGCCGCCGTGAGCGCAAGGCCGGCAAGCAAGCCGAAAGTCGCCACGCCAAGGGCCAGCAGAAACGCATGCAGGAGACGCTCGCGCTCCTCCTGCACTTCCACCGTCAACAATTCGAGTCGGTTTTCCCCGATGGTCAACAACCGCCGCGCAAATGTTTTCGAGGTCGCGGACAGTTGCCTGAAGCTGGCGGTGGATTCTTCCATAGCCCAATCAGTCGCAATTGCGGGAGCACCGGCGGGCGACGAGAAAGCCGAGAATCGCCCCGACACCGACGCCGATGGCGATGGCTTGATAGGGATTTTCATGCACGGCTTCATCCGCCGCTTTCGCGCCGGCGACCGCCTTGTCGCGGACATTGCCTGCGATTTCCCGTGCGCGTTCCAGCGCGGCAGCGAGACGTTTGCGGGCATCCCCGACTTTTTCTCCGGCCACGTCGGCGGTGGCGGCCATCAAGGCGCGCGCATCTTCGGCGAGAGTGCCCATGTCATTACTGGTTGCGTTTGTTTGTTTGTTCATATCTTTTTTGGTTTTGGTTTGTTTGCGTTTTTCAACGGTAAATTTTCCGCATCGGCGAGATGGGCCGCTTCCGGCGAACTGGCCACATGCAAAATCGAATTCTTCCCGCCGAACGGGTTCGGCACGGTTTCTCTCGCAAGCGGATCGGGCATCCATTGACCGTCCACGACGAGGCAGTATTCGTAGGTGCCGGGTGCAAGGGATGTTTCCTTCCACCAGTTGCCGGCGCCGGAGGAATGCAGCGTCTTGGCTTCAGGCTGCCAGTGATTGAAGGTTCCCGCGAGGCAAACGGTTTTGGCTGTTGGATGCGTGAATTCAAAACGAACCGGCACGAGTTGCAGGCCGGCATCCGGGACATTGTCATGGTTATGATTGTGTTTCATGGTTGTTGATTAATCGGTGGGCTGGCTTTTGTTTTTTGAACAATATTTCAGTTCACTTCAACATCATGCGCCCGGATGTCCTGCCGGGCTATCAGGTATTACCCGACCAAACATCAATGAATCCAGCCTTGGCCGGCCGGAAGGGAAGAATTCAAAAATCGAACCGTGATTTTCCGTCCAGCCGCTGGCGGCGGCGCGGCGAATACTTTGCGCAAGGCCAGATGCGTGGGGAGAAAAGCGACGAGCCACAGCACGCCAAACCACAGGATGACATAAAGGTTTTGGTTGACCCAGTGTTGCGGCTGCTGGTCGTTGAAACCGTAAAGATAATTGATGTTTACGGGAGCATTGTCGTTGGCCAGATGGGCGCCAGCAGGCGGAGTAAGGAAATAACAGACGAGCACCAACCCTGCGGCCAAGCCGGTCCAGGCCAGCAAAGCCCGCTTGTTGTAGCCCAGGCGGAACAGGAGCCAGACGAGCAGAAGGGGCAGCCATCCATGAAAAAGCGATAGCCCGCGCGTGAACAGCGGAAGATGCGGATCGAACATGTAGCTGGTCAGGTTCAGAAAGTGAAAGCCCAGAAAATGGCTGCCGAAATCCAAAAGCCAGAGGCATTGCGGCGGCAAAATGCCCACGGCGCACATGCCGATGAGCAAGGAGCTTTCCAACCACATGCCCGCCACCGTGAGAATTAAGGCGGCATCGCAGAACCATAAAAAGTTGGCCGGGCCATAGACGTGCAAATAAACCGGAACGAGCACGGCAAGGAAGGCTGTGGCAGCCACTTTGGCGGCCAGTGGAATTTTGTGTGGTTGCACGGCGACTCGTTCGCGGGCAGTACCAGGGATGGAGGCGACGAAGGTTGCGGGGGGTTCAGCGTTCATGGCGGAATTGTTTCATAAGCGCTCCTATGATGGACGGCGAAATATTGCCGCTGCCATGGGGTATTCACCCCATAGACACAAGAAGGCCACTACGCGAAAGTTTGCCGTGGCTGGCGCCTCGTCGGCCAGGGATCAAACAGCCTGATGGCTGGACAATAATCCATTCTGTTTTGTCGGTGAATATGAAACAAATCACAATTCTGTTGGTGACGGACCGCCCGGTCGTTCACGAAACGCAATCCGGCCACCCCGTGGCCGCCAGCGTCAAAAAAACATCGTCCGGCGCGCTTGTGCCTACCCCGGAGGGGGCATGTCCATGAACTTGTTCACGCTCGCGCAACTGCCTTTGGCGGCAGGGCTGTGGCTTTTGACCGGACCCCATTGCCTGGCCCAGATGGACCCCGAGCCTCGCAATCTGCTTGAGATCGGCTGTGACATGCCTCTCGCCGGCCGGGGACTGCAAGGGGTTTATCCCTGTTCCTATTCCAACCGACCGGACCTCTTCAGCACGAATATGGATTTGCGCCTGGCTATTGCCCCGGATTATTTGGACGGCAAACTTGGATCCATCCCGCATCCGGCAACGAACAACAGCGGCTTCCTGGACAACACAAATTTTTCAATCAATCCACCGAGTGGAAGCCTCCGCAACAGAACTCAGTGACACCAGTTTCAACTTTCAAAGGGACCTCCCATCGAGAAGTATTGATGCATTACAGCCCAAGTCCGGCGAAGCGCTGAAACCCGCGTTCACGGTGGTGGATCGCAAATTCAATTACGAACTCCTCGGCTCGCAAGACTTTTGCCTTGAAGCTAAATTTGACTCCTGTGTATCAAAATCGGGAGGCGATAATCCCAGAGAGACTGGTCCCTGGCCTCGGCATCAGCATCAAATTCTAATCACGTTTGCCAGGCACAAATTTTGTTTGAAGTGCGCGCCCCCAAATGATGCACTTCCCAACGCCATGAAAACTGTCTTCCGCTTTTTGCTCCGGGTCTTGTTCCGCTTCCGGGCTTACGACCTGGACGCGCTGAAAACGCCCGGCCCGGTGCTGTTGATTCCGAATCACGCCTCCTGGATTGACTGGCTGTTTCTCTGGGTCTGCCTGGATGAGGATTGGAAGTTCGTCACTTCGAGCCTCACGGCGCAGACGAGCTGGCTGCATCGGAAAATCATGATCAACCGCTACACCCTGCCCGTTGATACCAGTTCGCCTTACGCCGTGAAGCGCATGGCGGAGTTTCTCAAAGGCGGCGGGCGGCTCGTGCTCTTTGCCGAAGGCCGCCTGTCGCGCACGGGCACCTTGATGAAGCTATTCGACGGCACCGGATTCTTGATTTTCAAAACGAAGGCGAAAGTCATCACGGCTTACCTGCGCGGCGCCGGACGCCTGCCGTTTTCCCCCAATCCGGGCTGGAAAAAATGTTTTCCAAAAGTGACCGCGCATTTCAGCGCCCTGCTGACCGCACCCGAGTTGGGCGAAATCAGCACCGGCCGCGCGCGGGCGCTGCTGACCAACTGGCTGCGCGACCAGATGGTGCGGCAGCAGTTCGAGGTCGAGATGGCTTTCGGCGCGCAGAATGTCCTCGCGGCGGTGGCGGAGACCGCCCGCCAACATCCCGGCCACGTCATCCTCGAAGACGCGACGCTGCAAAAGCTGACCTATCGGAAGCTGATGGTGGGGGCGGACGTGCTGGCGCATGCCTTGCGCGGCGCAGTTACGGGCGGCGAGCGGGTCGGCCTGTTGTTGCCCAATGTCAACGCCACGCCGGTGGTCATCCTCGCCTTGTGGAGCCTGGGCAAAGTGCCCGCCATGCTGAACTTCTCCTCGGGCACGCCCACCATGCTGGCGTGCGCGGAACTCGCCGGACTGAAACACATCGTCACCTCGCGCGCCTTTCTGGAGCGCGCCAGGCTCAACGCGGACGATTTTGTGAAAGCGGGCATCAGCCTGATCTATCTCGAAGACGTGCGCGCCGGCATCACCGGCTCCCGGAAATTCCTCACGCTGCTCCGGCATGTTTTCATCTTCAGCCTTCAGCCTTCAGCACCTCAGCCTTCAGCCGACTCCACTGCCGTGATTGTTTTCACGAGCGGCTCCGAAGGCGTGCCCAAAGGCGTCGAGCTGACGCATGGCAACCTCCTCGCCAACATCCGCCAGATGCTGGCCGTCACCGATTTGACCGACTGCGACCGTGTCTTCAACTGCCTGCCGCTCTTCCACAGCTTCGGTTTCACGGTGGGGACGTTCCTGCCGCTGGTGCGCGGCATCTATGTCTTCCTCTATCCTTCGCCCCTGCATTACCGCATGGTGCCGTCGGTGCTTTACGACCGCGACTGCACGGTGTTTATCAGCACGAACACCTTCCTGAACGGCTACGCGCGCAAGGCGCATCCCTACGACTTCCGCAGCCTCCGGTATCTGTTTGCCGCCGCGGAGAAGTTGCAGGAAGCCACCGCGCTCGCCTGGTCGCAGAAATACGGCGTGCGCATCCTCGAAGGTTATGGCGCGACGGAATGCGCTCCGTGCGTGAGCGTCAACACGCCGCTCGAACCCCGCTACGGCTCCGTGGGCCGCCTCCTGCCCGGGCATGGAATACGAGCTGGAGCCGGTCGAAGGCGTGGCCGACGGCGGGCGGCTGTTCGTGCGTGGCCCCAACGTGATGAAAGGCTATTTGAACGCGGAGGCCAACGCGAAATTCCAGGCCCTCGGCGGCTGGTATGACACCGGCGACATCGTGAGCGTGGATGCCGACGGCTACCTGCACATCCTCGGGCGGATGAAACGCTTTGCCAAGGTGAGCGGCGAGATGGTGAGCCTTTCGGCGGTCGAAGACGCGCTGGCGGGCGCGTTTCCGCAATATGGTTTGCGCTGCCAGGTCGCCGTCATCACGCGCCCCGATGAGGGCAAAGGCGAAATGCTCATCGCCGTGACCAACGAACCGAAGCTGACCCTGGACGAAATCCGCGACGCCATCAAAGCCAAGGGCCTGACGAATCTCAGCGTGCCGCGCGAAATCAAAGTGGTGAAGGAGATTCCGAAGCTCGGCACCGGCAAGGTGAATCACCGCGAACTTCAGGCGCTGATTTCTGCTGCGAAATAAATAATTTGGATGAGTCCACAAGCACTTTGCAAATTCGATTCAAATGAAGCCCGCGCGCAACTATCCCCTTCTCCTCGCCAGCCAGTTTTGGAGCGCGTTTGGCGACAACTTCATCCTGGTCGTGATTCTTGGCCCGATCATGAATCAGTTCAGAGACGGCAAAATCTCCGCCCAAACCCAGAGCTTTGACAACATTTATTACACCAGCCTTTTATTTGTCCCCTACGTCCTGCTGGCCCCGGTGGCGGGTTATCTCAATGACCGCTTTGCCAAGAACCGCTGGCTGCTCGGCGGGAATCTCATCAAATTGATCGGGACCTGCATCACCGCTCTCGGTATCACTGGCGCTCCCGTGTGGCAGGCGATCGGATATTTCGTGGTCGGCATTGGGGCATGCGTTTATTCGCCAGCCAAGTATGGCATTCTGCCTGAAATCCTCCCCAACGAACGACTGGTCAAAGCCAATGGCATGATGGAGTTCCTGACCCTGGCCGCCATCCTTGCCGGCAGCATCAGCGGCGCATTGGCCTTCGATCATGCCTCTTTGGTCACCTGTTACGTCCTGGTTGCGGGCATTTATGCCCTGTCACTCGCGCTGAATCTCTTCATGTCGCGGACCCCTTCCTATCCCGAAGTCCGGCTGCGCGACAGCGTGAGCGGATTCTTCCACAACGCCGGAGAACTGTTATCCCAAAAGCGGCTGGCGCGCATCCTGATGGGCACGGCGATGTTCTGGATTTGCGGCGCGATCCTGAAAATGAACTTCCAACCCTGGGGACAACAAGTGCTGAAACTCACCACCATGACCCAAATCAACCTGCTCGGTCTGTGGTTAAGCATCGGCCTCATGCTGGGCAGCGTTGCAGCCGGACAGTTCTATCCCGTGGGCGAATTGCGCCACACCCGCCGTTACGGCTGGCTTTTGGCGGGGACCATTGCCGCGCTCGGCAGCCTCGGCTGGTTGATGGGGCATGGGCTGGATTATCCAATAGAATTGTCAACGGCTATACTCATTGTCACCGGTCTCGCTGCGGGACTCTTTTTGATTCCCCTCAACGCCGCGTTGCAAGCCGAATCCCACAAGGACAAACTCGGCAAAACCATTGCCACCCAAAATGGTTTTGAAAACTCCGCCATGCTCGCCGGCAGCCTCCTCGCGTTTTTCCAGGTTAAATTTGGCTTCAATCCCTCCGAGCTGTTGCTCGCGCTGGCCTTTTTCGTCTCCATCGTCGTCATCTGGCTAAAAATCCCGGCCAAAACGTCGAAACGATGAATGCCATAATTTTCTTCTTCCTGCGCTTTTGTTTTGGCTTCCGCGCATTGAACACCGCCGAGAACTCGTGGCGGTCGAGGTAATTGAACAGTTTGCTCGTCTGTGGCACGTGCTCCCGCCGTGCTCGCGCACCGTCGCGGCAGGTCGGCCACGCAGGCGGGCCCTATTTCTTAGGCAGCACATCCGGTTTGGGATCGGGTGGCCTCATGGGCGTCAGCGCCGCCAAAATGGCCTTTTGCACCGCCGGATTGAAAAGATTTCCCAAGTGTCCGCCTTGCGGGAAGACGGTCAATTGATTCGTGGCAAAGGTGGCATGGAGCCAGGCCAGATCCGCGTCCGTCAGCAGAAAATCGTTTTGATTGACGATGATGCGGATGTCCGGGTTGGCGCGCAAACCGGCGTCATACGTCCGCAAGTCGCCGGCTTTTTCCAGCGTTTCCGCAGGCGAGGCAACGCCACGGGCCGAATAATACGGGATCGCAAATTTGTCAAAATAGTCCTGGTAGGAATACTGGAGGATTTCCTGATACACAGGGTCGCGCCGGAAATTCTCAATCCGGTGGTGCAGAACGCCCATGTTGTCCCGCTGCTGGCTGCTGTAAATAATGTCCCGCAGCGAGAGTCGGAAGGCCAGTCCAATGAGAAACTTGGATTCGATGGCATTAAAGGGCAGCGAGGTTTGCGGCGTGAGCGTGCCCTGGCTCAAGGCGGCCACCTTGAGAAAGGTGTTCTCGATGTCGTCGGTCCGGTTGGTGGCCGGCCAGCTCAAGGGTGCGCGGTAAAATTCGTCGAGCTTGGAAATCCCCTGCGCCATGCGGACGGGGGTATTGATGGCGACAAAACGGTCAAATTGAATCAACGGCACCCGGTTCGTGACGGGGGCAATTCTCACTTCTTTCACGCCCTGTTTCCCTTCGAGGAAGCGCAGCACCCGCCCCTTCGTGATGACGGAATACTGGTTCGTCGGCCCGGTGGCCGCGACGAACAACGATTCAAGCGCGCCCATCGAATAACCCATCAATGCCTTGTTGCCCAACCGATCCGGATACGATTCGTTCAGGCGGCGATCAATCTCGGTGAGCGCCACATCCAGATCATGGCCATCCACCGGCAGATAAGCCGGCAGCGCCGCAGTCGAGGCGCTTTCCATGAACTCGAAGTTGAACGGGCTGCTGACCAGCACGGCGGAGAAGCCGTTTTTGTAGACCAGCTCGGCCAGCGCCAGGGAGGCTTCGGCCAGGCGGTGACCGCCCAGGCCGGGAACGATGTAGACCACGTTCGCTTGTCCCGGTTGCAACCAGAACGTGAATTTTAACTTCTTGTCCGTGGCCGGAATCAGGACCGACCGGGTTTTGCCACGACCGGGGAATTCCGGGTCTTTGTAGGTGAAGAAAACGGATTCGAGGGTTTCGAGCGAGGCCGGGTCCTGTTTGCCTTTTACCTGAAAATCTGCCACCCGGTTCGCCCGCGCGAACGTCCAGGCATACTGAACCTCGGAATACGGGTCCATTTCTGCCTGACTGAACCGCACATATCCGCCCACGCTGTCGGAGAGATTGTTATACATGATCCCGTAGCTGAGATAAGTATAGGGGCCGAGCCATGTCAGCGGATCGTTCGCGACGAATTTGTAGGGGGCGATGTAGAGCAGCGGATTGGCGGCCGTATCGGCGGCCAGGCCCACGGTATCCCGGTCATTGCTTGGTCCGAACACCGGCAGCATCAAAAAGAATTGCGGTTTCCAGCCCCATTGGCCGAACGTCTGGCCAAAATCCGCGTCCGATTTCTGAATCTTCCATTTGGTCGCCACGTCCCAGAACCCGGCCACCCCGACCGTGGTGTTGCAGACGAACCGGTAGGATTCATCGCGGGCGCCGCTCCACTTTCCCTGAAGCAGATTGTTGATCAATCGTCCCGGATAAGTCAGGTTCCTGCCAAAATTCCCGATTCCATTCCTGACGGGTTTCACAACGACAAACCGATAGGCCCGGCTCGTCGGTTTGATGACATCGGTCATCAGCCCTTTGTTGAAACCCCACATCACCCGATTGAACGGTTCGAGCGGGTCGGGGACGGATTGGGGAAGAACAACGGTCTCCGCAGCCGGCGGGCGGGTGACACCTGCGGCAGGCTCCTGTCCGCGGGCGAAAGGCGGGAGGCAAAAAGACAGGATTACAAGGACCGCCAGCGCCGAACCTCGGATTCCCCCGCCCGGTGAAATTTTCAAGCTGCCCGCCTTCCGGGCCTTGAGCCGAAAATCTCCCGTGCGTCCAGCGCAGTCGGCGCAACGTGTTCCTTCCGGGAACCCGGTTGCAAATGGGTGAGGCAAACCTTCATGGCCATCCCGGTTGTTCCCTTAAAACGGCAGGAAATTGAGATTGCGTTTGGAAAACACGAAGCGTTGTTGTCCTCGAAACTCGATCTGCGGTGCGTTGGCGGCAAGCCATACAAATCCACTGGCCCGGCGCTCTTCCCAGGCGTTGTGCGCGGGGGCAATGAATTCGCCAGATGTCAGGGACTTCCTCCGGCCATTGATTTTCATAAGTTGAAGCATAATCCGGGATGCGGCGCGCCAGCTATCCGGTGTTTTACCCATGCGGGAATTGATGAATCCGGCGCCCGGATTAACGCGCCATGACTCCCGGCACTGATACCACAACCAGTCTTGTTCAATTGTTCAATCCTCCGGGGGTGCGAGCTTCTCAAGGTTCGATGCGAGTTTCATGGAACACTGGCGCGGTGATGCCGGCTCGCTCCGTGATCAGCTTCATGGGAACTGAAGTCGCGCCTAGGGTCAGAAAGAAGGCGCAGGCGATCCTGGTGACCCCGGCCCGCGATGAAATGGCGGCAATTTCGGTTCGGTTTGATGATGCAGCTGGCACGGACGGTTTTGTGCCGGCTGAATTTTTGGTTTGCGATAAAGCACCGGACTTCATGGCTGGTAAATTACACCTGCATACGGCGTGGTGTCCCTGGGGTGTTTTACCCATGCCGAGATCAAAACGGGCGCGTGAATCACCGCACGATGACTTCCGGCGGACGCACGACTACTTCCGGCACGCGCACGACGACTGCCGGAGGCCCGACGATGACTGCGTCATGGTGTTCGTATCTTGCATGTCCGTGCCTGCCCCCTCCGCCGTCGGAAACAAGGCATCCAGTGGAGGAGAGGAGGACGGCAATGGCGGTTAATTGAAGGATTTTCATAACTTGTAACGTTACGCGATGGGCGTGGACTTCGCTATCAGGTGTAACCCGATGACTTCGGCCTCTCTTTGGAATCCGCAAGTTAGGTCGCCTGCAGCCCAAGCAAATCCAGCCGGAAAGCCTTGATGGCATTGAGCATGAATTGAATGGCGACCGCCGCCAGCAGCAATCCCATGATGCGGATGGCGATGCTCATCAGGATTGGACTCAACCAGCGCGCGCCACGCGCGGAGATTCTCAAAATCAGGTAGCTCGCCAGCGACACCGCCACGATGCAACCGTAAAGCGCGATGTGCTGGGGGATGTCCTTCGCTTCATTCTGGAGCACAATCGTCGTGGAGATGGCACCCGGCCCGGCGAGCATCGGAATCGCCAGCGGCGTCACGGCGATATCCGTCTTTTCGATCCCGGCGTTCCGTTCTTCATGAGTCTCCTGAACGCGCGAACGCTGGGCCCGCACCATGTCCAGCGCCACGATGAGCAACAGAATGCTCGCGGCGATCTGAAACGCCGGCATGGTGATGCCCATGACCTTGAAAACCAGTTGGCCGGCCACGGAAAACGACACGAGGACGCCCGCCGTCACGCAACACGCCAGCCGCGCCGTGCGGATGCGCTGTTCCGCCGTATCGTTCGGCGTCATGGCAAGGAACGCCGGCACAACGGCCAGTGGGTCCACAATCACGAAGAGCGAACTGGCCGCCAGCAAAATGTATTCAAGCAACTTGATGGGGCCGAATTAGACGCGGATTCCGGTGAAAGTCAATTGATAGAATGTCCAGCCGGTGCAAAAATCCATCATGCATTGGAACGGGTTTTGAAATTCCCCTCACCGATTTACAGAAGTCACAAATCTGACTCTTCCTGCAATTTTCCGTGAAGCCTTTAACGCCCGGCAAAGGCCCATTCATTTTTGTCAACGCCTATTGGCTAGTTGACCCGCGGGACATGGATGTCGCCGGCGTGATTGATGATGCCGAAGGCAAACAACAGCCATACGACGACGCAAATCACCACGACGGCGTTAAGAATTTTTTTGATCTTTCCGTCCATTGGGATGTAGGTGTTGACCAGCCAGAGCAGCACGCCCACGACGATCAGGGTGACGATGAGGGATATCAGTGACATATATTGCCTTCAATTTGGTTGAGTGTTTTATTAATCATGCTGTGAGCCTAATCTGGAAAGCGGAAGGGCGCTATTCGGTGTTCTACCCACGACGGACTTTTATTAAATCCAGCCCCGACATATCCGAATCAATCCACAAACATTGAACGCCATACTTTTTTCCAATGCGTTCGTTCGAGGTCGCCACGTCGGAAGCCAATGGCTTGAATTCTCGCCTTCAACCACAGCGGCACAGGGCCGCCATGATTCAGAAATTTCGTCCTGCATGACGAATCCAGCCCCGCCCAAGTATCCAAGCCGGAGGAACCTTCACTGGACGCTGGAGTGGGGACTGGAATCATCATAACTGCAAGCCACCGTCTGACGGCCCGTTTGGCGGCGGCGCAATCTCCCCGCCGGGGCTGGCAGTCGCGCGCAGAACTTTTTCCACCGTCCCCAACAACTGCTCGATGGAATAGGGCTTGACCAGCGTCAGCCGCGGGTTGGAGCCAGGGGTATCGGGTGAATAATTCCTCCGTTGGCAGGGTTCCGGTGGCCATGATGACCGGCAGGGCCATGCGGGCGGCGCGCGCCTTCTTGACCAGCGCCAGGCCGGACAATCCCGGCATGTCGTGGTCGGTAATCAGGAGAGCGTAGCTTTCGGGGGCGTGGCGGGCGGCATGAAGCACCTTCCAGCCCGCCAAGCCGTCTTCGGCGGTGTCCACCTCATAGCCGGAACTCTCCAGCACTTCAGCATTGAGACGGCGGATGTCCGGTTCGTCCTCCACCACGAGAATGCGGCGGAGCGGACTCTTCCGGCTTTGGACCGGCGCGCTGGCCAGCTCTCCGGTTTGCGGGACTTTGTTGGCCTTCAAATCCTGACTGCGAAATAACTCAAAACCAGCGGCGGCATCATCGTCATCGGTTTCGCGCAGGACCTTTTTCACCGCTCCCAACAATTCCTCGACCGTATAGGGCTTGAGCAATGTGGCGGCGGGCCGGAGCCAGGGGTATCGTGCGAATTCCTCCTCCGGCAATTTTCCCGTGGCCATGATAAACGGCATGGCCATGCGCGAGGCATACAGCTTCTTGAGCAACTCCATGCCGGTCAGATTGGGCATGTTATTGTCGGTAATCATCAGATCGTAGCGGCTGGTGCCAAGCGCCTCCCAGGCGAAGGCGCCATCCTCGGCGGTGTCAACGTGGTAGCCGGCGTGATGCAGACACCATGGCGTTGATCCGGCGGATGTCCGGATCGTCATCCACCACGAGAATGTTGCGGGGCGAATCCGCCTCGCGGGGAAGTGATGCACCGGTTGATTCACCTTCTTTCAAAATAGTATCTCTCCTCATTTCACTGACAATAAGCGGCATGTCCGACGCGCGCTATACGGTGTTTTACCCATTCGGAGATTTGCTGGACCCGGCCCCGGAATTGCATTTGACCGCCGATTCCGCGATGTTCCAAAAAGTTGACGCTGCCGGATTTCCGGCGCACACTTGCCGCATGGCAAAGAAAGCAGGTAGGGCGGGCACTCCGCTGCCCGCCGCTGTTTCGCAAACAGAACTGTGTTTGCTTGCCTCCAAGCCCCCCGCACTCCTATTCTTCCAACCAGCCAACTAAAAGACGTAATTAATGAACCCGCCTTCACAAAAAGAACCGCGGCATCCTGAAATGCAAAATCCATGAAAAAACTATTCTGCCCATTATTGATTGCAGCTTGTTTGACTTGGCTGACCGCCGGTTGCGCCACAAATGAACTTCCGAAGCCTGAAATATCCACTCAAAACATCAGGGGGGATTTTAGTGGTCTGAAGAAATATTACGTATCGCGCGACGATGAAGCTGGTGCCCACGAAGAAAATCATTTGCGGGCGCTTCATGCAGTGCAAGAGTCGCTGACAGACCATGATATGAAAGCCACTTCCGGCTTGCTGCCCGCCATGCCAGCCGACACGGACTGCAAGGTCGTCATCCACGACAAGTGGTTCTGGGACACGTATTGGTATTTATTGACATTGGATATTAAATTCTACGATGCCCATTCCGGTGCGTTGCTGGCCTCCGGCTCTGACAGACGTGCCCTCCCTGCCATCCGTCGCGATCCAGAATTCATGGCCAACGAGTTAGTTGAAGCAATCTTTCCCGCATCTGGCGGAACCAAGAACCCCTGACCATCAAACAACATGACTAAAAACCAAAAATCACCCATGAACTATCCTCGCTTTGTTGTGCTTGCTCTCACCTTTTGCGTGCTGGCAGCCTGTATCGGTTGTAAAACGGTGGAATCCTCCTACAATCCCGGTGTGGCCTCGACTCCGACATTGCCCTGCCCAGTCGCATTAAGTCTGAGCAAGGAGTTCACAGATTATGTGGGTGGCAACTCGGATGTAATTCTTGCTGGTGAAAAAGTCCATGCCTCGTATGGACCCGCCTTGCAGAAATACGCAACCTACGTGGCTCAATCAGTGTTTGGAGATGTTCAGATGCTCGACGGTCAGCCTCCGCGCAGTGATGTGAAGCTCCTCCTCGTCCCACGGGTAACGAGTTCACGCCTTGAGCCACCCGTTGGAAATGTCCGCATTACCTCCGGGGACTTGGGTGTCCATTGGGATTTCAACGACCCCAAGACAGGACAAACCCTGTTTTCAACACAGATCCAATCCGAATTCGCTTACTCGCATATACGCTTTGACGCTCACTTTGCTGATGTGGTCAATGGTCTGATGACCAACTTGACTTCCTTGACCATTCAACGCTTCAACGCTTCAAAGGAAATCCAGCGCCTCAGCGGCCACTAAAAACACCAGAACGCCGGCTTGTTCCTGCCTTTGAAATATCATGCCGGCATGGTTTCATATGATTATCAGGCAGAGATGTTGGATTGAAATTCTTTCGTCCCTGCGGGACTTTTTATGTTGATGACGTTTAAGCCAGCCATAAATGGCTGGGCTATTTTCAACGAAGCCAGCTTCACCGCCTGCCGCGTCATGGCCAGACGCCTGCGCGACGTTTGCGCGTTGCCGGAAAGCGAAACGCTCTGGCGCGCCGGACGCGGCTTCGTCGTCCGCGACCTGCCGTGGACGGTGGAGAAGCTGCGCGTCATCCCGCCGTTTGAGTTTGAGAACTGGGCCGTCATCGCCCTCGGCGGCATCCCGAACAAGGTGCAAGTCGGCGACATGGGCGTGGATGGCCGCATCTTCCCCGTCTTTGAAAATAGCCCAGTCATTTATGGCTGGGTTCACGGTTTGGGAATGTTCCAAGTCCCGTCAGGGACGAAAGGTGCTTGCGCACGGCCACCATTGTCTGCCGTCCCTGACGGGACTTGAGAAATTGGCTTGCGAGTATTCCCAGCCATAAATGGCTGGGCTATTTTCAACGAAGCCAGCTTCACCGCCTGTGCGTCATGGCCAAACGCCTGCGCGACGTTGCACCTGCCGGAAAGTGAATGCCCTGACGCGCCGGACGCGGCTTCGTCGTCCGCGAAGCGGCGCGATTGAAACTTTTCACCCGCCGTATTCTCCGGCATCATGAGGGGACGTGAAAATACTGGTTGAGTGGCTGGCAAAACTGCCGGAACGTCCGCGCACGATTCTCAAAACCTGCGCCTATGGTTTTGTGGCCGGACTGGTGGCGGTGGCCTTCCAACTGGCGATGAATGGCTGTTACCGCGCCGGCATCGTGCGGCTGTCGCACGGTTCGCACACCACCTTCCTGTGGAGCAGCCTGGCGTTGATCCTGGGGACTTCGCTGATTTCCGGCTGGCTGCTCAACTCGTTTTGCACGGATGCCGCCGGCAGCGGCATTCCGCAGTTGAAGGCGGCGTTCTGGAAAAATTTCGGCTTTGTGCCGTTCCGCGTGCTGTGGGTGAAATTTCTCGCGGGCACGCTGCAAATCGGCGGCGGCAGCAGCCTGGGCCGCGAAGGTCCCGTGCGTGCAACTGGCGGGCGCGGCCAGTTCGCTGCTGGCGGGCGTGGCGGGCGAACCCAAGCAAAAGCGCCGGCTGGCGTGCCGCCACCGGTGCCGCCGCCGGCCTGGCCGCCGCCTTCAACACGCCGCTGGCCGGCGTGACGTTCGTGCTGGAGGAATTGATCGGCGACTTGAACAGCCGGCTGCTCGGCAGCGTGCTGATCGGCGCCATGCTCGGCGCGCTCGTGGCGCATGGCATCATCGGCCCGCAACCGGCTTTTTCACTCGCGGCCATCGGCGAACCTTCCTGGTATTCGTATTTGCTGGTGCCGGTGGTGGCGGCGGCGGGAACCCTCGTGGGCGTGGCGTTTCAAAAATCGGCGCTCGGTCTTGCGCGCCCGCCAAAAAAAATGGACCGCCGTGCCGGCCTGGTTGCGGCCCGCCATCGGCGGATTGATCTGCTGGGCGCTGGGCGTGGCCGTGTTTTTCGCTATACCGGCAAGCTCGGCGTGTTCGGCCTCGGCTACGACGATTTGTCGGAGGCGCTCACCGGCAAGCTGATCTGGCAGACGGCGGCGCTGCTGCTGGCGGCGAAATTCGTGGCCACCGTGGCCTGCTACGGCATGGGCGGCTGCGGCGGCATTTTTTCACCGACGTTGTTCTTCGGCGCGATGACCGGATTGGGCATCGCGGGCATCACTCCAGCCGGTTTTTCCGATTGTCGCCGGAAGGCGTGGCCATGCTCACCATCGTCAGCATGAGCGCGACGCTGGGCGCGGTGGTGCGCGCGCCGGTGACGAGCATCCTGATTGTGTTTGAAATGACGCACCAGTTTTCGCTGGTGCCGCCGCTGATGCTGGCGGCGTTGATCAGCCAGGCCATCAGCCGGCGCATGGCGCGGCATAATTTTTACGACGCGCTGCTGGAACAGGACGGCCATGTCGTGGAACGCTTCGCCCCGCCGCGCGACTTGCGGGAATGGCAGAAGCAGCCCATCTCGCTGCTGGCCAACCCCAAGCCCGTTGTCGTTGATTCGCTGGAATTGAAACCGATTGCAAAACCTGTTGCAAAACTATCCGTACTCGCAGTTTCCGGTGGTCATCGGCGGGCAAATTCGCGGCGTGCTCACGCGGGAAGAAGCCGCCCGCGCCATCCGGGAAAAGCGCCCGCCGGAATTGGTGGAGGCCACGATTTGCCGGCCGGAATTGTCGTTGCGCGAGGTGGAAATGCAACTGATCGAATCCAAGACCGGCTTTCTGCTGCTGCAAGAACAACCGGACGGACCGCTGGTGGGAATTCTGACGCTGCACGACATTCTTCGGGCGCAGCAAGCCGCCGCAGAGGAGGGATATGGCGAGACATGAAAATCCGCGCGAGTGATTGGCATTGATATTTCGCCGATGCCTTTGCGTCATGGCCACACGCCTGCGCGACGTTTGCGCTCTGCCGGAAAGTGAATGCTCTGGCGCGCCGGACGCGCATCAATTTCGCCGTAGCAGCCGAGGTGAGTCGGCTCAAACTTCCCCCCGCCGGAATAATGAGCGGACTGACGTCCGCTGCTACGTCATGGAGAACCCTACGGGACTGAAACCGGCGGCTTGATTGGTGGCTGTAGACAATACGCCGGCCACCGCGGCGCTCAGAAGGGGACGAGGGCATCTAGGGGGACGCTGGCAACCCGTCGTCCGGGCGTGTCTGCTGCGCCAACCAAGACCAGCGATGCCGGGAGAATAATCGGACTTCGCCAAAAATCCAGTCCCCCAATCCCATTTCCGCCCATCGTCATTTTGCCGGTCTTAAGCCATTTCTAATCCTTTGGTTTAATGAAAATGAAATCGTATCCAACCGCGCTTTTCTAATTGAAGCCTCGCCGGAAGTTTGCTTGTTTTTATCGTATGTCCCAGGATTTAACATACGATTCGGACGACCCTCTCGCTGTTTGGGATGGGCCTTATTCCTGGGACCAACAAATCAACACAACTCCAAATAACATCATGGCTGATACTAAAGTCACTTATCCGGTTGAGGATGTCCTTGGCTTTTGCACGTCCACCAAGGACATGGTTAACACCTACAAAACACAAATGACGGCCAAGGGCGTTGACCCCACGGCCATGCTGGCGCTGATGGACACCGCGAAAACGGATTTGAGCGCGAAGAATGCCGTGCAGGAAAACCTCAAGACGCAATTGCGCGACCAAACCGTCATCGTGGAAGCCGCCCGCGATACCGCCTATGCCAAGTCCAGCAATCTGTGCGACCAGGTGATCACGGCCTTTGGCCGCAACAGCGAACAGGCGCAGGAAGCCACCAATTTGCGCAAGAAACTCCATCCCAAATCGCCCACTCCGGCTGTGAAGCCAGCCAAAGCGGGCTGATCTGCGTAAATCCCTGGAATTGCTGTGGTTAACACCGGTCTCGGAACGATTTATACCGGTATCGGCCGGAGTTATACCGGTCAGGGAACGGCCCAAACCGGTATCGGCGGCGGCAATACCGGTGTGGGAGGAACCGGGACGGGTCAGGGAACGGGCGATACCGGTTTCGCCCCGGCCCAAACCCATCTCGCCGCCGTCCAGACCGGTCTCGGAGCGGGCCAAACCGATCCTGAACCAGCCGACAACCATTCAGCCAGTTAGCGAACCAAAATTATTTATGCCATTCGACCCAACCAAACCAGCCAGCAACACCCGACTGTCCTCCGCCGAAATGCGAGGCCAGTTGAACGCGCTGAAGGCGTTGATTGACGCGCAGGCGGCGCAAATCACCGCGCTCACGCAACAACTTGCCAGCCGGCCCACAATGGATGATGTGAACGCGGCCATCAATGCGAACAGCGCGGCCAACTCGGACAGTGTTTTCTATTTGCAGTTGGCTCCCTCGGATCCGCCCACTCAATCGGATGTGCAGGCGATCGTTGAACGGTTGAACGAACTCATTACCGCTTTGAATCGGCAGTTGTAGCCGTGCTGCGCAGCGCTGTGCATTATTTGAAGCATCGAAGTCGTTGTTATTCTTCAGTCATCAGGGCTTCATCAATGGTCAGTTCTAAACAATGGTCAACTGGACGCTGCTCTCGATGATGCCCGCGCCGATGGCGTAACGGGTGAGTCCGGCGGTGTCGTGGATGTCCAGCTTCTGCATGATATGCTCGCGATGCTTTTCGACGGTCTTGATGCCGATGCCCAGTTCGCCCGCGGTTTCCTTGTTGGCCTTGCCCTCGGCGATGAGTTGGAGAATTTCCATCTCGCGCGAAGTCAATGGTGTGGCTTTCTTTTTGAACCCGCCCGCGCGGTCAGGCGACAGCGGATGGATTCGATCCTGACGCCGGGCAATGGAGGCGCTGAAAAATGTTTTACCCTTCTGGACTTCCCGGATCGCCCGGCACACGTCGTGGGCGGAGGTTTGTTTGAGCAGAAATCCCACGGCGCCGGATTCGGTGGCGTTTTTCACATACGCGTCATCGCTGTGCGCGGAGAGGATGAGCACCTTGGTGGCGGGCAGGACTTTGAGCACCTGGCGGGTGGCCTCCAGACCGTTGAGCAGGGGCATCGCGATGTCCATCAACACCACGTCGGGATGGAATTTTTTGGCCAGCGCGACGGCCTGGCGTCCGTCTTGCGCTTCGCCGACAATTTCAATGTCGTCTTCCATTTCGAGCATCTTGCGAAATCCCTCGCGCACGATCATGTGGTCTTCCGCCAGCAAAACAGTGATTCGTTTCATAATAATTCAAGTCTGGGCGTCAACGGACGCCATGCGAGTCCCCCCCCCCGCGTTACTTTGACATTCGGAAATTGGGCGATGACGGTGGTGCCTGTGCCTTTGACGGACTCAACCTCAAAACGGCCCCCGACCATCTCCAGCCGTTCCCTCATACCGAGCAGTCCCAGCCGTTTGCTCCCCTTGGCGTGCAACACGCGGTCCACCTGAAAGGATTTGCCGTCGTCTATTATTTTCATGCAAATGCCCTCCGGCAGTTTCTGGATGCTCACTTCCACCCGGCTGGCCTGGGCGTGGCGGGCGACATTGGTGAGCGCCTCCTGTGCGACCCGGAAAAGCACCGTCCGCTTGGCGATGTCCAGTTGTTCCACCGCCGCAAAAGCCTTCAAATGAACGAGAAGGCGCGTCCGCTTGGAAAAAGTTTTTACAAAAGAATGGAGGGCGGGAATCAGTCCCAGATCATCCAGCACCGCCGGGCGCAGTTCGCGGGCGAATTGATGCACGATGTCCACCGATTTTTCCACCAGCCGCTGCGTGCGGGCGATGTTGCGGTCGAGGCCCTTGGTGTTGGTCGCGGCTTCCCTGGCCAGAGCGGCCAGCCGGACATTGATGCCCGTCAGGGTCTGGGCGATGACATCATGCAGTTCACGGCTGATCTCCCGGCGTTCCTCCTCCTGGGCGAGGAGAATTTGGCGGGACAACTGCCGCAACTGCGCCTGCAAGTGGTCCGATTGTTCCAGCAACTCGCCGTAGTGGTGCTCGCTTTTTTTGAGCGCCTCCTCCACCGCCTTGCGCTGGACGATTTCCTGCTTCAGTTCCAGGTTCGACGCGGCCAGCTCCACCGTGCGCTGGCTCAACATCTCGACGATTTTATTCAGGTGAAGAGCGGCCTCCCGCGCCGTGCGCTGAACTTTCTCAATCGGGGTGATGGCCTCGGTAAAAAATGTTCCCGCCTGACGGATGAGCCTGACGCGTTTGCCGGACGGAACGCCGGGCAGCACCCTGGTGACCAGAATTTGCTCATGGAGCTTGGCGATGTCGAGCGTGTTCAGACCGGCGGCCAGTGCCTGCCGGCCCATGCCGTGCGCCCGTTGCAAGCGCGCCGCCGAATGTTGCTTCAGATACGCCTTTAGCCCCGCCTGATAGTGTCTGGAAAATCTCGCTTTCATGAGTGACCGAATTCACGGGCGACCCTCCGCACGGACCTGGCCGATTTTAGCACCAGCCGCTGCGTGCTGGCGATTTCATTCTTGAGGCCCCGGGTGTTGGTCCGCGCCTCCTGTTTCAAGGTGAGCAGCCGGACATTGATGCCCAGCAGCGTCTGCGCGATTTCATCCTGAAGCTCGCGGCTGATCTTCCGGCGTTCATCCTCCTGCGACGCCAGCACCTCATGCGTCAGTTGGCGCAGACCTTCCTGCAGTTGCAGGGAATCCTTCAACAGCTTGGCGTAGTGTTTGCCGCTGATCTTGAGGGCGGCTTCCACGCTCTTGCGCCGGACGATGCCGCGCTGCAACTGGCGGTGGGTGACGGCCAGTTCCGCCGTGCGCCGGCCCAGCATCCCGTTCAGCCGGTTCAGTTGAATCTGGCTCTGCCGCGCGGCCCGATGCGTTTCCACGATCGGGGTGAGGGCCTCGGTAAAAAATATCTCCGCCTGCTTGAGGAATCCATTTCTGCTTTTGGATAATTCCAGGATATTGATTGCCCGCTCGTGAATCCGGGCCAGCGCCAGCGTCTCCAGCCCCAGGACGACCGCCCGGCGCCCCAGCCGCAACGCCGGTTGCAAGTTTGCGCTCGGCCCTGACTTCAGGTGTTTTTGCAACGCCGTCACATAGCGTTGTGACAACCCGGTTGATGCTCGCTTCATATTGGCATTTCGGCTCCGGCTGGAGTTGATCTCTCAACGGCGAGCCTGGAATTCAACACAATATCCGACAATTGTTTCAATCTGGATATACGGTGTTCTCCGTATCCCCGGTTTTCGCCCCCGCCTTGCCACGAACCAACTTTTGAAACCTTTGCCGGGCGGTCCAATAAACATGTTCTGGTTTTACCTGATGGTGAAGGATCGATCCCACGACGTATCATGGCTGGGTGAAAAAATGGAATACTGAAAATGCCGCAAAGTGAACGGGGTGGCTTCAACGGTGATGAGCGAACACGAAAAACATACCGAGTTTCTGCGGCACTGCATTCGTTACGACGAAAGCGCCCGGCGCCATGAACTGGTGAAAGGAATCGTCCGGATTCAGTGTGACATGCGGTGTGTGCGCCGCGCGGTTTGGCTGATGGCCATTTTGGCGGCGCTGGCTGTTGCCGGTCTTGGCTATGGAACGATTCTGGTGGAGAACTTTCCCTACAATGTCGCCGCCATTCATCGTGAATTTTATCTGGGCACTGGGTCTGGGATCGCTGATCAGCCTCCTGGCTTTTGCGGGACTCGGCGTGGTCTATCGCAGGCAACTGGACCAGCATCGGGAGGAATGCCGCCAGCGGGTCGCGAAGCTTCTGGAGTCGCGCTTGGGAATGCCGGCCACCGCGCCCCCGGGAGACAATCGTCCCGGGGAAGGAGATGGCCGGACCATCCGTGTTGCCGGCACAGACAATGGTTCACTGGCGAAGATTGAACCGGTCGCCCAGGGCTGATACTCTGATTCGTATGCTCGGTGACGCCATGCCATCTGAAAAATTTCAAGCGAGCCGGTGGACGCGCGGTAATTTGCTGTTCCCCACGATTATCGAGGTGACGGACAAGGCGGTCACCCGGCATAAACGGTCGTGGTTCAGCCGCGACGAAATCAGCATCAGCATCACCAAGGTCGCGTCCGTTCACATCAAGACGGGAATCATTTGGGCGGACATTTTGATTGAATCCAGTCCGGCGGCAGCGACCCGCTGCCGAGCCATGGACATAAAAAGGCTGACGCGCGCCGCATCCGAGAATTGATTGAGGAGGCGCAGGGAAATATGGGTGTGGGCGGGAAGTTGAAGCTGCCTTGAGTGGTAGGGCGGGCATGCTCGCGAGCCGAAAATTGATTGACTTGCAGCCCGCCGGGAGTTCCGCCCCTCCAATTCAATCAAAATATGGAAGAGTGATATTTGGTTATGAAATCATTTCGGTTCATCCTCGTGCTGCTGCTGGCAGGCTTGCCGGTGGCGCGGGCGCAGAACGACACCGTCACACTCCCAGACCTCATCCAGGGCGCGCAACAATGGGCGCAGGACAATCTCGACACGAACGTTCTCAACGCGCTGCCCGCGGTGGATGACCCCGCGGTCCGGCAATTCTTCCTCGAAGCGCAGCAGCGTTTTCAAGGCGACTACGTGGTGGACTTGGCGGCGTTGCGGCAGACCGCCCAAATCGTCCTGCCGTTGCTGGAAAGCAGCGAGGAAACCCAGCCCTACGCCGCGTGGCTCAAGGCGCGGATGGCATATCTGGATGTCGCGGACGAAATCCGGCTCACGATTCCGCCACCAACGACTCAAACCAACCAGCAGCCCCGGCCCATTCCCAATCCCCCGCCGCAGAAGGAACGCGAGCTTTGGGTGAAAAAAATATCCGTCAGTCCCTGGCCGACCCTGGCAAACGAATATGTGCCGGAGTTGAAGCCGGTTTTCACCGCGCAAAAAATTCCGCCGGAACTGGTCTGGATGGCGGAGGTGGAATCGGGATTTGACCGGCGCGCCTTGAGTCCGGCGGGCGCGGCGGGTCTGTTTCAATTGATGCCGGCCACGGCCAAACGGTTCGGCCTCTCCCTCTGGCCGCGCGACCAGCGTTACCAGCCGGAACCGAGCGCGACCGCCTCCGCGCAGTATCTGAAATATCTTCACGACCGGTTCAAGGACTGGCGCCTGACGCTGGCCGCCTACAATGCCGGTGAAGGAACCGTGCAAAAACTTCTGGACCGCTACAAGGCGGACAGCTACGACGCCATCGCCGGACATCTGCCCGCCGAAACGCAAATGTATGTGCCCCGCGTCGAAGCCGTCCTCCAGCAGCGTGAAGGCGCGTCCCTCGAACAACTTTCCATGCCGCAAATTGACCCCGGCCTGAATCGGCCAGCAGCACCCCGGAATTGACGCGGCGAAATTTCCGGCGCACACTTCGCCGCATGGCAAAGAAATCGGAAGCCAAATGTTCTTCTGTGGTGGGGCGAAAGTCTCTTGAGCCCAAATCCAGTCCCGGCTTGACGGAGTCGCCAGCCACTACCTCAAGGTCATGCTCGACCAGATTTTCGGGGAAAATTAAAACTGCTCGTTGAATATGAAAACTAAAGTTGAACTGCCTGTCATTTTACCCAAACACGGTGGTGAACAGTTCCATGTGAACAATGATAATTTGGGTTTCTCCATCAAAGATTTCTGGATATGGAGCGCGTCTGACCTCATGAACAACGTCACACGCGGGCATTTGGCGGAATTTATTGTTGCCAAGGCAATCGGCGCGGCAGAAGGCGTGCGGAATGAATGGGCAACGTATGACCTTACAACACCGAACGGGACAAAGGTGGAAGTCAAATCAGCCGCATATCTTCAAAGCTGGCCTCAAGATGACTATTCGACTATTCAGTTCAGTATTCGCAAAACGAAGGCACTGGATTGGGAAAAGGGCGGCTATCGCGGGATACCCAAACGCCATGCCGATGTTTATGTATTCGCTTTGCTGGCTTACAAAAAAGAAGACGCTATCAAAGACAAGGAATTTGTTAATCCACTCGAACTAACGCAGTGGGAGTTTTACGTCGTGCCAACACCGGCGCTGAACAAATACCCTCGGAGTGAAGTTTCAATCACACTCAATAGCCTTAAAACTTTAAGCGGCGGCACGGTGGATTATTCTCACTTGGCCGACAAAATCAATAGCATCAAAATCTAAATTTATGGCAGAGGAACAACAAATCGAACGCTGGCGAACCGAGTATGCGGACAAATTAAACGATGAATTGATCCGTATAAGGGCAAGGTCTAACACCATTTCCCCTCAATATATTGCGGCAAATGAGATTTTGAATGAACGAGGAATTCGAGACGGCAAAACAGTTATTTGCCAAAATTCGTGGATTTTAGGAGTTGCGATTGCGACACTGATTGCGACTGTTGGATTTGGCCTTTGGACAATGTTTCATAATAAGACTCAATCCGAAACTCCTCCCCCATCAATGAGCCTGTTAGCGCAAACGAATCAACCACCGGCAACGAATTCACAATCTACTTCAACAAACCACTAAAAAAGATGAGAATTAGCTGGGTGAAAATTAGCGATTGCCGTTCAGTCAAAGTCCCTGTGAACCTCGATGATTCCACGCCGAAAAAGATGACCTTTGAGGAATACATTTCGCAATTTAGCGACACGGAGCAGAAATCAGTCTTTGGTGAAGTTGCAATCAAAGCATATCGTCGAGGTGAGATAACACCGCATGAATTAATCAGTCAGGATGATTGCATGATGAAATTGAAACTGCTCATGGAAAATTGGTGAAGCAATTTGAACAATTTCATTAACCCCAGACTTTTCGTCGCGGCGCAGAAAATACAACGCCAGTGGATTGGCATTGATATTTCGCTCACCGCCTGCCGCGTCATGGCCAAACGCCTGCGCGACGTTTGCACCTGCCGGAAAGCGAATGCACTGAAATCCGCGTCATCTGCGGAATTAAATCCCCCTCCAAACTGTCTCTTTTTGACCATTTTTGCCTAAATCGCTGTAAATCAGTCAGTTTGCATGCCGGCATGGTCCAAAACCCTCGCAGGAACGCGCGCATTCCTGTAGTCTTTTGCCAAAAGACAGCAATATATCGCCGGGAGACTACCTTCTTTTGCCAAATTCCTGCCTTCGGACGGGAAAAGACTGCGGTCTTTCGCCGTGGGACTGCCTTCGGTCGGAAAATTCCTGCTGTCTTTTCACAAACGACTGCCGTCTTTCGCCGGCTGACAGCCATCTTTTGCGGGGAGATGGCAGTCCGTCGGCAAATTCCTGTAGGCGGAAGGGGATTTCCTTAAGGCGAACGGCGTTTGCGGCAGGCAACCGGCGTTTGTCTGCAAGCGGCTGCGAATCGGGCGCGGAAGCGTGGTGACGGCAACCCGCGCCACCGGTTGATTCCGCTTCCATCCGGCCTGACCAGCCTTTTCCGGGCAGCTATCCAAAATTCACGGTAGGGTTACACCCCATAGCGAAAAACCAGACGATGGCGTAGTTTCGCCAAATTAGCAGTCGCAACTGCACACTCAATCAACCAACAACGAAAATTACAATTATGAAAAACAAAACAGGGTGATCACCGTCATCACCGTCCTTTCCATCGCCGCTTTCGCGGTGGGCTGCGATAAAGAGCAAACCACCTCGCAGCAGATTGACAAGGTTCAAACCGAAACCAAACAGGCCGCGCAGGACATGAAGGATTACACCTTTGCGCAGAAGGATGAATTCGTCAAAGCCATGCAGGCCCAGTTGGACGCGCTCAACAAGGATTTGGACCAGCTCTCCGCCAAAATTGACAGCTCCAGCGACGCGGTCAAGGCCGAGGCCAAACCCAAGCTCCAGGCGTTGCGCGACCAGACGGCCCAGTTGAACAAACAGCTGGACGATGCCAAGAACGCCACCGAGTCCACCTGGGACAGCGTCAAAGCCGGCTTCTCGAAGGCCTACGACGCGACGAAGGACGGGTTCAACGAGGCGCGCCAGTGGGTGAGCGACAAAATCGCGCCTTGAACACAAGCAGCACATCACAGTTGAAACACCAATATGACCACACTGATCCAAACGCATCGTTGTTCTATTGTTCGTCACCGCGCTCATGGCCATCGTCAGTGTTGGCTGCAACACAGCCCAATGGCTTCTGGCAAGGACATGTCAGCCGCCGGCCAGGGAATTCAAAACGGCACGAAGTAATCACTGCGCACCGTGTCCGCGGAAGCATCCAAAGCTGCGGATCGTGTTTCGATCTCCTCCCGTGCGCTTGATCGGCAGATTGGGCGAATGGATTTGGGCGCAATGGGATGAGTTGCGACACGCGGCGGCGGTGATTGGGACGGTGCTTTGCGTCTGTGTTCAACCGCGACACTGGGCGCGCGCGGCGCGAAAGGCGTTTGCCCTGCAAATCCTGTCCATCGGCGTCGAACCGCTCTGGTTTGTCGGCGCGGTGGCGGTGTTCGTCGGCATTTCCGTGGTGGTGCAACTCACCTTCTGGACCGGCGAAGCGGGGCAGTCACAACTGCTCGGGCCGCTGCTGGTGGCCGTCGTGGCGCGTGAACTCGGCCCGGTGCTGATCAACCTCATCGTGATCGTCCGCAGCGGCAGCGCGATGACGACCGAACTGGGCGTCCTCAAAATCAACGGGGAAGTCCGCGCGCTGGAAGCGCAGGGAGGCGATCCGTTCCTGCAACTCGTGGTGCCGCGGGTGCTGGGCACGGTGGTTTCCACGTTTTGCCTGACGATTGTTTTTATCCTCGTCGCCTTTGCGAGCGGTTACTTGTTCGCGGCCTGGACGGGGATTGGCAATCGCGATCTGCTTCTGTTTGCGGACACTGTGTCACGCGCGGTTCAGCCCAAGGACGTGTTCAACGTTCTCGCCAAAAGCATCCTGCCCGCGCTGTTTGCCAGCGCGTCCTGGTGCATCGGCGGGCTGGGCGTCAGCGGGTCGGTCACGGAAATCCCGCACGCCACGCAACGGGCGCTCACCCGCTCCGTCGCCGGACTGTTTGTCATCTCCGCCGTGGTTTCGCTGCTGACTTACCTGTGACCATGAACGAAACGCCCAACATCCCTGAACCTTCACGCCCTGATGACCGGGGCCAATTGATGGCCGGACGCTTCAAATTCCGGCGCGTCAACGAAATCACCGGCACGTTCGTGCTCGTCGTCGTCGCCGTGCTGATCGCCGCCGTCGTGTGGACGGGCCACAGCCAGCGCTGGTTCAAAAGCCGCGTCACGCTGCGGATCGTTTTGCCCGAGGCCGGCGCGGCGGGAATCCGGCAGGGCTCGGAGGTGTATTTCCTGGGCACGCTCGTGGGGTCGGTTTCCGATGTCGATCGTGGACACGACGGGCCGCATGGAAGCCGAGGCGAGACATCCGCCGCGACTTCTTCCGGTTCGTGCGCGCGGATTCATCGGCGGTCGTCAAAATGAAATTCGGGGTGGCGGGCGATTCGTTTTTTGAAATCACGCGCGGCCAGGGCAAGCCGTTGCCGGAAAAGAATGCCTCCATCGTCTGCAAGGAACAGTATCAAAGCGCCCTGGAGGCCGCGGTCGAGGAAATCCGCGGCCAGACCCTGGCCGTGTTGAAAAAAACCAGCGCCGGCATGGACACATGGACCGCGCTCGGCACGAACCTCATCACCACGCAGGCGCGGTTGGAACAACTGGTTGGCCGCCTGAATAACATCGCCGCCGGTGTCAGAGCGGGCAAGGGCACCGCCGGCAAACTGATCACCGATCCCGCGCTGGCGGACGAGGCGCAAAATCTCCTGGCGCGGGCGAACGAGGTGATGGGCGAGTTGCAAGGCGTGGCGACGAACCTGAATGTCGCGGTGAAGAACATTCAGAACGGCACGACGCGCCTGCCGGAAATCACCGACGCCGTGGCCGACGAAGCGAAAGACCTGCCCGGCCTCGTCCGGCAAACGCAGGTTTCGATGCGCGAAATGGAGCGGCTGGTTGAAGCCATGCAAAAGACCTGGCTCCTGCGCAAATACGTGAATCCGACAAATCCGCCGCCCCTCAATCCGCTGTCCGAACTCGTTGTGCCGGAAACGAAGCCGACGAAGGCGCTCCGATTCTCCGAAGGATTCTGCAAATTGAGGTTCAAGCCAGACCGGTCTTCGCCGGGCAATTCCCCCAAAAGGCATGTTCTGGTTACACCTGATAGCGAAGGGCCGACACCAGACGGGCGTAGCCTGATCCATTGTTAAATACCAACAACACAACAACTGAAAGAAAATACAAATGAAAATGAAATCAACCTACCCGCTCGCGCTCCTGGCGGCCACAAGCACCCTGTTAATCACCAGCGCGCCCTTGCGCGCTGCCGACACGGACAGCCGCATCGAATCATCCGCCGCGAAGTCCTATACGTTCAAAACCTACCTCAAGGACGATTCCATCAAGACCGACTCCAAAGACGGCGTCGTCACCCTGACCGGCACGGTCGCCGAAGCGTCCCACAAATCCCTGGCCGAAAACACCGTGGCAAGCCTGCCCGGCGTCAAGAGCGTGGACAATCAACTGCTGGTCAGCGGCGAACAACCCGCGGAACATTCCGACGCCTGGATCACCATGAAAGTGAAAACTGCGCTCCTGTTCCATCGCAACGTGAGCGCCACCGGAACCAGCGTTTATACGAAAGACGGCGTCGTCACCTTGCAGGGTGAAGCCAGCAGCATGGCGCAAAAGGAACTCACCACCGAATACGCCAAGGACATTGACAACGTCAAATCGGTCAAGAACGAGATGACGATTGCCAAGACCCCGGCAACGGCAGACGCAACCATCGGCGACAAAATTGATGACGCCTCCATCACGGCTCAAGTCAAGTCGTCGTTGCTGTCGCACCGTTCGACCAGCGCCTTGCATACCGGAGTTACGACGACGGATGGCGTGGTCACCTTGAGCGGCATTGCCAAAAACGACGCCGAAAAGAGCCTCGTCACCAAGCTCGCCACCGACATCAACGGCGTGACCAGCGTGATCAACAACATGACCATCGCCGTGCCTGTGGCGGCCAACTAAACCGTCAACCTGTCGTTGGCTGGCGCAAGCGCGCGCCAGCCAGCAAGACGACTTGGAGAAAATTTTATGTTATACACGCTCGCGGTAATACTGATCATTCTGTGGCTGCTGGGGCTGGTGACCGGCACCGCAGGCGGCTTGATCCACGTCCTCCTCCTCCTCGCCATTGTGGCGGTTTTGCTCCGGGTCATCTCCGGCAGAAAACCAGTGCTTTGAGCGAAGAAATCAACCTCCAGATTCAATATGAACACAAAAACCATCGTTGCGGTCCTTCTGATCGCCTTGGGCATTGTGGTGCTCGCCTACTCGGGCATCACCTTCAAGACCCCGGGAAAACCCGTTGATTTCCTCGGAATGCACTTTGAAACCACCGACAGCCATTTTATCCCGCCGGCTCGTCGGAGCGCTTGCGCTCGTCGGCGGAATCGTATTGCTGCTTGTGAAACCCAAGCGGGTCTGATGAATGGAGTCGAATCCGGTGTCAGTGTGAAAGGCCCGACGAATGTCGGGCCGGACAGGTTGACCCGATACACATCTGGTAGAAGCAAGACAAAACCGCATGAATGCTGAACTGATAAAGAAAGCGCTGGAGAAAGTTGGCAGTCCCAACAATCTGGTCAATTTGATTTCACGCCGGGTCCGCCAGCTCAATGCCGGCGGTGGAGGGACAAGTCGTCCCCTGGTGGCTGGCACCGGAAATGAGGGGTTGGCGGACATCGCGCTGCGCGAAATTATTGAGGAAAAAATGAGCTGGGAAGAACCGGAATTGCCGACATTGCCACGACCGATTCGCAAGAAGCGCAAGAAGTAATAGACCAGGGCCGAAGCCCCCGCACCAGCAAATACCAAATCAGCAAAACCGTCGCCGCGAGGGTGGGGCCGGGTCTGTTTCAACAATGCGCGCTCAAATAATAACCGGTCAACATTTCATCACCGTGGTTAATCTTGGCGATTAACTCCACGCGGGTGCGTGTCCGCATTGCCACGAGAAGCTGAAGCACAATACGAAACCCCTGATCCTGGCCCGGAAGAAAATCCCGCAAAAGGGCAGGCGGGGCTGGTCCGGGTCCTTTTCAACACCGCGCGCATGGCGGAAAGTTAACATGGCAGTGCAAAATGAAAGTTAAAATTTTCGAAGTCGTTCTCCACAAGCTGCCCTCCGGCAAGTCCCCGGCGACGGCCCTGGAAGAACAGCTCAATGGGTTCCTCGGACAACACCCGGACCTGCACTTGGTGGCTACACACATGAGCACCCTGGTTTCGCCCGCCGAACCGAATGCCATGCCGAGAACGGAGGAAGCCTCCATTGTTATTTTCTGCACACTGTTCTATGCCGACTAGAGAACGAGAGTGTTATGCAACCCATCACTTTATGATCATCCTGAAGCTCATTTGCCAGACATTCATCCAGCTCGTCAAAAAGGTCTGGTCGCTTCCCCAATCCATCGCAAAGGCCGTCCATCAACGGCGACGCCGGGCGGCTCGAAATGAACTTGAAGCCGAGCGGCTCGACCGGATTCGCCACCCGTCCAAGTATCTGGGGAAGTGATTCGATATCCGCGTTCCGGATAACCGGCGTATGCGGAAATGGAACCGTTGCGGCCCGGATTCAACCGTGAGCCGCAGGCTCGATGCTGCAAATTGACTCCACCCGGCTCAACGCTTACGATTCGGCATATTTATGAGCCAATTGCTGGATTCGCTGGTCGAACTCATCCGCCGCGCGTCCGCCGAAATTCCCGGCGACGTGCATCAGGCCATTCTCGCGTCGCTGGAAAACGAGAAGAAGAACTCCCTCGCGGCCAGCGCCATCAAAATCATTGACCGGAACATCGCGTTGGCGAAAAACAAATCGCAGCCGATTTGCCAGGACACCGGCAGCATTTTGTTTTACGTGGATTGCCCGGTTGGCTTTGACCAGATCACGTTCGGGGAGACGGCGCGCGAGGCGGTGAAGCTGGCGACGAAGAAGGGTTATCTCCGCCAGAACTCCGTGGATTCGCTCACGGGCAAGAACGACGGCACGAATTGCGGACCGGGCGCGCCCGCGTTTCATTTTCATCAGCATCGCTCGCCGGAAATTTCCGTGCGGCTGGTGCTCAAGGGCGGCGGCTGCGAGAACGTCGGCGCGCAATACTCGCTGCCGGACGGCCGCATCAACGCGAACCGCGACTTGGACGGCTGCCGCAAGGCGATTCTGGACGCGGTATTGCAGGCGCAGGGCAAGGGCTGCGGACCGGGCATCCTCGGCGTGTGCATCGGCGGCGACCGCGCGACGGGCTACGAGATGAGCAAGACGCAATTCCTGCGGCTGATTCCCGACCGCAATCCGGTTCCCGAACTCGACGCGCTGGAGCAGGACATCTTGAAGACGGCGAACGAACTCGGCATCGGCCCGATGGGTTTTGGCGGCAAGACGACGCTGCTGGGCGTGAAGATTTGCGCGGCGAACCGGCTGCCGGCGTCGTATTTCGTCAGCATCAGCTACATGTGCTGGGCGTATCGGCGTCAGGGCGTGACGCTGGATGCGGAGGGGAAAATTGGGGAACGGCTGTATTGATGAAAGTTTTTATATGTCACTCGAAACTACTTTGTCCGATATCACAGCCCGCTTACGCCAAGGAAAGTTTCCGAACGAGCAGGCGATTTCACAAGGCATCGTTCTGCGAGTGTTCCAAGAACTCGGCTGGGACACTTGGGATACTACTGTGGTTTGGCCTGAATACCAAACTGGCGAAGGACGCGCGGATTTCGCTTTGTGCCATCCGCCCTTGAAGCCGGCGGTATTCACCGAAGTCAAACAACCCGGCAAAGCCGAGGAGGCTGTGCGCCAATCACTCGAATACGCCTTCCATAAAGGCGTTCCTTTTGTTGTGCTGACTGACGGCAGAACATGGAGTTTTTATCTGCCAGCGGAACAGGGGAGCTATGAAGACCGGCGCGTTTACAAGCTCGATCTCTACGAGCGCCCGCCTGCTGAAGCTGCCGAAATCCTCCGCCGTTACCTCGAATGTGCCAGAGTTGAATCGGGGGAAGCGTTAGAAGCCGCGCGAAAGGAATACCGCAGCCGAAATCGCCGCTCTCAAGCTCGTGACGCCATTCCAGAAGCGTGGCGTGAGTTGGTGGAGAAGGGTGACGAGCTTCTTGTTGATTTGCTCGCCAGCGCGGTCGAGTCAAAGGCCGGTGTTCGTCCTGACAACGATGACGTGGCGGAGTTTCTTGCCGGGCTGGGCAGACCGGTGATTGTCGAAGCAGCACAACACAGCGCTCCTCAACCGACTCGTTTCTCTCCGAGGCCAGCAACCACCCCCAACGCTGGCAGTGAATCCTCACGCAGGGGTCGGCTCGTCCTGCTTGGCAAAGCACACGCTTATCACAATGCCAAAGATGCAATGGTCATCGTTCTTAACGAACTTGCGAAGTCCGACCCCTCTTTTCTTGAACGATGTTCGCAACATCCGGACGCACAAGGTCGCAAACGCCGCTACATTGCTCGCACTCCTGAAGAACTCTATCCGGATCGCGACGACCTTCGTGACATGCGTGAATCTTTACCCGGTGGTTGGCTGGTTGCAACAAACCTCAACAACGTGCTCAAGAAAACTATCATCCGGCTTGCAGCGGAAGTCGCTGGGTTGACCTTTGGCAAAGATGTCATGGTGGAGTTTTGAAATGTTTTCGGATTTATGTAAACCTGTGCTGAAAGTCGGCGACGAAGTGCTGATTTCCGGCGGCGCGTTCGCCGTGCGCGAAGCCCATACACCAAACCCGCGCGTTTATTTGTCCAGATAAAAACCGACGACCTGGACGTTGAGGCCGCCGCGGAAAAGGAGGGCGGTGTAATCGCGCGAGATGCCGCCGACGCTTGCCGTGACGGTGACCTTGAATGTGTGGCTGTGCACGTCGCAGAATTGTCCGATTTGAGCCACGGCCGCCGGCTGGATTCCGGTGGCGGCAAGCTGGTTCACGTTTTGAAAGGGCGCGGCGTTGCCGTCCGGACTTTCGGAGCCGTTGCGCAACATGATGATCTTTTCGGCGATGTTTTCGTCCACTCCTGGAATCAATTGCAGCACATTGGCGTCGGCGGTGTTGATGTTGATTTTCCCGCTCGAAAACGGCGTGAAAACGTCTTTCAAGCCAAACGGATAATCCGCCGCCTGGCCGGGCGCGGCGCCGAAACCGAGCCTGTGCTGGAACGTCGCCCCCGGATGGTTCGATGCGCTGCCGCCCAGGTAAATTTCCGGATGATCCCAGATGCCGCGCACCAGCAGCAGTTCCGACATGTCGTCAATGGGCGCACTCTTGCATTTGTAAGGCGGATTCAGCCCCTGATAATAATCGGATTTTGCGCCGGCGACGCGCGGCAGGTCGCCCGGGCTGATCCAGTCCAGAACGGAGTCACTCACGACCGATATCTGGTCCGGCGTTCACGCCCATGAGCGTGAGCGCCTGGCGGAGGAGCTGGTCGCTGGAGGAATTGATGTTGGCGTAGCGTTCGAGGTCAATGATTTTAACCGACACCGAGCCGTTGCCGATGGGATAATTGTCCAGCCGCAGCCCGACGAGCGGGCTGTTGGATTCGCCGATGCCGCCCGGTCCGCCCGCCCATATTTGGTTCAGCGAATCGTAAGGTTCGCTGGCGATCATCACCTGCTGTGCCAGGACGTAGCGCGCCAGCTCGACGCCCGAACGTCCGAGCCAGACCAGTTGCCGCTCCAAATCGGCGTTGACCGCCAGCCGGCCCTCGACCTTCATCGAATAGGAGAGCAGCGCCGCCAGCGCCGACAACACCAGAACCGCAATCATCACGATGATGAGCGCGATGCCGCCGGATTTTTTGCGGGGGGAAATGGTCAACGTGGGTTTCACGGTTGTTTAGGGCCCGCTGGTTCGATGGATCTGGTTGGCTCCGCCGGATTGGTTAATCGCAGGATTCACAAAATTGATTCGGCCCCGGAGCGCCAAAGCCGCCGCCGCCCGTTTGCGCGACCGCCGGCAGCGTTTGCGATGGAACAGCAATGACGCGAGTGACGGAAAGGGCCGGGGCGTTGCCGGCGATGGTGTCGTTTTTCTTGTTGGCGCCCAGCACGAGGGTGACGCGAATCAGCCGCGGGATGGAATTGGTGTCGTCCCATCCGTCCACCCAATCATCGACGTTCGTGTCCCAACATTCGACGGAGAAGTGCTGGACGTTGTGAGCGAGCACGAGCGGGGAATTTTGCTCGTCTTCGTCCATGTCCATGAGAATCGGCTTCTGGCGCAGCACCAGATTGTTTTCCGCAAAACCGGCCGGATTCGAGGCTGAACGTCAGCCGCCGCACGTCAAAATCGCCGAACTTGCCGTTGCGCGGAAAGTCGCCGGACACCCGCGCCGTGAAGCTCAACATCGGCGTCTGGCCGTTGTCCACGATGAAAGTGTAATACTTCATGGACGCCTGGAACGACTGGATGGATGTCAGCCCCTCCTCGATGGTGCGGATGGCGACGCGCTGGCGCTGCACCTGCGCGGCCACGGTCTGGGTAACCTTGGAGGCGCGCATGATCAGCAGCCATGTCGAATAAATCGTCCCCAACACGATGCTGAAAATCGTGATGGCAATCATCACCTCCAACAGCGTGAAAGCCGCAGTGTGACGGGTGACGGGTGACGAGTGCAGGTCTTCCGCGGACGCGGGATTCTCGTCGCACGCCACTCGCCGATCGTCACAACCCTTGTCACTTATCATTTTCATCGGTTGATTCCTATTCCGCCGTCCATGCTGCCCGCGCAGCGATTCCGGGCGGTAAAACAGAACGCTCATTTGCGAAATGACCGGATGGCCGGCTTCATCGCGGTTGATTGCAATATCCACGCGAAACAGTTTGTTCGACCGCTCCTCCACGGTGTCGGCGGTCCATGTGTAGCCCTTGTAGTCGTCGCCGAGCAATTCGCCGAGGTCGCCGGTTTCCCGGCCCTCGACGCACTTGTTGGTGAGCGAAAGCTCCGACGCCACGAGGCCGGCGTCCACCATCGGGCGTTGCAGGCGGCGGCGCGGTGCCGATGGACTGCGAGACCAGCCCGAGGATTGCAAACGAAGCCATGCAAAAGATGAAGACCGCGATCATCACCTCCAGCAGCGTGAAGCCGCCCGTGCCGCGCACCGCCTTCATTTTTGCGTTTGGAGTTTTCATTTCACAGTCTCGACGGATGCCAGGGCGGTAGTGACTTCGAGCGTGATGGCCCGCCATTGATCGCCCGCATGAAGCACCAGCGTCATTTCATCACACGTGCCGTCTTTGAAAAAATTCGCAGTCGCCACATCATCCACCGGTTCGGTCAGGTCCAACTCATTGATCTTGAGAAGATCCACGTCCACGCGGCTGTCGAATTTCGTGGACGTGACCGGCTTCTGTCCCACGCGCGACGACATCGCGGAACGGTCCACGCCGCCGCCGTAATCAATCTCCCCGGCGCGCGGATGAAAAACAACAACCGTCGTCTTGCCGCTCAAAATGGCCTGCGCGCGGGCGTGGCCGCAGATTTCCACTACGTCATTGACCGCCTTGCGCAGCGGCGCCTCATGTATCACCGACAGGATGGAAGGCACGCCCATCGCCATCACCAGACCCATGATGGCAACGACCATCATGAGTTCCATGAGAGTGAAGCCATGCTCGATCTTCAATCTGCGATCCTCGATTGAAGCGGAAAACGGGGCGGCGCCTTCCGGGGCAACCGGCAACCGGCAATCGGCAATCGGCAATCGGCAGTTCATTTTCACGATCCCATCGAACTGCCGATGCTGGAGACCATCGAGAACATCGCGCCCAGCACCGCCGCGAGCAGGAAGCCGACCAGCACCGCGATGCCGATGATGAGGATCGGCTCAATGAGATTCATCATCACGCGCAAGGCGATGTTCAATTCGTTTTCATAGGTCTCCGCCACGTTGTTCAGGGCATCGGCCACGTTGCCGGTTTCCTCGCCGATTTTCACCAAGTCCACCATCAGCCGCGGAAAAACCTTGCTGGCCGCGAGCGGCTGGGCGAGCGATTTGCCGTCCGTCACCGCGTCGCGCGCCCGGGCCGTGGCCTCCTTGAGGATGCTGTTGGGGATGACCTGTTCGGTGATTTTGAGCGCGGTGAGCACCGGCACGCCGTTTTGGAGCAGAGTGCAGAGCGTGCGCGCGAACTGGCCGTAAAGATTCAGGCGCACCACCTTGCCGAAGACCGGCGCCTTCATCTTCCATTCGTCAATTTTGCGGCGGCCCGTCTCCGTCGCCTGAAACCGCTTGAACAAAATCACCGCCACGAGGAGCGCCGCCCCCATCAGCCACCAGTAATCCTTGAATGTGTTGCTGACGTTGATCAAAATCACCGTCATCACCGGCAGCCGCGTGAATCCCATGTCGCCGAACAGCGACATGAATTTGGGCAGCACGAAGGACAGAAAGAAAATAATCATGCCGATGCCCGCGCAGACGACGATGAGCGGATAAACCAGCGCGGAAGTGAACTTGGCCCGCACCTGCGCGAACTTTTCAAAATGGTCGGCCATGCGCCGGAGCACGTCCACCAGCGCGCCGCTCTGCTCGCCGGCCTTCACCATGTTGACATACAAATCCGAAAACACGCGCGGCTGCTTGGCCATCGCCGCGGACAGACCCTGTCCCTCGGACACATCCTGCTTGAGCTGGCGGCTCACGTCCGACGGAATGCCCTTGGTTTCCAGATACGTCATGCTGTTGAGCGCGGTGGACAGCGGCATCCCGGCCTGAAGCAGGTTGGCAAGCTGCTGCGTGAACGTGGCCAGCTCCTGCAACTTCGGCTTGCGCCGCTGCTTCATCCGCTCGCGCAGCGTTTCCGGCAGAAACCGCGTGAAATCCACCTGCCGTCCCGCGCGGCCCGTCGGCGGGCGCGGCGGCCTTGCCGGTGTCCACGGCGACGGGAAACAAGCCGAGCCGCTCGATTTGAGCGACGGCGGCCGGCCGGTCGGCGGTCTCCAGGATGCCCTCGACCAATTCGCCGGAGCGCCTGCGGGCCTTGTAGGAAAATTGCGGCATAACGTCTTATATCTAAAACCGTCGGAGGCTGAAAGTTTCAAAGCAAAAGCGGGCAAAAACAGGGCAGATTCAAACCCGCGCTGCGCCATGACCCAAACCCGATTTGGATTCCCTGGTGTTGCCTGGGAAGTGCGCCGCGGAAAATCAAGATTTCATGGCACAGGCGCCAAGATCATGCTGCGTGTCTGCTGTTTCCCGCTGCCCCGTAAATTTTTTCCACGACTGCCAGCGCCGCTTTGGCTTCCTTCAAACCGGGAACCGGCGCGCGTTTCAATTGAATATCGTCAACAAATTCCGCCAATTCGATTTTCCAGGACTGGTCCGCACCCGGAAATTCATAAATCTTTGTGTCGGGAACTCCCCATCTCCGGCTTCATCTGGTGGTGGGATAGTTTCTCTACGCCGTAGCTGCCGCCGAGTCCTTCGATATGAAGCTTGGTGTTTCGCCCGTAGATCTCGAATGAAAAGAGATTTTTCCATTCCGTGCAACTGACGTGCAGCCACGCGGTCCGGCCTTTGGCCGTTTGCAGGTCCAGAAACGCATTGTCATCCACCGGCATTTTCCAGAAATAAGTCGCCGCGTGGCCGTTCACTTTCTTGAAATCGCCGAGGAACCAGCCGGCCAAATCAATCAAATGGATGCCTTGGTCAATCAATTCGCCACCGCCGGAAAATTTCGGATCCGCGCGCCATTCCTTGTCGTAACCGATGCGACCGCCGTGGCCGTAGCGGGCGCGGACAAACATCATCTCGCCCATCACGCCGGATTCAAAAATCTCCCGCGCCTTGATGAAGGCCGGATGATGCCGGTGATTGAAACCGACACGGACACAGACTTTGTTTTTCTTTGCAAGCGCGATTAATTCATCAATTTGCTTCACGGAAATACCCGCCGGTTTTTCGACGAGGACGTGTTTGCCCGCCCGGATGGCGGCGGCGGAAATCGGGGCGAGTTCGGAATTGATCGTCGCGACGATGACCGCCTCCACTTGCGGATCAGAGACTGCTTCATTGAAATCGGCCACGGCGCGACCGCTCTGGGCGAGCTTTACCAGCTCCCCGCCGCGCGCCAGATTGGTGTCACAGGCAACAACTAGCCTTGAACCGGCAGGCAATCCGGCCAGCCGTTTCTTTCCGATCAATCCGCAGCCGATGATGGCGTAATTCATACTCTCCGTCCTCCTCGTCCTCGTCCTCGTTCTCGTAATCGAGAGTTTCGAGGACGAGGACGAGCAGGAGAACGAGGACGATTATTTGTTCATTTGTCGCCCCAGATTTTGCCGCGGTCCTTCGGCACAATGCGGCGCAGGGTGTAAATGTCGCCGCTCAAGTCAGCCTTGAAGTCGTGCAATTTCTCCCACGGATCCCATTGCGCGCTGATGAGTTTGCCGGTGATGCCGTTGCTTTCCGCGCTGGCGAGATAGACCGCCAGCCGCGCGCCCAATTCCAGGGGCACAGCGCCTTCTTCCGACCATTTTTTATTCTTCGCAAAGAATTCGCTGCCCACTTTTCCGGGCCCGGCGGCCAGAACCTGCTCCACAAACCGCGTCTTGAGAGCGCCCGGCGCAATCGCATTCACGTCCACGTGAAACTCCTTCAATTCCTCCGCCAACGTTTCCATCAACCGGACCGCTGCAGCCTTGGACGCGGCATAGGAACTGATGTTCGGCAAGGGATTCGTCGCGCCGCCGCCGCTCAACACGATGATTTTGCCGCGACCGGTTTTCTTAAAATACGGGATGACCGCCCGGCACGGCAGCAGCACGCCATAAAGATTGATGTCCATTGCCTGCCGCCACTCGTCGAGTGTAACGGATTCCGTCGGCCCCATTGGACCGTAGATGCCCGCGTTCAACACCAACGCCTGCAGCGAGCCCAGTTCACGGAGCGCATAGGCTGCCAGCCCGCTAACCTGCTTTTCATCGGAGACATCGCAGGTTCTGGCACAAACCTTTTGCGTCGGAAACTTCTTCGCCAACTCGTCGCGTGTGGCGGACAATTCCTTTTTGTTGCGGGCGCAAATGACGACATTCGCGCCTTCATGCAGAAAATGTTCGGCGATGACTTTGCCAAGCCCCTGGCTGCCGCCGGTGATGAGCGCGTTGATGTTTTTAAGTTTCATGGCGAAAAGGAGCGCCGAGGGCCCGTCCGCGGAATGCCGATTCCGGAACTCGCGGTCGGGCCGCCCGCGCTCCGTCCGACGGAAAGATGCTCGACACCGGCGATGCTTTTCAACTCCTTTTCGAGAAACCGGTTGGCATCAATGAAAACAGGTTGCTTCATCGTTGGAACAATCTTCAGCCAGTCAGCCTGGCGGAATTGCTGCCACTCGGTGCAGACGACGGCGGCTTCCGCGCCAGCCACCGCGGCTGCAACATTGGCGGCAAGTTCCGGGAGCGCCGGCATCCTGCGGCGTTGGAGTTCGCGCTTTAGCGTGTTCGGGGACAAGCTGAAGCTTGAACTCCAACGGCTCCCAGGTTTTACCGCCGGATCGAATGCGGCCACCTTGGCGCCGGCTTTCAAAAGTCGCCGGCACAGCTCCACCGCGGCGCTGCGGCGGAGTGTGTCGGTGTTGGTCGTGTAGGTCAGTCCCAGCACGGCGATCTTCCTCCCACGCAATTTTCCCAGCCGCGATTGCAGCCGCCGGAACGCCCAGCCGCGATGCAAATCGTTGCTCTTTTTGATGGCCGGGATGACGGAAATGTTTTCGCCCCGCGCCCGGGCGAGCCTCGTCAGCGTCACGACATCGCGGGCAAGCGTGCCGCCGGCGAACGGTCCGCCGGGGCCGAGATAAGCCTTGGTGCCGATGCGCGGTTCGCTCTTGAGTCCGGCGGAAACTTCCTTTGCGTCCGCGCCGACGTGCTCGCACAGCCGCGCGATTTCGTTGATGTAGGTGATGGACAACGCGAGGAAGGAATTGAGCGCGTGCTTGACCATTTCCGCCGACTCGGTGCGCATGAAAATCGTTTGCGCGGCGAACGGCCTGAACAATCCTTCTAGCTGCGGTCTTTTTGCGTCGGTGCGGATGCCGACGATGACGCGCTCGGCTTTTTCAAAGGCGTCAATTGCCTTGCCCAGCCGGAGATTTTCCGGAGAGCAGGCGAAATAAAATTGCGGAAATTCCTTTTCGAGCTTCGCACAGGTGCCGACGGGCAGTTGCGATGAAATCAAAACCAGCGCGCCTTCCGGCAGAGGCGTGAGCGCCTTGCAAAGATTCGCCAATACGGATTTTACGTCCGACTCATCCTTGTCGTTCACCGGCGTGTCGTAGCAAAGCCAAAGAACGTCAGCGTTCGCGCAGGCGGTTTGGGGGTCGGTTGTGAAGGAAAGTTTTTTCGCGGCGATTCCGGCGGCGATGAGTTCGTTCAGCCCCGGCTCGAACAACGGCGCTTGTCCCTTGTTCAGCTTCGCGACATTTGCCGCGTCGAAATCCAGGCCGGCGACCTCAAAATGCCTCGCACAGCACGCGGCGGTGACACAGCCGAGATGCCAGAGGCCCTGGACGACAATTTTCATGCGAGGGAAGGAGCGCCGACGGCTCGTCCGCGTGTTCCATGATTTTTCGCAACCCGCAGGCGGGCCGCCCGCGCTTCTGCACGATTTTCATCGTTCGGGCTTTGAAGTTCTTTCGTCATTCGGATTTGGTCATTAGTCATTCAGCGGTGCTGGAGCACCCACTGGTTTTGCCGGAGCCATTCGCAACGTGTGGAGGATGCCCTGTTCAATCGTCAGCGTCGGCTTCCAGCCGGTGGCGCGGATTTTTTTCGTGTCGAGAAAGATGAAGGGATTGTCGCCGACCCAGCCGCGGTCGCCGCCGGTGTATTCGAGTTTTGGCTTCAGCTTCAGCGCGGCGCAGATGAACTGGATGGAATCCTTGACCTGCACGTATTCGTCGGTGCCGAGGTTGAAAACGGCGGTGCGATGCCTCGTCTTTTTCGCCAGGTCGAGATTCATCACGTGCAGCAGCGCGCTCACGCAATCCTGCACATACAAATAGGATTTCCGCTGCGAGCCGTCGCCGAGGATTTTCAGGTGGTCGGGATGCTCGAGCAGTTGCTTGTAAAAATCGAAGACGTGGCCGTGCGTGTAACGTTCGCCGAGAATCGAGACGAAGCGGAAAATGTAGCCCTCGAAATGATAACCCTCGCAATAGGCGGAAATCATGCCTTCGCCGGCGACCTTGGACGCGGCGTAAAGCGAGGTCTGCACCGGAAACGCCGCGTCTTCCGGCGTCGGTATTTTTTCCGCCTCGCCATAAACGCTGCCGGTGGAGCTGAACGCAATCTTCCTCACGCCGTTGGCGCGCATGGCTTCGAGGACGTGAAACGTGGCGACGGTGTTTTGCTGGAGGTCCTTGCCGGTGTGGTCGAGGCCGAAGCGGACATCGGCATTGGCGGCGAGGTGAAAAACGGTGTCGCACCCGGCCATCGCCCGGGTGAGCGCGGGCAGATCGAGGTTGTCACCCTCGACCAGTTTGAAATTTATGTTTTCCCGCGCGGCCTCGATGAATTTTCCCTGCCCCGTCGAAAAATTGTCCCAGCCAACGACAGTTTTGCCGTCAGCAAGCAGGCGGTCCACGAGGTTGCTGCCGATGAAACCCGCCGCGCCGGTGACAAAGATTTTTTCCATGATTGGGCGCAAAGCCTATCGCGAACGACCCGCGCCCGCCAGTTTTTTTGGCTAAAGCGGTTGTTGTTGCGTCAGGCAATGCAGCGAACCGGAGCCGAGCACCAAATCCACGGCGTGAACGCCGACAACCGGTCGGTCGCGGAACAGTTCGCCGAGGATTCCCAGCGCGACGCGGTCGTTCGGGTCGTTAAAGGTCGGGACGATGACGGCAGCGTTGCAGATGTAAAAGTTCGCGTAGCTCGCCGGCAATCGCGCGCCGTTGAAATGCAGCGGCGACGGCATGGGCAGGGCGATGATTTCGGGCTTCGAGCCGTCTTCCAGCCGCAAATCCTGAATGCGCTCCCAATTCTCCGCGAGCGGACGGTGGTTCACGTCGCGCGGATTCTTTTCACGAACGAGCACGAGCGTTTTCGCGTTCACAAACCGGCAGATGTCATCAATGTGGCCGTGCGTGTCGTCCCCCGCGGGGCCTTGGGCGAGCCAGAAAATGTTTTTAACGCCAAGATAATTTTTAAGCGCGCCTTCGATTTCCGTTTTCCCAAGGCCTGGATTCCGGACCTGGATTTTCGGATCGAGGTAACATTGTTCGGTCGTCAGCAGCGTGCCGCGCCCGTTCACCTCGATGCCGCCGCCTTCGATGGTGAACGGTTTGCCGCCGCTTTCGGCATGAAAAAGCCGCTGCCGTAGAACGCGCGCGGCGGTTTCGGGAATCGTCGTGTCCTGCTGCCAGTCGCTGGTTCTCGCCCAGCCGTTGAAGTGGAAATGGACAATGGCCGTTTCGGTTCGGGATCCCGCCTTGGGACGTTTTCCCGGCCGGCTGAAGCCGGAACGCCGAACCTTGCGCTGGACAAAAATCGGGCCGGTGTCGCGCGCCCAGGCACGGTCCGTTGGATGCGCGACAAATTTGATTTTGCGCAAATCCATCCCGACCGGCCCGAAAATGTTGCGCGCCGCAGCCTCATCCTTTTCATGCCGGACGAGCAGCCGGATGTTTTCGCCGGCGGAAATTATCCGCGCCATCTCGCCATAGACCCACGGGATGATTTCGATTTTGCCGGGCCAATCTTTCGCGTTATGCGGCCAGCTCAACCACGTCGCCTCGTGCTTTTCCCATTCAGCGGGCATGGCAAAGCCGGATGCGGCGGGCGTGGCGGCGTTGGCAGCTTTCGGTTGCGGCATAAAGTTCGCTGAAGCTTAAAGACTTTGCATGACCGTGGCAAATTTTGAATTTGAGCGGAATTTGAGATGGGCCACCGCCTCCCGGATCGGCCTTCAAAATCAAGAGGAACTAAAAACCGGCCAGGCGTTCCTGAAACCGCCCGGCTCATTGCGGCGGCGTTGAATCGGGCCGGCGCGGCGACGACTTCACGAAATTTGTCTCGCGCAGATAGATCGGCTCCAATGTTTCGCCCGCCGCAACTGCGCCCCGGCGTGCGGCCAGTTCCGCCAGCATCGCCGCGCGCGGAAACATGATTCTGCCGCCGGGAAACCACTTCGTCACCTCCGGCCCGATGAAAATCCCGCCTTCGTCCGAACGCAATTTGATTTCCGCCGCCGGCACAATTTTCAGCGGCTCGACTTCCCGCCAGCCCTCGGCTGAAATTTCATAGCCCGCCAGGTAAATTTCATTTCGCTGCGCGTCAATCACGACATTCACCCGGCCGAAGATTTCTTCCGCCCGCGCCTGCTCCGCCAGGCATTCCACGCTGCCGATTCCGATCAGCCTCACGCCGCGCGCGAGCTGCCAGCCCTGCGCCACCGAGAGTGCCACGCGGATGCCCGTGTAAGAGCCGGGTCCGAGGCCGACGGCGATCACCCCGATCTGTTCGCGCTCCAGTTTCGCCCCGCGCAGCGCGGCTTCAATCATCGCAAACACATTCGTCGCGTTCCCGCCGGATTCGATGACTTCAGCCGCCGCGACCGGGTTCCCGGCGCGCAAAACAGCGACGCTCCGCTGCGGCGAAGAAAATTCAAGCGCCAAAATCGTCATAAACAATCCTCCGTTCCGTCTCGCTGACAACTTCGATTTCCACTTTCCAAAAATTGGATGTTGGATGTTGAATGTTGAATGTTGAATGTTCCCCAAACCAGCGTTCCGCCCATTCGATCACCGCCACGCCGTCCGGATGAAAAAATTCCTCCAGCCCGGCGGACACAATCTGCCCCGGCGTTTCCAGCCGGTATAAATCCAGGTGAAACAGCTTCAGCCGTCCGCCGCCGTATTCGTTCACAAGCGTGAATGTCGGCGAATGGACGCGCGCCGCGATGCCGAGTCCGCGCGCGAGGCCTTTCACGAACTGCGTCTTGCCCGCGCCGAGTTCGCCCGAAAGCGCAAAAACGGCGCCGCTCTGGACCGCGCGGCCAAACTTCTCGCCGAGCGATTCGGTTTCTGATGGGTTGTGCGAAATGAAAGTGGTCATAGCGGCGCGGGCATCTTGCCTGCGCGGCTCAACCGCAAAAGCACACAGGCTGGAAGCCCGCGCCACTTTTTATGCGAAATGCTCATAGCCATGCGCGTCGAGTTTGTGCGAGCCGGTCTTGTCGCGGATCGTGATGCCGCACGCCCGCGACAATCTTTCCGATGCAGCTCAATTTCAGTTTCGGGAATTTCTTCTTCCAGGCGTCGAGCAATTTCACCGCGTCGCCGCTGGCAACCGTGAACAACAGTTCAAAATCCTCGCCGTCGGTCAGCGCGGCGGCGAATGGAGTGTTTGGTGGGGCGCGGGTCGCCGCGAGCCGGCTCGTCAGGAGCCTCGCCCCGCCGAGTTTTGCCGCGCGGGAAATCGGAATCGCCGATTTCAACAGCTCCGCGCCAACGCCGCCCGCCTTCAAAATGTGCCGCAAATCGCCGGCCAGCCCGTCGCTCAAGTCAATCATCGCATGGACGGCAAAATGCTCCGCCAGCCAGCGCGCCTCTTCAAGCCGCGGCTCGAATTCCAGATGCTTTCCGGCGAGCGAGCCGCCCAGTTCGCCGGTCACAAAAATCGCGTCACCGGCCTTTGCGCCGGAACGCAGCACCTGTTTTCCGCGCGCGACGGTTCCGAGCAACGCGATGGAAATGAAGATGCCGCCGGGGTTTGTCGTTGTTTCGCCGCCGCAAACCGCCACGCCGTGTTGTTGCGCCAGCGCGTTCAGGCCGTCATAAATTTTCGCGACGAACTCCGGCTCGAACGTTTCAGGCAGGCCGAGAGTCACGAGCGCGGCGGCCGGCGTTCCGGCCATCGCGGCGATGTCGCTCAAGCCGCGCGCCAGCGCCTTGCGCCCGATTTTTTCCGGCGGCGTGTCCTTCGTGAAATGGACGCCTTCAACCACGGCGTCGGCCTTGAACAGGAACAAGTTTTCCGGCAGCCCGAAGTCCAGCACCGCGCAATCGTCGCCCGCGCCTGTGACGACGGTGTTCGTTCGCCGGCAATGAGCGCGTGAGCTTGGCGATGAGTTCAAATTCGTTCATGGTTGGGCGGGAAGTTGAAGGCTGAATTCCCTCGCCAAAATCAGCAGCACGAGATTCACGGCATTGAACAGGCCATGCACAACAATGGGCGCGAGCAGGTTGCCGGTTTTTTCATACAGCCACGTCAGCGCGAGCGCGAGCGCAAACAACGGGATGAAAATCGCCGCGGAACCGTGAATCAGCGCGAACAAAAAACTGACGCCGAATCCACGCCAGTTTCGGCCAGCCCAGATGCTTGACGAATGGAAACAGCACGCCGCGAAAGATGAATTCCTCCGCGACGGGCGCGAGCACGACGGCGAAGAATCCCCAGATAAATTCCGGTCGGCCACAACGGCGCGCCCAGGAGCAATTCCACCGCCTCCTGCGATTTCGGCTGCCAGCCGATTTTTTGCAGCGCGATTTCGGAACAATGTTCCAGTGCCAGCACGACCGGCAAGACAATTATCAAAACGGCCGCCGCCCAGCCCAGGGAGCGGAAACAATTCAGTTTTCGCAATCCAAAAGCGTCGCGCCAGTGGACTTGATGCAGCCGCAGAAAAATCGGGATCAGAACCCATGTCGCGCCTTGAAAACAAAGCGTCGCGAGCAGGATGTTTCCAAAATCGTCCTCGTCCTTGAAGCCGTTGACGCCGCTTCTGTGCAGCAGCACTGCGGCGAGGATGCCGAGGCTAAAACACAGCAATTGCGCCCCGCAAAACAGGAGCACGAGTTCGGGCTGCCACGGCTTTCTCGACGACATGGACGCCAGCTTATCGGGGCGGCGCGCCGGTGACGACGCAAAATTCGCAGCGTTGGAGTTCAGGCTTCAGCCTGTTCCGCGGACAAGCCAAAGCCTGAACTCCAACAGGCTGCACGGTCGTTTCGGTTGCCGCAAACGTCTTTGCCTTCTATCTTGTTCGAATGGATGTTGCCCATACCAACCGGCTGGCTCTGGAGAAGTCGCCGTATCTGTTGCAGCACGCGCACAATCCGGTGGATTGGTTCGCGTGGGGCGACGAGGCGTTTGCGAAGGCGCGCGGGGAGGACAAGCCGATTTTTTTGAGCGTCGGCTACTCGACCTGTCACTGGTGCCACGTGATGGAGCGAGAATCGTTCGAGGACGGGCGCGTCGGCGAATTTCTCAACGACCATTTCGTCAGCATCAAGGTGGACCGCGAGGAGCGTCCTGACGTGGACAGGATTTACATGGCGTTCGTGCAATCCACCACCGGCTCCGGCGGCTGGCCGATGACTGTTTTTCTGACGCCGGAATTGAAGCCGTTCTTCGGCGGCACCTATTTTCCGCCGGACGACCGTCACGGCCGGCCGGGTTTTCTCCATCTGCTTCAGCAAATCAGCCGGCTCTGGCAGGAGCGAAAAAGCGACATCGCCGCGTCCGCCGATGAAATTCACGCCCGGCTCGAGGGCGCGCTGGCTGTTTCCGCCGGGTCAAATACGTCGCTGACGGCGGACGTTTTGAATAATGCGGCGGCGGTTTTCAAATCCAATTACGACCCGGTTCACGGCGGCTTTGGCGCGTCGCCAAAATTTCCGCAGCCAGGTTTTCCATCGCTGCTGCTGCGTTGCGCAAGGCGGTTTCAGGATGACGAAGCCGCGCGGATGGTGCTGCACACCTGCGGGCGCATGGCCGCCGGCGGCATCCACGACCAGCTAGGCGGCGGCTTCTCGCGCTATTCGGTGGATGCCGGATGGCTCGTGCCGCACTTCGAGAAAATGCTCTACGACAACGCGCAATTGGCGCAACTTTACCTCGACGCGCACTTGATTTCGGCGGGACGGGTGGCACGAGCCCCTGGCTCTGCGGGCGGAAAACGTCCGGGACCCGCAGGGCTTGTCCTTCCGGATGAAATGGAGTTTGCCGCCGTGGCGCGTGATATTTTGGATTACGTCCTGCGCGACATGACGCATCCCGATGGCGGGTTCCATTCCGCCGAGGACGCCGACAGCGAGGGCCACGAGGGGAAATTTTACTGCTGGACCAAGGACGAACTTTCCAGGCTGCTCACCGTCGAGGAATTCAACGTGGCCGCAAAATATTTCGGCATCACGAACGAGGGCAATTTTGTTGACCACAGCCATCCGCAGCCACTCGCCGGACAAAATGTGTTAAGCGCGGTGAATCCAATCGGCCTGGACGCGCTGCCGCGCGTCCAGGCCGACCGGCAGGTCGGTCCTACCGACTTGGAATTGTTCGCCTCTGCCAAACTAAAGATGCTCGCCACGCGCAACCAGCGTGTCCGCCCGCATCTCGACGACAAGATTCTCGCCTCGTGGAACGGCCTGATGCTTGGCGCGTTCGCGCGGAGCCTCCGTTGTTCTTGGCGAGGAAAAATACATTGCCGCCGCGGAGAAAAATCTGGAATTCATCCAGCGCAAACTATGGGTGCGGGGTTCAGAGTCCCGCCTTCAGGCGGCGGAACCGGCCAAAGCCGGGACTCCAAACGTGGTTGGCACTTTTTTTCACCGCTGGCGCGACGGTGAGCATGACAAGGTGGAATTGCTCAACGGCTACGCGTTTTATCTTTCCGGCGTGATTGAACTTTACGAAGCCACGCTGGAACCGGCGCATTTGAATTTTGCCATTGAATTGGCGGAGGCGATGATCGCAAAATTTTACGACGCGGAGAACGGCGGCTTCTGGCAGAGCGCCGGCGGCGCGGCGGATTTGATTCTGCGCGTGAAGGACGATTACGACGGTGCGGAGCCGTCCGGCAATTCCGTCGCCACGCTCGCGCTGCTGAAGCTGGGCGCCGTAACCGGACGGAAGGATTTCACCGGGGCCGCGGAAAAAACTTTGCTGCTGTTCTCCCGCCGTTTGGAGAAATTTCCGCAGGCGATGCCGTTCATGCTGCACGCTCTGGATTTTTGGTTGCAGGAACCGAGGCGGATCGTCATCGCCGGAGCGCGCGGCACGGAACAATTCCAGGCATTGCTGCGCGCCGCGCATTCGGTGTATCAGCCGGACAAAATTGTTCTGGGCAACACCGGCGCGGTCGAGGCCTTCGCGCGCGGATTGCCGTCGAAACATGAAGCGGCGGTTTATGTCTGCGCCGGAAATACCTGCCAGCCGCCGACGGGTGAACCCGCAAAAGTCCGGGCACTGTTGCGATAATTGAATGGGTAGTGCAAGCATTGAAAATAACCCATGACATTTTGATCGAACAATTGTCCAATCAGGACGAAAATACAACGCAACCATAATTACCATCAAAACCCATGAAATCGTCGAAAATCATAATCACTGCTGCATCCACCGCGCTTGTGCTGGTTGTTGGCGTTGGCGGTGTGTTGTTCTTCAAATGGCTGCGGGATCCGCACCGCGTCGCGGCCGCGGCGGGCGAGCGCATCATCGCCCAACACATTGCCGAGCCGCTCGACATGGCGGCCCGTGTCCAGACGCCGGCGTCGAGTTTCAAGCAGATCAAACAATTCCCCGCGTGGCAATTTGTCCCCACCGGCTTTCAAACCTTCTGCAACGTCCCGCTCCAGATAGACGGCATGAATTGTCTGTATGGCGAAGGCAACGCGAGGTCGGGCCTGAAATTTCCGGAGGCCTTGACCGGGATTCCGATGAATCAGAAATTTGAGACGCTTTACGTTTATCACGCCGCATTTTATGCGTCACCCAATGGGACGCCGGTTTATGACATCGTGTTCCGCTACGAGGACGGCTCATCGGCGACGAATGAAATCCTCTACGGCGACGACGTGCTGGCTTGGTATGCGAATGGCGGGAAGAAAGTCATCGGTCCGAAGGCCGCGCGCTCGAAACTGGCCTGGCACGGCGGGGCCGGCCCCGGCGAGGGGAAACAGCCGTTGCGGTTTTGTCTGACGGCCGTAGAAAATCCGTTTCCCGACACGACGGTGAAGGCTGTGGATTTGTATTCCTGCAAAAGCCAGAGCGCCGCCTGCATTCTCGCGTTCACGCCCGGCCGCGCGGGGCTGATGCGTTGAAGGTTTTCCCGTGAAGGGAGTCAAGCCGTTAAGTTTGAGTTGCAGGGTTGTCGAAGAGTTGTGTGGAAGCTGCACGTTAACCACCAAAATCCATGAAACGAAGCATCTGTTTAACAAGCGCACTATTGTTCCTGACCGCCACCGGCTGCAAGGAGTCAGGCATCAATCCTGCCGGCACATGGGAATTAACAACTCTGAATGCCAGCAACCAGCCGCCAACTCTTCTGCAATTAAAACTGGACGGCGGCAATCTCGCCGGCTCTCTTAGTCGCAATGCCGGTTCCAAGATCGAACTATTGCCACTCGAAGATGCCCAACTCAAGGGAAGTGAGATTTCTTTCGCCGTTCACGTCTACGCGCTGGTTTATGAGAATAATGTTCTTCAACCCACCGACACGAACAAGGTGACGCACTCATCGTTCCAAGGCCAGATCAACGGCGATATTATCACGGGCACAGTTCAAAAGCAGTCCTGGATTGAAGGAGCCAGCCGCACCTTGGATTGGGAAGCGAAGCGAGTCAAAAAATAGCGGGTTGAAAAATCGGAGTTTGCCGTCCTTAACCAGTTGGCAACCACGGTAAATATCCGCAAATAATCTTGTTACCTTTTCGCGTTGGCGGGGATATACCGGTGAAATGCTGAACGACGACCTGACGTTGCTGCGCGAGTATTCCCGGAACCATTCCGAACCCGCCTTTGCCGCGCTGGTCTCCCGGCATGTCAATCTGGTCTATTCCGTGGCGCTGCGCCAGGTGCGCGAGCCGATTCTGGCCGAGGAAATCACGCAGGCGGTCTTCATCATTCTGGCGCGCAAGGCCGACGCGCTCGGCGACCAGACCATTCTGCCCGGCTGGCTGTGCCGCACGGCGCGCTATGTCAGCGCCAGGGCGTTAAGAACCCAATGCCGCCGCCGCCAGCGCGAACAGGAGGCGCACATGCAATCCCTTGTGAACGAACCGCGAATCCGATACCTGGATGCAAATCGCCCCGTTGCTGGACGGCGCGATGGAACAACTTGGCCAGAAAGACCACGACGCGCTCGTGCTGCGCTTTTTTGAGAACAAGAATTTTTCGGAAGTCGGCGCGGCATTGGGCGCGAGCGAGGACGCGGCGAAAATGCGCGTGAGTCGTGCGCTGGAAAAGCTGCGGAAGTTCTTCACCAAACGCGGCGTGAACTCGACCACGGATATTATTTCCGGGGCGATTTCGGCCAATTCAGTTCTCGCTGCGCCGGCGATGCTGGCAAAAACCGCAACTGCCGTCGCGCTGGCCAAAGGCGCGACGGCTTCCATTTCAACCCTAACCCTCATCAAAGGAGCATTGAAAATTATGGCATGGACAAAAACAAAACCGTCGATCGTTGTCAGCGCGGGCCTGTTGCTCGCCGCTGGAACCGCCACGGTGGCGGTCAAAAGAAACGCAGAGCTGAATTCCTGGCGGGTCATGCCCCCCGACTACACCGCCTTGAAGCGCGTGCCGCCCCAGGTCCGAATACTGCCCACGAAATTCTCCAGTCCCGGAGGCTATGGCGCCGACGGCGGCAAGATGATGGGCATCGGCGAGACGATTGTATCCATCGCCCAGGTCGCTTACGCCAATCCGAATGAGAATAACTGGGACAGCGCCCGGACAATTGTGTCACCCGATGTCCCGCAGGGCCGATATGATTTTATTGCGAATCTGTCCAGCGATTCGCTCTTGCGTTTCAGAATTAAATGAAAAGGGAACTCGGCGTGGTCGCGAGGCGCGAGACGCGCGAAACGGAAGCCCTGGCGCTCGTTGTCAAACACCCGAACGCGCCGGGATTGAAACCCACCACGGCGCAAGACCCCACGCATAGCTCCTCCAACTGGGCCGATGACGGATACTCCTGCACCAATGGAAATCTAGCCGGCCTGGCGCTCTACCTTGAGCGAATCCTGAACGTTCCCTTTGTTGACAAAAACGTTCCCGTGGTGGACAAGACCGGCCTGGAAGGACAATTATGATTTGGCGGTCAGATGGGACAAGAATGACATACAACATGACAGTCTGAAAAAGGCCTTACTTGACCAACTCGGCCTCGAACTTGTCACCACAAATATGCCGGTCGAAATGCTGGTGGTCGAAAAGGCAAAATAAATTGCACGCCGAAGAATTGCTAATCACCGCGCTGATCGTCGGTTCTGCGTGAACGGCAGAAGACTTTATGAGTATTAAAGTATCAGCACTAAAACGAGCAGCCACCGCTTACAAGAAAGCGATGGGAGCACAGCGGTATGGAGTTCATGGCAAGCGTATTCGTTTGCAAGGTATGTTGACACTGATCGTTCAAGTGGATTAACACGACATCGTAGATTCTTGCTTTGACTTCGTTTGGCCGTGTGCGCGAGTGCGGACGCATGTCTGCGAGTTCATTTGCAGCCTTGCCACCATTCTTGGATGACAACCCCAGACCTAACAAGAGATAACAGGCGAGACACAACTCCTCTACGTGCGCACACCGCTGCCCATCTTCATGCGACTGCTCGTGGGGATGCTCGGGCTCGCGTTTGTCGTGGTATTATGTTTCATCCTCTTCACACCAGCGGAATGGCCGAAGACGGTCTTGCATTGGCTCATGTTTCTCCCCGTGCATTTTTTGGCTATGGGTTCATCCATGCGATGACCAGCCAGAGAGATTCGCTTTGATCCGGCTGCCCGCGAGCTTCTCGTCATCACACGAGGTATTTTGCCCCGCCGATACACCAGGCATTGTCCCGTCGCGCTTGTTCGTGCCGTTCGCACCCGCTACTCGCAGCGCAGGTATCGGGTGGTTCGCATTGGGCGTTGTGGCTTGACTACGCCGCAGGCAAACCGCGGATATTCATGATTGCTCTTGGCAACGGATCCCGCAGCGGCCATTGCCCGAACCATTTCTCACGCCATCGGAGTAACAACAATCCACTATGAGCGGAGCACCTAGAAAGACATGGCAACAGATGACGCGCAGAGAGATTTTCGCGTCGTTGATTGCATTCACGGTCATAGGCAGTGCCATTGTCGCAGATTGTATTCCCGTACTTTGTTTTCTATTTTCGTGATATGGTTTTTCATGAATGCAGTTCGCCGGAGTTTGATTCATCTGGCGTTGCTGGTGCCAGCAACGGGCCTTCTGTTCGTTGTCGTGGGGGTTGGTGTCAGTTTCGTTCAGGATTCGAGAAGATTTAGGCGATGAATGACGCAACTTGGGGTGATCGTGAGTCTGGGACTATGTGAGGAAGATTTCGAGAAGCACTTTGGCCTCTGTTTATCCTATTCGGAGTCTTTTGTCTTTCCATTGGCGTTGTGGGTTTGGTGGGTGGTGTCGCCAGCCGGAATTGCTCCCAGACAGGTGGAGCCATCACCCAGCCGACATTTATCGCACTGGTGTCAGTGGCCTGATTCGTTCACTTCTGGCACTTACGGTGCGAAGATTTCTTATGATTACAAGGTTGCAGGCGTCACATACACCGGCACGCGCGTTGGGTTTGGTGATCTTGTGGGGTCTGAAAAGCAGACACACGCCGCCTAACCCCAGTCAAGCCCGACGGTTACAGGCTTTTTCAAATAATCCAAAAAATGCAGTGCTGGAGCGCGGCGTCTTCGGCGGGACCTGGATAGTTTTTGGCGTCGGGACTGTTATGATGGCGCTCGGCTTATGGTTCTTTTTCCATTTAAGAGTCAGTCCAGAATCGAACAAGCTCTCCGGCTATCGCGTTTCAGGATCTGAGCGAATCCAGCCTTTCTCCACCGTTGTGCGCCGCTGCCCATTGAAGTTTTTAACCGCCGGGTTCCTGCCGCTCGCGGTGCGGCGGCTGGATTTTCCGCAGCGCCCGGCGCAGCGATTCGATTTCCCGTTCGTCGCCGGTTTTCTGGCGCTCGGCTTCCTCGGTCAACCGCAGCACCTGTTCCATCTGCTCCAAAGCCTCTTCCAGCGATTCGACAATCCGCCGGACTTCTTCAACGGCCTGGCCGATGGCCGAACCTTCCGGCCTGTCCGCTCGAACGGCGGGCGGCGCGGCGTGCCGAACGGCGGGAGGCGCAACCCGTTGGACGGCGGCAGGCGGGGCATCTTGTGGAAATTTATCCTGTGGAGGAGCGGCGGCGGCTGGAGCGGCGGTGTGGATTTTCGGTTTCGACGGCGCGGGGCGCACCGGCATTTCGCTCACGCGGATTGGCGGTTCATTTTGCGCCGGCGGCGTCTGCGTCTGTGCCGGCGGTTCCGTTTGAGCCGGCGGCTCGGAAACGGGAGCGGCTGGCGCGGGACGACGGCGTCCGCGTCCGCCGCGGCGTCCGCGGCGGCGTCCGCCGCTCCGTGCCGGCGCGGGCCGGTTCAATTCAGGTTGTGTTTCCTCGGACATTCTGGAACGAGCATGGCGCGACGCCGGAGAAAAGCAATTGCGAATTGCGATTACTTCTTCACAAACAGCGCGAGCGAGGCGGTGTAGCCGTGCAGAAAATTTTTCTCGCCGACCGGGCCGATCTCGCCGTTGCCGAAAAATCCGGCGAGGCCGGGCAGTCCGAGTTGCTTCTGGACCAGTTCGGCGTCGTGGTTCGCGTGGCCGAAAAGATTTTTTCCGCGCCCGTTGCAGCAGCAGAGGCAGCCGCCGTAAATCGCCGCGCCGCCGAGCTGTTTTTTGGCGCGGGCGAGCAAGCTCGTTCATGTCCTCGGTCGCCGCCGCCGCGTCGCGCCGCTGGAATTGCATCGTCTGCCCCGCCCGCGGCAGCGCGCCGACGGCCAGCACGCCGGAGTCCGGGTCGCCGCCGATGAGATTGCGCACGAGAAAATCGCCCCGGTGAAAATCCTCGAGGTATTCGTTGACGACGAGACCGATGAGCAGATTGCCGCGCGCCTTCTGCTGTTCGGCGGGCGGAAGTTTTTGAAACGTCTCCTCGAGCACGGCGTAGGCGGGCCGGTTGGCGATTTGCTGGATGAAATTCTTTTCGACGCGCGTGAGCGTCCACGTCTCGCCGATGGGCGTGCAGCCCTGCGAAATGACGCCGGCCAGTTTCACGTCGCCGCCGACGGAAACCGCCACGCCGCCGTCCTCGAACACGTCGCCGTCCAGATAAACCTGCGTCGTCTGGTCGGAAAAATGCCCGCCGGCCAGCCCGCCGAACACCGGCAGCGGCGCGTAAGCCTCGTTCCATGAGCGCAGCCAGCTTTCCACGTCGAGATGAAACGGGTCAATGAACGCGAGCCAGCCGTTGGTGCGCGACGGGCTGACGCCGGTTTCCGTCTGCCAATACCCCGCGCCGCCGGCTTCCTCGACCTGCGCCTGCGTGAGGCGGAAACCTTTCAATTCCGCGCCGGGCAGTGAATACAGCGCCAGCACCAGGCCGGAGGCGTTTTCAATTTCCCTGCCGCCGCAAATCAGCGCCGCGCTCGAACAGCCCGGCCAGCAGCGGAATCCGGGCGTGGACGCGCAAAATTTCCAGCGCCTGCTTCGCGTGCGGGAAAAATTTCGGCGACATGAAAACGAGGCCGAGCGAAACCTTCGGCGCGGGGAATTGCCGCCGCAACGTTTCCGCCCAGTTGCGCAAACCGGCTTCGTCAAAACCGCCCGGCCAGTGCGCCGCGATGGAATATTCGTTGTTCACAATTCTATCTTCAACCATGCCACAACTTTCTCGCCCGACCAAATTTCTTTCACCGGCCTGGCGTTCGCGCGCGACGGCGGCTTTTTTGCCGTTCACGAGAATTTCGGCGGCCAGCGGACGGGCGTTGTAATTGGACGCCATGACAAAGCCGTAGGCGCCCGCGCTCAACAGCGCGAGATAATCGCCCTCGCCAACTTTCGGCAACGGACGGTCCTTGCAGAAATAATCGCCGGACTCGCAAATGCCGCCGACGACATCGGACTGACATCAGCGCGCCGCCTTTTTGCGTCACGCGGAACGATTTCGTGATACGCGTCGTAAAACGCCGGGCGGATCAAATCGTTCATCGCCGCGTCCACGATGACAAAATTTTTGCGCCCGGTTTGTTTCACGTATTCGACGCGCGTGACCAGAATGCCCGCGTTGCCGGAAATAAACCGTCCCGGCTCCAGCAGGATTTTCAAGCCGAGCGGCTGCAGCAGCGGCAGCAGCCGTTCGGCGTATTTTTGCGGCGTCAAAATGTTTTTTGCCGCCGGGGATTTCCACCACGCCGCCGCGCCGCTGGCCAGCGCGGGCTGATAAACGATGCCCAGTCCGCCGCCGATGCTGAAAAATTCCAGCGCGTATGTTGCCGCCAGCCTCCGAACGAGCGGCAGCACCTTGCGGACGGCCTGCTCAAACGGCGCGACGCCTGGTGATTTGCGAGCCGATGTGCATCTGCAATCCGCGCAGCCGCAGATTTTTCAGCTTCGCGCGCGCGCGCATACACGCCTTCGATCTGCTCGAACGCGATGCCGAATTTGTTTTCGTAGGTGCCGGTCGTGATTTTCGCGTGCGTGTGCGCGGCGATGTTCGGATTCACCCGCACGGCGACGGGCGCGATTCTGTTCAATCGCGCCGCAACCCTGTTGATGCGCTGCAATTCCGGCTCGCTCTCGGCGTTGAACGAATAAATATTCCGCCGCAGCGCGAATTCAATCTCCTCCTCCGTTTTGCCGACGCCGGCGAAAACGCATCGGCGCGGGTCGCCGCCCGCCGCGATGACGCGCCGCAATTCGCCGCCGCTCACGATGTCGAAGCCGCTGCCGAGATTGGCGAGCGTCCGCAGCACCGACAGATTCCCGTTGGCCTTGAGCGCGAAGCAGATCAGATGGTCCACCGGCGACATGGCCGCGTCCAGTTTGCGGAAATGCTCCGTCAGTGTCCGCTGCGAATAGACGTAAAGCGGCGTGCCGAATTTTCCGGCCAGCGTTTCAATGGCGACGCCTTCGCAGAACAACTTCCTACCGACGTAACGAAAATCGTGCATGACGGATCCAGTTTAAAGCCCGGCGTTCAAAGTTCAAGGTTTTGAAATCATCCTCGTCATCGCTCTCCTTCTCGTTGTCGAATATTCCGGGATCATTTTCGAGGACGAGGACGATTTGAAAACAAAAAACCCGCCGGAAAAATCCGGCGGGCGCGGGTGAAAGGTTATTTACCGTCCGGCCAGGATTTTTTTGCGCTCGGCCTGATACTGGTCCGGCGTGATCTCGTTGGCCATGTATCGCGAGAGCAGGGCATGGAGCGCCGCTTCCTGTTCCGCCGAAACGGGCGGCGGAGGCGCTTCAATCGGATTGAAGCCCAGCGCCTTGCCGGGATAAAACGTCACTTCCGGCTTGGCCGGTGGCGCTTCCTTCGCGGCGGCCTTTTTGCCGGATTTTGTTTTCGCCGCTTTTTTGGCCCTGGCATCAGCGGCGGTCTGTGCCGTCTTCTGGCGGTCTTCGGCCGCTTGGGCGGCCCTTTTCTGTTTCTGCTCCACCACCGCCGCCTTTTGCGCGGCGGCCTTTGCCTGTGCCGCCGATTTCTGTTGCGCCTTGGCTTCCGCCTTGGCCGCGGCCTTCGTTTCTTGCTGCGTCCCGGTCGTGGCGGACGGACTCTGGGTTGGCGGCGGAGTTGGTTTCGGGGCCGGTTCGGTCGTTTTTCCCGGCATTGCCGCCCGCGCGCCGGGGTGTGACGGCGGCGGCACGGGCGTGAAGAAAGCTGGACTGTCAGGAGCCGGAAGCGGCGCCGGAGCGCGCGGCGGGGCGGCTGGCGGACCGGGCTGTTGCGGCGGCGCGGCGGACGGAGGCACCACCACCGGCGACAGGACTGATTTGTGGACAGGGCAGTCTGAGCGTCGAGTTCGCTCATCTTTTGCTTCAATGCCGCGAGCGCGGCGGCTTGGGCAGGAGTATCCTGCGCGCGGACAGCCGTGACACCCGCGCAAATGGCCGCCGCGCAAACGGCGGACAGCATCTTGGAGATTCGCATGACGTTTTCTTACGCGAATTCGCCGCCGGAAGCAACAGCTTTTCGCGCCGCCGGAAACATTGCCGCCGCCACAGGGCCGGAAGCGGATAGGCCAGCACCGAACGCAGCAGAATGCCGCGCACTTTCGCCGCGCGGAACTTTTACGCGCTGCCGCAATTCAGACACGCCCGCCGCGCGCAGCGTTTCAATTGTCCTGGAGCCGATCAAAATCGGCCACGCGCACGCGAGCCGGACCCGCATTTGCGCGAACGGCAGCGCGTTCGTGTATCGCCAGCCCGCCGCCAGATGCGCCTCCGCCTCGTCAAGGTATCCGCGGAACAGCGGCAGGAATTGTTTCTCCTTCGCGGGCGACAGCAATACCTCCGGGAACAATCCCGCCGGCTCCAGTTTTTCCATCGGCAGATAGCAGCGGCCGTTTTTCAAATCCGCCGGCAGGTCGCGGAGGATGTTCACAAGCTGCAAGCCCTTGCCGAAGCGGATGCCGTCCACGATGAGTTGTTTTTCATCCAGCCGCGCGACTTCGGAAACAAATGCGCCAGGCACATCTTCGTCCAGAATTCGCCGACGCAGCCCGCCACGCGGTAAGTGTAATCGTCGAGTTCAGCATCGGTTTCCAGCGCGATGATTTTTGTGGTGGGGCGAGCGTCCCCGCGAGCCGCGAATGTGGAAGAAGACGGCTCGCCAGAAGTCTCGCCCCACCGGCCAAACCGCCGCAAATCCAGCTCCTGTCCGCCGGTGATGGTGTCGAGAACTTCGCGAACGAGTTTCAAATCCTCCGGCGAAAGCGTTTGCAGCGCCGCCAGACTGTCCTCGGCTTTTTCCAGCAGCAATTTTTCGGAGGCCGAGCCCTGATGCCGGGCGAATTCGCCAAAATTCAGCGGCGCGGCGTTTTGGCCGAGAATCCGCTCGCGCAATTGCTGCAACGCCGCCAGCCGCTGCGCCACCGGCAGGATTTCCGTGTCGGCGATGGTGTCGGTGGTGCGGGCGAGCAGGTAGGCGAGGCCGATTTGCGGGCGCACCGCCGCCGGCAGCACACGCAGCGTCAGGTAAAACGAGCGCGACGTGGCGCGGAGCAAATCACCCGGCAATCCATTTTGTGCTTCCAGCATTTTTCCGAGAATAAGTTTTTCGCGGCGGGATGACAAACACTGTTCCAATGGAGGATGGCCAAAATCCGGAGCCGTTCAAACAGGCGTTGACTCACGCGCGGATATTACCTTGAATGAGGCGCACAGATCTCAAATGCCGCCACAATGAAAGTCCTGTTCAACCACATCCTGCCGTTTTCGCTGGCTCACGGCGGAGCGCAGATTCAAATTGAACAGACCAAGGCTTCGCTCGAACGCGCCGGCGTGGAGGTGGAATTTTTGCGCTGGTGGGACGCCAGCCAGCGCGGCGACATTTTACATTATTTCGGTCCTCCATCGGCGGCCCATGCGGATCTCGTCCGGCAAAAGGGGATGAAGCTCGTCGTGACGCAACTGCTGGGCGGGCTGGGTGTGCGCCCGCGCCTGGAAGCGCGCCCTGCAGAAAATCACCATCGGCGCGGCATTTCAAATATTGCCCGCCGCCATGCTAGCACGCACGGGTTGGAACGCCTGGCAACAGGCCGATGCCTGCATCGCCATCACTGACTGGGAGGCGACATTGATGCGGGATATTTTCCGCGCGCCCGGCGGACGAGTTCACGTCATTCCCAACGGCGTCGGCGATTTCTTTTTTGAAAAAACTTCAACGCCGCGCGGTCCGTGGCTGGTGACCACCGCCTCCATCCTGCCGGTGAAACGCCTCGTCGAAACCGCGCAGGCCGCCGTTGCCGCGAAAACGCCGTGGTGGATCATTGGCCGGCCTTTTTCGGAAACCGATTCCTATTTTCAGACTTTTGCCGCGCTTTGCGCCCGGCATCCGGACCTGTTGCGCTACGACAACGCCATGCACACCCAGCCGGAACTGGCGGCCGTCTATCGCCAGGCGCGCGGCTTTGTTCTGTTGAGCCGGTGGGAAACGCAGAGTCTTTCCGCGCTGGAAGCCGCCGCGTGCGAATGTCCGCTGCTCTTGAGCGATCTGCCTTGGGCACATTCGACTTTTGGCGACACGGCCAGGTATTGCCCGGTGACAAAATCCACGGAAACCACGGCAAGGATCCTGCGCGAATTTTATGACGCCGCGCCCGCGCTGCTGCCGCCGCCCAAGCCCGCCTCGTGGAACGAAGTCGCCCGCCGGCTCAAGTCGGTCTATGAGCGGATTCTCTGACCACTGGTTTGCGCAGGACCAGAAAGACATAGGAAGGCGCGAGTTTCTGAAACCAGTTCACACGGTGATAGCGGTAGTTCCAGTCCGTTAATTTGCAGCACAACCGGTCCAGGCCGGTCCAGAATTTCGAGTTGTAAATGTCAATCCGGCCCCGGTCCCGAAGATGGCGCAACGGTGGAAATTCAAAATAGGTTTTGTGGACGATCTCAAAGCCCGCGCGCCGCAGCATTTCTTCCAATAAAATGCGCGGGAATCCCCGCTCGCAGGGAGCCAGCCCGGGCTTGCGCGGGAGGTGCCACGCCCCCAGCGTCGTGATTGGCTCCTTCACCAGGCAGAAGCCGCCGGGTTTCAAGACCCGGAACAACTCGCCCAAAACGTGTGAGACATTGGGAATGTGATGGAGCACGGCGATGTTCACCGCGGTATCAAAACTGCCGTCCGGAAAATCCAGGCTGCCGTCCACCCGCGCCTTGGCGTAAGTCGTCGTCGCGTCATTGTGAAAATAGCCCTCCGCCGATTCGACGATGCACAGGTGATCAATCCACCGGCGCACGGGACGGAATTCCTCGCCGTTGCCGCTTCCCAGTCCCAAAACCTTTCCCAGACTCGTCCGATTCTGCAACGTCCGGCTATAACCGCATTGCCAGTGCAAATAATCGTTGTTGGGCATCCGGCTGCGGCCCTGGTCGTAGATTTCGTAACAGGCATTTTCCTCCAGCCCATACCATTCGCGGATTTCTTCGAGGCCAAAATCGTCCCCGAAAAGCTTGCGCCCGGAGTAATAATCTTGCAGTGACTCCGCCGTTTGCGACTGCAAACGGGAGTGCAGCCGGACGGCGGTTGCGGGACTCGGATTGGCGGTGTTCGTCGGCATCGGCGGACGCGGCACGTTAGGGATAAGCCCCGGCCAAGTCAAATCCCGGAACCCGCGGTTGTTGCTTTTTATTGCGGCAACCGGCGGAGGGTGCGCCTTCAAAAAATCCTAACGGCACGTTTGCTCCTTGAAAAATTGGATTGTGGCTTGGAGTCCTTCGTTGAAATCGCCGCCCGGCACGAAGCCCGCCGCGCGCGTCTTTTCAGTGGATGCAACGGAGTGTTTCACGTCGCCGGCCCGTTCCGGGGCATGGATGATTTCGGATTTTGAGTGGGTGAGCCGGCAAATGGCCGAGGCGAGCGCGTCAATGGTGATGCGTTGCCCGCAGGCGACGTTGAAGACGCCGGTCGCCGGCGATTGAGCCGCGAAAAACACATTCGCGGCAGCGATGTCACTGACGTAAATGAAATCGCGTGTTTGCGTCCCATCGCCAAAAACAACCAGCGGCTCGTTTTTCAACGCGCATTCGATGAAGACCGGAATGGCGGCGGCATACTGGCTCCTTGGATTTTGACGCGGGCCAAAGACGTTGAAGTAACGCAGACAGACGGTCTGAAGGCGGCCCGCATCCGAAAATTCCTTGCACAGGCATTCACCGTCCAGCTTGGTCGCGGCATAAGGGCTTTTCGGCTCCGGGGGCATTGTTTCAACTTTCGGAACGGCGGGGTTGTCCCCATAAATCGCGGCCGAACTGCTGAAAACCAATTTCTTGACCTTGGCGCGGGCGGCCTCCTCAAGCACGATCCGTGTGCCATGGGAATTGATTTCGGCACATTCCGCCGGTTTCAGCACGGACTCCGGCACGCTGACCAGCGCAGCGAGATGGAAAATATAATCCACGTTTTGCACCGATTGCCGCACGAGTGCGCGGTCAAGAATTGAGCCGCGAATGAACTCACAATCCAAGCCGTGCAGATTGTGCTCGAAACCCGATCGCAGGGTGTCGAGGACGCGCACCCCGGCTTTGCGTTGTAACAATTCGACAATATGGCTGCCGATGAACCCCGCGCCGCCGGTGATGAGCACTTTCATTTCGTTATTTTTTCAGCGGTCGCAATGAATGGGAAGAAAGAACTTCCGCGTAAATTTCCAGATGCCGCCGCGCGATCACATTTGGGTGATAGCGTTCCCGCATCAAGTCCGCGCCGCCTTCCGCCAGCGGATGGCCTCTTGCCATCCATCCGGCGATGGCTTCCGTCAACCCATTCCAATCGTCCACCCCGAAAAGTTCCGCGCCCGGCGCCCCTGCCGCGATGTCGGTGATGCCGCCCGCGCGGCTGCCGAACAATTTAAGGTTGCGCGCCAGCGCCTCGGCCACCACCAGCCCGAACGATTCCTCCGACGGAAAATGGACCAGCGCGGCCGCCGAATCGAAACGGCGGATCAATTCCGGCGTCTTGAATTCCCCCAGATGGCGTGCGCAGCCTTCGGCCTCCAACGGTTTGAGCCGTTCAGCAAACGCGGCGGCATAAGGTTCGGACGGATTCAACGGACCGATGAAATGAAACTCGAATTTCAGTCCGCGTTGGCGGAGTTTTTTGGCCACATCCAGGAGTTCCAGTTGCCGCTTGCGTTCCGTGACGGCGCCGACGTTCAGCAAGACACACGGACGCGCTCCGCCGGGGCTCGCGTCAAAAAATTCGCGGCGCAGGGCGTTGGGAACCCGCCAGGTTTTTTGCGCGCGCGGGCGGATCAGGCCCTCGGTGTAGGCCGAGTTGCAAAAAACGCCGCCGGTCCGTTTCAAGGTGAAATTTTCCAGCTTGCCAGCCAGCCAGCCGTAGCTGCCGAAACGCGAGCGAAACAACCGCGCCAGTTCCGACATGTTGCCGTGGATGGTGACGACATTCGGATGGCCTGAATATACGGCGTTGATGGCGCAGTCCCGTTCCGTCCCCTGCCCATGAACCAGATCCGGTTGAATTCCGCGGAGCTTTCGGCGCACGGCCCGGATGCAGCCTTGATAGCCGGTGCGCATCCAGCCCATCTTGGGCACGACCAGGCTGTGGAACCAGATATTGTCCGCAAGTTTTTCCGGGGCGGGCGCCGGCTGTTGCGTGCAGGAAACGACGTGAGCTTCAATCTCAGGCAGGCGCTCAAAACCTTGAAGCAAGGCTCCCGGGGCGGTGCCGAAGGATGGCAGCGGCGCAGTGTAAACACGGTCGTGCTCTCGACTGTCCATGGTCAAAATCGCAACTCGCATAAAAACCGCCTTTAGCGGAAAACAGGATCGTTGATCTGGGCAATGCCTGAAACCCGGAAGGCCTGCTGGCGGGTGGCCCGCCACTCTTTCAGGACGGTGAGGGGAATGCCCCAGCCGTGTATGCAAAGTTCTCGCAACAGCGACACGCCGCGATTGTTCCGGCCATGGCAGGCATGTCTGGCCAGTCGAAGCCATTCCGGTTGCAACTGCCCCCCGGCGCGCAATCTGGCGGCGCGAAACAACCAGAGCCGATATAATGTCATGTGCCACTTGGACCAGAGATCGGCAGTTGGAGGTGAATATTGTGCCGCCGCGTTCAATGCACAGAGCGGCACGAGCCGGGTTTCAGCACGGCGTGTTGCGGCGTGGGCGGGCATCCCTGAAAGCGAACACTCGTGAACACGATACTTGAATAAAATCTCGTTATCCCACAGCAGGTCAAGTCCGGTTGCCGCATGGAGCAGCCAGAGATACCAGTCCTGCGCATATTTCCAGCCACCCTGAAACCAAGGCAAGACACGGCGGGTGATTTCGCTGCGAACCAAGACGGAGGTGGTGCTGATGACATTATGCTGCAGCAGCACCGACAACGCCCGCCCGCCGCCCATGCTGGCGGGCAGCTTAAGATCTGGAAAATCCACTTGAGCCGCGTTGCCGGCGGCGTCAATGAATTCCGCCGGACCGTGAACCATCACGGCTTCCGGATGCGATTCCAGCACCTTCAGGCGTTTTGCCAAAAAGTGCGGAGAAAGGACATCGTCCGCGCCGGGGTTGCACCAGTATTTCCCTTTCATCTCGCACAACAGGGCCGAGGTGGCAGCATGGACACCCCGGTTAGGACTCCAACCGGAAATTTTGAAGCGCGCGTCTTTTCGGCAGGGAGCCAGAACTTCGTCTGTGTTGTCGGTGGAGCCGTCATTTAGAATCAGCACCTCAAAGTCGGTGTGGGTTTGCGCCCGGATGGAGTCGCACAGCGCGGTCAGATAGGGCGCTGCGTTATAGGCGGGAACGAGTATGCTGATCCGGGGAGAACTGGCGCTCATAAACCGGTGCCGGTATCACGGACCCCCACATACAAACCCTGGGCTTTGTTGTCCCAACGCACAGTGTGGAAACCCAATTTTTCGGCCAATCCCTTGAAATCGGCAACCGCTTGCTTGTTTTCCGGGTCGCCATGAACTTCGGCAACGAATACCCGGAAGCGCGCAAAGTGACGCGGATCCGTCTTGGCTAGAATTTCCCATTCGGCCCCTTCGCAATCCACTTTGAGCAGGTCAAAGTTGCCTTTGACTTCTCTCAGCCAGTCTTGGAAGGCAACGACAGGCACAGCACGGCTTTGGAGAGCGGCGGGGTTGTCGGCATATATGCTGGTTCCGCCGGGGCTGCTTTCCTTGAGTGAAATGTTGACCGTCCGCGCTGTGCCGCCCACTGCGCATTCGATGGCTTGGGCGTTGTGGCAGTTGTTCAAGGAAAGATTGAAGCGCAGGAGGCGGAACGAATCCGGCTCCGGCTCGAAACAGTAGGCTTCCTCCACTCCCACAGTGTGGTTTATCCAGATGGTGAACGACCCTAGATTTGCCCCAACATCAATCAGGCGGATGTTCTCTTTGTTCAACAGCGGCAGCACGTCACCATACGCCTCGTCCACCAAGACCTCCCGCAATACAAATATATCGGCCTTGGAGGTGGTGGTGGGGCGCGCCAACATCCGGTATTTTTTGTCGCCATAGGTGATGTGATGCAAAAAATACGGCAGCTTGATCACTCCTAACCGGAGCAAAACCAGCAGCCAGGAATGCTTGAAGTGCCGCCGGATTTGAAAAATGGATTTCACATGGGCTGGCAAATTTTTTAGTTCGATCATTGAATTTCAAATTTGGTTTTGCATTACTCAATCGTCATGGCTCCGAAACTTCCGTCTTGCCGCCCGGAACTGGAGCCTTTCATCCGCCAACGCTAACAACAACCCCGCGTCGCTTGAAAGCCAAATCCCAGATCCATTTATGATGCGTCATATTTTTATGGCCGGGAAGTGTCAAGGGCGCGCCGTTCCGGGCTTCATTCAGACTTGCCGGCGATTGGCTTCTTTTGTGTGTTACAGTTCAACCGCCTCGCATATTCCGCCAGCAGCCGGTCGCCGTAATCCTGCCAGGTGTTTGATTCCGCCCCCTTTTTGTGAGCGGCCCGGCCCATGCGGACATTCAATTCGCGGTCCGTCGCCACGCGGACCATCGCGTCGGCAGTGTTTTGCGGATCGCACCCGCGAACGATGAAACCCTCCACATCATGTTCAACCGTCGTTGTGGCGCCGGACTCGTAGGTGGCCACCACCGGCAAACCGGCGGCCATGGCTTCGATAATGACACGGGCAAAACCTTCCTCAACCGACACCAGCACGAAGGCGGTGCAGGTCTGGAAAAGCCCGGCGATCTGCTGGTGATTCAAATTTTCGAGGCGGATGAAACTGTCCCGCCACTTCGGGAGTTCGCGGCGGAAGTCCGCTTTGATATTTCCGACGCAAACCAGTTCGGCGTCCGGCATCTGCTTTTTCACCAATTCGAAGGCGCGGAACAGGTATTGGTGTCCTTTGCGCAGGCAGATGGTGCCCGCGCAGACGAAGCGCGGCTTCGCCGGCACGTGTTCACGCTCCTTGAAAATCGAAGTGTCCACGCCAAAGGGATTGACGAAACATTTTTCCGCCGGCACACCGTTGGCAATCATCGTGTCGCGCACAAAAGCCGAGGGGCACAGGACCAGATCCGCGCGCGCCAGTTCACGCTCCATCCGCGTGAACATCCAGCGCGGAATCGGCACCTTCTCGCCGGGACACCAGAGGTCACATTCGCGTTGCCAGAATCCATGGTAGCTGCTCGGATGGCTGTTCTGGCAGTCAATCACCTTGAAAACTCCGCGCCGATCGGCCTGGTCAAACGGTTCGGTGGCATAGCCCATTATGGCTTGGACGACCCGGCACTCCGGCCACGATTGCCGGTTCAGCCACGCGCGCCAGATTGGGAAAAAGGCGTAAAAGGCGCGCTCGGTCCAGATTTGCGGCGCGAGATGGTAAAACGGTTTCATCGCCAGGTGAAACGGCCAGCAGCGGCGGAATTTGTCCGCCGGAACACCGTCGCCCTTTTTGCCTGTTAACCAAAGCCCCGCCAGCGCACCCCGGTTGTTGAACGCCCCGGCCGTGTTTGGCAGATACCAGCCGCCGCAGGTGATCAGCAATGTTTTGGGATGATTTGCGATGTTCATTTTGCCTGTCCAACCGATTGCAGAAATTTTTGCAGACGCGCCGTGGTCGCTTCAACGGAGAAACGCCGGGTGACTTCAGCCAGGCCAAGCTTCCGGCAGACGGCGGCGAAATCCGTGATGGCCTCGCTCATCGCGGCGGCGAGCGACCGCGGCGTTTCCTCGTCAAAATAGAGGCATGCCTTCCCGCAAATTTTGTCCACCTCGCTCGCGCGGCTGCTGATGACCACCAGTCCGGCGGAAAGGTAGGTGAACACCTTTGACGGGAAGGTGACGCTGGAGATCGGGTCGGATGTCCGCTGGCAGTTCAAGCCCGCGTGGCACGCGGCCAGCAGGCGTTCGTAAGCGTCCGGCGGCAGGGATTGGTGGAATTCCAGCCGGCCCTGCCAGCGCGAGTCCGACACAAAGCGGGAAATCGTTTCCGCCAGCGGTCCGTGTCCCGTGATGTCCAGATGCCAGCCTTGCGCCGGCAGCAGTTTCACCGCCTCCAGCAACAGGTCAACGCCCCGCGGGCCGTCCAAGGTGCCTGAATAAAGAAAGCGAACCTCCGGGCCGGCCTTGTCATGATGCGCCGGAGTTTGTTCCGGCACAAATCCCGGCACCAGCTCCGTGGGCAGCGCGGGCGGCAGCCGTCTGCCCAGCGCGGGATGCGTCAGGATCGCGCCGCTTAATAGAGGCCGTCCGGCCGTTTCCGCCAGTCCGCTCAACAATCTCCAGATCGAGCGGTCAATGAGATGCTTGCCGTCCTCGTATTCGAGAATGAACGTGACCCTGCGGAAAAGTTTCAGAAACCACGCGGCGACAATGTAGATGAACTCGTAGTTGTCAATCACCACGACATCGCCGGAGCGGGTGTGGCGCAGGACGTGGCGCGTGTAAAACAACCAGGAGAGCGGCAAGCGCCATTTGGGCGCGTCCCAGTTCGCGCAGAAGAACTGCCGGTGGGCCGCGTATCGGGTTTCCACGGCGGGCAGCCATTTTGGATCGCGCCGCTCCTCCGCTTTTGGCGGCGCCGAGAGCACGACGACTTCCCGCGCCGATGCCTTTTGCAGACACCGGAAAAGAACCTGCCGCTTGGTTCCCGACAGGCAGCGCGCCACTTTCTCCCCGCGCAAATCGTGGTAGTTCTGGTCAAAGACATTGCTCAAGCAGACGATTTTGTTTTCGTTTGGCATGACGATCAAAGCCGGGATTCAAAACAGTTGATCGCGGCGCATCTCAACGCGCGCAGGATGCCAGTTTATCATTGAAAGTCACCTTCAAAGCCGGTATTCCTGCCTCGAATTAATTTTGGACGATGATCCGTTTTTGAACCCATGCCACCGGCAAACCCAGTTTTGCGGCAGCTTCACCGCGCGGCATGCGCCGTTCCACCGCTCATCACTGTCTACCGCAAGGTGCGCGACGGCAGCAAGACCAGCCCCTTTGCCACCACGTTTTACCGGAAGATTTTTGACCGCGGCCGGCTCAAGCTGCCTGTGATTGACGCCGAGGAACTCGCGCCGGAGTCGGGCGCGATTGTCTATCCGGTTTTTTATCCACTGCTGGCCGGCGAGGACACGCCGCTGCCGGACATGCTGTTCCTCCTTAATCTGGCGAAAGGCCGCAAGGCCAGACGAATTCTCGAAGTCGGCACCTACCGCGCCCGCACCACCTGCGCTCTCCACCTGAATTGCCCAGACGCGGAAATTATCAGTTATGATATCCAGGTGTTGGATTCGCCCTACCGCCAATCGCTCCGTGACAAACCGAAGGTGCGGTTCCGGCACGCATCGTTCTCCGCTTCGGCAAATGCGTTGCGGCAGGAGCCGCCGTTCGACTTGATATTTGTGGACGGTTCGCATCGTTTCGAGGACGTGGTGGAGGATTCCCGGCTGGCGCTGGATTTGCTGGCACCGGGCGGAATAGTGGTCTGGCACGACTACCGGCCCAATGATTATTACACAAAGGAATTGCGCGTGCCGGAGGGACTGGAAATCATCCGCAAAGACATCGCCGTTCGCGCCGTGCGCCACACCATGTGCGCCGTTCATGTGAAATCAACCCAATGAAAGGCGATACGCAGATTTGGAGTGCGTGGACATGTCCACGCCTTGGAACGACGCGACATGTCGCGTCGTGGGAAAGCGGCGTCAAGTCGCCGCACTCCAAATGAAGGCATCGCAGGATGCACTGACCGAAAACCATAACCCATGCCGCCAACCCATCGCATAGCCTTTGTCAGCGAAATCCTCCACGCGGGCGGCGCGTCCATTTTTCTGGCCGACCTCGCCGGTGAATTGAACCGGCGGAATATGACCGCTCGTGTTTTCGCAACGAAGAGCGACCATCCGTATAAAACCGACTTTGAGGCAGCGGGAGTGGATGTCGTTCTTCAGGACGACCGGCGGCTGATATGGGAGGACCGGATCAAGGCCACGCTGGCCGCGTTGCGCGAGTTCAACCCTTCGGTTTATGTGGCCGTCCACGGAACTGCGCCGTTTGAAATTGCCCGCTACGTGCCGAAGGAAGTCTTCAAGGCCGGGATGATCCACATTGACTGCGATGCGAACAGCCAATCGCTGGCAAGGTTTGCGGTGTTTTTTGACGCCTTTCTTTGCATCTCGGCGTTGATTCAGTCCAAATTGGAAAAAATGCCGGAGTTCGCCGACTTGCCAATCCATCATTTTCATGGCGGAGCGAAAATGCCCGCGACGGTGGTGGAGAAACGGAATGAATCCGGCCCGCTGAAGATTCTTTATTTTGGCCGGCTGGTGCGGGCACAAAAACGCGTCCACCTGTTCCCTGAAATCCTACAGGGGCTGGTGTCGGCGGGCTTGCCGTTTCAGTGGACGATTGTCGGTGGCGGCCCGGAGCGGAAAAATCTGGAGGCAAATCTTAAAACTTCCCGGCCGAACCAAAGGGTGACCATCCAAGGCAAGGTGTCGGCGGAGGAATTGGAACAATTGCTGGCCAGCCACGATGTTTATCTTCTGGCGTCCGACGGCGAGGGGTTTCCACGAAGCCTGCTGGAAGCCATGGGCCGCGGCCTGGTGCCGGTGGTGACCAATCTGGCCAGCGGCATTTCCGAGGTGGTTGACGATACCAACGGCAGGCGGGTGGAGGTGGACGACATCGCCGGTTACGCGCGGGAAATCAATTTTCTGCACGAACACCGTTCCTTGTTGCGCAAGATGAGCCTGGCGGCGCAGCAGCGTGTCCAATCCAATTTTTCCATTGCCAGCGAAGCCGACCAGTGGATGGCATTGCTCAAAGAACGTCCGCCTGTGTTCGCCAAGTGGCCGGACGAATGGAACATCCAGCCGCCGCTTGGCATGGAAAAATCATTGTTCTTTTCCCCGACGGCGCGTTCTTTCAAGCGGCCGTTGAAACGGCTCCAAGCCCGGCTGCAAAATTAATCTTTGGAAACAATGCGCCGGCGGTGGCGCGCCATTTTGGAACAATGCAACGCCGTCAAATATCCGACAGCAGCCGGATTACCGTCTCAAGTAGCAATAAATGCTGTGACCTTGGGTGCGGAACAGGTATTTCATCCCTGTTTTGCGATAGACCAGGGAAATAAATTTGATGGCTGGAGCGGGGAGGCTTGGCTTGCCAAGAGCACGGCACCGTTTTTGATGCACCAGCAGAATCCATTCGATCCAGCCTCCATAGAGTTCATCGCCGCCGGATTCCATCACACTCAAGTGTGTCCGCTGCGCGAGGGTGCCAAAATCTTCTTTTCTCCAGCGCGTCACGTGGTGCGGCGGCCACTGGCTTTCCAGCCACGGTGTGAAACGCAAAATGCCGGCAGCGCCCGGCACGGCAATGGCGATGGCGCCCTGCGGTGCAAGAAATCGAACACATTCCCGGACCAGGCCAGCCGGGTCGGGAACGTGCTCGAGGACTTGGTTCATGGAAATCATGTCGAATTTCCCCTCCCACTCCGGTTTCAAATCTCCGAGCAGTCCGGGGAAAATCGTGTGTCCCTTTTGCGCGGCGGCGGCGGCGGCGGCGCGATTCAGTTCCAAGCCAAACGTTTGAAGCCCGGCCCGTTTGGCCGCATCCAGGGCGACCCCCGACCCACAGCCGACATCCAGAACATTGCGAAAATTACGTCGCTGGGCGAACCGGACATTCCTCTCCATCTCCGGACGTTCGGGATCGTAACGCCCGGATCCGTGAAACTGCTCATAAAACTCCGCGCCGCCGCAAAGCTTGGGATCGAAAAATTGGAAGCCGCATTGCCGGCAGTCGTGCAAATGGAGGATTCCTTCATCCAGAAGATTTTGAATCGCGGCGTCATTGAATTCATGCCCGTCCAGCGCCCAGCACTTGAGAATGTCCTGCACATTCAACGAGTGGTGGATGGACAACCGGGTTGAACCGCAAAGAAGGCATTTCAAATTGGCGGGTGCAGGGTTGTCCATCATCACACAACGTCGTTTATATCGGATCGCCACCGAAACCGCAAGCCCGCCCCGCCAGACGCAAAACCAGCCGCCTCGGCGTCAGCGGCAGTTTGCCGACAATTTCAGCCAGCAGTTCGGTGGGCAGACCCAGGCGCAGCGCGGCCCATGCGCCAATCACCGCCAGCAGACCGCCATTGACCGCCAACCGGAGCCAATCTGATTTGCCTTGCATCAACCATTCCATTGCCAGCCAGCACGGAATCATCACCGCCAAAACCCGGAACAACGGCACTTGCCAATCCCACAAAACCGGTTTCCATCCGGTCCGGGACTGGCGGACGACCCGCGCGGCGCTGATGAGCCAGGTGAACAAAAACGTGGCCAGCAACGAACACACCAACATGCCGGTGATGCCGTCCCGGCGCAGAACGGCCAGTGCCAGGCCGATGAACACGACGCCTTCAATCAAAAAAACATATTTCAGCCCCCGGATTTCCTTCAGGGAAACGATGAGGGAACTCAAACAGCATTGCTGGGTCAGCACCACGAGCCATGCCCCCAGCAACGCGTTGTCAATGGCCGGCCACGAAAATTTGCCATTGAGCCAGAGGGCGACGAACGGGCCGTTGCACGCGGCAAAAATCACGGCGCAAACCCCGGCCAGCACGCTGACGGCCACGAAGAGCGCGCGAAAGCGGCCCCACAGTCGCTCCCATTCCCGGCGCGTTTGCATCTCCGCAAATGCAGGCATGGCGTTGCCGATGCCGCGCCACACAAGCTGGCTGACCAGCGAGAATGCCTTGGTCATGACGGACCACAAGGCCGCCGCTTCCAGACCCAGTTCCCGCGACACCAGCACGGTCTGGCTGGAGAGAACCAATTGCGTGCCGATCCCGATCAAAAAAACATCGGCGCCATAGCTGAACAATTCCCGGAACAGTCCCCACGAGGCCCGCCCCCATTCACCTGCCCGGGGCCAGATGCCCAAACGGCGGCAGCCCGCCGCGCAAATGATAGTGCCGCAAAACCAGCTCACGGCGGCCCCCAGCAGCAGGCTGAAAACACCCAGGCCCAGGAAAAATCCCGTCCACATCGCCACGAACCCCGTGGCCAGTTGGGCGATTTGGGAATAGTTCCAGATGTCCATCCGCTGCCACGCGCACAACACCTGAAAATAGATCCGGGTGACAAAAGTGGCGGATGAAATCAGCACCTGCCCGATCATCAACCAGAGAAACGCCGAAGCCTGTTCCGCCGGCACCCGCATCCAGGTTCCCATGAACCACACCAGGCTTAAACCGGCCAGCAGGGCGATGGCCCCCTGGGCCGCTCCCACCAGAATTCCACTCTTGACGGCCCCGCCGTAACGGCCTTCCGCCCGATGATCCTTGTGGTCAATTAAAATCCGGGAAACCGAACTCCACATCCCGAGGTCAATCCACTGAATGTAAGCGGCGATTTGCAGCGTGAGCGCCCAAAGTCCGAACTCTTGCTTCGACAAATAGTGCAGCGCCAGCGGAGTCGCTGACAGCGTATAAAGGACATTCGCCCCAAGAAAAAGGTAATTGCTGGCCAGCGCGTGCGCGAATCGTTTTACCCGTGAACCGGATTTTTCAAACTCTGGGCGCTTTTCATCTTCCATAAATGCTGTGCCGGAATGATCGGCAATGCTTCAAATCAACCGGCTTTTCGGCATCGCGCCAGCCACTTTCCCGCGTTGGTCGAAGCCATTCGGGATTGGTTTCCGCCGGCTTCTTTGACGAGACGGCTCATGAATTGCCAAATGTCCGGCTATTCTACAGGAACAACTTTATTCATCAAGGTTGAACCCGAAAACCGGAATTGGGGAACGCATCCGCCTCGGGCGCGGCTGGACGCGCCTCGCGTCCAGCCATTGAGTTGGGCGATGGTCAGCGCCAGCACGGTGAAGTATGAAGTAGTTGGTCAGGAATCCCAACGAACATAAATCCGTCTTTCCTTTTCTCCGTCAGGGCTAGAACGACTTTTCGGAACCAAAGGCCTCCAATCAGCATCTTCAACTGCCATCCCGGTGATTTCACCGATTCTACCAATTCGATTTCCGGGAAGTGAGACGATTACATAATCGCCAGTTTTTATCTGCCCGCCAATCAGACTCCGCACTCGTTTCCAACCTTGGTCTGCCTTTGTTATTCCCTTTGGGTGATAACCTCACTTGCCAGCCCAGCCGACCGCGACACATTGATTTCTGAACCATCTTTGCCACATACCGGGATGTCGCTTTCCTCGCGGTGGATTTTCCAGACGTTTTTTGTCTGTTCCATATTATGGCCTTTCTTTTGATGAATTATGCAATCTGTGTCCATCCGTGGCTTTTCTCTTTTCCGCAAATTGCTTCCGCCATTTGTCAAGCCGCTCCTTGATTTTCTTTTCCACGCCCTGTTCGGTCGGTTCGTAATAAAGTTTGTCCACGCCCAGATAATCCTGCGCCACGAAATGGCCGGGATGGTCGTGCGCGTATTCGTAGCCCTTGCCGTGGCCGAGCCGCTCCGCGCCCTTGTAATGCGCGTCGCGCAAATGCTCCGGCACCGGCATCGTCCGGCCGGATTTCACGTCCGCCAGCGCGGCGTCAATGGCGAGGTACGCGCTGTTGCTCTTGTTGGCGGTGGCGATGTAAATCGTCGCCTCGGCCAGCGGAATCCGCGCCTCCGGCCAGCCGACAAATTCCGACGCGGACAACGCCGCGTTCGCCAGCACCAGCGCCATCGGGTCGGCCAGGCCGACGTCTTCCGCCGCGCAAATCACAATCCGCCGCGCGATGAACCGCGGGTCTTCGCCGGCATGAATCATCTTCGCCAGCCAGTAAAGCGCGGCGTCCGGGTCGCTGCCGCGCATGGACTTGATGAAGGCGGAAATCGTGTCGTAATGCGCGTCCCGTCGCCGTCATACACCACGGCCTTTTTCTGGATGCTCTGCTCGGCGGCGGCGAGGTCAATGTGGACGACGCCCTTTTTGTCCGGCGCGGTCGTCAGCGCGGCGATTTCCAGCGCGTTCAGCGCCTTGCGCGCGTCGCCGTCGGAGATTTTGGCGAGATGGCGCAGCGCGTTTTCGTCGGCGCGAAATCTTCAGGTAACCGAGGCCGCGTTCGGCGTCGGCCAGCGCCCGTTGCAGGAGGGAAAACAATTCGTCCTCCGTCAGCGGCCGCAGCTCAAAAATCTGCGAGCGCGAGACGAGCGGCGAATTGACGAAGAAAAACGGATTGTGCGTCGTCGCGCCGATGAGCCGCACGACGCCGCTTTCGACATCCGGCAGCAGCACGTCCTGCTGCGATTTGTTGAAGCGGTGGATTTCGTCAATGAACAGGATGGTCGGCTGGCCGGTGTTTTCGAGCCGGTTCGCGGCGGCGGCCAGAACGCGGCGCATGTCGGCGACGTTGGATTCCACGCCGCTCAACCGCTCGAATTTGCTTTTGGTCTGGCGCGCGATGATTTGGGCCAGCGAGGTTTTGCCGGTGCCGGGCGGCCCGAAGAAAATGAGCGACTGGATGCGGTCGGCCTCGATGGCGCGGCGGAGCAATTGGCCGGGCGCGAGGATGTGGGTCTGGCCGGCGAATTCGTCCAGCGTGCGCGGGCGCATCCGCGCGGCGAGCGGCTGATTTCTTGAAGTTTCGGGAGCAGGCGCGGCTTCCGGTTTGGATTCCGCCGGTTTCTGGAACAAATCATCGCGCGCCATGAAAGGACGATAATCGTTTTGAAAGCCAACCGCAATTGCGAGGACGAGGACGAACGATTTCAGATCGTCAATCGTCAATTACAAATGAAAAAACCCCGCCCTTGCCGTGTGCACCTGGTATCCTTTGAACATGTTTTACAACATGTGGAACTCGCGCGGCTGCTTTCGACTTCCAGCGAAGGCATGTCGGCCACAACCGCAACTCCGTTCCTGGATCGTTTAACTACGGTTCAAGGATTGGTTGCCAATCACGAACAGGGCAGGGTAAATCTGCTTTGCTTTCCAAAGATCATCACTCACGGTTTCCACTTCAGTAATCGCCCTGTTCGCACCTTTTCTCAAGGAAAATTTTCAAAAATATTTTGCGCCGCGGCGATTCAAAACTTACGCTCGCCCGCGCGAGACTTTTCCGTTAAACTTTCCGCCAGTTTCAAATGACGACATCCGCACAAATCCGCAAGTCGTTCCTCGATTTCTTCAAATCGAAACGTCACACCATCGTTCCGTCTTCCTCGCTGATGCCGGACAGCCCGAACCTGCTGTTCACCAACGCCGGCATGAACCAGTTCGTCCCGATTTTCCTCGGCCAGACCCAGTGTCCCTACACGCCGGGCCGCGCCGCCGACACCCAGAAGTGCATCCGCGCCGGCGGCAAGCACAACGACCTCGAAGACGTCGGGCTTGACACCTATCACCACACGTTTTTCGAGATGCTGGGCAACTGGTCCTTTGGCGATTACTTCAAGAAGGAAGCCATCGCTTGGGCCTGGGAACTGGTGGTGGTCACCTGGAAGTTTCCGCCGAGCCGCATCTACGCCACGGTCTTCTGCCCTTACCTCGGGCAACCCGGCTGGGAGGAGAAGTGGAAGGCCGATTTCGATCTGGCCCAAAGCCGGCTCTCACAAAAGGCGGGGCCAACGACCGAAGCGGACGCCACGTTCAACGAATCCGCTGCGGACATTGACGCGATTTGTTTTTGGACACAACAATTCCAACACGCCCGGCTGGATCCGCGCGCCCACATTGTTCCCGGTAACAAGAAGGACAATTTCTGGATGATGGGCGAGACCGGCCCGTGCGGTCCCTGCTCCGAGCTTCACGTTGACTTGACCCCCAATGGCGACACCAAAGGTTCTTTGGTCAACAAGGGCAGTCCGCAATGCATTGAAATCTGGAACTTGGTCTTCATCCAGTTCAATGCCAACCCCGACGGCACGTTCTCGCCGCTGCCCGCCAAACACGTGGACACCGGCATGGGTTTCGAACGCGTGGCGAGCATCATTCAGGGCACCCAGCAATTCACCGACTTCGCCAACGCCCGGATTTCCAACTACGAGACCGACATCTTCCGTCCGATTTTCGACGCCATCGAGAAATTGAGCGGGAAGAAATATGGGAGCACGCTTCCCGGGGGAGCACACGCGCCCTCGCGTGTGTCCGACCGCGCCCTCGCGGTCGGAACCGACGCGCGCCAACGCGCGTCGTCCCCGGGCGCACCTGATGAGAAATACTCGCGCCGCAATCTCCCTCACTTCGAACGTCCGTGGGCCAAATACATGGTCACGTTTTCGACGCGCGAACGCCGCAAGCTCACGTCACCGGAACGCGACCTCGTCCTCAAAAGCATTCTTTACGCGGACGAACACCGTCAATATCAGCTTTATGCCGCGTGCGTGATGCCCGACCATGTTCATCTTCTGTTTGAACCGCAAATCAAGGAACAGGATCGTGATGGCAAACCGGTGTTCTGGTCGCTGAGCCGAAATTTTGCAGGGCATCAAATCGGCCAGCGCGCACAACATCAACAAAGCTTTCGGACAAACCGGCCACGTATGGGAACAGGAATCCCTGGACCGGATGATTCGCGGGCAATCCGATTTGGAGGAAAAATTTCATTACATCTGCCGGAACCCGTGGGATGCGGGTGTCGTGGAAATGACGGAGAATTATCCGTGGTTGTGGACTCCAGAACCACGCGCGGAGGCGCGCGCGGGCGCGGTTGACGAGGCGTCAACCGCCGCACGCGAGGCGCGTGCGCTCCCCGAAAAGGGACGCGTGCGCTCCCCGGCAATCGGAACAAATCGCGCTCGACATCGCCTTCCGCGTCATCGCCGACCATATCCGCACGCTCTCGTTTGCAATTGCCGACGGCATTCAGCCGGGCAACAACGACCGCAATTACGTTTTGCGCCGCATCCTGCGCCGCGCCGTCCGTTACGGCCGCACGCTCGGCTTCAAAGAGCCGTTCTTCTACAAACTCGTGGACGTGCTCGCCGACACGATGGGCGACGTCTTCCCCGAAATCCGCGCCCGCAAGAAGCAGGTGCAGGAAACCATCCAGCGCGAGGAAGAGGCGTTTAACAAGACGTTGGATGCAGGGTCTGAAATATTCGAAGATTCAATTAATGCACTTTCTAGCATAAGGAATTTCTTAAGTAGTTGCCCATTGCTTCTGAAAACAGCTCGGCAACAAATTAAGGAACTGGAAACTTGGGAACGTCCAAGAGGACAAGAAGAAGGTGTCTGGGCTAGTAATATATTGGGGAAGGTTAAATCGCCGCAATTTACAGAAGGAGCATTCGAATCCTTAGCCGAATCACCGACAGGCAAAGTAATCGCGGCTAAACGAATTATCATTGAATGGGGAAGAAGGTGGAGTGCTCTTTGGGATCCCGTTTACAGCCAAATCCGAGAAATCGAAAAGGTTGAAGATTCAGGCCTGTTCGCCAAGTCTCAGGGAAAGATTCTGTATGCCATTGCTCAGCTTGAATCTGAATTGCCGACGCTTGTTGGCGATCTAAATGTTTTCCCAGGCCGTGTGGCATTCACGCTCTATGACACTTACGGCTTTCCGCTCGACCTCACCGAGTTGATGGCGCGCGAACGTGGTTTGACCGTGGACAAGGAAGGTTTTGAAAAATTGATGGAAGAGCAGCGCGCCCGCGCCCGCGCCGCGCAGAAGAAAGTAGTCGTTTCGCTGTCGCAAATCGAGACCACCACGCCCACGCAGTTCGTCGGCTACGAAGAACTCGCCGTTCAAGCCAAAGTTCTGGAAGTCGTGTCGCTCAAGGACAAAACCGCCGTCATCCTCGATGCCAGCGCTTGTTATGCGGAAATGGGCGGCCAGGTCGGCGACACCGGCGAGATGAACGAAGATGGAAAACTCTGGCGCGTCACTAACACGCAAAAGTCCGGCAATACCTGGCTGCATTTCATCGAAGCGCCCGCGGAAAATTCCGGGGGAGCACACGCGCCCTCGCGTGTGCCCGACAGCGCCCTCGCGGTCGGGGACGACGCGCGCCACCGCGCGTCTTTTCCGCGCGCGGAGGCGCGCGCGGGCGCGGTTGACGAGGCGTCAACCGCCGCAGGCGAGGCGCCTGCGCTCCCCATTCCAGGGAACGTGATCATGCTTTCGGTTGATCGCGACCGCCGCAACGCCATCCAGCGCCACCACACCGTCACGCATTTGCTGCATTGGGCGTTGCACGAAGTCGCCAGCAAGGAGGCTTCGCAGAAAGGATCGTTCGTCGGGGCGGACAAGCTGACCTTCGATTTCAACAGCGCGCCGCTCACGCCGCAGCAGGTCGCCGACATCGAGAAGCTCGTCAACGAGCGCATCGTGGAAAACGCCGGCGTCTCGTGGACTGAAATGCCTTACGCCGACGTGAAATCACGCAAGGACGTGATGCAATTCTTTGGCGACAAATACGGCGACGTGGTGCGCGTCGTCCAGATCGGCGGCCATGCGCAAGCACTGGACGGGTATTCGATGGAGCTTTGTGGCGGCACGCACACGCGCGCGACGGGCGAGATCGGTTTGTTCCGCATCGTCGGCGAAAGCGCCATTGCCGCCGGTGTCCGGCGCATTGAGGCCGTCGCCGGGCTTGAAGCCTACCTCAAAGCCGCCGACGAAGTCGCGCTCATCAAAACCATCGCCGGCAAGGTGAATTCACCGGTTCACGAACTCGAAAAGAAAATCGAGTCGCTGCTCGAACACCAAAAAGCCCTCGAGAAGCAGCTCAAAGCCGCGCAGCAGCGCGAAGCCTCGAACGCCGCGAGTGAATTGCTGGAGCGCGTTCACACGGTCAACGGGATTCCGGCCATCATCCACAATGTCGGCGGCGTGGATGGAGATTTCCTGCAAGCCATCGCCGACTCGCTCAAGGGCCGGTTCAAAGGCGTCATCGTGCTGGGCGGCGCGGCCGGCGGCGCGGTGTCGCTGATTGCCGCCGTGACGCCGGAGTTCGCGAAACAGATTCAGGCCGGAAAAATCATCCAGCAAATCGCGCCGATTGTCGGCGGCAAAGGCGGCGGCAAGCCGGACAACGCGCGCGGCGGCGGACGGGACGCGGCGAAGCTGGACGAGGCGCTGGCAAAGGCAAAGTCGCTTTTGTAACGCGGCAGTCGGATTTCACGGAAACTTAACGGGATTATTACAACGGGTTTGACTCGGTCGCGCCGCGAAAGTAGATTCAAGCCAATGTTGGCTGCTGAATCAAAGGTGGCGGGCCGGGAGATGCCTGGCTCGCGCAAGGCCAGTGTGAACCGTTCCTGGAAGCAACTCGTGGAACCGGTGGAGCCGTTTCTTGAAGCGGTCACGCAACAGTTGACACGCCAGGTTCACGAGTTCGATCCCCAAATCATTCCCTGCGCGAGGCAGGCCCTGGACGGCGGCGGCAAGCAGTTGCGCCCGGCGCTGGTGGCGCTGGCGTCCCGCGCCTGCGGCAATGGCGCGGCTTCGGAATCGCACGTCACGGCGGCGGTCATCGTGGAGATGGTGCATCTGGCCACGCTCATCCACGACGACGTGATGGACGAGGCGGAAATCCGGCGCGGCCAGCCGACGCTGGCGGCGTCCTGGGGCAACGAGATTGCCGTGCTGTTTGGCGACTGTTTGTTTGCGCAGGCGGTGAAGCTGGCGGCGGAATTTCCCACGCCGGAGGTCTGCCGCGCGGTGGCGGTGGCGGTCAAAACGGTTTGCGCGGGCGAAATTTTGCAGACGCGGCACCGCCGCCAGTTCGCGGAGTCGCGGCGCGACTATTTCCGGGTGATTGAGATGAAGACGGCGGAGTTGTTCAGTTTGTCGTGCGAGCTGGCGGCCCTGCTGTGCGACGCGCCGGCGAAGGAGCGCGCGGCGCTGCGGGAATTCGGCATGGCATTCGGCGCGGCGTATCAGGTTTATGACGATTGCGTGGATTTGTTCGGAAACGAGACGCTGGCGGGCAAGTCGCTTGGCACGGACCTGGAAAAGGGCAAACTGACGTGGCCGCTGCTGCTGGCGTGGGAGCGCGCGAGCGCCGCCGACCGACCGCGTCTGGAGAACCTGATTGAGAACTGGCGGCCGGAAAATTTTCCCGCCGTGGACAAATTGCTGGCCAAATACCGGACGCTGGAGCCGTCTTTGGAAATGGCGGCGGATTATCTGGACAAGGCACGGCAGGCGTTGCTGTTGCTGCCTGAATCAGCGGGGCGGGCCGGCCTTTTCAAACTGGCTGATTTTTTGGCGCAACAAACCGGCGCTTTGGCTGTTTATATTCCAGAACCATGATTATGGCCGAACCAGCGTCACGCAGCGAACCGGAGACTTCCCAGCCGCTGGATGAGGATGTGCTGGTGCATCGCGCGCGCCAGGGTGACCTGCTGGCCTGTGACGAGCTGGTGCGCCGTTATCAGCAACGCATCTACGCGACGATCTACAACATGACGTTCGAACCACGAGGACGCCAACGATCTGGCGCAGGAGTCGTTCGTCAAGGCGTTTCAGGCGTTGAAAAGTTTCAAGGGCGGTTCCAGTTTTTACACCTGGCTCTACCGGATTGCGGTCAACAAGACCATCAATTTCCTGAAGCAGCGGCGCAACCGCGTCCACATGAGTCTGAACGATCTGGATTTCAACGCCGAGCACGACCCGGATTTGGTGACGCTGATTTCGGACAAAACGCCGCTCCGGGAGGCCGGCCTGAACGAGCTTGCAAAATAAATTGAACGGCGCGTTGATGAAACTGTCTGAACCCCATAGACTGGTTGTGGTGCTGCATGATGTGCAGGGCTTGTCGCATGATGAGATTGCGAAGGTGATGGAGTGCAACATCGGAACGGTGCGGTCGCGGTTGTTTTACGCGCGACAGCAATTGCAGTCAATGTTGTCCGATTATCTGAAGCCGACATGAACGAAAACGAAAATGATTTCGAGGCATTGCGCCGGTTGCTGGCGCTGAAACGGCATGAAATGCCGCCGCCGGGCTACTTCGAGCACTTTCCCGGCGAAGTGATGGCACGCCTTCGCGCGAGCCGGTCCGGCGCGCAGGAGGGTGTTGCGGAGCGGCTGGCGGACCGGTTGCCGTGGCTCTTTCGGATGATTCAGGCGTTGGAGGGCAAGCCGGCGTTTGCCACCACGTTCGCCTCGGCGCTTTGCCTGTTGCTGCTGGGCGGCATTATTTTTGCCGAGCGGCCGGAAGTGACGGTTCAACCGTTCATACAGTCCGCCCAGGAACCCTCTCCATTAAGAATCACAGATGCGGCGCCGGCGGGCTTTTCCGCGGAGCCGTCCGATTTTATTCCCGGCACCAACCCCGTTTTCAACCCGCAGCCGATGGGTGGCCTGTCGGCGATTGCGCTCTTTGGCGGCCAAAATGGGTTTGCCCAGCCGGTGAGCCTGATCCTGCCCGGCAACTGAATCCGTGTTTGAATCGAAACGCATGAGCGCTTGAAACGCCGTGCGTTTTTTTGTTTAATCGGCGGAGTGCCAGCCAAAATCATCGCGGTCGCCAACCAAAAAGGCGGCGTGGGAAAAACCACGACCGCTGTCAACCTTGCCGCCTGCCTCGCCGCCACCGGAAAGCGCGTGCTCCTGTTTGACCTCGACCCGCAGGCCAACGCCACCAGCGGCCTCGGCCTGGAAAAAATCGGCGGCGACAGCGCCTATCGCGTTCTGCTCGGCGAAGGCAGCCTGCTCGACAAAATCAAACCGACCGCCTTCGAGCGGCTCGAAGTCGTTCCCAGCGAGGTGGACTTGTGCGCCGCCGACCTGGAACTGGCGCGGCTGGAAAACCACCTGCTTCGCGTCGCTCAATCGCTCAAGCCGGTATTGGACAGCGAACGGTTCGATGTCGTCCTGATTGACTGTCCGCCGTCGCTCGGCATCCTGACGCTGAACGCCTTCGCCGCGGCGACGGTCTGCTCGTGCCGCTGCAATGCGAATATTACGCGCTCGAAGGCATCTCGATGATGAACCGCGTGCTCGGCCAGTTGCGCGAAGCCGGCGTCAACCCGCGCCTGGAGATCCTCGGCGTGGTGATGACGATGTTTGACGGCCGCACGAAACTGTCCAACGAAGTCGTCGGCGAAGTCCGCAACCTGCTCGGCGCGAAGGTTTTTGAAACCGTCATTCCGCGCAGCACGAAAGTGGCCGAGGCGCCCAGTTTCGGCAAGCCCATGATCCATTACGACAAGCACAACGCCGGCGCGGCGGCGTATGAACTGCTGGCGCAGGAGTTTCTGGCGCGGCTGGGCGCGGCATAAGTGAAAATACAACCAGCAATAATTGTCCATGATTTCGCAAAATCCGGCGAGCAGCGGGAGGCAAATTATCCGACAAATGGCTATGAACAATACTGACGGCGGACACAAATTAATTTAATGAAGCGCGCTGAAGCGCGCTTGCCGTCGTTTCAACAATCCGTTAATCTGCTAAAGCACAATTTTATGGCAAAAGAAATCGTCGAAATGCCCGTCGAGTCCGTCACGATGGAACTGCCCGACACCAAAACCCTCCGCCTCAAATGGCCGGACGGCTACAACCCGGAATTCAAGACCGGCCAATTCATCACGATTTGGTGGCCGGACACGCCCACCTACAAGCGCGCCTATTCGCTCTCCTCCTGCGCGCTCGACCGCGGATACTTTGAAGTCACCGTCAAGCGCGACGGCAAGATGGGCACGCGCATCGTGGACTGGGCGAAGCCGGGCGACAAATTCTTCGTCGTCCCGCCCGTCGGTAAATTCCTGCCCGGTCTTCGACCCGCCCAGCCGTCATCTGATCTGCATCGCAGGCGGTTCGGGCGTCACGCCGTTCCGCGGGTTCGTGCGCGAGGCCACGCGCCGGAAGCTGGACACGAAAATCACGGTGCTTTACAGCGTGCGCATGACACACAGCATCATTTTCCAGGAGGAATTCCATCAGTTGGAGCTGGAAAACCCGAATTTCAATTTCTACGTCACCTGCACCCGGTTGCAGGACGAGGATCCCTGGCGCGGGCGACGCGGGCGCATTACGTCGGCCTGGGTCATGGAGCAGGTTCATGATTTGAAAAACACGGTTTTTTACGCCTGCGGACCCAACGAGCTGGTTGAAAATGCCGAGGAAATCGTCCTCACCGAACTGGGCGTGCTCAAGGAGCAGATGAAAACGGAGAAATGGGGATGACGGAAAAACGGAAAGAAGAATGTGAGCGGAAATAGATTGACCGCCCTTTTCCGGCTTTCATTTCTTCCTTCTTCGTTCTAGATTCTTCCTTCATGTTGAAGCGCACGGCACTTTTTTCCGCGCATCGGCAGCTCGGCGCCAGATTGATTGATTTCGGCGGCTGGGAAATGCCGGTGCAATACACCAGCATCACCGACGAACACCTCGCCGTCCGCAACGCCGCCGGCGTCTTCGACATCTCGCATATGGGCGAAGTCACGGTCAGCGGCGCGGGCGCGGCGGAATTTCTCAACCGGGTTTTGGTGAACGACATTCGCAAGCTCCTGCCCGGCCACGGCCAATACACCCTGATGTGCAACGAACGCGGCGGCACGATTGACGATCTTTACGCCTACCAGCTTTCCGACGGCGTATATTTTCTCATCATCAACGCCTCGCGCGTTGAAGCCGACATCGCGTGGCTGCAGGCGCAGGCGGCGGCATTTTCCGGCGAACTGAAACTCACCGACGCCTCGCACAATTATTCAGCCGTGGCCGTGCAAGGCCCGCGCGTGAAGGAATTCATCAACGCCGTCGTGCCGGGCGCCTCCATTTCTGCCCGGCGCGTCAACGCCGTGACCGAATTGAAGAAAAATGAAATCGGCGGATTCCCCTTCGAACACGGCGGTCGTGCTGGTTTCGCGCACCGGCTACACCGGCGAGGACGGATTTGAAATCGTCGGCGGCGATGAGGCGATTCTGCACGCGTGGAACAGGATTTTGGAAATCGGCCGGCCGTTCGGCGTCAAACCCTGCGGACTCGGCGCGCGCGACACTCTGCGCACGGAGGTCTGCTATCCGCTTTACGGACACGAGCTCGACGAGGAGACGACGCCCATCGAGGCGGGTTTGGGACGATTTGTCTCGATGGACAAAGACGATTTCATCGGCAGGCCGGCGTTGGCCACGCAAAACTCCGCCGGCATCCACAAAAAATCAATGGCCTTCAAAATGGCCGGCGTCTCCCCGCCGCCGCGTCCTCAATACGCCATATTTTTGGGCCGCGAAAAAATCGGCGTTGTCACCAGCGGCACGCCCAGCCCGTCGCTCGGTGTTGGCATCGGCATGGGCTACGCGACTCCGGAATGTGCCACGCACGGCAAGGTCCTCGGAATTGAAATTCGCGGACGGCGAGAGCCGGCGATCGTCGTGTCCAAGCCGATTTATCATCCGTTAAATCGTTAAATTATTGAATTGTTGAATGGGTGTTGCAAAGATGCGACTTAACGATTTAACAATTTAACCAGTTACGAACCATGAGCAATATTCCCTCGGATTTGAAATACGCGAAATCACACGAATGGGTCCGCACCCACAGCGACACCGCGACGGTTGGCATTACCGACCACGCGCAGCATGAATTGACGGACATCGTGTTTGTGGAGCTGCCCGCCGTGGGCCGCAAGGTCAAGGCCGGCGAAGCCTGCGCCGTGGTGGAATCCGTCAAGACCGCCAGTGACATTTACTCACCCGTGAGCGGAGAAATTATCGAAACGAACCCGGCCGTCGTGGCTGATCCATCGCTGGTGAACAAGGAACCGCACGCTGGCGGCTGGTTTTTTAAAATCAAATTGAGCAATCCCGCCGAACTGAATGTCTTGCTCTCGCAGGAAGATTATAAGAAACAGATTGGCGGATAAATCACGCGAACCTCTATCAAAACAGTTATGGGAGCTTGGGGAGCAGGCAACTTTCAAAACGATCGGGCTTTGGATTGGCTAGGTAATCTTCGCGAAAGCGATGATGCTTCTCAAATTCAAGCAACATTTAACCAAGTCGTCGAACATGGCGGCACAAAACATTCACCGCCGTCTATTCTTGAACGGCTGCGTGGACGTAGTCGTCACACCGATTGGCTGAAGGCGCATAATGCGTCAGAGGCTTTGGCCGCCGCCGAGATTGTCGCTGCGTGGCTTGGCCACCCGCTCGCCACATTACCGGACGGCACCGCCGAGTGGGTGCAGAGGCATTCATCCTCGCTTAAACCTGAAATTGTTCCTCTTGCTCAACAGGCGGTGAACATTATAAGAACAAACTCAGAATTGAAAGATTTGTGGGAAGAAGGTGACGCAACCGAGTGGCATCAAGTAATTCACGATTTGGAAAAACGACTTCAAAACTGATTTATGAAAATCCGACTCTTCATCAAATCCTATTGCCCGTGGTGCCACAAGGCGATGCGCTGGCTTGACGAACACGGCGTCAAATACGAGACGCTGGACGTGATTTCTAACCGGGCGGCGTTTGACGAAATGGAGAGGCTTTCCGGCCAGACGCTCGCGCCGGTGATTGACGTGGATGGCAAAATCCTGGCTGATTTCGGGCCGGAACAGCTCGAAACGTTTTGGCAAACGATTTCCACCACAGATGGGCACCGATGAAGAAACATCGAACGCTGAACATCCAACATCGAACACCGAACGTATCTTCCGCAGGACAACAATTCGACGTTCAGCGTTCGATGTTGGATGTTCGATGTTTTCCTGTTAAATAATCACCCATGACGGTTGCTGAAACAAAACGCCCGCGCCTGCCCGAATGGTTGCGCTTCAACCTGCCCACGTCCGACACCTTCGCGCACACCCGCGCGTTGCTGGACGAACTCAAGCTGCACACGGTCTGCGAAAGCGCGAAGTGCCCGAACCACTGGGAATGCTGGGCAAAAGGCACGGCCACGTTCATGATCGCCGGCGACCGCTGCACGCGCGCCTGCGGCTTTTGCGCGGTCAGCACGGCCAGACCGCTCGCGCTGGAGGCCGATGAGCCGCTGCGCGTGGCCGAGGCGACGAGCCGGATGAAATTGCGGCACGTCGTCATCACCGCCGTGGCGCGCGACGATTTGAAGGACGGTGGTGCGGAACATTTCCGTCAAACGATTGAGGCGGTTCGCAAGTTGAATCCAAAAACGGTCATCGAGGTGCTGGTGCCGGATTTGAACGACAGCGACGCCGCCATCGAAACCGTGCTGTCGGCGAACCCGCACATTTTCAATCATAACATCGAAACCGTCCGCCGCCTGACACCGGAAGTCCGTCATCGCGCGACTTACGACCGCTCGTTGGGCGTGCTGAAAAAGGTGAAGGAAAAACGCGGCGACACGATTTACACGAAGTCCGGCATGATGCTCGGTCTGGGCGAGACGGAGGCGGAAGTTCTGGCGGCGATGGCGGATCTGCGCGCGGCGGGCTGCAACATCCTCACGCTCGGCCAGTATTTGCAACCGTCGTTGAAACATCTGCCGGTGGTGGAATATATTTCGCCGGACAAATTCGCGGAATTCAGGGTCCGCGCCGTGGCAATGGGATTTGTGCATGTCGCCGGCGGGCCGATGGTGCGCAGCTCCTATCACGCGGATGAATTTTCAATCGGGTAGGTCGGGCCGTCCTCCGCCTGCCGCTTTTGCAAAAAATATTCCCTGGATTTGTGGCTGGCGGCGCGCACCCGTCCTCCGTAACAGCACTGCGGAGGATGGACGGAGAGACGCGACCCTACCTTTGTCCAGAAAATGGATTTCCGTGGACGAGCATGTAAATCACGATGCCGAAGCACAGGATTGCAACCGTGAACCCGGCGACGGTGACAATCGTTTTGAGGATTTTGGCTTTTTCAGAAACGCGCGCGGTCATTTTTTTCTCGGCATCCATGAAGCCTGCGAATTTGGTTTCCAGCGCGGCGGTGACGGCTTCCTCGTTCTTGAGTTCGAGCGTGAGCCAGTCGCCGGCGGCGGTTTTCCATCCTTCAGGCAGGCGCGCGAGTGTGTCAGCAGTGGCGGGCAGAAAACCAACATGCGTCCAGAACGGCGAATGTTCCTGCGTCCAGAGACGAAAGACGCCGTGATTGGCGGCAAGGGATTCAACGCGTCGCAGAAACAACTCGCGCGCGGCGTCGGCAAACGCAAAATCCGAGTAAGCTTCGCTGTGGAGCAGGGCGTATTGGCCGATGATTTGGAACCCGAGCGCCCCGATGACCTGCCCGCCGGCTTCGATCGCCTGAAATTCGGTGAGGCGGCCTTCCAATTGATCCGCTGGCAGGCGCATGGAGGCCCAGATGGATTTGAGCGCATCCAAATCGTCCAAGGTGGCGCGGCGAACGCGGAGTTCTTTCGGATTCATGTCGCGATTTTCGCAAAGATTTCCCGGAGGTGAAGATAATTATGCATTTGTTCAGATGTGTCATTTTCGTGGGGCGCAACGGAAGCAGGGACGCGGGCGATGGCGTCGCTCGGGGCTTTCCATTGTTCAGTTCACACGACGGTTGCGGCGAATCAGCTTGCCCCGGACCCTCGAAATCGCTATTGGTTTGTTTCAATGGTTCGGGGCGTAGCGTAGCTTGGCTAGCGCGCTTGCTTGGGGTGCAAGAGGTCGTGAGTTCAAATCTCACCGCCCCGACCATTTTTCTTGGGAGGCGGCGACAAGGCAACCATTCCTGTAGATTCCTTCCAAAAATGGGGGGTCAGGGCTTTGTTGATCATGAAAGCCGAGGTCCGGGAATTTCTTGGCAAAGCTTCCGAATTTCAGTTCACCTTGACGAACGTGGCAAATTGAAGCACTATGCTTTTGCCGAAATGATGGGGGGCGCACCGGTTTCGACCTGGGGAATGCGCCAGAGGCGGCATGCCGAGGACGATGCGTTGGCCTCGTAAATCATCGCATCAAACAAAACAGCTAACGAAGAATTAGCCCTCGCGGCCTAAGGCCACGACGTCCGCCACTGGATACCTGCTACGGTGGACGGACGCAACAGCAGGCATGGTCGATGGCGGGGACCGCGCGCCGTTGGCCGAGAAAATCTCATGCGGACTAGGCAGTGCGACTCGAGTCCGGACGCCATCGCACAGCAGAAAATCTTCTCCGGACTAAGCATGTAGTCGCGGCTGGCAACTTTGTCAGGGACGCGGGTTCAACTCCCGCCGCCTCCACCATTTATTGTTGAAAATAATCAGTGTTGATAAAAATCTTCCTTTTATCTATCATGCGGATAGATGAAAGCAAATGAAGCAACCGACGTTCTGGGCGCGGTGAAATCACCGGCTCCCGAAAAGGAATCCAAAGCCGAGGTGGTCACGATAGGCGGCATCTCTGTCCGCATTCGCCCTACGATCAAAGACGGCACCACCCGGTTTGTGCTGGATTATCGAGTCAAGGGACAACGCAAATTGGTCTGGCGTTCCACGATGGTCAAAGCCCGCGCCGCCGCGAAAACGGCCATCGAAAAGATTTCCGAGGGCCAGTCCGAAGTTCTCAATCTCAAAGCTGCCGATGCGTATGCCTACACCCGTGCCCGTGCAGCTCTGTTAGGGATAGAAAAAGAGATAGATATTGTCGCGATGGAATATGCGGAAGCCTATCGCCTGCTAAAAGGCAAAGCCTCCGTGCTGGAGGCTTGCCGGTTTTGGGCCAAGAAAAATGACATCGATTTACCACACGTCTCGGTGACCGACGCGGTGAAAGAGTTTAAGCTGCAATGCGAAGCTGATGGAAAATCAAAGGTGAGGCGGAAAGAAATTCAAACGGTAATGGACAGCTTCGCGATTGCCTTCATTGATGAGATTCAAAATCTGGAGCCCAAAATGATTTCAGATTATTTGACGGGGTTGACCGTGGCCGAGCGCACGCGACGGAACTATCGGAACATCATCGGGTATTTCAACCGCTGGCTGGTCCTGCGCGGTTATCTGGCGAAGGGAACTGATCTGCTGGACGGCGTGCAAAAATATTCGGCCCGGCTGAACGGCGAAATCACAACCTACACGGTGGACGAAATGCGCCGGCTGATCGCCGCGGCCGACAAGCGGATTTTACCGCTTATTGTCATCGGTGGTTTTGCCGGCTTGCGCCACGCCGAGATTCAACGGCTCGAATGGGAAGACATTGACCTGGCCGAGGGCTTCATAGAAGTCAAAGCCCACAAGGCAAAAACCAAAACCCGGCGGATCGTGCCGATCAAAGCCAATCTGAAGGCGTTCCTGCTTAAATTGGAGAAGAAGAGCGGGAATGTGGTCACGGTCAAGAACACAAGCAAAGAATTGGGGAAGACGGCGGCCAAGACAGCGGATGAAGCCAACGGCGTCAAGGCGCTGGAATGGAAACACAATGCGCTTCGGCACACCTATATTTCCGCACGCGTGGCCGAGAGCGCGGATGTTTCCCGCGTGGCCGATGAGGCGGGCAACAGTCCGCAGATCATCCGCACAAATTATTTGAAGCGGATGCGACCGGCGGCGGCGGCAGAGTGGTTTGGAATCATGCCGGTTGAATCCAGTCCGGCACCGGCGTGATGAGCGGCTATTTCTTTTTTTTGAAATCGAGGTTCAGATTCTTAGGCATGGGGTCAGAAAAGCATTTCACGGCGACTTGACCAGCATCATCAAGATAGACCGCTTCAATGTCGCGCTTTTTGAGTTCGGCATCGGGCATCGGTTTTAATCCCCTGGCGGCGATCTTCTTTTTTTCTTCCTGGTCCAAGACATCAAAAAACCTTGAAGCAAATTCCCACCAAGAGAGCCGCTCGTCTTTTTTCACTTCCGCCTCAAATTTCGGGGTCCGCTTGACGGGTTTAATGGCCTTGCGGTCGTCCGTGGTAACCCCGAATTGTTTTTCCAATTCGTCAAACGCCTTAGAAAGTTTGTAAACACAAAGATCCGTATTGTCGTTGCGGTAAGCGCGCAGCAGGAGGGCGTGCAACCGCACACTAATTTGATTCCGACAAAAGATGGCGATCTCATTTTCCATTCGCGGGTCTTTTCTGATCGCGTTGGTGGATTGAAATTGTTCAAACGTTTCCTTGGTGTAGGTCTTGCCCTTGGTGTCAATCGGCGGCCGGGTGACATCATTGTTCAAAAGCCAGGCCAGATTGATCCCTGTCTGGAGCGAAGCCAGTCCCGCCAGCTTCTCGCTCAAATTCAACCGGCCCAGTTCAATGGCCTGAATGGTGGGTGTCGAACATTGAAGGACGGCGGCCATTTCTTTTTGCGTCAAACCAAGCAGGATGCGCAGAACCGCCAGCGTGTGGCTTTGAGATGAGACTCGCATATTTCTGAAACCATAGCATATACGCATTAAACATCAATATATTTTATTGAACTGTATATGCTTTGCGGATATGCTTTGCACATGACGATGCAAACAGAGCAATCAAGCAACGATTGGCTGGCCGGCATGGTGGATGGGCCGCGCTTGCTGGAAACCTTATTTCCAAATCCTGCGTGCCGGCCATCCCTGCGCTGGCTCCGAACCAACCAGCAAAATTTACCACACGTGCGCATTGGCCGGCTGATTTGGTTTAACCCGCGCCTGGTCAAGTCACATCTCGACGCCCGCGCTATGAGCAAGGTGAAGGGACAATGAAGCTGACAGTTCCAAATCCGATGGATCACGTGGGGAAGTATTTGCGCAAGTGTCCGCCGGCAGTCAGCGACCAGGGCGGACACACGGCGACATTCCGGGTGGCTCTGGCTCTGGTGCATAGTCATGGACTGACAGAGGCACAGGCGCTGGCGGCGATGCAGGGCTGGAACCGGACATGCCAGCCGCCATGGTCGGAGGCTGAATTGCGATACAAGATCGCATCGGTCATTCACGCGTCGCCCCGGCTCGGTGCGAGGAGTTCCTCGATCCGAGCACCGGGCGCGCGAATAGCATCTTCGCGCCGTGCGAAAGTGGAGTTCAAGCCGGATACGCTGGCGCGAGTGGCGGCGAAGTTGCCCGAAGCGGGATTTGATTTTGTGCGCGAGCGTTCGCCGCTTTGTCCAGAAACACAGACGCCAGCAACGTTCCTCCATCACCTGTATCGGCCCGGCGAGTGCGTGATCGTGTTCGACGTTTTCAAATCACAAGGGCGGCATGTGTGCCAGTGTGTTGAGCCGCCGTTCGATGCGGCGGCATCCTCGCAGCAAAAGGCGGCAAGGTGCGCCTGCTAAAAAAGGAGGAGCTGGACGCGGATTGGAATCCGGCCACGGACGAACGCCTCACGGTCTGGGAAGCGACGCATCATCTCATCCGCTCGCTCGACAGCGGCGAGGTGGTGGCCGCCGCGCTGTTGAAACAACTTGGCGCCATGGCGGAAGTCGCCCGCGACTTGAGCTACCGGCTTTACACCGTCTGCGAGCGGCGCAAGTGGTCGCAAGAAGCCATCGGCTACAACGCACTGGTGTTGAGCTGGCCGGATTTGAAACGGCAGGCGGATGAACAGAAAGACCTTGGCCCGGCGCAGAGGGAGTTGATATGATTTACGATTCACGATTCACGATTTACGATTTGAAATAGAGCCTCGTCACCTCGGCTGCTACGGCAGTGGCGGGGTTTGTCAGAAAAACGCATACAAACTTCTGACAATAGGCTTGTGAGCGGGTGCGGATTACTGTAACAAAAACTAGCCAGTTTTTGTTACAAGCAGCAACGACGGAAAACCATGACAACCATTGATAAAAGCATCCTAAACCGAATCCGCGGGAGCGGAGCGGGTAGCGTGTTTGCGCCGAACCAGTTTTTAGACCTGGGCAACCGTTCGTCGGTGGGGGTGGCGTTGCATCGGCTTGTGAATGCGGGGAAAATCCGGCGCATCCGGCGGGGGCTTTACGATCTGCCGCGCGCGCATCCCATCACAGGACAGACCGCGCCAAACGTCATGGCGACGGTGCAGGCGCTCATGGATGGCAGCCAGGCGCAGTGGCTTTTCACGGGGGCTTACGCCGCCAACGCGCTGGGATTGTCCGATCAAGTCCCGGCCAAGATCATCATCCTGACCGCCGGCGTGCCGCGCCGCGTGATGCTGGGGAAATTGACACTGGTGTTCCGCCGCGCCTCGCCGCGCAATCTGCTGGGCGCGGGCCGGCGGGCAGGATTGGTGATTCAGGCGCTGCGTTATCTCAAGGGCAGCCCGGACATGGCGCAACATGCGGCCCGGCTCAAGAAGAGCCTGGACGCGGACACCAAGAAAGATCTGGCGGCGCTCACGCCCAAGTTGCCGGCGTGGATGCAACCGGTCGCGCGGCAAATCGTCGAAACCAAGAACCCGAACTGAACATGGATACCGTCCTTCAACTTTCGCCAAGAGCAGCGCGTCGAACTATTCGAGCAAACGACGCAGGCCACCGGCATGGCCGCGGTGATTGTGGAGAAGGATTTCTGGGTGTGCTGGACGTTGAAGGAATTGTTCGCATTGCCCGCGATGGGTGAGCATCTGATTTTCAAGGGCGGCACTTCGCTGTCGAAGGTGTTCAAAATCATCGAGCGGTTCTCGGAAGACATTGACGTTTCGATTGACCGCGGCTTTCTCGGCTTCGGCGGAACGAACGAGCCGGAAGCGGGCGCGAGCAACAAGGAAAAGCAGCGACGCATCGAGGCGCTCAAGACCGCGTGCCAGAAAAAGATCGCGAATGAGTTGCTGCAGGCACTGGAAGCGGCCATCAAGGCGAAGGTGGGGCACGCCGAGAAGTGGTCGTTGCGTTCGGATGACGATGACCCGGACCAACAGACGTTGTTGTTTGAGTATCCGACGAGTTTCGCGGCCGATGCCACCGGTTACATCCGCCGCCTGGTGAAGATTGAAATGGGCGCGCGGGCCGACCACTGGCCAAGCGAAACGAAAATGATCACGCCGTATGTGGCGGAGCAGTTCCCGCAGGGATTCAAAGCGCCAAGCTGCGCGGTGAAGGTGCTGTCGGCGGAGCGGACGTTTTGGGAGAAGGCGACGATTCTGCACGCGGAGTATCATCGTCCGGCAGAAAAGCCGATGCCGGAGCGTTTCTCACGGCACTACTGCGACTTTCACGAATTGATCCGCAAGGGAGTGGCAACGTCGGCGACGGCGAAGCCGGAATTGCTGGCGCGCGTGGCGCAGCACAAGAGCCTGTTTTTCAAGTCAAGCTGGGCGCGGCATGGCGAGGCCGTGAAAGGGTCGCTGCGGATCGCGCCGCCGGAGCATCGGGTGAAGGCGTTGCGGGATGATTACGCCAAGATGCAGCAAATGTTCTTCGGCGAACCGCCGAAGTTCGACAACATCATCGCGCTGTTGCAACAGTGGGAGCGCGAGTTCAACCAGGAGTAATTTATGGCATTAAGCAATCATGAGCGGGTCGGGAAGGCGCTGGAGGTCTTGAAGGCGGGGCTGCCCGCGTTCGTGGAGCGCGAACTCAAGAGCGCGCACGGAACAAAATGGCTGGCGACCGCCAAACAGGTGATCGGCCCGGCAAACAAGATTGGCGGCACGGAGAAGTCGCCGGATTGGGACGCCGCCGGATTGCTGCGGGTGATGTGGGAGTGCTGGAACGATGTGTTTGGGAAAACGCTGGGACGCGCGGAGCGGAGCATCGTGAGCGAGCTGCTGGAAATCCGGAACAAGTGGGCACACCAGAAACCATTCAGCACGGATGACGCGTATCGCGCGCTCGACTCCATGCACCGCCTTTTGAACGCGGTGGGCGCAGGCAAGGAAGCGGACGAACTTGAATCGCAAAAATCGGAATTGATGCGGGTGAAGTTTGACGAGCAGGCCCGGCATGACCGGCGCAAGACGCAGGCGACGCTGGGGCTGGAGGCTGGAGCGGCAGCGGGGCTGAAACCGTGGCGGGAAGTGGTGACGCCGCATCCCGACGTGGCATCGGGCCGGTATCAACAGGCGGAGTTCGCGGCGGATTTGTGGCAGGTGTATCGCGCCAGTTTTTCGCCGGAGATCCGCAAGACGGTGTCCGAAGAATACGCCGACGCACAGGAATTTTTCCGGCGCACCTTTTTGACGGTGGGCTTGAAAGATTTGCTGGTGCGCGCGGTCCGGCGGATGGCGAGTGACGGCAGTGATCCGGTCGTTGAATTGCAGACGAACTTCGGTGGCGGCAAGACGCACTCGATGCTGGCATTGTGGCATCTTTTTTCCGGGAGGCCGGCGGCGGAGATGCCGGGGCTGGAAGCCGTGATTGCCGACGCGAAGGTGTCTTTGCCCAAGAATGTCAAACGGGTGGTGCTGGTGGGCAACAAGATTTCGCCGGGACAACCATCGAAGAAGGATGACGGGACGGTGGTGCGGACATTGTGGGGTGAGATCGCGTGGCAGCTCGGCGGCAAGGAGGGTTTCGCGCTTGTGAAGCAATCGGATGAGACGGCGACGAATCCGGGCGATGCGCTGGGCAAGCTGCTGCGCAAGTATTCACCGTGCCTGATCCTGATTGATGAATGGGTGGCCTATGCGCGCGGCCTGCACGACAAGAAGGATTTGCCGGGCGGCGATTTCGAGACGCAATTCACTTTTGCGCAGACGCTGACCGAGGAAGTCAAAGGCGCGCCGGGGGCGATGCTGGTGGTCAGCCTGCCGGCGTCGGCGGATGGCGGCGGCGGGGTTTCCCCGACCAGCGATGCGAACGACGAAGAAGTCGGCGGGGTGCGCGGGCGGATGGCGCTGGCGGCGTTGCGCAACGTGGTGAGCCGCGTGGCCGCGGCGTGGCGTCCGGCCAACGCAGAGGAAAGCTTCGAGATTGTGCGGCGGCGGTTGTTCCAGCCGTTGCCCGAACCGAATTACGTTTCGCGCGACAACACGGCAAAGGCGTTTTGCGACCTTTACCGGAGCAATCACCAGGAGTTTCCGTCGGAGTGCCGCGAGGCGGATTACGAGCGGAAACTCAAGGCGGCCTATCCGATTCACCCGGAGATTTTCGAGCGGCTGTATCAGGACTGGTCGGGGTTGGTGAAATTCCAGCGCACGCGCGGCGTTTTGCGACTGATGGCGGCGGTGATCCATCGCCTGTGGGAAAGCGATGACCGCAGTCCGCTGATTCTGCCGGCGAGCATTCCCCTTGATGATGCGGGCATCGTGTCGCAACTCACGGGCTATTTGCCGGGCGGTTGGGAAACCGTCATCGAGAAGGACGTGGATGGCGCGGACGCCCTGCCGCGCAAGCTTGACGGCGAGAAGCCGAACCTGGGGCGTTTCTCGGCGTGCCGCCGCGTGGCGCGCACCTTGTTCCTCGGCTCGGCGCCCATACCCGGCGCGGCCAACCGGGGTGAAGAAGACCGGCGTATCAAGCTGGGCTGCGTGCTGCCCAGTGAAGCACCGGCGGTTTTCGGTGACGCACTCCGGCATCTGGCGCAGGCGGCGACGTATCTCTACCAGGACAACGCGCGCTATTGGTATTCGACCCAGCCGACGGTCACCAAGCTGGCGGATGACCGCGCTGAACAGTTGCGGCGCGAGCCGGACCGGGTCGGAGAGGAAATTCGCCGCCGTGTGCGCGAGGATTTGCGTTCGCGCGGAGAGTTTCCAAAGATCCAGCCATTCCCCGCCACTTCGGGTGATGTGCCGGACGAAATGGAAGTCCGGCTCGTGGTGCTGGACGTTGAGAAGCCGTATGCAAAGGAGGGAACGAATCTGGCGCTGGAAACGGCGAAGGAATTTCTCGCCCAGCGTGGCAACAGTCCGCGCATTTACCAGAACACGCTGGTCTTTCTCGCCGCCGACCGAAGCCGGCTGGATGAGCTGGAGCAAGCCGCGCGTTATTATCTGGCGTGGCAGTCCATCACGGAGCAGGAGACCGAGTTGAACCTCGACAAATCGCAATCGAGACAGGCGGCGACACAGAATGCAACGTGGGATCGCACCACCACGAGCCGGATTGGCGAGACGTATCAATGGTTGCTCGTGCCGACGCAACCCGGCCCGCAAGCGGCATTGGAGTGGCAGCAGACGCGGTTGACCGGATCGGACGCGCTGGCGGCGCGGGCGTCCAAGAAATTGCGCAACGATGGCCAGATGGTCGCACAATTCACGGCGACATTCCTGTTACAAGCGATGGATACGATTCCACTCTGGCGCGGCAACCATGTGGCGGTAAAACAATTGGTCGAAGATTTCGCGCGTTATCCCTATCTCCAACGGCTTCGCGACGGGGATGTGCTGCTGAGCGCAATGCGTGAAGGGGTGGCGTCGGTGACCTGGCGCTCGGATACATTCGCGTTCGCGGAAGGTTTCGATGAGGCCAAGGGCCGCTACCTGGGCCTGCGCGGCGGACAAATTCTGGGGTTTGGCCCGGATGCGGTTGGTTTGCTGGTCAAGAGTGCAACGGCGGACGCGCAACTGGAAGCCGATCGGCCGAAAACTTCGCCGAAGCCTGCTGGTGCCGGAGCGGAAACATCCGGCGGCACTTCGCCCGCTGGTGGATCAACGCCAGCGACAACCATGCCCGGAGGCGGTCCGCCGTCACCCGCCGCTCCCCCGACTCTTTTCTTTGGCAGCGTGAAGGTCGATGCCGCTCGCATCAGCCGGGATGTGGGAACGATTGCGAATGAGATTCTCCAGCATCTCGCCAGCCTGCCGAACAGCGAAATCTCGGTCACGGTGGAAATCCAAGCGAAGATTCCCGGCGGAGTTCCGGACAATGTGGTGCGAACGGTTTCGGAAAACTGCCGGACGCTGAAATTCAAAAGCCAGAGTTTCGAGCAGGAATAACTGCCTGACGTTTCGCTTTCAATGTCGCACACAAAGTCCGCTTCCGGCGTATGCGAAAAGTCGGGTCGCGCCACATCGCCCGCGCCCTTTCAGCCGCCCTTTGGCGCGCCTCCGGATGGTCTTGGTAGTATCGGCGTGATGTAATGGACGTTCGCCTGCGCCCTTCGGGTGTAAGACGTTCGGGCGAGGATTTTCTGCCGCATAACGGGATTGGCCCACCTCGCAAGGGAGCGCATAGAAGCGCGTCGCCGATATTTGGGGGTGCGCGTGAACGCTCTAATTTTGGCTACTAACTCCGGCCGGCGTTCCTGCCAGAGCTTCAACATGGATTCACGCAGTTGCAGTCGGTCACGGGTTTGCATTGAACGCAGTAGTCCCGCAATTCTTCGAGCGCGTATTTCGGGGTTGCGCCAAGTCGCGCGCGTCGCCCGAGATCGAGGCGAAGATCGCCTGAGAATCCCCTTTGCGACATCGAGTGCGTGCTCCAACTCGCGCGGTGAAAGCAATTCGGTCAAAGGCTGCAGATCGGCTGGCCTTGGGGCCTCGGGAAGCCGCCTGCCTGCCAGAACGCATCGACGATCGGACGCATCAGGCGCCACACCTCTGTGCGCGCCTCAACAAGGTGATGGTCGAGGATGACCTCCGGGAGGAGGAGCATGTTCCGGTCGATCCGCGTGTCCGCCCGGCCGAATCGTGCCGGTCCCGACAGCATCCGATAGCCCTTCAGGCCGATAACGCTGACGAGGACGACGATCGGCGGCTGCACACCAATGCGCTGTAGAACCTGGAACGGCTCGATGAGGTTGTTCAGCCCCGTCTCCATCCACTCCCCGTACACGATCGGGGAGCCGTACTGCTGGTTGATTTGGTCGGGATCATCGACGCGTCGACGCCCTCGTAGACGCCGCTGCGGAAGAGCTGCGCGTACGCGAACGCGGGCTCGTCGTCACGGCGGCGGTCGTAAGCGAGCAGACCGTCGATGTTCCAGCGCCGTGTCGTCGCGTAGTGGTCAAACGGCGGCCTGAAGAGTCCGTCGGCCTGAGCAGCTTCCAGTTCGAGGCTCGGCAGCGGGCCGAACGCCTCATACGGGACAAGGTGGACGACGATCTTCGGGTTCGGATAGAGCGGTACGGACGTCTCGCCAGCGGCGAGCAGGCCGAGGCGCTCGGCGCGAAGGGCGCGCACGTGCTCGGCGACCTCGTTGCCGCCGAGGAACGCAGCGCGAAGCTGCCCGACGTCGAGCGCGTACTTTCCGGCCGACGTGCGTGCATAGAAGCGGAAGCTGCCCTTGAAGGTGATGGCATGTGGCCCGACCCAGCTCTTGGGGATGCGGAAGAGGAGGATGTAGCCGCCGTCGACCGCGATCTCGCGCACCTGCACGCCGGGAATGCGCGGGGAGATGCCGTCGCGGAGCGAGGATTCCCATGCGAGCTTGTCCGCGTCCGGTGTGCCCGTCAGTGGGCAAGCCGGACCGGCACCCCGTCCTCGGCTTCGATCCCGAAGATGAGGTCACCGCCGCCAGCGTTGGCGAAAGAGGAGCCGTCCGCGAGAAACTCCCGCTTGTCCGCATCGCTGCCGCTGGCCAGCTCGCGCTTGTACTCGACCGTCTGTCGCTCGCCGTAGCCGTTCTCGATCAGCGCCTGAAGGTGCGACTCGTCGATCTCGTCGAAGGGGATGCCCGCCTGCAATCACGATCCCAGGCTAGAGGCAGCAGCGGTTGCGCGGCGACGCGGCGGATCGACGGCGGCCTGGTGCGGTAGCCAGCGCCCGCGCGCAGCCACACCCATGTGATCTTGAGCGGCTTCTTCGACGGTGCGGCCAGGCACAGGAAGTAGCGGTACAGCGGCGTTCCGTCTGCGGTGTAGATGTGGCCGCCCTCACCGGAGCACGACGAGCTGGGAACGTGGTGCGCGTGCGCCCACGTCGTCGATGGGAACGCCACCGTGGCCTGCCGCGCAGTCCAGTACACGGGCGTCGAGGATGTTGCAAGGACGGCAGCGGCGAGCGTAGGGAGGAAGGCTCATCGCCTCAGCGCGACCGGATGATCTTCACGACGACGCCGACGATGTTCGCAGCCGGGACCGACCCCCACATGCGCGAGTCGCACGACTGGGCTCGGTTGTCGCCGACGAAGAAGTAGTCGCCGATCGGGACGTGCCAGGTCTTGCCGAAGTCGGTCGTGTCGGCGAGCCGCCGCGCCGCCGACACATACGGCTCGTCGAGGCGCTTGCCGTTCACGTTCAGGTAGCCGTGGCCGTCCTCATGCACGCTGTCGCCGGGAAGGCCGATCAGCCGCTTCACGAACCGGCCGCCCGGCGCCGCACTTCACGAGCGCGAGCGGTGGCGTCCTGAACAGCACGATGTCACCGCGCTTCAGCGCGCTCGCCTCGACCGGTTGCACGACGAGCTCGTCGGCGACCGCCGCCTCGCATCCGATGGCGGGCTGGCGCAGTGGATGGTCGGCTCCATCGACGACGACGGGTTCTCGACGGTGACGGTCGGCCGGTTCACGTACGTCACCGGCGGGCTACCCGTTCCGTGATGACTGCCGCCGCAGCCGCCAACGACAAGCGCGCTTGCGAGCATTGCCGCTAGCCCGAGTGGTCGAAAGACCACGCGGCTCCGCCGGGCTAGCAGGCGTTGCCCTGCGTGTAAATCTCGTCGTTCTCGATGAAGGTGCGCTGACACGGCGTCATGAGCGACCGGTTGCTGATCTCGAACTGGTTTGAGCTCGTGCGCTCGATCTTCACGAGGTACCAAGAGCCCACGATCCAGCCGCTGAAGCCGGAAAAGGCGGCGGCGTACCCCGCCTTGTAGCCCTTCGGATAAGTGAGGCCAAGCGTCGTGTTCAGCTTCTGCCCGGCGCTGAAGCCGCGCTGGTAGTTCGCTGAAGCCTGGCCTTGCGCGGTCACGAGTTCGCTCTGAAGACGCGCCGCCTGCGCCTTGTACTTCGAGGCCTGGTTCGACTCGTGGCTGTAGAGCAGGTACACGCCCACACCCGCTCCCACGAGGGCCGCGACCGCCAGCACCGCGCTGAGTGTGAGCACAACCGCCCGCCGGGGCGACATGCTCGTCTTCTCGTCCACTGCCTGGGGAGCCGCCGCCTCCTCGCTCACAGGAAGGTTCTACGTCTGGCAACACGGGCGGTCAAGCCCCGAGGACCAAGAGGCGCTGCTCAATCTCCTGCGCTAAGGCCCAGCTACGTGACCCGCGCGCTCGCCTCGCAGGTGCTGATCGCCGTCGCGACTCCCGCGGTCGGGTGCGGCGGCAGCAGTAGCACCATGTTCCCCTTGCGCGCAACTTGACCGGGCGACGCGAGCCCCGACTTCGCGAAGCGTTGCAACTTGCCGACGATTGCCTTAGCCCCGGCCTCGTCCTGCGCGAAGAAGAAGCCTCCCTCTTCGCCGTCGGAGAACTGGGCGGAGGCAAAGTTGAGCGACCCGAGCTGTGCGAAGGAGTGGCGGACGTTCGACGGCATCTGTCCGAGTCCGAACGTGCGCGCACCTTGCTCCGCGAGGCAAGAGACGAACGCGGGCCGCTATAGCGCGTCGTCCCGCCGCCCCCGCAAGCGGTTAGACCGCAGACCAGCGCGAATGCTGCCGCCATTGCCTGCCAGCGCATGTGGGGAGCGTAGAGCATCCACTCTCGACGCTATCCACGTCCGCGAGATCAGCTCGGTTGCCGGGGTCTTCCGCGCTATACCGTCACGGCGGTCTTCGACCGGCATCTTACGGCTCCCGAGTTGGACGCGGCCGCGCACCGTGAACGTCGGTCCTGCGCCTTGCTGACGGCGAGCTGTGACGTAGGCGCGGCTGTGGACGGAAAGCCGGTGCTGCCCCGCCCCGCAGAGGCGCCTTACCCGAGCCTCCGTACCAGGGTCGGCTTGACCCGCCGCAGCAGCGCCCGCACCGGCGCGACCGCCGACGCTCACCGGCAGCTAGCGCGAGAAGCAAGCTGAGCGATAGCTGCGCCTCCGTGAGGCTGATCGTCTGCGCCTCCGCGCACAGGCGCGCATGGAAGCGAACGCACGCGGCATCCAGCTTCGGCGAGCGCTGTTCCGCTAGCAGATCGAGGTAGTCGAGGATCTCATACAAAGAGACCGGGCCGAGCTCTCGCATAGCCGTCTCCACCTGCCAGAGATTGCGCCGTTGAAGCCCGGCGGCGAGGCGTCCGTGTGCTGTACCCGCGTTGCCCATCGGCCTCCCGTTGGAGCCGGATGGCTTCCGGAGCGTACCGCTACTAGGTAGGACAGATTGGCGAATACGGGTGCTCGCGGTTGAAATCAGCCGAGCAGCCCTCTACCTTCCGCGTGATGACAATTGTTGCGAGCGTGAAGGTGCGGGACGGGCCATCCTCGCCACCGACAGCATGACCCAGGTGTCGCAGGGACAGCAGTTCATCACGAGCTGGTCGAATGCTCGCAAGCTCTTTCAGGTGAACAAGCTGCCGGTCGGCATCATGACCTTCGGGCTCGGCAACATCGGGGACATATCAGTAGAAGGGCTTGTACGAGAGTTCTGTCTCGGACTGCCCGCGAACGTCCGCTCGGTCGACACGATCGGCGCGCGCCTGTTCGCATTCATCAAGAAGTCGTACGACCGACAATTCAGGGGAGTCGCCGCCGCTGACAAGCCAGTCATGGGCTTCTTCGTCGCGGGGTACGACAGCAAGCCGTTCGCGGAACAACAAGAGTTCCAGCTGCCCGTCGACACCGCGCCGCGGCAGGTGTCCCCGAACCGCTGGTCGGGTCCAACTGGCGGGGCATACATATCCCGTTCAGCCGTCTCTACAAAGGCGTCGATCCTCGACTGATCCCGGCCCTGCAGGCCAAAGGGTTTACGGATGCCGAGCTCGGGGCGCTCCTACCGACGGTGGAGGCAGGTGTCCACTACGATGGCATGCCCGTCCAGGACGCGATCAACTTCGCCGCATTCATCCTCAACACCACCATAGGGATGGCGACCTTCGAGGCGGGAGCCCCTCCTGCGGCGGCCCCCTCCAAGTCGCACTCATACTTCCGGGGGATGGTTTCTCCTGGATCCAGAGGCCAGAGTTCGCGGTCCAACCGTAGAGGGAGGTGAAAGGTGGAACCCATCACCCAGCTGAGCGGGTCACAGTCCGCTGATCAACGCAGATGGTCGTCAAGCGGTTCTGAGAAGAAGGCGACTGTCGGGATGACCGACTATCGCACCGTCGGTACCGGCAAGCCGCAATCGGCAAACTTAGAGCCGCGCCGAGCAAGAAGCACAAGTAATCGTCAGACGTCCGCGTCGTCACGGACGCGCGCGGCCACTTCGGCGAGCCGAGCAAGCATCGTCAGATCCGCGAGCAGGCGCGCGGCGATGCTTCGCACACGAAGAGCCGCGAGATCGAAAGAGCGCTCTTGGGGCGACTGAACTCGCGCTCATGGCTGAGCGCCTACCCCAGCCTGGGGAACTGGCTCAAAAGCGCGTGCGCGCAGCAGCTTGTCCTCGTTGCCCGCCCGTGCAACAGCGCGGCGCTCGGTCAGCTTTTCGGTCAGGTCTGGACGGCGGCTGGGCCGGTGGGGTGGTGCCCCTAACTTAGAAGTGGCTCAGCCATACGGTTTGTCGGCCCGGGTCACCTATTGTCGCTGGCCGGAATGAGCTTGCCA
>CAVQGB010000011.1:0-15600 GCA_963711945.1 uncultured Verrucomicrobiae bacterium | reverse complement strand
AGTTGCAGAAATACATCACCGGCATCATCTCCGGTCAAAAGCAAAAGCTGATTGCAATAAACAATATGCCGGATCATCTGCATTTGCTCGTTGGCATCAAGCCGGACATGGCGCTTTCGGACTTGGTGCGCGACGTGAAAGCCGGTTCGTCAAAATTCATCAACGAGAAGCATTGGGTTGTCGGAAGATTTTCATGGCAGGAAGGTTTTGGCGCGTTTTCGTATTCGCGTTCCCAGCTTGGCTTGGTGATTCGCTACATTGAGAACCAGCAAAAGCACCACGCCAAAAAATCGTTCCGCGAGGAATATGTCGCGTTGCTGGAAAAGTTCGGCGTGGAATACGACCCGCAATACATTTTCAAAAGCAGCGAGGAATGATTTCCCGAATATGCCGCCCCTGACGGGGCTGGATTTTCTTTTGGGATCGGTTTTCTACAAAGATGTCGCGCCTACGGCGCTGGCAACGGCGCGTTTATCGTCAGTTCCAAAGATGGTCGGTCAGCGTGTATTTGTCCGGGACATCGGTTTCAAGGATGGATTCGAGCTTCGGCCCTTGCGCCGGGAATTCCGGGAATTCAAACGCGCGCCGTTCCTTGAAGCCGACGAGAAAGATGCGTTCGCGGTGCTGCGGCACCACGCTTTGCGCGTCAATGATGGCCGTGTGCAGATGGTAGCCGAGCGCGTCGGTGAGCGTGTTGTAAATGATTTGAAACGTCCGGCCCTGGTCGTGGCTCTTGAGGTTCTTCACGTTCTCCAGCACAAACGCGGCGGGCTGGTGGTACTCGATGATTTCCGCCAGCGAAAAGAACAGGTTGCCCTGTTCCTTGTCGTCAAAGCCGTGCGCCTTGCCGAGGCTCAATTTCTTGGAGACGCCCGCGATGCTGAACGGCTGGCAGGGAAATCCGGCGCAGAGGATGTCGTGCGCGGGAATGTCGGCCACCGCCACGGAATGGATGTCGCCGTGCGGCGTCCTCGCCGAAATTGGCGGCGTAGGTCTGCTGCGCGTTTTGTTCCAGTCGCGACGAGAAAACGCATTCGCAACCGGCGCGCTCAAACGCGAGCCGGAAGCCGCCAATGCCGCAGAAGAGATCAATGAACCGAAGTTTGTTGTGCGCGCCATTGCCGTTGACGTGGTAAGGCGGCGAGTCCTCGCGCAATGCACATGCTTTCTGTTTTTTTGCATGAATTTTCTTCCGGTTCGCCATGCGGCGAGTGTGCGCCGGAAATTCGGCAGCGTCAATCCGCGTCATCTGCGGTTGAACGGCTTTCACGTGTTCATCGTGGTTCGCATCTTTTTGATTTGCTTGCCAACACCCGTCCGCAGGCGTAAACCATTCCCAACCCTGATTGCATTTTTATGTCCGACCAGCCTTCCAAATCCAAGCATCATCATCACCATCATCCGTCTCTGGAAAACGCCGCGTTTCTGCGCGAGGTGCTCCCGCAGTCCGCGCCGTCCGGCCCCACGGCAGATTGTTATCGCATCGCCGGTTACACCGACGGCCTCGTGGGCGCGGCCAAGCCAGGTTGCGATTTGTTGCTGCCGCATTGGGATTCCGGGCTGAAATGGGCGGACAAAAACAATCCCAAACCGGACGACCCGCTCTGGGGCCCCGGCGTGCTTGGCGGCGTGAGATGGGACGGCACGTTTTACCGCGACTTGAACCGGTTCGCCAACAGCGGCCCGCTGTTTTGGAGCGCCTATTTGAAACCCGGTTCCGCGCCGGGCATCAAGAACGGTTTCTGGCTCAATTTCGGTTCCGGCTGGGCGCATCTGGCGAACGATGACCCGGCGCAAATGGCGTCCGGCGCCTCGCCGCGCATTTATTTCGACTGCGCGGCCAACGATTGGAAGCTGGTGATCGAGGCGACAATGTTTGTGACGGGCGCGGTGGTGGAGGTGTGGACCGGGTGCAAGAGCGGCGGGACGGATCCAACCGGCGCTTACACGCGCGTGAGCGGTTGCGACCCCGTGGCATCGCTGTCGGTGACGGGGTGAAGTGATTTTGATCGTAGGAGACGACGTCAGGAGTCTCTAATTAAAAAGTGAAATCAAAATGAGTCTCGTTACCTCGACTCCTACCAAAACCCAGAGTAGGAGACGACGTAAGAAGTCTCTAATTGAAAAATAAGTTTCGTGACCCCGACTGCCACAAAAATAAAGATGCGTGACCCACTGAACCGCGCCTTTTACCTGCCACGACTACCACGGGAATATTACCAGGCCGATGCAGTGGTTCATTGGACGCTCACGATATTTGATCGGGCCAGGGGCTGGCTCACACCGGCCTTTCACAGCCATTTCCGGGAATTGATGCTGCACGCGGCGGCGCGAGAAGGCTTGGTTTGTCCTATTTACTGCCTGATGCCGGATCACCTGCATCTGGTTTGGATGGGTTTGCGATTGGAACGGAAGCGGATTCAAAAGAAACTGAAGGCTATCGGGGCGAAATCATCGAAAAACTGAAAACCCCACTTTTTCGCTTTTTTTGGTGTTTTCCTCTGTTCCTGCCCATTTCCCCCCGATCCCGAATCGTCGCGCCCAGTTCCCGCCCGTTTTGACCCCGTTCCCGGTCAAATTGCCCCCGCTCCCGACCCTTCGGGCCCCGTTCCCGAAGAATTTCCCTCCGTTCCCGAATCATCGCGCCCCGCTCCCGCTCAAAGTGCCCTCGCTCCCGCCCGAATTGCGCCCGCTCCCGGTCAAAATGCCCCTCTTCCCGTTCGTGCGCCCTCGTTCCCGCATGGTCGTGCCCCGCCCCCGAATGCGCGCCCCCGTTCCCGTGGCAATCGCCCCCCCGGAAAAATTTCTGTCAATTCTGGCCGGCATCACTAAACTTCTCCGCGATTGGAGACATGAAACGCAAGCCATCACGCCTGGTTATTTTTTTATCGGTCTTCATTGACCTGATTGGTTTCGGCATCGTGCTGCCGCTGTTGCCTGGTTACGCGGAGGATTTTGGCGCCACCAGTTTTGAAATCGGCGCCATCATCGCGTCGTATTCGCTGATGCAATTTGTCTTTGCGCCGGTTTGGGGCCGCTGGTCCGACCACATTGGCCGGCGGCCGGTCATGTTGATTGGCAACCTGGGCGCGGCGGGTTCCTACGCTTTGTTTGCCTTCGCCTCCGGCATGCATGGAACAACGGCCTTGTGGTGGATTTTGATTTCACGCTCTTTTGCCGGAATTGCGGGTGCGAACATTTCGGTGGCCTCGGCCTACATCGCGGACATTTCGCCGGCCGATAAGCGTTCGGCAGGCATGGCCTTGATCGGCGTCGCGTTTGGCCTTGGTTTCCTCTGTGGTCCCCCGCTGGGTTCGTTCACCGCGGGTTTCTTTGGCAAAACGGGTCCCGGCTGGGTCGCCGCCGGTTTCTGCGCGGCAAATTTTGTTCTGGGCTGGTTCATCCTCGGTGAAAGCCGGAAGCCCGGCGCGGCGCCCGCCACGCCCCGGCCCAAATCCACCCAATGGGGTCACACGTTGCGCCAGCCCAAGCTCGGCCTGCTCATCAGCATCTTTTTCCTCGCCACGTTTTGTTTCGTCTGTTTTGAATCCACCTTCCCGCTGATGTTAACCCCCCACGCGGCGGAGCAATTTGGCCTCAAGAGCCGGTATGGAGTGGGCTACCTCTTTGGCTACGCTGCCCTCATCACCATCTTTGTGCAGGGTGCGGTTCACCCGCTGGTCAAACGTTTTGGCGAACCCCGAGTGATTTTCGCCAGCCTGGTCATTTTTGCAGCCGGCTTGGCAGCGTTGCCCTTCCAAACTCATCTGACCGGATTGCTGATTGCGCTGGGAGTGCTGGCCATCGGTTCCGGTCTGAACCGCGCGCCGGTGTTCGGTCTGATTTCACTCAAGTCCTCGCCGCAGGAGCAGGGCATGAACCTGGGCGTGGCCCAAAGTTTCAGCGCCCTGGCGCGCATCGTCGGCCCGGTTATTGCCACCACCCTGTATTTTGCGCGGCCAGCCAAGCCTTCGCCGGAACTGCTTTATGTCGGTTGCGGCGTGATTGCGTTTCTCACGGCGCTGGTCGCCTGGCAGTTTCTCCACGAAAAGCATCCTTCACCCGCTGTCGCTGTTGAAAACAAACCAGCAGCGGATTGATTACTTCACATCCGGCATTCGCCGCCCAGGCCTACCGCAAAAACATTTCCGCTGCGGCGTTGGAAAAGCGCAATCCTTGATTTACATCATCAGCGTTTCCCGCGCCGCTTCATATTCCCTTAAGGTTCCGTCTGCGAGAGTGACGCGAACGGCAAATCGTGTTAAACGTCTGCCGACGCGAAATGAGAATCCTGATTGTCGAGGACGAGCCTGACCTGCTTCGCAGCCTGGCGCAGGCCCTGCGCGAGGAAGGCTACGCCGTGGACTCCGCCAACAACGGCGAGGACGGCCTCTTTAATGCCGGGAACTACGACTACGATGCCATCGTCCTCGATATCATGCTGCCCCGGCTCGACGGCTGGGAAGTTCTCAAGCATCTCCGCAAAACCAAGAAGACGCCGGTGCTCATGCTCACCGCCCGCGACCAGGCCCGCGACCGCGTGCGCGGCCTCGACACCGGCGCGGACGATTACGTCATCAAGCCGTTTGATTTGTCGGAACTCTTCGCCCGGCTCCGCGCCCTCATCCGCCGCAGCGCGAACAAGACGACGAACGTCATTGAAATCGGCGACGTGCAAATTGACACCGCAGCACGCAGGGTTTCGCTCAAGGACAAGCCCGTCGAGCTGACCGCCCGCGAGTATTCGCTGGTGGAATTTCTGGCGTTGCATCGCGGCGAAATCGTCACCCGCACCCAACTTTACGAGCACCTGTTCGATGAGAACGAAAGTTCGCTTTCAAACCTGTTGGATGTTCACGTTTCCAACGTCCGCAAGAAGCTCGGCGCGGAATTCATCGTCACCCGCCGCGGTCACGGGTATTGCATTGAGTAAAATGATTACATTCAACGCTCAACATCCAACTCTCAACGTCGAAGGCGGCGCCGTCAGCTTCGTTGGATGTTCGATGTTGAATGTTAAATGTTGAATGTTGCCCCAATGAAAATCTTCAATTCTATCAAATGGCGGTTGCAACTTTGGTATGGCCTCATCCTCGTGGCCGTGCTCGCCGGTTTTGGATTCACGGCGTATCAACTTGAATCCACGGCCTATCAACTGGAAAATGCGCGGCGGTTGCGCCACGTGGATGAGGAATTGAATTTGCGTATAGTTTTTTTGGCAAAAGAATTGAGTCCTCCGCCTCCACGTCCGCCGGATCCTGCATTTCAGAATTCAAGCCAACCACATGCTGAATTGAATGACCGTCAGCCGCCACCTGACCAACCGCCGCCGGGGCGACCGCAATCCATTTTTTCGCCTGATTATCGGGCACGTTTAGATGATGTCGTAACTTCACCAAAGGGACGCAAGTTGTTTGGCGATGACGGCGCGAACCAGTTTAATTTTAGAAATCAGTTCCATATTAGCATTGTCTCACCAGACGGAGGCCAAGAATTATTTAGGACAACGGTTATTGATGAACATGGTTGGCAGGGAATGAGTTGGATGATGACCGAGTTTGCCGACAAATCACTGCCAAATGCGCAAACCAATTTTTTCCCAAAATCCGGTGATTTGGGTATTCCTCGAACAATTGAAAACTCCCGCGAGCTTGCCAAAATGTTGCCATCCGGAGAATGTATTGAAGTTAGCCGTTCCCTTGATGACGAACTGCTCGAACAAAAATCAAACGCCGCGAAATTGTTTGGCTTGGGCGGATTCATTTTGTGTCTCGGCTTGGCAGGCGGCTGGTGGACGGTTTCGCGCGCGATGCGGCCTATTTCCGAAATCAGCACAGCGGCGGCAAAGATTTCCGCCGGCGATTTGTCCCAGCGCATCACCATTGTCGAAACCGAAAACGAGCTCGGCCAGCTTGCCGCCGTCTTGAATTCCACCTTCGCCCGGCTCGACGCCGCGTTCGCGCAGCAGAAGCAATTCGCCGCCGACGCCGCGCACGAACTACGCACGCCGGTGTCCATCATGCTCACGCAGGCACAGACCACACTCGGCCGCGAACGGTGTTCAGCCGAATACCGGGAGTCGCTCGAAGCCTGCCAGCGTGCCGCCCAACGGATGCGCCGGCTCATCGAATCGTTGTTAGAACTCGCGCGCCTCGACGCCGGCCAGGAAGTGCTGAAACGGCTTCGGTTTGATTTCCCAAAAACCATTTCCGAGTGCACCGAATCGATGAAACCGCTCGCCGACGAGCGCGGGGTGATAATCGCTTCCGCACTCCCGCCGCTCGAAATCACCGGCGACGCCGGCCGCCTCGCGCAGGTCGTCACCAATCTTCTGACGAACGCGATTCAACACAATCGCGACGGCGGCGAAGTGCACGTGAAGCTGGCCTCGCAAAACGGCCTCGCTGTGCTGACCGTCCACGATACGGGTCCGGGAATTGCCGCCGAGGATTTGCCGCGCGTATTCGAGCGGTTTTATCGAGGCGACAAATCGCGCACTGGCAGTGGCAGCGCCGGCCTCGGCCTGGCGATTGCCAAGGCAGTTGTCGAAGCACACGGTGGGACAATTGAAGTCACGAGCAAAGAAGGCATCGGAACGACGTTCACCGTGCGGCTGCCGGTTTGAATATTCGGAGCGCGGGCGGCCCGCCGGCGTGTTTCTTTGCGATGGCAAATCGCGGACGAGCCGTCCGCGCTCCTACCGCAGAAACATTTCCGCCGCGGCGTCCGCAAAACGCAACCCGGTTTTCGTGAGCCGGAAATGGTCCGGAGAAATGATTCCCCAGCCGCGTCCGGCAAGTTGTTTCATTTCGGAATCCCATCCGCTCCGCAAATCAAAATTTGTCACGCGCCGGAATTCCTCAAACGGCAGGCCCGCCACCAGTCGCAATCCAAACGCCGCCGTTTCGCCGGCGCGTTTCAACGGCGTCAATTCCTCGCGCGATTCGATGGCGCGGTTTCCCTTTTCAAGCTGCTCGCAGTAAAGCTGGGTGTTCGACCAGTTTTTTGTCCGCACACCGCGAACGTAGCTTGTCGCGCTTGGCCCCAGCCCGTAAAATGAGCCGCCGCGCCAGTAATTGACGTTGTGGCGGCAGGCAAGTGATGGAATTTGATCTTGGGATGGTCGCCGTGTCGGTGACCCTGATTTTAGGGACGGCAACATGCCTTCCCTCCCATCGCAGGCAAAATTGGCGACTTCGTATTGCCGGAATCCGGCGGCGGCGGCGCGCAGGACCAATTCCTCATACATGTCGCACGCAAGATCTTCGTCCACGTCAAATTCACCGGCCTTCATCTGGGCGAACAGCGGCGTGTCGTCTTCGTAAATCACTTCGTAGCTTGACAGATGTTCGCTCTGCATCGCCGCCGCCTCGCGCAACGTGTCGCGCCAGATGTCCATCGTCTGGCCGGGGATGGCGAACATCAAGTCGAGATTGAGATTTTCAAAACCGGCGCGCCGCAGAATATCGAACGATTTGAAAACCATTTCGCGCGAGTGGATGCGGCCCAGCCGGTCCAGCAATTGTTCATCCAGCGACTGGACGCCCATCGAAACGCGGTTCACGCCGAAATCGCGCAGCAGCTTCGCCTTGTCCGCCGAAACCGTGGCCGGATTGCATTCGACGGTGAATTCAAATTTGGTGGGGCGAGCGTCCACGCGAGCCGACTCGCGATGCGCCAACAGATTCAGTTTTTCCATCGCGCGAAGTATGATTTCCCATTGCCGGAGATTCAAAAGCGACGGCGTGCCGCCGCCGAAGAAAATGGTTTCCGGCTTGAGATAGCCGGCGACGATTTCCAGTTCACGAACGAGCGCGGCGACATAACGGTTCACCAGCTCGCCGGACGACGCCTCGGAATAGAAGGCGCAATACACGCATTTCTGCGCGCAGAACGGGACATGGATGTAAAGGCTCGTGATGCGCGATGCGCCGGACTCCGTCATGGCACAAAAATAGCCCGCCCGTCCGCCGCTGGCGAATGAAAAGCGTCCGGAGGCGTGGAATCCTTGAATGCGGACGTGATGCCCGATTCCCGCCCGTCACTCAATTTGAAGCGCCTGGTTCAGCAATTCCGGCAGATGACTGGCTAACCCCGCGCCGCTGACGGCCAGTGTTGCCCCTGCCCTCCGGGCCTTGTCCGACATTTCAACCGCGTTTCCGGAGGCGAACGCGATGACCGGGATGTGTTCCGTAACGGCGTCGGCTTTCAATGCGGCGATGGCGAGGCAAACGGCGTCGCCGCCCGCCAGGTCCACCAGCAGCAGCATCGGCCTTTCGGTGCGCGCGCTTTGCTGGAGCGAGGCCAGATTGCCGGCGGTTTGGACGCGGTAATTCAAGTCGTGCAGCTTGTTCACCAACTGGCTGCCCGGCATCAGTTTTTCATAATAAACGAGCGCAAGCGGTTGCTTCATGCATCCAGCGTGTGACCTGGCTGGAAAAAATGCAAAATCTTTTCGTTCTGCGCGCTTGCCAAAATGTCCCGTTCTCAATAAAACGCAGCCGGAACAACGAGCAAGGAGCCTGATTGCCATGGACAACGCCGCCAAATTATTCGCGCTCGCCGCCGGACTGGTTTTAATTTCAGCCGCTCAATTCTTCGCCGGCCCGCCGGTTCTGACGGACGATCCGGAGCCGGTGGATTTTCAGCATTGGGAATTTTACATGTTCGGCAGCGGCGACCACGCCGGCGGCGGCTACGCCATCAACGGCCCGGCAATCGAGCTGAATTACGGCGCGCTGCCGGACACCCAACTCCATCTCATCGTGCCAATGCTCACCATTTCCCCGGACGGCGGAGCAGGCATGACGGGCCTGGGTGACACGGAGTTTGGAATCAAATACCGTTTCGTCCACGAGTCCGACACGCTGCCGCAGGTCGGAATATTCCCGATGGCCGAACTGCCGACCGGCGATTCAAATCGCGGCCTGGGCAACAGGCGGACCTGGTTCCAATTGCCCTTGTGGCTGCAATAAAGTTTCGGGCCGTGGACGACTTATGGCGGCGGCGCGGCTTTGAATTCCGCGCCCGGCCAGCGCAATTGTCCCTTCGGCGGCTGGCTCGTCCAGCGCGATTTCGGACTGCATCTCACGCTCGGCGGTGAACTGTTCGCGCAAGGCAAGGCCGCCGACGACGACAAGGGGTTCGCCACGCTCAACTTCGGCGGCTCGTATAAACTGAACGAACATTTCAGCCTGCTGTTCAGCGCCGGACACACCTTCGTTGGCGACGATCACACATTCTGGTATTTTGTCTATACTGGACGTGGTGCCGGGAAAAACCGCCAGGCCGTAAATCCGGATTCTGAAGCAGCCTGCGGGTAACTCGCGTCGCCATCGCCGCCAGTTTGAATAGAAATTTCCCGTTTCCGAAAAATGGCGACGAGGGCGTCGCCGCTACGAGTGCCGCCTGAATTCGGAATCCGGCACGGCCACCGCCTTACAATTCTTTTACAAACTTTTGACGCAATGCTGACAACTTTTCCGCGCTGGCGGGCATAGTGGCGGCATGAAAAGTATTCTGCTGATCATCGGTCTGGCGGGCGCGTTTGCCGCGAACCTGTTCGCCGGAGAAACATTGCAACTGCAACTCGTGCCGGAGCGCGGCTTTGTCCTGAAAGATTCCCCGCAGGAGGTCGTCATCAAAATTGACCTCTCCGCCATCGCCGACGTGAAAAAAATCCGGCGCACGCCTCTCAATCTCGCCGTCGTGCTGGACAAGTCCGGCTCGATGACCGGCGCCAAGATTGAGAAGGCGAAACAGGCGGCGACCCAACTGGTGAACCGACTTCAGCCAGACGACATTTTTTCGCTGGTCATTTTCAGCGACGAGGCGCGGGTGGTTGTTTCCGCGCAACACGTCGAGAACAAGGCCGCGTTGAAGGAGAAAATCGAAGCCATCGAAGCCAGCGGCAGCACGGCACTCTACGCCGGCGTCAATACGGGCGCAGGCGAGATCCGGGAATATTTTTCCAGCAAGCGCATCAACCGCGTCATCCTGCTCTCGGATGGACTCGCCAACGTCGGTCCTAGCTCGACGCGCGAATTGCGCCGTCTCGGCAGCGACCTGGCCGAACGCGGCATCTCCGTCACCACCATCGGCGTGGGCGACGATTACAACGAGGATTTGATGGCCGGCCTCGCCGAGGCGAGCGACGCCAATTATTATTACGTCAAGGACACGGAAAAACTTCCGGACATCTTCGCCAAGGAGCTCGGCGAATTGCTCACCGTTGCGGTGCGCGATGTGCGCATCGAGATCATCTGCCCCGACGGTGTGAAGCCGCTTGGCTTCATTGGCCGCGCCGAGAAATTTGACAATCAACGAGCGACGGTGAGTTTGAGCCAGTTCACGCCGGGACAGGACCGGTATATCTTCCTCCGCTGTCTCGTGAACGGCGACCGGCCCGAAGTGGCGCGCGTCAACGTCAATTACACCGACGAACTCGGCGGCGGCGCCGCGCAATCGGCCAGCGGAGTCGCGCGCCTTGAGTTCACCGACGACCAGGCGCTTTCCGACAAATCGGTCAATGGAGCGGTCGTGGCGGAAAAGGAATTGATGCTCACCGCCGTCGCCAAGGACGAGGCCATGGCGCAGGCCGACGCGGGGAATTATGCCGTTGCCTCAAGAATTCTTATCACTCAAAACGCCCAAATGAACGCCGCGGTTCGCCGCGGCGCCCGCCGTCGTGCAGGTGCAAATCCGGCAGGAGACGGATAATCTGAATTATTTCAGCAACCGGGTTGCTGGTGGAGGCGGCTTCGGCGGCAGGGGATATGATTCCACCACGCGCAAAACCATGCAGGAGCAGTCTTTCAACATGAGAAATTCAAAGTGAAATCAACCGCACCAAAAACCAAAACTCCAAACAACGCCATGAAAATCAAATCCACATTCATCATCCTGTTCGCATCGTTGGCCGCCGCGCTGGCTCAAACCCAGCCGCCACCGCAGATCAACGTGTCCGGTTCGGCCGAGGTCAGGGTCGTGCCGGATGAAATCCGGTTGAGCGTCGCGGTGGAATCGCGCAACGCCGCGCTGGACGCGGCGCGTCTGGACAACGACACCAAGATTGCCGCCGCGCTCGCGTTTCTGAAACAGGCCGACTTGCCGGAAAAGGACGTGAAGACGGATTTCATCAGCGTCCAACCGGATTACAACGTGAACCAGTCGCGCGTCACGCCCGTCGCCTACATCGTCCGTAAATCCATCGAGATCCGCCTCACGAACACCGTCGCTTTTCAATCCGTCGTGACCGGATTGCTGACGAACGGGGTGAACCTCATCCAAAACGTGGATTTCCGCACCACGCAATTGCGCCAGCATCGCGACCAGGCGCGCCTGCTGGCCGTCCGCGCCGCCAAGGAAAAGGCAAAGGCGCTCACCGACGAACTCGGCGTGAAACTGGGCCGCCCCTACAATGTCAACGCTACCGACAACAGCTCTTACCTCGGCAGTTCGAGCCGTTTTCTCAACAGCAGCGTTGGCGCGAACAATTATGTTCAAAATGTCAGTGTCTCCAGCGGTGGCGGCGCGGCGGACAACGCCAGCGACGCGTTCGCCGTCGGCCAGATCAGTGTCACCGCCAATGTCAGCATTTCATTTCTGATCGAATGAGCTTGGTTATGAGCGCGGAATTGGGATATTTCAGAGAGGAAGCCGATGAAAAAAGTCGCGCTGGTTTTTGTGGTGGCGGTCATCCTGCCGAGCCTCGTGCTCGCGTGGCTGGCCGTGCGATCGCTGCGCGACCAGCAGTTCCTGCTCGAACGGCAGCAATCGCTGATTGACCAGCACGCGACGGACGCGCTCGCACAAAACATCTCCGATTATCTGGCGCAACAGCAGCAGGAATTTTCCGCACAGGTTGAAAGTCTCGCCGCCACTGGCGACGTCCAAAAGCTGGCCGCGCAATTCGACGACCAGTTGCGCCGGCGCTGGCCTTTGGCCGAGGTTGGTTTTTGCGTCACGGCGGCGGGGAAAATTCTATCACCGTTGCCCAACGCGCGATCGGAGGCGCAGATGTTCCGTCTGGACAACAGCGGTTTTCTCGGCAACCGCGAGCCGGTGGAAGTTTATTGGAACGCCAACAACGGCGCGGCTGGCGGTGTCAACGGCGCGAACAACACCGTGAACAACCTCCGCAATTCAGCAAACCAATCCTCAATTGCGCTGAACAACTTCATTGCGAATCCGGGCACCCAAGCGCCGCAACCCCGGCAGCAGTTGCGAACCGCCGAGCCTGCGGTTGCACCAAGCGTCGCGCCAACTTCGGGACAAAACGCAAACATTGCAGTGAACAATTTCTCCAACGTCAGCTTCGGCGATTCAAACGTTGGGAATGCCGGTGCGAAAAACACCTTGAACAATTTTGGCAACCAGGGAAACCAATCTTTGTTCACGCTGAACAACAATTCCGCCAGTTTCCCCGCCCAGGCGCCGCAGCAGCAGCGGCAGCAATGGACGGCGCCCGAACCGCCGGCCGGTGTAAACCCCTCAGCGCCGGCGAGTCAAAACGCGGCATTGGCCGCGAATAATATTCGCAACGGCGCGTTCGGCGGCGGCGGTGGAGGCCGTGGCGGCGGCGGCGGCGAATTTTTCCGAGCGCGGCGCGCCGGGCCAGACAACCCGGATGACGAACGGTTTGTCCGCCAATTCAATTTCTCCTTCACCACAGCAAGAATCGCGGCAGTCCGACGTTGCTGCGGTCAAGGAATTTGGACGCGCAGGCAGTTGCTGCCGACACCGCAGTCGCAGCAAGCGCCAGCGATTGCGAAACATTGCCACCAACATGGATGCCGCCGGCCAACAGTTCGCCCAGCAGGCGCAAAACGCGTTCAATTACAAGACCGCGCAGCCGCGCAATGTCAATCCGCAAAGCCAGGATTTTCAAGTCTACGCGAAGAGCGCCGGAGCTCGCGGACGAAAACCTGTCCAAAGTCGTTCCGGCCGAGGCGGAATTCAGCCAGCTCATCGGCAGCCAAAACGACGGCATGCTCGCGCGCTTTCTGCAAAACAAACTCAAGCTGATGTTCTGGCACCGGCTTGAGCGCCGAGCCGGATTTGATTTTCGGCGCGCAACTGAATTTGAACAGCGTCGTGGACGGCCTGCGCGCCTTGATCCAGCCCGATCCCGCGCTGCAAAATGAAATCTGCCTCGCGCTGCTCGATGACAACGCCAAACCCGTCGCGATTTCGCGCGCGAATTTTCAGGCGAACTGGAAGCGCCCGTTTGTCGCCACGGAAATCGGCGACGCGCTGCCGCATTGGGAAGTGGCCGCGTATCTCGTCAATCCCGCCGCGCTCACGCAGGCGGCGCACACCGCCAAGCTCACGCTCGGACTGTTCATCGCCGTGCTCGTGCTCGCCATCGGCGTCGGAAGCTGGCTCATTGTCAGCAGCCTGAACGCCGAATTGAAGCTCGCGCGGCAAAAAACCGATTTTGTCAGCAACGTCTCGCACGAGCTGAAAACGCCGCTCACGTCCATCCGCATGTTTTCCGAGCTGCTCGCCGAGGGGCGCGTCACCGACGCCGCCAAGCAGCGCTCTATCTGCAACATCATCACCGCCGAGACCGCGCGGCTCACGCGGCTCATCAACAACGTGCTCGACTTCTCGCGGATGGAGCGCGGCGAAAAGAAATACAACTTCCAGCCGTGCGACCTGGCCGGCGTCGTCCGCGGCACCGAACAAACCTTCCGGCCGCACCTCGAAGCCGGCGGCTTCAAGTTTACCTGCGAACTGCCGGACGCGCCGATTCCCGTGCGCGGCGATGCCGACGCGCTGTCGCAAGTCATCGTCAATCTGCTGTCGAACGCGGAAAAATATTCCAACGGCGGCAAAGGAAATCTGCTGCGTTCAGGCGCAACGGCAATCGCCGCTGCCGCACGCGGAAATCAAGGTGCTGGATCGCGGCCCCGGCGTTCCGCGCGGCAGCGAGGAAAAGATTTTTGAGAAATTTTACCGCGCGCACGATTCGCTGAGCAGCGGCATCCAGGGTTCGGGCCTGGGCCTGACCATTGCCCGGCAAATTGCCCGCGCCCACGGCGGCGACGTGGTCTATGAACCGCGCGCCGGCGGCGGCAGTTGTTTCATTTTGCGCCTGCCAATTTCAAACCATGGATGAAAACAGATGCACGAAGATTTCTCAATTTCGCGAATGACTTGTTCCTTGTTCGAATTCGCGTACAATTCGTGCCATCCGCGGATCTGCATCAATGAACACCAAAATTCTCATCGTCGAAGACGACCCGCACATTCTGCTGGGTCTGGAGGAGGTCTTGAAAAGCGAAGGCTACGACGTGGCTTCCTGCAATCGCGGAGACACCGCGCTCGAAGCCGTCGCCAAACACCAGCCGTCGCTCATCGTGCTGGACGTGATGCTGCCCGGCGCGAGCGGCTACGACATCTGCAAGCAGCTTCGCGCGAAGAAATTCGCCGCGCCCATCCTCATGCTCACCGCCAAGGGACAGGAAATTGACAAGGTCATCGGCCTGGACCTCGGCGCGGACGATTACGTGACGAAGCCGTTTGGCGTGCGCGAACTGCTGGCGCGCATCCAGGCCTTGCTGCGCCGGAGTGGCGGCGACGCCTCGTCGCCGGCTCCTGACGAAAAGCCGTTCAAAATCGGCGACGCGACGATTGACCCGAAAACATTTCAGGTGAAACGCGGCAAAGTCGGTGGAAGAACTCACGGCCAAGGAAGTGAAGCTGCTCCAAGTTTTCCACGCGCACGCGGGCGAGGTGTTGTCGCGCGACAAGCTGCTGAACGAAGTCTGGGGCTACAATTATTACGGCACCACGCGCACGCTGGACCAGGTGATTGTGCAGCTCCGCAAAAAACTCGGCGACAACGGCGACGAACCGAAGCACCTGCTCACCATCCACGGCGTCGGATACAAGCTGGTCGCTTGACAGGAACATCCGTCCGCAGTTAATCACCCGCTGCTTATTGGGTTGAGCAGGCCAAGAGGCGATAATCCGGGCGCGATAAATGTCTTCAGTCCACAGTCCACAGTCAAAAGCCATGCGCGCATTCCTCGACTGTGGACTCGGGACTGGTGACCGTGGACTCATTTCGGCTTCCTTCCGGGACAGTTTCTTCACAAAAAAGAGCAAACAATTGGCAATAATAGTCAAGACCGTCTTGCGGTTCCACATTACCTTTCAGCAACTAATATGTCCGCCATGCATTATTTGGCAACCAGATGAGCTTTCATCCCGCCATCGAAACGGCTGATCCGGCCGGCCCGACTTATTGGTTTTATCACCCGGCGAAAACCACTCTATGACCAATCAGCGCCATGAAAACGTTTGTTTTTTTTTGCTCCAATAATCTGGCGGCGGACCAGTTTGAAAGCCTTTGCCACGGACGGAAGGCGACACCATCAAGACCATCAGTCTGCCATGCTCCGGCAAAGTGGATATTCCGTATTTGATCAAGGCGTTTGAAACCGGCGCGGACGGGCGTGGCGATTGTGACCTGCAAGAAAAACGAGTGCCGCCACTTCGAGGGCAATCTGCGCGCGCATAAACGCGCCGAGGCCGTCGAATCGCTGCTCGAAGAAATCGGCATGGCCGCGGGTGCGCATGGCGGTGTTCGAA
>CAVQGB010000010.1:0-1105018 GCA_963711945.1 uncultured Verrucomicrobiae bacterium | reverse complement strand
GAATTTCTCGCCCAGCGTGGCAACAGTCCGCGCATTTACCAGAACACGCTGGTTTTTCTCGCCGCCGACCGAAGCCGGCTGGATGAGCTGGAGCAAGCCGCGCGTTATTATCTGGCGTGGCAGTCCATCACGGAGCAGGAGACCGAGTTGAACCTCGACAAATCGCAATCGAGACAGGCGGCGACACAGAATGCAACGTGGGATCGCACCACCACGAGCCGGATTGGCGAGACGTATCAATGGTTGCTCGTGCCGACGCAACCCGGCCCGCAAGCGGCATTGGAGTGGCAGCAGACGCGGTTGACCGGATCGGACGCGCTGGCGGCGCGGGCGTCCAAGAAATTGCGCAACGATGGCCAGATGGTCGCACAATTCACGGCGACATTCCTGTTACAAGCGATGGATACGATTCCACTCTGGCGCGGCAACCATGTGGCGGTAAAACAATTGGTCGAAGATTTCGCGCGTTATCCCTATCTCCAACGGCTTCGCGACGGGGATGTGCTGCTGAGCGCAATGCGTGAAGGGGTGGCGTCGGTGACCTGGCGCTCGGATACATTCGCGTTCGCGGAAGGTTTCGATGAGGCCAAGGGCCGCTACCTGGGCCTGCGCGGCGGACAAATTCTGGGGTTTGGCCCGGATGCGGTTGGTTTGCTGGTCAAGAGTGCAACGGCGGACGCGCAACTGGAAGCCGATCGGCCGAAAACTTCGCCGAAGCCTGCTGGTGCCGGAGCGGAAACATCCGGCGGCACTTCGCCCGCTGGTGGATCAACGCCAGCGACAACCATGCCCGGAGGCGGTCCGCCGTCACCCGCCGCTCCCCCGACTCTTTTCTTTGGCAGCGTGAAGGTCGATGCCGCTCGCATCAGCCGGGATGTGGGAACGATTGCGAATGAGATTCTCCAGCATCTCGCCAGCCTGCCGAACAGCGAAATCTCGGTCACGGTGGAAATCCAAGCGAAGATTCCCGGCGGAGTTCCGGACAATGTGGTGCGAACGGTTTCGGAAAACTGCCGGACGCTGAAATTCAAAAGCCAGAGTTTCGAGCAGGAATAACTGCCTGACGTTTCGCTTTCAATGTCGCACACAAAGTCCGCTTCCGGCGTATGCGAAAAGTCGGGTCGCGCCACATCGCCCGCGCCCTTTCAGCCGCCCTTTGGCGCGCCTCCGGATGGTCTTGGTAGTATCGGCGTGATGTAATGGACGTTCGCCTGCGCCCTTCGGGTGTAAGACGTTCGGGCGAGGATTTTCTGCCGCATAACGGGATTGGCCCACCTCGCAAGGGAGCGCATAGAAGCGCGTCGCCGATATTCGGGGGTGCGCGTGAACGCTCTAATTTTGGCTACTAACTCCGGCCGGCGTTCCTGCCAGAGCTTCAACATGGATTCACGCAGTTGCAGTCGGTCACGGGTTTGCATTGAACGCAGTAGTCCCGCAATTCTTCGAGCGCGTATTTCGGGGTTGCGCCAAGTCGCGCGCGTCGCCCGAGATCGAGGCGAAGATCGCCTGAGAATCCCCTTTGCGACATCGAGTGCGTGCTCCAACTCGCGCGGTGAAAGCAATTCGGTCAAAGGCTGCAGATCGGCTGGCCTTGGGGCCTCGGGAAGTTCGCCATCCATTCGTTTGAACACCGCCTCAAAATCGAAGCCAACTACCGGAACACGGGTGCCGCCTCCGCGCTCGTCGTCAACCCATCCGAACGGCGACGCTGCTTGGAGTGACTGGTGCTCGCTCAATTTTCCTTTGCTCAGGCATGAGTTGAGTCCGGCTTTTACGGCACTTCAAGCTTTGGAATTTCACACGGAGATTCAATGCCTTCGAAGAGTGATCGGACTTCGGGTCCGGTGCGGTTCAGTTGCCAGCAAGCGGCGTCACGAACGCATGGCGTTGGTGGCGCTGCGTAATATTGTGAGTCGCGTGGCGATGGGGTGAGTGCTATCTGTCAAAATTTCTATTTTTTTCTATCATCCGAAAAGGATTTTGTTGCATTTTGCTGCATGTTGATGAAAATACAAAAAGTGGATAAACCCATTGATACTGTTGGTGATACTGTGTTTTCAAGGGGTTCGTTAAAACCGGCGTTCCGGGTTCAACTCCCGCCGCCTCCACCATCTCGAACATTATTCAGAAACGTCTGACGTGTTCCGAATACCTGCATTATCCGGTCGCGAACACCACCTGATAGTTGGTGCTGTTCAGCGGACGAAGCACAAAGGCCTCGAAACTCTGCCCCACTCCATTGAGGCCACCCGGCCCATCGTTCTCGCCCCAGGTCAGGATGTTCTGTAGAATGCCCGCCTTGGCGATCGTGAAATCCAAGGTCAACTGGGAATTGGTCGGGCCAACGTCGGTATTAAAAAAGCGATCGGAGAGGGCGTCTCCTTCGAGAAACAAGTTCTGCGCCCACGCCGCCGGCGCGAGCAGCAGGAGGGCGAGGGCGGGGGCGAGGTGGAGTCGTTGGGAAGGCTTCACAATCTTCAGGGCTTTAAAGAATCCAGACGCGCAAAGACCGATTTGTTTAATCAATTAGCCATCCTATTTGTGTATATTAACTCAAATATGGACGCCTGTGGTCAACACTTTTTCCGAATTTATTAATTGAACCCTGGTGGCCATATTTTAATCAAGGTTGCCGAAACGGGGATGCGCAACAGCCCGCCGGGACAACGGCCAGACGTTGGAGCGCCAGGCGCGAGAAGAACGCCAAAAGTTAAGGCATTTCGTGAACGCAGGGGCGTTTCCAACGGTCATTTTTCATCTCCGCCAAATTCCGGCGGCGGACGCTTTTTGGGCCAGTCAAGACAAGACCATCTGGCGGGCCTTGACTGAACCTGTGGAACAGTCTTGCCGCTGAAACCGGCCACACTGACTCCCATTCCACCGCTGCATTTACAGGCATTGCCGCACCGCTTCGGCGCGACTCCTCTTACTATGGGCTGGCAGTGGCATTATGTGATTTGCGCTTGCCGTGCTGGCCAACCGGGCCGGCATCGAGAATTGTGACGGTTTTGATTCTATTTGTTTCCCTGGGCATTTTGCGTTGTCATAACCATGCGGAAAAACCAGTGATGCCGGTGGATCTGATAATTGTTCAATCCAGCCTGTTCTGCCAACGCACGCAGTTCGCGAACAGTAAATGCCGCGCGACACGATTGCCGCGCGTCGTGGCGAAAAACCGGGCTGCGGAACATGGTGTGCAACAGCAATTCCATCGCTCCGATCGCGGGCCAGTTGCGGCGCAGGTCGTTCACGATGCAGCCCACCCGCGCTATTCTGTTTATTTGTTGTAAAATCGCAATCGCATCCGCCGAATCAAAGTGATGAAGTGTCAGCGAACACAAAACGAGATCGTAACTCTGGGTCGCATAAGGCAAAGCGCGCAAGTCGTGTTTCTCTAACCGGATTTCCGGCCAGTCACTGCAAAGTTCTTTGGCAACTTGCAAAACTTCGGGATTGCGGTCCACTGCGGTGATGGTGGCGAGAATCTGGTGTTGACGCGCCCAGGCTGCGAGGGCGCGCGGAATGTCGGCGGCACCCGTCCCCAAATCAAGGATGCTCACGGATTTCAACCCGGATGAACCAAGAAGCCGTTGCACATACCCCAGCAACAATTGATGTCCATGGAGGCGCCGATTCAAATCCTCCAGCATCTGTAACTCTTCGCGCAACAGCGCGCGGTCCAGTCCAGGTTGATCCATTAATTCCGGATCATTCGGATCATAACATCGGGCGGGGGCGAACAGATTCATTGCTTCAAAATTCAAAGGGGAATATTCAAGGCCGCTACTCCCCGCGGCTGTTCATCATCCTTGCCAGCATCGCCAACTTGCGTTTGGCCTGCGCGACGTAGGGATTCGATTTGTCCCAGACGTAGCCGGCCAGCACGGAGCAGATCTGCCGCATGATGTCGGGGTTGCGTTGCGCGGCGAAAAAAATCTGCGGCAGCTTGCCGTCATACCACGCGGCGACGTAGGCGCGGAAGGTGTTGATGCCCTGCATGACGTGGTCGGCGTAGTCCGCCTGCCAGTCCACGCATGCTCGCCGCGCAACTGCCGCATCAGCACCTGCGCCGCGCGTTGCGCGGACGCCAGCGCCAGCGCCACGCCGGAACTGAAGACGGGATCGAGAAATTCCGTGGCGTTGCCCGACGAGCGCAAACTTGTCGCCGAAAAGTTGTTTGACCGAGCATGAATAACCGCTGATGCGCTGTGCCGGCATGGCGAATTGCATTTTTGCCAGCCGTTTCGCGGCGTTCGGGTCGCTCATCAGAATCGCGCGGAGCTGCGTTTCCGGGTCGCCGGAAAATTTCTGGAAAAATTCCGGCGAGGCCACCGCGCCGACGCTCGTCCTGCCGTTGGAAAACGGAATGATCCAGACCCACGCGCCGCCCGGATGCATACAAATCCAGATTTTTCCCTCCTCGCGTCCCGGCGGGCGCATATCGCCGGTGACGTGGGTGAACAGCGCCTCGCGCGGCGGAAAGGCGGACGGCTCTTCCAGCTTCAACAGGCGCGGCAGCACGCGACCGTAACCGCTGCAATCAAGGATGAATTTGGCCTTCACCTCCAGCGTGCCGCCGCCCGGAGTTTCAATCGTGGCCGTCGCGTGGGTCGGCGTTAAAATTCACCGCCGTCACGCCGTGCCGGTATAGCATTTCCACGCCGCGGGCGGCGACGGTGTCGGCGAGCGTCTTGTCAAAATCGCCGCGCGGCACCTGGTAGGTATAGTCATATCCGGCGGTAAACTGGGCGGCGAAATCAAAATTGCACGTTTCGTTGCCGCGCAGAAACACCGCGCCGTTTTTCCGCATGAATTGCTGTTGCTCCACGGCGTCGAGCAGCCCCGCTTCCTTCAGCATGTTCATGCTGATGGGCAACATGCTTTCGCCGATGACGAAGCGCGGAAATGTCTGTTTCTCGACGACCAGCAAGCGGAATGTTTTCGCGGTGCAACAGCGCGGCGGCAATCGCGCCGGCCGGGCCGGCTCCGATGATCAAGACATCCGTTTCCAGACTTTTCATGTTTAAAAAACGCCGCGTGTCTGAATTTAAACAGCCGGCGGAGGAAAATAACGGTCAAGTTTTGCAAATATGCTTTTATCGCCTTCAAGTTTGATCACGCCCTGGCGCAGCGCGGCGGCCACGTTCAACTGCCTCATGAACAACGACACCCAGATGTCCGTGTTGCAGGACACGCGCAGATCCGGTTTTTCAGTTGGTTCAAATTTCAAATCGCAACGGCCTTTGTCCACGGAGATGCGGTAATGCCGCTGGCGGTCGGGAAAATCGAATTGCAACACGGCGCGCAGCCTCGCGGTGGTTTTGGGGTCAATGCTCCGCGCCATTTCATGCAGAAGGATGTCCGGGTCGGCGCCGACTCGCTGTTGGAGCTTGGCGCTGTTGGTGTTCGCCGCGTCCATCGCGGCGGCGTGCTGCCAGTAAATGTTCGAGTAGGTGCGGAAACAAGTTTCGTCCGGCGAGAGGAGCAGCTCCGCGTCCGCCATCGTTTTGGCGGAAAGCATCCCGGTTGTGCCCGCCTCGCAGCCGGCCTTGAAAAAGGCCGATTCGACACGTTTGAGCGTCATAGGTTTTGACAATTTGTAAGGCAGCAGATGCGATTCGGGCCGCGTCAACTGCCCGCCCAATTCCATGTCCAACGTGTCTGCGATGAGCCGGAACGTCTGGTTGATCGGTTCGTAGGCCTCGCGCGCCCGCAGCGCGCCGACGGTGATGGATATGAATTTTTTGCCCGTCCATTTTGCCGGCTCACGCAGGCGGTTCCGGAAAATTCCCATTTTGCTGACTTCAAGGCCTGCGGCCGCCACCGGGAACGTGCGCTCAAAAAAACTCTTCAAATAACTGCTCATGGCGAAGTAATACACCGGCGTCGCGCACACCAGCACATCGGCGTCGAGAATCACCGGCAGCCATTGCTCCATCGGGTCGTGGTGAATGCACGCGCCGGGTTTTACGAGCCAGCAGTGATAGCAGCCGAGACACGGCTTCAGCGCCTGGTCCGCGGCGGCAAGATCTATGTCGGTGATCTCCGCGCCGGCTTCGCGCAAGCCGGTGGCGAACAAGTTCACGAGATACTGCGTGAACCCGTTTTTGCGCGGGTTGCCGCGCACGAGCAATACGTTCATCGGGCAATTTTGAGAAAAGGTTTCAAACGACCGCCACACCAATGAACTTTGCCCGCGCCAGACGGTCAAGGTTTTTAATGCGGGGCAAGTGGTTTTTTGCGGTTCGGTTTGACACTGGCAAGAGGCTCCGGCACGTTTTGCCGGAATGGAGGGAATTCCTGTATATGACGTGCTGATCGCCGGAGGCGGCCTGGCCGGACAATGCCTTGCGCGGCAGATCAAGCTCGCGCACCAGGGACTTTCCGTGGCGGTGGTTGATTGGGAAAAGCGTCCGCTGCCCGAGGCTGCGTTCAAGGTTGGCGAAGCCACGTCGGAACTCGGCGCGCACTATTTGGCCGTCAAGCTTCGGCTCAAGGATTATCTGGATCGCGAACAACTGCTGAAAAACGGGATCCGCTTCTTTTTCGGCGACGCGCAAGGCCCGCTGGAACAGCGGCCCGAATACGGTCCGCGCGATTTTCCACCCATCTCATCGTTTCAATTGGATCGCGGCAGGCTGGAAAACCACCTGCGCGATTTGAACCAGGCCGCCGGCGTTGCGCTGCTGGAAGGTTGTGGCGTGGCGGACATTTCCCTCGGCAATAACGACGTTCCACACCTCGCCACCATCCGCGAACGCCACGGCGGCAAAACCATTTCAGTTCGTTCAAACTGGGTGGTGGACTGCACCGGACGCCGGCGGCTGCTCCAGGGGAAATTAAACCTCGGCCTGACCAGCCCGCTCAAGCACAGCGCGAGCTGGTTCCGTGTAACGGGAAAGTGCGACGTGGACCATTTTGTGCCGCCGGAAAATGCCGCGTGGCACGCCCGGGTTCCCGGGGGCAAACGCCACCGCTCCACGAATCATCTTGCCGGCCACGGCTATTGGGTCTGGCTCATCCCGCTGTCGTCCGGCAACACCAGCATCGGCATCGTTGTGGACGAGCGCATCCATCCCATTGCGAACATCAACACCTATGAGAAGGCGCTGAAATGGCTGCAAATTCACGAGCCGGTGGTCGCCAAAAATATCGCAGGGTTCAGCGTGATGGATTTTCTGTTTATCCAGGAATACAGCTACGACACAAAGCAATTTTATTCCGCCGACCGTTGGGCATGCGTTGGCGAGGCGGCGGCGTTTCTGGATCCGTTTTACAGTCCCGGCTCGGACTTCATCGCCATGGGCAACACGATGGTCACGCGGCTCATCCGGCGCCATTTTGAAAAAACACTGACGCGCGAAGCCGTCGCGCAGAGCGACGCGGCAATGATCCTGTTGCAAAGCGCCTTCACCGAGGTTTTCCGCGACCAGCTCCCAACGTTTGGCCGCACGAAAGTGATGACGGCGAAAGTCATCTGGGACAATGCTTCGTATTGGGTCTTCGTGTGCCAGGCATTTTTTCAGGACATCTATTTCGACGACCACTATTTGGGACGCTATTGCCGCGCGTTTGAAACTTTTTACCAGCTCAATCTGCGCGTGCAGCGGTTGTTTCGCGATTGGACGGCGCGGGGCCGCGATGTGTCCGGGTATGACTATCTCGGCTACGCGGATTTTCCAGTGGCGGTGCGCAGCCATCTGGAACTGGGCAAAAAGAAAACGCCGCGCCGATTTCTGGAATGGCTGGAACTGAATCTCGACCGGTTTTCAGCATGGGGCATCGTGCTGTTTCTCATCGCCGTCGAGGACGTGGCGCCGGAATGGCGGGGCCGGATTGCGGGCGAAAGGCTCACGCCGGAATTGATTGATTTGAAACATCCCGAAGCTGCCGTCGCCGCCAGCCGCACACCCAACCGCGGCGGTCGAAATCCACTGGCCGCCGAAATCGCCACGCTGAAACGGCAGATGATGAAATTATTTCCCGGTTATGTTTGCCTGCGGGAAACCGCCCGTGGCGGACAGTGAACGTCCGGCCAAAACCATCTTCCCGTTTGACCGCGGCTTCATTGCTTCAGCGGCTCCACGACGGTGAAATCCGGCTCCATTTTCACGTCAAACAATTGCGGATCCAGCGGCGGGTTCACCACAGGATGGCTGAATACATTGCTCATACTGGAACCGTCGCTGAACGTCAGCGCGGTGCCGACGGGCGAGAAATCGTCGGCGCGAAAATTGATTTCCAGCCGGACAATGAATTTGCGCGCCGCCGGGCTGCGTGGCTGGAGCGTCAAGCTGGCAACGCCATTGGTCTGCGTGAGCGCGAGGATTTGAAACTGCGCCTCCAAATTGGTGCGGCTGCGCGGGAAGCTCGCCTCCAGCAGTGCCAGCGCATCCCGCCACGGCCCGGTCTGGCCGGATTTCAACGGATATTTTTCCACGCGCTTGAGCCGGGGATAAACAATCGCCAGTTCCGCCGGCTGGCGCAGGGCGATGGTCTGCGGCGGCTGGCCCAGTTCCCAACGGAACCGGTCCGGCACCGCGATCCAGACTTTGCCGGTGGCGACGAGCGGCTCCGCAAGGGTTTTGAAGTTGCGCGTCTGCACGATGTCCGCCGTCCAAGTGCGCAGGTCGGCCTGCGCGGCGATCCACTGGTCCAACAAATCGGCGGCGCGAACGGGAACCAGCAGGAGCAGGAACAAACCCGCCAGCGCGAAAAATTTTCCAAAGGGAACCATGCAAAAATTGTGTGGAACCCTGGCTGCAAATGCACGCCAGATTTTGAATCAAAATATTGTCGGGCCGCTTCCAGGGCTTGACCGACCGAACTGGTTTGTCATGCTGTGGCTTGAAATGTTCACCGCGTCCCGGGCAAAATATTTCGGCTTCCGTTCTTGCGCTGGCGAACTGCCGCTGTATCTGGCTCGTTGGCGTTGATTTTTCTGGGATTGGCGGCCACCGGCTGCCGCACCGCCGCCACACGCCAAATGTCCAATCCGGCCCCGGCGGTCGCGCGATTGCGCGCGGGCGGAAGCGTTCACGCGGAGGCCGATCGCCTGGTGAAACCGCTGGTGGCCAGCGGCGAAGTTTACGGGATGGTCGTGGGCGTGGTCACGCCGGACGGAGCCACGCAAAGCTTCGGCTACGGACGGACCGGACGCATCGGCGACACCAACAAGCCCGGTCCGGACGATTTGTTTCAAATTGGCTCGGTTTCGAAGTTGTTCACGGAGGCGCTGCTGGCGCAACTGGAAACCGAGGGGAAAATACGCGATGACGACAAGGTGCGCGACATCCTGCCCACGAATATCGTCGTGAGCGCGGAAGCGGGACGGTTGACGGTGCATCAACTGGCCACGCACACCTCCGGCCTGCCGCGTGAACCGATGACGTTGAGCCAGCTTGGCTCCTTTCTCGACTACCTCGTCACGGGCCACGACTTATACGAGCACCTGACCATTCCGTATTTGCAGGATTACCTGCGCCGTGCGAAGCCCCGGCCCAAAAAGCCGCCGGAATTTGTCTATTCCAATCTCGGCGCGGGCTTGCTTGCATATTTGATCACTGAAAAAATGGGGCGTCCGGCGACGGATTTGATCGGAGAAGATATTTGCCGGCCATTGCGAATGAAAGACTCGGTTTTTTCCCTCAACCCGGAACAGCAAAGCCGTCTGGCCGTCGGTCACGTTGGCAATCAGGCGTGCTGGAAGCCGGGCAACCATCCCTTGCCTCCATGGGACATGGGGGATCTGCTCCGACCCGTCGCCGGAATGTATTCGAGCATGAATGACCTGCTGGTTTTCGCGCGGGCCAATCTGGGGATGCTCCATCTGCCGGTTGAATCCGCGCTGGCAGCCACGCACCGCGAACAAATCCAGACCGCGAATGGCGGCGAGGCGCTGGGCTGGATCATCAATGACTTCGACGATGGGCGGCACGTCCTCACGTTCAAGGACGGCATGGTGTCCGGTTACTGCGCCTACATCGGGCTGGACTTGGACGCGCGCGTCGCCGTGGTGGTGCTGTCGAACAAATTCAGTTGGGACGAAAAAGTGGGTCAGAACCTGCTGTTGCGGCTCGCCGAAGCTTCCACTGCCACCCAAATTCAGACAGTCCCGAAATAATATCCACCGGCGACGGTGTTCCGCGAAACGGTCATTTGTGCGGGCCGTTTTGGCGAACATGCAGATGCTTGAAAAGTTGTTCAGCCAGGCGGGTTGACCGGTTCAAACTGTGGCCGGCGCCGGGAATGGCGATCAGAGGAATCGGCAACCGCCGCGCCTGCGCGATGGGAACCCACCGATCCGACGCACCTACAAAATGTATACTCCCGGTCGAAATCTGTGAAGCATTGTCGCACGCTGTCCGCAGAAATGGTCCAACCCGTTTCATTGCGGCGGCGGACAATCCGCTGCCTGGCGGCGGCTCGGGCGTGAAATCCGGCAAAAATGGTGGACACGCCAGCAACACCAGATATTCCACCGGCGTCAAGCGCGCCGCCTCCAGACACACCGCCGCGCCCAGCGAATGGCCGATTAGAATGACCGGTTCGTTTTTGATGCGCCCAACCACTTCATCGCACCAGGTTTCCGGACCGGCATCTTCGAGCGACGGCAACCGCGGTGGAATCGCAGCCAACCCGGCACGTTTCAGTATGGGCAAAAGTGGATCCCACCACGACGGATTTCCGCCCATGCCGTGGACGAGCAAGGCGGTCGTAAGTTTTTTGCGTGACGAATCCATTTGGCAGGAAATTGTAAATACCACTGGAGACGAGACCAGCGGAATCTGGTTGACGATCTCTTCCGCGTTTTAAAGTCGGATGATTTCTTGACTCTCTTTCAGAAATTGGAAAAACTGATTTCGCGTGGTGAATCAATACCATCGCTGAAATTCAAAACTCAATGTGAAATCAATGCTATGAACATCCCAAAAATAACCCGATTGCTTCGATTCGGTGGTCTTGCGTTGATCGGCGTTTGTGTCATCATCGGCCTTTCAGGTTGTGCTTCGTCTCATGTTCCGCACGCAAACGCCGCCAATCCCAGTTTGATTCCAAACATTCCCGCCGGAACAAAGGTCGCCTTGATCAATGCTCAACCAGCGACTGAATCCGTGCTGATTGGCAACGCCGGTCTGGGCCGTTCCGTCCACGGGAATCTTCATACGTGGACCGACCAAGCCATTATCGCGCTCAAACGCACCTTGGAGAAGAAGGGCGTCGAGGTAAGCGATAACTCTGTCAAGTCGCTCAAGGTCGCAATCACTGAAGCTGATCTCAAGGAAGCTGGCAGTGGATGGTCCTTCAGATGCACTGTTCACTTCACAATCGAGACGAGCAATGGTCAAATCGTCACGCTGGTCGCTGACAATCCCAATTGGAAATACATTCCAGCTTGCGATGGTGTGATTCCCAAGGTTGCGCTCGTCACGCTAAACGATGAGCGGATTGAAAAATTTCTGGCAGAACCCTAGCGTCGTGTTCAACAAGCAAGATCTTGGAATTCAAAATCATGAAAAGGGTGTTTTGCCCATTATTGGTAATTGTTTGGCTAACCGCCGGTTACGCCACCGCCCAGCCTCCTCAGCCTGAGATCTCGATTCAATCTCCCAAGTCGGACGTGAGCGGAATCAGAACATTCTATGTGGCATGCGACAATGAAGCCGGCAGCCACAAAGAAAAAGAAAAACACAAGCAAGCGCTTGATGCCGTGCAAAAGGCGCTGACGGATCATGGTATGCCGGCCACTTCTGGGTTGTTGTCTGCCATGCCGGCTGGCACGGAGTGCAAGGTCATCATTCGAGACCAGTGGTTTGGATATACGGACGAGTATCTACCCTCTTTGGATATCAAATTCTATGATACCCGTTCCGGTGCGCTGCTGGCCGCGGGACATGACAAGCGTGTCCAACCAGCAATCCGCCGCTCTCCAGAATTCGTGGCCAACGAGTTAATCGAAGCCATTTTCCCGGTCGCAGGCAAAAAGCCCTAACCGAGAAGCCTCTTCCTTGACAGCAACCAACAACCGGTTTGACCCCAGACCAGATTCAGCCCTAATTTCAACTTTCGTAAAACCTGCCTCGCGTAACAATGCGAAATGGGTTTTTTCGTCCTCGAAATGCAGGCCGTGCCGCGTCCGGTTCTGGCCCAGGCCCACCGCCCATTTCTCGGAGCGGGCGACGGCACGGTGACCGGAATTCTCGTCCGCCATCGCATCCCGGATGATGAGGATTCCGCCGGGAAGCATCGCTTGAAAAACTTTACGCAGCACTTCCGCTTTGAGTTCGTGCGGAAAATAGTGCAGCACGTCGCAAAGCAGCGCGCAGTCGCACGCGGGAAATTCCGGCCATTCCAGAATATCGCGTCGCTCGAAACTGACCTGTGAATTCGCCCGCGCTGTGACCAGCGCCGCGCGGATTTTTTTTGCGTCAAAGTCCACGCCGCGCACCCGCCGATCCGGTGTGAACATCGTCAACCAGTGAGCCGCCAAACCGTAGCCGCAGCCGAGGTCCAGAATTTCCCCGCACGCGGGCACCGCATTTTCCACGGCGCGAAACAGCGGATCGGTCTTCATCTTCCAATAGGCGAACTGCGAGACATACGGCCCTTGGAAACGGTAGAGCCGGCTGACGGCGCGCCGCATTTGCGCCGGCGTGGGATTGACGATTTTCAGACGGCGTGAATTCCGTTCCGCCAGCCAGCGCACGGACAGCGGCACGAGAAACAGCGTCGCCAGCAAACTGTAGCTGATGCCGAGCAGCGCCGTCAGCCCGACGGAAAACAGCGCCGGATGATGCGACAGCACCAGCACGCCGGTGCCAAGCAACGATGTGAGCGCACACATTGTCACCGCACCGCCCGTGGCCGCCGACCGTTCCGGGCGGCCGCGCAATGGTTCCAGCTCGCTCAACACGAGAAACAAACTGTAATCGCTGCCCACGCCGACCACAAAAATGACGAACACAAAATTCGCCACGTCAATCGGCAACCCGCAAAGCCCCAGTGTTCCGAGCGTCCAGAAAATTCCCGCCGCCATCGGCAGCAGCGTGACCAGCGCCAGTTCAGCCCGGCCGAGCAGCAGATAAATCAGCAATGCGTTCAGCACCGCCACCAGCGCGCCGAACACCGGCAGCGCATGACGGGCGACTTGCGTGATTTCATCGGACAACGCGGCCTTGTTGAGCAGCAACGCGTCCGGCACGGCGGTCTTCACCGCCGCGTGGAGCCGGCGGAATTTTTCCGTGTCCGCCACCTTCACGAGCGTCGTCAGATAAATCCTGTCGTCGCGCTCGCTCCAAAAATCGGCGCTCAGGCGGTCCAGCGCGGAATTTGTTTCCGCCATTGCAACCGTCTCCGGCGAGGAAATACTTTTCAAAAACGGCGCAAACGCCCCGGCGCGAAAACCGAGCTGGGCGGCCGCTGAACCAAGCGAATTGCTCAATTCCATCTGCCGCTCCGCCGACCAGAAATTCCGCCAGTCGCGCAGATTCGCCACCCTGGTCCGCGCCGATGGCAGCAGTGGCGCGACGGATGAAAACGATTCAAAAACATTCTGACCGCGCAATTGTTCCAGCGCGGCGAAGACCCGTTCATTTTTTTCCAGAACCTCCTCGCGCGTCGCGCCGCCGACCACGATGGTCGTAAGCGAAAGCGCCTGGCCCCAGGTTTCGCGGATGGTTTGTTCGTCCTGGCGGGTGCTCGGAGTCACGCCGTTGAGCCGGGCGAGGTCGCCATTGAATTTCACACGACTTATGCCCGCGGCGCAGATGAGTGTGAACAAAACCAGCAATGGCAGGACGACGCGCGTGTTCCGTGTCCGCCAGTCAAACAATCGCTGGAGCAGCGCCGTCAGCGGCAGAGGACGAGCTTTGGGCACAGCTTTCACCGGAATGAACAACGGGAGGATGAACAGCGCGAACAACGCCGCCAGCCCGACACCCACCGCGCCAAACAGGCCGAGCTGCCGATGGCCGGAAATCGGCGAGAGGAACATCACGAAGAACGCCGCCATCGTCGTGAGCGCGCCAAACACCAGCGCGGGAACCAGTCCGGCCACGACGCGCGCCAGTTCTTCCCGGCCGGCGGGCGGCGCGTCGTCGAGCGTATAGACGATGTAAATTCCGTAATCCACCGTCACGCCGATCAACATGCTGCCGCATCCGAGCGCCACAGAGGAAACCAGGTCGCCCGTCAGGAAAAAAACCGTGATCGCGCCCAGCGCGCCGAACAGCACCGGGATCAACGCCATCAATGCCAGCCAGCGTCGGCGGCATGCGAAAATAATCAGCGCGGCGATGGCCAGGGTCGCAATGATGCTCGTGCGTGTCGTGTCCTGCCGGATCATGGTGGCGTTGTCGAGCGCGGAACGGTGCGCGCCGGTGACGGAGATTTTCACCGCGCCCGCCGGAAAATTCGTTTCCACCGAACGCGCGGCCCGCAACACGGCGGCGACGAGCGCGGCGCTTTTGCCGGTTTCGGACGAACGAAATCCCGGCGTGGCGTTGATGAGCACATGGCAGCCGTCCGCGCTGGTGATGCGACCGTCAACGATGCGCGCGTCCCCGGTGCCGGCCTGCAAATCGCGGAGCCGCGCGGACACGGGGTCGCTGATGCCGGCGGGATCGGATTGCGCAACGTCTTTGAACATCAGCCCCTGCGGCTGCATCATGGATTTTTTCAGCCAGGCGAGCCGCGCCTCCAGATTCGTCGCGGTCAGACGCGGTTCCAACGCGCGCAGGTCGTTTGAGTTGAGCAGCGTTGGCAGTTGCGCCTGTAACTGCTGGTAGGCCGCGCCCATGTCGGCCACGTTGATTTCGCCGCGGACTTCGGCGAGCCGCGGAATTTCGCGGAGCGCGGCGGCCATCCGCGCGGAGGCGTCCGCGAGCTGTTCGGCATTGGTCGTGGCGGTGGCGACATCAATGTAAATGCGGTCGGCCTGCTGGATGTGTTGGAGCGCCCCGACCTGTTCCGCGATGGCTGGCGCGGACATGGGCAAAACGTCGGTGAAGTCCTCGTTCAACTTCAATTTGCATCCCATGAAAACTGCCACGATGGCAAATGCAATGGCCAGCAGCAGCATGAGTTTCCGATGACGCGCGAGGAACAAATGCAGTTGGACAAAGCGCTCGATCATGCCGGGAATTTGTTTTTACCGGTGTAAAGCGAACTGATAATCCAGGTGAAAAGCGCTCCAAGAATTCCCACGAGAATTCCGAGTGCGAGGCTGCCTAAAAACCATTCGGCGAAGCGCAGGGGAATTTCCTCAAGCAGCGGCGTGGCGTTGAGTTGCAGCATCTTGCCGGTGTGCAAATAATGACCCAGCAGCAGTCCGGCAGCCATGACGAACGGCGCGATGGGCGCGATCGAAATGTTGCTCGCGGTCACGGCAATGGCTTTGTTCAAGCGGAGCTTGTGCGCGAGCGCGGCGGCGGTGATGATTTGAAACCCCCAGATCGGCGCGATGCCGCAGAAAAGACCCAGCCCGACCGCGAAGGCAAGCTTCGCCGGCTTGTCCGTGTGTTCCGAAAACAGCAGGCGCAGGATGGTTTTCACTCGCTGGCCGCGCTGTAGATGGCGCAACTCACCGGTGGCTAAGATTTTCCGCAGCAGCGCCGGCACGCAGAAGCTCTGAATCGAAAGCCGGGAGTGCAGCATCGAAATCCGGACCATGTCGCGCCACGGATCAAAGTGCGATAGCCGCGACGTCGCCGCCGCGTAATCGGCGGACACCGGCTGCGCCACGAGCGGGATGCCGGCCCACGCGGCCTTGACCATGATTTCTAGCTCGTAGGCGTAGTGCTGCGATTTGACGCGGAGCCGGTTGATGCTTTTCAGCGGATAGCAGCGAAAGCCGCATTGCGTGTCGGCCAGCGTCGCGCCGGTTTCAACCTTGAACCAGAAGGTGGAAATGTTGTTTGTGATGCGGCGGCCCCGGGGCGCGTTTTCCTTCACCAGATCGCGCACGCCGATGACGAACGCCCCCGGCAATTTCCGGCTGGCGGCGGCAAACACCGGCAACTCCCCCGTCGCGTGCTGGCCATCGGCGTCAATCGTAATGGCATGTGTGAAGCCGCGCCGTTCCGCCTCGATGAAACCGGCGCGGAGCGCGGCGCCCTTGCCCTGGTTTTGCGGCAATGTGACGACGCTGATGCCGCTTTCCATCGCGAGAATTTCCCCGGTGTCATCGGTGGAACCATCATTGACGGCGATCACAGGAAAATAATCTTTCGCCCCGCGCACAACGCGGCCCACCGTCAGGCTGTGGTTGAAGACCGGAATGACAATGCAGATGTTCAGTTCGGCGGACATTTTAATCGCGCAGATCCACGAAGTAGTGGCGCTTCCGCGCGCCGTCCGGCAGTTGCAGCTTCTCCATTTCGGCGGGCGATGCGGCTGTGATTTGCGGTATCACTTTCAGTGCGCCTTGAAATTGTTCCTTCAACGCGGCAATCACTTTCGCCGAATCCGCCTCGCTGCAAAATATGATCTCAACACTGTCGGACAGGTTGTGTTCGCGCCGCGCAATGATGGCGTATTTGGAAATTTCCGGCGAGGCGTCCAACACCGTTTTCAATGCGGAAGGAAAAACCGTTGTTCCCTTGATTTTCAGCTTCTGGTGTTTGCGCCCGACAATCGGCCCGATTCGCAGAGTGCGGCGGCCGCAGCGGCAGGGTGCGCGGTAAATCGCCGCGAAATCGCCGGTGCGATAGCGGATGAGCGGCATGGCCTCGACGCCGAACGTCGTCGCGGTGAGTTCACCCACCTCGCCATCGGGCACGGGATCGCCCGCTTCGTCGAGCGCTTCGAGAAAAAGCAATTCGGGATGCAGATGTCCGCCCAGGCCGGATTCGCACTCACAGAGCGACGCGGCCAGTTCGGTGACGCCGTAGGTGGAAAACACTTTTACACCCCAGTGTTTTTCCACAGCCAGCCCGACACAATTCAGCGAAAAATCTGTTTCACGAACCGGTTCGCCAATGCACACGGCCTTGCGGATGCCGGACTCGGCAAGATTGAACTTCGCCTCCGCCGCCTTGTCCGCCAAATGCATGAGAAACGACGGCACGCTGACCACGGCGGCCGGCTGCGCCCGTCGGATCATGTCCAGGTGCATCGCCGGCGTGGCCGCGCCGACGCGGATGACGGCGCATCCGAGCTTCCGCAGGCCGAGGGAATACGCCATGCCCGCTATGAAGCAACGATCCATCGCCACGGCGAGCAAAACGGTGTCGGCGGCGGTGAAACCGGCGCAGGCGAAGGACAGGTATTCATTGCGGGAAAGCCGTTCGAGGTCGCTTTCGGTGAGCTGCCAGACCAGCGGCTGGCCGGTCGAACCACTGGTCGTGACGATGTCCACGATTCTCTCGCGCGGCACACAAAGAAATTTCTCCGTATTTTCCGAAACGACGGTTTTGTCAATCGCCGGGATGCGGTTGATTTCGTCGAGCGGAATCGTTTCCCGCCTCGAGAATCCAGCGCGGATGAAGTGCTCGCGATAAAACGGAGAGCGGTCGAAAGCCTGGCGCACAGTGTCCGCCCACGCTGCCTGTTGCCTGGCTGCGATTTCGGAAGATGAAAGCGTCGCCTCGTTCAACATGCGCCGATTTGGTTAGGTTGCCAGTGTGCCACGATTGTCTTGCGGGCAGAGTTAAACAAATTATCCGATGAAAGAAAACCGGATTCGATGGCGAAGGCATGGTTTCATTCCCGCGCCAGAAATCGTCCCCGCCATTCGGCGCGGGAGATTTTGCCGCGCTCATTGGCGGCCAGTGAATCCACAAACCGCCATTCGCGCGGCACCTGCCAGGCGGGCAGGCTCGCGAGGAGGAACTGTTTCAAATCGGCGGCGGAAATATTACCCCGGACAACCACGGCGGCGGCGACCGTTTCATTGCGGCCGGCGTCGGCGCCGGGCACGCCGAGAACGACACATTCGCGGACTGCGGGATGCGCCGCCAGAATATGCTCAATGGCTGCGGGGGAAATTTTGCGGCCGGCGACATTGATCTGATCGCTCAACCGCCCGCGCAGAAAAACCTGGCCACCGCGAAATTCCGCGAGGTCACTGGTCTGAAAAATGCCGGAACCCAACGCGTCATCCGCCGTCGGCCAGTAGCTTTCTCCCGCGGCCTGGCTGACGACGCGCAGGCAGCCGCTGGCGTCACAATCGAGTGTCACATTGCGCATGGGAGAGCCGGCGCAGGCGTCGTCACCGCGCGGGCTTTCCGTAGCGTCATAAGCGATGCCGCCGCATTCGGTCGAACCGTAGAAGTTGTGAATTTTCAATCCACGCGTCCGATAAATGTCGCGTTCCAACCCCGCCAGCAAGGGTGCTCCGGCGGAAACAGCCAGCCGCGTAGTTGCGGGTATGGCGTTGGTTTCTTGCCAGGTCCGCCAGAGCACGGGCACGGCGGCAAGCGTAAGGTCGGGAAGGTTTTCCGCCGCGAGCCGGACGATTTCCGGCAGCGGCGAGGCGACGATGGCCAGCGGAATCCCGTGCAGCAGCAACGGCAGGACAAGATTGGAAAAGCCGTAGGAATGCGCGAGCGAAATCATGCCGAGATTCGGCCAGTCGGGCCGCAGGCCCATCGTGGCGACGATGTTTTCAGCGTCGGCGGCGAGCTGTTCCGCCGTGAACATCACGGCGCGGGCCGGGCCGGTGGTGGCGGATGTCAGTTTGAGATGACAGGCCGGTTTTGGCGGCAAGGGCAGGCCGGGTCTGGACTGGCCAATTTCCAGCGGACAAAGCACGGCGTGGTCGCGCCAGGCGCGCAGCACGTCGAGGATGAATTCAGCGGAATGACATTGTGCGAAAACGAATGTTTCTCCCGCCGCCGGCAGTTTTTCCACCACGTCGGCCAGTCCGGCAAACGTCCATTGGCGACCGGACGGGAACTCGGTCAAGGCGGTTTCCGTCGGTCGTTCGCGCGCGGTTTGACGCCAGCGTTGATACAGCATTGCCTTTTGTTAGCCGAAAGCCAAAGCTTGTCCAAGCATGATTTGCGCGACCGCCACGCCGCCGTGCCGTTTTGAGTTTGACCGCGACACCTTCGCCTACGCCAATGAACTGGTCTGGGAATACTTGAGCGACCCCGCGTCGCAAAATTTGATTCCCCGGCGGAGCGAAACGCCGCGCACCTACACCCATCGCTGTTTTGTGATGGTGCGTTCGGCGCGACAGTTTTTTTACCACGCGCGGTTCGACGCCACGCTGCCGGTGGCGGAAGAACAACGTTATCGCGAACTAATCCGGGCGGTGGTGAGGCGCAATCCCCGGATAGCCTGCGAGGCATCCAAACGCATTGTCGTGCCGGGTTACGATTCGTTGCGCAGTTTCAGCCGGGAACAAGCGCCGGTGTTGATGGCCAGTTGCGGCGGCGCGTGGCAATCCTATGTTTTGCGCAGCCACCGGCGGATGATTCTGCCCGTTTCGCGCCGGCATCAGGAGAACATGGCGGCGCAACTGGCGCGTTCGCTGCCGGCGCGCCGGGCGGTCATCGCGCACTTGTTCCGCTTTCCGCAACTGACCATCAACCACGGCATCGTGCTGTATGGTCTGGCGGAAACGGAAACGGGCCTGCGGTTCACGGCCTATGATCCGAACCAGCCCGGCCAGCCGACGGAATTGAATTATGTGCGCACCGACCGGACGTTTTATTTTCCGCGAAATCACTATTGGGCGGGCGGCAAGGTGAACGTGGTGGAGGCGTTTTGCAGCCTGGCGTATTAAAATTTCTCCCGCCGCCACGGTTTCCAGAACGACAAGCCGAAGACCACGAAACCGCAGGCGTTGATGCCGGCGATGTAGCCGATCTTGTAGATGCCTCCCTTGTTGACCACCGCGTAAATCGGCACGTCCTTCCGCATGAGCAGGCTCGGCAGCGCCATCGGCATCAACGCGCCATGCGCGCAGCCCAGCCAGAAGCCCGGCGCGCTCTTGTCCCGGTAAATCAACGGCGCGCCCCACGCGTAAAGCCAGCCCATCAGCACGCCCGCCAGCACCAGCCGGATGATTTGCAGCAGGGCCTGATGCCACCGGCTCTTTCGCGCCGTTGCCGGACCATCTTTGAAATGGGGAGTGAAATTGGCCACGCCGGAAAAATACCAACCGGTCGAGCCGACAACCAGTGTGAAACAATGGCAATTTTTGCAAAGGAATTTTCATTGCCACCGCGAACGTTTGATAAATAACATTTTGAATTCTCATGGGTTTTCATCCCACATCCAGAGACCTGCTTGCGCGGGGCGCGGCTCAAGACGCGTTACATGACCAGGCTGCGGCGGCGGCCGGCGGGAAATTCGGGCGGCAGATGTTTGTCCGCGGCGTGGTGGAGGTTTCCAATTTCTGCCGGGAAAACTGCGCCTACTGCGGGATGCGGCGCGACAACCGTTCGCTCCAACGCGCCCGCGCCCGGCACGATGAAATCGTCGCCCTGCTCGCCCATCACCGGCCGGCGGCGATGACCGATGTCAACATCCAGACCGGTGAAGACCCGGTGGCGGCGCGCGAGGTGGTGCTCCCGCTGATCCGCGCTTTGCGGCGTGAAACCGATCTGGGCTTGAGCGTCTGCCTGGGCACGTTGGACACGGAAATTTACACGGAACTCCAGGCGGCAGGCGCGACGGTGTATATCATGAAATTTGAAACCGCCGACGCCACCGACTATGAGCATTGGCAGGCCCCCGGCCAATTGGAGGAACGGTTGCGCCATATTCGCCGGCTTGCGGCGGACGGCTGGATGGTGAGTTCCGGCTTCATCGCGGGACTGCCCGGACAGAGCACGGAAAAATTGCTGGTGAATTGCCGCTTGGCGGCATCCCTGCCACTGGTGGGTTGCAGCGTCAGCCCGTTCATTCCCGGCGAGTCCACGCCGCTGGCTGCTGCCACGGCGGGCGACGTGGAAACAACCTTGAACTGCATGGCGGTCTTGCGTTTGATGCGACCGGACTGGCTCATCCCGGCGGTGAGCGCATTGAATCTGGCGCAGGCCAATGGCGGCTACAGACGCGGGCTGCGCACCGGTGCAAACTTGGTGACCATCAACCTCACGCCTCAAGATTTGCAACGCGATTATCTGCTCTACAAGCGGGATCGTTTTATCATGGACGAGGCGCGCGTGCTGGACGCCCTGGCTGCTGAAGGACTGGAGCCTTCCACGCAAAGCATGGCGGATTATCTGGCATTGAACGCGGCGGCATCTGACGCCGTCACCCACACTTGATTGCATGTCCAGCCGCATCCTGCTCATCAGCGCCAACCGTTGCACGGCGCCTGACCCGGTGTTTCCGCTGGGGCTGGCCCATCTCAACGCCGTGCTGCGCCGCGCCGGCCATGAAACACGCTGGCTGGACCGGCTGTCCAACTTGGACCGGTTGGTCGCAACGCTCCAGGAATTCCAGCCGGACTTGATCGGCATCTCCCTCCGCAACATTGACGACGTGCTCATCCGCCGGCGGGAGGAATTTTACGACGAACTTGCGCCGGTCACCGCAACCATCCGGCAGCGCAGCCGCGCGCCAGTCGTGCTGGGCGGCAGCGGCTTCAGTATTTTCCCGGAAAAACTGCTCGCGCTGACCGGCGCGGATTATGGCATTGCCGGCGAAGGCGAACCGGGCATTCTCGCGCTGGTTGACGCGCTGAAAAATGGCGGCGATTTCAGCCGCGTTCCCGGCCTTGTGCATCGCCGGGATGGAAAAATCATCATCAATCCCGCCGCGTCCGGCCCGCTGGATTTGCCGCTGGCGGCCGATGATCTTCCCCCGGACATTGCCCGGACATATCTCGCCGCCAGCGACACGTTGAATCTCCAGACCCAGCGCGGTTGCCATTTTCTCTGCTGCTACTGCACCTATCCGGTGATTGAAGGGAAAATCAACCGCCGCCGCCCGCCGGAAGTGGTGGCCGCCGAACTGGAAAATCTCCGGCAACAGGGCGCGAAGTTTGTTTTCATCGTGGATTCGGTGTTCAATTCCACGCCGCGTCATGTCGCGGAAGTCTGCGAGGCCATCCTCCGCCGCAACGTGAAAATATCCTGGGGATGTTTCCTGCGCCCACGCGGACTGACGACCGAACTGATGGACCTGATGGCGCGCGCCGGCCTGACGCACATCGAGTTCGGCACGGACAGCTTTTCTGACGCGACGCTGAAAACTTACGCGAAGCAATTCACCTTTGCGGATGTTTTTGAGTCAAGCGAGCTGGCGCGGAAACGGAACATTGACTACTGTCATTTCCTCATCTGCGGCGGCCCCGGCGAGACGCCGGAGACGTTGCAGGAAGGTTTTGAAAACTCTTTGCGCCTGACCAACACCGCCATCATGGCCGTGGTCGGAATGCGGATTTATCCCGGCACTCCGCTGTTCGAACAGGCGGTGGCGGAAGGCGTCATTGAACCGGACGCCGATTTGCTGGCACCCGCCTACTACCTTGCGCCGGGGCTGACCGAGGAAATTATTTTCTCCAAGCTGCGGGAATTTTCGCGGCGTTCGCCGGGCTGGATTGCCGGCGATCCGCTGCCCGGTTATCAGGAGCTGGTCCGGCGCCTGCGCAAACGCGGCGTGGCCGGGCCGCTCTGGAGCCACCTGGCCACCGTGCAACGCCTCTGGCAACCCGCCCCGGCAGCAAAATGAAAAAACTCCTGCTCATTTCGCCCCAAGTCAAAAACAGCCTCATGGCGGGCGGGATGATGTTTCGTCTGCCCAATCTCGGCCTGCTCCGCGTGGCGGCGATCACCACGCCGGACTGGGAAGTGAACATCGTGGATGAAAAAATCGAGCCGCTCGATCTCAACCAGTCCGCCGATCTGGTCGGCATCACGACGATGACCACGACGGTCAAACGCGGCTACGAGATCGCGGATCATTTCCGGCAGCGCGGCATCAAGGTGGTCATGGGCGGCATGCACGCTTCCTGCCTGCCGCAGGAGGCGCTGCAACATTGCGACACCGTGGTCGTGGGCGAGGCCGAAATCCTCTGGCCCGTCCTCTTGGGCGATTTCGCTCGGAACGCAATGAAACCCGTTTACCGGCACGGCGAAATCCTTCCGCCGCTGGTTGGGTTGCCGCCGAACGACTGGGAACTGTTCCGCCCGAAAAAATACCTGCCGATTCATTTCATGGAGACGACGCGCGGCTGTCCGATTGGCTGCGAATTCTGTGCTGTCACCAGCGCGTTCGGCGGCAGCTTCCGCAACCGTCCGCAGGAGGAGGTTTTGGCGGAATTGAAAAAGCTCCGCCCCTTTACCGGCCTGCTCACGCTGAAGCGCCTGGTGTTCTTCGTGGACGACAACATCGTGAGCAACCGCGCCTATGCGCGCGAATTTTTCGGCCGCATCGCCGACATGAACTTGAACTGGTTTGGCCAGGCCTCGGTCAACATCGCCAAGGATCCGGAAATCTTGAAGCTCGCGGAAAAAAGCGGTTGCACCGGGCTGTTCATGGGCTTCGAGACGCTCTCGACCGAAGCCATCAAGTCCATCGGCAAAGGCGTCAACAAGCCGGGCGAATATCTCGACGTCGTCAAAAAAATCCACGATCACGGCATCGGCATTGACGGCTCGTTCGTGTTCGGGTTCGACACGGATGACGACGGTGTTTTTGACCGCACGGTGGAATTTGTCATCAAGGCCAAACTCGAAGTCGTTTATTTTTCCATCCTCACGCCGTATCCCGGCACACGCCTCCACAAACGGCTCACGGCGGAAGGCCGTTTGCTGACCGAGGACTGGAACCTTTACGACGCCAACCACGTCGTCTATCAGCCCAGAACTTTCACGCCCGACCAACTGCTCGAAGGCTATTATGGCGCATTGAAGGAAGTTTATACTGTGCCATCAATCATGAAACGGCTGTGGGGCACAACCGCGTGGAAAAACTTTTTTTACCCCATGAATTTTGCGTTTCGCGGCGGCGTGAACCGGTTGGCGGGCAGCCTGGGACAATAATTATTGCGCATGAATTTTCCGGATCATCCGCCGCCCGCGCAAGCGCCGCGCGTCGTCGTCACCGGCGCGGGCATCGTCACGGCGCTTGGCATCGGCTGGAAACCAAACGCGGCGGGTTTCGCGCCGGAAAGACGGCGTTCCGTCCGGTGTCGCTGTTTGATGTCAGCCGTCAGCGCGTGAAAACTGGCGGCGGAAGTGGACTTGCCCGAAAAACTGCCCGCGACGCTTCTGAACCGCCCGGCAATTGGCGCGGCTCGACCGCGCCGGCGCGATGCTCGTGCTGGCCGCGCAGCGAAGCGTGGCAGCAATCCGGCTGGGAACCGCCGAGAAATTGCCGCTGGTTCTCGGCACGACCGCCGGCGGCATGTCGCTCGGCGAAGATTATTTCCGGCAGGCGGTGCAGCACGCCGCGTCGGCATCGCCGCCAGCCCACCCGGGCGGTTCATTATCAGCCGCAAGTCCAGGCGCGGATGGTGCTCGACGCGCTCGGTTTCAGCGGGCCGATCACCATCATCTCCAACGCCTGCGCCTCCGGCGCACATGCGCCATCGGCCACGCGTGGGATTTGATTCGCGGCGGCCAGGCCGAACGCGTGGTGGCCGGCGGCTATGACGCGCTTGAGCCAATTGGTTTTTTCCGGCTTCGACTCGCTGCAGGCGCTTTCGCCGACCTCTGCCGCCCGTTCGACGCGCACCGCGACGGTCTGGCGCTGGGCGAAGGCGCGGCGATGCTGACGCTGGAAACGCTCGAAAGCGCGCGGCGGCGCGGCGCGGAAATTCTGGGCGAACTCATCGGCTACGGCACGGCGATTGACCGGCATCATCTCACCCAGCCGCATCCGCAGGGCGGCACCACGTTCGCCGCGATGAAACAGGCGTGCGCGATGCGCGGCGTCACGCCGGAGGAAATTGATTACATCAACGCCCACGGCACCGGCACGGTGCTCAACGACAGTTCCGAGGCGCTCGCCATCAGTCGAATGGGCCGGCGCGCCGCGCCGCGACGCTTGCCGGTCAGTTCCACCAAGGCCAGCATCGGCCATCTGCTCGGCGGCGCGGGCGCGGTCGAGGCGGTCATCTGCCTGATGACGCTGCGCGAACAATGGCTGCCGCCGGAAATCGACTTTGAAACGCCCGACCCGGCCTGCAAATTTCCCATCGTCACCCAGCCGCAGGACGCGCGCGTGAACATCGGTGCTTTCCAACTCGTTCGGCTTCGGCGGCGTCAATGCCACCTTGATTTTGCGGAGGTGGGCATGAGCCGGATTTTCGTCAGCGGCTGCGGCGCGGTTTCGCCCGCCGGCTGGAACGTCGGCGGCACTGCGCGACGCGCTGGACGAAAGGACAAACCGTTGCCGATCCAGCCGCTGGACCGGCCCGGCTGGGAAAAGCCGCTGCGCCAGCGCGTCGGTGCCGATCCCGCCAGCGCGCCCGGCATTTCTGGCGCATCCGCGCCTGCGCCGCACCAGTCCGATCACGCATTACGCCGCCGCCGCCGCGCTCGAAGCCGTTGCCAAATCTGCGCGCCGAATCCCGCCGCGCAGGATCGGTCGGCATCGTCGTCTGTCTGCAATCCGGCTGCGTGCAATACTCCTGCCGTTTTTATCGACGAGACGCTGAAGAACCCGGCCACGGCCAGCCCGCTGCGTGTTTCCCGAAACGGTTTATGCCGCGCCGGCCAGCCATCGTCGCCGCGCTGCTGGAAAATGTGCCGCTCGCCAGCACGCTCGTCGGCGATCCGTCGCGCTTTTGCCCAAGGCGTCGCGCTCGGCGCGCACTGGCTGGAAGAAAACCGCGTGGACGCCTGCCTCGTCATCGGCGCGGAAGAAACCAACTGGATGCGCGCCGACGCGCTCTGGCATCTGGAGCCGCGCCATCATCAGCGGCCGGCGCGGGCGCGTTGTGCTTGTGCCGCGACGCACGAAATTTCCATCGGCGTCGAACTGGCCGCCATCACCGATGCCGCAAACTTATTCCGCCCGCAAAAGCCGCGTGCAAGCCGCGCAGGCCATGCGCGGGCAACTCCGCCCGATGGAAAATTTCCGGCGAATTGCTCTGCGACGGTCTGGGCGACAGCCCGCGCACGGACGCGGCGGAACTCGCCGCGTGGCAACAATTGGACCGGCGCGCGCGTCAGTCCCAAAAAGATTTTGGGCGAAGGACTGATGGCCGCCGCCGCGTGGCAATGCGTGGCCGCGTGCGACGCGGTGGCGGGAAAAAATTTCCATCGGCCATTGTCAGTCTCGTCGGCTCCAACCAGCAGGCGGTGGGAGTCCGTTTTCAGGCTTGCCCCGGCCCGGACTTGTCGGCCAAGCTTTGAAATTCAAATCATGGACGCCACGACGGAACTAAAACTCGAAATCAAACAACTGCTGGTTGAAAACCTCATGTTGCAGATCTCGGCGGAGGAGATTGGCGACGACCAGCCGCTGTTCGGCCCCGGCAGCGTCGGGCTGGACTCGGTGGACGCGTTGCAGATCGTCGTGGCGCTCGACAAAAAATACGGCCTGAAAATTCAAGACGCGGAAGCCGCGAAGCAAATTCTGCGAAGTGTTCACACCATCGCCGAGGCTGTGGTCCAGCACCGCGCCAATCCCGTCGCGGCGAAGTGAGTGGCATCGCCAAAGCATGCTTTTTCTGGCTGGCGCTGGCGGACCTTGTCCTGTGGGGCGGCGGCTGCATGACTGCGCCGGACAAAACGCTTTTCGCCGCCAGCGGTCCCGGTTGGACAGTGCGTCAGGGCCAGGCCATCTGGCGGCCCGGCCTGAACCATCCCGAACTCGCCGGCGAAATTGTGCTGGCACAAAATCCCGACGGACAAAGCAGCCTCCAGTTCACCAAAACGCTGCTGCCGGTCGTTCTGGCGCAGACGACGAAAACGGACTGGCTCATCCAGTTTCCGTCGCAGCGGCTCGGCTTCAGCGGACACGGCCCGCCGCCGCAACGTTTCACGTGGCTTTACCTCGCTGCCGGGCTGGGTGGGAAAACGCTCCCGGGGAATTTTCAGTTCACCCGTTCGCCGGACGGCGGCTGGCGGCTGGAAAACACGCGCAACGGTGAATCCATCGAAGGTTTTCTCTCGCCATGATTACGCGCCTGAAACGCTGGTGGTGGGTGCTGCTGCTGGCGGCGATTGCCGCCGGAGCTTGGCGGCTGCGTTTTGACCTGGAAATTCTGGATTTGCTGCCGGCGGACGAACCGGCGGTGCAGGGACTGAAGCTTTACCAGAATCATTTCACCAACGCCCGCGAACTCGTTGTCAGCGTTCGGGCATCTGACGCGGAAACGGCGGAGCAGTTTGCCGGTGTGCTCGCGGAACAATTGCGCGCGCAAACCAATCTGGTCTCCAGTGTGACGTGGCAGCCGCCGTGGCTGGAGCAGCCGGAACAGCTCGCCGAAATTCTCGCCTGCCTCTGGCTCAACCAGCCGCCTGCCGCCTTCGCCGCGCTCACCAACCAGCTCGCGCCCGGACACGTCGGCGCGGTGCTGGCCGAAACGCGCGAAACGCTGGCCACGTCGGTCTCACCCACGGAAATCGCGCGCCGCGCCTTTGACCCGTTCAATTTGCTGGACTTGCCCGCGCTCACCAACGTCAGCGGGCTTTCAATGGATCAGGAAGAGAAAATGTTCGTCTCGGCGGACGGCACGTTCCGGCTGCTCTTTGTGCAGGCGCAACCGGAACTCGACGGCTACCTGGAATGCACCCGCTGGCTTAAAGCCATCCAGACGGTGGCAAAAAACGTTCAGGTTGGCGACCCGAGATTTGCGGACGTGCAAATCCATTTCACAGGACGCCCGGCATTCGTCTCGGAAATCGCCTCGCAGATGCAGCATGATTTGACCGGCTCCGTCACCGGCACGGCGATGGTAATTGCGATTCTCTTTTGGTTCACGCACAGGCGCTGGTTGCCGTTGCTCTGGCTGCTGACGTTGCTGTTGCTGATCCTGGCCGCGACACTGGCGCTCGGCGGGTTGATTCTCGGAACCATCAGCATAGTGAGCATGGGCTTTGCGGCGATCCTGCTCGGCCTGGCGGTGGACTACGCGGTGGTGCATTACCAGGAGGCGCTGGCACACCCGCAATTGAGCGTGCCGGAAATCCGCCGCGCCATCGCGCCCAGCATTTTGTGGGCGGCCATCACAACCATCAGCGCGTTTTTCGTTTTGAACTTCGGTGGACTGCCCGGCCTCGCGCAACTCGGCTCGCTCGTGGCCATCGGCGTGGCGCTCGCCGCATTCGTGATGGTGATGATTTATCTGCCGCCGTTGTTTCCCGGAAGGCGAAAAAGCGTGGTGCCGGTCACGGCAAGGTGGTGGAACTATTTCATCCCGCCGCGCGAACCGGTTGCCGCCGCCGCCGCTCCGGCGAAAATATTTTATTGCCGGGGAGTTTTATGGCTGACGGCGGCGCTGGTGCTGCTCGCGGGAACAATTTTATTCTTCCACCATCCCGCGCTCGACCGGACGGCGGACGCGCTGAAGCCACAGCACAGCCAGGCGCAGACCGCGCTGGATGAAATCACATCCGAGATGGGCATCCCGCAGGACGCGCTCTGGGTCATCATCTCCGGCGGGGATGAAAACGGAATCTACCAAAGGCTCACGCTCGCGGACCAGGCGTTGAACACGGCGCGCTCGCAAAAAATCGTCGGCGATAATTTGCTGCCGACGGCATTGTGGCCGCGACCGGAATTTCAGGCCGCCAACCGCGTCACCGCCGCATGGTTTGCCGGGCAGCGCTCGCGCCTGGGCCGGGCCGCGCTCGCGGCGGGCTTCAACACCAACGCGCTGTTTCTCACCGACGAATTGATCCGCACCTGGACGCGCGCCGCCGCCGCCACCGGCACGGTCTGGCCGACCAACGACGTGAGCCAGTGGCTGCTCAAACGCTTCATCACCCGCGCCGACGGCCAGTGGTTTGTCATGGGGCTGGTCTATCCCGCCACCAACCACACGGATTCCGCGGCCCTCGCCGGTTTGTCTGCGAAGCTTGCCCGGAATAATATTCTGCTGGCGGGCTGGAGCCTGCTCGGCGACACCACGCTCAAGCGCGTGCAGGAAAGAATGTGGTCCGTTGTTGCGCCGATGGTGCTGCTGGTTTTGACATCGCTGTGGCTGGCGTTTCGTCGTCCGGCGGAAATTGTCCTCGGCCTCGCCGTGCTGCTGCTGGGCGGACTCTGCCTGCTGGCGGTCATGGCGGTGGCCGGCTGGTCGTGGAATTTGCTCAACCTGATGTCCGTGCCGCTCCTGCTGGGCACGGGCGTGGACTACGGCATTTTCATGCAGCTCGCGTTGCGGCGGCACGGCGGCGATCTCGCGATGGTGCGGCGCTCCATCGGCCGGGCGCTGCTGCTGTGCGGCGGCACGGCCATTGCCGGATTTGGCTCGCTCGCGTGGTCGGGCAACGCCGGAATGGCGAGCCTCGGCAAAATCTGCGCGACCGGCATCGCGGCGAATATGCTGATCTCCATTTTCCTGCTGCCGGCCTGGTGGCTGACATTAAGGCTGAAGGCTGAAGGCCAAAGGCTAAAGTCAACGCCGTCCGTTTTTTACCGGGCATGGCTTTGGAAAACCGGCCTGGTCTGCGTCCGCGTTTTGCCGGATTTTGCACTGAAGACAATTTGCATCGGCGTGGCGGAAATTTATTACCGGCTGCACCGGCAACGGCGGGAAATCGTCGCGCGCAATCTGTTTCCGGTCGTAGGCGACCGGCGGCTGGCGGAGCGCAAGGCGCATGAATTGTTTCACCGGTTCGCCGTGAAGCTTGCGGAACTCTGGCGGTTTGAAAGCGGCATTTCCATGGAACGCTGGCTCACGGCCGGCACCGACTGGTGCATCATGGAAAATGCCCGCGCGCGAAAACAGGGCGTGCTGCTGCTCACCCCGCACCTCGGCAACTGGGAACTGGGCGGCGCGCTGCTCGCGCGGCGGGGAATCAAGGTGGTCGTGCTCACGCAAGCCGAACCGGGCGACGGGCTGACGGAATTACGCCGGACTTCGCGCGCGCGCTGGGGCATCGAGACGTTCATCATCGGCAATGACGGCTTTGATTTTGTGGAGATCATCAAACGTCTCCAGGCGGGAGAAAACGTGGCCTTGCTGATTGATCGTCCGCCGGGCATCAAGGCCGTGGAAGTGGAATTGTTCGGCCGGCCGTTTCGCGCCTCCGTGGCGGCGGCGGAACTCGCCCGCGCCTCCGGTTGCGCATTGATCGGCGTGGTGATCGCTCAAGTTGCCGGCAAATACGCCGCGAAGGTCCTGCCGGAGTTCACCTACGACCGCGCCGCGCTGGGCAACCGCGAAAACCGGCGGAAACTCACGCAGCAGATTATATCCGCCTTCGAGCCGGAAATTCGCCGTTACCCGGAGCAGTGGTTTCATTTCGTCCCGGTCTGGCCGGACTCGAAACCAAAATAGAAGCCGGAACATTTCTGTTCCGTTTATACGGCTATGAAACTCGTTGTTGAATCCTGTTATTTTGAATGGACGCCAAAGCAATACACCCTGGGTGCCGCACCTTGTTGCACTTGTGATGGGGAATAAAAAAACGCGTATTCACCATCGTCGAGATCCTGTTGCGGAGTCACCCTGTATATTCCCGACCCAACCTTGCTCCAATCAACTGACCGCCTCTCTTTCATGGGGATTCCCTGATGCCCACCAAACGCCCCACCAGAACCGAGGGATACTGTGCGTTCTTGTTTCTTCTTGTTATTGGTTACCTTCAAGTGGGCAAGCGGAAGTTGATCTGGTGTGAGTGTTGCCATCATGTCCGTGTTGTTCTGCTTGCCTTCGCCAAAATACATATAAAAAATCGGCCGACGCAACGACGACTGGGTTTTGGCTGTAATCCCGGGCAGCACTGCCTCGGAACCAGAAATTCCACCCCCAAAAGGGATGTTCATATGCGAAATATCATATGCTTCAGTGCTTAATGATGTCATTGTTTTAACTCCGCCCGTCTCTTCATAAAGCCACACACCAGAATCATGATATGTGTTCGGATCATTTACATCGCCAGCAGGCGGCTGCGTGGTTGCACCGATCGCATCCGAAGTATTCTGGGCGCCCTGGGTCGCGGGAGGCGGTGCCGGCTGGGTCGCTGGTGTTTTCGCGTTGATCATCGCTTGAATTACCGTGCTCGACACATTCGCCTCTTTTAATTGTTTAAGGCCAGCCACCGTCACATCAAAATCGCATTTCGAAGTCTTGATCTTATCCAGAATGACGCCATCGCCCAAATTCAGATTTTGCAGTTCGATGATGGAGGCATTGGTAAGCGTTTCGACAATTTGATCCGCCGCCCGAGCCGATGGACAAACCAAACGGATTGCCGGTGTGCTGGCAATCAGCGTCCACACTACAACCAGTGTAAAAAAACGGACAAGCTTGATAAGTTTCATAATAGTTCTTGCATTTGAATTATTTCATCTCGGCCAAAGTTGTGTTAATAACATTTGTCCACTGCCGATAGCAAATGTTTTTTGACAACATTGGCGCGCCAGCGCATCCTCCCCATGCCACCAACAAATGATTGCAGTTTCAATTGCAAAACAAATATCATCCCGCTCAATGAGTCGGCTCACGGAACATGGCATGACAATGCGCGATGTTAGAACAATCGGACACTGCCGCAACGTCTGTGAACTGCCCCATCCGCCCGAGCCATCGAGAGATACGGTGGCGCGCTGGTCGAGGGCATCGTCCGCGTCCGTGAACTACTTGAATCATTCGACGCGCGAGCGCAATTACTTCCGCCTCGGCTGCCGACTACGTAGATGTTATGAATCCGAAATGCGGTGCGAATAGCGCCGACTTCTCGTCGCCAAAGGGTGAATGTGCCGCCCCCGGCGCGCTTTTCCGCCCCGCTGCTGCTGCGAAAACCGGCGGTGGGACGTTGCCTTCACCCGGCCTGCGTCGGGGCGTCGCAGGTACGACGGCCTGGTCGGGTCGCACGCGCGGCGGCTATTTCGGAAACTGGTGTTTCGTTCAGATCATCCGCAAGCTCGGTGTGCGCTGGGCTTATGGACTTTTGATTTTTGTCGCCGCCTATTTCACGCTCTGCAATCCGCATGGCTACCGCTGCTCCAAGGATTTTCTCCGCCGCGTCCTCGGCCCGCAGCCCTTTTGGAAATGGCCGATGCTCGTCTATCGCCATTTTTTTTCCTTCGGCGTCACGCTGCTGGATCGCCTCGCCGTCATCATGGGCCGCGCGAAAATCAAATGCACGCATGAGGGCGAATTTTTGTTCAAGGATTACCTGGATCGCGGACGGGGCGTCATCCTGCTCGGCGCGCACGTCGGCAGTTGGGAGATTGGCGGACAACTGCTGGGCCGCCTCGGCAAGCCGGTGAATGTCGTGGTGCTGGAAAAAGACGAGGCGCGGCTGCGGCAGCTTTTTGATCGCGCGCTCGCGGCAAAAACATTCAATCTCATCGCCACCGACGGCCATCCGCTGCGCAGCATTCCCATCGCGGCGGCGCTGCGGCGCGGTGAAATTGTCTGCCTGCTCGGCGACCGTTCCTTTGGCGGCGCGGATGTCTGCACGACGTTTTTTGGCAGCCCGGCGCGGTTTCCCGCCGGCCCGTATCTGCTCGCGGCGGCGACTGGCGCGCCGATTTTTCAAACCTTCGTCGTTCGCGAAAAGCCCGGCCATTACCGTTTTTTTTCGTTCCCCGCAAAATTTATCCCGCGCAAAATTCTGCGCGCCGGCACGGAAGCCTTGCTACCACACGTTGCCGAATACGCCGCCCGCCTCGCCGACGTGGCGAGACAATATCCGTTCCAGTGGTTCAATATCTATCCGTTCTGGGACGAACCATCGGCGGCGAGGCAGAATGAAACGACTTCCGTGCCAGCTCCCGCTCCGGCAAAATCCGCGCCATGAGTTCATCCGACAATTCCACCCGCAGCCGCGCCATCCAGCGAACCACGCCGCGCGCGTTCATCGAAGATCAGACAACCGTGGTCGTTCGTTTTAACGAAGTGGACGCGCTGCACATCGTCTGGCACGGGCACTACGTCAACTATTTCGAGGAAGGCCGGCGCGCGTTTGGCCGGCGGCTCGGCATAGATTATCCCATCTTCATCGAGCGGCATATCGCCATCCCGGTGATCCATCTGGAACTGAATTTTCTCGCGCCCGCCCGGCTGCCGGACACGCTCACCGTCACCACGTGCCTGCTCAAATCCGACAGCGCACGACTGGACTTCGACTACGAAATCCACCGCGCCGCCGACGGCGCGCTGCTCGTGACCGGCAGCACCAGTCAGGTCTTCACCACACCGGCGGGCGAATTGATTTTGAACTGGCCGCCCTTCATGCTCGAACGGCTCAAGACCTGGGATACGCTTTGGAAACAACCGTGAACGAAATTGCCATCGCCGGTTGCGGTGCGGTCGCGGCCACCGGCCTCGGCCTCGCGCCGCTGCAACGCGCGGTGGCGGCGAACACCAGCGCCTTGTCGCGCCGTGAAATTCTCCTCGGCAAAACGACACAAACCATCGTCGCCGGTTTTGTGCCGGATGAAATCGTCGCGCAATTGCGCACCACCGATTCGGTTCACGCCAATTCACGCGCCTTTCTGTTCACCGCCGCCGCATTGCGCGGAGCCTCTGAATATGCCGGCACAATTCTGGATTCCGTCCCGCCACAGCGGCGCGGCTTTGTCCTCTCCACCACCAAGGCCAACATCGAGGCGCTGGACAAACTTGTCCGCCGGCAGCCGGTTTCCGCCGTGGCGCAGCGGCAGATTCAGCCCGCGTTTCTCGCCGCCGATCTTGCGGAGGCGTTTGATTGTCGCGGCCCGGTGCAATGCGTTTCCGCCGCGTGCATTTCCGGATTGAGTGCGCTCCAGCAGGGAGCAGCGCTCATCCGGCGTGCACTCGCCGACGTTGTTTTCGTTGCCGGCGTGGATTTGATTTCGCAATTTGTCCTATCTGGTTTCAACTCGTTGAAATCGCTTGACCCCGAAGGCTGCCGTCCCTTTGACAAAAGGCGCATCGGCTTGAGCCTCGGCGAAGGAGCGGCAGCCATCATTTTGGTGAAGCGCGAAATACTTTCGTTCCCGGCCATTTTGCTTTCGGGCTGCGGCTCCAGCAACGACGCCAACCATCTCACCGGCCCCTCGCGCGATGGTTCCGGCCTGGTGCTCGCCATACGCCGGGCGCTGGCCAAGGCGCAAATCGCGCCGGATCAAATTGATTACATTCACGCCCACGGCACCGGCACGCCCTATAACGACGCCATGGAATCGCTCGCGCTGCGTTCCGTCTTTGGCAGCCGCGTGCCGCCGTTCAGTTCCAGCAAGGGCATTTTTGGGCATACGCTCGGCGCGGCCGGCGTTTTGGAAACGGCGCTCTGCGTTGCCGCGATGCAAAACAACCTGTTGCCCGGCACGCCGCGATTGCGCGATCGCGATCCGGCCGCGCCCGACTCGCTGATTGCCGAACCGCGCGCCGCAACGAAGCTGAACTACATTCTGAAAATCAACTGCGGCTTCGGTGGCACGAATGCCGCGCTGGTGCTGGAAGGGGAACATCCATGAACGAGATCGTCGTTCACGCCGCGAGCCATCTCGGCCCGGAAGGTTTTGGCAACGACCAGACCGGCCTGCGTGACTGGCCGTCGCCGCTCAAGAAAGATTTGTTGCGCGGAGAACTGGACGGCCTGCACTGGTCGCTGCTGTCCGATTCCGATCCGTCGCGTTTTTTGCGGATGGATTTGATGTGTCGCCTCGGCTTTATGGCGACCGAGCTGCTCGCCGTGAATTTCGATGCGATGCCCGACGCGCGCCGCTATCGCCTTGGCGTTTGCGTTGAAAGTTTCACCGGCTCGCTCGACACCGACATCCGGTTTGCACAGACGCCACGTCCCAGCATTTTCGCCTACACACTGCCCAGCACCGTGATCGGGGAAATCTGCATCCGCCACCGGCTGAAAGGCCCGGTGCTGTCGTTCATTTCGCCGGACACGAACGGCGCGAGTTCCATGACCGAAGCCGCCGAATGGCTGCGCGCTGGTTACGCCGAAATGGTTTTATGTCTGGGCATCGAAGCGATGAACCGTTCAACCGCGAATTCCATTTCCCTGCCGGAAAACCTTTCGCCGCGTGGCTGGCACGGCGCGGCAGTGCTGCTCGGATTTGCCGAAAATTCACCGCGCGAAAAACCGCTTGTCCCCGGCGCGCTTTTGGAGGTGTGCAGGAATTTATGTTTGGTGCCGGAACGCGCTTGCTAAAGGAATTGGCGGAAAGTTACGCTTGGGCCACATAATCATGGAATCACTCATTGAAGAACTGAAAACCAAGATCATCGCCGGCTTTCAACTGGAAGGCGTCACGCCGGCAGACATCAATCCCGACGAACCGATTTTCGGCACGGGGCTGGAGCTGGATTCCATTGACGCGCTCGAGCTCGTGGCGATTTTGGAGCAGGACTACGGTATCGTCATCCTCGAACGCTCCGTCGCCGACAAGGCGTTCTCCTCCGTCCGCGCGCTCGCCGAATTCGTCGCCGCCAACCGCACCTGATGTCCCGGCGCACTCCAGTCATCACCGGCACCGGCATCATTTGTGCCGCCGGTTGTGGTGTGGCGGCGGTCTGGGAATCGGTCCGCGCCAATCGCTCCGGACTCGGCCCGCTCACGCTGTTTCCCTCGACGCGATATGCGAATCATCTCGTCGGCCAGGTTCGTGAAGATGTGGACGAACTCGCCGGCAACGTGCGCGGCTCGCGCTCGGACAAACTGGCCTGGATCGCCGCGCGCGAGGCGCTGGCTGCCGCCGGACTCGCCTCCGGTCTTGGCAATATCAATCCCGCCCGCGCCGGCGTGATGCTCGGTGCCACGGTCGGCGGAATGTTGGGGACGGAAGGATTCCTCGCCTGCCTGCTTCGCGAAAACAAACACCGCTTCGGCCCGCTGCGCTTTCACGAATGTGCCGGCGCGGCGGATTTGTGCGCCAAACAAACCGGCGCGCTCGGCCCGGTGGCGACGGTTTCCACCGCGTGCTCCGCCGGGGCGATGGCCATTCTTGCCGCCGCCGAATTGATTGAGCAAGGCGAGGCCGATCTGATGCTTGCCGGTGCGGGCGATTCGCTGTCGCGGCTCACGCTGAATGGCTTCGGCTCGCTGCTGCTGCTCGACCCGAACGGATGTCGTCCGTTTGACGCGCGGCGCACCGGCATCAGCCTCGGCGAAGGCGCGGCGATGCTCGTCATCGAGACCGAGGAAACCGCCATCGCGCGCGGCGCGAATATTCTCGCGCGGCTCGCCGGCTGGGGTGCGAGCTGCGACGCCTTCCACGCCACCGCGCCGCAACCCGATGGCCGCGGCGCGCTCGCTGCGATGAAACGTGCGCTCGAACGTGGCGGGCTTCAGCCGGGCGGAATTGATTTTATCAGCGCCCACGGCACCGCCACGCCGGACAACGACGCGATGGAAACGCGGGCGTTGAAGCGGCTTTTTGGCGATCGTATTCCGCCGTTCGCTTCCGTGAAACGTTTTTTTGGCCACACGCTGGCGGCAAGTAGCGCAATTAAGGCCGTCCTCGCCGTTCAATCACTGCGCGAACAGGCCGTTCCCGGCACGCTAGGTTTTGAAGTTGCCGATGAAAAACTTGGCGTGGAGCCGGTGAAGGAATTTCGCGCGCAACCGGTGTCGCGCATCTTGAGTAATTCCTTCGGTTTCGGCGGCAACAACGTGGCGCTGGTGTTTGAGCGCGCGGACTTATCAGGTAGCAGCCGATGTGAGGATGCTCATTTCAAAACCGGCCCAAGTCAGAGCCTCCTTACGTCGGCTGCTACGAAAAGAGGATTTGCCGTTCTTGGCATTGGCGCAGTCAGTGCGGCGGGAAATTCACTTGCGGAAATCGCGGCGGCATTTCGCAGCGGTGGCGCGGCGACTTCGGTGTTTGCCGTCCCGTCCATTTCGCCAGCCGCACAGGCAAAGGTTTATACCGCCGGCGAATTTGGTGCGGAGCAATTCATCGAGCCGGCCAAGCGCCGCAAGTTGAGCCGGCTGCAACAGATGGCGATCGTCGCTGCGCGGAAAAGTTTTTCGCCAGAACTCGCCAAAACGGTTGCGCCAGAACAAACCTGCGTCGCCGTCGGCACCGGGCTTGGCTCGCTCAACGACACTGCGGCGTTCGTGGAAAACATGATTTTGAAGGACGAACGCGCGCCGCGCCCGTCGCTCTTCGCCAGTTCCGTCCACAACTCGCTCGCGTCGCAAATTGCCATCGAGCTGAACTTTTCAGGGCTGAACTCGACTCCCATCCAGCGCGGGATTTCCTTCGAGACGGCGCTCTGGCAGGGTGCGACTGAACTCGCATCCGACCGCGCGGATCTTGCGCTCGTCGGCGCGGCGGACGAATTGAACCAATACCAGCTCGCCGCCGGGATGCGCTGGGGTTGGTGGCGTGGCTGCGACGCCTCGTCGCGAGAAAATCAAAATCCATCCAAAATATATTTTGCTGAAACTGGCGACGAGGCGTCGCAGCTACTGGCACCCGGCGAAGGTGCGGCAATGGTCGCGCTCGGCCGCGCGGAAAATGCGGCGTCGCCGCTGGCATTCGTTTCCGCCATCCGCATCGGTCGTTCAGAAACCCAAAATGCCGGGGCCGAGGCGCGTTGGATTTTGCAGACGCTGGAGCGCGATGGCATTGCTGCCGGTGACGTGGATTTGATCCTGACCGGCGCGAACGGCTCGCCGCCGCTGGATGAGTTTTATCGCGCCGTCGCCAGTGAGATGGCACGCATGGCCGGTCGGGAAATTGTGTGTGGCGCTTACAAGCATGCTTGCGGCGAACATCATTCCGCGTCGGCCTTTGGCTTTCTCACGGCGGTCGGACTGGTGCGCAGCGAAATCGCGCCGGAGTTTTGCACGGCAGACAAAACAGCCCTGCCCGGCGCGTGCCGGACGGTCGTGCTGTTCACTTTTTCACCAACGGGAACGAAAGGAATGTGTTGCATCCGCGCCTGACTAGATACCGGATAATTGTTGTTGTCACGCTGGTTTCGGCGGCGCTTATTTTCGTTTTCGCCAACGGCGCGGCGTGTTTCTGGTGGCTCGCGGCGCTCTGTTCGGCGTCCGGTTTGTATGTCGGCCTGGGCGTTTCGTTCCCGAAATGGCAGATGTTCGGAAATAGCATTTGCTCCGTGGCGACAAAACGGAAAATTGTCACGCTCACGTTTGACGACGGCCCGGACGCGGAGAATACGCCGGCGCTGCTGGCGTTGCTCGCGGAACGAAAAGTTCGCGCCACGTTTTTTTGCATCAGCCAGCGCGTCGCCCAGCTGCCGGAAGTGGTGAAACGCATGGTGGCGGAAGGCCATGAAATTGAAAACCACACTTTCGCTCACAGCCCGGCAACGAACATTTTTTCCATGCGGCGGTTGCGCGAGGAATTAACGCAGGCGCAAGTGGAAATCCAGCGCGTGGCCGGTCGTGCACCGGAATATTTCCGTCCGCCGGTGGGTTTGACCAACCCGCGCATTTTCCGTGTGACCGGCGAACTCGGGTTGAAAGTCATCGGCTTCACGGCGCGCGGATTGGACCGTCGGACTGACGCACCTGAAGTAATCGTTGGACGCTTGCTGCGAAAACTCCGGCCCGGCGCGATTTTTCTGCTGCACGACGCCGGCGTGCCGTGCGAACGGCTGCTGGCTGTGGTGACGTTGCTGTTGGACAAACTGGAGGCCGGCGGTTACCAATGCGTGCGGCTGGATGAATTGATGGCTGAAAAATGAAATCACTTACGAATCGCAAAATGATGATTGGAGCGCTGCTGGCATTTTGTATGCACCACGCCGGCGCGCAAACCAATGCGCCGGTTTCTTTGGATCAAATCAGCGGCGCTATGGGCCGGGCGCAGACGGTGTTCACGCGGTTTGTGCAGGAACGGCATTTGTCGCTGTTCAACGAACCGCTGCGGTCGGAGGGTTTTCTTTGCTTTGAAAAGCCGGGGCGAATCCGCTGGGAGACAATCCTTCCCTACAAATCCATTTTGGTTTCCGACGGCTCCGTCGTGGCGCAATTTGAGTGGACGGACGAAAAATGGCGGAAGCTGGACCTCGGCCTCGGCGACGCGCTGCAAAATGTCGTGTCGCAAATCGCCGGTGTGATGGATGGCGGCTATGCCGGCAACCACAGCGGTTACGCCGCCACCGTGACGAACAGCGCGGATGAAGCGGTCATCACCCTCGTCCCGCAAAATGAGACGGTGCGCAAAATGATGGCCGCGATTGAAGTGCATCTGACGGCGGATTTGAAGCAGACGCGGCGTGTGGTGCTGCGCGAAAACAGCGGCGACTACACGGACATCCAATTCAGCGAACAGATCGTGAATCTGGTGTTGCCGCCGAAAACTTTCGATCGCGGCACACCCGTGGACATCGAGAAAATCCGTTCGACTGCGGCCAATGCCAAACCGTAAACCCATGACCGCCAGTCTGGCGCAAAAGATTTTGTTTGCCGCGCTGCTTGTCGCGTTGGCCGGCGGCTGCGCGACGCAGAATCATTTTGCCACGCCCACGATTTTGCCAGATGACGGAACCCATCAAGTCGCATATTCCCGCGCAGAGCGGACGATCAGCAATCTCTTCCCGGCGCGGTATCGCGCGACGCAGCACGCCATCGTGACAGTCAGCGGCAGGCAGTTCACCTGCGACGGCCTGCTGGAGGTTTCACCCGCCGAAGGCTGGCACCTCGCCATCGTCAGCAGCTTCGGCGTGGTGACGGATTTGCGCGTGAAGGCGGACGGCGACTGCGAGTTGCTCAAGGTCACGCCGCTGTTCCGCGAGGACTGGAGCCGCCGGTTTGTCGCCCGCGATTTGCGCTGGAACTTCGTTGCGCCCGCAAATTTGCAGCCGGTCGGACAGCTTGCGGACGGCGGCGTTGTTTTGCAAACCGCGCCGGATGCTTCGGGCGTGACAGCGCGATACGTTTTTTCCGCCGGTGGCGCACGCTGGCGGGAATTGGATTTGGTGCGGGACGGCAAAACATTTTACCGCGTGATTCCGAAAAACTTTCGAAAATATCCAGCCGCGAGCGTCGAAATCCCCGGCGAGTTCGAAGTCAGCGCGGAAGCCTATCGGCTGGAACTGCGGATTACGGGATTGAGCGTGGCGAAGGAGGCGCAGCCGTGAACCGCCGGCGCAAATGGCTCAGGCGGCTGCTGCGGCTCGCTGTCGGCGGGATCGTCGCGCTGCTGGTTCTGTGGGGCGTGATGCTGGCGCTGATGTATCGCTGGGTGGCGAAACCTCCGGCGCTGGCGGAGACGCCGGCCATTGTTTCGCTCGCGCCGGAAACGCGGGGCGACCGCGTGTATCTTGGACGCAACTGGTTTGGCCAGCGCGACGGTCTGCCCGTGCTTTACCTCACCGGCACGCCGTTTGAGATGGGCTACGCAAACGGCGTGCTGACGCAGAAGCAGATTCATCGCCAGGAAGATTCCGTGGTGGCGTTGCTGAATCAAGTTGCGCCGTATCGCTGGATTCAGTTCAGCCTGGAATTTTTTGTCACCTACAAAAACCGGCATATCACGGAACACATCACGCCGGATTTGCAGATGGAAATGCTCGGCATCGCGCGCGGCTGTCCCGACAGGCATCCCGAACTGGGGCCGTATTACAACCGGATTTTGAACTATCACGGCGCGCAGGACATTTCCTACATGCTGATGAACAGCCCGCTCATCCGGCGCGGCTGCACGGCGTTCGGCGCGTGGGGCGCGGCCACGGCGGAAAGTCATTTGCTGTGCGGACGCAATTTCGACTGGGAAGCCGACCCGGTTTTTGACGAGGACCGGATTCTGATCATCTGCGAGCCGACGAACGGCATTCCGTTCATTTCGCTGGCGTGGGCGGGCATGGCCGGCTGCGTTTCCGGCATGAACCGCGAAGGCGTTTCCATCACCGTCAACGGCGCGCCGTCGCATCTGCCCGCCGATTCCGCCACGCCGACGTGCCTGGTGGCGCGCGAAGTTTTGGAGCACGCGCATAACCTCGCCGAGGCGACCGAGATCATCCGCAAGCGTCAGGTGTTTGTTTCCGCAATGTTTCTCGTCGGCAGCCGCGCGGATGGGAAATTCATCGTGGTCGAAAAAACGCCGGAGAAAACGGCGGTGCGCGAGCCGGAGACCAATGCCGATTCGCTCGTCTGCGCCAATCATTATTTGACGCCGGAATTGAAGGACGACCCGATCAACGACACCTACAAGCGCGCCGACACTTCGCTTTCGCGTTTCGACCGCATGACGGAACTGCTGCGCGCGGAAACCAATCGCCTGGACGCGGCGGCCTGCGCGGCGATTTTGCGCGACCGGCGTTTGCCCGGCGGCCAGTTTGCCGGCGACGGCCATCGCGGCTCGCTGAATCCGCTCATCGCCACGCATTCGGTGGTGATGGATTTGACGGCGGGAATTTTCTGGGCCGCCACGCCGCCGCACCAGCTTGGAAAATATGTCGCGTTCGATTTGAACGCGCCGGAGAAACTTTTACCGGAGGCGGTGCTACCGGAAGATTCATTTTTATCGGACGGCGGGTTCAAGAATTATCTCGCCGCAAAAAATGATTTGAGCGACGGACGGCAGGCGTTGAAAAAGGGCGATTTGGAAGCGGCAATGGTGTCTGCAAAAGCTGCGGAGAAAAACAATCCTGGCTTTTACCAGAATTCCTGGCTGCTGGCCGACGTGCTTTTCCGGCAGGGCAAATTTCCGGAAGCGGCGGCGGCATATCGCCAGGCGCTGGACGGCAAACCGGCCTTGGGCGGAGAACGGAAGCGCATTGAACGGCTCCTTGCCCAGGCGGAAGCGCATAAATGAAGGCCGGCTCCGAATTATTCTATCCGCTGAAGGTCGCGCTGGGCTGTCTCGGCTACGCCAGCTATTTTGTTTCCAAGGGTATTTTCGTGGTGCTGATTTTTCCGGTGTTCCTGGTCATGCTGCCGTTTCCGCGGACGCAGCAGCGTTTTCTTCAGGTCGTGACGCACCGCTACCTGGGATTTTTTTCCCGCCGCTGGCTGCCGTTTCTGGGCGTGTATCGCATCGCCGGGATTTCCGGTCTCGAACAGTCGCTGGCCGCGCGGCCCGTTGTGCTGGTGGCAAACCATCGCAGCTTGATGGACGCCCTGATGCTGATGGGCCTGTTGCCGCGCACCGGAGTGGTGATCAAATCGCGCGACACGCGGAAGGTGATGAATGGCCTGCTGGCGCGGTATTTTGACCTGGTGAGCATTGACCGGCTCTCGCTGGAATCCCTTTCCGCCACGCTCGAAAAAAGCCGGCGGCTACTGGCTGACGGGAAAAACCTGCTGGTGTTTCCCGAAGGCACGCGGGCGCGGAGCGGGCGCCTCCAGCATTTCAACCGCCTCGCCTTTGACCTGGCCCTGGCCGCGCGCGTGCCGGTGGTGCCGGTGATTCTTCACACGCCCCTACCTTTCATGGCCAAGCTGCCGGGCAGCATTTTTCCACGTCGGCGAAACGATTACCGCATTCAATTTCTTGACCCGGAAATTCCGCTGCCCGATGATAACGCCGATGCACTGTGCGACCGCATCCACCGGCGCATGGCGCGGGAATTGAAACTACTGGACTTCGGCACGATCTGGGAAATCAAATCCCCTGAACCATGACTCATAAATCCGTTTTTGAATTGGAAGACCTCCTGCCGGTGCTGCCGCATCGCCCGCCTTTTTTGTTCGTGGACCGGGTGACGCAGCTGGAGACGCACAAACTCATCGTTGCCGAGCGCGCGCTGCGACCGGACGAACCGCAGTTTGCCGGGCATTTTCCGGGCCGGCCCATCATGCCCGGAGTTCTCATCGCCGAGGCGCTGGCGCAGACCAGCGGCCTGCTCATCGGCTTGAGCGAAACGATTTCCGCCAGTGCGCCGCCGGAAAAGCCAAAGATATTTTTTCTGGCCGTGACGAACATCAAATTCACTCATCCCGCCGTGCCGGGCGACGTGCTGGTGCTGCGCGCGACCAGCGACCGCCAGTTCGCCGCGCTGCACCGGTTCAACGTGGAGGCGACAGCGGGCAGAAATCTGATCGCCAGCGGCTCGCTGACTTTGGCGCTGGTTGAGGGAGTTTCCTGAAACTTCAGGCGCAAACACCGAGCGCTTCAAGAATGATTTTCACCATCCGCCGGTTGGTTTCGGCGTCCTTGACTGCGAGGCGCACGGCGCGGTTGCCGAAGCACGTTCCCATCGTGGCCACGTTGCGCAGGAACAAGCCGCGTTCGCGGCAGCGGGCGATCAGCGTGTCGGCATCCGGGCCGTTTTCCGGCAGGTGGCACAGGACAAAATTCGTGACGCCGGGAATAATCTCCCAGTTCAACGGCTTGAGCGCTTCAATCAATTGCCGCCGCAAGGCGTGCGTCTCCTCGTATTTCGCGGCGTAATATCCCGGGTCTTCAAGCGCCTTCACCGCCGCGATTTGCGCCGGCAGGCTCACGGCCCACGGCGGGGTGAGCGGCCGCAACGATTCCAGTTGATGCTGTCCGGCGCACAAATATGCCACGCGTGCGCCGCTCAACGCATACACCTTGGACATGGATTTGCAGACGATCACATTTTCCGACCGCGCAGCGAACGGTTCGAGCGACTGGCCCGGGCCGGCGTATTCGACGTAGGTTTCATCCACCCAGATGCGCGTGGCCGGGGGCGCCTTGCGCAAGGCGTCCTCCAGTTCTTCGCGCGGGACATGCTGGCCGGTCGGGCTGTTTGGATTAACCAGCACAACGAGGTCGTATTCGCCGGCCAGACTCAACTCCAAACGGTCCGGATCGAGGCGGTATTGCTCGGCGCACTGCAGCGGCAACCGCTCAACGCGGCAGCCCACCACGCGCTCCAGAATGTGCGCATATTCCCCGTAAGTCGGATCGAGAATCAGCACCCGCGAAGCCGGCGTCAGCCAGTGGCGCAACGCCAGAAAAATCAGATCGGAGGAACCGGCACCCGGCAGGATGCATTCCTGGCGAACGCCACGAACGCGTGCGATGGTCCGGATCAATCCTTCGCAACCGGTCGGCGGCGAGGTGCGCAGGATTTGCGGCAGGTGCTGGCTAATCGCCGCGATGGCCTTGGGCGACGGCGGAAACCACGCGTCCAGCACGTCGGCATTGATGACTGAATCCAGCCGTTCGAGCGTTTGAAATTCATCGCCGACGGCTTCAAAAAATTTTCCGCCGTGGTAGCAGGTTGCGGGCGTGTCATACGCCACGCCGATCCGCCACAACATTTCCGTCTTCACCCGGTCGAGGATCGGGCGGACGCCGGGAAGGGCGGCGTGGATGTCGGCCATGGTGCCATGCAGCAATCCATAGGTGACGGCGCCGGACTGCACATCCTGACCGGTGGGTTTCAATCCGACGCGGAGATGGATGTTGCGGATTTCCTTGCGGCCGATAGCCACGATGTGGGTGCCACCGCGCGCCTCGCTCCAGCGAAAGGCGGCATACATCAGCGCCGAGGCCAGCATGCTGCGCCGGGAGGCTTGCGGCACCGTGAGCAGGCGGATTTCGTAAAGCTTGTCGTCCACGGGAAACGGCAGTTCACCGCGCTTGAAATACTTGTCAACGGAATAGCCCGGCCCGCCCGGCGGCGTGATGGAAACAAATCCCACAATCCTGTCACCGTCGGCGGCCACGATGTAATGGTTGAAGGCGTCGAGCGAATCGGTGAGCCGTCCGGCGGCGTTCGGGGAATGTTGTCCCAACTCGGCAGCATACACCTCGTGGCGCATTCGGTAAATCGTCTCGCGGTCGCGCTCATCCGCCATGCGCATGACGAGCCGGCGGCCAGAGGGTTGATCTGCGCCGGTTTCGTCACCGGCCACGCTGGAGTTTGGAACGTCTTCTGATGGCACGGCGGCAGATTAGCCAAGGCGCGTGGCCATTTCAACACCGCGCAGGTTGTTGATGTTGAATATTTTCACGTCGGCCCCGAAACCATTGGCCCGCGCCAGCCCGGATAATACGCGCCCCGGCCCGATCTCGAACAATGCCGGCTTCTCCGCGCCGCGCAGCGAATCCATCGCCGTCCGCCAGAGAACCGGCTCGATGAGATTGCGCGCGACGAGCTGGCGAATCTTCTGTGGATCGGTTTCCGCTCCGGCGGTGACGTTGAAAATCAACGGCACTTTTGGCGGATGAAATTCAATCGTGTCGAGCCAGTTTGAAAATTCCAGTTGCGCCTCCGCCATCAACGGACTGTGCCACGGCCCGGCGACAGCGAGGCGGCGGCATTGGCCGAGCTTTTCCGCCGCGATGAGCGAGTTGAATTCCTCCAGTGCGGTGATTTCGCCGGAAATAATGATTTGGTTGGGCGCGTTGTCATTCGCCAGGACGATTCGGCTGTCGGAAGTTTTCTGCGCGAGCAATTGAAGCACGGCTTCGCGTTTGGCGGAAATGACGGCGGTCATTCCGCCGGCCACGCGAGCCGCAGCGGCGTCCATGAATTCGCCGCGCTTGGCCGCAATGTCCACGGCGGTTTCAAAACTGACGATGCCCGCCGTCGCCAGCGCGGAGATTTCACCAAGCGAATGGCCCAGGACTTTGTCCGGCTGAATTCCTTTCTCCATCAAGTGCCGCAGATAGCCGAGTGAAACGCAGACAAGGAGCGGCTGGAGATTTTTGGTGCGCGTCAGTTCGCGTTCCGGCCCGCGCAGGCAGATTTTTTCCAGATCGGAGCCGGTGCGTTCGCTGGCGCGGCGGACGAGATCGCGAAAAGGCGCATCGGCTTTGAACAAATCCGTCGCCATGCCGATTTCCTGCGAACCCTGGCCGGGAAAAAGAAAGACATTCATCGCCCATCAAGCCGCCGTGCCGGTGAGACCGCCATCCACCACGATGGACTGTCCCATGATGTAGGACGCCGCGTCAGATGCGAGAAACGTGACGACCGATGCGACTTCCTCCGGTTTGCCGAAGCGTTTCTGGACGATATGTTCCAGGTTTTTTTGTTTGATCGGGCGCGGCACGCGGGCGGACATGTCGGTTTCGATGAAGCCGGGCACGACGGAATTGACGCGGATGTTTTTCCCGCCGAGTTCGGCCGCGAGCGCGCGGGTGAACGCCAGCAGCCCGCCCTTGGACGCCGCGTAATTCGTCTGCCCCATCACGCCGACGAGGCCGGCGATGGAGGCGAGATTGATGATGATGCCGCGCCGCGCGCCGAGCATCGGGCGCGTCACGGTCTTGCACCAACGAAAGGCGCCGTTGAGGTTGGTGTCAATCACGCGGTTCCAATCGTCCGCCGGCATGAGCATGAGAAACGTGTCGGCGGTGATGCCGGCGTTGTTGACCAGCACGTCAATTTTCCCGGCGGCGGCAACGATTTTATCCACGGTGGCGGCGATGGCCGCGGCATCATTCTGCGAACACTGGATGGCCTCGGCCTGCGTGGCGGCGGCGACCTGCGCGGCGGCATCGGCATTCTGGTTGAAAGTGAAATACACCTTTGCGCCCTGCGCTGTGAAGCGTTCCACGATGGCGCGGCCAATCCCGCGCGATCCGCCGGTGACGACAACCACTTGTCCTTCAAATTCTCGGCTCATAATTTTGGGAATTCATTTTAACGCCTGATACTGCCGCCAGATTTCTGCGGGCCATTCCTTGACGAGCCGGTTGGCCCGCGCGTCCACCAGCGTCATCACCGTCTGGCCGAACGCCATCGCCGTGCGATGCTTTTCGTGGATGAGATAATGGCTGAATACCAGCCGGCCTTCGTAGGCGGGTTGAAGATGATGCGTGGTGTAAAGCAGCAGCGGCATCCCGAATTTCACCGGCTTGCGGTAGTGGCAATGATTCTCCACGACGGGCATGAACACGCCGAGTTTCATCGCCTCTTCGACCGGCAGCACTTCCAGCATGATTTGCAAGCGGCCCTGCTCGAACCACAGGAAATAATTCGAGTTGTGAATCACGCCCATCATGTCCGTCTCGTGAAACGCCGGTTGGATGGCCAGCTTGCGTTTGATGAGCCGGCCTTTGGGGTGGGGCGAAGGTTTGAACATGCGCTGCCGGATCACATTTCATCAAGCTTTACCGTCAGGCTCTTTGGCATGATCGGCGGCATGGAAATGGAACGCACCACCGCGCCGTCCGGTGTGCCGACGCGGAATTGCAGGCCGGAAAATGCCAGTTCCAGAGGCAACAATCCGAGCGCCAGCGGTTGGTTCAGCACAACGGAAAAGCCGTCGGTCACGACTATGCCGATCGCCTTGCCTTCATGGAAAATATCCGCGCCCGTTTTCAGCATGGCGCATCCGGCATCCGCCGCGAGGCCGATGATTTTTTGTTTCAAGCCCGCCGCGCGGCGTTCCTTGATGGCGGCGCTGCCGCTGAATTTTTCCTTTTCCAGATCAATCATCCATTGCAAGCCAAGCGGCAGCGGATCGCGCACGCGCTCGCCTTCGCGGAAAATGTTGAAGAACCGGCCTTCGAGCCGCAGCGCGTCATGCGCGTCGGTTCCGATGAGTCGTCCACCGCGCTCCCCGACTTCCGCCTTGAGCGTGTCAAACAATTGCGCCGCTATTTTCGCCGGCGCGATGAGCAGATAGCCGAACTCGGAGGTCTTGCCCGCGCGGATGAACCGCACCGGCTCGCCAGCGAACTGGTAATTTTCAATCGAGAGATACGGCAGCCCGATGACATCCGCGCCGAAAATATTTTTCACGATCTCCCACGACTTGAAGCCGTCAAGGCTCAAAACAACGTGGCTGGCGGACAAATCTTTCGCGGCGGATTCACCGCCGTTGGACGCGAGCAGCGCATCCAGTTCGGCGTCCGGCAAAATGCTCTCGCAGATGAAGACAAATTCCTGGTCGTTGTTCGCCACGAAACAATCCGCCGCCAGTTTCCCATCTTTGTCGGCGAGGAACGTGTGCAGCACCCGGCCAAAGCGGATTTTCGGCACGTTGCCCGCGAGCAGCGCGTCGAGGAAATCAATGCCCGGCGTCTCCGGCAGCGTGAAAACGCGGACGAAGGAAAAATCCGTCAGCGCGGCAGCGTCGCGCACCGCGCCGCATTCGGCCTGGGGATTTCCAAAATGCGAAACGATCTCGACGCCGTGGCGTTCGCGGAACGCCGCGCCGGCGGCGGCCAGCTTGTCTTTGAGCGGGGAAATTCTCACGGCCGGCCTCCCTTCGCGTCCTGCTGTTCAATCACAAAATCCACGACGGTATTGATGGAGCGCAGCACGGAAATATTTTCATCGGGGATTTTTATTTTGAAGCACGTCTCCACGCACAAAACGATTTCCAGCGCGTCGAGCGAATCCAGACCGAGGCCGGATCCGAGCAGCGAAACGTCCTCGTGCAAATCCTCCGGGGTGTAAGGCAAATTCATGCGGCGGATCAATTCCTGTTTGAAGGTGTCAATCACCTGCCGCCGCCGCACGATGGTCTGATCAAATGGTTGGGACATCAATGACTTTACGTTGAAACAGAATGGTCGCCGTTTCGCGCCCGGTTTTCAAACCGAAACTTCCGGCACCTGCATTTCTCCACCATTGGCACACCGGCCGGGTCATCCGCGCCGCAGCAGGGCGGCGAAGTTGTAGCCGACGTCCGAGCTGGCGAGCGCCAGGATGAATTCCGGCGGCGCGGTCAGCGGGCGCTGGTCCAGTTCAGCCAGGCCGGTGCGCTGCGGCCAAAGTTCCGTGCCGCCGTCCAGCGCGGACAAGGCGGCGGCCAGGCTCACCAGAATCGAAGCGGATTCGATGTAACCGGTGTTGAACGTTGTGGTGACCAGCGGAAGCCTCGCGAATCGGTCGCCAAATATTTCCGTGCCGACTTTGAGAATTTTTCCGTCCTGCCGATTGCCCTGCGGCGCCCAGACGAGCAGGCCGATTTGTTCCGGCGCGATGCCCGCGCGCGTCAACGCGAGCTGCACGGCGTGCTTCAGGCCACCGGTGCCGAGATTTGCCGCGAGAAAACCTTCGGCGTCCATGCTCATGCCATAGCTGACAAATTCGGCGAGGATTTTCACACCGCGCGCCTTCGCCGATTCGGCGGTTTCCATGACGAACATCGCCGAGCCTTCGCCGAGGACTTTGCGCTTCTCGGATTCCAGCCGGAGGCGGTAGTTTTTTTCTTCCTCGCCGGAAAACAGGAAGTCCATGCCGTCGTAATTGTAAAATGTCTGGCCATAAACTTCGTCCGCCGCGCCGGCGAGGATGGCGCGGGCGCGCTTTTCCGAAAGCGCATCGAAGGCATAGGCGAGTCCCTGCAGCCCGGCGTGCGGCCCGGCGCAGAGCGACGAGTTCACGCCTTTGAGATAAAGCTGCATCGAGACCCAGCCGGCGGTGGAATTGGGCGTGATGTTGGAAAAGCTCGGAATGTTCGCCGCAAAGTTTTCGCTGGTGAACACGCTGTCCATGTGGCCCATTTCGGACGGCCCGTTGCAAACGCCCATGACAACGCCGATGTCGTCGCCATTGGCGGGCGTGATTTTGAGGCCGGCATGTTCCAGTGCGAGCCGGCCGGCGGAAACGGCAAATTTGCTGATGGGATTGAGCACGGAAAAATCCAGCCGCCGGTCCACCTGCGCGGCGGAGAAATCCGCCACCTGGCCGGCAAGCCGCGAGATCCGGCCGGTCAGTGGAAAATTCGTGACGGGCGCAATGCCCACGGTGCCGCGCCGCAGCTGCTCCAGCGTCGCCGCCACGCCCAAACCGAGCGATGTGACCGCGCCGACGCCGGTGATGACGACGCGCCCGGATTTTTTTTGGCGCGGCGGAATGGCGGCGTCCCATTTGCAAACCACTGCTGCCGCGTTGTTGCCGCCGAAGGCGTAATTGGCGGAGATGAAGGCGTCGTATTTTGTTTCCCGCGGCAAATTTGGGACGTGATCCAAAGTGCAGCCGGGACGCGGCTCCGTGAAGTTGAGCGTGGGCGGAATGAAATTTTCATTCATTGCCAGCAACTGGCAGGTGGTTTCGAGAATTCCGGTCACTCCCATGCAGTGGCCGAAAAATGACTTTGTGGAAACGACGGGCAAATTGTTTCCGCCGAGAAATTTGACGATGCCCTTGGTCTCCGCCCGGTCATTGGCCTCGGTGCCGCTGCCGTGGGCATTGACGCAGCCGAGATCGGATATATTCAGGCCGGAATCAGCCAGCGCATTCGCAAGCGTGCGCGCGACGCCGAGTCCGCGCGGATCGGGAGTGGTTGGATGATACGCGTCGGATGTCGTCGCGTGGCCGATGAGCCGGCCACGGCAGCGCGCCTGGCGCAGAATCGCCTTCTCCAGGTCTTCGACAACCCAGAAGCACGCGGCTTCACCAATGTTCAACCCGGGCGGCACGGAAAACGGCGACATCCGCGTGGTGGAAGTCGCCTTGATCGCATCGAAGCCCGAGACATTTGCCATGCACAGCGCGTCCGAGCCGCCGACCAACACGGTGTCGTAATAGCCGCGATTGATAAGCGTCTGCGCGAGGCCGAGCGCCAAGGTGGTCGAGGAACACGCGGTGGTGACGACCCACGTTTCGCCTCCGATTTTAAGCGCGCTTGCGAGCGCCTTGCCGAAGCCGTAATGCTGTGCCTGCAAATTCATCACCTCGTCAAATGGCCGCGAACTATGCCCGTGTTTCCAGGCGTATTCCGCTTCGGCAGAGGCGAGACCGCCGTTGCAGGTGCCGAGAACGAGGGCGATATGGCGGCGGATTTCGCCGTTGACCGGCGCCAGCCCGGCGTCTTCCAAGGCGCGGCGCGCTGCGACAATGGCGTAGCGCAAATATATATCCTCATACTCGGCGATTTCGGCGGGCGGGAACCAGTCAGTGGCGTTGAAGTTTTTAATTTCGCCAAACAGGTTCGCGCGAAAATGGCTCGCGTCAAAGCGCGTGACCGGAGCGATGCCGTGCCGGCCGGAGCGCAGCGCGGCGGTGATCATCGCGGCGTCGTGGCCGATGGGGCTGAGCAGGCCGATGCCGGTGATGGCGGCCTCGTCGCGCGTGCCCTGGCGCTGGAGCGGTTTGCCGAGAACTTGAATTCCATCCTGCCATGTGGAGGGTTCGAGCGAGGCGGCGTGCCGGTTTTTCTGGGCCTGAAAAAATTCGCGCCAGATGCGGATGAACTGTTCACGCAGTTCGTCTGCCGTCATTTTTTGCGGCGTGGCCACGACGTGCGAGCCGTTGTAGCGCGACCAATGAAAATCAAAGATGCGTTTTTGGCCCAACATCCGCTCCCAGTGCGGCGAACCTGGAAACGGCGTGAAAATGAAAAATTCGGCGGTGTGAATGTTCGCCGCCGCGAGCAAATCCAGCGCGCGGTCCACGAAGCCCAGATCATCCCAGTCGCGGCCCATGCCGACGGACGCGAAGAAGCGGATGTCGCGGTCCTGCGTCGCCTTCACGAGGTCAATCAGGATTTGCCGCTCGCGCTTGCCGCCTTGCAGCGCGCGGATGGACACCGGCTCGACGTTCATCGTGCAGTAGAAGTTCTTCACACCCGCTCGCGCGGCCACGTCGAAAAAGGCCGGCTCCATGTTCAAGCCCATCGTTGAATTGACGAAATACTTTTTGCCAAGTGGCGCGAGCGCCTCGAAAAGTTTCATCGAATACTCGCGGACATGCCGGTGCGGGAAGAACAGCATGTCGTCGGCAAGATAGACATTCTCGTGCTTGAGCGAGCGCATTTCGGCCACGACGTTTTCAATCGGGCGGAACCGGATGCGGTCGCCCATCTGCTGCGGCAGCGGACACATCGGACATTTGTAAAGGCAGCCGCGCATGACCTGGATCAAATCCTCGTCCCAGTCGTAATGTTCATGGCGGTAAAATATTTCGCGGCGTGCGGCGGGAATATTCGCGGCGTCCATGGAGCAGCCGCCATCGTAGCGCTCCTGGAGATTGTTCGCCTTGAGGTCGGCGAGGATTTTCGGCCAACTCGGTTCGCCTTCGCCGACGTTCACGGAATCAGCGTGCTTCAGGCATTCGCCCGGCATGGTCGAGGGAAACAAACCACCCATGATGACTTTTTTGCCGTGTGCGCGATAATTGTCTCCGATTTCGAACGCACGCGTGGCCTGTGGCGTGAAACAGTTGATGGCCACGAGATCAGTGGGCGCATCGTAATTGACGGGTTGGCCTCTGTTGTCATCAATCAGTTCAATTTCAAATTCCGGCGGCGTGAGCGCGGCGAGGAGCGGGATGCCGAGCGACGGCGGTGTGGTATAATCACCGAGAAAATAATCTATCAGACCCGCGTCCAATTCCGGCACACTGCGCAGGAACTTTTCAAACTGTGGATAGAAAAAAGTTATCTTCATGACGGCGCAGCCCATCTGCGCCCGCGATATCCTTATCGGCAATGCCATGCGCTTCAAGCGCAAAGCGTCAGTAATTTCGTCTTCGGCGGCGGACAAATTTCTTCATCAGGCGGACAGGGAGAGAGAGCCAAGGCGTTTGGCGGGTTGATCGAGCCGGTTTTCCAGAACCGATCCCAGCGCCGGCTGCGGCGGATACAACGCAACGCCAGCACATTTTTTGCGCCTCGGTCAGAGACCAGAACATGCCTGATGGTTCGCGGCGCGCGCCGATGACCGTCTTGCAGCCGGCCTCCACGACGCCAGAGGTTTTCAGTGGTGAAAATAAGAAACGCCTTATTATCGTTTTTGTGCTTTTGTGGAAATAACGAGTCGTGCTATTAAGCAACGATATGGCCAGTCATGCCAGCCATTGCTTGCCCGCCCTGTTCCAAAAATGTCAAGCGTGATTTTGAAATTATTTTGTCGGCTTACCTGAAAAGTTCCAACGAAACGGCAAGCGAAAAGCGGCGTCTCATTGCCGTGCAGCGGGAGGAATTACAGCGCACTCGGAAGGAGATTCAACGCACCTGCGGCTTGTATCATCAGGAAAAACTGGATGCCGATGGATTCAGCAAATTCTATGCGCCTCTCGAAGAACGATGAAATCAGCTTGAAGCGGAGATCCCCCGATTGGAAGCGCAGGTGGACATCCTCAAAGTGAACAACCTGTCAGCCGGGGAAATCGCCGCCCAAGCAAGCAATCTTTACGATCATTGGCAGACATTGGAACCCGAAGCGAAACGCGAAATCGTCGAAGTCATCACCGACAAGATCATTGTCGGCAAAGACGAAATCACAATAAACCTCACCTACTCACCATCTTGTAAAGATATGGCAAATAGGTGGCGGAAGGGGTGGGATTCGAACCCACGTTAGGATTGCTCCTAAGCCTGATTTCGAGTCAGGTGCCTTCAACCACTCAGCCACCCTTCCAACTTGTTACAAAGTAACTACTTAAACCTGAACAAGTTTCTTCCATCATTTTCTCGTTGCATACCGCCATTGCACCCCGCAGCCCTGAATTTTCCCGTAAAAAGCCATTGCGGATTACAAATAACCGTTGATTTTATTGTGGTGTCCCTTTTGACTTTTGGCAAGCACATTACCAACAATCAGGTGACTTTATATGTTCAAGGCCCCTTGTAAACGGCGGAGATTAGAGATGCTTTGGCAATCCATTCCGCTTGACGTTGGCTAGATTTTTAATCCAGTCAGTTAGTCTGCTGCAGCAGGCGCGCAATTTCAGGTCTTCGGGAATTGCAACCACAATGACGCCGGTCGAGCCGTGGAATTGAATTCCAATCAGTCTGTCTTTTTTGACTTTGGCAACAGCTACGGCTTTTGAACTGGCATGATGCCAGAATCCCGCTTGCACCGCGCAAGTGGGGTAAATTTAAATTCTGGGCTGGAGATTGAAAATACCAACAAAACTTAATCACAAGGCAAATATCCAGTAAATTACGCCGTCATAAATGCAGCACCCCCCCCCCCCCCACGACAATTCAGTTGAAACCCGTTCCCGAGGAGAAAAAGTGCAGCCTGCTGGCAACCGCCACGCGGGTTTTCACGTCCATTTTTTCAAAAATGTGTTCAATGTGTTTCTGCACGGTGCGGGGGCTGATGCCCAGAATGCCGGCGATTTCCGCATTCGTCTTGCCGTCGCCGATCAGGCGGGCGATCTCCAATTCGCGTTTGCTCAGGCCAAAATCATTGGCTGGTGCGGGGATCATATTTTGGGAACCCGCGGTGAGCACCAACAACCGTCGCTGCGGGCTGCCGGTTGGCACGAAACGGATGCAGATTTCTCCGGCTTCCGTATTCAAGCTCATGGTTTGGTGGCGGGGGTTGGGGGCAGCTTGATTCAGCCAGCCGGAAATGTGGCCTGGCAAAAATTCTTGGAGAGCAGCCCCGATCCATTTCAAGCCCGGTCCGGTGTGATAAAGAATTCGACTTTGCCGGTCAACGATGATGGTGGCGTAAGAAAGTTCCCGCCAACCTGGCTCGGTGCTGTCCAGGCTGGTTTGGCGCTCACTGGCCAGCGTGAGATTGTTCAGCGCAATCACCAGGTGCGGTCGGAGCATTTCCAAAATGGCGCGATCCCGTTCGGTATAATCATTCCGCCGGCGTGAAAGGGCAAAAGCCGTGATCCGCCCGGGTTCAAGTTTGATGGTCGCGGCAATTTGATATTCAACTCCCAAGTGCCGGTAAACATCCTGATACAACTCCAGGCGGCGATAGGATTTCTGGGACAAAAAGTCGGAGATTTTATGCACGGGAAAATCCGCCAACTGTAGCTGCCGGGAGATCAGCGGATGCTGGTGCGCCAGTTCTTGAAAACGCGGAAAAAGGCGCTGGAAAATCTGATTTGATTCCGGCTTGAGGATGGCCACGGTGTTTTCCGGATGCGCCAGGTCCACCTCATTGTAAGACAACCAGTCCGATCTAATCAGCCGGGGCAGCGCCGTGTCCAATAACCACATCCGAACCGACTCCAAGTCACGAAAAGAATGCAGCTCGCGAATGAACTCGAGCAACAATTCGTAATCGGCTGTGGAATGCAGGCTCATGTCATTGGACGCTAAATTTGCTGAAACTGCCATTATTAGCAATACAATACGCAGCATAAAATACGCACTTATGCGTATTGTAATTTTTTTTGCTATTCATAAAATGCCTCCGGTAAAGTATGCCGGAGGCGAAAAACGTATATTCAACTTGGTGCGCGTTCGTTGGGCCAGGGTTGCCCATAGCCAAAGCGCACTTGCAGCGCGCAGGGGCAGACGTAAAGTCCCGGTTGCCGGTCGGAAATTCCAACAAAACTCAACCACAAAGGATCATTATGAATCGTCTCACCATGTCATTTTTGTCAGTGCTGGCCGGATGGTCAGTCGCAGTGGCAGTTCACGCTCAAACAGCCGTTCCGATTTTTTCCTTCGATGCGAGCGGCACCAACGGAGCCTACCCGGAGGCAAAATTGACCATTGGACCGGATGGCGATTTTTATGGCACCACTGAAAGCGGCGGTGCCAGCACCAATGGAACCATCTTCAAGGTGACGACCAATGGGAGCTTGACGACGCTGGTCCATTTCAACGGCACCAACGGAGCCAATCCACTCGCGCCATTGACGCTGGGGCCGGATGGAAATTTTTACGGCACCACCGAATACGGGGGCAACACCATCGGCAACACCAGTTTGAACGCCGGCCTGGGCGGTGGCACCGTGTTTCAAGTGACGACGAACGGAACCCTGACCACGCTGGTCAATTTTGCCGGAACCAATGGCTCCAGTCCGCATGGTGGATTGATTTGGGGCCCGGACGGCAACCTATATGGCACAACCACCAGCGGCGGCCCCAACGGTCTTCCTTACGGCACGGTGTTCCGGGCAACCACCAACGGGAGCTTGATCACGTTCACGAATTTCAACAATTCTAACGGGGCGTATCCGTATGCGGGTTTGACGCTGGGGCCGGACGGTAATTTTTATGGCACCACACAAGCCGGCGGCACCACCAACGCTGGCACGGTGTTTAGGCTGACGGTGGACGGGACGAACGGGGTATTGACGACGCTGCATTCGTTTGACATCACCAACGGAATTTCCCCTGAAACCGGTTTGACGCTGGGGTCGGACGGCAATTTTTACGGCACCACCATGCAAAGCTACTACATGCCATTCACTGTCTTCCCGGGATATACAATCAACCTGCCTTCGGGCAATGGCACCATTTTCCAAATAACGACCAACGGAGTCTGGACGATGCTGGCTGACTTGGACAACTACGACGCGGGAACTTATCCCAACGCCAGTCTGACGTTGGGGCAGACGGCAATTTCTACGGCATCACCTATACTGGCGGACCCAACGGCAATGGAACCGTGTTTCAGGTGACGACCAACGGAACGCTGACGGTCCTGATCAATTTCAACGGCACCAACGGAGCTTATCCGCTCGGCGGTGTGACCTTTGGTCCTGACAACAAACTTTACGGCACAGCCTCCGGTGGGGGCGCTGGCGACAATGGGACGGTGTTTGAGTTCGGTCTGCCACCCTATCCCATCGCTTTAGCCGGCAGCGGCGGCGGCAACTACACCGTGTTGGCGGGGAGTTATCCCAACAGCACGAACCGGATTTGGGCCACCACCAATCTGGCCTCATCATCATCGTGGGGGGTGATCGGCACGATCATCACGGACGCCAACGGCCTGGGCCAGTTGCTCGATACAAATACGACGGACATCCCGGCGAAGTTTTACCGGCTGTCGTATCCGTGATACGAGATGCCCAATCACTCCTATCAAGGAAATTCTCAACGCGCATGTATTGGCTTTAAATTGCACCGGCAGAAACATGAATCGTCTTGCCCAGTTTGTCTTTTTGGTTTGCGCCGCCTTGGCAGGCGCTCTGAAGGCCGACGCCCAGCCGGTGACCACGCTATATTCCTTCGTCCGAGGTCCGATCAATCCGCACGCCGGTTTGACGCTGGGACCGGACGGCAATTTCTACGGCACGACTGCCGCTGGCGGCAGAAACCTTGGCGGCACCGTGTTCCGGATGACGACCGACGGGGCTCTCACAACACTGTTCAGTTTCAATGGCTATCCCTCCGGATCCGGTCCGACTGCTGATTTGACGCTGGGGCCGGATGGCAATTTCTATGGGACCACCATGGCAGGCGGCACCACTCTTACCGGCGTCAACGACACGGGTGTCGTTTTCAAGATGAACACCAACGGGATTCCGACCACGGTGGTCAATTTTAATGGCACCAACGGCGGCCATCCCGATGCGGCCGTGATCCTCGGACCGGATGGCTGTTTTTACGGCACTACGGAATTTAGTGGCTCGAACAATGTCGGCACAGTTTTCAAGGTCACGACCAACGGCATGCTGACGACACTGGTTGCTTTTAACACCACCAATGGCGCCAATCCCGTCTCCTGCCTTACCTTGGCACCGGGCGGGACTTTCTATGGCACCACGAAGTTCGGCGGGAAGTTTGGTTTGGGCACCGCATTCAAGCTCACTACCAACGGTGACTTCACGATGTTGAATAATTTTGACCAAACCAATGGGGCCTGGCCTGCCGGAAGGATGGCGCTGGGGCCGGATGGCAATCTGTATGGCACGACGGCATACATCGGCACGGCTTTTGAAATGACGACAAATGGCGCGGTGACGACCTTGTATGATTTTAACAATTCAAACGGCACGAACGGCCAGTTCCCTTATTCCGGGTTGACGTTGGGGCCGGACGGCAATTTCTACGGCACCACCTCCCAAGGCGGCACCAATGGCAGCGGGACCATATTTCAGGTTTCCACCAACGGCACGCTGGCCATGCTGGCGCTCATTCCCGGCATCCAATTCCAGACCGCCACCAACCCCCAAGGCTACGTGTATGTGAGTTACACCACCAACAACTGGGCAACCTCTGCCTCGGCCAGGGTGTTTAACGGCACCTTGACCACGTTGTATGGTTTTTCCGCGCTGGTCAATTCCTACAACGGAGACGGTGCTGATCCGGAGTCCGATTTGACCTTGGGACCGGACGGCAATTTTTACGGCACCACCCTCGGGGGCGGCACCAACGGGGCAGGTGCGGTGTTCAAGATAAGCACCAACGGAACTTTCACCGCGCTGGCCAGTTTCGCTGGGAACACGGGATACAATCCCTATGCCGGTGTGACGGCGGGGCCGGGCGGGAGCCTCTACGGCGTCGTTAAATTTGGTGGCACCACCGGCTACGGCACCGCCTACAAGGTATCGGCCACCGGGCAGTTCACCTTGTTGCACAACTTCAGCTATTTTCCCGATGGTGGCAATCCGCAGGCGACCCTGATCCAGGGAACCGACGGGAATTTCTATGGCACCGCCGTTGGCGGCGGCACCAACCTGCTGCAGACGGGCCCCAACTCCTATCAGGCCGAGTCCTTCGGCACCGTGTTTAAGCTGGCAACCAACGGCACCTTCACGCCGCTGGCTTATTTCAACGGCACCAACGGGGCCAATCCGTATGGCGGTCTGGCCTTCGGACCCGATGGCAGCTTCTACGGCACCACCGCCTACGGCGGCATCAGCAATAACGGCGTGGTCTTCCGGTTGTTGACCAATGGCACGATGACCGCGCTGACCAACTTTACCGGCGCCAACGGGGCCAATCCTTACGGGGGTTTGACCCTGGGGCTGGACGGGAATTTTTACGGCACCTGCGAGGCGGGCGGCACCAATGGCAATGGCACCGTGTTTCAGGTGACGACCAACGGGGCGTTGACGACACTGGTCTATTTTGACGGAACCAACGGAGCGAATCCCAACGCCGGCGTGACACTGGGGCCGGACGGCGGCTTTTATGGGACGGCTTACGGTGGGAACTTCGGCCACCAAGGCACGGTGTTCAAAATAACGACCAGCGGCGCGCTGACGACGCTGGTCAACTTTGCCCAAACCAACGGATCCGGTCCCGTTGCGGGGTTGGCGCTTGGACCGGACGGCAATTTTTACGGCGCCACGTCCTTGGGCGGCGTGAACAACTACCAGGGCACCCTGTTCAAGATCACGACCAATGGAACGCTAACAACTCTATACAGCTTCGCTATCCCCAACGGGAGCGCCCCTTTTGCCGCGTTGACGCTCCAGACCAACAGTCATTTTATTAATTTCTACGGCACCACCTTTGGAGACGGCGGCGACCATCCGGGAACTGTCTTCCGGGTAAATCTCACAACCAGTTACTCGATCACGGAGAACACCACGGAAACATTTTCGCCGCTGACAAATGACGTGGTTTGGACCACCGGCGGGTTTTTGGGGCTGTTGACTGCCGTGGCCACCAACGGCACGGCGCAGATCAGCGGCTCCGGCATCGTGTTCACGCCCGCGACGAATTTTACGGGCACGGCGACGATCAATTACACCGTCGCCGACAACGCGGGCGGGACCAATGCCAGCTTCATCACGGTGCTGGTCACGAATGTCCCGCCGGTGGCGAACCCCGACTTTTACACGGTGGCGGAGAACAGCAGCGCGGATGTGCTCAGCCCCCTGGCGAACGATCAGGTCAACACCAGCGGCGGCGTCCTGGGTCTGGTGAGGTTAAGCCCCACCAACGGAACCGCCGCAATCAGCGGAACCAATATTCTTTTCACGCCACAGGCGAACTTCGCCGGGACGGCGACGATTGGTTACACCCTCACCGACAACGTGGGCGGCACGAATTCCTCGCTGATCACTGTGACCGTGGCCAACCCCTCGGCTGATTTGAGTTTGAGCGCCAGTGCCGCGCCCCAGCCCGTCGGCGTGAACAGCAATCTGGTTTATTCCATCATCGTGACGAACCTTGGACCTTCAGCGGCAACCGGCGTGGTGGTAAGTAATCAACTGCCCGTCGGCGTAAATTTTGTTTCGGCCACCGGCGGAGCCACGCCATCCGGCGGCGTGCTGTTGTTGAACCTTGGCTCGCTTGCAGAAGGCGCCGTTACCAATGCCCAAGTCATCGTGCAACCAACGTCTGCGGGCAATCTCACGAATCTATTTCAGGTGTTTGCCAACGAAACCGATCCCGTGCTGACCAACAATTCCACCACCCTGGTCAGCATGGTCACGAACGCTCCCGCTAACGGCGCTGATTTGAGTTTGAGCGCCAGCGCCGCGCCGGAGCCGGTCGGTGAGGGCAGCAATCTGGTTTATTCCCTCACCGTCAGTAACGCCGGCCCGGCGGCGGCAACCGGCGTGGTCGTCAACAACCAGCTTCCCGTCGGCGTGACTTTTGTCTCCGCCACCGGAGGAGGCACTCCGTCAGACGGAATTCTACTGGTGAATCTTGGCTCGCTGGCCAATGGCGCAGTCACCAATGCTCAAGTCATCGTGCAGCCGCCAAGTGCGGGCCAACTGACGAATCTATTTCAAGTGTTCGCCAATGAAACCGATCCGGTGCTGACGAACAATTCCGCCATGGTGGTCAGCACCGTCACGAATGCGCCGGCGGTGGCGCAGGCGGATTTGAGTTTGGGGGGAACCAATTCGGCGGTTGCCACCTATACCGACAATCTTATCTATAACCTCTCCGTCACCAACCTGGGGCCGGATGCGGCGACCGGCGTGGTGATCAGCAATCAGATCCCTGCCGGTATCGGTTTTGTCTCGGCCACGGACGGAGCCACGCCCACCAATGGCATCCTGCTGCTGAACCTCGGCGGGCTTGCGGCGGGCGCGGTCACGAATGTCACGATCAACCTGACACCAACCAATTATCCTCTCGGATTCTTCACGAATGTGTTTCAAGTATCCGCCAATGAAACGGACCCCATTTCCTCCAACAATTCCGCAGCGTTCATCACCCAAATCAGACTACCCACGACGGAATTCTCCAGCAGTTCGGCGGAATATGACACAAACCAAACAACGACGGTGAGCCAGCAGTTGACGAATTATTCGACCGAATTGATTGCCAAACTGCCAAATGGAACAGTGGTATATGACCAGACGTTCACCGCCGCGTATTCCGACCCGTCGGTGCAGCTGGCCATCTCGACCGCCGCTGGAGCTTTGACCAACGCCGGGGCGGCTGCCTACACCGGGCCGGCGCAAACGGGTTTTTCACAAACCACGAACCAAACCTCCGCCACCGTTCCTATCAGCACTAATATCACGGTGATTGTGGGGACCAAACAATGGGTCGGGCCGGTGACATTTCCGGCGGGCAATTTTGGCATTGTCACGGGCTATACCTTTGATCCGGTTGCCACCAACTACGCCATTCCCACCGGCGGGAATCCTGGATCCTTCACGCTGACTGCCGGCCAGACGGACTTTGACACGATGGTTTTGAGCATCATTGACATTTTACTGACGGCGACGAACACGATCAGCTACACGAACTCGTCGGTCTATACGATGACCGGGGTGGTGGCGCAGGCGGATTTGCAATTGAGCGCCAGCGCCGCGCCGGAGCCGGTCGTCGTGGGCAGCAATCTGGTTTATTCCATCACCATCTCCAACGCCGGGCCTGATGCGGCGAACGGAGTGGTGATCAGCAATCAACTTCCCGCCGGCGTCGGCTTTGTTTCTGCGACGGGCGGGGTTACACCCACCAACGGCCTCCTGCTTCTGAACCTTGGATCCATTGCCTCGGGCGCGACCAATGCGGTTCAAGTCATCTTGCGGCCAACGTCTGCGGGCGATCTCACGAATCTATTTCAGGTGTTCGCGGATGAAACCGATCCCATGCCGAGCAACAATGTCGCCGCGGTGGTCAACACCGTTGCCAATCCGGCGCCGATTCAGGCGGATTTGAGTTTGCTTGCCAGCACTGCGCCCCAGCCGGTCGGCGTGAACAGCAATCTGGTCTATACCATCATCGTGACCAACCTTGGACCTTCGGCGGCAACCGGAGTGGTCGTCAGCAACCAGGTTCCGGCCAATGTCAGTTTCGTTTCCGCCACGGGTGGGGCGACACCGTCGGGCGGCATTTTGTTGGTGAACCTTGGCTCGCTGGCTGAGGGCGCAACCAATTCGATTCAGATTGTCGTGCAACCCACGGCGGCGGGCAAACTCACGAATCTGTTTCAGGTCTTCGCCACCACGGCTGATCCGGTGCTGACGAACAATTCCGCCACGGTGGTCAGCACCGTCACGAATCCGCCACCGGCTCAAGCGGACTTGAGTGTGACGGTTGGCTCTGGAAATTACGTCACGGTAGTGGGGCAAAGCTTGACGTTTTTCGTGACCGTCAGCAATTTTGGACCGGCAACCGCCACGGGAGTGGTGTTGAGCAACCCGATTCCGGCGAACGAAATCTTCTCCTCGGTGACCGGCGGGAGCACACCCAGCAACGGCGTTTTGCTGTTGGAACTCGGCACCCTCGCGGCCGGAGCGGACACCAATCTGTCCGTCGTCGTTTATCCCACGCTGCCGCCGGGCCAAACCTCCGGCTTCATTTTGAGTCAATTTCAAGTCTTTGGTAACCAGCCTGATCCCGACACGACAAACAATATCAGTTTTGGTGGTGGTCCGGTCGTCGTCCCCCCGGTGGACGTTGCGTTGAGCCTCATGGCCGCGCCGAACCCGGTGGCCGTGGGCGCGCCGCTCACTTACTCGCTGTCCGTCACCAACAACAGCACCACAACGGCCACCAACGTGGTCGTGACCGACACCCTGCCGGTGAACGTCAGCTTGTTCTCGCTTCTGCCCAGCGAGGGTTCGGCCAGCAACCAAGCGGGCGTGGTGACTTACAACGTGGGCAGCCTGCCCAACGGCATCGTGGCCACGCTGGCCATCGTGGTGCTTCCGAACGTGCCGGGTTTGCTCACCAACATCGCCGTGGCCTTCAGCACGCAAACGGATTCGCAGCCCGCGAACAATGCCGTCACGAATGTCACGACTGCCGTCACCGTGCCAATCACCAACTTGGTGCTGACAGTGATTTCGCCAATGACATTGAATCCGCAAACCGGCTTGTTCGAGCAGAAGGTTGAAGTCTCGAATGGCGGTCTCTCCACACCGTCATCGGTGATGGTCCTCGTCTCCGGCCTGGCGGTGAACGCAACATTGTATAACGCCGCGGGCGTCACCAACGGCACGCCGTTCGTCCAAAGCGCCGCGCCGCTGGGCGTCGGCTCGAACGTGGTTTTTCTGCTGGAGTATTATGTGCCGACCCGCGTGGCCCCGACGAACTTGACCCTGACGGTTGAAGCCGGGCCAGTGGTCATTCCACCCGCGGTCAACGGCACCATTTTAAGCATCAGCCGGCCTCCACTGGTTCTGTCCAATGGCAGCGTGCTCGTGGAGTTCAGCGCCGTGCCGGGACAGGTTTATGCCATTCAGTATAGCAGTGACATGCAAACCTGGCTGACGGCGGTGCCGGCCATCACCGCGCCGGCGAACCAGGTCCAGTGGATTGATTCCGGGCCGCCCAAGACGGTCAGCAGCCCGGCACAGCAAGGCTCGCGGTATTATCGTGTCGTCCTGCTGCCCGCCAACTAAATCGAACCCGATAATTCTTATGAAGAAATTATTGATCGCACTGACGCTGGCCCTGACGGCGGGACTGTTTGCGGCGAACCTGCGCGCCGAGGATTCGTTTGCCCCGATCCAGAAAACCGGGGATGTGCCTTCGGATCATTCGACATGGTTTTCGCTCGGACCGCAATTCGGCATGAACATCAATGCCCGGTTCAACCGCGTGGGCAATCTGAATTCCCCATCCGCAGGACCGGCGACCGGCGGTGGCGTGAACCGGACCTACACCGACGGCTACGTCAATGTGGACAGCTCCGGCAACGCGGGCGGCCAGACCTGGAACTGGGGATACCAGAACCCTTCGCAGGCGAAAGGCAACATGGCGTTCGTTGTGTCCTCCACCGCGAATGGCACCCTGAACCGGAATGACGATCCGCATGCCGGGTTTGATCTGGCGTTTGGCCGGAACCTCGGCACCGTCTTGGGCGGGAAATGGGGTTTGCAGGCGGCTTTTGATTTCAACACGATTTCGATTCATGACAACCAGCCGTTCGCCGGCACGGGCACACTCGTCAGCGACGCCTTTCAGTTGGGAGCAGTCATTCCGCCGCAAGCGCCATACTCCGGCAGCTTCAACGGACCCGGTCCGTTGCTGGGCGATTCTCCGACCCGAACCACGGCGTCAACGTCGGTGATGATCACGGGCCAGCGGACGCTTGAGGCGCAGATTTATGTCCTGCGCGCCGGGCCTTACTACGAGTATTTCTTTGGCAACCGCTGGTCGGGGCGATTGGGCGGCGGACTGGCGCTGGCCGTGGCCGACACGAAGTATTCATTCAACGAAACCATCGCCTTCGGCAACGTGCTGGCGGTCAACAATGCCGGTTCCGGTTCAGGCGCGGAATTTCAAGCCGGAGGTTATCTGGAAGGCAAATTGTTATACGCCGTCACACCCCGAACGAGCCTTTTTGCGGGGGTAGAGTATGAATGTCTTGGCACCTTTTCCCGCACCGCCGGCAGCGAACAGGCGCAATTGGAAATGGGCAGCGCGGTCAATGTCCTGTTTGGCGTCCAGTTCATTTTTTAATTCGGGTTCAATTTGACGTGATGTGCCAATTTGGACGGATGCGTTTTTTCCTCCCCTCCATGAGCCGTTCCACCACTTGACCAGCCGATGGAGTGGCGCGGGTCCCTACATTTTGAAATAAAATAAAACACGCCGGTTTGTCACCTCGGAGGCTTCTTTTCAGACCTATGCGATGTTATAATGAATTCCGCAATGCCGGTCGCTGTTTCCAAAGATGCCGAATTGGTCCGCGAAAGCCTGACCGGCAACCGCGAGGCTTTCGGACAGATTGTGGCGCGTTACCAGTCGCTGGTCTGCTCGCTGGCGTTCAGCGCCACGGGCAACCTCAGCCAGAGCGAGGATCTGGCGCAGGATACCTTTGTCACTGCGTGGCGCCAGTTGCGCGACCTGCGCGAGCCGGAAAAATTGCGGTCATGGCTGTGCCGCATCGCGCGCAATCTCACCTATGACGCGCTACGCCGGCAGGGCCGTGAGCCGAGCCATCGCGGGGAATCGCTGGAGGAAATTTCCGAGACTCCCGCGCCCGAGCCGCAGCCTGCCGAACAGACCATCAGCAACGAGGAACAGACGATTCTCTGGCATTCGCTCGAGAAGATACCTGAAATATACCGCGAGCCGCTGGTGCTGTTTTACCGCGAACATCAATCCATCGAGGCCGTCGCGCAGAATCTGGAATTGAGCGAGGACGCCGTGAAGCAGCGGCTGTCGCGTGGCCGGAAGATGTTGCACGAGGAGGTGCTGGCGTTTGTGGAGGGTGCGCTGGAGAAATCCAATCCCGGCCAGGCCTTCACGCTGGGTGTGCTCGCGGCGTTGCCGATCACGCTCGCATCTTCCGCCAAGGCCGCGACCATTGCTGCCGCCGCAAAAGGCGGCGCGGCAGTGTCGGGCATGAGTGTCGTTGCCGTGGTGTTGGGTTTTTTGAGCGGTCCGGCGCTGGGATTCCTGTTCGGTTTCTTTGGCTGGCGCGAAGCGTTCAAAAACACCCGGACGCCGCGAGAGGGTGCTTTGATTAAACGGTTCGGGATAATCATCCTTGTCGGCGGCATCTTGTTTTTCCTGGGCTGCTCGTTGATTGCCGGCTACTTCTCTCCCCGGCTTTGGAAACATCATCCAGCCGTCGCCCTGGCGCTGATTTGGGCGCTGGCGCTGGTCTGGGTTATTTTTGCTTTTGGGTTTTCCTGGCGTCATAACCGCACGATGCGACAACTGCGCGAGGAGGAACAGCAGCGGCATCCGGAATTGTTTCGGGTCAAACCTCCGCTTGAAACGCGGGAATACCGCAGCCGTGCCACGCTGTTTGGCCTGCCGCTGGTGCATTGGCAGGCATCGGGCAAGGTGCGGAAGCCGGGAGAGAAAATTCCGCCCGCCATCGGCTGGATCGCCAGCGGCGAGCGGGCGTATGGGATTATTTATGCCAGCGGCGGCATGGCCGTGGGCGGCATCAGCACGGGCGCATTGAGCATCGGGCTCCTATCATTCGGCGGCTTGAGCATCGGGTTGCTGGCTTTTGGCGGTTTCGCCATTGGCGGGGTGGCATTGGGCGGCGGAGCCATCGGTTGGGTTGCTTCCGGCGGCATGGCACTCGGCTGGCACGCAGCAATGGGCGGCATGGTCGCGGCGCATGACATTGCCAGCGGAGGTGCGGCACTGGGAAATCATGTCAACGATGCCGTCGCCGGGGAATTTTTTCTGCGCCATCGCTGGCTCGACTTCACGCAGGCCGGCCCGCGCAATTTGTTTTGGCTGCTGTGCTTCGGGCCGATGTCGGTCCAGATGATGATTTGGATGTGGTGGCGGCGGAAAATGGAGAAGCGCGCGAAACAAAGTTGAGCCGGCCACTTGCCCCGATGGATTCCTTGCCGGTTAATTGAAAATTCATGCGGCTCGTGCGATGCCGAAAAAGGTGCCCGGCGGAAAAAGCCGGCCGGTCATCAAAATAGTTTGTCAGTTTCCGCGCTGGCCGGCCACTTATGCGGTGTTATGATGATTGCCAACACAATGTCCGCCGCCCTGCAAACTGATGCCGAGCTGGTGGGGGCGACTTTGTCCGGAAACCGCGACGCTTTCGGCCAGATTGTTTCGCGCTACCAGTCGCTGGTCTGCTCGCTGGCGTTCAGCGCCACGGGCAGCCTGAGCCAGAGCGAAGATCTGGCTCAGGAGACGTTTATCACTGCGTGGACGCATCTTAGTCATCTGCGCGAACGAGACAAGCTGCGGGCGTGGTTGTGTGGCATTGCGCGCAATTGCATCAACGGCTTTCTGCGGCGCGAAGGCCGGGAACCGGCGAGCGCGGCCGCATCGCTGGAAGAGCTGGCCGAATCGCACTCGCCCGAACCGCTGCCGGTGGAATACACCATTAGCAACGAAGAGTCGGCGATTCTCTGGCGCACGCTCGAAAAGATTCCCGACATTTACCGCGAACCGCTGGTGTTGTTTTACCGCGAACATCAATCTGTCGAGCGCGTGGCGGAAGCATTGGAGTTAAGCGAGGATGCCGTGCATCAGCGGCTGTCGCGCGGCCGGAAAATGCTGCACGAACAGGTGCTGGCGTTTGTGGAAGGCGCGCTGGAGAAAACGGCACCGGGGAAACATTTCACGTTGGGCGTGTTGGCGGCGTTGCCGGTGGCGGTGGCCTCCGCCAAGGCGGCCACGGTGGGTGCGGCTCTGGCAAAGGGCGGCGCCGCCGCCAAAGGTGTCGCCACGGTCGGGACGCTGGGTGGATTGCTTGCCATGCTGGGCGGCGCCTATATTTCTTTCAAAGCACAGATAGATGACAGCAAATCGCCGCGCGAACGCAAATTCATGCAACAACAATGGTATGGGAAGCGGATGCTTATATCGCTGGCGGTGTTTGCGCCGTTCTTTGTTGCCCTGAGTCTGGATTATTTCCGTGCGCCGCTTCATGCCGAATTTCTGGCTGCCACGTTTCTCTTTGTCCTGTGTGCCTACGGCACGGCGGCGGTCGCCTACCATGTTCGGCAACGGTTGCGGATTCAAATCGAGGACAACACTTTTGTGGCCGCCGAATGGATCCGGCCGCGAAAGGCAACGGACGATCCAGGCGATTCAGCCGAAGCCAGGGCCAAGGCCAGATTAAAAATGGTGAAGTGGATGGCATTTGCCATTGGGATGACGATATTCGTGATGACGCAGGAGTCATGGAAACAACATCCTGGACACGCCGTTTTGGTGACAGCTTTTATGGTTGTGTGTTTGGTGCGCGGCTTTTGGCAATGGCGAAACATGCCGCGATTTCAATCATTGCGCGCCGGCTGGTTCGTGGTCTTTCCGGTGCTGCTGGGTCTGTTGACGCTGTTCTTTTTCAACTATTATCAACATCTGGCCCGCATCAGTTCGGATGTTTCGCGCATCGCGACACCAGCGGAGGTAATTGCCTTTAACGTGGCCGTGGTGCTGGCCTATGCGGCGTTGGTGGGCGTCATTGTCCTGAAACGCAAGTCGGCAATTCCAAACGATTGTCCAAAGGCGAACACACATTGAACCCGAAAACAGGAATTGGGGAGCGCGCCCGCCCTCGGGTGCGGCTGGACGCGCCTCGCGTCCAGCACCTTGCGCGTGAGACCGCCTAGAACGATCGGAACTTTTTTGTGCGCGCGAGGTTTTCCGCGAGGGCGCGGAAAACGGCACGCGAGGCGCGTGCGCTCCCCATTCCAATTTCGGAGTTCGGGTTGAATGCTACTGCCACAATTCGGCTGTGTCCGCCGTCAACAACGGAATCGTCTTAAAATGTCAGCACCCTTATTATTTCAAAAACCGGCAAGATCGCCAGTGGAGCGACGTGGCCCCATCGGAGTGATGGGGTAATCTTTGGACTATGGCGGAAAGCGGAGCGCGACACCACTTTTGTCCGAGTCGCCGCTCCGGTTCGAATTGGCCGTAAATTAATTGTCGGCTTTGGCGAAGCGGCGCACACTTATTGGTGAATGCAATCAACGGACGATAGCGCGCTGTTGCGGCAGTATGCGGAAAATAATTCCGACGATGCCTTTGCGGCGCTGGTGACGCGGCATATCAACCTGGTTTATTCCGTCGCGTTGAGGCAGGCAGGCAATCCACATGCCACCCAGGAGATTACCCAGGCGGTTTTCATCATCCTTGCCAGAAAAACGGCGTCATTGCGGCATGACAAGGCGCTTACCGGTTGGCTGTTTCAGACCACCCGCCTGCCGGAAGGGGCAGCGCGCGCGCCGCTGGGTGGTTGAACGCACACACCCTTGGTTCAACAGCTTCCGCAAGCTGCTGGTGCGCTATGAAAAAACCGCCGCCAACTTTCTGGCCTTGCTGCAATGCGCGGCGGCCTTGATTTGTTGGCGTATATGCTGACTTTAACATGAAACTCTATTTACGGATAAGCTCTAAACCGGAAAATCATGCGCTGCAAATCCTATTCCGGCAGCGAGACTCTTTGGAATGACCGGAGAACGTAATACGCCACCGGCGTCGCAATGAGCGAGAGCAGCACGGAAATGCACAGCGCGCCAATGACGGCGATGGCCAGCGGACGCAGCATGTCCGCGCCCGCGCCGATGCCGTAGGCCAGCGGCAACATGCCCAGCGCGGCGGCCAGCGAGGTCATCAGCACCGGGCGCAAGCGGCGATGGCCGGCGCGTACGAGCGATTCTACAAGTTCGACACCGTTGTCCTGCAATTGCCGTGAAAAATCCAGCATGAGGATGCCGTTTTTGGCGACGATGCCAACGCCGATGATCGCGCCGAGGTAGGAGACGATGTTCAGCGTGATGCCGGTGAGCCACAGCGCGGCGACCGTGCCGAACAACGCCAGCAATGAACCGAAGACAATCGCCACCGGCTCGTTGAAGGAGCGGAATTCGATCACCAGCACGGTGAACACCAGCAGAATGGCGGAGGCCAGAACCACAACAAGGTTGCGGAACGATTCCTGTTGCAATTGGAAATGTCCGCCGTATTCCACAGTCCCGGGCGGCAGCGATTTGTCCCGGCCCAATTTCGCCTGGATGTCCTTCATCACACTGCCAAGGTCGCGGCCCTCGATCGCCGCGGTCACAATGATGTCCTGGCGCAAATCGTCCCGGACCAGTTCGACCTGGCTGGGTTCCACGCTCACGTCGGCCACCTGGTCCAGCCGCACGACCGCGCCGTCGGGCGTGCGCAGCGGCAATTCGCGCAGCTTGGCGACGCCGTTGACGCTCGCCGGCTCGCCGAGCACGCGGATGCCGACCACGCGGTCGCCTTCGAGCATGGACGATGCGACCTCGCCCTGCAACGCGGTGTTCGCGGTGTCGGCGATGTCCTGCGCGGTGAGACCGAATCGCTCGGCATCGGCGGGGCGGACGCGAAGATTGACGGACGGGCCGGTTTCGGTGAGGCCGTCGAATGTGTCCACGACGCCGGGGACGGTTTTGATTTCGTCCTCGACGCGCGGCGCGGCCTGTTGCAGCCATTTCAAGTCCGGGGAGAATAATTTGATTTCAATCGGTTCGGGCGTCAGTTGCAGATCGCCTATGACGTCGGTGAGAATGCCCGGATATTCCCAGCGGATCATCGGAAAGCGCTCGGCGAATTCGTGGCGCAGTTCAGCTTTGACATCGTCCGTGGAATGGTTGCGGCCGGGCTTGAGTTTGACCGCGTAGTCGCCGCGATAGGCTTCCGTGATGAACATGCCCATTTCCGCGCCGAGCCGCCGCGAATAGCTCTCGACATCTGGGTTGGCGCGCAGGATGTCTTCCGCTTCGTTGAGGATGCGCGACGTTTCGGTGAGGCTCGTGCCGGGCGGCGCCCAGAAATCAATCACAAAGCCGCCCTCGTCAAATTCGGGCAGGAAATCGGTTTGCAGATTTTGGAAGATGAAAACGCCGCCGGCAAAAACCAGTCCGCACGCCAACAGTGTCAGCCAGCAATGCCGCAATGCCACGCGAACGACGCGCTCGTAAATCCAGATGACCCGCGGCAACAGGAAGCCGCCTTCCAAGCGTAGCTGCGACGCCCCCGTCGCAGAAGGTGCCGGCGACGCCTCGTCGCCCGCCTGCAAACCGGAAGCGGTGATTTCATTTCCGCGCGACGAAGGCGTCGCGTTCACTTTCGGCGACGAGGCGTCGCCGCCACGCTGGCCGCGGATGAACCACGCCGCCAGCGACGGCGTGAGCGTGAGCGCCAGGACCAGCGACACGAGCAGCGACACGACCATTGTCAGCGCCAGCGCGCGGAAGAACACGCCGGCCACGCCGGTCAAAAACGCGAGCGGAATGAACACCACCACCGGCGTCAATGTCGAGCCGATGAGCGGATAAAAAATTTCGCCGATGGCCTCCTGGATGCCCGCGAGCCGCGGACGGCCGGCGGCGATTTTCACGCACATCGCCTCCACGACGATGATGGCGTTGTCAATGATGAGGCCGATGCACGCGGCGATGCCGCCGAGCGTCATCATGTTGAAGCTCATGTGCGCCAGCTTCATGGCGATGAAGGTGACGAGCACGGTGATGGGGATGGTGACGATGGCGGTCCACACGCTGCCCCAATTTTTCAGGAAGAAATACAAAATGAACACCGACAGGATGAGGCCGAAGAGGATGGCGGACCAGACGCTGCTGACGGAGTCGCGCACAAACTGCGACTGGTCGTAATAGAACGAAAGATGCATGTCCGGCGGCAATTCCTGCCGGAGCTGCTGCAACTTCGCGTTGAGCGCTGTGGCGATATCCAGCGTGCTGCCGTCGGGCTGGCTCTGGACGTTCAGCAGAACGGCCTGGCGCCCCTGCGCGGTGATGTCGGTGAAGGCCGGCGCCGGTCCGCGCTCGACGCGCGCCACGTCCCGGACGCAAATCGGATGGCTGCCGCGAACGGCAATCACCACGTTGCCAATGTCGTCCGGCGAATGGACGCGCCCGTCCACCGTCGTCAGGTAAAGGTGATAATTTTCCTCGATCATGCCGGCGGGCGCGACGAGGTTGTTTTTGGTCAGCGCGCCGCTCACATCCTGCAAACCAAGTGCGGCAGACTGCAATTTCAGCGGGTCCACGATGACGTGGTATTCCGGCACGTGGCCGCCCATGATTTCCACCTTCGCGATGCCGGGGATTTGCAGGAAAACCGGTTTCAATTGATAATTCGCCGTCTCCCACAAATCCATGACGTCGCGGTTCGAGCTGGTGAGGCTGATGCCGATGATGGGAAACGCGGAGAATGTCACGCGCTCGACCTCGGTTCCGGCGGTCGCGGGCAAATCGCCGCGGATTTGCGACAGCCGGCCCAGCACGTAAAGTTCCGACTGCTGCATGTCCACGCGCCAGTTGAAGAAAATATTGATCTGCGCCGAGCCGCGCTTGGTCGCCGAGCGCACGGTCACCGCGCCCGGAATGTCTTTCATCGCCTCCTCGATGGGCCGCGTCACCGTGGCCATCATTTCGTCGGCGGGCATGATGCCGTTGTCCACGAGAATGACCACGCGCGGAAAATCCGTCTGCGGAAAGACCGACGACGGCATCCGCAGTGCCGACAAAACACCTGCCAGGCACAGTGCCACCGCGATGAACGTGATGGACAGTGCGTGCCGCGTGGCGAACCGGCCCAGGGATGATGAGGTGGTGGAAGCCATTGGGAAATTACTCGGAATAAATCAATCGCCCTTGGGAAATGACTAATGACGAAAGCATAATGACGATGGAATCACACAGCTCGAATGGCAAATGGGCGATTGAGCGGCGAATTTCCGGCCGGCATTTGTCCTTTGTCATTGGTAATTCGTTAGTCATTAGGGTTTAGGAATTGGTCATTTCTGTTCGTCGCCACCTGGTTTGACCACGTTGATTTTTGTTTTTTCGGGCAGCCCGTAGGCGCCCACCGTCACGATGGACGCGCCTTCCTTGAGTCCTGTTCCCGAGACTTCCACCCAGCCATTCTCGCGCAAGCCGGTTTGCACCGGGGTTTGCGCCGCCGTGTCGCCGTTCACCAGCGCGATGACGCTTTGCCCGCTGTCGCCGGTCACGACGCTCTCGCCCGGCGCGGCGAGGCAATTCGTGTGAACCGCCGTGACAATCTTCAATTGCACAAATTGGCCGGGCCGCAAACCGCTATCCTTCGGCAACAACGCCCGCGTCAGGATCGTGCCGTTCTTTGTGTCCACGGCCGGGCTGACAAATGAAAGCTCCGCTGTCACCGGCGTTTCGCCTTGCACCTGCACCTCCTGGCCGGTTTTCAAATCCGTTGCCTCCGCCGCCGGGATTTCCGAACCGACGGCGAGCCGGCTCAAGTCAATCACCTCTGCGACGGGCATGTTCACATCCACCGCCTCGCCGGGCTTGACGGCAAGCCTTGTAACGGTGCCGGACAGCGGCGCGGTGACTTGCAAAAGGGCCAGTTGCGACTCGGCGTCCTGCAAATTTTTCAACGAAGTATTTTGCTGCTCATATAATTTTCTCTGCCGCTCGACTGCGGCCTGTGCGGAAGCGAATGTCGCCGTTCCTGAATTCAATTCCACGAGCACGTCGCCTTTCTGGACCTGCTGGCCGGCGATGACGTTCACCTTGGTCACGATCCCGGCGGTTGGCGCGGCAAGCTGCGCGCCCGCCGCAGGCTGGTCCGCTGTGGCGGGCGCGGCTTCCACCGTGCCGTAACCGTTGACGTATTTGTGAAGAGTCATTTGTTTAAGTGTGCCGAGCTGGACGGGGACGACGGATGGCACGCTTTCTTCCGCCTTCGCTTCGTCCGAATCGGGAGCCGCCCCGTGAGATTTGACCAGCGCATAAATGCCCAGCTCCCGCAGCCACCAAGACGATGCCGATGATGAGTTGTGTTCGTTTCATTTGTTCAGTTTTGGAAAGATTGTTCTGCGCCGCGTCGAGCGTTTCCGGCGGCAGCGTCAACGGACTTTGCACCGCGTCCTCCAACTGGCCGAGCGCCTCCTGCGCCTTGACGAGCGCGTCGAACTGGCTTTGCGCGCCGGTGGCGTATTCGGCTTCGGCGTTCGCCAGCGGTCAGCGGTTCCACCTCGCCCGCCTGCGCCTGCGCGTGAACGGAATCCAGTTGTTTCTGCATGTCATCCAGCAATGTTTTTGCGGTCGCCGATTTTTTCAACGCCGCGTCGTAACCGGCCAGCGCGCTGTCAATTTCGGCGATGGCGGTGGTTTGCACCGTCAGAAAATGCGCGGCGGCGGCGGTGCGGTTTGCCTTCGCCTCGGCGACAGGGCCTTGGTTGTGATTCAAAATCGGCAAATCCAGCGAGACGCCGAGCGACCATTTGTTGTCGGTCTGGTCCAGTTCGTAGCCGGGGCCGAGGTGCAGGTCGGGATATTGCTTGGCGATTTCGAGCTGAAGCGCGGACTGGCTGGCGGCGTAATCGGCCAGCGCGCCGCGCACGTCGGCCCGGTTCAAAATCGCGTCGCGCCGGACTTCCGGCGCGGTCAAGTTCTGCGGAAATTGATCCAGCCCGGCAAAGGAAAATTTCACGCCGTCCAGCGCGCGCAGCGGCAGGCCGAGCGCGCTGGCCAGTTGCACGCGCGCCTGGGCGGACTGGCCGGTGGCGTCCTGCCGCGCCAGCCGCGTGGTGCTCCAGCGTGACGCGGGCCTGCGTGACTTCATAACTGGACACCGCGCCGGCGGCAAGCTGGCCTTCGAGCAGCCGGACGACGTTGCTTTGCGCCGCTTCCTGCCGCGCGAGCAGCGATTCGGTTTCGCGCGCGGCGTAAAGATTCGAGCAGCGCGGCGCGGACGTGGCTGCGCGTCTGCCACGCCGGCGGAAACGAAATTCCATTTTGCCGCCTCGGAAAGATGCTCCGCCTCGCGCGATGCGTCTTGCCGCGTTTGCCGGCGGTTTCAATCGGGATGTCCCACGTCACGCCGAGAATCCACGGCGGTGGAATCGGTGGTGTCGTAGGTCGGCGTGAAGCCGACGGTGGGATTTGGGCGTTCGCCCGCCGTGATTTTTGCCGCCTCCACCGCCGCCCATTGCGCCCGCGCCTCGGCCAGCGCCGGCTGATAATAAAACGCCGCGAGCGTGAGCGCGTTCAAATCCCAGGACTGCCGCGGCCAGCCGCCGGTGACGTGGTTGGTTTCCAGAAACGCGTGCAGGTTTTCACTGGCGAGCGACCGCGCGTCGAAAGCGGCGGCGGTTTTCTCCGGCGAAATCGGTTGCGGATGATAGGTGGCGCAGCCGGCGGCGAAAAGGAGTGATGCAGAAACACGAAACATCGAACATCGAACATCCAACGCCCAAAGATTAGGTGGGGCGCGTCACTCCGTGCGCGCCGTATCGCACCGGTTTGGCGCGGCGCGCACGGAGTGTCGCGCCCTGCCATTGGATGCTCGATGTTGAACGTTGAATGTTGAATGTTTCATTGATTTGCTTCCAACGGCAGACGGACGGTGACGGTCGTTGGTTTCGCCGTTGTCCGACTCAATTTTGATCGTTCCGTTATGCGCGGAAACAATCCATTGCGCAATGCTCAAGCCGAGGCCGCAGCCGTCCACCGCCTGGCTGTGCGCCGGGTCGCCGCGAAAAAACCGGTCGAAAACGCGCGGCAAAATTTCCGGCGGAATGCCCGCGCCGGTGTTGGCGATGGTGAATTCGGCCATGTCGCCGGATCGCACGCAGGCTCATCGTCACGCCGCCTTGCGGCTGGTTGTATTTGACGGCGTTGTCGGCCAGATTGAGCAGCAACTGGCGCAGCCGGTGCCGGTCGCCGCGCACGGAGATTTCCTCGCAGGCTGGCGAGTTCAACTTGAATGCCGTGCGGCTCGGCCAGAATTTGCGCGTCGGCGAAATCTTCGCGGACCAGTTCATCGAAACGCAGCGGCTCCAATTTCAGCGCGACCTGTCCCGCGTCGGCCTTGGCCAGCAGCGTCAGGCCGTCCACGATGCGCGCGAGCCGGCGCAATTCGTCCAACTGGCTGGCGGCGCGTTCGCGTTCGGCGGCGGGAAGCGATTCGTCGCGCGACGCGATTTCCGCCTCGCCGCACATGACGGTGAGCGGCGTCTTGAGTTCGTGCGAGGCGTGCAGGGTGAATTCGTGGATGCGCTTGAACGAATCGTCGAGCCGCGCGAGCATGTCGTTGAAAACCTTGGTGAGCTGGTCCAGTTCGTCGCCGTTGCGGGTGCGCGGCAGCGGGTCGCGCAGGTTGCGCTCGTGGATTTTGGTGGCGGCGTCGGTCAGTTTTTTCACCGGCGCCAAGCGCCCGGCGGGTCAGCCACCAGCCGCCGAGCAGCCCCAGCAAAACCGCAGGCAGGCCGACTTGAAAAACCATTTCTCCGGTTTCACCGATGGCGTGCTCCGCCGGCTCGCGCCGGTGTTCGTGGCGCAGTTGCTCGTCAATTTCCTGATAGGTGCCGTAGCCGATCACGAGCAGCGACACGGTCAAAATGCCCGCATACCACAAAGTCAGCCGCGTGCGGATGGTCATGGCGTTCTCCTTCAACATGTAGCCCGCGCCGCGAACGGTGTGGAGCAGCTTGGGTTCGAAGTCCGCGTCAATTTTTTCGCGCAGCCGGCGGATGTAAACGTCCACGAGATTGGTGCCGGGGTCGAAATCGTAATCCCAGACCTTTTCCAGAATCATCATGCGCCCGCACAGCCGGCCCGCCGAGCGCATGAGAAATTCCAGCAGCCGGTATTCGCGCGCGGTCAGTTCGATTTTCGTTTCGCCGCGCTGCGCCTGGTGGGTCAGCGTGTCCAGCGTCAAATCCGCGACGCGCAGGACGGTGGATTTGTTTTCGCCGCCGCGCCGGGTCAGGGCGCGGACGCGGGCGACCAGTTCGACGAGTTCAAACGGCTTGGGCAGATAATCGTCCGCGCCGGCGTTCAAGCCCTCGACGCGCTCGTTGACTTCGCCGCGCGCGGACAGGAGCAGAACGGGCGTGGAATTTTTGCGTTCGCGCAACTGGCGCAGCACGCTCAAGCCGTCGCGGCCCGGCAGCATGATGTCGAGCACGATGCCGTCGAAGGGCGTGGCCCGCGCCGCCGCCAGCGCGTCGTCGCCGTTGTGGCAAACGTCCACGGCGAAGCCTTCGGCCTGGAGCGCCTTGCGGACAAACGACGCCGTCTTCTTTTCGTCTTCAACCACGAGCACGCGCATGATTCGAGAATCGCTGAAACACTGGATGGTTGAAACGAAAAAGCGCCACGGTTGTTTGGTGATGTGATCCGACAATGACCACCGTCTTGGGACTCGTTGTCTTTGGCGCGATCTGGAACCGCTAATCTTTTTCCTTGGCTTCGCCCTGCGCCGATTCCTTGTCCACGGAGATGACGTCGCCGGTCATGGCGTCCACGTTCACCTCGGTGATGTCCTTGGTGCCCGGCATTGCGACGTCGAACGACCATTGCAGCTTGCCCTTTTCTTTTTCGAGTTCCGCCGCCTTGAGTGTGCCGTTGGGCACCTTGGCCAGCGCGGTTTGCCGGGCGGTTTCCTTGCTGATTTTGGCTTCGGCCATGAGCTGGGCTTGGTTCTCGGTGGCACAACCGGCCAGCAGGACAGCCGCCAGCGTGGAACAGACAATCATTTTCATAACGGTTCGTTTGGTTTGTTTTGAAACTTAAGTCACGCCATTTAATGAAATTGAAATGAACGCACGCTGAACGGCGCATGACAGTTCTGTCATTTATACCTCCACCCCACCGATTAATTATGACAAAACTGTAATTTTGAAACCGTTGTTCTTTTGCCCGCGTCTGACAGACTGTCCATGCAATCAATAACAACCAATCAATACAACTTTTCCATGACAAAACTGGCGCAGCTCCCGCTCCTATTACTTGGCATCGGCCTTATGGCCGGCAATGCCATCGCACAACCAGCCACCCCTTACAAAGTGCTCGACACCACCCAGCTCATGGGCAACGGCGGCATTGATTATGTCTTTGCCGACAACGACGGACGACGCGTTTATGTGCCTCGCGGATCGGACACCTACGTGTTTGACCTGGACACCCACAAATACATCGGTGCCCTCACCAACATCAACGGCCGCGGCGTGGCCATTGATACCGCCTCGCATCACGGCATCAGCAGCAGCAGACCGCTGGGCATGTTCGACACGGTGACAATGCAGAAGATCAAGAGCATTGTCGTGCAGGGCGGGCCCGACGGCATCCTGCTCGAACCATTCACGGGCAAGGTCCTCATCTTGAGCCACTCCGCCCCCAGCATCACGATGGTTGATCCCAAGGAGGGCACGGTGACCGGCACCATTGAAGTCGGCGGCGCGATGGAACAGGCCCAAAGCGACAAGCAGGGGAAATTGTATGTGTGCGTGGAGGACGAGAAAAAGATCGCCGTGGTGGATATGAAGACCCTGAAGCTCGTCACCAAATATGACCTCGGCGCCACCGGCGGCGAACCGGCCGGCCTCGGTTTTGACGCGAAGAATCACATCCTGTTCGCCATGTGCGCCAACCCCAACGTCTGCGTCGTGCTGAATGCCGATGACGGCAAGGTGATTGCCACTCTGCCCATCGGCAATGGCACGGACGGGGGCGGATTCAATGCCAACACGATGGAAGCCTTCAGTTCGCAGCGTGACGGCACGCTGACCATCATCAAGGAAAGCACCCCCACCAGCTTTGTGGTGGAACAAACCGTGCAAACCAAGGCTGGTTGCAAAACCTGTTCGCTCGACACCAAGAACAACCGGATAGTTCTGATCTGCACTGAACGCGCGCCGCAGGCGGCCGTGGCTCCTGCTATGAACGCCCCAGCGCCAGCTCCGAATGCGCCGGCTGGCGGCGGACGGCGCGGCGGCCGCGGCGGCGGCCCCGGCTATCTCGACGTGCTGTGGGTCGGTCATTGATTTCAAACTGACTTGATGAAACAGCCCAGCCAATCTGGCTGGGCTGCGTTCTTGGCGCGAACCAAAAAACTTGCCTTGGTTTGCCGGCGGGCGCAGTTTGTCGGGCATGAAAAAGTGGCTTCTCCGAATCGGTTTGGGATTTTTCGGCTTTCTCGCACTGCTCTACGCATTTGTGTTCCTGCGGTCCATCATGCCCGCGACGGTCGTGGACAAGGATCTCCAACTGCAACGCGCCAGCCTTCCCGCCGGCTCGAACGCGTTTGACACCCTTGAGGAGGCGCGCCGCCATCTCTCGTGGCCGGACAACCAGAACGGACGGCTTTCGGATCTGGCAGGAAACACCAACTGGGATGACAGCCTGGCCAACAAGGTTCTGGCCACCAACCGGGAGGCGCTTGCGGGCTGGGATGCCGCCGCAAAACTGTCGGACTTGCAGGTGCCGGAAATTTCCAATGCCAATGACTTGCTGCCTTACCTGGCGGACTGGAAAAAATTGGCGAAAGTGGCTGCGGTTCGCGAAATCGTCCTTCTGCGCGGTGGCCGGGATCAGGAGGGGTTTGATCAAATCGTAAACCACATCCAGATCGGGCGAAAGATGCAAAATTCCGGCGGCGTGCTGATTACCTACCTGGTGGGCAAGGCAGTCAACAGCATGGGTCTGACGCAAATGCGGAACTGGTCGGGCAAAACACATTTGACTCCGACGGAACTGAAAAGTTACATCCGCCAGCTTGAACTCGACCCGGCAGACGAAGGCGCGGCGTTTGCCCACAGCATTAGGGCTGAATATCATTACGCGATTGGAAACATTGAGGCCTTGCGCGGTGGCAAAATTAAGGATCCGGAAATGAGTAATGGATTCCCCTTGCTTAGAATACGGGTATTACCGGTCTTCAATTTGAGCCAGACGAAAGCCCTGTTTGCCAAGAATTATCTCCCTCTTGTGGAAGCGGCTCCTCACCATTTCAACGAGGCCAAAATCCCCGACATGAACACGCGGCCCGGCCCGGTTTCATTGGTCTTGAGTGGAAATTTAACCGGTCAAGTCATGTATTATATGTTGATGCCAGCCCTGTCCTCATCGCTGGTAATAAAGTCGCAATCAGACGCGGAGTTGCAAGCCACGCGCACCATCCTCGCACTACGCGCCTTTCAACTGGCGCACGGACGGCTGCCGGCGGACTTGAACGCGCTCGTGCCGGAGTTTCTGGACAGCGTGCCGGTGGATGATTTCGACGGCCAGCCGGTGCGCTACTCGCCGGAGCGTAAAATTGTCTATTCCGTTGGTAAAAATCTCAAGGACGACGGCGGGAACGACAGCCGCAGCCGGGAAGGCCAACCGCTGGACCTGGTCTATCATTTTGATTTTTAAGTCCCCCGAAACCCTGTCATCGGAGTGCGGCGTCTCGCCCGCGAATGCCATATCTTGCCGCGAGCGGGCAAGCCGTCCGCGCCTCGCTTGCCGTCCTTTCGCGTTTGACCCTGGGGAATATAATTTCCGCCGCAACCGGCGTTTGACTATTCCGCGCCGATTTACTAATGTCGCGTCTTGGAAAAATAACCATCAACTTCAAAATTTATGCCGCCAAAAATCACCGAAAAAAACGCCACTGAAACCAAGGATGCCAAGGTCGCTGTGTCCCACGCGCGCGAACTCGAGGCCGCCATCTCCTCCATCACCAAAAGCTACGGCGAAGGCAGCATCATGCGCCTGGGCGACGCCCGGGCGCTGGTCAAAATCGAGGTGATTCCGACCGGTTCGCTCGCGCTGGACTTGGCGCTGGGCGTCGGCGGCATTCCACGCGGCCGCGTCATCGAGATTTTCGGGCCGGAATCGTCCGGCAAAACCACGCTCATGCTCCACGTCATCGCCAACGCCCAAAAGACCGGCGGCCTGGCGGCGTTCATTGACGCCGAGCACGCGCTGGATCCCGGCTATGCCAAAAAACTCGGCGTGAATCTGGACGATTTGCTCGTGTCGCAGCCGGATTCCGGCGAAGAGGCGCTGACGATTTGCGAAACGCTCGCCCGCTCCAACGCGCTCGATGTCATTGTGATTGATTCCGTCGCGGCGCTGGTGCCGAAGGCGGAGCTGGAAGGAGAAATGGGCATGGCCACGATGGGCATGCAGGCGCGGCTGATGAGCCAGGCGCTGCGCAAGCTCACGGCGATTTTGGGCAAGTCCAAGACGACCTGCATTTTCACGAACCAGCTCCGCGAAAAGGTCGGCGTGATGTTTGGCAATCCCGAAACGACGCCCGGTGGCAAGGCGTTGAAATTTTACGCGAGCGTCCGGCTCGACATCCGCCGCAAGGAAACGCTCAAGGACGACGCCGGCCTCGCCACCGGCAATCACGTCCGGGTCAAGGTGGTGAAAAACAAGGTTGCGCCGCCGTTTGCCGAAGCCGAATTCGACATCATTTACAACCACGGCATCAACAAGGAAGGCAGCATTCTCGAAGTGGGCATTGAAAACGGCGTCGTGGACAAAAAAGGCGCATGGCTGCAATTCGAAGGCGAACTGATTGGCCAAGGCAAGGATGCCGCGCAAAAGGCGATGGCCGAAAAACCCGCGCTGGCGAAGAAAATTGTGGACGCGATTTTGGCGAAGCGCGCCATCGCACCGATCGTCGCTTGAGCGCGGCCCTGCGGGAATTTTTGGAAAAAGGCGGACGGGTTCTCCCGTTCGCCTTCCGCATTTCTGATTTTCCGCGCCTCACCCGGCGCGGATGGCGAGGATGAATTTCTCCCATTGCTTCTGGAATTTTGCCATGTCGCTCTCGCCCAGAACGCGCTTCAGGGTTTCGTAACCGGTCGGGTCGATCCCGGCGTTGGCGCTGAATTCGCGGTAGAACTTCACCAGCAGGCCCTTTTCCTGAAGATAATAGCAGAGGTAGCGTGCCTGCGCGTAGTGGTCGCTGTAATTCGGGTTGTCCGGCGCGCCGTAAAATTCGTTGTCGCTCATGGCGGTGAGCTGCCGGAAGGAAATGAGTTTTCCAGCCTTGATGTCCTGTTCCAGTCCGTTGTAACGCCAGTTGACGAGGCCGCGGATGTGGCCGTTTTGCTCGGCGGACTGCTCGTAGAGCGATGCCAGCCCTTCGTTGAACCACGCGGGGCATTGCGGAAAATTCGCGCGCATGAACGGATGCACAATCTCATGCACCAGCGTGCCGCCGCCGGTGGCGATGTTCATCACAAGCGCGTGGTGCCGCGCCGAATAATAACCGAACGGCGTGGTGGGCGTGTCGCCAAAGAGGCGCAGGGCGTTGGTGCGATAACTGGCATCGTCCTTGAAGAGCCACACGTCAATCAGCTCGTCCGGGTCGCGCGTGAAATAATCCTGCTTGAGTTTGTCCACGGCCCATTTCACGGTCTTCTCGGCGCGCATCTGGACGGTGTCAGCCGGTTCATCGCCCAGCACGATGAATGGCCGGGCCACGACGATGCTGAATCCCGGCGGGACGCTCTGGCGCAATGCGGCGAGGTGATTGGAGAAAATCAGGTCAGTAACGGTGACGGGCGGAACGGCAGGCGCATTGGCATTGGTATTTGCCGCCCAAGTCTGGAGGGTCAACGCCATGAACGCCGCGATGAATAGAAACGGTTTCACATCCGCACGCAGATGAGACAACGAATGCGGGCCGCTGTTCAAGGTGAAACTGAAAGCCTTTGCTAAGGCACTTCATTACAAAATCGGCACAGGTAGGGCGCGTCACTCCGTGCGCGCCGTCGTCGCAAACCAGAAGGCCTTTATTCGCAACAGCGGCGGGCAAAGGACTGCCCGCCCTACCAGGCTGATGTGCCAATGTTCATTGTAACTGCCATATTCCGCCGGCAGCTTGTCCGGAACGTTGGGCTAGCGTGGGAATGCCAGCGACCCACGCCCATCCGGTTTGTCTGGACCTGTTTACCTGGCGAACGGATTATATTTGATGGCGCCCGTTTTCTGGTCGCGGGAATAGTGTTTGAAAAACTCCCACCCGATCTTGCCGTATTCGGGATAGAGCGCGTGCGCCAGATTCATGGTGTAGGCCAGCGCCACCATCGGCACGCCATTGGAATCGTTCAGATACCAGCGGTAGTTGTCGTATTCACCGTTGAGCTTCACGCGCACCAGGCTGTCGGCCTTGAAACCGTTCACGGGGTAGGCCGCAAAGTCGAACGCGTCAATCTTCTTCATGCCGTTGTAGCCGAGGAACAGATTGATCTGGGTCTGGTATCCGGTCGCGATGTGGCCGCTGGCCTGGTCAAACGCGCCGCCCAGGTCATACGAGGACGTGGTGAACATCACCGGCAGGTGCGCCTTCTGGAACTGCGCCACCTGTTCCGCCGTGCCGGTGTAGGGCGCAGCTGCCATCGGCACTGCCGCGGCGAACACCGACGGATCGCCGTTAATGGCGCGCAGCGTGGCCGCGCCGCCCATCGAGTAGCCGGTTACATACACGCGCGAGGGATCCAGCGCCGGATAGGTCTTGAGCATGTATTTCACCAGTCTGGGCAACGCGTCGGACAGCAGGTTGGCAATGGTGGAGTGATCCGGCGCCACGATGGCGAAGCGCTCGGAACCGGCCAGCGGCAACAGGCCGATTTCCTCGACGAACTGGCGCGGATCATCGCCGCCGCCGTGATTGGCGAGGATGAGCGGCACGGTGCCGGGCGGGGCAGTGTTGTTCAGCACTTCCTCGGGCAAGTATTCAAACCAGGTCTGCAGGTATTCGCCGTTGGGCGTCTTGAGGTCGTTGAACCGGTCCTCGCTGTGGCTGATCACATGGATGCCGTCCCGCGTGACGCCTTTGATCACGGCATTGCGGGCGCACAAGGACAACGGCGCCTGGTCCATTCCGTAGCCTTGATACGGCGTGCCCGCGCTGTGGAGGCCGGGCTTGATCACCGGCACGCGCATGGCCTTGATGAACAGGTTGTAGTAGGCGTCTTTGATGAACTTGGCTGCATCAGGATTCTGGTCCTGAACCACCACCACCTTTTGCAGCGGCAGCGTTTGGTTGAAGAACGATTCCACGCCGGCAGCACTCGCGTAAGCCTCGGCCGCATTGGCCTGTTTGTATTTCTCGATTACGGCTCCCGGCGCATTCACCAGATACACGGGAACGTGGTCCGCCACCTGACACACGGCTTCCATCTTGCCGTTGATGAGCAGCAGGCCCGCGATCCGGCTGACGTAGTCGAGCGTTCCGACGACGTAGTTGTTCAAGAACGTCGCACCGCCATCAATACCAATGACGTAGGTGTAGCCAAACCCGCCGAAATATTCCGCATCAGAATAACCCACGCCACCGCCGCCGCCAAATCCGCCACGACCGCCGCCACCGCCGCCAATCGCGCCACCACCACCCATTGCGCCGCCACCACCCATTGCACCTCCGCCCATTGCACCTCCGCCCATTCCGCCACGACCGCCGCGTCCGCCACCACCACCACCTTCGCTGGCTTTCTGGGCGAGCATGGCGGTCTGGAGCGCGTAGTAATTCTTTTGATCGGCGGGACCAAACGCCCTGCCATCCGCCGGCGTGACGAGAATCACGCTGCCGATGGCTTCATCAACGATCTGGATCAGGCCCTGATCCTTGAGATATTGGAGCACGGCGTCCTTGTTCGCGAAGGATTTCTCCGCAAACACCAGAATGTCGGTGTTGAGCCGGGCCGCGGCGCGTCCACCATACAAGTTCGGCGACCGGTAAATGAAAGTGGTTCCTTTGGGATAACTGTCCAGCACGGGATGGGATTTGAAAGACCTGCCCCGGTTGCCGTCCAGCGTCGTGACCGCCACGGGGCCATTCGTGCGGGCCTCTTCCAGGGTTTCGAACGTGGCCTGGTTTGTCTGGCTACCGGTGTAGTTCAACGCAAACGCAACGGATGGGAGCACCATGGCGGCGAGCGCCAGTGCCAGCTTCAGGGACGATGGTTTCTTCAACATGGTTTCATTCTCCATAATAACGGTTCTGATTGGGAATTGCTTTTGGCGCGCCGCGCCACTCAACGCCGCGCGTGTGAGAGGGATTGTCTTTTGCGCTCACCGAGTATGGCGCAATAGTATCTGGGCACAGTGCAGCATGTCAACGTGCCGGTGTGATTTCTGGCTTGAAAGAATGGGTCAGAGCATCAAGCCTTTGGTTATAAAACCAGCCGGCGAACAGATGACTCCGTTCGCCGGTTGCTACCAACATGGTCTTGAGATCGGAGCGGTTAAACTTCTTTGAGCGCCCGGTTAACGGTGACGATGGCTTCGTCAATCTCCGCGCGGCTCTTGAAGCCGATGACCACGGCGTCAATTTCTTTCTGGCTCATGGCGTAGCGTATGGATTTTTCGCGGTCGGCCGGGTCCCTGAAGGTGCCGTTGCCGCAAATTTTCATGCCGATGACGCCGCGCCCCTTCGCGTGCGTGGCCTTGATTTGCTCCATGACCGGAGTGATGTCCCCACCGACGGCGCGCCAGTTGTCCCGTTCGGCCTCGGCGTCCAAGTAGGCGCCCTGCGGATTGACCCGCACCAAGTGCACCTCGGTCCAATCCGAGGCGATGCCGGCGCGCAACGCGGGGAGCGTGTGGCACGACACGCCCTTGGCCCGGATCCATTTTCGCGACTTCGCCTCGTTGAAGGCGTCCATGGTCTGCTTCCACGTGTCGGTCCACAAGCCGCTCGTCTGGCAATGCACCAGCAAGCTGTCAACGTAATCGGTGTTGAACGCTTTGCGGTGACGGTCAATCGCGGCCAGCGCGTCCGCTGACGGCCTTTCCATCTTGGACTGGATGTAAAGTTTTTCCCGCGGCAGCCCCTTGATGGCATCGGCTATCACGCCATAGGTCACGTAAGACTCGGCGGTGTCCAGGTAGGTGATGCCTTGGTCATAAGCGTAATGGACAAGATCCACAAACGCGTCCTTGCCGCCCGCAAGCTGGGTGCGCCCGTTGTTGCTGCCGAGACCAAAACCAAGCCGGCTCAACTTGATCCCGGTGTTGCCCAGGGTCACCTGGTCGGTGGCGGTGCGCACAGTCGCCGGGGCGTCGGCGGCGCCCACGGACCAAGGCGACAACAGCGCGGCCCCGGCCAAGGCGGATGTTTGAATGAATTGCCGACGGGTGATTTCGTGGCGCGTGCGGCGCAAATTGTTCATGGCATGCTCCTTTCGTTCAACTGCGGCAATCCGCCGCTCGCTTTTCCAAATAACACAGCGCTTTCGGAACCGGCGGTGTTGCAGACATATTCATGTATAACATAAGGCAACTTGACTGCAAGCAACATTTTTACACAACCGCTGAAAACGGACGGAAAAAGCAGATTTCAGCATCTGGTGTCCGTGCTTTCAAACTTGAGACCGTTCAATACCGGTAGTGCTCCGGCTTGTAGGGCCCTTCCACCGGCACGCCGAGGTAGTCGGCCTGCTTCTTGGTGAGCTTGGTCAGCTTGACGCCGATTTTTTCCAGGTGCAGGCGGGCGACTTCCTCGTCCAGTTTCTTGGGCAGACGATAGACGCCGATCTTGGCGGTGTCCCTGTTCTTCCACAAATCCAATTGCGCGAGCATCTGGTTGGTGAAGCTGTTGCTCATCACGAAGCTCGGATGGCCGGTGGCGCAGCCGAGGTTCACGAGCCGGCCTTCGGCGAGCATGTAAATGCTGTGGCCGTCGGCAAAGGTGTATTTGTCCACCTGCGGCTTGATGTTGAGCTTCTTCACGCCCTTGGCGTTGTTCAGGCGGTCCACCTGGATCTCGTTGTCGAAGTGGCCGATGTTGCAGACGATGGCCTGGTCTTTCATCTTCGCCATGTGCTCCAGCGTGATGATGTCGCAATTGCCGGTCGTGGTGACGTAAAGGTCGGCCTCGCCGAGCGTGTCCTCGATGGTCGTGACTTCAAATCCTTCCATCGCGGCCTGCAAGGCGTTGATGGGGTCAATCTCCGTGACGATGACGCGCGCGCCGAATCCGCGGAGCGAGTGCGCGCAGCCTTTGCCGACGTCGCCGTAACCGCAGACGCAGGCGACCTTGCCGGCGATCATCACGTCGGTGGCGCGCTTGATGCCGTCGGCGAGCGATTCGCGGCAGCCGTAGAGATTGTCGAACTTCGACTTGGTGACGGAGTCGTTGACGTTGATGGCGGGAACGAGAAGCTTGCCCTGTTCGAGCATCTGATACAGACGATGGACGCCGGTGGTTGTCTCTTCGGAAACGCCTTTCCAATCCTTCACGACGGCGTGCCAGAAACCAGGGCGTTCCTTTGCAACTTTTTTCAACAACGCCTTGATGACGGCGACTTCGTGATTGTCGCTGGGCGTGTTGACCCAGTCGCTGCCGTTTTCCAGTTCGTAGCCTTTGTGGATGAGCAGCGTCGCGTCGCCGCCGTCGTCCACGATGAGTTGCGGGCCTTTGTTGCCGGGATGCGTCAGCGCGGCGAGCGTGAACTCCCAGTATTCCTCCAGCGATTCGCCCTTGTGCGCGAAGACCGGAACGCCGGTCTTTGCAATCGCGGCGGCGGCGTGGTCCTGCGTCGAGAAAATGTTGCAGCTCGCCCAGCGCACCGATGCGCCGAGTTCCACGAGCGTCTCGATGAGGATCGCCGTCTCGATGGTCATGTGCAGCGAACCGGTGATGCGCACGCCCTTGAGCGGCTTGCTCGGGCCGTATTTTTTGCGGATGGCCATCAGGCCGGGCATTTCGTGCTCGGACACCTGGATGGTCTTGCGGCCCCACTCGGCGAGGCGTAAAGTCCCGGACCGAAAAGTCCGCTTTGCTGGTTGCCGTTGGTTTTCATGTGCGCCGGATAAGCAATTCAAGTTTGCTTTAGATCGCTTTCAGCAGCGCTTCGACTTTGTTCGTCGCTTCCCAGGTCAAATCCTTGTCGTTCTTGCCGAAGTGACCGTAGTTCGTGGTCTTGCTGTAAATCGGACGGCGCAGGTTGAGCTGGTCAATGATGTCCGCCGGCTGGAAGCTGAACACCTTGTTGACCGCGCGGGTGATCTTCTCGTCGGAAACCGTCGCCGTGCCGAAGGTGTCCACGTGAACGCTGACCGGGTCGGGATAGCCGATGGCGTAGGCGAACTGGATTTCGCATTTCGCGGCGAGCTTCGCGGCCACAATGTTCTTGGCCACCCAGCGGCCCATGTAGGCGGCGCTGCGGTCCACCTTCGTCGGATCCTTGCCGGAGAACGCGCCGCCGCCGTGACGGCCCATGCCGCCGTAGCTGTCCACGATGATCTTGCGGCCCGGTCAAACCGGTGTCGCCCTGCGGTCCGCCGACGACGAAACGGCCGGTCGGATTGACGAGAAATTCGGTTTTCGCCGTGAGCATTTTCGCGGGGAGAACTTTCTTGATGACGTTCTCGATGAAGAATTTTTCAATCTCCGCGTGTTCGGCATCCGCCGCGTGCTGCGTGGAGATGACGACGTTGGAAATGGCCACCGGCTTGTCGTTTTCATAAACGACCGAGACCTGCGACTTCGCGTCGGGCCGCAGCCAGGCCGGGCCTTTGCCGCTCTTGCGGATCTTCGTCAGTTCGCGGCCGAGGCGATGCGCGAACATGATCGGCGCGGGCATCAGCTCCGGCGTTTCATTGCTGGCGTAACCGAACATCAAGCCCTGGTCGCCGGCGCCCTGCTTGGCGGTCTTCTTGCCCTTGGCCTTGCGCGCGTCCACGCCCTGGGCGATGTCGGGCGACTGCTGCGTCACGATGACGTTGACGAACACCTTGTCCGCGTGAAACACGTCGTCGTCGTTGACGTAGCCGATTTCGCGGATGGCCTTGCGGGCGATGGCGACGTAATCGAGTTTGGCCTTGGTGGTGATTTCACCGCCGATGATGGCGATGTTGGACTTGACGTAACATTCGCAGGCGACGCGGCTGAATTTGTCCTGCGTGAAACAGGCGTCCAGCACGGCATCGGAAATGGTGTCAGCGACCTTGTCCGGATGGCCCTCGCCGACGGACTCGGATGAAAAGATGTAACGGTTGCTCATGAATTGGTTTTCGATTTATCGCCAATAACATATTGACGTATCAAGATAGGATGATATATCATTTTTTGAGCGCGTCAAACGGTTTTTGGAAAAATCTTTTGGCGCGCTTGAAAACATTGGAAATATCGGGCAGAGTTTGGCCATGAGGAAACCGGCAGACAAAATGCCGCCTGTTTTAAGCCACCAATGGCTTGACTTGGTGAACCTTGAGATGTGCCGCGCCATCGCGAAAAAAATCCGCTGTAATCCGAGGCTGATGCGGATTCCGCGCGCGAACTTGCAACGTTGGCGGAAAAAAAACCGCGGGCTGGCCCGGGCGCAACGGGAATGGGAAATGATCTTGCAACCGCCACCCCATCGGACGCGTTTTGGAAATTCTCACGCAGGACAATGACGAAGGCCAGCGGTTGCGGCAAAGCGATCCATTTGTGGGGATTCTGTCAGAAAAAGAACGGCTGGCATTTTTCAAGCACGATGAAGAAGTCGCAGCTTGAACTGGCGCTCCGAATGGCCGGCCATGTTGCGCGGGATTCCGATTTTATTGTCTTTGGCAGCCAGAGCATTTTGGGAACAGTGGCCGCCCCGCCCAAGAGGCTGCTTGGTGTCCATGGAAGTGGATTTGTATCCGCGGCGGCATCCGCAGGCGAGTGGCCTGATTTCAACCGAATTGGGCGCGCGCTCTGTTTTTTTCCGGGAGCACGGTTTTTTTGTGGATTGCGTGACGCCCGACCTGGCGGCATTTCCAGAAGGCTGGACCGACCGGCTGATTGCTTTCCGCACCCGGCGAACGGGCGGCGTGACCGGCTGGTGCGTGGAACTGCATGACGTGTCCGCCAGCAAATTGGCTGCGGCCCGAGAAAAAGATTTGCATGTATGTTGATACCCTGCTCAACGCGGGCTTGGTCAAGGCTGGCATTCTAAGAACATCGCATTGCCACTTTGCCCGTAACGCCCGCAAGCCGGCAGAAGGTTTTGAAGTTGGTCGAACAACTCGTCATCAAACCGCGCCCAAAAAAATAAAATGTCCTCCACCTTGAAATCCTTGCGGGCGCTGTCCGACCCGACCCGGCTGCGCATCGTCGCGCTGCTGGAGCGGGACGAACTGTCCGTCGCCGAGCTTCAGGAAATCACCCGGCTCGGCCAGTCGCGCATCTCCACGCACCTCGGCCTGCTCGCGGATTGCGCGCTGGTGCAATCGCGGCGCGACGGCAAGCGGACGTTTTACCGACTGAACCAGAACGCCGGGGACGCGGCGCGCGAATTCATCCAGCTCGCCATCCGCGGCGCGAAGGAACTGCCCGAACACGGCGGCGACCAGATCAATCTCAAGCGCGTCCTCGCCCGCCGGAAGGAACAGGCGCAGGTTTTCTTCAACCAAGTGGCCGGCCGTTTTGACCGCGTCTATGGCCCGGGCCGCTCGTGGCAGGCGTTCGGACATTTGCTGCTGCGCGATTCTGCCGCCGCTCGTTGTCGCCGATTTGGGCGCGGGCGAAGGTCTGTTGAGCGAACTGCTCGCGCGCCGCTGCAAAAAGGTCATTGCCGTGGACAATTCGGAAAAAATTGTCGCGTTCGGCGCGGCCAAGGCGAAGAAGAACGGCCTGAAGAATCTGGAATTCCGCCAGGGCGATTTGCAGAACCCGCCGATTGAAGCGAACAGCGTTGACCTCGTGATTTTGAGCCAGGCGTTGCATCACGCCGAAAATCCCGCCGCCGCCATTGCCGCCGCGCACAAAATTCTGAAGCGCGGAGGGCAAATCATGATCCTCGATTTGCTCAAGCACAATTTCGAAAAGGCGCACGAGCTTTACGGCGACCGCTGGCCGGGCTTTGCCGAGAGCGATTTGCACCGCTGGCTGGAAGCCGCCGGTTTCAAGAAGATCGAAATCAGCATCGTCGCCGCCGAGGAACAGCCGCCGCATTTTCAGACCATTCTGGCGGGCGCGGAAAAATCCTGAACTCGCGGCTGCGGGGTGACGAGGCTCAAAACACCTTCCAGCTTTCTATTTTCCAATTTTAAAGTCGGAGCCTCATCACATCGGCTGCTACGGGAATCAAGCTACGATCAAATTCACCCTCTTTTTCGGCACGCTCAGAACTTCCCCGACGATTTGACGGCGAGGAAAACAATTTGACAGCAGATTCCGATGGATTAAGTTTTTGGCGCCTGACTGATCAGCCTAAAAAAATTGGCTGGCGCAAAAATGGTGAGGCAAAACTGAACCATGAAAACAATAACGCTCAAAAACGGAATAGTCATCTTCGTGGAACGAATCGCGTTCATTCACGTCCAGCCTTCCGCTTCCGACGGAATAAAGAAACCCGAAATTCACGTCCATTTTTCGGCAACCTTCAGCATTCCCAAAGGCAGCCGCTCCATGAGGACTGTCATCGGCGAAGACTGCACCCAGGACTTTATGGACCAGCTTGAAAAATTCGGGGTGGACTGCGCCCATATGCGGCGGGTCCTGGCCGAATTGAAAAATTAGGTTTCAATTCTGTCGCGCCCCGGTCTCCGGCTTAACCGACGATCAAGTTCACCATCTTCTTCGGCACGATGATGACTTTCTTGATCGTCTTGCCGGCGATGAAGAGTTGGACTTTTTCCGACGCCTTCGCCGCCGCTTCAATCGCCGCGTTGTCGGCGTCCGCCGGCACCTTGATGACGTCGCGGAACTTGCCGTTCACCTGCACCGGAATTTCAATCTCGCTCTCGACGAGCAGCGCCGGATCAAATTTCGGCCAGTGCGCGTAAGGCAGGAGCCTCCAGTCTTGAGTCCACTGTTGCAGTCCTGACGTGGGCGTGGAATGTGGACCGAGCAGTTTTCCCACAGTTCTTCCGCCAGATGCGGCGCGAATGGCTGGAGCAAAATCAAAAACTCGCGCAGCACGGACACCGGCTTCGTCTCCCAGGTGATGGCGTCGTTGACGAACACCATCATCGCGGAAATCGCCGTGTTGAAGCGCATCCCGTCCAGATCTTCCGTGACTTTTTTGATGCAGGCGTGCAGCGTCTTCAATTGCGCCGGCGTCGCGGCCACGTCTTTGATGGCGGAGTTGAGCTTGATCAAATCCAGCAATTCTTCGTTGCTTTGTTCCTTTGTTGTTAAAGTTTCCGCCTGCTCAAATTCCGTCTCGCTCTGCTCATCCACGAACAGCCGCCAGACGCGGCCGAGGAAACGATAGACGCCCTCGACGCCCTTGGTGCTCCACGGTTTCACCATTTCCAGCGGGCCCATGAACATCTCGTAAAGGCGGAACGCGTCCGCGCCGAATTCCGCGAGCACGTCGTCGGGATTCACCACGTTGCCGCGCGACTTGGACATCTTCTGTCCGTCCTCGCCGAGAATCATGCCTTGATTGACCAGCTTGAAAAACGGTTCCGGCGTCGAGACCAGACCGAGGTCGAACAAAACCTTGTGCCAGAACCGCGCGTAAAGCAGATGCAACACGGCGTGTTCCGTGCCGCCGACGTATAGATCAACGCCTGGCGTCGTTGATTTAAGTCCGAGTCCGGTGTCCTGGGTCCGGAGTCAGACTGCGGACTGTGGACGATGGACTGTGGACTCCTTCCCATCCAATAATTTTCCGCTTCTTTGCCGACAAACGCGCCGGAATTTTTCGCGTCGAGATAACGCAGATAATACCAGCACGAGCCGGCCCATTGCGGCATGGTGTTCGTTTCGCGCGTCGAGCCGTCGGGATTTCAGATTCAACCAATCCTTCGCGCGGGCGAGCGGCGGCTCGCCGTCGGCGGTGGGCTTGTAATCTTCCAGCGTCGGCGGCAACAGCGGCAACGCACTTTCCGGCAACGCTTCGTGATAAAGATTTCCGGCGGCGTCCTATTTTCCAAATGATCGGAAACGGCTCGCCCCAGTAACGCTGACGGCTGAACAGCCAGTCGCGCAATTTGTAATTGATGGTTTTCTTGCCGAGATTTTTTTCTTCGAGCCAAGCGGTGATTTTCTTTTTGGCTTCGGCGGTGGGAAGACCATTCAGTGAAATTTCGGAGTTTGCAGAATTCCAAGCGACTCCTTCTCCAACGAAACATTCGGTCTGCGAAGTAACACGAATACGTCTTCGCCATTTATGACGACTGTTCTTTCATCGCGCTTCAGTTTAGGAAATCTCGTATCCAAAAGTTGAATTGATGGCTAATGAAGGCAATGGCTTGAAGAGCCAACCACGGACTTGATTTGCAACTTGAATTTCTTCGCAAATTCAAAATCTCGCTCGTCATGCGCCGGCACGGCCATGATCGCGCCGGTGCCGTAGCTGGCGAGAACGTAGTCGGCAATCCAGATCGGAATCTTCTCGCCGTTGACCGGATTGATGGCGTAAGCGCCGGTGAACACGCCGGTTTTTTCCTTCGCCAGTTCCGTGCGTTCGAGGTCGCTCTTGCGCGCGGTGTGTTCGCGGTAATTTTCGACTGCATCGCATTGTTCCTCGGTGACGATTTCATCCACCAGCCGGTGTTCCGGCGCGAGCACCATGTAAGTCGCACCAAACAAAGTGTCGGGACGCGTGGTGAACACGCGGATTTTGTCGGTAGGGATCGGCGCGCTGCGCCGTCCGGTCGTCGCAGCGCGACGATCCTAACACTTCAAAATCCACCTCCGCGCCTTCGCTGCGGCCAATCCAGTTCCGCTGCATTTCCTTGAGCGAATCGCTCCAGTCAATCGTGTCGAGGTCGGCCAGCAGTTTCTCGGCGTAGGCGGTGATGCGGAGCATCCATTGGCGCATCGGCCGGCGGACGACGGGAAAGCCGCCGACTTCGCTCTTGCCGTCAATGACTTCCTCGTTGGCCAGCACCGTGCCGAGTTCGGGACACCAGTTCACCGGCGCTTCGCTGACGTAGGCGAGACGTTTGGAATCGCGGTAGCGCGGCGACGATTTCGACTTCTGCTTCGCGTCGGTCGACCTGCTGTTCAGTCGGCTGCGAGCAGGCGATCTGCCAATTCCGCCGGATATTCAACGTCTCAATCGGCTCGGCCTTGTTCGTTTCCGGATTGAACCACGAGTTGTAGAGCTTGAGGAAAATCCACTGCGTCCATTTGAAATATTCCGGGTCGGTGGTGGCGAGTTCGCGCGACCAGTCGTAGCTGAAGCCGAGGCTTTTGATCTGGCGCGTGAAGTTGGCGATGTTCGCCTCGGTGGTCACGCGCGGATGCTGGCCGGTCTTGACGGCGTATTGCTCGGCGGGCAGGCCGAACGCATCCCAGCCCATCGGATGCAGCACGTTGAAACCGCTGCGCGCGTTTGTAGCGCGCCAGAATGTCCGTGGCCGTGTAGCCTTCCGGATGCCCGACGTGCAGGCCCGCGCCGCTCGGATACGGAAACATGTCGAGGATGTAAAATTTCGGCGGGCAAGCCTTGCGGTCGCGGCCACCTTGCCGGAAAGTTCGTGGCGGATGCGCAAACGGATGGTCCGCCGGAATTTCTCGCCCGGATTGAACGCGCGGAAAGCCTGCTGTTCGTCCCAAATTTTCTGCCATTTGGGTTCGATCAGATGAAACGGATATTGTCTGCGACTGCTCGCCATAGAGCGGACATTTTGCGTGAACGGGAACGGCGGGGCAATCGCGGAGTTCCTGCGTCGATGAAAATCCGCGTTCTTTGGCTTTGACAAATCTGTGAAAAGCAGGCGTAATAGTTACTTTTAGAGATATTGCTGTGGTGGATTGAGCAAATTTGCGCCATGAACCGTTCGTCTGTCTCAAAAAATCCCTGCGCCGGCCCGCGAAGCCGGCGCGGCGCGGGTTTTACCCTGATCGAGCTGCTGGTGGTGATTGCCATCATCGCCATGCTGGCGGCGATTTTGCTGCCGGCGCTGGCGCGGGCGAAAGCGCGGGCGCAAGGCATCGTCTGCCTGAACAACACCAAGCAGCTTGACCTGGCGTGGCAGCTCTATGCGAACGAACACGACGACGGACTGCCCTACAACCTCGGCATGGCGGGATCGTCGTTCCGCACGCCGCTGAACTGGGTCAACAATGTCATGACCTGGGATTTGAGCTCCGACAACACCAATCTGGCCACGCTGACCGACTCGGGCCTCGGCCCGTTTGTCAGCGGCAACACGCGGGTTTTCCGCTGCCCGTCCGACCATGTGTTGAGCGCGGTGCAAAGGGCCGCCGGCTGGGAGGCGCGCATCCGCAGCTACTCGATGAACGCCATGGTCGGCAACGCCGGGGCATTTTCAACCAACGGGTTCAACATCAACAATCCCGACTACACGCAATTTTTCAAGCTGACGCAAATCCGCAGCCGTCGGAAATTTTTGTGTTTCTGGACGAGCATCCGGACAGCATAAACGACGGGTATTTTCTCGAACGCGACTACTTATCCGGAGTGGCACGACCTGCCCGCGTCGTATCACAACGGGAGCGCCGCGTTTTCGTTTGCGGACGGGCATAGCGCGCTGCACCGCTGGGTGGAGCCAAACACGGTCGCGCCGCCCGCGCCGAATGCCGCCAACCTTCCCATCCCGGTTCCCGCCAGCTCGCGCGCGGATTTCGACTGGGTGACTGGACCACATGAGCATCGAAAACAAATGACGCCGCGTGATTGGCTTGCGCGGTTCATGATCACAGAAATTGCCGGATGGCCTGCGCGTCCCCTTCGGTGCCGAGGAGATACACCTTGTCGCCCTGCGTCCATACGGCCGTGATGAGCCGGTTGACGGCGGCGATTTGCGGCGGACCGGGCGGCGGCGCGTCCTTCACGGAAGCGCGATCCACCACGAACAGCCAGAGGTCGCTCTGCTGGCCGGGCGGCAGCGGCCTGCCGGTGCGGAAACAAATCATCGAAACTTTCGTGTTTTGCCAGCCTTCAACCGCGCAACCGGTCAGGGCGGCCTTTTGCAAGCCCGCGGGCAAAATGTAATCCGCCGGCGCCTGTTTTTGAGCGAGATAGGTCGCGGATTTGCGCCGGATCATTCGTCAGCAAATCCATGGCATAACCGCGCAACGCCACGCTGACCATCTGGTTCTCATAACTGGCGAGCGTGTTGTCCGCCGCCGGCCGCGCTGCGGCAGCCAGAACGGCGCCAGAGCAACCAGCGACACGACGATGACCGCCACCGCCGCCACGGCGACAATTTTTTCGCGCCGCGCGTGCCGCCGCAAAAACACCGCCTGCTCGGAAATGATTTGTTCCTTCAATCCGGCGGGCACGGTGATTTGCCGGAATTTCGCGCGCAAGGCCTCCTGCCGCGCGGAATGTTCCGCCAGCCAGCGCGCCAGTTCCGGATCGCGTCTTCGCCAGCGCGAGCGCCTCGGCGATTTGCGGGTCATCCGCGTCCGCGGTGCCGGGCCGGTAGAGCAGCAAAATGGATTTGGCTTCGTCGCGGTTCACGGTTTGGAGGTGGCGGTTGCGCGCCGGCGGCATTGTCCGCCAGCAATTGATGCAGCCGGTCCAAGTCCGCGGGCAAGGCGCGATTTGACGGTGCCCAGCGGCACGCCGAGGATTTCGGCGATTTCGTTGTAGGAACAGTCCTGCAAATAGAACAGCGCGACGGGGGCCTGGTAAATTTCGTCCAGCTGCGCCAGCGCCTCGAGCACTTGCGCGGTGTCGAGGCGGTTGACGGTCGCCGGCGAAACCACCGGCAATTCCGCCGCGGCCGGTTCCAGTTCGACATGTGCGGAAAGCGCGTCTGCCGCCGCCGCGAACCGAGAAATTCGCGGTGCAGGGTGGTGAACAGCCAGGTTTTCACTTTGGAAGTGTCGCGCAACTGGTGGCCTTTGGCGGCCCAGATGCAAAATGTTTGTTGCGTGAGATCGCAGGCATCCGACTCATCCCGCGTCAGGCTGAACGCGAATTGATACAGCGGCCCGTAATGACGGGCCACCAGACTTTCAAAATCCACGCTTTCAGCCATATCGCGGCATCAAGGTTAAGAGCCGGCAGGCGCGCGATTTGTTCCCGCGAACGTTTTTGGGAACCATTTCCGCCCCGGCGCATCTCATCCACGGCTTCGGTGTTTCAATACGCCAAAGCCGGAGCAAACATCAAACATAATTTAAACTTGAAACCAAGATAATGATGAAGATCAATTTTTTTACAAAACAAATCCCGCAGCCGCCGCGGTTGCGAGTCTGTTTTGCCTTGCCCCGGATTTCGGTTTTGGCGCCAGGCCACGTCACGGTGGGAAATCCCGCCGACAAGTTTTCGCCCGCTGTCGTCTCCATCAACGCCGGGGACCAAGTCGTCTGGACCTGGGTGGCCACCTTCCATTCCACGACCAGCGGCACCAATGGAGTTGCCGGCGATGACAATGGCGTGCCCAGCGGCTTGTGGGATTCCGGCCTGATCACTTCCGGGCTGCCGCATACTTTCACAAACACTTCTTCCATACCGCGGCAATTACTCCTATTATTGCAGAGAACATTTTTCTTCACCCAACTTCATGACCGGCGCCGTGACTGTCGCCTCCATAAGCCTCGCCGCCGACCGTTGCCATCACCAATCCGGCTCCGGGCGCGATTTTTGCCGCACCGGCCAACGTGACCATGCGGGCCACGGCTTCGGAAAACGGCGGCTCCATCACCAATGTGCAGTTCCGCGTCGGCGCGGGGGTTGTGACGAATGACACCACCGCGCCCTATTTCGCGACGACCAACAATCCTCGCGGCGGGCAATTACACGTTTCGGCCATCGCTTCCGACAGCAGCGGAACGACGGCGACAAACTCCGTGAACATCAGCGTTGTCACGCCGGTGGCGGTTTCGCTGTCCAATTCGGCCGCGTTTTCCGGCACCAATTTTCAATTCAGCTATCTGGTCAACACGGGCTTGAGTTACGTCGTCCAGCGTTCCTCAACCTCGCTTCGGCAAATTGGACTCGCCATCGTCACCAACGTCGCCGCCAGCAATCCGGTCGTGTTTGTTGGACACGCACGCAACCAACAGCCCAGGTTTTATCGCGTTGGGCGGATGCCAAATCCCTGACTGGCCATGCGGGACAACATTGACAATGCAGTCGTGGCCTTTGGCCTCGTCGGCTTTCAGCCTGCTGATTTCATTCGCATGGCGAAATCGGAGGGCATCCCCGCGCTCGCAGCCGGCGGCACAACGGTGCGCAAACCTATCCGGCCAAAGGCCTGGTGCGGGAGGTCGGGACCGATTCGAACATAATCGTCATCCAGCACGAGGCCGTTTCCAATTACATGGACGCCATGACGATGCCGTTCAAGGTCCGGGATGCCGACGGAACTGGCGGGTTTGCATCCCGGCGACGAAATTTCATTTCAACTGCACGTGACGGATGCCGAAAGCTGGGTGGATCAAATCCGAAAAATTGGAATCGGGACGCCAGGCTCCGGCCCGGCGCGAACTGGAACCACCCCGCACGCCGGGCCGGTGACCAGCGCTCCCCGGCCCAATAGCGAACCGGTGGCATCCCGCAATGTGGCGGCGGCAAATCCGTTGTTGTTCTGCATGTTCACCAACGAGCTGGGCAAGACCGTGAGATTGAACGAATTTCACGGGCAGGCGCTGGCCATCACGTTTTTCTACACGCGCTGCCCGCTGCCGGATTACTGCCCGCGCCTCTCGAAGAATTTTCAGGAGGCGTCGCAAAAACTGGCCGCAATGACCAACGCGCCCGCCAACTGGCATTTCATCTCCATCTCCTTCGATCCGACTTTCGACACGCCGGCGATGTTGCGGGCATACGGCGAAAGTTACCACTATGACCCGGACCACTGGAGTTTTCTGACCGGGCCGCCGGACAAAATCGCCGCACTCGCCAGGGCCTGTGGCGTGGAATACTCGCCGGATGACGGCGCCATCAACCACAATTTCCGCACGCTCATCGTGGACGCCGACGGACATTTGCAGATGATTTTCCCCTTCACGGGGAATTTTTCCGACAACATCGTGGACCAGATGTTCCGCGCCGCGGCGGCGACGAATTCGGTGGTTTCAACTTCCCAATGACGAAAGAAACCCAAATGCCGGATGTCGAATGTCGAATGGAAATCCGCCGCCGGGATCGTCACCCGTCATTCGGATTTCGTGATTCTTTGGTCATCAGGACTTTGCCATTGGTCAATATTCCATCTCCTCCAGGATGAAATGGCTGCGCACATCCACGACGCTGGCTGCCCTTGGCATCGGCGGCGGTGCGGCGCTGTTGTTGATTTCCTGCTCCGCCCCCGGGCCGGGCGCGACCGTCCAGCCGCTGGAGATTCCCGGCGCGCATCTCGTCGGCGACCCGGTTTGCTCCCAGTGCCACACACAAATCGCCCGCGCGTTCCCCGCCAGTCCGCACGCGCGGCTTCGCATCAATAACGCGGGCATCCTGCCTCCGGGTTCCGATGAAGACCGGATCGAAACCGGAACACGCGGGCAAGCCGCCCGTGCCACCGGCTTCAGTTGCGAAGTCTGCCACGGGCCGGGCAGTCTGCACGTGCAAGCCGGCGGCGGCGTGAAATTCATCATCAATCCCGGCAAGGCGCCGGACGCCTGTTTCCGCTGCCACCTCGCGACGCAGGCGGAATTTCAAATGCCCGTCCATCATCCCGTCATCGAGGGCCACATGAACTGCGTGCAATGCCACGACCCGCATGGCGGCGACATTTTCAAACCGGCGGGCGGCCTGGCCATGGCGCGCCAAAACGAAAGCTGCGCCCAGTGTCATCGCGATCAGACGCGGCCGTTCGTCTTTGAACATCCGGCGATGCGCGAGGGCTGTGCCGTCTGCCACAACCCGCACGGTTCGATCAACCAGAAGATGCTCGTGGAGAGCGACCCGAATCTCTGCCTGCGCTGCCACGCGCAGGTGCAGGGAGCGAATGTTCCCGGCGGGCACATTTACATCGGCAACACGGACCACACGCTGCTGCTGCAGGCCGGGACCTGCTGGAGCGCCGGCTGCCATACGGCCATCCATGGTTCAAATGTGGATCCGCAGTTGCGGTATTGAATGAGAAATTCCAACTTCCAAGTTCCAAAATCCAATTTCCAAACCGGCCCGCGTTCGCAGCTTGGAATTTGGAGCTTGATTGGAATTTGGCTTTTGGAACTTGGAAGTTCGTGTTCAGTTTTCGCCGCTGACACCAATTCGATTTCATTCGACCGCGACGTGCGGCCGATTTTTGAGCAAAGCTGCTTTCGCTGCCATGGCCCGGAGAAACCCAAAAGCGATTTCCGGCTCGACCTCCGCTCCGAGGCGTTGAAAGGAGGGGATGACAACACCAACGACATCGTTCCGGGCCACGGCGACCAGAGCAAATTGATCCGCTACGCCTCCGGCTTGGATCCGGCCATTCAAATGCCGCCGCCGGACACCACCCCGCCGTTGACGCCGGCGCAGGTCGCCATCCTGCGGTCCTGGATAGACGGTGGCGCAGTGTGGGGCACGAATCGCGAACCGGAACTGGTCTTCGCGTTCACACCGGAATTGCGCTGGATTGGCGTGCATGGCAACGATAAAAAATTCCACGAACTCGAAGGCGCCCGCGAAGGTCCTGGCGGCGGCGTGGGACGGTTTTCCATGAGCGAACAAATTGCGCCGGGCGAAAAGCTGACCATCGAAGGCCATGCGCTCGTTCCGGAAAACAATTTCAAGCTGGCACTCGCGCTGGAAAAAAACAACGTCGGCTTCGTGCGCGGCGGCTTCGAGGAATGGCGGACCTATTACAATGACGCGGGCGGTTACAATTCGACCGTGACCCCGCCGGAGTTCAATCTGAACCAAGATCTCCATGTGGACAACGGCAGGGTCTGGGTGGATTTCGGCCTGACGCTGCCGCGCCGGCCGCAGGTTGTTCTTGGCTACGAGTATCAATTCAAAAATGGCGACAAATCCATGCTCGACTGGGATTATGCGAACGGGAAGAACAATTATCCGGCGGCGCTGGCGGTGGACGAGGGAACGCACATCATCAAGCTTGATGTGACGCACGATTTCAACGACTGGCACCTGGAGGAAGGTGCGCGGGTTGAGTTTTACCGCGAGAAGAACAACAGCTCGGAATCGGAGATTGTCCTGGGCGGAACCGCGCCCGACACCTTCGTCAATACGCGGGACTACTATCATTCCACCCAGGGCATGAACACGTTGTCGCTGGAAAAGCAGTTGCGCGACTGGTGGTTTGTTTCGGGCGGCTTTTACTATTCGAAGCTGAAGGGCAACGACACCTTCGATCAGACCACCGCCATCCCGGCGCTCGGCGTCAACAATCAGTTAAGCAGCCAGCAGATCGCGCTTCGCCGGGAGTCGGAAATATTCAGCATGGCCAGCCTGTTCACCCCCGTGTCGTCTTTGACCTTTTCGCTCGGTTCCCAAAACGAATGGACGACCCAGGACGGCTTCGGCAACAGCATCCCCGAACTCGATTTGGGCGTGAATACACCGGCGGATTCAAAACTGAACCTGTTCAAGGCCAGCCAGGACGCGGATCTGCGTTTCACAAAAATCCCGTTCACGGTCCTGTTCGCCGGCGCGCGGCTGGACGAGGAGAGCGCCGACCAATTCGAACGGCAGAACAACAATGAACTGGTGAACCAGAACGACGCCATGAACCATCGTTACAATGTCCAGACCGGTTTTAACACGTCGCCGTGGCGCTGGTTCAATTTGAACGCGCAGGTTCAAAAACAGTCCAGCGACACGGACTACAACAATCCCACCGACGTGGTCAACGGCGCGTCCGGTCCGACCAACGGCTATCCAGGGTTCATTCTCAACCGCAAAATCGAAACCGGCAAATTCGAAACCAAACTCGACCTGCGCGCGGCAAGCTGGCTGAAGACAACGCTGACCTGGCAGATCGCCAAAACGGATTATTCGTCCACCACCGACCCGGCCTATGATTCCTTGCTGTCGCAGACGGTTTCGTCCGGCGGTCCAGTCAAGGATGGACATTACCACAACCAGACTTACGGACTTGGCGTCACCCTCACGCCAATCCAGAAACTCTATTTTTCAGGCACTTTCACCTACACCCATTCGCACGTTGACACCGCCATCAACGGGGATCCGTCCCTCGTTCCCTACACGGGGGATATTTTCACCCTCACCGCCGCGGGGACGTATGCCTTGAACACAAAGACCAGTTTGCAGGCCAGTTATGGTTTTTCCCGCGCCAATTACAGCGAGGATAACGCGGCGGCGGGAATTCCCCTGGGCCTGGATTTCACCCGGCACGAATTGCGCGCCGGTATGACGCGGCAGTTAACCAAGCGTCTGACCGGCGGATTGCGCTACCAATTTTCCGGGTATTCCGAACCCGGCTCCGGCAACCTGAACAACTTCACCGCGCACGGCGTGTTTGCCACGGTCGCCTACAAATGGCGGTAAGTTGGAAGTCACGCTACAGCGCGCCCCGGGGCAGGCAGCTTGAACTCCAGCGCCCGCCGCCGAGCCTCAAGCCCTCCAAGGTCAAATTCGGCTCCACAGCGGAAATCTCCGGCAGTTTCGCCGCCATTAATTTCGCATAGCCGCCCGTCGCCACCACCGGCAGGTTTCGGGTTCCCAACTCGCGCTTCAATTCCGAGATTAATTCGCGCACCAGCCCGCGATAGCCGTGCACCGCGCCAATGAGCATTGCTTGTTCCGTGCTTTTGCCAATGGTTGTTTTGACCTCGCGAATTTTTATTTTCGGCAGCAACGCCGTTTTTTCGTGCAGATAATCCGTCATCGCCGCCAGCCCCGGCGCGATGATGCCCCCGGCATAATTGCCCCGGGAATCCACCACGTCAAACGTCACGGCTGTTCCGAAATCCACCACGACCACCGGCGCGCCAAAGCGCTGGCGCGCGGCCACCGCATTGGCCAGCCGGTCCGGACCGATGGTTGCGGGCTTCGGATAATCAATTCCGATCCCGCACACGGTTTTTGAGGTCAGCTCAAATAAAGAGACGCCGAGCCGCGCGGCAAATTTGCGGGCGAACGGAGTCGCCCGCGGCACGACGCTGCACAATGCCACGCCTTCAATGACGTTCCCGCCAATAAACCGCTTCACCAGCACCGGCGCGCCGCCACCGGACCATTCACGGGTCGCAATGTCGGTCTGTTTCACCACGCGCCGGTCATCGGCCAGGCCGATGTGCGTGTGCGTGTTGCCAATGTCGAAAAGCAAAAGCATAAATCCGCGAATTCCGCGAATTGTCGCAAATTAATATCCTTTTTCCAAAATATTCGTGCCCACTCGCGAAATTCGCGGATTCATTTCTCCAGCGTCACGTCGCCGCCGGTGATGGCTTCCAGACGCCCGTGTTCGGTGCGCACCAACAACGCGCCGGCGTCGTCGAGCGATTCGGCGCGGCCGCGGATCTTCCGGTCGCCGATTTGCACCGTCACATCCTTCCCGATGGTTGTGCAATTTTCCTCCCATTCATCCGCGACGGCCGTGAATTGGCGGGCGCAAATCCGCGCATAATCCCGGTCCAGCTCGCGCAATGCCGCCACCGCCAGTGCCGCGCGTGAAATCGTCCTGCCGCTCTCAATTTTAAGCGACGTCGCCGTCTTTTTCAGCTCCGCCGGGAATTCGCCCGCGGCGAGATTCACGTCCACGCCGATGCCGAGGATGATGTGCTTGACGCGGTCCAGTTCCGCGCTCAACTCGGTCAGGATTCCAGCGACTTTCCTGCCGCCGATCAAAATGTCATTCGGCCACTTGATTTCCGGCTTCAAGCCGGTCTCCGATTGGATCGCGCGGCGCAGGGCCGTGGCGGAGGCGACGGTCAACTGCGTGGTTTCCCGCGGGCGCAAATCCGGCCGCAACAGGACTGAAAACCAGAGACCTTTGCGCTCGGGCGAAATCCATTTGCGCCCGAGCCGGCCGCGGCCCCTGGTTTGCGATTCGGCGAAAACGACGACGCCCTCCTTCACGCCGTCGCGCGCGAGTTTTTCGATCACGTCATTCGTCGAGGAGGTTTGCTCAAACACACGGATATCGCGACCGATGATAAATTCTCTTGGCGGGGCGGGCGTCCTCGCGGGCCGTTTTGGTTTTGAAGACTGCGGTTCGCGGGGACGCTCGTCCCACCGGAAACAGTTCAACCGGGAGAGCAAATCATCGGCGAGCAACGCGTCCGGTTCGCCCGCGATCCGGTAGCCGGAATGCGGCCCGGCCTCGATATCGAAGCCGACCTTGCGCAATTCCTCGATGCGCGCCCAGACCGCCGCGCGGCTGATGCCGAGCTGCTCCGCCAGTTCCGCGCCTGACACGCCGCCGGGGTTCGCGCGCAACGCGGAAAGAATTTTGGCGTCGGTGGTCACAAACCTTAGTCCAGTCGAAAACTCACTTCATACCAGTTTGACTTGATTTGTTTTTCCAATGTCAAATCTACCTTTCCGATTGTGATAACTTGATGGCCGTAATAGTCCTTTTTTACCTCGTTGTTTGTCAGAGGATGCACCGCGAAAAGAAATCCTTCCATATTGTTTCCTTTTCCACACCAAGTTTTGAACACCAAAATCAACTGATTTGTTGAAGGCCGTGAAACGAGCACTTCGCCATCAACACTGGCCGAATTGGAATCAGAAGGCAGTCGAACTGAATTTGGGGATGCTTCGGCTAATTCGCCCTTCTGCACTTGTCCAATAACTTTTTGGAAGAGTGGTTCCTTGTCACTGAAATTTTTCGAACCATTGCAGCCTGCCAAAACAGCGAAAGCCAAAACTACGAACAAGCTTGTAAGATAGTTTTTCACCTTAATACTCAAAATCGAGTCCCATGTCCATCGCGCGCGCCGAGTGCGTGAGTGCGCCGACGGAAATGGAATCCACGCCAGTTTCGGCAATCGCGTGGACTGTTTTCAGGTTCACGCCGCCGCTGGCCTCGGTCTTGGCGCGGCCATTGACAATTTTCACCGCGGCGCGCAATTGCTTCAAATTCATGTTATCCAGTAATATGAAATCCGCGCCGGCATCACAGCCTGCTCAACCTGTTCCAACGTGTCGGCCTCAACTTCAACCTTCAGCTTCGGAAATTTCTTCCGCGCGCGGGACGACGGCGGCGGCGATGGCATTTGGCTTTTCCTTTCGCAGCGCGGCCAGGTGATTGTCCTTGATTAAAATCATGTCGAATAATCCGAGCCGATGATTTTTCCCGCCACCGCAGCCGACGGCATATTTTTCAGGTCGCCGCCAGCCGGGCGTTGTTTTTCGCGTGTCGAGAATCCTTGCCTTTGTGCCGTTGACGGCCCCGACGAATTGCGCCGTCAAGGTGGCGACACCGGAAAGCCGCTGGACAAAATTCAGCGCCACGCGCTCGGCGCTCAAAATGGCGCGCGCCGGGCCGGAAACTTTCAGCAACGTCGCGCCGGCTTTGACACGTTGGCCGTCCCGCGTGACTTTTTTGATTTTGATCTTTGGCGAAAGTTCGCGAAAAGCGGCCACGGCGAAACCCAGCCCGGCCACGACGAGCGGTTCCCGCGCGCGCATGACGGCGCGTGCCGTGAGATTTGGCGGCACGATGGCCAGCGTCGTGGCGTCGCCGTTGCCGATGTCCTCGGCGAGGGCGGCGCGGACGGCCCGGCGGATTTCTGCGGTGGTGAGTTCCACGCCGACAAGATGACGCCGGAGGAAAAAAGGAAAAGCAAAAAGACGTTCAACTTTCCGGTTGGAACGATAGAAATTCCCGCGACAAAAGATCAAAGCTGGCCGCGGCGGCGGATCCCGGGCGGACGACCAAACCGAGCAGCCAGCCGTCGGGCCGCTCGATGAAACGGACCCTGCATTGTTCAAAGGCCCAGGTGGTCCAGCGCGGCACGAGGTCGGGCATGAAGCCGGCAATGCGCAAATCTTCAAATTGGCGAGGATTGTCTCCATCATTTCCGCCGGACAACCCGCCTCGATGCCGCGGCAGATACAGTCTCCCATCGGGCTGGCGCAGGCCGCAGCCCACCATCCCCGGCGCGGCGGCGCAGGTTTGAAGCCATTGCTGGAAGGAGCCGTTCATGCGCCGGCGGCCTCCCTGGCCACGCGCACAAAAACCAGGCGATCGGGCCGGTTGAGGGCGATGGCGCGACCGGCGGGAAGCTGCAATTCCACCCGGTCAAAGTTTCCCAGCGGCAGGGTCTGGGCAAAACGTGCGCCCATATCTGAAATTTTTTTTAACATCACCGCCCGGCCCGGCACATCGGGACAATTCTCGCTCGTAAAGCGGCTGGCCCTGGCCCGAACAGATCAATATTTCCACGACGCGCGCGGGGGTGGCTATCGGCGTGGTGAGCGTCTTCGGGTCAATCTCCGGCTCGCCGGGCGGGGCTTGCGAGGCCAACTCGTCGCGCACGCGGGCGGCTTCCATGAGCAGAAATTCCCATGGCCCGCTGATGGTGTTCTGCGGCGGCGGCTCGAACGGCACGAGTTCAAAGGAGCCGCCGGGCAGGGCGAGCAGTCGTTGCAACGCGCGTTCGCCCGTCAGGTCGCCGCCGGCGGCGTGGATAATGTTGCCATTCTCGATGTAAATTCGGCCGAAAACGTGCTCGTTGTAGATTTCCAGCACGGAGGAATTGCGCCCAAGACATTCCAATCTGGATGACATCCTGCAAACCGACGCGTTGCAACATGCCTTGGAATCCGTGCTGCGGCGCCCAGTTCATGAGGTCGTCCAGCATGGCAAACACGGATTTGAACTCTTTGTTCGTCCGCGGTTTTTCGATGAACAGTTCCGCGCCGGCGGCCAGGCAGGCCGAGCGTTTTTCCTCGGTGGCAAATCCGGTGAGCGTCACTTTTTTCAGGCTGGGATGACGCTTGCCCAGCAGATCGAGAAACTGGATGCCGTCGAGCAGCGGCATGTTCACGTCCACGACCACGAGGTCCATCTTCTGTTGCATCGAGCAGTTCCAGCGCGGTGTTGGGGCTGTCGGCGCAATGAATTTCCCAATGCCCGTCCGCAAGCGGGGTGAAGGCCTCCCGCGCCACCTGCAAAAAGTCCGGCTCGTCGTCCACGAAGAGGACTTTGCGGTGCGCTCGATTTTTCTTTTGTGCTGGCCACGGTAATCTATCGGTCTGTTCCGGCGGGACTTCACTCCGGCCGGGTCGCGGTGTCAATTGCCATCAAATCAGTTCAGCGCCGCGAGCGCCGCCTGCGCCGCCTGCCGCACGGAAGAATCCGCGTCGCGCAGCGCGGCGGTCAGGACGGAGCCGGCGCTTTTGTCGCGCAGCCGGCCCAGCGCGCCGGCGGCCGCCAGCCGCAAATCGCGGTCACGGTCGAACAGCATGTCCGCCAGCGCGCCCGCCGCCGGATGCGGCGGCGGTTTCATTGCCATTTTCTCCGGCGCCGCGACCGGCGCCGGCGACAAATCGTTCGGGTCAACTTTCAGCAGTTCCAGCAGTTTGCCGGCGCTGTAACGCACCCAGTAATCCGGATGTTTCAAGGCTTTGACGATTTTTGGAACGGCTTGGCGGACGCTCTTCCAGTTGCGCCCAACCCGAGTCAAGTTTTTGCAGTGCGGCGGTGGCGGCATTGCGCACGGGGCTTTCCTCGTCCAGGAGCGCCGGGACCAGCGGCACGATCGCGCGGGGATCGCCGATTTGCCCCAGCGCGACGATTGCGCTCTCGCGCACGTCGCGATCCGGGTCGCTCACCAGACCGCACAGGCCTTCCACCGCGGAATGTTCCCCCAGCAAACCCAGGGCGCTTGCCGCCGCCTGGCGCACCTCCCACGAGGTGTCATTCAGACAGTCGACCAGCGCGGCGCCCGCGCGCGGGCCGCCGCAACGAAATGCCGCCTCCACCGCGGCGCCGCGCACGTTGGCGTCCGGGTCGCGCAACATTTTTTCCACCTCGGTGAACGCCGTCGGATCGGCCAGCCGCTCCAGCGCGCCGAGCGCCGCAATGTCGCACCGGCGCGCACCGTTGTTGTGCAACGCCTCGATCATCGCCGGCGCCGACGCGCGGGTCGTCAATTCGCCCCAGCGCCTTCACGGCGGAAAATTGCTTGTTCGGCGGACCATTGCGCACCAACTCCAGCAACGGCGCCACGCCTTCCGGGCCGAAAGCCGCCAGTTGATGCAGGTCGCCCATGGCCAGGATTTGCATCATGCGCTGCGAATCCGTCCCCGGCTTCCAGCCCAGCCGCTTCAGGCTGCGCGCCGCAAACGTCCGCACGATCGGCTCCTGGTCGCGCAACAAGCCGACGAGATGGTTCACCGCCACCGGATCGTCAAGGTGGCCGAGCGATTCCGCCGCCGCCGCGCGCGCCAGCGAGTCCGTGTCGCGCAGCATCGGAATCAACGGTTCGACGGCGCGCCGGTCGTGAAAGCGCATCAACGCCTTGGCCGACAGGCAGCGCACGTTCGCGTCCCTGTCCTTCAAGGCAAAAATCAACGGGCCGACCGTCTCCTCGTCATGCGACGCGGCGAGTTTCTCGACCACCGCGAGCCGGCTCCTGGCGCTGCCCATGCGCAACTGCTGATAGGTCCACCACAACATCGCTTTTTGAAGTCTATGTAAATTGCACTGGTTCGATCGTTGACTGGGAAACATGCTAGATTCCCCGAGGTTTGGCCAGCGAAAATTATTACCACCGGGTTCGCGGGGCGCATCTTGACACTGACTCAAAAGGCAAGGCGGAGCGCCGATCTCCGATTCGGCGCGTTTCGGGGCATTTTTTAACACATGCCGGGTCGGAGACCGGCGCTCCGAGGGGTAATCCAGAGCGCCAAAGGCTGGCGGATCAAGCCCGCTTGCACCTATCGGCTGCTGTAGCTCCGCACTTGCAGAAATCCGTCCGTATCCCGCCGCTATTTACTACGACAAAACGCTATTCAGCATATATTTATCGTTTATCAATAAATAGTAGTTGACAAACAGAGTTTTCGGGTTTATTCTCGCGCAATGAATGCGAATGAAATGACTTCCAAACGCAACATTGACCGTCTGCATCGCATCAAAATCGTCAGCCGGATTGTCCGATATGCCATTTTGGGGTGCCTGGTTTTGGCCATCGGCAATTTTTTATTTGGCTTTTTGTGGATGCCGGCTCACACATCGGCTCCCGCAAGGTCGGCCAGGGATTTGGTTCATACCCTCCAAATGATGCTGGTGCTTGCGATCTTGTGTTTTTGGTATTGGAAGCTGGCAAAGCTGTTTCATTTTTACGAGCGCGGTTTGATCTTCGCGACTGAATCTATCCGCTGTATCCAGACACTGGGGGGTTTATGCGTCATCAACTGGCTGCTTGCTTCGGTTTTCAATGTTTGGGGGCGCGTTTTTCCACCGCCTCCGCCGCCTGCGTTGCCCCCGCATGTCACGGTGACTGTCGTGCAGTCGTCGTTCGGGTTCTTCGATTACTCTATTGCCGGGTTTAACATTAGCTTCCTGCTGGCTGGAATCATCATCATAATTATCACCTGGATCATGGACGAGGGCCGGAAGATTCAGGAGGAACAGGAATTGACCGTTTAACAAAACAACTCACTACACATTTATGAACACAAATGAAAACAACCCAATGACAAACAATTTCCGGCTGAACAGAATCAAAAAAGTCAGCAAATGTTTCAGGCTTTTTTTGCAATTTGGATTTCCTTTGATGATGCTTGTGACGATGCTTGTCGCGGTTATTCAAGGTGTGTGGAATGGGCTGCATGCAAAACAGGAAAACTTGCTTCCAGAAGTTGACGGTGTATTCATTGTAAAAACTGTCATTCTTCTTTTATGGGGACTTTTTGTTTTGGCGACACTTCTGGTCTGGTATTGGACCTCGCTCAAATTATTCAGATTGTTTGAGACAGGTGTTCTGTTCACGGCTGAAACAGCTCGCTGTTTGAAAATCATAGGTTTCACCTTTTTAGCGGGAATTTTAGGAGGATTAGGTGTATATCTTTGCAATCCGTTGCCTGATCAACATTGGCCGGGAGCCGGGCCGATTGGCGATATTACCACTGGCATTTACGATGGTGCATTTTTCATTTTCCTCGGCTGGTTATTTGACGAAGCGCATAAAATCCGCGAGGAACAGGAATTGACGGTATAATCGCTGGAATGAAACATCGAACATTTAACATTCAACGCTCAACTTCCAATTGGGCGGGCGCGCGGCGTCATTGGATATTCGATGTTGAATGTTGATTGTTGATTGTTATCCCCTTTTAAACATGCCCATCATCGTCAATCTGGACGTGGTTCTCGCGCAGCGCAAAATGCGGCTGAACGATCTGGCCGAGGCCGTGGACATCACGCCGGCAAACCTGTCCATCCTCAAAACCGGCAAGGCCCGGGCCATCCGCTTCTCCACGCTGGAAGCCATTTGCGAAACACTCGAATGCCAGCCGGGTGAAATTTTGGAGTTCCGATCGGAAACCGTGAAAAAGAAACCAGAGGCGCGGAGCTGATTTTTCAGCCACGGATGAACGCAAATTTCCACGAATAACTCTTACCCCGAAAACAGGGATTGGGGAGCACACCCGCCATCGGGTGCGGTTGGACACGCCCCGCGTCCAGTCTCTTGCGTGTGAGACCGCTTGGAATGTTCGAAATATTTCTGTGCGCTCGAGGTTTTCCGCGAGGGCGCGGAAAACGGCGCGCGAGGCGCGTGCGCTCCCCGACCACATCGGTTTTGGTGTAATCTGTGTTTCATCTGTGCCAATCTGTGGCTACACTTTTGGGGAAATGAACCGGGACAGTCTGGACAAATTTTGCGGGCGCGGAATTCTGGCGCTCGTCCTCGCCATTCTGGTTTTCGCCCCGCTGGCGATGGGCGCGGTGGATGCGTGGGCGTTTCTCGTCGTCCAGGGACTCACGGTTGGCGTGCTGCTGATGTGGGCGCTGCGGATCTGGATCAGCCGCAAACCGCAACTGCTCTGGCCGCCGCTCTGCTGGGCCGTGCTGGCATTCGTCATTTACGCCGTCGCGCGCTATCTCACGGCGGACATCGAATACGTCGCGCGGCAGGAGTTGATTCAGGTTCTGGTCTGCGCGTTTTTGTTTTTCGCCATCGTCAACAATCTTTACCGGCAGGAATTTTCACAGATCATCAGCTTCACGATGATTTTTCTGGCGACGGGAATTTCCGCCTGGGCCGCGATTCAATTTTTCACGCATTCGCATCGCGTCTGGAATTTCATTTCGCCCTACGCCGGGCGCGGCACGGGCACGTTCATTTCGCCGAACAATCTGGCGGGCTTTCTCGAAATGCTGCTGCCGCTGGCGACGGCCTACGTGCTGGCCGGGCGGATGAAACCGGTCGCGCGGATTTTGCTGGGCTACGCGGCGCTGGTGATGGCGGCGGGGCTGGCGGTGACGTTTTCGCGCGGCGGCTGGGCGGCGGCGGCCATGGGCGTGCTGGCGGTGCCGGTGGTTTTGCTCGGCCACCGCAATCACCGGATTCCGGCGCTGGTGCTGCTGGTGGTTCTGCTCGGCGGCGGCGCGGTCTTTGCAAAAAAGTTATCTGTCGAAGACGATCTCCTACATCCAGCGCGTGGAAGGCACGGTCATAACGGTCAGGTCAGGCTGGATGCGCGGGGCGACATGTGGCGCGCGGCGGAACAAATGTGGCAGGACCATTTCTGGTAGGGCGTCGGGCCGGGACACTACGATTACCGCTTCCGCGAATACCGCCCGGCGACCCTCCAGGAGCGGCCCGACCGCGCGCACAACGACTATCTGAATTTGCTGGCCGACTGGGGCGCGGCGGGCGGACTCATCGTGCTGGCGGGCATGGCGGCGTTCGCCGCCGGGTTGTGGCAGACGCGAAATCACGTCCGGCGCGCGGAAAGTGATTTCGGCCGCGGCACGAGCAACCGTTTCGCGTTTTTTCTCGGCGCATCCGGCGGCCTGCTCGCGCTCGCGGTCCATTCGTTCGTGGATTTCAACCTGCACATCCCGTCCAACGCGATTTTGGGCGTGACGCTGCTGGCGCTGTTGACCAGCAACCTGCGTTTCGCGACGGAACGATTCTGGCTGAACCTGCGCGTCGCCCTGAAAATACCGGTGACACTCGCGCTGGCCGGCGGCGTTTTTTATCTGGCGGCGCAGGGCTGGCGGCGCGGCATCGAAACTTACTGGCTGGCGCGCGCGCAATCGCCGTCGCTGCTGGTTCTCGACCGCGCGGCGCTGTTGGAAAAGGCATTCGCCGCCGAACCGGAAAATTTCCAGACGGCCTACGGCATCGGCGAAGCGTGGCGCATCCAAAGCTTCGAGGGCGGCGCCGATTGCCGGTCGCAGGCGGAAACCGCCATGCGCTGGTATGCGCGCGGCATGAAACTCGACCGGTTTGACGCCTACAATTATCTGCGAACCGGCATGTGTCTCGACTGGCTGGACCGGCATGCGGAAGCGGATAATTTTTACAGCACCGCCGAGTCTCTCGACCCCAACGGCTACTACACGGCCGCCAACATCGGCTGGCATTATTTTCAGGCGGGCGACTACGCCGCCGCGCGCGAATGGCTGGAACGTTCGCTGCGGCTGGAATCGAGAGAAAATGATATCGCCCGCAACTATCTTGAATTGGCAAACCAAAAGCTCGCTGAAGCCGCGTCCGGCAAGGCTGTTTTTCCGTAAAAATCTGGTTGACAATTCGCCTTCAAACTTTATACTGGCGGAAGATAGAGAACTTGTCAGAAAACTATCATTATGAAAACCGCGCACATGTATTGCCGCTGCGGCCCTTTGTGGGCTTGTCTTGTCTCTTGCCGTCAGCGCCAATGCCCAATCCAGACCCGGCTACGCCACCATCGTCCGCATTCAGGGCCGGCCAGGTATTCCCCCGACGACGGAACGACATGGCATCCGCTCACCGTCGGCCAGACGCTCGGCGCGGGCGCCGTGATTCAAACCGGCCCCGATTCGGTGGTGGACGTGGCGCTTGGCGACAAAATTGCCCGCACTCGCCCAGTCGCCGGACAAGGTTGCGCCGGCGGTGGACGCGAATGTTACCGGCTTGACATCCTACAAAGCCATGACGGCTCAAAATGTGGTCCGGCTGTATGGCGACACCGTGCTGGCCGTGGATAATTTGCAGACCTCCAACACGGGTGTGGACGCGTTGACCGACACGGAACTGGATTTGCGCCAGGGAACCATTTTCGGCTGCGTGAAAAAACTGTCCTCCGCGTCGAAGTTTGTTGTCAAGATGCCCAATGCCGCCGCCGCAGTGCGGGGCACAACTTTGTCTTGAGCGCGAATGGCGTCATCACGGTGACCGACGGCTCATGTGTGATTTCGGCCATCGTCAACGGCCAGACAGTCACGCAGGTCGTTAACGCGGGCGAAAAATTTGATCCAGCCACCGGGCAAGTCACGAAATTGACCCCGGAACAGATTGCTCTGGCGGAGCAAACAGCCGTTCAAGTGGTTACTCTCTTTGAAGGCATCGTTACCTTGGCGAAGGACGGAACCACAGTTTATGTTTCGCCGACCACCGGCGCGAGTGGCGGGGATAACAGTCATCCAGCGTGGCCGTTTTAATTGAAGTGTTGAGCTGGTGACAACGCCGCGAACGCGGCGGGCCGGAGTTTTACTGAAGCCAGAGCAGCCTTGAGTTGTTCTGGTTTCTTTGTTTAATTCCGGCGCGGAAAAGCCCAACAACAAAACCGAAATGCGCACCGCAATTTATCCCGGCAGTTTTGACCCGCTGACCAACGGCCATCTGGATGTGATACAGCGCGCGGCCAAATTGTTTGACCACGTCATCGTGGCCGTCGCAAACAACGATTCAAAACACCCGCTGTTCACGATGACCGAGCGGCTGGCGCTGGTGAAAACCGCCGTGAAAAATCTGCCGCGCGTCGAGGCCGACAGTTTTGACGGCCTGCTCATGGAATACGCCGAGCGCCGGAACGCGCAGGCCGTGCTGCGCGGATTGCGCGCCGTCTCCGATTTTGAGTTTGAATTCCAGCTCGCGCTGATGAACCGCAAGCTGAACGAACGGATCGAAACCATTTTCATGATGCCGAAGGACACTTACACGTTTTTAAGCTCGCGCATCGTGAAGGAAATCGCGCGGTTCGGCGGCAACGTGTCCAGTTTTGTCCCCGCGCACGTCGAGGCGGCCTTGACGAAAAAGCTCAAGATGCGGCGGCGGTGAAATATTGCGGCTGCGGCGCGCGGGCCGCGTGAAATTTTTTTGGTTGAACGCTTTCAGTGGTTCAAAACTCAAAAGATGGAATTATGCTTTCAGTCAATCTTCACCATTTGGAGTCGCACGAAATCCGTTTGCAGGGCGAATTGCCCGCGGCCGAACTGGATTTCGGCGTCAACGATGAAATGATCCGCGCCGGGAAGCCGCTGCGCTACGATTTGACGGCGGAACTGCTGGACGGCGGTCTTTTGCTGACCGGCTCGTTGCGGCTGGTTCTGGACTGCCAGTGCGTCCGCTGCCTGAATACGTTCGAGCGGGAACTGGTTTTGGGGGATTGGACGTGCCATCTGCCGCTCGCCGGCGAGGAAAAGGCACGCGTGGAAAACGATTGCGTGGACTTGACTCCGTTTGTGCGGGAAGATATGCTGCTTGAGTTTCCGCAGCATCCACTGTGCAAGGCCGGAGTGCGCGGGATTGGGAAAGATCGGCAAAGGCAAGGCCCGGAAAGCCGGCGGCGAAGACGAAATCGAGCCGTCCGCGTGGGCTGAATTGGACAAGTTAAAACTGAAAATTTGAATTTATGGGTGTCCCGAAACGCAAACCGTCAACGAGCCGGCAGCGTCAGCGCCGCGCTTACAACAGCGTGCTGAAACTGCCGCAACTGGGCGTATGCCCGCAGTGCGGCGAGCCGGCCATTCCCCACCGGGTATGCCCGGCGTGCGGCTTTTACAAAGGCCGCCAGGTCGTGAGCGTCACCGCAGGCGCGTGATTTTCGTCAGTCCGCGGAGCGTGGAATTTCCGCGGACTTTTCATGTATGCGAATTGCAGTGGATGTCATGGGCGGCGACCACGGCTGCGGTGTTGTCATTGCCGGTGTCAAGCGGGCGTTGGAGGAAAACAAAAAAATCACCGCCCTCTTTCTCGTCGGCAACCAGGCCGACATCCATGCCGCCCTGCCTCCGCGCGGGCTTTCGCGACCATCGCGTCCGCGTCGTCCACGCCAGCGAAGTCGTGGAGATGGACGACAAACCCGCCAGCGCGCTCCGCAAAAAACGCGACAGTTCCATCGCCCGCGCCGCCGAACTGGTCAGCGACGGCAAGGCCGACGCGATGGTTTCGCTCGGCAACACCGGCGGCATTTTCGCGGCGGCCACGTTCAAGGTCGGGCGCATCGCCGGCGTCGAGCGCGGCTGCATCGCCACGGTCATTCCCCGGCAGGAAAACGAATTTGTGCTGCTCGACGCCGGCGCGAACATCGAGTGCAAGCCGCTCCACCTCGCGCAATTCGCGGTGATGGGCAGTGTCTATTCGCGCGAAGTGCTGGGGCGCAAAAATCCGCGCGTCGGCATCTTGAGCATCGGCACCGAGGATACCAAGGGCAACGAACTGACGCTGGAAGCCTTCAAGCTCTGCAAAAAACTGGATTTGAATTTCATCGGCAACGTCGAGGGACACGATTTGTTCAAGGACCACGTGGACGTTGTCGTGTGCGACGGCTTCGTCGGCAACGTCGTTCTGAAAACCGCCGAAAGCCTCGCCGTCGCGATGTTTTCGATGCTCAAGCGCGAATTGATGCACAGCACGCAACGGCAGATCGGCGCGTTCTCGCCAAAGGCGCGTTTCAGGCCATCCGCCGCCGCATGGACCCGGAAGTTCATGGCGGCGCGCCGATGCTCGGCTTCAACGGCATGGTCTTCAAGGCGCATGGCTCCGCCCGCGAACGCGCCGTCGCCAGCGCGCTCCGCATCACCGCCGAGGCCGTGCAGCACCAGGTCAACCAGATCATCGCCGGCGAAATCGCGCGCGGCGAACGAGATCGTTAAGCAGCCGCTTCCCCATGAGTCCAAAATTCAAAAACCCGCGCGCCAAGTTCAATTTCCAGGGCCGCACCTGCTCCATCACCGGCGTCGGCTCCTATGTGCCGGAAAAAATCCTGACCAATGCCGACCTGGAAAAAATGGTCGAGACCTCGGATGAATGGATCACCACGCGCACCGGCATCAAGGAACGGCGCATCGCCGCCGCCGGATGAATTCACCTCCGACCTGGCGGCGAAGGCCGCGCAGCGCGCGATGAAAATGGCCGGCGTCACCGCCGGCCAGATTGATCTGATCATCGTCGCCAGCATCACGCCGGACATGCCGTTTCCGAACACCGCCTGCCTGGTGCAGCAAAAAATCGGCGCGCGGCTGCATCCCGGCCTTCGACATCGAGGCGGCGTGTTCCGGCTTCATTTACGCGCTGGAAGTGGGCCAGCAGTTCATCACTTCGCGCGCCTATGAAACCGTGCTGGTCATCGGCGCGGAAAAACTTTCGTCCATCACCAACTGGAAGGACCGCAACACCTGCGTGCTGTTTGGCGACGGCGCGGGCGCGGCGGTTCTGCAGAACCGGCCGCTGTCCCACGGCCTGCTCACCACGGCGCTGGGCGCGGACGGCGAGCAAGGCCGGATTGCTGTCCATGCCCGGCGGCGGCAGCCGCGTGTCCGGCCTCGCCGCAAACGGTTTCGGACGGGCTGCATTTTCTCCGCATGGACGGCAAGGAAACCTTCAAAAACGCCGTGCAGGCGATGTGCAGCGCGGCCAACGAGGTGCTGAGCCGCTGCGAAATTGACATCACCAAAATCAAGTGCGTCATCCCGCACCAGGCCAACCGCCGCATCATTGACGCCGTCGCCAAACGGCTCGGCGCCACGCCGGAGCAGATTTTCGTCAATCTGCACAAATACGGCAACACCTCGGCGGCGTCCGTGGCCATCGCGCTGGACGAGGCCGTGCGTCGGGAAAAGTCCAGCGGGGCGACCTGATTCTGCTCGTGGTCTTCGGCGCCGGGCTGACGTGGGGCGCGGCGATCATTGAGTGGTAAAGCTAATTGTCTAGAATTTATACCGCTAATTTGACGGAATTTAACAGACGTGCTAGTGTGATTCAATTTTATGAGCGCAAAAAAATTGACGCCGGTGGACATTCTTTTGAACAGCCCGTGACGGTTGACATCGCGGCATGCCAGCCTGGAACTTTCCGCCGACACCGTTGTCATCCACAAAAGCGGCATCGAATTTCGCAGCCCCACGCCGTTCAATGAATGGAGCGAAATGACCGTGTCGCTGCAATCGCCGCATGGCGGCGGCCGGGTTGCACTGCCACGGCGTCGTCGTCGCCTGCGCCGGCAACCGGCACACCGGCTACCACGTTTCGATGGTCTTCACCGGGCTGACAAAGCAGGCGCAAATGACAGCTCAACTCGATGGCGCGCTCCGGCTTGGGCGCGGGTTGAGTGCCGATTTTTCAAAGCGAAATGCACGTCCCCGAACCCATTGTTCGGGGATTATTTTTGACGGCATTGCACGGCTTTTTTAAGCTAGCAGCTTGCACAATTCAAAATAACATTTTCACAACATATGAATTACGGCTTGAATCATCAAAACATCCGGCGCGCTTGATTTTCTCTCGCTCGGCGCGCTCGTCCACCGGCTTGACCCCGGCATCATCCCGTTCCGCAAGGCGACGCATTGCGACATCCACGTCAGCGGCGGCGAATTCAACGTCGCCGGCAAATCTTTCCGACTGTTTCCGCCTCAACACCGGCATCGCCAGCGCGATGGTGGATTATCCGATCGGCGATCTGATCGCCGAGCGCGTCCGCGCGATGGGCGTCAAGCCGTTTTACAAAAAATTCAAGCACGACGGCGTGCGCGGGCCGAACATGGCCACGGTGTATTCCGACCGCGGCCAGGGCGTCCGCGCGCCGGTGGTTTTTTACAACCGCAGCAACGAAGCCGCCGGCCAGCTCAAGCCCGGCGATTTCAACTGGAAGGAAATTTTCGGCGCGGGCGTCCGCTGGTTCCACAGCGGCGGCATTTTTGCCGCGCTGTCCGAAACGACCGGCGAACTCATCGTCGAGGCGATGAAAGCCGCCAAGGCCAGCGGCGCAGTCACGTCGTTTGATTTGAATTATCGCCAGAAACTCTGGGACATCTGGGGCGGACAGATCAAAGGCGCTCGATGTGCTGGCGCGCATCGTGCAGCACGTGGATGTGCTGGTCGGCAACGAGGAAGATTTGCAGAAAGGCCTCGGCATCGAAGGCCAGGACGTGGAAAGCAAATCCAAGCTTGACCCGCGGCCTTTTACGCGGTGATTGACAAGGCCGTGAAAAAATTTCCGAACGTCAAAATCGTCGCCACGACTTTGCGGGAAGTTCATTCCACCAACCGCCACACTTGGGGCGCGGTCGCGTGGGTCAACGGCAAAACCTATCAGTCGCCGATGTGCGAACTGGATGTCCTGGACCGCGTCGGCGGCGGCGACGGCTACGCGGCGGGATTTTTCTACGGCCTGCTCTCCGGCGCGTCCGAACAGGAAGCCGTCAACCTCGGCTGGGCGCACGGCGCGCTGCTGACCACGTTCCCCGGCGACACCACGATGGCGACGGTCGAACAGGTCAAGGCGTTCGCCAAAGGCGGCTCGGCCCGCATCCAACGCTGATTTTATGCTGTATTTCGCGCGCGGCTCCGTCACCGACAAATTGTCCGAAGACGATTTGCGCGCCGGGCTTTTTGCCGCGCTGGAAAAACTCGGCGCGCGCAAACGGGTGCTGGCCGTGCCGCCGGATTTCACGCGGTTTCATTCGCAGGCCGGCTTGCTGACCTCGCTCACGTACGATTTTTACGGCGACAAACTGACGGACGTTTTGCCCGCGCTCGGCACGCACACGCCGATGACCGGCGAGCAGATTGCATGAAATGTTTGCCGGCGTGCCGGAAAAGTTGTTTCGCGTCCACAACTGGCGCACCGGCATCACCACCGTCGGCGAAGTGCCGGCGAAATTCGTCTGCGAAGTTTCCGAAGGCGCGGTGGATTTTCCCTGGCCGGCGCAAGTGGCCAATCTCATCGCCAGCGGCGGACACGATTTGATTTTGTCCATCGGCCAGGTCGTGCCGCACGAAGTCATCGGCATGGCGAATTACAACAAAAACATTTTCGTCGGCACCGGCGGCCTGGAAGGCATCAACAAAAGCCATTTCGTCGGCGCGGCGTTCGGCATGGAACGCATGATGGGCCGCGCGAATACGCCGGTCCGCCGCATTTTGAATTACGCCTCGGAGCATTTCACCAAGCATCTGCCGATTGTTTATGTCCACACCGTCGTTGGCCGCGAGCGACGACGGCAAGCTGGTCGTGCGCGGTTTGTTTGTCAGCGACGACGCGTCCGGTTTTGAAAAGGCGGCGGCGCTGTCGCTGGAGGTGAATTTCGAGATGCTCGACGAGCCGTTGAAAAAAGTCGTCGTTTATCTCGACCCGGCGGAATTCAAAAGCACCTGGCTCGGCAACAAGGCGATTTATCGCACGCGCATGGCGATGGCCGACGGCGGCGAACTCATCATCCTCGCGCCCGGCCTGAAGGAATTCGGCGAAGACGCGGAAATTGACCGGCTCATCCGCAAATACGGCTATCGCGGCACGCCGGCCACGCTGGCGGCGACGAAAGCAAACGCCGAACTGCAGAATAATTTGAGCGCGGCGGCGCATTTGATTCACGGCTCCAGCGAAGGCCGTTTCAGCATCACCTATTGCCCCGGCCATTTGACGCAACAGGAAATCGAAGGCGTGAATTTCAAATACGCCGACCTGAAGATGATGTCGCAGCGCTACGATCCGAAGAAGTTGAAGGACGGCTGGAACACGCTGCCCGACGGCGAAAAGATTTTTTACATCTCCAACCCGGCGCTCGGCCTGTGGGCCTGCCGCAGCCGGTTTGCTGATTTTTCAAAATGAGCCTGTCCGTAAAACCAAAAGACGCCTGCCAATACGATCAGATTTCGCTCGGTGAAATCATGCTGCGGCTGGATCCCGGCGAAGGCCGCATCCGCACCGCGCGGCAATTCACCGCATGGGAAGGCGGCGGCGAATACAACACCTCGCGCGGCTTGCGCAAATGTTTCGGGCAAAAAACCGCCACCTGCACCGCGTTGGTGGACAATGAAGTCGGCCATCTCGTTGAGGATTTCATCATGCAGGGCGGCGTGGACACGGGCTTTATCCTGTGGCGTTCCGACGACGGCATTGGCCGCGGCATCCGCAACGGATTGAATTTCACAGAACGCGGCTACGGCATCCGCGGCGCGGTCGGTGTTTCAGATCGCGGCCATTCCGCCGCATCGCAGCTCAAGCCCGGCGATTTCGACTGGGACCACATTTTCGGCAAGCTCGGCGTGCGCTGGTTCCACACCGGCGGCATTTTCGCCGCGCTGTCCGAATCCACGGCGGCACTGGCGATTGAGGCGGTGAAGGCCGCGAAGAAGCACGGCACGGTTGTCAGCTACGACTTGAATTACCGCCCGTCACTCTGGAAATCCACCGGCGGCCAGAAGAAGGCGCGGGAAGTGAACCGCGAAATTGCGAAATACGTGGACGCGATGATCGGCAACGAAGAGGATTTCACCGCGAGCCTCGGCTTCGAGGTCGAGGGCGCGGACCACAACTTGAGCAAGATTGAAACCGACGCGTTCAAGGCGATGATTGCCACGGCGGTGAAGGCGTATCCGAATTTCAAGGTTGCAGCAACCACGCTGCGCCATGTCATCACCGCGACGAAGAACGACTGGAGCGCGATCGTCTGGCACGACGGCAGGTTTTACGAGAGCCGGAAATATCCGGAGTTGGAAATTCTCGACCGCGTGGGCGGCGGCGACAGTTTTGCCAGCGGCCTGCAATTTGGTTTTCTGGAATTCAACGACCCGCAGAAGGCGGTGGATTACGGCGCGGCGCACGGCGCGCTCGCCTCGACCACGCCTGGCGACACCAGCATGGCCACGCGCAGGGAAGTCGAGAAGACGATGAGCGGCGGCGGCGCAAGGGTCGCAACGTTAATACCTTGCGGGTGTCGGCGGTTCGGGCAAGCTGTTCGCGCTCTGAATTTAATATATGAAAACACCAGCAGAACTTTTTTTACTCAACGGCAGGGTTGCGGTCGTCATCGGCGGGACGGGTGTCTTGTGCGGCGCGATTGCGGAGGGTCTTGCGAGGGCGGGCGCGTCGGTGGCGCTGGTTGGCCGGGACCCGGGCAAGGCGAAGGCGTGCATGGACAAAATTTCCCGGGACGGCGGCACGTCGGAATTTTTCCCGTGCGACACGACTTCCAAGGCCGGGCTGCAGAAGCTTCTGGCCGACGTGCTGGCGAAACTCGGTCGCGTGGACATCCTGGTGAACGGCGCGGGCGTGAATTCGCCGACGCCGTTTCTGGACATTGCCGAGGAGGAAATTGACCGCATCCTGGCCGTGAATTTGAAGGGGCTGATGCTGGCCTGCCAGATTTTCGGGAGGCACATGGTCGCTCAAAAATCCGGCAGCATCATCAACGTCGGTTCCGCTTCCGGGCTGAATCCGCTGTCGCGCGTGTTCACCTACTCGGCGTCGAAGGCGGCGGTCCACAACATTTCAAAAAACCTCGCCCGTGAATGGGCCACGTCCGGCGTGCGCGTGAACGTCCTCGTGCCCGGCTTTTTCCCGACGGAACAGAACCGCAAGGTGTTGAATCCCGGATCGGGTCAAAACCATTCTCGCCAAAACGCCGATGAATCGCTTCGGCGAGGCGCACGAACTGGTGGGCGCGGCGCTGCTGCTGGCGTCGGACGCGGGCAGCTTCATCACCGGAACCGAACTCGTCGTGGACGGCGGATTTGACGCGATGACCATTTGACGGCGGGTAGCCAAAGCCTCAAATTCGTCTTCAATTATGAATGTTGGCATTTTTGCATTAGCGCGAATTCGCGCGTCGACGGTATGCTCATCCAAATCGCCAATGCCGTGGACAGAAATTACCAAAGTTCGGGTTGTTTTTCTCTAATATGGAAACAAAAGCTAAACCTCTATGCAAACACTCTCACCCTTTCAACTCGCCGCCTTCATTGACCACACGGTGCTGAAGGCCGACGCCACCGCCGCTCAAATTGAGAAACTCTGCGCCGAGGCGCGCGAGCACAAGTTCTTCTCCGTCTGCGTCAACGGCTCGCGAGTCGCCGAGGCGCGGCATTTCTTGGAGGGATCGGACGTGAAGGTCGCCTGCGTCGTCGGCTTCCCGCTTGGCGCGATGTCCACCGACGCCAAGCGGTTTGAGACCGAGGCAGCCATTGACGACGGCGCACAGGAGATTGACCTGGTGCTCAACGTCGGCCGGCTCAAGGACGGCGAAGACAAATACGTTTTCCGCGAGCTGTGCGACGTGGTCGAAGCCGCCGATGAACACACGGTGAAGGTGATTTTGGAAACCTGCCTGTTGACGGACGAACAGAAAATCCGCGCGTGCCGAATGGTCGTCGAAAGCGGTGCGCATTTCGTGAAAACGTCCACCGGCTTCAGCACCGGCGGCGCGACCTTGGATGACGTGAAATTGATGCGTGCCACCGTCGGTCCGAAATTCGGCGTGAAAGCTTCCGGCGGAATTCGCGACACAGCAGCCGCGCTGGCGATGATTGAAGCCGGCGCGACACGGCTCGGCACCTCGGCCAGCGTCGCCATCGTCAAAGGTCTTGCCGGCAACCAGCCCGGTTCGTATTAGCACCACCGGAGCACCCGATTGCCGGTGTGTGCTGAATCCGGCAATGTTGACACATATTGCGGCTTGAATTGCCTCACCGGACGCGGTATTCAGACATCATGCGTCCCCTATTTAATCCAGCCCGTCACGCCCGGCTGTTGCTTGCCGCGTGCGTTTTGATTTCATGCCCTCGCGGCCTGCGCGCACAGGACTCCGGCGCGCCGGTGAATCTGGCGCAGGCCGCCACGCCGTCCGCGTCGAATGTTTCCGGCGATACGTCGCTGGCGGCGTTGAACGATGGCGTTGCGCCGCGCAATTCGCGCGACAACCGGCGCGGCTCCTACGGCAACTGGCCGAACACCGGCACGCAATGGGTGGAATACGACTGGAGCCGGCCCGTCAGCACGAAACAAATCGAGGTGTATTGGTGGGACGACGGGCAGGGCGTGCGCCTGCCCAAGGCGAGCCGGTTGAAATACTGGAACGGTACCGCATTTGTCGAAACACCCAGCACCAATGGGCCGGGCGTCGCGGGCAATCAGTTCAACGTGGCGACGTTCGACGAAATCACGACGACCAAACTGCGGCTGGAAATGGATGGCGATGGCGCGAATTCCACCGGGATTCTGGAGTGGCGCGTCGTGGATTCAGGCAAGTCTCCGGAATTCCCGCCGATGGTCAGCGCCGGCGTGGATCGCGACGTGGTGGTGGGCGGAAAAACCTATTTGACCGGCTCCCTGAAATATTTGAAGCCGGGCCAATCGGCAAAGGTGTCCTGGAGCAAGGAATCCGGGCCGGGCACGGTGGAATTTTCGGACGCGAACGCGCCAAAAACAACGGCGACATTTTTGGAGCCGGGCGATTACGTGTTGAAGCTTTCGGCGGGGGAAGGCGATTTGATCTCATCCGCCACGTTGCACGCGAAGGTCACGGCCCCGCCGCCTGCCGACCGGCTCAACGTCGTTTATACGACCGCTTACAAAATTGACAGCCCGCTCTGGAACGCACGGGTGAAGTCGCTCATCGTGAACTGGATTCCGCATTGCATCGCGGAGATCAACGATCCGAACCTTCGCGAAGGCGGCATCAACAATTTCATCGAGGCGGCGAAAAAGCTTCGCGGCGAGCCCGCCAAACCGCACGTCGGCTTTCCGTTCTCGAACGCGTGGGTTCATCAAACGGTCGAGGCGATGTGCATCGCACTGATGGTGGATCCGCAGGGCGACCCGGAAATCGTTGCCGCGCAGGACAAGATGAAGGCGACGCTGGACGATTGGATTCCCAAAATCCTCGCGGCGCAGGAACCAGACGGCTATTTGCAAACCCGCTTCACACTCGGCACGGCGCGCGATCGCGGACCGGTGCGGCATTGGGATCCGGCCACGCGCGGCGAACACGAGGGCTACGTCGCGGGTTATTTCATCGAGTCGGCCATCAACGATTACACGCTCACCGGCGGCGAGGACAAGCGGCTTTACAACGCGGCGAAAAAGCTGGCCGACTGCTGGGTGGCGAACCTCGGCCCCGGCAAAAAGGAATGGTATGACGGCCACGAGGAAATGGAGCAGGCACTCGTGCGGTTCGGCCGCTTCGTGAACGACATGGAGGGCCAGGGCCACGGCAACAGTTACATTGCCCTGGGGAAATTCCTCCTGGATTGCCGCGGCCAGCACGGCGGCGGCGGCGATTACGACCAGACCCAGTCGCCCGTCACGCAGCAATACGAGGCCGCGGGTCACGCGGTGCGCGCGGCGTATCTTTATTCCGGGATGGCGGACGTCGCCGCGGAGACGCACAACCCGGATTACCAGAGCGCGGTGCTTTCGCTTTGGGACAATCTGGTGAACAAGAAATATTACCTCACCGGCGGCATCGGCAGCGGCGACACGTCGGAAGGCTTCGGCGGGGATTATGCGCTGCGTAACAATTCCTACTGCGAGTCCTGCTCCAGTTGTGGCGAGATTTTCTTCCAGTGGAAAATGAACCTGGCCTATCACAACGCGAAATACGCCGACCTTTACGAGGAAACGATGTATAACGCGCTGCTCGGCTCGACGGATCTGGACGGCAAGAATTTTTATTACGACAATCCGCTCTCCGCCAGCCGGGCGCGCTATGCGTGGCACAATTGCCCCTGCTGCGTCGGCAACATCCCGCGCACGCTGTTGATGGTGCCGACGTGGACCTACGCGAAAGGAGCGGACGGCCTCTATGTCAATATGTTCATCGGCAGCACCATCAACGTGGAGAAAGTCGCCGGCACGGACTTGCAGATGGTGCAGAAAACCGATTATCCGTGGAGCGGCAACGTTGCCATCACGGTGAACCCGAAGGAATCGAAAAAATTCACGGTTTATATCCGCGTGCCAGACCGCACCACCAGCGCGCTTTATACCCCCACGCCAAAAGTCAGCGGACTCAAATCACTCGCGGTGAACGGAGAGAAAATTTCGCCGAAGATTGAAAACGGCTATGCCGCCATCACGCGCGACTGGAAGACGGGCGACACCATCAATGTTGAGCTGCCGATGGAAGTTCAAGTCATCAAAGCCAGTGACAAAGTCGCAGCCGACCGCGGTCTCGTCGCGTTGCGCTACGGCCCGCTGATTTACAACATTGAGCGCGCCGACCAGCCCAATATCAATCTGGCACTCGGTTCCGCGCCGCTGAAGTCCGAATGGCGCGGCGATTTGCTGGGCGGCGTGATGGTCATCAAAGGCCAGTGGGCCGACGGCAGCCCGCTGGTGGCCATTCCGAATTACGCCCGAGAAAATCGTATTGCCCAGGAAACCAATCGCGGCTCCGGTCCGGACTCGGTGGTCTGGTTCAAGGCGCAGTAATTGCCGAATGGTTTTGACCGGGAATTAATCACCGAACACAAACGGAATCTCATGCAAAAAATCACCGGTGCCATTTTTATTCTCATTGGTCTGGCCGCGCTGATCGGGGGACGCAAGCTGGCCGACCAGTTCGGGTCGCAGGTGCAGCCGATCTTCAATGGCGCACCGACGGACCGGGCGGTGTATATTTACGTTTGCGGCGTGGTCATCGCGCTCCTCGGCGTGGTGCAGTTCTTTTGGAAGCGGAAGTGACGTGACCTTCTGCGCCGTTGCGATTGTGAAAGGGCTGTCGCGACGAAACTCACTGACGAGAATATGCTTTCCAAAAAAGAAGCTCTTTCATCCCGCGTTTGCCCATAAGTTCCGTCTGCAACGGAACCCTTGGATTGATGGCGAGAGTGCATTTGCCATCGGGCGAAACTCGTCTTTCCAAGATTTTCCTGCCTCTTCTTCAGTTGCGTAGGTGCTCCACCCAACCAACGGTGTCACACGATACGTTTTGCCACTATAGTCGTATTCGCAAAGTATTCGCCAGTCCCAAACCCAGCCGCTCATGTCGCCGCTCGCAGAAAAAACCTTTTTCAACTCGCGATCCAAACATCGGGCTTCCACGGTTTTCCATCCCGATCTTTTCTTCCGCGCGGCCAGCCAAAACATCACAAATGTGAATACTAAACATACTGGCGTCGAGTAGATGGAAGGTTCGTAAAACCGAGCAAGACCGGGAATGCGAAAAATCGCGACCAAGAAAATCACCGATAGTCCAACAATAAAACCCAAAATGCCCAGCAAGAGCAGAAGATTGGCGAGGCCGAATTCGATGTTTTCTTCGAACCGAATCTTTTCAATTCGCCAAGGCGACGCCCGCTGGCCCTGATTGATCTGCACGCCCATAAACTCCCAAGAGTTGTGAGTTATTTCATTTGTCGGCAAACAGATTTTGTGAAATCAATTCTCCGCCACGCCCTGCGGACCTTTGCCGCCGTTCAGCAAAAACAAAACCGCCATGCGGACGGCGAGGCCGTTGGTCACCTGCTCCAGAACCAGCGAGCGGTCGCCATCGGCGATTTCGCTGTCAATTTCCACGCCGCGATTGATCGGGCCGGGATGCATGACGAGCGCGTCGGGTTTGGTTTTGGCGAGGCGCGCCTTGTTCAATCCAAAGAGCTGTGTGTATTCGCCGATGCTCGGAAACATCGTCTTGCGCTGGCGTTCATGCTGGATGCGGAGCAGGTTGATGATGTCCGCGTCGCGAATCGCCTCGTTCACGTCGTGCGTCACGCGGCAGCCCATCTGCTCGAAGGTCTTCGGAACCAGCGTGGATGGGCCGCACAACGTCACCTTCGCGCCGAGTTTCGTGAGTGCCCAGATATCCGAGCGCGCGACCCGGCTGTAAAGGATGTCGCCGAGAATCGTCACGTTCAGCCCGGCGATCTTTCCCTTCCGTTCGCGGATGGTGAAGGTGTCGAGCAACGCCTGCGTGGGATGCTCGTGCGCGCCGTCGCCGGCGTTGATGACGCTGGCCTTCAGCACGCGGGCGAGAAAATGCGGCGCGCCCGACGCGCTGTGCCGGATGACGATGAAATCCGCCTTGAGCGCCTGGAGGTTCAGCACGGTGTCCTTGAGCGTCTCGCCCTTTTTAAGCGACGAGGCCTCGGTGGAAAAATTGATGATGTCGGCGGACAGCCGCTGTTCGGCCAGCTCAAAGCTGATGCGGGTGCGCGTGGAAGGTTCGACGAACAGATTCACGACCGTCTTGCCGCGCAGGGCCGGGACTTTTTTAATCGCCCGCTGGCCGACCGCCTTAAACGCGCGCGCCGTGTCGAGGACAAGGGTGATTTCGTCCGCCGTGAGCGATTCGATGTCGAGCAGATGTTTGCGGGTCCATTTCATGGCTTCAACAAAAGCGCCTCGTCCTGCGCCGCGCCGGCCTCGGTGAGCTGTAGTGAAATTTTTTCCTCGAGCGCCGTTGGCGTGTTTTTGCCGACGAAATCGGCCCGGATGGGCAGTTCGCGATGGCCGCGATCAATCAGCACCGCGAGCTGGATTCTCTTCGGCCGGCCAAAATCGTTCAGAGCGTCCATCGCGGCGCGCGTGGTGCGCCCGCTGAACAGCACGTCGTCCACCAATACGACGGTTTTGCCGGTCACGTCAAACGGAATGTCCGTCGGATGCACCGTCGGCGCGACGCGTTGATCGAGATCGTCGCGGTGCAGCGTCGTGTCGAGGATGCCGACGGGGACGGGATGATTCCAGATGCCGGCGAGAATGTTCGCGAGCCGAGCCGCCAGATGGTCGCCGCCGACGGGAATGCCGACGAGCACCACGTCGTCGCCGGCTTCATTGCGCTCCACAATCTCGTGCGCGATGCGCGTGAGGGCGCGCTGGATTGCGAGGGCGTCGAGAAGAACGGTGGATTCAGGCATAAAAAATCGCGAACCCGCTCCGCCGGGATGCGGAGGCGTTTCGCGTATCGCTTATCGTTTTCATTTTTCCTTTGCCGCCTCGCCGGGCGGCGTTAAAGGAACGGGTTGCAGTTCAATTCATCGCGGAGGCCTGGCGGGACTTGCGCCAGCTCGCGCGGTGCTTGATTATCCAATCCGTCAGCGCCCGTTCAAACCCGATGTCATGCCCGGCCTTCTCCGACTCGATCCATTTGTGCCGGAGGATTTCCTCGCGTTCCGCCTGAAACTCACGGTAGAGCGACGAGTTCTTCAGCAAATCGTTCGCCGACGATGATTCTTTAACAGCGTTCGACATGGTTACATTCAATTGCAATGAAAAGTTAATTCCGGGTGACGATTTTGGCAATGGAAATCTGACATGGAATCTGGTTGGGTGGAAGTTGGACGGCACGATTCAACTCGAAAACCGAAGCGGAATGGGAGCGCACGCGCCTCGCATGCGGTTTTCCGCGCCCTCGCGGAAAACCTTGAGCGCGTTGAAAAGTTCCGAGCGTTCCGGGCCGTCTCACGCGCAAGGTTCTGGACGCGAGGCACGTCCAGCCGCACCCGATGGCGGGTACGCTCCCCATTTCAGTTTCCGGGTTCGTGTGACGCCCGGTAATCCAGTCCCACAGGCATCCTCACCGGGATTATTGGTTGGGCGCGCCGGGCGTTGCGGCCTGCATCCGGAAATCGGCGCAGTTGCTGTCGGTGTCGGTGCCATCGGAAAGACGGGCCGCACTTCTGCTGGTTGTGCCGGTGGCCGGAGCGGCCGGCCATCTCCCGAAGCCTCCCCTGCCCGCGTTGGGCACCACCACAATACAGCCGCCCTTGGCCTGGTCACCCTCGAGGGTGGCAAGTTCGGGGCTGGCAATGGTCCCGTTCGCGCTCGAGCTGCTCTGCTGGGATCCGAAAACCATCGCGTCAACAACCACCTTGCCGCTGGCGTCCATCAGTGCGATCGAGCCGGCGCTCGATAGGGCTTCTCCGAACCACTGATTGGGCGGAGGCGGTCCCTGGTAACCCGCGGTCGCGGCCTGCGGGTTGATTACGGCCGCTCCGTATTCGTGGCCCTTGGCCAGGGCGCTGTCGAGCGTGATGCCGCTGCCCAGCGCCTGCACCGCGTCGCCGCTCACGTGCGGAAAGCGCGTGGCGGGAGAGAAGCTGACTCCTCGTTCCCACGTCGGATACGTTAACACCCGACATATGGTCAAACTTGAGCGGGGCGGCCAGTTCGACTTCTCCCCCGCTGCCGCCAAAGCCGCCGCGGCCGCCCCGACCACCGCCGGCAGGAGCGGCGCTGATGGAGATAATGCTTTTGACCGTGGCGAGTTCCTTGCGTCCGCCGGCATCCACCGTCAGCGTGTCGCCGATGGTCATGTCGGAGTTGGCCGCAACCTTGATATTCGTCGCGCCCGCGACCGTCGCCGCCGAAAGGGTTGTTTGCGTGGCCGCCTTGCCGACCGCGGTGACCGTGGCCAGCTCGTAGTTGCCGCCGATATCAATGCCGATTTTCTGGCCCACCTCGAAACCGGCCGCGCTGGTGACAGGCAGGTTCGTCGAGCCGGCGGGAATCGTAAGCCAAGGCCCCGTGGATACGGGAATGAACACCGTTGTCATGGCCGTGGCCGGTGTCCCGACGCTCCCGATGGTGCGGGTCTCGCCGTCAATGTCAATCTTCTGGCCAAGCTCGAAGCCGTTGGTGCTCCGGACATTGATGGTGGTCGCACCCGGGGCTACGGGCGCTGCCAGCCCCGAACCGGAGAGGCCGAGCAGGTAGAAGCCATGAGCCTTGAGCTGGGTCCCCGCTGGAAGCGTTGCCAGCTTGACTGTGGCCCACTGACTCGGAGTATGGAGCAGGGTCCATGCGGAGATATCCACCACGTTGTCGGAGTTGTTGTAAAGTTCGATGAACTGGTCAGACAAGTTGGCACCGGCGCTGAAGCGAACCTCGTTGAGCTTGATCGGGAAGGCATTTCGCACCCTCTGGGCCGCAGTCTCGGTTTGCGTGACGCCGGGTGTCGGGCTTGTCCATTCGGCCTTTCCGAGCAGGTAGCCGGCGTCAGTCGTCACCGGCGAGGTGACCTTGAAGGTCGCGTTCACGCTCGCGCCCGGCGCAACCGGGTCAGTGAGCGTTTTTGAAGTTCCGCTGATCCCGGAAACAAACGATGCCCATCCTTTGGGCACGGAAACACTCAACTTGACACCCGTCACGGTCGCTCCCGTTGTGTTCCTAAATGTCAGCGTGGTGTCCTGTGACGAACCCGGCGTGAACGTGGTGACGCGCGACAGGCCCACCTGCTGGACTTCGTATCTGGCTGCCACGATATTGGTTTGCACGGCATCCGTGGTGGCTTCGTCTGGAAATCCGGCCGTCATAACGCCTTCATAAAAGGTGCCAGCCGAACCGTTGCCGTTGTCGCCGCCGTTGCCCAAGAGGACGGCCCCCTGTTTGTGCATTGGGAAATAGTTGGCGCTGTTGCTGGAGCCGGGGCGAATTCCGCTGTAGAAGGTCGTCAAGCCGCCCTGCTGCGCGTTGCCACCGCGGAGATCCCACTTGTTCCCGCCGCCGCCGTCAACGACCGCCGTTACGAAGCGCCAGGAATCGATGGTTGGAGAACCGGCGTTTTTCTTCGCGCTGTATCCAGTGAATACGCCACCTTCAAAGTCGGCCTTGATCCACGGGCCGGGACCATCGCCACTGCCCCAGGCGGTGGCGGTGCCAAAGTAGGTGGTTTCCATGGTGCCGGGGCCGTCAGCGCGGCTGTCAGTCTCGGCGTTGCCGTAGTCGAAACAGCAGCCGCTGTCGTAGTGCGTGCCGTCCATCACGGAGTAGATGCCCTCCGGCTCGTCGTTGATTGCGAGGCCGGTGGCATTGTTGTTGCGGAATCCCATGCCTGGCATGATGAAGACGCCGTAGGCCTTGTGCCCCATAATCGTCACCGGCGCCATGTCGGCAATCGGCAGGGTGTTGAATCCGCCACTCGGCCGGGCCCTTGAATGTTCCCGGGGGCGCCTGATAGAGGTGGTTGCCCTTGCCGGACTGGTCATAAAGAGTGGTGATCCAGCAGAGCGTGTTGGCACAGAAGGCATCCTGCGCTGCCGCGTCAGCGTAGCCACCCCCGTCCGCCGTGGAGGGCTTAACGACGCCGATTTCCAAGGTCTTGCCGTCCGACTCGCGCATGATTTGGTAGAGCGGGCCGTTGTAAGAGGCCGACAACGCGCGCGTCGTGCTGTGGGCGGCCACGCAAGGGGTGCCGGCAGCGGCGTAGATGTCACACGGACCTTCTTGCCTGGGAGAAACATTGCGTCCAACCCCGGCAATCAACAACGTGGCTACAGGCAACGTGAATGCCAGGGCGAGCATTACTACAAGACTTTTTTTAGTTTTCATGATTTCGTATTCTGCAAACCGAACATGATCAGTTGGCCCGTTGCCCGCGACCGCCGAAGACAACCAAGGAACAACATGACCCGCCATCTCCGCAAAATTGATGTGCTCGGTGAAGATGCCATAGTGTTTCAGCCAGTCTTCGCTGCGAAGCGAGAAACGTGGGTTGTTATGGAAAGATTCTGCCCCGGGGTCGCCGGCAAGTCAATACGAACACCATCGAGCTGATGGGTCGTGTGTGAGCAGATTGTGAAAACTGACACGGGGCTTCCGCAGTCCATATTGATAATCAATACAGTTAAATCTTCCCGGTTGGAAACTGGATTTCCTGAAATGCGTTTTGTCCGGTAACTGGACGAAACTTGTCCGCCAACGATCAGGGCTTGGTATTTAATCCCCAAAAACCATCGTTTCTCCAATCTGTCGGAAAACCAACATCATTAGGGCAGATATCGGGATAGCGTGAAAACAGTTCCGCCAATCGTTTAGCCCACTCCGTTTTTGGGGCAACTTTTTTCAACAATACGAAAAGAATCACGGACCTGCGCGTAAAACCTGCCGTTGTCTCGGAGCTGCTGCTGATAGGCGGCAGCCTTTATCGGCTTGATTGTGAAAATTCGTCTCCACAATCGTCCGTGATGAGCACACAGATTTCTCAAATACGTCATGCAGTGCAGCCAAGACGCTAAAACTTCATTGCTCACTCCAAATGCTCCGGCGATTGCTTTTTGGCTGTCCCTGTATTTTAACCTGGAATAAATGACTGACCACGTTTGCAATGAAAGCACCTCCGCGAGCATCCAGCAAGGCGGGTATTTGGGATCGGCGTATTTGGCGGCATAATGGTCAATAAACAGTTCTCCCTTTGGCCGTCCTCGCCGTTTGGCTTCAGCATATTCCCTAACAATTTCATCGAGTTTGTGTATCAAATCAGAGTGATTGTAATCAACGAAATGTTGTGAATCCATGAACCAGTGGGGACCCAACTTCTGGCTCATCACATTGATAAGTTGCGTGCGAAACGCGACCTCAATCCGCTCGACCGCATCCATCACGAGAAGGCGTAATTCTCGGTCAAAAATGTAAAAGCTTTTTAATTTCCGAAAGGATGTTTCTGGGAAAAAATCGTCGCCAGATTCGGAACCATCCCGTTTCTGGAAGTGGAAAAAGTATCCAGAAAGGCGATAATAGCTAACGAACTGAAGAAAATGCGCCGCCTCTTCGTGGTCTTGAATAATCAATCCGCGACTGGCGAGCAGTTCAATTTGCTCTTTAACCGAGGTGGCCCTTTTGGTGTATTTCACCGTAAAGTAAAAAACCCGCCGCGGTGCGCTGTTCTTATGGGAAGCGTGGCAGGTGTTGTTAAGCTGACTATCGCCAAAAATGACGTTGTGTGCAATAAAAAAATGAGAAATCTTTTCTCATATTTAGATTGTTGAAAACGTCAATTGAATCAATCAACAACGCTTGACTATGCGTTTTATGTAACTTTTTTCAAAGATTATTTCCTTTACTATCAACGTATTGCGAATAATCATTGCGAATCGTTCAATTTTTACTTGCTTAGATGATTCGTTTGATGTAATCTGAAACCACTATGAGCGACACGCTTAAAACAACTGGTGGTATTTCCGAACCGGAAACACAGAAAACGATCACTGCATCAAAGCCGCCTATTCCTCTGCCAAGGCGCGAGCGCGCATCCCTTGCTAAAACGCTTCCGACGGATCGAATTACATTCGACAAACAAGTCGAGGTCGTTCGGGCATACGCGGCGGTATATGCGGCGAATGATGGTCAACCCGTGACGAACGAGCAGGCTGGTGAAATTGTCGGATTGAGTGGCTCCACAATTTCACAAAGCAACGCATTTTTTGATGATATTGGACTCGTGACACGCGCCGAGGCGGGTGGCTTTATTCCAAGCGCAGAAGTTATTGAATACAACAATGCTTGCCAGTGGGATGAATCCGAGGCGCGGGGCAAATTGCGGCCCCTTTTTGAGCGGGCGTGGTTTTATCGTTGTTTGGTTCCGAGGCTTCAACTTGCGCCACAATCGCAAACAACCTGTCTCGCATTGCTTGCATCGGAATCAAAGGCGCAGACAGAACACAACGAGCGCCTATTAAATCTCATCAAATTTCTTGAATTGGCTGGCATCATTTCCACCAACGGCGGAAATGTTAGCCTGCTTCAAAACAGGCCGGTTAAATCCTTTGGTGAAATAGGCGTCGAGGCTATCGGAAAAGAAGGACGAAACCCGCCGCCACCAAACACACCAAAGGTATTCAGCGACCACGAGGAAAATTCATTTTATCTGGATAAAGATAAAAAGAAGCGGATCACGCTTGTCAGTCCGCTGTTTCTTACGCGGACAGAATTTAAGCGTTTGACCACTTGGATTGAATCAACACTGATTGTGGAAGATGAACAAAAAAACAATGAATAGATTTTGGGCGAGCATCGGAAATCGTTCTGCTCATTTGCAGCACGCTTGCGGGAGCAATTACGATGCTCGCCCCACTAAAATTTCGGGAACGGGAGCGGGCATTGGCAATGCGCCTCATTAGCGCGAAATCCGCTCTCTAATCCCCAAACTTAAATCAAGCCCTGCCGGTGTGTCTAGCACCAACAGGGCGCAACCAAAGGCCAAAGACCAACGGTTGCATATCGTGTAGATACAGTGACACGTTACGTCTTTGGCCGCGAAAGGTCAAGTGAACTGTTACTGCTGCCAATCGGCGACATTGGACCTGGTCTTGGTCCATCGTGGCTACGGCAGACATCGTCGGGTCATGGCTTGGGCACGGTCAGGCTGTCGTGGAGGATCATAACAAGGTCGTTAACGTCATTCGGTTGTGGGGTGACCCAATGCGAGCCGAAAACCAGTTTGGGGACGGCGGTGTTGCCGTTCTGAATGCAGTCGCCGTAAATCTGAATGGAGGTTTGCACATACCGGTTAACCCAAGGGTCGGCCAAGGCGGCATCAAACTTCGCTTGGCCAACCAATTCAACCGCCTTGGCCCTGGCGGCTTCGAGACTTCGCGGATGCCAGAGGTCGCCGGATTCAAACGAGAACATCCAACGGTCAAAGGCCGGAAACGCCTCGCGCTTGGCCACCCAAACCGCCATGCCAACCTTGGCAAGTTCGCAGGAGTCCTTGAATTCTTCCACCTCCCGCGTGATATAAGGATTGCACTGGGGGTTCAACGGCACCGGACACAGTGCAAAGGCCAGCTTGCCGTTGTAGCGCCGGATCGCCTCGTCGAGCATTAAGTGCAATTGCTGGCAATGTGGGCATTTGTAATCAAAGAGCAGCGTGACGACATAGCGGGCGTCCGGCGAACCGATCAGCGGCACGGCGTGCGGGTCGAGGACGGGCAGGTTATTCTGCGACTCCCCGCCGCGATAAGCGGCCGGGGGGACAAAATAGACCTGGCAGACCGCCAGGATGCCGGCAAAGATCAAACCGACCGCCAGACCGAACGCGGGAACAAGTCCAATATCACGCCTTGGGGCAGCATTTGTTGTGGTGGCTTTCGGCGGGAGATGGGTTGAATCGTCGTCGAATTCCCTGGGTGCGCGCCAGATGACCAATGCCGCCAGCAACAAGCCCGTAATGTGTGTGGCCATGCAATAGGGGCAAAAGGCCCCAATGACCCATTTCTGCAAGATGATGAACCACACCGCACTTCCAGCGACCGCCCCGGCCAGAACCAGCATCGCACGCCAAGCCAGCAGACGAACCGGCGACTCCGTGGACTTCCCGATATAAAAACTGGCTGCCAGCAGCGCCAGGTAAGCCCCCGCAGCCAGACCACTGACGGGCAAGACTCCCCCAACCGACGACCACCGGCTGTTGAGCACCTGGTCGCACGGGCTTCCGCCGCCGCAGCCGATCACCGATCCACCCATCAGATAATGCCAGCCCAGGAAGGCGCTCAACGCCAGAGCCAGCGCGATCAAACCCGTCAAGACCCAGCGCCACCAGGGCCAAGACCTGCGATAATAAGTTTTTTCTTCGTCAGGAACCAAAGTTCGTCCTTTTGGCCGTTGCCTTTGTGAGGAAACGGAAAGCTCCGCAGCCCGCTATCGAGCTGCGGAGACTTGATCTGTGTTGTCCCAGACGGCTCCAGCTACCGCCGTCCAACTAAATTCCCACAGGCGTCCTCATCTCCTCGCAAACTGGTTCGGCGCCCCGGGCGTGGGACCGTTGCCGCCGAGTTGCGCCCCGCTGGCATGCGCCTTTGTCAGTGCGGTGGCAAGGGTGATGCCACTGCCGGAGACCTGCGCCTCCACCGCGTGCGCTTTGGCGAGCGGCGCTGTAAGAGTGATGGTGGCACCGCCACCAAAGCCGCCTCTGCCGCCGCGACCACCGCGACCGCCGCGACCACCGCCGCTGACGGAGGCAACAACCGCTGTCTCAAGGTTTGCGCCGCTGTCAATGGTGATGGTCTGACCGGCGTTAAAACCTACCGCGTTGCCGACAGGAATTTCGGTCGCGCCCACTTCGGTGGCAGTCCCTACCGTGGTGGCGCCCGGTGTGCCAACCGTCGCTATGACAGCGGTTTCGCGGTTCGCGCCCGTATCAATTGCAATCGTTTGGCCGGCGGCAAAGTCCGCCACGCTGGCGACTTTGATATTATTGGCGCCGGCGGCCGAGTCCAACGCCAGGATCATGGCAGTTTGCACTTGAAAATCGTTGCAGTTGCTGCCGATGCCGGCACCATCCGGATAGCGGCCAGCGCTCCGGTTGGGTGTGGGCCGGCAGGACCGCCACGTCCGCCGAAGCCTCCCCTGCCACCCTGGCTGGGCGAAGCCACGCTGCAACCATTCCCCGGTGAAACGGCTTGATAACCCTGCGCAGCCCACGGATCAACGACACGACCGTAATTGAGGCTGTCAACGACCAAGCCAGCGGCGTCCCGCAGCACCATCGCGCCTTCGTTGCCGAGGGCCGGTCCCCCAAACCACTGGTCGGGCGCCGGAGTCCCCTGGTAACCCGCAGTCGTCACTGCGGCGTCGCGAACGACCGCATTAATCTCGTGGTCGCCGGCCAATGGGCTGTCCAGCGTGATGCCGGTGCCGAGCGGTTGGATTGGCTCATTGCTGATGTGGGCAAAGGCCGTTGCCGGTTGAATACTGATGCCTGTTCCCCTGACGCTGAACGGGAGGTTATTCGCATGGTTGAATTTCAGTGGAGCCTCCAGTTCGAGGCTCGCGCCGCCACCGCCGCGTCCGCCTCCGCCTGCCGCCGCGCCGAGGCCCTTGACCGTGACGGTTTCGGTCCCGTGGCCGATGCTGTCTATGTCCAGAATGATCTTGTCGCCGGCTGAAATGTTGGCCGAGGCTCTCGCACGAATCGTGGTGTCTCCCGCATTCGCGGCTGCCGCCAGAGTCGTTTCCGTGCCGGGTTTGCCGACTTCTGTGATCGTGACCACTTCATACTTTTCCACAGTGTTCGCAACTGCCGGATAGGTGCCGCCATAACCAAGGGCAAGCTTCTCACCAACCGTGAATCCGCCACCACCACCGCCGCCTCCACCGAAACCTCCACCCCCGCCACCGGTGTATGGCACGCTGGTCGAGCCGGGAGGAATGGTAATCACCGGGCCGTCGGGGAGGGGTTGCCACAATGTCGTGCTGGTGCCCATCGCCGTCCCGACGCTGGCGATCTTGCGGGTTTCCACAGCGGAGCCGGTGTCAATTTGAATCGTGTCGCCGACGTTCATGCCGGTTGTGCTTCTGACATAGAGGGTGGTATCCCCCTTTTGCGCGGGGACCGCCAATCCGGAGTTGGCGAGGCCGAACAGGTAGAAGCCCTTGGCCGCGAGTTTCGTCCCGGCCGGGATCTTCACCGAAGAGAAGATGGACTGCGCGATTGCGTGTTCGGTAAGCGTCCAGCCGGAGAGGTCAACAGCATTGTCTCCAGCATTGTAAAGCTCGATGAAGGAATCCGTCGAATTAACCGCGAATTCGTTGATCTTGACCGGGCTGACGTTCCGCGCTTTTTCGGTCGCTGTCTCGGACTGTGCCTGGCCGTTCACCGTCCAAGAGGCGTTGGCGACCAAGTCGCCGTTGAAGGACGCCGATCCGGAGGTGACCCTGAAGTTCGCGCTTACCGTCGCATTCGGTGCAAGTGGATCCGTTAGCATCTTTGAAAACTCGGTCTCGCTGGTGCCGGAAACCACGGAGGTCCAACCCGCGGGCACGGCAATGCTCAACTTGACTCCAGTTACAGGCGCCCCGGTGATGTTCTTGAACGTCACGGTGGTGTCCTGCGACGAACCCGGGGAGAACGTCTGGAGTCCCGGAGGCGTGTCAACGGCCGACGTCGGCGCCAGGCTCAACCGCGCGACGTCGTATTTGGCGGCCACGACGTTGGCCTGCACCTTCTGCAGTGTTTCCTGCGTCGGGAAGGTTCCCCCGATTGTCATCGCGGCTTCATAGACGGTGCCATCCGAGCCGTTGCTGTTGTCGCCGCCGTTGCCCATGATGATGGCTCCCTGCTTGCGCATCGGGTCATACCCGCGGTCAACGCGTGGTCCGTCGAACATGGTCTTCAGTTCTCCCGTCTGCGAGTCGCCACCCATGGTTCTCCAGTGGTGCGGTTCGCCGTCGGCCGTGGCGGTCACGAACCGCCAGGGAATGATCGGCAGGTCGCAGACTTTCGAGGAACTGTTTGTATTGACGCAACCCACCAGATTGTTCTCCTGGTCGGTCATTATCCACGGGCCGGGAGGCGGGCCGTGATACCAAGGTGTGGCATTGCCGAAGTAGGCGGTTTCCATGGTGCCGGCACCGTCGTCGTGACTGTCAATTTCCCCATTCCCGTAGTCGAAGCAGCAGCCGCCGTTATAGTGGTGGCCGTTAACGACCCAATACTGCCCTTCCGACTGATCGTCAACCGCTGTGCTGTGGGGGTTGTCGTTGCGGAGGCCCATGCCCGGCGAGATGAAGATACCATAGACCTTGTGGCCCATGATTGTGATTGGCGCCCAATCGGCGACCGGGACATTGTTAAAGCCGCCCAGGACCATGACTTGTCCCGCGGGACCACGGGGCGCCTGGGTGAGGTCGTTTTTGTGGCCTGACTGGTCATAAACGGTGGTGATCCAGCAATAAGTGTTGGCGCAGAAGGCGTCCTGCGCTGCCGCGTCGGCATAGCCGCCCCCGTCAGTCGCCGAGGGCTGGACGACGCCGATGTCCAGGGTCTTGTTGTCCGACTGGCGCAGCACCTGGTAAAGCGGGCCGTTGTAGGAGGCATACAGCGCCCGCGTGCTGCTGTGGGCGGCCACACAGGGGGTGCCGCCGGCGGCGTAAATGTCACAGGGGCCTTGCGGCCTGGGAGAGACATTGCGTCCAGCCCCGGCAATCAACAACGTGGCTACAGGCAGCGTGAAAGCAAGTGCGAGCATTACTACAAGACTTTTTTTCGTTTTCATGATTTCGTTCGTTTAACCGAGAATTATCAGATGGCCCTCTGCCCGTGACCGTCACGGACAACCAAGAAACAGCTTAACCCGCCATCCCAATGGTGGGAAGCAGAATCTTGGCCGCAGCGACATCCTGCTTGCCATGACCAATGGCAAGCAGAGCAGCACAAACAACATTTCGGACGTGATGCTCATACACGCGCCGAAGGCCCTTGAAGTCCGCCAAAAAAACCGCGGGAATATTTTCCCCCGGAAGACCGGCCTGATTGGCAGCGTTGATTCAAATTGGGATTGGTAGCGCGCACGGGAATCGAACCCGTCTTTCGTTTCCACAAGGCGGACAATAGCGAAATTAAGCAATAATGACAGGCTAAAACGTAGTTGACATGGCTAAACTTTAGCACTATATTTAGCACCGTTATGGCAAGCATTCATCAAAGACCAAGATCACCCTACTGGCACGCATCCTACCTTGGGCCGGATGGCCGGTGGACTCTCCGCAGCACCAAACAGGAAGACCGCAGCGCGGCTTTGGCCGTGGCGATGGAATTCGAGCGCGCTTCCAAACTCGCCCGGCGCGGCGAACTCGTGGAAGCACAGGCCCGCGAAGTCCTGAAGGACATAATGAAGCGGGCGGACATTGGCGAAACCTTGCAAGGCGTGTCCATCAAATCGCATTTCGACACTTGGCTTGACGGCAAGCGGCAACGCAAATCCACAGCCACCGGGGAACGCTACGGCGTGGCCGTGGAAGACTTTCTGGAAACGCTGGGCAAACGCGCCAGCAAGCCCCTGACAAGCCTGACAGCGGCGGACGTGGAACGCTTTTTGAATCATCGCACTGCCAAAGGGCTTTCGCCCGCCACGCTGATTCTGGACGTGAAGATCATCGGCGGGGCGTTGAACGCAGCCCGGCGGCAAGGGCTGATTCCAACCAATCCCGCCGAAGCCGTGGAACTGCCCGAAGCCGTGGGCATGGAACGCGGGACATTCACCGCGCCGGAAGTGAAGATGCTCGTGGACACGGCGGAAGGCGAATGGAAGCTGTTAATCCTGTTCGCCTACTTTACCGGGGCGCGGCTTTGCGATTGCTGCCGGATGCAATGGGACGGCGTGGACTTGGCCGGTGAAACCCTGACCTACCAGCAAGCCAAAACCGGCGCGAAAGTAACCACTCCGCTTCACCCTGACTTGCTGGCGCGATTAGAAAAGCTGGCGGGGACAGACAAGCCGGAAATCTTTATCATGCCGCAACTCGCCGGGCAGCGCGGGAGCGGACGCCGGGGACTTTCCGAAACCTTCAAAAAAATCATGCGTCAGGCGGGCGTGGATTCACAGACGGTGAAGGGCAAGGGCAATCAGATGTTTTCCAAGCGTTCCTTCCACGCCTTGCGTCACAGCTTTACTTCCGCGCTGGCAAATGAAAATGTATCGTCTGAATTGCGGATGAAACTCACGGGCCACAAGACCGAAGGCGAGCATCAAAAATACACCCATCACGAAATGGACAACCTCCGCGCCGCCGTCAAAAAAATCCCGTCACTCAATTCAAAATGAAAAAGCCAAAGCCAAAAACCACCAAGACGCCCGCCGTTAAGCCGGTGGAAGTGAAATCAGAGGATTGGCCACTATATGCAGCCGGGGAAATGCTTTCTGAAATAGGCAGGATGAAACGAGAGGAATCCCCCATGCCGACAACTGAACAAATCTCGCAGCTTGCGGCCTTGCTTGCCATAAGCGAAGACGGTGAACCTGACGAGTTGGGAGATGCTGCTATTATCCTTTGGGAAACCGTCGAGCAAAAGTTGCGTCAAAGGAAGATTGAGAAAAAGATAAGAAGCATGGAGGAAAAATATAAAAAGCCTAGTTGTCCTGCACGTCTTCCAGTATCACGCGATGACTTTTTTAGACTTCAGTTGCCACGTCTCAAATACCGCACAGGCGAACTTGCGAGCGTGGCCAAGGCGTATGCGAAGTCGGTTATTGAAGAAAATCTTGGAAATGTCCGCGAAGCTACTCCCGAAGAGATTTCCGATTATTACGCCAATTGGAAACCAATTGAAACGGCGTTCGATTATTCAAAGGCCGCGCTTAATTTTTCCATTTGGTTCTATTCGTATCACTCAACCAGAGTATCCCAAAGCCGCCGCGCTGCCGGTATGAAGTCCGCGCAAGTGAAGAAAATGCGCAAAGCCCGCCCGCCGCGAGCGCAACTCAAAGAGATAGTAAAAGCGATTGATGAAAATTCGTAGCTGCCCTATTGACATAAGCCGCGCCTAAAAAACCTGTCACTTGTTCCCGCCGCCTTGCGTTTTGCTTGGCGGCTTTTGTTTTTTGTTCCCGCCCGTTTGCGTTTTGTTGCCCTGACTCTGTTTTTTGTTCCCGCCTGCCGATGAAAATCCAAAAAAGCCGTGTGGTAAATCTCATGCGCGGGCAGATGTCAGACAAAACAACTGACTTCCCCACACAAAAATTATGGCACTACAAGTTAAACAGATCGAGGGCAGCGATGCCCAGCAAACCACAAGGCCCGTGCCGGCAAAGGCGCGGGAATTACTATCGGATCAATCCGCCGGCCTGCCCGTCTGGATACGCCCGCCGAAGCAAGGCGTGGAATTTTACACTGGCTTCAGCCGGGCGCGGCTTTACCAAGGCGCGGCTGATAAAGACTTCAGAAGCATTTCCATCCGCAAGCCCGGACAGTCAAAGGGAACGCGCCTTTTCCATCTTCAATCCATCTTGGACTTCATTTCCAAGTGTGAGCAGCAAGGGACGGTGAACTAATGAAATTAGCCGCAGCGCGGACGAAAAAGCCGCGCCGGACTAGCATCCGAACGCGGCAAAACTACCATGAAGACACTTTACCCTTACCATTCGGGCCGGTCAACACTGGCGGACACACTGGCGGACGCCAAAGCGCGGTTGAACATTCACGCCCTTTGGATTCATTTCAACTTCACCGGCAAACCTTCGGCAAGCTGCCGCTCGCCCTTCCGTGATGATCACAAGCCCAGCTTCAGCGTGAACGCGGACGGGACTCTGTGGAATGATTTTGCCACAGGTGAAGCGGGCGATGCCGTGGATTTTTTTCAGCGGGCATCCGGCCTGCCACAAAAAGACGCCTGCCGAAAATTCATTGAACTTGCTGGCGGACAGTTCACGCCCGCGCCATACGCGGCCCGGCCACAATCCGCGCCAGCGGAAGCCAAGCCCAAGCCCGTCTTCCCTGATTTTAAAAACGGCACGGCGGATGAAATTCAACACCTTGCCAGCCTTCGCAAAATTGGGCGGGAAGGAATCGAGTGGGCGAGTGAACGCGGCCTGCTATGGTTCGCCACGCTGAAGGATTGCCCGGCGTGGGTCGTGACAGACAGCGCACGGGTGAACTCCCAAGCCCGCCGGATGGACGGCCAGCAATGGAAACACGTTGGCGCGAAGGCGTGGACGCTGCCCGGCGCATGGGCAAGCTGGCCCATTGGCATCATGGAAGCAAAAGACTTCCCGGCAATCGCCCTATGCGAAGGAGGCCCGGATTTTTTGGCCGCGCACTATCTCGCCTTGTGGGAACAGTCCACGCATCACACCAAGCGGGACGTGTCATGCGCGCCCGTGGCGATGCTGGGCGCGTCGCAACGGTTTCACGCGGACGCCCTGCCCATGTTCACCGGCAAGCGTGTCCGCATCTTCGGCCATGATGATGATGCGGGCCGGGGCGCGGTGGAACGCTGGGCCGCGCAACTGGCATCCGTGGGCGCGAACGTGGACGCCTTCAGCTTCGCCGGTCTTGTCCAAGTTGACGGCAAGCCGGTGAACGATTTAAACGATTCACTTCTGATGGACACGGCCAGCTTCGCCCAAGCGGAAAGGATGCTGCCATGAATCCATCAAACCACATTTACAAGCCCGGCAGCGGGGCAACGGCAAACGGGGCGGGGCAACTTGGCGGTGATGAAGGTGAAGAAAAGATTGCGCCCTTTCCGCTTCAGCATCTACCACCGGCAGCGCGGGACATGGCGGAAGCAATCGCCCGCACGGAACGGACGCCGGAAACTTTGGCCGGGTGTTGCATCTTGGGATTCCTATCTGCGTCCATCGGCGCGGGCCTTCAAATCACAAGTGGGCCAAACCGTGTGACGCGGGGCAATCTTTACATCATGGCCAGCGCGGAATCCGGCAGCGGCAAAAGCGAAACCTATCGGCACGCGGAAAAACCGTTTTCAGCTTACGAATGGAAAATGGCGGAACGCTGGCGGGCGGAAATTTTGCCCGGCCTTCAGGCGGAAGCGGATATGCTGGAAAGCGAAATGGCCCGGCTGAAAAAGGAAGCCAGCAAAGGCAAGCTCGGCTTGGAACGGGAAGAAATCAGGGACGAATTGCAGGCGAAGAAAAAAGCACTGGCGGACGTGAACGAAAAATTGAATCCGCCGCGCCTGTCCTGTGAAGACGTGACTTCCGAAAAATTGGCCGTGATGCTGGCGCAGAATCAGGAACAGCTTGCCAGTCTGTCCCCGGACGCCGGCAGCATCGTGAATAACTTGCTGGGCCGGTATTCAAAATTAGACCGCACGGATGAAGGCATTTATTTGAAAGCCTTCAGCGGGGACAACTGCCGGGTGGACCGGCAAGGGCGTGAACCTGTCTTGCTACAGCGGCCATGCCTTGCGGCCCTTTGGCTGGTGCAACCTGACAAGGTGGAAACCTTGCTGGCGAAAGCTGAATTGACAGACGGCGGCATGATCCCGCGCCTGTTAGTCTGTCATACTCGCGCCATGCCCCGGCCAATCGTGGACGGCGTGGCAGGCATCCCGGCGGAAACGGCGAACGCATGGGCCGCGCTCGTGGCCAGTCTGATTGAAACTTTCCGCATGGCCCGTGAACCCGTGACGATTGAACCCGCGCCCGATGCCAGGCGGATGCTGGACGCTCACCACAATCAAATTGTGGAACGGCGGCTGGGGGAATTGCGGGACGTGACCACCTACGCGGCCCGGTGGAATGAACAGGCATGGCGGATTGCCGTCTGTCTTCACGCTGGTCTTCACGGTGAAGACGCGGGCGTGCGGATGCTGGCAGCGGACACGTCGGCAAGCGCAATCGCCATTGCTGATTGGTTTGCCGGTCAACAGCTTCGCATCCTTGCCCGTGGACGCCACGCGGCCCGCCGCGCCAAGCGCGATGAAGTCTTGGCCTTGCTGGCAGACACGCCCAAGGGCATCACGACGCGGGACATTCACCGGGCGCGGATCGTGGGCAGCGCGGATGAAGCTCACGCCTTGCTCGCCAGCATGGAAGCGGACGCCGAATTGACCGGCAAGGATTCCAAGCCCGAAACCGGCGGACACGTCACGCGGATTTACACCAAGGCGCGAAAATGAAAAACGACAAGCTACCCCGTGACACTCGTGACACTCGTGACAGACGCCGGGCGAGTGTCACGTCTGTCACGTCTGTCACAAGCCAAAGCTGATTTATGTCAAACGGGGAACCAATCAAACCACCAATCACCCGCCCCGGCCAGTTTCACGCCTACCACAAAGGCACACAGGCTCAAATTGACCAGCGGCGCGGATTCATCGCACGAATGATGCGTGCCGGAAAAACCAAGTCGCAAATCCACCGCGCTGTCCGTGAGAAATTCGGTATCGAATGGCGTCAGTGTGATCGCGCCATCGCGTGGCTGACAAAAACAGATACCCCGAATACATGACTCACGCGAACGCTGGCACGTTTTCTGAAGCTCTCTTTCTACTCGCGTAACGCCCGCTGACGCGCGGGTTTAACCGGGGATTTTCCCCCGCGTAGCTGCCGCTACCCGCCCCGCTATTTTCTCGCGTATTTCCCGCTGTTTTCAGGCGTCTGGCGTGGAGCTAGATAGTAGCGAGGATTTGCAAGGGTTTAGCGGGATTCTAACGTGATTTTAGCGGGAATTGATCTTGTCAATTACATGGCTCGCGCAAAAGCGGCTTGCACCGTCTGGCCGTCAGTGATTCAATCGGAACGTCAGTTAAAAAACGACCAGAAAAACACAAAACAAAATTTGCGGCTTCGGCTGCTGTCCGACACAAAACTGGTAATTTTATTCATAGGACGCGGTTCGAGGCACGCCCAAATCGGGCGTGCCCGAAAGCGTTCCTATGAGGGCATACCAGTGCCCGTGTCGGGGCGTGAGTAGGTCACGCCCATTTTCTTCGGGGCAGGCGGGGACGCAAAGAAACCAACGCCATGAACCGCATGAAAGAATTTTCACCCCAAATAGCATGGAAATATGGGCTTTCAATCAAGGCGTTGGAAACCTTAATTGAAGTGATAAAAACTGAATTAAACGACGGGATTACAGTAGCCGACGGGATTAAAGTTGGCATTGTCAAATTCAAGAAGCAATTTCCCGACATAAAATTTGATGAGGCTGGTGTTGCGGAGTTTCTAACCAATACAATATGCAAAGAGATTCAAACGCCGCAGGAATCAGAAACGCCCGGCATAGCTGCCAAACAACAAGCGCCGCCACCAGCAAAAACGGCTGCCGCTTTACTAAAAGCAGAACCAAGAAAAATCACTATGAAACTTTCCAACAAAGCTCGCTGGATCCTTGTTTTGCCCGTCGCGGTCGCAACCTTCTTTGGCTGGGTTGTTCTCGCCCAGCTACTCCCTCGTGACTTGGTGTTGGGTGATTTCTTTGCCGCAATGGTTTTTGCCACTTCAATTTTGGCCGGCATTATAGCCGCTCCTTTGCATGGCAAACGCCTTCTCATTTGTGCTGCTGCCCTGTTCATCCTTACCTGCCTCTGTCCACCGTGGCAATACACCACCGACGGCAACAATGGTTTTCACAGTCGCCAGCCCGCCAGCTACGCGCCGATTTTTGATCCGCCAACGAACCCAGATCGCACCTATGGGCATGGAGTCCAAATTGATTTTGGCCGTTTGATCCTTGAATGGGTAGTGCTTGCCGCCATAACAGGTGCGGTTTGGCTTGTTGTCATTAAACCCGCGTGGTCGGGCGAGGACAAAGAAAATCGTCCGCAGCAATTCATCCCGCCGCCCGGCAACTCGGAGAATTGATGCTATGAAAACAGAAGCATTCTTTATGAGAGCGAAGGAGGAGATTGAGCAAATACTTCCTGCGGATTCCGCCCAACGGAAACAAGCTTTGAAGTCATTGGAACATTCGTTCAGCCTTGCCGCTGTATCTGGCGGAGTTTGACCATCGCCATAATTGCCGCGAAATGACTGACGGCGAGCGCACAGTGAACGGGCTACAAAAAGCTGAAGGCAAGCGCCTGACATATCGGCAAGCCGTCTGACTGTCCAAGGCTCACAAGCATTATGAATGAATGCTTAAACAACGCGCTCCAAGAAGTCCGTGGGGAAGAAAGCGAATACGCACAAAACGCACTAATTTATAGACGGCCCTGATCAAAAGTCCAACCAATCCGCGTCTGCGCTTCATAATTTGAACTGGAACTCCGTATGGTTCGATTCTTCCTGTCATATCATCGCCAGTTAAGCATTCCAGATTGATGTGTTCAATGTCTTCGTGTTCACCCAATTTGCTTTTCCAGATTCCGTCGTGAATTTGCAGCGCCGCATGGGTTGGTGATTTTGGAAGCGTCCAAGGATTTCCAACCTTAGTCCAGTAAATCGCAACTTTATCGAAGCCTGGTTCATGCGCAGGATTGTTTTTTTCACACTTTTCATAACCAAGTGATTCAAACATCTCAATAAAAGCTTCCACGGTTTCTTCCTGTGTAACACCGGCTGGCCAATAATGAACACCATCAGGCCACCACCATCTTTTATCATCTCCGGCAGCAAATGCGATACAGTTGTAGGGCAGGACTATATTCGCATTCGTAAAAGGGGTTGGGTTGCTTTTAACCTCATACACTTGTCGGGTTAAATTTGGGAAGTGCCGCTCCAAATCAGGATCGAGATACTTTTTAACCGAGCTTGCCATTTTTGCGCCCCCATTCCAACCACGCATCAGTCATCTTTTTAATGTTCCCAGCATCTTCAGGTCTGACGGGAGAAAATTGGTGATTTATTACTTTGAGCGCAACAAACCAGTGATTAGGAGCCTTTTGAAGGTCTTTGAGAATGAATGGAACCATTTTACTTCCCTCGCTGATTATTTCCAAATAAGCCGGATGAGTCACAATCCGGCTGACTGAGGATTGAAGGCCGCTTGCTGATTTCCATGCCTGAGAAAGCCTATCGAATTTCGCCTGCAATGAAGATGATTCTTCATCAGAACCAACTGAAACGCGATTGGGGTATTCAATTCTCTGCCGCCTGCGTTCATATGGTTTATGTCGCCTTGGAGTTCTATCACAGAAATCTAGCCTCGGTTGTGGAAAATAACCAATCATGTTCATACTTATTCTCCTTGCTCTAAATAAGTAATACCTGTGTTTTCGATTATTGATTGGAGCGTTTCGGATTTTTTCTCTGCACGCCCAATAACTTCCTTCAAATCTTCAAGCTCTGAATTTTCAAGCACAACATAGAACTCCTTGTGGTTTCCTGCTTCATGGTAGCTTATATTCAGTGTGTGCAATACAACCGCTGCCGCAACAGAATCCGCTGCCGCTGAAAAAACAGGTCGAATATCAGAAAAAATTCGTGCGCCGCAAAATATGCGCTGATGTTCCGTTACCACATCAAAAGCTTTGGCGGTAATGGCTATTGCCTTATCAACGCTCAAAAGCTTTTCCATTCTAATTTGCAGGGTCGCGGCTTTATCTTGCGGGAAGGTTTCGGGTTTTTCATCTTCCACCGTTTCCTTGATGTCGGTTGCTATTTGAGAAGATGTTTTGTCATTTTTCTCCTTTGCTGGATACAGACCGCAAAGCAGCGTAATGATTTCGGTTATTACATTTTTTGGAATTGATTTTACTTTTTCAGAAAGGTGTTCAGTAAATTTTTCCACACTCAACGATGCCTCAACTTCGTTCAGCTCCTTAAGCAATTCAGCGAACTGGGGGTCGCTCAACTCAGAAAGCTTCCTCAAGGTCGCATATTGCCGCTTTGGAATGTTGATGATCGCCATAATCCGGTTGCCAGAAAATATGCTCATTTTTCAATCGAATGCCAACTATTTTTTCGATAAAAAAACCATTGAAAATCGCGGGTTTTTGTGGTTTAATCGTTTTGTGAGCAAAATGAAGCAAGAACCGCCGTTACAATGCTCCTTGCCGCCGCGTGAGGCGTTGCGCCGTGCGGTGAACGTAAAACCGCCGCCGGACTGGAAAGCCACGATGAAAAATTCGAGGCTGGCGAACGTGAAAAAGGCGAGCCGCTAGGCCGCCGCCAAAACGGATTCAGCCTGTTTCCTTCCCCCAAAAGCCGATTATTTGTGAAGTGCATAATCCCGATTCAAATGGTCTGCCAATGCTCTTGGTGCGTCAAGAAGCGGGTTTCGTCAAAAGGCGGGACTCCTTACGGAATGACGGCCACAAATTTTCCCTCCCCCCGGCAGGGGCGTGGGACGGATCGCCCCGGCGAAAAAAAGGATTCCTTAAAGTTCAAACTCACCCGGACAGTCTCACGGAGCGCGAGCGCGTGACGCGGCGTGACGGTGACACCCGGCGACTGCCACGCGGCCAGTGTCAGCGGTGACGTGACGGCGACCGCCAGTGTCGGCAAGACTCGGCAACCGCTGGCGACTGCCACGCCGGAAGCACAGTTGACCGGCGCGCCCGCAACAGTCCCGACACTCACCACGACGCCCGCCCGACTTCGTGTGACTTCACAGGACGCGCTTTGATTGGCTGGACAGAGGATTTTTGTCCCCTTAAAACCTAGTCAAGTGACACGCCCCACCGTGAGATCAAGCCGTGTGCCGTCCTGAAATTTGTGCATTATTGCCAGTGCCAAACATAGCTGAAATGCGTGGACTTTTTAGCACTAGACTTTAGCACTGGCCAGTTTTAGGAAAGCTAAAAGCTCACGAAATCATTGATTCTATTGATTCAAATTGGGATTGGTAGCGCGCACGGGAATCGAACCCGTCTTTCAGCCTTGAGAGGGCCGTGTCCTAACCGATAGACGAGCACGCCAGCCGGGCGGAATTTAAACACAAACGCCAAAAGACGAGAAGAAAAAACGATAATCGCCGGTGGACTTGAATCAAATGACGGGTCTGCAATCGTCGGAGATCAATGCGCCGGGCGGAATCATTCCCGGACCAGCACGGCTTTGTTCTTTTGGAGATACTTCTCGATGGTCGCCTTGCCGTTGACGAGGTTGGGAATGCGGACGGCGTCCGGCTTGGCGAGTTTGTAATGCACGAGCAGTTTGCCAACCATGCTCACCCGAAGATACAATCCCGCCACGCGCCAGGTCTGGCCGGATTCCAGAGGCCGCAAACGACGACGACGGACGGGCTTAGAATTCTTCATGCCGGAGTCTGGCCGAAAACGGCGGATTAAACCAGCACAATCGCACAGTTCCCGTCAGTCCATCACCGCCGCGAACCGCAGGCCGCGCGTGCTGACGCGAAGCTCGTTGAAGCCGAATTCCTCCATCACCATTTCGTAAATCAAGACGCCGGTCAGAATCACGTCCGCGCGCAGCTTCGGCAGGCCGGGGATTTCCTTGCGCTCGGCCAGCGGCAGACGCCACAGATTCTTCCGGTGCACGACGACCTGGTCAAAACTCAAGACCGTCGCGCTCGATTTTTTCGCGGTCGAAGCGGTCCAGTCTTCTTTCGATGCGCGCCAGGATGCTCGTTGTGCCGCCGGTGCCGACGAGCCGGATTTCGCCGGAGGATTTTTTGCGGCGCAAAACCGGTTCCAGCTTCGGACGGACCTCGGCTCGCAGAAAATCCTTCATCCAGTCGCGGCAGGCATTGAATTCGGCGCGGGTTGGCGGGTCGCTGTGCGGGAATTTTTCCATGAGCCGCACGGTGCCGAGCGGAAAGCTGTGCGCAAAATGGATTTTGCCCGCCGCCGCCCACGATGAATTCCGTGCTGCCGCCGCCCACGTCCAGCAACAACAAGGGATGCCGCGCCAGTTCCGGGTCGGTCGTCACGCCTTGAAAAACCCACTCCGGCCTCCCGCGCGCCGGAGATGATTTCCGTCTTGAGTCCGGACGCGCGGAGAATGGTGTCCGTCAAGTCCGCCGGGTTCACCGCGTCGCGCGCCGCGCTGGTGGCAAAGACGCGGATGGAGGCGGCAATCCTTTTCGCGCGCGGTATTGGCGAAATCCCAGATGGCTTCGGCGGTGCAGGCAATGGCCTCCGGCCGCAGCCGGTGCGTTTCATAAAATCCCCGGCCCAGCCGGGTCTGCCGGCTTTCCTCGTGGACCGGCCGCACGTCGCGCCCGGCCACGTCGGCCACCAGCAGCTTGACCGAGTTGGTGCCGACATCAATCACGGCGCGGCGGATGGATTCCATTCAGGCGGTAAAGTACGAAAACGCCGCCGTTGAAGCCAAAATGAAAAATGTTACATTTTGCGGACGTTGCTTTCAGTGCGACGGCGGATTAGATTTTCCTCATGATTCATTTATATTTTGCGCCACGGCATCGCGGTGGAACCCGGCACGCCCGGATTCGAAAACGATTCGGAACGCCCGCTGATTCCCAAAGGCGAACGCCGCCTGCGCTCAGCCGCCGCAGCGATGAGAAAAATGGAGTTGTCCTTCGACCTGATTCTGTCCAGCCCGTTCCTGCGCGCCAGGCAAACCGCCGAAATCGTGGCCGGAGAATTGAAGTGGAAGAGCCGGATCGAATTTTCCGACGCGACTGGCTCCCGGCGGCAATCCCAGGGCATTGATTCGCGCAGTTGAACGAAATGAAACCCGCGCCGGAAAACTGTCCTGCTCGTCGGGCACGAACCCTGTTTGAGCCGGCTTGTCAGCCTGCTTGTTTCCGGTGACGCCGGCGGGGCGGCGATTGAAATGAAGAAGGGCGGCTTGTGCAAATTGGAGGTTGCGGAATTGCGGCACGGCCAGTGCGCCCGGCTCGCCTGGCTTCTCACGCCGTCGCAGTTGGAATTGATGACGTAAAGTTGGAGTCGCAAGCTTTGGCCTGCTTCGCTCGCGGAACATGCTGAAGCGTGACCATTCCAGCTTCACCCGACGCGGTAGGAGATTTTCTGGATCAGACTCGTCCCGAAGCTGTGTTGCAGCCGGTCGAGGATTTCCTTGCGGCGGTAACGGACGATTTCCGAGAGCCAGACGCTGCTGTCCACGGTCACAAACAGCGTGCCCTTGCGCAGGCCCGCCGGCTGCGCGTGCGCCACGATGTTCGGGTCTATCAGCGAGTTCCAGACCTTGACCATTTCCGCCTCGGCGCGGCGCGAGTCCATCCGCAGATCCACCAGCACCTTCGGCAGCACGTCGCCGGCACGCCGGGCGCGCACGGCCTTCGCGGATTCCAGCGGCGACACATCCACGCCGCGCCACTGCGCGAGCACGCGCTGGCGGGCGGAAATTTTTCTTGGCGGCGGCACGCCAGAAATTAACCACAGATGGACACGGATGGACACAGATAAATTTTGGACTGCGGAGTCAAAGCGAAGCGGCGACACCGCCGTTTGACCGCGCATTCAACTCCCGATAGCGGCGTGGCGCTCCGCTTCCCTCCGCAGTCCAAAAAATTATTTGCTTTGATTGACTTTGTATGGCAAAGTAATTGACATGGAATCAAACTGGGCCGCCGAGCAACTTCAAACCATTCGCACCCTGATGGAACGCTCCGCGGTATATCGCCGGGCACTTGCACCCATCATGCTCTTTGTCGGCTTTGTGGGCGTGCTCGCAGCTGCGATAGGTTTATTATGTCATTTCGATTCGCCGGACGCTATTGACAGTTTGTGGATGGACACGGCAATGTTTGCATTTGCAGGTGCAGTTCTTATTTCTCGCCGAGAGGCATTCAAGGACAAGGAGCCTTTCTTGTCACCTCCGGCCAAGCGTGTCGTTCAGGCAATGCTGCCATCGTGGTTGGCTGGATTGATCAGCGCAACGTTGTTTCGACTTGTTGCAGTAAATGACTCACAGCTCTTTTGGTGGCTGCCGCCGATTTGGATGGTGTTGTATGGTTTGGCGTTATACGGAGCTGGATTTTTCACCCCGCGCGGGATTCGACTTTTAGGATGGTGTTTCTTTTTAAGCGGACTGGCCGCATTGGTAATACTGGCGATTAAATGCATATCCGGCCCCCTGCCGCCTTTAATTTATGTGCATTATTTGATGGGCTTTTTCTTCGGCGTGCTGCATCTGGCTTACGGCGCGTATCTGTATCTGACCGAGAAACGAAAGAATACGGCGTGAACCCGGAACCATTCCTACAGCTCGACCGTGTGATCCACGAGAAAGGGCGGCTGGCCATCATGTCCATGCTCGCCGCCTCGCCGGAATTGTCGTTCACCGAGCTGCGCGACGCGCTGGCATGACCGACGGCAATCTCACCACGCACATCCGCGCGTTGCAGGAGGAGGGCTATGTGTCCGTGGCCAAGTCGTATCAAAACAACCGCCCGCTCACGACCTGCTCGCTGACGGCGCCGGGCCGCAAGGCGTTCGCTGAATACATCAATCTGCTGGAGCAGATCGTCCGGCAAAACAAACCCAGATAAAATATGTTTGAACAGAATCAAACCGCCGCGGTCTGTTACTTTGTATCACAAAGTAAAATGCTGAACAATCATGAAAATCATCCGTGCTGAACATCTGGGCATGTGTTTCGGGGTGAAGGACGCCATTGCGCTGGCGTTGGAAACCGCGCAACGAACGAACCGCTGACGATTCTGGGCGACCTCGTTCACAACGAAACCGTGCTTGGCGGATTGCGCGCGGAGGGAATCCGCATCGAGCAAAAGCCCACGGCCATTGAAACGCAAACCGTGATGATTACCGCCCACGGCGCGTCGGAACGCCGGATGGGCGAAACGCGCCGATTGGGCTTGAACGTGCTGGAGGCGACATGCCCGCTCGTTCACGTCGCGCACCGCAGTCTGGCAAAGCTGGTGCGCGAAGGTTTTCACCCAGTCATCATCGGCAAACGCGACCATGTGGAAGTGCGCGGCATGACCGAGGATCTTGCCGAGTTCGATGTGGTGCTTTCCGAAGACGACGTGGCAAGCCTGCGCGAGCGTCCGCGATTCGGCGTGGTTTCACAGACGACGCAGCCGATTGAAAAAGTCCGTCGTCTCGTGCAGTTGATTCGCGACCGGTTTCCGCAATCAGAAGTGCGGTTCGTTGACACGGTCTGCCAGCCGACGAAACAGCGCCAGAACGCGGCGGTGGAACTCGCGCAAAAATGCGACGTGGTCGTTGTCATCGGCGGCGCGCACAGCAACAACACCCACGAACTGGTGAAGACCTGTTCGCGGTTTTGTCCGCGCGTTCACCACGTCCAGACTGCGGACGATTTGCGGAAGGAATGGTTTCGCGAGCATGACATCGTTGGCATCACGGCCGGAACTTCGACGCCGGATGTGGTGATAGAGGGGGTGGAGCGGCGGTTGGGCAACTTCGCGGCAATTCGGCACAACCCGTGTGTTCACATTGAATCCTGAACAATCATGGGCTCCGGCAGAAACATCAGGAGCTTCACATGCCAGCCGGATCGTAATTGCTGGTGGGTGGTCGTCGTTTTTGCCATCGCCATGGCGTGGGTGGAATCCGCCGTGGTTTTTTATCTGCGCACGATGATTGACCGGATTGAGCCGCATCAACCCAATCCGCTGCCCGTCATCGGCGGATTTGCGTCGGTGGAACTGCCGCGCGAATTCGCCACGCTGGTCATGCTGTTCGCCGTGGGTTTTCTCGCGGGCCGGACGTGGCGGGCGCGCATCGGTTATTCCGCCATCGCGTTCGGCGTGTGGGACATTTTCTACTACGTCTTTCTGAAAATGATGTGCGGCTGGCCGCACTCGTTGCTGGACTGGGACATCCTGTTTCTGCTGCCGCTGCCGTGGTGGGGGCCGGTGCTCGCGCCGGTTTTGATTTCACTGCTGCTGATTTTGTGGGGCACATTCGCCAGCCAATTTGAACGCTTCCCGCCACCTGTGCTGTCAAACTGGCGCGTCATGGATGTTGAATTTCGCCGGGGTCGCGCTCGCGCTTTATGTTTTCATGGCGGATTCCATCGCCGCCGCGCATCGCGGGTTGGATGCGATTCGCACCGTGGTGCCCGAAAAATTTAACTGGCCGCTGTTCGGTGTGGCTCTGGCGTTGATGGCCGCGCCCGTGATGCAGGCTGGCCGGCAGCTTTTGACGCGACGACCGGCAAGGCTCGAAATCTGCTGAACAGCATGGAATGATTTCATGCACCCGCAATCCGAAAAATCAAATCCGCCCGGAAATCGCGCACGCTGCTGCGCGGCGAAACGGAATACCATTGCCGGCTGGCTCGGGCAGTGGAGCGCGCGGCGGTTCGCGCTGCACGTCGCGGTCATCATCGTGGGCGCGGGGCTTTACGGCGCGGCGATGGGCTGGTGGCGCGACCCGCAGCAGGCGCTTTTCACCGCGATCAAATTTCCGCTCATCATCCTGCTGACGACGCTGGGCAACGCGCTCATCAACGGCATGCTCGCGCCGCTGCTGGGCTTGAACATTCCGTTCCGGCAATCGTTCTCGGCCATTCTGATGAGCTTCACGATCGCGGCGGCGATTCTCGGCGCGTTCAGCCCGGTGCTGGCATTCATGATTTGGAATGCGCCGCCGATTTCGCCGGAAACCGTTCAGGGCGCGACTTACAGTTCATCAAACTCGCCAACGTCGCCGTCATCGCGTTTGCGGGCACGACGGGCAACGCGCGGCTGTTTCAACTGCTCGCGCGGCTCGGCGGCAGCAGGGCCGTCGCGTTTCGCGTGCTGGTGGCCTGGCTGGCGGTGAATCTGTTTCTCGGCAGCCAGCTTTCGTGGATTCTGCGTCCGTTCATCGGCGCGCCCAATTTGCCGGTGGAATTTTTCCGCGCAACGGCCCTGCACGGAAATTTTTACGAAAACGTCTTCCAATCACTGCAGCAAATTTTCAACGACTAACCATCAACCCCATTGACCTATGAATGAACAAAATCCACTGCCACCACAAATCCCTCCTCAAATCCCGCCGCGAATCCCCGCCGTCGCCACGCCGGCGGTGCCCTTCAACTGGGCGATGACCCGGCCGAGCGCGCCCCGATTCCAAACGTCGTTGCGGCGATTGATTCCATCCTGCGCCACCCGCGCCGCGTGATGTTCCAATTGCGCCAGCCGGACGCGGGAAAACTTGATCGCGATGATGCTGCTCGTCTCGGTCGTGTGCAGTCTGATTTACGGCGTGGTGGTCGGGACATTTTCCGGCGGCGACGCAACTCTGGGTCGCGCCGGCCAAAATCGCGCTGGGACTGATGATTTCGGCGCTCATCTGCCTGCCGAGCCTTTACATCTTCACCTGCTTGAGCGGCTCGCAGGCGCGGCTCGTCGAGGTCTGCGGCCTGCTCGCCGGGCTGCTGATGCTGATGACGATTCTGCTCATCGGCTTCGCGCCGGTCGCGTGGATTTTCTCGCAATCCACCGAATCGCTCGCCTGGATGGGCACGCTGCATCTGGTTTTCTGGTTCATCGCGACCATCTTCGGGCTGCGGTTTTTGGAGACAGGCTTTTCCCACTCGAACGCGCGGTCGCACGCGGGCTTCCACACATGGGTCATCATCTTTCTGCTCGTCGCGGTGCAAATGACCACCGCGCTGCGCCCCATCATCGGCACGGCGGACACATTTCTGCCGAAGGAGAAACAATTCTTTGTGAGCCACTGGGGCGATTGCTTGAAGGTAACGGGTGATGGATTGAAATCAAGGTCGCGGGAATAATTACACACAACGTAATCCAACCGTGATTGCCGTCATGGAAAATCCCGGATCCGTCGGCGCCTTTCTGCGCGCCGAGCCGGAGCGCTTCCGCGAATGGATGTTGCGCCGGCAGGGAAATCTGGCGGGCTTTTGCATCGCCGCCATCGTGATCGGCGCGGGCAGTTACGGCGCGGTAATGGGTTTGTGGCGTGATCCGTTGCAGGCGCTTTACACCGGCATCAAGCTCCCGCTGGTGATTTTGCTGACCACGCTGGGCAACGGCCTTTTGAACGGAATGCTCGCGCCGCTGCTCGGCCTGAACGTGACCTTCCGGCAATCGCTCGCCGTGGTGCTGATGAGTTTTGCAGTGGCCGCGATGGTGTTGGGCGCATTAAGCCCGGTGGCGCTGTTCATCGTGTGGAACACGCCGCCGCTGACCCCGGGAACAACATTATCATCGCCGGAATACGGGTTCCTGCAATTGACATTGGCGGTGTTTGTGGCGCTGGCCGGCGTGATGGGCAATCTCCGTCTCGTGCCATTGCTGCGGGAATGGGCCGGCAGCGCGGCCGTGGCGCGCAACGTCCTGCTCGCGTGGCTGGCGGGGAATCTTTTTCTCGGCAGCCAGATTTGCTGGGTGCTGCGGCCCTTCATCTGGGAGGCGGACCGGCCCGTGGAATTCATCGGGCAAAATTGTTTTCAGGGCAGTTTTTTCGAGACAATATTCACGGCCGTGTGCAGACTGATATTCTCATGAATCGCGAACAAACTTTGCGACGCCGAATCAGCCTGCTGACATGGCTTTTCATCGCCGGTCTGGTTTTGAGCGGGGCAACGGCAATTCCACTGCAAGGCGAGTTGAATTGGCTCGTGAATTTCCTCGGGGCAGGCGGTGAATCTTCAGAATTGGCGCGCTGGCTTTTACGAGTGCGCGCCGCCCTCGCGCAAACGCAGGCGCAGCATCCGTTTCTGTTCTACGGCACGGACTGGCTGGCGTTCGGGCATTTTGTCATCGCAATCGCTTTCATCGGCGCGCTGCGCGATCCGGTGCGCAACCGCTGGCTGTTTGACTTCGGTTTGATTGCCTGCGTTCTGGTAATACCGTATGCGCTCGTGTTTGGCGGGTTGCGGGGAATTCCGTCCTGGTGGCGGCTGATTGATTGCTCCTTCGGCGTGTTCGGTTTCATCCCGCTCTGGTTCTGCCGCAAATGGTCGGGCGAACTGGAACGGCTGGCTTGCGTTAAAAGCTAGACAAATTCCTCCGCCGGGCGCGTCATTATGAAAATGCCCGCTGGACTGGACATCGAACGGCTCTACGACGAACACGCGCAGCCGCTTTATGCCTTTCTTCTGAATTTCACCCGCAACAAGGCGGACACGCGCGACGTGCTTCAGGAAATCTTCGTCAAGCTCGCGCGCGAACCGGAATTGCTTGCCAGTGTCCGCGACGAACGCGCCTTTCTCATCCGGCTGGCGCACAACGCGGCGATTGACCTGATGCGCCGGCGCGGCACGCGGGAGCGGACGAAGGAAAATTTCGCCGCCGAAACCATTTCGCCGTTTGCACCGGCGGGCGATCCGGATGAAAAATATTTTCGCGACGAACTGGCGGTGGCGTTGGGTGAATTACCGCTGGAACAGCGCGCCGTGGTGCATTTGAAGCTGTGGGAAGGGCTGACCTTCGAGGAAATCGCCGCCGCGCTGGACATCCCGCCGAACACCGCCGCCAGCCGGTATCGTTACGGCATAGACAAATTGCGCGACCGGCTGCGTCCCATTTACGAGGAAATCAAATGAACACGGACGATTTTGAACAAAGGCTGCAGCGCCAGCCGCTTCGGCAGATTCCCGCCAAGTGGCGCAACGAAATTCTCCGGGAGGCACGGCGAGCCGCCGTCCCTGAAATTGGAGACGCCGACACGGCGTCCCTCCCGACATTGAATTGGCGGACGGCCCTCCTAAACCTCTTGTGGCCGCATCCCCGGGCCTGGGCCGGGCTGGCGGCAGTATGGGTTTTCATTTTCGTCGTGAACTTTTCGATGCGCGACAAAGCGCCGGTTTTGGCCGGAAAATGTTCGCCGCCGTCGCCGGAAATGGTCGCGGAATTGAAACAGCAGCAGCGGATGCTGGCGGAATTGATTGGCGCGTGTGACGCCAGCGACGCCGACCGGTCTAAATCCTTGGCGCCGCCGCCGCGCAGCCAACGGGTGGAAATTTTGAAGACGTAGCAGCGGACGTAAGACCGCTCTATCTGAAAAAATGAGCCGGCTCACACCGGCTGCCACAGGAAAATAGTATTTATGGACGAAGAACCCAAAAGCATCTGGAAGAAATCGTGGACAGGCTGGGGCTGGTTGCGCGCGTGGCTGGTGCTGGTGGTGGCCATGTTTGTCATCTTTACGATTGTCTTTCGGTTTATTCCCGGCGGACCACAACATTTCTGGGATTTAATGCCGGCAGCGGGTGTTTACAGCTTGGTTCTCGCCTGCGTTGTGGTTGGCCTCTGGGCTTTCATTCGCTGTCTCTTTTGCTGGCGCAACTCCAAGCGGCTGTTGTTCGGGCTGGTGTGTTTCGCCACGCTGATTGCGCTGTTTTACGCCGAGGAAGACTGGCGCGGCCGGCACGCCTGGAACCAATTCAAACACCAATGGGAAGCCAAAGGCGAAAAATTTGACTGGCAATCCGTCGTGCCGCCGCCCGTGCCGGATGATAAGAATTTCGCCTTTTCGCCGGTCTGCATCGCTGAAATTAAACAATCGTCTGGACAAGCAGAGAAGTGGTATGGCGACCGTATTTATTCTGAAACGGTTTCCAATCTCCTGCCTCAAATTCCCATCCAGTTGTCAGGGCTTACCGGGAAAAACTGGTGGAGCATGAATCCGCTATTCGATTTGCCGGACTGTTCGAGCGCAACCAATCTCGTGGGTTTGAGCGCATGGCAGAGCTATTACCGCAGTTTGGCGAAAACGAATCCAGCAGCCGGGATTCCCATTTCGGCGCAGCCGCAATCTCCCGCCGCCGATGTCCTGCTGGCCTTGAGTAAATATGATTCGGCCATTGAAAGGGAACGCGAAGACAGCCGGCGGGAGTATTCCAGATTTCCCATCAGCTACGATGATGCGAATCCCGCCTCCATTGCGCTGCCCCATCTTGGGGCTGTCGTCAGAAGGCACACGCGAGTATTGCAGCTTAGGGCCATCGCGGAAATTGAAAACTATCGTCCGGACCTGGCGTTGGATGACGTGAAATTGATGTTACGCCTGATTGATTCGGTCAAGGACGAGCCGTTAATGATTTCACAGTTGGTCAGGGCAGTTTCCACGTTGGATGTCATTCAGGTTGTGGGACAAGGATTGGTGGAACACCGATGGTCGGTTGTTCAACTGACCGAACTTGATTTGGAACTGGCAAAATTCGATTTATTGTCCGATTCCGATCGCAGCCTGAAATCGGAAATGGCTTTCACCGAAGCAGAGATAAATTATTTAAGACGATCACGCGATTTCACCCTGGAAGGCATCAATTCCGTCGCCCATTCAATCACCGAAAGATTTTTGATTAGGATCAGCCGTCATACGCCGGATGGCTGGTTTTATCAAAGCTCTTTGCGCCACTGCCGGGTAATCACGGATGATTATTTGCCGGCAGTTGATGTGAATGCCAAAACCATTTCACCCAGGCTGTTGGGAATTGCCGATAAATCATTTGCCGCCGCCGACGCGGTATTTCTGGACCCGCTCGGCGCCATGTCAGCAATCATGGGCAATGCTGCCTTGGATTCAATTGGCAACATTTTGGAACGGATTGCTGCCAGTCAATCGTCCGTGGATCTGGCGCGCGTGGCGATTGCACTGGAGCGTTACCGGCTGGCGCACGGCGAATATCCCGAATCGCTCGACGTGCTCGCGCCGCAGTTCATCGAAAAAGTGCCGCATGACGTCATCGGCGGCGGACCGCTGCATTACCGACGCGACTCGCCTCAACAAAGCTCCGGCGCGGCAAGCGGGCAATTTGTTTTGTATTCCGTCGGCTGGAATGAAACGGACGATGGCGGAGTGGTCGCTTTCCAAAACAGTTCGCAACCAAGGGATGAAGAGACGAAGTCGGGGGTGGACATTAACCAGGGCGACTGGGTCTGGCGGTATCCGGCCAAGTGAGTTGGGGAAGCACCTGACCGAATTCGCGACACGGCTTGTCATATTCAAAGACAGACGATTGCGCGGTCGCGCCGCAGCCGCACACCAGACACCATTGGAATCAAGATATTGCGCGCACGGGGCCGGGAGAACCGCGAAAGCAATACTGGCATGAATCTTGTTGTTAATTCGGGTCAAAGGCATGCCTACATTCACTTACATGGCTCGCGAAACCGCCACCGGGCGCGAGATCCGCAACGCGGTGGAAGCCGCCACCGAACAGGCGGCCATCGCCGCGCTGCTCAACCGCAACCTGCTCGTGCTGTCCATCCAGGAAAAGGTCGGCAAAAAAGGACGGACGAAGGGCGGCAAGGTGGCGCTGGCGGATTTGGTGGTTTTCACGCGGCAACTGGCGACGATGATTGACGCGGGCATCGCCATTGTGCAATCGCTCCAGGCGCTGGCCGACCAGTCGCCGAACAAGGTCATGCGCGATACCATCCACGACGTTTGCACGCGCGTGGAGAGCGGCGAAAGTTTTTCCGAGGCGCTGCAAAAACATCCCAAGGCGTTCAACAAACTTTACGTCGCCATGGTGTCGGCGGGCGAAAAAGGCGGTCTGCTGGCTGAAATTCTGGCGCGCCTCGCGACTTATCTTGAGAACACCGACCGCCTCCGCAAGAAGGTCAAAACCGCGCTGATGTATCCCACGGCGGTGTCCACCGTGGCGGTTTGCATCACGGTTTTTCTGCTGGTGAAGGTGATCCCTGTTTTCAAGGACGTTTACGAGAGCTTCGGCGCAAAACTGCCGGGGCCGACGCAGGTGCTGATGAACATCAGCGACTTGCTGCGGCACTGGCTCGTGGCGCTGATCATCTTCGCAGGAGCGGCGGTTTATGGCTGGCTGTATTACATCAAGACCAAACCAGGGCGCGATTTCTGGGACCGGAAACGCATCAAACTGCCGGTCTTCGGCCAGATTGCGCACAAAATCTGCCTGGCCCGCTTTACGCGCACGCTGGCGTCGCTCGTGCGCAGCGGCGTGCCGATTTTGGACGTGCTGCAAATCACCTCCCAAACCGTCGGCAACACGGTTTTTGAAAAGGCCGTCAAGACCGCCGCCGCCGACATTGAGCGCGGCGAAGGCATCTCCGCCGCGTTGAGCAAACATCCGGTGTTTCCCACCATGGTCACCCGCATGCTGACCGCCGGCGAACAGACCGGCAACATTGACAACATGCTGGAGCGCGTTTCGGACTTTTTGGACGAGGAAATCGAAAACACCCTGTCGGGCCTGATGTCGCTCATCGAGCCGCTGCTGATTGTCTTCCTCGGTGTCGTCATCGGAGGCATGGTCATCTGCATGTTCATGCCGATTTTCAACCTGGCCAACATCGTCAACGGCGGGCATTGAACCGGAATTCAGGAATTGGGAGCGCGCCCCCATCGGGTGCTGCAGGACGCGCCTCGCGTCCAGCACCTTGCGCGTAAGACCGCCTGGAATATTCGGAACTCACCTGTGCGCTCGAGGTTTTCCGCGGGGCGCTGAAAACCGCACGCGCGGCGCGTGCGCTCCCCCAGTCAACCTCGGTTCTTGGGTTAACCCGAAACGATTAACCGGTTCAATGGATTGACGGCGCGCCGGTTTCAAATCACCGTTCCGTGCGGGATGATGGCGCTTTTGGGAATAACGACGATGCCGTCGCGGATGTAGTAAAGTTCGTGGTCCACATTCTCCGGCTTGCCAACGGGGGAAATCTTCACGTTGTTCCCGATGCGCGCGTTCTTGTCAATGATGGCGTTCTCGATTCTGCAGTTCGAGCCGATGCCGATGCGCGGCTGTCCGGCGCGCGTGTGCCGTTCCACGGATTCCTGTGATTCGTAAAAATCGCTGCCCAGCCCGATGACGCGGTTCAGTTCCGTGCCCGTCTCGACGATGGTGCGCAGGCCGACGATGCTTTGCGTGATGCGCGCCCGGTTGATGATGCAACCGTCCGAAATGACGGCGTGGTCAATCTGCGCGCCGTTGATTTTGGATCCGGGCAGGAAGCGCGGGTGGCTCAAGATGGGCGCGTTCGTGTCAAACAAATTGAAGCGCGGCAGTTCGGAGACGAGGTCGAGATTCGCGTCGAAAAAAGAGCGGATGGTCCCGACGTCCTCCCAGTAGCCCTGGAAAGCGTAGGAGAAGACGCGGCGGGTGGGGATGGATTCCGGGATGATATGATTGCCGAAATCGGTCAGGGAATTGTCGAGCAGTTCGCAGATGAGTCTGCGGTTGAAAACGTAAATACCCATCGAGGCGAGCAGGGATTCATTCGGGTTCTTGATTTCAAGGTTCGCCTGCATTTCCGGTGTCAACATCAGGGAATCAATCACCGCGGCATCCTTGGGCTTTTCGACGAAGCGGGTGATGCGCAGATCGTCAGTGATTTGGAGGATGCCGAGCGATTGCGCGGCTTCGCGGTTGACGGGAATGGTTGCGACGGTGATGTCCGCGCCGGTTTCGGTGTGCTGCGCGATAAGCGGGCGGTAATCCATCCGATACAACTGGTCGCCGCTCAAAATGATGAGGTAGTCGAAGTCGTGGCTCAAAAAATGGACGAGGTTTTTGCGGACGGCGTCGGCGGTGCCTTCATACCACGAGGTGTTGGTAAGGGTTTGTTGCGCCGCGAGGATTTCCACAAACCCGGCGGTGAACACGTCGAATTTATACGTCCGCGAAATGTGGCTGTGCAACGAGGCGGAATTGAACATCGTCAGGACATAAACCCGCCGGAAGCCGGAGTTGATGCAGTTGGAGATGGGAATGTCCACGAGCCGGTATTTGCCGGCGATGGGGACGGCGGGCTTGGCGCGGTCCTTGGTAAGCGGAAAGAGCCGCGTGCCCTTTCCGCCGCCCATGATAACGCACAGGACCTTGCTGGTGTTGAGCGATTGGCGGGAGTGTTGCGGCATAAGTATTTCCTGTTATTTACCGGAAAGATAATGCCATCGCCCGCCATTCCGCAAGCCACGGATTCGTGAAAGGCGGAAGGAAGAATGGTGGCGGCGAACGTAAGTCCGCTCCAGCATTTCTAAAAGCCCAAAAAGAACCTTCTCACTTTGGCTGCTACGAAGTTACAATGAACGCCGCGAACTCGTCGTGGTGATGCGGCGGGATGCGCGCCTTGAACCGCGCCGTCTTGCCGCTGTAACGGCGCTCGATCACCTGCCCGACCTTGTGCAGCCGCGCGATGACCGCCGATTGCTCGTGCGGAATCCGCAGTTCCAGAAACTCCCGTTTGGGCCGCAGTTGCGTCCCGATTTCGGAGAGCAGATTTGAAACGCCTTCGCCCGTCGTCGCGGAAATGGCAACGGCATGGGGATATTTTTCCTGCAACCGGTTCAACGCGCCGCCGTCTTCCAGCCGGTCCACCTTGTTGAAGACCATGACCGTGGATTTTTCATCCGCGCCGATTTCAGCGAGCACGGCGTTCACCGCCGCGATTTGTTCCTCGGCCTGCGGATGGCTGACGTCCACGACGTGCAGCAGCAAATCCGCGCGCACCACTTCCTCCAGCGTCGCCTTGAACGCCTCGACGAGTCCGTGCGGCAGTTTGCGAATGAAACCGACCGTGTCCGTGAGCAGAACGTTCTGGTTCGTCGGCAATTTCAACCGCCGCGTCGTCGGGTCGAGCGTTGCGAACAAAATGTCCTTGGCCATCACATCCGCTCCGGTAAGGGCGTTGAGCAGCGTGGATTTTCCGGCGTTGGTGTAGCCGACAATCGAGGCCAGCGGCCACAGGCTGCGCTGGCGCCCGGCGCGCTGCGTCGCGCGCTGGCGGCGCACGGCTTCCAGATCGCGCGTGATTTTGTCAATGCGCTCGGAAATCTTCCGCCGGTCGGCCTCAAGCTGGGACTCGCCCTCGCCGCCGATGGAGCCGGTGGAGCCGCGTTGACGTGACAGGTGCGACCAGAACCGTGTCAGCCGCGGGAGCGAGATATCCCAGTTGCGCCAGTTCAATCTGCAACTTGCCTTCGCGCGTCCGGGCGCGCTGGGAGAAGATTTCCAGGATGAGCGCCGTCCGGTCCATGACCTTGCAGTTGAAGATTTTTTCCAGGTTGCGGGTTTGCGCGGGGGAAAGGTCGTCGTCAAAAATCACCGTGTCCACGTCGGCGCGTTTGCAGAACGCCGCGAACTCCTCCGCCTTGCCCTTGCCGATGAACGTGGCGGGCGCCGGAGATTCCATTCTTTGCGAGCCGTCGCCAACAACCTCGCCGCCGGCGGTCTGCGCGAGTTCGCCGAGTTCCGCGAGCGAGTCGCGGGCGCTGGGGGCACGGGCATCCTGCCCGTTCGTCACAGGCGGAACCCCGGGCCCGCCCGCACTGCGGGACTTGAATTCGGCGCCGACGAGGAAGACTCGCGCGGGCCGCGTGTTTCTGGTTTCAATGAGCGCTTTCAATGACTGCGAGCCGGAGGATAGCATTGTTGGCTGCCAACGGAAAGGCGAATGTGCCGGCGGCGGATTCGGGCGCGCAGCTTTTTAAGTTGCTCGCCAATCGCCAATCGTCAATCGTAATTCAAAATGAAAGTCAGTGGATTCACTTTTATCCGAAACGGGAATGTTCTGGGCTACCCTTTTGTCCCGTCCATCCGCTCCCTGTTGCCGTTGTGCGATGAAATCATCGTCAACGTGCCGCGCTCCACCGACGGCACGCTGGAATCGGTAAAGGCGATTAACGATCCGAAAATTCGCGTCGTTGAATCCGGCTGGGACGAAGCGCACCGCACCGCCGGCCTCGCGCTGTCGCATCACACCAACCTCGCGCTCGACCAATGCTCCGGCGACTGGTGCGTCTATATCCAGGGCGACGAAGTGCTGCACGAAGACGGCATTCCCGCGATGCGCGCGGCGATGGAACGGGAGCTGAATCATCCGGAGACGCAAGGGCTGCTCGTGGATTACTCCCATTTTTACGGCAGCTTCTGGACGGAAGTCTGTTCGCTCGGATGGTATTATCAGGAGGTGCGGATGATCCGCCGCGACCCCGACATCCGGTCGCGCGGCGACGCCCAAAGTTTCCGCACCGTCGGCGGGGAAAAACTGCGAGTGAAGAAGTCCGGCGGACGCTATTTTCATTACGGTTACGCGCTCAAGCCCGAAGTCGCCCGGGAAAAACTGATCAATCTCTCGTCGCTCTACGGCGATGAAGCGGGAATGAAAGAAAAATCCGAACGTCCTCCGCGTTATTATGACGACGATCAAAAGGTGAAGCCCTTTCGCGGCACGCATCCCGCCGTCATGCGCGAAACCGTCGCGGCGGCGGATTGGACTTACACCTCGCGCAATCCGATGATTCGCTTTCGCGGTGAATATTTCTGGGAAGACATCGCACTCATTATCAAGCGTTGCACCGGCATCACGCTCGGCGTCCATCGGAATTACCGGCGTTTGGATTAAGCACCATGAGCCGGCCCGATTCAAAAGAATATCCGCGCGCGCCGCTGCGCGTGTTGCAGGTCAATTCACTGTTGAGCGGCGGCGGAACGGATGATCAATGCGTGAAGCTCGCGGCGGGCTTGTGTGAAATGGGACACAACGGCTGGCTGGCCGGGCCGGACGGACGCCAATTTTCAAGCATTGCTCGCGGACTGGGTATCCCGTATCACGCGACGCCGCCGGAGGGGCCGGCCAAATTCCGTTTCATCCTGGACGTCGCAAAATTTGTGCGGCGCGAGCGGATTCAAATCGTGCATGGCCATCACGGGCGTGATTTGTGGCCGACGATTCTAGCAGCGCGGCTTTCGGGCATCCGTCCGAAAATTGTTCTGACGCGCCACCTGGCAAAAAGTCCCGCCTCCTGGGGCAGCCGCCATTTTTTGCTGGCCCAGTGTGACGCGCTGATTGCCGTATCACATTTTGTGGCAAAAGTGTTGCGCGAGGGGGTTTACGAACCTGCATCCCCGGAACCGGAGCGGCGGGCGCGTCCGCCCATTTTTGGCGACCGCTCGAAAATTCGCGTGGCACTCGGTGGGATTGACACCGGCTTGTTTCGTCCCGGCGACGCCACGATGCAGCGGCGCGAATGGGGTTTGGAACCGCGCCATTTCGCTTTTGCCGTGGCGGGCGGCTACGATTTGCCACGCGGCAAGGGACAGCGGGAATTTCTGCTGGCGGCGGCGCGGATTCATGAAAAGATCCCGGACGCGCGCTTTCTGATTGTTGGCCGCGGCAACATGAAATCCAGTTTGGAAAATGATATCCGACAACTGGGCCTGACGGGCAAGGCGTGCCTGACACCCTATTGCAGCGACATGCCGGCGGCCATGAACGCGATGGATTGTCTCGTGCATCCGCAGATCGGCACCGAGGCATTCGGCTTGGTCGTTTGCGAGGCTCACGCGTGCGGCAAACCGGTCATTGCCTCCGCGCTCGACGGCATTCCCGAAGCCTTTAACGCGGGCGGTTACGGCCAGCTCGTCCAGCCGGAAAACGTGGGGGAACTCGCGTCGGCGATGCAAACGTGGGCCGCGCACCCGCGCAAGAACGAAGCGGAACGCCTGGAACTGCACCGGCGGATGGCCGAACAATTTTCCATGTCCGCCGCCACGCGGCGCGTACTGGATATTTATCGGTCGCTCATGCCACCGGAGGCCAAACCCGCAGCATGACAATGACGCCGCAATATTACCACTCTCTGAAGCCGTTTCGGGAATTGTTCCAGTCAGGAGTGCCGGTTCTGACTTATCACAAGCTTGGCCCACGGCCGCGAGGCGCGCGCATCAAGGGACTCTGGCTCGGTGAAAAACTTTTTGTCCGGCAACTGGCCGAACTGCGCGCCGCCGGTTTCACCAGCCAGTCACTTGACGAAATGCCGCCGCGCGAAGGCGATTCAGGCCGCCGGGTCGTTTTAACGTTTGACGACGGTTTTGTGAATGTGTTGACGCACGCGCTCGATCCGCTGGCCGCGAAAGGCTTCCGCGCCATCCAGTTTCTCGTGGCCGGCCGCATCGGACAGATGGACGAATGGAACCGCGCGGATAACGAGGTGCTGTCGCCGCTAATGGACGCGGCACAAATCAAAGAATGGCTCGCGGCGGGCCACCAGATCGGCTCCCACACGCTGACGCATCCCTATTTGACCCGGCTGCCGACGGCGCAGGCGCGCGAAGAAATCACCGCGAGCCGGAATAAACTCGAAGACTTGTTCGGCGTGGCCATCCGGCATTTTTGTTATCCCTACGGCGATTGGAACGAGCGCACTTGTGATTTGGTTCTGGAGGCGGGCTATCAGACGGCATGCACAACCAATTTCGGTGTCAACACTTCGGAAACCCCTCCCGGCGCGCTGCGTCGCATCACCGCCCGTTATCCGAGCCGAAACTGGCGGACGCTGGCGGCGCGATTGAAAGATTGCTTCCGCGCCTGATTCAGGCGTTTAATGCGTGCCCGCACGCTTCGGTGACGGCGCTGACTGGAATTTCCGAAGCGATTTCTCCAGTCGGAGGGGTGATGCCCCATTCACGGTGTTGGTAAGGAAAGCCCGGTTAATTGGCCGGTCCCACCAACATGACGACCCGTTTTTGCAGGGCGACAGCCAGGTGCAACAAACCGGTCACCCCGCCAATGACCACCGTCGAAATTTTCATCAATCCGCCGGTGACGAGCAAAGGCGCTCCGGCGGAGACTGGGAAGCCCGCCTCGTGGGCCGGCGCCAGGGCCTCGCGTTCGGAAGCGCCACCGCCGAAAAGCACCTGGATGCCGCGGGACCGCCAGTGCCGGGCCAGCAGCAAATACTTGTCCAGCGGCCAGTTCTTTTCCGGGATGCTCGTGAATGGCTGGATGAACAGCGTTGGCCTCTCCTCATGCAATTGGTTTGCCGAAAAAAATTCGCGCGCCCCGGCGATCGCCTCTTCCGGCAAAACAAATTCGTTTCTGATCGGGCCAATGTTCAAGCCGCTTTGACGCAGCAGGGACAGATTCCAATCGGCGATTGGAATATCATTGTCGCGGCGGATTCCGCGCGTATAGGTCCAGCCCCGGCAGGGCTGATAGACACTCCCCCAGCGTTCCGGCGCTCCACTCCACCAGGAAAGAAGTTCCGTCTCCCCGTAGCCTTGAAAATCAATCGTCAACGAAAATTTCCTGCGGCGCAACTCGCGCAACAATTGAACGGCGCCGGCACAGGTGGACTTGAAATTCCCGGAACGGAACGCGGCGCGGTCCAGCGGAATGATTTCATCCACGTCCGCAAAGCCGCGCGGCAGCGCGGCAAATTCCTGGGAGACGAGAAAATGGAGTCTGGCATCCGGGAAGTTTTCGCGGACGGCGTGGACGGCGGGCAGCGTCAGCACGATGTCGCCGATGGATTTGAGGCGGATGAGCAGGATGTTTTCGCGCGCGGACATTTTTAATGACGGACGCGGTCTTTTCGCGCCGCCTGCGCCTCGCGAATTTTGGCGTATCGGAGAAAAGTTTCCAGCGCGACCAGGCGCGCGATGGCATAACCCTGCCAGCCGTCCAGAAAGCCGAGCCGCATAAAATAGCCGCGCACAAAACGGAACCAGGGACGGAACCAAAGCTCCGGCGCGCCCACACGCCGCCCTTCCGCCAGTTTTTGCCGTGCAAAAATGTCACTGTAGGCTATCGCTTTGCGGACGTGGTGGTTCAAATCATTCATACTGTAATGCAACAGGTCGCCATTTAACCTGCTGGTGCGTCCGCGCACGAGCACGGCGTCGTGCGGGTCAACGCCGCCCCAGTCCGCCTGGCCGCGCCGCCAGAGCCGCACTTTGCGGTCGGGATACCAGTCGCCGTGGCGTATCCAGCGTCCGCAATAAAACGTGCAACGCGGAAAACTGAAGGCGGCGAAAGGTTCCGGTTTTTCCCTTTCGGAGAACAATCCCTGGATTTCTTTCCGCAGCGCCGTTGATATCTCCTCGTCGGCGTCCAGTCCCAAAATCCACTCTTGTGCGGCTTTTTCCGCGGCGGAATTTTTCTGGCCAACGAACCCCTTCCACGGCTCGCGAAAAACTTTTGCGCCGAATTCCGCGGCGATCCTGTCCGTGCCGTCGGCCACCTCCTGGTTGAGGACGACGAGGATTTCAGCAGTCCACCCCGCGACACTTTCCAGCGCGCGCCGGATGCGGGCGGCTTCGTTGCCGGCAATCAGGCAGACGGAAATGGGCAGCGGTTGATTGGCCACGGACGGAATTAAGCCTGACTTTGGCAAAATGAACAAGCGCGGTTTTGCGCGCACATTTTTCCAAGTTTGAATGTCACACGGCAACGGCGCCTTGAATATTGCCTGCGAAAGGCATGTTTTGTTTTTGGATGAACCGCGAATGCCATTTAGAATGCCCCCACCATGAAATCCTCATACGAAATTGCAATGGAGCGCCTGAACAAGGCCGCGCCCGCCGCCCGGCTCACGGCTGGACAGAAAAAACAACTCGCGGAGCTGGACTCCCTTTACGCCGCCAAAATTGCCGAGCGTGAAATTGCCTTGAAGGGCGAAATTGCAAAAACGGACAATGACCCCGAAGCCGGGGCGGCCCTGCAGGACCGGCTTGTTCACGAACGCAAGAAACTCCAGGCTGAACTGGAGGAGAAAAAGGAGCGGGTGCGGAACGGGTCTTCGGCGAAATAGACAATTCTTTGCCACTCCAAACGGCAAAAACCGGCGTTCATCCGCGCTGACGCGGAAAATGTTCCGCCAGCAGTTCGCCGGCCTTTTGCACGCCGTGGATGATGCCCGGCGTGAATTCGGATTTGCGAAAATAACCGCTCATGGCGTCCGCCAGCTTCCGCCAGAATTCATCCCCGCACTTCGCATGAACGGCTTCATCGCCGATGACGGCAAATTTGTGCGCGCGCGGCGCCACAAAAATCAGCACGCCGTTCCGTTCCGGTGATTTGTTCATGCCCAGGCGCATGAATTCCGCCTGCGCGGCGGCCACGGGGTCGTCCACGTGCTTGGGGCTGATGCTGACGCGGATTTCGCCGGAGGTTTTGTGTTCGGTGTCACGAATCGCCGCGACAATCCTGTCGTGGTGCAGATGCTTGGAAAAATTTTCGCGGGTGCATAAATTACCAGCTCCCTCCCGCGCCGCCGCCGCCGAAACTGCCGCCGCCGCCGGAAAAGCCTCCACCGCCACCGCCACCACCGAAATCCGCCGCCACCGCCGCCGGAAAAGCCGCCGCCTGACCAGCTGCCGCTCCGGTCCAACCGCTGCCGGATAATGCCAGCCACTGTATTTCCGGCTGCGCATGGAGACGGATGAAGACCAGTCACAAAGATAATCAGAAAAATAACGGGCAACACAGCTTGTCCGTTTCCATTGTGGAGCGTGTATGTTTGCTCCGCCACCGTTCGTCCCGGTTCCCTTGTATTCGCCTTTCGTCGCGGCGAGAATGGCCTGCACGCCCGCCGTCAAGCCGCCGTCAAAATCGCCGGCCTTGAAACGCGGGGTGATTTGCTCGTCAATGATGCGTTTGCACAGCGCGTCCGGCAGGACGCCTTCCAGTCCGTAGCCGACCTGCAAAAACATCTTGTGGTCCTGCACGAAGACGAAGAGCACGCCCCGTTGTTTTTGTCTTTCTGCCCACACCTTCCACGCCCGCGCCACGCGCACGGTGTAATCCTCAATGGACGAGTCCGACTGCATCTTCGGGAAAACGGCCACCACGATCTGGTCGGAGCTTTGGCGCTCGAAATCTTCCAGCGTCTGGTTCAACTGCGCCGCCGTGGCGGCGGAGACGACATGGGCGTAATCGTTGAAATAAGCCGCCGGCGCGGGCGGAATGACTTCATCCGCAAACAGCCGGAAGCCGAAAACCAGAATCAGAATGGCGCAGAAGCGTCGCACGGTTCAATGATTGGTCGCCGCCGGGCCGCTTTGTTGAAATCGAACTGCACCTTGGGCGGCGTCTCGGCCCCGGCGGTGGCGGCGAAATACGGTTTCGCGCTGAAGCCGAACGCGCCGGCATAGAACACCGCCGGAAACGATTTGATGGCCGTGTTGTAATTCTGGACCGCCGTGTTGAAATCCCGGCGCTCGACGCTGATGCGGTTCTCCGTTCCCTCCAGTTGCGCCTGCAAATCGCGGAAATTCTCCGTCGCCTTCAAATCCGGATACCGCTCCACCACCACCAGCAAGCGCGACAAGGCCGACGAAAGCTGGCCCTGGGCCTGTTCAAACGCCGCCAGCTTGGCCGGATCGCTCGGCGCGGTGTTGGGGTCCAGCTTCACCTGCCCCACCGACGCCCGCGCGGCGGTGATTTCCGTGAGCGTGGATTTCTCGAAATTGGCCGCGCCGGAAACCGTCGCGACCAGATTGGGGATGAGGTCGGCCCGGCGTTGATAGACGTTTTGCACCTGCGCCCATTGGCTGTCCACCGCCTGCGACAGTTTGACGAGGTGGTTGTAACTTCCGCCCGCCACGGCAATCAGGACCAAAGTCAGAAGGCCGAGCACCGCCAGAACACCGATGACAATTGCAAGTTTTTTCATAATGACGCTGGCAGTCTAACCTTCCCCTGCCGGGCAACAATTACAAAAAATGCCTTTGATTATAGCCTTCCTTGTTACCGCTTTCCTTGTCAGTCGCCCGTCGTCCGCCGCCGTCGTCTGCCTTCCGACTTCAGCGCTCCGTGGCGCGTCCGGCGCGGACTTTCCGCTTTCCGCAATTCCGCTTTTTCCCCACCATGCGCCCGTGCCACCGCCGCCGCTCGACGTCCTGATCCCCGCCCGCAACCGTCGGCAGGCGATGGATTGGAGTCTCGTCCTGGCCAGTCAGGACATCGCACATGTCATTGACCTCGACGAAGCGACCGGCTGGACGCTGGCGGTTTCGGCGGCCGACCACGCGGCCGCACTCGCCCACATCCAACAATACCGCCTGGAAAACCGGCACTGGCGCTGGCGCCGCCCCATCTTCCAGCCCGGCCTGTTCTTCGATTGGAGCAGCACCGCCTGGGTGTTGCTGATTGTGGTCTTCTACGGCTGGAGCGAAACCCGCGCCGATTTGCGGTCCTTGGGCATGATGGACAAAGCCGCGCTGACGCACGGCGAATGGTGGCGACTGTTCACCGCCACCTGGTTGCACGCCGACCTCGCGCACCTGGCCATGAACGCCGTGTTCGGATTTCTGTTCCTGGGACTGGTCATGGGCCGTTACGGCCCGGGCGTGGGATTGCTCGCCGCCAGTCTGGCGGGGGCGGGCGGCAACCTCGCCGCCGGCTGGGTTCATGAGGCAACCTCGCGCGGCCTCGGCGCGTCGGGCGTGGTGATGGGCGCGCTCGGTTTGCTCACCGTCCCCACGTTGATCCTGCCGAAGCAGCAAAAGGCCAACGCCGTCAGGCTGATTGCCGGAGGACTGCTGGCCGGGGTGCTGATATTTGTGATGATTGGCATGGATCCGGAGACCGACGTCGTCGCCCACCTCGGCGGGTTTGTCACCGGCTGGCTGCTCGGATTGGTGCTGGCCCGTGTCTCCCGGTTCACCCGCCGCCCCAAGGTCAACCTCGTCGCCGGAATCCTCTACGCCTTGCTCATCATCATCCCCTGGTTCCTTGCATTGAGCGCCCGCTGACCCCTTTATACCCATGATGCACAACGCAAGGATTGGACGAGCGAGAAAAAAAGATGCAACCAAGCCCCCTCGACCGAGCCTTCACAGGCAAACGGGCTTGACGTTATAACATTTGTGGCTACATTCGTGGCATGATTCTGGAATTGAAATTGCGCAAGGTGGGCAACTCGGTGGGCGTGGTGTTGCCCAAAGAAGCGCTGGCGCACTTGAACGCCGGCGAAGGCGACACGGTGTCGGTCACGGAAGGGCCGGACGGCAGCCTGCGGATGAGTCCGCACAAGGCCGAGGTCGCGCGCCAGATGGAAGTGGTGCAGGACGTGATGAAACGCTACCGGCACACGCTGCGGGAACTGGCCAAATGAAAGAGCCAGCCTGGGTGTTGCGGGAAGTGGTGTTGATGGCGCACGAGCAATCGCTGGCGCGGTTCGGCGGCTCGGCGGGGGTGCGCGATGAGGGCTTGATGGATTCGGCGCTGGGCAGGCCGCAGAATCCTTTTGCCTGCGGCAAGCCGAATCTGTTCGAGCTGGCGGCGAGTTATGCTATCGGCCTCGTGAAAAATCATCCGTTCATTGACGGCAACAAGCGCACGGGATTCGTTGTCGCTGTGACTTTCCTGGATTGCAACGGCTGGCATCTGGAGGCGAGCGAAGTGGATGCGGCCGTGCGCACGCTGGCGCTGGCCGCCGGAGAGATGTCGGAGTCGGCTTTTGCGGAGTGGCTGAAGGCAAATTCAAAACGCGCGTGAGCAATCCCGCACCGCAACTCGTCCAAAAGCTTTGGAATTAGTGCAACATTTAGCCATCATCAAGCCATGAAGGTTTTCATCGTTCACGCCCATGCCGAGCCGGGGAGTTTCAACGGCGCTTTGTTCCAGACCGCGCAGGACACCTTGCGCGACGCCGGTCGTGCCGTCACGGTTTCGGACCTTTACGCCATGAAATTTGACCCCGTGTCCGACCGCCGGAATTTCACCACGGTCAAGAACCCGGATTATTTCAAGCAGCAGATCGAGGAGATGCACGCCACGGAGACGGACGGTTTTGCGCCGGACGTTGAGGCGGAGTTGCGCAAGATGGAGGCGTGCGACCTGATGATCTGGCAGTTTCCGCTCTGGTGGTTCGGATTGCCGGGCATCCTCAAGGGCTGGGCCGACCGCGTCTTTGCGATGGGCCGCACCTACGGCGGCGAGCGGTTTTACGAGAACGGCGTTTTCAAGGGCAAACGGGCGTTGCTGTCCATCACCACCGGCGGGCCGGAGGCGGTCTATTTGAAGGGCGGCTGGAACGGCGACATCCAGGCGATTCTGCGTCCGATTCAGCGCGGAATATTGCGGTTCACGGGCTGGGACGTGCTGGCGCCGAACATCGTTTTCGCGCCGGTGCGGGTCTCCGACGAGGAACGACAGGCCAGCCTCAAGGCGTGGGCGGCGCGGCTGCGCGCCATCGAGGCCGAGCAGCCGATTGACGTGGGAGAATACTGAACATCTTTATGATATTGCCCGCAACTCATCCCCGCGATCCGCTCCACGGCATCACGCTGGAGAACATCCTCAACCAGTTGGTCCAGCGGCACGGCTGGAGCGAAATGGGGCGGCGCATCCCCGTCCGCTGTTTCCAATTCAATCCTTCGGTGAAGTCCAGCCTGACGTTCCTGCGCAAAACGCCCTGGGCGCGCCAGCGGGTGGAAGACTGGTTCATCGGGGAGTTGTCGCAGAAATGAGGCATTGTATGGCCGACTCCAAACGGATTCCCACCGGCGGCCGACCGGGGTTGAGTCAAACTCCCTTTTCCGCCCTGTCGAGCGAGGGCCTTCCGCCGGCTCCGGCACATCCGCCGATGAATTCCGGTCAATCGTCCGCAGTCAAACCGGCGAAGAAAAATCGCGGGCGGGTGGACATTCTCCGGGTGAAGGCCGGGCGCGGCGGCAAGACGGTGACGGTGGTCAAAAACTTTACCGGCATCGGCCTGCCGGAAAAAGAGCAACTCGCCAAAACGATGCAGCGCGCCTGCGGCACCGGCGGCACGGTGAAGAACGGCCAGATTGAGATTCAAGGAGACAAGCGCGAGGAAGTCGCGCGCATCCTGATCGAGGCGAATTTCCAGCCGGTGTTCGCGGGTGGCTGAACAGGTATTCGATTCAATGCGCGGAACCGGTTCGTGCTGGCCGGCAACGGGCTCGCCTTCCCCATCTACATCCCGGGACCGATAACATTTAATGTCGGACCGCTGACGGAAGCGGCGGATATGCTGCCGAGGTTCACTGCGAAAAAAGGGACACAAAATTTAGGCGCGGCGGGTCATGGGCTGTCGTTCACTGGCGCGAATGCCATCAGTGAAGAAATGCAAAAAGCGGCTGCTGCTAAAGTGGATTGTCATAGACTGACGCTTTCAGACGCGGAGGGTCGTGAATTGGAACTGGTGCACCCAATAGGAGTTGAACCTATAACCTTCTGATCCGTAGTCAGACGCTCTATCCAATTGAGCTATGGGTGCCCGCTAAAGAGAATATTAATTATTTCCGCGGGAAAGTCGAGTTTGAAGTTGGAATTGGCACCGCGCACTTCGCCGTCAGTTAAAAAGCAAAACACGACATCGCGATGCCGCAACCGGGCCTCCCGTCAGACACCGGCTACTCGCGCTCCGGGAATTCAAACGTGACCTTGCCCTTCTTGTCCATCACGAGAAACGCCGGAAACGGTTTGCCGGACTTGGAAATGAATTTGTCCAGCAAATCGCTTTTGCCGGCGGCGAGGATTTTTTGCGCCTGCGCCGGTTCGATCGGCTGCTGCAAAATTTCCCGGCTGATTTTGAAACGGCACGGCTTGGTATCCGACTGCGACCTTTCGCAGACGTAACCCGCCTCCGTGTCGAAAATTTTTCCGCCGCACTTCGGGCATTTGCCCAGCGGCTCCTTGCCGGTGAAATCCAGCTTCGGCGGCGGTTCCGCCGGGGATGATCTTTTTGCGCCGGCCCCCGGCTTTTTTTCGCGCGGCACAAATTCAAAGCCGATTTTTCCGTCCTTGCCGATGGCCAGGAACGCTTCGAATTTCCGGTTCGTTTTTTTGGAGATGAAACTTTTCAGCAAATCAGTCTTCCCTTCCGCCAGCAGTTTCCGGATTTGCTCCGGCGGAATTTCCTGCTGCAAAATGATTTTGCCGGTGCGGAAGGTGCATGTTTTTTTCACCCCCCCCTGCTTTTCGCAGACGTAATTCATACCCGCGTCAAAAACATTCGCACCGCACTTCGGGCATTTGCCCAGCGGCTCCTTGCCGGTGAAATCCACGGGCGCCGCGGCCTCGCCATCCCGCCCCTGGCCGTTGCCAAAATCAAAATCCATTTTAAACTCGGCGTTCAGTTTGAGCACGGCGGCAAAGGGAAAACCCTGCTTGCTGCGGAAGCCCTGCAACGGACCGACCTGCTTCTTGATGATCAGATCCTCGACCTCCTCCGGCTCGAACATCCGGCTGCAGAGCGTCTTCCAGATGGCAAAGTCGCATTTCCCGCACTGGAACTGCTTGTATTGCTCGTGGATTTCGCCGCCGCATTTCGGGCAGGCGACTTTCAGCACGCCAAAGTCGCCGGGGATCGTGTCGTGCTCGTATTTTTTGGCGCGCTCGACGATGTGCCGCGTCATGTCGGCGATGCCGCGCATGAAGTCCTCCCGGCTCTTCTGCTTGCGCTGGATTTGCTTGAGCTGAAATTCCCAGTCGCCCGTCAACTCCGGCTTCGTCAATTCAGGGATGCCAAGGCCGTTCAGCAGTTCCATCAGTGAGAACGCCTTCGCGGTGGCCTGGAGTTCGCGGCCATTGCGGTGGACGTAATCCTCGTAAATCAGGCCTTCAATGATGGCCGCGCGAGTGGCGGGAGTGCCGAGGCCCTTCTCGTTCATCGCCTCCCGAAGTTCATCATCCTCCACCAGCCTGCCCGCGCCTTCCATCGCCGAGAGCAGCGTGGCTTCCGAATACCGCGCCGGCGGTTTCGTCACGTTTTGCTTCACTTCAACCTCGCTCGTCTTGACCGTCTCACCCGGCTTCACCGGCGCGAGGCTCGGGGTCTCGTCGGAATCCGATTGCTTGCCATAGACCGTCAGCCAGCCCGGCGAAACCAAAACCTTTCCCGCGCTCTTGAACGGCTCGCCTTCAACGCGCGTAATGCGGTTGGTTTCCATAAATTCCGCCGCCGGATAGAAAATGGCGAGGAACCGCTTCGTCACGAGGTCGTAAAGCTTTTGTTCCGGCTCGCTCAACGATTTCGGCGCAAGTTGCGTCGGGATGATGGCGAAGTGGTCGGAGATTTTCGCGTTGTTGAAGATGCGCTTGTTCGGATGCACCCAGCCGCCCTGCAAAATCTGGTCGGCAAACGGCTTGTAAGGCGTTTCACCCAGCATCGCCAGCGTGCTTTTGACCGTGCCAATGTAATCCTCCGGCAACGCGCGCGAATCGGTTCGCGGATAAGTCAGCACCTTGTGCCGTTCGTAAAGCGCCTGCGCCACGGCCAGCGTGTTTTTCGCGCTGAAGCCGAAGCGTGAGTTCGCGTCGCGCTGCAAGCTGGTCAAATCGTAAAGCAACGGCGACATCGAGGTCGTCGGCTTGCTTTCCTCGGTGACGATCCCCGGCTTGCCGAGGCATTTGGCACGGAGGGCTTCCGCCTTTTCCTGCTCCCAGACACGGTCCGGCTTGAGTTGTTCGTCGTCCGACTTTGCGAACTTCTCGTCAAACCAGCGGCCCGTGTATTGTCCCGCCGCGGCGTCAAATGTGCCGATGACCTCCCAGAAATCGCGCGGCTTGAATCCGCGGATCTTCGCCTCGCGCTCGACCAGGATCGCCAACGTCGGCGTCTGCACGCGCCCAACCGTCGTCTTGAAGAAACCGCCGAGCTTGGAATTGAACGCCGTCATCGCCCGCGTGCCGTTGATGCCCACCAGCCAGTCCGCTTCCGAGCGGCTGATCGCGGCGTCGGAGAGCGGCTGCATCGCCTCGTCGCTGCGCAGCGCCGCGAAGCCTTCGCGGATGGACGCGGGCGTCATGGATTGCAGCCAGAGCCGTTTGATGGGCTGCTTCGCCTTCGAGTGGCGGACGATGTTGCGGAAGATCAATTCCCCCTCGCGCCCGGCGTCACAGGCATTGATGAGCGCGTCCACGTCCTTGCGTTTGATGAGTTTCACCAGCACCTTGAGCCGGTTCTCATTTCTCTCAATCGGCAGCAAATCGAAATACGGCGGGATGACCGGCAGATGCTTGAACGTCCATTTGCCCTTCGCGGCCTCGACGCCCTCCGGCGGCACGATGGTGAGCAAATGGCCCACCGCCGACGAGATGACGTAGTCGTCGTTTTCAAAATAATCCTGGTGCTTCTGAAACTTTCCGAGCGCCTTACTGATGTCGCTGGCGACGGACGGTTTCTCCGCAATGATGAGTGCTTTGCCCATGACTCCGCAGATTCTTAAGCCGTGAACCCCGTCGGGCGCAACTTATTTTTTCAATTTGATTTCACCGCAAACCGGGAACTTCTTCGCGCGGCGGCCAAATCCGGTTGAAATATTCCCGCAAACACGGGCACCTGAAATCATTTTCAGTCGCCGATTTTCGCGGTTCTGCTAACTTGAATGTCGCATGGCGTTTGAATTCACATTTCTCGGCAGCGGCACGTCCCAGGGCGTGCCCGTCATCGGCAAGGAGTATCCGCCGGAGTTTCTGGCCAACCCGAAAAACTGGCGCACGCGGCCCTCGATTTATGTCGTCACGGACCGGATCAAGCTGGTCGTGGACACCACGCCGGAATTCCGCGTGCAGTGCCTGCGCGAAAATATCCTCTGGCTCGACGCCGTCATTTTCACCCATCCGCACGCCGACCACATCATGGGACTGGACGATTGCCGGCGCTTCTGCGATTTGCGCGACGGGCCGCTGCCGGTGTATGCGAACGCGGACACGATGGACGCCCTCAAGCGCGTTTTTGTCTATGCCTTCGACGGGCGCCCGATCTGGAAGGGTTATTTCAAGCCGGAGCCGCATGTCGTTGACGGCCCGTTCATACTGGGCGACCTGGAAATCGTTCCTCTGGCCCTGCCGCACGGCGCGATGACGGTGAACGGCTATTTGTTTCTGCAACACGGAAAAAAGCGGCTGGCGTATTTGAGCGACTGCAAGGAAATCCCGCCGGACGCCATGGAAAAGGTCCGCGGCGTGGAAATCGCCGTGCTCGACGCGCTCCGTCCCAAGCCGCATCCGACGCACATGAACCTCGACGAGGCGCTCACCGCGGCGCGGCGCATCGGCGCGGGACGGACCTATTTCACCCATCTGACGCACGATTACGACCACGACAAGGCGCAGGCGGAACTGCCGCCGGGCGTCTGGTTCGCGCATGACGGGCTGAAAGTGGCAGGCGAATGACGGGTGACTAAACCATAATGACGAAACAATTCCCAATGACAAATGACGAATGCCAGATGGACTTTCGTCCATCGGTCCGGCTATTCGTCATCCGGCATTTGTCATTCGTTAGTCATTCGGATTTGGGAATCACTCATTCACTGGCGGCCATTTTCGTTTTTGCCTTCCTGTCAATTCACGCCGCCGCGGCCGCCGACACCGTGTTCACGCCGTCCAATCCGCCGGCGATGAAGCCCATCGCCAGCCACAGAACGGCGGCGTATCGGGCGGCAAAACTGTTCATGCGCGGGGCCAACCTCGGCAATTATCTCGAAGTGCCGCCCGGTCAAAACTGGGGCGTGACCGTCTTGGCGGATGAATTCGCCATCATGCACGCGGAAGGCTTCGACCACGTCCGCGTGCCCGTGGGCTGGCATCATTATGCCGGGCCGGCTCCGGATTTCACGCTGTCGCCGGGAATTTTTTCACGCGTGGATTTTGTGGTCACCAACGCGCTGAAAAACAAGCTCGCGGTGATGATCAACATCCATCACTTTGATGAGCTGGACACTAATCCGGTGGTAGCGACGGCTGAATTCCTGAAAATCTGGTCGCAAATCGCGGCGCATTACCGGAGTTACCCGGCACAACTCGCGTTTGAACTGGACAACGAACCGCACGCCAGCGCGACAACCGCCGTGATGAATCCAGTTTACGCGCGAACCATTGCGGCAATCCGCAGGACCAATCCGCGCCGGACGATTTTCGTCGAGCCGGGCAACTGGGGCGGCATTGACGAATTGAAAGATCTCGTCCTGCCGCCGGACGACAATGTGATTGTCTCTGTCCATTGCTACGATCCGTTTTATTTCACGCATCAGGGTGCGACGTGGGCGGGCGACGACGTGAAATCCCTCAAGCACATCCAATTTCCCGGCCCGCCGGCAACACCGCTGGTTCTTGACCCGTCGCCACCGTTGAACCGATGGGTCACCAACTGGATTTACCGCTACAACACCCTGCCGACCGAGACCAATCCAAGCGGCCCCGTCGCCTTCGAGGGAAAAATCAAATTCGCCCGCGCCTGGTCGGATTTCTACGGACGGCCGGTGCATCTCGGCGAATTTGGCGCCTATGCCAATGCCGACGGGCAGTCCCGCGCGAACTATTACGCAGCGTTCCGCCGCGCGTGCGAGGGCGACGGACTCGGCTGGGCGATTTGGGACTGGAGCGCGGCCTTCCGCTATTGGGACAAGCAAAACCACCGGCCCATGCCCGGGATGCATGAGGCGCTGTTTGGAAATTCAAAATGATGGCCTCCATCAATTTTCTTCGTGACCGTGAATGGAATATTTCAGAACGTTTGGGCCGGTTGAGGGTCAAATAAATACATGAGGGTTTTCCCGGTCCAATTGGCGACATTGTTTTTCGCGCTCGCGCCGCTGTGCGTTCGCGCGGGCGGCGACGAGGTGGTCGTCGTCTTCAACCCGCTCATGCCGGAATCAAAAGCCGTCGCCGATTATTACGCGAGGGCGCGGCACGTTCCCGCAACCCAGATCTACGGCTTCGCAATGACAACCAACGAGGAAATGTCGCGGGCCGAATTCCGCGATTCACTGCAACTGCCGCTTGCGCGAAAGCTGGAGTCGGACGGCCTGTGGAAATTCGGTGAGCTGGCTTATCCGGCTACAAACGGCCAGCCCGCGCGCGACAGTCCGCGGCGTGGTTGGCTCCAAAATCCGTTATGCGGTCTTGTGCCGGGGCGTGCCGCTGAAAATCGCCTCCGACCCGGACTTGCGCGAACCGGTCAACACCAATCTGCCTCCTGCGTATCGGCGCAACGAGGCCGCCGTGGATTCCGAACTCGCCTGGCTGCCGGCCATTGAAATGAATCTGCCGCTCACCGGCCCCATGCCGAATCCATTTTACAGCACCGCCAATTCCGCCGTGCTCAATCCCACCAACGGCATCCTGCTTGTCGCGCGGCTCGACGGCCCGACCGCCGCCATCGCCCGCGGCCTGGTGGACAAGGCGCTCGAAGCGGAACGCGACGGCCTGTGGGGACGCGGCTATTTCGACGCGCGCGGCCTGGGAAAGACGAATGAATATTCTTTGGGCGACACCTGGATGCTCGGCGCGGCGGCGGTTTCCCGCGACATGGGGTTCGAGACCATCGTGGACGACAAGCCCGCCGTCTTTGCGCCGGATTTTCCCATGAGCCAGATCGCGTTTTATGCCGGCTGGTATGCGGACAGCGTCTGCGGGCCGTTTCAACTGCCGAAGGTCGAGTTCATGCCCGGCGCGTTTGCGTATCACTTGCATTCCAGCAGCGCGGTGTCCATCCGGGACGCCAGCCGTTTCTGGGTCGGCCCGCTGCTCGCCAAAGGCGCCACCTGCACCATGGGCTGCGTGAATGAACCCTACCTCCAGCTGACGCCAAACATTGAAATCTTCCTCTCACGCTTCACCAAGGACCAGTTCACCTTTGGCGAGGCCGCCTGGGCCGCGCAGCCGGCGCTTTCATGGCAGACCACCGTCGTCGGCGACCCTCTTTACCGGCCCTTCGGCAAATCGCTGGAGACCTTGCAGAATGAATTGACCGGCCGCCAAAGCCCGGTGTTGGAATGGCTTGATCTCCGGCTGGTGAACACAGCGCTGGCCCGCAGCACTCCATTGTCTCAAATCACAAGCTATCTGGAACACCTTCCCGCCGCCACCAACAGCGCCGTGCTCACCGAAAAACTCGCCAGCCTTTATGAACTACAGGGCAAACACGACGCGGCCATTGACGCCGACGAAGCCGCGCTGAAACTCGGCCCTTCGCCCGAACAGCGCATCCAGCTCCGGCTTGCGCTCGCCGACAAACTCCTGGCGCGGAACTTCACCGTCGCCGCGCGCCGCGATTACCAGAAATTGCTCGAAGAATCGCCGGATTATCCTGGCAAGGCCACCATCGAGGAAAAAATAAACGCGCTCGCGCTAAAGATTTCTGATACAAATGCGCCAGTTAAACACTGACGGTTGAATATGAAAACAATTCTGACCCCGATTGTTTCTGCGATCCGAACCATTCTCCTGACATTTGCCATCGCGAACTCTTTCGTGGTGCTGGTATCGGCTCAAGACCGGACAAACACACCTGAAAAGAATCCCGAGATTGCAGAAATGTTGAGCACCAACCCACCGCCGCCGGGATTTGCCACCCGGCTGGATTACATAAGAAGTTTCACCAAGGGAAAAGCCATTGATGATGCCTATCGTGCGGGAAAGCTTTCAAAGGAAGAAGCCATGCTGGCTGATATGATAGACCGAGTGGGGCCGAACGACAAAACCCCCATGGACACCTACGGCAAAGTGGTTGACCAATACGGCCAGCCAGTGGTGGGTGCCAAAGTCCGCGGCCTTGTGGGTTTTGAAGGGCCTGGTGATTACGAAGAACATTATACGAAAACCGATTCGCAGGGCGGGTTTCAATTTCTTGGCTTGCATGGCAAAGATCTGGAAATTGCTCCCGAAAAGGAGGGATATGAATTTAACCTTGCTTATAAATTCCTTGTTTTCAGGCCAATCAGCTATCGCCCTGATCCAACCAATCTGTTGATTATCCACATGTGGAAACTACGCGGCGCGGAGCCGATGATGCATACTCAACTGCATGCATATATTCCATGCGACGGAAGTGCCACTCTGTTTGATTTAATGACCGGCAAGAAAAGCACCAACGGTGATTTTACTGTAAAGTTGACCCGCAATCCTTTGAACATTGATGGTCGCAAGCCGTTTGATTGGTCAGTTACTTTTGAAATTACAAACGGTGGATTTCAAGAAATCACCAATCTTGCCTATCCTAACGAAGCTCCTGCGGAAGGATACCAATCGAAAATGACGTTCGAATTTCAAGCAAATTCTACGAATTGGACTTCTCTTTTAACTCCTTCGCTCTATTTCAAGAGCAAGGATGGTCAAATCTATGGCCGAATGGCTTTCAAAATCATGGCTGATTTTCAACCACCTCCAACCCTCTTTGATATCAATATTTACGCCAATCCCGGCGGTTCGCGGAATCTGGAATTTGATCCGAATAAGCAAATCCGCTTGGCCCGCTGAATATCGTTCAACTCCATGCCCAATTTCTTCGACACACACGCCCATCTCGATTATCCCGATTACGCGGACGACTTCGCCGAAGTCATCGCCCGCGCCCAAGCCGCCGGCATCAGCAAAATGATTTCCATCGGCACCAGCCTCGACAGCAGCGAACGGGCCATCCGCCTCGCCGAAAAATTCCCGGCCATTTACGCCGCCGTCGGCTGGCATCCGTCCGACGCCCTGAAAGCGCCGTCCGACCTCCGCCCTGCCCTGCGCGAATTGTGCAAGCACCCCAAGGTCGTCGCCATCGGCGAAATCGGCCTGGATTATCACCGCCTTCCCAGCATGAGCGGCGCGCACGGAGTGACGCGCCCTACCGCAACAGGCGAGGTTGGGCGCGTCACTCCGTGCGCGCCGTCGGAAGATGACGCCCGTTACAAACAGCAGCAGGCCGACATTTTCCAGCAGCAACTCGAAGTCGCCGCCGAGACCGGACTGAACTGCGTCATCCATCAGCGCGACGCCTTCGACGACACGCTCGCCCAGATCAAGCCGTTCGCAGGCAAGGTGCGCGGCGTGTTCCATTGTTTCGGCGAGAACGCCGACCGGATGCGGCGCGTGCTGGACATCGGCTCGCTCGTCAGCTTTACCGGCATCGTCACGTTCAAGAATGGCCAGAACGTCCGCGACACCGTGGCCGCCGCGCCGCTGGACAAATTCATGCTGGAAACCGATTGCCCGTATCTTGCCCCCGTGCCCTATCGCGGCAAACGCTGCGAACCCGCTTACGTGAAGGAAATTTCGGAAACCGTCGCGCAGGTGAAAAACTGCCCGCTTGAGGCATTGAGCGCCGCCACCTGCCGGACGGCGATGGAATTCTTTCCCAAACTGGGTCGCGGATAAAACCCGGAAGAAACGCGCATTGGGGACAAACGCTCCACGGGCGCTTGCGGCCTTTGAGGGGGGCGCGCCGGTCCCGCCTTCGCGTCTTGCTTCTGCGAGGCGGGCCGTGGTTAAATTCGCGCGCATGAAAATCCATTTCCTCGGCGCGACGCGCACCACCACCGGCTCGATGTATCTCTTCGAGGTCAACGGCCAACGCCTGTTGCTCGAATGCGGCCTGTTTCAGGGCCACCGCGAGGAATCCATCCAGCGCAACTGCAATTTCCCCTTCGACCCGCAGCAAATTGACGCCGTTGTCCTGAGCCACGCGCACATTGATCACGCCGGCAACCTGCCGAACCTCGTCCGGCAGGGTTACGACGGCAACATCCATTGCACCTTTGCCACGCGCGACCTGTGCAGCATCATGCTGATTGATTCCGCGCACATCCAGGAGCAGGACGCGCGTCTTCGTTTCCAAGTAGCGCGCCAAAAAACACCTGCCGCCGGTCGAGCCGCTCTACTCGCGTCGCCGATGCCGAGAAGGCGCGTGAAACAATTTGTCGCGCATCAATTACGAACGCGCCTTTTCGCCGGTTGAAGGCGTGAACGTCACCTTCCGCGACGCCGGCCACATCCTCGGCTCCGCGCAGGTGGTTCTCGACATTCACGAACGCGGGCGGAAATTCCGCTGGCTGTTCAGCGGCGACGTCGGCCGCGGCGGCGACGAAATCCTGCGCGACCCGCCGCCCGTCGAAAATGTGGATTACCTCCAGATCGAATCCACCTATGGCGGCCGCGAACATGCCGTCCGCACCGACGCCGATGCACCTGTGGGCCGGCTGGTGCTGCGAAACCCTTGCAACCAAAGCGGCAAGGTCATCATCCCCGCCTTCTCCGTCGGGCGCACGCAGCAGATCGTTTATGTGCTGCACCAGCTCACGCTGGCCGGCAAGCTGCCGCGCGTGCCGATTTTCGTGGACAGTCCGTTGAGCGTGAACGCCACGCGAGATTTACCGCCTGCATCCCGAATGTTTCAACGCCGGACCTCGCCGCTTCCTGCGCGAAAAGCGAAATCCCTTCGGCATGGACAACCTCACCTACATCCGCGAGGCCGACGAATCCAAGAAGCTGAACGACCGCAACGAACCGATGGTCATCATCAGCGCGTCGGGCATGTGCGAAGCCGGGCGCATCCGGCACCATCTGAAAAACAACATCGGCGACGCGAAGAACCTCGTCCTTGTTCATCGGCTATTGCGCCGAAGGCACGCTGGGCGACCAGATCACGGGCGGCAAGACGCCCGTCAACATCTTCGGCGAACCGCATGACGTCCGCGCCAAAGTCGTCTCACTCGACACCTATTCCGGCCACGCAGACAAAAATGAACTGAAGCAGCTACGTTCAGAAACTCACCGGCAATCTCAAGAAAATCTTCTGCATCCACGGCGAGGAAGCCCAATGCCTCGCCCACGCCGAAACCCTGAGAGCAGATGAAGCCGAAGGCCGAGGTTCTTGTGCCGGAATACCAGCAGGTAGTGGAGATTTGACGCCGCTTCCGGTGCTCAATTTCTTCGGAAGTCCCCGACGAATTCCAACAATTCCGTTTCGTTCAAGTCCGACACGGCCCAGAAGATCATTCTGCCTTCCGACCAGTGAACCAAATTATAGCCTTGAATCGGGGCAAGTGTAGCGGGGCTTGAATTCTTGCCGGCGAGCGGCCAGACGAAGAGGTTGATGACGTGTTTGCGGTGCTGGAAAACCAGCGCAGCGACGGCGCGTCCGTCTAGATAATCCAGCCGGCCGCCGATGAGCGGAAAATCCTGTGCAGCGAGATCCTTGACCGGCGGCGAAAAATCAAGTTTACCGTCAAACCACGGCTTGACGGTGTGCTGGTCGGACGACGCAACGTCCAGTGCATGGTTTGCCATCAGTGCGCGAACATGGCTGGAAACAACTTCTTGTGCGAGTCGCTCCTGTGCCACCGGACGGCTGAGCGTGACGATTAGCAGGAGCGCGATGCAAACGGCGGCGACAGCCGAAGTGGTCGCCGTCAGCCAGTTCCAAATCCCGAACATTCCGCTCGGTTGCGTCTCCTCCTGCGAACACAGTTCCGCCTTCAATTTCCTTCGCAATTCCGCCGGAGCAGTGAAATAAAACGCGTCCTGTTTCATCGCCTTTTTCAAGCTGCGCAGGTTGTTCCAAGCGGCCGTGCACGTCGGGCAGTCACGCAAATGCTTTTCCAATTCCAAGATTCGCGCGGCGTCCAGTTCGCCGTCGGCGTAGAGCGCGATGAGCGGCTTGGTTTGCTGGCAATTCATGGCTGGCCTCCAGGTTTGAGTTCCGCGCCGAGCCGCTGCTGCAGTTGCTTCCGCGCGCGGGCGAGGCGCGACATGACGGTGCCAATGGGCACATCAGCCAGTTCGGCAATTTCTTTGTAACTGAATCCTTCCATTTCGCGCAAAATGACAATTTCCCGAAACTCAATCGGCAATTCCCCGATGGCGCGCCGCACCACCTCGGCGTCGCCCAGACGTGAATTAAGATCGTCCGCGTTCACCGAAATGTCCTCGACTGCCAGCGCTTCGTCACCGATTTCGACTGCGGCTTCCGGCGGACGATTTTTCCGCAACCAGGTGTAAAACGTGTTGCGGACGATGGTGAGCAGCCAGACGCGCGCATTGTCGCCGCGGAAACCGCCAAAAAACCGGAACGCGCGCAACGACGCCTCCTGCGCCACGTCCCGCGCGTCGTGGTCGTTGCCGGCGAGCCAGCGGGCGAGGTTGTAGGCGGCGTCCAGATGCGGCAGCACCGTTTGCTCAAATGATTTCAATCGTTCGCGCTCGTCCACTCGTTTTGTTTGCAATCCAATCCATCATTTGGCAAGACCAAACTTCGCACCGATTTTATTCCCGGAGAATAAATTTTCTTTCCGGGAATAACCTCCGGGTTCATCCGGTCTGGAACCGCGGAACGATTTACATCACATGAAAAACAAAAAATTCACCGAACTCCGCCACCTGCCGACGGACACCGAACACATTCGCCACGACCACGGTGGCGACGGCTTGGACCGCCGCGGCTTCCTGAAATGCATGGCTTGGGCCGGCACCGGGATGCTGTGGACGGCCAGCGGAGGCGTGCTGGCGTCAAAAATACTGAACCCAACCAGCGCTTCGGCATCTGACGCGCCCATGATGAGTGGGTTCAATTTTGCGCAAATCAGCGACAGTCACATCGGATTTTGCAAACCGGCCAACACCGACGTGATTGGCACACTCAAGGAGGCCATCGCCCGGATCAATGCCCTGCCGGTCGCGCCGGATTTCATCCTCCACACCGGCGACCTTTCGCATCTCTCCGCTCCGGATGAATTCGACACGCTGGAGCAGCTCCTCAAAACCACAAAAACAGGAAAGGTTTTTTACGTGCCCGGCGAACACGACGTACTGAATGACAACGGCAAACAATATCGTGAACGGTTCGGGAAGGACACCAAGGGCGACGGCTGGTTCAGCTTTGACCACAGCGGCGTCCATTTCATTGGCCTCGTCAACGTTATGAACTTGAAAGCGGGCGGCTTGGGTGCACTTGGCTCGGACCAACTGGAATGGCTTGAGGACGACGTCACGCACTTGGCCGACAGCACACCGATTGTGGTTTTCGCTCACGTGCCGCTCTGGACGATTTATCCGGATTGGGGCTGGGGCACGGATGATGCCGGGCAGGCGTTGTCATATCTCAAGCGCTTCGGCTCGGTCACCGTGCTGAACGGCCACATCCATCAAGTTCAACAGAAAATCGAGGGCAAGGTCCATTTCCATACCGCCATGTCCACCGCTTTTCCCCAGCCGCAACCGGGCGCCGCACCGTCGCCCGGGCCGATGAAAGTCCCCGCCGAAAAATTGCACTCCCTGCTCGGCTTAACCAGCGTTAATTATGTCGCCAGCGATAAAACCTTGGCGGTCGTCGACTCCACTCTGGCTGGCTCTTGAACTGCTGAAAACAAAATCACAAACCGAAAATCGCAATGAAAATCAAAAATCTCTTTTGCTCCCTAGCCGTCGCCGCCGGAACGGTATTGCTGCCGGCAAGCCTGTTGGCCGGTGACAGCATGACAACAACCAACGAGGTGGAGATTGATAATTTCAGCTTCGGGCCGCAGACCCTGACCGTGCCCGTTGGCACCAAAGTGACGTGGATCAACAAGGACGACATCCCCCACACGGTGACCAGCGACAGCAAGCTCTTTGCCTCTCTCGCGCTGGACACCGATGACAGATTCTCCTTCACTTTCACCGTGCCCGGCACAAACAATTACTATTGCACCATGCACCCCAAGATGACAGGCACGATCATCGTGAAATCGAACAACATTCTTCCGACGCCCGGCAAAGCCTTAGGGAGACGCTGAATAAAGCCAAGTTTTCAAATTTCAGTTTATGCTGATGGAAAATGATCCTCAAGCGCCGGAGATTTGTGTCCAGCGGCTTGGGCTCACGAGTCGGTTCTGGTTTGGTCGCGAGGGTTGGCCGCCTTTTTCGACCTCTTCAAGAGGTGTGATTCGTGGTGATTCATGGTTTTTTCACGTCGTGGCCATTCGTCCTCCGATCACCACGTTGGCCAGGCCGAAGAGCGTGTAAAGTTGATGCCCGTTCTTGGCCAGTCCTCGATACCGCACTTTCCGATGGCGGAAAATGTTCTTCAGGATGTGGAAGGGGTGTTCCACAAACGCCCGCACCGAGGCTTTGGCTTTCTCGACCGCCTTGAGGGTTTCTTTCTCCGCGCCTTCGGCCATCGTTTTAATCTGCCCGCGTTTGCGCGCAATCTGCCAGTCTATCTTCCGTTCCAAGGCCACAATCTCGGCGCGCTTTTCCGCGCCGGTGTAGCCGGCGTCGGCGTGGACTTGCTGCTCCCGCCCGTGCAGCAGTTCCGCCGTTTTGGTGATGTCCGCCACGTTGGCGGCGGTGACCACCACGGTGTGAACCAGTTTGCTGTCCCGATCCGCCCCGATATGCGCTTTCATCCCGAAATACCACTGGTTGCCCTTGCGGGTCTGTTGCATTTCCGGGTCGCGTTTCCTTTCCCGGTTCTTGGTGGAGGGCGGCGCGGCGATCAGCGTGGCGTCCACCAAGGGGCCTTCGCGCAGCAGCAGGCCGCGTGCGGTGAGGTCGGTGTTGATGGCGGCGAAGGCGGAGATGATGCTGGTGCGCTCCCGCCGTTTGCCCGCGACGGTCTGATAGATCCGCTCCCCCCGGGGCGCACGGCCATATTCACGATACAGTCGGTGATCCACGCCGCATTCATCGAGATAAAAGACGGGCCGGCCCGCCAGCTTTTCGAGTTCGCGCCTGAAGAGCCACCGTTGGACTTCGTTGCGCTCGCGATATTTTATGAGTTTTTTTTAGCGTGAAGCCCAGTTGTCCCAGTCGCACCCACACCGCGTGATGGCTGACGCCAAAGACGGTTTGGAGTTCCTTGAGGGTGGCGTCGGGATGTTTTTTGACGTGCGCCTGGAGTTGGTTGGGGTCGAGCTTGCGCCAATGGCCCCAGCTCTTTTTCGGGGCCAACGCCCCTTTTTGGGCGGCGGCCAGATACCGATAAACGGAACTCCGCGCCAAATCAAAACGCCGGGCAGCCTCGGTTTTGGAACCGCCGTCCTGTATAAATTTCACCACCCCTTCCCGCAAGTCCAACGCATAGGCTTTCATGCCCGCTAGTGTAGTGCGTCAAGCAGTCTGTAACATATCGAGTTTTGCGCGGGCACGCCTGACTTTTTCGAGAATGTCCTTCGCGCTGGCGGTCCAGACGAAAGGGTTTGGGGCCGTGTTGTGTTGCTCAATGTAGTCGTTGATCGTGTGGATCACCTCGGGAACGCTCTTGAAGACGCCTCGGCGGAGGCGCTTGTCCGTGAGGTCGCGAAAAAACCGTTCCACCATGTTGAGCCAGGAGGCACTGGTCGGGGTGAAGTGAATGTGAAAACGCGGATGCTTGTCCTGCATCCCCTCGGCGGCGAGCAGAACAATCTGCGCCCGCTGGGAAAAGCGCACGGATACCGAGGTGCCCTTGGCCGCCTTGGTGAGCAGGCTTTTTTGGTCGGCGGCAAGGTTAACGACAGGAGCAATCCTCATGTCCCAAAGAGTAAACCAGTGCCGGCCAGGCGGGCAACCTTTATGTTATAGTATTTACGCCGCACTACACTAGTCTATCAGACTATGTCCCAATGTAAATATGAAATGCTATAGTGACAACCAAATCACGGTCGTTAAATTGGTTAAGCTTTTTAAACGCCTCAGCCATGAGAATATTTTGAGTCCGACGTTTTCCAAGATTCCCCGCCGTTTCTGAGTTCGTGACCTCAAAGCCGGGAAACAATACGCTACAGGGGTGGTCCCGCAAAGCCATCCAGTGGCGCGTCGCCTGGCACCAGACCGCCCAGGAATCCCGACTCCTGCTGGAGGGCGGCTTGACCGATCAAAACATCCTGGACCTGCCCGAGGATCAACGTCCCGAAGTCATCAATGACCGCGGCCGCCAGATGAAAGCCAAGCCCATTCAGCGCCTGTGTGAAGATCACGGCATGCCCCAGTTGTTTGCCCGCCCACGCACCCCCAATGACAATCCCTTCATCGAATCGGCCTTCAGCACCGTCAAACGCGCCCCGGAGTATCCCGGGTCCTTTCTTGATGATGTCCAGGCCAACGAATACTTCAGTCGCTACTTTACCTGGTAGGACACCGAGCATTACCATTCGGGCATCGACTACGTCACCCCGCAGCAAGCCCATTACGGCCTGCGGCAGACCATCGTCGAACAACGACGCACCAAAAAACTTGCCCAGCGCCGCCGGCGCCGGGAAGAAAACCAAAAGCAGAAAACCGGCACACGAAAAACAAACAAAACAACAACAATGCCCGCCGTCCTTGTAGCGTAATTACCCCCGCTTGAGGTCATTGATTCAAAAACGCGCAGTGATTTACGCTGATATATTGTTACTCCCTAAAATTCACGAACTGGACGGACACGGAAAATTCGTGGGCGCGCACGGCGGCGATGACGGTCTGCAATTCGTCGCGGCTCTTGCCGTTCACGCGCACGGCGTCGCCCTGAATCTGCGTCGTCACCTTGAACTTGCCGTCGCGGATGAACCCGGTGATCTGCTTGGCCACCGCCGTCTCGATGCCCTGCTTGATCTTGATCACCTGCCTCGCGTGGCCGAGCGGCGAGACGTCCGGGTCGCATTGCTCCACGCTCTTGAGGCTGATGCCGCGCTTGGCGAGCCGGCCGACGACCATTTCGTTGAGCGTGCGGACCTTGAAATCATCCTCGGCGGAGAGCTTGATTTCATTTTTCTCCAGCAGGATTTCGGCCTTGCTGCCGCGGAAGTCGAAGCGGTTGGCGAGTTCCTTTTTGGCCTGGTTGACGGCGTTCTCGATTTCCATCGAGTTGACCTGCGAAACAATGTCGAATGAGGGCATGATGTGATTTGTAATGTCGGATTTACGATTGACGATTTTATCCGTGGGCGCAATTCTTAAAATCATGCAATCCCGGCATTCCTGCGTTCACAAAAAATTTACAAAAACAGGGTTTGCAAATCCTGCACGTTTTTGTAAACTGGTTCTGGATGCGAGCGTAGCTCAGCCTGGTAGAGCATCACGTTGCCAACGTGAGTGTCGAGGGTTCGAATCCCTTCGCTCGCTCCAATCTTTACAAGGGTTTTCTCAGCCCCCCCCCCGTTTGGCAACAGTTTGACAACCGCCGGCCCTCCCCGCTGTTTTCAGTTCTACACCGTCGCGCCGTTGCTGCGGATTGCGGCTGGAACCGCAGTCATGCTGACGTCTGCCCGGCAACGACGCGAAGGCCGGACGTTATTTACGGTTTCCTTGAACAAAATTGCCTGGCAACGGTCGGTTATTGGAATAGCATGGTTTTATTCTCTGATATCATGAAGACCAAGACATTATTTTCGGTTACGGGATTGAGACTGGCCTGGCTGGTCCTGGCGTTCGCGGCGTTGCCTGTCTGCGCCGCCGACACGAATTTTTCGGGGGCGGAATGGAATCTGGTGGACCCGCAAAAAGTGATGGTCGCCGCGGCGGAATTCACGCCGGAGAAATATACCAATTGCGATTCCGCAATTGTCGAGGAGAAAAGCGTCCGTGATTTTCACGAGGACGGCACGGGTCAGCAGCAGGACGAAATCTTCACCAAGGTGCTCACGGAAAAAGGCAAGCGGGGCAACCGGCAACTCTCCTTGTTTTTCATGCTGCCGTATTGGACGGTTGACGTGGCAAAACTGGAAGTGATCCAGCCAGACAGCAGGACAATCCCGGTGGACGTGGCGGCCAATTCCAAGGAGTCCATTGACACCAGCCAGATGGCCGAAAATATTTACGACCCGAACAATCGCGTCTTGAGCGTGAACATTCCGCAATTGGATGTCGGTGACGTGGTTCATGTCGTCGCGCGCCAGGTCATTCACCGTTCGATCATGCCGGATGAATTCGATGATGAAAATATTTTCGAGGGCGCCAGCTACATCCGGCATTGGTCCTACGTCGTCCACGCGCCGACCAATCTGCCGCTGGTGAGCATCGGCTTGCGCGACGAAATTCCCGGAACCATCACCGCTTCGACACAAACGAACGGCGACTCCATCGTTTATGATTGGGAAGTCAGCAACGTCCCGCGCATGTTCGATGAACCGGGGATGCCGCCGGATGACCAGGTGTTGCAACGGCTGTTTGTCAGCACGGTGCCGTCGTGGCAGGACGTTTCCAAGTGGTATTGGAACTTGAGCCTGCCGCATCTGGAAAAATTCACGCCCGAGATGCAGCAGACTAACGCGATTTTAATCGCAAACCAGCCGACGGATTTGGACAAGGTCAAGGCGCTGTTTTATTACGTCTCGAAAAACATCCGTTACATGGGATTGACCCCGGAAAAAGACCGCCCGGGTTTTGAGCCGCACGACGTGGGCATGACGTTTGAAAAGAAATACGGCGTCTGCCGGGACAAGGCGGGGCTGCTCGTCGAAATGCTGCGGCTCGCCGGATTCAAGGCGTATCCGGTGCTGATCAACATCGGGGCAAAACGCGACCTGCGCGTGCCGCAGCCGGCGTTCAACCATGCGATTGTCTGCGTGGAATTGAAAGACCGCCAATACACGCTGATGGACCCGACCGACGAAAACACGCGCGACCTGCTGCCGTTGCATGATTGCAACCGCAGCTACCTCGTGTGCCGGCCGGAGGGCGAAACTCTGCTCGTCAGCCCCGTGCCGCCGGTGGACGAGCACCTGCTGATCGTGAAAACCACCGGCACGCTCGACGCCGACGGCGTTCTCGATGCCACTTCGGACTTTTCGTTTGAAGGCGTGAACGACGACAATTATCGGAATCTTTTCGCGCAATCGCGGCCGGACGAACGTCGGCGCTTTTTCGAAGGCCGCCTCAAGGGCGCCATGCCCGGCCTGAAATTGACGTCGTTGAAAATCACGCCTGAAAATATCCTCGACACTTCCGTGCCTCTGCGCGCGGAGTTGAAATACACCGCCACCGGTTTGACGGCAAATGGCGCGGGCAAATCTGTCGTCAGCCTGCCTTGGATTGCCAATGATCTGGGCGTGGCCAATCGCATCCTCATCAACTCCGTGGGACTGGAATCGAGAAAATATCCGCTCGACACCGACTTGGCCTGCGGCGTGCGCGAGGAGATGTCGCTCAAGCTGACGGGCGGGTTTGGCGCGCCGCTGGCCATTCCCCGATTCGCCTCGGTCAACAGCCCCGGTGTCAGCTACAACGAGAACATTGTCGTCACGAACGCTTCGCTGGACTGCTCGCGCGAATTCCTGTTGAAGACCGTCGAGTTTTCGCCCGCGCAATATCTCCAGCTCAAACAAACGCTCAAGGACAAGGAATTTGACCGGCGCAAAAGCCTCATTCTGGCCCTCAATTCCGGCGGCATTGCGGAAGTCATGCCAAAGGCCATCGCTTCCGCCGGGCCGCCCGCGGAATCCAACGCGAAAATTCTCAACAGCGAAAAAACGCTGGCGGTCCAGGACGCGCACACGGCGATTTACCGCGTGAAATACTCCAAGCTCATTCTGACTTACGACGGCAAGATCCGCGAATCGGAGGTGAAAATTCCCTACGATCCCGCGTGTGGGGAGGCGAAAATCATTTCCGCGGCCGTGATTTCCAAGACCGGCGGGCGGCAGGAAATTTCTCCCGGCGAAATCAACGTGATGGACCAGGACTGGAGCGCCGGGGCAAAACGTTACACGGCCGGAAAGGTGCTCGTCGCCAGCCTGCCCGGCGTGGAAATCGGTTCGACGATTGAGGTGGAATACGAAGTCACGATGCACGACATGCCCTTTCTGTCCGGCTTCGAACCGTTTCAATTTCCCCAGGCGCTGGACAAAAAATCATTTGAATTGACCGCGCCGGCGGGTTTGAAAATCCAAAAACTCGTCAGCGGCGCCAAAGGCATCGTCACGGATCTGAACAAGACGGCGAACGGTGTCCAGACGTTTGACTGGCGGGCGACAAATGTCGCGGCGTTGCCGTCGGAACAGCAGTTGCCGCCGGCATGGAATTACGATGCTGGCGTGGGTTATTTTGTCGGCAACATCGGGGATTATTGGAAGGCGCTGAACGCCGCGATGCTCGCGCATTCCAAAAATTCCACCAAGGCCGCGGCACTGGCTCGGCAATTGACCGCTTCCGCCAAGACGAAACTGGACGCGGCGCGGGCGATTCGCGATTTCATCGCAAAAAATATCCGCCAGGCCGGACCGTCGTTCACCGATCTGCCATTGAGCGAGCTTTCCGATGCCGACACAACGCTGGCCGACGGTTACGGCCATGCCGCCGACCGCGCGATTTTGTTTCATGCGATGCTGGCCGCCGCCGGCTTTCAACCGGAATTTATCATGGCCTCGGAGCTGCCGCCCGTCGCCGGCATCAAGAATGTCGCCAATAGGTTCCCGCTGCCGGATGATTTTCAATTGCCTCTGGTCAAAATATCCATCGGCGGCGACGATTACTACCTGAACGACGGCAATCAATACGCGCAACTAGGCACGACCGCATTCGATGACAAACTCGGCATGACGCTGGCAAGCCAAAAACTGGAAACCATCAGGGCCGCCAAAAATTGCGGCAACAGGACGGAAACGGATTACGCCGTCTCGCTTTCGGATGACGGCAAGGCGCGGATCAAGATTTCAACGCATTATTACGGTGAAGATTACAACCAGCAGCATCAATTTTTCGCCGAACTGCCGCCGGAAGAGCGGAATCATTATTTTCAAGAGGCCGTATCGGGCGTGGCGCAGGGCGCGCGGGCCGTCGGCGATTTGACGACGAAGTTCGACACGTATCCCGGCCTTGAAGAATTCACCGTGGAACTGGACGGCTACGGAGTTGCGGACGGAAACTTTTTATACTTTGGATTGCCGTTCAAGCCGTCATTTTTCGCCGGCGCCGCCGACCAACGCTCGCTGCCGTTCTTTATCCCGGACAACACAGAACAAATTATTCACGCTGAAATTGAATTGCCCGCCGGATACCGGCTGACGGACATCGCGCCCAAAAGTAGTCTTCTGGCCGCGCCCGGCGGCTCGCGCGTTCACATCACAGATGCAAGTGCCGGCGGCAAATGTCTCGTCACCTATGAGTCTGAAACCGTTCCCGGCATCATCACACCGGACGATTATCCAAAACTGCTCAACATCCAGTCCGCGTTGGGGCGGAAATCGGAAACGACATTCCTTTTGGAGCGGAAATAGGCTGGTTGCGTCGGATCAGGCCAGGTCCGCGCCCGGAACATCGCGGGCCAATTCGCTTATTGACACAAACTCGACACAGGAGTGTGGGCGGCTCGCCCACAAGTTTCCAATCTCTGCGACACGCGGGCGGGCCGCCCGCGCTCCTTTTGAGAGGTCAAAAAAACTTGCAAAAGGCGACGATTCTTGGTTTTTTCTAATCAAGCTATGAAAATCCTCAAGCTCTTATTTCTCGCCATCATTCTATTTTCCATCCTGGCCCCGGTTGGATCGGCGCAGACCCTGGGCACCACCAATCTTTTGGAAGGGTCGAATGCGGGCAGCGACAGCGTGGTGCTCGCGGCGAATGGAGAGTTGGACGGCCACGGCGAATGACTCCTGGCTGCATTTGAGCGCGGCCAATCAAAGCGGCACGGGCAGCGCCAATGTGATTTTCACGTTTGACGCCAACGCCGGGGCGACGCGCACGGGCACGCTCACCATCGCCGGCCAAACGCTCACCGTCACCCAAGCCGGTTCCACCTATGTTGCCGTTACCAACGCGACCACCTTGGTGTCCTCGGGATTATCTGCCCCCCATGGCGTGGCGGTGGACGGCGCGGGCAATGTCTACATCGCCGACTCTGGAGACAACGCGATCAAGGAATGGGTGGCCGCCAGCAACACCGTCACCACGCTGGTATCCTCGGGATTGATTTTTCCCCATGGCGTGGCCGTGGACGGCGCGGGCAATGTCTATATCGCCGACACTGGAAACAACGCGATCAAGGAATGGTTTGCAGCCAGCAACACCGTCACCACGCTGGTGTCCTCAGGATTATTTTACGCCCTCCGGCGTGGCGGTGGACGGCGTCGGGCAATGTCTACATCGCCGACTATAACAACAACGCGATCAAGGAATGGGTGGCAGCCAGCAACACTCGTCATCACGCTGGTGTCTTCTGGATTAATATGGCCCAAAGGCGTGGCGGTGGATGGCGCGGGCAATGTCTATATCGCCGACTCAGATAACAACGCGATCAAGGAATGGATTGCTGCCAGCAACACCGTCACCACGCTGGTGTCTTCAGGGTTGAATAAGCCCGCCGGCGTGGCGGTGGACGGCTCGGGCAATGTTTATATCGCCGACGCCGGCAACAACGCGATCAAGGAATGGGTGGCCGCCAGCAATACCGTCAACACTCTTAGGTATCTTTGGATTCAGTCCCGCTGGCGTGGCGGTGGACGGCGCGGGCAATGTATTACATCGCCGACTCCACAACCTATAACAACACGATCGTGAAGAACTGCCCCGTGCCTTTGTGGACACCGCAGTCAAAATTGAAACAGCAGCAGCTGGCAGCGATGCTTTGCCTGTGGTGTTGCCTGCCACAGCCAATTTGACCGGGCCGTTTGCCCCGGTCAGCGACTCGTCGTGGTTGACCATCACCGGCGTCACCAATGGCGTGGTGAGCTTTGCCTTCACCGCCAATAACTCCGCAAACCGCACGGCTCATATCACGGTATTAGGCCAAAGCATCACCGTCACCCAGTTGGGGCCGCCAGATTTTCTTCCTTGGGCGACCACCAATCTTTTGGAAGGGCCAACGGCGGGCAGCGACAGCGTGTTGCTCATCGCGAATGGCGGTTGGACCGCCACGGCGAATGCCGCATGGCTGCATTTGAGCGCGGCCAATCAAAGCGGCACGGGCAACACCAATGTGATTTTCACGTTTGACGCCAACGCCGGGGCGACGCGCACGGGCACGCTCACCATCGCCGGCCAGACGCTCACCGTCACCCAAGCCGGTTCCACCTATGTCGCCGTACCAACGTCACCACCCTGGTGTCCTCGGGGTTGATCTAATCCCAGTGGCGTGGCGGTGGACGGCGTCGGGCAATGTCTATATCGCCGACACGGAAACAACGCGATCAAGGAGTGGATGGCGGCCAGCAACACCGTGACCACGTTGGTGTCCTCGGGATTGTATGAGCCCGATGTGCGTGGCGGTGGACGGCTCGGGCAATGTTTATATCGCCGACACCAACAACAACGCGATCAAGGAATGGGTGGCAGCCAGCAACACCGTCACCACGCTGGTGTCCTCGGGACTTGATCTGGCCCGCTCTGGCGTGGCAGTGGACGGCGCGGGCAATGTCTACATCGCCGACACTTTACAACAACGCGATCAAGGAATGGATGGCAGTCAGCAACACCGTCACCACGCTGGTCTCTTCGGGATTGAATCAGCCCTCTGGCGTGGCGGTGGACGGCGTCGGGCAATGTCTATATCGCCGACACCTACAACAACGCGATCAAGGAATGGGTGGCTGCCAGCAACACCGTCACCACGCTGGTCTCTTCGGGATTGGCCAATCCCTTCGGCGTGGCGGTGGACGGCGCGGGCAATGTCTACATCGCCGACACCGTACACAACGCGATCAAGGAATGGGTGGCGGCCAGCAACACCGTCACCACGCTGGTGTCTTCGGGATTGAATTATCCCTCTGGCGTGGCGGTGGACGGCGCGGGCAATGTCTACATCGCCGACGCACAAAACAATGCGATCAAAGAACTGCCCCATGCCTTTGTGGATCCTATATATCCGCGCATAAGTAATTCGACATAAAAATTAACAGAATGGGCGGATGAGATTGGCAATTTCTTCTGGATGGCGTTGGACATGGTGGAAGGTGCGGTAAAGCGCGCGGCAAAGGCATTGAGGTTGCTCAAAGTAACGATTATGAGTGGCGTGTTTTCTGGTGTAGTTCCAAATTCTCTCGGTCGCGTTGAGTTCCGGGCAGTAGGGCGGCAACTGGAATACTTCCACGTAGCGACGGTGTTGGGCGAACCATTGGTAGGTTTCGCGCTTTTTGTGATACGAGGCGTTGTCTTGAATCAAGAACACCCGGTGCCCGCGCCGATAAAACGCGGGCACCAAAATCTGATCCAGAAACGCCACATAGGTTTCCCATTGGAAATAGTCTGGTTGGTGGAGGTAGGTGAATTGCGCCGTGTCCAAACGCACCGCGCCAAATATCTTCTGCGTGTTCCGTTCGCCCCGGGTGGGAATGCGCGGTTGGCTGGCCACCCGCGCCCAAGTGGCGTGCAAGGTGGGAGTCTGGCGAAACGACGCCTCGTCCTCAAAGACGATTATGGCACCTTCGTTCCGGGCTTTTTTTTAAGGCGTGGATACGTATAACGAACCCACCGATTCTTCCGGTCCGGATCGGCTTGCACCAACCGGGTGGTGGGACGCTGCACCGAATAGCCCAGTTGCTTGAGCAACTTGCGGACATGTCCCGGATGGTAGTCAACGTCAAACTCGTCGGCGATCACTCGGCTGATGACGGGAGAAGTCCAAATGCCGGTTTCCAAACCGTAAGCGACAGGGCCGCTGTCCAGAATATCTTGCAATTGCTCCCGCTGCGCAGGCTTCAGTTCCCCAGGCCGGCCCGCACGATGCCCCTCCAACAATCCCCGCTCACGGTGCCGGTTCCACTGTTCGATCCACAACGGGACGGAGGAACGATGGACTTTGAGCGACTCGGCGATCTGGCTCGTGGTATGGCCTTCGATACTCAACGCAATAGCATGGAAGCGCTGGGCCACGCGCGGCTCTTGGTCCTTGATCGCTTCTTTACGCAGTTGGAGCAGCGACTGGACGCTGCGCTCGTTGCCTCTGGCAAATATAGGACGCATCTTGTCTGCAAACCATAACGGGCTTTTGCCAGAATGTCGAATTATTTATGCGCGGATATATAGTGTTTACGCGCGAACAGCGGCCCGTTGATGTCTGGTATATTTCTGAACAGAGGTAATACTCGTTGAGAAGGCAAATTGAGCCGGACGAAAAGTTCGCAATGGGATGTTTCTTCTGGAATTCCTCTCTGCCAACGGAACGATGCACTTGAAAAGCGAAACAGCAACGCGTAGCTGCGACGTCCCCGTCGCAACGATCCACAGGCCATCTTCGGATTTCGGTTTTATTTCGCCTGCTGTCTCGTTCCGGCTTAGGCGCGGCGGGCGGATGGAGACGGTGGGCGGTTGCCCAGCGGGGCGCCTTTGTCCGCCGTGCACGTCGCGCAGATGTCCCGATAAAATTCGCCGACGCGCGTCATCCGGCGCGGGAGTTGCTCGTCGCTGAAATCCACCGACAACAGGCCGAATTTTTTCGAGTAGCCAAACTGCCACTCGAAATTGTCCAGCAGCGACCAGTAGAAAAAACCGCGCACGTCCACGCCGCCGTCCATCGCCGCGCGCAGTTCGCGCAGGTGCTCCGCCAAATCGCGGATGCGAAAATCCTCGTCCGCTGACGCCGCGCCGTGTTCGGTGATGTAAATCGGCAGGCCGTAGCGCCGGTGAAAATCTTTTCAACAGCCTCGCGAAACCGGCCGGATGCCGCTCGAACATGTCATCGCAGACGATTCCCATTTGCTTCAACCGTTCGTGCGGAACGCCGTTCGTCGGGACCAGCGCCTGAAAATGGTTCAGCCGCGCCCGGCCGTAATAATTCACGCCCAGGAACGTGGACGCGTCGCGCCGCCGCCCGCCCAGAAATTCATTCAGCACAAAACGGTTGAAGGCGTGATGGGAAATGGCCGCGAGAAAATGGTCCCACAGCGCGAACGTCTGAAACGCGCCGAAAGACGTCCAGTTTTTCGCGATGCCGACTTCCGGCGTTTTGACGCCGCCGCCGTCGCGCTGGATGACGCGGCCCGCCTGCGCGTGCGCTTCGGCCATGTGCCGGATGACCTTCCGGTAGGACGCAAACCGCCATTTGTGAAACGGCGGAAAGCCGCCGAGCAGATACGTCAGCGACGCGTAGGTGTCCGGCTCGTTGAACGTGTTCCAGAGATAAACCCGGTCCTTCAACGCCGACACCAGCTTCGTCGCGTAATCCACGAACGCCGGGACCGCCGCCGGATTCAGCCAGCCGCCCGCCGCCGTGATCCACGGCGGATTGGAAAAATGATGCAGCACGACCATCGGCGTGATGCCCGCCGCCTTGAGGCAGTCGAGCAGATGGACGTAGCGGTCCAGTTCCGCGCGGTTCAACGGCGCGAACGGCGCGGCCTGCAGGCGCGACCATTCGATGCCCATGCGGTAGGCGTTCACGCCGAGCCGCGTCATCCAGTCCACGTCCTCCGCGTAGCGATGATAATGGTCGCACGCCACGCGGCAGTTCCCGCCGTCCGCCGCGACGTAATCCGTCCATTCGTTGACAACGTGGCCTTCCACCTGCGTTGCCGACGTGGCCGTGCCCCAGAGAAAATTTTCAGGGAATTTCGAATCGCCTGCCATTGTTTGCGGACAATCTGGGCGAAAATCAACCGGATGAACAGCAGAATGGTTCCGGTGCCGTCCCAAGCAACAGCCCGCGTCTGCGCGGAATGCGGTAGCGCAATGCTCCGCGCAACCTGCGGTTCAAGCGGTCTGCCGCACGACGAAGTAGGGTTGTCCTTGCCAACCAGGTTTCAATCCGGGCAACAACCCGACTTTGTCGGAGCCGTCCCGGATATGGAAGTGGTATTGCAGCGGAAACGGCGAGTCCGTGTATGCCGCCGGAATCTCCGCGCGCAAATCCTTTCCAGTCTGGTCCATTTCCACCATCTGCCAATCCTCGGCCTGATTGACGCGGCGATAACGCAATCGCACGACGGCCTCTTTGGGCGCATGGACGGCGATGGCCAGCGGCTGGCCCCGGCGGAATGACGGGGGCGGCGTGTGAAATTCCGCGAGTGAAGGCAGTCCGGCCTGCTTCGGTTTCTCCAACACGGCGCGCATTGCTTGTTCAACCCATTTCGAATCGGTCTTAACCGCCGTGGTGCTGTTGTCGGTCGGGCTGGCGAGCATCGCCTCCATGTCGGCGATGTCTTCGTCCATCGCCGCCAGCCGGTCCTGCCAGTGGCCGCGCTGGAAATATTCCGGGCCGAACGTGACATCGGGAACATAAACGTTTTTCGCCGCATCCGCGAGTTCCGCCCAGGCCGTCGCGCGCGGCGCGATTCATTTCGAGCGCCGCCTTCAACGCCGGTTGATATTGGCCTGCGCTGGTAAAGGGCGTAAAGCACGCCGGCGCGGAATTTCGCCGCAAAGAATTTTCCGAGTCCGGCCTGAATCGTGACGTCCACCGCGAGCCGCCGGAATTCCGGGCTGTTCGGTTCGCGCACTTTTCGATTTTGCCTTTTGCAATTCGGCCAGCGCGTTTTCCGCGTCCTGTTCCAGTTGCGCCGCGACCCAGGCGGGCGAGTATTTGCCGCTGGGTTTGCCATCAAGCAATTCACCGGCGAATTCGTCGCAGCTCAAGAAAAATTCCGGGTCGAGCGGGCTGACGTTGCCGAACAGTTTCGGGCTGGCCGTGTCGCTGTAAGGATGCCGGCGTCCGGCATTCACCATCGGCATGTTCCAATACATTTCCGGCCAGTAATTGTTGTTGGCCGCCGACGGGCAATGCGCCGTGGTAACCAGCGGCAAAATCCGGCTGGCCGACGCCAGCGCGAGTTCCGCCGGTTCCGCAGCCGCGACCGAATTGTTGGTTCAACGCGCGCCGCCAGCCGTCTGCGTCGGCGTCCGGGTTGTAAAAATTCCGGCCCCAGACGCGGTAGGCGTAATCGTATTTTTCAAAATCCAGCGCTGGTTTCAGGGCGGCGTCGGCGTAGGCGCAGCGTCCGCCGGGCAGGCCGGAGCCTTTGCGGCCTTTGAAGAAGAGCGGCTCGTAAATTTCCACGCCGTTGCTGCCGCAAAAACTGGAAACGCGCCCGTAGTCGGCGGCCATTTTCGGATCGCCCCAGAGCAGCAGCCGTTGCGTGCCCGGCCAGATGCGATGCAATATTTTGTAACGGCGGTCTTCGGCATACAAATCGCCGTAGCCGTAGCGCAGAAACGAGCGCGAACCGGAACTGCGTGAAAAGAATCCGCCGGTGCCGGCATTGCGCGGCGGCATTTCCTGCTGGCGGATGGCGCCCTGCATGTAAGGCAGGCCCATGTGCTCGGCCCAGAATTTCGGCGACACGGTCACGGGCATTCCGGTGGCGAGCGCGGTGTCAATGATCGCCTGGTCAATGCCCTTGGCGTGCAGGTCAATTTCCACCTTCCGTCCGCATTGCGCGACGCCGTCGAAAATGGTTTTCCAGATTTCCGTGTCGCCTTCGGGCACGCCGCTTTCGCCGTGGGTGCGCAGCGTCACGCCGGTGATGTTCGGGCAATGCGTGAGCAACGCGCGCAAGGCATCGCGGCAGTAGGCGCCCTGGGTTTCCGCCGTAAGGCCGGAGATGGTGTAATTCACGTCCGGGCTGTTCCTCCATGTGAATCCCTGCGTCCAGAGGCCCAGTTGAAATTGCAGGCCGCGCCGCGCCGTTTCGTCGCTGATGAATTTCAGCATCGCCAGATTCAAGTCGCGCTCGGCATCGGGCAGCGGCACGGCGCGCACGTCGTAGCCGGGCACGGAGAGGAAAAACGGATATGCGAAGAAAAAATAGGTGTCGCGCAGACCGGTCGCGAAATCGTAGCCGAGGCCGAGCGTGAGATTGAAGCGGTTGAACCGGTTCGCCGCGAGCATCGTGAGGTAGGGCGGCCAGAAATTCTTGTCCTGATACCACGGCTTGTCCTCCACGTCGCTGTTGAACCCGCGGGAGATGCTGCGAATGGCGTTGGCCGGCCGCTCGCGGACAGGTTTGACCGACTGTCAGCGCGGCGAGCGGGTCGGTGGAAAAATTCACGCGGTCGGCCAGTTCGAGCAGCGCATAAACCAGCCCGCGCGCGTCCGAGCCGGCGGCGAGTGTGACGGCTTGTTTTCCGATTTTTCCTTGCGCGAACGCGAGAGCTTCGGGAGTGTCCGGCAGGGAAATCTTGGCGGCGTCGAGTAATTGTCGCGCGTCTTGCGAGTCGCGACTGGCGGCCAGAACACAAATGGACGATGACGGGGCTTCGTCGAAGTGCGAATAAATATCCGCGTCGGCCCCGCGCGAAATCAGCGCGGCACGCAACTCCAACGCGGCCCATTTCGGCGGCAGTTGATTCGCCATCACGTCGGACTCCTCGATCACGATGGCGACAAACACGTTGGTTTTCGCCGCAGATACGCGCAGCGGCAGCAGGCCGGCGCCAGCCACGGCAGCGGCGGCGATGCTGGTTTTTTTGATGAATTGCCGCCGCGTTTCGCCGGAACCGGCGGAGTCATTTCGGTTGGGACGCATGATTTGACGTGGATTCAAGACGCTTTACCCGCCGCTGGCGAGAACAATTTTCACCCCGGTGCGCTAGGGCCGCGATGGCGAAAAGAATTGGGCTGCATTACATTGGAGGGCTTGTTTTATTTCGGCTCCGGCCCTTGCGTGATTTGCACGAGGTCGTCCGGGCGAATCCATTTGGCAAAGGCCTTCTCCACGTCTGCCGCGCCCAGCTTCGCGTAAATTTTCCCGGCGCGGAAGCGTTCGTCGAGCGGCATTCCCAGGACGGCGCGGTTCAGCCAAATCTTCGCGATGTTATCAAAGCTCGATTCGCCCAGCGGAATGTCGCGCAGCAGCATCAGCTTGGCCTGATGCAATTCCTGACCGGTCACTTTCCTCGCGTCCGGATATCCTTGAGTTCATTGATGATCGCCGCGCGCGCCTTGGAGACGTTTGGGGGATCGCAGGCGTATTGCACCTGATAAATGGCACGCGTCAACCCCCACGTCGAACGACGAATCCACAAAATAAACCAATCCGCTTTTTTCGCGCAGATCGCGATACAGCCGCGTCGCGTAAAAGCCGCCCCCGAGGACATGGTTGCCGAGTTGCAGCGCGTAATAATCCGCGTTCGTCCGGGTCAGCGGAAATGTTCCGCCAGCGTCACCTTGTCCTGCACACGACTGGAATCTGGAACGTGGGTCACGGAAATGGAACTGGTGGGCGCGGGCGGGAACAGGGTGTTTGGCTTCGGGCCTTCGACCTTCCAATTGCCGAAATATTTTTGAATGGCGGCCACGGCATCGCCCGGCGCGATTTTTCCGATGACAACAATCGTCGTCAAGCCGGGCCGGAACGCGGCGCGGTAATAATCTTGAACGTCGTCAATAGTGAGCGCCTTCACGGTGTCGGGCGTTGTCTCGCGTTGCGCCGGGTCACCTTCGGTGGCGTGCGCAGCGCCCGGAAACCCGGCGGGACATTCGTCGGAGCCGACGCGGTAATTGACCATCGTGGTGACGACCGGCGCGAGCTTGTTGGGGACGATAATGACTTGCAGGCCATTGGTGAGCGTGGCGCGAAAAACGTCGTCGTCGCGGAGTGGAAGCCGGCAGGACCAATGCGGCGAAGGTGACAAATGCGACGGCGGCCGGCAATGACTTCCTGGCGATCATAGATTTGAATTTCGGACAACAGAAAACCGGATATGTTCAAGCGCGAGTTTTTTCTGGGCAGGCCTTCGTTCGTTTGTCATTTCTTCGGGCATTTAAGTTGAATTCTGTACCTGATACGGTACGGTGAAGATCATGATCGGCCAATTCTTCACCCCGGACATTGTCGCCGAATGCATGTTTCACCTTGCCGGAGTCCATGTCCGGCAACGGGTCATTGACCCGAGTTGTGGCGAGGGTTCGTTCTTGAGGAAAGCACCTCGCGGCGTCGAACACTTCGGTTGCGAGATTGATCCGAAATATGCAAAGGTGGCGCGCCGGTTTGTTTCGAAAAAGAGATTCGTGGAGGGCGACGCGTTGACGGCGCTGGTGCCGCTTTGGGACACGTGCGATTTGGTCATCGGCAATCCACCTTTCAGCGCGCAAGCCAATCTGGAAAAGCGGTCGGAGGTTTTGCGCGGCTACGACCTGGGAGCCGGCAAAAGGTCACAATGTTTCGAGGTTTTGTTTCTGGAATTGTTTTTGAAGCTGGCGAAACCTGGCGGGAAAATCGCCATCATTTTGCCGGATGGACCGTTGAGCAATCGGCCCTTTAAATATGTCCGCGAATGGTTGCTCAGCCGCGCGCATGTGGAGGCCATCGTCAGTTTGCCCCGCGGAATTTTCAGCCGGACCACGGCGAAAACCAACATAGTGATCGCTCAAAGCCGGTCTCTCTCGGCACAGCCTAATCGCGAGCCAACCCATTTGCTGAAATGCGATGACGTCAGCGAATTAAGGCCATTGCGGTTGGCGGACTGGACAAAGGAGGACTCGCGGTGGCGGCGTGTCATTCTTGCGGACGAAGGAGATTGGAGACCTGAAGCCCAAAGCAGCGTTGTTCAGAGTCATGTGGCGGATTCTGTCCCGTTGGGAGACGTCTTCAGGTTACGGACTGGCTTTGCCCTTTATGCCGAGAAGCGAAAATTCTTCGATGTACCGGGCGAGAACCGCCTGCTATTGATTCGAGCGAAAAACCTTGCGCCGGAAGGCGGGATGCGGCTGAAACAAAATTGCGCGTATATCTCCCGGACCGACGAAATGTTTCGCGAGAAGTCGGTGGTGAACCCGGGAGAAATTCTATTTGTCCGAGTTGGCGCGGGATGCTACGGGCGGACGGCACTGGTGCCAAAAGGCTTGGTTGCGCAAGCGGATGATTGGATTCACGTGCTCACTCCACGATTAAAAGTGAACGGGTGGGGAGTTGTTGATTGGTTTAACAGTGAAACCGGACGCGCCGCAGTGCGGACGCTGGCCAAAGGCGTGGGAACGTTGAGCGTTTCCAAGTCGTCGCTGGCTGAACTGAGAATTCCGGCGCGGCTCGTCAGGCGTTAAATTGGCGGGCGAAAGATTTTATTGGATTGGGGAAAACCTGTCCCCAAAGATCATGTTCGTGGAACAACATCCTGCCCGCGAATTTAACGGATTTTCGCCAATTGAATTTGTGTCAATTTCTCTAGTTCGCGTCTAAAATGTCGGCGTGAAACCTGATTGGAACAAGTTGCAGGAACTCGCGCTGGCAGAGGTTGAGGCGACGCTGGCGGCGCTGCCGGAACCGTTGCGCGAACGCGCGGAGAAATTGCCGGTGACGTTTGAGCGTGCGCCAAACGCGGGTTTGCAGGCGGACGGAATCGAGCCGGACACGCTGGGCTTGTTCACCGGGCCGGAATTTGCGGACGAAGGATCACGTGCCCATGCCGCCGCAGATCATTTTGTTTCTGGAAAATATTTGGGACTTTGTCCGAAGGCGACGAGGAAATTTTCCGCGAAGAAGTTCGGACGACTTTTTTGCACGAGCTGGGACATTATTTGGGGCTGGACGAGGATGATTTGACCGACCGTGGACTGGAATTGACCGCATGAATAAAGGGGATTTTGATTATTTAGACTGAACCAAAAAATTTTTTAAAAAAACTCTTGCATGAAATCTGGATTTTGATAATCTATTTGTCCCTTCGCGGAAAACGCGGAGGGAGACGGCGAAAGCCGGTTGACAGATGTTGTTCGCTATTATAAATTAAACGAACAACCAAACTCGAATCTGACATGCCGAGTTGAAAGAGATAATTCGGCAGTCGGGTTTTTTTTCCCCTGAACGGGAAACAGAATCAGTTGGGTTTGAATAGATTTTTCGGTGTCGTTGGACGCCGGCTGCTCTTTGAAAATTGATTTGTGCGATTAGTGAGAGCCCCTTTAAGATTGGCCAGTTAGTTGGCTGATTTTGAAGGTTTTAACCAAAAAATTAAGCCCTTCGATTTTACGATCGAAGGCGAATCAACTAACGTTTTTATACGGAGAGTTTGATTCTGGCTCAGAACGAACGCTGGCGGCGTGGATAAGACATGCAAGTCGAACGCTGATTTCAAGGTAGCAATATTTTGAAGTCGGAGTGGCGCAAGGGTGCGTAACACGTGGGCAATCTGCCGTGAAGCCTGGAATAACTCGCTGAAAGGCGAGCTAATACCGGATGTGAACGCAAGTTCAAAGTTGGGGACCGCAAGGCCTGACACTTTACGATGAGCCCGCGGCCTATCAGCTAGTTGGTGAGGTAACGGCCCACCAAGGCTAAGACGGGTAGCTGGTCTGAGAGGACGACCAGCCACACTGGAACTGAGACACGGTCCAGACACCTACGGGTGGCAGCAGTCGAGAATTTTTCTCAATGGGCGAAAGCCTGAAGGAGCGACGCCGCGTGGGGGATGAATGGCTTCGGCCCGTAAACCCCTGTCATTTGCGAACAAATTGGTTCACCTAACACGTGAACCATTGATAGTAGCGGAAGAGGAAGGGACGGCTAACTCTGTGCCAGCAGCCGCGGTAATACAGAGGTCCCAAGCGTTGTTCGGATTCACTGGGCGTAAAGGGTGCGTAGGCGGTCGGGTAAGTCTGATGTGAAATCTCCGAGCTTAACTGCGGAAACTGCATTGGATACTATCCGGCTAGAGGAATGGAGGGGAGACTGGAATACTTGGTGTAGCAGTGAAATGCGTAGATATCAAGTGGAACACCAGTGGCGAAGGCGAGTCTCTGGACATTTCCTGACGCTGAGGCACGAAAGCCAGGGGAGCAAACGGGATTAGATACCCCGGTAGTCCTGGCCCTAAACGGTGCGCATTTGCTGTGAGCGGAATCGACCCCGCTCGTGGCGAAGCTAACGCGTTAAATGCGCCGCCTGGGAAGTACGGCCGCAAGGTTAAAACTCAAAGAAATTGACGGGGGCCTGCACAAGCGGTGGAGTATGTGGCTTAATTCGATGCAACGCGAAGAACCTTACCTGGCCTTGACATGCAAGTAGTAGAAGGGTGAAAGCCTGACGAGGTAGCAATACCAGCTTGCACAGGTGCTGCATGGCTGTCGTCAGCTCGTGTCGTGAGATGTTGGGTTAAGTCCCGCAACGAGCGCAACCCCTGTGTCCTGTTGCCACCCCTTAACTGGGAGCACTCTGGACAGACTGCCTCGCTTCAACGAGGAGGAAGGTGGGGATGACGTCAAGTCAGTATGGCCCTTACGGCCAGGGCTGCACACGTACTACAATGCCCGGTACAAAGGGAAGCAAGACTGTAAAGTGGAGCAAATCCCCAAAAACCGGGCCCAGTTCAGATTGTCGTCTGCAACTCGACGGCATGAAGCTGGAATCGCTAGTAATGGCGCATCAGCTACGGCGCCGTGAATACGTTCCCAGGCCTTGTACACACCGCCCGTCACATCATGAAAGCCGGTTGCACCCGAAGTCGCCCCTTAAAAGGTGCCGAAGGTATGACTGGTGATTGGGATGAAGTCGTAACAAGGTAGCCGTAGGGGAACCTGCGGCTGGATCACCTCCTTTCTAAGGAGAAACCACGGGTCCGAGGTAACAATCGGACTTCCGAGGTCGGACGACTCGCAAGAGTCGGATTTGGCTCGAAGCTAATCGCACAATTCAGTTTTCAAGAGCATTGCTCTTTGAACAATCAAGTGAAAGAGATCGAACGCTGACCAGCGGCGAAATAAATTTTCGCGTGGGGCTGTAGCTCAGTTGGTAGAGCGGTAGCTTTGCAAGCTATAGGTCAGGAGTTCGAATCTCCTCAGCTCCACCAAATTTACAGGCGTGTAGCTCAGTTGGTTAGAGCATGCGCTTGATAAGCGCAGGGTCACTGGTTCAAATCCAGTCACGCCTACCACTTGATTTTTATGATAATTTACCGAAGCGAATGGCCGGAATCTAGTAGTTCCGGCAGGTCGATTTCGGCGAGTTCTTTGACAACTACACATAGGTAAGATACTAGGGCAAAATTATACAATTCGACTGAGTTATCCATCGTTATATACGATGATATCTTTTGTGATCAAGCTACTAAGGGCTTATGGTGAATGCCTTGGTGCCAAGAGGCGATGAAGGACGTAGTAAGTTGCGATAAGCCACGGGGAGCCGCAAGCAGGCTTTGATCCGTGGATCTCCGAATGGGACAACCCAGCCAGTGTTATAACTGGTTATCGTAGGATGAATTCATAGTCCACCGAAGCGAAACGCGGTGAAGTGAAACATCTCAGTAACCGCAGGAAAAGAAAACGAAATGATTCCGTCAGTAGTGGCGAGCGAAAGCGGAACAGGCTAAACCGGGAGGACTTGTCTTCCCGGGGTTGTGGGACCTTAATGTGATAGACCGAGAGTTAGCTGAACCTTCTGGAAAGTTGGGCCATAGACCGTGACAGCCGGGTAAGCGAAAACTCAAAGTCGTCTAGAGGCATCCCAAGTAACACGGTGCACGTGAAACTCTGTGTGAATCTGTGCGGACCACCGCATAAGCCTAAATACTCCTTGGCAACCGATAGTGAACTAGTACCGCGAGGGAAAGGCGAAAAGAACCGCTGTTAGCGGAGTGAAATAGAACCTGAAACCATATGCCTACAATGTGTTGGAGCCGCGCAAGCGGTGACAGCTTGCCTTTTGCATAATGAGTCTGCGAGTTATTGTCAGTGGCCAGCCTAAAGTCCTTTGGACTGGAGGCGAAGGGAAACCGAGTGCGAACAGCGCGACCAGTCGCTGGCAATAGACCCGAAGCGGAGGTGATCTACTCTTGAGCAGGTTGAAGCTTGCAGTAACATGCAATGAAGGACCGAACTCGTGGATGTTGAAAAATCCTGAGATGACTTGAGAGTAGGAGCGAAAGACTAATCAAACCCCGTGATAGCTGGTTCTCTCCGAAATCGCTTGAGGGCGAGTCTTATGGAAGTACCCGGCGGAGGTAGAGCACTGAATGGCTTAGGGGCCCCACCAGGCTGCCAAAACCAATCAAACTCCGAATTCCGTCGGTCTCAGTATCATAGGAATCAGGCTGCGAGGGATAAGCTTCGTAGCCGAGAGGGCAACAGCCCAGACCATCAGCTAAGGTGCCTAAATGTGATTAAGTGGAAAGGATGTGACTTTGCTTAGACAGTGAGGATGTTGGCTTAGAGGCAGCCATCATTTAAACAGTGCGTAATAGCTGACTCATCGAGCGAGGTCGCGCCGAAAATGATTGGCGATTAAATCACATACCGAAGCTATGGATTCCAGAGGTTTTCGAACCTTTGGAGTGGTAGGAGAGCGTAATCAGTGCAGCGAAGGCGAACGGAAACGGACGCTGGAGCGCTGATTAGTGAGAATGCAGACACGAGTAGCGATAAAGCAGGTTAGAATCCTGCTCGCCGTAAACCCAAGGTTTCCTGGGCCAGGTTCGTCCTCCCAGGGTTAGCCGGGAGCTAAGATGAGGCCGTAAGGCGTAATCGATGCACATCAGGTTAAATATTCCTGAGCCCGCCGGGATTAAGGCTGCGAATGACGCATGGAAAGACATCAACTAGGCAATCGAATGCTGAGCTTAGGCTTCGGCCGAAGCGCATTGGTGGGTTTCTGTGTCTAGAAAAGTTTGCAGTTGTTTCCCCGACGGCCCGTACCGTAAACCGACACAGGTGGGTGAGTGTAAGCGCACTCAGGCGCGCGAGAGAAACCTCTCTAAGGAACTCGGCACATTAGCCTCGTAACTTCGGGAAAAGAGGTGCTCACTTCGGTGAGCCACAGTAAATTGCGTTTAGCGACTGTTTAACAAAAACACAGCTCTCTGCCAAGTCGTTAAGACGACGTATAGGGAGTGACAAGTGACCAATGCGGAAAGATTAAGAGATTTTGTTAGCCGCAAGGCGAAGCTCGGTCTTTAAGTCCCCGTGAATGTCGGCCGTAACTATAACGGTCCTAAGGTAGCGAAATTCCTTGTCGGGTAAGTTCCGACCTGCACGAATCTTGTAACGACTGAACGACTGTCTCGGAGAGGATCTCGGCGAAACTGTAATTGCGGTGAAGATGCCGCATGCCCGCAGTAGGACGGAAAGACCCTATGCACCTTTACTGTAAGCTCGTATTGTGTTCTGGTTATTGATGCGTAGCGTAGGTGGGAGACTTTGAAGCGCGCGGCCTCGGTTGCGCGTGGAGTCGCAATGTGAAACACCACTCTTTGCTAATTAGGATTCTAACCTCAATCTGTAAGCCAGATGAGGGACAGTGCGTGCAGGTCAGTTTGACTGGGGCGGTTTCCTCCAAAAGAGTAACGGAGGAGCGCTAAGCTTAGTTCAGCATGGTTGGCAACCATGCGTTGAGGGTATGGCTATAAACCAGGTTGACTGTAAGACCTACAAGTCGAGCAGATGCGAAAGCAGGCCCAAATGATCCGACGGTTTAATGTGGAATTGCCGTCGCTCATCGGACAAAAGGTACGCTAGGGATAACAGGCTGATCGGTTCCAAGAGTTCATATCGACGAACCGGTTTGGCACCTCGATGTCGACTCGTCGCATCCTGGGGCTGGAGAAGGTCCCAAGGGTCCGGCTGTTCGCCGGTTAAAGCGGCACGCGAGTTGGGTTCAGAACGTCGTGAGACAGTTCGGTCCTTATCCACTGTGGGCGCAGGAAACTTGAGGGGTTCTAACCTTAGTACGAGAGGACCGGGTTAGACGCACTTCTGGTGTGGCAGTTGTTCCGTCAGGGGCATCGCTGCGTAGCCATGTGCGGAAGAGATAAGCGCTGAAAGCATCTAAGTGCCAAGCTCATCCCAAGATAATGTTTCCCGGACGCAAGTCCCTAAAGACCACGGGCAGACCACCCGTTTGATAGGCTGGGAGTGTAAGCGCCGCGAGGCGTTCAGCTGACCAGAACTAATCGGTCGTGCGGCTTGATTGCTTTTTCCATTTATTGGAAAAACAATTTCAACTCGCGAATTGTGGAAGCGCCAATAGACTCCTGTGTGTAGTTTTCAGAGAATCGCCGAACACTTCGGAATGATCTTTATAAAATTTTGCACGTCCAAAAGCGTGCGCAATAATTTGGTGGCATTACCGCAGTGGTCCGACCCGTTCCCATTCCGAACACGGCCGTCAAACACTGCATGGCCGATGGTAGTGGTTGTATAGCTTCCGCGAGAGTAGGTAGCCGCCAGTCTTTAGCTAGGTGCTTCACCGGGTTAATTCGTGTTATGGGATTATAACACTTATCTTAGTTTGGATTTTTTTCCCTGAAATCCCGATATTGGGCCTGGAGATGGAACTTTTGAATGCTTCGAATTCCGTCCGCTTCAAATTCAACAAACAACTTTGTTCGCCGGCTGCGGTTGGTGAATTTTGATCTTCGGCCAGCTTGAATGGATTTGGTCCTCAAACCACCGGCGCGAATCCTCTTCGCCATGGCCAAGCAAAACCGCGCGCGGCGAAACCTGCCCGACAAACTCCAGCAGATCCACCCGATTTGTGTGCGCCGTCAGATCAAAATCCTGCATGTCGCAATTCTTTGTCACTCGCCCGGCACTTGAGCTGAAGACAAAAGTTTCCCCGCGCTTTGCCTTCTTTAATCTTCCTCGCCGGCGAATCCGGGTCTGCATAACCAACGAAGAAAATGCTCTGCCGTTCGTCGCCAGCCATCCGTGCCGCCAGATCGTGGGCCGCCGTGTTTTCGCTCATCATGCCGGCGGTGATGACGAAAATTTTTCCGCCGCTCAACTTCATTTTCTCCGCCTGTCCCTTTTCGAGCACGATGAGCTGCAACGCCTCGTTCAACTGCAAATTCGTATGCTGCCGGTGGGTCCGGTGCGACTTCCAGATCGTAGATTTCCGTGAACACCCGGCCCAGACCGCCGATGAAAATCGGCTGCTTTTTCAATTTCCCATCGCGCATCAGCAGTGCCAGCATCGCCAGCATCTCCTGCGTCCGGCCCAGCGCGAATGACGGAATCAAAATGCAGCCCTTCCGTTTCTGCGCGCCGTGGATTGCGTCTACCAGCCGGTCAATTTCCTTTTCGCGCGTGAAGCCTTTCGGCACGTCACGGTTGCCGCGCGTCGTTTCCATGATGAGCACGTCCGCCTTCACGTCCTCAAACCGCGCCGCGCGCAAAATCGTCTGGTCGTGGAAGCAGACATCGCCGGTGTAAAACAGTGTTTCCTTCCTGCCGCGGATCAGGATGCCCGCCGAGCCGAGCGTGTGGCCGGCGTCGAAAAATTCCAGCGTCGGCGACGGCAGCCCCGCCCGCGATTTGTGAAAGGATCCCCACTCGATCTGGCGGTTGTATTTGAAGCCCTGAAATTGCGGCGTGATGTCGTCCACCTCGTCATGAGAATAGAGCGGATACTCGCGGATGCCCAGCTCGTCGCGCTGGCGCGTCATCACGTTCACCGAATTGTGCAGCACGCGCTCGGCGATGAAGTAGCTCAACTCCGTCATCAACACGTGCGCCTTGGGGAAGTGCCGGCACGCCACCGGCAGCGCGCCCACGTGATCGTGATGGCAGTGCGAAATCGCAATCGCGTCGAGGTCGTTGCTTTTCGCCGCCTTGAACAGCGGCAGCGCGTCGCGGCCTTCGCGTTTCGGATGCATTCCGGCGTCGAGCAGAATCCGGTGGTCATCCATTTCCACAAGCCACGCGCTCGCGCCGATGTCCGTATCTGGATTCAGATTGGTGATGTTCACCCGGCTATTTCACCACAAAGAACCAAAGACACGAAGCCAAAAGAATGTTAACCGCCGGGAAGTTGGACGCCAGGGTCGTCGCGCTGTCCAGCGCCGGCCTGCTCATCCGCAGCAAAACCAACACATGCGTCATTTTGCGCCTGTAAAATCCCGTGTCGGGAAGAAAGAGGCAACGGGATTTCTGCTGTGACAATCTGCAAACGTGACGCGCATGGAAAGGTCCCGGCCGATTCTTGCTGTCCTGGAGCCGTCGGCGGATTCGCCTTTTGCCGGAGATCGTCTTTTCCCTTTGCAAGTCATTCCGGGCACATGCCGTGGGAGGTTTTGGTGGCGAATTTGGAATTGAAATACTTTCCATTTCCAGCCATTGCCCGTCGTGGCACACCTTGCGGCACGAGCCGCATATCCGCAAAAAATTCTTCCAAGTAGTGCAGACGCGTCAACAGCCGCCTGGTGGCCAGGTGCATCCACGTCCAGATCAGCAGGATCACCACGGTCCGCAGCGCCGTCCGGTGTCAGTTGACTTCAAATGGCTCCCCGAAAAGAAATACGGAATCCGTGTCGCTTCCGTCGCCCGCGAAAGCGCAATCAGCAATGTGAACCCAAACGCTTCAATCCAGAGGATGCTACCCCCTCTTTCCTTTGTCTCATTCATTGAATTAAAATTGCTTGTAAATCAGGTTTTGTCGAGAAAACCGGCGTCGGCGGGTTCTCGACACCTGCGGTTTCAGCCGTTAAGCTGTCACGCATGACGCGCACCGAAAAACTCCTGGCCGAACTCATCGCGCTGCCCAGTGTGAATCCCGCCTTCGTTCCGTCGGATGGAACTTCGGCGCGACAGGCCTGCCGGTCGCATCCATTCGCCGGCGAACAACGTGTCGCGGATTTTCTCGCCGCCATTGCCGCGCACGCCGGACTGGAAGTAGATTTTCAAAAGGTCTTGCCCGGACGTTCCAACCTCATCGCGCGCCTGCTGCCGCGAAATAGAATCCATCAGACCATTCTGCTCGCGCCGCATCTCGATACCGTCGGCGCGGACAGGGCGAATTCATTCCGCAGCGCAAAAACGGACGCCTTTACGGCCGCGGCGCGTGCGACACGAAAGGTTCCGTCGCCGCCATGCTCACCGCGCTTTGCGAATTGGCGGATGTCGAAATCGCGTCCACAGGAAACCGAAATTGTCTTTGCCGGATTGATTGACGAGGAGCACGCGCAGGCCGGTTCGCGCGCGCTGGCGAAAAGCGGTTTCACGGCGGACCTGGCCATCGTCGGCGAACCGACCAAGTTGCGGGTTGTCACCGCACACAAGGGCAGTTTGTGGCTGGAACTGGAGACGCGCGGAAAAGCAGCGCACGGCGCGACGCCGCAGTTTGGCAAAAATGCCATCCACGAAATGGCGCGCATCGTGGATTTGCTGGAGACGGATTACGCCGCGCAATTGCGAAGGCGAAAACATCCGCTTCTTGGCGCGGCCACGGTGAACGTCGGCACGATTTCCGGCGGCGCGCAGCCGAACATCGTGCCCGACCGCTGCACCATTTCAATTGACCGCCGCATGTTGCCGGGCGAAACGGATGCCGGCGTCGAACGCGAAATCCAAAAACTTCTCCGGTCGAAACAACTTTCCGCGACCATCACGGACAAAAAACTTGCGCCGGCTTTGCCGCTGGAAACGAATCACACATTGCCGCTCGTTCAACAATTCTTGCACAGCGTCGGTCAAACGAAACCGGCCGGCGTTGATTTCTTCTGCGACGCGGCGGTGTTGTCGGCGGGCGGCATTCCGAGCGTGGTGTTCGGACCGGGCGATATTGCGCAGGCGCACACGGCGGACGAATGGATTTCGCTGGCGGAACTGGAGCGCGGGAAGGATTTGCTTCTGAAATTTCTCGAGTCGCTCCCGTGATTCCGGGAGGGACGGCATGCCGCCGTCCCATTTCTGTTTGGGACGCCGCCACGGCGTCACTCCCAATCGAAATGCCTTTTCTCCGTTGAACGCATCCGGCAAGCTTCGCGCGTGATTTCAGGCGAGAAAACCGAAACCGCTCCGACAATTGACCACAAACCGCACGCGGCGTTTTTCCGCCAAAGCGGCTGGCTGATGATTGCGACGGTCGGCGGCGGCGCGCTGATGTGGGCGGTGCATCTGCTCAACAAAAGAATTCCCGGATCGAGAATACAGCGTGTTCGGCGTGCTGCTGGCGGTGGCGATGTTCGTCCCGAACATGCCGCTGCAAATGGTCTTCGCGCAGCAGACGGCCAGGGCGCTGGCGACGGGCCGCGAGCGCCAACTGGCGGGCATGATCCGGCTGGCGTGGATTGGGACTTTCATTTTGTGGCTGCTGGTAGCCGTCCCCGCGCTGATTTTTCAAAACGTGATTCTGGAGCGCTGGCAGATTGCCAATCCTGTCGGGCTGTGGCTGGTGCTGCCGGCGATTTTGTTCTCGCTCTGGCTGCCGATGTTTTCGGGCGTGATGCAGGGACAGCAGAATTTTTTCTGGCTCGGCTGGCAAAACATCATCAATGCCGCCGGCCGTCTCGGCCTCGCGGCCATCGCGGTGCTGGTGTTTGGCGGCTACGCGGCGGGAATGTTCACCGGCGTCTGCCTGGGGTTGGGCACGGCGGTGGTCGTCTGCATCTGGCAGACGCGCGGGTTGTGGTCGCTACCGGCGGCGCCGTTCGACCGTCGAAACCTCCTGGCGCAAATTATCCCCTTGATGCTGGGCTTCGGCGGCGGTGCAATTCTGTCTCTCGGCGGACACGATGTTTGCGAAGGCGTATTTCTCCGGCGACGAAATGGCCTCCTACGTCGCGGCGGGAACATTGTCGCGCGCGCTGCTGTGGCTGGTGCTGCCGCTGGCGGCGGTGATGTTCCCGAAAATTGTCCATGCGAGCGCGAAGTCGGAAAAAAGCAATCTGCTCGGAATGGTTCTGCTCGGCACGGCGATGCTGGCGGTTGGCGGCGTGGCGGGACTGTGCCTGTTCGGGCGGCTCGCGGTGACGCTGGTTTATTCAAGCCGGACTACGTCGCGATGACGATGAAACTGCTGCCGTGGTATGCCGGCGCGATGATTCCGCTGGCGCTGGCGAACGTGCTGGTGAACGATTTCATGGCGCGCGGGCGCTACCGCATCGTGCCGGCGCTGCTGCTGCTGGTCGGCGCCTACGCCTTTGCGCTGACGCAATTCCACGACAGCTTCATCACGGTGCTGAAACGTGCTCGGCGCTTTCAACCTGCTATTGTTGGGAATTTGCGCGCTGGTTTGCTTGGGGCAAAAGCCCAAATTCCAAAGTCATGACTTGACGATGTCACAGCTTAATCGACCTTGGACTTTGAACTTTGGACTTGCGACTGCGACAGCGGCTGCGGCGCGCGCAGTGTTCTGTAAATCCATCCTTCCAGCGGGCGCAACGGGCGCAGCCATCGGTAAAACGGCGAATAAATCAGACGGATGCGCACGACCGACAAGAACATCGTCAACGACGTGCGGAACAGCGACGACGTGACTTTTGAGCCGACCTTGTCCGTCCATTCAATCGGCACTTCGCGGATTTTGAAGCCGGCGCGCCTGACCGAAACGAGCAGGTTCACGTCGAACGCGAGGTCGGCAATGCGCAGCATCGGATGGACTTTTTCAACCACTTCCCGCCGCATCAATTTGCACGGGCATTGCGTGTCCTTGATTCGCATCAAAAACAGCACCTCGACGATGAAATGAAAACAGCGGCTGAAAATCCTCCGCAGCTTGGTCTGTTCCTGATGCAGGACCGACTCCCGCAGCCAGCGCGAGCCGACCACGCAATCCGCCCCGGCCGATGTGCCGGGTCAAATCGAGGAGCGATTGCGGCGGCGTCGCGCCGTCGGCGTCCACATAGCCGATCAATTCCCCGTGCGCCGCGAGCTTGAGTCCCTCGATGAGCGCGCCGCCCTTGCCGATGGGCTGCTTGAATTCATCCGCGCGGACCGTGGGAAATTCCGCCGCGACTTTCTGGACGACGCCGAGCGTGTTGTCCGTGCAGCCGTTGAGAATGACGACGATTTGGAACTTGCCCGAATAATTCTTCTGAAAAAACGTGGCGTAATCGCGCAGCACCGGTTCGATGCGCGATTCTTCATTGTAAGCCGGAATCAGGATGAGCAGGCTCGGGTCGGGCACGCGAAATCAGTAGCAGAAATGGCGGGAGCAATCAATCTTGGGAAATGGGTGAAGAAGAATGGCCGTAACCAGCGTTGCCCAACTTGCGTCTTAGATTCAGTATGAGCTTGCGCCTCATCACCATTTGTCTGCTGACCGTGCTTTTTCAGTTCCTCTGTCAAGCAGCCGACACCAACCTCACTGCTGACGCCGACGCACGAAGTATATTGAGGGACACTAGGATCAGCACTAAATTGATTGCAACTGGCGATTGGTCAAAACCTGTTTCTGACGGCCACGCAACCAAGATCAGCGGACGCCTCCTCGTCTATGATGGCGCATACTTTACCAACGAACTCGGACAACCAAGCTTGTTCGCGGCTCCGGTATTTTTAGAAATCCATAATGAAATGGGAACCCAAACACAGATTTATTTCAATTGGGAATTTGCCATTAACTTTGAACTACGCGATGCGAATGGCAAGCCAGCCGACGAACTGAAACAAAATGGCGGCGGTTCCTATACAATTAGGCGTTCGTATTTGGCGGGCGTCCCTGCCAATGGCCTTTTGCGATTGCGCGCTAATGGAAATACTGAAACCCAATTCATCGGAACAGGCCATTCCAAACCGGGCGGCTTGAGCCTTTTCTTTAGCCCGCGTGAAAGCTGGATCATTCCCAATTACGATACCAATGCCTATTTTCTGTCCGCCACATTTTTAGCGCAAACAACAAATACTCACGCTGCGTGGCAGGGGATGCTTGAATTTCCAGCCGTCAAACTCTCTGCTGTCAAACATTGAACCGGCAGCTCCGTGAGGCACTGGCATATTTGAATATGTCGCTCCTGACGGAGCTTGAATTCCTTTGGGTGCGTTTCTACAAATATGCCGCGCCTACGGCGCTGAAATCTGCTTTCCGCGAAAATGCCCCGCAAACTTGGAACTTGAAATCTGTAACTTGAAACTCTTTAATAACCGGCATGGATTCCCGCGAAGCCCTCATCGCGCTTAATCTCATCGAAGGCGTCGGCCCGGTGCGCGCGCGGTCGCTGCTCGAACATTTCGGCGACGCGCCCCAAATCCTTGCCGCCCCCAAATCCGCCCTGCTCCGCGTCCGCAACATCGGCGACGAAACCGCCGAGGCCATTGCCAACTGGGAAAAGACGATTGACCTCGCCGGGCGAATTGAAGCGCATTTCGGATTTCGGCTGCCACGTTTTGATTCAGTCCGACGAAAATTATCCCGCGTCGCTCCGCGAAATCTACGATCCGCCGCTGGTGCTTTACGTCAAAGGCGAATTGACCGCGAAGGACAAAAACGCCGTGGCGATGGTCGGCTCGCGGCAGACGACGCATTACGGCATCGAGACGGCGCGCAAACTGGCGTATCAGCTCGCCTATGTCGGCGTCACCGTCGTGAGCGGCGGCGCGCGCGGCATTGACACGGCGGCGCATCAGGGCGCGCTGGCGGCCAAAGGCCGGACGGTTTGCGTGCTCGGCACGGGCATCAACATCGTGTTCCCGCCGGAGAACAAGGATTTGTTCGAGCGCATCGCGGAGAACGGCGCGGTCATCACGCAATTTCCCTTCAACCGCAACGGCGACAAACAATCCTTCGCCATCCGCAACCGCATCATCGCCGGCATGACGCTCGGCACGGTGGTGGTGGAGGCGGATTTGCACAGCGGCGCGCTCATCACGTCGAATTTCGCGACGGAATATGGCCGGCAGGTGTTCGCCGTGCCGGGACGGATTGATTCGCCGCGCAGCAAGGGCTGCCACGATTTGATCAAGAAAGGCGCGAAGCTGTGCGAAGGCGCGGAGGACATTTTGAGCGAGTTCGAGTATTTGTTTCCGGCCAGCAACCGTCCGCCGTCGCCGGGCGAAACCGGCGTGCTGCCCGCGCTGGAATTGTCCGAGAACGAACAGAAAGTCTATGACGCGCTGGAACAACGAGGAGCGGAGCATTGACGAAGTCATCCGCAAAAGCGGCCTGCCGAGTTCGGCGGTGAGCGTGGCGCTGTTGAGTCTGGAGATGAAGCGCGTGATCAAGCAGTTGCCCGGAAAATTGTTCGTGCGGAACGGTTGAGGCAAAAGCGGGAGGCGGGGTTCAATGCGCGAACTGTTTCGGGGAAATCTTTCCCTGCTCACCGGATGGTATTCAACATTTTATCCTGGCACTCGGGGCAGATGCCGTGGGTGATCTTCGTCTTGGAATTGGCGGTGATGTATTTTTCGATCTGATACCAGTAGCCGCTGTCGTTGCGGACTTTTTTGCACCACGCGCAGACGGGCAGCAGGTTTTGCAGGGTTTCGATCTGGCTGGTGAGCTGGCGGGTGCGGCGCAAGGTGGCCAGCGCGTCGGCGCTCACGCCCAGCAGCGTCGAGAGCAGGCTGAAGGCGACTTCCTGCGCGGGCGCGACTTCGCGGCGCAGCAGCCCGCAAAACATGCCCATGACCTGCGTGGAAATGGCCAGCGAATGCAGCACGCCGCGTTCGGGTCCGGACTCGTTGCCGAGCTGGAAAAAAACCGGCGTGCCCTGCCGCAGCGCAAAGGCAAAACGCCCGGCCTTGATCTGGCCGTCCACGATGTTTTGCAGGATGACGCCGTCGGCCTCGCTGGCGGCGAGGGAAAGCTCGAAATTGAAATCCGGCGTGTTGACGGTCCAAAAACCCGTTTTGTGAAACAGGTTCAAGCCGCCGATGTAGCCCTGGCTGACGTTGAGGATGCCTTTCACGCTGTCCTGCTCGTGGAGGTCGCGGCGGAAATGTTCGAGCGCGGCGAAGAGCGCGGGCAGTTCGCGCTGCGCGTCCGAGCTGGCTTAATTTCTCCAGGCCGGAGCGCAGAAAATCGGGATAGACGGAATCGAAGTTTTCACTCATTGCACGCCTCCGTTTTCGCTTTTTCAAAAACGCCTCTTCGACCGCGAGGATTTGTTCGTCCACGGCTTCGACGATTCTGCGCAGCTTTTCCGGTCCGAGGCCGAGCGCGGCCCAGGCCTTTTCGTCGAGCGGCGGGACGAACTGTTCGCCGGAACTGCCGAGGCCCATGGCGTTGACCAGATGGTCGGCGATGTGGACGACGGCGGCGTCGAGCTTGGCGAGCCGCTTTGGCTCGGCGCGTGGTGAAACGCCACGGCCTGCACGAGCACGGCGGGATAGCTCCAGCTTTGCAGCAGTTCGGCGGCAATCTGCTGATGGTCGTAGCCGAGAATTTTTTTCTCCGCGTCGCGCAGGAGAATTCGTCTCGCGCTGATAAAGTTCAAAAACCGCCTGCGCCCATTCCGCCGCCTGCGACAGCAGCACCAGCCGGCCAACGTCGTGCAGCAGGCCGGCGACGAAAAATTTGTCCGGCTTGGGCAGGCGGCGTTCCATCGCCAGCAGCCGCGCGGTGATGCCGACGGCGAGGCTGTGCCGCCAGAAGGAATCCTTGTTCACCAAATTGTCCGGCACGCCTTTGAATTGCTCCAGCACGCTGGACGCGACGATCATGTCCTGAATCTGCTGGATGCCCAGCAGGCTCACCGCCTCGGCCACCGTGCTCAAGCGGTTGGCGAAACCGAAGAACGGGCTGTTCGCCAGCCGCAGCAGGCGCGCGGTGAGGTCGGGATCTTTTTGGATGGCGTCGCCGATGGCGCTCAAATTGCATTGCGGCGATTGCAAGCGCCTCCTCGATTTCCCGCAGCACCGGACCGTAGGAACCGAGGCTGCGCGGCATGGCCTGCACCATGGCCTTGATGGTTGGCGGGTTCATGACGCGGGTTGCTGGATTGAAGAATGCGCCGCGCCTGGCGCAGCAGCATGAGCTTGAAAATTTCCGCCGGCACCGGGCCGAATTCGTCCGGCTTCCAGAATCGGGCGCGCAAGTCCGCCGGTGAGTTTGGCCAGCATTTCCGGCGGCAGTTGCGCCAGCGGATCGCACGCCTGGGCCTGTTCCTCGCTGGCCTCGACGTCGACTTCCGTCACGCCCCACGCCTGGAGAATGTTGATCTGGCGTTCGCTTAATTGCGCAGCCCGACGGCGCGAGCAGCATCCCGTCAATGTTTTTCACATCGCGGGCCGTCACCATGCCGGGCTGCAACTCTTCCGATTTGACGCGGATCATGCCTGGTTATCGGCGCAAAACGGAATTTCTTGAACCATAAAAGTGCCAAACGAGCCGTTTTGCGTGAACGAAACGGCTTGCGTCAGTTGGCGCAATGAACTAGAAGTCAGCAAACGCGGGAGAAATTTATGGCGACCTATACCATCATCGGCGCAGACGGCAAGGAATACGGCCCGGTTTCGGGCGAGGATTTGCGCACATGGATTGCGGACGGCCGCGCAAACGCGGGCACGCGGATGCGGGCGGAGGGCGCCGACCGAATGGAAATCGCTGTCTGAATTTCCGGAATTTGCCGCCGCGTTGAAAGGCGCCGTGCCGCCGCCGTTGCAGCCGGCCGCCACGACCGCGTCTCTGCCAAGCCCCCAAAAATGAGCGGCATGGCTGTCACGTCGCTGGTGCTGGGGATACTGGGCATAGCCACTTGCGGCATCACCTTTCTCCTATCCGCGCCGATTGGATTGATTCTCGGCTTTGTTGCGATGGACAAAATTGGCAAGAGCCAGGGACAGCTTCGCGGCAAAGGATTGGCGCTGGCCGGCATCATTACCAGCGGGGCCACCATTTTGCTGATTCCCATTTTCGCCGCGATGCTGTTGCCGGCGCTGGCACCGGCAAAGCAAAAAGCGCAGGAAATCAACTGCATGAACAACGAGAAGCAATTGGCGCTGGCCGTGGTGATTTATTCCAACGACAATACCAATCACATGCCACCTGCCGCCACATGGTGTGATGCGATCAAACCTTCGGTTGGCTCGGACATAGTGTTCAGATGCACTGCTGCGGATTCCTCCAACCGGTGCGATTACGCTTTCAACTCCAAGCTCGACGGCTTGGAACTGGGCAAAGTCAATCCGCAGACCGTGATGATTTTTGAATCGGATGGCGGCTGGAACGCGAAAGGCGGTCCCGAATTGCTGCCCGCCAAAGCCCGGCACTTGCGAAAATTTAATGTGGTCGCGTTTGTGGACGGCCACGTGGAGGCGGTCACCAAAACCCGGCTCAACACGCTTCGCTGGGAGCCGTGAGCTGGAAATACAAACCTGCGAACCAAAAAACAATTATGTTCACCATCATTGGCGGCGACGGCAAGGAATACGGTTATGTTTCAGCCGAGGACTTGCGCAAATGGATTGCCGAGGGCCGGCTCAATGCGCAGTCATTGGCGAAGGGCGAAGGCGACGCGGAATTCCGCCCGCTCTCGGCGTTTCCGGAGTTTGCCGACGCATTTGGGGGCGGCACAGCACGTTTGGCTTCATCTTCCGCTCCGCCACCTTTTCAATCCGGCGGCGAACGTGAAACGGCGCTTCAAGCGGTCAAAGGCCCGGCAATCGCCCTTATTATCGTGGCCAGCTTGGGGGTCGCGTATTACGGTTTCAGCGGCCTGTTCACCCTGTTCACCGGGGGCGCGATGTTTCACCAGGAATTGCCGCCGGACGTTCCGCCCCAGTTTCGGGAGATCATCGAAAACATGAGCGGGCCGATGGCGGGCGTCATCAACCTGGTGATCGCCGCGGTGAATGGATTTGTGTTGTTTGGCGCGATAAAAATGTTGCGTCTGCAAAATTTCGGGCTGGTGATGACCGCCGTCATTGTCGCGATGTTGCCCTGCCAATGCTGCTGCCTGCTGGGCCTGCCCTTCGGCATCTGGGCCTTGGTGGTTTTGAACAAACCGGAAGTGAAGCCGCATTTCGGATGATATTTGCGTGAGCACCAGCGAATATTGAAAGGCGCTTTATGTATGTCATCATCGGCGGCGACGGCAAGGAATACGGCCCGGTTTCAGGCGCGGAATTGCGCCAGTGGGTTTCCGAAGATCGGCTGAACGCGCGGTCGTTGATCAAGGCGGAGGGCGGCGCGGAATTCCGCCCGCTCTCGACGTTTCCCGAGTTTGCCGATTTATTTGGAATTGCGGGGCGGGTTTCGAACACGCCGCCGCCATTGGGTTCAGCGGGCGCCGGCAGCCGCGAGCTGGCATTGCAACGGATCAAAGTTCCCGCCGTGGCATTGATGGCGGCCTCCATTCTGAATATCGTTCTCGCGCTGTGGGACTTGATTGAGCAGATCTATTTCCAAACCGGACCTGCAACAAATCAATTCGGCATTGGAACAGCTCAACAATCCTCAAATTGAACAATTCGTGCAAAAGATGCTCCATCTGATGAATGGCCCGCTGGGCATCGTGAATATACTTATTGGAGTTGGCAGTATCGGTTTTGATCCTGGCGGGCGCAAAAAAAATGAAGTCGTTGCAAAGTTACCAATTTTCATTGGCCGCCGCCAGCCTGTCAGTAGTGCCGTGTTTGACGCCGTGCAGCGGCTTCCTGCTTGGCCTGGCTTTTGGCATCTGGTCGCTGGCGGTCTTGAGAAGGCCGGATGTGAAGTCGCATTTTAGTTGAACGCCGATGCCTGTGCCGTCCGAATGTTCATTGAGTTCCGATCGTGCGTGGGCGTGCGTCATGCAAAATCTTGCCACGCCCGGAATCGGTTCGCTCAAGGCGGGCCGGATTTTTGCCGGCGAGTTGCCAGTTGACGCTCGCGATCGCCAGTTGTCTCCTGGTTTGCGCGTGGGTCATCGAATGGTCTTACCGGATTCATCAGGCGCAATTCGGCGGAACGATTCCGCAGAAACCGTCCGGCTCGCTGCTAAAATGGGGAGTCGTGTGCTTCGGCTTGAGCTGGCTATGGGCATTGATCACCTGTGTGAGGCTGGTGCTGCAGGCAAAGGCCGCGGAGCGCGGAAACCCGCGGAGGGTTCCGCCACGACTTGGTGATTCATTGGGCAAACCGCCGAAGCTTTCGTAAAATTTGCGGAGGCGTGGAATGGCTTTGATTTTTTCCGGCAATGAACGATGTTGAGCCGTGAAAAAATCCACCGCCGCCCAAATCAAATCCGCGCTCGCCAAAATTCCAGATTGGAAACGGAAAAACGCCGTAATTTTGCGGACGTTTCAGTTCAAGGATTTTCCCGCCGCAATCAAATTCGTGGATGCCGTCGCCGTCGCCGCCGAGCAGGCATGGCATCATCCCGACATTGATATCCGCTGGAACAAGGTGACGCTCGCGCTCACGACGCACGACGCGGGCGGCTTGACGCAGAAGGATTTTGACCTGGCGCGGCAGTTCGACCAGTTGTCGATTCGTTGAGCTCCCGCGGGGGCTGGAATCGGGCTCGCGGTGGAGACGGCTTTTCCCCAGTGATTCCAATTCCGGTTTGAAACCGCACCATACACTGACAATTGTAGCGGCGGTCTGAGACCGCCGCTACAGTGCAGTTTCTGCAACTGGTATGACGTGAAAAGCGCGCTTGCGTTCGGGCAATTTCCGGTTATAGTGTGCGGCTCGCGTTGAAAAGAGTTTGGCGCGTTAATTTATTTATTTTGATTTATGGCAACAGCAAACGACCTTCGCCGCGGCATGGCGATCAATTACAACGGCGACATCACGGTGGTCCTCGACATGCAGCATCGCACGCCGGGCAACCTGCGCGCGTTCGTGCAGGCGACCCTCCGCAGCATCAAGACCGGCAAATCGTCCGACGTGCGCTTCAGTTCCACCGAGCGCATTGATCCGGTGCCGATGATGACCAAGAAAATGGAATTCAGCTACAAGGACGGCGAAGACTACGTTTTCACCGACCCGGAAAACTATGAAACCGTCACGCTGGCGGCGGAACTCGTCGGCGACGCGAGGAATTATCTCGTGGAAAACGGCACGGTGACGGTGACCTTTGTCGAAGAAAAGGCCGTGACGGTCGAAATCCCGCCCAGCGTGGTTCTGACCGTGACCGACGCGCCGGAAGGCATTCGCGGCGACTCGGCCAACAACGTCCAGAAACCCGCCAAGCTCGAAACCGGCATTACGCTTCAAGTCCCGCTTTTTATCAAGACCGGCGAGAAAATCAAAATTGACACGCGCACCGGCAAATACATGGAACGCGCGTAAGGTGTATGAAGTGATGATGGACTGGATGGATGGATGAATGGCGTCCGGCTCCGCCTCGGTTCATCCTTTCCCGATCCGATAACCCGCCAATCCACTGCCTGTTCTCCGCCGCGATTGATCATTTTGTTGACGGAATTGCCTTGCAACCGGGGCGGCTTGGGTTATTTCTGAATCAAAGCGCATGTCAGGACAATTGAAGGGAGAAAAGGTATTTCGCGGCATCGCCGTTTCCGCAGGCGTTTGCCGGGGGAAGATTCTTGTCCTGCACCGCACCCAGCACGTCATCACGCGGCGCGAGTTGCCCGACAACGAGGTGGAATCGGAGGCCAGGCGTTTCGAACAGTGCCTCGTCAAGACCCGCCAGCAAATCACGGAAATCCAGCGCCGTGTCGCCGCCAGCATGAGCGCCACGGAGGCGGATATTTTTGACGCCCACCTGCTGATGCTTGAGGACCGCGTGTTGATTGACGAGGTTCTGCGCCTGATTCACACTCAAAAGGTCAGCGCCGAATTCGCCTTTCACACCGTGGCCGAACGCTACGTCGCTGCGCTGGCAAACGTGGACGACGAGTATCTCCGCGAGCGCGCCAGCGATTTACGCGACCTCTCCGGGCGCGTGCTCGAAAATCTGCTCGAGGTCAAGGATGCCCTCGACGTGCGCCATCTTTCCGAGCCGTGCATTCTCGTCAGCCACGACTTGAGCCCGTCCACAACGGCGCAACTGGACAAAAAATTTGTGCTCGGCTTCGCCACCGATATCGGCGGCAAGACCTCGCATACGGCCATCATGGCGCGGTCGCTCGACATTCCCGCCGCCGTCGGCCTGCAAAACGCCAGTGAGGAACTGGAGACCGGCGATTACGCGCTGCTCGATGGTTACAACGGCACGCTCATCGTCAACCCGACCGACCAGACCCTGTTTGAATACGGCCAACTGGCGAAGATCAAGGCGTCGCTCGGTGAAAAGCTGCGCGAAATCCAGCGGCAGCCCGCCGTCACGCTCGACGGCAAGACCATCGTGCTGTCCGCAAACATCGAGGATCAGAACGACGTTGAATCCGTCATCGCCCACGGCGCGGAAGGTGTCGGGTTGTTCCGCACGGAATTTCTGTTCATCAACCGCGAACAATTGCCCGGCGAAGAGGAACAATACCAGGCGTATCGCCAGGTCGCCGCCGCGCTGAAACCGGCGCCGGTCATCATCCGCACGCTGGATTTGGGCGGCGACAAATTCGCCTCGCATTTGCAGCTCGCGCAGGAGATGAATCCGTTCCTCGGCTGGCGCGCCATCCGGTTCTGTCTCGCGCAGCCCGAACTGTTCCGCGCCCAGCTCCGCGCCATTCTGCGGGCCAGCGCCGATGGCAACGTCAAAATGATGTATCCGATGATTTCCGGCCTGGACGAATTGAACCGGGCCAACGCGCTCGTCGAGAAATGCAAAACCGAGCTGCGCGCGGAGAAAATACCGTTCGACGAAAATCTGGAGATCGGCGCGATGATTGAAATTCCTTCCGCCGCGCTTGTCGCCGACGCACTGGCAAAGCGCGTGAAATTTTTCAGCATCGGTTCGAATGATCTAATTCAATACACGCTCGCCGCCGACCGCACGAACGAGAAGGTGTCGCACCTATATGAGCCGACGCATCCGGCCATCCTGCGGCTCATCAAGACGACCGTGGACGCCGCGCACGCCAACGGCATCTGGGCTGGCGTTTGCGGCGAGGTCGCCGGCGACGTCGTGCTCGCGCCACTGCTGGTCGGGCTGGGAGTGGATGAATTGAGCGCCGCGCCGCCGGTGATTGACGAGGTGAAGTATATCATCCGCCGCATCAAATTGAGCGAGGCGCGGGCACTGGCCGACTTCGCGCTGCAATGCGAATCGCCGTCGGAAATTTTCGCGCGCTGCCTCGATCTCGCCCACGCCTCCGCGCCCAGCCTGTTTGTGAACTAAACGGGCGTCCCGAAGTGAATGCCACCGGTCCCGTAGCTGCCGACGTGAGGAGGATCGTCACTTTGCCGTCACAACGACGTAATTCTTTTTGCCTTTGCGGAGCAGGACGTGCTTGCCGAAAAGCAAATCGTTTGAAGTCACGGCCCGCGTGGCAGCTGGCTTCGCGGACGTTGTTGATGTTCACGCCGCCGCCTTCGATGTCTTTTCGCGCCTGGCCTTTTGACGGACACAAGCCGGCAGTGGACCAGCAGCTCCAACCAGCGGCAATGCCCGCGCCGTCGAGTTTGGCTTTCTCAATTTCCTTCGTCGGCACTTCGCCGAGAATTTCGTTGAACGTGCCTTCGGCAATGCCGTCCAGCTCGCCGCCGAACAAGATTTCACTGGCGCGAATGGCTTCTGTCGTGGCGCTTTCGCCGTGAATCAAATCCGTCGCGGCCTTCGCCAGCGCCTTGTGCGCGACGCGCGCGCCGGGGTTTTCCGCCATGCTGCTTTTCCAGCGACGTCGATTTCGTCCTGCGACAAAAACGTGAAGTATTTCAGATAGCGGATGACGTCGCGGTCGTCGGTGTTGATCCAGAACTGGTAAAATTTATAGACGCTCGTGTGTTTCGGATCGAGCCAGATGGCGCCGGCTTCGGTCTTGCCGAATTTCGTGCCGTCGGCATTGGTGATGAGCGGCAGCGTGAGGCCGTAAACCTGTCTTGCCCAGTTTTTTGCGCGTCAGATCAATGCCGGCGGTGATGTTGCCCCACTGGTCGCTGCCGCCGATCTGCAGTTCGCAATTCTGGTCGCGGCACAGCACCATGAAATCGAACGCCTGCAGCAGCATGTAGCTGAACTCGGTGTAGCTGATGCCCACCTCGCGGTCTTCCATCCGGGCGCGGACGGATTCCTTGGCCACCATCTGGTTGACGGAAAAATGCTTCCCGATGTCGCGCAGAAAATCGAGGAACGAAATCGCCCGCCGTCCAGCGAAGCGTTGTCCACGAGCCGCGCGGGATTTTGTTTTGTTTCAAAATCGAGCAGCTTGGCGAGCTGCACCTTCACGCTGGCGATGTTGCGGTCCAGAATTTCCTTCGTGAGCAACTGGCGCTCCTGCGTCTTGCCGCTGGGATCGCCGATGGAGCCGGTCGCGCCGCCGGCGACGGCAATGGGATGATGGCCGAGCAATTGAAACCGCCGCAGCGCGAGCAGCGGCACGAGATTGCCGACGTGCAGGCTGTCGGCGGTCGGGTCGAAGCCGCAATAAAGCGTGACGGGCGCGGCGATTTTCTTTTCCAGTTCCGCCGCGTCGGTGCAATCGGCGACGAGGCCGCGCCATTTGAGTTCTTCCAGAATGCTCACACCGGCAGGTTAAATTGGCCGGGGGCAAATGCCAATTTCCAATTGACGCGACTGGTCACGGTAGATTTTTCCGCCACGAATCCGGGTGCCGATGCAAGTGCATCACGGAGATGACCAGCACTTCGCCGTTTTCCACCGCGTAAATGATGCCGTAAGGAAAACGATGGGTGCGACAGCGGCGGATTTCCACATCGAGTGGCTGCCAGGCGTCCGGCCATTGGCTGATGCGCAGGATAGTGGCCCGGACTTCTTGAAGAAAATCATGCCCAAGCCCGGGGATTTGCCCCTCGTAGAACCGCGCCGCCGACCGCAGTTCGCCGGCCGCCGGAAGCAGCAGGCGAAATTTCATTTGCCCAATTCCGACGTGATGGAGCGAAGAGTTACTTCGCCATCGAGCGCCTTGAGTTCGCCCGCGCGAAAGGCCTGCAAACGGTCGCGCGACTCGGCGAGCCAGGCGCGGTCAACGGATTCCTGCTCCGCCGGATCAAGGCTTTGCCAGAGCGCGTCAATAATTTGCGCCTTTTCAAACGGCGTGAGTTGCAATGCTTCTTTGGCGAGAATCGCGCTGTCCATGCCGCCACCGTAGCCCGTGACCCGGTAAAAAGCAAGATGGAGAATTCACTTTGGACTTTGGGCTTTGGACTTTAATCTTCGCGCGTGTCGCAAATGCTGAAATCGTCCGGCGCGATGGCCGGCGCCACCTTGTTGAGCCGCATGCTCGGCATGGTGCGCGAAATCGTCTATGCCCAGTTCATGGGCGACAGCTGGGTTGCCGGCGTTTTCAAGTTCGCGTTTCACATTCCAAACCTGTTCCGCCGGCTGCTGGGCGAGGGCGCTCTGACGGCGGCGTTCATCCCGATTTTCAAGGAAAAGGAAAAAACGCACGGCGAAATCGAGATGTGGCGCGCGGCCAACGCGGTGATTTCCGGCCTCATCATCGCGGCGGCTGCCGTCGTCGGCCTTGTAATGCTGGGCATTTCCGTCGCGCTGGCCGCGCATCAATTCGAGGCGAAAACGGAACTGATGCTGCAACTGCTGCGCGTGATGTTTCCCTACATGCTGCTCGTGTGCCTGGCGGCGGCGTTCATGGGAATGTTGAATGCGCGCGGCCATTTTTTCATCCCGGCCATGGGCGCGACGATGCTGAACGTCGTGATGATCGCCTCCGTGCTCTGGCTCGCGCCGAAATTTGGAACGGACCTGCCGAAGGATGAAAGGCTGCCGGTGCAGATTTTCGCGCTGGCCTACGGCGTGCTGGCGGCGGGCGTGGCGCAGGCGTCGTTTCAATTGCCGACGCTCTGGCGCGACGGCTTCCGCTACCGCTGGGTTTCGCCGTGGGGCAATGAAACCGTGCGGCTCGTCGTGACGCGGATGATTCCGGGCACCATCGGCGTCGCCGCGTTTCAAATCAACGTGACGCTGGTGCCAGTTCCTCGCGTTCCGGGTCAATCCGCAAATCGACGCCTCGTTCGATTACGCCGTGCGGCTGATGGAACTGCCGCAGGGCATGTTCGGCATTTCGCTGGCGACGTATCTGCTGACGACGTTGAGCGGCCTGGCGGTGGAAAAAAATTATTCCGAATTCCGCGACAACGCTGCGGCACGGGCTGGGCACGCTGCTCTTTTCGAATCTGATCGCCGCCGTCCTGCTCGTCGTGCTGGCCGAGCCGATCGTGCGGCTGATGTTCGAGCACGGCGACAAATTCACCGCCGCCTCGACCGGCCGCGCGGCGCTGGCTCTCATATGCCTGGCGCCGGGACTGGTCGCATTTTCCACCGTCAACGTCCTGGCGCGGGCGTTTTTCGCGCTTGGCGACACCCGGACGCCGATGAAAATCAGCATCGTTTGCCTCATGCTGAATTTGATGCTGGCCGCCGCGCTCGTCGTGCCGCTGCGGCAGGGCGGCCTCGGCATTGCAAACACCGCGACCTCGATTTGCAACGTCTGGCTGCTCGTTTTCGCGCTGCGGAAGAAGCTGGGAAAACTGGAAATGGAATCGTTGCGCGCGACATTTCTGCCGCTGGCCATCGCGGGCATGCTGGCCGGCGCCATCGCGTGGTTTGGCTGGCAATTTTGGGAAAGCAAAATCGGCCACGCGACCCTCGCGCTGAAAATTGGCGCGGTGTTTGTGCCGGCGGGAATCGCCGGGCTGGTTTACTGGCTCATCGCGCTGGCGTGCAAAATTCCGGCGGCAAGGGAAATGACGGAGTTTGCGCTGGCGAAATTCAGGAGCTGACGACGGGAAACATTCAACATCCAACTCTGAACATTGATTGCAACGCAGTTCAATGTTGGACGTTCAGTGTTCGGTGTTCGATGTTTTTGTAATTGCCGTCAAACCGGCACCGCCGCCGTCCAGCAACTCGGCCCGAACTTCGATTTGAATTTTTCCGCGAGCGTTTCCGCGGCACTCACATTTTCGACAATGGCAAACGTCGTCGAGCCGCTGCCGGACATGAGCGCGGCCAGCGCGCCGTTTTCGCGGAGAAATTCCTGGAACAGTTGCAGCACGGGAAATTTTTCAAACGCCGGCGCTTCGAGCGAATTGTAAAAGGCGTCAGCGCCGCCGGGCCAATTATTCCCCTGTAATTTCGAAATCAAGTCGTTTCGCGCGGCCGGTCTTTCCATTCAAAGCTTCAGGAAACCGCGCCAGGTTTTGGTAGGCCCACGGCGTGGAAATGCCAAAGCCGGGGTGAATCAGCAGGAGCGCCTTGCCGCGCATAGCCGGAAAAGGTTCGAGCGGCTGGATTTTCTCGCCGCGCCCGGTGGCGAGCGCCGGTTTGGTTTGCAGGAAAAATGGAACGTCCGAGCCGAGCGCGGCGGCCAGCTCCTGCAGTTGTTCAGGCGACAGCGGTTTGCCAAAGAGTTCGTTGAGCGCGGAAAATGTCACCGCGGCGTTGGCGCTGCCGCCGCCGATGCCGCCGGCCAGCGGCAAATTCTTTTGCAGGTGAATCCTCACGCCGTCGGAAATTTCGGCCGGCGGCGAGAAAGGCGGTGGCCGCGCGATGGACCAGGTTTCTGGCATCCACCGGCAACTCCGGATTGTTGCATGAAAGCTGAACGCCCTTTCCGGCCGCGCTCAAAGGTCATTTCGTCGCAGACATTGACCGGCTGCATCACGGTTTCGAGTTCGTGAAAGCCGTCGGGCCGTTTGCCGAGGATGTTCAGCAGCAGGTTGACCTTGCAGGGCGATTTTTTTTCGAGGCGCATCGGGGTTATTTTTAACCGCGGAACGGGCGAAACGCACGGAAAAGATTGTCGCGCCTGAAACAAAAAACGCGTCGGCAAGGTTGCCGGCGCGCTGTGAAAATGGTTGCGTTCAATTGTCGAACACCTTGAACCGGCTGCCGATCAGCCACGGCGCGACGTCGCCGCCGCTGTAGCCCATGTAGGTGTCGGTGTCAAACAGCCCCTCCGAAATCAGTCCGGGCTTGTAGCTTTCCGGGAAGACCGGGTCGGGCCTGAAGGTGCCGGTCAGCACCGGGTGATACGGCGGAAACGGGAAGGTGGCCACTTCATAGACGCCCATCGCGGTGCGCCCCATCGAGCGGTCAAAGCCGCGGATCATGCCGGTGGTGTAGGCCTGGCCCGGCGAATCAAAAATGGCGGTCTGTTCGACGGTGCGGCGCATTTCGCCCAGGCGGGCGACTTCAAACGTGTTGCCCATGCCATGACCGAGTTTTGCCTCCGGCCCGGCGCAACCGGTGTTGAAAACCGCAGCCAGCGCCACGGCGGCGAGAAATGTAATTCCGTTTCGCATACGATGATCTTGTTGACCCGAAAAACTTACGCCGAATCCGGCGGATGTAAAGCGCGATTTGCGCAAAATGAACAAGGCTCGATTTTTCAATGCCAGTGCTGGCGCAGCGCCGGCCAGCCGTATTGGAAACCCGCCCACGCCGCGCCGGCCATCAGCAGCACAATGAACATCGCGAACAGCAATTTCCACCGCGCCCTGCCCTTGTCCGGCTGGTCCCAATACCACGCAATCCAGACCGTCAGTTCGTAAAGCCCCTGCAGCGGCACGAACATGACGATTTGCGTGATCGGCTCCGGCGTCGTCAGCACCGCGCCGAGAATCAGGTTGATGACGATCATGTAGCGGCGCGCCTTCGACAGCATGGCGTAGTCCAGCACGCCGATTTTCACCAGCGTCAGGATCACCACCGGCAGCTCGAAGCCCAGCCCCATGCCGAGCAGGAATTTGCAGACGAAGCTGATGTAATCCTCCGCGCGCCATTGCATCGCGCCGAGACCGAGCCAGTTCGAATACATCTGCGCCGCCGCCAGCGCCACCGGCATCAGGATGAAATAACAAAACGCCACGCCGACCAGGAACAGCCCGATGCCGATGCCCAGTCCGCGATAAATGTATTTGCGCTCGCGGATTTTCAGCGCCGGAAAAACGAACGCCGCGACGAAATAAAAAATGAACGGCGACGCCAGCACCGCGCCGCCGTAAATCCCCACCTGGAACGCGACGACAAATCCGCCCGCCGGACTCAAATTGATCAGCTCGATGCTCATCTTCTGCGCGGCGGCGATGGCGGCGGGATTGTCGCTGACGCGCCAGCCCAGCACCTGGTTGGTGCCGATGACGAGGGGTTCCACGGTGACGGCGACAAAGCGGTTCGTGCCGAGGTTGAGCGATTGCTCCTGGTCCGGCGTGAGCTGGAAATTGCCGAGGTGATTCGTGCCGAAGCTGACGACGAGCGATCTGGTTCGTGCCGGAGAAACCGATGGGGGCATGCTTCAGCGGCCATTTGATGATGCTGACGACTTAGTTTGCCGCGATGAGGCAAATCAGCATCCCCAAGAACAGCGCGACGATGCTCTTGATGAGCATCCAGCGGAAATCTTCGAGATGTTCGAGGAAGGTTTTTACCGGCCCGCCTTCGGCATCATCCGGGGGTTCTGCTTCAGGGTCGCCGGCCATGCGAGAAATTGCCGCGCCTCAAGCCTTGGGCGGATTGTTGGGGGATTGCGCAGACCGGCAGGTCGGCGCGCGATGGCGCGGGCGCGGCGCGGCTTTGGCCGGCGACTCGACCGGCGCGTTCTGGATCTCCTCCGTCACTTCGCGCGTCGCCTTCTTGAATTCCTTGATGCCCGTGCCCAGACCCTTGGCCAACTCGGGAATCTTCTTGGCGCCGAACAAAAGCAGGACCGCCAGAAGCACAATAACCCATTCCCAGCCACCCAGAAAAGCTGCAAACATGACATTCATAATTTTTATCGAGCCTCGGAAAGCCTACGCCTGTTTCGGCGAATAGTAAAGACCCAAAATATCATCATGTTTATCGGAGGGACAAGCCCTGGGAGTCCCATGGCTTGAATGAAATCAGGGGATCGAGTAACTCGTTCCCCCAAACAAGAAAGGCCGCGCGAACGCGGCCTTTTTAGATTTGATCCGGCAAGTTACATCCCAGTCTTCGGATGCAGCAGCACGAAATCGTCTCGGCGGTTTTTCTTCCACGCGGCTTCGTTGTGGCCGGGATCCGCCGGCTTGTCCTTGCCGTAGCTGATGGTGCGGATGCGCATCGGGTCCACGTTCAGCTTGGCCAGATCCTCGCGCGCCGCCAGCGCGCGGCGTTCGCCAAGCGCGCGGTTGTATTCCTCCGTGCCGCGCTCGTCGCAATTGCCCTCGATCATCAGCTTCGCGTTCGGGTCGGCGGACAGCGCGGACGCCACCGATTGCAGGCTGGCCTTTTCACTGTCGCGAATAACGGCGCTGTCATAGGCAAAGTGAATCGTGTCTGCCGCCAACGCCGCGCGGTCTGGATTCATCGTGGACGGATCCCAACTGGTTGATAGCACCCCGCCGCCGGGCTGTATGCCTGTCTCGGGAATCTGGGTATCATTGGACCCGACCCCGGTCCCGACACAGTTCGAGGGTTCACATCAGGCACCATCGGCGGCTGCATCCCCGGTATATTGGTGACGTTGACGGGTTTGTGTTTACAGCCGGTGGAGGCGAGGGTGATGGCCAGCGCGAACGCCAGCGGATACATGAGTTTCATTGTTTTCATATTTATACCTTCCGTTAAAAGTTTGTTACATTTTGCCCAAATTCAAAGTTATTTTGCCCAAGCGGGTTCGGAATCGCTTCCCGAAACACTGGAAACATCCTTGTATTGTTTCGTGAAAACGTCAAGCACAGACAACACATAGCGTTCGCCGCCCGTCCGCCGCGCGAACACCAGCGTCCGCGAATTCGGCGACCACGACGGATCCTCGCCCGTCACCAGCAACGTCGGCGGCGCGCTGCCGTCCGCCGGCATGACGCAAATGTTGAAGTCGCCCATCTGCGACGTGAACGCGATCCATTTTCCGTCCGGCGACCAGTCCGGCTCGGTGGGACTCGGCGTGCCGGTGGTGTTCAGAATATGAACGTCGCCGCCGTTCGCGGAAATTTTCGCCAGCCGCCGCTGTTCCAGGTTTTTGGTCTTGGTCGCGAAACAAATCCAATTTCCGTCCGGCGACCAGCATGGCGACGAATCCTCGACGCCGGTGGTCAGGTGTTTCAAATCCGAGCGGTCCAGGTTGCAGGTCCAAATGTTCACGGCCCCGGTCATGTCCGAGACCAGCGCCACCTTCGAGCCGTCCGGCGACACCGCCGCGCTGTTGTTCAAGCCCGAATAGTCCGCCAGAATCCGCCGCTGGCCGGTGGTCATGTCCTGATAAAAAATGTCCGGGTTGCCGGGCTGGTAGGACGTGAAGCACAACGCGAGCCGGCCCGGAACCCAAGCGGGCGCGGCGACAATGCTTTTGTCCGTCGAGACGGGCAGGTAATTGCGGCCGTCGAAATCGGAGACGTAAATTTCACCCGGGCCGCTTCCCGTTGGCTGCACCTTGAACGCGATCCGCGTCTGGCCGATGCCTTTTTTGCCGGTGATGGCCAGCACGATGTCGTCCGCGAACGCGTGCGCCTGCCGCCGCAGCGAGGTGCCGGTGTAGGTGCGCGGCGGAAGAACCGCGTGTTTGGCAACCCTGTCGGTGACGCTGCCGGTGACGTTTCCCGAATTATTGCCGCTGACCTGGTATTGCGCGGCGTCAGGCGCGACGAAGCTGAAGCCCTGGACGTAAAGGTCAAATTTCAAAACGTCCAGGACCTCGCCGCTGAATCCTTCGAGCGAGACGGGAACGGGCGGGGTGAAGCCGGGCTTGTTTCCGACCTTGATGATTTGGATGGCTCCTGAATCCTGGGCGCGGCAAATGCCTGCGGCGGCGACAAGGACGACGGTCAGGGCAATTTTCAACAAATTGGGGCAATGGCGTTTCATTCGAGCATCTGTTTGGTTTTGAGATTGAAGTCGAGGGTAAATTCCTGTTCCGACTTTGACTGGTCCGGAAGCGGGCCTACCGAGGAAACCCGGTTCAAGGCGCGGCGCACGGAATCATCAATTTTCGCGTTGCCTGAAGGTGTGATAATGTGCGAACTGATTACCGTGCCATCCCTGGCAACGACGATTTTCACCATCGTATCCGCTTCGTCATTCGCAACTCCCTCCGGCGGCAACCAGGCATTGTAATAAATCGTCCCCAGCGCATCCTTGAAACTGGAATAAGCCACCGTGCTGGTGCCGGGGACATCTACTACCATGCCCGGCGACAATTTGTTGCGCAAATTTGTTATCGCGCGCGCGATGTCCTTCGAGTTGTCGGGTTTGGAAGTCGCGGTGGGATTCGGGGTCGAATTTCTCGTCGGAATACGCGTCACGCGTTGGGTATTGACCTGGATTTCGTGGGGCTTTGGGGCGGGTTTTGCCGGCGCGGGTTTTGCCGGTTCGGGTTTCGGTGCGGGCGCGAAAAATTTTTCAACCCGTTCGGCGAGCGTCGGTTTCGGCTCGATCGGCTTCGGCGGTGTGGGCGGCGGAGTTTGGACCTGCGGCGTCGGCGGAGTCGGTTGTGGGGGCGGCAATGCAACCGGCGGCGCCGGTGGAGGCGGCGCAGCATTGGGGACTCCGCTGCTGAAAGCGGCGTCAATCAGGTTCGGAGAAATCATGTCGAGCAAATGCGTCTCGCTGGGCTTGGGCTGCGGATTATAAAACGCCGGGCCGACCAGCAAAATGGTCAGCAGCAGCAGGTGAAGGCCCGCCGTGGCGACAACGCATTTCTTTTGCAGGCGGTTCATTTGGGCGGTTCGGTGCGAAGCGAGTAGCGCGTGATGCCGGCGTTCTGGCAGCCGTCAATCAACGCGGCGACATTTTTGTAAGGGCCGTCCTCATCGGCACGAACGTAGACGATCAGATCCTTGTTCGCGCGGAACGCGGCGGCCAGTTTGCCGACAACGTCGTCCACGCCCCGCATCTGCTGTTTGTCGAGCTTGAAGACGCCGGTATTGCTGATTTCCACGGTGCGGACGTCTTTTCGAATTTGCGACGGATCGGAATGGCCTCCTATGGGCAGGTTCAGATTGATGCTCTGCTCCAGCAGCGGCGTGGTGATCACAAAAATGATGAGCAGCACGAACGCGAGATCCAGCAGCGGCGTGATGTTGATTTCACTCAACGTCACGAGATGGCTGCGTTGTGAGAATCGTCGCATGACAACAATCTATTCTTCCGCCAAATATTCCGTTTCCATCCGGGACACCAGTTCCTGCGCGAAATTGTCCAGGCCGACGGTGAACGCGCGCAGGTTATGCACCAACCAATTGTAGCCGAACATCGAGGGGATTGCCACCAGCAGCCCGGCGACGGTGGTGATGAGCGCCGCGGAAACCCCGGGCGCCATTGCCGCCAGCGAGGCCGCGCCCTGCGGCGCCTGCGCGATGCCGGCAAACGCGCTCATCACGCCCCAAACCGTGCCGAGCAGTCCGAGGAACGGCGCGCCGCTGGCCGCAATCGAAAGCAGGATCAAACCGGATTCGAGTTTCAACGACTCCTGAGCGACGACGTTTTCCATGGCACGCTTCACGTGCTCCATGTTTTTGAGCGTGACGTTGGGCCGGCGCTGTTCGCCGCCCGGCCCTCGCAGCCGGGCATCCAACTGCACGCAGCCGGTCTGATACACCTCGTAAAGCGGGCAGCCCTCGACGTGCAATTTGCGGTCGAAAATGTCCAGCGCGGTTTTCGAGGAGCGGAATTCCTCGTTGAAGTAGTAATTGAGCTTCCGAGCGCGGCGCATTTGCACGGCCTTGATGGACATGACGGACCAGACGACGACAGAAAAGGCGATGAGCAGGACGATGATAGCCTTGGCTTCCGTCGTCGCATTTTCCAAAATGAAAAGGGTATCCGCTTGTTTAGAAGCGGCCCCCACGACAATAAACGATAATCCGTTCATAAAACCGACACTTCACCTGGTCGTGAGGAACCGATAGCGGCCAAGCGGCGGATCGTCGAGCATTTTCCGCCGTGCCAATACTTACCCTTTCCGCGAAGATTTCGCAACGACTTTTTTTAATGAAAATCGCGCCTTGTCTCCGGCGGGGAATCCACTAAAAGTAGCCGGTGTCGCGGACGCGCTTCATTGCCTTGTTGTTGGTGCTGGGCACACTGCTGCTTTACCTGCCGGTGTGCCGCTATCCGTTTGTCGTGTATGACGACGGGGATTATGTCACCAACAACCGCTTCGTCCAAAACGGCCTGACGTGGGGCGGCGTCGCGTGGGCGTTCACGACCTGGCACGCCGCGAACTGGCATCCGCTCACATGGCTCTCGCTCATGGCCGATTGCCAGTTCTTCGGCTCCGACGCCGGGGTGTTCCACGCCGTCAACGCGCTTTTCCACACGGTCAATTCAGTGCTGCTGCTGCTGCTGTTGTTGCGCTGGACGAAAGCGCCCTGGCCGAGCGCCGCGGCCGCCGCGCTGTTCGCCTGGCATCCGATGCACGTGGAGTCCGTCGCCTGGATCTCGGAACGCAAAGACGTGTTGAGCGCGTTTTTCGCCCTGTTGACGCTGCTGGCTTACACAAAGGCAGTGACGGGCGACGAGTGGCGCGTGGCTCGAAAAATCAGTTTCCCGTCGCTCGTCACTCGTCACTCGTCACGTTTCTACTGGCTCGCGTTGTTTTTGTTCGCCTGCGGTTTGATGGCCAAGCCGATGCTGGTGACGCTGCCGTTCGTGCTGCTGCTGCTGGATTACTGGCCGCTCAACCGAATTCGGGATTCGGAGTTCGGAATTCGGAATTTTGCAAAGCTGTTCATCGAGAAAGCGCCCTTCTTCGCGCTATCGGCGGCTTCCTGCGTGGTCACGTTTCTGGCGCAACGCCACGGCGGCGCGGTGATTTCGCTCGAGCACGTGCCGGTCTCATACCGCCTGGAGAACGTGCCGGTAGCTTATGTGTCCTACCTGTTGAAATTGATCTGGCCGGCGCGGCTGGCCGTCTTTTATCCCATGCCGGCAAGAATTTCCATGCTGGCCGTCGCCGCCGCCGTTGCGGTTTTGCTTTTCATTTCCGCCGCCGTCTGGTTCGGGCGCAAACGCGCGCCGTATGGGCTGATAGGCTGGCTGTGGTTTTTGGGGACACTCCTGCCGGTCATCGGGCTGGTGCAGGTTGGCGGGGCGGCCATGGCCGACCGTTACACGTATTTTTCGTCCATCGGCCTGTTTCTGGCGGTGTCGCTGGGGATGGGCGCGGCGGCGGTGCGATTTCAATTGCCGCAACGACTTGTCGCCGCCGGCGCTGGTCTGGCGCTGGCGGTGTGTCTGCTTCTCGCGCACCGGCAGTTGAATTATTGGAGCGACAACATCGCGCTGTTTTCCCACGCCATCGCCGTGACCAGGGACAACGAGGCGGCGCACCAGAACCTCGGCTTCACGCTGGAACAACTGCGCCGAAACAGCGAGGCGCTGGCCGAATACCGCCTCGCCCTGAAGATCAATCCCGACCGCGCCGCGACACACGTCAACATCGCCAACCTTCTCGACGCCGCCGGCAAGCCGGACGAGGCGCTGGCCGAATACGAGACGGCGCTCCGCCTGAATCCTGGGTCCGAGCCGGCGCACGACAACTTCGGCGTGCTGCTTGTCGAACTCGGCCGGTTTGATGACGCGCTCAAGCATTACGACGAGGCCGCGCGTTTGGCCCCGGATGACTGGCATCCGCCCTATTTGGCCGCCAAGGCGCTGCTCAAACAGGGCCGCGACACGGAAGCCATTCCTTATTTGCGGAAGGCGCTCCAACTTGCCCCGGACGATCTCCACCTTCTGACGTATGTCGCCGAAGTGCTGGCCTCGGATGAAAATCCATCCGCGCGCGACGGAAATCTCGCGTTCACCCTGGCATCCAGGGCCAATGCGCTCTCCGGCGGCGAACAGCCGGTCATGCTCGACACGCTGGCGATGGCCTGTGCCGAACTCGGACGCTTCGCCGACGCGCAACAGGCCGAACAGGACGCCCTGCGCCTCGCCGGGAATTACAACCAGACGAATGACGTGCTGATCCTCCGGCAGCGGCTTGAGCTTTACAAAATCCGCCAGCCCTTGCGCCAATCCTTCACCAACGCGCCCGCCGCGATATTGCCGAAAAATTAAAGCCGAAAACCGGAGTGGAATGGGGAGCGCACGCGCCACGCGTGCCGTTTTCCGCGCCCTCGCGGAAAACATCGAGCGCACGGAAAAGTTCCGGACGGTCCGGGCGGTCTCGCGCGCAAGGTGCTGGACGTGAGGCGTGTCCAGCCACACCCGGGGCGGGTGTGCTCCCCCAATTCAGATTATCAGGTCACAGCCTTGCCAGCGCGCCGAGGGTCCGCCGCACTTGGTGGTTTTTCAGGACCTCCCCGGTGAAAACATTTTCACCCAGCCACGGAAGCATGAAAATTCTTCTGGCGTCGAAAAATCCGGCGAGCAGCTTTGCGTTGGTGGCGGTGGCGGCATCCCGTTTTGGCGGGGTCATCAACACGACACGCGCCCGCGACGCCGCGCTGCGGGGGAGCGCCTCCAGCGTGAGCAAAATGTGGTTGACCGCCCCCAGCCGGTTCGGGGCGACGATCAACGGCACCGCGCCCAGCGCCGCAATCAAATCGCCTGAATCAAAATTCTCGCCCAACGGGCTTAACAAACCGCCCGCGCCCTCAATCAGCAGCGCGTCAAATTGTTTTTGCATGGCGCGGACGTGCGCCAGCACTTCGGGCAGGTGGACGTGCTTCCGTTCGCGGCGCGCGGCCAGCAGCGGGGCGACGGGCGCGCGGAAATGCCACGGATTGATTTCGTCCAGCGCCAGCGCGCCGTCCATCGCGGCGGACAGTATCCGCGCGTCGCCGCGCCCTCCGGAGCAAAGCGGTTTCAGCGCCGCCACGTTCACGCCGCGTCCGCGCAGAAACCGCGCGAGCAGCGCCGTCAAAACCGTCTTGCCGGCGCCGGTGTCCGTGCCGGTGATGAGAAACAGCCGCGACATTCCGCCGTTATGAAAACCGAATTTGTCCTCAAACGCCAACAAAACCATCTCGGCTGGAAATCTTCTGAATTGCAACCGTTTTCCAAGAACCGCATTTTATCACCGATTGAACCACCCCGTTGACATGCCGCCGGAGCCGGACGCCGCCGCCAGGCTTTATCACGGCGTGTCCGGCCACAACTATCACGAGGGCAAGCGCGCCTTGAATCCGGCGGCGTTGGAATGGGTGATGAAATGGCGCGCGGGAAAATTCCAGCAGCATGTGCGTGCCAGCGACACGGTCTTCGAATTCGGCGTCGGGGCGGGTTGGAATTTGGGAAGGCTGCGCTGTGCCCGCAAAATCGGTTGCGACGCCTCCGCATTTTTGAAAGAGCGCCTGGCGGCGCTGGGGATTGAATTCGTCACGGAAAGTCCGGCGGTGCCGGATGCATCAGCCGCCGCGGTGATCTGCCATCAAACGCTCGAACACGTGCTGGAACCGGCCAGGGCATTGAAGGAGTTCGCGCGCATTTTGAAACCCCGGGGCAGATTGATTCTGCACGTGCCCTGGGAACGCGAGCGGCGCTACTCCTTTTTTCGCGCCGGAGAACCGAACCACCATCTTTACAATTGGAACGCCCAAAACATGGGGAATCTGGTTTCAATTCTCGGCTATGAGATTGAAGCCGTCCAGATTCGAAAATATGGTTACGACCGGTTCGCCGCCAACCTGGCCGTCCGTTTGGGCGTCGGTGAACCGGGCTTCAAAATCATCCGCGCGGGCATGATCGCGATTCGTCCTTTGTTCGAAGTTGAAGTGATTGCCGTAAAACCGTTGACGTTCCCTGTTTAATTCATATATCCTGCGCGGCTCGTTGACCGAATTTTATCGTGAATATCACCGTTGAAAATCTGGCGCCGTGCAAGAAATTGCTGCGGGTGGAAGTGGACGCGAAGGCCGTGGATGAAACCTTCGACGCCATCACCAAGGACTATCAAAAGCAGGCCGCACTGCCGGGCTTCCGCCCCGGAAAGGCGCCGCGCGCCCTCGTGCTCAAAAAATACGAGGCCGACATCAAGACGGAAGCCAAGCGCAAGCTCATCGGCGACCATTATCGCAAGGCGCTCGAAGAAAAGAAAATCGCCGTGATCGGCTACCCGGACATCGAGGAAATCCAGTTCGGGCGCGGGCAAAATCTGCAGTTCGCCGCCACCGTCGAAACCGCGCCGGAATTTCAACTGCCGGAATACAAGGGCCTGCCCGGCGAAGCGCGAAACCAAATCCGTCTCGGACGAGGACGTGGAGCGCGCGGTGCAATTGCTGGCGCAGCAACACGTGAAGTTTGAGACGGTCGCGCGGGAATTGAAGCCGGGCGACGTCGCGGTGGTCAATTACACCGGCGCGTGCGACGGCAAGCCCATCACCGACACCGCGCCGACGGCGAAGGGTTTGACGGAGCAGAAAAATTTCTGGGTGGACGCCGCGCCGGAGGCGTTCATTCCCGGTTTTGCCGACCAGCTTTTCGGCGTCGAAGGCGGGCGACAAACGGACGGTGAACGTGGATTTCCCCGCCGATTTTGTGACGAAGGAGCTCGCGGGCAAAAAGGGCGTGTTCGAGGTTGAAATCGTCGAGGTGAAGGAAAAGGTTCCTGCCGGCGATTGACGACGAGTTCGCCAAGAAATACGACGCGGAAAATCTGGAGAAGCTGCGCGCCGGCGTCCGGCACGATCTGGAAAACGAGCTGAAGTATTCGCAGGAGAAGGCGGTCCGCGGCCAGATCATCCGCGAGCTGCTCGACCGGGTGATGTTTGAACTGCCGGAAACGGCGGTCGCGCATGAGACGCGCAACGTGGTTTATGACATCGTGCGGGAAAATTCGCAGCGCGGCGTGGCGCGCGACATGATTGAACAGCAGAAGGACGAGATTTACGCCGCCGCGACGCGCAGCGCGAAGGAGCGCGTGAAGCTGTCGTTCCTGATCCAGCGCATCGCCGAGCAGGAAAAAATCGCCGTGTCGCGAGGAGGAGGTCTTGAAGCGGGCGCAATCGCTGGCGGCGATGTATCAGATTCCGCTCGAAAAATTCCTGAAGGATTTGCAGAAGCGCAACGGCGTGCCGGAGCTTTTCGACCAGATTGCGCACGAGAAGGTGCTCGCGTTTCTCGAACAGAACGCGAAGATCGAGGACGTTCCGGCGGCGAAGTGAGTCAGGATGCTGCGCGGCGACGCAAAACGCGCGGCGAATTTTACATTTTGGGCTTTTCCGGCAATTAACCAAATGGTTACTTTGTGCCATTTGCCGGCGGCTTGAGTTTGACGAATTGAATAAAAAATCACAAAATAGCACCATGAAACACACCGGTATCCTTTCGTTATTTGTTCGCGTTCGCCACCGCCGCCACCGCGCAAACCGCCACGAACGCGCCGGCGGGACGGAGCGATGTCGCTGCAGGACTGCATTCAAGAGGCGCTGGCGCACAACTTCGACGTGCAGATCCAGCGCATCAATCCGCAAATCTCGCTTTACAATTTGGACGCGGCCTACAGCGGCTACGACCCGACGCTTCAACATTTCCGGCACGCACAATTACAACGTGTCGCCCGGCGGCTTTCAGTTCCATATACCACCAACACGATCCCGCCCACGCATCACGGACGGAAACAGTTTCAATTCCGGCATCAGCGGCGGCTTGCTGCCGTGGGGGTTGCAATACAGTTTCAGCGGCGGCCTTTCGGAGAATTATGGCAATCGGCCGTCCGACAATTCTTCCGCCAACGTCGGCGTCACGCTCACCCAGCCGCTGCTGAAAAATTTCTGGATTGACAGCACGCGGCTGAACATTCGCGTTGCCAAGAACCACCTTCAGTAGTCCGAACAGGGCTCTGCGCCAGCAACTCATCACCAGCGTGACCGCGGTCGCCAACGCCTATTACGAACTGATTTACGCGCAGCAAAACGTGGAGGTGCAGCAGCAGGCGCTGAATCTGGCGCAGACGCAACTGGACCAGGACAACCAGCGCGTGCAGATCGGCACGCTGGCCGTCTTGAGCGTGCAGCAGGACGAGTCGCAGGTCGCGCAGGCCAAAGCCAATCTGATTGCCGCGCAAAGCACGCTCGACACGGACCAAAACACGCTGAAGAACCTGCTCACCGACAATTATTCGCAATGGCACGACACGGACATCCAGCCGACGGAAACGCTGCTGGCGCCGCAGCAAACGTTCGATTTGCAGGACAGTTGGACCAAAGGCATGGCCGAGCGGCCGGATTTGTTGCAGGCCAAGCTGAACGTGGAGCAGCAGGGCATCCAGTTGAAATATCGCCCGCAACCAGCTTCTCCCCGAACTGGATTTGACCGGCTCCTACGGTTACAACGGCGCCGGAACGGAATTCGACAACGCCGTGGATCAATGTCGGCGAGGGCAACGCGCCGAATTACAGCTACGGCGCGCAGCTTTCCATTCCGCTCGGCAATATCAGCGCGCGCAACCAATTACAAGTCCGCCAAGGCGACGTTGCAGCAGATCGAGCTGCAATTCAAACAGCTTGAACAAAACATCCTGGTGGAGATTGACAACGCGGTGAAAGCAGGCGCAGTCCGACTACCAAAGCGTGCAGGCCACGAAACAGGCGCGCATTTACGCCGAGGCCGCGCTGGACGCCGAGCAGAAAACCTATGCCGTCGGCAAGGCCACCACCTTTGAAGTGCTGCAATATCAAAACAACCTGACCGCGGCGCGCTCGGCAGGAAATCCGCGCGCTCGCCAATTACAACGAGGCGCTCGCCAATCTCGCCCAGCAGGAAGGCACCACGCTCGAACGCCACAACATCAACATCGAGGCGAAGTAGATTTGCTCCCGCCGTCCTGTTCTCCTTATCGTCCTCGTCCTCGAAAAGAAGATTCGATTACGAGGACGAGGAGGATTTGAAGTCACCAAAAATGCCATGCGCCGCGCCAGACGATCCAGACGCCGAGCAGAAAATTGGTGATGGCGTGCGCCGTCATCGCGTCGCCCAGCCGGTTTTTGCGGAGCACCAGCCATTGATACGCCGCGCCGCATAAAATGCCCGCCAGCCATTCGTTGTGCGAAAAGCCGAAGACGGCGGCGGTCGCCAGAAACGGCAACGGCAAAAACCGGTTCAGCGGCACGGACAGAAAATCCGGTTTGGCAATGTAGCGATAAATAAACGAGCGGTAAAAAACCTCCTCCAGCGGCGGCACGACGAACAGTCATTCCAAGAATGTGGATCGCGATGAAAAACCAGGCGAGCGCGGAGCCTCCGCCGAAGATGTCGTTCGGATTTCCCGTCGCGCCGTTTGCGCGAGAATTTCGGATAAAACGGATCCAGCCCGACCCAGACAGCAAAAATGCCAACGCCGACCACGACGGCCTCCCAACTGAACGCCCAGCGCATTTCCGAAACGAACGGGCGCATTTCCCAAACCAGCCACGCACCGACAAGTGTTTTGGCGAAGTAAAACCAGTAAGCCGACGCCGCGCCGAATTTCCCCTGGCAATACGTCAGCGCGAGAAAAATGACAAACGGCGCGACGCGGGCGAGCGCCGGCGAGTCTGGAGATTTGTTTCCAAGAAAGCGCACGCGAAATTGTCGACGGTTCTATTCGCCGATGCCCAGTGTTTATCTTGCGAGCCGTCCGGGCGCTGGAAGATGACGCTGGTCTGCGAAATTTGCCTTCACCTGATAATTGCCCGCGCGGTCGCCGACGCTGACGGTCTTGCCGTTCACAATCGCCACCGGCCGGGCGGCGTTGAAAATGATGCCCTGAACCTTGGGCAGTTCGCCACGGCGGCGGCGGCCGGCGGCGCTGGTTTGTGTTCGCGGACACCGGTGGTGCCGGCGAGAATTCGTCGACGCGGCATGGCTTGTCGCGGGCGCGCGGCGCCGGCACAGGCACCTGGACCGGCGCGGGCACGATGATTACCGGTGTTTTTGACGGGCGCGACCGGCGCTGCCTTGTGTCCAAACAGAGCCGGGCCGGCGAAAAGACACGCGGCAGCGAGAAACAAAACCGCCGCCGCCGCCAGAATCCAGCCGGCGCCGCCGCGCGCGGCGGGATTCGACCGGCTGCAACGGCGGCGCGCCGGGCGGCGGCGGATTGTTCCGCTGGGTGTTCCGGGCGCGCTTGAGCGCGTCGTTGATCAGGCTCATGCGTGGATGTCCCCTTCCAGTTCGCGGATGGCGCGGCCCACCATGCGGTAGGTGATGCGGTCGCTGTGTTCGACGAAACCGGCGAGCAGCGCCTTGTCGCAGACGGCGTTGACGAGCCGCGGGATGCCGCTGCTGTAGGAATAAACGCGCCACAACGCCGGCCGCGTGAAAGACGGCACGCCCTTCGCGCCGGCCAGTTCCAGCCGGTGCTGGATGTATTGGGCCACCTCGGGGCGCGTGAGCGGCTTGAGATGATAACGCACCGTGATGCGCTGGCGCAACTGCCGCAGGCGATGGCTGTTCAGGCGGTCGCGCAATTCCGGCTGGCCGATCAAGACGATTTGCAGCAGTTTGCGGTCGTCGGTCTCGATGTTCGAGAGCAGGCGGACCTGTTCGAGCAGTTCCTCGGTCAAATTCTGCGCCTCGTCAATGATGAGCACGGCGTCCCGGCCCAATTCGACCTGCTTCAGCAGAAATTCGTTGATGAGCGCCAGCGTGTCGAGCCGGTCCAGATTGAGGCCGCCCGCCGGCAGGCCGAACTCCGTCGCGATGGCCTTCATCAATTCGTCCGCGTTCAGCACCGGATTCAAAATCAGCGCGGTGGAAAACCGGCCGTCGAGCTGTTCCAGCATCGCGCGGCACAGCGTCGTCTTGCCCGCGCCCACCTCGCCGGTGAGCTGCACAAAACCCTTGCGCTCGCGGATGCCGTAAAGCAGATGGTTCAACGCCTCGCGATGCTTGCCGCTGTGAAAAAGAAAACGCGGGTTCGGCGTGATGTCGAACGGCGCCTGCTTTAATCCGTAAAACTCCAGATACACGACCGGCTTTTATAGCAGAATCCGCGCCAAAAGGAAGCGCAACGTATGATCACTTTCCCGCTCGTCCCCGGAAGCCGGTTTCGATTATGAAGACGGCGAGGACGATGATTTTGCACTGCAAAATCGCCCGTGCCGCCTTGACCAACGCCGCCGCTTCCGCCGGCGTGCCGATCGTGATGCGCAGATAATCCCTCACCTCCGGCGCGCTGAACCAGCGGACGAGAATTTTCCGCCCGCGCAATTTCTGCAGCCATTCCTCCGCCGGAAACAGCGGCGGCTGCGCCAGAATGAAATTCGTCTGGCTCGGAAAAACGCGGAAACCGAGCCTCGTCAGTTCGCGCGACAGCCATTCGCGCGTGGCGATGATTTTTTTGAAATTCGCGCGGTAGTATTTCAAATCGCCCAGCGTCGCTTCGGCGGCGATCTGGCCGAGGCCGTTGACGTTGTAGCTGTCGCGGATTTTGTGCAGCGCGGCGATGAGTTCGCGGTGGCCGACGAAATAGCCGACGCGCTGGAAGCACAGCGAATACGCCTTGGAAAACGTCCGCGCCACGAGAACGTGCGGATATTTCAACGCCAGCCTCATCGCGTTTTCCTCCGCGAAATCCACGTAAGCCTCGTCCAAAACCACGACGCCCTTTTGCGCGCGGCAAAGTTTTTCCAGCTCCGGCGTTTTGTAGCCGCGTCCGCTCGGCGCGTTCGGCGTCGTCACAAACGTCAGCGCCGCGTTGAAATTTCCAATGCCTGCCGCGCTTCAATTCCGCGACGCCCGGCAGGCAGAAATCCGGCTTGAGCGGCACCGCATTTTTCGCCGCGCCATGAATGTCCGCCAGCACCGGATACAGCGAATAGCTCGGCGTGAAATACTGGATCGTTTCGGAGGTGCGAGTTCCATGATCTCCCGACTTTTTTTGAAATGGGACTCGTGTCACTCGTCCCTCCGGCTCCACGAAACACCTCGCACCGCCAGCGCCAGCAATTCATCCGAGCCGTTGCCGACGATGATATTTTCCGGCGCGCAGCCGTGCAGTTTCGCCAGTTTTTCGCGCAACGCCTGCGCCGTCGGATTCGGATACAGCCGCAACCGCCCGTCCACCGCCGCCTTGACCGCCGCCAGCACTTTCGGCGACGGCGGATACGGATTCTCGTTCGTGTTGAGCTTGATCAAGCCCTTGATTTTCGGCTGCTCGCCATAGACGTAGGGATGCAGCCCGCGCACCAGCGGGCGGACGGGCGATTTCGGAGCCGGAATTTCGGATTTCGGATTGGCCATCGCGCCTATTTCAACTGAAAATCGCCGGAAAGTCGAGCGCGAGACAGGCTGTCGGAATTTTGTCCGCGCGGAGTTGCAACGGTGCCGGAAACCGGGCTTCTGAAACGAAAAACCCTTTGCGCCTTTGTTTCTGGGCGGCGTTGCGTTAGAATATCCGCATGAATATTCAGGTGGCGGTGCTCTGCGACGCGGCGACGGACGACAACGGCAAACTCAACTTCCTCGGCGCGTTCGACACGATTTACACGCCGCAACTGCCGGCGGTGCATCCGCAGTGCGCCGTCGCACTGCGCGTCACGTTCGTTTCCGGCGACGAAGGCGACCACAAGTTCAAACTCAATTTCGTCAACGCCGACGGCCACGGCATCATGCCGCCCATCGAAATCCCGGTGGCGGTCGCGCTGCCGGACGACGCGTATTTCATCACGCGCAATTTCATCATCAACATCCAACAGTTGAAATTCACAGAGGCGGGGCTGTATTCCGTGGACCTCCGGCTCGACGGCGAGTCGAAGGCAACCATCCCGTTGCAGGTGAAGAAATTGCCGCCGCGCGCGGCGGTGTAGGAACGCCGGGCGCCGCCTGGCCTGTTTCGACGATGTTGGGTTCACGCCGGGACGGTGCCCGGCGCTCCTTTCAACCTTGAACTTTGGACGTGGGCCATAATAATTCCCGCATGGCAAATTCAAACAAGGAAACGGTTCTGCAGCTCGATCTGCCCGGCGTCAAAAAACTCAAGAGCGGCAAGGTGCGCGAAGTCTTCGACCTCGGCGACCGGCTGCTGTTCGTCGCGAGCGACCGGCTCTCGGCGTTCGACGTCATCATGCCCAACGGCATTCCGCGCAAGGGCGAGGTGCTGACGCAGATTTCCTATTTCTGGTTCGCGCAGACCGCGGCGTTTCAGCCGAACCACCTGATTTCGCGCGCCGGCGATCCGCTGCCGGAAAATCTGCGGCCGTTCGCGGACACCAGCTGGCGCGGCGCTCGATGATCGTGAAAAAATGCCAGCCGCTCGCCATTGAATGCGTCGTGCGCGGCTATCTCGCCGGCAGCGGCTGGAAGGAATACCGGAAATCGCAGACGGTTTGCGGCATCAAGCTGCCCGCCGGCTTGAAGGAATCCAGCGAGCTGCCGGAGCCGATTTTCACGCCGTCCACCAAGGCCGAGGCCGGCCACGACGAAAACATTTCGTTCGAGCAGGCGAAACAAATCGCCGGCGCGCGACCTTGCGGAGCAGGCGCGCGCGGCGAGCCTGAAGATTTACAATTTCGCCCGCGATTACGCGCGGAAACGCGGCATCATCATCGCGGACACGAAATTCGAGTTCGGTTTGGAGAATGGGAAGTTGATTTTGATTGACGAGGTGCTGACGCCGGATTCCTCGCGTTTCTGGCCTGCCGACCAATATCAGCCGGGGCGCGGCCAGCCGAGTTTCGACAAGCAATTCGTCCGCGACTACCTCGAAACGCTGGATTGGGACAAGACGCCGCCCGGCCCGAAGCTGCCGGAAGACGTGGTCGCCAAAACGACGGCAAAGTATCTGGAAGCCTACGAACGGCTGACCGGCGGGCGGCTATAATTTTCGCGGCGGATTGTAATTTGCAGAAGGCGGATTTGGTTTAAGATTTCGTGTAACAAAACGCCCGGAAGGTTGTTTCACGTTGATAAATACCCGCCCGGCGCGGCGGGTGGATTTGATGCTTGACGCAAACAGAAGGGATGTTTATGCCATTGCGAACGGTTGACGGGGGATGACAGTTTATGAAAACGAAAATCTTGCTGTGGGGTGCCGTGTTTATCCAGCTCGCCGGTGTCGTGGCCGGCGCATTTTGGTGGTTGCGCCGTCCGCAGGTCATCGTTTTGGGCAGCGGGAACAAACTCCGCCGCCGCCGCGCCGTCGCCGTCTCCATCTGCAAAAGCCATTTCCTTGAGTTCACCGCAAATCCTTAAATTCAATATTCCCATGAAAAAAATAATCCTGTTGAGCCTCGTTGTCATTCTCCTCCTCGGAGCCGCCGGCGGAGCGTATTGGTGGAGCAGCCGCCCGCAAGTCATCACGTTCAGCGATGACGCCACGTTGACCCTGCTCGGCGTGGACTACGGCAAGCGCCATACGCAGCCCGGCAGCAAGACGGCGAAGACGACGGCGACGGCGGGCCGGCAGACCGGGGGGCGCGGCTCGTTCACCACGGCCACCGACACGCTGGTGGTCTGGGTGAAGGCGAAATATGACCCCCAGCAGTATCATTATTTTCAATACTACCTTTATGACAAGGCGGGCACGGCTTGCGCGCAGTCTTACGGCCAGAATTATAGCGGCGCCCGGCAGGGCAATGAAGTCTTCGCCGTCCAGATTGACGCGTTTCCGCGGCGGCAGGGCAAATTTATTTGCGCGTTCAGGAACAAGGCAACGGCGGCCAGGAAATGTCGGAACAAAAATTTGTCATTTCCAATCCGGCGCGCGGCAAAACTTATGCAAATTGGACGCCGGAGCCTCTGCCAATCACCAAAGAAGACGACGATGTGTCGGTGACGCTGACCAAGCTTGTCTCCGGCGCGGACATGCCCTATCAGCGCAACCAGGACGATCCCGACGACGCCGCGAACAGAGGGGTGCAGGCCGTGTTTCACGTGGAGCGCGGCGGCAAACCGGTTACAACTGGGAGCCGGTGTCGGTGGAAACCACCGACGCGACGGAGCAATCGCACGTCCATAGTTATCGGGTTCCGGCGGCAATCAATGTCAATGGAACGGCAACGAAGACACGGTGACTTACCAATACGGCCTGTGGCCGGACGAGCCGGCGTGGAAGGTGCGTCATCGAATTCTGCACAGCAGTCCGGTTTCACCAGCGACGAACAGTGGACGGTGCAAAATATTCCGATCCAACCCGGACGCCAGCAGGATTTTTACAATTACAATGGACGCCGAGCCGGGACCAATGCCGTCTTTGCCGAGGCCGATGTGAATGGCTTCCACGTCAAGGTTTTCCCGGCGAAACAATTCACGGACGTGCCGCCGAACTCGCAGCCGCAGGGCGGTTTGACGTTTCAAATCACCCCATCGCTGCAGAGCGGGATGCAAATGACCTTCGTCAAATTGACCGACGACCAGGGTGGCGAAATCGGAAACTGGAATTCCGGCACGATGGGAAACGGGACCAGTACCACTTACAACTACGGTTTGCGGGACATCACCGGCGCCACCAATCTCAATTTCACCGTCGCGCTGCACAAAAGCCATTTCTTTGAATTCACGGCCAAGCCGGAAAAAGCGGCGGCTGCGCAACCATAAAATCCAGCCCGTGAATGCAACGATCATCCTCTCCGGCATCGGGTGTCGCGACTGCCGGGTATTTCCTGCGGCGGTCGCCAAGCCCGTCCGCTCGGAAAATCAGCCGAAAATAGTTTCTAATAAACCTGCTGTTCGCGTGTCGTATAATAAACCATGGAAACAACCTTTTAACGTCACCCGCACCATCGCAATGAACAAAAGCCATTTCTTTGCATTCACTGCAAAACCGGCAATACCTGAAGAAACCATGAAAAAAATAATCCTGTTGAGCCTTGTTATTGTTCTCGTTCTCGGCGGTGCCGCCGGCACTTATTGGTGGTTCAGCCGTCCCCAAGTCATCACATTCAGCGATGACACCACGCTGACGCTGCTGGGTGCGGATTACGGCAAACGACACACGGTCGCCCGGCGGCAAGATGCCACGGCGCCGGCAAGGCCGGCGACTGCTGGCGGAACGCGGGTCGTCCAGACCGCCCGTCGCGCCCCGGCACGTTCACCACGGCCACCGACACGCTGGTCGTCTGGATGCGGGCAAAATACGACTAAAGCTCCGCCACACCCAACACACCCAACCGATTTCAAAACACGCCCAACCAATATCGAACTTTCCAGTTTTTTATCTATGACAAGGCGGGCACGGCGTGCGCGCAGGCTCTATAGCAGCGTCCAGCAGGGCACTGAAGTTTTCACCGTCCAGTTTCCGGCGTTCCCTCGGCGGCAGGGCCAATTGTATCTGCGCGTCCAGGAACAAGGCAATGGCGGCCAGGAAATGGCGGATGAAAAATTCGTCATCAACAATCCGGCGGCCAAAAAGTCGTTTGCAAAATGGACGCCGGAGCCGCTGCCCGTCACCAAGGAGGATGACGGCGTCTGCCATGACGCTGACGAAGCTCGTTTCCGGCGCGGACATGCCTTACCAGCGCGTTCAGGACGATCCCGATGACGTCATTAACAAGGGCGTGCAGGTCGCGTATCGCGTCGAACGCGGCGGCAAGCCGGTCACGAACTGGCAGCCGGCGTCGGTGGAAACCACCGACGCGACGGGAAATCGCACGGCCATCAATTACGGCCCCGGCGGCAATCAGGCTCAATGGAACGGCGACGAGGCCGCGTTGACGTTGCAAAACGGCTTGTGGCCGGACGAGCCGGCGTGGAAGGTGCGCATGGAAATGACGCAGAACTCCGATTTCAGCAGCGACGAACAGTGGACGGCGGAAAACATTCCGGTGGTGCCTGGAAGCCAGCAGAGTTTCCAGGGATATTTGTTGTGCGGGCGGTGTTGGCGTGGTGCCGCGGCGCCGCGGCGCGTGGCGCACGCCGCCAGAGTCGACCTCCCGCGCCCACCCCTTGCGCCGAAGCCGACCTGAACGGCCACCACATCAAAGTCTTTCCGGCGGTGTTATTCACGAATCAGCCGGTGAGGCCGGCGGGTCTGCCGGCGAATGTTGTTTTTAATCAGCCGCAACAAACCGGGCTGATGATTCAAGTCCAGCCGGCGGTGATGAATAACGGGATGCGAATCAACAATCCGAACGGCATGCAAACGGCTGACGATGGGATGCGCCTGACGCTCGCCAAAGTCACCGACAGCCAGGGCGGCGAATTCCAAAACTACAGTTCCGGCTGGTCTTCGACCGGCACGGGCCGCCGACTCCGTTTCCACCATTCCGCTACACGTTGCGCGACACCGGCGACGTCACCAACATCACCGCCACCATCGCGCTGCACAAGAACCGGTTCTTCGAGTTCACCGTCAAGCCGGAAAAGGCGGCAAACGACCAACCCTAAAACCATTTTACCCATGATCCCCGTCGTGTTCCATCACCCGTCAAATTCAGACTTTGGCTTGCAAATTCTTTGGAAAAGAAGTTTGCTTCCGCCATCGTCAACTTGCGGGCCGGTCTGTCATGCGGCCCCGGGGAAAGGCATTTATGGCTGAATTCAAATTCTCATGTCCGCTGTGTCAACAGCACATTTTGTGCGACGTGGATTATTCCGGAAGCCAGATCAATTGTCCGTCGTGCCAAAAGGAGATTGTCGTTCCACAGCCGCCGCAGGTGGTTGACGCGCCGATGGCACCCTGTCGCGCCTGCCACCTCCGCCGCCACCATCTCCGCGCCGCCTCTCGTCGCGCCAATAGCACGCCGGTGCCGGCACAGCCATCTGCCGGCGCGCCAAGGCTGGTGGATGAACCGCCGCCGAAACCCAGTTCAAGAATCGTTTTAAAAATCGCTCTTTGCAGCCTTGCCGCCATTCTCATCCTCGGCCTCGCCGCCGGCGGGTATTGGTGGATGTCGCGGCCGCAGGTCATCACGTTGCCGGGTGGCGACAAGTTGACGCTCATCGGCGTCACCTACGGCAAACATCACGTCGCCCCGAAAATCAAAATCAACGGCAAACTCACCCGCGGCAACGGCAGCGCAGTTTGACAGTGGCACCAACGACGTGCTGGTCGTCTGGGTTGAGGCCGAGCACAAGGCGAACCAGTATCCGAATTACCAGTTGATCGTTTATGACAAGGCGAACACGGCCTGCGTCGGCACCTACACGAGCACCCAATCGCAAATCAACAACAAGATCAACATCATGGGCTATCATGTTCAACGCCTATCCGCGCTGGGACAGGTCAATGATTGTTCGTGTCATGTCGAATGGCAACGGCGGCCAGCGCGTCGCCAAGGAACAATTCGTCATCGCCAATCCCAAGCGCGTGTCCGTTCCCAAATGGACGCCGAAGCCGCTGCCGGACAAGCAGACCGACGGCGATCTGGCCGTGACGCTGACAAAGCTCGACTCCGGTGTGCGTCCGGTTTCAACGGCCATGGGTTCACCCAAAGACCCGATGAACAAAGCCGTGCTCGCCGCGTTTCACATGCGAGCAAAATGGCGTCGCCGTCACCAACTGGCAGCCGATCCGGATCGAAACTTCCGACGCCTCCGGCAATCACGCTCAAAACAACAGTTGGAGCACCAGCCGCGACCAGCCAACGGCGACGCGACGATGACGTATCAATGGGGGCTGTGGCCGGATCAGCCGTGGAAGTTGAGGGTGGAAATGTCGCAAACGGCGGGATTCAGCAATGACGAACTGTGGTCCGTCACAAATTTGCCGGTGAATCCGGGGAGCCAGCAGGACATGTAGAATTATAATTACGGCAATGGCAACCGCAGAACTCCTCCCGCCTTTGCCGAAACGACGCTGAACGGCATCCATTTGAAAATCTATCCGGCAATCCAGTTCACGAACGTAAATTACGGAAACGGCGAGAAGCCGGGCGGTTTCCGCATCATGGCCGATCCGGATCCGTCGTCGCAAGGATTTCGCATGACGCTCTCCAGCACGACCGACGAACAGGGTCGCGGATTCCGTTCAAAGCTACAACGGCGGCGGGGGCGGCGGGAATTACAACTTTCAATGCAAAATCTTCGCAACGCAAAATGCTGAACGTGACGGTGACTCTGAACAAAAGCCGCTTCGCCGAGTTCACGGTCAAACCGTCCCCACAAGCGGCGGGCAACAATAATTGAGGCGCCAATGAAAGCCAAAGTCATACTCTGGAGCGTGGTTTTGGGTTTTATCCTCGGCTTTGCCGCTGGCGGGTATTGGTGGAAGTCGCGGCCGCAGGTCATCACATGGAGGCCCAGCCCGGCGAACACCCCTGAATTGGTGAAGTCATCGCAGTTCTCGCAGCCGCAAGTCATCACATTGGACGACGGCACGAAGTTGACCCTCATCGGCGTCACCTACGGCACCTATCACGTCTGCCCGGTAGATACAGTTGCCCATAAACTCACCCTTGACAACAAGGATTTCGGTTGGCCGCAGCAAGCCAGCGACACGCTCGTAGTTTGGATTGAGACCCAGCATAAAGCAAACCAGCATACTCCGTATGGATTGGCGTTTTATGACAAGGAGGGCACAGCCTTCTTTCTCGGTGGTGGCCCCAGCGTCGAGTCGCAAATAAACGACACCACGGATATTCGGGGCTTAACGTTCCACGCCTACCCGCGCTGGGACAGCACTATGATTCTCCGCGTCTCCAGCAGCCAGCCCGGTGACAACGGAGAGTTCGTCATTACCAATCCAGCGCCAAAGTCATTTCCCAGTTGGCCTCTGGAGTCGTTGCCAGACACACAATCCGATGGCGATTTGGACGTGACTCTCACAAAATTGATCTTCGGTGCTCCGTCTCCCGAGGAACCTTACAGCAGCTTATTGCGAGATGAATCGTTGAAAAAAGTCGTTCAGTTTGCCTTTGATATCCGGCAAAAGGGTCAGTCTGTCACCAACTGGAGGCCCTTGTATGTTGAGACGACCGATGGGACGGGCAATTGGATTGGAACTTTGCTCCGCCCATACCATAAAAATGGACAGTCGGAAGGCTATTATTACCATGCCGCATTGTGGCCGAGCGAACCGGCTTGGAAGATTCGCGTCGAGTTTTCTTGCACATCTGGCTTTAGCAATGACGACGTTTGGGTGGTCACAAATGTTCCCGTGCGACTGGGAAGCCAGCAAGACGATCAGGCTATGTTTTTTAGTCTGGTGAATAATTCAGGCGAGACAACAGCCGCCTTTGCCGACACCACCATCAATGGAGTTCGTTTGAAACTGTTCCCGGCGGTTCTATACACCAATCAGGACCAACCATCTCCGAATCATTTTGTTTTTCAAAATCAAGATGACGGGAAAATTGTGAGTTTCAGCCTCAAGGCGGTTCCCAATTTGGAATCGGAGGGGATGAAGGTGACGCTAGTCAAGGTGACCGACGACCAAAATCGCGAACTTCAAAATCCGCGCTCCTCCCATCCAACCAGTCGGATTGGCGGCCCTGGGCGTGGCGGAAGCTATCAATATCAATTTTCAAGCCCTCGCGATGCCAGTGCCCTGAACATCACGCTGGCGCTGCACAGGGACCGTTTTGTGGATTTCACGGTAAAGCCTGGGAAACAGTAACTTGCGGCTATCCTGAAATTGTTTCGTGCAGAAAACTGCGCGGGTTCAGTTATTCTTCCGCCGTGCGAACAAGCGTCGAAATTTCCCTGCCGGTTCTGCGGTCGCGCCTGCGGCGACTGGCGTCGCCCGTCCACGCGCGGAATTTGAGTTGGTTCTTCAAAACCGCGCCGGGCGAATACGGCGCGGGCGACAAATTCATCGGCATCCGCGTTCCCGCTTTGCGCCGGCTGGTGCGGGAGTTTCGGTTGCTGTCGCTGTCCGCAACCGCCAAATTGCTGCAATCACCCATTCATGAAGAGCGGCTGCTGGCGCTGCTGATTTTGACGGATGCCTATAAACGTGCCGACGAATCCGGTCGCGCCGCGATTTACCGGCTGTATCTGAAAAATCTGGCACGCGTCAACAACTGGGATTTGGTGGATGGTTCCGCGCCTGCGCATCGTCGGCCCGCATCTGGAAAAACGGTCCCGGAAAATTCTGTTCCGTCTCGCTCGCTCGAAAATTCTCTGGCACCGGCGCGTTGCCGTGCTTGCGACATTTCATTTCATCCGGCAGGGCGATTTTGCCGATGCGCTCCAGCTTGCGGAATTGCTGCGGGACGATGAACAGGATTTGATTCACAAGGCCGTCGGCTGGATGCTGCGCGAAATCGGCAAGCGCGACACGGCCGTTTTGGAAAGTTTTCTGACGAAACACGCCGCGCGGATGCCGCGGACCATGTTGCGCTACGCCATTGAAAAAATTCCGGAGCGCAAGCGGAAACGTTATCTTCAGGCGGGCAAAGCTTGAGCCATGCAAAATCTGGTCGAAGATTTTCTGCAATACCTGCGCCATGAGCGCGGGCAGTCGGACAACACGGCGAAAACCTACGCCGCGCTCCTCGGCAAATTCACCACCTGGGCGGCGAAACAGACCCTGACGGATTGGAAGCAGGTTCAGTTGAAGCATCTCATGGCATTCCTCCAAAACGAATGCGCCCGGAATCTGATGCAGGTGGGGCGAGCGTCCCCGCGAGCCGCTGCTGAACCGGAGCGATACGACGACGGCTTGCGGGGACGCTCGCCCCAACAGTCTCCCGCCAAGCGGTTGAGCAGCGAGAGTGTTTATTTGGAAATCGCCGCGTTGCGCGCGTTTTACCGCTTCGCCGAGAATGAAAAGCTCCTGTCAATCAACGTCGCGGAAAATTTGTCACTGCCGCGGCGGTGGAAACGGCTGCCAAAGGCGCTGACCAATGATGAAATCAAAATATTGCTGGAACCCGAGACTCCCGCCACGCCCGAAAATCTCTGTGACCAGGCGATTCTGGAACTGGCCTACGCCTCCGGACTGCGGTTGTCCGAGTTGAAAAACCTGCGGCTGGAACAGCTTCATCTCGACGCCGGATTCATCAACGTCATCGGCAAGGGCAACAAGGAGCGCGTCGTGCCGGTTGGGCGCAAGGCCGTCGAAGCATTAAACCGTTACCTTGAGGCCGGCGCGGCCAAAACTCGTGACGCCCAAGTCGCCGGCGGCGGTTTTTCTCACGAGACGCGGCACGCCGTTCGCCCCGGTGACGCTTTGGTTGCGCATCAAGCGCCGCGTCCGCCGCGCCGGCGTTGCGCGCAACATCACGCCGCACATGCTGCGGCACAGCTTCGCCACGCATCTGCTGGAACACGGCGCGGATTTGCGCGTCATCCAGGAATTGCTTGGCCACGCGAACATCAGCACCACGGAGATTTACACGCATGTCACCGGCAGCCGGCTGCGCGAGATTCATCGAAAATTTCACCCGCGCGCGTGAGCCGCCGTGGAATTGTCGTTTGCGTTTGACTGCTTCCGCTTTCCAATTATTCAGCCTTTCTTTGCCGCCGCAATTCGTGTTTAGTATCCAGCATTTATGAGCAAAACCGCACTCCTTTTTGCCGGGCAGGGCGCGCAGGCCGTCGGCATGGGCAAGGACCTTGCCGAAAAATTTCCGTCGGCCAAAAACTGGTTTGACCGCGCCAATGCCGCGCTCGGCTACGACCTCGCCGCGAATCTGTTTCAACGGGCCGGAAGCCGAGCTGACCAAAACCGAAAACGCGCAGCCGGGAATTTTTCTCGTGAGCTGGGTCTGCTTTGAATTGCTCAAGGAAAAAGTCCCGGACCTGAAATTTGACGCCGCCGCCGGTTTGTCGCTCGGCGAATTCACGGCGCTCACGGCGGCGGGCGCGATGAGTTTTGAGGACGGCCTGCGCGTCGTGCGCCAGCGCGGCAAATTCATGCAGGAAGCCTGTGACGCGACGCGCGGCGGCATGGCGGCGATCATCGGCCTGGACGAAGCGCCGACGCGCGAAGTTTGCGCCGAGGCCGGCGTCACGCTGGCGAATTTGAATTGCCCCGGCCAGATTGTCATTTCCGGCGAGATGGAAAACATCGCCAAAGCCGTCGAATTGGCGAAGGCCAGAGGCGCGAAGCGCGCCATTCCGCTGCCGGTTGCCGGCGCGTATCACTCGCCGCTCATGGCCGGCGCCCAGCCGAAATTGCAGGCCGAACTTGCCAAAATCAACGTGGCGTCGCCGGCGGTGCCGGTGGTTTCCAATGTCCATGCCCTGCCGCACGGCACGCCGAGCCACCTCCGGGAACGGCTCGTCGAGCAGGTCACGTCCCCGGTGCTTTGGGAGCAATCCATGCGCACGCTCCTGGCGCAGGGCTTCACGCGGTTCATCGAACTCGGCCCCGGCACGGCGTTGAGCGGTTTCATGAAACGCATTGATAAATCCGCGCAAATGCTGAACGTGGCGGACGTGGCGAGCCTGGAGGCGACGGTCGCAGGCGTTAAACTCGTTGAATAGTTGAAATGTGAATCGGTTTTGCTTTCCAATCTGTCGTTCACCGATGCAACAATTTGACGAGATAACGAACACATCTTAATTGTATGAAACAACTTGAGAATCAAATCGCCGTCGTCACCGGCGCGGGCCGGGGCATTGGCCGCGCCATCGCGTTGAAACTGGCCGCCCACGGGGCCGACATCGTGGCCGTGGACCTGAAAACCGAGTTCGTGCAGGAAACGGTTGCGGAAGTCCGGCAAGCTCGGACGCAAAGCTTGGGCCGTGGCCGCCAACGTGTCCGAAGCCGCCAGCGTGGAGGCCGCCGCCGGGCAGATTTTGAAGGAGCCGGGCCGCGTGGACATTCTGGTGAACAATGCCGGCATCACCAAGGACGGCCTGCTCATGCGCATGAGCGAGGCGGATTGGGACGCCGTGCTGGACATCAATCTCAAGGGAACGTTCCTGTTCACCAAGGAATTCAGCCGCGCGCTCCTGAAACAGCGTTCCGGCCGCATCGTCAACATCGCCTCCGTCATCGGCTTGATCGGCAATGCCGGCCAGTGCAATTACTCGGCCAGCAAGGCGGGCGTCATCGGCTTCACCAAGTCGTGCGCGCGCGAATTCGGCAGCCGCGGCATCACCGTCAACGCCATCGCGCCGGGCTTCATCCAGACGGCGATGACGGACAAATTGTCGCCGGAACAGAAGGAAGCCATCACCCGGCAGATTCCGCTGGGCAGCCTGGGCCAGCCGGAAGACGTGGCGGAAGCGGTGTTGTTTTTCGCCAGCCCGGCGGCGCGCTATGTCACGGGCCAGGTTTTGCCGGTGGACGGCGGGATGGTGATGTAAATTCGAAAATTATTCAAAAAAATTGATTCGAGGCTTGACGAATCTCGGCGTTCACGGTTACAGACAAGTGCAAATTATGGCAGACAAACCAATTGACCAACGGGTAAAAGACATCATTGTTGAACAACTCGGCGTGAAACCGGACCAGGTGACGCCGGAGGCGAAGTTCGTCGAGGACCTCGGCGCGGATTCGCTCGACATCGTCGAGTTGATCATGGCGCTCGAGGAGGAATTTGGCATCGAAGTGCCGGACGAGCAGGCTGAAAAGCTCCTGACCGTCGGCGACGTGACCAAATACATCGAAGAGAACCAAAAATAGTTGCGGCTTTGAACGCTTCGGGGCAGCTTGGCTGAACACAGCTTGGGCTGCCCCTTTTAATTTTATGGCAAGCAATTGGACGGATCGCCGCGTCGTCGTCACCGGCCTCGGCGTGGTGACGCCGCTCGGACATCAACTCGACGTTTTCTGGAACAACCTCGTCGCCGGCGCACTGCGGCATTGACCGCATCACCGCGTTCGACGCGGCGGCGTTCGACACGCAAATCGCCGGCGAGGTGAAAAATTTCGACCCGGCGCCCGCGTTCCCGTCGCCGAAGGAAGTCCGCCGCACGGATCGCTATTCGCAATTCGGCGTTTTTGCCGGACACCAGGCGTTGCTCGATTCCGGCCTCGACCTGGCGAAGGAAAATTGCGACGAAATCGGCTGCATCATCGGCTCCGGCATCGGCGGACTGGCGACCACCACCGAACAGCTCAAAATCCTGCTCGACCGCGGGCCGGGCCGGCTCTCGCCGTTCATGATTCCGATGCTCATCAGCAACATGGCGTCCGGCCTGTTCTCGATGTATAAAAATCTGCGCGGGCCGAATTTCGCCACCTGCTCCGCCTGCGCCACCGCCACCCACGCCATCGGCGAGGCCTGGCGCACCGTCAAAATGGGCGACGCGCAAATCATGTTCGCCGGCGGCGCGGAAGCGGCCGTCGTTCCCATCGGCATCGGCGGCTTCTGCGCGATGAGGGCCTTGAGCACGCGCAACGACGACCCGCAAGCACGCCTCGCGCCCGTTCGACAAGGACCGCGACGGCTTCGTCATGGGCGAAGGCGCGGGAGTCATCGTGCTGGAGGAACTGGAACACGCCAAAAAGCGCGGCGCGAAAATTTATTGCGAGTTGGTCGGCTACGGCAACACCGCCGACGCGCATCATCTCACCGCGCCGTCGCCCGGCGGCGAAGGCGCGGCGCGCTGCATGAAAATGGCCCTGCGCAGCGGCGGGTTGAATGTCGAGGACATTTCCTACATCAACGCCCACGGCACCTCCACGCCGCAGGGCGACGTTTGCGAAACGCAGGCCATCAAGACCGTTTTCGGCGACCGCGCGAAAAAAGTTGCCGTCAGCTCCACCAAGGGCGCGACCGGCCACATGCTCGGCGCGGCGGGCGCGGTGGAAATGGCCGTCTGCGCGCTGGCCATCAAGCACGGCGTCGTGCCGCCGACCATCAATTATGCAAAATGCCCGACCCCGAATGTGATTTGGATTACGTGCCGAACACCGCGCGCGAAATGAAGGTGAACGCCATCATCAACAACTCCTTCGGCTTCGGCGGCCACAACGCGAGCATCGCGGCGAAGAAATTTACCGGATGAAATTTAAAAGAGCATGTCATGTATTTCTTTTACATAGACGAATCTGGATCACGCGACCCTCAAGTTTTTCAAAATACATTTGATGGCACGGTCGTAACCAAAGACCACATTTACGTTCTCACAGCTATTTCACTTTACGAATGGAAATGGCGCCATTTTGATCGTGAGATTGCCAACGTAAAATTGGAATTAAGCGATCATCTATTTCGGACACGTCATTCTAAATTTGATCTGGCAGATTGCGAGGTAAAATCCAATTGGATTCGGAATCCTAAGGAAAGGCGTGAAAAAAGCCCGTTTTTAGATGCCTTATCCAAGGATGACTTGGAACGTCTTGTCGCTTGTTTCTTCCGACAGCTTTCACAGCAACGCATGACCATCTTCGCGGTGATTATTGACAAGAGAAAACTGCACGGTCATGTGGATCAAGAATTGTTGCACAAAAAGGCGTATGAATTGCTCTTAGAGCGAATTGAAAATTTCATGGCCATATTTCATTCCAAGCATCAGGCCGTGATTGTAATAGATGACACTGAAAAAGCTCTGAACCGTGCAGTTTCGATGAAGCACGCTTTCTTCCAACGTGAAGGCAATCAAAATGTCCGTTTCAACCATATCGTTGAATATCCGTTTTTCACGGACAGCAAGCTGTCAAACGGAGTTCAGCTTGCCGATTTATGCGCTTACAACATTTATCGCGCATTTAAGACTCAGGATTTCAAATACCATTATTTTCGAGAATTGTTGCCATATTTTGCACGCCGTGAAAAAGCCGAACAACTGGACGGCTTGAAGGTGTTTCCTAACGATTCCGAACTTGTTCAATTTGCTCGTGAAGGCTGGATCGAATTCAAAACAGAGCAACCAACACTCTGGAGCCAGTTGAAAAAGTAAGAATTGGTGTCAGGCTGGGCGAAACCATATCAAGCTGACCAGCAGCACCCGACGGACACAATGTGCCACAATGTGCCACAAGTGGCAATAACAAATGTGAAAGAATGTGAATAAATGTGAAGAGAAAATATTTCACTAAAAACAATGAATTTTCTTTCACTCATTGAAGCGAAACGCGAAGGGAAAACCCTCGCGGCGGAGCAGATCCAGGAATTCATCCGCGAATTCACCGCCGGAAAAATTCCCGATTACCAGATGGCCGCCATGCTCATGGCCATTTATTTTCGTGGGCTCGACACCGCCGAAACCACCGCGCTCACGCTCGCCATGCGCGATTCCGGCGACGTGCTGAAATTTCCCAAAGATAAACGCCCGCTGGTGGACAAACATTCCACCGGCGGCATCGGCGACAAGGTGTCGCTCCCGCTCGCGCCGCTGCTCGCCTGCCTCGGGTTCCGCGTGCCGATGATTTCCGGGCGCGGCCTCGGCATTACCGGCGGCACGCTCGACAAGCTGGATTCCATTCCCGGCTTCAAAACGCTTTTGCCCGCCGAACAAATCGTCGCGCAAGTCCAGAAAGTCGGCTGCGTCATCTGCGGCCAGACGGACACCATGGTTCCCGCCGACAAAAAAATCTACGCCTTGCGCGACGCGAGCGGCACCGTGCCGAGCATTCCGCTCATCACCGCCTCGATTCTTTCCAAAAAATTGGCCGAAGGCCTGGACGCGCTGATTCTCGACGTGAAATTCGGCTGCGCCGCGTTCATGCAGACCAAAGCCGATGCGCGCAAACTTGCGAAAGCGATGGTCGCGCTCGGCAACCAATGTGGCACCAACACGCGTGCGATTTTGACGGACATGAACACGCCGCTGGGCCGCGCTGCTGGCAACTGGCTGGAGGTGAAGGAGAGCGTTGAGTGTCTTGACACTGGTAGGGCTGACCTGCTGGTCAGCCAGGCCGCGCAGCAGCGCGGCCCTGCCGATTTGCGCCAACTCGTCATCGAATGCGCCGCGCATTTGCTCGTCCAGACGCGCAAATCGAAATCGCTCCCCGCCGCGCGCAAATTGGCGGAAGACTGTCTGAACTCCGGCGCGCCGCGCGAAAAATGGGATGAAATGCTTGTCGCACAGGGCGCGGACTTGGACGCGTTCAACCGCAAACTGGCGCTCGATTCCACCGCGGGGTCGTCGTCGAAATGAAGTCACCGCACGCCGGATGCATTTCGCGCTGCGACGCCCGGATCATCGGCGAGGTCATCCGAGACCTCGGCGGCGGACGGCTCACGAAGGAATCCTCAATCAATACCGATGTGGGAATTGACCAAATCGCAAAGCCCGGCGAGCGTGTGGAAAAATCCGGCGTGCTGTGCCGCGTTCACGCGGCGGATTTAGTGCAGGCGAAAACCGCAATTGCAAGGCTTAAAACGGCATTTGCAGTTTCCGCCAGGCCGCCAAAGTCTTATCCGCTGATTCACGCCGTTCTTTGCTGACGCAACCAGCGATTTTCAGCGCGGATCAGCCTTTTATTCCCGACAAGATTTTTTCCGCCGCCGCGCGCGGATTTTCCGCTGCATAAATCGGGCGGCCAATCACCAGCCAGTTTGCGCCGGCGTCAATCGCTTCGCGTGGTGTCAGCGTCCGCTTCTGATCGTCGGGCTTTTCCGCGCCGGTGCGGATGCCGGGCGTGACTAGCTGGATTCGCGGGGGCAAAACCTTTCGCAACGCTACAATTTCCAGGGGTGAACAAACCAGTCCGCGCAGTCCGGATTTCACCGCGAGTTGAGCCAGACGCAACACCTGTTTTTCCGCGTCCGCCTCGCAGCCGGTTTCCGCGAGCGCTTCGTCATTGGAACTTGTCAGCACGGTCACGCCGAGGACGAGCGGCGGTTGCAGACCAAGCGATTTCGCGGCATTCAGGGCAGATTTCTCCGCGGCACGCATCATTTCGCCGCCGCCGCTGGCGTGGAGGGTCAGCATTTGCACGTCCAGCCGCACCGCGGAGGCGACCGCCTTGGCGACGGTGTTGGGAATGTCGTGAAATTTCAAATCGAGAAAGACAAACGCACCCGTCGCGCGGATTTTCTTCACAATGTCCGGCCCGGCGGCGGTGAAAAGTTCGCTGCCGATTTTGAATCCGCCGCAAACCGGCGCGAGCTGCCCGGCGAGTTTGAGCGCGGCAGCCGCCGCCGGCACGTCGAGCGCAACGATGATTGGGTTTAGTATTTCTGCCACAGTTGGACAGAGATAAACACAATCGCGGCGGGAAGAAAAGTCTATCCGTGCGGCAGAAAATGGCGGCTGGCTTGCGCGCCATTCACGCCCAAGCGCGGCTGGAACAGCACAAACGGCAAATCGTCAGGCTGTCGTGGCGATTTCCACCGGCTCCGGCGTGTCGAGGAAGCCCTGCAAATGCCGGACGCGCGTGGGATGCCGCAGTTTACGGAGCGCCTTCGCCTCAATCTGGCGGATGCGTTCACGGGTGACGTTATACATCTTGCCGATTTCCTCGAGCGTGCGTTCGTAGCCGTCGTGCAGGCCGAAGCGCATTTCGAGAATCTTTCGTTCCCGCTCGGTCAAGGTCGTCAGCACGTCGCTCAATTTTTCACGGAGCAGGCTGTAGCTCGTCACGTCGGATGGATTTTCCGCCGATTTGTCCTCGATGAAATCTCCCACGCTCACGTCGCCGTCGTCGCCGACGGGCGCGTGGAGCGAGACGGGCTGCTGCGCCATCTTGAGCAGCGCGTGGATGCGCGCCACCGGCATGTGCATTTCGTCGGCAATTTCCTCCGGCGTGGGTTCGCGCCCCAGTTCCTGCGTGAGCTGCTTTTGCGCGCGCCAGAGCTTGTTCATGATTTCAATCATGTGGACCGGGATGCGGATGGTTCGCGCCTGGTCCGCGATCGAGCGGGTGATGGCCTGCCGGATCCACCAGATGGCGTAGGTGGAAAACTTGTAGCCGCGGCGATACTCAAATTTTTCGACGCCTTTCATCAGGCCTATGTTGCCCTCCTGAATCAAGTCGAGGAACGACTGGCCGCGGTTGGTGTATTTTTTTGCGACGGACACAACCAGGCGCAAATTCGCCTCGGCCATGTGGGTCTTGGCCTTCAAGCCCCGATCGGCGGCGGCCTTCAATTCCTTGAATACCTTGAGGAATTCCTCGCGCGGCATCCTCACGAATTGTTCCAGCGTCTGGATTTTGGCCTGCTCGGCTTCAATCGCGGTGCGGCGCTCGGAGGTCGTCCGCTGCGTTTCGAGTTCCTGGATGCGCCGCAGGCTGGCTTGGAATTTTTCGTGGACGTTTCCCGCCACGACGATCATTTCCTCGGCCACCTTCTGCTTGTAGAAAAATTTTGGAAACATTTCCTGGACCTTGGCGCCCATCTTTTTCACCTCGCGTTCCAGCTTTTCCTTGCGGCCCTTCTGCTGCGCCTTCTGCCAGCCGAGATACTTCGCGTCCACCTTTTCGTCCAGCGCGTGGACCTTTTTGATGAGCTTGCGCAATTCGCGCAGATGGCCTTCGCGATTGGCGATTTTCTTGTCCACGATGACGCGGTCAAAACGCTCCTTGGGCGGCTCGGACAACAGTTTTTCCGCGATGGCGATGTGTTCCTTGGCCGTGAAGCCGAGGCCATAAACGATGGACTTCATGGCAACTTCGGCTTCCTCGATTTTTTTGCAAATCTCGACTTCCTGCTCGCGCGTGAGCAGCGGAACCTTGCCCATCTGGTTCATATACATGCGGACCGGGTCGTCGAGGATTTCCAGGCGCGCATCTTCGTCCACTTCCTCCTGCTGCTGTTCAGGCTGCTTGGTGCGTTCGGCGCGTTCGGCCTCGGCCTGGTCCATGACAATTTCAACGTCGAGGCTGCGGAGCTTGCTCAACAGCGCGTCGAGATCGTCGGGGCTTAAATTCTCCGGCAACACGTCATTGATGTCGTCGTAGGTGACGTAGCCGTGCTCCTGCGCAAAATGAAGCAGCGTTTTGATCGTCTCGGTCAAATCCACGGACGACTGCGGCGAGGGAGAAGCCGGAGCCGACGGGTTGTTCGCCGGCAGTTTTCCCAAGGCTGCGGAAATCGCCTGCGATTTGGATTTCGGGTTCGATCCCGACTGCTTGGCCGCGTTTCTCCGGGAGCTGCTGGTAATGACAAAACGCCGCCTTGCCGGGGCGGTTTTGGCGCCGGCATGTCGTCCTCCACCGCGCTCATGGCTGCCCGGCGTCGTTGTCTTCTGCTTCATCATAATATATGACCGAAAAAATGCACTTTGGTTCAGAGATATCGTGTGCGATCTTTGCCTGCGAACCGCGCCGGACTGGAATTGTTCACCTCGCACTCGACTGCGAGTCTTGGAAACTGCGAACACCAGAAGCCCGATGCGGCCTTATGCTAGCTTGTTTGGCTTGGAAATCAAGGAAAATTGTCACGTTACCGTCACTTTTGACAGAAATGTGGTCGCCGTAGGCGATGTGGATGCCGATTTAACTTATTTGAAATCAGAATGTTAAGCATATCAAGCAACCCGTTCGCGCACCACCGCGATGTCGCGGGCAATTTGCGCTTTCAATTCCACTGGTGAGTCGAATCTCCGCTCTTCCCGCAGTTTTTCACCGATTTCCACCTCCAGTTCGGCACCGTAAAGATTGCCGCTGAAATCCAGCAAATGCGCCTCCACGCAGAGTCGGGGCTTCGCGGATGCAACTGTCGGACGAAAACCGATGTTGAGCGCAACGCGACAGGGCCGGCCATCCAGTTTTATGCAGCCGGAATAGACGCCGTTCGGCGGCAAAACAAGGCCCGCCACGTCCAGATTCGCCGTTGGGAAACCGAGCTTGCGGCCAAGCCGGTCGCCTTCCACCACTATGCCGCAAATCGCGTAGGGCCTTCCGAGCATCTGGTTCGCGCCGTCCAGATTGCCCGCTCGGATCGCCTCTCGAATCCGCGTGCTGCTGACCGTCTGGCCGTCCAGCGACACGGCGGCGAGTCCATGAACCTGAAAATTCAGTTCCGCGCCCAATTTTTTTAGAAGCGCAACATTGCCGCTCCGTTTGTGGCCAAAGACAAAATTCGCGCCGACGCAGACGCTGTGGATTTTTCCAAAATCGCGGGCCAGCCCGCGGACGAATTCCTCACCAGTCTGCCGGCTGAACTGTTCGTCAAAATGAACCATCAATATATTCTCCACGCTGCACGACTCGATCGTGCGCAGCTTTTGCGGCAGCGAATAGATCAGTGGCGGCACTTTGTCCGGCGCGACGACGGCGTTCGGGTGCCGGTCAAACGTCAACACCAGTGCGACGGCGTTGTGCTGGCGCGCGTCGCTGATGGTCTGCCGTATGATTTGCTGGTGGCCGAGATGAACGCCGTCAAAGAAGCCGATGGCCAGGCAGACCTTGCGATTGCCCGGGTTCAGTTCGTTTGCGGTGTGGATTATTTTCACGGCACAAGGAACTTCAACCCGCTGCCGCCAGCTTCAAAAACGGAATCACCTTATTCTCCAGTTCGGCGGCCGTCAATTTCAAAACCGCGTCCAGTGGCGTCGCATCGGCTACGTCAAACTTGCCGGAAACACTGCGGCGCAACGTTGCCAGATGCGCGCCGCAGCCAAGTTTCTGGCCAAGGTCATGGGCGATGCTGCGGACATAAGTGCCTTTTGTGCAGGCGATTCGGAATTGGCCAAGCGGCATCGGAATATGCCATGAACCGGAAATTATAAATGTGGACGAGCCGCGGCACGCGTTCCACCTCGATGCCTTTGCGCGCCAGTTTGTAAAGCGGCACGCCCTTGATTTTGATGGCAGAGACCATCGGCGGCGTCTGCATCTGGTCGCCTATGAATTTCGCGGCTTCTTTGTTCAATTGTTCGAGAGTCATCGGCGGAACGGGCAGCGAACCGGTCAATTTCGCCGTCGGCGTCGTAGCTGTCCGTCGTCTCGCCGAATTTGATGGCGCCTTCGTAAATCTTGTCATCGCCCATCAATTTTTCGGAAAGTTTTGTGCCGCGGCCCAGCACGATGATGAGGAGACCGGTGGCGTTCGGGTCGAGAGTGCCGCAGTGGCCGACCTTTTTGATGCCGAACCTGCGGCGGATGGCGTCCACCACGTCGTGCGAAGTCGGGCCGGCGGGCTTGTCAACCAGGACCGCTCCATCGAGTGTGGAAAATTCTTGCATGTTAAATCAATTCTTGAATCCGGTTGAATTCCATTTTGCTGCAAATAATGTCAGCTCCAGCTTGGCGCAAAGCAATGTTTCCTTCTTCGCGAGCAGAAACGCCAAAAATGCGAATTTTGTTACCCGCTTCGCGTAATTCCCGGACAAGTTCATCACCTTTGCCATCGTCCAAATCATAATCAACCAACAAAAGGTCGAATCGCTTGGCAGTTAAACTTGAACGCGCCACTGACAAACCTGGCACAACTGTTACTTGATGCGCTGATAAAAAATGGATTATGGCTTGCCGTGCGAAAATTGAATGATTCTCAATTAATAGAATCTTGAGCGTTTTCATTTTGCGGCGTTTAACGCTCTTTTTATGGCGGCAATTACCTTGCGCTGCACCGAAAGCGGTTTGCCGGAAATCCGCGCTCCCGCCGCCGCCGGATGGCCCCCGCCGCCGAATTGCGCGGCGATTTCGTTCACGTTCACCTTGTCGCTCTTGGAGCGAAGGCTGATACGGATCACATCGGGTTCAATTTCTTCGAAGACGCAGGCAACGACGACCGGCTCAATGTTGCGGATATGGTCAATCAGTCCTTCGGTGTCCTCGCTTTCGACACCGGTGAGGGTGAAATCGGCCCGCTTCAGCCAGAACCAGGCGATCTGGTCGTGGTGGGTCAGGCGAAAGCGGCTGTAAATATGTTTCAGCAGCCGGGCGCGCGCAAGGGGATACGATTGATAAACCTCGTTGCAGATGGTGGCGAGATTGGCGCCGCGCCCGACGAGTTCGCCGGCGATGTGAAACGTGCCGGGCCGCGTCGTCGAGATACTGAAACGACCCCGTGTCGGTGGAAATCGCCGTGAACAGCAGATCCGCAATCGGCTTGGTGATGGGCCAGCGCGCGATTTTGAGAAGTCGGAAAATCAACTCGCCGCTGGATGGCTCGCGGGCGGAAACCCAGTTGATGTCAGCGTAGCGCGTGTTGCTTTCGTGATGGTCAATGTTGATGAAAACCTTCCGGTTGGCGATGCACTCGCCGACATTGCCCAGCCGTTCAATGCTTGCGCAGTCAACGGCAATCACGCAGTCGAATTCCATGCCGCTCCTCGGCTTTTGAAGCAAGCCACCGGCATCGAGAAATTTATATTTTTGCGGAATCGAATTCTCATTCCAGCAGACGGCCTTTTTTCCCTCGCCTTGCAGCGCGAGCGCAAGGCCGATCTGCGAGCCGACGCAATCGCCGTCGGGCCGGATATGGCCGGTGATGCAAAAGGTTTTGGAGGCGCGAATGGCGTCGAGAATGCGGTCAATGACTTGCGGATGGCGTTTCATTCTGGTCCCGTCGGGCGCGGTTTTTTCCAGTTCCTCGATGATTTGCAGCACTTTGTTGCCGCGCACGATGGAATCGTCATAGACAAATTTCAGCGTCGGCGTGTATTTCAGGACGACGGCCTTCGCGACCAATCCTTGAATGCGCACGCGATGCTCGTTGAGCGATTCGTAGCCGCGCTTCTGCTGTTCGGGATTGCCGAGGATGCTGACGAACACGGTCGCGGACTTCAGGTCGCCGGCCATGTCCACGTCGTTGACGGAAATCAACCCGCAATCGCCGACAAGGAACTCGCGGCGGATGGCCTCGCCAATCGCGCGCCGCAACAACTCGCGCACCCGTTCATGTCGGAGATTTTGCATTTTCGATCTCGGTTATGATTGCGACAGCCGTTTGAACTCTTGATCTTGTTTCCGGTCCGCTTTCTCAAATTTCATTTCACAGCTTCGCGGCCACTTTTTCAATCGAGTAACATTCAATGGCGTCGCCGACTTGAAACTCGCTGTAACCCTCGATGCGGATGCCGCACTCCATTCCGGCGCGGACTTCGCTGACCTCGTCCTGGAAGCGGCGGAGCGATTGCGTGACGCCCTCGTAAATCACGTCCTTGCGCCGGCGCACGCGGACCTTGCCGCGCACGATGCGGCCGGTGGAGACCATGCAGCCGGCGACCGGCGCGCCCTTGGACAGCTCAAAAATCTGGCGCACTTCCGCCGAGCCGATGATGTTTTCCTTCAAGTCAGGCTCCAGCAGCCCGGCCATCGAATCCTTCACCTGGTCAATCAATTCGTAAATGATGGCGTAAAGCTTGATCTGAACGCCGGCGTGCTTGGCCTTCTCGGCGGCGGTGCTGTCGAGCCGCGTGTGAAAGCCGAGGATGACGGCGTTGGACGCGGAGGCGAGCGCCGCGTCGTTTTCGGTGATGGTGCCGACGTCGCTGTGGATGATTTCGAGCGTGACCTTGTCCGACTCGATCTTCTTGAGCGCTTCCACGATGGCCTCGACCGAGCCTTGCGTGTCGGCCTTGACAACAACCTTGAGCGTTTTGCTTTGCGCGGCTTCGAGCGAAGCAAACAAATTTTCCAGCGTGACCTTCGAGCGGCTTTCCAAATCCTGCGTTTTTAACTCATGTCCGCGCTGTTCGGCGAGGTCGCGCGCGGCCTTTTCGTCCTCCACCGCGCTGAATTCCAGCCCCGCTTCCGGCACGCCGTTTAATCCGAGAACCTTCACGGCCACGGATGGCCCGGCCTCTTTGAGCCGCTGGCCTTCCTCGTTGATGAGCGCGCGGACGCGGCCGTAATGTTCGCCGCACAAAACCACGTCGCCCACGCGCAGCGTTCCTTTGCGCACCAGCACCGTTGCCGTCGGGCCTCCCGGCTCCACGCCGGACTCGATGACGTTGCCCCGGGCCTTGCGGTCTGGATTCGCTTTCAACTCCAGCAAATCGGCCTGAAGCAATATCATTTCCAGCAGTTTGTCCACGCCTTGTTTCGTCAGAGCGGAACATTCGACGAATATGGTGTCGCCGCCCCAGTCGTCGGGAACAAGCCCCTTGTCCTGCAACTGCTGGCGGACTTTCATCGAATTCGCGTTCGGATGATCCATTTTGTTGACGGCAACCAGTATCGGGAACCTTGGCGGCCCTCGAGTGATTGAGCGCTTCGAGCGTTTGCGGCATCACACCGTCGTTTGCCGCGACGACGAGCACGACGATGTCTGTGACATTCGCGCCGCGGGCGCGCATCGAGCTGAACGCCGCGTGGCCGGGTGTGTCCAGGAACGTGATTTGCGCCAGCTCCTTTTTGCGTTCGGGATGCGGCACGGAAATCGTATAAGCGCCAATGTGCTGCGTGATACCTCCGGCTTCGCCCGCAGCGACGTTCGCCTTGCGGATGACATCAAGCAGGCTTGTCTTGCCGTGGTCCACGTGCCCCATGATGGTGACGACCGGCGCGCGCGGCTTGAGTTGTTCAGGCTTGTCCTCGAAATCCAGCTCGACTTTCTTCTCGACCGCGTGAACCACGCCGGCGCCGCGCTCGCGTTTTTCGGCTTCAAACCGGAAACCGTATTTCGCGCAGAGCCGCTGGGTGATTTTGTCGTCAATGGCCTGGTTCACGTTCGCAAAAACACCCAATTCCATCAGGTCTGCGATGATCTTGAACGGTTTTTGCTTCAGCGCCTCGGCGAGCGCACGCACGAGGATGGGCGGCTTGATGGTGATGACCTGCGCGTCGGCCGGCAGGGAGATTTTTGGCTGCTGCGGCGCGGCGGGTTTTGTTTCGCGAGCCGGCGACGCAGCCTGGCGTCCGTCACGCTGCCGCTGACCCTGCCGTCGCGAATCCTGCCTTTGTGGCGCGGCCTGGCGCGACGGCGGTTGTTTGCCCGAACCGCCTCTTTCGCCGCCACGCGGCGCCGGGCGCGTGGGCAACTGGATAAATCCGACCTTGTCGCCAATCTGCGGCCCTGCTGGTTTTGGCGGCGGTGGCGGTGGTGGTGGTGGCGGCGGTGATGTTGGTGGTGGCGGCGGTGGCGGCGGTGGCGGTTGGGGCGCTTCGATTATTGGCGCGGAAACCACCGCTGGTGCCGGTTCGGGTTTCGATTCTGGTTCCGGCTTGGGTTCCGGTTTGGGCTCCGGTTCCGGCGGCGGCGCGGTGATGAGAACGATTTTTTCCTCAACGTGCGCGGGCTTGGGCGCTTCGGGCGCGGGCTTGGGTGCCAGCCGGGCGGCGACATCGGGATGAGTTTTGATCAGCTCTTCTTCGAGCCACTCGGCGGTGATTTTATCCAGCGAGCTGGAGGGGACTTTGGCTGCGGCAATGCCCAGCGCCTTGGCCTGCGCGAGAATCTCCTTGTTCTCGAGGCCGAGCTTTTTCGAAATGTCGTATATCCGAACGGGCATAAATTTTCACCACCGCCGGCCGGAATGTGCAATTCGCCTTCATGGCTCAAATCGCGCGAACAAATTTTGTTCCGGTCCGCGTCATAAAATCTAACTGATCGCCCCGGTGTGCGCTTCGGGGCTTGCCGGCGCTTCGCCGACCTTCAACGTCCGGCGCTCCGCCTCGGCGCGCGCCGCCTTCAAAACTTCCGCCACTTTGCCGCCGATCTGGGGAATGCCGGTCAAATCGCCCTCTTCCGCCGACAACAAATCCTCGATGCGCGTGAGGCCGGCATGAACCAGCGCGTCGGCTTGCTCCCGCGAAATTCCCGGAATCGCCGCGAGCGATTCGACGGCTTCCGCGACTTTTTCATCGAAACCCTTCGTCACGACCTGCTCGGCGTCCACGTCCACTTCCCATCCCGTCAGCTTCGCCGTCAACCGCGCGTTCTGGCCGCGCTTGCCGATGGCCAGCGACAACTGGTCTTCGCTCACCAAAATTTTCAGCCGCCGGCCCGCCTCGTCCACCTCGATGCTTTTGAGTTTGGCCGGCTCGAGCGCCTTCGTGACAAATGTCCGGATGTCCGGCGACCACGGAATCACGTCCACCTTTTCGTTGTTCAGCTCTCGGACAATATTTTTCACGCGCTGGCCGCGCATCCCGACGCAGGCGCCGACGGGATCCACTTTCGGGTCGCGCGAATAGACCGCCATCTTGGTGCGGAAACCCGGCTCGCGCGCGATGCCCTTGATTTCGATGGTGCCGTCGCTGATTTCCGAAACTTCCACCGAAAAGAGCTTGATGATGAACCGCGGATCGGCGCGCGACAAAATGATTTCCGGCCCGTGCGCCCCTTCTTCGACGGCCTTGACGTAACAGCGGATGCGTTCGCCGACCTGGTATTCCTCCGTGGGCACGCGCTCGCGGTTCGGCAGCAGCGCCTCGTATTTGCCCAGGTCCAAAATCACGTCCGACCGCTCAAACCGGCGAACCGAGCCGCTGACGATGTCGCCCACGCGGTCCTTGAATTCGGTGAAGATGAGCGCCTTTTCCGCCTGACGGACTTTTTGCATGAGCGCCTGTTTGGCGTATTGCGTGGCGATGCGGCCAAAATCCGTCGGCGTGACTTCCAGTTCGATTTCGTCGCCCACCTGCGCGTCCGGCTTGACACGGCGCGCGTCGAACACGGAAATTTGGTCGTGCTTGGAAATGACCTTTTCCGAAACAATCAGCTTGGCAAACGCCCTGATGTTGCCGTTTTTCTGGTCAATCTCCACGCGCAGCTCGCGCGACGGGCCAATGGCTTTTTTGGCGGCGGATAGCAAGGCTTCCTGGACAGCGCCGACGAGGACATCACGGTTGATGCCCTTTTCGCGCTCCCAAAATTCCAAGACGGCCAAAAAATCTGCGTTCATAACGAGCAAATAAAAATCCGTCCGGTTTCAATCCAGCGAACAAAAAAGCCGGAAGATGTTCATCTCCGACTTTCGCGCGCTGGCCGAACCAGCAGACTTTACCATTCTCGCGGTCAGGATAGTGATTTGGCCGGAACCCGTCAAGCGCAAAAGAACCGCAAAAACGGTCGCATATTCAAACAAGAAATCCGCGTATTTTCCCCCTGGCTGAAAATATCAAGCCGGCTGGATTTTACGGAATCCGACCGGAAGTCCACGCAACTGCGTGGTGAACCGGGTGAATTGAAATCGAGGAAGAGCGGCGCGATTTGCGTTAATGCGCCGCTGAAAAATCATTCAAACCTGGCGGCGGAAGCGGGCACGGCGCTCTTGGATTTGATCCATTTGTCGTAGTCCTCCTGGCTTTCCACGGTGAGAAAACCGCCGGTCATGGCGGAGTGGCCGCCGCCGCAAAGCTGCGCGCAGTTGACCTGATAGACGCCGGTATCGTCGGCGTGAACCAGCACGGAATCCGCAGGCCGGGAATCGCGTCCTGGCAAACGCGCATGGCGACGACCTTGAACGAATGAATCACATCCTTGGAACTGACATAGACGATGACGGGTTTGTTGACCGGCACGTGAATTTCGTTGAGCGTCACAATGTCGTCCTTGCCGGCCGGATCGGTCGGGTCCACGCCGAAGACGTTGGTCGGGGAAATGAATTTCATGTCCTGCCGGCCAAACACGCCGTCCGGGCCGGCGTAGCGGATGTTCCAGGCGTATTGCTGCGCCATGACGTAGATGACGGTGGAGTTCTTCGCGTCCGGAAATTGGTTCACGGCCCTGGCCCAGACCGGGATGGCCACGCCGATCAGCAGCAAGGCTTCGACGCCGGCGACGGTCAATTCGATGTAACTCGACGCGTGATTTCTGACGCCCACGTAATCGGCCTTGGGATTGCGCGAGGCGCGGAAACGCCAGATGACGTAGCAAAAATAGACGGACCAGCCGATGAACAGCGCAATCATCAGCCAGTGGACATAGACAATCAGCGCGTCCACCGCCTCGCCGTTTTTGGAGGCGAGTTCGGGCATTCCCAGAACATGATTGGCAAACCACTCGGTCATACTTGGGGCGGGTTTTGCGGCGGCGGATTGAAATGGTTGTCGTTCTCGATTTGCGCCTTCTCACCGCGGGCGATGTGGACAAAGAACAGCGCGATGCACGTCAGCACGGTCAGGATGACGCCGAGCAGGGTGAAGATGCCCCAGTTCATGCCGTAGGCCAGCGGCGAATCGGATTTGCCGTAGCACGCCGCGCAGGCAAACAGACGGCGACGGCGCCAGAGCGGCAAACGCGGCGATGGCAACCAGTATTTTGCGGAACGATTTCATAAGTAGCTGATTTTCTTCAGTTTCTTCAAAAAATATATGCCGTAGATGATGACCAGCATGCCCGCGGCAACGCCGCCGGCGCCAAAGCCCGGATGCCCCGAGTTGAACGCCCACGCGGCGAAGCCGAACGACAGCGCCGTCAGCAGCGTCACAAAAATCAGATGGAAGGCTTTCAGCGACATGTCAGTGGGAGGTGGTGCCGGGCGGGAAATCTTTCATGGCGTAAATCGTCAGCGCAAATAGGCCGATGACGAAAAACAAGGTGAACGCGAGAAGGGTGTAAATCATTTTCTTCTCGGAAAGCAGATGCATGAGGAACCCGGCCACGATGAAGGCGTTCGCGCAGGCGACGGACAGAATCATCGCCGCCTTCACCGCCCAGGTGAAGTGCGGCGGCAGATAGGAAATCCACACCATCAGGCTGACGGCGCACAAAATGGCGATGAAAATACAAACGCAGCGGCACAGGTAATTGTTGAAGTCCACCGGATGCTCGTGCAATTCGGATTGTCCGGTGAGCGGCGCGTTGTGTTGTTCGGCTGTGTTCAATTCACTCATAAATTCAACTCACGTCAAATATAAGACGGGAAACAGGAAAATCCAGACGAGGTCCACGAAATGCCAGAACAGGCCGGAGACCTCGATGCGGTTGGTGAACTGCGCCGGGTTCTTCTTCCACATCCGCCGGCCCGGCCCCCAGATGTAGCCGATGACGATGCTGCCGCCGAGGATGTGCAGGGCGTGCAGGCCGGTGAGCGTGAAATAGAGCGCGAGATAGGTGTTATGCCAGGGGCCGTAGTTCTCCATTTTCTGGATGCTCGCGGCTGCAACGGTGATTTCCTTTTGTTCGATTTTCCCCTGGTTGCGCAAATCGTAAAGGAGCGTTTCGTCTTTGACGATGCGTCCGTGGAGGGTGATAGCACCGGTTTTCTTGGCGAGGTCGAAGTCGGGGGATCTTTCAACGAGGTGGCCGTCGGCAAACGTGCCGTCGTTCAGGTCGATTTCGTAGTGAATCCATTTGTCGTGGTATTCATACGATTTGATGCCGAGGAACGTCAGCGCCAGCAGCAGGGTGCAGGCGTGGAAAAACTTGAACTTGCCGAACTGGTTGGTCTTGCACGCGACCCAGGCGAGCAGCGTGGTGATGGCCGAAAGCGCAAGGATGATGGTGTTGGCCGTGCCGAGCGGGACACTCGAGCCAGCCGTGCGGCCAGTAGCCGTCCACGCGCCGACGCGCAGCAGGACGTAGGCGGAAAAGAGCCCGCCGAAGAGCATGACCTCGGACGCCAGAAACAGCCAGATGCCGACCTTGGCGTTGTAAAGGCCGGTGTCGGGCCGGGCTGGATGGTGTAAGGAATGTCCATGTTAAAATTTTGGGAACATCGAAACATTCAACATGCTCAACGTCCAAGCATCCATGTCACCGCGCGTCGGACATTCGTTGAATGTTCGGCGTTGAGCGTTGTCAGTGTTGAATGTTTTTCATGCATTTAAGCATGCACCGGAACTTTTGGCGAAACGGGCGTTGAAATTTCCGGCTCGTTCTGCGGCGTGAAATCCGTGTCGTGGCCGGGCACGCTGTATTCGTAAGGCCCGCGATAAACGCGCGGCTGTCTCGGCAAAATTGCCGTGCGGCGGCGGCGTGGGCGTCTGCCATTCCAGCGTCGTCGCGTGCCACGGATTGTCGCCGACCTTTCTCGCCGTGCCTGATGCTCCAGAACAAATTGATGATGAACGGAATTTGCGCGATGCCCAGCGCCACGGCCGCCCAGAGAATCCAGGTGTGCAGTTCCATGATGGTGCCCGGCAGCGTGTCAATCGCGCCCGGCACGCGCGCGGCGGAGTAATTCGCGCCGCCGTCGGCCATGCGCCGCAGCATGCCCTTGATGCCCTGCGCGAACATCGGCATGAAGACCAGGTTCATGAAAACGAACGAGCACCAGAAATGCACGCGGCCCCAAAATTCGTTCATCTTCCGTCCCGTCATTTTCGGGATACCAATAATAAATCCCGGCGAACAGCGCGAAAATCGTCCCCGGCGCGACGACGTAATGGAAATGCGCGATGACGTAATAGGTGTCGTGCAGGTAAACGTCGCTCGCGTTGAAACCGAGCGGCAATCCCGTCAGCCCGCCGATGCCGAACATCGGCAGAAACGCCAGCGCGAACAGCATCGGCGTGTTGAACCGGATGGAGCCGCCCCACAACGAAATGAACAGGCACGTCAGAATGATGACCGACGGAATCGAGACCGCCATCGTCGTCGTCTGGAAGAACGCGGATATTTTCGTGCCCATGCCGGTCAGATACATGTGGTGCGCCCAGACGATGAACGAGATGAACCCGATGGACAGCGACGAATAGACGAGCGATTTGTAGCCCCAGATCGGCTTGCGCGTGTTGTTGGCGATGATTTCACAAACGGCGCCCATCGCCGGCAGAATCAGGACATAAACTTCCGGATGGCCGAGGAACCAGAACAAATGCTGCCACAGCAACGGACTGCCGCCGCCGCTGACGTTCGCCAGCTTGCCGCCGACCGCCAGGCCCGTCGGCAAAAAGAAGCTCGTGTGCAGCAAGATTGTCCATCAATTGCATGACGCCCGCGGCTTCGAGCGGCGGAAACGCCAGCAGCAGGATGAACGCCGTCACGAATTGCGCCCAGACGAACCACGGCAGCCGCATCCACGTCATGCCCGGCGCGCGGAGCTGGATGATGGTGGCGATGAAATTCACCGCGCCGAGCAGCGACGACGTGATGAGCAGCACCATGCCGATGATCCAGAACGCCTGACCGTGCGAATCGGAATCGTCGTGGCCAGCGGCGAATAGGAAGTCCAGCCCGCCTGCGCCGCGCCGCCGGGAATGAAAAAACTCACCAACATCACCACGCCGCCGAGAAAATAGGCCTGGAAACTCGCCATGTTGACGCGCGGAAACGCCATGTCCGGCGCGCCGATCATCAGCGGCACGACGTAATTGCCGAACGCCGCGAACGCCAGCGGCACCACGCCGAGAAACACCATGATCGTTCCGTGCATCGCGCCGAAGGAATTGTAAAGTTCCGCCGAAATCGCGCCGTGGCCCGCCATCGTCGGTCCCAGGACTTTTTCCAGCAGCGGCCCGATGAACGGCACCGGCTGGCCCGGATGCGCAATCTGCCAGCGCATCAGCAGCATCAGGAAAAATCCGAACAGCAGGAAACACAGCGAGGTGAAGCCGTATTGGATGCCGATGACCTTGTGATCGGTCGAAAAAATGTAGCCGCGCCAGAAACCCGGATCGTGATGGGCGTGCGCGTGGTCATCGTGGACGAGATGCTCCCCGGCTTCGCGATACGGTGGAAATTGTTCGACGGTTGATTCCATCTTGGTTCACTTCGGAAAAATGACGAATGACGAATGACGAATGGAATTTCGAGCCGCATTTCGCCATTTGCCATTCGTCATTCGGAATTCTTTGGTCATTCGGATTTAGAAATTAGTCATTTCACCTTGTCCCAAACCATCGCCGTCAGCAGCAGCGGCAGATAAATGATCGAGGCCAGAAACAACTGCCGCGCGCGCGCCAGCGTGAGTTGCCGCGAAAATTGAATGGCGCGCCCACATAAACCCCGCGCCCAGGACCAGCGCGGCGGCGAGATAAAGCCGGCCCGGCCATTTTGAAAACGAACGGCGCGAGGCTGGCAATCAGCAGCGCCAGCGCGTGGCTCACGGTTTGTTGTGCCGTGCGCCGGCCGCCGGCGTCCACGTTCGGCAGCATGACGAAGCCGGCCTTCGCATATTCGTCGCGATAAATCCAGGCGATGGCGAAGAAGTGCGGGATTTGCCAGAACGCCAGAATCGCGAACAGCGCCCAGCCTTCGCCGCTCAACTCGCCGCGCGCCGCCGTCCAGCCCATGAGCGGCGGCAATGCGCCGGGAATCGCGCCGATGGCCGTGTTCAGCCACGTTACGCGCTTCAGCGGCGTGTAAATGAAAAGGTAACTGACCAGCGTGACCGCGCCGAGGACGCTGGTGAGCAGATTCACCCCCAGCGCGAGATAAATCAGACCGGCGACGGAACACACGCCGCCGAAAATGGCGACGGTCGCCGGCTGCAACCGGCCGGATGGCAGCGGACGATCCTGCGTGCGGCGCATTTTCGCGTCGTATTCGCTTTCGAGCAACTGGTTCAACGCCGCCGCGCCCGCCGCGACCAGCGCCGTGGCCGCCAGCGTGTTGAACAGCCGGATAAAATCCATCGGGCCGCTCCAGCCGATGTAAAACCCGACCACCGTCGTCAGCAGAACGAGCGTCGTCAGCCGCGCCTTGGTCAAATCGGCGAAAACCGCCGGCCAGCTTTTCTCCATCCTGACAGCCTGTGCCGGGGTTAAAATTTCAGCCTGGATATTCTTTCATTTCACTTGTTTGTGGCCGCCGCGCCGAACGCGCTTGAAATGGGAGCGCCGAGTACCGCCTCGGCACGTTGTGAACCGCCAGTCTTCCGCGCCGGGACGCTGCCCGGCGCTCCAACGTTTTCAAAAACCCCACCGTAGAAAGCGATGATGCACCAGAGCGCGCCGGTCACGAGCGAAAGCGCGCCGACCATCACATGCAACGTCGCCACGTCGGCGGCCTTGTTCGACCAGATGGTCCACGCGCCGAGCGCAATCTGGCAGAGGATCAACGCGAGCCAGAACCCTGCGAGCTTCGCCAGCGGATTCTTGCCGCCAAGCCGTCGCCACGACTGCCAGGCGCATGCCGCGACCAGGGCAAGAATGCACAGCGCGACGATGCGGTGCGCCATCTGCAAAATGATTTGGAAGGCCGTGATCGGATTTTCCGCAATGACGTCCATGCGGTCGGCGTTGTAGCGTGCGATGGCCGCCGGACTTGTGTCCGGCCAGATTTTTCCGTGAGCGAGCGGGAAATCGGAGATGGCCAGGCCCGCGTGCTGTCCGCGCATCGTCGCGCCGAGGATGAGCTGGCAGAAAATCAAGACGGTGGCGGCCAGCACCAGCTTCCGCAAACCGCGCGTGACCAAAACCTTGTTTTCATCCGCGGACCACTTGGCCCAAAACCGGCTGGTGAACAGCGCAATCGCGCACATCAAAATGAAAAAGGACTGTCCGACGACGCCGTGAATGACGCCGAGGTCATCCATTTTCCAAACCACACGCAATCCTCCCAGCACGCCCTGCGCAACAACGAGCAGAAACGCGATGACGCCGAGCCAGCGCATCCATTTGCGGGAATCCTTGAGCCAGAGCCAGACGGCGAGAATTGTCGTCAAAAATCCAGCCGCGGAAGCGAGCAGCCGGTGCGAATGCTCGAAGAACGCGCCGCCCTTCCAGAATTTGATCGGCAGGGCGAACATGTTGTAGCCGTAGCTCGTCGGCCAGTCGGGCACGGACATGCCGGCCTCGTGGCTGGTGACCAGGCCGCCAAGTCCCAGCAATAGAAAGGTTACGATTGCTGTTAGCACTGCGAATAGGTGCAGCCACGGGCTGTTCCTGTGTTGTGCGTATGCTTTCATTTTTGCCAAATCAAAACCCCGGCATGTGCGCCGGGGCACCCCACCCCAAATTGTTTATTTCACGTTAAAGTTGAAATTCACGGTCACGTCCTTGTCGGCAACCTCCACGTCCTGCGTCTGTGCGCCCAGTTTGCGGTGATTGGCCTCCACGGTGTATTTGCCCGGCGGCACGTTTTTGATGACAAATTTGCCGTCCTTGTCGCTGATCGAAAAGTAGGGGGAGTCAAACACGCTCACCCAGGCGCGCATCCACGGATGCACGTCGCACTTGAACATGATGAAATCTTCCGGCTTTGGAAAGGTGTAGGTCAGGTCCGCGGCGCCGGCCATTTGCACGTCATTGTGCGCCTGGTTGCCGGACACGGTCGGCGTGAAATCAACGTTATGGACGCACATGTCGGAATTTCGGACGATGAGCTTTTGTCCGGTCTGAATCGCCAGGATTTGCGGCGTATAGACACAGCCTTTCTGGTCGAGCACGGCGGGCGGCGCGCCGGTGCCGGTGGATTTGCCCGTGACGCCTTTTAACGAAACCACCACGTCGGCAAATTCGCCCTTCGGGCCGACGACGTAAAACTGCGTTGTGGGCAATTTTTTACCCTGATACATCGCGGCGCAATCCGGATTGGCGCTGATATAGGGTCCCAGGTCCGTTTCCGCGGGTGGCGTGCCCTTGAGCGTGATGATGCCGACGATGTCCGCCGCGGAAACCGTCTGCCAGGCTCCCATGATTCCTCCGGCGAGGATGAGAAGAACGGTTCTTTTCATAAGCCAGCTTGTTATCGAATACATCATAGAAGCAAAACTAACATTTAATCGGGCAGGCGGCAAGTGGATTTGTGAAACTTTTCACAAGTCATTCTTTGCGAACCGCCCGGAAGACTCCAATGCCTATGAAAAGTCCGGCCTGTCCCAGCAGAACCCCGGGCCAGCCGGCGTGGAACAGGAACAAAACCAGCGCCGAAACCAGCGCCGACAGCCCGGACCAGAGCAGACCCGATTCATTTTCAAATTCCGCCGCGCGGTGGAAAAATACGGCGCAAACCACGACCACGGCGATGAGAAAATAAGGCATTGGTGAATTCTTCTAGCCGCTCAAATTTTTCATGACCCGCGCCATTTCCAGCGCCGTTTGCGCCGCCTCCGTGCCGCGATTGTGCTTCTTGCCCAGGCATCGGGTTTTGGCGTGCTTTACCTTGTCGAAAACGAAAACGGCGTGGATCACGGGGATTTTGTGATTGACCTGGATTTGCGCCAGCGCGTGCGTCACGCCCCAGCCGATGTGACGGGCGTGGCTGGTTTCTCCCTGAAAAATGACGCCGAAGCAGATGATGGCCGCGTAACGTTTTGGCTGCGCCAGCCGCGCCGCCGTCGCCGGAATCTCAAACGCGCCCGGCACGCGCACGATGCGAATGTGCGCCCCGGCGCGCAGCAGTTCCTCCCGCGCCGCGTGCAGCATGGCGTCCACGTATTCGGAATTGTAGCGCGACGCGACGATGGCGAATGTGCCGCCGCGCGGCTGAACCTTCTTTTGCTGAATCTGTCGAAGCATCGCGGAGAATTAAAGCATAAACCGACTCTGATGAACATGAAGATTTTCCGCCTCAAAAGCCCCATCGCCAGATTTTATCAGCGCTGCCGTTACGGCTTGCTGCCGTGGAGGGCCGCGCGCTCGGCTTTCACTTCATCGGCAGAAACGGCGCTGTATTGATTGCCCCAGGAACTGCGAATGTAAGTCAGCACGGCGGCGAGGTCGGCATCGGACAAAGCCGCGCCCATCGGCGCCATGGAAAGGTTCCATTCCTGTCCTTTCACCTGGACGCGCCCGGTCAGTCCGGCCAGCGGAATATGTGCGAGCGACGGAACATCCTTTCCAATCCATTCGGAGCCGGCGAGCGGCGGCGCCTGGCCGGGCTTGCCCATGCCATCGGGGCCGTGACAGATGCCGCATACGTTGTCGAAAACCGCCTTCCCATGCGCGGCAATCGCGGCGGCCCCGGACCTGGGTTGATACAACGCCAGTTCCCCGGCGCTGGCATAGGGCGCATAGACCTGTTTGTCGAACCAGCCGCTGTGATGATCAAAATACACCGCGCCAAGAAAGACGAGCACGAGCGCCAGCACGATCAGCCACATCGAAACGGGCGCGTCTGACGCGGCCGGTTCCGCGTCTTCATTCTGACAGGTGATGGATCTTGGTTCGCCGCTCATTGCATTGCAAAAGATAATCTTTCGGTCAATTTTCCGTAATTGCAAGAATTACTTTTCATGTTGGTGGTCCGCGCCGAATGTTCTAGCCTGTTCGCGTGACGCATAGGATTTTGACCTGCGCCGCCGCGGGGCTTGTTGTCGCCGCCAGCCTGCCGGCGCAAACCAATCTCTTCGTTGCCGCAGATGGCAGCGCGCCGTTCAAGTCCGTCCAGGAAGCCATCATGTCCGTGCCGTCCGGCAACAGCGAACAATCCCGTCGTCATCCACATCGAGCCCGGCATTTACAGGGAATTGATTTACATCCAGCGCGAAAAGGCGTTTTTCAAGCTGCTCGGCGAAAATCGCGACCAACACCATCCTGACGTTCAATCTTTACGCCGGCATCACGAACGCCGACGGCAAACCCATCGGCACGTTCAAAACGCCTTCGACGACAATTGACGCGGACGATTTCACGGCGGAAAACCTCACGTTCGAAAACTCCGCCGGGCCGGTCGGCCAGGCGCTTGCCATCCGCGTGGACGGCGACCGCGCGGCGTTCCGCAACTGCCGCTTCCTCGGCTGGCAGGACACGATTCTGCTGAACCGGGGCCGGCAGTATTTTGAGAATTGCTACATCGCCGGCCACGTGGATTTCATTTTCGGCGCGGCGACGGCGTGGTTTGAGCAATGCCAGATCAACTGCCTGCGCAACGGCTACATCACCGCCGCCTCCACGCCGGCTGAACAGCCGTTCGGCTTCGTCTTCTCGCACTGCAAAATCACCGGCGAGCCGGGCGTAAAAACTTTTCTCGGCCGTCCGTGGCGGATTTATGCCAGCACGATTTTCTTGAACTGCGACATGTCCGACGTCGTGCGGCCCGAAGGCTGGAACGACTGGAAAAAACCGGAGGCGCACGCGACGGCGCGCTACGCGGAATTCAACAGCACCGGCCCGGGTGCGCGTCCGGAGGACCGCCCCGATTGGACGAAACAACTGACCGCCGTCGAGGCCGGGAAAATCATCACCGGCAAAGTGCTTGCCGGCGCGGACCATTGGATTCCCCCGGAATAATCACTTCGCCGGTTCCAGCGAACAATCCACCAGCTTCACGTCGGCATCCTGCACCACGTCCGGCTTTTTGATTTGCTTGAAGGTGGAATTGTAAATCCGCACGCCGCTGATTTCGGCGGCGGGAAATCCGCGCACGTTCAGCACGCGCGGCGTCTGCGCGACCGTGATGTTTTCCATCACCACATTTCGCGCGACCGGCTTGAAATCGCCCTTCGCGCCTTCCTCGTAAAGAAAATCAATCTGCAACACCGAGTCCTTCACGACGCCGACGTTCACGTTGCGCATGAAAATATTTTGCATGCACGCCGCCGCGCATGGCGTTGGATTTGAGCCGCAGCGCGCAGGTCAGGTTCGGGCTGCTCATCTCGCAATTCTCCACGAACACGTTGCTGCAACCGCCGGAAATCTCGCTGCCGATGGCCATGCCGCGCGTGGCCGTCGCGCATCGTGCAATCGCGGATGACGATGTTCTGCGACGGCACGCCCACGCGCCGGCCGTCGTTGTTGCGGCCGGACTTGATGGCGATGCAGTCGTCGCCGGTGTCGAACAGGCATTTTTCAATCAGCACGTCGCGGCAGCTTTCCGGATCGCAGCCGTCGTTGTTCGCGCCGTGCGAAAAGATGTCCACGCCGCGCACCGTGACGTTCGTGCAGAGCAGCGGATGAATCTCCCACATCGGCGAGCGGCGGATGTTGACGCCCTCGAATCAAAACATTCCGGCAGCGGTTGAACTGGATGAAATCCGGCCGCAGATGATCGCCCGCGCCGAACTGCCGCTGCTCCACCGGCACGTTGTCATCGGCCATTTTCATCAGCTTCGCGCGTTCTTGCGGCGTTTTTTGCTCCACGCCAGCCAGTTTGATCGCGTCGGCCTGGCCGTCCAGCGTGCCATCGCCCGGTCACGGCGACGTTTTTCTGGTCGAACGCGTAAATCAGCGGCGAATAAGTTGTAACATTCCGTGCCTTCAAACCGCGTGAACACGGCGGGCAGATACGCGTTCGGGTCGGTGCTGAATTCCAAAACCGCGTTGGTCTCCAGATGCAGATTCACGTTGCTCTGCAGATGAATCGGGCCGGTCAGAAATTCCCCGGCGGGAACCACCACGCGCCCGCCGCCCGCCGCGGTGCAGGCGTCAATCGCCTTCGCAATCGCCGCCGTGCAATCCGTCTGACCGCCGGCCACCGCGCCGAACCGGGTAATGTCGAAATCTCGCTCGGGAAACGCCGGCGGGACAATGCGCGACAGAATCTCCGGCACCTGACTCCATTCCGGTTGGTCGGCGTGGAGAGCAAAAACGGAAACCAATCCGACAATCGCAATGGCGATGTATTTTCGCACTCGTGAAACTGAAGCAACATTACATCCGCCCCTATTTTCCGGCAAGGCCTTCAATCCGGGCGTCAAAGGCGGTGATGTTGCCGCCGCGGTGCGCGTTGATTTTCGATGCGACGAATTTGATTCCCTTCGCGTGATAAATGGTCATTCCGGTTTCGGCGGAAATGGTGACGTTGGTCAGCAGCACATCGGCGATCGGAGCCTCGGGCAATCCGCGAATCACACCCGCGGTCAGGCAATTCGTCGCGGTGACGTTTCGGATGACGATGCTTTTGTTGAACGGCGTGGTTGGCCCGACCGGTTCCGCCTTCTCGGTGGCCGGGTTCGTCGGGGCGTTTCGCTCGGGATACCAGTCAATGATGTAAATTGGATTCTTGACCGCGTCCATCGTGAGATTTTCGCAAATCGCATTTTGGAGCAGGCCGCCGTTGCCCCGGAGCGTCTTGATGCGGATGCCGGAATCCGTTCCAACGAAAGCGCAGTTGCTGACCGTCAATTGGTCCAGCCCGCCCGCCGTGCCGCTGCCCACGGACATCCCGTGCCCGTGTAGAAAGCGGCAGCCGGTGATGAGAAAATTGTCGTTGCCGGGCTGGCGTTCCCCGGTCGGCTTGATGGCGATGTTGTCGTCGCCGGTGTCAATCGTGCAATCTGCGATGAGGAAATTCCAGCCCGACGGGTCAATGCCGTCCGTGTTCGGCGCGTTGGTCGGCGAGAGGATGGTGATTCCGCGAATCGTCACGTCCGTGCAATTTTGCGGCACGAGATGGAACATCGGCGAATTCCGCAGCGTCACGTCCGCGATCTCCACCCTCTGGCATCTTGAAAACCTGATGAGATAGGGCCGGTGGGTCATTCCGGGGTCGGACCGGAACGCGGCCCACCATGACTGGCCCTGGCCGTCAATCGTTCCCGCGCCGCTGATTTTGATGTCGTGCGCATCCCGCGCCGTGATGGCGTCCACATACCGCGACTGGCTGACCGGGTAAGCCATGCGGTCGTCGCTGATCAAAATGACCGCGTCTTTGGCCAGTTCCAGGTTGATGCCGCTGGCCAGCGTGAACGGGCCGGTCAAAAATTTTCCTGCCGGAACCAAAACCGTGCCGCCGCCGGCGCGCGATGCGGCATCAATCGTTTTTTGTATTGCGGAGGTGTCGAGTGTCTTGCTGTCGCCGACCGCTCCGAAATTCGTGATTTTGAACGCGGCTCCGGGAATGACCGGCAACGGAATACTTTGCGCCGCGCACAGCAGCGGGCCAAGGGACAGCAGGATGGCAGCGGCGGTTTTCATTTTGGCTCGCGTTGAAGATGCGGCAAACCGCCCCGCAGAGAAACAGGAATTTTCGTCAAGCCGGCAAATCCGCCCGCAAGCCATGCCGTTTTCGGCCACCAGGCGGATGCTTCATCCTGGCCGGAGGCACACAGTTCAATGCCGAAGCCACGGCGCCGGGAACTGCGACGCCCGCATCACAGAAGGTGCCGGCGACGCCTCGCGCCAATCCGATTGCGGTCTTGATTACATCCCATCGCGTTCTGGCCGCGAACAAAAAGCTCGGCGGCTTCTCCGGCGGATTGGAATGGAAGCGGAAATTGCTGGCTGCGGAAGGATTTTCTCCGCACCTTTGTCAACTCCAATGTCAGTCAATTGATTTCGCGTTGTTAATTGAAGCCAATCTTGAGGAGCGGGGTTCACCGTAATCCTAATCCTGTTTTCTCCTTACCGTCCCACCACGATCAAATCCAGCAATCCCGGTCCCCAACTGACTAAAGGTTGGTTGCCGGTTGTGGGGGCGTGCTCCGTCGCTGTTACAATGATGTGCCCGGTCTTCGTGTCGAGCGCGCAGCACCTTCCCCCCGATTTGGTCTGCACCGTCTGCTCCACTTCAAAATTCGTCGGGCTGTTTTCCTTAATGATTGTCAGCTCGCCGTTTGCCTGCGAACTGAACGCTTCCATCGTCGCCGGGTTGAACCCGCCGTCGAAGCTTTCGCCCGGCAGCGGCAGCCTGGTGATGATTTTTCCGTCTTCCGAGTTCAGGATCACGCAACTGGACGAGCGGCACATGGCAAACAAAATGTGATTGGTGACATCAATTCCGAAGCCGGCCAGATGGTTGCCCATACCCAGGGAGTAAGTAGTAACCAACTTCATCGCCTTGGCGTCCACCACCGCAATGCGGCCCTCGTTGCCAACCATGCCAATATAGACCCGGCCGTTGGAGTCGCTCGCCCCTCGCTCGGGAAAGCCGCCGACATCAATTGTCCCGGCCACGGAGCCGTCGCTCGGATCAATCACCGTGACGGTTGGGGCGCGACCATTCAGGACATAGACCCGTTCCGTTGCTGGCTCAAACAAGATGCCACGCGGTAACGCATCATCCGCAATCTTCTTGATCGGCTGGAGGGTAGTCGCGTCAAACATCAATACCGGGCTGCTGCTGGCGAACCCGTGGTGCGTCTTGGTATCCACTGCGACGCCAAACCCGGCAAAATTGGCCACCAGCGAGGGATCAGCCAGGTGCGTGCGGGGAATCGTTCCCACCCCGGGCCCTGTCAAAATCTCCCCCGCCGGGGACATGACCTCCCCAGATCCCGCACCGAGGATGGAGCCGACGCATTTATAGCTGTCCAGGTCGAACACCAGAATGTGATCGCCGCGGGGCACATAGAGAAGGCGACCGTCGCTATCGGCCATTATCAAATTCATCAGCCCGGTTCCATTGGTCTGGGTGATGGCGATGATTTTGTAAGGCTCGGCGGCTGAAGCGCTTTGGACCGATTGCCCCAGCGTGAACAACCCGAAGGCGGCTGCCATGATCACGGGACAGGACGTTTCTTCCACCAACTTGATTATTCTTCTCACGATTGTGTTAGACGTGAATACTCGAAAAGTAGTTACACTGCTTCTGACTTCAAGCGCATCGCCAGCGGCCTAGTTGGAAACGATCTTGACCAGCGAAAGTTCGGTCAGTGAAATGCCTACCGAATAGCCGCGGCCAAAGTCCACCTTTGCGACTTTCTGGCCATTGTCGCCCGTGCTTACGGAGACGACCTTTCCAATGGCGCCTCTTCCTTCGAGTTGGTCCAGCCTGCCTTCCAATATGTCCTGCACATACGCCCCCGTCGTGATCTCGCCCGCGGTTTTCACCCAGTGTTTTCCCTGGGCGCGAAGCTGTCCTTCAACGGAATCCGCAGCCGCAGCCTGGCTCGAAGTCCACGGCGGGGTGTTGCCGGTGTCGGTCTGAACACTCTGCTTCTTGCAGGCGGCAAGAAATATCATGGCCAATAGAACCACAACTGCCGGCATGATGAGTCTTTTCATACGATTATGTTTTTGGTCAAGAATTTGAAATGAGCCAATAACCAGTTTCGTCGAAGTATGAACAATCACTTTCCCTGCAACTCCGTTTTTGTCTGCGCCTGCAATTCGTCCAGCTCCGGCTTGAGTTCTCGCTTGGTGGCCATCGTCATCCGGTCAATGAACAGGATGCCGTTGAGATGGTCCACCTCGTGCTGGACGACGCGCGACAGCAGGCCGCCGCACCGGAATTCCACAGGCTTCAGCTTTTCGTTCAGCGCCTTCACCTCCACGGATTCGGGCCGTGTGATTTCGGCGTAGATTTCCGGGAAGCTCAAGCAGCCTTCGCCGCCGGCCGCCGGTTCGCCGAACGGCTTGATCTCCGGGTTGATGAGAACCAGCGGCATGAACGCCTCCGGGTCGCTGGGCTTGCCCTTGAGTTCGAGCGTGGATGGACGGTCCTTGACCTCGCGCACGTCAATCACGGTGAGTTGCAACGCGTCGCCCGACCTGCTGCGCCGCCAGCCCGACGCCATGACGCTCGCGCATTGTGTCGAACATGTCGGCGATGAGCTTCTTGATTTCCGGGGTGACTTTTTCAATGGCCGCGCCTTTTTGCCGGAGCGTTGGATGGCCGTATTTGATGACGTTCTAATATCATGGAGAGTGCCGGGTGACGGGTGACGGGTGACGCGACGAAACCTCGTTGCCAGATAGGTTCCTGCGATTTTCAATGGTAATGATCGTTTTAGCCAAACCACCAATGATATGATTGAGTGTGGATGCTCGGTGCTCAATGACTTCCGCTGGCAGCAATTGGCGGCAGCGTTCATAACGCCCGAGACTTTCACGCGCTTCACCGCGGGCAATTTTCAGGTGTTGTGGCAATTCCATTCCAAATCCTCGCCCGTAACCTTCTTCAATGTTCGCACAAACAGAATCGAGGCTGCGCACCTGCTGATTGGCCAGTTCACGCCCCCGAAAATCTTTGGCAAGAACATCGGAGTCCGCCCAAAACTCATCAAAGAGTTTGCGAGCCAGTTTGTAAATTCCGAATGAGTCCAACCGGTCCGAATTTTCCATGTTGTTCAAACACTGTGGGTTGTTTCTCGTCACCCGTCACCCGCCACTTGTCACGCCAAGGATTTGCAGAATCCTTTCCAACTCCTCCTCGCTGAAGAATGAAATTTCCACCGAGCCTTTGCCCTGCGCGTAATTCAACTTCACTTTCGTGGCGAATACTTCGCGCAGCCGCGCCTCCACATCCGCCACGTGCGGATCGCCGGCGGTCGGGGCGACTGTTTCCAGTTTCGTTCCGGCTTTGCGCGCGCCGCGGTTTTGCAGCTTGGCGACCAAGCCTTCCGCCTGCCGGACGTTCAAACCTTCCTTGATGACGCGCTCGGCGGCGAGCTGCTGTAGTTTCTCGTCGCTCAAACCGAGAATCACCTTGCCGTGGCCGACCGACAGCCGGCCGTCGCGGATGAATTTTTGAACCGGCTCCGGCAATTTCAGCAGCCGCAGCGCATTGGCCACGACGGCGCGGCTCTTGCCGACTTTCGCGGCGATGTCCTCCTGCGTCAGCTGGAATTGCTCCGCCAGTTGCGCGTAGCCGTGCGCCTCCTCGATGGCATTCAGGTTTTCGCGCTGCAGATTTTCGATGAGCGCCAGTTCCAGCACCGCCCGGTCATCGGCTTCGCGGGTGATGACGGGGACTTCCGGCAAATTCAGGAGCTGCGCCGCGCGCCAGCGGCGTTCGCCGGCAATCAGTTCAAAAAAACCGCCGCGCTCGCGCACGATCAGCGGCTGGACGATGCCCTGTTCGCGGATGGAATCGGCGAGTTCCTTCAGGGCCTCGTCGGAAAAATCCTTGCGCGGCTGGAGCGGGCAGGGCCGGATGCGGCCCAGCGGCACGCGCCGGACGCGCTCGCGGTCATCGGGCGCGGTAGCCGGAGTCGCGGGTTGAGCGGGCGCGGCCGGAGCGGGCTGGGTCAGAACCGGATTGCCGCCCAACAACGCGCCGAGACCGCGTCCCAAAGCAGGTTTCGCCATGCGCGCAGAATGTCAAATGAAGTCCAAAGCCTCAAGTCCAATGTCCAGAGTCCAGAGGAACCATGCAGTTGTCGGAGCGCGTAGTTGCGACGCCCCCGTCGCGCGGAAATCTCGCCACACGGTTTGGTGGGTGCGGCGATGCTGGCGACGAGGCGTCGCCGGCACGTTCTGCGACGGGGGCGTCGCAGCTACGCGCCGGCAGACTTTGGACTTTGGACTTTGGACTTTGGGCTTTAACCTGCATCCGTGAGCAACAAAGGAAAACGCATTTCCGCGATGGCCGGGCAATTCCAAGATGGATCACTCGATCCGCATTACGCCGGTTATTTCGAGTTGTTCAACCGGGGGAAATTTTTCGAGGCGCACGACGTTCTGGAACACCTCTGGCTCAAGGACCGGCACGGCGCGAACGGAAGTTTTTACAAGGGGCTGATTCAACTCGCCGGCGCGTTTGTGCATCTTCAAAGGAACCATTTGCGTCCCGCCGCCGCGCTGTTCAAGCTGGCGCGGACGAATTTTGAAAAATACCCGTCGCTGCACGAGCGATTGGACCTCGCGGCGGTGCGGCACTTGATCGCCGGCTGGCTGCTTCAACTGGAGAAGGAGGATTTCAAAACCAATCCTCTCTCCGCCGCGAACGAGCCGCAGCTCGCGCTGCAAGAATGATTTTGCCATGAGCGGAAAACGAATCATCATCGCCGGCGGCAGCGGCTTCATCGGCTCCGCGCTCGCGAGAGAATTGCTGGCGCGGGAATACGAGGCGGTGGTGCTCACGCGCGCGCCGCGCGGGCGAACCGATGGCGTGCGTGAAGTGGAATGGGACGGCGTGAATGCCGGTGAATGGGTGAAATTCCTCGACGGCGCGGAAGCCGTGATAAACCTCGCCGGGAAAAATATCAACTGTCCGCACACGCCGGAAAATCTGCGCGAGCTGGCGGGTTCGCGGGTCAATTCCGTCCGCGCGATTGCCATTGCGCTGGGGCGCGTCAAAAATCCGCCGCGCGTCTGGGTTCAAGCCGGCGCCATCGGTTTTTACGGCGGACACAATGAAAATGTTTGCGATGAAAATTCGCCGCCGGGCGACAATGCACTCGCCGAAGTTTGCAAACAATGGGAAGGCGCCTTCAATGCGGCGGACACGCCGGAGACGCGAAAGGTTTTACTGCGCATCGGTTTTGTGCTCGGACGCGACGGCGGCGCGTTGCCGGTTTTGACGAAGCTGACGAAATTATTTCTCGGCGGCCGGGCTGGCGGCGGCAACCAATTCATCAGTTGGATTCACTTGGCGGATTTGACGCGGTTGTTCCTCGACGCGATTGAGCGCGACACCCTTTCGGGAACTTTCAACGCCGTCGCGCCGAATCCGGTGACGAATTCCGAATTCATGCGCGAACTGCGGCGTGCGTTGCATCGTCCGTGGAGCCCGCCCGCGCCGGCTTGGGCGGTGAAACTGGGCGCACGATTGATGAACAGCGAACCGTCGCTGGCGCTTGACGGGTGCCGCGCCGCACCGGGAAGATTTCTCGAAGCGGGGTTCCAATTCCAGTTTCAAGAATTGCAGGCCGCGCTCCGGAATCTCCACGGATAATTGTTGTTCCACCGCGCGGGCCGATTTGTTAATTTTCCGGCCTATGACACTCGACGACATTTTGCTGGAAGCGGAGGAAAAAATGCTCAAGACCGAGCAGGTGGTTTTGAACGAATTTGCCGGCGTCCGCACCGGCAAGGCGTCCGCCGGACTGGTCGAAAACATCGTGGTCGAAGTTTATGGCGCGCAGATGCGCATCCGCGAACTGGCGGGCATCACCACGCCGGAGCCGCGGATGCTCGCGATCACGCCGTGGGATTTGAACTCGCTGCACCCGATCGAGAAGGCGATCCAGAAGGCGAACCTCGGAATGAACCCGGCCGTTCATGGCAAAATCATCCGTCTGGCGTTCCCGGAGTTGAGCCAGGAACGGCGGCAGGAGTTCGTCAAGATGATCAAGAAAATGTCCGAGGACGGGCGCGTGGCCATCCGGCACGTGCGCCGCGACGCGATGGAGCAGTTGAAGAAGCACGGCCACGACAGCGGCGTGACCGAGGACCAGGAGAAGCAGTGTGAAAAGGATTTGCAGAAGCTGACGGACGATTACGCCACCAAGATTGACGCGCACGTCGCCAACAAGGAAAAAGAAATCATGACGGTGTGAGGGGTTGACGATTGATGATTTGCAATTGATGATTCGAAAACACCGTGCGCGGGCGAACTTGGGATATCAATCGCAATTCATCTACCGCAAATCGCAAAGGTTTTACTGTCCCGGCGCGTTTGTCGCGGGCGGTTCAAAGCGGATCACGATTTCGTTTGTCTTTGCGTAGCCCAGCGTTTCACGGGCGAGGCGCTCGATGGTTTTCGGATCGTTGCGCAGCGCCTCGATTTCAGCCTGAAGCTCCCTGGATTTTGCAGTTTCGGCCTGAAGCTCCGTTTCCAGCCGCAGTTTTTCCTTTTGCATCCGCTCATTTTGCCGGATCAGCGGCAGGTAGCTCACGCCGATGAGCAGCACCACGGCAAGGACGACGAGGCCGAAGACGATTTTCGTCAGCTTGCTCCAGATGCCGAGGTTGACATTCACCCGGCGAGTAAAGCACGCGCGCGCCCGCGGCGAAAGCGGATTTTGTCCCGCCAATTCCCTGTATCAGCCAGAACGCAAACCGGCGGGCCGCGCTTTGGCGGTGGATTCTATTGTCAGCGCGCCACCAAAAAGGTATTTATGGGGGCGGATGATCAAGGCGTTGTTTCTGATATTTGAGCCGTTGGCGGCGTGGGACCGGGTGGCGCTTTCGCGGCGGGGACTTTTGTTCATCGTGACGTTCTACCTGCTGCCGATGATGCTGATCGTGGCCGCTTTGGAAAGTTACAGCCTCGTCGAATGGGGACGATGGCAGTCGAACACCGGCGCGGTCAAAATATTCACACGTGGGGAAGTGGCGGTTTTCGAAGCGATGGAGACTGTTCCTGATGGGCGCGGTCATCGCGCTTTGCGCGCACATGATCAAGGCGTTGAGCGAAACATTTCGCGGCGGCCAGACTTACACACAGGCGTTCAAAGTGGTGATCTACGGGTTGAGTCCGGTGTTTCTGTTCCGGCTGCTGGACGCCGCGCCGACAATAAACCTCTGGGTTCCCTGGGTCATGGGCATGATGCTCTGCGTCAAAATTCTTTATATCGGCGTCCCGCGCGTCATGCAACCGGACCCGCCGCACGCCTTCGGCCTGTTTGTCATGAGTTGCGCTTCTGCTCGTCATGGTGACGGGATTGGAACGTTACCTCACCGCCGGCTATTTGGCGGGGAACTTCAAACCCGCTCGAGCAGGTCATTTCCCATGTCGCCTCCAAGCTGCCGTTCTTGAAATGAATTGTGCCGGTCGGGGAAATCCCAGCGCGAATTCTGACTTCTCACTCCTGCCTCTTCGCATCACACTTCAGCCATGTTCGACGACACCATTGCCGCCATTGCCACGCCGCCCGGCGAGGGCGGGCTGGCCGTCGTCCGCGTTTCCGGCGCGCGAGGCGCTCGCACGTCGCCGACAAATGTTTTCTGCCCGCCGGGAAAAATTCCCTGAAGCCGTCCGCGGCGGCGACGCACACGTTCAATACGGCAAAATCGTCCGCGGCGAAACGGTGGTTGACGAAGTGCTGCTCGCCGTCCTGCGCGCGCCGCGCACGTTCACGCGCGAGGACACGGTGGAGATTTCCTGCCACGGCGGCATTTTGCCCGCGAAACTCGTTCTCGACACGCTGCTCGAAAACGGCGCGCGCCTGGCCGAACCCGGCGAATTCACGCGGCGCGCCTTTCTGAACGGACGCATTGACCTCGCGCAGGCCGAGGCCGTGGCGGACTTGATCCGTTCGCGCACGGAACTCGCCCTCGCCGCCGCCAATGAGCAGCTCGCCGGCAAACTTTCCCGGCGCATCAACCTTCTGCGCGATGACTTGATGCACACGCTGGCGCACGTCGAGGCGCACATTGATTTTCCCGACGAGGACATTTCGCCGGACACGAAGGAGCAATTGCTGGCGCGGCTGGAAAACGGCATGAAATTCATGGACGAACTCCTGCGCACGGCGAACGAGGGACAGATTCTGCGCCACGGCATCCGCGCGGCGATCGTCGGCCGGCCCAACGCGGGCAAATCGAGCCTGCTTAATCAACTGCTCGGCCACGACCGCGCCATCGTCTCGCCGGTTCCCGGCACGACGCGCGACACGATTGAGGAGACGGCGAACATCCGGGGCCTGCCGGTGGTGTTCATTGACACCGCCGGCCTTCGCGAGGCGCGCGACGAAATCGAACAGGAAGGCGTCCGCCGCAGCCGCGAGGCGCTGGCGAAGGCGGAATTCATCCTGCACGTTCTCGACGCGAGCGAGCCATTGACGCCGGCGGATGAAAAGTATTTCGCCGAATTCGCCGGCAAGAAACGCATTCTCGTCCGCAACAAAACCGATTTGCCGGTGAAACTGGAAGGTGTCACGTGTCACGTGTCGCTTGTCACGGTCGTCGTTGTGGATATTTCCTGCGCAACCGGAGACGGAATAGAAAAGTTGAAAGACGCCATCAGGGAACTTGATCTGGTCCGGCGAAATCAAATCCGAAATGTTGCAGGTGATGATCAATTCGCGGCATCAGGACGCGTTGAACCGCGCGCGCGCGGCGGCGGGGCGGGCGGTGGACGCCTTGCGCGGTGGCGCGACGCTGGAACTGGTCGCGCTGGATTTGCGCATCGCCGCCGCCGCCGTCGGTGAAATCGTCGGCAAAACGGCGACGGAAGATTTGCTCGACTCGATTTTCAGCCAGTTCTGCATCGGGAAATGAACCGAAGCTCCCCAAAGCTGGCTGCCGGGCTTGAACTGTCAGGAATTTGCGGCGGCTTTTTTCCCGGCGGTGAGAAAATCCAGATACCCGATGAACCGCGCCTTCATTTCCTTGCGCGGCACGATGGCGTCAATCAAACCGTGGTCCAGCAGAAATTCGGCGGTCTGGAAACCCGGCGGCAGTTCGGCCTGCGTGGTGTCCTTGATGACGCGCGGGCCGGCGAAGCCAATCATCGCGCCCGGCTCGGCCAGAATCAAATCGCCGAGGCTGGCGTAGCTGGCCATCACGCCCGCCGTGGTCGGATGGGTGAGCACGCTGATGTAGGGCAGGCGTTGTTGCGCGTGATAGGCGAGCGCGGCGGAGGTCTTGGCCATTTGCATGAGGCTGAACATGCCTTCATACATCCGCGCGCCGCCGCTGCTGGAGATGATGATGACGGGCAGTTCCTTTTCCGTGGCGCGCTCGATGAGGCGCGTCAGTTTTTCGCCGACGACCGAACCCATCGAGCCGCCGAGGAAACTGAAGTCCATCACGCCCAGCGCCGCGCGGTGCGGGCCGATTTTGCAGAGACCGGTCACGACGGCGTCCTTGAGCGTGGTGGTTTTCTGGTATCCCTCCAGCTTGGATTTGTAGGTGGCCACGCCCTTGAAGCGCAGCACGTCCACGCTGGTCATGCCGGCGTCCATTTCCTCGAACGTGCAGGTTTCGACGAGCGAATGGATGCGTTCGCGCGAGCCGATGGGGAAATGATGCTGGCACTTGGGGCAGACCTTGGAATTTTCGTCCAGTTCCTTGTCGAAAATCATCGCCTCGCAGGTCGGGCATTTGGTCCACAGGCCCTCCGGGATGTCGCGTTTTTTGGATTTGCCGGAGGCCAGCTTGGGTTTCTTGGCAAAAGCCGTCTGCGCGGTGCCGGCGGGCGGCGGCGTCAGCGCCGGTTCGCCTGATTCGACACCGATTTTTTTCTTCGAGAAGGAATGGGTGTCCATGTCTGGCAAATTATAGGATTTCAGACGGGTTTAACAAGGCGGTTGTTTCAACCATTTTCCTTGCAATCGAACACTCAAGGCGCGGTGGCTGTTGACTCCAGCGCTGCGTTTGGATCGGAAAATTCATACATCATGGCCACCCTTTCCAGATATTGCGGATGTTGTATGCGACAACCATCAGCAGTGCGACGAGTCCCGGAATACCCAGGCGCAGGAGTGGTTCATCGCTCAGACAAGCCGCGATGATAGAAACAACAAAAAAGAATACGACATATAAACCGCCAATGATCCGCAGCCATCCACTTTCAGTGAAAAAGAGAAAGTAAATCGCCAGCACAATCAAACCGAATCCTCCGCCGACGGAGATCATAATATTTCAAACTGAGGGCTAAACGGTCCAAACCACAGCCGCCTACGCCCAAGCTCCGACCGTAATTTGGACTCTCAATCTTCATGACTCAACAGAAAGCCCAAAGAGCGTTCGGTCAACTCACGGCCATGCCCAGGAGGAACTCGATGTTGCTCTTGGTTTGCTTGAGCTTGCCCAGCACCAGCTCCATCGCCTCCACCGGCGGCACGCCCGTCAAGCGCGCGGCGCAGGATGACGACGCGGCTGCATTCGTCCGGATGGTAAAGCAGCTCCTCCTTGCGCGTGCCGGAGCGCTCGACGTTGATCGAGGGGAAAATTCTCCGGTCCACCAGCGCGCGGTCCAGATGCACCTCCATGTTGCCGGTGCCCTTGAATTCCTCAAAGATGACCTCGTCCATGCGGCTGCCGGTGTCCACCAGCGCCGTGGCCATGATGGTGAGCGAGCCGCCCTCCTCGATGTTTCGCGCCGCGCCGAAAAACCGCTTGGGCTTGTGCAGCGCGTTGGCGTCCACGCCGCCGGACAGGATCTTGCCGGAGTGCGGCTGGATGGTGTTGTAGGCGCGGGCGAGCCGCGTGATGGAGTCGAGCAGGATCACCACGTCGCGCTTGTGCTCGACCATGCGGCGCGCCTTTTCGATGACCATTTCGGCCACCTGCACGTGGCGTTCCGGCGGCTCGTCGAACGTGGAGGAAATCACCTCCGCGCCCCGGCACGACCGTTCCATGTCCGTGACTTCCTCGGGCCGCTCGTCAATGAGCAGGATGAACAGATACGCCTCGGGATTGTTTTTGAGAATCGCGTTGGCGATTTTCTGCATCAAAACCGTCTTGCCGGTGCGCGGCGGCGCGACGATGAGGCCGCGCGTGCCCTTGCCAATGGGACAAACCAGGTCCAGCACGCGCGTGCTCAATTCGTCCGCCGCGGTTTCGAGAATGAACCGCTTGTTGGGGAACAGCGGCGTGAGATTGTCGAAGTGCGTTTTTTCCTTGGCCTTGTCCGGGTCCTCGCCGTCCACGCCCTCCACCTTGAGCAGCGCGAAAAATTTCTCCTTTTCCTTGGGCGGACGGATCTGGCCGGCGACCAGATTCCCCGTCTGCAAATCGAACCGGCGGATTTGTGACGGCGAAATGTAGATGTCCTCCGGACACGGAAGATAATTGAAGCTCTGCGAGCGCAAAAAACCGAAGCCTTCCGGCAAAATTTCCAGCACGCCCTCGGAAAACAGCACGCCCGCGCGCTCGGCGTTTTTCTGGAGGATGTGGAAAATGACCTCGTGCTTGCGCATTGTGCCGAAATTTTCCACGCCCAACTCCTTCGCCATGGTGTTCAGTTCGGTCATGCTCATGGCCTGAAGTTTGGCGATGTTCAGCGATGCGACGATCTTGTCGCGTTGATACCCGCGGCGCTCCTCGGTTTTTGCCTCGTCCGCGGTCGGCTCGACGGGTGCGGAGGGTGGCCGCAACTCCGCCGACGTTTCGGCGGCGGGCAGGGTGGAGGCGTCTTTTTGGGCATTTGCCGTGGCGGCGGCTTTGACGCTGTCAACGGTCAATTCGGACGATTCGGCGGCGGGTGATTCCACCACCGGCGCCACCGGCGGCGTTTCCGGCGGCACGGCAGCGCGCTGCGCGGCGGCGCGCGACGAGGCGGCCTTCGCCCTTGGTTTTCTGGTTGAGACTTTTGGCATAAATCAAAATTTAAATTGTTTTAGGGCTGAACTGGTTGGATTTCGGTTGCCTCTCGGTTTTTACGACCGCGACTTCCGTCACGCATTGGACGGCCCGCGACCGGAAAAGTTCAATATGGATTATTTTCTGCCGGCATTCGAAGCATCCACGCTCCAACCCGGCACGTGAAATTTCGCAGTCAACTCAATTACAGACTGCCGCACTCGGTCTGGGTTGTCAAACGGAATTTTTTCGTGTGAATTTTTTCTGGCATTGGTTTCACCACATGGGGGGCTTTAACGGTTCGCGAACAATCCGGCGATTTCCTCAATCCATTCGTTGCCGGGACGCGCATAAGGCCGGAAGATCTCCGTGTAACCTTCGCGGTCGTTGTAAAGCAGCGCGCGATGCAGGCCGAGTGTTCCGGCGTCCGGCGACTCCACCAGGCTTGCCGAATCGCTGGCGCTCATCTGGAACAGCACCCGCACCTCAAATTCGGCCAGCATTTTGCGTCCCAAAAACCGGGTCACGTTGTTGTAGGTGTCGCACGTGGCGATGACGTGGATGCCGTGCGCCGGGCCGTCGCTGATGAGGGTTTGCAAAATGGCCGCCGGGTTCGGCGCGTCGGAACCGCCCGATGAAAAGCTGAATTCATCCTCCTGCCGCAGCTTCTTGAAATTTTGCAGTCCGTGAATCAGCACAAACGTCTCCGGCGACACCGCCGATTCATCGGCGGCGCGTTTCTTCAACTCCTCCGACAGCCGGCTCATGGCTTCGGCCAGATTGCTGTTGCCCGCCTGCTCAATGTCGTGCGGCAAAGCGCGAGTGACACGCTCCAGAAAATCGCGCTCCGGAAATCCCGGCGGCGTGCTGTCGAGCACGATGAAACGCGCCGTGTCCTTCGGAAATTGCGCCGACAGCGAGACGAGCGCGGCGGCCAACAGCGTCAGCTCACGCTCCTCGCTCTGGCCGACGATCAAAAGATTGCTGCCGCTTTGTTTCTGGAAGACGGCCTCGGTCGGGCCTTTGATGGAATTGGGCGCGCCGAGCCAGATGCGTGACTGGATTGGGATTAGTTTCTCCCCCACCTCACCCCGGCCCTCTCCCCTCCCGCCGGGAGCGGAGAGGGAGATTGTTTTCCACGATTTCAGCAATTCGATCAGCAAAAGATTTTCCCGCACGTCCGCCGGCGCGTTGCCCTCGAACACAAACGGCCCCGGAAATTTTTTCTCGTCGGCGCGCTCGCGGATTTTTGCCAGATAATCGTCACGCACCTCTTCCGGCAGCCACACGGCCTGAAACGGGCTGTTGCCTTCGATGGAACCCGCCGAGTCGTTGTAAATGCCCTCGCCCGGCCGCGACAGCAAGCGCGGCGCGGGGTTGTCCTGGTCCATGATGAGGAACGCGTCGGCTTCGTTGCACATGAGCGCGATACGGATGACCATCTGGCCGATGGTCGCACGCGCCAGTGTGTAGGCGCCGCCGAGCGTCTGCGAACCGAGGATCACATGGATCCCAAACGCGCGGCCCTGCCGGACGATGCGGTCCAGCAGCACCGCCGCGCCCTGCGACACCCGGTCTTCCTCTGTGAAAAATTCCTGGAACTCGTCAATCAACAGCAACGAGCGCGGCATCGGCTCCCTGCCGCCGGCTTTCTTGTAACCGGCCACGTCCTGCACGCCGAGCTGCCGGAACAAATCGCCGCGCCGCCGCAACTCCTCGTCCAGGCGCTGGAGCACACTCAAGCCGAACGCGCGGTCGCTCTCGATGGCGATGACTTTCGCGTGCGGCAAATGCCGGCTGGCGTAGCACTTGAACTCGACGCCTTTCTTGAAGTCCACCAGATAAAATTCCACCTGCTCCGGCGCGCACCAGAGCGCAAGGTTCGTGATGATGATGTGAAACAGCGTGGATTTGCCGGAACCGGTTTTGCCGGCGACGAGAACGTGCTGGCGCGTGCCCTTGCCGATTTCGAGATACTGGAATTTCGTCGCGCCAGACCGGCCAATCGCCACGCGCAATTCCTCGGTGGTGTCACCCGACCAGATTTCGGCGTCGGGCGGCGCGACTTGTTGGAACGGCACCTCGACGCGCCCCGAATCCTTGCTGCTGGCGCCGACTTCATGCAGGAATTGTGTCGCGGATTCCGGTGACGGCGGCGCGTCGAGCGTCAGGCGTGCGCCCGGCTCGCGCCAGTCAGCCAGAAGGAAATTCTTTTCGACGCGCACGAGCCGGACGGAATTTTTCCGCATTTCGTCGGGGACAAAATCGTTTGGCGGGGCGTTGCGCTGGTCCCAGTGAATGAGCGTATACACGCCGCAACGCGCGCCGTTGGCGGCGATGTTGCGGAGCCGCCGTGCCGCGACGTCGCTGAAATTCACGGGGAATGACGCGATGACGAGGAAATGATATTTCTCCGCGATGCTGCCGGCCTGCGCGTTGTAATCCGCGATGGTCGCGTATTCGTTGCGGAGATACATCTGGATGACCTTTTCCATGTGCTCGTTCAGCTCGGCGAGCTTTTCCTCGAACTGCGTCGCCTGCGTCCAAATGCGGCTGTTGATGTAGCCCTCCTCGTAATCAGCCAGGTGCATCAGCGCGGCGAAATTCTGGCCCAGGCCGACCGGGTCGAAGATGGTAAAGCTGACCTTGCCTGGCGGCGTCGTGGACAGCAGCCGGAAAATGATGTTGTTGATGGCGGCAACCGCCTCGGCCTCGCCGCCCTTGTTTGTTTCAAAAAGAATCGAGCCTTCGAGCGGATACGCCAGCGACAGCGGCACGGAAAATTTTGCGGCGGGCAGCGACAGCCGCTTGTCTTTTGGCATCGTTTCGGCCAGCACGCCGGCGTCCACCTCCAGCCGCGCGAATTTTGCGGCGTTTTGAAACACTTGCGGCGGCGTCCAGCTTTTCCAGACCCCGGAATTCCAGTCGGGAAAAACCGTCTCCGCCCCCGCGTTGGCGGCTTGAATTTTGTCGTGGAGCGGCTGGATGGAATTTTTCCATTCAGCTTCAAGCGCCTGCCAGCTTGATTGAAAACCGGTTTTGAGCTTCTCCATTTTCGCGGCGTGCGCCCCCAGAAATCTTTCTTTGTCCGCCTCGAAATCCCGCCGCAGGCGCGCGTGGATTTCCGCGTATTCCTTGGCAAGCCGTTCGTTCGCGGCGTGATGCTGCCGGTCGTGTGTTTTGAAAACCCGCATCGCCTGTTCGTCAATGCTCACCGGCCGGGAGCCGCGCAATTCAATCACGCCCTTCGTCGCCGCGCGCCATTCCTGGTTCAGATTTTGGACCGTGGTTGCATATCCGGTTTTGATCCGATTCTGTTCCTGCTGGTAGCGCAGTTCGGCCCTTTCCGCGGCCGTGTCCAGCAGCCGCCGCGCCTTTGCCAGATCGCCGGCGATGGTTTTCGCCAGCGAACCCGCGCCACCCGTCCCGAAGAAATAAATTGCCAGCACAACCAGCGCCGCGCCCGCGACCCAGCCCGCGTCCGGCGCCGGAACGACCATCTTCACCTGGAAATGGTTCATCACCAGCACCGCCGCGCCGGCCAGAAACAAAAGCGCCGCCAGCCAGACGGGAATGAACCTGAACACCAGTGGCAGTGGCATTTTTTTGAACCGGCCCAGGCCGCCGCGGATTTTTTCCTGCAATTGCCGTTGCTGCTCGAACAAATGATTTTCGTCGGGCGCAAGATCGGGTTCGGGCCATTTGTGATTTGGAGACAGCAGCCGTCTGAACTTTCCGCAGCCGCCGAACGCCCGCCGCGCGGACCGCGCCAGCTCTTCGAGAGCGCCGGCACTTTCAGTCGAGGCGCGGCGGAAATTTTCCAGCGTGACGACGGTGCCGGCCAGCGCGTCGTCCCTGCTGCGCTCGGCGTCCAGCATACTGGCCTGATTTTTGAATTTCCACCGCGCGTCCTGCTCGCTGATTTCATCCATCACCTTTTTCCGGACGGCGGCGTGGGCGCGGTTGATCCGGGCCTTGCGGTTGTCGTAATTGATTTGAAGCTGCCGCTTCCGCTCCTCGAACGCGGCATTTTCGTCGTCAACGTCCCCGGCCAGTTTCGCCGACCGTTTCACGTCCGCTTCATCGGCCAGCTTGTCGGCGGCGGCGGATTGGGCGCGAAAATCGGTGTTCAGCTTTTTCTCGCGCGCGGCAAAATCCCGAATCACATTTTTCAATGCGTTCAGCAGCGCGACGATTTCACTGGCTCCAGGATGCCTGTTCACGATGTTTGCCGCCAAAAGCTAAACGAAAATCCACGATTGCGCGAGTGTGTTTGTGCGGGGGCAGGGATTTTTTTGTATTTCCGTTCAGGGGAACGACGACGATGGGGCGCCGGCGCTATGCTCTGGCAATTCCCAACTTTTCCATCAGTTCGTAAAGGGTGGGCCGGCTGATGCCCAACTCTGCTGCCGCCGGTGTGATTTTGCCCGAATGTTTTCGCAACACGCGCTGGATGATTTCCCGTTCGACCGTTTCCCGGGCGCTTTTGAGCGTGCCGAGGGTTCCGCCGGTCGCGGGGGCCAACCCCAGGTCCTGGGTGGTCAGGTGTTTTCCCTCCGCCATGATGACCGCGCGACGCACGCAGTTCTCCAGTTCGCGCACGTTGCCCGGCCAGGGATGGGTGTTCATGGCGCGGATCGCTTCCTTGTCAAATGCCATTCCTTCCTTCGGGATTTGTGCCGCGAACCGGTGGAGAAAGGACTGCGCCAGCAGCGGAATGTCGTTTTCCCGTTCGCGCAGCGGCGGCATGACGATCTGCACCACGGACAGGCGGTAAAACAAATCCTCGCGAAACGTCCCGGCGGCCATGGCTTTCTTGAGGTCCGCGTTTGTGGCGGCGATGACCCGCGTGTCAATCTGGATTTCCTCCCGGCCACCCACCCGGCTGATGCGCTGCTCCTGCAGGAACCGGAGGAGTTTGACCTGCAACTGGCAGGGGAATCTCTCCGATTTCATCCAGAAAAAGCGTTCCGCCCGCCGGCCGTTTCGATCCGGCCCTTGCGCTGGGCATGGGCGCCGGTGAACGAGCCTTTTTCGTGGCCAAACAATTCGCTTTCCAGGAGCGTTTCGGGAATGGCGCTGCAATTGATGGCCACGAACGGGCCGTTCTTCCGGCTGCTTCGTTGATGAATGGCCCGCGCCGCCATCTCCTTGCCGGTCCCGCTTTCGCCCAGAATCAGCACGGGCGCGTCGGTGGTGGCGACCTTGCGGATCGTATCGAACACCGCCTGCATCGGCGGGCTGGTGCCGAGCAGACCTTCAAAGGCGTCGCCCTGCAACAATTGCTGCATCTCGCGGTATTCCCGTTCGAGCTGCGCGACGTGGAAGCAGCGCTTCAGGAGAAATTTCAACTCGTCCATCTCCACGGGCTTGCACAGGAAATCGTAGGCCCCCGCCCCGATGGCGCGAAGCGCCACCTCCTTTTCGCCCTGTCCGGTGACGATGACCACCTTGGCCAGCCGGTCCATGGCGAGCAGTTCGGACAAAGCCGCCAGGCCTTCCTCCGGGTTGGCGGGCTGGGGCGGCAGTCCCAGATCCAGCAAGACCACCGCCGGCTGTTCCGCCCGAAATGTTTCGACCGCGCCGGCGCGATTTTCGGCGACGCAGAATCTCGATAGTCATTCGCCAGCGCCCACTTCATCTGCGTGCGAATTTCGTCGTCGTCGTCAACAATGAGCAATTTGGGATTCATCCGTTTTGTTTTGGCAGCGGCAAAATGATTCGAAAGGTTGTGCCCTTGCCGGGCTGGCTTTCGACCTGCACCCTGCCTTTATGCGCTTCGACAATCATTTTGCTCTGAAAAAGCCCGATGCCAAGCCCGTTTTTTTTGGTGGTCTGGAACGGGCGGAACAGCGAGCGGCTCAGAAACTCCGGGGCCATGCCGCAGCCGTTGTCCGACACCGTGAGGACCACCCAGCCGTTGCTTTGCGCGGTTTCGATGCGGATTTCGCCCGCTGCTGCTTCGCTTGGCGCGGCGGCTGACGCAACACGGCCTCCCGGGCATTGAGAACCAGATTGGTCACCACTTTGAGCATCTGCTCCTGATCGAACGGGATTTTGGGCAGCGGTGCCAAGGTTTTTGACCAAGCTGACGCCGGCGGCTTCCTCCCAGCCCGCCAGCGCCCTGGCCACCACTTCATTGAGATCGGATTCAACGGGCTTGATCTGCAATTCGTGGCGGAGCTGGCTCAACCGGCCGATCAGGCGGTTGATGTGCTCCACCGTCTTCGAAATGCCCCTCAAAGCGTCCGCCCGGAATTCGGGATCGTTGAAATGCACGGGCAGATTCTTCAACATCAGATTCAGCGTGGAGGTCGTGTTCTTCAGGTCATGGACAAAAAAGGCCGACATGGTTTGGAAGGCTTCCATTTCCTTGGCCTGCAACAGCCGCTGGGAAAGCTGGGCATTGAGCAGGCCGGCGGCCACCTGGTCCGCGACGCATTTTAACAGATCGAAATCCTGCCAGGAAAAACTGACGCCGCCGACGCGGTCGCCCAGAATCATCAAGCCCAGAACCTCTCCGCCGCTCATCATCGGCACGCAAACGCGATTTCCGCCCTTGCGAAATTCGTCGGGATGACAGCACCGAAGCACGGCCGCCCAGCTCTCCTTTGAGGCGTCCAAGTCCATCGGGTCGGGATGCTTTTCCAAGGCGCGCATCACTTCCATCGCGTCCGCGCTTTGGGGTTGGAGTTCCTTCGCCCTGGCTTCCGACAGAAAAGTCGAGGCGGCAAACACGAAATTCTCCCGCTTGTCGTCCACCAGCCAGATCGTCACCGAAAGAACCTGAAAAATGTCCGTCACCAATTTCACGGCGGCCTGGCACAATTCCGCCGGCTTCACGCAGGAAGCCGTTTCCTCGGTGAACCTTCGCCACACCGAGCGATAATCGTAGAGCGGCCTTTGAAAATGCCGGCTCACAAACCGCCGCGTGTGCAGCCGCACCCGGTCGGACAGCAACAACGACGGCGAGCAACACCAGGACGACCAGCAGCACAAAAGCCTTCAACGTGAACGAGGCATCGCCGCCCAAAAACTCGACCACCTTGGCGAACACCCCCACGATCAGCAGATAAGCGCCGGCCAATATAACGGTGAGCGAATTGTGGAGGGCGGACTGGGACGGATAAACATCCGCGTTAAAATGTCCGGCGCGAAAAAGCGAACGCAGAATCAGCACGCCGCCCAACAGCGTCGCCATCGCGGTGACGCCTTCGAGCGAGAGGTCCAGGGCGTGAAAGAGAAGCACCTGGCTGCCGACGTAAGCCCGGACGGCAAAAATCACTCCCAGCCCCAGAATCATGAACTTGATCCGCCACAGCATGGTCCCGACCGCCGCCCGGTAGGTGCGCTCCAGATTCATCAGCACCAGCACCGAGGCCAATCAGGCAAAACAGGTTCAAAGCGTTGCCGGGAATTCCCAGGCCAAACATCCAATGGCCCGTCTCGGTTTTGGCCGGCGGAAACAATGAAATCATTGCCAGACAGAATGACCAGCCCGACGGGCAACAGGAAGGCCGCCACCAGCGCCCAGACGCCATCGTTTCAGAAACTCTGAATAATTCCCGCGGGCATATGTCAGGCTGAAAAAAAGCCAGATTCCGGGCAGAAATGACTTGGCGGCCAGATCTCCAATTCTGCCAATAGACCATTTCCTCCGGCGTGGCGGCGTCCGCCGTGAGGGCGAAGAACACCTCCTCCGCGGCCAATGCCGCCATTCCCGCGACAAAGGCCCAATGGGCAACCGAACGCCGCTCATTCCAGACGACTATCAGTGCCAAAGCGCCGCAAAAAACGGCGCTGGCGAAGGCCAGCATGTCTGCATTGCTCATCGTTTCATTCCTGAAAGTTTGTGGTGGCTCATTTTTTTAGTTTGGAGTTCCGCCTTGAGGCGGTTCCAAGGCCGCGTGAACGCGGAACTCCGAACAAAACGAATCACTATTTGACAGTTGAATCCAGTGCAAAAATCTCAAATCGTGATACGAAATGCAGCAAAAAACGAATCCAACCACGAATGGATACGAATTTGTAGGTAGGGCGGGCAGTCCTCTTGCCCGCCGCACAGACGCGAAGCGCCGCGCACCCGTCCTCCGTAGCTCTGCAGAGGGTGGACGGAAACGGATGGACAGGGATGGACACGGATATAAATTGTCATTTAAATGGAGCGGACTGGTCGCGTCGTAACGCCGTGAAGACGGGAACGAACCCTATCGCGTTTTGGCGCGTTTTGGCGTGTTTTGTCGCATTTTGGCGTATTTGTCATGTCTTTTTTGGCGCGCGCCGCGAAGAAGGCGAAAAACGCCAGACTTTTGATGCGAACGGCGCGACTATTCACGAATGGGTTATGAGCCTCGTGACCCCGGCTGCCACGGGGCAACCGGAGCGGATTTTAAACGCAAAGGCATAACGCGGCCGGGCCGCAACCAAAACATTCAACATTCAACATTCAACATTCAACATCGAACATCGACGCTAGGAAAATGCAGAGGCATTTGAGCCTCCTGACGTTGGCTGCCACGGCAGATACCCTGAAACGTTGAAAAGCTGACATGCTGAAAGCGCACAAATCGAAAGCGGAAATCTGGAACACGGACTGCCATGGGACTTTACCATTTCTTTACCAGGCCAAGGCTCATTTGTTGTAAGTGGTTGATAGAGCACTCAAAACTTTACCGTTTCTTTACCACTTTTCGATTCTTTTACCGTTATTTACCGATTTTGACCGGTTACCGGCTTTTTCACATCCGTCGAGGTTACCAGACGTTACCTCAAGTTACCCAAGATGACCGCAATTCAATTTTTGAGCCTCGTTCCGCCGTCGCAAAATATCGCGGATTTGTAATCCGCTGGCCGCGACCGGATCGAACGATCTCGCTGCACCGGGTGCCCAGCCGAATGCAATTCGGCGTTACGGCAGATTACAAATCTGCGCTACGGCAAAACGCGCCGCCGCGAAAAAGTTTACGCAAAAAACAAAATTCTCATGGATAGCAATACGGAGCTGGCGTTGCGGCGACGGGAGGTCGTCGCCGCAACGCGCTTGCCGGCGGCCGGATCGTGTGAACGGAATAAAGCAAATACTTATGTCAAAGAACGGAGACAGCATGAACCCGGCCAGTCGCCAGTGCAAGCAATAAATGTATTTATTTATCATTATACAATAACCGGCATTTCAGGCCGGTGTGGCCGGCATCCGTGTGAGATGTGCCGCAATCACTCATCAGGGCGCGTTTCGCGTCGGAGCGGTGCCTAGGCACACGCAAGGAGAGAATTCCCTGAAAGGAATGATTGCGCACTGAGCCCCTGAACCGTAGCAACTGACGTAAGGAGAATCCGAGCCCCGGAGTGGAGCGGCATGATGCCAATGAACGCGACTTGAGACTTTGCAGGGTAGGGCGCGTCAGTCCTCTGCCCCCCGCACAGACGGGAAACGGTGCGCCCCCCTCCTCCGTCGCTCTGCGGAGGGTGGACGGAGTGAGACTGCCTCAAAACTGTCTGGTTGTCGCAAAGCGACTTTGGAAATTAGCCAGGGACATTGTCTCTGGTTGAGTCAACCATGGGAATTCGTCCCGCAAGAGACGATGGAAATGCCGAAAACAGGATCGGTTCCAGCGTCCTTTCAGGACGCATGGTTTTATCGGACGCTTTTCCCGGCACTTTGGGCCGTGCTAACCACTGATGTCGCTCCGCGACAACTGCGCTTTACCCATGACAAATGGCGAGTAACCTCAAAATTCAACCGGGTCCACCCGTGGTTAAACGCTGTTTCGTCCAATCCAAAGAAACAGGGCAGGGAAATGAATCCCTGCCCTGAATTAAATACACCGAAAATAACCGGCGGATTAGGCCATCAGTTTTCTGCGAAGCAGCCCCATCGCGGACAATGCGGCTCCGAGCAGTATCACCGTCGCGCCGCCATCGGGAATATTGCTGGATGTGGTTGAACTCCATTTGAAACTAGCGCCACTGGCAGTGAAACTCAAATTCCACGTGCCACTTGCATCATCAGCAGGAGTGCCATCTTTCAGGGTGCCCGTCCCAAAAAGCGTGAGAACCGAATTGCCTACTCCGCTCAATGATTGGGACTCCGTGCCAATTACGAACCAGTATGTTCCGCTATCAGTAGTCCACAATGTCTCAGTTGGCAGGTTCACTTGATTCGCATTCACACCAACAGGAGTCAAAAAAGTGGAATTGGCTACTGTTGCTCCGCTAAGATCACCTGTGCCAACAACGGAATCAATGTGAGTGATGTTCACGGAGGTTGCAGTGCTCATATCATCCCCCGTTGCGTTGCTTGTATAATGGCCGTCAAATCCTATGCTTCCACTTATAGGAATCGCCTGCACGCTTGCGCTTAAACCGACCACGGCCGCCAATGCCACCGTCATTTTCAATAATTTATTTCTCATATTTTTTTACCTTTTCGTTTGATTGTTATTTTCGATGCTTAATTCAACCGGATTATGAACTAGCAAACCCAGTGCCAAGCCATGAAAAACAATCCATAGTTTTCATAACATACGTTTAACCCGACTTCCGCTACTGGGGCTGGGATCAGGATTGCGGGGGTGATTTTGCTGGGGTTTTGACGTGGTGGAGCGGCAAAGGTCGCCACTACATTGCCGCCGCTCAGTTGGCTTTGGCAGCGGCTGATGCGCGGGGGCGGTTGGGGCGGCAGTGGCAGATTCAGCCGGGCCAGCAGCAGCGCCACGTCGCGGTCCGGTTCGGTGCGGCGCACCAGCAGCAGTTCCCGGCCGTCGGTGGTGGGCACGCGCACGTCCAGCAGTTGCAGCGTGGCCAGTTTCTCGAACACGACGCGCGGCATCAGTCCGCCGGCCAGCGCCTTGAGGCGTTGCCGCAAGGTGATGCTCAGGCAATACGCCAGGAACGCCACGAAGAGGTGGGCTTCGATCCGGTCGGCTTTGTGATGGTAAATGGGCCGCAAGCCCAAGTCGCCTTTCAAGGTGCGGAAGGCTTCCTCCACAAACACCAGTTGCATGTAGCAACGCCAGAGCAGTTCGGGGTTGTCGGCGCTCAGGTTGGTGCGCAAGAGATACCGGCCTTCGCGTTGGCGGACGGTGCGCAGTTTCGCCCGGTCGAGGCGGAAGGTGAGTTGGCCCGCGGCATCCACGGTGGTGTGGACCAGCGCGGCGACGGCGCGGCCGGCAGCGGTCGCGCGCGCCGCCGAGTTTTTCCAGGCGCTGGTCGCGGGTGAGGTCTTGCTGCTGGATTTCGTGCAGGCGCTGCCAGAGGGCCTTGAGTTTGCGGCGGCGCATGCCGCGCTCTTTGCCGATGCGCGCGCCGCTTTCGGCCAGCACATAGACTTCGCCCTCCTGCGGCAGGAGTTTGACGCGCAGTTGCTCGCGCACTTGCTGCCAGGGTTTGTCGGCGAGTTCCTTTTCGAGTTTCGTCAGCGGCCTTTGGGCGTGCCGACGAGGTAACTCACCTTGGCATCGCTCTGCGCGCAGTTCTGCCAGCACGGCTTCGGTGGGAATGCCCCGGTCCATGACCCAGATGCGTTCGGCGCTGGCCGTAGCGTTTCTGGATCAACTGGAGCATGTCGCGCAGCGTGGTCTTGTCGGCGGTGTTGCCGGGGAACATTTCATAGGCCAGCGGCAGGCCCTCGGGCGTGACGACCAGCGCCACGATCACTTGCACGCAGTCGCAGCGTTTGTCGCGGCTGTAACCGAAGCGGCGGGGATCGGTTTCATCTGTCCGGCACGTCGCATTCAAAATAGGTGCTGGTCAGATCGTAGAGCAGCACGTCGAACTTCGCGCCGAAGAGATCGCTCCAGCGCCCGCGCAGATGGGCGAAGAGTTCGTCCTTGTGTGCGAGCAAACCGTCGAGGCCGCGATAGAGCGTGTCGTCCTGGGCGAGGCGTTCGTCCGCGCCGAGCAGATCGGCGCAGGCGGTGGTGGCAAACCAGTGGCGGTGCAAGCGCCATTCGCTGCCGGGCGAAAGCAGCCGGTAAAGCGTGAGCAGGCGCAGGACTTTCTCCCAGTCCGTGCCTTCGCGGCTGCAACCCAGGCGGGCGGCGAAGAAGGTGTCGAGTTGGAGGTCGCGCCAGAGTTGATCGCCCAGCCAGCACGCGCCCCAGGCGCGGGGGCGGGAAAGTTGGAGTTGGTAAAGTTGCACCTGCACGGCGGGCGTGTCCGTGGCGGGCGGGGTGCGGTCGGCGGGAAAGAGCGCGCACTGGCGGGTCTGGCCGTCGTGTTCATCGAAGACGGCAATGGCCTTCTGCCAGGCGGCGCGCTGGGAATCGTTGATCTCGCCCAGGTAGAGGACGTGCCGTTGCACCACGCCGCGCCCGATGCGGCGGCTCTCGACGACCGACCAGGAGCGATGCTCCTTGCCGTCTTTTTTGCGCGTGCTGCACTTGAGAAACATGCCCCCAGTGTAGCGCCTTCACGGCGGGTGAAAAGAGGGTAGGTCGCCACTACACGCCCTTTGGCGCGGGAAACTGGCGGAATCCTGCGGGAATCCGCCAGCTGCAACCGCGAAAAAAGTCAGTTCTCTGCCCCAGTAGCGGAAGTCGGGTTAGACAGTAGGTTATAATTATAGCTGAAGTCCAGCCATTGGGTGCATTTAAGCGAAAATCGTAAAGGATACCGACGGCAATCAATGAAAACCGGCCGCATTCAGATAAATCAACCGTAAAATCAACAACTTACATAGAAATGCGCTGGGTGTAAGCAGTGCCGACGTTTGGAGGCATCTGCAATCGGCAAATGAAGAAGGAATTCGTCGGTTTTGCATCGAGATTCTGTCGGTTAGCGGTGATCTCGCATAGTGAAAAATACCAGCTCATATTGAGATTGATGCATTGAGGCAGCAAGGCGTCGCCGACGCCCTCTGCGACCAAGGCGTCGCAGCCTCGCATGTTGCGGCTTGCCCATTTCAACAGCATCATTTCGCCAAATGCGCGCCAGGGAATCCATCATGGAACTCGCTTGCTGTGCTGCGGACGGGGAATTTCGGAACAGGCGAAAATAAACAGGGCAGGGAATTGAATCCCCGCCCTGAAGTGCAAAACTTAGAAATGAACGCTGCCTAATCAGGCCATGAGCTTCTTGCGGAACAAGCCCATCGCCGATAATGCGGCACCGAGAAGCAACACTGTGGTCCCGCCGTCGGGAACAGAAGTAGTAGTAGAAAAACACAAGTCTGCGCTTCTGCCTTGTAAGCTTAAGCTCCAAAAACCAACGGCTGACTCAAAGCCCGTAATGCTGGCGCTGCCATAGCCGGTAACAGATAATGATGAGCTGGTTTCCAGCACAGTTAATGGTGAATTCAAAGTAAATGAATATGTGGTCGAACCGACTGTAACGGCCCATTGTGTTACGGGATCCGGATTTAGGCTGGGGAGGAAGGTAAACGGCACCATCGCCACATTGTAACCATCCGTGCCGACAAAACTACCCGTTTGAGTATTATTAGCGACATGCACCCCTTTAAACGATTGAAACGCAGTTGCATTAGGGAGGGCATCGTTTAGAGTGGCTACCCCCTCAAAAGTGATTTGTCCCTGGACTACAGGTAATGCTTGAGCCGTCATGCCGACCGCCAACATTGCGATCACAACTCCTGCAAGTTTTAACCAATTTCTTTTCATAACATTCATTTTCATAACATTCATTAAATCAACAGGTTCATATAAGCAAACGCAGTGCCAACAAATTCTTTGCGCTTCATAATATATGTAACTAATTCACTAAAAACTAGTTAAATATAAATTGATTTATAGTTTTGATTGTGATTTGGTGCGACAAATGACAGCTTTCCCGACAGAATTCATAGAAATTTGAACAAATTATTTCAAAGAATACAAAATATATGTTGGAAATCAATCACTTACTTACATTACAGCAAGACCACAAGAAACCGTAAGATTTACCGACGTTTTGACGGGTAACGATATTGGGAATGCCAGGCAATTGTCTCCGACCTGCTGCAAATCCAACACTTTGTGTTTGAAATGGTTATCCATTTGTCGCGGTTCCAAAACGCAAATGGAACACGGATTCGCAAGTGAATAAATTAAACAACCCTCGAATGAGCCGCACGCAGTTTGCGGCGCAAGCTGTGGTCCACTGCAACAGCCAAGGTGCCAAATCCCAAAATTAGGCCAAAATTAGGAACCTCCGGAATCGGAGTAATGGAAAGATTCATTCGCCAGTAATCATAATAGTCATCCCCCTGATCTTCCACCCAACTTGCACCTTTATAGTATATTCCTCCAAGCGTTCCGGTTCCACCAGAATCAGTAAAATCCGTGCTCTGATTTTCAACGCCTATGCCCATCACTCCCGATGTGGGAGTGTCTAGGACAATCGCATACGTTGTGTTGGCGGACAGGAGGGGATTATTCAGCAAACTTAGGGTGATGTTTTGACTCCCGGTTGACAAAGAGGAAGCGGTTCCTAGCAAAAGTCCAGAGCCGGTAGGCGCCCCCGACAGTGTATTGTAAAGTTCAATGTTTGCAGAGCCCGCTAAGGAAAAAAACAAGGTTACGGTAAGGCCGCTTAAATTGCCGCTGGTAGCCGAAGTTGTAAACGATTGCGCCAAAGGCTTAGTGCCAAAAGCGATTTGTCCGTCACTGGTATAATTCAAGTTGTCAATGACAACCTCGGCGCGTGAAACCGGAACGAGCGCACAAAAAGCCAGCACTGCCGCTCCCACGCCCAAGCGCGAAAGCCCGCGAAAAATCCCCAAATTGTTCTTCATAGATAATCCCATTTTCAAATAATATGGTGAATCTATCAAAACTGGAATTGCCTGTCAACTGGGAAAATACGGTATTTTTTGCAGCCGCACTTCCACCTTCATTCGGCTCAACTTGAGATAAAGCCTGCCGAGCCGGCGCAGCGGCCACCAGTCGTATAGGTAAATCTGCATCGGCCGCCACATGGCCACCCAGCCGGCAATGGTCAGGCTCTCGCGCGCAACGCCACGGAACGTGCCGGAGCTTTCGCCGCCGATGGCCTGGCCCGCGGTCAGGCAGGCTGCCAGAAAAATAATCCCGATGAGCAGGCTCTGCCGGCCCTCCTTGAGCAGCCGGCGGAATTCCAGCCGGTTCAGCCGCGCGCGATACGCGAAGTAATGATGCACCCCCTGTTCGATGACCGTCTGCGGATCTTGATCGGCTGGAAGTGTGTTCAAATGGACGACGAGCAACACCGGTTCGTCCAGCGGAAATTCCCGCACCCAGCTTAAAATGAATTCCTCGGCATCGCCGTCCAGGTCCTTTTCCGGGAACGGCGCGGGATCCATCGTGTTGAACAACTGCCCGGCTTCGCGCAGGTTCAACTCGATGCGATGCGGTGTGCGGGCCGACTTGTGCATGGCTTGACAAACCGCGGAAACAGGAATGAACCCGGCGTCAGATCAAAAATACAGGCCGGCGGATCCGATTCCTGCACGCCCCTGGCCGGGCGAAATCATCAGCCTTTTGCGGCCTTGACCTTGGCCCAGCGCATTTTGGCGGCGAGTGCCATTTTTGCGCGCGCGGCCGCGCTGATGACGCGTTTCTTGGGAGCGTTTTTGGGAATGGTTTTGGCTCCTTTAACTCTTGCCCAGCGCGCGCGGGCGGCGGCGGCGATTTTCCGGCGGCCGGCCAGACTCATCGTCCATGTTCTCCGGCCCGGTTTGGCTGCGGGCGCCGCGGAACCGCCGGCGAGGGCTTCAAGCCGCGCCTGGAGTTTATCGATTTGCTGCTTCAGCGCGATGATGCGTTTCAGCTTGGCAGTAGTCAGGTTCAATAGTTGGGTCATAGGCTTTCAGAATATGCCAAGGCTCCATATTTCGTCCAGCATTAATTTTCATAAATGAAAGATTATACCCGCCCTGCTATTAATTCCCGTCGCAATTACCGCTCCGTTGAAGAAAGCCCTGCCAGCGTGCATTCAAAATGCCACAAAGCGGCCTTCACCCCATCCCTCTCTCCATCCGATGGGCGAGGTTGGCCGTAGGACGGGTGAGGGGCAGTTGAGCCGGATTGCAGGCAAATCAGCATGTGGATCAGGATAAGAGGACGCCACTGCCAGTGATTACAATTATATTCCGCCGGGTGGTTGCGACCCCGCCGGCGGCGGGACCGGGGTGGCGGACGGGAAAACGTCATAGTCCGGACCAAATTGCGCGAAGAAGTAGAGTGAATATGCCCGCTGGAAAACCAGCACCGGCAGCAGCACCACCGTTCCAATATACGGCAGCAGCGCCAGGCAACAGAAGCAGCAGGTTGCGATCAAGGCCATCGTCACGATGATGCCAATGGCCACGCCCAGAACGATTTGGAACAGGATGTAGAGGGCGAACAATCCGGCGTGCCGCTTCAGCAGGCCAAGAAACTCCCGCCACGCCGCCAGGCATTTCCCGCCGCGCAAAAACAGGATGGGCACGACAAAATCCATCGTGAACTTGCGAATCAGCGCGAATAAAATTGCCGCGATCAAAAGGAAAAGAAAAAGCCCGGCCGCAATCATGATGCCCGCCGCATCCGGTGCGCCGCGCACCACCATCCGCACCACCAGCACGACGATGAACACCACCGGGGGAAGTGTCATCACCAGCCCGATCAATCCCAGCACGATACGGAACAAAAACAGGCTGTTGGCTTCGCGCGCGAATTTTTCCCACGGCACGCCGATCTCCGCCCGGTCCAGCGCGACGCAGTGCAGGAACATGAACCTGCCCCGGCTGCTCAACCACAAAAACACGAGCCACAGCGCGAGGCAAAAGAGAATCAAGAAAGCCGCCACGGGAATGATCCAGTCCAGATTGTTCAATGTGAACTCCCGCGCCTGTTCGAATCCGCTCCGGAAACTTTCACCGGCTTGGTTCCGGTTGCCGCCGTTGACGCTGTTGAAACCGTTGCTGAATCCGCCACCACCCCCACCCTCACCGAGAAACGCCAGCCACGCGCAAAAACCGATGGCGAACCATTTGCCGAGGTCGAACGGCTTGAAGAGCATCGTCTTCACCCGTTCGAATGCGGAGCTGACCGGCTCGGTGACGCTGATTTCGCGGTGCGAATCGCTGACGGGTCCAATGGGCATAATCTGGATGGCTCATGCTGCAAAATCGCCGCGGGCAGCACAACAAAAATGAAAGTTCACAAAATCGGAATCAATCCACCGGCTGATATTCACCTTCAGTTTTGCTTCAAACCACTTCCGGGTGCCACACATTTCTTGACTCGGCGCGCGCGGCTTTTATCATGGCGGCTCAATTTTATGGCAAAAATTCAACAAATTCTGGCGCGCGAGATCCTCGATTCGCGCGGTAATCCAACCGTGGAAGTGGACGTGACGTTGTGCTGTGGCGCGACGGGCCGCGCGGCGGTGCCGTCCGGCGCCAGCACCGGCGAGAACGAAGCCATCGAGCTGCGCGACGGCGACAAAAAACGCTTTCTCGGCAAGGGCGTGCAGAAAGCGGTCAAGAACGTCACCGACGTCATCGCGCCCAAGCTCATCGGGCTGGACCCGTTCGACCAGTTGACAGTGGACGCCACGATGCTGAAGCTTGACGGCACGGAGACGAAGTCCAAGCTGGGTGCGAACGCAATTCTCGCCGTGTCGCTGGCCAACGCGAAGGCCGCCGCTGCCGGGTTGAACCAGCCGCTGTTCCGCTATCTCGGCGGGCCGAACGCGAAAGTTCTGCCCGTCCCGATGGCCAACGTCATCAACGGCGGGGCGCACTCGGACGCGCCGATTGATTTCCAGGAATTCATGATCATGCCGCTCGGCCTGCCGACGTTCAGCGAAGGCCTGCGCGCCATCACCGAGACGTTTCACGCGCTGAAATCGGTTTTGAAGAAGAAGGGTTGCAGCACCGCCGTGGGTGACGAGGGCGGGTTCGCGCCGAAGCTGGGCAGCGTGGAAGAGGCTCTGGAGACCATCATTCAGGCCATCAAGGACGCCGGTTACAAGCCGGGCAAGGACATTTATCTGACGTTCGATCCGGCGTCGTCGGAATTTTATTCCGGCAACAGCAAATACACCTTCAAGAAAAGCACCGGCGAAACCATCACCGGCGACGACCTCGTGGCGTTCTATGCGAAGCTCTGCGCGAAATATCCGATTGTCAGCATCGAGGATGGCTGCGCGGAAAGCGATTGGGCGACGTGGAAGAAGCTCACCGACAAGATCGGCGACAAGGTCCAGCTCGTCGGCGACGATTTGTTCGTGACGAACGTGAAGTTCCTCAAGAAAGGCATCGAGACCGGCACGGCGAATTCGATTCTCGTGAAGGTGAACCAGATTGGTTCGCTCACCGAGACGTTCGACGCCGTCCAACTCGCGCAATTCAGCGGCTACACCGCCGTGCTGTCGCATCGCTCCGGCGAAACGGAAGATTCGACCATCGCCGACATCGCGGTGGCGACGAATTGCGGCCAGATCAAGACCGGTTCGTTGAGCCGTTCGGACCGGCTGGCGAAATACAACCAGCTTCTGCGCATCGAACAATTGCTCGGCAAGAACGCCGTTTATGCCGGCACGAGCGCGCTGCCGAAATGCCGGTAAAGAAATGACGGTGGGGCGTCGCTGCCGCGACGCCGGACGCGCGGCAGCGCGTTCCTACCAACAAATTCAACCCCGGAAGTCAGGCGGCTGGCTTCCGGGGTTTCGTATTCCGAATCGGAACCTACGGCAATTGCTTCGCCTGGTAGAACCGGTGGGAATTCGTGGCGGCGGGGTCCAGGAAACGCCAGATGCCGTTGGTGTTTTCCATCGTTCCCAGAGGGGTCCAGCCCGGCACGGCCAGGTTGGTGCTGACCAGCACCTGATAATTGGTTCCCGCAACGCCCAACATGCAGAGCTTGAAGGCGAGATTGGTTTGGAAGCCGACGGCATCCAGATTCAGCAACGGCAGCGTGGTGATCGTCACGGTGGCGTTGGTCGCGCCCTGGGCGCCCTGGTTATCCGTGGCCACGGCGGTGAAGGTCAGGGTGCCGGGGAAATCGGAACTGAAGCTGACTTGAGCCGGGCTTCCCGGCGCGGACACGAGGACGTTGGTGCCCACCAGCAAGGTCAAGTTTGTGATGGTGCCGTCCAGATCCGTGCCGGAGCCTTTGACCAGTGAAAGTGTGACCGGCGAGCGATTGCGCGGGCACCGTGAGTTTCGCGACCGGCGGGGAATTGCCGGGTTCAACCATGACGGTCTTGGCGGTATAAACGGTGGCGGTGGTGTTGGTCGGGGCGGTGATGGTGGAAAAATAGCCGGTGCGGGCGTTGCAGGCGAGCACGGTGAAGAAACTGCCGACCGACGGGGGTGAAGCCGTTCCAATAGGAAACATCGAGCGTGCCCGCCAGCGCGGCGCTGCCGCTGATGGACAATTGATCGTAGTTGGTGCCGGCCAGGGAGCCGCCCAGTTTGACGGCCAGATGCGCGATTGGGGCCTTCGGAGTAATTGCCGCTGATGGTCAGCAAACCGGGCGACGGGCCGGTGCAGATGGTGGCGTTGTTGGAAACACTGCCGGTGATCTTGCCCGTGCCGGCAAGCGTGCCGCCAAGAAGTTGCGCGACCTGCGAGAAGGCAAGGTTGCCGCCATTCAGCACTGTCTGGCCGGCTTTCTGAATGAAGGCATTGCCGAAGCTCACCGTGCCGATGTTGGCCTGGACCGTGCCGCTGTTGTTGAACGTCGGTTGGATGATCGTCGTGTTGGTTCCGCCGGACTTGCGCAGCACGCCCTGATTCAGCACCAGTTCCGTGGTGCATTGCCAGGCAATCGAATTGTCGCCCTGCACGTCCACCAGCGCCCCCGGCAGATTGACCAGTTCGCCGATGGCACCGGGATTGCAACTGCCACGAAGATTCAAATCACCACCGCCGTTTAACAGTTTGATTGTCCCCGCGTTGGTCACGATCCCGTATAAAGCATGTCCGCTGCCGCTGGCCAGCAGCAGCAGCCCGTTGGTGGCCACCGTCACCGCGCTCCCCGCGTTGACCGCGCCGCTGTTCCAGGTCAGCGTGCTGTTGATGAGCGTGTTGCTGGCCAGCAGATTCGCGCCGTTCAACACCACGTTGGAGCCGTTGATGTTTCCGTTCAACGTGAACGTGCCGCCGTTGAGGAGATTCGTCCCCGTCCCCGCGAGGTCGCTGTCCACTTCGTAAGTTGCGGAAAAAATCAGAGTTGCGCCCGCTTCCGGCAGAAACAGCCCGCTGCCCTGGCCGTTGCGGTTCAGGCTGACCGTGCCGGTCTGGACCTCCAGCGTGCCATTGTTGGTGAACAGGACGTTGATGGCGGTGGTGCCGGTGCCGCCGGACTTGCGCAGGAAGCCTTGATTGATCAGCGGTTCCGTGCCGCAGCCCGCAGTGATTGAATCATCGCCCTGCACATCCACCAGCGCTCCCGGAAGATTGACCAATGCGCCGATGGCACCGGGATAGCAACTGCCATAGAGACTTAAATTGGCGCCGCCGTTTAACAGTTGGATCGTCCCGGCATTGGTCAGTGTCCCGTATAAATAATGCCCATTGCCGCTTCCCACCACCAACAGCCGGTTGGTGGCCACCGTCACCACGCTGCCCGCATTGATCGCACCGCTGTTCCAAACCAGCCCGCCGTTGATCACCGTGTTGCTGGCCAGCAGGCCCGCGCCGTTCAACACCACGTTGGAACCATTCATGTTCCCGTTCAACGTGAATGTGCCGTTGTTAAGGAGATTCGTCCCCGCCCCGGTGAGGTTGTTGTCCACTTCGTAAGCTGCGGAAAAAATCAGCGTTGCGCCCGCTTCCGGCAGAAACAGTCCGCTGCCGCGGCCGGTGTTGTTCAGATTGACGGTGCCGGTCTGCACATCCAGCGTGCCGCTGCTGTTGAATACGGGGTTGATGGTTGTGGTGCCCGTCCCGCCCGACTTGCGGACCACCCCCTGATTGATCACCAGTTCCATTCCGCATCCGATATAAATCGAATTATCGCCCTGCATGTCCACCAGCGCTCCCGGCAGGTTGACCAGTTCGCCAATGGCCCCGCCACCCTGGCAACTGCCGTAAAAGGTCAAGTTACCGCCGCCGTTTAACAGTTGGATCGTCCCCGCGTTGGTCATGACCCCGTATAAAGAATGTCCGCCGCCGCCGGCCAGCACCAGCGACCGGTTGGAGGCCAACGTCACCACGCTCCCCGCGTTGATGGCGCCACTGTTCCAAGTCAGCCCGCCGTTGATCACCGTGTTGCTGGCCAGCAGGCTCGCGCCGTTCAACACCACGTTGGAACCATTCATGTTCCCGTTCAACGTGAACGTGCCGCTGTTCAGTAGATTCGTCCCCGCCCCGGTGAGGTTGCTGTCCACTTCGTAAGTTGCGGAAAAAATCAGAGTTGCGCCCGCTTCCGGCAGAAAAACCCCGCTGCCCTGGCCGGTATACAGGCTGACCGTGCCGGTCTGGACATCCAGCGTGCCGGTGTTGTTGAACCTGGCGCTGATGGTGGTGGCGCCGGCGCCACCGGACTTGCGCACCACGCCCTGATTGATCACCAGTTCTGTCGTGTTGCAGTTGTAGCTAATGGCATTATTGCCCTGCATGTCCACCAGCGCCCCCGGCAGATTGACCAATTTGCCGATGGCGCCGGGATTGCAACTGCCATAAAGATTCAAATTACCGCCGCTGGTTAACAGTTGAATCGTCCCCGCATTGGTAATGGTGCCGTAGAGAGCATGTCCGCCGCCACCCGCCAGCATCAGCAACGCGTTGGTGGCCACCGTCAGCACGCTCCCCGCGTTGATCCCGCCGCTGTTCCAGGTCAGCGTGCCGTTGATTACCGCGTTGCTGGCCAGCAGGCTCGCACCGTTCAACACCGCATTGGAACCATTCATGTTCCCGTTCAACGTGAACGTGCCGCCATTCAGGAGATTCGTCCCCGCGCCCATCAGGTCGTTGTCCACTTCGTAAGTTGCGGAGAAAATCAGCGTCGCACCCGCTTCCGGCAGAAACAGTCCGCTGCCCTGGCCATGATTCAGGCTGACCGCGCCGGTCTGCACATCCAGTGTGCCGCTGTTGGCGAACACGGGGTAGATAATGGTGGTGCCGGTGCCGCCGGACTTGCGCACCACGCCCTGATTGACCACCAGTTCCGTGGTGTTGCAGTTGTAGCTGATTGAATTATTGCCCTGCACGTCCACCAGCGCCCCAGGCAGATTGACCAATTCGCCGATGGCACCGGGATTACAACTGCCATAAAGCACTAAATCACCGCCGTCGTTGAGCAGTCGGATCGTCCCCGCATTGGTCATTATCCCGTAGAAATTATGCCAGCCGCTCGCAAGCGTCAGCAGCCCGTTGGTGGCCACCGTCACCACGCTCCCCGCATTGATATTGCCGTAGTTCCAGATCAGCGCACCATTGATGACCGTGTTGCTGGCCAGCAGGCTCGCGCCGTTCAACACCACGTTGGAACAATCCATGTCGCCATTCAGCGTGAACGTGCCGTTGTTCAGGAGATTCGTCCCCGCTCCAGTGAGGTTGTTGTCCACTTCGTAAGTTGCGTAGAAAATCAGCGTTGCGCCCGCTTCCGGCAGAAACACCCCGCTGCCCTGGCCGGCATACAGGCTGACCGTGCCGATCTGCACATCCAGCGTGCCGCTGTTGTTGAACGTCGGCCTGATGGTGGTGGTGCCGGCACCGCCGGACTTGCGCAGCACGCCCTGATTGACCACCAGTTCCGTGCCGCACTGCCAAGTAATCGAACTGTTGCCCTGCACGTCCACCAGCGCTCCGGGCAGATTGACCAGTTCGCCGATGGCGCCAGCAGCCTGGCAACTGCCATTGAGCACCAAATCCCCGCTGCCGTTGAGCAGTTGGATCGTCCCCGTATTGGTCATTATCCCGTAGAGAGAATGTGGGGAGCCGCCCGTCAACGTCAGCAGCCCGTTGGTGGCCACTGTCACCACGCACCCCGCGTTGATCGCGCCGTAGGTCCATATGAACTGACCCTGAATCGTCAGCAAACCGGTCCCCGCCAGACCGCCGCTGTTAAACAAGAAGACGCCGTTGGTGCTGATCACGCTGGCTTGGTTCAACGTCAGGGTATAGCCGTTATTGACAAGGGTTTGTTGCCCGCCGGCACCACCCAACGCCAGGCTGCCAATGTTGGTGCTGACATTCAGCGTGACCGTGTAATTGCCGCTGGCGGCAATCACCGCGTCGTCGGCGGAAGTGGGAACCTGATTGGGATTCCAATTGGCGGCAATATTCCAATAGCCGCCGGCGGTGTTGGTCCAGACGATTTGCGCCGCCGGGGCGGATCCGCCCAACAACACTCCCGCGAGCAGGACAGCCAGCCCGGCAATGATTCGGCGCGATTGCTGGCGAAGGCCGGTGGTTGAAAAGATGGAGCGGTGTTTCTGGAATGGTTTGGTTCGGGTTTTCATAAATACAAGGCCGATGGCCCAAAATAGCAGCCCGGCGCCCGTGGTCAAGATTGTCGAATAATACAAGAATCATTAATGAAGATATGATAATCATTATTATCAGCAGCCATTTTGCACCGGGTTTGGCGCATCGAACGGTTGATTGGCCTGAATGTTGTCCGCGCCGGCGTGGGCGCGCTGCCGAGGTTGTCGGTGTTCAGGGCGGCCCGCCGGGCCGTGAAGTGTTGGTCTTGACAAAAGTCGCGGCAGAGCTAATAGTTTTCAAAACGAAATCTTGTGGACAAGGCAGCGGGCTTTTTACACAATCAATCCGTCATCCATCAAGACACATGAACAAAGTGGAGTGCAAATCATTCGGCGAGCCGGACGAGGTTCGCGAGTTTCCCCAGGGCAAATTGGAACTGCTCAAGATCGGCGGCGCCACCGTGGGCCGCGCCACGTATGAACCCGGCTGGCACTGGGCCACCAGCCTGCAGCCGATCGCCAAAACGGAAAGCTGCGGTGCGGCGCATTTTCAATTCCACGTATCGGGAGTCATGCGGGTGCGGATGGACAACGGCACTGAACTGGACTGCAAGGCCGGGGATGTTTCGCTGCTGCCTTCCGGTCACGACGCGTGGGTGGTGGGCGACGAGCCGGTGGTGGTGGTTGATTTTCAAGGCATGGTGGATTACGCCAAGCTCGTGCTTTACTGACCAACTCGGGAGGTCGGTTCGTAATCTGGAATCCTGTGTCATAATCACGTTTGCTCTTTGGAAGCAACGGGTTGGATTTTATCCTCCACGGGTCGCTCAAAGACACGGGCATCAATTCCAAAACCGGAAACCGGACGGCGGGTTTCCGGTTTTGTTTAATAACCCTGCCTGCAGAGCCACCAAACCGCAAACATCGTTGCGATGCAGGCCAGCGACATCCACAACGCGCTCAAAAAACACGCGCCACTCATCACCAGGCTCCCGAGAAACGGGATCAGCGCCCGCTGCCGCCAGCCGTAAATCATGTAACCGCTGGCGACCGCGCCCCAGATGCATGACGCCCACAAGTAATGTTCATTGAGCATATCCATGACGCCAATATGCTTCCAATGCCTCCCGCCGGCAACTTCTGGATTCAGCTGCGCGCCGAACTGCGGGTCGGACCGGGCGCCCGCGACCCGCGAACCAGACTGCGCCGCTCTTGGTGTGGCATTGCCCGTGGGGCAGTGTCCTGATTTCAATGGCGGCGTGTCTCGCGCTGCGAGGCGTGTCGGGTCGCAGCGCGGCCCGGCCCACCAAATCCGGCACCATCACCCCGACGCTTGGCTTTGGCGCGCGAACTGCTATATTTCAGGCATGAGCAAATTTTTCCGGCCCAACCTGGATCGCCAGGGGCGGATGGCGCGCGGCGTCATGGGCGCGCTTTGTCTCATCGTCGGCATCATTGTCTGCGACCATTCGTTATGGGGACTGGTTCTGGTGGTGCCCGGCCTGTTCGCCATTTTTGAGGCGACCGCCAAGTGGTGCCTCGTCCGCGCCTGCGGCATCAAAACGAAATTCTAACCGGGTGACGATTGACGATATACGTTTGGCGCGCCCAGCGTGAAATAGAAAAATAGGCTCGTAAATCGCGATTCGTAAATCGTAAATTCCACGGATGAATTTATTGCCGTTCGGAAAATTACCGCCGCACAAGCCGCGCGCCTTTGTCCCGCCAACCATTGACCTCGGCGACTGGCCGCAAATCGCGCCGCTGTTCGACCAGTTGGAATCGCGCGCCGCGAGCTGCCGGTCCGCCGCCGACCTTGAACGCTGGCTGCTCGACTGGAGCGAACTCAACGCCGCCCTCGACGAGGAATCCTCGCGCCGCTATATCGCCATGACCTGCCACACGGACAACGCCGATGCGGAAAAGGCGTATTTGCATTTCGTCGAGCACGTCGAGCCGCAGCTCAAGCCGAGGCAATTTGCGCTGGAGAAAATTTACGTTGCGGTTGGAGTTCAGGCTTTAGCCTGCGCCCCGGACAGGCTGAAGCTTGAACTCCAACGTCGTTACGAAATATTTCGACCGCGACGTGAAAAATCACGTCGAGTTGTTCCGTCCGGAAAATGTCTCGCTCGAAACCGAGGAGGCCAAGCTGTGCCAGCAATACCAGAAATTGAGCGGCGCGCTCACGGTTAATTTTCGCGGTGAGGAAAAAACGCTCGTCCAAATGGGCCGTTATCTCGAAGAACCGGATCGCGCGTTGCGTCAGGAGGCATGGGAACTCGTCGCCAAACGCCGGTTGCAGGAGGCGGACAAATTCGACGACATTCTTGACGCGCAAATCAAGTTGCGCCAGCAAATTGCCGAGAATGCCGGGTTCAAGAATTACCGCGACTATGCGTTCCGCCGGATGGGCCGGTTTGATTATACACCGGAGGATTGCGCGCAATTTCATGATGCGGTGGAAAAACACGTCATGCCGCTCGTGCGCGAACTGCAGGCGGCACGGCGCACGCAGTTGAAGCTGGAAACATTGCGTCCGTGGGACTTGGCGGTTGACCCCTTGAACCGTCCGCCGCTGAAACCGTTCGCGCAGGTTGGCCAGATGGTTTTACGCACGCAAAATGTCTTCGACAAACTCGACGGCGAACTCGCGTCCGGTTTCCGGCAGATGCAGGATTTGCGCCTGCTCGATCTGGACAACCGCAAGGGAAAGGCGCCGGGTGGTTATCAATCCACGCTGGCCGAATCGCGCGTGCCGTTCATTTTCATGAACGCCGTCGGCCTGCAGCGCGATGTGGAGACGATTTTGCATGAGGCCGGCCATGCCTTCCACGCGCTGGCAACGCGCGGCGAGGATTTGTATCCCTACCGCAGCGCGCCGATTGAATTTTGCGAGGTCGCCTCGATGAGCATGGAGCTGCTCGGCAATGAATTCATCGGCGAATTCTATTCCGTCGCCGATGCGAACCGCTCCCGCCGAGTTCATCTCGAAGGCGTCGTGGGCGTTTTTGCGTGGATTGCCACGGTGGACGCGTTTCAGCACTGGATTTACACGCACCCGGACCACACCCGCGACGAGCGGCGCAAGGCGTGGCTGGATTTGATGGACCGTTTTGGCGGCGACGTGGACTGGTCGGGATTTGAAAAGGCGCGCGCCAACCTGTGGCACCGGCAGCTTCACATTTTCCTGCATCCGTTTTACTACATCGAATACGGCATCGCGCAAATCGGCGCGTTGCAGGTCTGGGCCAATTCAAAGCGCGACAAGGCGAAGGCGCTGGGCGATTACAAAAAATCCCTCGCGCTGGGCGGCTCGCGTCCGCTGCCGGAACTGTTTGCCGCCGCCGGCTGCCGGTTTGAATTCAGCGAAAGAACCATCCAGCCGCTGGTGGAAATGTTGCGGACGGAGCTGGCAAAGCTGTAGCAGCGGATGTCAGTCCGCTCATTTTTGAGGAAGAGCCGCCTCACGTCGGCTGCTGCGAAATTGCTAGCCCGGCGGCTTGCGGCACCCTTCCATTTTTGCGGTTGACATTACGGTTTCAGCGTGGCTTGTTTCTAGGCCATTGGCAACAAACGTTCCCTAATACATGAATACTTTGCAAACCAGACTCGCCAGGAAGTCTGCAAGTCACGAAACACTTGCCGGGAACATCATCAAAAAACCCGAATCCCTGCATGAAGCCTTTGAAGGGTTGCGCGCGGACAAGGCAAGGGTCAAATACGGATGCCTCAAGGTGCTTCGCACCATCAGCGAGAAGCGGCCGACGGCGCTTTATCCTGAATTTGACCGTCTGGTTTCCCTGCTGGACGGTGAAAACAACATTTTCAAATGGGGCGCGATTCTATGCATCGGGAATCTGGCGCTGTGGATTCGGAGGAGAAGATAGACCGGCTATTGGACAGATACCTCCAGCCGATTTCCGGGCGCGTCATGATTACGGCGGCCAACGTCATCGCCGGCGCCGGAAAAATCGCGCGGGCCAAGCCGCATCTTGCCGGCAAAATTGCCCGCGCCCTGCTGCGGGTTGAGCAGGCGAACTATCAAACCGAGGAATGTCGCAACGTGGCGCTGGGCCACACGGTCGCGTCGCTGGATCTATTTTTTGAGCACCTTGACAAGCCGCAGCCGGTCGTGGAGTTCGTCAAGCGGCAGCTCCACAACCGCAGAAACGCCGTCCGGGTGAAGGCGGCAAAATTTCTAAAGAAACACGCCAAATAAAAACTTCCCATATCGTAGCAGCCGGCGTGAGCCGGCTCAAACTTCACATTGACTTTCTGTCAAAGTCGGAGCCGACTCACGTCGGCTGCCACGAAATTAACCGAAGCACTTCCTCCGGCGTGAAGCCGTGAAGCTTGATGGTTTTGTGGCGCGATTTGTGGCCGCGAACCAGTTCAATCCGGTTGCGGGCGCAATCCAGTTTTTCCGCGAGCAGCTCCACCAGCGCCTGATTCGCCGCCGCGTCCACCGGCGGTGCGGTGACCTTGATTTTCAGTTCGTCGCCGAGCGGCGGGGCGATTTCATTTTTGGACGCGCGCGGCTGGAGTTTTACCGAAATCAAAGTGCCGCCGGTCGTTTCACGGAGAAAACTGGACGGCGGCATAAATTGAATATGTTGGCAAATAAATCGCCAAAAACGACACGCCTATGCGACATCGAACCGATCAAGGTTCATCACCTTGTTCCAGGCCGCGACAAAGTCGCGGACGAACTTCTTCTCCACATCCGAACTTCCATAGACTTCCGCCAGCGCGCGGAGTTGGGAGTTTGAACCGAAGACGAGATCCACCCGCGTGCCGGTCCACTTGACTTTGCCCGTCTTGCGATCGCGGCCCTCGAACACGTCCGCGTCCTGTGAAACCGGCTTCCACTCCGTGCCCATGTCGAGCAGGTTCACGAAGAAGTCGTTGGTCAGCGCCTCCGGTCGCTGGGTGAAGACACCATGTTTCGTTCCGCCGAAATTGGTATTCAGGACGCGCATGCCGCCGATGAGCGTCGTCATTTCGGGCGCAGTCAGGGTGAGCAATTGCGCATTGTCCACCAGCAGCGCCTCGGCCGGCAGAGTGTATTTGCCTTTCAGATAATTGCGGAAACCGTCCGCAATGGGTTCAAGCACGGCAAAGGACTCGACATCGGTCTGCTTCTGCGAGGCGTCCATGCGTCCCGGCGTGAACGGCACCTTCACAGTGTGGCCGGCATTCTTAGCGGCGAGTTCGACGCCGACGCAACCAGCCAGAACGATCAGGTCGGCCTGCGAAACTTTCCTGCCGCCTTTGGCCGTCTTGTTGAACGCGCTCTGGATGCCGCCGAGTGTCTTCAGCACCTTCGACAGTTGTTTCGGCTGGTTGATTTTCCAATCGTTCTGCGGCGCGAGGCGAATGCGTGCGCCGTTCGCGCCGCCACGCTTGTCGGAACCACGGAACGTGGAGGCCGAGGCCCAGGCGGTGGAAACCATTTGCGAGACGGACAAACCGGACGCCAGAATTTTGGTCTTCAACAGGGCGATTTCCTTGGCGCCGATCAATTTGTGATTCACGGCAGGAATCGGGTCCTGCCAGAGGAGTTCTTCTTTCGGGACCTCCGGTCCGAGATAACGTGCGCGCGGACCCATGTCGCGGTGGGTGAGCTTGAACCACGCGTGGGCAAACGCTTCGGCAAACTGATCAGGATTCGCCATGAAACGTCGCGAAATCTTTTCGTAAGCCGGATCGAACCGCAGCGACAAGTCGGTGGTCAGCATGGTCGGCAGGTGTTTCTTCGACGGATCGTGCGCGTCTGGAACCGTTGCTTCGGCGCCCTTGGCAACCCACTGATGCGCGCCGGCAGGGCTTTTGGTCAGTTCCCATTCGTGATTGAACAGGTTCTCGAAGAAATGATTGCTCCACTTCGTCGGCGTCTGCGTCCAGGTGACTTCCAGGCCGCTGGTAATGGTGTCGCCGCCCTTGCCCGTGCCGAAGCTGCTCTTCCAGCCCAAGCCCTGCTCTTCGAGGCCGGCGGCTTCCGGTTCCTTCCCCACATGGGACGCCGGGCCGGCGCCGTGGGTCTTGCCGAAGGTGTGGCCGCCGGCGATGAGCGCCACGGTCTCCTCGTCGTTCATTGCCATGCGTGCGAAGGTCTCGCGAATGTCACGCGCGGCGGCGACCGGATCGGGATTGCCGTTGGGGCCTTCCGGGTTGACGTAAATCAGCCCCATCTGCACGGCGGCAAGCGGATTTTCGAGATCGCGCTCGCCGGAATAGCGTTTGTCGTCCAGCCACTTCTTTTCTGCGCCCCAATAAACGTCCTGATCCGGCTCCCAGACATCTTCGCGTCCGCCCCCGAAACCAAATGTCTTGAAGCCCATCGTTTCGAGCGCGACGTTGCCTGCAAGAATCATCAGGTCGGCCCAGGAAATCTTCCGGCCATACTTTTGCTTGATCGGCCAGAGCAGGCGACGCGCCTTGTCCAGACTCACGTTGTCCGGCCAACTGTTGACCGGCGCGAAGCGCTGCTGGCCCCGGCCGCCGCCGCCTCGGCCGTCACCGGTGCGGTAGGTGCCGGCGCTGTGCCACGCCATGCGAACGAACAAAGGCCCGTAGTGGCCAAAGTCCGCCGGCCACCAATCCTGCGAGTCGGTCATCAGCGCCGCGAGATTTTTCTTCACCGCCATGTAGTCGAGACTCTTGAACTCCTTGGCGTAGTTGAAGTCCCTGCCCATCGGATTGGACTTGCAGGAATGCTGGTGCAGCAGCTCGAGTTTCAACTGGTTCGGCCACCAGTCCTGATTCGTGGTGGCAGGCGCGGCTGCGCCGTGGTGGAACGGGCATTTCGGTTCGGTTGACATATATTTTCTCGGTTGGCCGGTTGCGGTGAATTCTTTGATTTGTTTGATAGTGACTGATCGCAAAATTTACGCTGGCAGTCAACCTTTGGCTGCAAGGAATTTGCTTCTTACCGGGTTGGGTCCGCGGTCACCGTCATTGACCTTGATCATCAAGGCGCTCTGATGAGTTGGACGAGGTATCTTTGTCACAGTCAATTTCATCCTTTGCCACGCCAAGCTGCCCGACTCCGTCATGCTTTGCCAGCCAAAAATTCGGGCCGATCGCATCCACGAAGGCCCGACATCGGCAATGTTTGGGCATTGCGCCCGCATTCCGCCGCTTGACCATTTTGAATGAATCTGAAACCTTCCGGCGTGTCTGCTTAACATGAAAATTCTTCGACTCCTCATTTTGTGCCTTGGCTTGGGGCTGTTTCTGCCACCAACGATGGTCGTTGCAAAGACCGTCAGCGTGACTTCCGCCGCTGGAATCAGTGTGCAGTTCAACGACTCTTCCGGGCGCTACGAAATCAGGACGCAGCGACCGGACTGGAAATTCGCGGGGACGGTTGGCAAGTCCGCGCGGAATGTCATCGCCGAAAGCGGCTCCGATCGCCTGGGCGCGTATCGGGAGGTTCGTTTCGACTGGCAGGCCGGCATCCCGCTCACCGGCAGCATCCGGGTTTATGATTCGCGGCCCGTGGCGCTGTTCGTGGTGGAACTTGGCCAGGCCGCCGAGGAAATGCCCGTCGTGTTTCCGCGATTCACCTCCTTTCCCGCCGGACTCCATCATTTCAGCTACAAGAACGAAGTGTTCGCGCCGCACAGTTTCAAGCTGGAAACCAACGGCACGCCGTGGCTGTTGTTTGACGACCAGGCGCGAGCCGTGGTCATTTCGCCCGCGGACCATTTCATGATCGCCTGCATGACCGGCGACGGCGTCCATGACATCGCCAGCGGGCTGAACCCGCAGGTGCGCCATCTGCCGGCGCACTTCAAAGCCGCCACGTTGATGGCCGTGGGCCAGGGCATCAACGCAACCTGGGACACCTGGGGTGGCGCGCTCACCGGATGGATCGGCCGGCGCAGTCCCGCAAACGACGCGGATACCGGGTTGCGCTATCTCGGCTATTGGACGGACAACGGCGCGGTTTATTATTACAATTACGAGCCTTCGCTGGGATACACCGGCACGCTGGAGGCGCTGGTTCAACGTTATGCCGGACAGCAGATTCCCATCCGCTATTTGCAGCTCGACAGTTGGTGGTATTTCAAAAGCCTGACCGATCCGGATGGTAATACCGGCCGGACGAAAAATTCGAGATTACCCGAAGGCGAATGGAACCGCTACGGCGGGCTGCTGAAATACGAGGCCCATCCGGCGCTGTTTTCAAACGGGCTTGCGGCGTTCCAAAAGAGAATCGGCCTGCCACTCATCACCCACAACCGCTGGATTGATCCGGCCAGCCCGTATCGCCAGCAATACCGTGTCTCCGGTTTTGCGGGCGTGGACCCGGCGTGGTGGCAGACAATCATGAACTATATCGCCGACAGCGGTGTGACGTGTTACGAGCAGGACTGGCTTAATGTCATTTACAATCATTCGCCGGAACTGTCATCCACGGTGGACGCGGGGGACGAATTCGCCGGGGGCATGGCGCGGGCGGCGCAGTCGCGGGGCATGAGTCTGCAATACTGCATGGCGTTGCCGCGTCTTTTCCTCCAAGGCGCGCGTTACGACAACCTCACCACCATCCGCGTGAGCGAGGACCGTTTTCAACGCAGCCGCTGGGACGCTTTTCTTTACACCTCGCGCTTTGCCGGCGCGCTTGGCATCTGGCCGTGGACGGATGTTTTCATGAGCACCGAGACGAACAATCTGCTGCTGGCGAATCTGTCCGCCGGCATGGTCGGCGTCGGCGACGCCATCGGGTCCGGGAACCGGGAAAATTTGCTCTGCGTCGCGCGTCCCGACGGCGTGCTCGTGAAACCGGATGAACCGATTCTGCCTTCGGACGAAACCTACATTGGCGATGCTCGCGGCCTGAAGTTACCCATGGTGGCATGGACGCATAGTGACCACGGCACAATGCGCACGGCCTACGTGTTTGCCTACAGCCGGAACGACGCCACCAATGAAACGGGTTTCACCCCGGCGGCGATGGGTTTCCAAGGCGACGTGTGTGTGCTGAACTGGCGTTCGGGAGCCGCGCAATACCAGCCCGCCCGCCAGCGCTTCGCTTTCCGGCTGGAACCGGGGGCGACGGCGTATTTTGTCGTGGTGCCGTCCGGGCCGTCCGGCCTGGCATTTTTCGGCGACGCGGGTAAATATGTTTCCAACGGACGTCAACGCATTGCCGCGCTGGAGGAAACCCCCGGCGGACTGACCGTGACCGTCACGTTTGCCGCCGGCGAAAAATCCGTCCATCTTTTCGGCAATGCTTCACGCGCTCCAACGATCACGGCGCAAAGCGGTTCGGTCGGCGCGACGGGCTACCACGCCGCGGACGGCCGGTTCAGCGTGGAAGTTTTTTCCGCGGCGCCAGTCATACCCGGCCGGGATCAGACGCAAACTGCCGGCGTCGAAATCACGAGCCAATAGGCGTAACAGCGAACGTGAGTTCGCTCCAATATTTGAAACGAACCGGCTCACGCCGGCGGCCACGCGGTTTTATTTACACGGTGTAAGTGCTGCTGGCCGTCGTGCCGCCGCGGCCCGTCCAATTCGTGTGGAAGAACTGGCCGCGCGGCTGGTCCACGCGTTCATAGGTGTGCGCGCCGAAATAGTCGCGCTGCGCCTGGAGCAGGTTCGCTGGCAGAACCGCCGAGCGGTATTGATCGTAAAAAGCCAGCGCAGTGCTGAACGCCGGCACCGGGATGCCGCGCTTGGCCGCCGTTGCCACGATGTTGCGCCAGCCCTTCTGACAGCGCTTGATTTCGCCGCGGAAATAATCGTCCAGCAGCAGGTTCGTCAGCTTCGGATTGTTGTCGTAGGCTTCCTTGATCTTGCCGAGGAAGCGCGACCGGATGATGCAGCCGCCGCGCCACATGAGCGCGATGCCGCCGTAATTCAGGGTCCAGTTGCATTCCTTGGCCGCCGTGCGCATGAGCATGTAGCCCTGTGCGTAGCTGATGATTTTCGAGGCGTAAAGCGCGTCACGAATGTCGGCAATGAACTGCTTCTTCTTCGCGTCGTTCTTGGTGATGCTCGTGAGGGCCGCGCGCGGGCCTTTCAACTTTTTCGCCGCCTTCACGCGCTCGTCCTTCAACGCGGACACGCAGCGTGAATAAACGGCCTCCGCAATCAGCGTGATTGGAATACCGAGGTCGGCGGAATTTTGAATCGTCCACTTCCCCGTGCCTTTTTGCCCGGCGGTGTCGAGAATCTTGTCCACCAGAGGCGAACCGTCGGTGTCCTTGAAGCCGAGGATGTCGCGCGAGATTTCAATCAGATACGAATCCAGTTCGCCGGTGTTCCAATCCTTGAACACCTCGTGCATTTCGGACGCGGACATGCCGAGGCCGTTCTTCATGATGTTGTAGGCCTCGCAAATCAACTGCATGTCGCCGTATTCAATGCCGTTGTGGACCATCTTGACGTAGTGGCCGGCGCCGTTTTCACCCACCCATTCGCAGCAGGGAACATTGCCTTCGACCTTCGCGGAAACGCCCTGGAAAATGTCCTTCACGAACGGCCACGCAGCCGGTGAACCGCCGGGCATGATGCTGGGGCCGTGGCGCGCGCCCTCCTCGCCGCCGCTCACGCCGGTGCCGATGTAAAGCAGGCCCTTGCCCTCGACATATTTCGTCCGGCGGATGGTGTCTTCAAAAAGCGAGTTGCCGCCGTCAATGATGATGTCGCCGGATTCGAGCAGCGGCAAAAGATGCTCGATGAATTCGTCCACGGCCTTGCCGGCCTTGACGAGCATCATCACCCGGCGCGGCTTTTTGAGCTTGGCCACCATTTCCTGCAGCGAATGCGCGCCGAGCACCTTCGTGCCCTTGGCTTCGTTGGCGAGAAAGTGGTCCACCTTCTCCACCGTGCGGTTAAAGGCCACGACGGTGAAGCCGTGGTCGTTCATGTTCAAAATGAGGTTCTGGCCCATGACGGCCAATCCAATCAGTGCGATATCAGCTTGTTGTTCCATATAAAATTTGCGTCCTGCGATTTATAATTCTCGATTTCAGTGCCATTCTCCGCGCGATTTGCGCGCCTGATGCCTTTTTCAAACCAAAGGTCCGGGAACGCTATCAGTCGCCGAATCCGCCGTAAATCGTAAATCGCCAATTCCCTGGGCCGCCAGCGGTTTTTTGGCGGATAGCAACCCTGGATTGTGCTTCAACGGCGGCGCTGACGGGAGTCAAACAGTCCAACGGATACTTTACTCTCGAGGCGTGCGAGCGTTTTGGCCGGCATTCATACCGGCCTTGCCTGAAAACAAAAACGGCTGCGGCACCAATGGAACCGCAGCCGTGGAATTTGTTTCTGCTTACCAGAATTTGATGTAGAAGAACACGACGCAGCCGATGACAATCGCGCTTAACACCACGTCCATGGCATTCCAGCTGGCCTTGGTCGCGGCCTTTTCCTCCGGTGTCGCGCCATACCAGGTGTATTTGATGGTCTTGGGATCCGGCGCCTTGGTCATGAGACTGATGACGACCATCAGCACCGCAGTGAGGACAAACAATATCTGGCAGTAATAGAGCCAGTTAATGGTCCACAAATCGTAAATCAGTCCGCATTTTTGCTGAATGGGTGCGATGATCGCGTTGTATTGATCTTGTGTTATCACTTGGTGGTAGAGGTTGTCTTTTGCGTCACCCACGATTTTTTCATAGCTTCGCATATAAATGTCCGCCGCCAGACGGGCGAAGCCGCCTATGACACCGATGGAAAAGGACCACAAGGCGGCCGGGGCCGTGGCCCGTTTCCAAAACACGCCCATTACAAACAGCACGGCGATTGCCGGCGAGAGATAGCCCTGCACGCTTTGGAGGTAAACATAAAGATTGGAATGCAGGCTTTTGATGACCAGCACCCAGCAAATACCGAGAAACACAATGGCCGCAGTCGCCAGCCGTCCGACGAACACTTCGGTTTTGCCGGAGGCATTCGGATACCATTCCCGGTAGAAGTCCATCGTGAACAACGTGGCAGAGGCGTTGAACTTGGAACCGAGCGAAGCCATGAGGGCGACGATCATGCCGCAGGCTACCATGCCGCGCAGGCCATGCGGCAGGATTTGGCCCACAAGCGAGGTGTAAGACGCATCACCCGGTTGTCCGCCTTCGGCAACGGGAACGATGAAACCACTGTGGGGCATCTTGGTAAGCGCAAAGGCAATCATGCCGGGCACAAGGAAGATAAACACCGGTGTGAGCTTGAAGAACCCGGCGAGAATGGTGCCGCGTCGGGATTCCTGCTGGTTTTTACCGGCGAGCACGCGTTGGACGATGTATTGATCCGTGCACCAATACCAGAAACCGATGATGGCGGATGCCGGCAAAACGGCAGTCCACGACCAGACGGGGTCATGAACCGAACGGATCAAATGCACATTATCACCAACCGTTGTGAGGGTGGTATGCCAGCCGTCAATGATGCTGCCATGGCCCAACACGCGAAGTCCCATATAAAGAATGCAGACCGAACCAAAGATGAGCACCGGCGCCTGAAGAACGGCGGTATACATGATGACGCGCATCCCACCGAAGATGGTGTAAAGACCGGTTGTGGCGGCCAGCGCCAAGGCAATGGCCCAGAACACGTCTATCTGATGCCCGAACAAGTTAATGTGGTCCACGTTCAACAGCGTGCGGATGACAACGTCACCGGCGTAGATGGTGGCGGCGATTTTCGTCAGCACCAAGCTGGCCATCGTGAGCAAGCTTAAAACATTTCGCGAGCCGCGACTGAAACGCAATTCGAGAAATTCCGGCATGGTGAACACCTTCATGCGATCGTAGATCGGCACGAACGCCCAGCCCAGAATGATGATCCAGTAGGCGTGCATTTCCCAGTGGGCCATCGCCATGCCCGTGGCGAAACCCGCGCCGGCGAGGCCGACGAGGTGTTCGGAACCGATGTTCGAGGAGAAGATCGAGGAGCCGATCTGCAGCCAGTTCGCATCGCGCCCCGAGAGGAAGTAATCCTTGCCCGACTCGTTTTTCTTCCGCATGGAATACCACACGGTCAAGAGCATGCCGACGGCAAAGGCGGCGATGACGACCAAGTCCAGGCCGTTGAACACCGTGCCGTTCATTCCCCCTGCCACGGACGCCATGGCGAGGGCGTTCGTTGCCACCTCCACACTGTTGGTTATTTCATTCATAGGATTTTGGTTTTGCGAATTGGTTATTCGGCGCTGAATTTATACTCGATGATGTTGTGATAGGTCTGGCCGGGCTTGAGTTCCGTCGAGGGGAAGTTCGTCTGGTTCGGGGAATCGGGATAATGCTGCGGTTCCATGCAGAACGCGGAGCGCTTTTGATAAACCTTGCCGTCCTTGCCGGTGAGCGTGCCGTCGAGGAAATTGCCGGCGTAGAATTGCAGGCCGGGTTCGTCGCTCCAGACTTCCATCACGCGACCGCTGGCCGGATCCTTCACGCGCGCCATCAGGCCGAATTGGCCCATCGGCTTGTTGATGACCCAGTTGTGATCATAACCGGGACCGTATTGGAGAACGGTATTCGTGTCGTTGATGTGCGCCCCGATGGCGGTCGGCGTGCGGAAGTCAAACGGCGTTCCCGCCACGTCGGCAAACGTGCCGGTCGTGATCAAGCCGCTGTCCACGGGCGTGGTTTTGTCGGAGTTGATATAAAGCAAATCGCCCAGAATGTCTCCGTTTCCTTGACCGCTAAGGTTGAAATAGGAATGGTGCGTCAGGTTCACCACCGTCGGCTTGTCGGTGGTCGCGGTAAAGGTCAGCTTCAGCGCGTTGTCGTCGGTCAGCGTGTAAGTCGCCGTGACGTTCAGGTTGCCCGGGAAACCTTCCTCGCCGTCCTTGCTCAAATAATTCAGCACCAGCTCCGGGCCGTCCGCGCCGACATCGGCTTTCACCGCCGTCCAGACGACCTTGTCAAAGCCCTTGACGCCGCCGTGCAGGGAATTGCCATTGTTGTTCTTCGCGAGCGTGTAGGTCTGGCCTTCGAGCTGTGAACGTGGCGCCGCCGATGCGGTTGCCATAGCGGCCGATGAGCGCGCCGAAATACGGGCAGGCTCCAGTGTATTTCGGGTCGGTGTAGCCATTCAGAGTGTCGAAGCCATTGACGATGTCGGCGAATTTGCCATCCTTGTCCGGCATGGTGAGCTTCTGGACGATGCCGCCATAAGTCATGATGCGCGCCTCGGCGCCTTTGGAATTTTGCAACGTGTAAATTGCAACCGGCGTGCCGTCGGGCGTTTTTCCGAAGTCCGCCTTGGTGATGCTGGATTTTGTTGTTGTTGTATTTGGTGTGGACATAGGCGAGCAGCCTGCCAGAGACGCTGCCAGCAGTCCAGCCGCCATTATTTGTGTGATGTGGTGGTTCATGTGATTATTTGGTTTTGCTTTCAGGGATTTTGGATTTGTTGAGCGGCGCCCGCCAGGACCATCGAAACCGGGCCGGGCCGGATGCCTTTCGGTAAAGACAACGAAGTCGAAATGTCCTGCCATGTCTTCATGTCAGTGGAATTGATGGCGTCATGGTATTGAGAATTGCACCAACGGTCAAAACTAATTTGAGGCCCGCCGCCGGTTTTATCCACACGGCTTCCAGGCCCTTGTTTGACATTCGATTTTTTATCCCGGCTTTTGCCCGTAATAGGCCCCCGGCCCGTGTTTCCGCAAAAAATGCTTGTCCAGCAACACCGCCTGCATCGGCTGGATTTTCGGATTGATGCGCAACGTCTCGCTGTTTAGCCGGGCGATGAATTCCAGCACGGCGGCGTTGTGCACCGCGTCGTGTGCGTCCTTGCCCCAGGTGAACGGGCCGTGGCTGGCGACGAGCACGGCGGGATGTTGCAACGGATCGAATTTCAATTTCTTGAACGCCTCCACGATGACATCGCCAGTATTTGCCTCGTAATCCGTTTTGATTTCCGCCGGCTTCAGCTTGCGCGTGCAGGGCACGTCGCCATACCAGTAATCCGCCTGCGTCGTGCCGTAAGCCAGCAGCGGCCTGCACGCCTGCGCCCACGCCGTCGCGAACAGGCTGTGCGTGTGAACAACGCCGCCGATATTGGGAAACGCGCGGTAAAGCACCAGATGGGTTGGGGTGTCGGAACTTGGCTTGAGATTACCCCCGACCACTTTGCCGTCCGCCAGCGAGACGACGACCATGTGCTTCGGTTTCATGCCGGAGTAGGGGACGCCGCTGGGTTTGATGACGATGAGGCCGCGCTCGCGGTCCACGCCGCTGGCGTTGCCCCACGTCTGGATCACCAGACCTTCGGCCACCAGGTCCAGATTCGCTTTGCAAACTTCCGCTTTTAATTGTTCGAGCATAAATTGTTCAACGCAGAGACGCAAAGAACGCAAAGTCACGCGGAGAAAAAGAAACAAACTTCCTTGCGTTTCTCTGCGTCCTTTGCGTCTCTGCGTTCAATTTGCTTTCATTTCCTCACTCGTCCACGAATCTCAATCAGCTTCTTCATCACGTCAAACAAATTGCCGTTCCATTCCTTCGTGCCGAAGGCGTCGTGCAACGCCCGGTAGAGCGGATACAATTCCTTGTAGATGGCGTGAGCTTTCGCGTTGGGCTTGTAAATTTTCGGTTTCAGGCCGGTCATCTTCTTCTGCGCCGCGGCGTAATCCTTGTGCGCGCCGGCGATGACCGCCGCCGCGATGGCCGAGCCGAGCGCGCAGGTCTGCGCCGAGCGCGAAATCTTCATCGGCCGGCCCGTCACGTCCGCGTAAATCTGCATCGTGATGGCGCTCTTCTCCGCGATGCCGCCGCAGTTGACGACCTGCGAGATTTTCACGCCGTATTCCTCGATGCGGTTGATGATGGTGAGCGCGCCGAATGCCGTCGCCTCGATTAGCGCGCGATACACTTCCACCGGGTTTGTGTAAAGCGTCTGGCCGAGGAGCAGGCCGGTGAGTCGCTGGTCCACGAGGATGGTGCGGTTGCCGTTGTTCCAGTCCAGCGCGAGCAGGCCGCTTTCGCCGGGCTGGAGTTTCAGCGCCTCCTCGTCCAGCTTGCGGTGCGTCAATTTTTCGCCGTGCGGCTGGATGTAATTGACCCACCAGTTGAAAATGTCGCCCACCGCAGACTGTCCGGCCTCGATGCCGAAATATCCGGGCAACACGCTGCCGTCCACGATGCCGCAGACGCCGGGGATGTCCGCCAGTTTGGCCGTGTTGGCCTGCACGCTGATGTCGCAGGTGCTGGTGCCGATGATTTTGACCAGCGTGCCGGGCGTGACGCCGGTGCCGACCGCGCCGAGGTGGCAGTCAAACGCGCCGACGGCGACGGGAATTCCCGCTTTCAATCCAGTTTTCTTCGCCCAGGCTCCGGTCAAACCGCCGACCGCGCGGTCAATCGTATGCACGCGCGGCGTGAGCCGCGAACGCAGTGCCGCGAGTTTCGGATCGAGCTTGCCCAGAAATTTCTCGTCGGGATAACCTCCCCATTTGGCATTCCACATCGCCTTGTGGCCGGCCGCGCAAACGCCGGCGATGAATTTGTCCGGCGCGAGCGTGCCGGTGAGGTCGGCGGGAACGAAATCGGACAATTCAATCCACGAATGCGCGGCGTTGAACACTTCGGGCGCGGTGCGGAGGCAATGCAGGACCTTGCTGAAGAACCATTCGCTGGAATAGATGCCGCCGCATTTGGCGAGATACTGCGGGCGCATCTTTTTCGCCAGCGCGGTGATTTCCGCCGCTTCGGCCACGCCGGTGTGGTCCTTCCAGAGCCACGCGAGCGCGGCCGGATTGTTGGCAAATTTTTTCTGGTAAACCAGCGGCTGGCCGTTCGCGTCCACGGGCATGGGCGTGCTGCCGGTCGTGTCCACGCCGATGCCGATGACCTGGTCGGCGCTGAATCCCTTGACGGCTTTCCTGGCCGCGGCGAGCGCCTGTTTGATGGTGACTTCCGCGCCCTTGATATAATCCGCCGGATGCTGCCGCGCGAGATTCGGGTCGCGCGCGAGAATCACGCCGGCGGTGCCGTGCGCATAGGTCCAGACGGCGGTGCCGACTTCGGCGCCGTTGGCGACGTTGACGATGAGGCAGCGAACGGTGTTCGTGCCGTAATCCAATCCGATGGTGTATTTTGCTGGCATAAAATTTGTTTGTTCGTTGATTTCTATTTCGAAGCTGCGGCAACAGCGGTTTTCGCCTTCCATTCCGCCGGTGACAGTAACTGCCAATAAACCGAAAATCGCTCGCGGTGGACTTCGTAAAACGGCTCCAACGTCACGTCCTGCGGATGGCCGATGCCGGAGGTGCGAAAGGTCAACGGTTTGCCGGAAACTGGCTTGACGTGTTTGAGCAATTTGTCCACCGGGGACACCAGCACCGGCACCGCCGGGTCGGCCACGCGATTGGCCTGTTCTTGTGAGGTCAGAAACAGATTGGGCATGCCGTTGGTGCCCAGTTCGCCGGCCAGCACGATCGGGCCGTAAAGCAGGGCGACTTCATTGGTGGGACCCGGCAACGATTCCGTGTGCAGCTTCATCGGCAACTGGATTTTCACGGTGTCGCCGTTGCGCCATTCGCGCTGCACTGCCGCGTAACTGCCGGGCGTGGAGGTGATTTTCTGCGTCTTGCCGTTCACGGAAATCTTCAGGCCGTCGGTCGCCCAGGCCGGGTGGCGGATTTTCAGCGCGAAGGTTGCCGGCGCGGCGGCCTTGAATTTCAACACGGTTGTGTCGCTTTGGGGGAATTTCGTTTCCTGCCGGACGGAAATTCCCTTCTCCGCCCAGTTCAATTCCGACGCGATGAACAGGTTGACCCACAGCGAACCGGCATCGTGGAAATAGATCGTGTCGCCGTATTTGGCGTGGTTCTCCATGCCGGTGCCGGTGCAGCACCAGAAGGAGTTTTCCGGTGTCGAATAAACCTTGAAGTGGCCGGGCTTGAGCGACATGAAATATGTCGTCATGTCGCTGTCCGGGTCCTGCGAGGCGAGGATGTCGTTGTAAAGCGCCCGCTCGTAAAAGTCCATCTTGGCCGCGGACGGCTCCAACCCGAAGAGTTCGCGCGTGAGCTTGAGCATGTTGTAGGTGTTGCAGGTCTCGGCGGTTTCGGGACTAAGATGCGCGTCAAACTGGTTGGTGGAAAAGAAATGCTCGTGGTCGCTGTCACCGCCGATGACGTAGGAACGCTTCAGCGCAACCGCGTCCCAAAACGTGTTGGCGATGGTGAGGTATTTCGGGTCGGCGGTGTATTCGTATTCGCGCGCGGCGCCCATGATTTTTGGGATTTGCGTGTTGGCGTGCAGGCCGTCCAACCGGTCCTCGCCGCGCGACAGCGGGCCGATCACGCGGTCGTGGTTGAACGCGGCGGAAAGGTCGAGATAATCCTTGTTTCCGGTGGCGGCATACAAATTGGCCAGCGCCTCGGTCATGCCGCCCTGCTCGTTTTCGAGCGACCGCTGCATCTGGTCGTGCGAAAGGTGGTCCACGCGGAACTTCACCCAATCGCCCATTTTTTCCGCGACGGCGAGCGCCTGCTCGTTGCCGCAGAGGCGATGGGCGTCCAGCAATCCGGCGAGAATTTTGTGCAACGTATACCACGGCGCCCAAACCTGCCGGCCCTGCTCGACGCGGTCAATGAACGATTCCGGGAATGCGGACAAATAGCCCTCGTGAAACCCGGCTTCCGGCGAGTTGCTCTGGCACAGGGCAAGTTCGGCGACGATGTGATCCACGCGCTGTTTGAATTGCGCGTCGCCGGTGCTGGCATACATCAGCGACAACGCGGAAAGGTAGTGGCCGAGGCTGTGGCCGCGCAATTCGGTCGTGGGCGACTCCCAGCCTCCGTAGGGTTTGGCGTCGGTCGGCAATTTGACATTGACGCGGAAGTTGCGAAGCAGCCGGTCGGGATCAAGGCTCAACAAGTATTGTTGGTCCCGCAACATCGCGTCCCGGAACGGGCCGTCCAGCAGGCGCACGTCCGTCAGTGGAAACGGTTCGACGGCGCGTGGCGCCTTCATCGCGGGCGCATCGGCCCGGGCCAACAGGGGCAGGATCAAGACTGAAACAATGCAAACGGATTTGGCAAAGGCAGATTTCATGTTTTACTTTCAACAATGCTGTCCAAATCTGTGTCGCACACGCAACACAAATTTGGACAAGCGATTAAACCACTTTGATTCGCACAGGCCGAAAACCCGTGCGCCAAAGTCACATCACGACACCCAGCCGCTCTTGATGCCGTAGGCGCAATCGTTCCACATCAGTTCCTGCTTGAACTGGCGGACTTTCGTGTTGGCATCAATAATGACCGCTTCGATTCCGGCAATTGCGGCGAAGTCTTCGAGCATTTCCGTGGTAACAGCCTGGCTGAAGCCGGTGTGATGCGCGCCGCCGGCGTAAATCCAGCAGGCGCAGGCGTCCTCGAAATTCGGACGGCACTTCCACACAGCCTGCGCCACGGGAAGCTTCGGCATCGGCTGTTCGGGTCGCACGACGTCCACTTCGTTGATGAGCAGTCGGAAGCGGTTGCCGAAATCCATCAGCGCCGCGTTCAGCGCCGGGCCGGCGGGCGTGTTGAACACGAGCCGCGCCGGGTCGGCCTTGCCGCCGATGCCGAGCGGATGCACCTGCAACGATGGTTTGGCGGCGGCGATGCTCGGGCAAATCTCCAGCATGTGCGCGCCGAGCACGACCTTGTTGTTCGGTTGCAAATGATAGGTGTAATCCTCCATGAACGACGTGCCGCCTTTCAGCCCGCTCGCCATGACTTTCATGGCGCGGACCAGCGCGGCGGTCTTCCAGTCGCCTTCCGCGGCAAAGCCATAACCATCCGCCATCAACCGTTGCGGTGCGATGCCCGGCAGTTGGACAAGTCCGTGCAAATCTTCAAACGTGGTGGTGAAACCCTTGAAATTGCCGTTGGCGAGGAAGGCGCGCAGGCCGACTTCGATGCGCGCGGCTTCGCGGACGGATTTGTGGCGCTTGCCGCCTTTCTTCAAATCAGCAGCAATTTCATAGGCGGCGTCGTATTCCTTGATGAGCGCGTCCACTTCCTTTTCCGCCGCGTCGTTGACAAACTTCACCAGGTCGCCGACGCCGTAGCCATTGACGGCATAGCCGAATTTCATCTGCGCGGAGACCTTGTCGCCTTCGGTCACGGCCACTTCGCGCATGTTATCGCCGAAGCGGCAGAACTTCGCGGTTTGCCAGTCGGCCCAGGCCGCCGCCGCGCGCGCCCACGCGCCGAGCTTGTCCTGCGTGGCCTTTTCCTGCCAGAACCCGACGACGACCTTCCGGTTCAACCGCATTCGGCTCCAGATGAAGCCGTGCTCGCGGTCGCCGTGCGCGGCCTGGTTCATATTCATGAAATCCATGTCAATTGTGGCCCACGGAATATCGCGGTTGTATTGCGTGTGCAAGTGCGCGACCGGCTTGCGGAGCTGCTTGAGTCCGTTGATCCACATCTTGGACGGCGAGAACGTGTGGCACCAATTGATGAAGCCGATGCACTTCGCCTCGTTGTTCGCCGTCTGGCACAGGGCGGTAATGTCGTCCGGCGTGGTCATCACCGGTTTGAAAACGACCTTCACCGGGACCGCGGACGCGATGTTGAGCGCGGCGGCGATTTCCTGGGAGTGTTTGGCGACGGCCTTGAGGGTTTCGGGACCGTAAAGATGCTGGCTGCCGGTGACGAACCAGACTTCGGATTGCTTGAGGTTGATCATGCTCATAAATATTTAAGTTTTTTGTAATTGTGCAAACACTGACGGGTTAAAATTCCCGTCAAATACTGTTGTGTATGCGCGCGTTCACTGAATAAAACTAAAAGAGACCGCTTTACACAACTCCAAATTGTGTAAAACAATCTCTAAATGCGCCCCGGCGGCAGGAACAGCCCGGCCGCCGGAGTGCTCAAAAACTCACCTGGAAGATCAGATGAATTCGTTGATGAGATTTTCCAGGAATTCCTGGCGGCCGCTGACGTTCGCATCAGGCTCGCCCTTCTTGAGCATGTAGGCTTCGAGATCTTTGAAGCTGGCCTTGCCCGATTCGATCTTCGCGCCGATGCCGCTGTCCCATGAGGCGTAGCGATTCTTGACAAATTCGCACAGCCGTCCGTCCTTGCGGATGGCGGCGGCGATTTTCAGCCCGCGCGCAAAGGCGTCCATGCCGCCGACGTGCGCGTAGAACAAATCCATCGGCTCGAAACTCTCGCGGCGCACCTTGGCGTCGAAATTGGTGCCGCCGGTCTTGAATCCGCCGTATTTGAGAATGGTCAGCATGATCTGGGTGGTCAGATAAATGCTGGTCGGGAACTGGTCGGTATCCCAGCCAATCAATTCATCTCCGGTATTGGCGTCAATGGAGCCGAGCGCGCCCGCCGCGCCCACCACTTCCAATTCGTGCTGCATCGAGTGTCCGGCCAGCGTCGCGTGATTGGTCTCGATGTTCAGCTTCAAGTCGCCCATCAAATCGTATTCGCGCAGGAAGTTCAGACACGCCGCCGCGTCGGAATCATATTGATGCTTCGTCGGTTCCTTCGGTTTGGGCTCGATGTAGAACTGGCCCTTGAAGCCGATCTTCTTTTTGTAGTCCACGGCCAGGTGCAGGAATTTGGCGAGGTGCTCCAGCTCCCGCTTCATGTTCGTGTTCCACAAGGTGGAATACCCCTCGCGACCGCCCCAAAACACATAGCCTTCGCCGCCGAGTTCATGCGTGACTTCGAGCGCTTTTTTCACCTGAGCGCAGGCGTAGGCAAACACGTCGGCGTTGCAGCTCGTGCTGGCGCCGTGGACAAAACGCGGATTGGAAAACAGATTTGCCGTGCCCCAGAGCAGCTTGATGCCGGTGCGCTTCTGCTCCTCCTTCAAGACCTTGACGACGGCGTCGAGGTTTTTGTTCGTCTCGGCAAGGCTGCCGCCTTCGGGCGCGATGTCCCTGTCGTGAAAGGCGTAGAATGGCGCGCCGAGTTTCTCGATGAATTCAACCGCCACGCGGGCGCGGTTCTGGGCGTTGCTGACGGAATTGGAACCATCGTCCCACGGACGCTGCATTGTGCCCATGCCGAAGGGGTCGCTGCCGGTGCCGCGGAAGGTGTGCCAGTAGACGACCGAAAAGCGCAGCAGATCGCGCATTGTTTTGCCCTCGACGATTTCCTCGGGATTGTAATGCTTGAACGCGAGCGGATTTTTGGACTTCGGCCCTTCAAATTGGATGGCTTTGACTTCTGGAAACGCAGATTTAGTTTTCATTTTTTGTTGTTTGATTTGTTGGAGAATATACGCCGAAAAACTTCATGTCAAGCAGCATAAAAAGAAAATTGCATAATGCGGCTTCAAAGCAGACGGTGTGATGCCGCCGGCGGAACGCGGGACGCGTGCGCTCCCTGCTTGAACTGCATCGTTGACTTGAAATCAGTAACAGCGCCGATTTCGCTCTGGCCAGGAAGTGCTTGCAACATTGCCTTACACCTGCCTTGCTATGCGTAAGGCAAAAAATGCCAAGTAAAAAGCAAGTAACGGGGAGCGGTTTTGCCCGTCTGCCCGCATCCTGACAACTGTATGAACGGCAACCGGCAAAGGGGCCTTCCCGATACCGTCTTGATTGTATTAGTGTTGTCCGCGCTGCTTCTGGCGGCGACGGCGGCATCGGCGGCCACCAACGCCGTCGAGAAGCTGGAGAACTCCGACTGCCTCGACTGCCACACCGACCCGTCCAACACGCGCATGGTCAACGGCGTCAAGGATTCCGCTCGCCGTTTTTCCGACGAACAGTTTCGCCAAGTCCGTCCACGCCATCCTGGATTGCACGGATTGCCACGACGGCATCAAGGAACTGGTTCACGACACCAATCGTGCCGCCGCCGGACTGCGCCGGCTGCCATGACAAGGAAGGCGAAGGATTACGCGACGAGCATCCACGGCATGAGCCACGCCATGGGCGCGTCCGGCGCGGCGCAATGCTGGGACTGCCACGGCTCGCACGGCATTTTGCCGGTCAAGGACCCCGCGTCGCCGGTGTTCAAAATGAACCTGCCGGTCACCTGCGCGAAGTGCCACAGCAACACCAATCTCACCAAGGAATATCAGATTGAATTTCCCGAGGCGGCGTCCAATACATGGACAGCATCCACGGCAACGCGCTGTTGAAAATGGGCTTGATCGTCGCGCCGTCGTGCGACGATTGCCACGGCGTCCACAACATCAAGCGCGCGGTGGACCGCGATTCGCCCATCAACCACGCGAACGTCGCCAAGACCTGCGGCAAGTGCCATCTGGGCATCGAGCAGACCTACGACAAAAGCATTCACGGCCAGTTGCTCGCGAAAGGCGACCAGCGCGGGCCGGTCTGCATTGACTGCCACAGCGCGCATGAAATCGTCAATCCGACGGGCAATAATTTCAAGGCCATCAGCGACGAGCGTTGCGGCAAATGCCACCAAGACCGGCTGGAAGGCTACCGCGACACCTACCACGGCAAGGCGATGGCGCTGGGCCGGCCGAATTCCGCGCCGGAAGTCGCCGCGTGCTACGACTGCCACGGCTTTCACGACATCCTGCCGCCGTCGAATCCGGCCGTCGCATCTTTCCACAAACAACATTCTCGCCACCTGCCAGAAATGTCATCCGGGCGCGACGGCAAAATTCACCGAATACCGGCCGCACGCGAATCCGCTGGACGCGAAGAATTATCCGCTGCTGCACCTCGTGTTTCTGGCGATGACCGGCCTGCTCATCGGCACGTTCAGCTTCTTCGGCCTGCACACGCTCGGCGTGGCTGGTGCGCGCGGTCTGGCTGTATCTGCACGATTCCAAAACCTTCCGCGAGGCGAAGATCAAGACGCAGGACGGGCGACGAATGGTTCACGCGGTTCGTGCCGTTTGAGCGGCTCCTGCACATCCTCGTCGTGTCGAGTTTCCTGCTGCTCGTCGTCACCGGGATGCCGCTGAAATTTTATTACACCGGCTGGGCGAAATTCATTTTCAGCGTCTTCGGCGGGCCGGAAACGGCGCGGATGCTGCACCGCTTCGGCGCCATCATCACGTTCCTGTATTTCACGCTGCACCTGACTTCGCTCGTCGGCAAGACGTGGAAGGGCAGAAAGAACCTGCGCAATCCGGCGACCGGCAAAATCGAAATCAAACGGCTCTGGTCCGTGCTGTTCGGCCCGGACTCGATGGTGCCGACGCTGCAGGACTGGCGCGATCTGGTGGACCACAACAAATGGTTTTTCGGCAAAGGCCCGAAGCCGCAGTTCGACCGCTGGACGTATTGGGAGAAGTTCGATTACTTCGCCGTGTTCTGGGGCGTGGCCATCATCGGCGCGTCGGGACTCATCATGTGGTTCCCGGAATTTTTCACGCGCTTCCTGCCCGGCTGGGTCATCAACATCGCGCTCATCCTTGCATTCGGACGAGGCGCTGCTGGCGGCGGGATTCATCTTCTCCATCCACTTTTTCAACACGCATTTCCGCATCGAGAAATTCCCGATGGACACCGTCATCTTCTCCGGCCGCGTGTCCAAGACGGAGATGCTGCACGAACGCCGGCGCTGGTATGACCGGCTGGTGAGCGACGGCAAGCTGGATGATTTCCGCGTGCGCGACGAATGGTTCCGCTGGAAAAACATCGCCAAGACGTTCGGCTATTTCTTCTTCGGCCTCGGCCTCGTGCTGCTGGGGCTGATCATCTACGCGATGATCTCGCGGCTGGTGCATTGATTCAAAACAAGATGATTCGCGGCCGTGTCATCCTTTCCGCGCTAGGCGCGCTGGCGCTGGCGGCGGTGCAACTGGACGCCGCCGCGTTGAAAGACAGCGACTGCCTCGACTGCCACGGCATGGAGGCGCTTTCCACCACAAACGCGGCGGGCGGGAAAATTTCGCTGTTCGTGCATCAAACCGAATTTGCGGCGTCGGTTCACGCGACCAACGGTTGTGTCAGTTGCCACGCGGACATCACCGCGGCGCATCCCGACGACAACCGGCCCGTGGCGCTTGTCAATTGCACCCGGTGCCACGGGCAACAGGGCGAAAGTTACGGCGCCAGCGCCCACGGTCTGGCGCGCCAAGCCGGCCACACCAACGCCGCCACGTGCGCGGATTGCCACGGCTCGCACGACATTTTGCCGCCGGCTTCCCCGGCTTCACCGCTTCATTTTTTGCGGCAGGCGGAAACCTGCGGCCGTTGCCACCACGGGGAGGCTCGCGACGTGACGGCCAGCGTTCACGGCAAAGCCATGGCCACCGGCGTGCGCGACGCGCCCACCTGCACCGACTGCCATTCGGAACATAAAATCAAGGCGTTGAAGGACGGCTCTCCGCTGGAAATTTCCGGCGTTTGCAGCCGCTGCCATGCCTCGGTTTATCTCGATCAAAAATACAAGCTGCCGGTTGACCGAGTGACGACTTATCTGGAAAGTTACCACGGCCTGGCGGCGCAAAATGGCTCAACCGTCGTCGCCAATTGCGCCAGTTGCCACGGCTACCACCTAATCCTGCCCTCGTCCAATCCGGCCTCCACCATCAACAACAACAATCTCGTGGCCACCTGCGGGACGTGTCATCCCGGCGCGGACAGGATGTTCGTGAGCGGGAGAATTCACGAGGGCATTTCCCAGGCCGGCAACGCGGGCGACTTGGGCGGTCGGATCAGCAACTGGGTGCGGCGGATTTATCTGGCGCTGATCTTTGGCGTGGTTGGCGCGATGTTCGTCCACAACGCGTTGCTGTTCCAAAAAAAAGTGGCGGCGCATCTGCGCGCCGGCGGCCGGCCCGTGGAGCGCATGGGGCTGTCGCACCGCTTGCAGCATGCGGTGCTGGCGTTGAGCTTCATCACGCTGGCCGTGTCCGGCTTTGCGCTGAAATTTCCGGATTCAGGCCTGGCACATCTCCTCGGTTCCAGCGAGCCGGTCCGCCGCTGGATTCATCGCGGCGCCGGCATCGCACTGCTGCTGGCGGGTCTTTATCATTTGATTCATATTTTGATAACCCCGGCAGGCCGGCAACTGGTCAGGGATCTGCTTCCCGTGAAAAAAGACCTGGCCGACCTGCGGTGTTCCGTGCGTTATCTGGCCGGCTTGAGCAAAGAAAAACCGAAAATCGGCCGGTTTGGCTACACCGAGAAAATGGAATACTGGGCCGTCCTGTGGGGCACGATCATCATGGGCGCGACCGGCCTGATGATCTGGTTCAAGCTGGACGTGACCCGTTTCCTGCCGCGCTGGATTGTGGACGTGGCGTTGACGATTCATTATTACGAGGCGGTGCTGGCGTGTCTGGCCATCGTCGTGTGGCATTTCTACCACGTCATTTTTGATCCCGATATTTATCCGCTCAACACGGCCTGCTGGAACGGCCGCGTCTCGGAGGAATGGCAGGCGCACGAGCATCCTCTGGACAAAGACGGCCCGCCGGTAAGCCCCGCGGATGACGCGGAGAACGCCCCTTGAAACTGCGGTTCGCCGCAGTCCGGCGGTTCCGTTGCCGGTTGAAATTCAGTCCAAGCTGCGCAGGCCGGCCCGGCGGGCGCGAATGGCCATCTGCCGTGCGTTTCTGAATCCGTGCCGTTTGATCGAAAACATTTTCCGCACGGCCGAATACGGTTTCGGACTCCACGTCGCCGCCCAATATTTCCGCACCTTGCCGCCGCGCCGCACCGCCGACAATTGAACTCCGACAATGCCGGACGATCCTTTGCGCCGGCGGATTTCCGCCCACCAGCGCCTCTGCTTTTGCATTGGTGGCCCGAATATCTCCAGCATGTTTTGATGATACGCTCTCGCCGCGGCCAGGGCTTTTTTGCGCCCGCCGTGCGCCTGGTCGGCGAAAAACGCGGAATATATTTTGCCGTCGCGCTGCAGCCGCGCAAAGAACCCGTGATTGTGCTTGGCCGCCTGGTCAATCCGGCTGATGCCCCGTGTCTTTGAAGACCTGTTCATAATTTCCCCCAAAGGTTTTTCCTTAACCGGCGGGAAGTAAAGCGTTGAATTTTCAGCCTGGACAATGGAGCCGGTTCCAGCGCCGGGACAAGCCCCTTCCGGACGGCCTTGTGAAATATTTGTTTGACTAATCCGGCCGCGGGCGTTAGAGAACGCCGGTAACGTTGGTTGGCAGGCGGATTCGAATTCCGCATTTTCCTGGCAACGGCGGGATGGAGAGACGACCTATGAAAAACATGCTTTCAAAAAATCAATGGATGGTGTCATTGGCCGCAGTGCGATGGGTGGCGCCCTTGCTGGCGGTCCTGTTCTCAATCACGGGGTGCAAAACCGATCCGTTCACAAGCGGTTCCCCCGAGGCACTGGTCAAATCTTCCGAACCGGCTCAACAAGCTCAAGCCGCGCCGATGCTCCTGCGGGAAGGGGACGTGGTGCATATCGCGTTTCCGAGTTCGCCAAGCCTCGACACAACAGAGCAGATCAGAGTGGACGGCAAAATCGTGATGCCCCTGATCGGCGAGGTGGCGGTGGCGGAAAAAACCCCGTTGGACTTTCAAAACGACCTGATCAAGCTGTTTGAGCCGCAATTGAACACGAAGCAAATCGTCGTCACCGTGCAGTCCGCCTCGTTCCCGGTATTTGTCACGGGGGCCGTGCTCAAGCCGGGCAAGGTGATGGCGGACCATCCGCTGTCGGCGCTGGAGGCCATCATGGAGGCGGGCGGCTTTGATTATACGAAAGCCAATCTCAAGGCGGTGGTCGTCGTCCGGGCGGACAAGAACGGATCCACCACCTATACGCTGAATCTGGAAAAGATCATGAAGGGGGGAGAGGAAAAGCCGTTCTATTTGAAGCCTTCCGACATCGTGCGGGTGCCTGAAAAATTCACCTGGTTTTAGCCCGTCTGGTGGGCGGGATTCCGGGGCAGGAGCTGCCGTCGGTTGTATTGTTCCTGCCGCCGTTTTTCAATCCGTTTCACTGTTCGCTCACCACCACGTTGAAGGTGACGACTTTCGCAGGAGCCACGTTTGTCTCCCACCGTCTCGCGTATTCCAGCCGGAGTATTTGCCGCCCGGCCTTTGCGGCGCGGAACCGCCAGACTTCCTTCCCGCCGGCGCCAACCATCCCTGACGGACCCGGATTCGTCACGTAAGCCGGTTCGCCGACGCGATCCAGCACCATTTCCGATGTGGCAGGTTCGTTCCAACTGTAGCCGGTCGTCCGGTTGCCGGGAAGTCTCACAGTCAACACCTGTCCGACAATTGCGTTGACCACTTTACCATCGTCGAGCTGGGTGAGAGAGTTCGCGGAGGGCACGGTTGCGCAACCGGCCAGAAACAGGCCGGCGATGGAGGCCAAAAAGAATTTCATCCCAAGTTCAAGATGCGCCCCGCTCCCGCAAAGCAAGCCGTCCGGCGCTCAATGCGCCAGCAGTTGCGCGCGGTAATCCGTGGGCGATTGCCCGGCGATTTTTCTGAACACGCGGTTAAAGTGGGTCAGCGACTGGAACCCAACCTCGTAGGCAATCTCGCTGACGCGCAGGTTGGGATTGAGCAGCAGATTTTTCGCCCGCTCGATGCGCACGCGGGAGAGGTAATCGGTGAAGTTGATGCCGGCGGCCTTCTTGAACGTCTTGCAAAAATAGAAGGTGCTCATGTGGACGGCCTTGGCCACCTGGCTCAACCGCAGCTTCTCGGCCTGATGCTCGATGATGTATTCCTTCGCGCGCGTGACGACCGGCAGTTCGGAATTTTCCTGCTGGATCATCACCTGGTTGCTCACCACCGCCAGATGCTGCGCAAACACCGAGAGCAATCTCACCACCGCGGAGTGCTGTTGCGCCGAAACCAGCTTGCCGGAGAAAAAAGCCCTCTTCAACTCCGCGCGGTCCACGTCCACTCCCCATTTTTCAACCAGCTTGGCCACACGCTCAAACTGGGCCTGGGTCGGCTTCTGGCGAAACAACTGTCCGGTCTGGAGAAATCCAATCAGCTTGTCGCTCAACCGCACCGGCACCGCCGTGTCGCAAAGACCCGACGGACAATCCACCGTCCGCGGCCCGCTGCCCGCCTTGTCGCACAGCCGGCTTTGCTGCTGCAGGCATTGCGCGCACGAGTGGCTTTTTTGGGACATCAACGCGCAGAACGGATTTTCGTTCCGCCGGCCGTGATGCGGCAGTTGCCACGCCTCCAGCGGCTGCAACGCCATCGGCAGCCCCGTCATGTCATTGAATGCCCGCTCGTAATCCCGGTAGACCTTCGAGGCCGCCAGCGCGCTGATCAACGCCCGGTTGCCAGTGCCGTTGCCGTTTCCATTTTCAACCGGCGCCACGACGGACGCCCTGGTCCTGGCGGCATGCCGGCGCCGGGCCGCGCTTCGCGGCGGGATTTTGGAAGTCATTACGGGAACGGGCCGGAAGGAGGGCGGGTCAATTAGCCCGCTTGTTGCCGGCTCAACAATTGTTGTTTGCACAAGCGCAATTTAAGATAAATGACATGATATGTCAACAGGAGGGTGTTTTAAAAAAATCAATGCCTTGAAAACTTGAAACGCCGCCCGTTATCCGCAAAGCTGTTCCCGGCACATGGCCTTCGGACAATTTTCAAAACACGCGCAAGGCGTGCAACTGTTGCAACGCTCGCTCGCCCGCGGGCGGCTCGGCCACGCCTACCTCTTTGCCGGCGACCGGCTGGAGGAGCTGGAATCGCTCGCCCTGACGCTGGCAAAAACCTTGAACTGCCTGAACCCGGCCAGAACCGGCGGCTTGGCGACGGACTGCTGCGACGATTGTCTGAACTGCCGAAAAATTGAAAATGACAGCCACGCCGACGTCCACCGGGTGCGGCCCGAATCCAAATCGCGCGTCATCACGATTGACCAGACGCGCGAACTGGCGCGCGAAATCCAGCTCAAGCCGGCCGGGGCCGAATTCAAGGTCGCCATTATCGTCGCCGCCGACCGCCTGAATGTCCAGGCCGCCAACGCCTTTCTCAAAACGCTTGAAGAGCCGCCGCCCCGGTCCGTTTTGATTCTGCTCTCCACCGAGCCGCAGCGGTTGCTGGAAACCATTCTGTCGCGCTGCCTGCGCTTGAACTTTTACGGCGACGGCAAACACGCGTTGGATCCGGCGGAGCGGGAGTGGCTGGAACATTTCGGCGCGCTCGCCGCCGGCGAACAGAAAACACTGCTGGGCCGCTACCGGCTGCTCGACGCGCTGCTCAAAAAACTCGGCGAAATCCGCGCGCGCGTGGACGAATCCTTTTCCGCGCGCTCGCCGCTCGAAAAATACGACGACGTGGAAAAGGAATTGCGCGAGAAATGGGAGACCGAACTGGCCGCCGCAATCGAGGCCGAATACCGCCGCCGGCGCGGCGACGCGCTCCTGCTCGTCCAATGGTGGCTGCGCGACGTCTGGCTGCACTCCATTGCCGCCGGAAAAGAGCTGCTGGCCTTTCCGGCGATCGCCGGCGCGGAAACCGTCGCCAGAAGAATCTCGCCGCGGCAGGCGCTGGAAAATCTACAGACGATGGAGCGGACCCAGCGGCTGCTGCACACCAACGTCCAGGAGGCGCTCGCCCTCGAAGTCGGCATGCTGAAATTGCATTTTTAGCCGCGGGCGGCCACACTGCCGCGAATGAAGCCCGGAACAAAAATCGCCACAACTGAAATCTTCGCGCTGGCGTTCGGGCTTTTCCTCGGCTTTTGCATCTGGAAATTCGGCAACCCCGTCATCCTCGACAACAAGATTGATCCGCCCGTCACGCCGGCCGAATTTTGGAATTACTCGTGGCCAACGCATTGGGCCAACTGGATTTTGTTCCCGCTGGCCGGCATCGGCGCGATTCTGGCACGCGCCGGGCAATTTCGGTGGCAAGGAATCAAGTGGCTCTGGCTGCCGCCGTTGCTGTGGCTCGGCTGGCAGATTATTTCCGCCGCGCACTCCGAATATGGCGATCTGGCCACCGCGACGCTCTGGCAATGTGCCGGATGCGTCGCGTGCTATTTTCTGGGCGCGTTTCTTTTCGGCGGCAGGCGCGCCACCGCCTGTTTGTTGGTCGGCGTTCTCGCCGCGTTCACATTTTGTCTCATCCGCGCGGTGGATCAGCGTCTGGTGGAATTTCCGCAAAGCCGCCAGGTGCTGCTGGAAGGCGAACGCGCCGGCTGGACGAATATTCCGCCGGAAGCGCTGCTGGAACTGAAACGGGACCATTCCGTTATCACGACAAACGGCGTGGACGTGGCGAATCCCGACTTCCTGAGCAAAGTCACCCAAGGCCGCGTCTACGGCACGCTCGTCTATCCGAACGCGCTTGCGGGACTGGTTTTGCTGCTCCTGCCGGTTTCGCTGACGCTGGCGTTTGGCGCGAAAAACCTGCGGCCGGCTGTCCGGGCCGCCGCCATCCTGACAGCCCTTTTTCTTGGCGGCGCGGGATTTTTCTGGACCGGCTCGAAGCTGGGCTGGCTGATTGCGATGGCCATCGGTGGTTTGTATCTGCTTCGGTTGAAATGGCCGGCCGGGTTGAAAATTGCCGCGATTGCCGCCGTCGCTGTCCTTGGCCTCGGCATTTTTGCGGCGCGCTTTCACGGTTATTTCGCCGCCGGCGCAACCAGCGTGGGTGCGCGGCTGGATTACTGGCGCGCGGCGGTGCAGACCACGGAAAACAATCCGCTGTTCGGCACCGGGCCGGGAACGTTTCAGAGGCCTTACGCGCAAATCAAACCGCCCGACGCCGAGATGGCCCGGCTGGCACACAATGATTTTCTCGAACAATTTTCGGATTCAGGCATTCCCGGCGGTATTTTTTACGGAAGCTGGATTGTCCTGTCGCTGGCAACAGTTGGACGCCGGATTTGGAACGCAGGAAATCACCTCGTCTTCGCCATCTTCGCCGGAGTGCTTGGCTGGTTCACGCAGGGAATCGGCGAGTTCAGCCTCTACATCCCGGCACTGGCGTGGACGGCGTTCGCGTTGTTGGGGTGTCTGATCGCGGCGGCTGGAACGCCGGCTGGAAATCAGTTCGACAAAAAACCGGCTGTTGGCTAGTCTTTTCTCTCAAATGAAAATCCTGTTCCTCAATGGCCCGAATTTGAACCTTCTCGGCCAGCGCGAGCCGGAGGTTTATGGCCGCGCGACTTTGGCCGACATCGAGGCCAAGGTGCGTGGGCGCGCGAAGCAATTGAAGGTGGAGATTGAATTCAGGCAGTCAAATCTGGAAGGCGAACTGGTGGATTGGATTCAAGCCGCCAGGGGAAAATTCGACGTGATCGTCATTAACGCCGCCGCCTACACGCATACCAGCATCGCGCTTCGTGACGCAATCGCGGCAATAGGCATTCCGACAATTGAAATCCACCTGTCAAATGTCCACGCACGGGAGAAATTCAGGCATAAATCACTTATTGCACCGGTTTGCAGCGGGATAATAATGGGGTTTGGTGAAAAATCATACATTTTGGCTGTGGAAGCGGCAGTTCACGTTAACGAAATAAATATAAAGCCATAGAATCGCCATTTAATTGCATTTTATAGCCAATCAAAATATTTAGATTTTACGGCTTGACTTACGTCAGAGTAATCAATATGCTCGCGAACAGTTTAGAAATTGTTAGATTTGAACACAATTTTGGCTGTTTGGACGTAAATTGGGTATTACTTTAACGAAAACGCACTGTGGACTTAAAAGACATCAAAGCCATCATTGACTTGATGAAGAAAAACTCCATCACGGAGTTTGAGTTGGAGCGTCAGGATTCAAAAATCAGGCTCAAACGAGGATTGAATGGCAGCGGATCAACAGTCCAACAGGATGATTCAATAACAACCACTCCGGTTCCGGCACAGCCGATAATTGCCGTTCCTGCCACGTCTCCCGCCGCGCTGCCCGCCGTGTCGCCGTCCGCGACCACAGGAGAAGTGGACATCAAATCTCCCATGATCGGCACTTTTTATCGGGCGCCTTCGCCGGAAGCCGGGAATTACGTCGAAGTTGGATCGGAGGTCAATGCCGAAACCGTGGTATGCATCATTGAAGCCATGAAAGTGATGAACGAAATCAAGGCCGAAGTCAAAGGAGTTGTCACACAGATCCTGGTTGAAAATGCCAAGCCGGTCGAATTCGGCCAGCCGTTGTTCAAAGTGCGGCCCAATTGAGTGACGCGTGAAGGGTGGCAGGTGACGAGATGTTCGCTCCGGGCTGTCCCGTCACTCATCACCCGTCACTTGTCACGTTCCATATCATGTTTGAAAAAATTCTGGTCGCCAACCGCGGTGAGATTGCCGTGCGGATCATTCGCGCCTGCAAGGAGATGAATATCCGCACGGTGGCTGTCTATTCGGAGGCGGACGCCAATTCGATGCACGTGCAGATGGCCGACGAGGCGATTTGCATCGGCAAGCCGCCGTCGTCGGAAAGTTATCTGCGCATTGACCGTATTATCAGCGCGGCGGAAGTCACGGACGTTGACGCCATTCATCCCGGCTATGGTTTTCTTTCCGAGAACGCGCATTTCGCCGAGGTCTGCGAAAGCTGCAACATCCGCTTCATCGGTCCCAGCCCGAGGGCGATGCAGGCGTTGAGCGACAAGGCCGTCAGCCGCGCACTCGCAAAAAAAGCCGGAGTCGCCGTGCCGCCCGGTTCGGAAGGAGCGGTGGACAAGGAACAGGATGCCCTGGCCGTGGCCAAACAAATCGGTTATCCGGTGATGATCAAGGCCGTGGCGGGCGGCGGCGGACGCGGGATGCGCGTGGCGCACAACGACATTTCGCTCGTCAAAGGCTATCACACGGCGCGTAACGAGGCGGAAAAGGCATTCGGCAATTCGGGCGTCTATATCGAGAAATACATCGAGAACCCGCACCACATCGAAATCCAGATTCTCGGCGACAACAAGGGGCATATCATTCATCTGGGAGAACGCGATTGTTCCATCCAGCGCCGCAATCAAAAAGTCATCGAAGAGGCGCCATCGCCACTGCTGGAAAACAAATTCCGCAAGCTGCGCGATAAAATCGGCAAGGCCGCCGTGCGCATCGCCGAGGCCGCACGCTATACGAACGCCGGCACCGTGGAGTTCATCGTGGACGGCCAGGGCAATTACTATTTTCTGGAAGTCAACAAGCGCGTTCAGGTCGAACATCCCGTCACCGAGGAGGTCACGGGCATTGACCTGGTGCGCTATCAAATTTTGCTGGCGATGGGAGAACCGTTGCAACATTCGCAGAGCCAGGTCGAAATCAAGGGGCACGCCATCGAGTGCCGCATCAACGCCGAGGATCCCTTCAACGATTTCCGCCCCAGCCCCGGCCGGGTCGAGATGTATTATCAGCCCGGCGGTCGCGGCGTGCGCGTGGACACGCACGCCTACGCGGGATACACCATTCCGCCGATGTATGACTCAATGATTGGCAAGCTCATCGCGGTCGGCAAAGACCGGCGCGAGGCGATAGACCGGATGAACCGCGCACTGGCTGAATACATGATCACCGGCATCAAGACGACCATATCATTTCAACAGGCGATCATGCAGGACCCGAATTTCCGGCGCGGCGTTTATTCGACCGGTTTCATCGAACAATTGCTCGGCGGCGCGCGGCGGGAGTTGATCGAGGAAAACACCTGATTTTTGCTCCGTTTGCGGAGGGGAATCACGAACAAATCCGGCCAGACAGGCCTTCTCCGCAACCCTCAAAAGCATGGCGAATCTGCAAGAAAATCGAAATTCACCAGCCGTCCGAAACCGCCCTGGAATCCAACTTGTTCACAACATGTTTTGCGCAAACAGTTTGCGTTGAAATTTTTTTTAAAAAAAAGTATTGCCAAACATGTCTGATTGTCCTATTTTCATACTCAATTGCACCTCATGGTGCCGGGGCAAACAGGGTTTGCCTTGAGGCGCGTCAGGCGCGAAACAAGAAAACATTAACAACAAAAAACAACATCGGAGGAACCAGATGAAGTTAAATAAATGGACATTGGGTCTGGCGGCGGTCGGAGTGGTCAGTCTTGCTTCGACGGCGCGCGCGGACGAAAAAATGAGCATGGTGAATACCGCGCTCTCAAACACAACCATCAGCGGCTACGTTGACGTGTCCGCGATGTATAACATAGGCACGCAAAACGGCGGAAACCTTCCCCAATACACCCCCGGTGGTTTGCATGGTGATGGCTTCAACCTGGGTGCCTTGGACCTCGCCCTCGACAAACCGATGACCGAAGGTTCATGGGGTGCCGGCTACCATGCCGAACTCATGTTTGGTCAGGATGCGGTCGGCCAGGCCTTGAGTGGGTCTTCATACACGGCGCCGTCACTGCACACATGGGGCCCCGCCCGTGAGTATAGTGAGTATTATCGTTTTAATCCAGGCAGTTATTCATCTTATTCTGCTGCCACCATCCGCCAAGCCTATTTGACGCTCGGCATGCCGGTTGGCAACAGCCAGATCGTCTGGAAATTGGGTGTCTGGGACAGCCCGATCGGCTATGAGTCCAACAGCGACCCGCAGAACCCGAACTTCACCCGTTCTTACGGCTGGACGATTGAGCCGACAACCTTCACGGGTCTCTTGGGCACTTACAAGATTAACGACATGATTTCGATTTCTGCTGGCGTTGCAAATGCCACGCAGGGGAATGCCACGGATGGCGGCCAGGGCCAGCCTTATGAAACCCAAAAGGCATACATGGGCACGATTGGCCTCACCGCTCCCGAAAGCTGGGGCTGGGTGCAAGGCGCAACCCTTAATGCGGGAGTCATTGTTGATGACATTGGTTCAGCATCCAAGAACGGGCAGGGCGCAACCTGGTTGTATGTGGGCGCTGTGGTGCCGACGCCGGCTACGGCTTTGAAATTCGGCGCGGCATTTGACTATAAAGAAATGCATGATACTCATGGGTGGCATCAGTATGGAAATCACTCTGATGACAACATGTGGGATGTGGCTCTCTACGGCAATTACAAGGTCAATGACAACTTGAGCCTGAACCTGCGTGGTGAGTATTTCGATGGCACTGACAGTCCAAACTACGCTCCGGCCTATGGACACACGGGTGAGGAAGTCACAGCCACCGCTTCATACAAGTTGTGGGAGAATGTGTTGAGCCGCGTCGAACTCCGCTGGGATCACGCTGCCGTTCAAGCCTATGACGCCAATGACAGTCACAAGAACGCAGTCATGGTGGCGGCCAATCTGATCTATCAGTTCTAATTTAACTTGGAACTTCGCAGCCCCTTCCGGCCAGACCGGAAGGGGTTTTTGTTTTTGGAAACGTTTGCTTGCTTGGAGTGAATATTGACGTCACACGGAAAATGCGCGTCGCGACCGGGGCGATTGTTTTCCTCACTGGATCTTTGCCGCATTTTTCGGGCAGCGATACAGGGTGGAAGCCGGGCTTCGGAGCATTGAGCCGCAGGTCCAACCGCGCCATGCTGATTGAACCAGAAACCGAAGTTGGATAAACCGCAAATGATGCCGAATTGAAGGCAAATCTGCATTACGGAGCGGTCAGTTCAAAGGCCACACAGTAATTGGGCTGCGGCTTCTTGCTGCTGGCGCCGGCAAACGGATCGGAATCCCGCAGCAAACCCCAGCGGGACGTTCCCGGATATGGAGTCATCATCCGGTCGCGGGTGCCGTCGGCAATCATGGCGTAGCCCACGCGGGCGTTTGGGCCGGGATCGGTGGCGCAGGTGATGACGACCTTGTCGCCGGAAATTTCCGCGGATGAGATGGCCACCTTGTCTCCAGCCGATGTGCTGATCTCAAATCCCTTGCCCTGTTTCCATGCATCCACCGACTGGTGCGGCGGCTGAAAGCCGGCTTCCCAAACCATTGGCGGCGCCGGCACATGAAAATGGATGGTGATGGTTTTCCCGTTGCGCTCCACGCTGGTGGGTTGCAGTGGCTGCCAGTCCTTGCCGAGAATCACCCGCTCGAAATATACCTGCCCGTATTTCTCGCCGAGCTCCTGGTATCCCTGGGCCGTCAGGTGAACGCCGTCGGAAAAATACGGGTATTGATATTTCGGACCGGAGCAAACGATTTCGGCGGGATGGTCAACGCCGATTTTCCATTGCGCGAGTGTGGACGGCGAACGGTCGCCATAGGAATGCTGCTGCGACACAATCATCTGAATCTTCTGTGTCTGTCCCGTGATCGCCGGGAGGTCGGTGTTGTAATCCTGCCACAACTGGTAAAGTTCGCTTTCATAATTCCTGTTGCCCGAGTCGGTTTCGCCGTGGGTGACGATGATGGCGCCGACCCCGTAGGTCTTGCCGGCGGCCTTCGCCAGGCGGGTGATCGCCCTGGTTTCAATCATCGCCGCCTCGTAGGAATGACCGTTTAATCCCCTTTGCGTCGGGTTCTTCTTGATGAAATTTATTCCCTGCCCGTCTTCGCCAACCGCACTGTGGACACTGACGAAATCATGGCCCGAACCGGCGCGGACCAGGGCCGTGATCTCGTTGGCCATGGCCGAGTGCGGAGTTTCGCCGGTAATATTTTCCGGCCACGAGCTGGGAAATCCGGGGGCGAGCCGGCCAATGGGTTCGACCAGCGGCACCAGCGCGAGGTTGGTGTCGTTCGGATCCACCGGCCACGGCAGGTGATCCGTCGTGAGCTTGAGGTTGCCATAGGGCTGGTTGGTGGAAATGCCCTTGGACCGCGCGCCGATGGACAGGCTTTGGCCCGTGCCGATGATCCCCGTCCAATCCCAGGGCAGCTTGAGTGCGGCGCCAGATTTCGACCGGCTGGCGGGCAAGGAACAGCCGGCGAGCGCGACGCACAGAATGACTGAACTCAAAATGCAGGACAAACTCCGTTTATGGTATCGCATAAAGATGTGTGATTCGGTGAAAAGAGTCATGCCGCCTGCATTCCAGGTCAAGCTGCTTCGTCAACTCCGGCGACAAATTCAAGCGCCGTAGGTGCGGCATATTTGTAGAACTCCAATTCATAAAATGAAAAGCCCCGTCAGGGGCGGCATATTGGGAAGATGTCGCTCCTGACGGAGCTTGATATTTTAGGCTCTGGGTTTCTACAAAGATGTCGCGCCCATGGCGCTGGAAATTCGGTCGTCCACCACGCGCGGATGCCATCCTCGGTGGTTATGGCCTCATAAATCGTTACCGCCGGCGCACGAATGCCGGTGCGATGGATGAGGTTGGTGGGCAAAGTTCTATGAATCATTTCCCGGCAAAATCTCCAGCTTGAGGCTGTAATCCTTGAATCCAACCGCCCGCCAAAAGGCAACGGCCGCCGCATTTTGCACGAGCACTTCAACGGTCAACCGTTTGCTGACCGGCCAGAATTGAGAACGGAGGATCTCAAAAGCCTTCCGTCCCACTCCCTGCCGGCGACGATTGCGCACCACGAACAATTGCCGCAGATAAATTTCCTCCGGTTGGTCGCGATACAAGGCATAGGCAACCGTTCCTCCGCCCTCCTCAAAAATCACCGCCGCGTATTCGGACGCCAGCCAATCTTTCAGGCGCTGTTCCAGTTCGGGAACGGTCATCTTGTTCCGGTGCCCTTCGTCGCGAGTCAATTGCTGATTCAACTCCGCCAGCGGGGCGCAATCATCGGATGTAGCACGGCGAAAGTTCATTTACTTTTCCTCCGTGAAAAATCTTCCGCCAGAATTGCCCAGCGCTCGTGGTCCTGCCAGCGGCCGCGAACCTTCAAATAGCGGCGGGAAAAACCTTCCCGCACAAATCCGCAGCGCCGTGCCAGCCGGAGGGAGGCGCGATTTCCCGGCTGGATGTTGGCCTCCAGCCGGTGGAGCTTGAGCTTCCGAAAGACGTATTTCTGAACGAGCCGCATTCCTTCGCGCATCAACCCTTTTCCGGTGTGCGGAGCAAAGGCGTAATAGCCCGCATAGGCCCCTTGCAGCAGTCCGCGAATGATATTGCCCAAGTTGATGACCCCGACAATTTCGCCGGAGTCCCGGTGCAGAATCAAAAATCCACGGTGCGAATCCGAAGTCGCGCGTCTCGCATAAGCTTCAAACTTCTTGCGCGTGTCCGGCGGCGCAACCCACGGACGATGAAGAGCGCGGCTTCTGCGAACGGCTTCAACGAAAGCATCGCAATCGCCGGGGTTCGGCGGACGGATGAAGACGCGGTTTTTGGTTTTCACTTCAAATGCACACGATGCCGATGGGTTGGATGAGGTCGGTGGGCATGATTATTTTAGCCACAGATGGACACGGATAAACACAGATGAAAAGCGCATATAAAATCTCAATGGGATTCGGACGCGGGTCATTGTGAGGACAACTGCGAAAGACGTTTCTGAGCTTCCATTCTCAACCATTCTGTTCCACGAACAACAACGACAAGATTTCCGTTATCATTTTCAAATGACACTCCTGGTGCCTCTCCCGATTCAGGATCAACAAGCTCCGAAAGCAAATCATTCACTTCATGAATCATCTGATAGTGAATTTTCTTGCGGGCCAGTATAGCCTCTTCTTCCATCTGTTGCCTTTTACGTGCTTCTTTGAGTCTCTTTTCATGCACAACTCGCAAGTCTCCGCAAAGTTCATTCTGGTTGTTGAGAATTCCCCGCGCTTTCAGACCGCTAATCAATCTCATGGCTTCCTCGTGAGAAATCTTGAGCGGTCCAGTAAGGTATCCTGGCCATTCAATTTTCCCGGCGGAGATTGCAATTTGAGTTGCAGCGTATAGCAGTTCATCTTCGCGTTCGTAGTCTGGAACTTTCCGCAACTCTTGGCCAAGCATCTCGTCGAGAACGGAAGCAGCTTCATCGGCAGACAACCTGAAAAACTCACGGTTTTCAGATACACGATACTCAGCCAGCCGTTTGTGGATTTCTCGTTCCGCCGCGAAAGCATCTTCAACCGCATATTGCCGAAATACAGTGAATTCAGTCGGAACACCAGTAGCGGACGATAATTCTCTTACTCTTTCAGTGACCTGACGTTCGGTCATTCCAATCTTCACGACTCCTGGAATGGATTGGTTTTCAATATGTAAATAAACTCGCTCATCCATGTTGCGATATTATTTCAATTTAAATCTCCGCGGCCGGTGCTTCAGAGGATCAATCATTTCTTTACTTTCCGTTCCGGCGCTCTTTTCGACAGAAACGTCCGACTCGTTTCCATGCACCTTGGCCGCGACTTTCAGGCGCAGCGCGTTCAGCCGGATGAAGCCGGTGGCGTCGTCCTGGTTGTAGGCCTTGGTCGGGTCGGCTTCCATCGTGGCGATGTGCGGATTGTAGAGGCTCACCGGGGATTTGCGGCCGGCGACCATGATGTTGCCCTTGTAAAGTTTCACGCGCACGGTGCCGGTCACGTTCCTCTGGCTCTCGGTCACGTAAGCCTGGAGCGCTGTGCGTTCGGGCGCGAACCAGAAGCCGTTGTAGACCAGCTCGGCGTATTTTGGGATGAACGCGTCGCGCTGGTGCATGACCTCCCGATCCATCGTGAGGCTTTCCATCTGGCGATGGGCAAAATGCAAAATCGCGCCGCCGGGCGTCTCATACACGCCGCGGCTTTTCATGCCGACGAACCGGTTTTCCACCATGTCCACCCGACCGACGCCGTGTTTGCCGCCGAGTTTGTTCAAAGCCAGCATCACGCCGAGCGGGGAAAGTTTTTTGCCGTTCACGGCGACGCAATTGCCTTTCACAAAATCAAGCGTGACGAACTCCGGTTTGTCCGGCGCATCCTCGGGGAAAACGGAGAGCGTTGTGAACGAGCCGCGGAATTTCCTGTCGCTGGCGTCCATCCACGGGTCTTCGAGAATGCCGGCCTCGTAGGAGATGTGCAAAAGATTCCGGTCGCTTGAAAACGGTTTTTTCGCACTGGCCTGCACCGGGATACCTTTCTTCGTGCAATAGGCAATCATCTCCGCCCGTCCGGGAAATTCGTTGCGATATGCGGCGTCCCGCCACGGGGCGATGACCTGCAAATCCGGCGCAAGCGCGGCGGCGGTGAGTTCGAACCGCACCTGGTCGTTGCCCTTGCCGGTGGCGCCGTGGGCGATGGCGTCGGCCTTTTCCTTTTTGGCGATTTCCACCATGCGCTTGGCGATGAGCGGTCGGGCGATGCTGGTGCCGAGGAAATACTGGCCCTCGTAAATCGCACCGGCGTGGATGATGGGATAAATGAAGTCGCGCGCGAATTCCTCCTGCAAATCGTCAATATAGATTTTAGACGCGCCGGTTTTTTGCGCCTTCGCCTCGAGACCGGTCAGTTCATCTTCCTGCCCGATGTTCGCGCAGAAGGCGATCATTTCGGCATTGTATTTTTCTTTGATCCATGACAGCAGCACCGAGGTGTCGAGGCCACCCGAATATGCCAGAATAATTTTCATCGGCCTGATTAAACCCTGAAGCCGCCCGGAACGCAAAACGGAAATCAATCGGGTCTCCGGAGCGCGCCCGATGCCAACCCGCCGGTTTTTCCCTCAATTTTCAAACCGGTTGCCTTCCTGATGAAAGGGTTGCTTTGCCTCGTAGAGCTTGAGTTGGGCTTCCAACTGCCCGGCGAGGTTTGTTTGACCCGCGGCTCGTGCCAATGCCAGCGCTGTTTTGGCGTTGCGCACGGCGTCGTCAAACCGCCCGTCCTCGGCGCAGGCGGCGGCGAGCGTGCGGAGAAGGATTGGATCCTCCGCGCCGGCAATTTGATTCGCCCGTTCAGCCAGCTCCACGGCTTGGCGACCGTTGCGCACCGCCGCCGGTGAAGCCGTCGCCAGCACCCACGCCAGGCCGGCAAGGATTTTTACGGAACCGGGATTGATCTGCAGCGCCCGGTTGTAATGAGCCATCGCTTCGTCGGCCCGCCCCAGGCGCACAAGCACGTAACCGAGATTGAATTGTGCGCCGGCGTCGCCGGGATTGATTTGCAGCGCCTGCTGAAATTGGACCCTCGCCTCCTCCAGGCGATCCATCATAAGCAGGGCACTGCCAAGATTGTTGTGGGCGTCCGCATCGTTGGGGTGGATTTGCAACGCCTGCTGGAACTCGTTCACGGCCTCGTCCACCCGCCCCACCAGGAGGAAAACGTAACCGAGATTGTTGCGGGCGTCCGCGTAGCGGGGATTGATTTGCAACGCCTGCCGGAACTGATCAATGGCATCACTCTCCCGTCCCGCATGGAGCAGCACCGTGCCGAGATTGTAATGGGCTTCCGGGGAGCGGGGATCCATTTGCAGTGCCTGCTGAAACTGATCCTTCGCTTCATCCTCCCGGCCCACTTGAAGCAGCGCCGTGCCGAGATTGATGTGGGCAAGAGCAAAGCGGGGATTGATTTGTATCGTTTGCTGGAACTGAACCATCGCTTCGTCCGGCTTACCCGTATGGAGTAGCGCCATGCCGAGGTCGTTGTGCGCGAGGTCGTAGTGGGGACTGATTTGCAGTGCTTGCCGGAACTGAATAATCGCTTCGTCCGGCTGTCCCGCATGGAGCAGCGCCGTGCCGAGGTCATTATGGGCGAGGGCGTTATCAGCAGTGCAAGCCAGTGTGTGAGTCCATAGCGATACGCTGTTTTGCCAGACGGAAGTCTGTGCGCGCGCGCAAAAGATCAAAGCAATCAACATCGTGGCGGAGACGCCACCGAGCACCAGTCGGTGCAGGCGCCAGCGGGCAAGCAGATCTGCCGCTCCCCACGTCATCAACAAATACAGCCCGATTTGCGGCAGATAGGTGTAACGATCCGCATGTGACTGCGATCCGGCCTGCACAAACCCAATGACCGGCAACAGCATTCCGAGATACCAAAGCCAGCCAACGAGGATATACGCGCGCCGCCGGGCCGTCCCAATCGCGAGTGCGGTAACGGTCACCAGCAAGGCCCCGGTGCCAATGATCGGCCAGATTGGCACCGATGGCATGAGCGGGTAAAACGCCGCCAGATGCCGCGGCCAGACCATTTCCCACACATAAGTTCCGTAACTGGCGATTCCATTCAATAACCGCTCCGATACCGGCACTTCTTCGAAGACCGCTCCGGCATTCTTCTGGGCAACAAACGTGACGAAGCCCACTACCGCCGCCAAAAGAAACAGGGGAATCTTTTCCCATATCAAAGGGCGTAGGGCGCGGAATGTGGCGCGGAGAGTTGCCCATTGAAACCGTCCCAGCGGCCAGTAGTCCAGCAGCAGCAGCACAAACGGCAACGTGATCAGCATTGGTTTGGACAACAAGCCCAGCGCGAACAGTGCCGCCACGCGCAAATAGCGGCCGAGTGAAAAAGGCCGGCGCGCGTAACACGCATAGGCCCACAGCGTGAGCATGAAAAACACTCCGCTAAGAACATCCTTGCGCTCCGACACCCACGCCACCGAAGCCGCCCGCAAAGGGTGGATGGCGAACACCGCCGCTGCCAAGGCGCTTTGCCATAACTTGCCGGTCAACTGACGCAGCGCCAGAAACAGGAATATCACGGAGGCGGTGTGCAGCAGGACGTTGGTCAAGTGATGCCCGCCGGCATTCTCGCCATACAACTGCCAGTCCAGCATGTGTGACAGCATCGTCAACGGATGCCAGTTGGACGCTACGGTATGGGTAAATGCCCACTTCACCCCGTCCAAGCTCAACCCGCCAGTGACGGCCGGATTTTCATAGACATACAAGTTGTCGTCGTAGTTGATGAAGGCGAAATGAACCGTCTGGCCAAAGACAAGCCAGACGATTGCCGCCAGAAAAATGCAAATCCCGCAGACCAGCCGGCGTTCATTCAAACCAGCCAAACCCTCGGCTGGTCCCGGCGCGGGAGACCCAGCGGCAAACGGCTTTTCAACGGCCTGTGAAGAAGGACCGTCCGTAACCATCGCGGTTTTGCCGGTCGCGTCTTTTTTCCTCGGCCTGATAATCATTCGCTTCTTTGATGGGGGATTTGGCTCGCCGTCCACATTCTCAATCGTGGTTCGCATACGATACCGGGGTGTCGAGGCCGCCCGGATATGCCGGAATCATTTTCATGTGCGCGGATTTTAACCGCCCGGAGGCCGGATGCGCAAAGGCGAAATTGCGACACCGGAAAGCCTGCCGGCCGGGTGGCGAGTGTTTGCCTCCACGGCCGGCAACCGTTCTTGCCGTCCTATTTTTGCGCCGTCGTCCAGCCTTTCAATTTCAACCAATCCGGATCCGGTTCTGACAAATCATCGGTCCAGTCCGAAAGCGGCGCCAGCAGCCGGATATTCTCCATGTGGCCGTCAGCAAAACTGATTTCGTATGACGGGTCCGTGACGGTTGGACGGCATGTCCGGCATGCCATTTTCCGGACTCATGTCCACGATGAACAAGGAATCGTTGATGGTGCTTCCGTCTTCATCCATCAACCACCACGTTTGCGACGGGATGCGCAATTTGGGTTTCCTCCGGATACAGAGTATAAGTCAGGGAACCGTCATTTTCCGGCGTGACAAACGTGGAGCCTCCGGTCGGGTCGCCGTAACTTCTGCCGTTCATCCAGGAATTCATCGAGTAACTGCGCACGACCGGCATGCCGCCCATGCTCCGGTTGTCGGCGGGGCACCGGTAGATCGCCCGCCGACTTGACGTATTGCCAAATCGCTCCCTGCTGCAAGGCATAGACATTCGTGCAGTCGAATTGCAGGACTCGGGCCATAATCAAATCCGCCGGGATCGGAATACGACACCCAGCCCGGACACCACGAATACGGATTCACCGGATAACTGCCAAAACCGATCGGCCAGCTTGAAACCAATTGTCCGCCGCTGTCGTCCTGCATATATTTTGCAGGCCAGGCGTCAACTGCCGCAGATTGTTCATGCAGCCGATGCGCCGGGCCTTTTGTTTGGCGGCGGACAGCGCGGGCAGAAGCAGCGCCGCCAGAATCGCGATGATGGCGATGACGACGAGCAGCTCGATCAATGTGAACCCCGGCCTGGTTTTTCCTGTCTTCATTTTCATTCATTGCGACCACCAATGCATGGAATCGTAACGGAAAGTCATTTCATTCGTGTTATAGCCCTTATACCACCTTACATGGCTGTCATCAAAAAGAATGTTCTGGCCTTTGGAATGGGCCTGCCATTCCACATTCTTGTCCTCCGGGTTTGCGGCACTGCCGACGCAATTTTGCGAGTAGTCATCCTTGTCCGCGTCCGCTGGCTCAAAATACCGGTCGTTGTCAATCGTGTCCCCCGACAGCACAAAGGCGGATGGAAACCGGATCCGGTTGCCGATCACGGGGGCAAAGCCGCCCGCGACGATAAACGCGGCGCGCACACCGTTGAAATAGTTGAACGGCGACTGGTTCGCGGCGGGCAACTGCGCATTGCCGGGACAATGATAAACATTCGTGTTTCCAACGAAGAGATCTATTTGCTGCATCCAACTGGAACTGTGCGTGCCAGCATCCGTTTGGTTCCAGGCAATGGCCCCGCCGGATTCGGGATATAGCCCGTTGTTGTCGTCCGCATGGACCTCATGCCAAGGCCGATCTGGCGCAGATTTGAAACGCAATTGGGCCGCCAGGATTTCTGCTTGGCCGCGCTCAATGCCGGCATCAGCAACGCCGCCAGAATGCGCAATGATGGCGATGACGACGAGCAGTTCGATGAGCGTGAATGCCCGCGACGTTTTCACGGGAGCCATTAAACCGCCGACCCGCTTGATCGCAAAGGAAAATCAAAGGAAAACAATCCGCCGCGGGTCAATTTACATCCGGCGCCGTCTGTTGCAGGCGGTGGACATCATCCAGTGCATCCGGGTCCGCCAGGTCGGCGGAGTTGTAAAAGTAATTGTCGGACGGAAGCTCGCTGCGCCACTTCCAGTATTCGGCGTGATTGTCGGCAAACGTGAGCATCGTGCCGTGCTGATGCCGCCACGAGGGGACGTTAAACCAGTTGTTGACGGTGGATGAGTAGAGGAAATGACCGTCGTCCATCGTGGAATCATCTTCGTCAATCAAGGTGAGTGTTTTGTCGGTGTGGCGGATCTGGCTGGATTTTGTCACCGGTTTCACGCCCCAGTGGTCGGTGTCCGATTGCGGCCCGCCCATGTAACAGCTCAACGAATAGTTCCGCAGCATTTCGACGCCGCTGTTCTGGATCCGGGCGCGGGCGGCGGGACATTTGTAGGCGGCGACATTTTTGACATATTGATAAATGGTGCCGCGGGTGAGGGTGGCGGGATCCGCGTCCAGAAGGGCGTTGCCCGTGACCCAGGAATTCGACGGGCTTTCCGCGACGTTGCTTGAACGGTAATCCCAGTCGTTCAAGGGGAGTGCGTCGCTGGCATCGGTGGCGTAAATCTGCCACCCGAGACCGAGCTGCCGGCCGTTATTCAGGCACTGGGTCCGCTGCGCCCTCGCTTTCGCCCTGGACAACGCCGGCATCAGCAGCGCCGCCAGGATGCCGATGATGGCGATGACCACGAGCAATTCGATGAGGGTGAAAGCCTTCCTTAATTCGGCCTTTGTTTTCATGAACCGTTAATCTCCGCTCCATTGATAATCATATCCGGCAGGCGGGTCATAGGCACATGCGGGTGAAAACACATAGTTTGTTGAAGGTTTCCAATATATCTTTATATAGCTTACATGGCCATCCACGAAACTTACCGTGTTCATCGAGTCGTTGAAGAACGCGGTTTTGCAATCAATGCCAGACCTCAACATCGTGAAAAGCAGCCGTCTTGGTTGATGCCAAGAAAATGGAATGCGCGCGGGCGCTTCGGTCACCAGCACCGTTCGGGAAGGATGCCTGATGGAACTCATCGGCACGCCGGCAATGCCGGGAAGGGCGAACTTCTTGGCGGGACCAAACAAATTGCCGGCATTAAACACGTAGCTCGTAAAGCCGCTGTTGGATTGGGCGCACCAGCTTTCGGGCACATATCCCTCATAACCGGGGCCGGGACGCCTTTTCCCAAAGGCCGTATCATAATAATAGACATCTGCCGGGCAGGCGAACAGTTTGTCTTGCACCGACGAAGCGCCATTCAAACCCACGTAGCTCTTCATCAGCTCCTTGTAACCTGTAAAGACAAGCCTTTCTCCGGCCTTCTTCCCGGGAGTCTTGTCATTGGCATCATCTGCATACAAACGCACGCCCAGACCGATTTGCCGCAGGTTATTCATGCAAGTGACTCTCTTTGCCGCGCTGATAGAGCGGCTGACCGCTGTCAACAACAAGGACGCGAGAATGGCAATGATGCCAATAACCATCAGCAACTCAATTAGCGTGAATCCAGATTTAGACTCAATCTTGCGTCTCATGTCAATTTGGACAAAGCAAATGGCCGGCCAAATCAATGGGCATGGCGATGAGCTTTGTCACCGTGCGCGACTGGTTGATGTCGCGACATGTATTCATCCGAGGCAGCGCCGCCCATTCAGGTTCGCGGCAGAATTTCAATTCCGCAGACCTTGGGATTTTCCACGTTGGGCGTGAACGTGATGTTTAATTTACCGTCGGTCACTTCCGCATTGACGCTTTCGACATAGGCTTTGCCGAAACCGCCGGCTTTGGCCCAGATGTCAAAATCCTTGAACTCCTGCCCCTGGACATTGAAGGAAAAAACACGCATTCCCGGCCCGGTAATGCCCGAGTAGACCTCCGCGAAATGGAGTTTCACGGTGTATTTGCCATTGGGAACCACAAAATGGTATGCCGTCATTGAGTATCGTTCCGTGCGATAAATAGCCTGGTCGGTGGTGTTGGTGACTGCTGCGTTGGTCACTGCATACGTTTGTCCATCGGCAAAACCCTGGTCCGGCAGCCATATGTTGCCTGCGGAATCCTTCATTTGTTCGGTGACGCCGGCTTTGATGCGGACCGGCGGAGTCACCACCGCCGGAGTTGCAGCCGCTGGAGGGGCCGGAGCCGGCGGCGGAGTTGCCGGCGTGGCGTCAGGAGTATCGGCAGAGTCGGTGGAAGACTTGTCACCCGATGAGCAACCAGTGATCAAGGCGACGGCCAGCAGGACGGCAAAACCACCGGCCCATATTTGCATCCGATGATTCGTGTTCTTCATAAATTCACTCCGGGGTTGGCATTGACGATTCTTGGTTTCGGCAAACATGAAAAGGTGCTTCATTTCATCATGTCAGCAGGGCCTGCCGTCATGGCAAGAACAACGCCAGCACTTTGATTATGGCTGGAAAACAGGTCAATGGAGGTGACAGTGGCGGAAGGACGCGGATTCTTTATCGCGGTCAGGCTGAAGAGCAGCGGATGCTTGCCGTCCGCCGAGAAAGACGAGCCGATCCAGCCAATTTTTGTATTGTGGCCACTAGTGTAGTGCGTCAAGCAGTCTGTAACATATCGAGTTTTGCGCGGGCACGCCTGACTTTTTCGAGAATGTCCTTCGCGCTGGCGGTCCAGACGAAAGGGTTTGGGGCCGTGTTGTGTTGCTCAATGTAGTCGTTGATCGTGTGGATCACCTCGGGAACGCTCTTGAAGACGCCTCGGCGGAGGCGCTTGTCCGTGAGGTCGCGAAAAAACCGTTCCACCATGTTGAGCCAGGAGGCACTGGTCGGGGTGAAGTGAATGTGAAAACGCGGATGCTTGACCAGCCAGCTTTTGACCTTGGGATGCTTGTGGGTGGCATAGTTGTCAACGATCAGGTGCAGTTCTTTGCCTGCGGGTGTCTGCTGGTCAATCAGCTTCAGAAACTTCAACCACTCCTGATGGCGATGACGCTTCATGTGCGAACCAATGACGGTTCCATCCAGGGTGTTGAGTGCGGCGAACAAGGTCGTCGTGCCATTTCGCTTGTAGTCATGGGTCATGGTCCCGGCGCGCCCCTTCTTGATCGGCAGCCCGGGCTGGGTGCGATCCAGTGCTTGAATCTGGCTCTTCTCATCGCAACTCAAAACCAACGCATGCTCCGGCGGGTTCAAATACAATCCCACAACATCCTCCAGTTTCTCCGCGAAATTCTTGTCATTGGACAACTTGAAAGTGCGACTCAGGTGAGGCTTCAGACCGTGGGCCTTCCAGATGCGTCGGACGGCTCTTTCGCTGATCCCAACGGCTTTGGCCATGGTGCGCGCGCTCCAGTGAGTGGCGTTGGCGGGCTTTTGCTCCAGCGTCTGCTTGACGATGGATTGGATCTTTTGGGGGGATAGCTTTTTCTTGCGCCCGGGGCGGGGAGCATCCTTTTTAAGTCCATCAATCCTCAGTTGAATGAAACGCTGGCGCCAGCGGGCACAACGCTGGCGGGTGGTCTTCAGTTTGCGGGCGATATTGATGTCCTGCATCCCCTCGGCGGCGAGCAGAACAATCTGCGCCCGCTGGGAAAAGCGCACGGATACCGAGGTGCCCTTGGCCGCCTTGGTGAGCAGGCTTTTTTGGTCGGCGGCAAGGTTAACGACAGGAGCAATCCTCATGTCCCAAAGAGTAAACCAGTGCCGGCCAGGTGGGCAACCTTTATGTTATAGTATTTACGCCGCACTACACTAGGACCCTTGATGTCCTTGATGGCTTTGCCACCGGAAGTATTGAAGTCCATGGTGTCCACGCCGTATTGGATGGTATTTGTTGCGGACTCGCCGTCTTCGTAACGGAACACCAAGTCATAGACCGGGGTGTATTTGGGTGAATTGAAAAAGGTGCAATGATAAACGTAAAGGGTTTCGAACTTCTGGTTCACGGCGATACCTGTAACCGCTTCGGCAAATACCGCGCCCGCCTGTGCATTGCCCCTGCCCCAAAGGTATATGATCCCATCAATCTGAAGCGGCACGTGGTGGAACACTTGAAATTCCCACGGCACTTCCCCCCAGTAAGACGAGCTGTTCTCCAAGGATGAAGCCGACTGCATATAATGACCGGTCATATCAATGGGCGTGGCGATGTGCTTTGCCACGGCGCGTTGCCCGGCGGCAACCGTCATCCTGTCCGCGATGTTCTGTCGTTCGAGATACAGGGTTAACCCGACCACCGCAAGCACCACCCCGACGGATCCCCACACCACTATTTTTTTTGTCTTGGTCCACGTCATAAATTTTATTTGATTTTGCGCGGAATAAACCAGATTGACGTTCTGCTAAACCAACTCCGTGACAGCCAGTTCCGAATTGCGGCCGGCCTAATCCCGCGCCAACGGCATATCGTTGATTTCGGGCATATACTGACCAAACAAGGCCAACGGCCAAATGTTACATTATTTTTCCCAATTCTTCGCCTTTTCCACCACGAGCAAATCTGCGGTTGGGCCAACCCGCATTATGTCGTCGGTGGCCATCCGCCATATTATGTCCGCCGAACGGCAAAATGGGACAATTTATTTTGCCTCTTCGACGACGAGCATTTCGATGGGCCGTTTGGCCGGCACCAGTTCGAGGCCGAGCTGCTCCCGCACCGCCCGCACAAAGGCGTCCTTGTCCGATTCGCCCGGCCTGCGATTCCACTGCAAGTGCAGATCGTAGTAGCCGGTCAGGCCGGTTTCATCCAACACTGGCAAGCCTGCGCGCGATTCAAGGGTGCTGACCAATGAGCTTAACTGTTGGTTCTGGATTGTCATTTTTCCGTCGCCTGACATTGATGATGAATTTCCATTATTACCGATGTGCAGCTTGAGGCCAGATGGATTGGGATTTTGAACTTTCAGCAGCAATACATCGGTGTCCCGCGTCTCGGGATGTGCTGTGAGATGGAATCGTTTTTGCAGTTCATTCTTGATCAGCGTTGTGGAACCGCCGGCCATCGTTGACATGACATCGAAATGCTCGCGCGGCATGTCCGGTGAAAAAACGGTTCGCACTTGTGAAAACCCGTAGGTTCTGTCCACCAAATCGCCGACTGAACTGTTCTTCATCACCATCCGATCATCGGACCACACGCCGCTGCCGTCGTTCGGAAATCGGGTTGGCCGGAAGATGAATACCCCGGCGGGATTTTTGTCCAACACGCGGGAATCTGACGCCCAAACTTTCGGATTATCCGCCCACGCGTTTTTATAAACGACCTTGTCCACGACCACGGTCGTCGTTCCTGCCACGAGCAACACAACCGCACCACCGACAATCACTGTTTTCGCTTTTGTCCATGCCATAATTTTCAATGCTCCTTTGATGAGGGTTAAAGTTGAACTGCTGACGGCGCTCCCCTTCGCAGAGGCCGCCATGACGGAGGCCGCCAAGTGAGCCGGAGCGGGCGAATTCGGCGAGCAATTCGTGGTCGTCCAGTTCAGGCATCTACCCAATGATGTCCGCGAACCGCGAAACTGGACAAACTATTTTGCTTTTTCGACCACGAGCATTTCAATTGACCTGAATTAAAATATTGGCCAGATATTGCCCTTGTCCTCCATGTTACAAACGACAACATCGGCTGGCAGCCAACGAGCCGTTTTTGTCTCCCAAAACAACCGCACGATCAAAGGCAATGGACTGTCTGGTTTATTTCGATGACAAAACAAAACGCAGTCAGCCACCGTGACCATCCCATTATTGAGGCGCGTGTCCTCCACGGTGTCTTTGAACTTTATGAATGTATAAGCCGACTGTGACCCATAGCCCATGTTTGGAAAGGATGTGGGTGCTGTTACCATTGTCTCGGCGGCATTTTTGGGCAAAAATTTTGTCTCCCACGCTCCCGGAATCGGACTTGCTTTGAACTGCGTCACAACAATCCGAGACTGGTCAAAAGAAATTCCAGCGAGGTAATTGCTGTATAAAGCATCGCCGGAGTAAAGTTTCACATAGGCCAGAAATTGTTCGTCAATGGGTCTGGAAGTCCAGTCAATGGATTTGCCTTTGATTTCAGCCGCCCACCGGTTCAAAGCCATCGGCAACGCAATGGTTCGCCCATTTTGCAAGGCACTGACAAGCGAACCGAGTTTATTGGTTTGAAGCTCGAACGGCACCTCTGAAGGCATACGAAAAGCTTTGTAGGCGTCATAAGTCCCGGTGTTATACGCCCTGAAAAAAACCAACAGCTCGTTGGTCAAACCAGCTTTTTGCCCGCCCGTCAATGACTCCGCTCCTGCGGCATTGGTAACCAATGTTGCGAGCCGGTTTTGGAAGGCAGAATTTGTCCCTGAAAGGTAATCGAATTTGGACCAGCCGCTGGTTGTCGCCCCCACCGCTTTGCGATAGGCAGCCATAGTGCCTCTCGCGTCATCACCTGAAATGTTTTGCGCCGCGTTGGCTGGCGAATGTGTTTGTTCTACAATAGCTGCCGTTCCACCAACGGTCAAAATGGATGCTGCAACGATGACAACCGCAGTTTGCATTTTTAACCATGCCATAATTTTCAATGCTCCTTTTACGAGGGTTAAAGTTGAAGCCGAAGCCGCCGCGCCCTTGGCAATTGCCACGGCGGACACGACCTTGGCCAGCGCCACCGGCGCGGCTTGAACCGAATTAGCCGAAACCGCTCCGGCAATGATCGCCACCGAATGGGTGACGCCGCGTTTGGTGAAAAACTTCCGCAGCTTTTCCAGCGCGCGGTTCACCCGCATTTTCGCCGCGTCCTCGCTCGCGCCCAGCGCCGCGCCGACTTCCGCCAGATTCTTGTTCTCGAAAAATCGCAGCACGATGGCGTTGCGGTCTTTCTCGCCGAGCCGGCCCATCGCGTCGTCCAGCAGCGGCGCGATTTGCCGCCACGCCTCCGCGTCGGGTTGGTTCAAAATGGATTGCATATACGCCTCCTGTTCGCGGTGCTGGCGGCGGATTTCCCCGCGCAAATAATTCGCCGCCGTCAGCCGCGCGGTTTGATAGAGCCAGCCGGACAGCACGGTGCGCCGCGACAATTGACCTGCTTTTCTGGCCAGAATGATGAAAACCGCCTGCGCGATTTCCTGCGCCGCGTGCGCGTTACCCACGCTGCGCAGCGCGGCGGAATAGACCAGATTGACGTGCCGCCCGACGAGCGCGGTGAACGCCGCTTCGGAACCGCTTTCGGCGTATTCCTTCAGCAGGGCGATGTCGTCTGATTCCAGCATTTACCAATAAATGTCCGCTGGAGCGGAAAAGAGAACAATAATTTTCGGGGAACATCGAACATTCAACATTCAACGTCGAACATTCAATGATTTCCACTCGCGGTTCAACTGGGTGTTGAATGTTGAATGTTGGATGTAGAATGTTTTCCCGCATCCCGCCTCGCCGCCATTCCCAGCGGCTCGATGTGGACGAGCACGTCGCGGACGGACGGGATTTCCGCGCGCATCTTGTCCTTCACCTCGTGGCTGATGCGGTGGGAATTTTCCACCGTCATCTGCGGGTCCACCTCGATGTGCATGTCCACGAAAAACTGCCAGCCCATCTTGCGGACGAAACATTTTTCCACGCCGCCCACGCCGGGAATGGTGCCGGCCACGGCGCGGATTTGATTGACGAGTTTGCTGTCGGGCGAGCGGTCCATCAATTCGTTGAACGCCGGGCGCAACAGCCGCCAGCCGTTCCAGGCGATGACGCACGCCGCCGCCAGCGCCGCCCAGTTGTCCGCCGATGCGTAGCCCTCGCCGCCGATCAGCGAGATGCTGATGCCGAGAAAAGCCGCCGCCGAGGTGATGGCGTCGCTGCGATGATGCCACGCGTCGGTCTCCACGGCGGAGCTGGACACCGTTTCCGATTCGCGCAGCACGAACCGGAACAGCGTCTCCTTCATGGCGATGACCACGACGAGAATGATCAAGGTCCATGCCGACGGCGCGACGCGCGGCTCAAGGATTCCGTTTAACGAATGAAACGCGATCAAGCCCGCCGCCAGCAGCAACATGGCGGAAACGACGGCGGCGGCGATGGGCTCCGCCTTGCCGTGGCCGTAGGGATGGTCGTCATCCGGCGGCGTCTCGGCCACGACGAGGCCGCGCCAGACGATGATGGAACTGAAAATGTCCGCGAGCGATTCCACCGCATCGGCGATGAGCGCCTGCGAATGGCCGAAAATGCCCGCGAGAAATTTCGCGACGCGTCAGCACGACGTTCGCGGCGAGGCCGAGGAACGTGGCGCGCAGGCTGCGATTGAGGCGGTTGGACGGCACGGGGAATTATTAACCACGAAACACACGAAACACACGAAAGTTTTTCCATCGGATTCTCCTTCCCGTCTTCATTCTCGTCCTCGACTTCAGCTTTGATTCCGAGAACGAATAGGACGACGAGGACGTTCAAATCAGATGGCAGAACATGCCGTCGCGCAGCTTCGGTTCGAACCAGGTGCTTTTTGGCGGCATGATTTCGCCCGCGTCGGCCACGGCCATCAAATCGTCCATTCCCGTCGGGAACATCGAAAACGCACAGGCGAACCGGCCGCTGTCCACGAGTTTTTCCAGTTCAGCCGTGCCTCGAATGCCGCCGACGAAATGGATGCGGTCGCTTGTGCGCGGATTTTCGATGCCGAAAATCGGCGCGAGGACATGGGTCTGCAGCAGCGACACGTCGAGCATTTCCAAAGAGTCGTCCGTCGCCAGCAATTTTTCCCTGAAAGCCAGCGTGTGCCATTTGCCGCGAAAATAAAATCCGAGTTCGTGCTTTCCCGTAGGCATCGCCGGGCCGTCCGGCATAATGGCAAACACGCTTCCGAGAATTTCCAGCAACTGCTCCGGACTCCGTCCGTTCAAATCCTTCAATGCGCGGTTGTAGGGCAGGATTTGCATCCGGTCATGCGGAAAAATCACCGCCAGGAAGTAGTCCACAGCCCGTAGTCCGCGGTTTCCAGTCGCGCCTCGTCCGACGGTGGACTCCGGACCGTGGACTGGTGACGTTCTTTTGAGATAAACCCGCGCCGCCGCCGCGCTGCGGTGGTGTCCGTCGGCGATGTAAAGCGCCGGAATCTGTTTGAACTGCGACTCGATGAATTCGATGTCATCCGCTCCCGAAACCACCCATGCCGAATGCCGCACGCCGTCTTTGGCCGTGAAATCAATCACCGGCGCCGCGGAGGATTTTTTTGCGGTGAATTCATCCAGCGCCGGCGCGGCCCGGCAGGCCAGGAACGCCGGGCCGGTCTGCGCGTTCAATGCCTCGATGTGCCGGACGCGGTCGTCCTCTTTGTCCACGCGCGTCAATTCGTGTTTTTTGATGACGCCGCGCAGATATTCCTCGCAACTCGCCGCCGCGACGAGGCCCGTCTGCGAGTGCCCGCCCATGATTTGCCGGTATAAATAAAAACACGGCTGCGCGTCCTGCATCAGAACGCCGTCGCGGACAAGCCTCTGAAAATTGTCCGCGCCCTTTGCATAAACCTCCGGCGCGTAATTATCAGTGTCCGCCGGCAAATCCACCTCCGGCCGGCTGACGTGGAAAAAACTCAACGGATTGACGGCGGCGATGGCCCGCGCCTCGTCCGCCGACAGCACGTCGTAGGGCAGTTCGCAGATTTGCGATGCCAGTTCCGGCTTCGGTCGAAGCGCCGCAAAGGGTTTGATCGCTCGCCATTAAGCGGCTGGAAGATACGGTTGTCGTGACGCCCAATCAATGCAAGATATGCGCCGGTCGTGTTGTGCCGGTTTGTTGCCGGTGGTTGACTTCAATAAATGAAATGGAGACCGCAAAAAATCCGCCGATGCCGTTCGCTCCAGAATCCGGAATGGATTCACGACTCGTAGGTTTTTCTGACCGGATAGGAGCCGATGTTTTTGATTGTGGCCGCCACGCGCCCGGCTTTGACCAGAGCCGCTTTGACCTTTGACTGTCTTTGCGTTCCGGCAATGTCGGCCAGGAAAACATAAGCGTTCGGCCGGCCAACAATCGGGCGTGATAAAATGCGCGTCAGATTCACCCCCTCCTCTTTCAAGGGTGTCAGGAAATCATAAAGACTGCCCGGAGTGTTGGGTAACGTGAAAACAATGGTCGTTTTGGAACGGTCCTCCAAAAGGGAGTGATGCCGTCCCAGGATGAAAAATTGAGTCACGTTTTTTACGTCTTGTGCGATCGGAAATTCAAGCACTTTGAGGCCATACTGCTTCGCCGCCCCGCGGTTTCCAATGGCCGCGGCTTTTGGGGTGGAGGCGGCTTTTTGAATCGCGGTGACCGTGCTGGCTTGTTCGACCATCTCAACGCCGGGGAATTTCGATAGAAGCCATTTTTCGCAATGTTGCAGGGGCGCAAAATGGGAATAGACGACGCGAATGTCCTTTTTGTCCCTGCCCAGCAAGGCCAGACGGACGTTGAGGGACAACGCCTCCTGCACCTTCAGTTGATTTCCGGCATCCACCAAATGGTCAACGGTTTCCCAAATTGTCCCGCCGGATGAATTTTCGATGGGAACAATGCCCAGGGAAGCGCGGTTTTTTATCACCAGCTCAAACACATCCGCAATGGTCAATGCTGCAATAAATTTCGCATCCTCCCCAAAACGTTTTTGGGCGACCAGGTGCGCGAATGTTCCCTCCGGTCCCAGAAAGGCGACGGTTGGCATGTGCGAATTCATAAAGGCAATAGTTAGACGGCCACTTCAGCACCTTCCGCGCAAACCCGTGCAAATCTCCCCGCCGGATTGGAGTCAAAACGAATCCCTGGCGTCCAATGCGCATCCGGCGGCTCAATCCTCATGATATTGCGCGGTTGTTGTGGCCGTTCTCCGCTCAAGACTAGCACAGCCGCGGCGGCATCGGACAGCAGAAAACACCGGAATGTCACGCGACTGTCTAATCCTTCAAATCACAAACCCCGATTGGCCGGCGCATGATTGCCAGACAAATTTGCACAACGGGTATGGTGTTTCGCGGGAGCCATCTGCTATGATTCGCAGGATGACCAATTATCTGCCTCTGGGAAAATTCTCCCTTGGCATGGGCGACCGTTTCGAGCGCCAGGGCAAGGCTCAACTGCAAGCCTGCATCCTTGCAACCCAATTCGGTGCGGATGTCGTCCCAGTCTGGAACAAGTCGAACCGCGAACACCTGTTCATCGGCACCGAGCCGTCCAGCCTGCGCGCCGAAGCCGACGACGCCGTGAAGGCGCTTGGCTGGAAAAAAAGTTATCACGTGGACGCCGACCACATCCGGCTCGACACGGTGGATCGCTTCATCGCGCCGTCGGATTTCTTCACGATTGACGTGGCGGACACCATCGGCAAACCCGCCGCGGCGGCGGACGTTCAGGCGTTCGTGAACCGGCATCCCGAACTCTCCGGGAAAGTGTCCATCCCGAACATTGGCCGTCCGCTGGACATGTCGCGGGCGGACGTTGAGCGGGTCGCGAATAAGTTTTTGCTCGCGGTCCAGGACGCGGGGAGAATTTACCGGCACATCGTCAGGACCAAGGTCGCGGCGAATTTTATCACCGAAATTTCGATGGATGAAACGGACAGCCCGCAAACGCCGCCGGAACTGCTCATCATCCTCGCCGCGATTGCCGACGAGAAAATCCCGATTCAGACCATCGCGCCGAAATTCACGGGACGCTTCAATAAAGGTGTGGATTACGCCGGCGACGTGAAACAATTCGAGAAGGAATTCAACGACGACCTCGCCGTCATCGCGTTTGCCGTCCGGAAATACGGCCTGCCGCCGTCGCTCAAGTTGAGCGTCCATTCGGGCAGCGACAAGTTTTCCATTTACGGAGCGATCCACAGGGCGCTGAAGAAATTCGACGCCGGACTGCACCTCAAGACCGCCGGCACAACGTGGCTGGAGGAACTCATCGGCCTCGCCGAGGCGGGCGGCGACGGGCTGGACATCGCCAGCGAGATCTATGCCCACGCCATCGAGCATGTGGACGAATTCTGCGCGCCTTACGCCAGCGTCATTGACATTGACAAAAAGAAACTGCCGCCGGCGTCCGTCGTCAACGGCTGGAATTCCCAACAGTTCACCGATGCGCTCCGGCACGACCGGAAAAATCCGGCCTACAATCCGAGCTTCCGCCAGTTGCTGCACATCAGCTTCAAGGTGGCGGCAAAAATGGGCGACCGCTATCTGGACGCGCTCAAAAAACACGAGGCAATCATTGCCCGAAACGTCACATCGAACCTGTTCGACCGGCATTTGAAACCATTGCTGGCCGGCAAATGAGCCGAGTCAAATAATAGCGACTTTCGGCACCGGAGGCCGTTTTTGTCATCTGAATTGCTGCCCGTCCATTTTTGGTTTGTCCATTTCCCATTCCAAGCCGGGCTTGACTGGGAAGCCCCGGTAGCAGATTTTAAGCGGCAAATCTATGGCATTCATTCACGAAGATTTTTTATTGAGCACCAAGTTCGCCCGCAAGCTTTACCACAAATACGCCGAGCCGGAGCCGATTTTCGACTACCATTGCCACATCCCGCCGAAGGACATCGCGGAAAACCGGCAGTTCAAAAATCTGTTTGAAATCTGGCTGGAAGGCGACCATTACAAATGGCGCGCGATGCGCAGCAACGGCGTCGCCGAAAAATTCTGCACCGGCAGCGCCACGCCGGAGCAGAAATTCAACGCCTGGGCCGCCACCGTGCCGCGCGCCCTCCGCAATCCGCTCTACCACTGGACGCATCTCGAACTGAAGCGCTATTTCGGCATCACCGATTTGTTAAGCGAAAAGACCGCCGCGAAAATCTGGAAGACGGCGAACGCCCGGCTCGCCACGCCCGCGCTCACCACGCAGGGCATCCTGAAAAAAATGAACGTCAAAGTCGTCTGCACCACGGACGACCCGGCGGACGACCTCGGCCATCATCGCGCCTTCGCGAAACAGGGCCATCCGACGAAGATGCTGCCGGCGTTCCGGCCCGACAAGGCGCTGAGGGTCAACCAGCCCGCCGGCTTCAACAAATGGGTGGAGCAACTCGCCGCCGCCGCGAACACGGACATCAATGGTTTCAGCGCGTTCATCAGCGCACTGGAAAAACGGCACGAGTATTTCCATTCCCAGAACTGCCGGCTGTCCGACCACGGCTTGAACCATTGCTTCGCGGATTTCTGTTCCGAAGCCGGTGGCCGCCACGATTTTCGACAAGGCGCACCAGGGCAAAACCGTTTCACCGCTGGAATATTCGCAGTTCGCCTCGTTCATGATGGTGTTTTTCGGCCACCTCGACGCCCGGCGCGGCTGGACGAAGCAGCTTCACCTCGGCGCGTTGCGCAGCAACAACACGCGCCAGCTCGCGCAGGTCGGGCCGGACACCGGCTTTGATTCCATCGGCGATTTTCCGCAGGCGCAGACGCTCGCGGCGTATCTGAACCGGCTGGATTCCGACAACCTGCTGCCCAAGACGATCATTTACAACGTCAACCCGGCGGACAATTACGTCTTCGCCACGATGATCGGGAATTTTCAGGACGGCACGATTCCCGGCAAAATCCAGTTCGGCGCCGGGTGGTGGTTTTTGGACCAGAAGGAAGGCATGGAATGGCAGCTCAACGCGCTCTCGAATCTCGGCCTGCTCTCGCGCTTTGTCGGCATGATCACCGACTCGCGGTCGTTCATGAGCTACCCGCGCCACGAGTATTTCCGCCGGACGCTCTGCAACCTCATCGGACGCGACATCAAAAACGGGCTGATTCCCGACGACGAAAAACTCGTCGGCCCGATGATCAAAAACATCTGCTACGCCAACGCGAAAAATTATATGGCATTCCCCGGCGTGAAGTGAAAACGGGATCGGCTTGCCTGCGCAAGAGCAGGTTTCGTAAATGAGAAGCTGCGCAAGTGTTAATTTTCATGGCATCCCGTGTGCTACGGTTGACGTGTAGTCCAATACCAAAGCCTGCCATTGGTTGCGGATTCACTTGTTCAATGATAAGACTCGAAAAAGTAAATCCCAGGTCGCCATAATTCCGGTGGTCTATCGCTTTCCAAAGTTTCCATTCTCGGAAGCAAATTAAATGATGGCGATCCAACAGCCAATCCCCAATGCCCAAGCATCGCACTTCCCCAAGAAACCACAATATACCTTTCTCCACCATTCCTACCATCCCTAAGGACGACCATGGGGTTCATGTTTTTCCAAATTCGAGTTAACTCTTTAGGTAGCGCTACGTGGACTATCAAGCCATCTTTAAAACCCGACTGGCTAGCATAGCTATATATCCGCGCATAAGTAATACGACATAAAAATTAACAGAATGGGCGGATGAGATTGGCAATTTCTTCTGGATGGCGTTGGACATGGTGGAAGGTGCGGTAAAGCGCGCGGCAAAGGCATTGAGGTTGCTCAAAGTAACGATTATGAGTGGCGTGTTTTCTGGTGTAGTTCCAAATTCTCTCGGTCGCGTTGAGTTCCGGGCAGTAGGGCGGCAACTGGAATACTTCCACGTAGCGACGGTGTTGGGCGAACCATTGGTAGGTTTCGCGCTTTTTGTGATACGAGGCGTTGTCTTGAATCAAGAACACCCGGTGCCCGCGCCGATAAAACGCGGGCACCAAAATCTGATCCAGAAACGCCACATAGGTTTCCCATTGGAAATAGTCTGGTTGGTGGAGGTAGGTGAATTGCGCCGTGTCCAAACGCACCGCGCCAAATATCTTCTGCGTGTTCCGTTCGCCCCGGGTGGGAATGCGCGGTTGGCTGGCCACCCGCGCCCAAGTGGCGTGCAAGGTGGGAGTCTGGCGAAACGACGCCTCGTCCTCAAAGACGATTATGGCACCTTCGTTCCGGGCTTTTTTTTAAGGCGTGGATACGTATAACGAACCCACCGATTCTTCCGGTCCGGATCGGCTTGCACCAACCGGGTGGTGGGACGCTGCACCGAATAGCCCAGTTGCTTGAGCAACTTGCGGACATGTCCCGGATGGTAGTCGACGTCAAACTCGTCGGCGATCACTCGGCTGATGACGGGAGAAGTCCAAATGCCGGTTTCCAAACCGTAAGCGACAGGGCCGCTGTCCAGAATATTTCTGCAATTGCTCCCGCTGCGCAGGCTTCAGTTCCCCAGGCCGGCCCGCACGATGCCCCTCCAACAATCCCCGCTCACGGTGCCGGTTCCACTGTTCGATCCACAACGGGACGGAGGAACGATGGACTTTGAGCGACTCGGCGATCTGGCTCGTGGTATGGCCTTCGATACTCAACGCAATAGCATGGAAGCGCTGGGCCACGCGCGGCTCTTGGTCCTTGATCGCTTCTTTACGCAGTTGGAGCAGCGACTGGACGCTGCGCTCGTTGCCTCTGGCAAATATAGGACGCATCTTGTCTGCAAACCATAACGGGCTTTTGCCAGAATGTCGAATTATTTATGCGCGGATATATAGCGAGAAGATTAGTCGCCCATGCTTGCAGGGAATTTGGATCAACCGTATTTTCAATCCGTAACCGTGATTGCTCGGCATTCCAATGAGGATCTGCTTCCGTTTTCAACCAAATATAACAAAAACCGATTGCACCCGCCACAGCGAGCACAACCGAAATTCCAACTAATCTCTTTGTTTTCATTTTCATCAATGAACGGGGCTGATCAATTAGCCTTCAATTCACCCCACTGCCAATTCATAAAAATGCGGTTGACACATTTTAATTTTGGCAGATGACGATCAGGCCTGGCAGCGGAGTCAGGATTCCATCGTGACGGGCCACGGAGTGGCGGACGCGAGAGTGATTTCCCTTCGCCATTGTTTCGAGCATCGCTCCGATCCAAATCAGGAGCAACCTGAAAATGGTCCGGCGGGGAACGGCGTGTCCGCCGATTTGAAATTAGGAAACTACCGGGCGGATTTGCCGGTTTGCCAAAATTCCTGTTTCGCCGTGGGGCGGTTTGCTGCATCTTCAACGCGGGCCAAAATGAAAACCGCCGCTGCCATCCTGCTGTCCCTTGGTCTGACGCTGTGCGCGGCGCAAAATATTCCGTTGCCGGTCATCCCCGGAGCCGCGTTCAACATCACGGAATTCGGCGCGGTCGGCGATGGCAAGACACTCGACACAGCCGCGATTCAAAAAACGATTGACGCGGCGGCGCGCGCCGGCGGCGGCACGGTTTTGGTTCCGGCGGCAAAATTGGACCGGCCCGCTCACGCAGGCAGGAACAAGTGGCGCCTGCGAAATATTGCCTCCAATTAAACCGGGCGCACGTTGCCGGAGTCGCTGTCCAGCACAAAGCCTTCCCGCGCCAGCAATTTGCGCTTCCAATCCAATCCGCCGGAGAAACCGCCGAGTTTTTTGTTCGCGGCCAGAACGCGATGGCACGGCACCAGCACCGGGATCGGGTTCGCGCCGCACGCGCCGCCCACGGCGCGGACGGCTTTGGGCCTGCCCATCCGCTCCGCGATTTCGCCGTAGCTTTTCGTTTTGCCGGACGGAATTTTCCGGAGTTCGCGCCAGACGGCCTGTTGGAATTCCGTTCCGGCGGACGATCAAGCGGCGGAAGAATTGTTCGGCTTGCGTCCGGCGAGAATTTCTTTCAGCGCGGATTCGGTCGCGCGATGCCAGCGGCGGATTTTGACGGGAACATTGTTTTGTTTGGTAGGGCTGCGCTGCCGCGCAGCCAGGCCGAGCGGCAGCTCGGCCCTACCATTCTTGGGAAAATTCAATTCCGCCAGGCCTTTTTCCGAATAGCGCGCGGTGAATTGGCCGTCACGCGTGGGCACCGGCAGTTCAACAAAATGATCTTTCATGTTTCTCCTCTCGTTCAATGGTTGCGCAGGAATAGTGAGATGATCCACAGCATGATCCCGAAGAAGACGACGGCCAGCGCAATGACCCGGTTGCGCGCGACGCGCTTTTCGTAGCGCAACGGGCGCAGGCCGCGGACGCCGCCGGCGGCAAGATAGGTGACGAGCCGCGGGTTGGCGGCGGGCGGACGGCTGAACAGGCCGCGAAGCTTGTTGATGAGCGCGGGCAGGTCGTATTTGCGCACGCCGAGTTCGTTGAACTGGTCGGGCGCGGCGGTGTCGTCGCCGGCCTGGATGGGATTCACCTCTTCAAACACCGGCTCGCGCGCCGCGGGCCGGGGCGCGGGCGGCGGTTCGGGTTTTCGCGCGATGGTCGCGCCGTGCGGCAGGGCGGTGGAACGGAATCGCGGCGTGGTCGCGTGCTGAAGCTGCGAATCGAGTTTTTTGATTTCGGATTCGAGCGCGGCAATCTGGTCGTTCAAGGCGCGCGCGCGGTCGGAAATCGGGTCGGCGACTTTGCCCTTTTTCTTCGCGGTTGCCATGGGACTTTGAAGCTTCAACGGCCTCTCATCAAAACCGCCACGAGCACGCCCAGCGCGACCCAGCGCCACGAGCACCAGCGGCCAGGTCATGGCAAAGCCGATTTTGCACAGCTCGCCGAGGCTCATGCCGGCGAACGGCGACGACGGCGGGCGCGGGCGCGGTTTCGGCTTCCGGTTTTTTGCCGGTTTCGCCGGCGAGCGCGGGCAGCTTGAGCCGCGCGGAACTCCATTCCATCCGCGCGTTTTCAATCACCGTCAGGGCGCGGGTCAGTTCCATCTGGAAATTTTCCTTCGTCCAGATTTCGTCGTGGATGGCCTGGATTTTTCCAAGCGCGTCGCGGAAATCGGCGAGGGTCTTGACCATCTGCTCGGCGTCGCGGCGGGCGTTGAACTCGGCTTCTTCGAGCAGGCCGAGGCCGCGCGTGAGGTGGTGGACCATTTCCTGGCGGCCGTTTTGAAATTCGAGCTGGCGGCGGCGCAATTCCTCGAGCGAGGCGCGTTCGCGTTCCAGTTCGTCCTGCGCGCGTTTGAGTTCGGCGAGCTTTTGCTGCGCCTCGACGACCTTGCGGTCCACCTCCTCGCGCGTCGGCGCGCGGAGCGGGTCGGCGGCGGAAGCGGTCGGCGGCACGGGCGATTTGTGCGCCTCAAAATCGGTGTCAATAAATTCAGTCGCGTCGTATTCGGCAGCCATGAGGCGACTTTAGACCCGTTCCGCGAAGCTGTAAAGCGGTTTGCGCTTGTCAATCTCGCCCGAAAGTTCTAAATTGCGCTGGTTCGCTTGGCGCCCAATTTTGACATGATTGAATTGATTCAGTTTCCATGGAGTCCGTTCTGCATCGTCCAGCGGCGCATTCTGGAATATTCCGGCGCGCCGCTTCAAAATCACGAACATTCCCAACCAGGACCGTTCGCTCGTCTGGAAGCTGACGAAGCAGCGCTATTACGGCGTGCCGATCATCCGCGACGGCAAAAACGTGGTGTTCGAGCTGAACGACGATTCGCAGGTCATCGGCAAATATCTGGATCAGAAATTGCAGCTCGGCCTGTTCCCGTCCGCGCTCGAAGGCGTGCAATCCATCCTCTGGCGCTCCATCGAAAATGAAATCGAAGGCGCGGCGTTCCGGCTCAACGACATTTTCTGGAAGGAAAACGTGCCGGCGGCGGAGCAGCTTCAATTTTTGCGGTTCAAGGAGCGGAAATTCGGGCGCGGCTGCCTGGAGCAGTGGCGCGCGGAGCAAAACGCCTGGCTCGCGCAACTGGAGCGGCTGCTGCTGCCGTTCGAGGAAATGCTCGCGCACAATTCCTTCCTGCTCGGCGAGGCGCCGCGCTTTGTGGACTTCGATTTGTTCGGGATGCTGGAAAATTTTCTCTATTCCGGCCATTACAAACTGCCCGCCGCGCATCCGCACGTCAAGGATGGCATCAGCGGATGGCGCGATTAAAAATCAGCAGACTTCGAAATGAAAATTACCGCAGTATTTTGCACGAGCCGGCTTGCGTTTGGCCGCCCAATCGTCAATTTTGCAATCGAGTGAAAAACTACATTCTCGACACCAACGTCCTCCTTCACGACCCCAACTCGCTTTTGAGCTTCGCGGACAACAGCGTTTTGATTCCCATCGAGGTCATCGAGGAAATTGACCGCTTCAAACGCGAATCCTCCGAGCTGGGCCAGAACGCGCGCACGGTGTCGCGGATGCTCGACGGGTTCCGCGGCGAAGGCAGCTTGAGCGAGGGCGTGAAACTGCCGAACGACGGGAAGTTGAAAATCGTCTTTTACAAAAACGGCCACGCGCCGAACGGCGACGGCGGCTTGGACGCCCATTCGGTGGACAACCGGATTTTGTCGCTCGCGGCGGGCATCCAGAAAGCGCAGCCGAAGAACCCGACCATCCTCGTCAGCAAGGACATCAACCTGCGCATCAAGGCCGACGCGCTCGGCTTGTCCGCCGAGGATTACGAGACCGACCGCGTCTTCATCACCGACCTTTACACCGGCATGATCGAAATGTCCGCCGCGCCGGACAAAATCGCGAAGTTCCGCGCCAAAGGCGAATTGCCGCTGGACGACGGCAAGAAATACTGCCCGAACGAATACTGCACGCTCACCGACGATTCGAATCCGAAAAAGGCCGCGCTGGCGAAGGTGGACGCCACCGGCACAAAACTGGTTCCCATCACCGATTGCCGCGACGGCGTCTGGGGCATCAAGCCGCGCAACCGCGAACAGCATTTCGCCCTCGACGCGCTGCTCGACGACCGCGTCAAGCTCGTCACGCTCATGGGCAAGGCCGGCACGGGCAAAACCCTGCTCGCGATGGCCGCCGGATTGAAGCGCGTGGTCAACGACCGCGAATTCCGCCGGCTCGTCGTCGCGCGCCCGACGATTTCCATGGGCAAGGAACTCGGCTTTCTGCCCGGCTCGCTGGAGGAAAAACTCGCCCCGTGGATGCAGCCGATTCACGACGCGCTGGAGATGTTGAGCGACCTGAACATGGGCCACGACCACCGCCGCAGCGGCGACCTGATGCGCAGCGGCAGCATCGTCGTCGAGGCGTTGAGCTACATCCGCGGACGCAGCATCGCCAACCAGTTCATGATCATTGACGAGGCGCAGAACCTCACGCCGCTGGAGGCCAAGACCATCGTCACGCGCGTCGGCAACGGCACCAAAATCATTTTCACCGGCGACCCGTATCAGATTGACAATCCCTACGTGGACTCGTCGTCAAACGGATTCAACTACCTCGTCAGCCGGTTCCGCGACCAGGCCATCGCCGCGCACATCGAATTGCAGAAGGGCGAGCGCTCCGAACTGGCCGAGCTGGCGGCGAATATTTTGTGAGCCCGCGCCGGCCCGCGGCGGCGAAACTCCGGCGATGGAGGGTGCGGTGGGCGCATCTCAATTTTTACATGGGTCGCATGAAGAATGTGAGGGAAAAACAGATGCCAGCGTCCGTTGCGCCAGAATGTTTCCAGGCACATCAGGGCTTCGTCTCCTGAGCGGGTCCAGAACTGTCCGGGGCGTTTAAAGCGGCATTGATACTGGCGACAGGTTGATTCGATGGCGCCGCTGCCCAAAGGTTGGCCGTGCTTTTTGGCAAGGTGATAGTCCAGCCGGTCGCGATGGGTTTGAAAGTATTGCAGTTCAGATTGTGCGCTCGCACGCCGTTTGGATCGCAGGCGTTTGGTGACGGCTTTGAGCGCGGCAATCACTTTGAGGGAACCGGCCCGCTTTGAGTTTCTTGAGTAACGGTTCGATCCATTGGTGCGCCGCCCGCGCATCCTCCGGATGCAAGGCGTGAGCCACCGCCCACAGGTGCTGGCTGGCATGATAAAAATCCAGCCGTTGCGCGGCCCTGCCAAAACGGTCTGCCACCAAGTTCCAGATCCACATGGCCCCATCGGCAACGACCAACACGTCTGCCGCCTTGCCCAAGCCGTGCCGCAAACACTCGGCATACAGTTGTTGGCGCAAGGCATCGATCCCACCTCGCGTCATTACCGTGCCGCGACTCAAGATGATCGATCGGCCTGTATCGCTCTGCTGCCGCTGGTTCAAACGAAAACACGTGCCGCCGTAAACCCAATGCCAGCGCTCCGGCTCCGATCCCCCGGGCCCGTTGCTGCCGGCTTTTTCCCCAATCATCCCGTTCGCGAATATTCCAAGCGTCGATCTCGATGACCAGGCTGAAAGGCTGTTGCTCCAGAGGCACACATTGCTGGCTGCCTTGAGCGGTGCTCATTTGCTCGTCCAGTTCTTGGCGTTTGCGCTCGGCCCGCTGGCCTTGCCGACGGGCTTCCCGATCCAGCGTTGCCGGCGGCAGCTTCACACCCGTCAAATGCTCAATCACCTTGCTGGCCTCGGCCACCGGCATCTTGCTGGCCAACAACGCCGCCATCTCCTGCACCGAAGGCGAAGCGCTGCCCGTCTCCTCCAATCCCAATGCATAATCGGCGGGAAAACGCCACGTCTTGCACCGTTTGCACCAGCCACGGCTGCGTCGGATCGTCACCGGCCCAAAGCGACTCTGGAACGTCCGTTCGTGCCCGTGGCTCACTCGGCTTAGTTTATTGCCACAAACTGGGCAGACCGGCGGACTCTGATCGGCTTTCTTCTGCGACGCTTCTTCCAGAAGCTTCCGCTCCAGTCCTTGGGTCTGCTGCAGAATCTGCCGTTCCAGATCGCCCATCGTTTGGTTGGTGTTGGGGATACTCCGGTTCAAACCGGCCGTCAGACGCGCTATCCAGTCCATTACCGGCTGGTCAAACGTCTCGTAACCGCTGTCGGATTGAGGAACCGATTTCAGGCAGCAGTCGCTCATCCTTCGGTTTTACACCTCCTCCCAAAATTACCCCCTCAATTTTTGATATGCGCCCGGGTGCGGTGGGATGTCATTTTGCCAGTTGACAAACCGCCGTAATCGCTGAAAATAAAATAAAGCTGGAATGGGCGCAAAAAGGGCGTCTTCAGCGGAAAAACGACGTTATGATCTCAAACGAAAGACCTTCACCGTTCGGGCGGCAGCCTTATGGCCAGCCGAGACAGCCGGTCAACGAAGACACGCTGAAATCGGAGAAAATTCAAATCGAGCGCAAGACGTTCGTGTTGACGCTCAAGGAAAATCCGCGCGGCCGCTTCCTGCGCATCACCGAGGACGTCGGCGGACGCCGCGACACCATCATTGTCCCCTCGACCGGCTTGGACGAATTCAAAAAGATCCTCGACGAAATGGTGAAGGCGGCGAACGAAATCCCGCCGAAGCCCCCGCAGGCTTAATGGGTTGAATCGGCAGAATACAATGTTAGTCCAAAACCCCGTCAAGAATACGAAACTATGAACAAAACATTAGCTGGTATATTCGGATTTGTTTTGCTGCTCGTCAGCCTTGGGCTTCCGTTGTTGGGGATGAAGTATTTCCCCTCTGACCTGCTCCCATTTTTTCTCGCGCTGGTTTCTTTATTTGGAGCAGTTACTTTTACTAGTCATGCCTTTTCATCTGGAAGGTGTGGGGATGCCAAGTCTGGCGCGCGATCAGAGGATAGTCCGATGGGCACAGAAGAGACGCGCGCCATCAGTTGATATTACGACCTTTTGGCCAGACACCTCGTGGAACCAACGGCCACGGTCCCATCATGAGATTCAATCGGTGGCCTGACCGATTAACGAATTAACGCCTTCTTCCTCGGCTACACCCGTTTCGCATCTCCCCAGAAACTTTCCAAGCCGCAACGCTCCCGCGCGTCCTGCCTCGTGGACGCTCACACCTAAAATAACCGCCGCGAATTCACGCGGCGACATCCTCCGGCCTTACCTCCAGACATTCGTCCTGGTCCTCCCAGATCGCGGCGGCGTAAAAATTCAGCAGCTTCGGCGCGAGGTCGAAGCCCGCGCGCAAGAGCAGTTGCTCGGCCTGTTCCGCCGCGCTTTCGTAGGCGGCGTCGTAATTGCCGGCGGCGCGGCGCTGGCGGTCGTCCCAGTGCGCGACGGCGTGGACGGGTTCGTATTGCTGCGCCCACGCGTCAAGTTCGGCGCGCAGTTCGGCGGGAATTTCCTCGAACGGCACGAGCGTTTCGTTGCAATGCTGGCAGATCAGGCCGGATTCGCGCACTTCGCGCGTGAGCAGCGGCAGGAACGGCGCGCGGCAGCACGGCGATTCCGCGTAGGCCGCCGGCGGCGTGGCCAGCCGCTTGAACCAGACCTGCCGGTCGTGCGCGAGCTGCGCCCCCAGCCGGTAGGCGCCGACGAGCGGATGCGACAGCCGCCACGCCTTGCCTTCAAACTGGCCGAGCGTTTGCGCCAGCCAGCGCGCGAGCGTGAGATCGTCAAAATCCTTGAAGACGCGGCCGTATTCCTTCCACAGCGCGTCCAGCGGCGAGTCCGATTCAAATGCCATGCGCGCAGGATGGCGCGGAACTCCGGCCAAATCAAGACTCAGCTGGGTTGCCGGCAAGGACGCGGCTCCCGCAATTTTCTCCGAATGACCTGTTGACTTCGGCCGCGTGTCTGATAGATTCCGACTCCCTTTTGTTTGGGTAATAATGAAAACGCATTTGCCAAAAGTGAATTTGGACCAGCGCAAGTGGCATGTCATTGATGCCGACGGCGCGGTGCTTGGCCGCCTGGCCGTGCAAGTGGCCGACATCCTGCGCGGCAAAAACAAGCCCGTCTATACGCCGCACCTCGATGCCGGCGATTTTGTCGTCGTCATCAACGCGGAAAAAGTCCGCGTCACCGGCAAGAAGGAGACCGCCAAGGAATACATGACCTATTCCGGCTGGAAAGGCGGCGAGAAATACACGACCGTCGAGCGTCTGCGCGCCAAGCGTCCCGAACACCTCATCATGCACGCCGTCAAAGGAATGATCCCCAAGAACCGGCTGGGCAGCGTGTTGCTGACAAAGCTGAAAGTGTTCAAAGGTCCGAAACATCCGCACGCGGCGCAACAACCCGAGCCGCTCAAGGCTGCGGCTTGAACTGATTTATGGCTGAAACGAAAACAATTGAATTTCTCGGCACCGGGCGGCGCAAGACCGCCAGTCGCGCGCGTCCGCCTCGCGTCCGGCACCGGCAAAATCACCGTCAACGGCCGGTCGTTCGAGACTTATTTTCCCGTGGACACGCTTCGCGCCACCGCGGCGCAACCGCTGACTGTCACCGGCACGGCGGAAAAATTTGACGCGCGGGTCAACGTCACCGGCGGCGGGCCGAACGGCCAGGCCGGCGCGGTGCGGCACGGCATCGCCCGCGCGCTGCTGAAATTCGACGCGGCCCTGCGTCCGCAGCTCAAGACGGAAGGGCTGCTGACGCGCGATCCGCGCATGAAGGAGCGCAAGAAATACGGCCAGCCGGGCGCGCGCAAACGGTTCCAATACTCGAAGCGTTAATCGCACTGGAAAGTTTCAAAGCCCCGCTGGCCAACGCCGGCGGGGTTTTTTGTTTGGAATCGTCCTCGTCGTCGTTCTCGTCCTCGTAATCGAAAAATGAATTTCGAGGACGAGAACGAGAAGGAAGAAAAATACCTGTAGTTCGTGTGTTTCGCGGTTAAAATTCTGAAAATGAAAACAAAAAAAGTGGCCATCATCGGCGCGTCGGGTTACTCCGGCGAGGAACTGGTCAAATTGCTGCTGCACCATCCGCACGCGGAACTGGCGGCGGTGACCTCGCGCCAATATGCCGGGCAGACGCTGGCGCAGATTTTCCCCAAATTCGCCAGCCATCCGAAATCCAGGTCGCTGCGGTTCGTCGAGCCGAACGCTGAATTGCTGGCGAAGCAGGCCGACGTGGTGTTTCTCGCGCTGCCGCACGGCGTCGCCGCCGAATTTGCCGTTCCGCTGCTGAACGCCGGCTGCGTGGTCATTGATTTGAGCGCCGATTTCCGGCTCAAGAGCGCGGAAATCTACAAGGATTTTTACGCGCACGACCATCCCGCGCCGGACCTGCTGGCGAAAGCGGTTTATGGCCTGCCGGAAATTTACCGGGACGAAATCAAAAAATCCCTGCTCATCGCGTCGCCCGGCTGTTATCCGACGAGCATTTTGCTGCCGGCCATTCCGCTGCTCAAAGCCGGTCTGGTCAAACCGTCCGGCATCATCGCCGATTCCTTGAGCGGCGTCAGCGGCGCGGGCCGGAAGGCGGAGATTGATTATCTGTTTTGCGAGTGCAACGAAAGTGTCCGGCCCTACGGCGTGCCGAAGCACCGGCATTTGTCCGAAATCGAGGAGCAACTTTCGTTCGCCGCCGGAACAAAAGTCGTCATCCAGTTCACGCCGCATTTGATTCCGGTGAACCGCGGCATTTTGACGACGCTTTATCTCACGCCGGAAAAAATCCACCGGATGCCGAACGAGATTTCGGCCTGTTACAAGAAGGCTTACGGCAACGAACCCTTCGTCCGCCTGCTCGAAGGCAAAGCGCTGCCGGACACGAAAAACGTCGTCGGCACGAACGTCTGCGAATTCGCGTGGCGGCTCGATCCGCGCACGGGCCGGCTTGTCGTGATGAGCGCCGAGGACAATCTGGTGAAGGGCGCGAGCGGCCAGGCGGTGCAAAGCATGAATCTCGTCTGCGGCTGGCCGGAAACGGCGGGATTGATTTAGCACTGGTTCGCAATGCAAATCAAACCGCCCGTCGAGCATTTGAACGAGCCGGTCCTCCGGTTCGCGCGGAAGGATTACGCCACGCTCAATCAAACGCTCACGGTGGAACAGGCGCTCGCCTCCATTCGCCAGCGTGGAATCGGCGAAAAAATCGTCTATTTTTACGTCGTGGACGATGAGGAACGGCTGGTCGGCGTCGTGCCGACGCGCCGGCTGCTCATGGCGCCGCTGGAACAGCAATTGTCCGGGCTGATGATTCGCAACGTCGTCGCAATTCCGGGCACGGCGACCGTGCTGGACGCGTGCGAATTTTTTGTGCTTCACAAATTCTTCGCCTTTCCGGTGATTGACGAGAAGCGGCACGTGGTTGGATTGGTGGACGTTGGCCTGTTCACAGAGGAGGTCTTTGACATCGCCGAACGCGAGCAATTGACGGAGGTGTTTGAGACACTTGGCTTCCAGGTTTCGCAGGTGCGCGACGCATCGCCGTGGCGCGCGTTTCGCATCCGGTTTCCGTGGCTGCTCACGACGATTGTCAGTGGAATATTTTGCGCCTTTCTGGCGGGCACCTACAAATTAACTCTGGAGAAAAGCCTCGTCATCGCATTTTTCCTCACGCTGATCCTGGGCCTCGGCGAAAGCGTGGCCATCCAATCCATGACCGTTACGATTCAGTCGCTGCGAACAGCCAAACCGACGCTGCGCTGGTATTGGTCCTCGCTCTGGCGGGAAACCTTCACCGCCCTGCTGCTTGGCAGCGCGTGCGGATTGGTCGTGGGCGCGGTCGTTTTATTCTGGCAGCACGCCCCGATGCCGGCGCTGGTCATCGGATCGAGCGTGACGTTTTGCCTGCTGACGGCGTGCGTCGCCGGATTGAGCGTGCCGGCCCTGCTGCACGCGCTGAAACTGGACCCCAAAATCGCCGCCGGCCCGATCACGCTGGCGATCGCCGACGTTTTCACGCTGCTGTTTTATTTCAACCTCGCGAAAGTTCTTTTATGACGATGAAACAGACTTCACCCCGGGCAACATCCGCCCGGATGGAACCCGGCGGATTACGCCGCAAATTCCGCCGTGCAACAAACCTGGGCGCGCGAACTCATCGGACGCTTCAACCTGCGCGGCGACGAGCACATCCTTGATGTCGGCTGCGGCGACGGCAAAATCACGGCGGAAATTGCCCGCGCCGTTCCGCGCGGCTCGGTTGTGGGTATTGACGCTTCGGCGGAAATGATTGGTTTTGCGCGGGCAACTTTCCGCGGCGAGGACTTTCCGAACCTGGATTTCCAGGTCATGGACGCGCGGAAAATCAAATTGGCCGGGCGCCGGCGAGTCCGATTTGATTTTTTCCAACGCCGCGCTGCATTGGTTCGACAGACCATTCCGCCTTCCTGCGCGGCGCGGCTGGCGTTCTGAAACCCGGCGGGCGGCTCGTCGTCTCCTGCGGCGGCAGAGGCAACGCGCAGGACGTGTTTGTCGCGGCGCGGCCCGAAATGCGCTCGAAGGCTGGCGCAATTTTTTCCGCAAAATGCCCAAGCCATATTTTTTTTACAGTCCGGCGGATTACGAAAAATGGCTGCCCAAATTCGGATTTAAAATCCACGGCACATCAGCCTGGCGCCGAAAGACGCGACCTACGACGGGCCGGAAAGTTTCGCGGCCTGGTTGCGGACGACCTGGCTGCCTTACATCGCAGCGCGTGCCGGAGATCTTTGCGCGAGGAATTCATTGCCGCTGTCGCGCAGCGTTATGTGGCCAAACATCCGCCTGATGCCGAAGGCAAAGTCCACGTCCGCATGGTGCGGCTGGAAATTGATGCGGTGAAAATATGACCACGAAATACACGAACCACACGAACGGTATTTTGGTGGGGGCAAGCGTCCCCGCGAGCCGCACACGCTGGAATGACCCCGGCTCGTCAGGAGCCTCGCCCCACCAGTTGAATTTGGCGTTTCTGTTTTTCGTGTCATTTGGTGTGTTTCATGGTTCAATCAATCTCCGAAAATGAAAAGCATTCAAGGAAATTTCCGGTTCCATCGTCGCGCCGCAGGGCTTTCTGGCCAGCGGCGTGTTTTGCGACATCAAACGCCTGGGCACCGGCAAAGGTTCGAACAAGGGACAAAAACGCGACCTCGCGCTGATTGTCTCCGAAGTCCCGGCAACCGTCGCCGGCATGTTCACCACCAATCAGGTTTGCGCCGCGCCGGTGAAAGTCTGCGTCGAGCGCGTGAAGAAAGGCGTGGCGCAGGCGGTTGTCGTCAATTCCGGCAACGCCAACGCCTGCACCGGCAAACAAGGCCTCGCCGATGCGCGCGAAATGACCGCCGTGCTGGCGAAAGAATTTCACATGCCGGAGCCGCATGTCCTTGTCGGCAGCACCGGCCGCATCGGTGTGACGATGCCGATGGCGAATGTAAAACGCGGAATTCTGGAAGCCGTTCAAATTCTCGGCAACGCGCCGGCGCAGGCCGATGAAGCCTGCGAGGCCATCATGACCAGCGACACGCGGCCCAAACAAATCGCGGTCGAATTCAAACTCGGCGGCAAAACCGTCCGCATCGGCGGCATTTGCAAGGGCGCGGGATGATTCAGCCGGGAATGTCCGCGACCGGCGCGCGGCCGGCGGCACTGGCCGGTGGCCGTCCGCAAGGGCTTCACGCGACGATGCTCTGCTTCATCACGACGGATGCGGCGGTTGACGCGAAAGCATTGCAGGCGGCTTTGCAGGAAGCGGTCGCGCAAAGTTTCAATCGCATCACCGTGGATGGCGACATGAGCACGAACGACACGGTGCTGGTGCTGGCGAATGGTCTGGCGGGGAACAGAAATACATTCAACGCCGAACTTTTCAGACAGCGCTAAATCATGTTTGCTTGGAGCTGGCCAAGATGATCGTGCGGGACGGTGAAGGCGTGCATCGCGTCGTGACGGTGCGCGTGAACGGCGCGAAGACAATTCAGGATGCCGATGCCGCCGCGCGCGCGGTGGCGAACAGCCCGCTGGTGAAAACAAGCTGGCACGGCGGCGACCCGAACTGGGGCCGCATCATTGACGCGCTTGGCTATTCGCCGGCGAAAGTCGTCGAGGGAAAGGTGGACATTGGATATTCCGCGCCGGGCAGCCGGAGTGTTTTATGGAGCCTGAAACGCGGCCAGCCGACGGCGGCGACGTTCAAGCGGCTTTGCGCCGCCGTCGCGCCGAAGGAATTTGATCTGCACGTCAATCTGAACCTCGGCGGGGCGGGCGCGGTGATTTACGCCGCCGATTTGACAGAGGAATACGTGGACTTCAACAAGGGTGACGTGGGCGATCCGGCGGCGCTGGGCGGTTGAATTTTGCACCATCCGCCATGTCCGCCGTTGGGATCAAATCTGCAAAAATCCATTTGCGCGGACGGTTTTTGCGGTTATGTTGGTAGTGTAAATTTAAGGCAGGCAATTGCTTGCTTATTCGGTTTTGCCAACATATCATTTTTCGTCATGGCCGTAACCAAAGTTAGCTCGACGGTTCATTTTGTTGCCCGGCGTCCGGCTGTGAGCGGGCGCGGCGGCGCGGCCAGCGGCCACTGGGTTCCGAACACGGATGTCTATACCACCGACACCGGCCTCGTCGTGAAGGTGGAGCTGCCCGGCATGAAAAGCGAAAACCTGGAAATCACGGTCGAGGGCAGCCGCCTGCGCATTCGCGGGGACCGGCCGGATTGCTGCCGCGCCGGCAAGTGCAATTTTCTGGTGATGGAGATCAGTTACGGGCCGTTTGAGAGCGAGATCGAATTGCCGGACGGCTACGATTTGGGCAAGGCCAAGGCAATTTACGTCAACGGATTTTTGAGGGTTGACGTGCCGACGGCGAGCGAGCCGCATTTCAAAACGACCAAGGTGCCGGTTGCCGGGGACGATAATCGCGCGTGAACTTTTCCAGCGCGGTTGCATCTAACAATTGATGGGAACGACGATGACTTCGCCGGAAACAGAGTTTGTCAGCATCCTGGGCGCCGCCGACAAGGCGGATTCGCCGCAAGTCTCGTCGCGTTCGCTTCCCGAATCCCTGCCCGTTCTCGGCCTTTCCGATATCGTGATTTTTCCCGGCGCGGACGTGCCGCTGCTCGTGGAGACCGGGCCGAGCCTGAAGCTGATTGACGACATCGTGGCGGGCGACCGGCTGTTCGGCGCGGTGCTTCAACTCAAGCCGGAAATCGCCGAGCCGGATCCCGAAGATCTGCACGCGGTCGGCTGCGTGAGCCGGCTGTCCAAGATGGTTAAATATCCCGACGGCACCGCGCGCCTGCTGGTCGAGGGACTTTGGCGCATCCGGCTGAAAAAATACTCGCAGCCAATGCCGTATCTGCGGGCGGGCTACGATCTGTTGCAGGACGAAACCGAGAATTCCGTCGAATTGCACGCGATGCTCCGCAATGCGCACCGGCAGTTCGAGGAAATCTCCAAAATGTCCACCGCGTTGCCGGACCAGGTCAAAATCGCCGCGCTGAACACCGAGCACCCCGGCCACTTCGCCGACCTCATCGCCGCGAATCTGAACCTGTCGCTCGAAGACCGCCAGCGGCTGCTCGAAACCGTTTCCGTCCGCGAACGGCTCGAAAAACTGCTGCCCCTGCTCAACCGCGAGCAGGAGGTTCTGACCTTAAGCTCAAAAATCCAGAACAACGTCGCCTCCTCCATCGCCAAGACGCAGCGCGATTTTTTCCTGCGCGAACAAATCCGCGCCATTCAGCGCGAACTCGGCGACGGCGATCCCGGCGCGGGGGAGACCCGGCAGTTGCGCGACAAAATTGAACAGACGCCGATGCCCGACGAGGCGCGCAAGGCGGCGTTGCAGGAACTGGAGCGGCTCCAGCAGACGCCGCCCGCCGCCGCCGAATACGGCGTCGGCCGCAATTACCTCGACTGGATTCTGACCCTGCCGTGGGAAAAGGAAACCGGCGACAAGCTGGATTTGAAGGCGGCTGAAAAAATCCTGAACGAGCAGCATTTCGGCCTCGCCAAGGTCAAGGACCGCCTGCTCGAATTCATCGCCGTCATCAAGCGCCGCAAGCAAATCAAAGGGCCGATTCTCTGCCTCGTCGGCCCGCCCGGCGTCGGCAAAACCTCCCTCGGCAAAAGCGTCGCCGACGCGCTCGGCAGAAAATTCGCCCGCATCTCGCTCGGCGGAATGCGCGACGAGGCGGAAATCCGCGGCCACCGGCGCACTTATGTCGGCTCGATGCCCGGACGAATCATCCAGACCCTGCGCCGCGTCGAAAGCCGCAATCCGGTCATCCTGCTCGACGAACTCGACAAGGTGGGCGCGGATTTTCGCGGCGACCCGGCGGCGGCGCTGCTCGAAGTGCTGGACCCGGCACAAAATCACACGTTCACCGACCATTACCTCGATCTGCCGTTCGACTTGTCGCGCGTGCTGTTCATCACCACGGCAAACTGGCTGGAGCCGATTCATCCCGCGCTGCGCGACCGGTTGGAGGTCATCGAACTGCCGAGCTACACCGAAACTGAAAAGCTGGAGATCGCCAAACGCTATCTCGTGCCGCGCCAGATAGGGGAGCACGGACTGACGAAGCGGGATTTGAAAATCACCGACGCGACGTTGCGCAGGCTCATCCGCGAATACACGCGTGAAGCCGGCGTGCGCCAGTTGGAGCGCGAAATCGCCGCGCTCTCGCGCAAGGCCGCCCGGAAGATTGATTCGCGCAACGGCGCGGCCCTGCCCATCAAGCTGGACGCGGACAAACTGCAGGATTATCTCGGCTACGCGCCCTTCGTCGCCGAGAGCGCGGAAAAAATCACCGAGGCCGGCATCGCCACCGGGCTGGCGTGGACGCCGGTGGGCGGCGACATTTTGTTCATCGAGGCGACGCGGATGCGCGGGCGCGGCAATCTGCTTCTGACCGGCTCGCTCGGCGAGGTGATGAAGGAAAGTGCGCAGACGGCGGTGAGCTATCTCCGCAGCCAGGCCAAAAAGCTGGATCTCGATTTTGACGATTACGGCAAGAACGATTTGCATATCCACGTTCCGGCGGGCGCGACGCCCAAGGACGGGCCGAGCGCGGGCGTGGCCATCGTTGCGGCGCTGGCGTCGCTGCTCTCCAAGCGGCGAGTGAAATCCGACGTGGCGATGACCGGCGAAATCAGCCTGCGCGGCCGGGTGCTGCGCGTGGGCGGTGTGAAGGAAAAAGTTCTGGCGGCGCAGCGGTTCGGACTGAAGCAGGTCATTCTGCCGGAAGGCAACAAATCCGACTGGCTGGAAGTTCCGGCGGAGGCGCGCGGGAAATTGAAGGCGCATTTCGTCCGGCAGATTTCCGAGGTGCTGCCACTGGTGCTCGCGGCGAAATGAAAACTGCATCGTTCTCGTCCTCCTGCTCGTCCTCGTCCTCGGAAACGGAAGTATGTTCGAGGACGAGGACCAGAACGACGACGAGGAGGAATCACGTCGCGCGGCTCGCCGGTTTGTTTTCAATTCTGCTGGCCGTCATTGGCGCGATGGCGCAAACGACAAATGGATTGTCCGATGCTGAAATTCAGGGGCGCAAGCTGGCGAAACAGCTTTGCGACTCGCGACCGGAAACTAATTTAACTGAAACTGGTTTGTTGAAATTTCGCGATTCAAAAGGTAAAACGGCGGCCATTCCATTGAGATTTGATCTTGTGGCTACGACAACGAATTGGCAGACGGCCTATTTTGCTGGTTCCAACGTGACAAATGCCGGCGGGATTTTGGTAGTGCATGCGGAGGGCCAGCCAAACTTGTATTTTCCGGATGGAGGAACCCCGCCAAATTGGCCTCCCAAAAAACTGACGGCAACGGAATTAATGGTTTCATTTGCACCTGGTTCGGATTTTTGGATTTGCGACCTCGGCCTGGAATTTTTCCACTGGCCGGGGCAGAAGATTTTGAAGAAGGAAAATCGGCGCGGTCGCGGCTGCATGGTTTTGGAAAGCACGAACCCGGAGCCGTCCACGAACGGCTATTCGCGCGTGGTTTCGTGGATTGACGTGGAGAGCGGCGGCATCGTGCAGGCCGAGGCCTACGATTTCAAAAACAAGCTGCTCAAGGAATTCGCGCCGAAGTCGTTCAAGAAGGTCAACGGCCAGTGGGAACTTCAGGATATGGAAATCCGAAATGTCCAGACCGGCTCGCGCACAACCCTGAAGTTTGACTTAAAAACGAAGTAGCCGTGTCATGGGGCGCGGAGTATTTTCAACGCCGCCAAAGCCGCGTCGCTTTCGGCGGCTTTTTTGCTCTTGCCGGAGCCGCGCGCCAGCTCGAAGCCGCCGTGATGCACCGTGCATTCAAACACGCGGTCGTGGTCCGGTCCTGTGGCGGAAATCACGTGATATTCCGGCGCTTCGGGCGAACGCGCCTGCAACAATTCCTGCAACTCGCCCTTCGGATTGTCAATCGTCGGAAGGGCGCTCAATGCGCCGAACGCCGCGCCAAACTCGCGCCAGATAAATTCCCGCGCCGCGTCAAAGCCGCCGTCCAGAAAAATCGCGCCGAGCAGCGCCTCAAATGCGTCGGCGAGGGCGGACGGGCGTTCCCGCCCGCCGTGAGTTTCTTCCCCGTGGCTCAACATCAGATGCGCGCCGAGGTCCAGCGCGCGGGCGTGCCTGGCCAGCGTCCGGCGGTTGACGAGTTCCGCGCGCGCCTTGGTCAGCGGGCCTTCATCGGACGCCGGAAATTTTTCATACAATTCGCGCGTGAGGACGAGCTGCAAGCACGGCGTCGCCGAGAAATTCCAGCCGCTGGTTGTGCGCCGTCGGCGTGTTGGCCTCGTGGGCGACGGACGGATGCGTGAGCGCGAGGCGCAGCAGAACCTCATCGCGGAAGGTATAACCGAGTCGGTTTTGGAGTTCGGACAAGTTCCGGCATGGGACGAGTGGGAAACATTCGAACATTCAACATTCAACCTCCAACGCTCAAGGTTGCCGTCCAACGCGCAGACGCTGAATGTTCGGTGTTGAATGTTGAATGTTGAATGTTTTCAATTTCAAGCGACAGGCTGATTTTCAGGCGCCGGATTTTCCATGGGCTTTGGCCCGGTTTCATCTTGCGCGGCCGCCGGCGGATTCAGTCCATGTTCCAGCAACGCCGCCACGTCGCGCTGGACGGCTTCGAGCTGGTCCAGCCGCAAATCCGGGTCGGCGATGGTGAACACGTCGCCGGTCGCGGGCTGTTCGTAGATGAACACGCGTTTGCCGTCGCGGACGATTTGCTCCTTCACCTTGAAGAGGCGTTTGCGTTCGAGCATGACGGCGAGGATGTATCCGGCGGGCGCGTAACGCGGGTCGTTCTGCTCGATGAGCTTGCGCAGCAGCGTTTCGGCGGTCTCCTTTTGGATCGGGTCCGTGGGCGGGGCGGGCGCTTCGTAAATGGTCTGCCAGTGCGAAATGAAACCCTTCCGCTCGCGCGCGCCGTCGCTGAACTGGTTTTGCCAGCAGGCTTCGCAAACGTCCATGCGGCGCAACTGTTCCGCGTGCTCGTCGGAGAGCAGTGTGTGGAGCGGCTGTTTGTCGGCAAACGGCCGGGCGCACGACTCGCAGGCCGAGGCGCGTGACTGAATGTTCCAATCGTTCATGGGCGCGCTCATTTAACCACGAAACGAGCGGAACACACGCAAAAATTGGGTGGCAGTGCAGAGTTTCCCAAATCCGTCCGACCGCGCAACATCCTCTTTGCTTCCCTTGCCGTGTTGGGTAACATTGACGTTTGATTTGAACGCGAAATTCGCGGCAATGAGCAAGGAATTCATCCGCATCGGAGGCGCGCGTGAGCACAATCTGAAGAACCTCACGCTGGAAATACCGCGCGACAAGCTGGTGGTCATCACCGGCTTGAGCGGCAGCGGCAAGTCGTCGCTCGCGTTCGACACGATTTACGCCGAGGGCCAGCGCAAATACGTCGAATCCCTCTCCGCCTACGCGCGACAGTTCCTGGACCAGATGCAGAAGCCGGAGGTGGATTTTATCGAGGGCCTTTCACCGGCCATCGCCATTGAACAGCGCAGTTCCGGCAGCAGCCCGCGCTCCATCATCGCCACCACGACGGAAATCTATGATTACCTCCGCCTGCTTTACGCGCACATTGGCCAGGCGCATTGCCCCGAAACCGGCGTGCCGATTTCCACGCAAAGCACCACCGACATCGTGGACAAAATTCTCGCGCTGCCGCCCAAAACCAAAGTGATTCTGCTCGCGCCGGTTGTCCGGCGGCAAAAAGGCGAGTTCCGCGACGTGTTCGAGCGGCTGGCGCGCGAGGGGTTTGTCCGCGCGCGCGTGGATGGCGCAATGATCGAACTCGGCGAGAATTCCGAGCGGGTCAAACTGGACAAAAAGAAATTCCACAATATCGAAGCCGTGGTGGACCGGCTGGTGATGGACGACAAAATCCGCGTGCGCCTCGGCGATTCCGTCGAGACCGCGCTGCGCTGGGGCGAAGGCGTGATGTTCACGCTGCATCAGTTGCCCGAGGAGTCCAAAGTCCAAAGTCCAAAGTCTGAAAGCCGGCGAACCTGTCGGTGGGGCGAGCGTCGCCCGCGAGCCGGGTTCAAAATTCCGGCGCTTGGATTGAGACGCTGCACTCGAACAAAATGTGTTCGCCGGCCACGGGCAAAAGCTTCGATCCGCCGACGCCGAAACATTTTTCGTTCAATGCGCCCGCCGGGGCGTGTCCGGTCTGTCACGGCCTCGGCCAGAAACTGGTTTTTGATGAAAATCTCACCGTGCCCGACCCGGAGCAGCCGCTCGAAAGCGCGGTCCAGCCGTGGCGGCGCGCCGGGAAGCGGATGAACATTTATTACAAGGCGATGTTGCGGTCGGTGGCGGCGCATTTCAACGTCAGCCTGGAAACGCCGTGGAAGGATTTGCCGGACGATTTCAAAAAAGTGCTGCTGCACGGTTCAGGCGAACAGGAACTTGACTTCAAGTTCTGGCGCACCGGCAGTGTGCATACGGTCAGCCGCCCGTTTGAAGGCGTGCTGCCGAATCTGGAACGGCACTTTACGGAAAGCGAAAGTGAATTTGTCCGCAACCGCATCAAGCCTTACATGAGCCCGCAGTTTTGCGACACGTGCCGGGGCCGGCGGCTCAAACCGGAAATTCTCGCGGTGACGCTGGGTGGAACAGGCGTCCCGCCTGTGGTTTCGGGCGTCACGCCCGAAACATCGTCCGGCGCAGTTAGCCCGCCCGCCCCCGGCGCGACGCCGAGGGCAACAGGCCGGAGACCTGTTCCACCCCACATTCCCGGCCTTTCCATCATGGATGTCTGCGCGTTGTCGGTGGAAAAGGCGGATGAATTTTTTGCCACGCTCAAGCTCACGGAATTTCAGCAGAAAATCGCCGGCGAAGTCATCAAGGAAATCCGCGCGCGGCTGGGCTTCTTGAAGAACGTCGGCCTCGGCTATCTCACGCTGGACCGCGAGAGCGGCACGTTGAGCGGCGGCGAGGCGCAGCGCATCCGGCTGGCGACGCAGATTGGCGCGGCGCTGGTGGGCGTGCTTTACGTTCTGGACGAGCCGAGCATCGGCCTGCACCAGCGCGACAACGAGCGGCTTCTCGCCACCCTGAAAGGCCTGCGCGACCTGGGCAACACCGTGCTGGTGGTCGAGCACGACGCGGACACCATCCGCCAGGCGGATTTCATCGTTGATCTGGGGCCGGGCGCGGGCATTCACGGCGGGGAACTGGTCGCGGCGGGCCCGTTGCCGGAAATTCTTGCGGAGCAAGAATTCGCTCACGGCGCAATATCTCACCGGCGAACTCTCCATCCCGGTTCCGAAAAAGCGCAACGCGCCGTCGGAGGAACGCGGCTGGCTGGAGGTGCTCGGCGCGAAGGAAAACAATCTGCAAAACATTGACGTGCGGATTCCCCTGGGCACGTTCACCAGCGTGACGGGTGTGAGCGGTTCCGGCAAGAGCACGTTCGTGGACGATATTTTGCGCCGCGCGCTGTTCCGCAAATTTTACGGCTCGAAAGACCGGCCCGGCGCGCATCGCACGCTGAAAGGCTTTGAAAATCTGGACAAGGTCATTGTGATTGACCAGACGCCGATCGGCCGGACGCCGCGCAGCAATCCGGCGACCTACACCGGCATGTTCAACCAGATCCGCGACCTGTTCGCGCGGCTGCCGGCGGCGAAGGTGCGCGGCTACGAGCCGGGCCGGTTCAGCTTCAACGTCAAGGGCGGCCGCTGCGAAAAGTGCGAGGGCGACGGCGTGTTGAAAATTGAAATGAACTTTCTGCCGCCGGTTTATGTGACGTGCGAGGCGTGCGGCGGCAAGCGCTACAACCGCGAGACGCTGGAAATCGCCTACAAGGGAAAGAATATTGCCGACGTGCTGGACATGACGGTGGACGAGGCGGTGGCGTTTTTCCGCGCGGTGCCGAAAATTTACGATCCGCTGTTCACGCTGGCGGAGGTCGGCCTCGGCTACATCCACCTCGGCCAGCAGGCGACGACGTTGAGCGGCGGCGAGGCGCAGCGGGTGAAGCTGGCGACGGAACTGGCGCGCAAGGCGACGGGCAAGACGCTTTACATTTTGGACGAACCGACGACCGGCCTGCATTTCCATGACGTGGCGAAGCTGTTGGAAGTGCTGTTCAAATTGCGCGACGCCGGCAACACGCTGGTCGTCATCGAGCACAATCTGGACGTGATCAAAACGGCGGATTGGATCATTGACCTCGGCCCGGAAGGCGGTTCCGGCGGCGGGAAGATCGTGGCCGAAGGTCCGCCGGAAAAAATCATCCACGTCCCCGAAAGCCACACCGGACACTATTTGAAGAACGTGCTGGGCTGAAGGAAAAAGAGGAGATGTGCGCGGCCTATTTCCATATTTGGCCATGTTTTCATTTATCTCCAATCAACGACTGGCGGTCTTAATCCCGCAAAAATACTTAGTTTAGATGGGCCCGCTGAAAGACATTTCCAAACTCCTTCCTCTTTATGCCAGTAAACCGTAGAATATGAAACCGCATGGTCGGGAAGTTCAGTGAATTTACAAATGAGAACCGCTTGATCCACATTCGTTGAACCAACCGAATTAGAAAACCCAAGAGAGAGAACCCCGTAGTCAACCAAGCCCCAACTATCCTCATATTTTATCGCTTCCGCCAGATAATCGGTTTCCAGCATGTCCTCTCGGAATGCTTTTGCACGCAACTCATAAGTTTCATGCCATTTTTTATCTCGCAATAACTCATAAAACCTCTTTACATCACGAGTCAATGTGCTTCCGGCATCCCCCGTAAATGGGTCATGCCGCCTCGCGGCTAAATCTAATAGCTCAGTATCAGGAAACCAATCACCTGTGCTCTCTTTTTTAGATTGTGTTGCACCAACAACTGACGCTAGACGCTTGTTTGTAATTACTTCTGTTATGTTTCCAATGTCTGGTAGGTTTGTAATATTCAGGGCCTCGCTGAACAGATGATAAACCATTTCGTGTTCATCAATTCGGTTCAGCTTGTGGTAATTGGTTCCGAATGTCCCCGGCTGCAGCAAGTCGAAATTGGTATAGCCCGATGACTGCTTCATGCTGTAATTCGTTCCCTGACGGACGATAACTGACAAGCCGTAGCCTGATACTGTATCGTTTGTGGCGGTCAACATTAGAACACTATTATTAATCTGCCAGAATCCTCCACTTTTATGTAATGTCTCCTTCCCTCCTGCCATTTTTCGTGTCTCTTCAGCGAAAAAACCATCCGAGCTATAATTTACTGTGCCTTTGCTCCAAGAGTTCCAGTTCGTTCGACCAGCCTCTTGAATCCATGTCCCAATAAGTTTCTGACGAAGGTCGGCATCACTTTGAACGGTCTGAGAATCAACCGTCGCGGCTATTACAGCCGAAAACAAGAACACGACCTTGGCAATAATCATTCGCATAAATGGCCTAACATCTATATTAGCCGAAGCCAATGTTGGCTAATTCCAATAGGAGACAATCGGTCACACCCGTGACTGAAAAGTTTTGGCGCGAACTGGCGCATCTTGTCTGCTATCGCCCGGCCATGAGCGCATCTTCCCACAATCCGCCCGCCGGGCAAGGGAAAAACGTCAGTGAGGTTGCCAGGGACCGCATCTTGACACTGTTCTCAAATCGCAAAATCGCGGTTCACATTAACACCGGGCTTCAGCCAGGTGCCTCGCTACGGTTGGGTGGTAAAACCGTTTCAACAGTTTGCCCGCAAGCCCGAAAGCCGTTGAAACGGCTGGAGCGTGTCGCGGTCGCTTTCACCGGGCTGAAGCCCGGTGTTACTGAGAGCCATCACCTGCAATGACAGAGTCAAAATGCGCCCGATTGTCCGGATGGATTCGGGAAATGCCGCGCCAAAACTTCTGGATTTCACGCTTTTGTCGTTCTGCCAGGTCGTTTAGATTGGGTGCGTGCTTTTCGGCCTGTGCCGGAAAATTCGGATCCGCTTTTATGAAAATTGCATTGTTTGGCCTGGCCGGAATCAAACCCGGCAAACACAACCTCAAGGACCCGCGCCTCGACGAGGCGCACAACTTGATCGAGGCGGACAAGAAAACCCATGCGCAGGTGGACGTGGTGGGTGAGGACCAACTCATTGATGCCGACGCCCTGCTGGTGTCGGTAGAAGGCCGGGCGGACATGATTTTGAAGGACCTGGAATTTGTAGAGACGCGCCTGGGACGTGATCCGCAGGAAGCCGAGCGCCAGGCGTTGAAGAAAATCCAGACGCTGCTCGAACAGGAGAAATTCGTTTTCAACTCCGGCCTCGCGCCTGCCGACCTCGAAGCCGTCGCTGCGCACAACTTTTTCACCGCCAAGCCGATTACCGTGGCCGATCCGGTGGAAAATCCCGACGCCCTGCTGCTGCGCGCGTTTGCCGAGGCCGGTTACATTTGCTTTCTCACGGTCGGCGGCAAGGAGAACCGCGCCTGGCCGATCCGGAAGGGGTTGACAGCCTGGGAGGCCGGCGGCACGATTCACACGGACATCCAGAAGGGTTTTATTCGGGCGGAAATCATCAGCTATTCGGATTTCGTCGCGGCGGGCGGCGAACCGCAGGCCAAGCGCGCCAACAAAATGCGGCTGGAGACGAAGCAATACGTCATGCAGGATTACGACCTGACGAATTTCCGGTTCAACAAATAACGCCGAAAACCGGAATTCGGGAGCGTGTTCGCCCCGGGTGCGGCTGGACGCGGCTCGTCCGCCCTCCGCAGTAGCCTGCCACGGATGACGGGCGTCCGGTAACTTGCGCGCGTGAGCGATAAAACGCTTGAGACTTTTCCATGCGTTCGTTGTTTTCCGCGGGGGCGCGTAAAACTGCACGCGAGGCGCGTGCGCTCCCCATTCAAAATGATCCGAGGCCTCTGGTGATTCAGGGCTTGCGGTGGATGAGTTCAAAATTGCAGAGGCGCAATTCCGGCTTGCCCAATGTGTCGAGCACCAGTTTCTGCGCCGCGTCGAAGGAAATCAGCAGATGGTCGGGCTTGAGGTTGAGGTCTTCAAAGCCGCAATCGGCCAGCCGCCGCGACATCCGCTGCGTCAATTCCGTCCATGGTCTGGTGGGAAATCAGTTTGTCGGCGAAAGCGCGTTTGACGTTGACGGCCCGGTAAAATTTCCCGTCCTGCGCCGCGAGCAGTTCATCCGGGCCGTTCCAAAATCCCCAGATGGTGATGTAGTCGTATTCCCGGCGCACGACCGGCTCGCCGTCGGGTGTGCGGAGATCCGCCAGCGCGGCGTAACGCCGTTCGTCGGAAATTTGCCGGTCGGAATCGCGTCGGTGTCCGGTCATGTAAATGGCGCGCGGATAAACCGTCCGCACCCCGCGCCGGCCCATTTCGAGCGCGAAGGCAAATTCCTCAAACGGGCTGTTGAAGCCGCAGTCCCGCGCGGCGTCGTTGCGCGCGCCGGGCTGGGACAGGTGCGGCAGTTCGCCCATGCGGGACACTTTCCAGACCAGATTGATGTTGTCCTTGGTGCGCGTGTAATAAAATCTGGTTGCGCGCGGAAAGTTTTTTCTTCGGCGTGCGCCGCCAGCGTTCCGGGCAGGAAATAGGTGAACAGGTCGGGGTCCTTGCCGACGACCCAGAGCAGGCCGCCGGTGCTTTCGGCGCGGCCAAAAATGTAATCCACGCCCAGGACGTTCGTGGCGCTGCAGGTGCGCCGGCAGCGGTTTGGCGGCGTCGGCGTCGAACCGGCGCGCCATGTGTTTGAGGTAAAGCTGGCGGTTGGCGCTGCGCACCGCGCTGCTCGTGTTCGCGGCGTCCGTTCGAGCAGTTCGTAGTCCACCAGCGCGTAGGCGATACTGGTCGTTGTGGTCGCGCAACAGCGATTTGTCCGGACGCGGGCGCAGGATGATGTGCTGCGGTTTCATGTCCACGACGCGATAGCCCTTCTGCCACAGTTCGTGCGTGACCAGGCTGGTGACGCGGGCGAGAAATTCCGCCCGCGCCCCGCCTTCCAATCCGAATTGCTCCGCCGTTTCCACCGCGTCCGACCCCTTGATCCAGCCGAACAGCACGACGTATTGCCGGAGGATGTCAATTTCCACGCCGGGATGCCGCGCCACCTTCGCGCGGATTTTGTCCTCGGAACGGCCCGTTTGCCAGAGCTGCATCCGCTCGCCCGGCACGTAGATGGCCAGCGGGCATTGCGTGCGGATGCGGATGGCCGCGCGGGCCGAGCTCGCCCTGGCGCAGTTCCATGAGCAGCGAAAATTCCTCGAACGGGCTGTTGAATTCCGCGTGGATGAACTTGTTGACCGTGAGCGTGTCGAGCGGCACCACTTCGCCGACGCGCGACCATTTGACGACCAGATGCAGCACCCGGCCGTCCACCGGGCGCGTCGGCACCTTGTAGACCATGCTGGTGCCTTCCAGCCGTTCGCGTTTGGCCTCGAACCACTCGCGCGCGTACCAGTTTTCCGGCAGCAGGTTTTTCCAGAACGGCAGGCCGAATCGCGTCAGGTAAAGGTCGCCGCCGTCGCCGGTCTTCAAATGAAAATAATCCACGCCCAGCAGCGACATGGCGGTGGACGGCGAGGGGAAACCCGCCGGGACTGAAATATCGTTGGCCGGCGTCATCTAATGTTTAAAGGAGCGCAGATACGCCACCACCGCCGTGGCGTCCTCCTGGTTGAAGCGGAACTGCGGCATCGGGGGCAACGCCAGCTTGCCGAGCTCGTTGGTGCCGGTTTGAAAAAAATTCAACGCCTGTGCGTCGGTGGGGAAGTTTGGCAATCCCGCAATCATGGGCGCAACCATTGCAAACGGCCTGGGTTGCAGCGGCTTGAAGTCCACGACGTCGCCCAACAGCCACTGGGAGCGGTCATAGACGCCCGCGTCGGTCTTGGGTGTGTGGCAATCCGCGCACATCCCCACGCGCTCGACCAGATACTGGCCGCGCTGGATTTGCGCCGGGGTGTAGGCAGGGGATTGCGGCGGGACAGGATTGTTTGTGTCCGCCGCCAGAGAGGCGAATGTCAACAGGAGCGATGCTGAAACGATTTTGATTTTCATGCACCGTTATCTAGCGGTTTGCCTGCTCGTGCTCAAGCGGAAAGATCCGGCGCGGAAATTGGCAAGCCGTGTGTCCCGGCCCCGGCGTAAATTTGAAGACGAAATTCTACCGCAGCCGCCAGGTGATGCGCGCCTTGTCCAGATCGTAGGGTGACATCTCCATTTTGACGCGGTCGCCAACAGTCAGGCGGACCCAGCGCCGGCGCATCTTGCCGCAGATGGTGGCGAGCACGAGGTGTTTGTTGTCGAGTTCCACACGGAACATCGTGCCGGGCAGCACCGTTGTGACGCGGCCTTCAATTTCAATGTGTTCTTCTTTCATGGCTGGCTGGCCGGCGATGGAAATGTAAAAGGCGGGATCCGGTTCACCCGAACCCCGCCATGAAATCCGTGCGCCGGATCAATAACGGTTGCGACCGCCGCCGCCGCCGCCGTATTCACGACGACCGCCGCCGCCACCGGCCGGACGCTCTTCGCGCGGGCGGGCAACGTTGACGGTGAGCGCGCGGCCATCCATTTGCGCGCCATTCAGCGCGGCAATGGCCTTCTGCGCCTCTTCAGGCGTGCTCATGGTCACAAAACCAAAGCCGCGGGGGCGGTTGGTCGTGCGGTCCATCATCAGGTTCGCTTCGGTGACCGTGCCATGCGCCGCGAAGGCGTCCTGCAGGTCGTTTTCGGTGGTGTTGAAGGAAAGATTTCCCACAAACAGTTTGTTGCTCATTTGATGTTTTACTGTCCTAGACTAAACTTTGCTTTGACCAGACTGTTCCCGTTGATCGGATTTCAAATCATCATTGAACCAGGTTCACCTGAAGATTCACCATGCCTTGCAAGAGACAAATTATCTAACAGACTGCCCCAGCATTGCCTGTTTCGGCAAAATTACAACAATAATCGGCAGTTATTTTCTTGCCGCGCAAGATTGAAGGGAATTGCAGGAATTCAAAAAATGACGGCATTTCTTTTTATCGTGTTTGAAACGAGGCGAGAATGGGCCTGTGATCGGACGCAACGCCCCAATTGGGCAGTGCCAGAACACAGGTTTCATTCTCCAGCCAGTCGCGCGCCATCGCGGGACTCAATAAAATGTAATCCATGCGGGAGTAGGTGTCGTCCGCGCCGTAATAATAGGTCCACGCCACGTTGCGCGGCCTGGAATTCGGCGACCGGACGGGCGCGGGGTCGCCGTTACGTTCGGCGGGGCGCGTGTCGGTGAGCTTGGATTTGCCGCGGCCGATGATTTCCTTGACGGCATCGGAATCCATCGCGTCGTTGAAATCGCCCAGGACCACCAGCCGGGCGTCCGGCTCGGCTTTGAAATGCTCGTCCACGATGCCGCGCAGGATTTTCGCCTCCTCGAGCCGTTGCTCGGCTTCATCGGCTTCGGGCGCGGGCCGGCGCGATTTCAAGTGCGCGGCGATGAGCGTAAAAGTGAAATTCGTCGCGGCGCGGATGTCCACCTCGGCAAATCCGCGGCTGACGCGGAAGCGCCGCCCGTCGAGCAGATAGACTTCGTTCGTGTGCGGATGCCGCGCGACAATCGGCAGGCGGCTCAACACGGCGACGTGGATGTTGGTGTCCGCGCCGCCGATCAGCTCCCAAAACGGAAAGTCCGCGCCTTCGGCCATGAGCGAAGCGCGGAGTTCGAGGAGCGCGTTGGTGCCGCCCATTTCTTCGAGCGCGAGCACGTCGGGATTCAGCGCACGGATGCTTTCACGGACTTTGGCCCTGGCTTCGGCGGATTTGACGCGCGGACGCGATTCGGTCGGCTGGTCCAGATAATTTTCGACGTTGTAGGTGGCGATGCGGACGGTGCCGGCAAGTGAACTGGAACAAAACAAGGCAGCGATGCCGAAATACATGAGAAGACGTTTGGGCATGATTTTTTCCTGATGCCAGGCGATGTGATGAAACTCAAACATTCAACGACCCAATCCGATTCAAGCACAATTGTATAGGCTTTAAGTTTCAGCAGGAATCGCAAATTTTGCCTTTCAAGTCAACGCCGGGCTGATTCAGATGCCCGCCAAATGTGGACTCGACACGGTTGGCCCGGTCGTCCGCGAGACGAGCCTCATTGCCAATCTCAGTGAATCACCTTAACTTGTCCGCGAGGATTTCATGGCGCGTTTTTACGACCAACTTGCCGCGGCGCTGAACGGGCGCCAACCGTTCGCGCTGGCGCTGATTTCCGGCACGAAAGGTTCCAGCCCGCAGCGCATCGGCGCCAAGGCGCTGTTTTTCGCTGACGGTAAAATCGTCGGCACGCTCGGCGGCGGGTGTCTCGAAGCAGAAGTCCACGTCCGCGCCAAAAAAGCGCTCCAGACCGGCCAGGCCGCGACGTTTGAAATGGTGCTTGACCACGATTTCGGCTGGGATGACGGCCTGATTTGCGGCGGCAGCGTGACGGGCTTGATTCTGCCGCGCTCGGCGGAAGCGGCGGAACTCTGGCGCAAACTCGCTTCTGTCACCGAGCCGCTCCGTTGGGGCGTAAAAACAGATTTCTCGATCGCGCTCGTTGCGGAATCAAGCGACGAGAGTCCCGCGACAAGTGATGAAAACGCACTGTCTCCCGTCTCTTGTCACTCGTCACCCGTCGCCGTTTCCGACTGGCTTTATCAGGAAACCGTTTCGCCACCGTCGGATTTGTGGATAGCCGGCTCCGGCCACGTCGCGCAGGCCGTCGCACCGCTCGCGCTTCAATTGAATTTTGCCGTGACGGTTTTTGACGACCGCCCGGAACTGGCAAACCACCAGGTTTTTCCGCCGGAAACGAAACTGTGCGTCGGCGGCTGGCATGAACTGCTGAAAATCCCGCTGCCCAAATCGCCGGCGTTCGGCCTCGTCGTCACGCGCGGCCACCAGCACGACGCGCTGGTGCTGTCCGAGTGGATTCGCCTGCCGTTTGTTTTTCTGGGCATGATTGGCAGCCGTCGCAAGGCGCGCATCATGCGCGAGAATTTCGTCAAGCAACAAATCGCGACGGCGGAGCAGTTCGCCCGCGTCGCTTGCCCGGTCGGTTTGGAAATCAATGCAGTGAGCACGCAGGAAATCGCCGTTAGCGTCATGGCACAATTCATCCAGAAACGAGCGGAAGTGGTGAGACGTGACAAGTGACGAGTGGCGCGTGACGCGAACTCCCGTCACCTGTCACCCGTCACATGTTACCGATGAAACATCTTGGCGTCGTCATTCTTGGCGCGGGCGCTTCGTCGCGGATGGGCCGGCCCAAATTGCTGCTGCCATGGCGCGACACAACGGTCATCGGCCAGATCATCCGGCAATGGCGCGAACTGGGCGCGGCCCAAATCGCCGTCGTCCACCGCCCGAACGACGCGACGTTGTTGGCTGAATTGGACCGGCTGAATCTTCTGTCAGAAGACCGCATTGAAAATCCGCAACCGGAGCTTGGGATGTTTAGCTCGATTGTTTGCGCGGCGAACTGGACCGGCTGGCATCAGGAAATTTCAAGCCGGGCAATCGCGCTGGGCGACCAGCCGCAGCTGCGTTTGGACACGTTGCGGGCGTTGCTGGAATTCCACGCCGCGAATGCCGATGCCATCTGCCAGCCGCAATTCGGCGATCACGGCCGGCATCCGGTGATTTTGCCGCGACCGGCTTTTGAAGCATTGAAGCAAACGCTGGCCGGAAATTTGCGAGATTTCCTCAACCAGATTTCCTGTCCGCCGGTCAAATGTCCGATGTCTGATCCGGGATTGGCGCTGGATCTGGACACGCCGGAGGACTACAAAAGGATTGTTCTTACCTTCAATCAATCCGCGTGATCCGCGGGTGTTTTTTTATCCGCCGATGGCGGTCATCGGGCGGCACGGCTGGTATTGGTTGCGGAACTGGTGTTCCTGCGGCTTCAGACGCAGCGCGGTTTCCAACAATTCCTTCAACGCGCCATCATCCGCGCCGTGCCGCAGCGCCGCGCGCAAATCCACCTCGACGTGATTGCCCAGGCACGGACGCACCTTGCCGTCGGCGGTGAGCCGCATCTTGTTGCAGTTGTCGCAGAAATGCTGGTTCGTCAGCGCGCCGATGAAGCCGACAAGCGCGCCGGTTTGTTTCAGCAGATAATATTGCGCCGGCCCGTGGCCGAGCTTGCGGTCCGGCTGCGGAATCAATTCATCCTTTTGCGCCAGCATCCGCATCGCCTCGCCGCACGGCAGGAAATTTTTCTCCGTCAACACATCCGTCGTCGTCACCGGCATCAATTCGATGAGGCGCAACGGCAGGCCGTGTTCGGCGGCGAACAACACCAGCGGCCAGAGTTCCGTCTCGTTCACGCCGCGCATGAGCACGCAGTTCAGTTTCACGCGCTCAAAGCCCGCCGCCACCGCCGCGCGGATGCCGGCCAGCACGCGCGCCACGTCGCCGCCGGTGATGCGGTGGTAAATCTCCGGGTCCAGCGCGTCGAGGCTCACGTTCACTGAGCGCAAGCCGGCGTCGCGGAGCGGTTGCGCGAGCGCGGCCAGCTTCATGCCGTTGGTGGAAAGATTGACGCATTCGACGCCGGGAATCGTGGTCATGGCGCGGACGATTTCCGGCACGTCGCCGCGCACGAGCGGTTCGCCGCCGGTCAGCCGGAATTTGCGGAAGCCCAGCCCCGCCGCCACGCGCGCGATGCGGACGATTTCCTGCCGCCGTCAAGTGGTCCGGCTTGCTTTCCCAGCCCTTGTAACCTTCCGGCATGCAATAGAGACAACGCTCGTTGCACCGGTCGGTGACCGAGATTCGCAAGTAATCAATTTGTCGTCCAAACGGATCCATTTATTTTTTCTCGTGCGGATTTTCTCCGCGCAAATGCGCCAGACCCTCGACGATCGCCGGCGCGAGAATTTCCAGACATTCCCGCACCGCCGACGGTTTGCCGGGCAGGTTGATAATCAAAGTTGCGCCGCGCGTTCCGGCCACCGCCCGCGACAAAATCGCCGTCTTCACCTTGGCGAACGATTGCATCCGCATGATTTCGCCGAAACCGGGCAACTCCTTTTCCAGCACCGCGCGCGTCGCCTCCGGCGTCACGTCGCGCGGCGAAATTCCCGTGCCTCCCGTCGTGACCACCATATCGCATTTTTCCACGTCTGCAAATTTTCTCAACGCCGCCGAAATCGCCTCCACCTCGTCCGGCACGATGAGCGATTCAAATTGCGCCTCGTCGCCGAGAAACTCGCGCAGGACGTTTTCAATCTCCGGCCCGCTGCGGTCGGCGTAAATCCCCGCCGACGCGCGGTCGCTGATGGTGAGCCGTCCGATTTTCATTCCTTCACCTTTTCCACGACGCGGATGCCTTCAATCCGCATTTTTTTGTCCACGGCCTTGCACATGTCGTAAAGCGTCAGCGCCGCCACGCTCACGCCGGTCAGCGCCTCCATCTCCACGCCGGTTTGCGCGCTGGTTTCGGCGGTGCAGACAATTTCAATCGCCGCCGCGCGGACGCGGAAATTGATTTCAACATGGTTCAACGGCAACGGATGGCAGAGCGGAATCAATTCCGCCGTCCGCTTGGCGGCCTGAATGCCGGCGATTTGCGCGACGGTCAACACGTCACCCTTCGGCAGGGCATTTTTTTTGAGCGCGCGAATCGTCGCCGGAGCGCAAACCAATTTTCCTTCCGCCACCGCGCGCCGGCGCTGGACCGGTTTGTGGCCGACATTGACCATGCGCGCGCCGCCCGCTGCTGTCAGATGCGAAAATGTTTCCTTCGTGTCATTTCGTGTGTTTCGTGGTTTAAAAATCCGTCGGCCAAAAATCAACTTCCGCGCCGGCTTCAATCGAGCCGCGATTCGCCGGCACGCGGATCAGCGCGTTCGTTTCCGCCAGACATGTCACATCGCCGGAACTGGCCCATTTCAGCGGCGTCAACAGTGGCGCGGGCATCCTGCCTGCGAGCTTCCCACTGCGGGTGTTTTCTTCCGTTGGTTTCGCCAACGATGACAGGCGGGATGCCTGCCCCGCTAATTCCATGCGCGCCGGCCAGAGCGTTTCGCGCGGATTCGGCGCATCGTCCAATTTCGCCGCCAATTGACCGCGCAGAAATTTCATTCGGCTCTTCGCCGACGAGTTTCGCCAGCGCCGTCGCGACAAACAAATGAAAACAGACGAAATGCGACAGCGGATTGCCCGGCAAGCCGAAGGCGATGCGGTTCCCATTTGTGCCGAAAATCAGCGGTCTTCCGGGGCGGACGTTGACCTGGGTGAACACAATTTCAAAACCAAGCCATTCCAGCAGCGGACGGGTGAAATCCTTTTCGCCGACGCTTGCGCCGCCGGAAATCAAAATGACGTCGGCGTCAGCTATCTGAAATGTGGAGTGCGTGGACATGTCCGCGTTTTGAGACGACGCGACATGTCGCGTCGAAGACGGCGGTGACTCGTCACCGCTCTCCAAAATTTCGGATTTTGCCTGTTCGAAATTTTCCGGCAAATGGTGCTGGGCCAGGTCGCACGGAAATTTCTGCAACAGGCCGCGAATCAGGAAGGAATTGCTGTCGCGGATCTGGCCGGGCTTGGGCGTCTGGTCCGGCGGAATGATTTCATCGCCGGTTGTGAAATGACAGACGCGCAATCGCGGGCTGACAAGCGGATTGGCCTTTCCCGCCGTCGCCAGCAACGCCAGCGCGCCGGCGTCCAACTTCGCGCCGGCCTGCAACAACGCTTCGCCCGCGCGCAAATCTTCGCCGCGAACGCTGACGTTGCGTGACGATTCGCGGCGAACGATGCGGATTTGGTCGCCGGTGCGCTCAACATTTTCCTGCATCACGACGCGCAGGTTTTCGCACGGCATCGCCGCGCCGGTTGCCACGCGCACGGCTTCGCCGGTTTTCAACTGGCGCGGTTTCCAGTCGGCGGCGTGAAGCGTGTCCACGACCCGGAAGGTTTCGGAGGGGTCGTCCCGCAAAATCGCATAGCCGTCGCGAGTGGAGCGGTCGAATGACGGCATATCCTCCGGCGCGCAAACCGTTTCGCGCAGCACGCGTCCAAATGCTTCCGCCAGCGGCACGCGCACGGCCGGCAGCGGCTGGCAACGGGTTTGGATTTCGGCCAGTGCCTCGTCCAATGAGAGCGTAGCGCTCTGATGCCGCGTTTGGGGTGGCACAGGCGTCGCGCCTGTGAAATTCGGCGTCGCGCCGAATTTCGTCGTGGGCGACTGGCTGCAGATGAATGGGGCGTCCGGGCGACGATGGCCTCCAATGCCGGTTTCGGGCGCGACGGCCGAAACAACAGGCCGGAGGCCTGTGCCACCCGACGCGAAATCAGCCAGCGCCCGCCGTTTCCAGATCGGCACGTCCTGTTTGAGCCGGTCCATGAATTCAGCGAGCAACGCGATGGCTTCGCCGCGATGCGGCGACGCCACGCCGACGTAAATCGCCGTCTCACCGACCGGAATGACGCCGATGCGATGAATCACCTTTGCCGCGAGACACGGTATTTTCCCGAAAGCGATTCGAGAATGTGCCGGATTTCGCGTTCGGCCATTTCCGGGATATGCTTCGTATTCGAGCGCGGAAATGGGTTGTCCATTTTCCTCGCCGCGAACGACGCCGCGAAATTCCAGCCACGCGCCATGCGATAACGGCGCGGGCGTCCCGCCCGCGAGCTTTTGATTTTCATCGAACGGACGAGCCGTCCGCGCCACTGCCGGCGGCGGAGGTATTTTTTCCGCAATCGGCCCGTGAGTCAGTCGAATTTCAATTTCCATGCAAAACTATTCAGCCGCCGGACACCGGCGGAATCAGCGCGATTTCATCCGACTCCGAAAATCGCGCATCCGGGTGCGGCATATTCCCAATTCTTCGCGAGCCGCACGTTGGCGCGATGCGCGGCGAGTTTCGGGAATTGCTTCAGCAGTTCCGCCCAAAGTTGCTCCGCATTCCGCCGGCGGCGCGACTTCGACCGAATCGCAGCCGGTCACGTCCTTGAGCTGGGCAAAAAATAAAACGCGCATTGTTTTGGAGGTTGATAATTATGTTTTCCGGCGCCCTGGAAAATCAATCGTAAACCGGAAATCGCAAATCATAAATATCCTCCGACGGCTTCAATCAACAATTTTCCGCCGGAAAAAATCAGGATGCCCGCGAGCACGCGGCTGAAAATGACACTGTTCCAGCGGCGCGCGCCGAAATGCGTGCCGAGCAGCGCGCCGATGACGGCGGGCACCGTGAGCCAGAGCAGCGGGCCGGCGTGCGTGATTTTCTCCCAGCCCGCGCCCACCAGTCCGGCGATGGAGTTGAGCACGATGAATCCCGCCGCAATGCCGCCGGTGGTTTTGGGTTTCACCCAGCGGAACACATAGAGCAGCGGACTCAAAAAAACGCCGCCGCCGATGCCGGTCAGTCCGGCGAGAAAACCGAGCACCGCGCCGATGAGCCAGCGCGAGCGGCAGGAAAAATTTTTCGATCGGCACGTCATCGGTCTGCCAGCGCGCGCGGAGCAACAAGGTGACGCCGGCGGCGGCCAGCACGGCGCCGAGAACAATTTCATAAACCTCCCGGCTGATGTGAACCCGGCTGCCGAGCCACGCGCACGGCATGGAGATAACCACGAACGACAACAGCACGCGCCAGTCGAAATGTCCCGCCTGCCAGAACCGCCACCAGGCGACTGCCGGCGACCAGCACGTTCGCAATCAACACCGCCACCCGCGCCGATGCGGGCGCGACCCCCAACAGCGCGAGCGTGGCCAGATAGCCCGTCGCGCCGCCGTGGCCGACCGACGAATAGAAAAACGCGACGGCGAACACGCCTGCGAGCAACAGCGCCCAGTTCAGTGCCGTCAAGTTGTGCATAATCTGTTATTCACCGGGAACAAGGGTTCTGACGACCCGCCTCCCGATGAACGCGACCCCCGTTTTTTCATGCGCCCGAACGGTAGGCCAACCATTGTCTTTAGTCAAATGTGACGGTCGGGAATACCTGCTTCAACCGCAATTTGACACTGCGTTACTCCGCGGGGGAGAGGGAGAAGAATGTCCGCGGTGCGAAGTTGCGCCCCGTGCTCCGGCCGCACGGCAAAGATTTTCAAGCCGGTTCAATCCGGTCCTTCATTTTCTCAAAACCAGCAATTGCTGCACGAACTCCCAGTTTTGGCGGATGCGCTTCCACTGGTCGCTCAAATCAGTGGCGGCGAGTCCCAACAGTTGCAGCGCCGGCGGAAGTTCGGGGTTGGCCGGATCCAGGGCGAACGCCGGCAGTTCGAGGGTGCCGGACAGGAAATTGCCAAGGCAGACGCCGGCCGCGAGCGGCGCGTTTTCCCCCGCGGCGGATGGACGATGATGAAACCGGACGGCGGCGGCGATCTCCGGCGGAATTTTCCACCACTCCAGGAGGCGCGCGCCCAATTCGGCATGGTCGCAGCCGTATTGTTCCTGCTCCCATTCAATCAGCGTCAACGATCCGCGATTGGCCGCGTCAAACTTGTGCGTGTAATTTTTCCCGTGTGCCCCGGCGAAAATCACCTTGCCGATGTCGTGCAGCAGGCCGGCGGTGAATGCCACATTGCCGTCCAGGTTGGCGGCCTGCGCCACGTGTTGCGCGCCAAAGGCGGAGATGACGCTGTGTTTCCAGAGCAGCACGGAATCCAAACCCGTTCCCGGCGCCGCCCGCAGACAATTCTCGCCGCTGATGGAGGCGGCGAGCAGATAAACGGCGTCGTAGCCAACCTGACTGACGGCATCGCCCACGTTCGTGATGGGCGTGGTGCTGCCGAAGTAGGCGCTGTTCGCAATATGCAGGAGCTTGGCGGTGAGGGAGGAATCAAACGCGATGATATCCACGACTTCGTGGATGTTGGCGTTATTGATGTTGGTGATCGCGCGCGCCAGTTTCGGCAACAGCGCCGGTGAAGCAGGCAGGGCTTCTACGTTTTTGAGCAATTCGGAAATCTTGTCCATATTCAAGGGAACGCATCTGACTACGCCCCAGAAATACCTTTTAGGTAGGCAAGAATCAATCCGGGAAGGTCGCTGCTGTAACCGCCTTCGAGCAGGCTGAAAAACGGCGCGCCCAGCCCGCGCAATTCCCCGCCGAGCCAGTGAAAATCCTCCTCCAGCAACGCGCCGTCGGCCAGCGGATCGCGCAAATAGGCGTCAAACCCCGCGGACACGGCGACGAGATCGGGCCGGAATTGTCTCATGTCGCCGAGCGCGCGGATGAGCGTGGCACGCCAGGTCTCCCGCGTCTCTCCCGGCGCGATGGGATAATTGAAGCAGTTGACGCCGGCGTTCCGGCTGCCGGTGCCGGGAAAACACGGATATTGGTGAACGGAAAAATACTCGACGCCGGGCTGATTGAGCAGGATCGCCTCCGTGCCGTTGCCGTGATGCACGTCGAAATCAAAAACCGCGACGCGTTTTGCGCCCGTCGCGACCGCTTCGAGCGCGGCGATGGCGATGTTGTTCAGATAGCAGAAGCCCATCGCGTGCTCGCGCGTGGCGTGATGTCCCGGCGGGCGCATGAGGCTGAAAACCATTTCGCCGTTCCGGGCGGCCTTCAGCGCGTCGAGCGCGGCGGCGACGGAGGCGCGGGCGAACGTGGAAATGTTGTCGTGAAACGGCGTGTCACCGTCGAAATCCCCAGGCTCGTCCAGCCGCGCGAGAAGCCGCGGCGAATGGGCGCGCAGGATTTGCGCCTCGTCCACGCCGGTCGGCGCGGCCCAGACGAGCGGCAGTTCCGTCTGGCCACGCAGCAATTCCAGCGATTTCGGTAACGCGCGCCGGACGTTCGGGATGGCCCAGACTCGAATAGCCGGCGCAGTTTTCGTCGGTGATGATTTTCACGCGCGGAATTTAACCACGGATCCGCTGTGCCGCGACCAAAAATGTCGGCTCAAAAAACGCATCCGGAGACCTCGGCAAACCCCAGGCATGACATCGCAATCCACAGGAGCGCGGGCGGCTCGCCCGCGAGTTTCTGGCTTGGCAACACGCGGGCGGGCCGCCCGCGCTCCTTTTGAGGGGGTCTCGGCCGGTTGTTTGTCCACGGTTTGGCTTGTTCGGGATCACATTCGCGGCGGATTCTTTTTGGCAACGGTGGCGTCCTGCATTAGATTGCCGTGCCATTGGAAATTATGAAATTGAAATTTTCCACTTTTACGATCGCGCTCGGCGCGTTTGTCTTCAGCGCCGGGGCGTGGGATTACGAAGGCCATCACGCCATCAACGAGCTGGCGCTGGCGTCGCTGCCCGCGGATTTTGGCGGATTCACGATGACGCCGGCGTGGAAGGGGCGCATTGAATTTCTGGCGGGCGAACCGGACCGCTGGCGGAACGTGCCGCGACCTGCCGTTGAAACAATTCAACGGGACGGACCATTACATTGATCTGGAGGATTTGAAACTCTACGGCCTGACGCCGGAGACGCTGCCGATGATGCGCTATGATTTTGCGGCGGACATTGCGCGGGCGCGCGCGGCGCACCCGGACCGGTTTCCGCCCATTGACCCGGCCAAGGACGCCGACCACACGCGCGAATTGAGCGGATTCCTGCCGTGGGCGATCACGGAGAATTTCGAAAAGTTGAAGTCCGATTTCAGCTCGCTCAAGGCGTTCCGGCAATACGGCGGCACGCCCGAGGAAATCGCCAACGCGCAGGCGGACTGCATTTACGTCATGGGCGTGATGGGCCATTACGTCGGCGACGGCTCGCAGCCGCTGCACACGACGATGCATTTCAACGGCTGGGTCGGCGACAACCCGAAAGGCTACACGACCGACACGAAATTTCATCGCGTGGATTGACGGCGGCTATTTTCAAAAAGACCGGCGGAATCAAAGTCGAAACGCTCGCCGGCAAGATCCATCCCGCCGCGCGCATCGCCAACGCGGAGCAGCCGGACGGGATGTTTCGCGCGGTGGTGAATTACATCGTCGCGCAGAACAAACTCGTCGAGCCGTTGTATCAAATGGAAAAGGACGGCAAGCTGACCGGCGAGGGCGACAAGGGACTGGAAGGCCTGCGCGTTTCTCGACGGCCAGCTCGTCAAGGCCGGCCAGATGCTCGGCAACATCTGGCTGACTGCGTGGCTCGAAGCGCCGGAGGACACTTATCTGGAACGGCAGCTTCAGGAGCGCAACGCGGCAACCGGGGTGAATCCGCCGGCGAAATAACCTTGCTTCGGATGGGGAGCGCACGCGCCCCGCGTGCCCCCGAACGCGCCATCGCGTCCGGGCTCGCGCGCGTCACCGCGCGGTGAAACCAGCGGGATGCCGGCCCACCGCGCGTTGAGACTCGCGCGATGGCGCGCTCGGTGCGGTTGACGGGGCGTCAACCGCCACAGGCGGGGCGCCTGTGCTCCCCACGCGCGAGGTGCGTGTGCTCCCCGCCAAATATTATTTGCAGATTTCTTCTAATATTTCCCCGGCTCGCGTGTCGTTAGCTTGAACACGATGTCTTTCGGGCTAGGGAAGACTTGACAGTTGGATAATCCCGGCTTGAATGTGGACACTTGCCCATAATGGCCGTGATGCCACCGACAAAGCCAGCGCGGATACGCCCGGGTGGGAGACGATCGAAGAGCTGTTCTCAGCTCTGGAGTCTCCACTGTTGGGTTATGCGTTCCGCTACGCGGGCGAAATGGGGCTGGCCGAGGACGTCGTGCAGGAAGCGTTCATGAAACTGCATGCCCAGTTTGAACTGGTCCAAATGCCCCGGCGCTGGCTCTACCGCACCGTCCGGAACCTGGCGTTGAACCGGCGCCGCGAAGCGGTCAAAACCGTTCCGCTGGCCGGCGCTTCCGACGACGAAAGCTCCCCCGCCGCCGAAGCCGCCGATCCGTCGCTGTTGCCCGACGAGCAAATCATCCGGCTCGAAGGCATCGGACTGGTCCGCATCAGCTTGGAGGCGCTCGACGACCGCGGCCGCGAATTGATCCGGCTCAAGTTCAACGACGAACTTTCCTACAAGGACATCGCCGCGCGCACCGGCCTGACCACCGGCAACGTCGGCTTCCTGCTGCATCAAGCCCTCAAAACCATCGCCCTGGAGCTGGCGAAAACGGGAGTTGTGCCATGAACCCGGAACAGCCATCACGCGAACAAATCGAGGCGCGCATCACCGCGCTGCTCCTCAACGAACTGCCCGAGGACGAGGCCGTGCTGCTGCGCTGGACCCTTTCGCAGGACCCCGAGCTTTCCAAACTGCACGACCGGCTCAAGAGCGCCATCGGCCTGGTGCGCGAAACCGTCGCGCATCCGGCGGAAGCCCCCGCGGAGAAAATCGTTGTGCGCCGGCTGTCCGAGGAACGCCGTCGGCGGCTGCTCGAGCATTTCAAGACGCCGCGTCCGAAACCGGAACCGCTGTTCTGGCTCAAACGAATTGAAGTCCGCCCGCTCGTCGGCGTGCTGGCCGCCCTCGCCATCATCGCGGTGCTCGCGGCGATGTTGATGCCAAAGATTGTCGGCAGGTCGGAACAAGCAAGGATTACCGCTGCCCAAACGGACGTGGCGAAACAAGTGGGCGAATCTTACAAGGCATACAAAGGGAATATAGTCGGCTATGTAGAACAGAATCCGAATAAATCCGCGCCCGCCGCTGCCGGGACAGTCGTGGGGGGAACGGCTCACTATTCAGACGGCAATGTAGTTTCTCTGGCTAAATCCGCGCCCGCGACTCCCGCGCCGGGCACGGCTTCGCAACCGACAATTCAGTTCCAGAATGGAAACTTAATTTCCGATGCAAATCCTTTGATGACACTCACGCCAAGTCAGCCGGCGCAACCCGCCGTGCCGCCGCCGGCGGAAATCTTTTTGCCCAAGACGGAGCAGCAATTGGCTGAATCAGACAAAGCCGGCAAAGATGCAAACGGACGAGTTTTGGGATCTTCAATTGTTGGTTATAATCAAGTTTCAGCACCGTCGGCAGACCAGCCGGCCACCAGTTTGACTTGGAATAATAACACTATGGCTGGTCGGAATAGTTCGTCCGCTGGCTCATTCGAATCAACGGCAAGCCCGGCAATGCCGGTTGCGGCATCACCAGCGGCGAGGAAGCCCGAGCCGACCACGATTGCGAAAATTCAAGAGCCGACACTTCAATCCGCGAACGCCGCGACACATGTGCAGAACGGCAAGCTGCTTTACGAGGCGGGCAAATACGACGAGTCCATGGCCGAAATGAATCAGGCGTTGAAAGCTGCTCCGGATAACTACGCGGCCAGTTACTACTTGAATTTGAACAAGGAAGCCATCTCCGGCCGCACAGAACCCGATCGCACAGTTGACGCGCAAAACTCCATGGTGACGATTGAAAAGAGTTGGACGCCGAAGGCCGGTGTCCCCGAATACGAGTCGCCGCTCAATTTGCCCAAAGTTGCCAATCCCTACTACAGCGGAACCGACTTGGGTCAAGCAGATGGACGAAATGGCGGCGAGTTTGGTTCCACCACGCCAATTACCCGGATACCTGGCATGACGCCCCCTCCGCAGCCAACCGCCACGCCTCCCGCCCCGGTGGCTGGTCCTGCGCCGGCAGATTCCTCCGGTGTTCGTTATCAATTCGCCGAAAATGGAGACACTGTCGCCGCCCGTCACGATGTAAATGGAAAAGGAGGCGTCGTTCAACAAGGCGTTGGCACCGCTGCCGTCAGCGGAGATGGTTTTGCGCTGGCCGACAATGAAAACGCCGGCACGGTTGCCAGCAGACGCGAGACGCAAATGAAAGCCACCGACTTCCAGAATTCCGTTGTCCATTATGAATTCGGACAAGCCGTCGGCGGCACAGGCGGCGCGGTTGGCGGCACCGGTGGAATGGCTTCCTCGCAAAACGAGCCGGTTTCGGGGGCCAACCCGCTCGGCACATTCCCGGGCAATAACAGCGTTGCACAGACAGCCGCGGCGCCTTCCGGTCCAACCGCCAGCGGCGGCGGATTTGGCGGCGGTGGAATCGGCGGCGGTGGCGGCGGCGGATTTGGTGGTGCTGCACGCGGCGGTGGCGGTGCCGTGGGTGGCGGCGGTCGTGGAGGACGGGGTGGTGGATTGGGCGGACGTGGACGAGGCGCGTCCCCGGCGAGACCAGCCCCGGCGCCCGAGGTGGCTGCGGCGGATGGAACTTCAACCGTGGCTCAACAAAATGGTGCCGCTTCTGATTTTGACTGGTATCTGGGCAATCTCGTCGGCAGGAGCGAGATCAACGCGCCGACTCCGCTTCCGTCCTCGGCGACCGATCAAGTTCTGACGGGTGGCTTGGCACAAACTGGACACGCGCGGGCCAACAACGCAGCCAGTGTCGTGACAGTCTATGATAATTCTGGCAATTCCATCAACGTCCCCGCCGATATGATTAACCGAGCCGGCAGCCCGGCGTCGGCCAACGGCACCGTGGGCGGTGAGCAAAGGATCGTGGTCGGCGCGGACGACTTAAAACAAATCCAAGAAACTCTTTCGCGACGAGTGGACCAGTTCGGGGTGGCCGAGCCGATTGTTACCGACGCCATCAACGGCGTTGCTTCCGCGCAGGATAAGTCTGGCGAGCAGCAAAGATTTTATCGAGTCACACCCGGCGACCAGAGCGAAGGATTTGAAGCAAACAATACTCCGGTGTTGGGCGACATGCCGGCGGCGGGCAATCAGTTTGCCGCGAAAAGCGTCGGTGCCGTCGCTGCTCCAGTTCCGACAACGACTCACGCGCTAACCGCAGCAAACAAGTGGAGTTCTTTTGACAGCACCATCAATCCGCCAGTTGTATCGGAAAATGCATGGGATCCCGCTTCATCCAGCGCACCTGCTCCGGCACTCAAGGGATTTTATGACGACAACTACACGGCTGGGCAATTGGCAGAAGACAGGAGGGGACTGGATCTACAAGGCGGCGGCGCATTCACGGCGAACGGCGAAAATACTTATTCAGGCGGAATCGTTGTCAGCAACGGCACGCTGGTGATGGCAGATGGGAGTGTGCAGAGTTCGAGACAGGGACAATTGAAAGCTTACGCCGGGCTGGCGGGACAGAATGTGCTGGCGCTGAACGCCACGGCATCTGACAACAAGAAGGATGGATTAGGCGGAAATGTTGATTCGGGCGCTGCTTGGAATTTTGGAGTAAATAAACAACTCGAAGGTGCGAAAGAATCCGGCTCCGGGGACGATACGGCAGTTCACACATTTTATCTGAAAAATGCCAGCCCATCGGAGGTGGCGACAGAGTTGGCCGCAATTTCCCGAAACGGCGGCAGTTCACAGATTGCGGCGCAGCCTGATGCACGCATCCAGGCGGTCGTCGTTACCGCGCCGAAAGATTCGATGGAACATATTCGGGACCTGGTTAAGGACTTGGACGCGAAATCGGCGCGGTCAGGCGGTCAAAACAGTGCATCGCCGCAAATCGTGCAAAACAGCGCATTGCAGCAGCGGATGCAATCCACGGTGCAGAACATGGGCGCGATTTCCACCAGTTCCGGACTCAATAGTTCGGGGCCTACCACCGTGCAAAACAGCGCATTGCAACAGCGGGGGGAAACCATGAACCAATACGAAACCCAGAAGGCTTACATGGGCACGATTTCCACAATCGCCGGAACCAATAGCTTTGTTTCAGTGGATTCGCCAACACTCGTAATGCGTGAGTTCCGCATAGACCCGAACACATTTTATCAAGGAATGCAGGGTGTGACATCGGCATCTCCCTTTGGCGGGACGGGAAGTGCCGGTGGTGGCGGCGGCCTTAATTTCCTCACAAGCCGGGATGCCACATCGCAAAATGCCACCGATGCAAAAGATTTCTTCAATACCATCGGCGTGAATTTGTCCACGAACGGCAGAGCCGTCACCTACAACGACCGTTTGGGTTTGCTGTTCGTAAAGGCGACGCCCAGCGAGTTGGACACGGTCGGGCGAGTCATTCAGGTGTTGAATCAAGCGACGACCAATGAATCCGCGCTGGTCACGCAGACTTTCCCGCTCCGGTTTGTCGGAGCAGACCAAATGGCGAAGAAGCTGGCCACGTCAGCCTCGCTGCAGGCGACGATTCAGGCGAACGCAGCGGGAAATGCCATTGTCATCACCGACACGCCGCAAAACATCCACCATCTGTCGCAGATGATTGATTCTTTTGATGTGCCGCCTCGTCCCGCCGTCACCAATGCGCCGATTCCCCAGCCGGAATTTCTGACGCGCGAGAATGCGTTCTCCACGTTCTCGATGAACGTCAGCGACGTGTCGTTCAAGCTGGCGCAGGCGAGTTTGCAGAAGGGCCAGATGCCGGACGCCGCGTCCATCCGCAGCCGAGGAATTCATCAACGCCTTCAATTATCGCGACCCGGAGGCGGCGGCGGGCCAGCCGATGGCGTTCGCGTCCGAGCGCGCGCGGAATCCGTTCGCGCTGAACCGCGACTTCCTGCGGTTCTCCGTCAAGACGGCGGCGTCGGGACGGCAGGCGGGCCGGGCGTTGAACGTGGTGTTGCTGCTGGACACGTCCGGCTCGATGGAGCGCGCCGACCGCGTGGCAATCATCCGCGAGGCGTTGCGGGTGCTGGCGGCGCAGTTGCAGCCGCAGGACACGGTGAGCGTGGTCACCTTCGCGCGCACGGCGCAGTTGTGGGCGGACGGCATTGCCGGCGACAAGGCGGGTGAGACGCTGAATAAGGTCGGCGGCATTACGCCGGACGGCGGCACGAATCTCGAAGAAGCCATGAATCTCGCCTACGAGACCGCCCGTCGCCATTACCTCGCCAATGGAGGAAACCGCGTCGTCCTTCTTACCGACGGCGCGGCCAATTTGGGAAACGTGGATCCCGCCGCGTTGAAGCAAAAGGTGGAGGCGCAGCGCCGGCAGGGCATCGCGCTGGATTGTTTCGGCATCGGCTGGGACGATTTCAACGACGATCATGCTGGCGGAACTTTCGGGCAACGGCGACGGGCGGTATGCGTTCATCAACACGCCGGAGGAGGCGGGAACGGATTTCGCGGCGAAGCTGGCGGGTGCGTTGCAGGTGGCGGCGCAGGACGTGAAGGTGCAGGTGGAATTCAATCCGCAGCGCGTGACGTCCTGGCGGCAGATCGGCTACGCGAAGCATCAGCTCACCAAGGAACAGTTCCGCGACAACTCGGTGCTCGCCGCCGAGATCGCCGCGCAGGAAGCCGGCAACGCGCTTTACACGGTGGAGACCAAGCCGGACGGCAACGGCCCGGTGGCGACGGTATATGTGCGCTACCGGATTCCCGGCACGCAGACCGTGAACGAGCGGAGCTGGGCCGTGGAATACGACGGCGCTCCGCCGGCGCTGGACCAAGCCAGCCCGGCGATGCGGCTGGCGGCGACGGCGGCGGAATTTTCCGAATGGCTGGCGGCGAGTCCGTTTGCGCAGCAGGTGACGCCGGATGAATTGCTGAAGGATTTGAGCGGCGTGCCGCAGGTTTATGGCGCGGACCAGCGCCCGGCGCAATTGGAAACCATGATCCGCGAGGCGAGGAGCATTTCGGGGAAATGAGAGAAAATCACCAAAGAACGGCGCTTCGTATGAAAACAACGTTTTCCAGAGCAAGCCTGCTGCTCCAAGTGAGCGCGTTGTTTTTGACCGCTGCGATCAATGCCGCCGATGCAAATGCTCAAAATCAGACGATATTGGAATATCCGCATCCTCCGCCTCCTGATGCACCAGAGTATGACTGGGTTCTTTCCACACATCAGCACGGGAGTGAAAATAATCATTGGCTAGGAAATACGAATGCCCTGTTCCTAAAGACAAGTTGGTTTCTCTTTCCCAGCGCGGTCTTTTTCTGTGACGTTTTGGCTGATGGTCAAACATCTTCCGGCCTTTCCACTCCTGGGGGAACTCAGGGAGGAGGAGGGCGAAAACTGGATAATACTAATTTATCAGATTTGGCCGAAACAATCGCCAGTCTGCCGCCGCCCCCAACAAATCAACCACCCAAGGAGCGTTGGTTGCTCGTTTCTGGAATCAAATCCAACCAATGGTTCACCTCTATTTATGATCGGGCCGATGTGCCGCTGGCGGTGGACCGACTGTTCGAAATAACCGGCGCGCAACTTGAATGGGCTTTACCGAATGTTAGCAGCTCGACAAACATTCAGGATTCTGGCAGACAAGGAGCGAAGGTGTGGAATTTGAAAAACCTGCAACAAATCACACTTCCACCAATAATGGAATCCAACATTTTCATGGTAAGCTACTTTTCCCTTCCCTTCAGTTTTCCAGCCTGGATTTCCGCCGATGGCAAGATCGCAGTTGGCAGTGCTTCATCAGTCACACACGATGATCAAGTGGTTGTCCAAGCTGTTGATTGCGCAACGGGGAAAATCGTATGGCAAAATTCGCGAAACCGGAACAAAGGTAAGCCGATGGGTGCCATTGCTGGAAACAACAGGATCCTGATCAGTTTTTCAAATTCGTCAATCGAGGAATGGAATCTGGCGACCGGCGATAAACTGGATTCAATTGTGATTGGTCCTCCCGGTATCGAAGCCATGACGGCTTCACGCGACGGACGCTTGCTGGCCGTCTGCAATCGAAATGGAAATATCCGGGTGTGGGACTTAGAAAAGAAGACGCCGCCTAAAATCCTCGCAGATTTAACGTGGCTATCATGCTTGGAATTCTCGCCCAACGGCCGGTATCTGGCCGTGTCTGGGTTTAATTATGGGAACGCATTTGGAATTTGGGATTGGCAGGCGGGGAATAAGATTATGACAAGGCATTATTGGAACGGTTCCAGACCCGACCCCGCCACCAGTCTCGCGTGGTCGCCTGATGGGAAGCTATTTGCCGTTCAACCCGGGAAGCAGCAGATCGTTATTTTTGATGCCGAATCCTGGAAACCACTCGTAACGTGGGGGCCGGGTTGGGTTGATGGCGGCCCTCAAATCAAGCTCGCTTTTTCACCCGACGGAAAGTTAATCGGCCAGACCGACGGCGGGTCTCTGCAAATCTTGGATGTTCCGACACTAAAACGCGTTGAAGCCAGAGAATAAAACGAAAACCAATATGGACAGCATCGCAAGCATTACATCGTTTTCTTTCAAATCTTTGGCCCACGCCATCCGCTGACAATTAAATGAAAACCGCCGCTCAACAAATTCTTAAAAAAGCCACTATTCCGTTACTGCTGCTGTTGGCCTGCCGGTGCTGCTTCGCCATCGAGGACACCAACATTATAGCCGCAGGCGATTGGTCAGCGCCAGTTGCTGGTTTTCAGGACAAAGACACAGGTCGCGGGGCACATCATCCCACTCTGCGCGGGCGTTTGCTGCTTTGCGAGTCGCCAAAAAATCATAGCCCGGCCATTTATTTGGAGCTGCAGGATTGCGGTGAAGCGTGGGGTAACAACATGGAACTTTATTGCAATATGAATCCCGGAGGCGGATATCATTTGGAATTTCGTGACGCCGCAGGTCGGCTTCTTCCCGGAAGGTCTGGCGGATTTGAAGGCGGGGTGCCCGGTGCGGCTTGGATTACTTTGCCGACGGATGCCGCTGTCCGGCTGCGTATTTCCCCATTCGCCACCTTTTCCCTTGAAAGCACAAATGACTACTTTATATCCGGCACTTTCATTGTTGATCCTCCGGCGGATCACACCGGTCTTGATGTGTTCCAAGGCACGCTCAAGTTGCCACCCGTGAAAATCCCGGCGAAGAGACCATGATCAATTATGTTCTCACAACTTTTTTACAAAACTTTGACCCGTGCCTGACAACCGGCAGCCGTCGCGGCTGCTAAATCAACGAACCGTGAACACGCAATTTCAACGCTCGATGCTGCTGCCGACTTTGGCCGACGGCGCGCTCCTGTTGATGGCGCATAACCCGGCCGGCCCGGGCGGTGATCCGACCAACCACGGGCCGGACAACGAGTCTTTCCGGCCGGATGGATTGAAGGAGCTGGCGAAAAACCGCATTGGCGGGATGTTCGTGAATGATGATGACATTTTCTTTTATGCCGGGACGGCGCGGGAATTCAGCGCCTTTCTGGAGGACTATGCGAAAATCCAGGGCATCGAAAAACACCGGCTGATTTTGCACCGGGGCGCCAGCGAGGCGGGTTTGCTGTCGGGAGGAAAACGGTGGCCCTGCGACTGGAAGTTGCTGGGCCGCCCCGGTGCGTCTCTTTCGGGGGGGCCGGATTGTGTGCTGGAGATCCACTTCTGGACGGGCGGAAGGATTCCGCTGGATGATGTGGTCGTTCCGCAGAATGTCGAAGTTGCAAATGCACAGGAGCAGGCCAGGTAAACCCAATACAAATTTCCATTTTATGAAAACAAACACCACCGTCAGCGTCCTCTGCGCCGCACTGTTCTTCATCACCTCGTGCAGCACCATAACGACCCCGCGGCCGTCAGCGTCAAAAAACATGCCGTCCGAGGGCGTCACGTTGTCGGACTTCAAGCTGACCGGCGATCTCGGCGGCGACGTTGCGGCGTTCACGCTCACCGCCAATGCGATGGTCGGGGACGCCAAAGGGCGGCTCGCTGGAGTTGCTTTCCGGCCCCGTCGCGCTCACCAGCTTCGACCCGAAGCAGAAATGGGAGATGACCATTGAGCAAAGCCAGCCCGATGCCGTTTCCTTCAACCGGCCGCCAGCAGCCAGTTCGGAGTCCGATGCAGCGGCTGGCGTCCGGACCAGTATCGCTTCGTCGCCAAATTCGACCGCGGCGGCATCTATCCGATTGAAGTCCATTTCAACGCCGCCGTCACGCAGAGCAACGACTGGAGCGCGGTGGGTTTTCGCGTCGCGCCGAGCGCGGTGCAGCCGGTCGTGCTGCAAGGGCTTGCGGCGGACACGGAATTTCAGTTCGCCAACGCCGCGCGGCCGGAACGCACGGGCACCAATTTCGTCAGCTACCTGCCCGTGGACGGCGCGGTGCAGTTTGCGTGGAAGAAATGCGCGTCCGGAGACCGAGGGCAAATTGTTTTACGCCGTGGACATGGTTTCGCAAGTCACCGTCAGTCCCGGCTTGATGCGGCAGGCGGCGCTGATCAACTGCAAAATCATGCAGGGCGAAATGAACAAGCTCGTGCTGAAATTGCGCGGCGCGGGCGACATCACGCGCATCCAGGGCGACGGCGTGCTGTCCTGGACGACGAACTCCGCCGCCGGCGGCGACCGCGAAGTGATCGTGCAATTCAACCAGCCGCAGAAGGACTCTTTTGCGATTCTGGTGCAGATGCAGACGCCGCTCGGCGCGTTCCCGCAATCGCTGGAGGCCCTGCGGCTGCAGCCGGAAGGCGCGACGCGGTTTGCCGGCGCGTTCCGCATCGTGAACGAAGGCGCGGTGCGGCTGGAAGTGACGCAGGCGAGCGGGCTGTCGCAGATTTCGCCGGACCAGTTTCCCGAATCGAGCCTGTTCCGCGCGACGGGCAGCCAGCGTTTTGCCTACCTGTTTTCCAGCGCGGAATTTGCGCTCAAGATCCAGGCGGACCAGATTTTGCCGGAGGTCGGCGTTTCCGAAGTGCTCGCCTACCATCTCGGCGAAAATGAATTGTCGGTGGACGCGCAAATCGAACTCGACATCCGCGAGGCGCCGCTGCGCGAATTGCTCGTGAACATTCCGAAAGGCTACGTCGTCGCGCAGCCCGTCGCGTCGGGCTTGAGCGATTATTTCACGGGCACAAACGCCGACACACGGCGGCGCGGAACTGCGGCTGGTCTATGGCCAGCCCGTTTCGGGCCGGCAGGTCGTCCAGATCCACCTCGAACGCAACCAGTCGCTCGGCGAGACGAACTGGACGCTGCCGCGCATCGAGGTGGCGAAGGCGAAATCCGTGCGCGGATTCATCGGGGTGTCGGCGGACAACGGCTTCCGCCTCACGACGGACCGCACGCAGTCGTTGACGGAAATCGCCACGGCATTTTTTCCGAGCCAGCTTGCGGGCCTCCAGACGGCGTTCCGGTTGAGCGATTCGGACTGGTCGGCGACGTTGCGGGTCGAGCGCCTGCCGCAGACGGTGCAGGCGGACGTGTTTCATCTTTTTTCCATCGGCGAAGGCATCGCCTACGGCAGCAGCGTGATCAATTACGTCGTCAGCGGCGCGCCGGTTTCGGCGTTTCGCGTCGAGCTGTCGGATGAATATGCCAACGTCCGCGTTCACCGGCCAGGACATCCGCAACTGGGACCAAGACGACGAACGGCTACATCGTGCAACTGAACTCGCCGGTGTCGGGCGCCTACACGCTGCTGGCGACCTACGAGCGTCCGTTCAAGCCGCAGGGCGAGACGCTCACGTTCACCGGCGCGCGCCCGCTCGACGCGCAATCCGAGTCCGGCCACACCATCATCATCAGCGCGTATCAATTTGACGTGAAGCCCGTGGATGTTTCGCCCGGATTGCTGGAGCTCGAACCGGGCGAAGTCCCGCCGGAATACCGCCTGTTCTTCGACCAGCCCGTGCTCAAGGCGTATCGCTACTCGTCGCGTCCGTTCGATTTGAAACTCGCGTTGAGTCCGCTCGCGCAGGGCGATTCGCTGGCGCAGGTCGTGGACCGCGCGTCGCTCACCACGCGCATTTCGAAGGAAGGCCAGGCGATCACCGACGTGCGCTACTTCGTGAAGAACCGCGGCAACCCGAACTTCCGGCTGACGCTGCCGGCGGCAATGCGACATGTGGTCGGCCACGGTCAACGGCGCGGCGGTCGTGCCGGTGATGGCCGGCAGCGCGGATGCTGCAACCCGCCGCATCGTCCGCCACCAATTCAACCGCCGGCCCGGCGCAACCCGGCGGCGCGGCCGTGGCCAGATCCGCTTCCGCGCGGCAACACCTATCTCATTCCGCTCCCGCAACACGCGGACCCGGATGCCGTGCTGACGATTGATTTGAAGCTCGCCGAGCGCTCGGCAGACGCGAAACTTGTCGAGCCTCACCACGCCCGTTGTGGCCGCGCCGGTGATGCTCGCGGAATGGAAACTCCAGCCGGACGACGGCCAGCGGCTCATTTATCGCAGCGGCACGCTCGCGCCCGCCAACGTCGAGGCGGACGTTTCGGGTTTCGCGGAAATCCGTGACACTGGCGCACGGCGGCGGAACGCGTTGCGGCGCTGGAATGGCTGGGCCTGGCGCCCCTTTTTACGGTGCTCGCCATCGCCGTCTGGCGCTGGGCGTCCGGCAAAGGCGCCCACCTGTTCGGCGCGCGCCATCTGTTTGGCGCGGTGATCGGGCTGGCGGCGGTTATCTTTGCCGCCGTTTCGCTGGTTCATCTCGGCCGGCATGTTTGAGCCGGCAAACACCGCCACGCCGGACGGCGTGACGTTTCTCGCGCCGGTGCAGCAGGCCGGCAGCGCGCTGACCGTGGAAGTGGCCAATGTGCCGGCAAACACCCCGACGTTTGCCTTTGCCGGCTCGCTGGTGCTGGCGCTGTTCGCGGTTGCGTTCTGGATTTTTGGATGGCTGCGCCGGGAGAAATTTATGCCGCAGGTTCTCGGCTGGACGTTCCTCGCCTGGGCGGCGCTGCGCTGGCCGAACGGCGCGCCGGCGTTTCTGGCGGTCATCGCGGCGTTCCTGGTGCTGCGCGTTTTGATCCCGTCGCTGAAGCAGCTCTGGCGCGTGCCGCCGAAACCGGGGACGTTCCCTGCCGCCCGGCGTGCTGCCGCCGCCAACCGTTGTGGCCGCGCTGCTCGCCGATCCTGTTGACGCTCGGCGGCACGATGAACGGGAACGCAGCGCCGGTCCAACGCAATCCGCCGCAGGTTTCCAACCCGCGCCGAGCCGCCGCCGCCTCAAACCGTCACGCAACAAATCCGCGTCGAAGAACAAATTCGCGATGGCGACGGCGAAGATTCACTGGCAGGCGGAAAAAGGACAGGCGCTGCCGCTGCTGTTCGAACCGGCGGTGCTGACCCACGTGAATTATCCGAAATCGCTGGATTTGGAGTCGTCGCCCGCCGGCTCGCGCAACGCGCAGCAGCTCGTCGCGCAGGCCGCCGGCGAGTTTGACATCGAGGTGCATTATCAGGTGCAAATCACCAGGCGCGACGCCGACAGCGGCTTCTCGCTGCCGGTGCCGGGCGGACTCGTCAACCGCGCCACGCTCACGCTCGTGAACCTGGACGTGGACGTGTTTTCGCCGCAGGCCGTGTCCGTCCAGCGCAGTGCGAGCGGCAGCAACACCGTGGCGACGCTTGTGCTTTCGCCCGGCGACGCGTGGATCGGCTGGAAGCCGCGCAGCCGCGACGTGAAGGGCGAGAAGCCGGTGTTCGTCGCCGATTTTTCGCAACTGTATGTCCCGTCGGCGGGCGTGGTGGAGGGCGTGCATCGGGTTTCCATCCAGGTTCCGCAAGGCGAATTGAGCGAACTGGTTTTCGACGTGCCGGCGGGCGCGACCATCACGGACGTGTCCGACGGCTCCGCCGCCTATGCGCAACCGTCAGCCGCCAGCCAGCAAGGCCGTCATCATCAACCGGCCATCCATTGTCTCGCTCTGGCGGTTCGATCCCGACGCGCGGAAATTGCGCGTCACCTTGAATCCTGCGCAGTCGCGGCCGTTCTCGCTGGTCATCCGCTCGCAGGTCGCCACCGGGACACTGCCGTTCGAGCAGCGCGATCGGCCTGATTTCCGTGGAAGGCGCGGCGAGCCAGAATGGATTGCTCGGCGTCGCCACCGGCAACGAAGTCCAGCTTGAACAGCGTCGGCGCGGAAAAATTCTCCGCCATCAACCTCGAAGATTTTTCAGCCGCCGTGGCGCAGCCGCTTGCGGCGCAGTTTCCGGGGCTGACCGTGCGGCGCGCGTTCAGTTATTCCGACACGCAGGCGACGGCCACGCTCAAGGCGTCGGCGGTCGAGCCGGACGTGCGCGTCGTCACGCAGGACACGCTGTCGCTCGGAGAAGACCGCACGGTGCTGGCGACGACGGCGGACGTGACCATCTTGCGCGCGGGAATTTTCAAGTTGAGCTTCCTCATGCCGGCGGGCTTCGACGTGGAATCCATCAGCGGCGCGGCGTTGAGCCACTGGACGGAATTGAAGACGGACGCGGGCCGCGTCATCACGCTGAACCTCAACGGCAAGACGGAAGGCCGGCAGCAGTTCCTCATCAGCCTTTCCGGTCCGGGGGTGAAAACCGCCAGCGCAACTGGACTGGCGCCGCAGGTGGTGTTGCGCGAGGCGAACAAGCAGACCGGGACGCTGCTCGTCGTGCCGGAACAGGGAATGCATTTGCAGGCCGTCACGCTCGAGGGCGTGACGGCGGGCGACCCGCAAAAATTCGGCGTCCGGCAGAAAGGCGTGCTGGTGTTCGACATCCTGGAGACGCCGTGGAAGCTCGCGCTCGACATCGAGCAGGGCGAGCCGTGGGTTCAAGTGACGAGCCTGCGAGCACGCGACGGTCAATGAGGCGCAGATGAAAGTCGCCGCGAATTTGCAGTATCAAATCGAGAACGCCGGGGTGAAGGCGTTCCATGTCCTGATTCCGACAAACGCGGAGGGCGTGACGTTCCAGGGCGACCAGCTTGTGGATTCCATCGCGCTGGACGGCGCGGTGACGAACGGCCTACAGACGTGGGAAATCAAACTGCAGCGCCGCGTCATCGGCCAGTATTTGTTGCAGGTGAAGTATCAGACGCCCATCGCCGATCTGTCGGGCGAGGCGGTGTTGCGCGGCGTGCAGGCGGCGGACGTGAACTCGCAGCGCGGCTTCGTGACCCTGGAATCGTCCGGGCGCCTGCAGGTGCGCGTGGACACTCTGCCCGCGTCGCTCCAGCCGACCGAATGGCAGGCCATTCCGATCGCGCTGCAAAAAGACATGCCGGCGATTGCGGCGAGCTTTTCGTATCGCCTCGTCGAGGCGGATTTTCAACTGCCCTTGAAGCTCGAACGGCATGAGGCCGCAAAGCTGCTGCCCGCGCGCATCAACAACATCACCTTCACCTCGGTCATTTCCGACGCGGGCGTCATGCTGACCCACGCGCGGCTGGAAATTCTGCCCGGCGACAAGCGGCTGCTGCATCTCACGCTGCCGGCGGGAACGAACACGCATTTCTGGTTCGCCTTTGTGAACCAGAATGGCGTGTGGCCCTGGCGCGAGAAGAATGAAATTCTGATTCCGCTGGAGCAGCAGTCGCGCGGCGACCAGCCGGAGCCGGTGGAAATCTTTTTCAGCAGCGAGGTCGGCAAGGCCGCCGGCGGCTCGCTGGATTTGAACCTGCTCGCGCCGAAATTTGATCTGCCGCTGGAAAATCTGACCTGGCGCGTGTTTCTGAACGACAAATGGCAGGTGAAAAATTGGAACGGCGCGCTCCAGTTGCAGCAGGAGGAGGTCGTGGCGGCGGCGGGGCGCTGGACGTGCAAAGTTATTTGCAGGACCGAAGTCGAGCTTGCAGCAGCAAAAGACGCAGGAAGCCCAGCAGATGCTCGCGCTCGGAAATTCCGCGCTGCAAAACGGCGACCCGCAGCAGGCGCGGCGCGCGTTTGAATCGGCCAAGGACCTTTCGCGCAACGACGCGGCCTTCAACGAGGACGCGCGGGTGCAGCTCAACAACCTGAAATTGCAGCAGGCGCTCGTCGGCTTGAACGTGCGGCAGGCCGCCGTGGCCGGCGCGAAAGGCGGCGGTGGCGGCATGGGCGGCGCGCTGAACGAGCTGCGGAACAACAAGGACGCAAACTACACGCAGCAGGAGGCGAAACAGATCATTGACAACGGCAGCGCGGAGCAAAATGCGGCTTTGATGAACCTGGCCGACCGGCTGATCCAGCAACAGGACGCGGCGGTGGCGAGTCCCGCCGTGATCCGCGCGAACATCCCCGAACAGGGCCGCCTGCTCACCTTCAAACGCGCCGTGGTGGTGGATCCCTGGGCGGATTTGAACATCGGCCTGGAGGCGCGGAGCGCCAACGCCGGGTGGTGGAAAATGCGCCTGTTCGTGGTGGCCGTCACCGCGCTGGTGCTGGCCGTATTCATCCTCCTCACGCGCGCCCTGGTGAAATCAAAGCAGGCGTGACGGACGGGTCGGCGGGTTGCCGGACACTTTTCTCCGGCGAGTCACTACAAAGTTGGAGTATGGGTGGGTCGGGTCGAGCTGCGAGCCGACACGCCTCGCAGCGCGAGGCGCATCTCCAATAAACCCGAAAACAAGAATTGGGGAGCGCATCCGCCTCGGGTGCGGCTGGACGCGCCTCGCGTCCAGCACCTCGCGCGTGAGACCGCCAGAACATCCGAAAATTTTCAGTGCGCTCAAGGTTTTCCGCGAGGGCACGGAAAACGGCACGCGCGGCGCGTGCGCTCCCCATGCCATTTCGGTTTTCGGGTTAAAATTGGGACGCCGCCATTTTTTGCTTGGTTATTTTTTGATTGGGTGTAGAAAGGGACTGTTCTTTGAAACCGGCGGAAAAGTTTCCGCCAGCAACGCGGTCAAATATCAGGGAACCCGGTGTGAATCCGGGACGGTTGCGCCACTGTAACGGCTACAAGTTCCAATGCCACTGCTTCAGCGGGAAGGCGGAATGAGGATTGAAGCCGAAGTCAGGATATCGGTTTGGCCACGCTCGTCGGCTCCGGCGTTTCGGAGCACTTCTCCGCAAAGAGAAGGATGAGGCCTGTTCGTCCCGTGAGTGCGGGATGGAACTCGTTGAATGCCTTCATTCCCCGTTTTGCGGAATTGAAGGCGTTTTTGTTTTCTGCCTCGTCCTCGTCCTCGTCCTCGTCCTCGAAAAAATCGTGGGCGGAAACGAGGACGAGGATGATGGACGAGAACGAGGACGAATTTGATTCCGCGCTGGTCTCTCAACCAAAACCCGTTCCGTGAACTTTTTCGCGGAACAAAATTGAAAGATCAGCATGATGAAAAGAATCAGTTTGACGCTGGCGCTGGCCGGCTTGTTTGTTTTGTCCATTGCGTCCGCCAATGCTAATACCCTTGTCGAAAGATTCACCACCGACCCGGCGCTTAACGGCTGGCAGGTTTTCGGTTGCACGAATCTGTTCCGATGGGATTCCACAAACCGGAATCTTGCCGTCACTTGGGATTCGTCGCAGCCAAACAGTTATTTCTATCATCCGCTCGGCGTGACGTTCACGAAAGCTGACAGCTTTTGCGTTCTGTTTGAACTGAATCTGACCGATGCCAACGCCACCGGATATTTTGAAATGGCAATCGGTCTGTGTAATCTTGCCGACGCCACCAGCGCCAATTTTTCCCGCGCCAACGGCACTTCACCAAACCTGTTTGAATTCGATTATTTCCCTGACGGTCCGGACAGTTACGGGCCGTCCATTGACGCCACGCTGGTTGACGCGAACGACAATTTTTATTTCGCCTACGACGGTAGCCAGGCGCTGGCCAATGACGTGACCTGCCAAATCCTTCTCATCCATCGTGCCGGCGAATCCACCATCAGCGGCACGGTTTTTACCAACGGACGGGTTTTCACATCGTTGTCACAAGTCGCCGCCTACGGCGCGGACGACTTCAGGCTCGATACATTGGCCATCAGCAGTTACACCACGACTGATGACTTCTACGGCGATTCCCTCCTCGCGCACGGCACGGTGGGCAAACTCGCCTTCGCCTCGCCGCTGCCGGTTGACAGGATCAAGGCTTCCGCCGCCGGAGAAATTCAATTCGCCAGCGACACCAACTGGCTTTACACCTTGGAACAAACCACCGATTTCCAAACGTGGACGCCCGCCGCGCCGGGCATTTTTGGCAATGGAACGAACCTCATTCTGCAAGCCGCCAACCCGCCCGCCGATAAAGCATTCTATCGCGTGCGCGCCGACCTGCCGTGAGCCGCAATCGTAGCAGCCGACATGATGAGGCTCTGATGAATTTACCATTTACCATTTACCACTTACGATTTGAATTCAGAGCCTTTTCACGTCGGCTGCCACGAAAAACCGCCGCTTTCACACTTATCGAACTGCTCGTCGTCATCGCCATCATCGCGATTCTCTCGGCGATTCTTTTGCCCGCCCTGGCAAAAGCGAAGTTGCAGGCGCAACGAGCCGCGTGCGATAACAACCTCCGCCAGCTCGGCCTCGCCACGGAAATGTATCTCGGTGACAGCGGCGGAAAGTTTTTCTTCCGCTCTTTCGCGCCAACACCCGTCGGCCAGCAATGGTGGTTCGGGTGGCTGGCCAGCGGCAAGGAAGGCCAGCGCGCATTTGACCTGTCCACCGGCATCTTGTCTCCGTATCTGCACGGGAGCGACGTGCGGCTCTGTCCGTCGCCCTGCTGGAGTTCGCCGCAGTTCAAGCCCAAAGGCACGAACGTCATCTTCAGCTATGGCTGCAATTCCTATCTGTTTGCCGCGCAAAATCTCGCACAATCCAAAAATCCAGTCAGTGCCGACAAAATTATGCGACCGGCGGACACCGCCTTATATGCCGATGCCGCAGAGGTTGATGATTTTCTGGACAAGCCAAACATTTGGCTCAAGGAATTCTATTATTTGGACGTGGAGACAACGAATTACTCCAGCACGGGTTATTATCCGAACGGCCATTTCCGCCATTCGCAAAAGGCCAACGTGACATTTGCCGACGGTCATGTGGCCTTGGAAAAACCCGTGCCCGGTTCGATTGACAAAAGACTGCCCAATCAATTCATCGGCCAGTTGCGCCCGGAGATTTTGGCCCTGCCTTAAACAAACGGAGTTGTATATAGTTAAGAAAAGGAAACGAGCATAGCAATCCGCCTAGAGTTAAACCAATCGCTTTATATGCTGAAATAGAAGCTCCAACGTATAAATCTTTTAAGGCGCGCGGGCTTGGCGTCTCCAACACATTATTCCCATGACTGTCATTTATTGTCTGCGCAAGTTGTAAATAATGATGCCACGCAAAGCCAGCGCTAATGAAAAATAATATGGCGATAATGGATAATATTTTGCCTAGTGTATTCACAATTGAGGTTAAGATTGTCAATATGGAATTCCTTGGATTTCGTATCCAAATTCCTCCGGGTAAGAACTCGGGGAAAGAAATATTCCCGCATCCGCACCTGCGAACCAAGCCGCATGAACGCAATTATGGAAAAGGGGATCCCATTTACCCGGCGAAAAATATAGTTGTTTCGTGTAATCCAAACCACTTATCAAATTCTGGAATCCGATATCGTATTGTTTTGTAACGGTTTTGTTACTGTCAGTTTCCGGGACTTTCAAGGCACCATTCACAATCCCAAGATTATACCATACGACCGTCCCGGTAGGGTAATAACCGACTTCCTTACTGAGAAAATTACGGTCATTTCCAGAGATCAACTTGCACACTGCATCCTCTGGCGCATCTGTAGTGAACTTCCACCAAGCATGCCCATAATCGTCGCCATCGTTTAAATTGCGCCCTGGCGGTGGGTCTGGCATATCAACAAACACCGTGAAATGAGATTTGTATTTTGTTGCCGACACTGCGATGGAATAATAATTCTCGGCACTTTGAGGAGTGATATCCACAGTGGCATTGTCAGGAAAAGCGGCGTATGTAACTCCATTTGTATCCAAATAACATCCAGCCACTTGAATGCTTGTTGGCGAAATTGGATAAGAGCCGGATAGCACAGGTGTAATATAGTCGTATGAGCTCAATTCGAGGTGCCGATAACCAGTTGCATTGGCCTGTAAACCAAACAGATTGTTTAGCATGCTATTAAATTTGCCACCAGTTCTCAATTGAATTGTAACTTTTGAATTCTTTGAAAGATAACCCCACGGCTGGTCATAGGAATCCGAAAGGCTTCCCATTTCCCAAGGGAAACCCCAATAACTATTTGTTCCATTATCAATCAATTGCCTATCGGGTGGATTATTGCCCCGATAAACAACTTGCCAGTCTTCGTATGGTCCCGTTCCGCTGGCGTTCCAACTATCGTAATCCTCGTAATAAATATTAAGCCCATCTTGCAAGCCATCTGGCAACATGACCATAGAATAGTTGCCGCCATTAGTTGCATTCCAATTCCACGTAAATGTGGTGGTTATGTCATAGTCACAATGAAAAACAGACGAACCGTTGGCCGTTGTCATTACAACTTCGCTCGGCTTGTCTGGATTAACCTTGGTTTGAATAGTGGCGTGGGCAAATTGATTGATGCCGAGAAGTAGAGCCGAAATATAAAAGAATGTTTTCATGGTGTCTCCTTTGTCTTTTAGTTGCCATATGAGCCGTCCGGCTGTTGTTCGTTCGGTGCGTAGCCAGTGATAGTGAAGCTGGCTGCGCCGCCTTGTGTAGTCGGCACGTTGTTCGCCGACCAAGTGCCGACGCCATTGTTATGCCCTTTGACACCGTTAACCCAAATGGCATAATTGATGCCAGAGATTTTTCCAGTTACATTCACTGTCGGTTGCCATAATTGCGAATCCGGCGTGACATCATCCATTGTCAACGTGATTTCCGTTTGGACGACGTTGATTTTCGTTACGGTCGAATTTCCAGTCGCATCCTTCACGGTTAAGGTCAAAGTGTTCGTGCCGGCGTTCAACGGAATTCCCTCCACCCAAAACTTTCCATCGCGTCCGACCAAGCCGCTGACGTTATTGGTGTCGCCGTTGCTGTCGGTGATGGAAGCCGAGACCGTGGCCGTCGGGTTATCTAGTTGTCCGTCCAGTGTGAAATTTGTTCCACTGATTTGCGCGCCGTTTTGCGGCCAAGTGATTTGCACCAAAGGCGGATTTGTGGCACCGGAATAATCCAATGTGAAATTGATATTCGTTATGGTCGTATTACCCGCCAAGTCGGTTGCGTGGAGCATGATCGTGTTTAAGCCATTTGTCAGCGGAATGTCAAACCCTTGGAAATAATTTGTGGTGAACATCCATGTGTTGGTATCTGTGTATTGGCTGGTAATAAAAACTGGTTGGTCTGTAACTAATCCCAAGGCGTTGGTTATGTCGTAACTGATCGTGTTTAATGCCTCGGGGCTATATCCCGTCAATTGAATCATCGGCTGGTTCACCACATTATTTGTTGGGCCAGTAATGACCAACAGTGGTGGTATTGTGTCCAGCATCACGGAAGCCGAAGTCCAGTTTGTCTGACCGTCTGAACCAATAAATCCGAACTCAACCTGATAAGTCCCATCATTCGTCCCCAAAAGCACATAAGGAACAGCGCTGAATGGAATCCATCTTGCATCTGCAAAGTTCGTGTCATTGATTAACACCGCCATTGCCGCCGCCGGCCCGCCGACAACCGAAGCCGTGATGAGATTTGTATTAACAACAAGATTCGGGAAAGAAACCGCCACATTTGCTGTATTAGTGATTGGCGTGTCCGTTCTGGCTGCTCTGTAAAATCCAGTCGTGGGTTGTGGAAGGGCAAGCGTGAAATATGTCTGGCCGTTTGTGCCTTGAAAAACATCGCTCCACGAGGCCGCAGTCAAGTTCGACTCAAAATAAATGTCATATTTGCCCGACGGGTCGGCCTCCAAGAGATTTAGAACAAGGTTCGTTTCGCTCAATGGCGGAATGGAGAGTTTCAAGCCGGGAACATAAGGCGACGGGGTGTAATTGTTCGTGTAGGGCGGACAATTTGTGCATCCACCACCAGCGCCGGGCGGCATTTGGGCAATGACGTTGGAGCACAAAAATAAAGTTAAAAGAACGACCGCAATCTTTGCCAATTCTTTCATTTTCTATCCTTCCGTCTGTTGTTTTTCACGTTTCTGAAATTCGCCATCTAGAAATTTGTCGCCATTATAGCGGCCAGTCGCCCAAATGCAAGAATATATTCTTATCCGAATGTTGCCGGTTCTCGTTGCAGCGTTTGGCGATGCGTCGTCACCGTTTGGAATATTCAGATGCCTTTGCCGTGGTCTTGAAACAGCACCGGCAAGCAAAGAAATTGAGCCGGCAAGTCCTCGCGCAAAAAGCGGGACTTCATCAGACTTACATTGGCTTGATCGAGCGCGGCTTAAGCAATCCCACCTTGGACACAGCCAATGCGATTGCGGAAGCGTTGAAAGTGCCTCTTGCAAAACTGATTGACGAAGCGGAAAAATTGCGCAATGCATCGCAATGAAATGGCGTTGAAAGAATTGGAATCTCCTTCTAATGGCGCGGGTGACGCTCCCTTCCCCGGCAATTACCAGACGTTTTCTCAACGCTTCACTTTGCCGCCGGTGTTGGCGCAGGCGGAGCAGGTTTTTCGTATCGGTGGCCAGTGTCCACGACGTGCCGGGAATTGAACCACGCCGCCACAAAACTGTTTCCCGCATCCGTGCCTTTGAATTGCACTATCAAATCATCCAGCGCCGCGAATTGCGCCTCCACGGCTGCGCACTTGCCGGGCAATCCAACGGTCAAAGCCTTGCGTTTGGCCCGCGCGCCTTGCGGAGCGCCAACGGCGGTGCTGTATTTCTGCCACAGGGCATCCATGCTGCTGACGCTGGTGGCAGTAACGCCGTATTTGTCGCCAGCTGCCGGCTGGCTACTGGTCGCTTGCGAGAGCGGTTCGGCCAGATCGAGAACAGTTTCGCCCAAACCGGCCAGTGCCACTGCGCGGGCGTCGTGCAAAATGGTGGGCGTAATGTCCACCTTGACGGCATCCTCGGTGCGGCCAAGATTGGTGAGGCATTGGAATGTGGCACGGGCCAGCGGATGCAGCGCAGTCTCGAATTGTTTACGCAGGCCGCGCAGCGCGGCGGCTGCACCGGAGATGTCCCGGCTTTGTTCAGCCCCGTCGGAAGCCAGCTTGACCACGGCGGCACGCGCGGCAGCAATCCCGTCGTTGAATGCCAAGGGCGGCTTGCTTTGCCAGATGGGGGCGTTTTTATCGTCGTCAGTCACTGCAAGGCTGACATTGAATGAAGTCATTTTATTGGCAATGGTATCTTTCATAATTTTTTGATCTATTTCCTTCCCGTTGGATGAGGCGTAACGGGTAACAGAGCGACTCTATCATCTGTGCCGGAGGAAGCATCCTGTTTTTTGGCAATTACTTGCCATAAATTGCAAAAAATGGGCGTTTTGAGCGGCTTTGGGCAGTTCCAGCCAACCGCCGTGTGTTTTCAGCTTCCGGCTGCGCTTTTCCAGCCTTTGTTCGCGAGCGTCCAGCCATGCTCATGGATGCTCCAGCGTGCGTGAGCGTCGTTCCAGTCTTCGTTAGCAGTTTCCAGCCTGACTCCGCTTGCTCCCAGCCATGCTTCACGATTTTCCAGCATTCGTTCGCCTGCGTCCAGCCATTGGTTATGGTGTTCCAGCTTCAGTCGCGTTGTTCCAGCCTCCATCCGCGCCGGTTCAGAAACCTGACGCCATTCCTCGAAACAGGAGCGCAACACCGCCACATTTGCCGACGCCGCGTCCGTGGACAATTTTCTTCAAGCCCAGCCGCTGTTGAAGGAATGGTATTACCTCGACTTGCAGACCAACTATGCCAGCGCCAACAATTATCCCAATGCCCATTTCCGCCATGCGCGGAAGGCGAACGTGGCGTTTGCCGACGGCCACGTGGGCATGGAGTCCATGGTGGCCGGCTCGTCCGACCGGCATCTGCCCAATCAAAACGTCGGCCAGTTGCGCCCGGAAATCCTGACCGTCCAGTAGGTGGCGGGGCGGACGTCCCTGCGGGCCGGCTGTGACGCAGTCGCAGGCCGCCCCTGGAAATGTCACTTCGCGTCTTTGCGATTTTGCGCGAGATGCAATTTCCAGACGAGCCGGAACGCGCTGGCGAAATCCTGTGGCCGTTCAGCAGCCCAGCTCGAAACCGTTTCCGGCGCGAACCAGCCGCCGGTTTCAATTTCCTCCGGCTGCAACTGGAACGGCCCTTCGCTTTGGCAACGATAAACCCGGCAGAATTCCCAGCCCGTTTCCGCGCAGGCGTCTATCTTGAAGAGCCGCTCCAGTTTGACGCCGCTCAAACCGATTTCCTCGCGCAGCTCGCGTAGCGCGCAGGCGTCGTAATCCTCGCCGGAATCCAGATGGCCGGACGACGACGAATCCCATTTGCCCCTGGCCGTGTCCTTGAGCATGGAGCGCTTTTGCAGAAAAACATCGCCGCGCGCATTGAACACCAGCACGTGGACCGCGCGATGCCGCAGCCCGCAGGCATGGACCTCGCGCCGCGTCGCCTGCCCAACCACCTCATCCCGCTCGTTCACGATATCAAAAATTTCTTCGGGCATAATTGCCGGGCTACAATGCCTTCAAGAAATCTTTTAACGAATCGAACGCTGGGCTGTCCCAAGGCCAATAACCTTCTGCCGCCGCTTTTCCAACGAAATATTCAAAGTCAACGTGCGAAGCCATCCAGACACGGACTTTTGCCTTCGACGAAAATATAGAACGACCAGATTTTTGTGAGATACACTTGAAATACTCATCCACGCATGAAAATTCCGGTTGGCTGCCGACTGAATTCAAGCAAACGTCCTCGATCATTCCGGCACCGTTTACCCCGACAATATAAATTCCAACTCGAAGGGCTGATTCGGAAAACGTTGCGTCGGCATTCGGTGGCTGAAATCCATTCTGTTGTAACGCGTCGCGAACGCTGGTGAATGACGCCTTGCCGTCGCCATTTGCATCACGGAGAATCGCCATGGAACTGACCTTTTGCTGTGAAAAGTCTGGGCGTTTTTGCAAACCAGCCAAGAACAACGGGAGCTTGTCCTTGCCGCCATACTCCTCGACTTGAATATCCAGTTTCAAATGCGAGGCGAGGCCGCGCACGACAGCCACGTCGTCCTTGCCTTCGCAGAACACCAGTTTCATCGCATCTCCCAATGAAGCTCTTTGGCAGTGGACAAAGATTTGTCGTCCATGACAGTGGCCTTGATATCGTCCTTTACCCGGTCGAGCCGGATCAAAGCCAAATCATAATTCTTGTTCGCGCGCGCGGCCTCGTCCGCCGCTAGGATACATTCCCAACTGTGTGTTGTCGCAAAAATCTGGACGTCGAATTCCTTTGCGGCGAGAAAAAGCCCCTTCCAAATCACCGGCAAAACGCTGTGGTGAAGCCCGTTTTCAATTTCATCAATCAACAAGACTTTTGCGTCCTCGACAACGATTTCGGAATAAATATCCAAAAGCCGGTTAAAACCTTGGCCGAGGTTTGTGACCGGAATCATTTCACTTAACCCCACATCGGCATAAATGAAAGGCGTGGATGATTGGCCCAACTGGCCAGTCTGAAGGGCTTCAATCGCTTCCAAGCGAGGTTCAATTACTTGAAGCAATTTTTCCACCTGCTTCTTGCGCCGTTTCAAGATAACTCGATTGTAATCTATTGCATCCTGAACCGGATTGCTTGGATTGGTTGAAAAAACCGCCGGATTGAAGTCGGCAACATTTTGCTTTCCAATCGGAAAACATGGAAATCCGCCAATTGTTCTAGGGTTCATCAAACTTCCATCTTGGTTCGTGCGAATCGCCGCTCGGCCAGAACCATCTAAGTGGATTCCAAAACAATCGTTTACCCCATTCGTAGAGGCCTTTATCTCAATTATGTTGTTCCGATTCTTGTTCTGAAAAATCCATTTCCAAAACTCATTGTAATCACTTCCTTGAGATCGAAAGAGATTTGGCAGGCGGGCGGAAAGATTTTTATCCGAGCTTGGATTATCAACCAACAATGTGAGGGCCTCAAGAATGCCAGTCTTTCCAGTATTATTTTGTCCCGTGATGAGATTGACCCGTTTAAGCGGTTCAATGTGCAAATCACGAAAACCGCGAAAGTATTTTATGTCGAGACTTTTTAGCATTTTGTCAAATTCCATTCAAGAATCCTCGATATCGAAGCCAATTCAAATGAAAAAATCACCCAATTTCTGCCTGGATTCGCACAAGCATGATTCAGCAACATTAATTCCGAAACTTCATTGCCGGTTACACCCGTCGCATCCGTTGTGGTCAAATTTTCGTCACCGAACCGTCACACGGTTGTCACGCGATTGAAATTGTGTGACGAATCGGCGCATGACATCCTTGCGCCGTGAAACCACGGATTTTAGTTGTGGACGACGAGCCGGAAGCAGTGGAACTGGTCGAGTTCAACTTGAAACAATCCGGCTACGCCGTCACAACCGCCGCCGACGGCGCGGAGGCGCTCAAAAAGGCGCGTTCGCAGACGCCCGATTTGATCGTGCTGGACGTGATGCTGCCGGAGATGGATGGTTTCGAGATTTGCAAGACGCTGCGGCTGGATCCGTCCACGGCGAAAATCCCCATCGTCATGCTCACCGCCAAGGCCGCCGAGATTGACCGCGTGCTCGGCCTCGAACTCGGCGCGGACGATTACCTGACCAAGCCGTTCAGCCCGCGGGAACTGCTGCTGCGCGTCAAAAAAATCCTCGCGCGCGGCGGACCCGCCGAAAAGCCGAAGGAACAAATGCGGTTCGGCGACCTGCTGATTGACCTGCCGCGCCACATCGCAAGCTGGAAGGGCAAGACGATTGAACTGACGGCGACGGAATTCAAGCTGCTCGTCACGCTCGCCCAGCGCGCCGGACGCGTCCAGTCGCGCGACCATCTGCTGCGCGACGTGTGGGAATACGACAGCCTGATTGACACGCGCACGGTGGACACGCACATGAGGCGGCTGCGCGAAAAACTCGGCCCGGCGTCGAAGCATCTGGACACGGTGCGCGGCGTCGGCTATCGGTTTGTGGAGTGAATCGGAAACATTCAACATTCAACATTCAACATCGAACGCCCAATGTGTCGGGCGCGATGATCGTTGAATGTTGGGCGTTGAATGTTGAATGTTCGATGTTCTTTCACCTTCAACCTTTCCGCGCATGTGGCCGACCCTTTTAATTCTCGCCATTGCCGTCGCCGTCGCCGCTGGAATCCATTTCCACTGGCGGCGGAAATTCCGCCACCTGCAGCGGCAAATGCAGGCGGACATGGAGGAGTTTCAGCACCGCCAGCAGCAGACGGCCAGTGACGCCAAGGCGCAGCAGCAGGTGTTGTTCAACTCGATGCTCGAAGGTTTGCTGCTGCTCGACCGCAACCGGAAGATTTACCTCGCCAACCGCGCCTTCAAGGAGCTTTTCGGCATCAAGACCGAACTGCGGGGAAAAACCATCATGGAAGCGCTGCGCGTCCACGAACTGGCCGGACTCGTCGAGCGGGTCGAGGCTGAAAAACAGGTTCTCGATTACGAATTGAAACTGCCGGAGTTGAGCGGACGCTGGCTGCAGGTCAACGCCGCCGCCATTTCCGATTCCGCCGGCGAACGCGAAGGCACGATTCTGGTTTTTCACGACCTCACGCGGCTCAAGCAGCTCGAACGCACGCGCGAGGAATTCGTCGCCAACGTCAGCCATGAATTGCGCACGCCGCTCTCGCTCATCAAAGGCTACGTCGAAACGCTGCTCGACGGCGCGAGCAGCAATCCCGAAATCGCCGCGCGCTTCCTCAAAATCATCGAGCGCAACACGGAGCGGCTGGATTTGCTCATCCAGGATTTGCTGACGATTTCCGCGCTGGAAGCCGGGCGGATGAAATTGAACGTGCAGCCCGTCGCGCTGCGCCCGCTGGTTGAAAAAATTTTCAGCGATCTGAAACCGCCCGCCGCCGCCAAACACGTGACGCTGAAAAACGAGCTGCCCGATCTGACCGCGGCGGCGGACGCGAGCCGGCTCGAACAGGTTTTTGCCAACCTCGTGGACAACGCCATCAAATACGGCCGCGCGCAGGGCACGGTCACGGTGGGCGGGAAGACGACCGGCGACGGCAAGATTGAAATTTTTGTCCAGGACGACGGGCCGGGCATTCCGGCGGAGGCGCTGGAGCGTGTGTTCGAGCGGTTTTATCGCGTGGACAAGGCGCGTTCGCGCGAGCAGGGCGGCACCGGACTCGGCCTTTCGATTGTCAAACACATCGTCCAGGCGCACGGCGGCGAGGTGCGCGTGCAAAGCGAACTCGGCAAGGGCGCGACGTTTTTCTTCACGCTGCCGAAAGCGTGAATGTTCGGTTGCAGCTTCTCAGATTTTTCTGACAGAATATGCGCTCAAACTCGAATCGGCCTGAAAGTTTGGTGGAATGGAACGAAAGCAAATTGCTCATTTAGGAATTGGCTTCACGGTTATAACCGAGAGGATATGGTAAACGTCTGACATCTCACCCATTTTTGCCTTCCGTCTAATGAGCATACCCAGGAACTCATCTTTTTGTTTGATGTATATTTCGATGGCAACTTTGCCATCCTTCGCTAAATCTCCTGAAATGAATCCTCTGAAATCCCCTCTGTCGAATTGCAGCCAAGAATGCTCGAATCCCACAGGTGCCGTGGTTGCTTTGAAAAGAAGCAGGCCCAGATACTGCTGAAGCTGTTTCGTGTTTTGTTGCTCTGATATTCCCGTGACTGTCGCTCCATATGCACTCGACATGAAATCCCAAACATTGGTTCGACCGGTCTCACGCACAAGTATTGCAAAATTGGTCTTATCCAGTGTTCCAAAACATGCAACAAGCAAGCCCATACTATTCGTGAACACGACTTTGTTTGTGGCTTCTTGCTGGAATTCCGAACTTGGCAAACCCACCTCACAACCAGGAGGCTGGACAGTCGAATATGAGGGGGCCGTGGCAGCAGGGGGAATTCTCAATACCGAAGACGAAGGAACGCAATTTAGCACGCGACCATCCTCGGATGAGAATTTTTTGATGGCTCTAAATTTCGCCAGATCAAGCGCCACAACTGGCCACAGCAATAACGCAGCAGCAACAAGCCCGGCCAAAATCAGGACAATGGTTTGCGATTTCTTCACGATGTCACCTACGGGTTAAATGCCAATTTCGTTGCTGGCTTGAGCCTACCGCGTTTTGCCGTGTTGCAGCCAGAATATTTCGAGGACGAGAACGAGGACGAGGAGGAGGAGGATTGGGGTTTGAAAAATCTGTGTTTCATCTGTGTTTCATCTGTGGCTAAAATGAAGCCATGAAAATCGAATCGCTTCACATTGGCATGAAGGTGCGCCATCCGCAATACGGCACGGGCACGGTCAAGGCAATTTCCGAGGTCACGGCGGAAATTCAATTCGACAACGGCGAACGCCGCGCCATCGCGCCGGAGCCAGGCGGCCTTGAGCCTGCCGAACCGCAGGTGGTCGTAAGCGGATTGAATGTTCCGCTCAAACAATTCATCACCGGAACGCTGGACGAGGCGGTGCGGAAACTCGGCCTGGAAAAGCCGGATTCGGTCGTGGAAAAACTCGGCGTGCGCTGGCACGGCGGCAGGCTGGTCCTGCATCCGGCGGATTCGTCGTTGCAGGCCAAGGAGGTCCCGCTGGAAGTTTTTTTCCACAAAATCGTGATGGTGCGGAACAACCTCCGCGTGCTGGAACAGAAAATCAACGCGCACGAAAAGCTGACTGACGGCGAGAAGGTGGAGATGCAGCAATACATCACGCGCAGCCAGGGTTCGTTGACCACGTTCAACGTGCTGTTCAAGGAAAAGGAAGACCAGTTTTGAAGGAACATTCGTCCCCGTTCTCGTCCTCGTAATCGGAGAAAATCTGGGGACGGTGAGGATGGCGGGAACGGGGGAGGAATTTGACACGCTCTGGAAAACTTGAATTGTTTCCGGTTTCGGCTAATCTGGGTGCGTGGCGCGCTTAGCTCAGTGGTAGAGCACTTCATTCACACTGAAGGGGTCGCAGGTTCGAACCCTGCAGCGCGCACCATTCCACCACTCCTTGTCTGGGTGGCTCGAAAAAATGAGTCCGGTTAATCCTTATGCCGTTTGGTTCAAAAAATCATGAACCTGCGATCAGACCGCAATTTGCAGGGTGACTCCGGGGCGCCGGCGGGTTGCGTTCCCGGCGCAAACCCGGGCGGCGACCCATTTCCGCCGGAAGTGCAGCCGCAAAATCCTTGGCTGACCTTTGCGGTTTGCGTTTTCCTGGCACTGGCCGTGTGGGCGGTTTTCGGCCAGACCCTGCACCATGAATTCGTCAACTACGACGATGCCCGGTATATTTACGAGAATCGAATGGTCACTGGGGGGCTTGGCCTGCACGGAATTGTTTGGACGTTTACTCATGCCAAGGGCCTCGACCAATGGCTTCCATTGACGGACATCTCCCACATGGTGGACTGGCAGCTCTACGGATCCAATGCGGGCGGGCATCATCTGACCAACGTCCTGCTTCATGCGGCGAATGCGATTCTGCTGTTCCTGACGCTTCGGAAAATGACCGGTGCGACCTGGCGGAGCGCGTTCGCGGCGGCGGTGTTTGCCATTCATCCCCTGCGGGTGGAATCGGTGGCTTGGGTGACGGAGCGCAAGGACGTGTTAAGCGGATTGTTTTTCATGTTGACCTTGTGGGCGTATGCCGGCTACGCCCGGAAGCAAGGAGCCAGGAACCGTGAGCCTGGGTTTGAAAGCTCTGGAGCGTTCCCGTTTCTTGGCGTTCCGTCCTACTGGCTGGCGCTGCTGTTTTTCGCTCTGGGTCTGCTGTCCAAGAGCATGCTGGTGACGCTGCCGTTCGTCCTGCTGCTGCTGGACTATTGGCCGTTGAACCGTCTTTCTCCCCCTGTCTCCGGTGCTCCTCTCCGTTTCCGTCTCAATGCCTGGTCAGGTTTGGTTTTGGAAAAGACACCATTCCTGCTTTTAAGCGCCGCCTCCTGTGTGGTCACGGTGCTGACGCAACAAAATGCGATGACGGCGCTTCAAAGCGTAACCTTTCCCTGGCGGGCCGGCAACGCCCTGGTTGCCTATGTGGATTATCTTGGCCAGATGCTTTATCCCGTGGGATTGGCTGTGTTATATCCCCATCCGGGAAACCACCTGTCCGTTTTGAGAGTCGGACTTTCCGCGCTGGTGTTATTACTCATGTCGGCGGTCGTCATGGCCGGGCGGCGAAAGCACCCTTGCCTGACGGTGGGCTGGCTTTGGTATCTGGGGATGCTCGTGCCCGTCATCGGCCTCCTACAGGTTGGAGAACAGGCGCGGGCGGATCGTTACACCTACCTGCCACAAATTGGATTGTATATCCTGGCGGCCTGGGGGGCGGTGGAACTCTGCGGCTCATGGCGCCAACACCGCGCCGTCCTGGGGTCCGCTTCCGGGGCGATTCTTGCCGGACTGCTCGCGGGCGCTCATGTCCAAACCGGGTATTGGAAAAACAGCGTGTCGCTTTGGACGCACACCCTTGCCTGCACGCCGGCAAATCCCTCCGCCCATTCTGGTTTGGGGATGGCGTTGGCCAGCCGGGGTAAATTGCCTGAAGCAATTCAGCAATACGATCAGGCGATTCAACTCGAACCTGATTTTCCAGTGGCCCACTATAATTGGGGGGTCGCGCTGGCCGACCAGGGAAAGCTGGATGAAGCCATACAACATTATCAGCGGGCGGTCCAACTCAAACCTGATTACGCCGAGGCTCTCAACAATTTGGGCAACGCCCTGGGCGCCGAGGAGAAGTTGCCTGAAGCCATTCAACTGTTCGGGCGGGCGCTTCAAGTCAGACCCGATTTCGCCGAGGCGCATTATGATTTAGGGGTGGCGCTGGCGAGGCAGGGAAAATTGGATGAAGCCATGCCGCATTTTCAACAAGCCGTGGCCCTGGCCACGGCGCAGAACAACGCCGCGCTCGCGGAGTCCATCCGCACACAGCTCAAGCCGCTTCTGCCGGCTTTGCCCCAACCGCCAACACCGTGATCGCGCCCCGGTCGGTACAATAATTTCAAGTTTTGCCGGCGCCCAACAATCCGTTGACCTTGGCCATGACCTTGAACGCATCCGCGACGTAAAGCACGTCCGCCCTGCCGCTCGCAACGTCCCAGCGTGCCGCATCATTCCTGCCTTTTGGACTGGGGGCGCGTTTGATGGCGATCCAATTCCGCCATCCATCATCGGAAAGTTCGGTTGAAAAGACTCTGAATTTGGTTTTGAAGATCAAATCGCGGCGGCTTTTCCAATCGAAATATCCGTTCGCGCCAGGTAAATCACATCCACGACATTGCGGAGATATTGCTCGTCGGCGACGCCATCCGCGGCATCCGGCGGAAACTCGACTTTGGCGCGAAAATGCGCCGCCAGTTCGCCGAACAATTCAACGCGCGCCGCCGGGTCGAATTCCTCACGGCGCATGAGCGCCTGCAGGGCGAGGTCCGCCTCCGCCGGTGAAACATTCTGCCGCAGCCGGGCGACGAGATGGGGAAACTGGCGGAGCGAGTTGAATTTCCCGGCGAGCAGTTGGTCCAGGTCCGGCTCGCTGACGCGCGGACTGCGGATGACAATCGTGTTCGCGGCAAGGTCGCCGAGCCGCTGGCATTTGGAATTCAGCCAGCACGTCAGCCCCCCTGCGAAATATAATGCGGGTAATGCATCCACGAACCGCAGGAGGTTGCGCACGACGATCTGGTTGAATTGAAGCCGCATCCCTTCCACGTCTACCACACGCAACCGGAACAGTTTCTTGCCAATGGTCTGGCCGCGCCAGCTCCATTCAAAAAAAATCCCGTAGCCAATGCCGATGACAAACCAGCCGATGACATAGAAAGCAACGGCAAAATGGAAGCTGATGAGATCGAGCAGGCTCATCGCCGTTCCCAAAACCATCAACAACACTTGGAAGCAAAGCTGGTCAACGAACCATGCGAAAAAACGCGTCACCGGCCCGGCGAGCAATTGCGAAAAGACAATGCCTTCGGGCGTGCGGATGAAGAGTGCGCTGGTTTTCATCCGTGGAGGCCTCCGGTTTCCGGCTTTTTGCGCGTTCCTGATTTTGCGAGGAACAGAAACAGCAAAATCAGTTCGACGCAGCCAAAGGCGATTTTCGCGCCGTAAGGAACCACCGGTTCGTGGTATTGCGACAGGAATGCCTCTATGAATCCCGCCCAGACGAGCAGACAGCCGACCCCAAAAATCAGCGTGACCAGGTCCGGCGAAATTTGGCGCAGCCGCGCCCGCAACGGGATCCGGCTGCCGCGCCCGATGATGGCCAGCGCCAGCATCAGCCCGGCCTGCCCCGCAATCAGAATTGCGGGGATCTCGATCACTCCGTGCGGCATCAGCCAGCCGAGGAGAAATTTCGTCTGCCCGGCGTGGATGTAATCCACCGCAACCGCGCCGAGGATGACGCCGTTGTAAAACAGCATCACGATCGTGCCGAAGCCCCACGTCATGCCGAGCGCCAGTGTGAAGATGGAAACCTGGATATTGTGCGTCATCAACTCCGCCGAAAATGTCATTTTGATGCCTTGCAAGCGGTCGTGCGTCGCTTTTTCCTCGTCGGCCACGCGCTTGGCCGGGTCCTCCTGCAGATGCGAAAACGGCATCAGCACCGGCTTGGAATCGGGGTCGAAGGCAATGGCGGCTCCGCCAAACAGACAGCCGACGACAGTGACCGCGAGCGAAAGATAAAAGGCGCGCACGTGCCGGCGAAACGTCTGCGGCAGTGTCTGGAAAAACCATTGCAGCGGGAAAAACCGCCTCTGTTTTTCGCGCGTCTCGTGGATTTCGCCGTAGGCGCGGGCGACCAGGTTTTCCAGATAGCGCCGCGTTTCCGGCTCGGAGGAGAACGTCATGATTTTGGCAAGCCCGGCTGCGGTGCGCTCGTAAAGCTGGTGGAACAGTTGCAGTTGCTCAAGCGACATCCGCGCGTCCGGCTCGGCTTCGAGGTGATCAAGCAATTTCTCCAGCTCGTTCCAGAACGACCGTTCTTTCGCGATGAATCGTTGCAGATCAACAATCACAACAACTGCCTTTGTTTCACGTTGAGATATTGAGACGCAATTTCCGCGCTCAAGTGCTCGTTGGCCGGCAGCGAAAATTGCACGCCATGCCGCTGCAGGACCTTCTGCAACTCGCGCAGTTTCTGCCAGCGCAGGTGACCGCCGAGTTCCCGATACAAATCATCAAGGCCCGCGACGCCCGGATTGGAGAAAAGCGGGGCGACGCCCGGCGGCTGCAGCATGTTGACCAGGACCAGGTGCTGGTGGCGGATCAGTTCGATGTTGCGGACGAAACTTTCGGCGATGGCCGGGTCGTCCAGCGCCGTCAGAAACACCAGCAGCGCGCGGCGGCGCAACCGCAGCCGGATGAATGTGCAAAGCTCGTCGAAATCCGGCGTGGCGATTTTGGGCTGGAGCGTGTAGAGCGCGTCGCGACAGGCGTTGTAATGCGCCTGGCCGTTCTTCGCGCGCACAAAACTCTCCACCCGGTCCGTGAACGTCAGCAGGCCGAACAAATCGCCCTGCTGTTCCGCCGCCAGCCCCAGCACGAGCGCGGCGGTGACAAACCGTTCGAGCGTCGAAACCGCCCCGGCATTTTCATCGGGCCGGCGGGCGGTCAAGCGCGACGCGTCCACGACGACATAGACTTCCTGCGTTTTCTCGATTTGAAAGACTTTTGTGATCGGCCTGCCGCGGCGGGCCGTCGCCTTCCAGTGGATTTCATCGTAGCTGTCGCCAGGGACGTATTCGCGCAATTTTTCAAAGTCCCGGCCCCTGCCCACCTGCCTTTGCGCGTGCAAGCCGAAATGGCTGCGGTTTAAAAACAGCGCCGCAAGATTCTTCCGTTCGCCCAGCAGGCTCGGATAAACGCGGATTTCCGATTGCACGGGCACGTTTTTCCGCGCCGCCCAAAATCCCAGCGGCGACGCGCCTTCGATGAACGCCCGTTCGAGCCGGTAATTGCCGCGCTTGAGCGGTGTGCAGGACCACGTCAGCCGCGACCACTCACTTTGCGCGGGTAGAAGCGTGACCAACTCCTCCGACGCGGCCTTGATCTCACGGGGCCACGGCAATCCGAGGCGCAACGTCCGGCTGCGTTGCGTTTCGTTCCGAATCCGCAATTCCAGTTTTGCCTCGCGGTCTTTGGACATGCGCGCCAATGCCGGAAGTTCGACGCCGATTCCTGCCAAACCTTTGCGCGCGCCAAATGCGTCCACAGCCGCAACCAGAAAAAGTCCCGCGATGAAAAGCAACGAAACAGCCGCCGCATTTGGCGCGACGGCCGCCAGAAATGCAAACGGCAGCACGACGGCGGCTACCCAAAACAACAATCTGGAGCGCGGGACAATCATTGGTTGGAGTTCAAGCTTAAGCTTGTTCGTTCATTATTTTGGTTTAGGAGCCCAGGCAAGCTGAAGTATGAACCCAACATTTTCATCGTGGCACGGCGATTTGCCGGAGGATTTGCTGGATGACTTCCGCCACGGTCAGCCCTTCGATTTCAAACTCCGGTCGGAGGATCAGCCGGTGCTCTAGCACGGCAGGCGTCATCGTCTTGATGTCATCGGGCGTCACAAAATCGCGACCGGACATCGCGGCGTAGGCGCGCGCGGCCATGATGAGCGATTGCGTCGCGCGCGGACCGGCGCCGACGAGGACGCTTTCGTGCGAGCGCGTCGCGCGGACGATGTCCACGAGATAGGCGACCAATTCATCGCGGATGACGATGGCCGCCAGCCCCGCGCGCAAGTCCGCCAGATCTTCCGCCTTGATGACCGGCTGGACGACGCCCTGTGCCAACAGCGTTTCCGGCGAATCCTTCGTCATCGTCCGTTGCGCGAGCGATAATTCCTCGGCGCGGTTGGGCGCCGCCATGGTGATTTTCAGCATGAAGCGGTCCTTCTGCGCCTCCGGCAGCGGATAGGTGCCCTCGTATTCAATCGGATTTTGCGTGGCAAACACGGTGAAATTCGGCGGCAGCGCGTGCGTCTCGCGGTCAATCGTGACCAGCCGCTCCTGCATGGCTTGCAGCAGGGCGGACTGCGTCTTGGCCGGCGCGCGGTTGATTTCGTCGGCGAGCAGGAACGAGGTGAAAATCGGCCCCTTGATGAGCGAGAATTCGTTGCGCTGCAAATTGAAGACGTTCGTGCCGGTGATGTCGGCGGGCATGAGGTCGGGCGTGAACTGGATGCGCGCAAAATCCGCGCCGAGCACGCGGGCAAGCGTGCGCACCAGCAGCGTTTTGGCGACGCCGGGCACGCCTTCGATCAACGCGTGGTTCCCGGTGAAGATGGCGATGAGCGCCCTTTCGATCACCTCATGCTGGCCGATAATGACCTTGCCGGTCTCCTGCCGCGCCTGCGCGAGGACTTCCTTGAGTCGTTCAGTGTTCATAGTTTTGGATTTCGAGTTGCGAGCGTTTCGGAAATTTTCCGGTAAGTTTGAACCGGATTGCGGTCCTTGTTTGGCAGCGCGTTTTCCGAGGCAAAAATGGCTTCCGCCTGCTGGAATCGGGCTGCGGACAATTTCCCCTTTTGCACCACCGATTTTCTCCATTCGGCGAAGCAGGTTGCCAGCAGGTCGCGCGGCGCGATGCTGCGGCGGAGCAAATTGACGAAGCCCGACGAGGCGTCCCTGCCGGCCACGACATTTTCCAGCGCCTGGTCCGCGAGCGGCGGGACGAGGCTGGTGGAATTCTTCCAGATGAACAATCCGGCGAGCAGGATCAGGCCGGCGGCCAGCCCGTGCAGGCGGTATTTGCGCATCAACGTCGCGACGCCGGAAGTATCAACGATGCCCAGATGCGCCTCGTCGAACACGACGTTCCGGCCCGGGCCGAGCAGCCACGCGAGCAAGTCCGCGTGCCGGTCCCGGGCCATCGCCTCGTTGCTGACGAAATAGGAATCTGTGGCCATGACCACCGAGCCGCGGCCAAACTTGCGCTCGATGACCACGGCGTTCGTGCCGCGGGCGTAAATCACGCGCCATGAATTGTCGAGGTTCGTGAAAATGACTCCGCTGTGCCAATCGAGCGTTTTCGGGAGCGGAAGATCAGTCTGGTTGACAACGGACGAGGGCGCGTAGGTATCACCGTCCGGGACGAGCTTTTGAAAATCCGCGTGGAAATTCCATTCATCCTCGAGTGAAATCAATAAATCACCGCCATCCTGGACCTTTTTCTTTTTTGGGGCCGGCTTGGGAGGCGGCATTTTTTCGTCCTTCGCTTTTGCGGATCTGACCGAATGGGTTTCCGTTGTGCCGTTGAAATGGAAAATCTCCGGCTCGGTCTGTGGAAAAAAGGTGATAACGAGCCGGTTCCCGCGCGCCAGGTAACCCTGGATTTCATGGAACAAATCGTCTGGCATCTCATTCCATTCGTAACGATTGCCCGCCAGGTGCAGATAAACCGTTTGCGGTTCTTCCGGCAAACGGTTGGACGCGCTGAAATCGCGCCGCACGGAAAGCCCCGGCATTTTTTCGAGGCTTTCATAAAACGCCATTGTGCCGAGCGGACCGGCGCGCAGCGAGGAATACTCCGGATAAACGTCGCCGGCCTCAAACCGAAGCTGGAACAACCGGACCAGGCCTAAGAGCCTGTCTGAAAAAGCAAAATGAACCAATGTTCATGCGAGTCGGCGGAGCATGAGACGGGTCATGGCGAGGTAAATCCAGCCGGCGGCGGAGGCGGCGGTCTGTTCGTGATCGCGCACCAGGCGGCGGCAGTGCATCAACCAGCCGAAGGTGCGTTCGACCACCCAACGTTTGGGCAACACATGGAAGCCGGGCACTTCGGCCAGACGTTTGACCACTTCAACGACCAGTGTGGGGTGTTGTGCCTGCACCCAGGCGGCGAACTCGGGGCCATTGAAGCCACCGTCCACCCACAGTTTGAGCAGTTGGGGATAGTCGGCCAAGACGGTGGCCAGCAGAGTGCGGGATCCTTGGCGTTCGGGGCAGTCGGCCGGTTCCAGTGTGACGCCCAGGAGCAGCCCCAGGGTGTCCACCAACAGGAAACGCTTGCGGCCCTTGGTTTTCTTCGCGGCATCGTAGCCGACGGGACCGCCGTGGGCGCTGGCGCGAACGGTCTGGCTGTCGAGACTGGCCGCCGTGGGTTGCGCCTGTTTGCCCACAGCCTGCCGCACCTTGGCGCGCAATCGGTGGTTAAGCCGGGCCAGCAGGCCGTTGCGGGTCCACTGGTGGAAATGATGATAGACGGTCTGCCAAGGCGGGAAGTTTTTGGGCAGCAGTCGCCATTGGGCGCCGGTTTTGACCAGATAGAGGATGGCGTTGAGCACTTCGCGCAGGGCGGTGCGGGGCCGTCCGCGTTTTTTGGCGGCGGGCAGGAAGCGGCGAAGGAGGTGCCATTGATCGTGGGTGAGGTCGGTGTCATAAGTAGCGATTTTCATCGCCCGAAAAGCGCTGCCGCGAATGAAAGCCCCAAAACCAGCCAGTCAAATCAAGCACTTTATGCGTTTTTCTTTTTCAAACAGGCTCTAAGACGAACACCGCCGCGCAGCCGAGCATCAACACGATGGGGAAATGCTTTTTCATCCGGCGGATTTGATTTTTTCCACGTTTGCCGAGAACTGCGCCACCGATTCACGGTTGACCTCGTGCATGCCATACCAGATGCGTTCAAAATCGGACAGGTTGTCGCCGAACAGGGCGAGCATTTCGGGAAACGAATGCCCGCGCCGATGCAGTTCGCGCTCGTAATCGCGGTTCGACTTGAACCGCGCGATGGCGATCAAGTTGCGCGCGGCCAGATGCGAGAGGCTGGCCAGAAAGAACGCGCGCATGGCCAGGCGGAATTCGCCACGATCAAGCAGTTCGCGGGCGAGTTTCGTCCAGCCGTCCTCGGGCAATTGGTCCGCGCCCACGCTCTCATCGGCGACATCCGGCACGGGCAGCATCGCCTCGCTGGCAACGGCGCTCCGCGTCCTTTGGCGTCCGCGCCAGACGCGATACAGAAAAACGCCGAGCGCGGCGGCAACCGCGGCGACCAGCGTCCAAAGCAGCAATTGCACGGGCGAACCCCAATCCCAGTTGGACCTCGATCCGGAGGAAGCCGGATGGCGGTTGCGGAAAAGTTTTTGCAGCGATTGGTCCAGCCAATCCAGGACTGCGCGCGCCCAATTGTGCAGCATGGCACCCACCTTGTGAAAGAACCGCGCGACGATGCCTTCGTTGGCATCCGATTCCTCGACTTTGCCGCGCGGCAGCCGCCAGGTATATTTCTGTTGGTGGATGGTCTGGTTGATGGCGCGGTCCAAATCGGGCGGCGAAACCTGCGAGGCGTCGGGCGGATTGGCCGGCTGGTCGGCGTCCGCAGCTCCGGCGGAAACGGACAGAAAAATTGCCGAACAAATCAAAACGGCAGCCGCGATTTTTTTTGCGGAAACCACAAACGGTTTCAGTTCAGCCTTCAAATCCTCGCCGGACTGGAGCGATTCGCCGTAAAAGCAGCGCAGGGCGTAGAAGGCCTTCACGATCGGGTCAACGCACAGATAGGTCAGCCCGATCATCGCGGCGAAAAACGTCGTGTTCAGCAGGCTCCAACGGGCTTTGAGTGAAAACGGATTGAATACCAAAAAGCATTTTGAACAATTGCGGCAGGACGAGGCAGACGCTCACCCAGTTCAGGAAAACACAAAAACCGAATGCCATCAGCAGGGCGAGCGCGACGTTGTTTTGCACCGGCCAAAGCGCCGCCTGCTTCCAGGATTTCTTGAAAAGTTTGGGCGCGCCATCCCCGCCACCGGCGAGCGCGGTGGCGTTTTGATAAAACGCAAAGACCCATGCAAACGGCAGGGCCGGCACGAGCGAGAGCGGGATGAGAAACAAACCAAGCGGCTGCAGGATCACTTGCGTGGCGAATATCCGCGTGCCGAGGCGAAGCCCCAACGCTGGCGGCGATTCGGCGGCAATTTGCGCCCGGAGGCGGTGCGCGAAAACGGCCTGCCAGAATTTCATCCAGAAAAACAAACCGGCCAGGGCCAGGCTCGCGTCGGCGAGATGCTGGTTGGCGAACGGGCTGCGGCTCATGTCCGCCCAGAAAAACAGCAGGCCGAGCACAAACGGAATCGCGCCCAGATAATAGACCGCCAGCGACGCCGACGGCGCGGTGCGGAGCAAATGCACGGCCTCTTCGATGAGATCGAAGGCGCCTTTGCTTTGTCGTCGCCGCGCGTGTTTCATTCCCGGTCAATCCAATGAACCTGCCAGAGCGTCCCTTCATGGAACGAGTCTGGCAGTTTCAACAAGCCTTCGCCGATGAGAAAAAAGAAATACCACGCGACGAGAATGCCGAGGCCGCAGCGCGCGACTTGAAAAATCCGCGCGAACACCTGCCGTTGCGTCAAGGGCTGTCGCGTGAGCTTCTTCAGGCAGACCGAACACAGGACGCGGTCTTCATGCTCGGTGACGCATTCGCGGCAGAAGAATTGTTCGCAATCCGGGCAGCGCGCCACCGCCTCGCGCGCGGCATGATTGAAACAGCGTTGATGGGCGAGTGTTGGCATGAGGCGGGTGGAATTTTCAGGGGGCCAGGCGGGGAGGGATGTCCAGTTCTCCTGGAACGGGATTAGCCGCCGTTTCTCCGGTCTGGGCGGCGGCCCACTCCTGCATTTGCGTCCCCACCGAATCCGCCGGCAATTCGCCACCTTGGGCGGCGGCGATAAGAGGTCGAATTTTGGCCAGCACTTTGCGGGCCTGCCGCACACGGCAGAGCGACGGCAGGATTTCGATTTGCACCGCAGTGCGCAACTGGCAGGCGCACGTCGCACCGCAGACGTTGTTGACCACGAACGGGGTTGCAACCAGCACAAAAAAGACCGACCAGGCGATAATGCCGCCGATATTTTTCCCCTCCAGCGCCGTAATCACGAGGCCAACCAAGCAAATGACGACGGGCAGCACCAATATCGCGTTCCAAACATCTCGCCGGGCTGATTCCAGCATCGTGATGGCCTGAATGTCGCGAAAATAGAAGCGTTTGTAAGATTCCGTGTAACCATTGGTATTCACGCAGAGCAAATGATCTTCGCCAAGCCACAGGCTGGCGCGGGACTGGAAGACGACGGCAAATATGCTGCGGGCGCGGGACCGGGTTAAACGTTTATAGCGGATTTCAGGCATGGCATCAGCGTTGCGTCGCCAAAATGATAATCAAAGCGGCCCAGCCGCCAATCTGCAAAATGGAAATAACAATGGCGGCAACGAAGCGGATTTTGGTGCGCCGCAAGATGCTTTGCGGGGTCTTCCAATAACGGATTGCGATGAACAAGGCCATCGGCGCCGTGATGATGGTGAAGTAAAAAATGAGCATCGGAAAAATCGCCAGCGACAGGGCAATGCCGTCATGCAGCGTGCGCTGGTTGTCGAGGCTTTTGATTCCCCCCTTGGTTTTCCCGGCTTCAAGGCAGGCCGGACAAAAATGCTTTCCGTCGAGCGCGCAATCGCACAAGGCGCAGAGAAAACGCCCGCAGCCGTCGCATGGCAGGACCGCCTTTTTTTGCGGATGATAAAAGCAGCTCGATTCGCCCTCGACCATGACGGCCTCACCGCTCTGGCCGGCGCTGATTTTGCGGAACAACGCGGGAAACACCTCGATTTGCAGCGGCACGTTGCAGGCGGGACATGGCGTGAATTCGGGCCGATTGAATACGCCTTCCATCAGCCACGAATGGCACTTTGGACATTGAATCAGCGGGTCGTTCATCCACTACCTGAAGATGACACGGGTGTTGCAGATGTGGTCATGCAATGCGCGCCGTTGCGGATTATCAAACGCGACGAGGAGGTAACCGATGTAACAAACCATCCCGCTCAACAATTCTGCGAAGAAACGCCCGGTGGCGCGGCCATAACCGAACTTCGCGCCGTCACTGGTGACGACTTTGATGCTGAACGCCATCTTGCCCGGTGTTGCTCCGTATTTTCCCAAAAAAAAGACTTGATACGCCATTTGGACAAAGATGAAACCGATTTGGACAAGAATCGGGAAAATCTGAAACGACGACGATTCCGCATTGGTCCCACTCATCGCGCCAATCGCGATGAACACAATGATCATTGGCACGCCGAGAATCAGGCCGTCCAAAAATTTTGCCCCGAATCGCGTGCCAAATCCTGCGTATCGCATTTCACCCGTATTGATCGCCGCGCCTTCCTGAAGTTTTTGCAGGAACACCGGCTTGCAACCGGCGCAGACGCGGGCATTGCCATGGCGAATCGTTTCATCAATAGGGAACAACTTGCCGCACTCGGCGCAAACGGCTTCCGGCGTTGGCTCGGCCGCGGAAGCGGTGGTGCCGGTCGTGGCCGCTCCGCCTCTGGCCTCGCGACAGGGCGACCAAGCCGCCATGCCCTCGCGCCAGACCAGGGTTTCAGGCTGGATTTTCCCGCCTTGCAACATGCCGTCGAGCTGCTCGTCACTCACCGGGCCGGCTTGTTGTCCTTGATCAACGTAATACCAGTTCATGTTTATGAATTACGATGCGATTTAAGATTCAACGGCCTCATCCAGTCTGATGCGTGCAACAGTGCCAGAAACAGCGGCGAAATTGCAAAATAAATCTGCCGACAAATATATCTGCCGGCAGTGAATTGAGGGCCGCACCCCAGCCGGTCTGATGATTTCGGGTTCAGCTTGCGGCCAGCAGTTCGTTGACCTTGGCCATGACCTTGAACGCATCCGCGATGTAGAGCACGTCCGCCTTGCCGCGCGCCCAGCCGCAGCCCGGATCGAGATTCACCGCGCGGCGCTCACCAATGAAACGCCAGCCGACCGTGTGCGGCTCCTCGCCGTGACAGCACGTGCTCAAACCCTTCGGATGCCGCGGCGTCGCGCCGGTCTGGCCGACCTGGTTCATATGCGACAGGAACGGCAGCACCGCCTGGCCTTCGCCGCCCAAATCCACCAGCGATTTGCTGCTGCCCAGCGACGCGCGTGACTGCTTTAGAAAATCGAGAATCAACTTTTCCGCTTCAGGCAAATGCGTCTGACCGTCGGCCTGTTTCTTTGTCCAGCCAGCGCCGGTCACAAATAACACCTGCGCGTCGGGCCGGATGGTCTGCGCGTCAGCCTTCGGTTCGCGGATGCCGGCAACCGTCGTGCGCTTGGCTGCGTCGGCCAGATTCACCGGAACCATTTCCACGATTGCCGTGCCCGCGCCGCAACCGCACGGTTCCTGGCTGCCGGGATCAATGCCGATGACCCACGGCCGCTGCGTCCGTGCCAGCGCACCTTCCATGCGCTGCTTGTAAAACCAGCGGTTGACGGAAATTTTCCCATCCGCCGCCGCCACACCGGTGACGTGTGTGTCGGCACGTCCGCCAAGCCTTTGCGCCACGCCGGGCAACACGCGCGCCCAGCGCGAAGTGGCCGCTGCCACGACAATCGTTGCCTGCGCCGCTTTGCAAATGGCTTCCGCCGCAGCCGCGTCGGTGGCGTAGCGTGAATGGCAAAACTCCGCGCCGGTGACGCCGAAATATTTTGTCGCCGGACAGGCCGCGATGGAATTGGCCGCCGCCTGCACGTTTTCCCCGACGAAGCCGACGACGAGTTTTGAGCCCGCGAGCGATTTGTGCAGCGTCGCCGCCGCGTGCAGGGCTTCGCGCGCCGGCTTGGCGAGCGAGCCGTCATTTTCCGTGTGAGCAAGAAGAAGTAGGGTTTCCATGGTATTAATTGTTGGAGTTCAAGCTTCAGCTTGTCGGATTTTCAAAGCCAACGACCGAACAAGTTGAAGCTTGAACGCCAACTTGAAGCGAGCAGTCGTTTTTGAAACTGGTCTCCATTAATAATTTCTTTCGTGTGTTTCGTGTATTTCGTGGTTCTATTTTTTAATCCATTCGACGATTTCCTTCGCGATGTCGTCTGGTGCTTTATCCTTCACAATTCTTGTTTCGCGCAGTTGCTTGGGCACCGCCACGCTGGCGAAACTCAACCCTTCACCGGCGAGCTTCACCGGCCTGGCCTTTTGCAGCGCCGGCATCACCGTGCGCATGTTGACCATGCCCACCTGCGGATTGTTTTTCGGTTCCGGCAAATTGCCCGTGGCCCAGCCGAGCAAGGCGGGGGCGCCAGCGCACTTGGAAACCAGATGTTTGCCGCCTTCGATGCGCTCCAGAATTTCCAGTGATCCATCGGAGTTCACCGTGAGCTGATCCACGCCTTGAAACTGGTCCAGGATGCCGAGGCGTTCGCCGGCCATTTGCATCGTTGCGCCCGCGCCGCGCGAGGCGGATTCCCAGCCGCCGAAAACCAGCAGCCTGGATTTGTCGAGGCCCGGAATCGCGGCGATGGCGTCGGCGAGCGCCGCCGCCGTCTCGGTGGCGTCGGTAAAACCGCTGGCCGGGCCGTCGAGTGCGACGAGTTCGAACGGCACTTTCTGCGCCACGGTCATCATGACCTGCTGAAGTTTGGCTTTCGGGCCGAGGCTGACGAGCCAGACTTTGCTGCCGGGCTGGTTTTTCGCCAGATTGGCGGCTTCGTAAAGCGCGTGGCCCGCCCACGGATCGAGGACGGCGGGCAGCATCATTTCATTTTTCAACGCCGGCCCGGCGGGCGTGGAGACGGGTTCAAGCGTTTGCAGCGGATCGGGAACGATGCTGCCGCAAACGACAATTTGATAGTTTGTGCTCATAAATTCAATTGGCCGCGAAAAGATGCATCGCTAAACGCCTGACGGCAACGCGAGCGGGAAACGGCTTCCAATCCCGCATAAGAATCGCCCGGTCCAGGTCCGTTGCGCCAGGCGAGGTGCACGGGCATTTTCTGGCCGATTTTTCATTGTCATGGGAGGCAAATGCCACATCCGTCCTGCCGCCCGCGCCAGAACCCAGTGGAAGTGCCGCGCTGGCGTTTGATGATCCAGCCGCTGTGCAGCAAGGCGGCAAGAACATGCATGAGTCCCATTGGTTCATGCCACGGAAAGCAATTCTTCACCTGCGGCCACCGATTCACCGTGTTCCAACCGGTTCGCCGGCACGCGCCGAGCGAGTGCCTTGGTCCTGGCCTCCCGCCTCGACTTGGTTCTTGCCGCAGGTCCGGCAACCCGGCAATCCCGGCACTTCGGCCAGCCAGCGGCCATCCGTTTTGCACTCAACCCCGATCTTCAGGTTCATGAACGGAGTTTAAAGCCAGCGGCAACACCTGTCCAATGCGAAAACTGCCTTCAATTGGGCGTGGAGCATTATTTCGTTTCTTAATGCGGTTGGCCCGCCGAGAGCAGGTTTGCATAACGTCTCGGATCCCAGAAGCGCCTTGGCGGTTTCAGGTCTGTGGCCTCGGCGAACCATCCGGTTTTGGAGGATTTAAAGTTGATATGGCAGTTGCTGCACCGGGTCAACTCGCCGCGTTGTTCGTGGATGCGGCGGCGGGCCTCGCGATATTCCGGCGAAACCCAAATGCGGGAGAACGGCGTTTCGAAGGCGTTCCCGATTTTCATTGAGGAATCGAAGTCGTAACAACATGGCACCACATCGCCGTTTGAAAAAATATTCGACATGACGGCAACGCGATCGCATGAGGCATTGACCGGAATACGCTCCCAGGTATTTCCGACGTATTGGAAGCGCCTGAGTTTTTTGTTCAGCGGCACCAAATTTGAATCCATGGAAACATCGCCGCACGAAGGATTCAGCGTTTTCACCGTGAAGCGGTCCGCACCCATCTCCCTGGCCATGCGCCGCATTTGCGCGATCTGATTCTCGTTTTGCCGCATAACAACCATGCGCAGGTTGATCATGGTTTTGCTCCCGATCACCCGTTTCAGTTCAACCGCTTTTTTCAGGCCGCCGATGGCTCGTTCGAGTTTGCCGCCGACGCGATAGGCCCGGTAGTCGGCGTTGTCAATGGAATCAATCGCCACAATCAACGTCGAAAGCCCGGACGAAAGAATGGCCGCGACCTGGTCCGTGTCGTTCAGGTAATGCGCATTCGTGCTGGTGACCGTTTGCATTCCAGCGTCGGAAGCATAACGGATGAATTGCGGCAATTCGGGATTGGCGAACGGTTCGCCCCAGTCCCACAGGACCAAAAACATCACCCAGCGCCGCACGTCGTCAATGATCCCCTTGAATTCCGGGATGGTCATGTCTCTCTTGGGCCGCCCCAATGTGTCGCGGCCCACCGGACACAACGGACAACGGAGGTTGCAGCGGGTGGTCGGTTCGATCTGGAGCATGAATGGATAACCCGTGGGACGAAAGTTCTTCAGGTCATACGGGCCGCGCCGGACCCGGAGCCAGTTGTCATGCTTTTCATCCGGCAGGTCGTCCCAGACGTATTCCAACGCGTCGTGCCAGATGGAAATTTTCTCCGGGCGGTCCAACGTTTTTTCAATTTTCCTGACCGCCTTCCGCCGCGCTGTTTCGATGTTTTCCGCGAGCGAAATGGCGTTTCGCTCCAGGCCCCAGTTGTAATCAACAAGAATTTCCGGGACAAACACCGGCTCAAATCTGGCCGTGAGCCGCGCGATGAATTCCCAATCCACGAAGCGCCGCAGCGACTCGTCATACAGGCCCGCCAGCTCGAGGCATTGGCGGGAGTGAACCAGCGTGTTTTGGTCCAATTGATTGTATTGCGCCAGCTTGCGGAGACTCACGGGTTCGCCGGCGGTCTTCGCCCCGGCGGGATGCGCCATTCCGTTGCATTCGTGAATTTCCGCAATCGAATAGGCGGCCTGGCGGCCGCCCGCGTCGCCATCCAGAGCGCGTTTCATTCGTTCAAGAAAATGCGGACGCCAGGTGTTGTCAGAATCCAGATAGGCGAGATAGCGGCCGGTGCCTGCCTTGATGCCGGCGTTGCGCGCCGAAGCAACTCCGCGATGCGGCGTTCGAATGAGCCGCACTTTCGGGCCAAGATGCCGCCGGATGGCGGGCTCCAGGCCGTCATCGGAGCCATCGTCCACAAGGATCAGTTCGAAATCCTGGAATGTCTGTGCCAGAACGCTTTCGATTGCCGCGCCGACCCGGTGGGCACGATTCCAGACGGGCATGATCACACTGAAAGTCGGCGCGCCCACCGGGTTCATGGCCCCGATATTGCGAGCGGTTTCTCCGGAAGAAACGATTTCATTTCCGGCCGCGGGCGAGCTGACGCCGGCGAATAGCGGAAGCTTGCTTCCCTTGGCCACAACGCGGCGACACCAGCGGCGCAGATTTTGAAACGGCCGGACAATCCGCCGGCGAAGGCAATACGCCAGATGCCAAACAATGCCCAGGCCCGCGATCAAATCCCGTTCCATTTCCAGGAGCGCGCCGTCCGATGGGCCGGCATTTTTCCTGCGGCGTTTCCGGAGTTGGTAGATGCCGGTGGAAAAACGGCGGCGGCGTTCTCCGGGCGTGAGGTATGGCTTGGATGCGTAATCCATGAGCAGCCGGTGGCTTTCCGCCTCTCCAACGTGATGGGCGGCGTTCAATTCCGTTTGCTGCCGCGCATGTTTGCGAAAGCAGCACAGCGGGTTTGAGGCCAGCACAAGATCGCCCGCCTCGAGCAAACGAAACCACATTTCCTCATCCACGAGCTGCCGGTAGCCGGGATTGAACCCGCGACCCGCGTTGCGTTTGCGGAACAACAGCGCCGACGGTTCGCCAATCAGATTGCAATCGCGAGCCAGGCATTGCGCGATCACCCGCGTTCCAACGTGCAGCCCCGGCCTGCCCAGATCGTCGGCGAGGCCGGTGACCCTCGAATGCTCGTCCACCAAATAGCGCCGCGAAACCGCCATCACCGCGGACGGATTCGCGTCCAGCAATCCGACCAGTTGCGACAGCGCATCGGAGCACGCCAGCCGGTCGTCGCCAAAAAGGAATTTCACATATTCTCCTTGGGCCTCCGAAAGGCACCAGTTCCAATTCGAAACCATCCCGAGATTCCTGGAATGAATCTTGAATCGAATCCGCCCGTCCTTCGCGGCATAGCGGCGCAGGATTTCGGCCGAGCCGTCCGTGGAAGCATCGTCGGCGATGAGCAGTTCAAAATCGCGGAAGTCCTGTTGCAGCACGGACTCAACCGCCTCCGGGAGGTATCGCGCATAATTGAACGTGGGGATCAGGACGCTGACTCGCGGAGTCTTCATGGATGGGATGCGGCGTTCAATGGTGGACCCATTTCCCCTTTTTCCAGCGCTCCCAAAGAATATGGCCGTGCCGGAGTTCGCGCTGCCGCCAGCGGCTGGACCGGATGGCGGAAACGACCTGCCTCCGTTTGCGACGCCACCAGTTCAAACCCCACTTTTTCCGAAAATAGATTCGATTCTCCTCTTCATAGGGCGGCACGCCTTCCTGGAGGATGGCGGCCTGTGTGACGGATCTGAAATGGTGAATGAACGAGGCGCCGGTGATCGCCGTGCTGAACAACGCCAGTCCCGCTCGAAGAAAAAAATCGTCGTCCTCGAATACTCCGAATTTGAACTTTTCGTCGAACAAACCAACGGTTTCAATAACGGGCCGCCGAATCAAAAAACAAACGCCATGGGCCGCGCCCGGCCGCGCAACATCCGCCATTCGACTGACAAATCCGCGGGCGTAATTGGGCAGATCATAATTCAGCACGCCTTCTCGGAGAGCCGGACACACGATATCCACCGACTTTTGCCTGGCGAACTCCAACAACCCTTCCAGCCAGCCTTCCGTCAGAACAACGTCGTTGTTGAGGATCACCACCCAGTCCTCTTTGGCCTTTTTTACCCCCTGGTTCCAGGTCCCGGGCACAGCCGGCATTTTCAATATTTCGAATTGTCAAAATGTCCGGCTGACCCGCCAGGAATTCCGCCGTGCCATCGGTGGAGCCGTTGTCCACCACGATCAACCGTGCGCCCGCCGATCTTTCGGCTGCCATCCCGGCAACACAACGACGCGTGTGTTCGATTTGATTGAACACGGCGACCACAATGGAAACATTCATTTGCATCAAAGGAGACCCGGTTCGGCACTTTCGCAGAGCAATCCTCCACCTTTCAGCAATCTAGCATCCCGCTCGTCAAGATCAAATTTGCACAGGCGGCGGTGGGTCCAAATTTTCCAGAAAGACGTTGGTGTCCACCAGGCAATTCATCACGATCCGATGAGATGATGCTGCAATTCAACGGCGTTTTGCCGGGCGCATGAATTTCGTCGGCGCCGTATTCGACAAAAACTCAACGAACATTTCCGCCTGCTTTTGTGCCGGGGCGGGCAATGCCTTATATTTGGCGGCCAAAGTGTCTATGCTCATGTCGTGTTAACTTACCAGTGGCCGGCCATTGCCGCAATTAAGCAATTGCCGCGGCTCAATCCCTTTCCGAACACGGCCGCCGGCGCGGCGGGCGGAGTGGCGGTTTTTCCATTTCAAAATTATTGCGCCGGCGGGAAACAAGCGGCAATTTTGGTGCGCACTTCCGCAAGCCATTGTGCGCGCTGTTCCGGCGTGCTGGTGACGACGACCGAAAAGGTCCGGCGCTGGACATTCTTTACGCCGCAGAGATCAAAGATGCATTTCTTCCAAAGTGTTTCCAGTGGATCGCCAAAGACGGCTTTCTCCCGTTCATCCGGTGTGTTGGCTGTGTTGAATACAACCGCCGCCTTTGCACGAAGCAATCCTTGCGGCACCCCTTCGCCCTTGTCATTCGCCACGAAACGATAAGCGACCTCCATCCTCAGCACGCGGTCAATCCACCCTTTTAAAATTGCCGGCGGCATGCCCCACCAGTTGGGATGCACGATGATGATGCCGTCGGCTCCGACAATTTCTTCACAATGCCGGGCAACCACCGGATCGAGCTTGGCTTCCTTCTGAAGTTCCGCCGCCGGGAAGAGCGGCGGAAAGTGTTCGTGGCAAAGATCGTGAAGAATGGCGGCGTGACCGTTCCGGCGCAGCGTGTCCGCTGCCGTTGCCGCGATGGCGTGATTGAAACTGCCGGGATTGGGATGGGCGAGGATGATCGAGAGGTTCATTTGGTTCGGTGAATTTAATCCGCAGACTTCGGACGGACGTTTCAATTATCCATTAAGAATAATCATCCGGTTGCGCCTCGGAAAGCGATTTCAATGGCACACAATCAGGAGAATTGTGGCGCGATTATTTTCGCCGAATGAGTCCGCCGGCAACGACTCGGAAGGCGATGTTAATTCGTTCTGGAAATTCCGGATTGGCCCGGTAAAGCACAAAAGGCGCAAAGGAAAATCTTCCTTTGCGCCTTTGCGTTGATCCGGGGCGCGGACAGCGTCGCGCGCTTCATCAAATCCGGTTCATTTTAATTCCGCCAGGACCCGTTTGGCTTCGGCGGCCGGCGCGCCGGACAAATTCAAGTCCAATGCCCGTTGGAGGGCGGTTTTGCTTTCCGCGTTGTGCTTGAGGTGGTATTGGGCCATGCCCAGGTAATACATCAGCTCCGCGTCGCTGGTTCTTTGGCGGGCGCTTTCCTGCAACAAAGTCGCGGCGCGCGAGTAATCCCCCTGGCGATAGACGATGATGCCCAGAGTCCGGGCGACTTCCGGGTCGGCTGGGAAAGGCGTCGCGGGCCTTGACCGCCAGCGGATAAGCCTTGGCGTCGTTTTTCGGGTCTTTCGCGTAGAGGATGGCGAGCCGTTTTTGGGCGGGGGCGAAATCCGGGTAGTGTTTCAGCACGCCCTCATAAGTTTGCGCCGCCGCGGCCAGGTCGGGTTTCTGTTCGGCGATGGCGGCCTTGACCATGAGCGCCGGCACATTATCGGGGGCGGATTTCAAGATGGCCTCGACCTGCGGTTGCGCGGCCAGCGCCTGCGCCGGCACGTCCGCCAGGGCGGTCATTGACAGAAAACGCCGGGCTTCGTTGGTTTGGGCAAAGGCGGTTCCGGTCTGCAAGGCGTTTTGCATGGCGGTTCTTGCCTCCGGCACCTTGCCCTCGGCTGTAGAAGGCCTCGCCCAGATCATAGAGCACTTCCGGATTTTGCGGTTGCGCCTGGGCGGTCAATTGGAGCAGGCTCAACGACCATTTATAGTCGCCCGTCAGGAAGGCCAGATGGCCCAGAGTGTGGGTGACCAGCGGGTTGTTGGGCGTCAAATTATAAGCCGCCTTGGCCAGGTTGAAGGCCTTTTGCGGGTCCTTGGGTGCATACAGCCGGGCCAGATTCACCATGGCCGATGACGTTTTGCGGGTTGGCCTGCAAGGCCGCTTCGTAAGTGGCGATGGCCTTGTCCGCCATGCCGTCGCGTTGATAGATGGCGGCGAGCCGCATGGCGGCAACGGAGTCGTTGGGCTGGCTGGCCACCCGCTTTTCGAGCCAGGCGCGCGTGTCCGCGCCCGGCCGTGTTGGCGTCAATGGCCAGCACGGCCAGACATTGTTTGCATTCGTTCGTTTCGGGAAGATCGCCGGTGAGTTGCAGCGCGCGTTGAAATGCCGTCCGGGCGTTCGCCTCATCCCCCATCATGTAACACGTCATGCCCAGGTGGAATTGAATTTCCGGCACGGCATGTCAATTTGGCCGCGCTTTCCCGCAGCAGGCTCAACGCGGAGGAATACTGCCCCTTCCGATAAAGAATCCATCCCGAGCGTGTCGGCAACGGCAGGATCCGTCGGCGCCAAGTCGCGGGCCTGGCGCGCCATTTGGTAGGCCCTTGTCGAGGCTGGCCCAGATTTTCCGCGTAGAGATACGCCAGATTGTTCAACGCCACGGCATTTTTCGGAGACGCGGCCAGCACTTTTTCATAGGCGTCGCGGGCGTCCTTGTATTCCTTCTCCGCGTTGTAGGTCATGCCCATGAGCAACAATGCGGCGGTGTCCTTCGGGTTTTTGGCCAGCGCCGCCTGGAGGTCGGCCAGGGCCTTCTGGTTTTGATTGGCGGCGGTGTAGAGCTGGGCCAGCATCAAATACGGCTGCTGGGCATCGGGCTGCAATTCGATGGCTTTTGACAACGCGCTTTCCGCCTGGTTCGTGTCGCCGCGGGCAACGAGGACATTTGCCAGAAGCACCTGCAACGCGGCGGACTTGGGATATTGCCCGATCTTTTGCTGCACGCGCTGCTGGGCGGCGGCGTATTGCTTTTCCATCAGGTCCAGATTCACCAACTGTTCCAGATGCCTGCAGGTTATCGGGCGCCAGTTTGAGCGCCTGGTCAAATGCCGCGCGCGCCCCGGCGTTGTCCTTTTGCTGGACCAGCGCGGTTCCCAGCAGCAGCGGAAACACCGCATTGGTGGGATAGGCTTTTTCCAGTCCGCGATAAATTTGAACCGCGCCGTCCAGACTGCCCTGGTCGCGATAAGCTTCCGCCAGCAACAACTGGGCGGGCACGATTTGTGGCTGCTGTTTGAGCAACTGCTGCAGGGAGGCAATCGCGGGCGTGGCGTTTCCGGTCCGGATCTGGACTTCGGCCAGCAACAGAGTGGCGTCGGCATACTTGGGGTTCAGGGTCAGGGCCTGGTTCAAATTGCCGATGGCCTTGTCGGATTCGTTGTTGGCCAGATGGGCCTGGGCCAACTGGTAATAGACGACCGGCAATTTGGGGAACACCTTGGCCAGTCTTTCAAGGTCGGTGATGGCCTCGGCCGCCTGGCCCTGTTGCAATTCCAGGCGGCCTTTCAACAGCACGCCCTCGAGATTCTGCGGGTCGCGGCTCAACACGTTGCCGAGCAGGGTGACGGCATCGGCGTATTTTTTATCGGCGGCGGCGAGTTGGGCCAGCGCAATCCACGCCGGCAGATAGTCCGGCGCCTTTTTGACGAGGCCGTCCAGCAACTGTTTTCCAGCCGCGGAATCTCCCGTCGCGATTTTGAATTGGGCGTATTGCAGCGCCTTGCCCGATCTGGGCGGGGCCAGGTCCGCCGCCGTCTTGAAGGCCTGGTCGGCCTGTTTCAAGTCCTTTTGCGCGATGAACACATTTCCAAGCGCGGAGTAGGCGTCGGTGAATTTTGGATCGAGAGTCACGGCGCGTTTGAAGCTGGCTTCGGCAGATTTGAGGTCGCCCTGGCGGAAGGACAGCACTCCCAAGGCCGTTTCCAGCGGCGCGGTGTCGCTGGGTTGCGACATTCTTTGCAGGCGCTGGCGGATTGCGGCGATCTGATTTGTCGCGGCGGCTTCGGCCAGCAGGATTGGCGCCTGGGCGTCCCGGGGGTTTTTCTCCAGAACAAAACCGGCCTCGTCCTGCGCCTCCTTCAATTTCCCGGCTTGCAGATAGATCGTGCCCAGCTTCAAACGGACTTCGAGGTTGTTGGTGGCCAGTTGTTGCGCGCGGCGTCAGGATCTGGGCGGCTTCGCCCAGGCGGCCTTCCTCGAAATACATGATGCCGAGGCGGCTCCACGCCTGCGCGTCCTGCGGGTTGTTCCGCAAAACATTTTTATACTCGATGTCCGCCTTGTCATACTGCCCGGCATTAAAATAATTGTTGGCCCGGCGCAAATGGTAGGACGCTTTCACCTTGGCGGTGCAACCGGCGCCGGTGATAGCGGCGAGCAGAAGGACGATCAATGGTGGAACCAGATGAGTGAATTTTCGCATATCTTATTTCAGAGGTTTTGAGTTTGGATCTTCCCCGGTATTACGTTTGGATTTTCTCCAGCCCTGTTCGGATCGTTGAAGCAGGACCAGCACAATAAAAAGGGGTATCAGGGACAAGGCAAAAAATATTGGCCCGCCCCTGTGATGAATGGGAGAATCAATCATCTGCGGCCCGATGTGGACGCAAAGTTCGCCGATAGTGAAGACCCGGAAGCCGTTCCGCAGCAGTCCCAGGGGAATCATCAGCATTGCCAACATTGCCCGGTTCCACGGCCTGCGCAGGAACATATAGCCGGCCACCAGCCCGGTGATCAGCAGGACCATGCTGGATTGGATGCCGCTGCATTCCGGGGCGACCTGGATGGTGATGCCAGGCAGTTGAAAGGTCAGACCGCTCCGCAGAATGGGCGTGCCCGCCAGAGTGAAGAATCCTTGGGCGGCGGCGGCGGAGCCGTGCTGCAAAAAGGAATCAATCGCGGGCATGGCAAAGGCGGGGATGGGCACCATGAAAACCAGTATGCCCAGCGGAAAAGCGGTTGCGCGCAGCATTTCCTTCCCCAGAAACCGGCCGCAAATGCCCCAAAAGAACAACAGAAAGGAAATCATCATCACCGCCAGATAATCGTCCTCCGCCAGCTTCATGCGGGAACGAAGAAACAGCCAGTAAGCGGCGAGCACCACCGTCCCTGCCAGCAAAAACGCCGACGCTGTCTTTCGGGCCGGCTGTGAACAAATTGGAAAACTCCGCTTCTTCAGCCAGACCAGATACACGCTGATCAATGGAATCAACAGGATGTAGGAATGGAACTGGCTGTGCCAGACAAACTGCATCAGGTCCCACAATGGCTTTGCGAAACCGAGTGCAAGGACCAGTGCTGCGAGGGCAAAGTTCCGCAGTTGCCGGGCGGCCGGTCTGGCCGGTTCCAAGCATTGCGGCTGCGATTGCGTGCCGGGATTGGGCTGTGAGTCGTTGGTCATTTTGCATCCTCCTTCCAGTGGCATTTCATCACCCTGAATTGATCGCTGCGGATTTCAATACCGCCAACCAATTTCAAAACCGACCTGGGTGCTCGTGTAGCCAAAGCCGGATCCTGACGTGAATCCGGACTGGCTGGAGGAATCTTCGCTGTAATGGTAAAACACCGAAACCGTTCCCCGCTTGAGCAGGGGACAGGACAGCCGGGCACTGAAGGAATAGATGTCATCGTCGCGGCCGGCGGCACTGGGAGAACCGGATACCGAGGAGAGATACTTGGTGGTGTTATAGCCTCCAGACAAATCCAAGTTCAACCGTCCCAGCAGGCGCTGATTCAGCCCCGCCGAAATTCCGGTGCTTTCGGTGGTTTGGTTTTGAAAAGATGACGGGACTCACGGAGCGGCTGGCGCTCAAGGTGATCCGGGTTTGGTCAAAGGGCTGGTATTGGACGGTGGCGCCGAAGATGGGGGTCAGCAGGTCACCCGCGCCGCCGCTCAAATACTGCTGGTCTTCCAGGCCGCCGCTCAACTGAAAGCTGATCTTGTCCGTCGCCCGCCAGTTGACCCGGGCCTGATACTGCTCGTTGACAGAGTCCGGGCTGTTTTCCTGGATGGTGTAACCCGCCCCGACGCCAATGCCGGCGCTTAACCGGGGCCAGAATTGATAATTGAACCACTCCATCGTTGACCACGACTTGGAATCCGCCAGACCTTGCCCTTGCAGGTAGAAATTGGTCGAGCCGGTCCCGTTGCCGACATAGCTCAAATTCTGGTTCAACCCCGTGTCCAGCGACATTTTATCGTTGAACTTGTAGGAGGCGTTGAACGCGGTTGAATAATTTTGACGGTCGGTTTGCGCGGCGGTCTCGATATTCGGATCCGAGGATGAGACAAAGCTTTGTGAACCGCTGAAAAACCAGTTGCCATAAGCCGTTCCCCAGCCCAGTTGCACGGAGTGGCTCACCGTGTCCTGGAAATTGCTGCTGGAATAAAAAGCCAGGGTCGGCGTGTAATCCAGAGTCAGTGGTCGCCCAGGTTGAAAAGAATTCCCGGCGAAATCTGCTGAACGACCGAGTTCTGTTGCCGGCCCGGCGACGATTGGATCCCGTTTCCATAGCTGAATTGGTAGTCCAGATGGGGATGCACGTTGACCGGCCCCCATTGGAATGCGGACGGGAGGACGCCAGCTTCCGCCGGGGCGAACACCTGCATGGGATTGCTGTTTTGCTCCTCCTGCACCGCGGGCGGGGTTGCCGGTGTTTGCGGCGGCGACGAAATGACACTCTGCGCCAGTGCCGGGAAGATTGGCGAAAAGAGACACAGCATCGCCACGAAACAGCGTCGAAAGAATGACGGCATACTGTTCATATCGCCGCTAAAATGGGTTTATCTGTCGCTTTCATGTCTGCCAGCCGGGGGATGTTTTCGCAGAGATGGCCCCGGGGAGCAAGGCATTTATTCCGCGTGAAACGGCCTGATCTTACAAATTAAGGCGCGGCGCCGGCATTTCCAAACCCTCGGCGGCCGCCAGATGCATTCCAGCCGGGACAAAATCGGCAAACGTGGAAGCCGTCTGCCACCGGTGCAGGGCATCTTCCAGCGCCTCTTCCACGGGACGCATTTTCACGCCGAGCGCGAGAAGTTTCGAGGGATCGAGGATGCAATTGGAACGCGGCGCTTTCGCCTGGCACCGGTAAAACTCCTCGTCATTTTCCCAGAACTCAAAGTCCCGGTCCGGATCGAGGAATTGGCGGATCATTTCGACGATCCGCCGCGTCGTGACCGCGCCGGGATTCACCACGTTGTAAATGCCAAACGGCGCCTGCCGTTCCCAAAGCTCCAGGCACGCCCGCACGAACTCATCCAGTTGCGTGATCGAATTCACGTTGTCATAAACCCGGTCGTAATGCTGAAGTTTTGTGAGCAGGTTCCGGGGTTCGTCGCGTTCGCTGAACAGCATCCGGGGCCGCCAGATGTAGTTCTGGCCCACGCCGCGGATCGCCTCCTCGGCCAGGGCCTTGGTGCCGCTGTAAAAATTGCAGGGCGCGCGCCGGAAGGAAAAATTTGGCTCGTCCCATTCGGTGAAGCCGTGAAAATCTTCAGGTTGTTCGGCAAACAGCTCGCGCATTTCCGGGCTGGTTGAGGTCTCTCTCGATCCTCATTCGTCCCCGCTCCGCCACTTTGGCCCCGTTGTAAATGCTGCCCGAAGAAACGTGGCCCCACGGCGTATTGGTCATCAGACAGGCCCGCGCGATGGTCTGGGGGAGCAGCGCGTTCGCGCACAACGCCTCCTCCCGTGCCGATTCGCAGGCGTCCACGTTGGGGTTGGGTGCGTAGCCCGCGGCGTTGATGATAAACTCCGGCCTCATCTTCCGGATGTAATCGAACAGAATCTCGAAACTGGTGTAATCAATCGCCCGGCGTGTCAGCGGAATGTAGGACACCTCCGCCGGCGCAGCTCGTCCGAAAAGGCCTGGCCGACATAACCGCTGGCTCCCAACAAAAGAATCATATCATCGCATCACCACGTCTCTGTGAGCCGAAATTCCATCTTGGCCAGTGTGGTCACCCGTGTTATGCAGGCCAGGAAGACATACGCCATAAGTGTTTGGAAGATTTCTAGATTCATTTTAATGGCGTTATATCTTGCTTTTCATCCAGCGCCTATCGTGCCATTTGCTAGTTGTTTGTCACAACTGATTTATTACAAGGTAATTGTGCAACTTCAGCCGTTTGCTTTATTGTGACATTTATATAAAATCTGTAAGACTTTCCGACGGCAGGAAGTTGAAGCGATGGGGTTTTTGTTTGAAACTCGCTCAAATGCAAAGTGTTATGAACAGCGCGCTCCAATTGTCAATCTTGGCGACGCTTTCGATAGGGCGATATATCCGGCGGCAACCAAGCCCCGTTGCCAGTCACATTTTTACGCCTTCCAAACCTGACCCGGTTTGGTTTTGATCGCTGCCATGGCATTGCGCGTGTCCACGATGCACGGCGACCAGTCGGCCAGTTCCTGGTAATTGACCGCCTGATGGTTGGTCGCGATGATGACCGCGTCGAAACTCTCCAGCGTCGGGCGGTCCCACTTCACCGAACGGGTGCCCGCCCAATGCGGATGTTCGCGGGTCGGGCGGATGACCGGCACATAGGGATCGTAATAGGCCACTTCCGCCCCGCGTTCCTTCAGCAGATTCATCAGCGTGTAACTCGGCGATTCCCGCTCGTCGTCCACGTTCGGTTTGTAGGCCAGGCCGACCATCAGCACCCGGCTGCCGTTCACCGCCTTGCGCCGCGCGTTGAGCGCCTCCGCCGTGCGGTTCACCACGTGCATCGGCATGGACGTGTTGATTTCGCCCGCCAGTTCGATGAAGCGCGTGTTCTGGCGAATATTCGCGCGCCTTCCAAGTGAGATAAAACGGATCAATCGGAATGCAATGCCCGCCCAGGCCCGGCCCGGGATAAAACGCCATGAAGCCGAACGGCTTCGTCTTCGCCGCGTTGATCACCTCCCAAACGTCAATGCCCATGGCGCTATAAACCACCTTCAATTCGTTCACCAGCGCGATGTTCACGCTGCGGAAGATGTTTTCCAGCAGCTTGGTCGCCTCCGCCACGCGGCAGGACGAAACCGGCACAATCGTTTTGATGGCCCTGCCATACACCGCCTTGGCGCGTTCCAGACAGGCGGGCGTGTAACCGCCAATCACCTTGGGAATGATTTCCACCTTGCTTTGCGCGTTGCCGGGGTCTTCGCGTTCCGGCGAAAAGGCCAGATGAAAATCCACGCCCGCCTTCAGCCCGGAGCCGCTTTCCAGCACCTCCCGCAAATCCTCGTCCGTCGTGCCCGGATAGGTCGTGGATTCCAGCGACACCAGCATGCCCTTCTGCAGATGCGGCGCGATGCACAGGCCGGTGTCAATGATGTAGGAAATGTCCGGCTCCCGGTTCTTGTTCAGCGGCGTCGGCACGCAGATGATCACGGCCTCCACTTCCCGGATGCGTTCAAAGTCCGTGGACGGCGGCAAAGCTGCCGGCCTTCACCGCCTCCGCGATGGCGGACGATTCGATGTGTTTGATGTAACTCTTCCCCTGGTTGAGGGAGGCGACCTTGGCCGGAGTCAATGTCCAGCCCCAAAACATTCACGCCCGAGCGGGTGAATTGGAGTGACAAGGGCAGACCGACGTAACCCAGACCGACAATGGCTATTTTCATGGATGTTTTGGTTTCTTATATTGTAGTGAATGTTGACTTGCGAGAAAATAATTTTCGCAGCGGAACCCGGAGCCGCGAAATGCGCCAGCTACGCATAATTACTTTTAACCCGAAAACCGAAGCGGAATGGGGAGCGCACGCGCCGCGCGTGCCGTTTTCCGCGCCCTCGCGGAAAACCTTGAGCGCACTGAAAAATTCCAGACGTTCTGGTCAGTCTCACGCGCAAGGTGCTGGACGCGAGGCGCGTCCAGCCGCACCCGAGGGCGGGCGCGCTCCCCAACTCCTGTTTTCGGGTTTAACACGAATTGGCGGTGTCCTGATTTGGCGGGTCGGGCCGCGCTGCAACCCGACGCGCCTCGCGGCGCGGGTCGTGCCACCATTGAAATTAGAACACTCTCCCCGAATGACACGGATTGACGCGAATCTTAATCGAGCGGAACAGGCTGGCCGGAATCAGAGGTGCGCGTCTGAATGTCGGGGCTTCGTCGCAAATTGCACTGGCAGGGCGCGTCACTCCGCTCGCGCCGTCGCGGCAAATCTGATGGTTTCATCCGTGTCAGAAGTGTCACTCTATAATAGCATGGTTGCGTATGAGCTAAACACGCCTCTGTGTCAATGGACGGGAGGCGTTGCTGGTCCTCCTAAAAACCGCCAGCAACCCCAAGGCGCAACCCAGACCGGCGAGACAGGGAATTGAATCGGGAACAGATGGAACAGGTATAACTGATCCATTCAAGGCAACATTATCCAGTCGCCATGTGCCCCGAGAATCCGTAGCCCCAAACCCGTATATCATCACGTCTACAGTGGTCAGGTCTTGAAACGCACTCAAGCTGGCCGTGTTCATGGGGGTGGTTGATGAAAACGAGCTGTGAGTGTTTCCTGAATCGGCAGCCAAACCGTTGACGGTTATTGACCAGTTCACAGGTCCGTAGGTGGATTTTTTGTCATCAAATGTCAGCGACGTGAGATCCAGCACATATCCAGCGTTCGCTGTGACCGTGAATTCCCACCACTGGGCTCCAATGGCTGTGGGACTGGTAGCGTCCCAGCCGATTCCACTGATCGCGTCGCCCGATGTGGGATTTCCTTGAGGAAAAGTGATTGAGCCCGAACTCAGAACGAAATTCGAGGCGGCGGCATTGGGATCCACCACCGCAGCCGTTTGGGTGTCACTAGCGCCACTGCCAAAGTTCCATTCGGCAATGGGCGTGCCCATGACCAGGGCCGGGTGGATGCCAATAAGTGAACATGCGAGAATTGTCGTGCTGATTTTCATAAGCCTGTTGCTTGCGGTTGTTGTTTGATTTCCGTGGGAGCACTCCGCCGCGCCGCGCGGCGCGGAGCCTTCCTGATTCAACTATCAGCACAATTGATTCACAATGCTTCAATGGCGTCAATATTCGATTTTCGAAAAATCTCATAAGTTCTTGTCATTCATGGCAAAATTAACCGCAAACGGGTGTTGACCACGAAGGCGGCTCGCGGGACATGCGACACACCAGACGCGTCTCCTCCACGCAAAAGAGCGCAAAGAACACAGAGATTTTTTAACCACGAAACACACGAAACACACGAAAACCGTTTTAACCGCGGATGACGCGGATGGACGCGGATTTCATGGTTTGGTTTCGGGGATGGCCGCAACAAGGCAAAAGGCTGCAAAACTTCTAACCACGAAACACACAAAACACACGAATATTTTTTGGACACGGATTAAGTCAGTGAAATTCGAGTCGAGCTATTCTCTCGGCTGGCCGCAAGGGGCTAATCGAGCGATTTCTTCCTTGCAATCCAGTATTCAGGGCGACGGGAACCGTGCGCCACCGCCAGAATCCAAACCGCATCGTTCCAGATGAAATACGGAATATAAAAGCGGAATACCTTTAAGTTGACACGGCGGTATCCTTTTGGCCGCAAGTGGGGAATTTCGGGATTGTCGCCAATCCATCGAACGGCAGCGCGAACCTCTTCTTTCAGCCGGACGCCCAAACCGGCCTCGATTTCCTCATAGTAAGCAATGGCTTCGTTCAACTCTTCCTCGGCTAAATGAAGAATCTCGATCTTCATGCGGGAAACCGCTCATCCAGCCGGGTAAACACCGCGTCGAAGCCGTCGGAGCGGGCGCGACCCGCTCTTACTTCCTCCATGCGCTGGCAGATTTCTTTCTCCCAAGCGACTTCAACGTCGGGAGAAAAATCCTGGCTTTCGTCGGACAAATCCAACAGGATGCGCGCCAAGGTCAGCCGTTGGACAGGAGGTAATTCCAATGCGTCCTTTGCCAGTTCAGACATCGCTTTCATGTGATTCAAACTACGCTCCGGCGGCTGATTGTCGAGAGGTTTTTGTTTTGGCCCCCCAAAGGCAACAAAGGATCTTCGTTATCTTTGCGATCTTCTGTTCAATCCAGAAATGCTGAATTGGCCGCAACAAGGCAAAAGGATGCAGAAACTTTTAACCACGAAACACACGAAACACACGAAAACCGTTTTAACCGCGGATGACGCGGATGAACGCGGATTTTACAATCTGGTCTGCATTCAGATTTCTGCTTTCTGCTTTCTACTTTTGCCTGTCTGCTGACTGTTAACTGCTGACCACGGCAATCGGGCTTTTGCGTTCCCTGTGTCTCTCGCGGCTTGACCGCTCGTGTAATTCTACGCTCTGTCTCATATTTCAAGATTTCAGGATTTCAGTGTATCAGCTTTTGACTTTGAATTCATGTCCCTGCGCGTCATTCGCGGATAAAAAACTTTGCAGATCATGTCGAATGGGTTTAGGCTTGGGCCATGCAGATATTGATCAAATTTCCGGATCAACAGACCGAGCGGCGCGCTTTGGGGAAGCTGATCCCCCGCTTTTCCGGAAAGAGTTGGGCGTCCGGCGAGACCGCCGTGCCCGCGCCCGCCTTGGGCTTTCTGGCGGATCAAGGCATTCCCTTTACCGTCATCGGCCCCGCTCCATACGACTATGTTACGCCGCTACGAAATCCTGGTGCCGTTGCTGTTTAATGACGGTGCCCCGGTTCCGGAGACTTTATTGGCGCAGACCTTCGAGGAACTCCGCGCGCAATTTGGCGCCGCCTCGTGGGAAACCCAGGTGTTGCGGGGAACTTGGGAACACCGAACATCGAACATCCAACATCGAACGATGCAGCGTTGTGGGTCACTTCGATGAGCGATATTTTTCTCCGGTTTTTTGAATCCGTTCCTGTTCCAGCGCGGCAACATGGTCAAACACGGTTGTCGCACAATGACGACACGCCGCCTTGACCGCCTTCCAATCCTGCCATTTCGGGGCGAGATTCCTGTATTCGGTCAACCGAACCTCCTCCAAGTCGTATGGCAGGGGGTTGGCCAGTTGAATCTGCAATTGTTGCAGTGCCGATTCGTCGTTGGCTTGCGGATACAAACGATCAAAATCCGCCAGCGCCCGGGCTGTCTTTTCGTCACCAAGCTGATCTGCCAGCGCAACGAAATCCAGATAATCGCGAGTGGCATTCCGTTTCAGGATCAGCGCACTCTTGATTCGCAGAATTTCGTCTTTCGTCGGAACGGTGATGGCCTGACCGCCATAGTTGACCACCGTGGTTTCCAAAGGCTGCTCACGTATCAACTGACGGATGCCCGTCTCGATGCCGTCAAGACTGCCAAGGATTTGAACCGGTCGTTGCACGCGGGAGGTTTTCCACCCCGCCACCGATTCCAGTTGCGCGAGAACTTCATCGAAATGCTCGCGCAAGCCCGTCAGCACGTGATCTGCATCCCGCGAAAACCGGTGTTTGGCGTGAATGGCCGAGGCGGTCCCGCCCACCAGCACCGCCTCCGGCAACAATTGTTGCAGACGCGCCGCAGCGGAGAGAACCTGTTCCCAATCAGGCAGCGAGGTGTTCTTCGGCATAGCACATCCAAAAATGGTGGCGTTGCGCACGCGGATCGGCAATTTGCGCGCGGCATACCTTCTGGATCTTCTCCAGAAATACCGGGTTGGCCAGAACCGCCAGACGCAGTTCTTCCCAATCCTTGCGCTTGCCACGAGAAATCACATCGTCAATGGCCGCAAGGCTCAACTCCTGATGATTTAGATGCCGGTGGATCATTGTTTTCGCGCTTGTGTTTAAATCTGCTTTTATTCCAACCCATCTTGCCGAAGGCGTCAAAGGAATATACCACGAAACACACGAAAGTTTTCCGGCCTGCAAACTGGTCTGTCAACCGGCACACCCGTGGAGAACACCAAAAACAAATTATTGGCGCGATTTGACGCGATTTGGCGTTTTTGTCATGTCTTTTTGGCGCGCGCCAGGAAGAATGCGAAAGACGCCAAATTAGTGACGCGAAATGCGCAAATTATCACTGGGTCGTTTTCTTTACCAGGCCTGGGGCCAATCGGCGTAAGTGGTTGATAGAGCACTCAAAACTTTACCTTTTCTTTACCAGTATTCACGTTTACCGTTTATATCCGGTTACGGGCTTTTTTCATCCCCATCGAGATTACCCAACGTTACCTGCGATTACCTGCGATTACCTAAATTCAGTATTTTTGAGAGTCATTACCCAAGCTGACGGGACCGGGTGAACGGAACAAAGCAAATACTTATGTCAAAGAACGGGTGAAGTATAGAACGGGGCAGTCGCCCGCGCAAGCAAATAATGCGTCCTTATTACCAGATACACACCGTGGATGAGCAAAAACAGAAAGCAGAAAGCAGCATACTAAAAGCTGAAAAGCTGCAGTCAAATTACAGTTTCATTCTTGCATGGCTGCAAAAGGGCGCAAAGATTGTTTAACCACGAAACACGCGAAACACGCGAAAATAATTCCAAGCCGCAAAAGAGCACAAAGGGCGCAAAAACTGTTGGTCCGCGAATTTCACGAATTAACACAAATTCATTTCTGCTTTCCCAATTTCTGCTTTCTGCTTTTGGCTGCTGACTGTTGACCGCTGACCACTGACATCTGGCTTTTGTGTTCCCTGCGTTCTCTCGCGGCAAGATTATTCGCGGCAATTCGCGTCATTCGTGGTTTGTTTTCCTCTCTGCGGTGGGGAGAGGTCCGGGGTGCGCAGGCAAATGATTCTGTTTTACGCGCCTGCTGTGGTGGATTTCAGCGGCAAGAGGGGATTTACAGCAATACCCGCCGCCCACGACTTCCCGAGCAAATCTCCATCGAGTGTGGCCAATTTCAAACCGTGTCGCCTGGCCAGAGTAATCAAATGCGCATCGGTCGTGTCTCTGGAACTTGTTTCTGGCGAGGCCGTGCCATCCACGTCATCTGCCAGGAACCGGTGACCGGGACGCGCATGGAGCCTTTTCAAACTCTCCTGTGTTTCTTCCCAACTTGAGCCGTAAGCGGCGCTCAAACTGATTCTGACGAAACCCAGTTCGCTAATCGCGCACGTATGAAACGCGGTGATGGAATCAATCCAAGTTTTCGCCGTCGAATGACTGGCGTGAGTCGTCCAGCGCGACGCCAGAATAAAATTCACATCCAGCAACCAGCTCATGGCCAATCTTCCAACATTCGTTTTACGTTTTCCGGCGTCATGGGCGGCGCGCCTGGCGGCGCTTCCAGCAATAGATCGTCCCCTAGACGCACAACGCGGGCTCTTTCCGGACTGCAAATCACCCGGTCGGAATTGTGACGCCAGAAAGCGGAACAATTCCTCCTTCTGCTCCGGTGGCAAAGCTTCGGCGGCGGTTTCGATTTCGGCCAACGTGTTCACGGGCATATTCTAACATGCCGGCGAAAATGCAGCAAGCTGTTCATGACGAACAATACCACTGCCAGCCGCCTGCGCCGGGAAAGCCCCCAGCGTTCCTTACGGACCATCATACCAAATAGCATGGAGTGTCCGCGAGTCATGGCACAGCGGGATGGGGGTTGGGACATTTTAGAAATTCAGAAAGCAGAAAGCAGCATACTAAAAGCTGAAAAGCTGCAGTCAAATTACAGTTTCATTCTTGCATGGCTGCAAAAGGGCGCAAAGATTGTTTAACCACGAAACACGCGAAACACGCGAAAATAATTCCAAGCCGCAAAAGAGCACAAAGATCGCAAAGACTGTTTAACCGCAGATTTCGCTGATGCACGCTGATTTTACAATCTGGTCTGCGGGGATCAAAAAAAGATGTCGGGATTCAACACCACATTCCTCTGTCCCCATTCCTTTGTCAAAAGATGACCGCAATAGATCGCAAAGACTTTTAACCACGAAATTGGCTTCCCAAGCCCGCCACAAGATGGATGCCCTAAATCTAAATATTCGCTGACGCGAACCGTGGTCACGAAATACACAAAATGGTTTTTAGACACGGATTGGCGGTATCCTGATTTGGTGGGTCGGGTCGCGCTGCGACCCGACGCGCCTCGTAGCGCGAGGCGCGCCACCATTGAAATGAGAACACTGTTATCCGCGAATGGCGCGAATTGACACGAACGGTGGAACCGGTTTTGCCATAACAGAGCGCAAAGCGCAAAATCGGAAATTGAAACCGTTACGGAAGCACGGGTTCGTTCTCCCGGCGGCCATCCCAACAGCGCAGAATTTCAACAGTCCGGGGCTTCTGCTGAACCCGATAAAACACCTTGAAATATTTCTTGACGATGAATCGCCGGATTTGTGGACGTTGACGCACTCTTGGATGACGTTCGGGAAAGAAGATCAGACTTTCACCCATCTTGATAATCAATTCACCTAATTTGCACGCCGCAGGGGGATTGTCCACCGCGATTTTTCGCATAATCCGCTCAAGGTCTTCAACAAACGAGTCCTTGAAAATTACCTTGTAGTCCATTTGCCCAATCGCGTTCGCAACTCATGAGCGGAATGTCCATGCCCTGGAGTCGCGTCCGCCCGCCCGACGGCTTCATCCAATGCAGCCAAAAGTTGCGGATCAGTTTCGTCGCATTCGTTTGCGGTGCCTGGAATGGCTTCCTTTTCCACGAAGGTGGACCACGACTTGAGCGCGAGCCGCCGTAGTTCTTCCGGCGACAGGTTTTTCAGTTCAGATTCGATCTCGGCCATGCTCATAACACAATCAATCTATACGGTTGAATCCGGACCTGGATCATGCCCTGCCAACGCTTCCTTTGACCGAATCCCAATCCAGAAGCTGTGCCACGCCGTCCCGAACCCGGGCACGACGTTCATCCAGAAGGTCTCTTTGCGGCTGGGGAACATCCAACCGGTCAAAGCGGTCCCGGAAATCCTCCCAGATGGTCTCCATGATTTGGATCTTGCGGTTGATTGGCAGCGCCTTGACATCTTCGGCAGTCATGGAAACACCCTACGCCACTGCCGAGCGGCGCGCAATTTTTTTTCTGCATCGAATACACGGATTCAAAAGCCAAATTGGGAAAGCTGAAACGCGGAAAGCTGCCCGGTGAAGCAGCCTGGTGGAGTATGCTCCGCACTCCACGGGCCAAGGACTTCACGGGCCGAGGGAATGGCCGTAAAAAGGCGCAAAGGACGCAAAGATTATTTAAACCACGAAATTGGCTTCCCAAGCCCGCCACAAGATAGATGCCCCAAATCTAAATATTTGCCTGAACGAACCGTGGTCACGGTCCACACGAAAATCATTCCAAGCCGCAAAAGAATACAAAGAGCGCAGAGAATGTTTAATCCGCGAATTACACGAAAACCGTTTTAACCGCGGATTTCGCTGATGCGCGCGGATGTGTTTTTTTATCTGCGATCATCCGCGTCATCCGTGGTTGAACTGCTTTCCGCTTTCCGATTTCAATTTTCTGGTTTCAAATTTCTGTTTTCTACTTTTGGCTGCTGACTGTTGACCGCTGACCACTGACATCTGGCTTTTGTGTTCCCTGCGTTCTCTCGCGGCAAAAAAGATTGCAGATTATGGCGAACACCGGGATGTGGCTGGCGGGGCGCCAGCCACGACAGGCGTGGCGCCTGTGCTACCCTTTCCCCTTGTCCGGCCAGAAGAAAAACTTGGCGTAAAGATAGGCCACGGTTTCGTCAATGACCTCCCGCACACCCTCGCTGGAACGCCACCAATGTATTGCGTCATAATCCGGGTTGGGCACGGAGATGATGCCCACACTTACCCTTGGCCCCAGTGCGTCCTGAAAAAGCAGCCAGGTGCGGCGCGCATGGGCGTCTTCGGTCAGCACATTGATTTTGTCCACGCTGGGCGCATTGGTTTGCAGCCAGTTGCGCAGGGCGAGGGCGGAATTGTAGGTGCGGTCGCGGCCCACAAACAGCGACGGAACACTTTGCACGTTATTGACGGAAACACCGGCCTTCACCAAAAGCTCGGCACTTTGCCAGGCTTCCGTGTCATGGATGGAACTCGATGGTCCGTAGCCTTCCATCGGCCCGCCGGTGGTCAAGATACGGTCATAATGGCCGGCTTGGAATTCCTTCATGGCGGCATCCGCGCCATAATCCTGCGTCCAGCCCTCGACCACCAAAATGTTTGACGGCACACGATGGGTCACGGCTAGAAAACGATGAACATTGAGAATAAACCCCGGTGACGCAACAAAGACAAACAGCACAAACAGCAGTCGGCCGCGCCAAGACAGGCTCCAGCGCTCTTTACGGACCAGGATTCCCCACAACTTCAAATAGCTACGTTCCGATGACATGGTCATGGTCAAAATCTAGAACGCCGAAAGCTTGAAAGCAGAAATGTCCACAAAAGGCGCAAAGGGCGCAAAGATCGCTTAACCACGAATTTGGCTTCCCAAGCCCGCCACAAGATGGATGCCCTAAATCAAAATATTCACTGACGCGAACCGTGGTCACGAATGGACGCGAATTCATTTCTGTTCTCTGATTTCCCGATTTCCTCTTTTGTCTTTTTCAATTTCTTCTTCCCGGCGTTGAAACGCCGGGCTATTGTCGTTTGTCCCTTCGGGACTTCCAAAGACATGAATTCTGACATGCATGATTCTGCGGGACACCTGACCGCGCTGGGCTGGACCGGTTTTGCGCTCTATTTGATTGCTGCCTTGCTTTCATTCCGGGCGGCGGCTTCTAACCGTAGTCAATCGTCAGCAGTCAGTAGTCAGCAGTTTTACGAAACCGGCCGCGTCTGGATGTGGGTTGGTATCATTCTGGCCGCGCTGGGGCTGAACAAGCCGTTGGATATGCAGACCCGGCTCATCAATCTCGGCCGCCAAATTGCCGGCCGGGAAAACCTCTCCGCACACTGGACCGGATTGCATGTCCTCTTTTTTATGGGATTTATCCTGTTGGTTGTCGCGTTGATTGCGGTCGTCCTGTCCCGATTTACAGCCGAAATTCGACAATTTGCGCGCCAACTGCCGCTGGCCGCAGCGGGCATTATTTTGATCTGTATTTACATTCTCATCCGTGCCGCTTCCATAAACCGGGTGGATCAGATGCTGGGATTCAAACTTGACCACGTTCCACACATATGGTTGCTGGAGGCGGGCGGCCTGCTGCTCATCATCGTCCAAGCGCTCCGCAAGCCCGATAAATTCAAAAATTGAAACAGTGAAACCTGAAATCATCAAATCAGAACAGGTGACGCAATCATTGCCCAGGCACGGAGCGGATTCGCCAGAAAACATTCGTGGCCGGGTCGGGGGTGTTGGTGAATATCACCAGACCGGCTGAGTCCGCAGCATTGGTCGCCTGCGGCACCCAGTCGGTGGGCGTCAGGCTGAAACAACGGTCCAGCGCATAATTTGTTCCGGCAACTCCCACAAAGGACAAGCGCGCCTCACCCCCGCTCAAAAACTGAACCGAAACTCGATTATAAGGGGCCACAATTTGCTGGGGGCGGTTAATCCCGAAGTCGGGTGCAGTGGAAAATGTGCCATTGCCCAAGCCGCCATTGCCGTTGTAACCCATGGCCCACAGGCTGTCGTCGTCTTTGAGAAACAGGCTGTGGTATTCTCCTGCGGCAATCGCCGTGACGCCGCCCGCCACAATCGGCTCGGGCCGGTTGGTTCCGTAGTAGGGGGCACTTCCAAACCTGCCGTCACCCAACTGGCCATTGCGGTTGTCGCCCATGGCCCACAGGCTGCCGTCACCTTTGAGAAACAGGCTGAAACCATAGCCCGCGGCAATCGCCGTGACGTTGCTGGCCACGATCAATTCAGGGGCGTTAACGTTGTTGGTGGTGCCGTCGCCCAACTGGCCATAAGCGTTCCAACCCATGGCCCAGAGGCTGCCGCCGCCCTTGAGAAACAGGCTGTGGGCGCCCCCGGCGGCAATTGCCGTGACGTTGCTGGCCACAATCAACTCGGGCCGGTTCGTTCCAGAGTAGGGGTGGTTGGTCAAGTAAGTGCCGTCGCCCAACTGGCCATAATTGTTCTCACCCATGGCCCACAAACTGCCATCGCTCTCGAGAAACAGGCTGTGGAAGAATCCGGCCGCAATCGTCGTGACGTTGCTGGCCACAATCAGCTCGGGCTGGCCGGTTCCGTAGTAGGGCGCAACACCAAAAGTGCCGTCGCCCGACTGGCCGTGAGTATTATCTCCCATTGTCCATAAACTGCCGTCGCCCTTGAGAAACAGGCTGTGGTAGCCTCCCGCGGCAATCGCGGTGACGTTGCTGGCCACAATCAACTCGGGCTGGTTGGTGGTGCTGTAAGTGCCATCACCCAACTGACCCTGATAGTTGTAGCCCATGGCCCACAGGCTGCTGTTGCTTTCAAGAAACAGGCTGTGATATTCTCCCGCGGCGATCGCCGTCACGTTGCTGGCCACAATCAACTCGGGCCTGTTGGTTCCATAAAAGGGATACTGGGTGCTGTAATTGCCGTCGCCCAATTGGCCGTCGCCGTTGTCGCCCATCGCCCACAAACTGCCGCCGGATTTGAGAAACAGGCTGTGAAAGCCTCCTCCGGCCACGCCGGCCACGGGTTGAGCTCCGCCGTTGACTGCCGGCAGCATCGCTACCACCAGCAGCCAGATTTGGATAAGCCTTTGTTTGGCTATCATGAACTGCGTTACGCGGCGTGATTATCGCGCCGCGATAGCCTTGCGCATATCAGCCGCCTCTGCCTGTCCCGAATCGGCCTTCACTTCCCGCTTCTGAACCGGCTTGTCCGATTCAACTCCTACGGCCGAATCGCCTCGCGCAGCTTCCATATCTCCTCTCAATTGGGCATACTGCTTCGGCAGGCAATGCTTCAGGAGGAGTCCGACCAGAGGATTGAGATGGAGCAATGCGGGTTTACGGACCAGTTTGCAGCCTCTCTGCAAGTAAAAGTCATCCACACTCTTGCCACTCTCAATCTTTGTTAAACCTGCGAAAATCCGACTGGCGCATTTTCCTTGGGCACACGCTTCTCTCACGGAGTGAAGCATGAAACCGGAGAGATGCGACCGCAAGGATTCTGAATCGCAAAAGACTGTTGGATAGCAGAGCGTGTCCCCAACCAGCATCGACACACTAACACCTCCCAACCTGCCATTGCGGTATCCGCCCAAAATCACCGCCTTTGGAATTTGAAAAAGCGCGTCCGTCCATTGACAAAAAAAAGCATGGTTTCTTCGTTGCGAACCAAATTGGTATTGGGTTCGCTCGTAAAAGGAGAGATAAACTGGATATGCGTTCTCTTTGAATTCTTCTTTGTCAGTAATAGGGTGAATAACAAATTGTTTTGCGGCTTGTTTAACCTGACGTTTATGTTGGTTATCGAGAGACTCAAGCGAATAGGTCTTGGCATCTTCAAACATTAACAGGTTCAGGCTTGAATTCGCAGTCCCCCCGGAGGCACGGCATGTTGAAATCCGCCCAACCACGCCGTCAAAGGCGGTTTAACCGATCCGGGTTGAATCTCTTGAAACGGCAGGAGGGGCTTAAAAAAAAATGGGCGCACTCGCCGCCAGAACACGCCATTTGCCTCAAAGACATGCGGTGCCAGAATTCGCTCAAAAAAGGCAAATTCTTCAATCGTCATTCTTTGCCAGGTGAATGTCATAGCATCATGCTGCTTCTCATTGCTGTGGGCAATGGTTTTGATTTCTGTCGAACCGGTTTTTCTTTTCGTTCCCTTACTGGGGGTGCCTCTCGCAACAGTCTTGCCAGAAGTCTTACCTTACCCATTCCCACAGAACGGATCCCAAGCCTTAGTTTTCTTTGACACCACCCACCCGGAGAAGAGAGGGGCAGCTTTTGGCTGCCCCTCTTTCAAGCTTTGCATGTTTTAAAACGATCCCCGATCAAGCGCGGCGCAGCTTGCGTGAAATCAAGCCGAATCCGCCAAGCGCGATTCCCATCAGCATGATGGTGGTGCCGCCATCGGGAACGAGCGCCAACATGGGCTGATAAACGCGGCTACCGTTCACTTGTCCCAAGTCAAGCTGGTCAACCCCCAAAGCGCCATTGTTAAGCACTTTGGCATCCGCTAAAGTGGCAAACACTGATGTAAACTGTGCGGAGGTAAGGAACACACTTGCCGCAGATTGGTCGTATACCGTTTGCCCTTGGAGCTTCCATATTGCGTTTTGCAGTTCCCAAGCACTCAATCCACGACCCGTCGCACCGAGTGTAGTATAGTCGTAGCCGACCAGATTCCCTTTTGCGAACTCGTAATAGAGAAAAGCTGTGCCAGCTGTTATAGCCCCCGGCGTGAGAGTTGCATTTGCCGGGCTATTGAATGGAATGGACTCATTAACACAAAAGGTCTCAAACCCCCCATTCAGCGTCGCTACGGAGGCATAGTTATGGTAAATATAGGCAAACATCGGATCACCGGCGTCGCTCGGATCAAGCGTAACGGTGAATTCTCCGCCTGGTGACGTGGAATAATTCGGCCTGTATACATTTACATCCACCGTCAACGCCTGACACTGGAAAGCTACCAACGACCCCGACGCCGCTAACAACAAACATAGTTTATTCATTTTTTTCATATTTTTTTCCTCGCTTCTAGTTCTCGATTTGGTTCTTGATGCTTAACATCCTCTGCATTCAAGAGCCGGTCTTGTGCCACAATTCCTTTGGCTGTCACACGAGCCGTTCGTAAACTTCATAAGTAGTTTATGGATAATATGATGAAATGTTTAAATGGGCTGAGAAAATCTGAAATAGCACACAGCCGTGCGGGGGAGATCCGTTGAAAACTGTAAGCATATCCGACAACATTTAGCGCTGACAAGCCGTTCTATAGTTGTAAAATGTTGAAATAAAGCGCATTAAATAGATACGCGCAAAGTTGTAAATCTAGCCGACAGTTTTCGGTCGAATATTTCACTTAAAATGTTGGTGTAATTGACTAACAGCCAGTCAGTTGGAGGCAATTTGTATGCACGATTCGGTGAATCGCCTTCGCGACAAAAACCCAACGGCTAATTGCCACCAAAGCCAGCCAGTTTGACCGTGCCACCCAATCCAACCAAGTGCCTTCGGGTCTCTTTCATCAGTCTTTTCTCCGCCTTCAGCTTCTTCTTCTGCCAAGCGGAACCGCAATTGGCATAAAGGGATGGCTGCTGGAAGCGGCCGGGTTGTAGCTCGTCATCGTCCAGACGTTCCGTAGATCCGGCGGACAATTGAAACGCTGAAATCCGTTCCGGACTTTTTGTATTTGCCCCAAAAAGCGCAAGGGTCGCAAGAATCATTAACCCACGAATTACACGAATGAACGCGAATCCAGTGCCGGAAATGCCGAAAACAAATGCCTTTTCTGTATTCAGTATTCGCATCTTTCCACCATCAGTCATATTTTAACGGCCTGAAATAGTCACGACTGATGATGCGCCGGGCCGTGCCAAAAGTCGAACGCAGCTTTTCGTTGAAGGGCAGGGGACGCCAATTCTTGAAAAGTGAAAATCCTTTCAAGCGGGTCACCGGCAGCCCAAACAGCTTGAATGCCAGCAATCGTCCCCAGATGGCGCCGCGTTTGGCCAGCAAGTTCCGTTGTGAATCGACCAGATTTTGCGCAACCACCCGTTCCAGCGATACATAACCGGCGGCAATCGCCCGGCGAATGATTTCCCGGCCCCGTTCAGTGCGCACCGCCACCAACGAGAAACCCGCCTCGCCTTCGCGCACCTCGCGATACCACGGGTCGCCGCATGAAATATCGGCGTCTTCGCCGGTGCCGTCCGGGCAAAGGTGGGTCGAGTAAGGCCGGTATTTCTGCAAAAAGCCCCACGATTCCTTGTAAGTCATATGTCCGGCGGGCGCCGACTGGCCCTTCAGCGTCACTGCAAAATGGCCCGGCCAGCCGTTCCCGCGGTAACGCAAGGTCTCCACCTGCCCCGGATCAAAGCCCATTTTCTTCAGCAGATCCACGGTGCCTTGCGTTGACGGCGAACCGGCGCAGAAAAATGAAATCGTCAAGCCGGTTTTTTCCTTCAGTTGGGGCCGGAACTTTTGTGCCTTGGCCAGCGCCGTGACCTCGCTGGGCTGGCCGATAAAAACACAGGGGGCCGGCGCGGATTCGATCAAATCCAAACGGTCGCAGGCTGAAGCCGGAGCATACCGCGAGCCGGTTCTGCTCAACAACTCATGTCGGGTCCGGCTCAACCAGGTTTTGTTCCGGATGGGATTGTCGGGGTCGCCACCGATGTGGAGCACTCCATGCATCCCTTCTTTTTCCATGCAATACAGGCTCAAAGCCGTAATCAGCCCGCCCGAAGAACCGGCAAACCGAATTTCGTAATCCGTGGCATGGCCCTCCCAGATTTCCAGCACGGGACCGCACGAAGGTTCCAATTCTGGAATATTGCCTGGCCGGCGGTTGATTTCGGTGTGATCGTTTTCGTATCCCGGACAGACATCCAGACAGGCGGAACAGGAACCGCAGGCATCGGCCTGGACCACGGGCCGGATGCCCTCCTCAATAAAATTGGTGAGGGTGATTTTCTTGTCCGGACAGATGTAGGCGCACGCGCCGCAGCCGAGGCACAAGCGCCAGCGGGCGACATCAGCCACGGTTTTGATTTTGCGACTCACCTTATCGTGAAATATTTTGCCGCAAAGGGCACAAAGAGAAAACACTGTCTCTGAGTTCTTTGTGTTCTATTGCGGCAATCCTACTCGGTTCTCGCGCAAGAGATCCTTGAACTCTTCGCTGGCGAACAAATTGAGCACGGATTCCTTGATCTTCGGCATCCGTTCCTTTAGTTCCTGCCGGAGGATGGACTTGTCCTGAAGCGCCTGTCCAATCGCCACTAGGACTTGTGATTCGTCCATCTCCCGCAAATCCACGACCCGGGAACCACCGCCCACCGAGTCCAGAACGCCCGCAAACTTTCGACTGTAGGCCAACCCTACCGCCGGCACACACTGCGACAACGCGGCGATGCAGGCATGCATGCGCGAACCGAGGAAAAAGTCGCATTGACCGATGCCATATTTGATCTCATGCTGGTCAAAGTTGCCTTCAAGATAATACAACCGGCCTTTATATTTTTCTCCCAGTTCGGACATGATTCGTTTGCAGGCAGGGATGTCGCTTTCCGAATCCTCCTTGTCTCCGAAGACGTGCGGAACCAGCAATACCTGGCAGCCTTGCTTTGTGATCAGGAAATCAAGAATTGCCCGGACCAGCGATGGATAATCACTCTTAAGCCCAAACATGTTGTTTCGCTTGTAACCGCCCATGTGAAGCAACCCGCTCACGTTGAAGCCAACAAGGCTTCCTTTTTGCTTCAACTCCCGCAATCGGTCCTGAACTTCCTGTGCCGGAGGCAGCGGCTCCAAGGCAAATCCCATGTCATAGGCAAACCGGGCGCGCGGGTCATTGCGTCCCAACAGGTCCGCAACCACTTTCAGCCCTTCCTGGTCGCGCGAGTAAATCAACTTGGCGCGTTTCAAGATAAAACGGGCAATCCAGCGGGCGGTCCGGCTTTTGAACGGGCCGTAAGTCTGCGGCAACAGCACCAAGGGCTTGCCCATCAGGAGCGCGAGGATTTGCGGCAACGACATGTAATACAGGCGCATCATGCCATAAATATCGCTGAAGCTGTCGCCACCGGCGATGGCAATGGCGGCCTCCGCTTCCTGCACAGCCTTAAGGCTGACATTGTTGAAAAGCACTTTGTTGCGAAGGCTGGCAACCGGCACCAGCCTGAGCACCCACGCCATTGCCAACAGACGCGCAATGTTGTTCTTTAACAGGAGCTTCTTGGAAAAACGCAAGTTGATTAAAGGCACCGATACGGTGCGCTGGCCCTGCCTCACCGCATAGGCCAGCGGTTCCTTGCCATAGTCCAGCACGCGAACTTCGGACTTGGGGAAAGATCGGAATACGGAAGCCAGGGTTCCGGAAGCAAGGGCGCCAAGCCCCTTGTTGTCCGCGTTGAAACTTGCCCCTAAGAAAAGGACTTTCATCGGCTTCTTCCAAGCTCTGGTCACTGGTTCGGTAGCATGAACGGTCTCATTGGGCCTGGAATCTTGTTCCACTAATTGCATATTTGCGACCTGAATTGTTTAACCACCTCGATGACGCGCGCTTGAGTCGCCTCGTCGAGCATATTGTAGAACGGCAGGCGCAAGAGCCGGTCGCTCATGTCTTCCGTCACCGGGCAATCGCCCGGCTTGCCGCCCCAGCGTTGCCCAAATTCGGAGAGATGCAACGGCAGATAATGAAATACCGCAGTGATTTGCCTTGCTCTCAAATGCGCGATCAATGCCTGCCGAACGTCCAATGAAGGAAGCAAAAGGTAAAACATATGATATGCCTGCTCGCAATGGGGAGGGATGACCGGCAGGCGCACACTGTTATGCGCGGCCCAACCCGAAAGTCCATTCCAATAGGTTTCCCAAACACGTTGACGTCGCCGCTGGATTTCCTTCCACACTTCAAGTTGCCCGAATAGAAACGCGGCCAGCACGTCGCTCATCACGTAGCTGGAGCCGAGACCCACCCAGGTGTATTTGTCGATCTGCCCGCGAAAGAACCGGCTGCGGTTGGTGCCCTTCTCACGGATGATTTCAGCGCGACCCACAAAATTCTCGTCGTTGATCAAGAGCGCCCCGCCTTCGCCGCAGGTAACGTTCTTCGTTTCGTGGAAACTTTGTGCTGCGAGGCAGCCCAAGGTGCCGAGCCAGCGGCCCTTGTATTTGCCGAATAACCCATGCGCATTGTCCTCTACCACTGCAATACCCCGTCGTGATGCGATGTCAAGAATTGCATCCATTTCGCAACCGACACCGGCGTAGTGGACGGGAACGATTGCCCGTGTGCGCGGCGTAATGAGCGATTCCAGCTTTGATTCGTCCAAATTGAGGGTGTCGGCGCGAACATCGGCGAAAACAATGCGCGCTCCACGCAGCACAAAGGCGTTCGCTGTTGAAACGAACGTAAACGATGGCACAATAACTTCGTCGCCGGGTTTGATGTCCAGGAGTAATGCGGCCATTTCCAGTGCATGCGTGCAGGAGGTGGTAACCAGCGCGTGCTTGACGCCGAGCGTCTGCTCCAACAGCGTGTGGCAACGCTTGGAGAACGTCTGGTCGCCAGCAATCTGGCCAATGGTGATGGTCTGGAAAATGTATTCCAGCTCGCGCCCGCAGAGCGACGAGCGATTGAAGGGTATGGTATCCATTGAACAAAATCTCAGGCGCCTGGCCAGTAATGATAACAAAGCTCCATTGCGCGGGTGACGAACCCGCATCGCTGGTAGAGCTTCTGCGCTCGGATGTTTCGCCCTTGAGTGACGACTGTTACCAGAGATCTTTGCTGGCCCGCAAACCAGTTCAAAGACGCATGAATTAGAGCGGAGCCGACGCCCTTGCTTCGCGCAATGCCAGCTACGGCAAGCAGTCCAATGTGCCCCACACCCTCACTGTCCAAATGGCAGGTTATATACCCGGCCACTATCTCTCCAAGCTCAACTGTGAAGACCATATCCGCATAGCCGTTACAGCTTTTCTCAATCCAAGTTTCGTAAAGAGTGTCACAACGAGATGTTTGAAAATGAGGATCTTGGTAGAACCGAGTTTCCTTATGACTTGATCGTGCTATGGCCTTTAGTTCTTCCATCTGTCCGGCATAAGCCTTGCGCACGGACATAGTCGTGCGTGAATCAATTCGGTCAATTCTCAAGGAGTTTTCCAGCGTCATGCGAATATCTGCGAGGTGGAATCTATGTTGTTCAGCAAGCGCAATGCTTTCCGAATCCGCCGCCTCACAAAGGAAATAAACGCAATCAATTTGATTCTTCACCACCCAGTCATCCAGACTGATCAAAGCGGCAGCCGTCAAGCGACGGACGACCAGGCGTGCAATGCGTCTGCCGAAAAACGAGGAATCCCACTCAAGCATTTCGTAGGGAGGAACCATATATGATGCTATTGGCTGCGGTTGTTTACTATGATGTCACCCACGGCATACAGAGGTTTGTTCATTGTGGTCTGGTTAAATGGCTTTGCCTTTGGGTAGATTTTCAGAAACACACCTTCTCACAAAGGCACGATAATCGTCGGACGCAAAGAGAAAGCCTGTTTCCAAGAGTTCTTCCGCTCTCTGAAATGCCTCAGCCGTCTCACGTTTTATCCGATAACCAGGTTTTTTCGCAAGCAGATCGAGCAAATCCCCATAGCCTTTGCTGACTCCGTGAAACGCATCCCTGTTGTCGCGACTTGTTTCGCTGGCGTTGCTTACCAACTTATAATGAATCAACAAGCAGGACATGTCGGCCAATTTCGCCCGGTTGACAAAATGACCATGGGGAAAAAGCTCAAGGCCATGCCCGGTTCGAAAGAGGGAATGTTTTGTAAGCAATGGATTCAGTCCGTAAAGCGTTTTGCGGACACCCCCATAGCAAAGCGAGATATCCTCATTTGGAAGGACGTTTCTGCCGCCGTAAGTGACAGCCTGCTCAGACTTGCGATAAGCCACCTTGCTCACTTGCGAAATGTCATAATAGCGGTAAACCTCCTTCAGGTTTTCCTGTTGCATCCGCGTAAGGTGGGAAAGCGGCCTGTCGGAAAACATGTCCAACATCTGGTTCATCACGGCCGTGTAGCCTTTACCATTGAGGTAATCCAAAAGCCCATGCAACCCCACTTGATCCGAGAATGGATAGTCGAAAAACTCATCCATGTCTGCGTCCAAACACCATCCCCCAACCACGGTTCTCTCCGCCAAATGCTTTTTAAACGAAAGCATGTAGCGTTCGATAGGTTGCTCGCACCGGTAAACGCTCACATTTTCATATTTCCTGGCAGTTTCAATTATTTCATCGCTGGAACCGTTGTCGAGGAAGAAAATGTGCTGGAAGCCCATCTTCAAATAATGCTCAATAAATTGCTGAAGGTAATACTCGCCATTCTTATACACGCATGTGACTGCCGCTTGGTTTTCAGCCAATCGGATACTACTTCGGCCCGCGAGATGTTTAACCATAAGCGGAAGGGCTCTTTCCCTTAATCCCCGCCGCCATCCCGCAGGCACCATTGTTTTCCAAAGCGATAACAGATTCATGGAACGTGCTCCAAAAGATTACTTTAGTTTAGCTGCGCTGCATCCGTTAAAAAGTCGGAATATCACTTTCCGAATTTCCGTCTTCCCCAAAGACAATGCGGCACCAGCAAATGCTTAAGTTGTTGTTTTGTGATCAAAAAGTCAAGAATCGCTCGCGACAGAATCGCCCGCACGAGCGGCGCGTAATCCGTTTTAAGCCCAAGCATGCTGTTTCGGCGATAGCCGCTCATCCCGATAGCAGGCAATTACTCTTTTATGTCACCGCCCAGTGCGGCATCCGCGCTTGTCACCGTCCGGCATTGCTCCGGTGTGGACCACCCCATTCTAAGTTTGAGATGCAAGGCAAAACCATAAGCTCCGGAACGTAGTTCGGGAAAGCACGCCATGAAGGCACCCACACTCAAAAGAAGCATAGCCGGCAACATCATCCAGTTAAAAAACGAATTTGAACCGATGGAGAACACCCACTTGATTGCGACGGCAAACAGGACAGAGATTACGGCCAGGGCAGCAGGCAAGAGGGTTAACCTCGAAGCGATAGAGTGTTTCGAGGACAAACAGAAGATGGTGACACCCAAGGCCACGACTTCACCGGCCAGGGCTGCCGCCGCAAACCAGGTGATGCTCGCCTTGAGAACCCCGACGATGATCGCCAGCAGCAGCCCGGACAACCGCCACAAACTAGAAATCAGATTGTTGACCGTATCACCACGTGCCATGGCGGCGGTAGTCGCTACGCCCCGCATTATTCGCAAAGACTGGGCCGCCGTTAGCCAGCAGGCCAGCGCGCCGACGCCGGCGTATTTCGTTCCAAATAGCAGCACCACCAACTGCTCGCCACAAAACAACATACCCAGTGTTGCGGCGCATCCAATGAGCGCCATACATTGCACAAACTGACGATAGCGGAGGACAAAACGCGGAATGTCATTCTGGACCTCCGCCAGCAAAGGCAGACTTAAAGACCCACCGATGCGCAAAATCGTCAAACTGGGGGCCATGGCAATGGTCATGGCAACTGAATATACACCCAATTGCGCCAAGGGATAGGCAGCGGCGACCACCATGCTGTCGCCTTGGAAGTTGCCGAACTGGATGAAGCCGGTAAGCAGTAGCGGCCAGCCGAAGGCAAGGCATTCACGAAACCAATGCGGGTCAAATCGAACCGAATAACGTCGTTCCGCCAGCAAATGCGTCATGGCGGCGGAGAGAAAGGCGTTGCCCAAGAGCACCCACAAAACCGCCCGGTAATCTTTGAAGTAGACCGCCAGCGGCCATACTGCCAGGGTGGTAATCAATTGCGGAACGGTGTTGGTCAAAACCAGCGGCCCGAAGGTCAGGCGGCGCGAGAAACGATAGACATCCAAGTTGTTCAAACCGTTCACAAACGGAATCAACGCCAACATCACGATGGACGCCAAATACTGCGGTCCGGAAAAGAAATGCGCCAGCGGCCAGGCGGCAATCAGAATCAGCAGCGCACTGATGGACCCCGCGACGAACTGGGTGAATTGCACGCCGCCCACAAAGCCGGGCTCATCGCCATGTTTGGATTGAACCACCTGCTGGCTTAACGCCAGCTTGCCCGACAATTCGAACAACGTGAGAACCATACCCAGCAAGGCCGCCACCCCGAAATCAGCCTTGGTGAGAAAACGGGCCAGGATGATGTTGCGGACGACCGAACAGCCCTGGGTGACCACTTCAGAAGCGGAGAGAAAGGAAGTCCCCTTCAATATTTTCCGATGGACATGCATTTCAGATTATTCATGGCTCTTCTGGAGCAATCGCCCGCGCCACAGCTTCTTGATCCTTTGCTCAACCTTCAGCGACCGCGCAACCCTGGTTGCCGCCTCCGACGCCAGCACCAATGTGGATCGAATTGAATTAATTGCCACCGCCTTGAGTGTCGGCCTAAAGATGTAAACTGAAGATTCCAGCCAGTTTTCGTTGCAAATAACCTCCTTGTATTTTGAGTCGCCAAAACCGAAATCAACTTTCTCGACCCCGCCTTCTTGCATCAGCTCGCGGATGATTTCCAACAGCAACAATCTGCCCGGACTAAAGGTGCTGAAAGCTGCATCGTAGCCGGTGTCTCTGGGCATGAATATTTCTTTGATCTTGTAGGCCGTGTAAAACGCGACCGGGGTTTCGCCGACAAACAGCACATACACGCGCAGCCGGCCTTTTTGCTTTGCCAGCGCCAAGGTTCTGCGCGTTGCCGGATCGTCGTGAAACCCGACGCCCATTTGGCGATGGTATGTTTTGGAGGCAATCGATTCCACAACCGCAATGATATCGTCCAATTCACGTTCTTCCAGGCGGCGGATGCTTATGCTGTCGCCGTGCTTTCTGCGGAATTTCCGCCAAAGATATTTTGTCGTGTGCTGGAAATTATCACCCTGCGCGGCAAAAAAGTGATCGTAGGATTGATACTGCGGCACCAAGCTTAGGCGCCGATGCGGATTGGGAACAGTAGCCAAGTCGCGGCATGGCAAGGGTGGTTTGGACTTCGCCAGTCTGTATAGCGGCGAGTCCATGCGAATCTGATTGAAAAAAACAGCTTCCGCTTCACCCGCCTTCAGCACTTGAAGGAAATGCTCCACAAAAATGCTCCAGGCATCCTCGCTGAAATCACCCAGCGCACCGCCATAAAGCATGCTCAGGGTGCGAAGTCGGGGTTGGTAAATTGTGCGGTAACCGAAATTGACCTTTAATCGCCGGCCCTCGATCCGGCCAATCATCATCGCCTTGGGAATTCCCCCTTCGGACAAAACCACCACGTGTGGCCGTATTACCTCCGGGTGGGCTTGACACCAGGCAAGGTAGCCATCCAGGTTTGTGTCAGGGTGCCATTCGTTGGCTGTCCAAAATTCCCGATAGGCTTCGAGCTTTTCATAGGAATCGGCCACCGTGAGTTCGAGGTTCATCGTCATAATTTTGATCGTGTAGCGCCCAAGATTCCGCAGGAGTTGATTACTAACCCGTTCTTGGGTGCGGAAAAATGAGGTCCAGAACATCGGCGCAATGTCCGGCTGCCCCCAGAATAGTTACGGACACTTCATTTCGATTGCAATGGCAGAAAGGGCGAATCAGCCCTTTCAACGGTTGGTCCAGAAAGTAAACTGGCCACCGGTGAACGTCTTGAACCCATCCACCTCGCGCATCCACCCGGACGCGCGAAGTGTTTCGACCAGCACCGGGTTGAAATACACCAGAGTCACCTTTCGGGGATTGGCCGCCAACGATTGTTTGATGCCTGCCAGCACATCCCGCATGGTGTCCGCTCCAAAGGGGTTGAACAGGAAGTAAATCGTGCCGTCGGAAACATCGGCCTTCGCCGCATCCTCACAACGGATCTCCATGGGTGCCTTTTTGCCACGAAGACGGGCTGCGTTTACCCGGGCGGCGTTGCAGAGCGTGTTGTTTAGTTCGATGCCCACAGCCCGCCGGATCGCCAGCCTGGCAAAAACACAGACGCACGTCCCTTGCCGCAACCCAGGTCATAAAACACGTCGTCCCTGGCGGGTTTCAAGATGCGGATGATGTGACGGATGTTCCGATAGTCGGTCGCCTGGTATCCGTTGCCGTCTTTGTGTATTGCGACATCATTTGGCAGGCCATAACGGGATGGATGCAGAGAGTTCGCCACGTCACTGGTTTCGATATTCAAGCAAAAATCATTCGCCTTGGACCACGCGACCCGAATTACCCGGATGTTCTTCCTGCAAAACGACCTAATTAAAGGTCTTGGATTGAGTCGCTTCAACATTTTGCCACCCATTCTGCCCTGGCCGGGTTCAGATTGAGGTCATTTTCCTCCGGAAGCAGGGGATGAATCACACTCGTGTTTGGCAGTGGGAGCATTATTCAAAACAGACAGCCACAGCATACCAGCGTATTACGGACCAATTATAGCCAATCCTGACGGCGGGCCAGGCGGATCGGAATTCGTGGTATTCCCCGGAAATACAAAGGCACCGATGTCCCAAATCGTCCCGCGCGACGCGCCGGCCGCGTCTTTGGTCGGGTCGGGCCGATAGCGGGCAGGCAGGAAATTGAACGTGCTCGCCGGAAACATGGCCGCTAGGTTTGTGCCTTGACCAATGCCCATCGAACCCGCCGCCAAGTGCCAGTCCGAAGCTGGAAGGTTGTTGGTCCGCAAGTTGACAAAAGTGACCGGCCCATAAACACTGTTCAGTTCGTTGCTGTTTATCAAATTACCCGCCGCAGCATTTGTGAACCCATTATATCCAACGGCCCACTTTTTCACATACGCATTGGAGTAATTCATGTAGTTGCGCGAGTGATAAAACAGGTTGTTCCCCAGAAAAACTTGCTTGATGGCATAAGCAGAGTTTGTTCCAGTGGTGGCAACCCGAAAACTTGTGCTCCCGGAATTTTTGTAGGCGATGGTGTTGTTGAACACAAAGATATTCGTCACCGGCGCAAACCATGTCTGGCAGATTATCCCATTAAAGCACCCGCTCAATCCGGTCAAGTCGAGCGTCTGGAAAACTACATTGTTGAATATCCAAGCCGTCCCCTGTGAAGCGGAAGGATTCAAGTAACAATCCTGGTTTCCATTCCATTCCTTGTTGCCGCAGAATACCAGCTTGTCAAAGCCCTGGATGTGGAAGTTGTCGTCGTGCGTGACTTGATTCGTTTGGTCGTGAACCGTGTTATAGGCCCAGACCATGTATCCGTCGTTCCCGCCAATGAATACATGGTCTTGAATGTTGGAGAAAACGTTTCCCCACACAATGACGTTCCCTGTGCTTGCCGCCGGAGTCGAAACGGCAGACACATTCAAGTCATACATCACATTTGAAACCACGATGGTTCCGTGCCCGGCGACAATATTCACGCCATAACCCCAACTCCCAGCATCATAAGTTCCGGTCTGTGTATTCGTGTTGAAGGTGTAAATGAAAGGGTAGCGTCCGATGTGGTGGATGAGACAGTTGGTTACAATGGTGGAGTTCGCCTTTGTGAAAATCGCGTTGAAATAGTTTTTGATTTCGAGACCGCTTATGGTTGTCCAATCTGCACCAGAGTAATTTCCAAGCGAGAAGCAGTTGTTGAATCCGTTGGTGCCGCCGATGGTGCCGTCCAGAACGGCCATGCCGCTTCCCCAATTAGCGGCAGTCTGAAAAGTGATTGGCGCATTGGATGTGCCACTGGTTTGAAACAGGCCGCTACCTATCGTCGTGCCGGATTTATAGATCACACCGCCCTTGAAATTGATGGTGTCACCAGCAGCCAATGTGACCGAGGCTGCTGTTCCGGTGGCGCTCGCATCCTTTGGACAATGCTGGAATGGAGTGCTGGTGGAAGTGCCGTTGTTGCTGTCAGAGCCGCCGACAAAATCCACGTAGTAAGTCGCTGCCGTCCCGGAAGTCAGCGATGTTACCAAAATGCAAACTATTGCTGCGAACTTGGCAACCCGTCGGCCCTGACCCCGAAGGCAACCACTCAAAAATCTGCTGGCGTTCTTACACATTTGGCTCATGAACATGCAATAGCAAACAGAGTGCCACCGGTTCCATGTTTTCAGATATATTTGCATGATTCGCCAAAGGCCCTTCAACCTTGACACAAAGCTGGCTTCTGTCCCATGATGTCGCAAAAGTCATTGAATTTGAGGAAAAATCACAAAATGTCTGTCAGATTTTGGGACATTGCTGCCCAAGAAAATCACGAGAAACATCGGAGAGTGGAATCCCAATATTGAATGGATCCTCTTGCTCCGGCTGCCGTATTCCGGCGGATGTTCAGATTGCCGCTTCTCCACCCACCAAGCCGGCTGCTTGTGGCATGGGTTCACCCGGATCATCCAACTGCAAGTCTGGTTCGCCTGCCTCTTGATTGGCTGCAACCCGGGAAAAATTGCTGCCCACGGCCACGAGTGCCCAGAACAAATATTTCAATTGGGGAGCAAAGATAAACACGGTGGTCATGGCAAACATGAAAACCAGGCAGGAAACGACAACTCCGCCTTGCAAAACCCGCGCATTGCCGTAGCTATTACGCCAGTTGTCCACCAGCGCTTTCACGATAAAAAGAAACAGGAGCACCTCCGAAAGGAAACCAAGCACGCCTAATTCAACCAGATCGCTGGCGTAATTATTGTCCCAACTCGTAAAGCCGATCAGGTTGACACTCGTTGTCGATCCCTCCTGGCCATACCATAAATAAGACAGATCCATCTGCTCCGTGCTCCCGGGACCGCAACCGAACAAAAAGCGAACCGGCGATTGGCGTATCTTATCCCACGCCACGCCCCAAAGCTGCCAGCGGTAGTCATAAGAACTCCCTTTTGCGGAATCCGAGTCAAACGTCGCATTATACAGATTTGAAATGGTTTCGCGCACTCCCGGGCGCACGATTAATACGACGGCGGCCAGGCCTACGAGAAGAATAATTTGTTTTCGCACCTTCCGCCCCCCAAATACCGCGACGCCAATCAGACCCAAAGTGAGACCAAGCCAAGGACCCCGGCTCGTGGAAAAATAGGTCGCGGCAACCAGCAACAAGGTTATGCCATACATAATACATTTTGGTTTGCGATCTTTGTGGTAGGAGGCCAAAGCCATTGACAAAGGCACACCCATCGCCAACGCGTAACCCATCAGAATGCGATGTGGATAGGTGGCAGCAACGTCTCCTGTTGTTCCCAGCGGACTTCCTCCACCCGAGGGCGAAATCAGCGTTACAAGGTCGAAACGAAATTCCTTCTCGATCGCCGCAACGGCGGCAACCGCCGCCAATCCGTAACAAATACTCGATAGAAACCTGGCGAGATCATTTTCCTTTTGAATGTATTCACTGACGAGCAGATAGAGGAGGGCCGTTTCAATGCCATAGGTGAGAATGGCTTTGATGCCTGAGGCAAAGGTCGTCCCGAAAGCAAAGGACATCAACTGTGCGACACCGAACAAGATCACCAGCCGCAGGTTTGGAATCGGCCATTTCTCGCGATCAGAAGTCCGGTTTCTGATTAAGAATATAAAAGCAATGACGATGAGGATTCGATGAATGGTCAGTTGGAACAATCCTCCCGGCGCATCAAACCGGAGAGTAAAGGGCAGGCAGACGAGCAGTGCAAAAATGGTCCGCATCCCGGAGGAGACATCGCGTTGGAGCCGGGCAATCACCCAAGCAATGATAACGATAAAAAGAATTGTGCCGGTCAGGGTCAAAGCGATTCTCCCGGTTTTAGAAGGACTTCAGGCTTCAATTTGGCAACTTAAAGTGGCAGATGCACTCGTCCCCCAGCCAGGGGGCGCGGTTGCTTCCAACAGTCCCATGAAGTGCTCGGATGAGCCTGTAGTTTCCTTTCTGGCCCAAGAGCCTGCGAATGACAGGCAGCGGGGAACAATAACGGTAGGAACCGGCGGTTTCGAATCCCAACCGGTTGAATTCCCCAAGAATTTCGGCGGTGGAATGGGCTGCCAGCCGGACCTTCTCGCCGGCAAACAGGCCCATTATCCTATGATAAGGTTGTTGCAACCGGTTTACAATATGGTGATTGTCCGTCCATTCGACCACCACTCTCCCTCCAGGCCTCAACAGCGAAGCCAGCTTTTCAATAAAGTCCCGCGTGGCATCAACATACGCGAGCACTCCCAGGCAGATGATCAAATCATACGAGCCACCCTCCAACGGGGCGCTCATGAAGTCTCCCCTGATTATCTTCACGTGGTCTGACAATCCGGCGGGAATCCGGGACCTAGCCCGTGCCAGCATGCCATCCGACATATCGAGCAAGGTGAGCCGGTTCTCCGGCGTCAACAACGGCAGGGAGATGGACCCATCGCCACAGCCAACATCCAGTATTCGTTGAAACGGCAAATGCTTCAGAAAATCCTGGATAGTCTCCACCCGAAGACGCACATGATAGCCTCGCTTTTGAAAAAACCAATCCGGTTTTTGAAAGGCGTTTCTCGTTTCCGACAATCTCTCTTCCGTCGTTAGCATAGGTTCGCAAGTGGGGTTATTTCTGCCGCAATGCACCATCCAAGGATTGCACCGGCGGCTTGTCAAAATCCGCAGATGGCCGTGACTCCGGGCGCCCATTTGGCGACCCGCTTTTTGCCCAACCCTCCCAGCCCAGACTCCAGCGCAGGACCGCAAGCCACTTCCAAAACCCCGCCGTGTGAACCGGGCGACCGGCCGTTTTCCGGGCCGTGATCCCGATCAACAGGAGAGGCAGGCGCAAAAGCGCCGAAATTCCCATGGCCATCCGATAACCCAAGGCCACACAACTGCCACGACGGCATTTCAACAGGCGGTGGACGGACTCGCGCGTCATTACCACTGAGAAGTCGTTCCGGGCCGACTTTGAGCTGCCTCCTCCATGATGAATGATCTCCGCCGCAGGCAGATACAAGCATTTGAATCCGGCTTGTCGGACTTTCAAACTAAGATCAATGTCCTCGGCATACATAAAATAGCCTTCATCAAACCCCTGAATTCGCTCGAATATGGCCCGCCGGATCATGATGCACGCGCCGATGATGGCCTCAACTTCGGCCGGCTTTCCCGAACCGTCAAACAATGCCGCCATCCCCCACAACGAGGAACACGGAAACCAACGCCGGAGCAATTCACAATCCAAAGCCTGATTAGCAACCGTAGGGAAGGATTGAATGCAACTGGTCTGAAGCGTCCGATCGGTATTCAGCAATCTGGCGCCAACGACCCCGGCATTTTCCAGCTCGTTAAGTGCGGTGAACAAGAGGTTGATGGCCGGGTTGACCAATTCGGTGTCGGGATTCAAAAAAAGAAGGCACTCTCCGCGAGACTGGCTGGCACCCAGATTATTCGCCCTGGCAAACCCCACGTTTTGTTCGCATTGGATGAACCGCACGCCGGGGAATTGACGCGACAGCATTTCCCCGCATCCATCAAACGAGGCGCTGTCCACGACGATGATTTCGTAGGACAGATCGCGGGCATGGGCATAAACCGATCGAAGACATTTCCGAACATATTCCCTGGAGTTCCAATTGACGATAATAATGGAAAGGGCAATGGGGTTGTCTGACATAAGTCAATTCAGTCGTGAGCAGAATACAGAGGGGGCCGCGTGTTTGATGATTCGGGACGCCAGAGACTGCTCCGGAGCGTTAACGCCCTCCATTGTTGGTTACGGAGATATATGATTGTCGCAGGGTCCCCAACCTGCGGCACGCGCTTGAGATAGCCTTTTAGGAATCCCCAGCCCAAGCCAACAACTTGCCAGTTACAAGGCCGGCAGAACAGTCTGCGAATGCATTTGCAAAACATAAACAAGGGATGGTAGCCAGTGATATAATTGGCAAGCCCGTTTTTCACGCAATCGTTCCACGATCCATACGCTCCCCCGGTGGGCCGGTGGTGAATCAACTGGATATGCGGGAAGGTGGCGGATTTCCACCCGAGCATGTTGGCCTTGATTAGATCCACTGTGTCCCAGCCGGGCGCAACGATAAGCCCGCCAATGGCCTCAAAACACTCGCGACGGTAAATCTTGGTTGGGCCGCGAACGTGAAAAGACGGTTCCCGGGTGAATTCCGGAACGGTTTCAGAATTGACAAGCTTGCAGCAGGTTCCACCTGCGATCCCCAATTTATGATCGATTTCAAATTCACGCAAACAATCTGCAAAGTAACCCGTGCTAAATGATAAATCCCCATCCAACTTGACCACATAGTCCCAATTGTCCCTGGCAATAAGAGCGTAACCATCATAAAAAGCGGCAATCACCCCACTTCCTGCCTGTCGCGATCCCCGGTCCTTACGGTGGACAGCTTTGATCCAAGGATTTTTCGCCGCAGCGTCATCAATCAGCTTGCCGGTTCGATCTGTGGAACCATCGTCCACAATGATCCACCATAGCGGCTTGAGCGTCTGCCCGCACATGGACGCAATAGTGAGTGGAATGTATTGTTCCTCGTCGCGAACCGGGGTAATGACAACGTAATTCATTCAGCAAATGCTATAAATGCTGCCCGGTGAAGTAGCGGCCCGCTGGAATACCAAGTTGATTCCACAGGCCAAGACCACTTCACGGGCCGAGAAAAGCCGAAAGTGGAAATGCAAAAACAGAAATCTGAAATATAGAAAGCAGAAAACAGACATGGCCGCAAAAGGGCGCAAAAAGCACAGAGACTGTTTAGACGCGAATTGCGCGAATGAACGCGAATATATTTCTATGTTGACTCGACGCGCCTCGCAGCGCGAGGCACGCCACCATTGAAAATAGAACACTGCCCGCGAATTTCACGAATGGACACGAATTCATCTGAAATGCTGAAACGCAGCCCGGTGAAGTGGCGGCCCGCTGGAATACCAGGATGATTCCACGGGCCAAGGAAAGCTGAAATGGACTCAAAATTCAAAAGCAAATGTGTGCTGGAATTCATGAATTGACCGGCAAAGGAATGAGAACAGGCGAATTCAAACCCTCGTGACACGGTGATGCTTAATGTCCAACATCGGGTGGAAAAAGACCAAACCGATCTTCGGCAGCCCGAATGCGCCGGCGTCGCCAGTGATTGAGGCCCAAGACCGCCACCGTAGCCCGGCCGATGGGGGTTAATCCTTCAATCTGATCATCATTGAATCGAAAATGTTCCGACCACTCTTGTCGGACGGGATGGAACAAGGGCACGGATGCGCCGCTATCGGGATCCATCGCCGTAGTCCGATCGGCTTTGTGCAAATTGCAACCGGGACAGGCGAGCGTCGGATTCGACAATTCGGAGGAGCCGCCTTTGGCCCGAGGAATGATATGTTCGACGTGGAACGTCGCCCCTTGCAGGCTCTGGTGCATCAAACAGTATTGGCACCGGTTGGCAGCGCGCTCGCGGACCAAGACGGCCAGTTCGGCAGGCACCTTCATTCCGGCGTCTTGCCCAACATTTGCAAGGCTTCCGTGCGCACCAAGCGACATCTTCTGGCTTAATTCCACCAATGCCTCCAATTCTTCCCGTTCGCTTTCGGTCAGGAGGCCCTCGTTGTTGCGATCCATCAAGCCCTGCAACCGATGGTCGGCTTTCGGCGGAAAACGCAGATTCCCCACGGTTTCAATCCATTTCACAGGCGCAGTCATTACCGAATTCATGGATCCAATGTAAAAGCCCGCGCCCAGCATTGTCAATCCACCATGCCGGGAGGAATCGCTTAATTTGGCGGCGGCGCTGCCACTCCGCCGCGCACCGACGCAGCTGCGCGCCCGCCCGTTGCAATTGAGTCACTCTGAACATTCCGGTTTTCGAGCATCGGAAATTGCCTCGGCATTTTTCGGCGGCGGCGCAGCATTTTGCTCAAAGACTGAAAGCGCCCAAGCCAGTCGTAGGCGCCGACGAGCTTCGCGGCGAACAGCGGCAGGTCGTCATCCTGGTTCACCGGGAGGCGCTTGATTTGCAGGGCATCGTCGCCCGGACGGTGCCGGCCCAGTTGCGTGGTGACGTTGGTTTCATAGCCGGCTGCCATCAGCAATTCCTTGAGCCGGCCCACAAAATCCCGGTTGGTTTGCGGAAAGGCGTAGGGATAGGCGAACGCCGCGACAGGGAACGCCCAAACGATTTTCGATTTCGGATTTTGAATTGGCGATTTCCGATTCGATTTCCGGCCACGAGCAGGTGAACCAGTTCGGGATGGTGGACGGTGTGGGAGCCGAATTCAATGCCCGCGCGGTGGAGTTCGTGGATCTCCTCCCATGTCAGGCATTCCCTGCCGTGAAAGAGTGGCGCGTGACAGGTGACGAGTGACGTTCCGTAGGCGAAAGAAGTATTTCCGATTTCCGATTTCCGATTTCCGATTTGGAACCAATAAACGCGGTGGGCAGATACATGGTGGCGGTGAAGCCGAACTCCTGGAGAATCGGAAAGGCATCCGTGTAAAAATCGCGGAAGCCGTCGTCGAAAGTCAAAACGACAGGGCGGAACTCGGAGTGCGGCAGTGCGGAGTGCGGAGTTGGCGCGGATTTCGAATTCAGCCAGGCCGAGGCCGGCGCTCAAGGTGACGCCGCGATAACCGTTGTCTTTGAGCCATTGCATCTGCTCGCGAAACCGGCGGGGACTGGTGCAAACGCGGTAATAGGGGCGCACGCCGGGTTCCGGGTCGTCAGAAATGCTGTGATACATCAGGATCGGAAGGGATGTCCAAGGGCTGAAGGCTGAAGGCTGAAGGCTGAAGGACGGACGTTGCCGCCTGGCTTTGGCGCGGCAAAGGCCCGGCGGAAAGGCTGGACCAGGTTCAGGGTGATGAAACGGTCAAGGCGCATGAATCAAAAGCAGAAAGCTGAAATACATTTCTGTTTTCGCCAATTTCTTGTTTCCACATTCCGGCCCCTCTTCATTTAAGCTCTCTCAATTTCCCCTTTTAAATTGAGCCTCGTCACCTCGGCTGCTACGAATGGTTTATTTCGACGGCCAATGGTCCGGGTTCAGGTTTGGCAGCGGCGGTCGAGGTCGCCCGGGCTGGTTCCACCGTCCAAAGATACAACGCATTGGCTTCCGGCCGGACGGACGGGGCGGTTTTCAATCAGGGCATCCACCAGTTCCAAGTATTCGCCCTTGCGGCGCTGCCAACTGTTCCGATCGGCGTATTCCAGGGCGCTGGCAACCAGGCTCCGGCGGAGTTCGTCGTTCTGAGAGCACTTCGACGATGGCTTCGGCCAGCGCGTCCGGTTGCCCGATTCAAAGAAGCGCACGACGGAGTCGTTGAAATAATAGCGGTCAATCTTGGTGCTGGACACCACCACCGGCACGCCGAGGGACATGAATTCCATGATCTTGGTGCTGTAGGCCTCGTTGCCGAAGGAATCGGCGCGTTTGGGAACCACGCCCAGGTCGGCCTGCGACATCACCCCGGCAATCTCGGACACGTTGCAGGGCTCGAAGAAACGCACCGTTTCCGTCAGCCCCAGTTCGCGCGTCAACGCCACCAGTTCGTCCTTCATGTTGCCATCGCCGTAGATGTGGAACTCGGCGTCTGGGAAGCTGTTTCAACACGGCCGGCATGGCGCGGATGGCGATGTCCAGTCCCTGATGCCATTGCAATCCGCCGGGGAACAGGATGATGCGTTTGTCTGCCGTTCCGGGCGCGTGGCCGGCGGTAAAAAATGGTCTGGTTCACATGGTTGATGAACACGGAACATTTTCGTTCCGGCGCGGAGCGGGAGACGAAGGGTTTGAGCCAGAGATGATTGGAGATGATGACGTGGTCGGCAAACCGGGCGGAGGCGCGCTCGATCCTTTTGAGAACCTTGATTCCGAAGGCGTTCTCCCCCTTCTTGAACTTGCTGGCGTAAAATTCCGGCATGATGTCGTGAATATCCAGAATGATTTTGGCGCCGGTCAGTTTGGGAAGCCAGGCGGCAAAGACGAGAAAATCCGGCATGTTGTGGACGTGAATCAAATCGTAGCGGCGGCGGAGATGCCGCCGGGTCAGCAGCAGGGAGGCCGAGAACCAAAACTTCAGCAGCGGCAACAGATATTCACCCTGCCTGTTTCTGGTTTTTGCCGTATCTGCCCTTGAGGCGATACACCTGCACGGCGCCGACCTTCTCGGCGAACTGGTGGTCGGGGTCTTTTTTCAAGGCAATCACGTCCACGGCATCGCCGCGATCCGCCAGGGCTTCGGCGTAACGGATCACCCGGTTGTCGCGCCGATAGACGGAATAGTTGATCATGCAGATCCGCCGGTGCGAGGCGGCGGGGCGCTGGGCCTGAAGGCCGAGCAATAACCCGCCATTTCGCGGGGCAACGGCTGCCAGTAAGCGCCGGCATAACGCTTCCGGACATGTTCGGAGCAATTGAACGTAATGCGCCACCGGGAAAGGTGCTGGGCGAGGCCGGCTCGCCGGGAAATCGGAGGTAATCCGGATGCACGTTCACCAGCGCCATGCCGCCGCGCTGGACGATCCAATCCAGTTTCCGCAGCCAGATTTCCGGCGTCGGCTCCTGCAGCGACAGAAACAGGGTGGAGTCCTGCACCAGGGTGTAGGGAAGCTCGACGTAGCCGACCGGCGGAGGACGGAGGACGGAGGACGGAAGGCTGGAGGTTCCGCCTCGAAATTTCCGATTGCCGATTGCCGATTGCCGATTGCCGATGAAGGAGAATCAACATCCAACATCGAACGCTGAACATCGAACTTCGAACTGCCGGCTGGGCCGGCAGGAACCCAGAAGGGGAAGATGGTGCCGGCGCCGTCGGGCTGCGGTTCAAACGGGTCGGTGTCGAAGGTGGAGGCGTCGTATTGGATGTTCAGTTCGTGCAGCCAGTCCAGATTGCGCAGCATGAAGCCGGAACGGAATCCGACCGCGCCCCATTCCTTCAGATAATGGTTGATCCATCTGGCGTTTTCGGAAAAATCCTCGCGCGAACGGTAGAGCATGCCGTCGTGGTGCAGGTCATGCACGCCCACCTCGAAGCCGTTTTGCGCCAGTTCCCCGCGCAGCTCGCGGGAGACGGCATATTCGCCTTCGGGAATGAAATTGAACGAGGAACGGAAGCCCAGTTCCTTTTCCAGTTGCATCAACTGGCGGCATTTCGCCAGGCCGTCCGGGCCTTCGACATCGTGGGTGAGCACGAAGGCGAATTTTTTTCCGTCCGGCCAGCCGGGCCAGCCTTCGGGCGGACTGCGCCGCGGCCTCGTTGATGGGCCAGACATCCTGATACACCTTGCGCTTCCGGCGCGCGATCATCCGGCGCAACGCCATGCGAAATCCCCACGGCAGATAGGGCTTGAGATGATAATAGAGGCGGTTGCGGAGCACGGAATGAAAAAGTTAAAGGCTATTGCGCTAGGCGCTAGGCGCGAAGGGCAAAGGGCTAAAGGCGGAAAAGGTGACCACAAGACCACAAGACCACCAGACTACGGACTACTGACAGATGCTGAATGCTGACACGCTGAAATGGTCGCTAAAGAACTCAAAGACCGCAGAGATTGTTTAACCACGAAACACACGAATCACACGAAAGCCGTTTTAACCACGGATGCACACGGATTAAAAATCTGCGCTACAAGAGTTGCGGCTTAGGCGCGCAGCGTTCATCGGTGCTTAAATTATTCCTCCGTCTGAATCCGAACGGAGGGTTTAGGTTCGAGGATCGAGTGTCTGGTCCTGGCTCCGAACCGAAGCCGGGATTGCAACTCCGCGGCACGGCGCGGCGTCGCGCAAGTCATCTTCCATGGGCATTCCCCAGAACAGCCAGAGTGTGAGGACCAGCAGGAAAAAGGCAACGACCATGGGCAAAACCGCCAGACCGAAAAAAAGCATCCGGAGCCTGCTGATTTCCGCGGAGACTTGAGCGCTGGTTTGGAGGGAATTTGCCTGAATCAAACCGCCCAGTTTGTCACTGGATTTTTGATACTCCTCAAAGGCCAGCAATAGCTGGCGTGACAAGGCGGCCTCGGTTGCAGCCGGATCCCTCTTTTGGCATGAAGCAATGAAATCATCAGTCGCTTTTCGACTGGTTTGCCGCCGGGCAATGACGTCTTCCAAGCTGGAACGAATCACGGGATTTGTCACCGTGCGTCGCAAGTCATCGAACACCCGGTCGTTGGCGGCACGTTCGGCGGCCGTGGTTTGCAGCAGTTCGGCCTGCTTTTGCGGGTCGTCAACCAAGGACAATTGCAGCACAGTTGCATTACCGATGCTCGCATGCAGGACGATGTCCTGGACGGCATTCAGGTTCGTCACCGTCCGGGCGACCAGCATCGTATATTGGTCGTCCATCTGCTTGAAGAACCAGGCGCTGCTCAATCCGGCGGTAATCAGCAGCAGGGTGAGGCTGACCAACAAAATCGCGGTGGTTCGGACATGGCCGCGCTGGCCGTTGCCTGTTTCTCCCCGCCTGATGTATTCAGTCATGCGCATATTTTAGGATCCCAACCTCCTGAAGGACAAATCATTTCCGCGCTCTGCCGGATCCGGGAAAACCTTATACTGACCACCGACCACCGACCACTGACTATTGGCAAAAGCTGAAATGCTGACACGCTGAAATGGCCGCTAAAGAACTCAAAGACCGCAGAGATTATTTAACCACGAAACACACGAAACACACGAATCACACGAAAACCGTTTTAACCACGGATGCACACGGATTAACGCGGATTCTCATGAAAAGCGGTCAGGATCCTCATTGGTTCGGAGTCCCACCTTCAGGCGGCCCCGGAACCGGGCGAACGCGGAACTCCAAACCTCAAATTGAGACGGCCGCAAAAGAACACAAAGGTTGCAAAGACTGTTTAACCGCGGATTTCGCTGATGCGCGCGGATTTTACATTCTGGTCTGGAGGGACAAACAAATGATGTCGGGATTCAACATCCCATTCCTCTGTCCCCATTCCTTTGTCAAAAGATTCGATTGAACCACCGGACAGCACGACAGGGCCATGGGGTCAAAGGAACATGCCACGAAACACTCGAAAATCATTCCAAGCCGCAAAAGAACACAAAGGTCGCAAAGGCGGAGTATGTGTGTCCGGCGGGGCGCCGAACACAACACGCGAGGGCGCGTGTGCTCCCCGATCGCGTGGGCGCATGTGCTCCCCCGATCGCGTGGGCGCGTGTGCTCCCCGAATCATTTGTCACTGATGAAATCCTGATGCAAGCGTTCGGGAACGTATTGGCGGGTCTTGTTGAGCACGGCGCCGACCGTGGCCCCGGATTCGGCCAGCCAGGTGTTCGCCTGCTGGACGACCTCGCGGTCGGTCTTTTCCGATTCGATGACGAGCAACACCATGTCCATGAACCGGGCGAGGCGCGAGGTGAGGCTGGTCTGGCTGACGGGCGGCATGTCGAAAATGATGTAATCGTAGTCGCTGGCCTTGAGCTTGGGCACCAGGGCGGCGAAGCGTTTCGGCAGGATGCGCGGCAGCTCGGCGCTGTTGGCATTGCCGTTGACGACATACAGGTTTTCCTGGACCAGGGCGTTCTGCTTGGTTTCTGTCTTCAACGCCGTGTCCAATCCGCAGCCGGCTTTGCCCTTGTAGAACTGCTGCGCCGCGCCCTGCTCAAGATTCATGTCCACCAGCAGCACGTTGCCGTCGCCGGTTTCCGAAAGCGAGGCGGCCAGGCCGGCGGCGATGGTGCTCACGCCCGCGCCCTGGCCGGCGCTGGTCACGGCCACCAGTTTCGGCTTGTGGGTGAGGTTCTTGACTTCAAAATAAACAATCAGCCGGTCGCGCAACGCTTCGTAAAACGACTGCAGCGCGGGATTGCGCTCCAGCGAGACCACCTGCAAGGCGCCGTTTTTGCCCGGAGGCGGATCGCCGCCACCGGCGGGCGGGCCGTCCCTGCCGGCTTCGGTGCCGTTGTTCAATTGCAGTTGCCGCCGTGCCGCGATTTCGGCCAGGCGCGCGTGGCCGTTCCGGCTGACATCGGGAATGGAAAGGAAGAGGGGAATTTTCAGTTTCGCCTCAATTTCAACCGGCCGCCTCACGGAACGGTCCAGAAAGAGTTCAATGAGGAACGCCCAGGCGAGGCCGGCGAAGATGCCGCCGAAGGCCAGCATGGCCACTGTCTTGTAGGTTTTTTTCCAGTCCCGGAACGGCGGCGAGGGCGATCTGCACCGTCTTGATGTTGGGGGCCTTGCCGGTGTCGAGCGCCGCGTTGATGTGGGACTTCTCCAAGCCTTCAGACAGAATTTGAAGTTGGCCTGTTGAATTGCCTTGACCTGCTCCAGTTGCGCGATGATCGGCGCCAGACTGTTCAGATTGGTTGCCTGCGTCTGGAGTTGGTTCAGTTGCGCGTCCCAAGCCTTGAGTTTGGCCTGGAGGGCCGCGATCTGGGCGGCTTGCGCCTGCAGATCCACCGCCGGCGTTGCCGGACTGCCCGCCCGACGCCGGCGAAGCGGTCCCCAAGCCGGCGATTTGCGGATATTTTTTTTCGAGGTCTGCCTTGGTCTTTTGCGCGTCGGCGATCTGCCCATCCACTTCCTGGACCAGCGCGTTGCTTGTGGTGAAGCCCTGCACCAGATAACCCTGCTTCTTTTTCTGGAGCACATCCAGGCGGGCGCAAACGGCGTTGTAGGCGTCAATCTGATCCGGGGGAACAGGCGGCGGCGCGTTGGTGGTTTCCGGTTTTCGGCCGGCGCATTGCCCGCCTGTTTCATCGCCGCCTCATATCCGGCCAACTCCGGCCTGGGCATCCAAAATGGCGCTCCTGAATTTTGGAAATCTGGTCCGCCAGATCCTTTCTGGCGTCGTCCAGGGAAATGATGTTGGCCTTGTTTTTCAAGTCGGCGAGCTGCTGTTCCGTGTCGTTGAGCTGCACGCTCAAGGTGGATTGTTCCCGGCTAAGGGCGTCGTCATATTGTCCCCCGCCGAATGAATTTCCTTGTGTTTCTGGAAATAATCATTGATGACTTCCTGAAGAACGGGTTGAACGATCCGGGGGTCGGGGTGCTTGAACGTGACCACGATGACGCTGCTGCCCTTGCCGGCCGGCTCCGCCTGCAAATTGTCCCGGATGAAGCCCGCGGCGGCGATGGCGTTGCTGCCGCCGCCGGCCTTGGCCAGAATGCTGGCCGGTCCGATGTTGGTGGCGGCCTGTTCCGCCAGGTCCAAGCTGGTCAGAATCTGGATTTCGGAATTGATGATGTCATCGCCCCGCGAATCGGGCACGATCACCTTTTGGTCGCTTCCCATCAGAGGCATGGGCCGTGGCCTCCGGCACGTATTGGATCAACAACTCCGCCTGGGATTGGTAAGGCGGCGGTTTGAGGTAATAGAAAGCGACGGCGGCCACGATGCCCGCCAGGGAAAGGAGGATGATCTTCCACTTGTGGCGGAACAACACATAGTAGATGTCGCCCACGGTCATTCCCGCCGGCGGTTGATGCGGTTGAGGTTGGGTCGGTCGGCTGTTATTCATATTTGTCCAAATTCAATGGTTCCGTGGAAACGCAAAATACACTGTCCTGTATTTCAAGCGCAATGCCGATACAGCACCGCGCCGATCAAGCGCGACAGCCGCATCGGCAGCACGCTGAACACGCGGTTATACCAGCCGGTGGCTTCATCGGTTTCCGTGACGAAGCGGTCTTTCCGCAAGTCATATTTGACATATTCGATTTTTTGCTCCCCGGCGCCCCAGCCGAGTTTGAACCGTCGCAAGCCCTCGTTTCCGAGGGAGGTCCGTGCCCAGATGCAACGTCTTTGCGCCATGCCGCGCGTGCCATTTGATGGCCTCCCACATGACGACATTGGCTCCGCGCAAATGCTGGAACGCCTCGTCCGACGCCCCGTATTTATAAACGGCCCGCGCGCCCAATTGAAAATAAACCGAGGCGGCGATGGGACGCCCCTGGCAACTGGCGATGGCAATCATGCCCAGGTTCTTGGACAGGATATGCTCGAAAATGTTCTGAAAAAAACCGAACGGCTGCGGCGGCAGGCCGTGTTTCCGGCGGGTTTTGCAGTGCAGGGAATAAAACACCTTCATCGCCTCCAGGCTTTGCGAAATCGTCCACCGTGACGCCGCTTTTTTCCGCCTTGCGAATCGCGCGCCGCACCGAACTTTCCAGCCGCGCAAACATCCGTTCTTCGTCCGTCTCCAAATCCACGCTGTGGCCGTAAAAGGCCAGCGAAGCCGGCGCTTCATCGAACAGTTCCCGTCCGCCGCGCCATTCCACGGATTTCCAGCCCCGCGTCCTTCCAAATTCCATGGCGGCTTGAATCAGCTTCCGAATGGCGGCCGCGTCCGAATACAGCGGCTCGCAATCGTCCGTGAAAGGCAGCGCAATGCCCCGCCGTCCGGTCAGCCAACTGTTCACTTCCATGAGCGGCAGCATGGCGGAACGCCCGTCCGCCTCGCCGGCCATGAAATAAACCGGCTTGAAATCATAAGTGGCTTGCAGCGTTCTGGCCCAGGCGGAGCTGTGAAAAATCGAACCGCGCGGATGGGCCAGCACCAGCGCGTCCCAGCCGGGGCACTCCGCCGGATTGACCGGTTGCGGCGCGGCGGCGGTGAAATGACCGGCCGCCGAAGGCGCGGCGCATCTTGGAAGGCGCGCCAATGGCGGGAGACGAAATGGCGTTTTCGGCAAGCACGCAGTTCAGCGCCCAGCGTGTCGGGCGCGACGGATTTGACGACCCGGGCCGGGTTGCCCGCCACGATGGTGTCCGGCGGCACGTCCCGGGTCACCACGCTGCCCGCGCCGATCATGGCATTTTCGCCAATGGTGATGCCGCACAAGCAGCGTCGCGCCGGACCCGATGGACGCGCCGCGTTTCACGAGCGTCGGAATGCAGGCCCAGTCCGCCTCGGTCTGCAATTGGTTCCATTGGCGGTGGAGCGGGGATATCGGTCGTTGGTGAAAGTGACGTTGTGGCCCACGAAAACTTCATCCTCCAGGGTCACGCCTTCGCAAATGAAAGTGTGGCTGGAAACTTTGCAGCGGTTGCCGATTTTGGCCCCTTTTTGAATTTCAACGAACGTGCCGATTTTCACGTCGTCCCCGATTTCACAACCGTAAAGATTGACGAAACCGGCGAGCCGGACGTTCCGGCCCAGCTTCACGTCGGGCGCGATTCGCAGAAACGGCGGTTCGGACGCGTTCATGGTTCACTCCACCGGCACGCCGTTCAAGCGGACTTTGATCTTGAGTTTTCGCCCGTCCGGGGTGGCCGCGGCACGTGCCATTGCCATTAAAACCGTTGACGCGGCCTTTTGGCAGCGGCCAGACGCGACGGCGATGCGGGAAATCGGCCGGAGCCAGCGGCTGCCATTTTTGTTTTGCGCGGACGTCATCTGCACCGGCGCGCCGCCGTGTTTCAAGGATTCCGAGGACGCCTCCAAAATCCGGACCAGTTCCATGCCCTGCTGGCCGCTGGTGATCGGAACCGTTCCCTGCCGGATGCAGTCGAGGAAATGCTGGCATTCGGTCTTCAGCGGCTCCTCCTGTTTGATGTAGGGGGCATACACGTCGCCGTAATGGTAGGCATAATGAAATTCCGCGAAGGTGTCGTAGTGCGGCGGACGTTCGACGCGCGCGTCAAAAATGCGGATTTTTTCCAGCGGCGCCAGATCGTCATAAACAATCATGCGCCGGCTGCCGACAATGGTCATTTCCCGGACCTTTCTGGGATCCAGCCAACTGCTGTGGATGATGGCCGTCCGCTGTTTGGGGAAACTCAAGCACATGGTCGTCACGTCCTCCACGCCGGGCGTCATGTGGGCGCTGCCGCGGCAATTCACCGTCACGGGCTGTTCGCCCATGATGTGAAGCACGATGGAGATATCGTGCGGCGCCAGATCCCAGGCCACGTTGATGTCCTTTTGGAACAAGCCCAGGTTGAGCCGGCGGGCGCAGATGTATCGGATTTCACCGATGTCGCCGTGCTCGATAATTTCCTTGATCTTCCGGACCGCCGGCGAATAGAGGAACGTGTGCCCGACCATCAGCACCAGTCCCTTCTTGTGGGCGATTTCAATCAATTCCTCGCATTCCGCCGACGAACACGCCATCGGTTTTTCGATGAAGGTGTGTTTGCCGGCCAGCAGGCTGGCCTTGGCCATGGGATAATGCGTGTGGACCGCGGTGGCGATGACCACCGCATCGAGGCCGAGGCCGTTCAGCATGTGGCGGTAATCCGTCGTCCCCTGGACTTCGGGATACAGCGACTTGAGATGCGCCAGGCGCTGTTCGCTCAGGTCGCAGATCATTTTGAGCTTGCAGTCCGGCAGCGACCTGAAATTGCGCACCAGGTTCGGCCCCCAGTATCCGCATCCGACCACTCCGATTTTGATTTGTTTTGTCATAGAATTCCTTTGGTTTTGAAATCCGACGGTGCAATTTGAGCGGCCGGCCGTCGTTCAGCCAGCCGTCGAGAGAAATTATTGGTTGGCGCGCTGCGCCGGCACGATAGGCCCAATCTGACTGCGAACGCGTTTTCCTGCGACCGCGCGATTCCAACACCTGGCCCGCAATCGCCGGCAGGGTTTTCAAAATGATCAGCAAATCGAACCACAAGGTTTTTTCCGGGCATATTCAATGTCCAACTGCATCATTTCGTTGAAGGTGGTCCGGTTTTTGCCGCTGACCTGCCAGAGACCCGTGAGGCCGGGCAGGGTGTTGAACCGTTCGCACTGCCAGGGAAGATATTTGTCGCACTCATAAGGCAGACAGGGGCGCGGCCCGACCATGCTCATCTCGCCGCGGAGCACATTGATCAATTGGGGCAGCTCATCCAGCCCGGCGGACCGCAGCAGCAGGCCGAAGGGAATGATCCGCGAATCGCCGCGCGCATCCAGCTTCACCATCGGCGCGTCCGAATCCATCAAATTCTGGAGATGCCCCTTGATGCGTGGCGGTTTCCGCGCCGACGAACATGGTGCGGAATTTGAGGCACATGAACCGGCGGCCCATGAAACCCACCCGTTCCTGTTGGAACAGAATCGGGCCGCGGGAGAGCACCGCGATCAACATGGCAATGAATGCCGCCACCGGCAGAACCAGCGGCAGCATCAACAAAATAAAAGCCACGTCCAACACCCGCTTCCAGCGCGGGATTTGGACGTGGCCAGACCTCTCATCGAACTGACTTATGTTTGTGTCAACACTCACAATTATTTAAATTCACCCAGTTTTTCTTTGCGCGTTCCAATCAATAATTTTCACGTGCCCGCCGCCGCATCCGTCACATTTTTACTGCCGCTTCTTCACGGATCCAGATGCAAGCAAAGCTCCGCACTTGTTGGTTTTGGACCTTCTTCGCAAAAACCAAAACCAACTTTCTTCTCCGCAACCGTTTTCGGAGAACCTGCCTTTCGCAGCAACCTCAATTTAAAGCCGCATTATCCCCCCGGACCGGCGCGGCCAACATCGGCGCCAAATCCGCCAAAGAATTCCGTTCCAAAACCACCGAACCGCGATCCACCTCCACCGGCGTGGGCCGTCCCAACATGTCCAGGAGAACCTGAACCCGCCTTCTGCGCCGGCATCACCCGCAAAACAAACGCCCGAATCCCGGCAAAAACGCCGTCCGCAATGGTGACTTCATCCGCCGGCGCAAGCCGGCTTTCCACAGTCATAGGTCTCGCTGGCCATAAAACATTCCTGCAATTCTTCAATGCTCGAGTCCGCGACATGGGGAATTTTCTGGCCGAAACGAACCAGCCCGCTGACGCCGCCAGTGTGCTGGATGTCATTCATCTTCTCCTCCAGCACGCATCGGATGAAAATGTAGCAGGGAAACAGCGGTTCGATCACGCGCATGACGCCCCGTTGGGTCGCCCGTTCAACCCGCAACCTCGGATGAAACACCTCCAAATTGAGGTTCTTTCGCAAATTTGCCGCCGCGATATGCTCATGCTTGCATTTTGTGCGGACGCAATACCAGGCCGGATTTCCGGTTTGCGTTTCTGAAAGACGGGTTGTGAGGTGAAAGGAGGATGGCCATGGCGGCAATTGAAATTAACGACGGGAGGCGGGCAAAATCAAATGCCGCCCGCGTATGCTGAAAACGCCGGTGCGGCGACAGACGCCCGACATCGCACGCATGGTTTGTTTATTCATCATATTATTCCGCATTCCTCTTTCGACTCTGTTCGCTGTAATCTTGAAGGCTTCCCCAAGGCTGGTGTCTCCAAACAGCACAGCACTCAAAATACTTTAGCCTTTTTATCATATATTTAGTGTCCCACAATCAGGGCAGCACACTGAATCTCGATTAAGGGTTTTCCCTACCGGGTGGTCAAGCGCCCCTAGGGGGCGCCGTTCGCCCGGATGCCACATTGAAGACATCCTCATGGAGGCGGAGCCGCAGGGGGTGCCGCACTTTGCAATAAATGACATGGCTTTCATATTAATCGCGGTTAAAATTTTGGGGGCTACGCCGGTTTTGGCCGTTGCATGACGTAATCCGCCAACGCTTCATTGTTGGGCAGATTCAGTTTGTGTTTGAGATGGTCGCGATAGGTTTCCACCGTTTTGACGCTCAACTCCAACTGTTCGGAAATCTGGCGCACGGACATTCCGGTGCTGATGAGATAAAGCACCTGGAGTTCGCGATAAGTCAGATGCTGGATTCCTCTGGGATGCGACGGGGCGGATTTGACGCCGAGGAATTGATACAAAAGGCGGCCGGCCAGTTTGTGGCTCAAATAGATTTCCTCCTGGAACACGGCGCGGATGGCCGCCAATACTTCGTGCGGTGATTCTTCCTTCAGAACGTATCCCGCCGCGCCCGCCTCCAGGGCCTGTTCCGCATAAATCGTTTCGTCGTATTGGGACAGAACCAAAATCAGCGTTTGTGGAAATTGTTCCCGCAACGGTTCGATGAGCGGCAGCGTGCTGTCGGTGTCCAAAAACAAATCCAGCAAAATGAGGTCCGGTTTGTTGAGATTCACCGATGGAACGATTTCCGGCAGCCTGGACGCCTCGCCGCAGCAGGCCAAATCACCTTCATTGTTCAGCAATCCAACAATCGCCCGGCGCACCACCGGATGATCATCCACCACAAGGATTCGCCTCTTTGCATCAGACTCGTTCATTTCACGCCAATATTAAAACAGCGAAGCGCCGCGCGGACAATCGGGGCTGTCACCCGATAATTTGCTAAGGGTTTTACTTAAGGGGGAATGCCTGTTGCAAAGCGCCGGGGTTCTCCATGTCTTTGCCGGCAATGGCTGGTCCGCGGCAAGCGGGGATGGCGACTGTTTTTCGACCCATTGTGTCGCGTATTGAACCAACGCCGCGGCACTTTCCAAATCCAGTTTGTATTTGAGGTGTTCTCGATAGGTTTCGACCGTTTTGACGCTTAATTTCATCTGCTCGGCGGTTTCGCGGGTGCTCAATCCCGTGCCCAGCAGTTGAAGCACGTGCAATTCGCGGTCGGTCAGCCTTTCCACATCGTTGCTGCGCGGCAGTCGGGAGGCGATGGTTTTTTTCAGAAAATGGCTGGTCATGCCACGGGAGAGGTATATTTCGCCCGAAAGGACGGTCCGGATGGCTTTCAACACCTCGTCCGTCGCATTCTCTTTCATGATGTAACCATGCGCCCCCGCGCGCAACGCCCGCTCCGCGTAAAGCTCCTCGTCGAACTGCGAGAGAACCAAAACGCGAATGGAGGGATGCTGCAACTTCAATGTCTTGATGAATTCCAATCCATCGCTGTTTTTCAGACGGAGATCGAGGAGAAGCAAGTCCGGATTGTGGAGCGGAAGAGTCTTCAACGCTTCCGCCGGGCAGTCGGCTTCCGCGGCGCAGAACATGTCGGTTTGTTGATTAATGAGCTGGGACAATCCGCTGCGGACGAGCGGATGATCGTCCACGACGAAAACGCACGCCTTGTTCTGAACGTTTTTGACTGATTGTGCCATTGGCTTCTGCATCTTCAACAACACGTTAAACCCCCAAACCGGCCTGTTGTCAAGTGTTTTTGGCCGATCATCGGCCCGCGGTGTCGCCGGAGGGACTGCCTCGCGCCGCCAGCGTCACTCCTGCCCGGTTGATTTTGACGGCGCGGGACCGGACGACGCCACGGGCAGCGAGCACTGAACGATGGTTCCAGCGCCCGGTTGCGACGACAACTGAAACGTGGCGTTGATGGAATGTGCGCGATATTTCATGAGACGCAAACCCATGCCGGAGGGTCTTTTTTGAGACGGGTCGAATCCCTTTCCATCATCTCGGATGGCCAGCGTCACCCGGCCGCCGGCGACGGCCAATTCCAGTTCAATCCGGTTCGCGCCGCCGCGGACGATGGCGTTGTGAATGGCCTCCTGCGCTATTCGGAACAAGGCCAGATTCGTTTGCACCGGGAGGGGCATTTGCGATTCCCCGCACCTGAAATGGCATTGCACCGGAAAAACGTCGCTGGTTTCCACGGCGAGATTCTTCAACGCGGGAATCAGTCCGCCGGCTTCAACTTCCGTCGGATCCAGGCTGTGGGCAAGCTGGCGCGTTTGTTTTATGGCGTCGTTGATCAGGTCCAAAATTTCACGCACGGCGGAGGCATGACTGATGTTCACGGCCGCCAGGGAATCTTCGAGAGATTTGGTCCTGTAAGCGATTCCGGTCAGATGCTGGGCCAGCCCGTCGTGCAGGTCGAAACCGATGCGCCGCTGCTCGATGGCGCTGATTTCCAGAACTTCCTTTTCGAGCCGTTTCTGCTGGGTGATGTCGCGCGCGACCTCCATGAAGCCGATCACCTGTCCCCGCGAATCTCTTATCTGTGACGTGCTTAAAAAAACCGGGAATTCCGTGCCATCCTTCCGCCGGCTCAACACCTCGCCCCGCCAGGCGCCCCAATGCAATTGCTCGAAAGCCTCCGCGAACAAGCCCGGCGGGTTGTTTGGTGACAGCAGCATTTCAGGAGTTTTCCCCAGTATCTCGGCCTCCGAATAGCCGTGCGCCTTTTGAAAGGCGTGGTTTGCAAAAATAAAATGCCCCTGAAGATTGGTGATGCCGATCATTTCGGTCGTGCTTTCGACGGCGTGGGCCAGAATCGTCACCTGTGCTTCCGCATGCTTGCGCTGGGTGATATCCTGGACGGTCCCCTCGAAGTATTTAATGCCACCGCTGGCATCGCGGACCACGTGCGCGTTCAAGCTCACCCAGATGACGCTTCCGTCTTTGCGGTGATTTTCGGCTTCGAATCCGCGAATCGAACCCTGTTCTTCGAGCAGGCGTTTCAACTCCACCCGTCGTTCAGGCTGGACATAAATCTGCCGGCCGATATCGGTCATGGTGGACACCATTTGCTGCGGCGACGGATATCCGAACATCCGGGCCATGGCGGGATTGGCGACAAGGAGACGGCCTTCCGGCGTCGTCAAAAAGATTCCCTCGGTTGCGTTTTCGAAGATGCTGAAATAACGGTCCTCCGCGCTGCGCAGCGCCTCCTGCGCTTCCTTGCGTTGGGTGATATCTTCCGCAATCCCCACGACACGGATGACCTTCCCGGTTGCGTCTTGCACGGGAAAGCCCCGATCATGAATCCACCGCGTCGAACCATCGGGCCGCGCAATGCGATAAACTTCGTCATATTGCCCGGAAGCCTGTTTCGTGACGGCCGATTCCAACACGCGCGCGCGATCATCAGGGTGTATGGCTTCAAGCCAGTCCTGGGGTGAAGTGTAGAGACTTGCACACGTCCGCCCCCAGATTTTCTCGTATGCGGGGCTGATGTAAACCATCTGGCGCTTGGCAACGTCGGTCATCCAGAAAACTTCGCTGATGTTTTCCGTCACCTGACGAAATCGCTCTTCGCTGGCCCGCAGGTCCCTCTCGCTTTGCTTGCGCCGGGTGACGTCGCGCCCGGCAATCACCAGTCCGGCGGGCTTGCCCTGCCCATCGAGAGAGACAGTGGCGCTCACTTCGGCTTGTAAAGGAAGACCATCGCTCTTCAACAAGGTGAACACGGCATTTGGAAGGATACCGGCCTGAAGCGTGGCGGCGATGCCCGCCCTGATTCTTTCATGCTCCTCCACAGGGGCCATGTCGAAGGCGCTTTTCCGAAGCAACTCCCAGGCGCTGGCATAACCAAGCAACGCCGCCGCTTGCGAGTTGATCGCCAGCAGCCTCCCGTCTGGATGAAGCAGGCAGACGGCGTCCGGCTGAATGTCGGACGATAGGCGATGATGTCCTTCACCTTCCTGCGGGATTGTCATGATACTTCTGAAACGTATCACGGCCCGAATCCGCGCCGGCAATTCAGCCGGGTCCGGAGGTTCGATCATGTAGGCATCCGCGCCACATTCAATGCCCATGCCATTGTGGGCGCCGTTGGCTGCGCTGCTGGAAATCAATATGACAAAAATATCGCGCCGTTCAGGATCGCCCTTGAGTTGTTTGCAGAACTCCATTCCGCCAAGGCCGGGCCGAGGAATATTCAGCAGAACCGTATCGGGGTGCTTTTCACGCGCCAATTGAAGCCCGCGCCCCGCAGTTGATGCCTCCAACACCTCATAACCCGCGGCATTAAGGGTTTTTGCCAAAACTCTTAAGGATTCCGGTTCGTCATGCACCACGAGTATGCGAGCGGTGTTTTTCACGTCTGATAACCGCCTGATCCAGGCCACAGGGCGGTCTATGGTGGAATAGCACACATCGAAAAGAAAGCAAGAGCAAGAAAAAACTGGATTATCGATTCCAAGCTGTCAAAGGAGTTCCGCCTCTGCCGCAGTGTTTTTCACCATTAAGAGAAAATCCAGGGAATTCCAGTCAGTGTCGGTGCTTGCTTGAATCTGAAGGTCCGGAGTTGAATGGGGAGCGCACGCGCCCCGCCGCGCCCGATGGCTGGTGCGCTCCCTGATTCCAGTTTTCGGGTTGAAATCATTTTGCGGCCCGCCGCGCCAGAACAAACACCGGCAGCGCGGCCAGTTGCAGCGCCACGGACAATACCACCACCGCCGGAACCGATTTGTCGTAAAGCAGACCCATCGCCGCGCTGCCGGCAAACCAGGCGACGCCGAATGCGGTGTCGAAAACGCCGTAGCCAGTGCCGCGCTTTTGCGGCGGCACGACGCGCGCCAGCATCGCCTTGAGCAGCGCGTCCTGCGCGCCCATGCCGACGCCCCATAAAATCATGCCGGCCAGCGCGAACCCGAATCCGCCCAGAAAAACGCACGGCGCAAAGAACGCGCCCAGAAAAAAGGCGGCCAGGACCGCCGGCAATCCGATTTTATCCAGCAATTTCCCGAAAATCAGCGCGGCGATGGCACTCGTGACCATTGCGGCGGAGTAGAAAACCGGCACCAGGCTTTGCCCGACCGAGCCGGTCTTATGAAAATGAAATGCGATCAGCGAAAAGTCCGCGAAACCCGCCGCGACCAGCGCTCCGGCCACGACGTAGAGCCAGTAGGTTTTTGAAAATCCTTTCGCCTCCAGCTTCACCGGTTCGCGCTTCTCCAGCTCATGCGGGCGCGGATAAAGATATCTGGCGACGGTCACCGCGCCGAGGCACAACAACGCCGGGATCAGCAGAAACGCAAATGCCTGGTGATAGCCGCCGTGGGAATACAAAATCAACGCCATGAGCAGCGGGCCGATGGTCGCGCCGGTCTGGTCCAGAAATTCATTCAACCCGAACGCCCAGCCGTGCCCGATCCGGCTGCCGGCGTGGGACAGGAGGGCGTCGGTGGACGGCTTGCGAATGGCGCGTCCGGTGCGCTCGGCCACAACCAGCGCCGCCGCCAGCGGCCAGTTGCCCGCCAGCGCGAGCGCGGGCACGGCAAGCAGATTGACGGCGTAGCCGGCGAAAATGAAGGCCCAGTATTTGTGCGTCTTGTCCGCAAAATACCCGGTGACCGAGCGCAGGGCGTAACCGATCAATTCGCCGAACCCGGCGGTGAAACCGACGACCGCCGCGCTGGCGCCCAGCGAGCCGAGAAACGGCCCGGTGATGCCGCGCGCGCCCTCGTAGGTCATGTCGGCAAACAACTGGACGACGCCGATGACGAGCACAAACCGAAGCGCCAGTTTTTTTGCGGCTGAATTTCCCTGTTCCATGTCTAACGAGAGAGACGCTACGATGCCAGCGTTTGATTTTCAAGATGCGACCAGGCCGGAAAGTTCGGGCTGACAAATCTTTCATTTGCCGCCAATGACGAAGTTCGTAGAATTCAATTTTGTGATCCCGATTCAGATTGATAAGACTAATGAAACGGCCCCTGAATAATCCTGTTGCGCCCGCCGTTGAGGCAAGCCTGCGCCCGGTTGCGCCATTTGGCGGTGGACCGCGCGCGGACGGGCAGACGCGGAGGCGATTAAATCCGCGCTACCGGCAAACGTCCGGTTGAGCCGCGAAAACTGATGCAGACCATGATTTTTGGCCGCAAAGCGACATTGGCGATGGTTTATGCCGAAAGGTATGTCATGCCGCTGGTTTGTTTCGGACTCGCCTGGACTGATCTGCACAAGTTTTGGGTCAACGGGCTTGGTCCCGACAGAACCAAACATCTTCTCCTGGCTGCGATAGCCAGCCATGTGCTCTACTCACAAAGACAGATCATTACCGGCTTCCTGTTGTTGTTGGGACGACGCACCCTCGCGCCGCCACGAAGTCTCAAGGACGTTCTCGTGCCGCTGGCCACAAGTTTTTTTTATTTTTCATACGAGGCTATTCCCTGGTTTCCAAAATTGCTTCAGGAGAATCTTTGCCCCGTTCGCCTGCAGACGTTCTTCACCGTCTTTGGCTTGTTTCTGAACCTCTTGGGCCTGTCCGTTGCTTTGTGGAGCGTGGCCAGTCTGGGGCGCTCTTTTGGCGTTTTTATCGAGGTGAAAAATATCGTCACAGATGGCGCCTACCGGTGGGCGCGCCATCCGATGTATTCGGGCTACCTTTGCCTCATCACCGGCATTGGCCTGGTGAGCTTCTCCCTGGCTTACTTCATTCTGGTCCCGATTAATATGGGGCTGATTTTCTACCGGGCGCGGCTGGAGGAAGAGCGGTTTTCCGAATTCAGCCCGGAATACCGGGAATACCGCAACCGCACCGGTTGTTTTTTCCCCAAATTCCGCCAGTTGTGGATGAGTTGATTGTGCCGTCAAATCCGGTGCGGGTTACTGTTGTGCCGGCGGCGGCGTCCTGGCGAGAATTTCCGCCACGACGTTTTCAACCTGCGTGTCGCGGAATTTTTCCTCGCGCCGGACGATGAGGCGGTGCGCCAGGACTTTTTGCGCGAGCGATTTTACCATGTCGGCGGAGACGGAATCGCTTCCCTCAATCGCCGCCATCGCCTGCGCGGCGCGGAAGAGTCCGAGCGAACCGCGCGGGCTGGCTCCGAGCAGCAGCGAGGGATGCCCGCGCGTCGCGCGCACAATCGCCAAAATGTAGTCGTTCACCGGCGACGGCACGTTCAGACCGCGCACGGCTTCCTGACATTTCAAAACGCGGTCCGGCGTGGTCACCGGCTGGAGGGTGTCAATCGGATGGCGCCATTGAAACCGTTCGACCATCTGCTTTTCGTCCGCGAGCGACGGATAACCGAGATTCATCCGCATCAGGAAGCGGTCCTTCTGCGCTTCCGGCAGCAGAAACGTTCCTTCCTGCTCGATGGGATTTTGCGTGGCGACGACCATGAAGGGTTTTTGCAGCCGGTAGGAGACATTGCCCGCGGTGACCATCGCCTCGCCCATCGCTTCGAGCAGCGCGGATTGTGTGCGCGGGCTGGCGCGGTTGATTTCGTCCACGAGAACAAATTGGGAAAAGAGCGGGCCGAAATAAATTCCGAGCGGCCCGTCTGCGGCTCCAGGCGCGGCTCGCCGAGGACATCCGAGGGCTGGAGGTCCGGCGTGCACTGAATGCGCCTGAAGGTGCAGCCGGCGCTTTGCGCCATCGCGCGCGCGAGCATCGTCTTGGCCACGCCGGGAACGTCTTCAATCAACAGATGCCCCTCCGCCAGCCAGACGGCGGTGGCCAGCACGATTTGTTCGTGTTTGCCGACGATGACTTTTTCGATGTTGGCGATGAGCTGCCGGGCGGTGGACGAGACGTCCGCCGGCACCAGTCCCTTTGATTCCGCAACCGGCGGCAGGGTCATCTTCGGTTTTTTATCGGGTCGTGGAAATGGAATTTCCATGCGTCAAGGATTTCAAAAAAACGCCGGCGGCGCGACCCATTTTTTCCGGCGCTTGGTTTCCCCCGGTCGCGCGGCCCGTTCCGGCTGCCAGGGTGGCGGCGGCCCCGCGCCGCGGGGAGTGCGGTTTATTTTTCTGCCGGCAAAAGGAAACGCGGGTTGCATCCGGCGCGTGTGCCAGTCATTGCAGCGCGGAGTTTTCGTCGGCCCGGTAATCAATCACCCGCACCTTTTCAAGCGTCACCAGTCCGGCAATCATCATTTTGTCAAGGACCGGCAGGAACGAATTGATTTTTTCCTCCGCATCCACGATTTCGATGACGAGCGGCAGGTCCATCGAGAGCCGCAGGATTTTCGCGGTGTGCATGCGGCTGGTTTTGCCGAAACCCATCGGCCCGCGCAGGACCGTCGCGCCGGCGAGATGCATTTCGCGCGCCTTGAGCACGATGGCTTCATAGAGCGGTTTGTGTTCCCATCTGTCGCTTTCGCCGAGAAAAATCCGCAGGAGCATGGCTTCGTGGGGCAGGTGCATGTCAGTTTCCTTTCGTTGAATTGAGCATCGAGCCGAGCAGCCAGCCGAGCCACACGGCAAACAGGCAGAGAGTGACGGACAGGATGACGTTGCCGCCGGCGTAAAGCCATTCGCGGTCCTGCAAATGCTTCAGCGTTGCAAGGCTGAATGATGAAAAGGTCGTATAACCGCCGCAAACGCCATACATCAAAAACTGCGTCGCGAAGGCGCGCGACGGCGAATCCATCCGGCCCTCCGGGCTGGCGAGCGCGCCGATGACGCCGATGACGAAGCAGCCGGTGACGTTGACGGTGATGGTGCCCCACGGAAACGTTTCACCGACGCGGCTGGCGACGAGACCGGAGAGCCAGAAGCGCCCGACGCTTCCCAGCGCGCCGCCGATTGCAACCCATAGATATGTCGTCATAAAAAAACTCCCGCCGACATCCGACAATTTCGCGGAACATCAGCAGGAGTCATCAGCTCTGAAATCGCCAGGCGGTTCACCCTTTCGCGGGTCGGCAAACTCCATTGCCGTGAAAACACTATCGCGGGTGACTCGATTTGGCAACAGAAAACCCGCGGGATACGCCAATTGGGGCGCATCCGACGCCGCCCCCCGGCTCGAATGGCACGGCGCGTTACGGGGCATTTTTCAACAGTTGCGCGGAAGTTTTTGCGCTGAAGTATTTGGCGGCGGCCTCGGTCCGGCAGCGGACATGGAGCTTCTTGAAGATGTTCCCCAGATGATTGCGAACGGTTCCCGCGGCGATATTTGTTTTTTGCGCAATTTCCTTGTTCGACAGACCCCGGGAAAGGAGCTCAAGGATTTCCGTCTCGCGCGTTGTCAAGCCGTCCGCGTTGGGAACAACCGAAGGCGCGCGGAAAGACCGCACCACCATGCGCGCGATTTCGGGGGTCATCGGCGCGCCGCCGGCGCGAACGTCGGCGATGGCCTGGATGATTTCCTCGGGCCGGAACCGCTTGAGAATGTATCCGCAGGCGCCGGCCTTGAGCGCCTGGAAAATCAGGTCGGTGTCCGTGTAGACCGTGACCATGATGACCTGAAGATGGGGCATTTTTTCGGTCAATCGCGCCGTGCAAGCGATGCCCGACTCGTCCGGCAGGTGAATGTCCATCAACGCCACGTCGGGACCGTGTTTCGGCACCTCGACGAGGGCCTCCCTGGAAGTCGGGCACGCGCAGACGCAGCGGTATCCCGGCGTGCCGTCAATCAAATCCACCAGCGTTTTGCGCATGGTGTTGTTGTCCTCGATGATGGCGATCTTGGTCATGTGAAGTCGTATGATGGGTGTGCGGGTAAACTGGGATCGCGGGGCAAGGGGATGATGAACTTGACGGCTGTCCCTTTTCCGATGGCTGACTCGATGTGACACTGGCCGTTGAGCGCCTCCAAACGTTCGTGGAGGTTCGTCAGGCCGTTGCCGCGGCGGATCGTGTTCCGATCATAGCCGCGGCCGTTGTCGGCAATGACGATTTGCAAACGGTCGCCCGGCTGGGAAATTTGCAGCTCCACTTCCGTCGCCGACGCATGGCGGATCACATTGTTCAAGGCTTCCTTGACGGCGAGGAACAGGCTGTGCCGTGCCGCTTCCTTTAAAGTGACCGCGTTGCACTCGATGGGGATGTTGAAGCGGCAGACGATGTCCGACGCGGAAAAAAGTTCCGTGGCATAACGGCCCAGGTAATCGGCGAAGGACTGCAGCGAATTGCGCCTGGGATCAATGGCCCAGACAATGACATCCAGGCCCGACACGAGGGCGCGGGACTTCTCGGCGATGACACGGAAGCGGTCCTGGATCTTCTCCGTTTCCGGGGACTGATCCATGCCCGTGCTGGCCAGCATGCTGACTTCCGTGAGGCCCGTTCCGAGCTCGTCGTGCAGGTCGCGCGCGATGCGCGAACGCTCCGCTTCGGCGGCCTGTTGCAGTTCGGCCCGCTGGCGATTGTGGATTTCCGTTTCCAACTGGCGGCTGCGTTCCTGGACTTTCCATTGCAGTTCCTTGTTCCAGACCAATGCGGCGCAGAGCAGCGCGGCAAGCAATCCGACGAGGACGAACATGCGCCTCAAAGTCCACCACGGCGGCGTCGCCAAAATGCGGATGTCCGAGGGAGAGTCCAGCAGCAATTCGAAACCGCCGACGGTTCCTTCGCCGGTCTGGCTGCTTTGGGGCGAATAGACGCCGGTCAACTCCAGCCGGCTGCCCGCCGGCGGCACGGAAATGGACCGGCCCTGGCTGTTGATCCGCGCCCAGAAGGCGGTCGGCCCGGCTTGAAGTTCCAGCAAGCGTTCAGTGCCCTGCTGCCATTGGTTCATCAGTGTGGCATCCACCTGGACCAGCATTCCGGCATCGCGGGCGGACAGAAGCTGTTCCGGAGCGAGGACCCTGGGGGCGGGCAGCGGAGCATGTCCGGTTTTGCGCATCACGGCCTCCTTGAGTCCTGCAATCGGCCCTCCCAATTCGAGGAAGCCAACCGCCTCAACCAAATCACCAACGGCAATGGCATTGGTATTCCTGGTTGACACATGCATGCCGTTTGCGCCATCGGTGAGAAAATACTCTCCGGCACGGCCATAAACCACCTGTCCGCCGGCCTTTAACCGGCGGAACGGCGCTGTTTTTGGATCGAAAAGCAACAGCTCGCCGATGTTTTTTTTCGGCGCGTCAAAAAGATCCCGGGGAGCCGCCTCGATGACATCCACGGCGCCACCGAGGATGCGAAGCGAACTCGTTTCCAGCTCATGCGTTTGCGGGTTGAAAACGGCGAAAGCGCAACCTCGAATCCGAACCAGGGCATTCCTGTAATCCTCGAGGTCTCCGGGTTGAAAGTCGTTCAGGTCCAGGGCGACTTCCCCATTTTCAGTAAGGATTTCGATTCCCTGGCCGTGAGTCTCGCTCACCACACCTTCAATCTCGACATACTGGGTGTCGAGGCTTCCATTGAACAACTGATCCCAGGTGGGATGCAGCGGCCGGGGCAACTGGCCGGGGCCAAGGTGGGTGACGCGGCGCGCGTTGACGAGTGGCGCAAACTCCCCCGGTCCGGTAACGCCGTCAACCTGATACACCTCCCCGCGCCGCATCGTGCTGTCCTGCCCCGAGATGAAGATGCCCCCCGTGGAATCCTGGACGACCACGCCGTGAATAAAGGCCGGCAGAACGGCCGTCACCACTCCGCGAATGGAAACCGGAAGCTGCTGTCTTACTTTTTCCGCGGGAAGCATCTTGATCTCGGCCGCGGTCGTGATGGTGGGAATGGTGGCCGGCGCCGTTTGCCCCGCCAGTTGATTTGTCGTCTTCACGCCATTGGGCCCCGTTTGCAACCCTGCTTCCCAGGCGGGTGAGGGGCGGATCGCCTTCCAGCCGGAAACCTGCAACATGCCCGGAACCCTCGAACCGTCCTCCCCGACGACATCTTCATAAATCCCGGAAACCCGGACCCTGGTGTTCAGCGGGAAGATTGGCGCGATTCCGGCACTCTCGAAAAGTTCGATGCGGATGTCATCTTTTCCAACGCGCATCGCCATTTCTCCGCCGGTTTTTCGGACGCCCGCAAAATTGACGGTTCCTTCAAGGGTCACCCAGGAACGGCTGTTCCGGTCGGGAAGGGTCGCGGGCGTTTCCACTACCGCTCGCGGGGCGGGTCCATTGCTCAAGACTTCAACGGTCAGGGATGATTCGCCCACCGAGAGCCGGCTGCCGTCGTCCGACGCGAGATAAAACGTGTAAAAGCCTTCCTGGGGAATCGTGATGAAACCGTCGAATTCCAATCCGACGGCATCGTTTCGTGTCCGGACATTGAGGCCAAAGTTTGTAGTCACTCCTGTTTTTACCGGGCGCAGTTTCGCGAAATCCGGAAGGAATCCCCAGGCGCCTTCATAACACCGATAATCCAGCCCGGCCTGGAAATTGGTTTTGCCGGTCAAGGGGTCAATGGTTGCCCGTGAAAGAACGGAACCCGGGACCGGTTGGCGCGGCAAACCCGGGCCTTGGTATTCCAGGTTCAGCCCGGAATTGTCTATGCGGTTAAACCATTGGGCCGAAATCGGGGTGGTGCCCGGGTGGAGAAACACTTCGCCAGACGCAACCGCCATTGCATGAAGGCCGTCGTTATCAACCACCATTCCCGGGATGATGGCCAGTCCGAAGCCTTTCGGTTTCACGCCGCATCCTGTTCCTTCCAAACAAACCTTGTCCCCCGGCCCGATCTTTTGGCCTCGAAAATCGAGTCCAACAAACTCAACACCGGACGCATCCCGCAGCACCAGCACGCCGCCCCCGGCATCCGCATCCAGGACCTCCGCCACGATGCGGAAGGGATGAACCATTGAAGGGTCCTGCCCGGCACACCCTCGAAGCTGGAACAAGTTTGTCAGCAATGCCGGTGGTCCCGCGGTCTCGGCCCCTTCCGCAATCGCCGGCGCGCACAACGCGGCAAGCACGGAAAATCCGCAACTGACCACGGAAACAACGGCACGGCGCATGGCATTTGATGTTCCGGGAAGCTTCCGGCAAGTCAAGTCCGATCCAAAATCGCGTCGTGTAGAATTGATCTCTTCCGGCGGATCATGTGGAAAGCAACTGTGATATTTGTCACATATCGCGCAACGCGGCGCTCTGGTAATTTCATGCGGAATCCTAGTTGCGCCAAACCAGCGACGCTCGATTGGCGTCATCGCAAGGCTATTGTTCTGCCGCGACATGGATAAAAAAATCATGCAAACCGTGCGCATTAACAACCGTCGGCTCCGTAACAATTCCGTTGTATTTGCCTTCATTGAATCGCTCCTGGCCGCAGCCACGATCGCCGCCGGCGCGACGGCCTTGTCTGCCGCTTCCATTCCGGTCCAGTCCTTTCACAAGGACGCCGATGGGGTGACGATCACGATGTCGCCGGGGAAAATGAAACTGACGGTCTGTTCCGACAGCATTGTGCGCGTGATGTATTCGCCCAATGCGACGCTGCCGGCGGGACAGGATTTCGTGGTGACGAATCACTCGTGGCCGCGCACTTCATTCAAGGTCGCCGACGCGAACGGCCAACTGACGCTCACCACGCGCAAGCTGAAAGTGACCGTTGACAAGGCGACCGGCGCGGTGGCGTTTTACGACACGGCGGGCAAATTGCTGTTGGGCGAACCCGCCGGCGGCGGCAAGACGATGACTCCGGCGACCGTGAACGGCGAAGCGTCTTATCATCCAGAGCAAAGTTTTGCCAGTCCCGCGGACGAATTTCTTTACGGGCTGGGCCAGTTTCAGGAAGGCATTTGGAACTGGCGCGGAATGCCGCAGGAACTCCGGCAGTTGAACACCGAAATCTCCCTTCCGATGATTGTATCGTCCTACGGATACGGTTTGCTCTGGAACAACGCCTCGCTCACGGATTTCAACCCCGCCGACTCGCAAGTGACGCTGACAAACAAGTCCGGCGACGTTCACCACCACCGGCGCCGGTGATTATGTTTTTTTCGTCAAAGACGGAGATCGCCGTGGCCAAATCGGCCTGCAGATCAATGGCCAAACCATTTCCGCCATCACGAACACGTGGGTGACTTACAACTTGAGCGCGAAGGCCACGCTGCCGGCCAACACCGCCTGTGCGGTGACCTTGCTCGGCGGCGGGCGGAACGCAAAAATTTACGCGCGTCCACTCGGCAATACGACGACGTTCCGCTCCGAGGTGGGAGACGCGATTGATTACTACTTTTTCTACGGCCCGACCGCCGATGAGATTATCGCCGGGTATCGTCTGGCAACGGGCGACGCGCCATTGTTTCCGGAGGCGGCGTATGGATTCTGGCAATGCCGCGAGCGCTATTCCAGCCAGACGCAAATGCTGGCGGCGGCCAGCCAGTTTCGCTCCAGGCAAATTCCCGTGGATTACATCGTGCAAGACTGGCAATACTGGGGCAACCACGGCTGGGGTGCTTACGAGTGGGATCTGGGAAGTTATCCCAATCCCGACGAACATGATCGCCGAACTTCACGCCGAGCATTTCAAATACATGATTTCGGTGTGGTCCAATCCCAGCGGCATCGTCGGCCGCGCGCTGGCGGCGATGACGAACGGGCTGATTCCTCGATCCGGCAATCCTCCTTGGATGGACGTTTTCAATCCGGCGGTTCGCAGCCTTCGCTGGAAATACATGGACCAGGCGTTTTACAGCCTTGGCGCGGACGCCTGGTGGCAGGATGCCACCGAGCCGGGGGATGACGGGAATTCCCTCAACGGCGTGCAAATTTACACCGGTTCGGCCAATCGTGTGCGCAATTCCTATCCGCTCTTTGCGAGCGAGGCGACTTATGAAGGCCAGCGCAGCGCAGGTTCGAGCAAGCGGGTGGTGATCCTGTCGCGCAGCGCCTATCTCGGCCAGCAACGCTACGCGGCGGCGGCTTGGTCCGGCGACGTTCGCGGCGATTGGACGACGTTCGCCCGGCAAATCCGCGGCGGCCTGAATTTTTCCATCACCGGTTTGCCGTATTGGACCACGGACACCGGCGGTTTTTTCCATCCGCGCGACCAATACACCTCGCCGGATTACAATGAACTGCTCACCCGGTGGTATCAATGGAGCGCGTTCTGCCCGATCCTGCGCATTCACGGCAGCGGAACTTCCACCGAAATCTGGAACTGGCTGCCCGCGACGCAGACCAATTTGATTGCCTTCGACCAATTGCGTTACCGGATGCTGCCCTACAATTATTCGGTCGCCTGGAAAATCACGAGTGACAGCTACACGCCCATGCGCCCGCTGGTGATGGATTTTCCGAAAGATAAAAATGCCCTCGCCATCGGCGACGAATATATGTTCGGCCCGGCGTTTCTGGCGTGTCCGGTCACCACGCCGCGAGCCACGAGCCGGCAGGTTTATCTTCCGTCCGGCGCGAGCTGGGTGGATTTCTGGACGGGCGAAACGCATGGCCGGCGGCAAAACCGTCACGGCGAACGCGCCTGTCAACATCATGCCGCTGTTCATTCGCGCCGGTTCCATCGTGCCGCTCGGCCCGGTGGTGCAATACGCGTCCGAGAAGCCGGCGGACCCGATTGAATTGCGCGTCTATCGCGGGGCGGACGGCCAGTTCACGCTCTACGAGGACGAGGGCGACAACTACAATTACGAGAAGGGGGCCTTCGCCACGATTCCCTTCACCTGGAGTGAAGCGAAACAGACGTTGACGATCGGCAAGCGCTCCGGCAAGTTTCCCGGCATGTTGAAGGAGCGCACATTCCGGGTTGTTTTCGTCTCGTCCGGCCACGGCGCGGGCATGGCGGACGAACCGGCTGCTGACGCCGTTGTTCACTACACCGGCAAAGCACTGACCGTCAACGGCAGGAAATGATGCGATAAAATTGCCGGCCCGAAATTGAATTCAAAGCATCAAGAACAGTTCCCAACAGCCAAACCAAAATGAAAACCACATCCACTTGTTTGAAAACAATCACCTTTGCCACCCTGTTGCTCGCAGGGTGGTTGATTGCCGGTTCCAGCGCTTTTGCCGCCGATGAAATCTGCTCGTCCTGCGGCCAGGCGGTAACGGTCACCGGCGACTTCGCGCATCGCCGGACTCGCCGCGGCGGCCGCCATTGACGGCGCCAGCGGCGATGCGGCGGCGGTTCAGCCAGGAAATCATTGGAACCAACTTCACCGTCATCATCGCGCATCTGCCCGCAGGCCGATATACGCATCACCATCGGCGAAGTGGAAACCCTGGCGGGCACGGCGGCGGGCGACCGGGTGTTCAACGTGACGGCCGGCGACGTTTCGCTGGCCAGGAATTATGACATCGTTGCCGCGGCCGGTGGCGCGCAGAAAGGTCAGCACCATCAAGGGCACGGTCGAGCATCGAAGACGACGAAATCCGGGGGCCAATCAGCCTGGTTTTTACTTCGAGCAAGGGCCTTGCGAAATTCAACACGGTCGAGATCAAAAACGCGGCGGGCGCTTCCGTCATCGCTTTCAACGCCTCGGAGCTTGCGGACAATTTTTCCGCCGATGCCCGGCGCGTTCCGGAAATCACCGAGCCGGCGATCTGGCGTGATCCGTCGCATCCGTTGAAGGAACGGATCAATGACTTGATCCGCCGCATGTCGCTGGCCGAAAAAGTGGCGCAGTTGCAGGGGGGACAGACTCCCGCCCCCGCCATCGCGCGCCTCGGCCTGCCCTCGTATGCTTATTGGAACGAGGCGTTGCACGGTGTCGCCAACGACGGCATCGCCACGGTTTTCCCGGAACCGGTCGGCGGCTCCTGCTCGTGGGACCCGGAATTGTTTCATCAGGAAGGCAACATCATTGGCATCGAAGGCCGCGCCAAGTATAACGACTACGTTTCCAAGAATAATGGCAACGCCGCGTGGTGGCATGGTCTGACGTTCTGGACGCCGAACATCAACATTTTCCGCGATCCGCGCTGGGGTCGCGGCCAGGAATGCTACGGAGAAGATCCGTTTCTCACGGGATCCATCGCTGTGGACTTTGTCAAGGGAATCCAGGGGGACGACCCCAACATCATGCTGGCGATGGCTTGCGCAAAGCATTACGCGGTCCACAGCGGGCCGGAAGCGCTGCGCCACCAGCTTCGATGCCGAGCCTTCGGCGCGCGATTTGTATGAGACGTATCTGCCACAGTTTGAGACGGCGGTGCGCGAAGGCCACGTCGGCGGCGTCATGGGCGCCTACAGCGCGCTTTACGGCATTCCGGACTGCGCGAGTTCCTTCCTGCTCACCGACCTGCTGCGCAAGCAATGGGGATTTGAGGGTTATGTGGTTTCGGATTGCGGCGCCATCGGCGATATTTCGAGCGCAGGGCGCATCATTATGTGAACTCAACCGATGGAGGCGGCCGCCGATGCGGTCAAGGCCGGCTGCAATCTGACTTGCGGCGGCGAATACAACTCCCTGGTGCGGGCGGTTCAACAGAAGCTGCTGACCGAAAAGGATGTTGACCAGGCCTTGTATTACACGCTTGTGGACGCGTTTCAAGCTGGGCTTGTTCGATCCGCCGGACAAGAACCCCTATTCCAAAATCGGCATGGACCAGAACGACACGCCGGAACACCGCGCGCTGGCGCTCAAGCTCGCCGAAGAATCCATTGTGCTGCTGAAAAATGACGGCATCCTTCCGCTCGACCGGTCGAAGATCAAGCGCATCGCCGTCATCGGCCCCAATGCCAATGCGACCGACGTGCTGCACGGCAATTACAACGGCGACGCGTCGCACCCGATCACGATTTTGAGCGGCATCCGGCAGTTGGCCGGGCCAAACATCGAAGTGACCTACGCCCAGGGTTCCCCGATCACCACCGAAACGGGTCGCGGCTTTGGCGGTCGAGGGGGCGGCGGCTTTGGCGGCCCATTGACGGCGGATCAGACCGCGCAGCTTGACAATGCCATCGCGCCCGCCCAGACCAACTTCACGTCCTTGCAGGATCAATTGACCGCAGCCCAGAAGGATGTGGTGACCGCGGTGCTGGCAAAGAGCGACGATAATACCGTTCGCGCCAAGCTGGAGGCCGTGGCGAAAATCCAGATGGATATTGCCGTGCTCCGTTACACCAAAGGTGTCCATGCAATCGCCGCCTCGGTAACCGCTGAACAAAAGACCGCGATTAATGCAGCGCCTGCCCCGGCCTATGACACGTTCTTTATCGCTGCTGCCGCTGCTCCTGGCAGGGGTGGCGGACGTGGCGGTTTTGGCGGCAGGGGGGCTGCTCCGACTCGTCCTCCGGCGGAACTTCAGGCGGAAGCCATCAGCAACGCGGTCGAACTGCCGACCTCGTCATTTATGTCGGCGGCATCACTCCCTCGCAGGAAGGCGAGCAGCACGACCGCACCAGCATCGAGCTGCCGCAGGTGCAGGAGGATCTTGTGCAGGCGCTTTACGCGACCGGCAAGCCGGTGGTCATGGTCAATTGCAGCGGTTCGGACGTGGCGTTCCCGTGGGAGGCCGAACATCTGCCCGCGATTCTTCAGGCGTGGTATCCGGGCGAGTCAGGCGGGCAGGCCGTGGGCGAAATCCTCTTTGGCGACGTCAATCCCTTCCGGCCACCTGACGGTGACGTTTTACCGGGCCACGACGGATCTGCCCGCCTTCACCAATTACGCGATGGCCGACCGCACCTATCGTTACTACGAAGGCAAGCCGCTCTACGCCTTCGGTCACGGCTTGAGCTACACCAAGTTTGATTTCCAGGAGCGGCAAGCTGGCGTCGAACACGATGGCCGCCAACGGCACGGCGAAAGTGACGTTCACGGTGAAAAACACCGGCAAAGTGGACGGCGACGAAGTGGCGCAGGTGTATTTCCGCCATGTCAACTCGGCGGTCCCGCAGCCGAAACTGGCGTTGTGCGGTTTCACCCGCGTGCATGTGAAACAGGGCGAATCCATGAAGTCACGGTGGAAGTTCCCGCTGAACGCCTGCGCTACTGGGACACGGAGAAAAAACAATACGTCGTTGAACCGGGCAAGTATGAATTCCTCGTCGGCGCGGCGTCGGACGACATCCGGCTGACAGTTGCCGATGACGGTCACCGGCAGTTGATAAACCGTGATCAGCGTAAAATTGATTCCCGGTCGCGGCAAAACTCGCGCGGTGCTGCTGCGGCAGGACGGGTGCGGCATGAAGCCGCGCCGGGATTGTTGCCTATGAAAACGACTTTGTTGTCCATTTCGGCGTTCATGTTGCTTGGCGCAACCGCCCAGGCCGCTGAAGTCAAGGTCAGTTCGCCGGATGGCAAAGCCGTCATCACGGTGACGGATGCCGGCGGGTTGAGTTACACCGTGTTCCTTGATGGCCGCGAAGTCGTGAGCAAATCGCGCTTCGGCATCATTTCCGACGGCGTGGATCTCGGCGCGGACGCCAAGTTGGGCAAATCCTCCTCACACCGGATTCGCGAGATCGTATTCCATGTTTGGCGGCCATTCGCGAGGCTGAAAATAATTGCCGCGAAACCACCATCGCCGTCCGCAGCGGCAGTGGCGAATCTTATGAACTCGACGTGCGCGCCTACAACGACGGCGTGGCGTTGCGCTCGCGGCTGGCGGCCAAGGCGGGCCGGAGAATCAACGGCGAAGCGACGGAATGGAAAATGGCCGGCAATCCGCTGGCGTGGTTCCAGACGGACACTGTCAATTACGAGGGAATTTTCCAGAGCAGCCCGTTGAACGATTTGTCCGACGGCAGAAGACTTCCATTGCCGATCACCTTCACGCTGCCCGGCGGCGGCTACGCGCTCATCACGGAGGCGAATCTTTTGAATTACAGCGATCTCGGACGTGCAGGCCGCCGCCGATCATTCGCTGCGCGCTTATTTTCATGCGCCAGTCCGACCAAATGGCTGGACGACCGACGACGCCGTTGTTCAGCCGTGGCGCGTCACGCTGCTGGCGCGCGATCTCAACGCGCTGGTGAACAGCGATCTTGTCCGCAATCTCTGTCCCGCCGCGTCGCCGGAACTGGCGAAGGCCAAATGGATTCAGCCCGGCCGTTCCTCGTGGCAATGGTGGTCGAGCGGCGATCCGGTTTATTCCGAGCAGCATCAATGGGTGGATTGGACGAAGCAACTCGGCTTCGAGTATTACCTCGTTGACGAAGGCTGGAGAAAGATTGGAAGGGCCAGATGGGCAAGGACAACTGGGCCTGCCTGCGCGAGGTCTGCGATTATGCGAAAACGCAAGGCGTGAAAATCTGGTGCTGGGTCAACAGCAACGAAGTTCCAGATGCCGCGCGGCGCACGAATCTTCTCGACCGCGCGGTTGCCGCGGGCGCGGTCGGGGTGAAAATTGATTTCCAGCCGGAAGCCAACGTGCGCTGGGTCAATTGGTATGAAGAAACGCTGCGCGACGCCGCCGCAAGGAAATCTGATGATTGATTTTCACGGCGCGGACAAGCCGGTTGGCCTCGAACGCACCTGGCCCAACGAACTCACCCGCGAATCCATCCGCGGCCACGAGTATCATATCCTGCGCTACCACCGCACGCTGCCGCCGGAGCACGACACCATCCTGCCGTTCACGCGGTTCGTCATCGGGCCGGGCGATTACACGCCGACGGTTTTCAATCCGAAGGAACTGCGCGGCTACACCTGGTCGCGCGAACTGGCCCAGGCGATTGTTTTCACCTCGCCGTTCCTGTGCTACGCGGACCATCCGACGAATTATCTGAACAATCCGGCGATGGACGTGATGAAGGCGATTCCTTCCGTTTGGGATGAAACCATTGTTCTGCCCGGCAGCGACATCGGCAAATGCGCCGCCTTCGCCCGGCGCACGGGAAAAACGTGGTTCATTGGCGTCATCAATGGCGGCGGATGCCACGACGCTGGATTTGCCGCTGAATTTTCTCGGTACGCGGCAAATATAAAATGATTCAACTCGGCGACGCGCCGGACCGCGACGACGCCTGGCAGCGCGAGGAGAAAACCGCCAAACGCGGCGGCTCAGGTGCATCTGTCGCTGCGCCCTGGCGGCGGGTGTGTCATCGAATTGAATCCGCAATAATTGTGACAGGTGACGAGTGACGAGTGACAAGAAAAAGACGAGTGGAAGGCAGGCGAAAATTCCTGTCAAGTGTCTCCTGTCACTTGTCACATTGCTTTCGTTGGTCGCCACGCAGCTTTTGGGCGCAGATTCGCCGCGCGAACACCTCTCGCTCGACGCGGGCTGGAAGTTCCATCTCGGCGACGACTGGCCGGATGCGTTGAGTTTCGTGAACTCCGGCACCGGCTCCGGGCCGGCGGCGCAACGTTTTGCCGATTCCTACTGGCGCGTCGTCAACCTGCCGCACGATTGGGCGGTGGAACTGCCGTTCGATCCAACCGCCGATGGCGGCCACGGCTTCAAACCGCTGGGCGCGAAATTCCCGACGAACAGCATCGCGCTGGTATCGCCGCACGTTTGATTTGCCGGCGGGCGATTCCGGCAAACGCATCTGGCTGACCTTCGACGGCGTGATGCACGACGCGACGGTGTCTGGTCAACGGCTGGCTCGTGAAGCGGCACGAGGGCGGCTACTACCCGTTCCGCGAGGACATCACGGACGTGGTGCATTTCGGCGGCGAGAACACCATTTCCGTGCGCGTGGATGCGACCAAATCCGAGGGCTGGTTTTACGAAGGCGCGGGCATCTACCGCCACGTCTGGCTGGACAAGACCGCGCCGGTGGCCATCGCGCCGGATGGGATTTTTGTTCAATGTGCTTTTGAAAATAATTGGAAAATCCCAAAGGGGCACGGTTCACATCGTGGTCGCAGCGGATTTATTAAATAAATCAACCAACTTCGTCACCAAAGTCACGACGCGCTTTGAAATCATTTCCCCTGAAGGAAAATCTCTCGGACAGTTCAAAGACTCGGCTTCAATCCGCTCCAGAGCAAGCGTAACACAGCATGGTAAAGGTAAATTCGGTTCATACGAACTTTGGTCACCCGAAAATCCTAAACTTTACAAACTCGTCACGACCGTTTCCATCGCTGGTAAAATCATTGACCAGACGGAAACCATTTCATTCGGCATCCGCACAGTGGGCTTTGACGCGACGAACGGCTTTTTGCTGAACGGCAAGCATTACGAAATTTACGGCACCTGCAATCACCAGGACGCCGCCGGCGTCGGCGCGGCCATCCCGGATGCGTTGCAGGAATTCCGCATCAAACAACTGAAGGCATTCGGCTGCAACGCCATCCGCACCTCGCACAATCCGCCCACGCCGGAATTGCTCGATGCCTGCGACCGGCTCGGCATGTTGGTCATGGACGAGAGCCGGTTGATGGGCAGCGATTCGGAGAACATGAAAAAGTGGGACGACCAGATCCGCCGCGACCGCAATCATGCCGAGCGTCGCGATCTGGTGCATCGCCAACGAGCAATTCGCCGTGCAGGACTCGCCGCAGGCCGCCAACGTCGCGCGCACGATGCAGGATTACGTCAAGCATCTCGACCCGACGCGCCCCGTCACCTACGCCTCGCCGGAGGACGACGTGTTCCGCGGCATCAATTCCGTCATCGAAGTGCGCGGCTGGAATTATCATTACGGCCCGCAAATGGACCGGTATCACGCCGAGCATCCGAACCAGCCGAACATCGGCACCGAGCAGGCCAGCGTCGTCGGCACGCGCGGCATTTACACCAACGACCGGACGCATGGTTACGTGGCCGCCTACGACGTCGTCTGGCCGGGCTGGACCACGACCGCCGAGAGCTGGTGGAGTTTCTTTGCCGCGCGTCCGTGGCTTTCGGGCGCGTTTGTCTGGACCGGCTTTGATTATCGCGGCGAGCCGACGCCGTATTGGTGGCCGTGCATCAACTCGCATTTCGGCATCCTCGACACGTGCGGTTTTCCGAAGGACGTTTTTTATTACTACCAATCGTGGTGGACGACGAACACCGTGCTGCACCTCGCGCCGCATTGGAACTGGCCGGGCAGGGAAGGGCAGGAAATCCTCGTCGAAGCGTTTCAGCAACTGCAAACAGGTGGAACTTTTCCTGAACGGCGCGTCGCTCGGCAAGCAGGCGATGAAGCCGAATTCGAAATTGAGCTGGCAGGTGAAATACGCGCCGGGAACGTTGAGCGCGAAAGGGTATGATGACGCCGGCAATGTCATTGCCGAAACGAAAGTGGAAACCACCGGCGATGCCGCGCACATTCAACTCACACCGGACCGCAAAACCATCAACGCCGACGGCGAGGACGTGAGCGTGTTCACCGTTTCCGCCGTGGACGCGCAAGGCCGCGCGGTGCCGGTGGCGCAGAACAAAATCAATTTCAGCCATCGAAGGCGCGGGCAAAATCATCGGCGTGGGCAACGGCGATCCGAGCTGCCACGAGCCGGACGTGTTCGTTCCAAAAGCGTCCGAAGCGCAGCGTTGCCGTCAATGACTGGCGCTGGCAGACTGGCCAGAGTTCCGCACAACCGCAGCACGGTGGCGGAATACGCGAATGAGTTTGACGATTCCGCCTGGAAAACCATCAGCGGCAGCGGTCCGACGATTGAAACGCCGAACACCACGGCGATTTACCGCGCACATTTCAGGCTGACGGAAGAGGACTTGAAGGGTTCCGGCGCGCAAATTTGTTTTTCCGGCTGCGACGACGAAGGCTGGTATTTTGTGAACGGCCAGTTCGTCGGCGAATCGCATGACTGGCAGGCGCAGCCGATTTTTGACATCAAACCATTTGTTCACGCCGGCGACAACGTCGTCGCCGTGGGCGTCAACAACGGCTCCGGATCCGGCGGTTTGAATCCGAACGTGACCGTGAAAACTCATCGGAAATGCCAGCGCCGCGCCGTGGGCGCGCAGCCTGTTCAACGGCCTGGCGCAAATCCTCGTGCAATCCACGCGCGCCGCCGGCGAAATCAAGCTGACGGCTACCGCCGACGGACTCGCGCCGGCGACTGTCACGGTGCAGGCGCAACCTTGTCACGCCGCGCCCGTTCCTGCCGTGAGGGGCGCAACCAGATTGATGCCATGATGCTGAAAAGAACCCAACTGACGGTGTTCGCATTGGGCTGTTCGCTCGCTGCGTCGCTCGCGCAAGACGCGGCCGCGCCCGCGCCAATCCCGTATTCCATCATGCAGGTGATTTCCAACGGCGATTCAGACGACCGTCATTGCCGAAAAGGCGGCGAAGGTTCTGCCGCGCGCCAATCAGACCGATTGGATGCGGCTTGAGTGGACGTTTTTCCTCCACTTCGGCCCGAACGCGTTTCACGGCGTCGAGTGGGGCAGCGGACGCGAGGAACCTTCGCTGTATAATCCCACGGCGTTTGACGCGGAGCAGTGGGTGCGCGCGATGAAAGACGCCGGCGGCAAAATGGTTGTGCTCGTTTGCAAGCATCACGATGGTTTGTGCCTCTGGCAAACCCGTTACACGCCGCACTCGGTGGCTGCGAGTCCGTGGCTTGATGGCAAAGGCGATGAAGTCAGGGCGGTCGCCAACGCCGCAAAAAAATATGGTTTGAAGCTGGGCGTCTATCTTTCACCCGCTGACCTTTATCAGTTAAGGACAAACCCGAAAAATCCAGGCGGCTATTATGGTGACGGCAGCAGCAACGTTCTCTCCGCTCATTCCCACCGATCCGGCCAGCTTCAAGAGCGATCCGTCGAAAGGCCGCAAGCCCGCGCCGGGTTTTGGCAAATACTCCTACGCGTGGACGACTACAATCGCTATTTTCTAAACCAGCTTTACGAGTTGCTCACGGAATACGGCCCAATCCAGGAAGTCTGGTTCGACGGCGCAAATCCGGATCCGAGCGTGCATGAAACCTATAATTACAACGCGTGGTATGATTTGATCCGACATCTGCAACCAAAAGCGGTCATCATGGGCAAAGGGCCGGATGTGCGGTGGGTGGGCAATGAAGGCGGTGTGGGCCGCACGACGGAATGGAGCGTCATTCCCTTGCCGACATCGCCCGATCAGTTCCGCTGGCCGGACATGACGGCCGGGGATCTCGGCAGCCGCGCCCGGCTTCATCCCGGTTCGTATCTCTGGTGGTTTCCTGCGGAAATCAACGTCACCATTCTCGCCAACGGCGCGTGGTTTTGGGCGCCGCAAAAACATCCGCGAAGCTTGTCGGAGCTGGTGGATATTTATTACCGGTCCATCGGCCGCAACGGAAATCTCATCTTGAACCTTTCGCCGGACAATCGCGGCTTGATTCCCGACGACGAACTCGATGCGTTGCACGGGATGTCGCAGGTGATCAAGGACACATTTGCCACCGACCTTGCCGCCGGCGGCAAACTGACCGCCGACACTTCCGACAAGGCCCACAAACCGTCAAACGCATTGGATCGGGACCTCGACACCTGGTGGGAAGCCGCGCCTGGCAAAACCAACGCGACACTGACCTTGGCGCTTCGCAAACCCGCGACCTTTGACGTGGTTTCGTTGCAGGAAGCGGTGGACCATCGCGGTCAGCGGATTGAATCCTTCGCGATTGATTACTGGAACGGATCGGACTGGGCAGTGGCGGAAAAAATTTCCTCCGACACGCTCACGACCGTCGGCCATCGCCGGCTTATCCGGTTCAAATCGCCGGTGACGTCCGATCAAGTCCGCATCCGTATCACCGGCTCGCGCATGGAGCCGACACTGGCGGAAATCGGACTCTTCAAGCAATCCGCAGCCACCTTGCCTCCGGTCATTTCCGGCCGCGACGCCAACCGGCAGGCCATCAGCAAAAGCGGCTGGAAAATTGTGGGCGTGGACAGTCAGGAAACCGGTCAATCCATCGGCGCCGCCGCCAACGCGATTGATGGCAACCCGTCCACGATCTGGCAGACGCGCTCAAATGTCGACCTTGCGCTGCCGCATTTCATCACGGTTGACATGGGCGCATCACGCCGCATTGCCGGATTCACTTATCTTCCGCGACAGGACGGAAACCCCAACGGTATCGTCGAGAATTACCGGTTTGAAACGAGCCTTGATGGAAGCAACTGGACCACCAACATCGTGACCGGCACGTTTGCCAACATCCGGAATAACCCGTCGCTCCAGGAAGTCAGCTTTGCGCCCGTCAACGCGCGATTCTTTCGCTTCACGGCTTTGCGCGAAGTTAACAACAATCGCTGGGTCAGCGCTGCCGAAATCTCCGTCTTACCCGCAAGCCAGGGCTTACCCGCAAGCCAGAGCGGTGACGGGCGGTGATTTCACATTTGAACCAAAATTAATATGAACCGGAAAATCAGTTGTCTCTCTTTCGGCCTCGCGGCGTTCTTCGCCGTTATGAATTTGTCAGTCGCCGCCACCGATGAAACGCCCAGGCTGATCTCCGCCGACCTCCAGCAGACCAACGGCCCGCTCGACACCATGTTCAAATTCTGCGTCGGCGCGGGCCGCGCCAACGAAGGGTTGCGCGCCGACTGGCAGCGGCAACTGACCTACGCGCACCGCGAATTGGGCTTTGAATACATCCGCATGCATGGTTTGTTCACCGACGACATGGGCGTCTATCGCGAGGACAGCCGCGGCAACCCGGAATACAACTGGCAATATATTGACGAGCTTTTCGACTTCCTCCACAGCATCGGCATGAAACCGTTTGTGGAATTGAGCTTCATGCCCAATGCGCTGGCCAGCGGCCGCAAAACCATTTTCTGGTGGCGGGGCAACGTGACTCCGCCCAAAGACATGGCCAAATGGGCGGACTTCATGCGCGCCTTCGTCGGACATGTGCGTGAGCGCTATGGCGATGCCGAGGTGCGCACGTGGTATTTCGAGGTCTGGAACGAGCCGAATTTGAGCGGCTTTTTTTCCGGCACGCAGCAGCAGTATTTTGACCTTTACGCCGCCACGGCGCGCGCCATCAAGAGTGTTTCCCCGGATTACAAGGTCGGCGGCCCGGCGACGGCGGGTTGCGGCTGGATCCCGGAGTTCATTCATTTCTGCGACACGAACCGCGCGCCGGTGGATTTCATTTCCACGCACACGTATGGCGTGGAAAGCGGTTTCCTGGATGAACACGGCGACGCCGGCACGGTGCTTTCACAAAATCCCAACTCCATTTTTGGCGAAGTAAAACAGGTGCGCCGGCAGATTGCCGAATCGGCCATGCCCAAGCTGGAACTCCACTTCACCGAATGGAGCACGTCCTACACGCCGTCCGATCCGATCCACGACAGCTACCACAGCGCGGCTTACATTTTGGACAAACTCAAGAAATGCGGGGACGCCGCGCAATCCATGTCCTACTGGACGTTCACGGACATTTTCGAGGAAGCCGGGCCGCGCTGGGAGGCTTTTCACGGCGGTTTTGGCCTGATCAATTACGAGGACATCAACAAGCCGTCGTTTTACGCGTATCAATTTTTGAACCGGCTCGGCCCGGTGGAATTGAAGAACGACGATGCCGCCTCGTGGGTTTGCGCCGACAAATCCGGCGGCGTGCAGGCGCTGGTTTGGGATTTCACCAACACGCATCCCGGCAAACAGGTTCACAACCAGGAATATTACAAGCGCGATTTGCCGGCGCAGCCGAAAAATAACGTCACCCTGGATCTGTCGCACCTGTCCCGGGGCAAATATACGGTGGACACCTACAAAGTCGGCTACCGAATCAATGACGCCTATGCGACGTATCGCGACCTCGGCGCGCCCGCGCAATTGACCCGGGCGCAGGCCGCCGAAATCAAATCGAAAAACAGCGGCGCGCCGCTGGAAACCAGGGCCGTGACGATCGGCCGCGATGGAAAGTTTGAGCAGCGGTTCGGCCTCCGTGAAAACGACGTTGTGCTGATCACGATCAAACCGAAGCGCTGAAAAATGATGAGATATATTCCCGGGAGAATTGCCCCGGGGGTTCTGAAAATGGCAGCGACAACAAACCAACGATGATGAGGTCTTTCAAGAACATGGCGAACAAACCGGCCAGTTGGGATCAAGACAGGCTGGACGAAGAGCGCGTTTGCTCCGGGGGGCAAATGAGCCGGCGGCGGTTTCTTAAGACCGCCGCAATCGCGGCCGGCGCGTTGACTGGCCTGCCTGTCTGGGCGGAGGAAAACGTGCCGGGCTTCCGCCTGACGCTCGGATCCGCGGCGAAGAACAGGGTGCCGGCAGATTACCTCGGTTTCAGTTGTGAAACGGTGCAACTGGCCGATCCTACTTTTTTTGCCGCCGACAACCTTGAGCTGGTCTCGCTTTTCAAGGCGCTCGCGCCGGAAGGCATCCTGCGCCTGGGCGGCAATTCCAGCGAGTTTTGCTGGTGGAAGACGAAAGCGGCCGGCCAACCGCCGGAGTTGCCCGCGTCCGCCCGCATTGAAAACAATTGGATGCCGCACACGTTCACCGCCATTGAGCCGGTCGCTGTGGATCGCCTGGCGGCGTTTTTGAAGGCGACGGGCTGGACGGCGATTTACGGTTTGAATCTCGGCACAGGCACGCCGGAACGGGACGCTGAAGAGGCGGCTTATGTCGCAAAAAAATTAGGCAAGCGGCTGCTCTTTTTCCAGATCGGCAATGAACCGGAGTTTTACCGTAATTCCGACAACCGGTTGCGCGGCCAGGACTGGAACTTCGACCAATATCTCGCCCAGTGGCTGGCCATCGCCCAAGCGGTCATCCAGCGCGTGCCGGACGCGAAATTTGGCGGGCCGGACATAGGCAACAACACGCAATGGATGACTCAATTCGCACGGCGAGCGCCGCAGCAATTGCCCGGAAGAATCGTGGCCCTGACCGGGCATTATTACGTCATGGGTCCGCCCGACAATCCCGGTGTGACCGCTCAACGATTGCTCGCGCCAGACCGCAATCTGGATCGGGACGTGCCGCGCATCATCAACGTGGCCAGGGACACTCGCCTCGCCTACCGGATGACCGAGGGCAACTACCTGTTACCGCGGCGGCAAGCCGGGGGTGAGCAACGCCTTCTGTTCGGCGCTCTGGGCGGCGGATTACCTGCTCAAGCTGGCGAGCTTTGGCTGTGCCGGAGTCAATCTCCACGGCGGCGGCGCCAGCGTCATCCGCCTTTCGCTCGGCGGACATCTGCCGGGGGAAAATCTCACGCCGGACGGCCCTGCCATCGCCGCCGAGGGCAGTTTTTACACGCCCATCGCCGGAAGCCGCGAAAAAGGTTTCAAAGCGCGGCCGATTTTCTACGGCATGAAACTGGCCGGCGTGCTGGCCGGAGGCCGGATGCGCACGGCGCTTTTCGATCCGCCTCCGGCCAATGCCGACGCCTGGGCGGCGGACATGCCGGACGGGAGCACCCGCCTGGTTCTGATCAACAAGGATGCCCGCCAGAAATTGCAGATTTCCCTTGCCTCCGCGCACAACGCGAAGCTGTGGCGTTTGCAGGCTCCGGAATTGACCGCCACTTCGGGCGTGACGCTTGCGGGGACGGAGATCAAACCCGGGAAAACGTGGCATCCGTCGCAGGAAATACAGTCTCGCCAGCAAGAATCGCGAAGTGCAGATTGAAATGGAACCCGGCTCCGGAGCCGCATTGTTTTTTAAAGATGGGATTTAGTCTGAAAGCCAAAATTTAACCATGAAAATAACAAAATTGTTTTGCTCACTATCAACTCCAGCCTGCCTGACAGCCCTGGCGGCTGTCCTTGCGGGAGTGGTTCCCGCCAACGCCGCCGATCTGGCGCGGGTTTCGCTCAACGACGACTGGCGCTTTATTAAAAGCGATCCGCCGGGCATCACCGACAACCTCACGTATCCCCGCGCGCCACGCTCCGGCCGCGGCCGAGGCGGCGCCGCGCCCGCCGCCACCAATGCGACCGCGTTCAATCCCGCCTCGGGCATCGCTCAATATATTTTGCCGACCGGCGACAGCTTCATCGCCGATCCCGCGAAGCGTTATCCCAAACCCGACGGCAACTACGGCGCCGACATTCCCTATGTCAGCCCGGCCTTTGACGACAGCGGTTGGCGGCAGCTCGATTTGCCTCACGATTTCGGCATCGAAGGACCGTTCATTCCGCCCGGCCAGGCGGGGTCCGACGGTGCCACCGGCCGCCGGCCCTTCTTCGGCGTGGCTTGGTATCGCAAACATCTTTCCATTCCGGCCGCCGACGCCGGCAAGCAAATATACCTGGATCTGGATGGCGCGATGTCCTACGCCGCAGTCTGGTGCAACGGCCAGATTGTCGGCGGCTGGCCTTATGGCTACTCGTCGTGGCGGGTGGACCTCACTCCCGCGATCAAGCCCGGCGCGGACAACGTGATTGCCATCCGGCTGGACAATCCTCGCCAATTCATCGCGGTGGTATCCCGGCGGCGGCATCTACCGGAACGTCTGGCTCACCAAAACCGCGCCGGTCCACGTGGGGCAGTGGGGCACCTACGTCACCACCCCGGAAATTTCCGCCAAGTCGGCAACCGTGAACATTCAAACCGAAAGTGAAAACGATTCAAAAGCCGATGCCTCCGTCACTCTCACCACCGCCATTTACCCGCTGAGCGGTTCCGGAGAACTCAAGCGGGCCAGGTCGTCCGGTGGCAACTTCCGAAGTCAAGATCACCATCAAAGCCGGTGAGAAGACAAAGACTTCGCAGACTTTGCAAGTGCCCAATCCAAAGTTGTGGAGTCCGAACACAGCCTGTTCTTTACGCCGCGCTCACGACTCTGACGCAGGATGGCAAAGTGGTGGACAGCTATGAAACGCGTTTCGGCATCCGCACGATCAAATACGATCCCGCTGCCGGCCTGTTCGTCAACGGCGAACATTTCAAGCTCAACGGCGTTTGCGATCATCATGACCTGGGCTCGCTGGGAACGGCGGTCAATGTCCGCGCGTTGCAGCGGCAGCTTCAGATGCTGCACGACATGGGTTGCAACGCCATCCGCACCAGCCACAATCCTCCGGCGCCCGAATTGCTGGAACTGGCCGATCAAATGGGTTTCATGGTTTTGGACGAGGCGTTCGATACCTGGGGGCAGAACAAGACGCCCAACGATTACGGCGGCGGCAACCTTTTCAACGTCTGGCATGAACAGGACATGCGGGCGTTCATCCGCCGCGACCGGAATCATCCCAGCGTGGTTCTTTGGAGCATCGGCAACGAAATCGCCGAGCAGAATCAGGGCGCCAACTCTTCCATCGCCAAGGAACTCGCCGCCATTGTCCATTCCGAGGATCCAACGCGTCCGGTCACCGCCGCCTGCAATGACGCTTCGGCCATGAATAATGGCTTCGCCACGCTCCTGGACGCCATGGGTTTCAATTACAAACCCGACAATTATATCCGTTTCCATCAGAGTTATCCCAACGAGTTCTTCTTCGCCACCGAGACAGCCTCGACCATTTCCTCGCGCGGAGAATATTTCTTCCCGGTCACCAGTTCGCCATTTGGCACCGTCAATGGCCGCGCGGCGGACGCGGCAGCCAGGACGACACGATTCACCAGATGAGTTCCTATGACCTTTACTATCCCGGCTGGGCCACTTCGCCCGATCACGAATTCTTTGGCCAGGACCACAGCCCTGCGGTCGCCGGCGAATTTGTCTGGACCGGTTTCGACTACATCGGCGAGCCGACTCCCTGGGGCGGCAGAAACGATCCGTCGCGGTCATCCTATTTCGGCATCATTGACCTCGCCGGCTTTCCGAAGGACCGTTTTTATCTCTACCAGGCGCATTGGCGTCCCGATCATCCGATGGCGCACATCGTGCCGCAGAACTGGAACTGGCCCGACCGCGTCGGCCAGGTCACGCCGGTTCACGTCTATACTTCGGGCGACGAGGCGGAATTGTTCCTCAACGGCAAATCTTTGGGCCGGAAGAAGAAGGTTTTTGACACCCCGAACGACGCCCGGTTGAACGGCCAGCCCGCGTATCGCATTCGCTGGGATGATGTGAAATATGAACCCGGCGAACTCAAAGTCGTCGCCTACAAGAACGGCAAGAAATGGGCCACCGACACCGTGAAAACCGCCGGCGCGGCGACGCGGCTTGCGCTCAAGGCCGACCGCTCGACCATTGTCGGCGACGGCCACGACATTTCCTTCGTGACTCTCACGGTATTTGACAAGGCCGGGGTCATGGTTCCAAGCGCGACGAATCTCATTCACTTCAGCGTGACCGGCCCCGGCGAGATTATCGCCACGGACAACGGGGACGCCACGGATCTTTCATCTTTTCAAGACACCGACCGCAAGGCGTTCAACGGCTTGGCGCTGGCCATCGTGAAGGCCAAACGCGGCCAGGGCGGTGTTATCGCTTCGACCAACGGCGATCACAAACTTGCCGAACTGCTGGCCAGACGCGGCGAGCCAGGCGTCATCATATTGACGGCGACGTCCGAAGGCCTGACGGCGGCCAAAACAACCATTACAATCAAATAGCTTACAATTCCACCAGTCTGCGCTGGGCCGTAGCTAACGCCTCGTTTATAGGTTCGTGCTACGGTTCGGCGAAGGCCACCAACCCAAATGAAATCAACGCACCTCTATTCCAAATTAATCCTGCCTTCCGCCCTGGTGTTTGCGGGAATATTGTTTTCCGCGTCCGCCGCATTTGCGGCGGACGAAATCTGCTCCTCCTGCAGCCAGCAGGTGAGCGTCAGCGGCAGTTTTGCGCATCGCAAAGACAATCCGTCGGTGGCCATTGACGGAGCCGGCAACAACGCCGCCGCCTATCGCGAGGACGTCAACGGCACGAATTTTACCGTCACGATAGCGCATCTGCCGGCGGGCAAATACACGCTCACCATCGGCGCCGCGGAGACCACGGCGGCCGTGGCCGGCGACAGGGTGTTCTCCGTGACGGCCGATGACGCGTCGCTGGCCAGGGATTTTGACATCTTCTCCACGGCGGGCGGGGCGCGGAAGGTGGCCACGATCAGCGGCACGGTGGAGCACTCGGATGATTCCCTGCGCGGGCCGCTGAAGCTGACCTTTGTGTCGAGCAAGGGAAACGCCAAATTCAACACCGTCGAACTTAAAAATGCTGAAGGCGCATCCGTGATTTCGTTCAGCGCCTCGGAATTGGCGGACGCTTTTTCCGCCGCCGCCGTGCGCGTGCCGGATGTCAAGGAACCGGCCATCTGGCGCGACCCGTCGCATCCGCTGAAGGAGCGCGAATATGACCTGATCCGCCGCATGTCCCTGGCCGAAAAAGTAGGCCAGTTGCAAGGCAGCATGGACGGCGCACCCGGCATTCCCCGGCTTGGGCTGCCGCTTTACAACTATTGGAACGAGGCGCTGCATGGCGTCGCCAACAACAGCGACTGCGCCGCCACCGTTTTCCCTGAACCGGTCGGCGGAGCGGCGTCCTGGAATCCGGAATTGTTCCACCAGGAGGGTAACATCATCGGCATTGAAGGCCGCGCCATCTTCAACGACTACACCTCCAAGCACAACGGCGATACCAAGACCTGGAAAGGCATGACCTTCTGGACGCCGAACATCAACATCTTCCGCGACCCGCGCTGGGGGCGTGGCCAGGAAACCTACGGAGAAGATCCTTACCTGACCAGCGAGATTGGCATCCAGTTTGTCAAAGGCATCCAGGGCGACGATCCCAACTACATGCTGGCGATGGCCTGCGCCAAACATTACGCGGTCCACAGCGGGCCGGAATCGCTGCGTCATCGTTTTGATGCCGAACCGTCGGAGCGCGATTTGTATGAAACGTATCTGCCGCAATTCGAGCGGGTGGTGCGCGAAGGCCACGTGGCCGGCGTCATGGGCGCTTACAACTCCGTCTTCGGAGTGCCGTCTTGCGCCAGCACGCTGCTGCTCGACGATCTGTTGCGCAAGCAATGGGGATTTGACGGTTACATCGTGTCGGATTGCGACGCCATCGGCGACATTTGGCGGTCACACCGTTACGCGAAAACGGCGGAAGAGGCCGCCGCCGCCGCGATTAAAGCCGGCTGCAATCTCTGCTGCGGCGGCGACTACAACGCGCTGGTTCGCGCCGTCCAACAAAATTTGGTGACGGAGAAGGATATTGATCAGGCGTTGTATTACACCTTGTGGACGCGGTTCAAGCTGGGATTGTTTGATCCGGCGGACAAGGTTCCTTATTCAAAATACACCATCAAGGACAACGACACGCCCGAACATCAGCAGGTGGCTCTCGAACTGGCGCGGCAATCGCTGGTGCTCCTGAAAAACGACGGCATCCTCCCGCTGGATCGTTCCAAGATCAAACGCATCGCGGTCATCGGGCCGAATGGCAGCTCGAAGTCCATGCTGGAGGGCAATTACCATGGTCCGCTTCGCGCCCAATCTCCATTCTGGCCGGCATCCAACAACTGGCCGGGACGAACATCGAAGTCACGTTTGCCCTGGGAAGCCCGATCACCACCAAGCCCGGAACAGCCGCATGGAGCGCGCAGGACAACACGACGACCCGGCCTTTGACGGAACTTGCCGCCGAAGCCCTCGCCAATGCGACAAATGCGGACTTGATTATTTATGTCGGCGGCAACACAGCCGCGCAGGAAGGAGAAGGATTTGATCGCGATTCGATTGAACTGCCCGAAGTGCAGGAAAAACTCGTGCAGGCGCTCCAGGCCACCGGCAAACCGATGGTCATGGTCAATTGCAGCGGATCGGCCATTGCGCTGTCGTGGGAGGACGAACATCTGCCGGCGATATTGCAGGCGTGGTATCCCGGCGAGTCGGGCGGCCAGGCCGTTGCTGAAGTTCTGTTCGGCAAAGTCAATCCGTCCGGCCATCTGCCGGTGACCTTTTACCGCGCGACGGCGGACCTGCCTGCATTCACCAATTACGCCATGGCCGATCGCACTTACCGCTACTTCGAGGGCAAGCCATTATACGCCTTCGGACACGGCCTGAGCTACACCAAGTTCGATTATGCGAATGGCAGGCTGGATTCTCAAAAGATCGCACCCGACGGCACGGTGAAGGTGTCGTTCACAATCAAGAACAGCGGTAAATCCGACGGCGACGACGTGGCGCAGGTTTATTACCGGCATGTGAATTCCAAGGTGCCGCAGCCGAAGTTTTCGCTCTGTGGATTCAGCCGCGTGAGCGTGAAAAGCGGCGGTGCCACGGAAGTCACAGTTCAAGTGCCCGCGGAACGGCTGCGTTATTGGGACACGGAGAAAAAGCAATACGTGGTAGAGCCGGGCGATTATGAAATTCTCGTCGGTGCGGCCTCGGATGACATCCGGCTGAAGCTGCCGATGACCATCAGTGGCATTTAATAACCGAGAAGATTTATTTCCCGGCGCAGTCCAAACCGCATCGGGAATTCGGCGTGTGAAAAAACATCTGACATCAATTTCTGTGCTTTTGTTGTTTTGCGCCGTGGTCCACGCAGCGCAAAACAACGTCAGTTCGCCTGATAACAATGGAGCAAACTCGGTGAGCCTTGGGATGCAAACCGATCTCGTCTCTGACCAGGCGGTGTCGGGTAGTTTCCCACTGTTAGCCGCCAAACGGCCCGCGCCGATTTATCTCGATGCAGCGGACTGGCCCGGCGTGCTGCGCGCGGGCGCTGATTTGCAGGCTGACGTGGAACGCGTCACTGGCATCAAACCGGCGCTGGTCACCAACGGCGCTCCAGCCGGAAAGCCTGCCGTCATCATTGGAACTTTGGGCAAAAGTCCATTGATTGATGGCTTGGTCAAATCCGGCAAACTCAACGCCGATGCCATTTCCGGCAAATGGGAATCGTTCATCATCACCACCGTTGCCAATCCTTTGCCGGGCGTGGATCAGGCGCTCGTTATCGCCGGCAGCGACAAGCGCGGCACGATCTACGGCATCTATGAAATCTCCGAGCAGATCGGCGTCTCGCCGTGGTATTGGTGGGCGGATGTCCCGTCGAAGCACCACGAAAATCTTTTCATCAAGGCGGGAACATACATCCAAGGGCCGCCCGTCGTGAAGTATCGCGGCATCTTCATCAACGACGAGGCGCCTGATTTCTCCGGTTGGACGACGGCCAAATTCGGCGGCGCCAATCGCGGAGTCTATACGAACATGTTCGAGCTGCTGCTGCGCCTCCGCGCCAACTATCTCTGGCCCGCCATGTGGAACAACGCCTTCAACGAAGACGACACCAATCGACCCCGTGCTGGCCGACCAATACGGCATCGTCATGGGCACTTCGCATCACGAACCGATGATCCGCGCCCAGAAGGAATGGACGAAAAGCCATAACCAATACGGCAACGGCTAATGGGATTACTCCAAAAACGAGGACGGTTTGAAAAAGTTTTGGACCGACGGCATTGAGCGCAATAAAAATTACGAAAGCATCGTCACCGATGGGCATGCGCGGCGACGGCGACGTGGCCATGCCGGACGCCGGCGGCCTGGAGGCGAACAAGAAACTGCTGGAAAAAATCATCACCGACCAGCGCCAGATTCTGGCGGAACACATGAATCCGGACGTGACGAAGATCCCGCAGCTCTGGGCGCTCTTCACGGAGGTGCAACAGTATTACGACGCCGGCCTGAAACTGCCGGATGACGTCACGCTGCTGTTCTGCGACGACAACGTCGGCGACCTCCGCCGTCTGCCCACGCCCGAGGAACGGAAACGCAGCGGCGGCGCCGGCATTTATTTTCACATGGACATGCACGGCGGACCGTTTTCCTACCAATGGCTCAACAGCAATCCGCTGCCGAAAATTCAGGAGCAGATGAATCTCGCCTATCGAATACGGCGCCACGCGCATCTGGCTGGCCAACGTGGGCGATCTCAAGCCGCTTGAAATTCCGCTGGAGTTTATCATCCGCATGGGCTGGAACCCGGCGAGCGATCACCAAGGATGACGGTTGCCGATTATCAACTGCGCTGGGCCGAGCGCGAGTTTGGCCCGGAACACGCCGCGGAAATCGCCGACATCGTTTCCAAATACGCCAAATACAATGGCATTCGCAAACCGGATCTGCTCAATCCGACCGTTTTCAGCCTGGTCAATTATCGCGAGGCGGAACTCTTTTCCGACAAGTGGAACGACATCATGACGCGGGCGCAAAAACTTGAACGAAGTGCTTCCGCCGGAACAAAAGGACGCTTATTACGAGCTGGTGCTGCATCCGACTTTGGCGTGCGGAAATCTGGTTGATCTTTTCATCGCCGCCGGACGCAACGCGCTCTTTGCCAAGCAGGGCCGCGCCAGCGCCAATGCCGAGGCCGCGCTCGTGCGGGCCTTGTTCAAGAAGGATCAGGACCTTAGTGATTATTACAACAATGTGCTGGCCGGTGGAAAATGGCGTCACATGATGGACCAGCCCCACATCGGCTACACGGGCTGGGCGCCGCCGAACCGGAACATCATGCCCAAAGTCATCGAAATCACTCTGCCCGATACCGGCGACTTTGGCGTTGCCGTGGACGGTTCGACTTCGGCGTGGCCCGGTGGCAGTGGCGAACCGACCTTGCCCGCGTTTGATTCGCTGAACCCGCAGCGTTCGTATGTGGATGTTTTTGCGCGCGGCAGCAAGCCGATCGAGTTCAAAGCCAATGCCGATCAGCCTTGGATTGTTCTCAAAGAAGACAAGGCACCAGGTGCCGGTGACGACCGACGTGTCTGGGTGGACATTGACTGGAACAAAGCTCCGGTTGGTCAAACGCAGGGGGCCATCACCATCAGCGGCGGGACCAATTCTGTGACCGTGAAATTGACCGCCAACAAAGCCACCGCCGAACAAGCTCGCGAGGCACAGGGATGTTTTGGCGGATTGGTCGGGCCGATTTCCTTTCTCGCTGCGGATGCGACGGCAAATATTCCCGTTGGCGGAGTGCGCTGGGAAAAATTGCCGGACTACGGCCGGGTTTCAGCAGCAATGGAAGTTTTCCCGGTGACGGCCGACACCATCCAGCCGCCCAATCCCGCACCGCGTCTGGAGTATCCGGTCTATTTTGCCCGCGCGGGAACTTTTGACGTGGACGTGATCACGAGTCCGACGCATGGATGTGATTCCAACCCGCGAACTCGGCGCTCGCCGTGTCCATTGACGATCAGCCGCCGCAGGTCGTGAATGCCTTTTCACCGGCCACATTACAAGAGCGAGGACTTCCTGGGCCGGAACTTCAATGAAAACACCCGGAACAACACCCGGGTCTTGCACTTCAAGCAGACCGTCAGCACTCCCGGAAAACACACGCTGAAGATCATCATGGTGGATCCAACGGTGGTGGTGATGAAGATCGTCATCCACGACGAGCCCTTGCCCCCGTCCTACTTTGGTCCACCGGAAAGTGTTCGTCGCGATTCAAATTAAGTTTCAAAAACATTTTACCAATCAAAGCAGACCAAAGTGAACACCAAACTGCTCATATCGGGCGTCCTTGCGGTCGCAATCATTGATTGTTCCGCCATGAACCCGGTGGTTCAAACCATCTATACCGCCGATCCCGCGCCCGTGGTGCATGACGGCGTCTGCTACCTGTATGCCGACCACGATGAAGATGTGTTGGTGAACAATTTCTTCACCATGAAGGACTGGCGATGCTATTCGTCCACGGACATGGTCAATTGGACGGATCATGGCGTGGTGGCGACGCTGCGGAATTTCAAATGGGCGGCATCCGGTTGGGGGGGCGGTTTTGAAAACGGCGCATGGGCGCTCCAGACGATTGAACGGGACGGGAAATGGTTTATGTATTGCCCGCTCCAGGGACGCGGAATCGGCGTGCTGGTTTCCACCAATGGCCCTTTCGGTCCCTTCACCGATCCGATCGGCAAACCGCTGATTGCCGGCGATAACATTGACCCGACCGTTTTCATTGACGACGACGGCCAAGCCTGGCTCTGTTGGGGAAATCCCAAGTGCTGGTATGTGAAGCTGAACAAGGACATGATCTCCTTTGACACCAGCATCGGCGACAAGGGCCGGGTTGTTTATGACATGACGGTTGAAGCTTTCGGCAAACGCAGCAAGGCTGATGCGCAGCGTCTCACCACCTACGAGGAAGGCCCGTGGCTCTACAAACGCAACGCCCTTTACTACCTCATCTTTGCCGCCGGCCCCATTTCCGAACATATCGGCTATTCCACCGGCCCAAGCCCGACAGGTCCGTGGAAATATGGCGGTGTGGTGCTGCCCACCCAGGGCGGCAGCTTTACCGACCATCCCGGTGTGGTGGACTTCAAGGGCAAAACCTACCTGTTCTACCACAATGCCGCCCTGCCGGGCGGCGGTGGTTTCCATCGTTCTGTTTGTGTGGACGAGATGAAGTTTAATCCCGATGGCTCAATTGTTCAGATGAACATGACGAAGGAAGGAGTGCCTCCCGTCGCCACGCTCAATCCCTACCAGCGCGTCGAGGCGGAAACCATCGCATGGGAATCGGGGGTCAAAACCACGAATAATGCCAATGCCGGTGTTTACGTGACTGACATTCACGACGGCGCTTATATCAAGGTTTGCAATGTGGATTTCACCGGCAAAGGCGCGGCCAAATTCATGGCCAGCGTGGCGGGCGCAACGGAAGGCGGAGCGATTGAACTACGGCTCGACAATGAGACCGGCCCTGTCATCGGAACGCTCAAGGTCATACCCAGCGGTTCCCCGGACAAATGGGAGACACAATCGTGTGATGTGACCGGCGCGAAAGGCGTCCACGACCTGGTATTGAAATTTTCCGGTGGCAGCGGGCCGTCGTTGAACTTCGATTGGTGGAAGTTCGAGTAAACCAAAACAAATGAGGCATTCATGATTGGACATCTTTTGAACGTATCAAGTCACCCCGTGAAATGCCGTCTGGCTGGCAAGGCGGTGAACCAATTCAGGATTTTTCTGGCCGGCGTCTTATTGACGTTTTACGCCCCGGCTTCGGTCGTCGCTACTGAAAAGCAGGCTTTCGAGGCGGAAGCCGCCGATTCCGCCGGCGGGGCCGCCACGGTGGCCGATGGCGGCGCCTCCGGAGGTTCTCTGGCCGGTTTGACCAATCCCGGCCAGGGCATCAAGTTCGCCGGCCTGCCGGCTGCCGGCAAACTGGCGATTCGCTATGCCTCGACAAACGCGGGCACGATCAGCGTCGCGGTCAACGACCAGCCGGCGCGCAAGGTGAACGTTCATTCCTCCGGGGCGCTCACGAATTCTTTTCTCAATGCGATCATTGACATTGCGATTCCCGCCAAGGCCACGCTGACCATCAGCATGGCGACGAATGATGTGGCGGTGAACATTGATCGCATCATTGTCGGCGACGGGGATCTGGGATTGCCGCCGGATATCTGGAACCTGCCGCCGTTGCCGGTGGCGCCGGGGCCTTATTCCGCCGACTGGAAGGAGATCAGCCAGCGTTACCAGACGCCGGAATGGTGGCGGGATGCGAAGTTCGGCGCCTGGTCGCATTGGGACCCGCAGTCCATGCCCGAGGAGGGCGACTGGTATGCGCGCGGCATGTATCAGGAGGGCAGCGCGCAATATCAGTTACCACCTCCAACATTTCGGCCCCCCGTCGGAATATGGTTACAAGGACATCGCCCACAATTGGGTGATTGACCGGTGGAATCCGAATGCGTTGATGGATTTGTATGTCGAAATGGGGGCCCGCTATTTCATGGCCATGGGCGCTCATCATGACAACTTCGACTGCTGTGATTCGACCTATCAGCCGTGGAACTCCGTCAACGTCGGCCCCAAGGTGGACATCGTCGGCACCTGGGAAAAAGCGGCGCGCGAACATGGGTTGCGTTTCGGCATCGGCTTTCACGACACGCCGGGGCGAACGTGGGGCCAGTTCATGCCGGTGCGTTACACCAGCGACAAGAGAGGTCCGATGCAGGGCGTGCCCTACGACGCGCTGCAAACGATTCTGGACGGAAAAGGAAAATGGTGGGAAGGCATGGATCCGGTGGACCTTTACGGCCCGCCGCACACCATTCCGAGGGGGCCGCGCCGCCCGGAGAACGATCCGCTGCTCTCGCCCTTCGCCAACCAATTCATGTGGCGCGTGGACGACGCCATCACCAAGTATCATCCCGACGTGATTTATTTTGACGAGCACGCGGGCGATTCCCAAGTGGATCTGGGCGTTCACATGGGGCTGGGATTTCTCGCGCCGCCGCTGGCCGCGAATTACTACAACAAATCGTTGCAGTGGAACAACGGGAAAATGGATGTCGTGCTCAATCTCAAAGGCGTGGGCGGACGCTACAACAGTTTCCAAAACAGCCCCGAATTGCTGCCTTACGTTGACCGTTCGCTGGTCAAAAGCACCGAGGCGATCATCGAATCGCAGATCACGGCCTATCCGTTCCAAACCGAAACCACCATTGCCGGACTGGCACTACCGGACCGGCCAGAGATACACCGATGCCAAAAGCCTGGTCCAGTCCCTGATGCAGAACGTCTCCCGCAACGGAACCATGCTGCTCAACCTCACCCAGCACGGTCGCGGCGATCTTGATCCGGAAGTGATTCGCATCTGCCAAGGACATCGGCGCGTGGTTGAAAGTCAACGGCGAAGCGGTCTATGCCTCCCGCCCGTTTGAAGTCTTTGGCGATAATTCCGTTTGCTACACCCGCAACAACGGCAACGTCTATGCCACGCTGCTGGATTGGAACGGCGGCCCGATCACGCTCAAGGCATTGCGCGCCGGCGGGGCGACTCTGGGCAAAGTCTCCAAAGTCGAACTGCTCGGCTCCGATGTTCCGCTGACGTTTGCACAGGACGATCAGGGTTTGACGGTGACGCCCGGCGGAACTGTGCCGCCGCTGGCGGGAATCACCAACCAATCGCTTGCGTCAACGTGCCGCGTCCTGCGCATCACCCATGACAAGGGTTGGATCAATGACGACGATCCGGGCGCAGCGTATCCCGGATGGATTCGCCGTTGCAACCTGGGCACTGGCGACTTCAACAACGACCTCACCACCAGCGACACGCCCGGCGATGTCTGGAGTTGTTCGTTCACTGGCACCAGTGTTTCGGTCATTGCGCCGAAAGAGCCGGGAGCCGGAAAAATCGAAATTCAAATTGACGGCCGAACCCGCGCCACGGCGGACCTGTCCACGACCGGCGCGCGCCAGGCGCAGCAGACGGTGTGTGAAGTGACCGGCCTGACTCCCGGCAAACATACAATCAACATTGTCAATCGCGGTCCCGGACCGGTGGCCGTGGATGCGTTAATCGCTCGGTGACTGGTCCGCTTGGACTATGAGACACAGAGATTCCATCAAAACACGCGCGGTCGGCGCCGATTTGGCAATTATGTTTCTGTTGCTCGGTATCGGAAACTCCCCCTTATTTGCCGCTGCCGAAAATCCCGGCCGAATTGAACTTGTGGAAAATTGGAAGCTCGCGTCCGCAACGGAGGCGCCGGCGGAAGGCGCGGCAGTTTCTGTTGCCGGCTTCAAGGATGACCGGTGGCATCCGATTCACCGGATGCCGGCGACGGTTCTGGAAATCCTTCAGGAGGATGGCGTCTATTCCAACCTGTATGTCGGAACGAATTTCATGACCGTTCCGCCGGATTTATACCAGAAGGACTGGTGGTATCGCACGACGTTCAAAGCGCCCGCCGGCGATTGCTACACGCTCGAATTTCCGGGCATCAACTACCGGGCCGAAATCTGGCTCAACGGCCGGAAGATCGCCGACAACAAGCAGGTCGTCGGCATGTATGCCGCTCACGAATTGAACGTCACGGCGTGGATCAAGCGCGGCGCGCGGAACGTGCTCGCCGTCAAGGTGACGCCCGAACGACTGATTCAGGACGTGGATGGCGTGGAGTTGGCGGACAGTTGGTATGACTGGATCAACTGGAAATATCTCGGATTCAAGGGCCGGAAAAGGGTGAATACTGGTGCTGGCGTTTCCTTCGTTCCCGACCGCAATGCCGGCGTGTGGAAACCCGTTTATTTGCGGGTGACGGGCGCTGTTTCGGTCAACGACGCGTTTGTGAATTCGGAACTGCACTTGGCCGAATCCACCGCCAAACTCACGGTCTTCGCCAATCTGCGCAACCTCTCGGCGCAGCCGGTCAGCGGCACGTTGAAAGGAACGATCTCGCGGCCGGGCAAGCCGACGATCCATTTCGATCAAGCCGTCACCAATCTTTCCGCCGGCGAAGACCGCGAAGTGGCGTTCGAGCCGGATAAATTTTCCGAATTAGTCGTGAAGAATCCGGACCTGTGGTGGCCTTACACAATGGGCGACCCGGCGCTTTACGATCTCCAATTGAACTTTGTGCGGAATGAAAAGCCTTCGGACAGTTCGCACATCCGCTTCGGCATCCGAAAAATCACGCAGCTTCGCGACAACGATGAGAGTTCCCCGGAAATCGGCAAGGGCGGAAATTTCTACTTCCAGGTGAACGGACGCGATTTTCTCGTCCGCGGCGGCGACTACACTCCCGACCTTCTCTTTCGCTACGATCCGCAGCGCGAGGCGGACGTTCTGCGTTACGCGAAAGACCTCGGCATCAATTTTCTCCGCTGGGAATCGAAAATCTCCAGCGAGCATATTGTCGAGCTCGCCGACGAGGAGGGCATTCCGCTCATGTTCGGCTGGATGTGCTGCAACCAGTGGGAAAAGTGGAACGAGTGGAGCGACGAAGACCGTCGCGTCGCGCCGGAAAGCCTGCGATCGCAAATCCTCATGCTCCGGCCTCACGCCTCAGTGTTCGCCTGGGCCAACGGAAGCGACGGCCGTCCGCCGGAGCCGATTCTTCAGGAGTATCACGGCATTCTCTCTGAACTGCACTGGCAAAACGCCGCGGTGGATACCGTTTCTGCTTTTGCGAGAGGTCCGAACGGCGAGAAAATGTGGGATGGCATCCGCATGGAAGGTCCCTATTGCTGGCGGCCGCCGAATTATTGGTTCAGCGGAAAATATCCCGCCACGTTCGGCTCCAACGTCGAGCAGGGCGACAACGAGCACATTCCCACTTTGGAGAGCCTCAAGAAATTTATTCCCGCGGACAAGCTCTGGCCCATCAACGAGACCTGGTTCATGCACGCCGGCGCGTGGGGCGGAAATTCCACCCTCTCCAATACCCGGCTGGCGGTGGGTCACCGCTACGGTCCCTCCACCAACGTTGAGGATTTTGTGCGGAAGGCCCAGCTTGCCCATTACGAAAATACCCGCGCGCAGTTTGAGAACTTTGCCGCGTCCGGCTGGGCCACCCACAAAATGGTCGGCTACTGGATGCTGAACAGCCACTGGCCTTCGTTCTACGGCAATATCATTGGTTATTACTTGAAACCAGACGCCCTCTACTACGGCGCTAAAAAAGGTCTGCGTCCGCTGTCTCTGGCTTTCGATTACTACGCAATCGGCGACAACAGCCAGGCCCGGATCATCGTTTTCAACCAAACTCCTGCCGACGTGCGCGGCCTGCGCGTTCGTGTGCGCATTTACGATCTGGAGGGCAAGGTGCGCGACGATCGTTCCACGAACGGCATTGCCGTTTCCTTCAACGGCTCGATGCAAGTGATGACGCTGCCCCGGTATCCTGAAAGCTCGCCGGTCTTTTTTGTGCGTTGCCAGTTGTTTGACGATGCTGGAAAACTAATCGCGGACAATACTTACTGGCAGTCCCAGAACGATGACGACCTCGGCGCGCGGTCGCATGACCAGGTGATGACCCTGCGGCAGGACAAATGGGCTGACATGACCGCGCTGAATACCATGCCTCCGGTTGCCGTCGAAATGTCGGCGACGCAAACGAAAATTGGCAAGGAGAGTCACGTCACCATCCGTTTGCACAATCCCTCCGAGCACATCGCGTTCTTCGAGCGGGCCACCATTTCCGCCCAGCGCGACGGCGACGAAATCCTCCCGATCGAATACGACGACAATTACATCACCGTCTTTCCCGGCGAAACTGCCGAGATTCACGGAATTGTTCAATCGGACACCAAGCCGCGCTGGGTGAAACTCGAAGGATACAACACGCCCGCCATTGCCGTGCCAATCAAATAAAGGCTGCCAACTCCAACGACGTGCCTCGCTGGCCGTCGGCGCGGGAAACCTGTCCGGTTCACAGGCGGCAAATCGAGGCTAGAGCAAATCAAGTAAAACCATAGCCACCAAAATGCACAAAAATAACGCTTTTTTCTGTGACTTTTGCGCCTTTTCGCGGCCACAAAAATTGTTAATCCGCTCTAATTGTCGCTACCCGCGCGCCAGACAAACGTGCGGATTTCCTATTTTTTGGTAACATTGCTTCGTGAAGCTGAAAATAAACTGGCCGCTTTTTGGAGCGGCGGACATTGGTTTATAGATGCAGGAATCTCAAGACAGAGAATTGCTGCGGCAATACGCCCGCGAAAATTCCGACGAAGCATTTGCAGCGCTGGTGTCGCGGCATGTGGACATGGTCTATTCCGCCGCGTTGCGCAAAACCGGGAATCCCGCCGCCGCCGAGGAAGTGACACAGGCGGTTTTTGTCATTCTCGCGAAGAAGGCCAATGAGTTGATACGGCATACCGCGTTGTCGGGTTGGCTCTATCAGGCCGCGCGATTGACGGCGGCCAATTTTTTGCGAACCGAAATCCGCCGCGCCCGGCGCGAACAGGAGGCTTACATGCAATCGCTTTCCAACCAAACCGAACCGGAAATCTGGCCGCAAATCATGCCCTTGCTCGAAGACGCGATGGGACGCCTTGGCGAGAAAGACCGCAACGCGCTTGCGCTCCGATTTTTTGAAGGCAAAAGTTTTCAAGAAATTGGGGCCGCGTTTGGTGTGAGCGAAAATGCAGCCAGAAAACGAACCAACTATGCTTTGGAAAAGTTGAGAACCTATTTCTCCCAATGCGGTGTGAATTCGACAACAGAAACGATTGCCGGTGCGATTTCGGCCAACTCGGTTCAAGCCGCGCCCGTGGCGCTGGCCAAAACCGTGACCGCGGTGGCGGTTGCCAAAGGAGCGACGGCTTCAGCTTCAACCTTAACTCTCATCAAAGGAGCATTGAAAATTATGGCATGGTCAAATGCAAAAACGGCGGTGGTTGTCACGGTTGCTGTCATGTTGACAGCCGGCACAACCACAATGGTGATTAAGAAGGTTCATGTGCCGCACGTTGCGGTCTATCAACCGATTCCGGACAAGGAACCGGACATTACGGCCCGAGTGCGGAGTTTGAAAATGGAAGAACTGCGAGCCGAGGACTGCACGCCTGAATTTTGGCAGCAGTTGCAGCAGTCGCGGCAGGCTGTGAACCCGGACATGGCCAAAGCCAATGCTGCCGTGGGGCCATTGGTCAACGTGACCCTGGTGGAGCGAACGAAAGATCACGGAAGACCAAGCTATCTCTACCAGATGAAATATCAGAATTTGAATATGAATGTCCTTTTTCGGATAATTTTTGACGGCGAAAAAATTGCCTATGCGGAGGGATATCCGGAACCAAACTAAATTTTCGGGATGATGCTTTATGACAACATGTTTTTTACGCGCGCCACAAATGCTGACCAATATCTATTATGAAAAACTACACGCCACTAATCGCACTCACATTGCTTGGAATGGCATTGGCCGGTTGTTCCAAGCAATCACCAGACACCAGCTCCACACACCGCACAGATTCCGTTACAAACGAGGCTTTACCCAGCCAGTCAGCTCGCACGAATCATTTCCAAGAAATTCACTCGGTAGTTATTACCAATATCCAAAAATGATGCTGCCCAACAAGCCAACCGCCGTCGGCGCTGTCAGTTCCGCGGTTCACGTCGCGAGTCGGCGGTGGCTCAGCCTTTTTCGCTTAAAACATTACGCCATGAAATCGTTTATTTGCAATCTTACACCTCGTGGTGAGGTTTTTCTTGTCTTCGCGATTTATTTTGGATTGGGCATCATCATGCAAACCATTGGGCGGCATCTTATGCCTGGAGCTCCGCTACACGGCGAATTTAGCAACCTTGGCTTGGTGGCCTTAGCCATTTACCATTTGTTGGTTTTGGCGCTGGTATTTCTCTACATCGGACGAATCCGTGGTTGGTCTTTTGCATCATTCGGTTTTCAGATTTCCTGGAAATTGACCGGCCTGGGTGTGCTGTTGTTTGTGCCAGCGAAGTTGTTTTTTTTCTTGAGAAGGATGATTGTCAGCCCAAACACAGCAGGTTTGCTGGCGGCACAGATAGCACTTCCAATCATCATCATCAGTTCCATCATAATAGGCATTTTTGAGGAGTTGATGGAGGTCGGTTATGTTATCAAGGTGACCGAGAAATACGGCATGAGGACGGCAGTCTTTATAAGTGCGCTCATCCGAACGATGTTACACATATACCAAGGAGCGGCTGGAATGGCTTGTGTTTTTGTCATAGGCGTAATATTCGGACTGGTTTATTGGAAGTTACGGCAGTTATGGCCGCTTATTGTAGCGCACATATTGATTGATATTATTGGAGATCTGCAGCATGCGCACCATGCAGCCTAAGTCGCCGGAGCCATCTAAATGAAGGCACATGCTCATCGGTGGATTTTTGTGACGGCGATCATCAGCGTCGTCACAGGAGCCGCACTCTCACATCGGATTGCGTGGTGTGTAACGGGAGGAGTCATCTGGTTTTGGCCGTGGCTTTGCCAAAAGATGATATGATCGCGCCATTGGCAAAATTCATTGATTGGTCAGTTCTTCAGATGGCATACGCCATCGCTGCTGAGAGCTGCGCCCAAGCCAAAATGGAAATTGGAGGAAGCGCTCGAATTTCTGAATGGGCCGGACTTTATCCCCGCCGCAAGCGACCCGGCGCAGATTGAATTTGATGGGCCGCGGCATTTCAAATTTCCCACGCCGCGCCCGGGCAAAGTCGAGGAGAACAACATCGTTTATGGCCGGCTCTATCGGTGCGCGGAACGCTGGCAGGAACGACCGGTGATCGTTCTATTGGATGGCAGTCCTTCCGTCGGTTATCATTCCGCGTTTCCATTGCTTGCCCGCCGGTTCAATCGGGCCGGATTCAATGTGGCCACATTGGTCGCTCCCTACCATCTTCAACGCCGTCCGCGCCGGCCCTTTGAATGGAATTGTTTGGAGTTTGCGCGGGCTATGGCACAGAACGTCGCCGAGATTCGCGCGCTGACTGGCTGGCTGCTTGATGAAGGTTGCCCCTCCGTGGGGCTTCTGGGTTTTTCGTTTGGGGGATGGCTTGCGGGATTGACTGCGTGCAGCGATGCACGCATCGCCTGTGCCGTTCTGACTGTGCCCGCCGTGCGCACGAGGTGCTCCCAGCCGGTCGTCTGGCCGTGGGCTCGGGAAGCGATCAAGACTCTAAGGCCGGCACGCGAAGCAATGGATACGACCCGGTTAAATCTGAGTTTATCCACGCCAGTCATCCCGAAGGAAAATATATTGTTGATTGAAGGAATCCATGATTTGTTCGCGGAGAGGCAACCGATCGAGGAACTCTGGCAAAAGTGGCAGCAACCGGAAATCTGGCGATTGCCTCATGGCCACATTAGTGCGCTGTTCGTGCCGGGCTTGACGGGACGCGTGCTTCGCTGGCTGGCACCGAGGTTGGAAGTCGGTCGAAAAAACAACACATGATTGCGCCTTTGGAAAAATGGATGGACTGGTCAGCCATGCAGGTTACGACACTGATGATGCCTGCCGATAAATCTGACTGGAGACTGGAGGAAGCTCTTCGATTTCTGAAAGGTCCCCACTACGATTTCACTGATAATCTCCCGGCACAGGTTGAATTCAACGATTCTCTGCATTTCCGCTTTCCCACACCGCGACCCTGCGAATTCGCGGAAAATAATGTCGTTCACGGACGGCTTTACCGCTGCGCTGAACGATGGCAAGAGCGGCCGGTGATTATTCTCCTGCCTGGCTACAATGACTCCGCCAGTTATAATTTCAGATTTCCATTGATTGCCCGCCGCTGTAATCGCGCGGGAATTAACGTGGCTACGTTTGTGCCGCCTTATCACTTTCAACGCTGTCCCCGCCAGCGCGCTGCGTTTGACACCGAGGATTGCCATTTTTGGGTGGAAAGAGCGGCGCAAGCGCTTGCCGAAATTCGTGCCTTGACCGGGTGGCTGCTGGGGGAAGGTTGCCCCGCGGTGGCGTTGTGGGGGTATTCGCGGGGAGCGGGTGATGTGGGGATGGCGGTGTGCCGCGATGCGCGGCTGGCTGCTGTTGTTATGGCGAGCTTTCCAGTGAGTTGTAAACCCGTGGTGCAACAACTGGCCGTCCGATCTGGCATTCGCCGGAGATTGCAGAGCGCTCGCGAGGTATGCGAGAGGTTGAATCTGACGGCGATGAATTTGCTAACAGCCCAGCCAGTAATCGCCAGAGAAAAAATATTATTGATAGAGGGGATCCACGATTTGCTCTGTTCGAAGGACGATATTGAGAACCTTTGGCATTCGTGGGGACAGCCCGACATCTGGCGGTTGCCGCGCGGACACGTCAGCATTTGTTGTGGGTTCGTGCCAGGCTTGACAGGACGCGTGCTTCGCTGGCTGGCACCGAGGTTGGAAGCCGGTCGAAAAAACAACACATGATCGCACCTTTAGCCAAATTGATTGACTGGTATGTCCTTCAAGTCGCCGCGATGCTCCCGTCTATCCGTAAATGTGCCAGGGGCGATTCAAAATTGGCGGAAGCCGTTGAGTTTCTAAACTGGCCGAATTTCATTCCCGCCGAAACCAAACCCGCCGAATTGGAATTCACATCGAACAGCCACTTCAAATTCCCGTCACCGCGACCGAGCGAGTTTGCGGAAAACAATGTCGCTCATGGCCGGCTATACCGTTGCGCGGAGGCCTGGCAGAAAAGGCCGGTTATCATCTTGCTGCACGGCGGCGGCAACTTTCCCGGTCATCAGTTCAGATTTCACTGGCTCGCCCGCCGTTGCCACCGGGCGGGATTCAATGCGGCGACATTGGAATTGCCTTACCACTTTCAACGCCGCGTCCGTCGCATTGAATCATTTGACCATCTGCGGACGGCTGAAGCATTTGCGCAGGCGGTTGCTGAAATTCGCGCCCTGACCGGCTGGCTGCTGGGTCAGGGTTGTCCTTCAGTGGCATTATTTGGCGTTTCACTCGGCGGATGGTTCGCCGGGTTGGCCGCAACGCGCGACGCGCGATTGAATTCAATTGTCCTCGTTGTGCCGGCGGTGTGCTCGAATTATCGCGTGGCACGCGGCGAACGCATTCTTTGGACGCCGGTGCGCAAGGCATTGGAAAGATAGCAGGCAGCACACGCAGCTCTCGACAAAACGCCGATGAATTTGACGTTGAGCCAGCCGGTCATTCCCAGGGAAAATATTTTGTTGGTCCAAGGGCACTACGACTTGTTTGTGGAGGCAGGACATACCGAGGAACTCTGGCAAAAGTGGGAACAACCCGAAATCTGGCGACTGCCCCACGGTCATATCAGCACAGTCCTGATGCCCGGCTTGACGGGCCGCGTGCTTCGCTGGCTGGCGCCACGACTGAACGAACCCACTCAGGCGCGACCGAATGCATGAAACGCTGAGATTTTCTAAAAGCCAAGCTTGCCGGCGCAACCCGCTGAATTGGACCATCAGCGCGAATCAGCGTTCACCCGCCGTGCTCGCGCGCGTCGCACAGATCAGCGGTTGAATTCTTTGCGCCTTTGCGTTTCTGCGTTGAAAATTGTTCGGCAGGGCCGGTGCTAACCTTTCCAGCGCGCTAGTCGAAACGCTGTTCTTCAAAAGGACCGAGCCGAAAAAGGACGCTCTGGACAAATCCCGGCGTTTCGATAGCCTCGCGAAAGCTCCCCGAACCAGGAAATTATGAAACGCATAGATTTTCTTAAAACAAGCGTGGTCGCCGCTGCGTTGATCACATTGACCTCATGCAGTTCCCGCAGTGGAGTGCATGATTCCGGCTTGGGGCAACGGCCAAAGTCGAGGTGTGACGGCAAACACGAGTGGCGGCCCGGCGGAAAGTCCCGCCTCCGGAGCACGGCTTATGCTCCGGGACGGTTGGCAGGTGCAGACATCGAGCGGCCAGCCGGATGGGGAGGCCATCTCAAAAGCCGGTTTCGCCGCCAGCGGATGGTATTCAACGACCATTCCCGCGACGGTTTCCGGCGTGCTCGCGCAGGCGGGCAAGTTTATCCCGATCCGTTCTTCGGCACGAACCTCCGCGGCTGGCCGGGACGCGGGGCGGCGGGGTCAAGTTCCAACGCGCCGCCGGCCAATCCATTTTCGGTCCCCTGGTGGTTTCGCACCGAATTCAACCTGCCGGCGGAAATGGCGGGAAGAGCGATCACGCTGCACCTCGAAGGAATCAACTATCGCGCGGAAGTTTGGCTCAATGGCGAGCGCATCGCCGACACCAATCAGGTGGTTGGAGCCATGCGCCGATTCGCCTTCGACATCACCAAAGCCGCGCGGCCAGGACGAGAAAAACGCGCTCGCGTTGCGGATTCTAGGACAGGGGCCGAGAGATTTGGGACACACCTGGGTGGATTGGGCGCCGATGCCGCCCGACAAAATGCAGGGCCTGTGGCGCGATGTCTTCGTGACCGCCAGCGGCGTTCTGCGCATGCACGATCCGTTCGTTCGCAGCCGGCTGTCCACCAATCTCGACTCTGCGGACGTGATCGTCTCGATGGACTTGGAAAATACCAGCGACAAGCCGGTGACCGGCGTCGTCGCCGTGACGCTCGATGGAGTCGTGACGAAAATCCCGGTGACCGTGGCCGGCGGCACGACGCAAAAAGTCAGTCTCGACGGAAAAGACCATTCCGGCCTGCACCTCACAAAACCGCGATTGTGGTGGCCGGTCGGTTACGGCAATCCCGGACATGTATAGCCTGCAAGTTCGGCGTGACCGCGAGCAACAAAGTCATCGGACGAGCGCACCATCCGCTTTGGCGTGCGGGAAGTGACGTCCGAGTTGACCTCGGAAACCAACCGCCTTTACTTCATCAATCACCACCCCATTCTCATTCGCGGCGCGGGTTGGGCGCGCAACCTGTTCTTCATGGAAACTCCGAAGCGCGAGGAGCAGGAGATGCGCCTTGTCCGCGATATGGGGCTCAACGCCGTGCGCTTCGAGGGGAAAATTGGCTCGGATCACCTGCTTGACCTTGCGGACGAGAATGGAATCTTCGTCATGCCCGGGTTCTGCTGCTGTGACTATTGGGAACAGTGGAGCCAGTGGAATGACGCGACCAAAGCCATTGCTGTGCCTCGCTCCATGACCAGCTTCTCCTTTTGCGCAACCATCCGAGCGTCCTCATGTTCTGGTATGGCAGTGATAAATTCGCCACACCGGAAGTTGAGCGCGAGTATGTGAAAGTCATTTGCCCAAACCGAATGGCCTAACCCCACGGTCGCCTCGGCCAGCGGAGTGACGACGACGGTCGGTCCGAGCGGCGTCAAAATGCAAGGCCCTTACGATTACGAGCCTCCTTCGTATTGGTATGGCGACCGCGACGGCGCGGCGTTCGGTTTCGCAACCGAGATCGGAACCGGCAAAACCCTCCCAAGCATTGAGGACATGCGCCGGATGCTCGGCGACGACCACCTGTGGCCGCAGGACAACGTTTGGATCCAGCACAGCCAGGGGGGCGCTTACACCCCCTTCACGCCGTTCAATGATGGGATGCGCGGGCGCTACGGCGCGGCCACCAATCTCGATGATTACGTGCGCAAGGCACAGCTCATCGCCTACGACAACGAGCGCGCCATGTTCGAAGCCTACGGTCGCAACAAATACAAATCAACCGGGGTCATCAAATGGATGCTGAACAACGCCTGGCCATCGCTGGCCTGGCACCTATACGACTACTACCTTGAGCCAGGAACCGGCTATTACGGCACCAAGAAATCCCTTGAACCACTTCACGTCCAGTATTCCTTCGACGACCGCACAATCGCCGTCGTCAACAGCACGCTCAATCAGTCTTCGGATTTGACGGTCCGCGCGACCGTGGTTGACATCAACGGCGCAACGCGATGGACAAATTCGGCGCGCATTGACATGCCGCCCGACGGCGTCGTGCGCGCTTTCACCATTCCCGAACTGGCCAACCTGTCCAAGACCTACTTCCTGTCACTCACGATCGAGGACAAGGCCGGCGCCGTCGTGAGCCGCAATTTCTATTGGCTTTCAACCGTCGAGGACGTCCTCGACTGGACAAAAAGGCAGTGGTTTATCACGCCAACCAAAGTCCACGGCGATTTCACCGAACTCGCGACCCTGCCGCCGGTGACACTCGACGTGAAAACCACCTTTGATCATGACGGGGCCGACAACCGCGCCCTCGTGACTCTCAAGAACCCCGGACCGTCGGTGGCCTTTTTCGTGCGGCTGCGCGTTCTCAAGAGCACCGGCGGCGAGCAAATCCTGCCCTCGATATGGAGCGACAATTATGTGTCGCTGCTGCCCGGCGAGACGCGAACGCTGACCGCCCGCTGGCGCCCCGAAGATGCTCCCGGCGCCACACCCACGGTCGCGGTGGACGGGTGGAACGTGGAGCCAAAATAAATCCCGGCGGCGTTATGCACGATAAAATGTCTGGAAAACATTTCGCAAACGACAGAACCCTTGTGGTTTTATTGAGATCGCATCAACCAATATGGCATTGATTTGTATTAACAAACTCACATAATGAAAACAATGAAAAATCCGATCATTAAACCTCTAATCCGCTTGCTCGTCGCAGGCACTGCGTTGGCTGTGGTTCTGGACTTCGGGGACGACATGCCTTGCGGATAATCCGGTGGTGCAAACCAAATTCACCGCCGATCCCGCCCCGGTGGTGGTGGGAGACACGGTCTATCTTTTCACCAGCCATGACGAGGACGATGCCAGCGGTTTTCACATGCTCGACTGGCTGTGTTATTCCACCAAGGACATGGTGAACTGGACCGATCACGGCGCCATCGCGTCCCTGGCGACTCTTCCAGTGGGCGGTGCAAAAAACGACGCCTGGGCGCCCCAGTGCGTTGAGCGGGATGGCAAGTTCTATCTCTATGTCCCGATCAGCGCGCGCGGAAATCCCAAGAATGTCATCGCCGTGGCCGTGGCCGACAATCCCGCCGGGCCCTTACACCGATGCGCTGGGAAAACCGCTGATCGACCGGGGCAATGGCTACATTGATCCCACGGCTTTCGTTGATGACGACGGGCAGGCCTATCTTTACTTCGGAAATCCCAATGCCTGGTATGTGAAGCTCAACAAGGACATGATCTCCTATTCAGGCGACATCGTGAAGGCGGACGGCAAGCCGCGGAATCTACCAGGAAGGCCCGTGGTTCTACAAGCGCAACGGCCATTACTACCTGGCCTATGCCTCCACCTGCTGTCCGGAAGGCATCGGCTATGCCATGAGCGACAAACGCCACCGGGCCGTGGGAGTTCAAGGGCAACATCATGGACGGCAACAAGCTGTCCATCGGGCAACCATCCGGGCATCATTGATTTCAAAGGCAAATCCTACGTCTTCGGCTTCAATTACAAGCTCAATTGGGAACTGACCGACGTGCATCGCGAACGGCGTTCGGTCTGCGTGGCGGAAATGACCTACAATCCCGACGGAACGATTCCAGAAGCTTCCGTGGTGGAACGATGCAGGCGTTGCCCAGGTCGGCACGTTCAATCCGTATGCGCAGGTGGACGCCGCCACCATCTGCTATGAAAAGGGCGTCAAGACCAAGCCGCGCGGCGGCGACCAGCAGGGCGTGTATGTGAACGTCACTGAAAACGGCGCTTACATCAAAATCAAAGGCGTGGATTTCGGCGACAAGGGCGCGACCAATTTTCTCGCCAGCGTGGCCGCCGTCGCCAACGGCACCACCATCACGTTGCGGCTCGACAGCGAAGTGGGAACCGCCATCGGCACGCTCAAGGTCAAATCCACCGGCGCCCTGGACAAATGGGAAACCCAATCCTGCAAGATCACCGGCGCCAGGGGCGTCCATGATCTGTATCTGAAATTCTTCGGCAACGGCGCGCCGCTGATGAACGTGGACTGGTGGAAATTTGAACAATAAGGAAACCATGAAGCCATGATCAAAATAGCAAATCGGAACTTCATCGCTCGCTTCGCAGTCGGCAACTGCTGGTCGCCGCTGCCGCACTGCCGTCGGTCCTGGGCGCAGAACGCCCCGTCTGACGGCGCCGCCATCGATCGGCGTGTATCCGGCCGGACCCGGCGGCCGCAACACGCCCCTCGCGCCGCCCGCCGCGTCCGGATCCGCTGCCCGCGTTCTACGATCCCAAGCTGCCGGTGGCACAAACGCGTGGATGATCTCGTCTCCCGCCTGACGCTCGAGGAAAAAGTCTCGCTGATGCAGATGGCCTCGCCCTCCATCCCGCGCCTCGGCATCGCGCCTTACCACTGGTGGACCGAAGCCCTCCACGGCATGACGCACGACACCGAGACGGTTTTCCCGCAGGCCATCGGCCTGGCGGCCACTTGGGACACCGATCTGCACTTCAAGGTCGCCACGGCCATCAGCACCGAAGGCCGCGCCAAGAACTTTGAATACCGCGCCCACAACATCTTCGACTCGATGACCGGCCTGGATTTCTGGTCGCCCAACGTCAACATCTTCCGCGATCCCCGCTGGGGCCGCGGCCAGGAAACCTATGGCGAGGACCCCTATCTGTCCGGCCGGTTCGCCGTCGCGTTTGTCAAAGGCATTCAGGGCGATGATCCCGGTTTATTTCAAGGCCATTGCGACGCCGAAGCATTTTGCCGTGCACAGCGGGCCGGAGCCGCTGCGCCACCAGTTTGATGCCGTGGTCACCGACGAGGATCTTTACACCACCTACCTGCCGCAGTTTGAAGCCGCCATCCGCGAGGGCCATGCCCATTCCGTCATGTCGGCCTACAACTCGCTGGATGGCGTGCCCGACTCCTGCAACAAACGGCTGCTGACCGACATCCTCCGCACTCAATGGGGCTTTGACGGCTACGTGGTTTCCGACGACGGATTCGGTGGCCGACATTTATCAACAGCCATCGCTATGCGAGCACCGCGGTTGAAACGTCGGCGCTGGCCGTCAAGGCCGGCAACGACCTCGACAGCGGCACGACCTACGGCGGCGGCGCGGGACGGCGGCGCGAGCAACCTCGCCAACGCCAGCGGTCCAGCAAGGGCTGATTACCGAGAAGGAAATTGATGTCGCCGTGGGCCGGGTGATGGAAGCCCGCATCCGACTGGGCGAATTCGATCCGCCCGGTTATCGCGGCAATCCCTACAACAAGATCACGACAAACATGTATAACACCGCAGGAAAACCACGCCCTGGCGCTCAAGGCCGCCCGCGAAACGATGGTGCTCCTGAAGAATGCCAATCACACGCTGCCGCTGAAAACCAGCATCGGCACCGTCGCCGTGATGGGGCCCAACGCGAACGCTTTCAACATGCAGTTGGGCAACTACAACGGCCATCCGACGCCGAAGCATCAGATCACCATTCTCGACGGCATCCGGCAGGCCATCGGCGCGGATCATGTGATGACCACCACCAACCTGCGCGTGCCGGTGACGGCCACCATCGCCCTGGCCGAACTGGTGAAAGCCGACTACCTGTTCACCGACGAATCCAAAAGCAAGCACGGTCTCGCGGTCAGCTACTCCTCCACCAATCCTCCAGGCGCCTCCCAGGCAGCGGGTCGAAACTGAATGTTGTGTCTGAAACCGGTGAACTCAAACGTCCAGATGCGGCCATCGGCATCGCCTTTGAACCCGATCTTGACGGCGATGATTGACCGGCGTGCTGGTGCCACCGGCAGACGGGTGAATATCAACTGGGCGCGAAAGGTCGCGACGCCTTCCGCCTGCTCCATTGACGGCAATGTGGTTATTGACGAAATGCAGGGCGGGGCCATGCGCACGGCGGGCAGCGCCATCCACTTGGAAAAGGACAAAGCTTACAAATTACTGGTCGAGTTTTCACACTCGCCGGCCACGGCTGGCGGCGGTGGACGCGGTGGACGCGGCGGACGCGGCTTTGGCGGTGCGCCGGGCGCGGGTGCCGTGTTCGCGCCTGACGGCGGCGGCGGCGGTTTTGGCCGTGGTGGCCGGGGTGGAGGTGGACCATTTCGGCGCCACACCGGAAAGTCCCGGCGTTACCACAGCGCCCTCGGCTGACCCCAACACTGATCCGTTGTTCCAGCTCGTCTGGACCAGGCCCGCCGCCGATGGTTCGGCAGCGAACACCGCCGGACAGAGCCTCTATGGAGAAGCGATTGATTTGTGCCAAGAAGGCCGACGCCGTGGTGCTGGTCGTCGGCATTGACGGCTCGCAGGAAGGCGAAGGCCATGACCGCACGGCCATTGAACTTCCGGCGGTGCAGGAAGGACTCATCAAGGCCGTGACCGCTGCGGCCGGGACGAAACCGGTGGTTGTGGTGTGTTGTTCGGGCAGCGCCATCGCCCTGAACTGGGCAGCCGAACATGTGCCGGCCATCGTCCAGGCGTGGTATCCCGGACAGCGCGGCGATGCGGTGGCCGACGTGCTCTTTGGCAAATACAACCCCGCCGGCCGGCTGCCGGTGACTTTTTACAAGGCGACTGCGGACCTGCCGGCATTCACCAACTACAGCATGGTGGATCGCACCTACCGCTATTTCACCAAGCCGGTTCTTTACCCCTTTGGCTACGGCCTGTCCTACAGCACGTTTGAATACTCCAAGCTGACCGCGCCCTCGAGCGCCGGCACGGGCGACGACGTGAAGGTGTCGGTGAACGTCAAAAACACCAGCAGTATTGATGGCGACGAAGTGGTTCAGTGCTATGTGAACCGTGATCTGCCGGCGATGGATCCCGCAAGCTTGCCCGATCCGTCAAAGATGACCGACGAACAAGCGACGCTTGCCGCCACGCCGCGCAAGGCGCTGGTCGGTTTCGCGCGCGTGCCGCTGAAGGCCGGCGAGAGCAAGAAAGTCACCTTCACCATCACCACGCAGCAGTTGTCGCTGGTTGTGGGCAAGGACGGCAAGCGTGAAGTCCGGCCTGGCGCGCTGCAAGTCCAGGTCGGCGGCAGCTCGGCGATCGGATCGGGCACCCTCACCAAGGATCTGACTCTGACAGGTCCACCCCTTGCGCCCACATACAATTTCGTCGCGCCGTCAGTGGAGTGAACGCAACGGCAATGCAGAAGCGCATCCACATACAACTCCATTCAGAACTTCCAGCGGCGGCGGGAGATTCGTCATCAGTTGCCGCGATGTGGCGGCTCGCCGTCGCACGTTGATCGCAGGATTTCCTGCTTGACGGGCAAAAGGCTGCTGGCATAGTGGAATGCATGAATTCCAAGCTCTCCCTTTTACTGGCCCTGGCCGTCGTCGCAGCTATCACCGGGTGCGTCTCGATGCAGCAGGGACGAAATAACGCGCCCGCCGGACTGAAGGACGCTTATGCCGGGAAATTCCTCATCGGCACTGCGGGCGATCTCCCGGGCCGTTACTCGGACGCCGAGTTGGCCAACATCAAGCTCAACTACAACATCGTCACGCCTGAGAATAACATGAAGCCCCAGGAAACTCACCCCTCGGAGAACGTTTATGAGTTCAGGGCCCCAGATGCATTGGTCCGGTGGTGCGAGTCGAATCATATCAAGGTTTGGGGCCATAACCTGGCCTGGCATACCCAGACCGCGCCCTGGTTTTTCCAGGGAATCAACGGCCAGCCGGTGACGCGCGAACTGGCGATGGAGCGGTTGAGCAACCATATCCACACAGTGGTCGGACACTTCAAAGGGCAACTTGTCGGGTGGGACGTGGTCAACGAGGCCATTAACGACGGCTACAACGGCGAGCCGGACAACCTTCGGAACGATAGTTGGTATAGTATCATCGGGTCGAACTACCTGACCATGGCGTTCAAGTGGGCGCACGAGGCCGATCCCAACGCCCAGCTCTATTACAATGATTACAACATCGAGCAGGGCGCCGTGAAAAACAGAGGAAAACACGCTGCTTCAATGTCTCTGCTCAAACGCATGATCAAGGACGGCGCCCCGATCAACGGCGTGGGCATCCAGGGACACTGGCACCTGGACACCGACCTGGCCGATGTCGAAAAGGCGATCAAAGACTACGAATCACTTGGGTTGAAGATCAGCATCAGCGAGCTGGACGTGACGGCCACCGGCGGCAACAGCGGTGCTTTCACCGTAGGCGCTGGCGGGGCCTTGACGGAACGACAGACCACGCAGCTTCGCGATGCAATTGATGATGCCCATGCCAAGCTTGCCCCCTTGCAGGACAAGCTGAATGCAGCCGAAAAGGATGTGGTTGCCGCAGTGCTGGCCAAGAGCGACGACGCCACGGTCCGCTCCAAATTGGAGGCGGTATCGAACATCCAGACAGAAATTTCAATGCTCCGTTACACCAAAGCAGTCCGAGAAATCACCGCTACTGTCACCGACAATCAAAAGACCAACATTAACACAGCGCCCGCCCAGACCTATTATTCATTTTTTGGCGGCCCTCAACCCGCTGCTGGCGGTCGTGGCGGTGGTGGCGGCGGCGGCGGCTTTGGCGGTGGTCGAGGTGGTGGTGGCGCACAAGTTACCGCCGAGGATCTCCAGAAGCAGGCGCAGGTCTATGCCAAGTTATTTGATATCTTCAACCGCCATGCAAAGTCCATCTCTCGCGTGACATTCTGGGGCATCAGCGACACGCGGTCTTGGCGTGGAGGTCAGGCTGCGTTGGTGTATGATGGCCAACTCAACCCCAAACCGGCGTATCAGGCGATTCTTGACGTTGCGGCAGGCAAGAAGATTGCCAAATAAGAATCGAGCTGGCGCGCAGCAGGTGTCGAATCCATAACAAAATTCTCCTTGTCCCCTGCGGCGCTCGAGCGAGTGCCGCAGGGGCAAGGCAAGGAATTATTTTATCAGTAATATTGTTGCCATGAAGCTGAAACTGAAATTGTCCATGCTGGCGGCCTTGTTGTTAACCGCGACAGCCGCGTTTTCCCAAGACACGAACTTCTGGGTCTACCTTTGTTTTGGGCAGTCGAACATGGAGAGCGGGGGACGAATGGACGATCAGGACAAGACGGTGGACAAGCGCTTTCAGGTCATGGCGGATTTTGATTCCGCCAGACGGGGTTGGAAGAGGGGCGGTTGGTATGATGCGGTTCCGCCCTTGGCGGCGCGAGGCTCCGGCATTTGCATGATTGATTACTTCGGCCGGACGATGGTTTCCAATCTGCCGCCGAATGTTCGCATCGGCGTCATTAAAGTTTCCGTGCCCGGCTGCAAGATCGAGCTGTTCCAAAAGGATATTTACACCAACTATCTGGCGACGGCCGAGTCGTGGTTGGTTAATGCTGCCAAGGCATACGACGGAAACCCCTATCAGTATCTGGTGGACCAGGGAAAGCTGGCGCAGAAGGATGGCGTCATCAAGGGAATCCTGCTGCATCAGGGTGAGTCAAATCCGAACGACAAGGAATGGCCGGGCAAAGTGAAGGGCATCTACGACAATCTGGTGAAAGACCTGAATCTGAATCCCAAGGAGGTGCCTTTTCTGGCCGGCGAAACCGTGAACGCCGACCAGCAGGGCGTTTGCGCCGGCTTCAACAAATTCATGGCGGAGCTGCCGAATACACTTCCCAATTCGTATGTCATTTCTTCGGCTGGTTGCACCTGCAACCCGGACCACATGCACTTCAATTCGGCCGGTTCACGGGAGTTTGGAAAGCGATACGCAGAGAAGATGCTCTCCGTGATGGGTTACCCGATCAAACAACCTTGATGCCCGGATTATGGACCGCTGGAAACGTTGCAAGCCGCCCAGTTTCGTTGTCCGCGGCTTGTTCGCAATTGCGGTCCTTGGCTGCCCGGCCGCGTTCTCCGCAGCAGCGGATACAAACTCGCGCGACATGGTGCTTTGGTATCGTCAACCGGCCCAGCAATGGCTTCAGGCCATGCCCCTGGGCAACGGGATGATCGGGGCCATGGTCTTTGGCGGCGTCCCGCAGGAGCGGATCGCGCTCAACGAATCTTCGTTCTGGTCGGGCCGGCCGCATGATTACGACGACACCAACGCGTTTCAATATTTCCCGCAAATTCGCGATCTGGTTTTTGCCGACAAATTTCAGGAGGCCGAGAAAATGGCCAACGAACATTTCTGGGGCAAGCCCAAGTCGCAGGAAGCCTACCAGCCGATCGGCGACCTGCTTTTGGACTTTGGGACCACCAATTACACCGGCTACCGCCGCGAGTTGGACATGGAAACGGGAGTCGCCAAAATCACCTACCGCCAGGGCGACGCGGTAATCACGCGTGAGACCTTCGTCTCCTGGCCGGACCGCGTTCTGGTGATGCGTATCAGCGCGGATCGTCCGGGTCGCATATCATTTGGGGTCCAATTCCGCAGCCTCTACATGGTCACAAATATAGCTCGTTCGCCTTTTGTGGGTATGGTCATGGATGGAACCTGGAAAGGTCCGTTTTCAGCCCCGGCTACGGGAATGAACGGCCTGATTGCGCGGACCGAAGGCGAGGGTCTGCGTTTCAAAGCCGTGATGATGGCGCGTCAGGAAGGCGGCCAGTCTGAGGGTGCCGACTCCTTCCGCAACATCACGAATGCCGACTCTGTCACCCTGGTCCTGGCGCTGGCCACCAGTTTCGTGAATTATCACGACATCAGCGGCAACCCGGCGGCGCGGTGCCAGAAGATCCTGGACGCCGTCGCCGACAAGGACTTCGCCACCCTCCTTCGCCGGCACGTGGATGATTTCCGCGGCCTGATGGGCCGGGTCCACCTGAACGTCGGCGACGCCGCGCTTGGCGCCACACCCGACCGACCAGCGCCTGCAGGCTGTGCGCGCCGGCGGGAACGACCCCAATCTCGAAGCGCTCTGCTTCCAGTTCGGCCGGTATATCCTGGCCTCCAGCAGCCGCGTCGGCGGTCAGCCGGCCAATCTGCAAGGCATCTGGAATGAGGACATTCTGCCTCCTTGGGGCAGCAAATACACCGTCAACGTAAACCTGGAGATGAACTACTGGCCGGCGGAGGTCTGCAATTTGCCGGAATGCACACCGCCGCTGTTCGGCCTGATCAAGGACCTCTCCGAGACTGGCGCCAGGACTGCCAAGACCCAATACAATGTCGGCGGCTGGGTGCTCCATCACAACACTGATCTCTGGCGCGGCACGGCCCCGGTGGACGCGGCCCAATATGGCATGTGGCCAATGGGCGGCGCCTGGCTCTGCCGCACTTGTGGGAACATTACGCCTTCAACGGCGACACCAATTTTCTCGGGAATACTACCCGGTGATGAAAGGCGCCGCGCAGTTCCTGCTCGAAGTGATGGAGGAAGATCCCAAACACCACTGGCTGGTCACGCCCGTCTCCATGTCCCCGGAACATTCCTATCTCGACAAAGACGGCAACAAGGCGGTCCTCTCGCCGGGACCGACCATGGACTGCGCCCTCATCCGGGAATTGTTCTCGAACTGCATCGAGGCCGAACGGATTCTCGGCAAGGATGGGGATTTCGGCGTCAAGCTCGCCGGCGCCCTCAAGAAGCTTCCACCCTACCGGATCGGCAGCAATGGTTTTGTCCAGGAGTGGATCGAGGACTGGACGCCCGGGCCTGAAAACCACAACGTCTCCCCCCTCTACCCGTTCTTCCCCGGCAACGACATCACCCTGCGCGGGAACCCCGAACTCGCCGCGGCATACCAAAATTGGATGGAAGCCCATGCGTCGCCGAACGGATTTCAGCTTGCCTGGAGCGTCGCCATGTGGGCCCGCCTCGAGCGAGGCGACAAGGCCGGCGCCTTGGTGAAGAGGTTCGTGTCTCGATCCCCCGCCGACAACCTGCACAATCGGGGGAACAACCAGTCCGATGCCAGCTTCGGTCTGACTGCCGCCATCGCCGAGACCCTCCTGCAAAGCCACGCCGGGGAAATCTCCCTGTTACCGGCTTTGCCGTCTCAATGGCCCGATGGTTCAGTGCAGGGTTTGCGCGCACGCGGCAACTTTGAAGTCGATATTTCCTGGCATGACGGGAAGTTGGTGGAAGCCGCCATCCATTCGCTCAATGGCGGTTCCGCAAAATTGCGTTATGGCCGGGTGACGCGCGAGGTGAAACTGGCCATGGGCGAAACATATCGTTGGAACGGACAGTAGCACCACTCCCAGAAGCTCCAGAAGAACGACAAAATACCGTCATGAGAATCTCCACAATTGCCCTGGGCTGCCTGATCGTGGTCCAGGTTTCCACTGTGTCCTTTGCCGCGCCGGCAGGGCCAAGGCGCGAATCCAACTTCGATCGCGACTGGCGCTTCCTCAAAGCGGATGCTCCCGGCGCGGAAGACGCCGCCTTCAACGACTCGTCCTGGCGAACCGTGGATCTGCCGCATGACTGGAGCCTCGAAGACCTGCCGCAAGCGGCTGCGAATCCACCCTCGCCCGTGACTTCACCAACGAATTCCGCCACGGGGCGCGGTCGCGGCCGTGGGCGCGCGAATTTTCCAGTGGTCGGACCGTTCTCACCGGAAAGCCCCGGCGGCACGGCCACCGGCTACACGCTGGGCGGCACCGGCTGGTATCGCAAGCACTTCACGCTCGACAATTTGACTCTCGGGAAACGGGTTGCCATCGAGTTTGACGGCGTGTATATGGATTCCGACGTGTGGCTCAACGGCCATCTTCTCGGCAACCATCCTTATGGTTACACCGCCTTCGCTTACGACCTCACCGATTTTCTGAATCCGCCCGGTCAGGAGAACGTCATCGCTGTGCGCGTGCGCAATCTGGGCAGGAACAGTCGCTGGTATTCCGGCTCCGGCATTTACCGCCACGTCGTTCTGCAAGTGACCGATCCACTGCACGTCGGCCAATGGGGCGTTTATGTCACGACTCCGCTGGCCACGAAGCAGAAGGCCACCGTCATCGTGGCAACCACAATCACCAACGGCCTAAACGCGGACACGGCCTTCACGTTTCGAATCAAACTGCTGGGTCCGACTGGAAAGACATTGCAGACAGCGGAAACCAACATTCAATTGGCCACCAGCGGGCACGTGGAAATTCCGACGGCCTTCGACGTCAAGTCGCCCCCGCTTTGGTCCACCGATTCACCACTCCTCTGCAAGGCGAACGTGGAAATTTTAGTCGGCGGCAAAGTGGTTGATGCCAGCACGACAACTTTCGGTATTCGCGAGATCAAATTCTCCGTGGAGAACGGCTTTACGCTCAACGGCGTGCCGGTGAAACTGCGTGGCGCCTGTTTGCACCATGACAACGGGCCGCTCGGCTCCGAGGCGATTGATCGCGCCGAAGAACGCCGGGTCGAACTGATGAAGGCAAACGGCTTCAACGCCATTCGCACCAGCCACAATCCCCCGTCCTCGGTCTTTCTCGACGTCTGCGACCGGCTAGGTATGCTGGTGCTGGACGAGGCGTTTGACTGCTGGGAAGCGGGCAAAAACTCCGACGATTACAGCAAGTATTTCAGAGCATGGTGGCAGCGCGACTTGGATTCGATGATTTTGCGCGACCGCAACCACCCGTGTGTCATCCTCTGGAGCATCGGCAATGAGATCCCTCAACGGGACAGCGCGCGCGGCTACGTTATCGCCAAAGAGTTGAGCGACGAGGTCCACCGCATGGATCCCACGCGCCCGGTCACCGAAGCCATGACTTCGGGGGCGACCGAGACGGCGTTTTCGTTCCTTGATGTCGGCGGCTACAACTATCAGGAGGGGAGATACGGGGGCGACCACCAGAGGTTTCCCAATCGCATCATGGCCGGCACCGAATCGTATCCCAGATCAACCGCAAATGTCTGGCACCTTACGGAGAGTGATCCGTGGGTGATCGGCGACTTCGTCTGGACCGGCATGGATTACATCGGTGAGGCCGGCCTCGGCGCAGCGCGCCTCGACAATGAGCCAGGGGTCTACTTCGACGCTTATTGCGGCGATTTGGACATCTGCGGTTTCAAGAAGGCGGCGTCCTATTATCGCGACGTGGTTTGGAGACGCAGCGATTTGGAGTTGTTCGTGCATCGCCCGATCCCGCCCGGCCGCCGCGAGAACGTCGCCGGCTGGGGCTGGCCGGATGAACTCGCAAGCTGGACGTGGCCCGGCAATGAAGGCGTGCCGCTGCAGGTGAATGTCTATTCGCGATGCGACGCGGTGCGGCTGGAGCTGAACGGCAAGGCAATCGCCACCAACCAAATCAACGGCGGCCGATTGACCGCGCGCTTCGACGTTCCTTACGCCACAGGCGACCTCAAGGCCGTCGGCCTCAAGAACGGAAAAGTTGTCGCCACCAAAATACTGCGCACCGACGGTCCCGCGAAGAAAGTCCGGCTCACCGTTGACCGCGCCACCATTCGCGCGGATCGCAACGACCTAGCCTATATCACGGTGGAAATTACCGACGCCAAAGGCAACCTCATGCCGGACGCCACCAACCTTGTGAATTTCACGCTGACCGGTCCGGGCGAACTGGCCGCCGTCGGCAGCGGCGCCCCTGACGTGATGGAGAGCCTTCGGCAGCCCCAGCATACCGCGTGGCATGGACGCGCCCTGGCAATTCTGCGTCCGCTGGGTCCGACCGGCAAACTGACGCTCCAGGCCGATGTTGACGGTCTTTCAGCCGCGGAGGTCACGATTCGTGTCAAATAGCCATTGGCCACCGTGCTGCAAACCATCTTGGGCTCGCTGGAAGTGAATGTTCATTCCCAATAGCCCGGGAAGAATGAAACGGTGGCGTTCAGGTTGGGTGATGGTGGCGCATCCGGTGGCGCGTTGCCCTGCGTCATCGCGGTTTGAAACTGCCGTATGACATAAGTCACATGGCTGTAGAGGCCGGATTTCGGTAGTCTGTGAAAAACTGGTTTGATTGGAATGGGCAACCAGGTCGGTCGGGTGTGTTTTGCGCCGCGTGCGCCCGCCCGCAACTGGAACAGGTGTTCCGTCATCAATCCGGGTGTCGTGGAATTCACGGCCAGCCAGCGGAACATTGTAAATAAACAGAGATTTTATCACAATTTTCAAACAGCAATTCAAATGTCATATACAATTAAGCCATGAAACCATCCCTCAAAACATTGTTTGTCTGCGCCGCGTGCTTTTCAGCGGCGCAACTGTTTGCCGCGCCCGATGCCGTAACAAGCGTCAAAAAGGACACCGACGGCGTTACGCTGAGAATGAACCCCGGCGCGCTGCGGCTGGAGGTTTATTCGCCGCGCATCATCCGCGTGACTTACACGGCATCGAACAGTTTGCCGGACCTCGCCAGCCTCGCGGTCGTTGCCAAACCGGAACGCGCCAAATGGAAATTGAGCGACTCAAAGGGCGAAGTCATCCTGCGCACGGATGAAATTCAAGCGCGCGTTGACCGTGCGACCGGCGCCTTAAGTTTTCTCGATCCTGCCGGCCACGTCTTGCTTCAAGAAGCGGCCCAGGGCCGCCAGATCGCGCCGGCGAGAGTGGCTGGCGCTGCTGTTACTTCCTGCGCCCTGTCCTTCGAGATGACGCCGGATGAAGGCATTTACGGCCTCGGCCAGCATCAGCGGGGCGTGTGGAATTATCTTACCAACGGATCGGTCAGGCTTGCGCAGGCCAACACCGATGTGGGCGTTCCGGTGATCACCTCCAGCAAAGGTTACATGCTCCTCTGGGACAATCCCGCGATAACCACCATTTCATCCAGCGCCGCGGGCGATTCAAACAGCGGCCAGAAAATCCTGCGCTGGTCGTCGGAAGCGGGCAAAGCCATTGATTATTATTTCTGCTATGGCGACGGAACCATCGCCACCGCGATGACGGCCTACCGCCACCTGACTGGCGAAGCGCCATTGATGCCCGAGTGGGAACTGGGCTTCTGGCAGTGCAAGGAACGCTACGCCTCGCAGGAGGAATTGCTCGGCGTGGCCACGAAGCTGCGCGATCTCAAAGTGCCCGTGGACGGAATTATTCAGGACTGGCAATACTGGCCGCCGGGCACCAACACCTGGGGATCGCACCTGTTCGACCCGGCGCGCTACCCGGATCCGGTGGCCATGTTCAAGGAATTGCATCAGATGCATTACCACACGCTCATCTCCGTCTGGGCGAAATTTGATCTTGGCAGCAAGAACAGCGAGGAACTCAACGCCGTCGGCGGCATGTTCCCGCAGGTGACGCGCTACGTCTCGCCGCCGGGTCAGGGGCAATGGTATGATCCATTCGCCACCGTTGGCCGGCAGACTTATTGGAAGCAAATGCGCGACCAGCTTTTCGACAAGGGTGCGGACGGCTGGTGGCTGGATGCCCCGGAGCCGGAGATCAACGGCATGGCCTTCCGCAGCTACCAAACCCCCATGGGACCCGGCTATACGGTCTACAACGCCTATCCGCTGATGCATTCGATGGGCATTTACCAAGGGCAGCGCGCCACCACCGACAAACAGCGCGTGGTGATCCTCACCCGCTCTGCCTACGCGGGCCAGCAGCGCAACAGCGCCATCACCTGGTCAGGCGACATCACGGGAACCTGGCAGGTTCTCAAAAATCAAATTCCTGCCGGGCTCAATTTCTCGCTCTCCGGCATCCCGTATTGGAATACGGACACCGGCGGTTTCTTCGGCAGCCGCGAAACCGGCAATGCCAGTCCGAGCAGCCCGCTTTATCAAGAGTTTTTCGCCCGCTGGTTCCAGTTCAGCGCCTTCTGCCCCATGTTCCGCGTTCATGGTTCCTATGGAACGAGACCGGGAAAGGAAATCTGGCGGTTCGACGAGAAAACGCAGGGCATCCTGCGGAACTATCTGGATTTGCGCTATCGTCTGCTCCCCTACCTTTACTCGGTGGCTTGGGATGTGACCTCGGACGGCGGCACCTTCATGCGGCCGCTGGTCATGGATTTTCCAAAGGACCCGCAGGTGCTCGATATCGGCAACCAGTATTTATTTGGCCCGGCGATCATGGTGACTCCCGTCACCTCCCCCGGCGCTACGAATTGCCCGGTTTATCTGCCGGCAGGCGGCGCCCGGTGGTATGATTTTTGGACCGGCGAGACTTCTCCCGCCGGCCAGCGTGTCGAGGCGGCATCTCCGGTGGAGACCCTGCCGCTGTTCGTCCGGCCCGGCTCGATCATTCCGATGGGGCCGTTTCTTCAGTATTCCAGCGAGAAACCGGCCGATCCCATTGAGCTTCGCATTTATCGCGGCGCGGACGGCAAGTTCACGCTCTACGAGGACGAAGGCGACACTTATAATTACGAAAAAGGAAAATATGCCACGATTCCGATTTCCTGGAACGAGGCCAGGCAAACCTTGCAGGTTGGGAAACGATCGGGGGAATTTCCCGGCATGTTGAAGGAACGCACGATCAACATCGTATGGGTTGCGGCAAATCACGGCGCCGGAATTCCTGTCACCGACGCGCCGGATGCCGTCGTTCATTACACCGGCAAGGCGATCACCGTCAGCGTCAAGTAAATGGTTCCCGCCGTTATTTTAGTTATTGAAATCAATGGCAATCGGTTATATTCTGGCGGTCGTTGATACAACGGCGGTATTCAAAGGCAAGCATCGGCAAATGCGCTTTGCAAGTCGTTGGTTATAAAGCCCGGGTGGCGGAATTGGCAGACGCGCTAGATTCAGGTTCTAGTGAGTAATATCATGCAGGTTCAAGTCCTGTCCCGGGCACCACTCCACCAGTCGAAGACTTTTCGACTCGGAGCGATCATGGTTTGAGACAAGACCCCGGGCTTTTTTGCCCAAAGACCGCCTGTTGACCAAAATCGGGCCGTGGATAAAGCCGTCCCCTTGCCCAATCAAAACCCATTCGAGCGGGCCTTCGCGAGCGGACATGATAGTCCCTTGGGCGATAAAAAAGCGCGCTTGTTTGCGCGGTCGTGGCGGAGACCCCCCGAAATCAGCGCTTGATATTTTTCATTGAAATTGGGATTCGTATAGTGTCATCAGGATACCTGCGGTCCACAAAAGCATGAATATCTTCAGAAGTATCAACTTGAAGAGGTCTGTCGCGTCCTTTCTCCGGACGCTATTGCGGTGTTGCCTCTGATGGCCAGGCATCGGAAATTCCATTTGTCTCACAGGATCCAAAATTCCCGTCACCCGAGTTTGGAAAATCAGCCGGTGCTGATAATTACGAAAGAAGCTCACGGTCTATTCCATTTTATTTTGAATTATCTGGATTTGCCAATTCGAGTTACCTTAATAGATCGTGGATATTGTCAACCAACTTATGCGGCAACAAAGGTCTGAAGCTTTCCGACCGGCAAACCCGTGTCAGCGGGCCATTGTGAGCGGATATGGCGAATGTTGATATTCAGAATGTTCAACGGGTTTCGCCCGGGCGCGTTCTTGCCCTCGTTGTCCCTTTCATCCGGCGCATCTTGGGTATAAATTGGCAGGGTGGACAAAATGGATGGCATGTCCGAAGGCACAGTCATCATCGCCGCATTGATGCCGCACGCGCCCGTGCTGGTGCCCGCAGTTGGCGGGGAGCGCGGCAACAGCGCCGGGGCTTCCGTCCGCGCCATGTCCCAAGCCGCCCGGCGCATGGTGGTCGCCGCGCCGGAAACAGTCGTCCTCATCTCGTCGCACTCGCCGCGCCGCCGGGGTATGTTTGCAATCCGGGCGGATGGGCGGATCGCCGGTTCGCTCGCCCGATTCGGCGCACCGGACACAGCGGTGGATTTGCCCACAGACGAAAGCTTCGCACGGACAATCGCGGAGGAAGCCCGGTCGCGTGGCGTCCATGTGTGGCGGCTGCGCGACCTCGATCTCGACCACGGCGCGATGGTTCCATTGTGGCATCTTGCCAATGCAGGCTGGTGCGGACCGACGGTTTTAATCGGACTGAACTACCCGGGTGAACCGGGCGTGATCGGGTTGGGCGAGGCCATCGCCGCTGCCGCGCGTCACTCGGGCCGGTCCGTCGCCGTGATCGCCAGCGGTGACATGAGCCATCGCCTGCAACCCGGCGCGCCGGCGGGATTTCATCCGCGTGCGAAGGAATTTGATCGCAAATTCATCGAGTGCCTGCGCGCCGGAGACTACCGGCAATTGACGCGCCTGGATCCCGAATTGCAGGAGCTGGCCGCGGAAGACGCGGTGGATTCGACGATCGTTGCGGCGGCTGCGGTGAACTGGTCGGCGGACGGTCACGAAGTTTTGAGCTACGAAGGACCGTTCGGAGTCGGTTACGGCGTCGCGATTTTGCATCAGGTGGACTTTGGAAATGCCGTTGAAAAAAATGAACAGGCAACAGCCAGCACAGTTAACGAAACTGATGGCGGCAAAATTCTTCCGCAGTTGGCCCGGCGTTCGATTGAATCCTCCTTTCATGGAGATTCTGAAAAGCCAGCCCTCGCTACGGAGGGCATCTTGGGCGAACGACACGGAGTTTTTGTCACCATCCGCGGACGTCGAGACAAACTGCGAGGGTGCGTTGGGACCATGACGCCGCGATATGCGAACACCGCCGAGGAAACGTGGCAGCTCGCCCGCTCCGCCGCTTTCAACGATGGTCGTTTTGAGGTGATTGACGCGCGTGAACTGGAGCATCTCCGCTTCGAGGTCAGCGTGATCCTGCCGCCGGAGAAAATTGCCACGATGGAGGAGTTGGATCCGCAACGTTACGGTGTGGTGGTCGAAACGGATGACGGGCGGCGGGGAGTGCTGCTCCCCGGGCTTGAAAACATTGATACGCCCGACCAGCAGGTCGCCTTGGCGCGGCTCAAGGGCGGCATCGGGGAAAGTGAGCCGGTGCGCCTCCAACGGTTTACCGTTAAAAAATTCTGCGAGGGGAATTTGAACCAGAGCCGTCCATGAGCACAACGGTTCAAGAATCCAACCACCCCGGACGCTGGTGGACGCCACTGCCGGATGGACGCATCGAGTGCCGCCTTTGTCCGCGCTTCTGCAAGCTCAACGCCGGCCAGCGTGGTTTTTGTTTCGTCCGCCGGCGTGTCGGCGGGCAAATCGTGCTCACGACGTATGGCCGGAGCAGCGGTTTCTGTATTGACCCGATCGAGAAAAAACCGCTTGAACCATTTTTATCCCGGCACCAGTGTGCTGTCGTTCGGCACGGCGGGTTGCAACCTCGGCTGCCGCTTCTGCCAGAACTGGGACATCAGCAAAGCCCGCGAATTTGATCGGCTGGCCGACGCTGCGACGCCGGAAATGATCGCCGCCGCTGCCGTGCGCCACGGCTGCAAGTCCGTCGCCTTCACCTACAACGACCCGGTGATTTTCGCCGAATACGCCATGGACGTGGCGGACGCCTGCCGCGCCCGCGGCATCAAAACCGTCGCCGTCACCGCGGGCTACATGACCGGTGAATCGCGGCCCGAGTTTTACCGGCACATGGACGCGGCGAACGTGGACTTGAAAGGGTTCACGGAGGATTTTTACCGCAAGCTGTGTTTCGGCGAACTCGCGCCCGTGCTGGAGACGTTGAAATATTTGCGGCACGAAACCAAAGTCTGGTTTGAAATCACCTCGCTGCTGATCCCCGGCGAGAACGACGATGACGCACAATTGCATTGGGCCGCCGGATGGATCGCCGAAAACCTCGGCCCGGATGTGCCGTGGCATTTCACGGCGTTCCATCCCGATTTCAAGATGCTCGGCCACCCGCGCACGCCGCCGGCCACGCTGACGCGTGCGCGGGCCATCGCCCTTTCCCATGGGCTGCACTACGTTTATACCGGCAACGTTCACGACCCCGACGGCGGCAGCACCTATTGCCCGAACTGCCGGACGCTGGCAATCGAACGCGACTGGTTTCAACTGGGGAAGTGGAATCTCGATGAAAACCGCTGCGCCGCCTGCGGACACCTCATCACGGGACACTTCGAGCGCGTGCCCGGGCATTGGGGTGCGCGACGGATGCCGGTTCGCCTGTGGACAAAATAAATCTCGCGCGCGACGGCGCGAATCAGCACAAAAAGATTTTCTCCGACGCGCCGTTTGTGCATTGTTTCCCGTCAAATGGTGAAAGAAATTTTTCAAACGCCGCCGCCGATTGTGCGGAATGACCACGAATCCATTCGCGAGTTGTTTGCGAAAAACGTTGTGCCGAGCTATGGACGGTTTGAACTCGTCTTGAGCCACGGCGCGGGCAGCTATGTTTTTGATGTCGCGGGCAAACGCTATCTCGATCTCGGCAGCGGCATCGCCGTCTGCTGCCTCGGCCACGCGCATCCGGCCATCACCGAGGCGTTGGGGGAGCAATCCAAAAAATTGATTCACGTCTCGAACCTTTATTTCACGGAGCCGCAAGGCCGGCTTGCGGCGGAAATTGTGAAACGCATCGGCGCGGGCAAATGTTTTTTTGCCAACAGCGGCGCGGAGGCGAACGAAGGCTTGTTCAAGCTGGCGCGGAAGTTCGGCCACGACGAAGGCCGGTTTGAAATTCTCACGGCCATGAATTCCTTTCACGGCCGGACGATGGCCGGCATTGCCGCGACCGGCCAGGACAAGGTGAAAAAGGGGTTCGAGCCGATCATGCCCGGATTCCGGCACATTCCATACAACGATCTGGCCGCCGCGCGCAACGCGATCTCACCGGCGACCGTCGCGATCATGATTGAAGGCGTGCAGGGCGAAGGCGGCATCACGCCCGCCGCTCCGGAGTATTTGCTCGGCCTGCGGCAATTGTGCGACGAGAAAAAACTCCTGCTGCTCATGGACGGCGTCCAGGACGGGCATTACCGCACCGGAAAGTTCCAAAGCTTCCAGCGGATTCTGGAAGATGTTCCCGGCGGCGAAAAATTCCTGCCCGACGGTCTTTCGATGGCCAAGTCGCTCGGCGGCGGTTTTCCCATCGGCGCGTTCTGGGTGCGGGCACCGTTTGCGGATGTGTTGGGGCCGGGCACACACGCCACGACGTTTGGCGGCACGCCGCTCGCCTGCGCCGTTGCCCTGAAAATATTCGAGGTGATCGAACGTGAAAAGCTGAATGAACAGGCGCGAAAGCTCGGCGGCTGGCTGAAAAGCGAGTTGGAACGGCTGGCCAAGAATTATCCGGGCGTCGTCAAAGGCGCGCGTGGCCTCGGCTTCATGCTGGGACTGGAACTGGCGGACAAGATTCCGGCGTTTGCTGCCAGCGACAAAACGCCGGCGATTCAATTCGTGAACCGGCTGCACGCAGCCGGGGTATTAACCATTCCCGCAGGAGCGCAAATCATCCGCTTGCTGCCACCATTGAACCTCAAGCCGCAGGAAGCCGGCGAAGGCATCGCCATCATCGAGGAAACCGTGAAAGTGCTTCTTTGATGTTCGATTGGCGGAATGAGGCGTTCATTCTTTAATCGGCAACATGACTTCGTTGCGCCGTAAAAAACCCGGTGTCCACGGCGGATCGAAATAGCCATACACCGGCGAAGCGGCGCCGCTCAATTTCTCCTGCGCCAGCCTGTCCTGCAACCGCGTCAGCGCCTCCGCTTCATTTCTTGAATTCCGACCACCGCTGTAACGCAGCACCGCGAACCGGCCCGCTGGCAGTTCGCGCACCTGCACCGCGCCGTCCGCCGGCTTTGGCACCTGGCTCAACTTCATTTTCGCCGGCAACACAAACGCCATCGTCGTGTTCGACTCGTTGCCCGACATGAACACCGGCGTTGTCATCGCAATTTTTTCCTTCACCTCGTTGCCGCCGGAAATGAAGCGGAACAATCGCATGAAGCTCCCGTCCGCGCCGCTTCCCCTTTTCGCCATCGGCGTTTCGACCACCCTCAAAGCCGGATAATCCCGCAGCTCGAACTTCCCATCGGCCCGCACCACGCGGTAGGGCGCGGACTCGTAAGCCGACCGTGACGTTCCGGCATCCCACGAACACCAGCCCGGCCAGCACCACCAGAATGACGGATCCGATAATCATTTTTCTCATTAATAATTGGTTACAATACTCCATTGACGGCGTAGTCGCCAGTCGCGGCGAAGCGCTGCGAAGACGGAAGGACGGCGGGGAGCAAGGCGTTCAGCCCGACCACGATCCCGCGCTGCTCGGATGGGGATGCGGCAGATTTCATGCTTGGGGATTCGGGGCGGTGTCATCTACGACGGGAATCTGCTGTGCCTCGGCCCAATCCCGAACAAACTCTTTCATGGCATTGTCGCGATAGTGATACCACTGCTGCAACAGGCCCAAACGACTGGCGGTGTCTTTGAAGTAGCGGAATGCGCCCTTGCCATTGACGGCTCGCCACAATTGTTCCGCCGCCCCGGCGTTCGCCACCGTGCCGATGAATCGTTCCATCTGGCGGTATTCGCGGAAATCAAGCTTGCTCGGCGCAACCACAAACCGCTCGCCCGAATCCCCCACGATGGCCCTGGCATCCTCCACCTCCTCCTTTTCCCAATCCGCCATGCTATCCAATGCGGCCTCGTCACCTTCCTCGACGGCGCTGATGAGCGAATGCGCCAGGCGAACCACGCTGCCGTTCTGGAGGTCCACCCAATTCCCATACTCGTCGGAATCGAATTCGAGCGCTTCGATCAAATCAGAAATCTTCACCGGGGTCATATCACAATTCTCCTTTGAAGGCACGGCCGCCCGTCGGGTCGAAGCAAAGCGAAGACCAAAGGATGGACGGGAGCAAGGCGGCCAATTCGGCGGCGGCATTGTGATTCATAACCTCTTTACTTAAGACACTTTTTAACAACATCCCACTTTTCTAAATGTGGTAACATGACTTTCTCCAGAATTGCGCCATGCAGTGAATCCCATTTTTTGGGACGCATGCCTCCGTGTGAAGCAAGATATGCTTTATGGCCCCTCATCAGAAAGTTTCTCAAGGCGCGCCACGGCAGGATATAAAACTTGTCGTCTCCCTTCGGATCAATCGCAACAAAAACTACGACGAGGCGTTGAACTGGACATCTTTTAGGACGGCCTACGATTTGACGTTTGCCTTTGAAAGAAATCTCGAAATAGCGGGAAACGTCTCCGAACTGCCAGGACGAACCACTGCTGGCCTTGACTTGAACAGAGACATGTTTGCCATTCACACTTGAAGCGATGATGTCATAATCGGGCACGTTGCCAGTGAAAGTGGTGGCGATGTATCCACGGCGGGATAATTCAGCCGCGACAAGATATTCGCCGGTTTGCCCGACAAGTTTATTGCTGCGTCCTGTTGCCATAATTCACAATTCTCCTTTGACAGCTTTGTCCAAGATGGCGGGGAGCGAGGCATCCAGCTCGGCCACGATCAGGCGCTGTTCGGCGATGGAATGCGGGTCGGAGTCCCAGCCAGCGCTTTGAAGTTTTGGCACGACGAATTTCCTGCAAGTGTCGGCTTCCGTGGACATTGAAATCGTAACAGCATCGTAGGCCAATCCGCATCCGGGGCAATGGAAAAATACGGCGACTCTACCGTCACACTTCTGGCGAGGTTGCGAGGTCTGGCATCCTTCGGTCAGACAACCACCGTCACTGCGTATTGATTTTGCGAGCCGGCAAGTTTTAATTTCAGGACATCGCCCTGTTTGCGGCCAACGAGTTGTTCACCCAGCGGAGATTGCGGTGTAATCACCGTGATTTCCCGCTTTTCATGCAGCAACTCCGTGCCTCCCGCGCGCGGACCGATGAAGTAAGCGGTCTTCTCACCGTCATAGGCCAGTTCCACGAAGGCCCCGACATCAATGGGTTCGCCCGCCCCGAACTGGCGCGCGTCCAGCTTTTCGAACGCGGCAATGGCACTTTGGATTTCCGCCGCCTGCCGGGATTGTCCCCGGGCCAGATAGGACGCTTCGAGTCCGCGGGTGTCGTATTTGTTTTCGGCCTTGCTTTGCTCGTGCGTGGCTTCCGCGCGCGAGGCTTGGGCCGCCCGGAAATACACCTCCAGTTCTTCCGTCAGCCGGGCAGTGATTTTCTTGATGAGCGCGCGTTTGTTCATGCTTCAGCGCCGTGCTAAATGCGCGGCAAGTCTGGTGGGAAGTGCCGGTCACTCCACCGTCACGCTTTTGGCGAGATTGCGGGGTTTGTCCACGTCGCAGCCGCGCGCGACGGCGATGTGATACGCGAACAGTTGCAGCGGCACGGCGGCCAGAATTGGATTCAACGACTCCTGCGTCGGGGGCAGGAAAATCACGTCGTTGGCCACCTTCCCGATTTGTTTGTCGCCCTCGGTCGCCAGCGCGATGATCGGTCCCTTCCGCGCGCGGATCATCGCCAGGTTCGCCATAGTCTTGTCATACATCGAATCCCGCGGCACGACGAACACGGTCGGCGTCTGCGGGTCAATCAGCGCAATCGGCCCGTGCTTCATTTCCGCCGCCGAATAACCCTCGGCGTGGATGTAGGAAATTTCCTTCAACTTGAGCGCGCCTTCGAGCGCGATGGGAAACGTGAAACCGCGTCCAAGGAAAAAGAAATTGCCCGCCTTGGCGTATTTTTTCGCCAGCTTCTTCAACGCGTCGCTTTGCGCGAGAATGAATTCCAATTGCTTGGGAAGCGCTTCGAGGGCGTGGAGAATTTCCAACGCACGGTTCGCCGAGAGCTGCCGCATCCGGCCCAGATGAATGGCCAGCAGCGTCAAAACGGACAGCGTCGAGACAAAGGCCTTCGTCGAGGCGACGCCGATTTCCGGGCCGGCGTGCATGTAAATCCCGCCGTCGGATTCGCGCGCGATGGTGCTGCCGACGACGTTGACGATGGCGAGCGCCTTGTGCCCGCGCCGCCTGGCTTCGCGGAGTGCGGCGAGCGTGTCGGCGGTTTCGCCGGACTGCGAGATGACGAGCAGCACGGTGTTTTTTTCCAGCGGACAATTGCGGTAACAAAATTCATGCGCGAACTCCACTTCGACCGGAATCTGCGCGAATTCCTCGATCAAATACTCGCCGACGAGCGCCGCGTGCCAGCTTGTGCCGCTGGCGGCGATGACGATGCGATCAATGTTGCGCAATTCGGCGGCGGTCAAGTTCAGGCCGCCGAACTTCGCGGTCGCGCCCTCGAAATCGAGCCGTCCACGCAGCGCGTTCAGCACGGTCTGCGGCTGCTCGAAAATTTCCTTGAGCATGAAATGCGCGAACTTGCCGCGCGCGGCGTCCTCCTGCGAAAATTCCAGGTTGCTGATTTGAACATTGGCCGTGTCGGCGCCGAGGTTCAGCACGTCAAAGCGTTCGGGCGCGATGGTCGCCACGTCGTAGTCGTTCAGATAGACGACTTTTTTCGTGTGGGCGACGATGGCGTTGGCGTCGCTGGCGACGAAATTTTCGTCCTTGCCGATGCCGATGATGAGCGGCGAGCCGCGCCGCGCGCCGACGATCGTATTCGGACAATCCGCGCAGATGACGGCCAGCCCGTAGGTGCCGATGACTTCGCGGAGCGCGTCGCAGACGGCAGGTGTGAGCGCATCGCCGTTTTTGCCGCGCCGTTTTTCGTAATAATCGCCGATGAGATGCGCGAGCACTTCCGTATCCGTGTCGGACTTGAATGTGTGTCCGCCCTTCAGGAGTTTTTGCTTGAGCGCGTCGTAATTCTCGATGACGCCGTTGTGGACGACGGCGATTTTTCCGGATTGGTCGAGGTGCGGGTGGGAATTTTTGTCGGAAGGAACGCCGTGCGTGGCCCAGCGCGTGTGGCCGATGCCGAGGTTTCCGGCGACAGGTTCCGATTTCAGGAGGCGCGCGATGCCGTCGTCAATCTTGCCCTTCCGTTTGCGCAGGAGCAGGCTGCCCTCGTGCAGCAGGGCAACGCCCGCGCTGTCGTAGCCGCGATATTCCAGCCGGCGCAATCCTTCGAGCAGGATGGGCGAGGCCGCCTTTTTTCCGACATAGCCAATAATTCCACACATAAATAAAATTCCCGGTAGTGCCGGCCTGCCGGCCGGCTAGGACGCGCGGCAGCGCGTCCCTACCATTTTTGTTTCAAAATCCACTCCGCCGCCTGGCTCAAATCATCCACGACCGCCGCGCGCGCCAGCTTGTCCGGTTCCGTGCGTTCCAGTTCCGCGCCGTAGCCGGTGCGGACGAGGATGCTCTTTTTCACGCCGGCGTTCCAGCCACATTCCAGATCAATCAGCTTGTCGCCGATCATGAAGCTGCCGGCCAGATCCAGGCCGAATTCATCGCGCGCGTCGAACAAAAACTGCGGCGACGGTTTGCGTCCGCGGCTGGGAGCGCCCGGTTTTTCCGGCGCAATGTAGATTTTGTCGAAGCGCACGCCGGCGGGCGCAAGTTCACGGCTGATGTGTTCATTCACGCGGTCCACGTCGGCCATCGTGAAGTAACCGCGCCCGACGCCGGATTGGTTCGAAACGATGATGAGACGGAAGCCGGCGGCGCATAGCTTTTTCAAACCCGGCGGCGTGGCGGGAAAAATTTCAACGTCTTCGGGCCGGCGCAGATAATTCCTTTCGGCAATCATCGTTCCGTCGCGGTCGAGAAAAATGGCACGGTTCATCATTCGCAAAGTGACGAGTGACAAGTGGTGGGTGACGTGATTTCGCGTGGTTGCCGTTTTCTCGTCACCCGTCACCCGTCACCCGTCACCAGTCACAAATAATGGCTGGATTTTGGCAAGAATGGAATTGAAATATTTGGCCGGCTGTCACATTATTTATTGGTTTGCGTGAATTCGCGGCCATTAAGAACAAATAACATTAAATTATCACTGACATGAGCAACGGCAGATTGGGCATTTTAGTCGGCGGCGGCCCGGCCCCGGGCATCAACGGCGTCATCGCGGCGGCCACCATCGAAGGCATCAACAACGGTTTTGAGGTCATCGGCTTCCGCGACGGCTTCAAATACCTCGCGCAGGGCGACCCGCACCAGTGCAAGCCGCTGACCATCCGCGACGTTTCCGCCATCCATCTCAAGGGCGGTTCCATTCTCGGCACGGCGCGCACCAACCCCACCAAGTCCGAGGAGCAGATGAAAAACGTCTTCGCCGCCTTTGAAAAAATCGGCATCACCAACCTGGTGACGATCGGCGGCGACGACACGGGATTTTCCGCCAGCGTCGTGGCCAAGCAGAGCAAGGGCAAAATCAAGGTGGCGCACGTGCCCAAGACGATTGACAACGATCTGCCGCTGCCCGGCGCGACGCCGACGTTCGGCTTCGAGACCGCGCGGCATTACGGCGTCCAATTGGCGCGCAATCTGATGGAAGACGCCCGCACCACCTCGCGCTGGTATCTCGTCATTTGCATGGGCCGCGCCGCGGGGCATCTGGCGCTGGGCGTCGGCAAGGCGTCGGCGGCGACGATCTCCATCATCCCGGAGGAATTCCGCAATCGCCAGGTCACGGTGGACGAGGTCTGCGACATCATCATTGGCTCCATCATCAAGCGCAAAGCCGAAGGTTCGCAATACGGACTCGTTGTTCTCGCCGAGGGTTTGATTGAGGCGATGGGCGAAAAGGGGCTGATTCAGGCGATGCCCGAAGGGGCATTGAGCAGCTACGGCAAGGTGCTGCGCGACGACCACGGCCATCTGCGCCTGGGCGAAATTGAATTCGGCCGCCTGATGAAGGACCTGTTGAACGCGCGCCTCGAGAAGCTCGGCCTCAAAATCGGATTCATCAACAAGGATCTCGGTTATGAATTGCGCTGCGCCGACCCGATTCCGTTTGACGCCGAATACACCCGCGACCTCGGCTACGGCGCGGTGAAATTTTTGTTGTCGCCGGAGTCGGAGAAATATGGCGCCATCATCAGCTTCGTGGACGGCAAGATGAATCCGCTGCCGTTCGAGAAGATGATCGACCCCAAGACGGGCCGCATGCAGAACCGGCAGGTGAACGTGGATGGCGAGGCGTTTGAATGTGCCTGCGCCTACATGATCCGGCTCGAACGCGAGGATTTCGTGGATGCCAAGAAACTGGCCAAGCTCGCCGCCGTCGTCAAGATGACGCCGGAGCAATTCAAGGCGCGCTTTGGCCGCCTCGCCGGCATCAAGTAATCATCTGCACAACCGTAGCAGCCGACGTGAGGAGGCTCCGTTATCCTTGAAATTCCTGGAGTTGGAGCCTCGTTACCTCGGCTGCTACGGAGTTTTGAACCCGAACTCCGAAATTGGAATGGGGAGCGCACGCGCCTCGCGTGCCGTTTTCCGCGCCCTCGCTCCGTGGAGTAGAGCCGTCGGCATCTTCCACAGGCCTCTGCGAGATTACTCCACGGGGCGAGCGGAAAACCTCGCGCGCACAAAAAAGTTCCGATCGTTCTAGGCGGTCTCATACCAATTCCCGGAGACAATCAGTGCAATGGTAGGGTGGCGCTGCTGCGCCGCCGTGGATGCTGGCCGCGCAGCAGCGCGGCCCTACCGTCTTGGATATGTGCCGGTTATTATCGGGAAATGGTCTCACGCGCAAGGTGCTGGACGCGGGGCGCGTCCAGCCGCACCCGAGGGCGGGTGCGCTCCCCAATTCCTGTTTTCGGGTTGAAAGAACCTCCGAAGTGTCCATTTTTCACACGCCTTGTCTGGTTTTTGGACATGGCTTGGACAGGTATTTGTGCGAATTCCGGACAAAATGAGGGTTCTGGCGGGCCGGGCTGCGGGGAAATTTGCACGTAAAATGAACGGATTGGCGCGAAAATGGTCGGAACCTGTGTTCCGCCGGCAGGTTCGGCGCTGAAATAAAACGTGGCGGTTGCCTTCCGTTGACTTTGGCATCGCGACTGCTAGGTTGACACACGAAGTGGTTGTAACAGGCAATTAGTGGACAATGAACGTCATCATATAAACCCGCCTGTTATTTTGTTCACGCCGCAAAGGAAAACAAAACAACTATTATGAAAACAAATATAAAGTCCCTCAAGGCGGGCTTCACACTGGTGGAAATCATGATTGTGGTGGCCATCATCGGCCTCCTGGCTGCAATCGCGATTCCCAACTTCCTCCGGGCGCGCTCGACGGCCCAGCAGAACGCGTGCATCAACAACCTCCGTCAGATTGACGCCGCCATCCAGCAATGGGCTTTGGAAAAGGGCCAGGCCGCAGCACGGCCACGTGGCTGCGGACACTGACATTCAACCTTACTTGGGTCGCGGCTCGGCGGGCGCGTTGCCCATTTGCCCGCTCGATACGGCGAAAACTTTCGCCACCAGCTACACCTTGGTGACATGTGGCTGACAGCGCCGGTGTGCATGATCCAGCCCAGTGGCGATGCCAATTATTCCACACATGTGTTGCCGCAATAAGCATTAGCTGACAGGTTAAGTTCAAAGGGCCTGAAGCGATTGCTTCGGGCCTTTTTTGGGTTCAAACGTTCATTGAAACGAGGTTGCCCATGCGATTGGACAAACCATTGCGTCCGGCACATTCAGTTGCCTTGCCGAATGGAATGGGATCGCGGCGGGCAATCCAGGAACAAGACTCAAATCATATTAACCCGCCGGTCTCGCGGTTCACGCCGCGCGGACCGGCAGAAAGGCAGCATGAAAACGAAAATCACCAACCAAGCGGGTTTCACGCTGGTGGAAATCATGATTGTCGTGGCCATCATCGGCCTGCTGGCAGCCATCGCGATACCCAACTTTCTGCGGGCGCGTTCCACGTCGCAGGAAAACACGTGCATTGAAAATCTCCGGGCGCTTGACTCCGCCGTCCAGCAATGGGCGTTGGAAAACGGCGCGGGCGCAACACACGGCCGTCACCGCCGGAGACATTCAACCCTACCTCGGCCGCGGACTCATCGGCGCACTGCCGTGGTGCCCGCTGGATCCGCAAAAGCAGTTCGCCAGCAGCTACACCATAGCGAACGCCGGGATCGGCGCCGCTGTGCCAGCAGCAGCCTGACGGCGACTTCGCGCACGCATTGTCAAACTGACGGAGTTTGGCCGGCAACGACAAAACAGAAGGCCTGGAACCCCGTGGTTTCAGGCCTTTTCAGTTTGGCGGGCTGGGTATCGTAATTTGAATGAATCCAAAGACTGGAGTTGAATGGGGAGCGCACGCGCCTCGCGTGCGGTTTTCCGCGCCCTCGCGGAAAACCTCGAGCGCACGGAAAAGTTCTGAACGTTCCGGGTGGTTCCAAGCGCCAGATGCTGGACGCGAGGCGCGTCCAGCCGCACCCGAGGGCGGGCGCGCTCGCCAATTCCGGTTTTCGAATCGAGTGATTTTTTTCTGGCCTGTCGAAATGGTTCTGGTATTGGAAAGAGCGTATGCGCGCGATTCTGCAAATGGAAAACCTGGTGTGTTGAGTATCGCATGCCCGGCTTGAAACGGGAGACGAAACCCGCCTTGAAGGGATTGAATCTTTCCGTTCAGCGCCGGCGAAGTCTTCGGTTTTCTCGGCCCCAACGGCGCGGGCAAGACCACGACCATCAACGTGCTGCTCGGCTTTATCCCGCCCACGCGCGGCACGGCCTATCTGTTTGGCATTGACGTGCGCCAGCCCATCGCCCGCCAGCGCATCGGCTATCTGCCGGAAATGACTTATTACTACAAATTTCTCACCGCCGAGGAGCTGCTCCGGTTTTACGCGCGCATTTTCGGGCTGCCGCCGGCGGAGGCGGACAAGCGGATTGACCGCCTGTTGAAGCTGGTGGAACTGGAACCGGCGCGCAAGCGGCTCATCAAAACCTATTCCAAAGGGATGCAACAGCGCGTCGGCATCGCGCAGGCGCTGATCAACGATCCCGATCTGCTGGTGCTGGACGAACCCACCAGCGGACTGGATCCGTTGGGCCGCATGAAGGTCCGCGAAATCATTCAGCGCCTGAAGAATGAGGGCAAAACCGTTTTCTTTTCCTCGCATGAACTGGGCGAAGTGGAAACCGTCTGCGACCGCGTGGCCATCATCAACCAGGGCGAACTCAAGACGCTGGGCCGGGTCGGCGAACTCGTGGCGCAGCACCACGCGAATCTGGAAAAGGTTTTTTTGGACATCATCGGCTATCAACCGCAAACGTGAAGAAATGAACATCAACATTCAACATCAACGCCAATTATCCAGTGGCGATGTTGCCGTCGGTGTCAGAGTTCATTGGATGTTGGAGGTTCGATGTTCGATGTTGAATGTTTTCCAGAACCGATTATGAACACCATCTGGGCATTGGCCGGCGTCGTCATCAAGGAGCTTTACCGCCGCAAGGATTTTTACGTCCTGTTTGTGCTGACCGCGGTGATCACCGTGGCGGCGGGCAGCGTGCAGTTCTTCCACGATCCCAACATCGTGCGCTACGTGAAGGATCTTTGCATGCTGCTCATCTGGGTTTCCGCCCTGCTCATCACCATTGCGACGGCGGCGCGGCAGATTCCCGCGGAGCGCGAAAGCCGCACGATTTTTCCGCTGCTGGCCAAGCCGGTCACGCGCGGACAGGTCATTCTCGGCAAATTTCTGGGCTGCTGGCTGGCCAGCGGCACCGCCCTGGCGGTGTTTTACCTCTTTTTTGCGGTCATCACCGGTTCGCGCGAGCATTACTGGCCGGTGCTGGATTATTTGCAGGCGTTTTTGCTGCAATGGATCATGCTCGGCATCGTGACGGCGATGACGCTGCTCGGCTCGATCATGTTTGCCGCGCCGTCGTCCACGGTCACGATTCTGTTCATCGTCGTCGCCGGCATTCTGTTTCTGGGACGCCATCTGAACACCATTGCGCTGCACAACGCGGAGCCGATGCGCAGCATCATTTACACGATTTATTTCATCATTCCGCACCTGGAACTGTTTGACGTGCGCGAACGGTTGGTCAACGACTGGGGTCTGGTGAGCTGGCTGGATTGCGGACTGGCGGCGCTGTATGCGGCGGCCTACACCGGATTGTTTTTGCTGCTGACCTGGCTGGGGTTCCGCCGAAAGAGTTTGACCTGATGAAAAAGATTTCACCAGGCTGGATGCTGGCTCTTGCTGGTGACGGTGTGTTTCACGCTGGCGACGCTGTTCGTGCCGCGCGCGGCTGGTGGAACGCACGCGCCGCGCGCCGCCGATTGGGACAAAGGCCAGTCGCAGTCGGACAATGTTTTCAAACTGCTGTTCGGCGAGGGCCGGCGGCTGTTTGCCAACGAGTTTTTCGTCATGGCCGACGTGTATTTTCACAGCGGCTATTATCCGTCCATCTTTGACCGGCCAGGAGACGGACCACGACGTGGCGATGCCCGCTCACGGACAAACCGAGGACGAGGATTCCACCAGCGACGATTTTTGGGGCCGCCGCCGGACTGGATTGCCGCCTTGGACCGCCATTTTGTTCCCAACCGGCACACGCATCTGAGATGCGGGCGGCCCGACGGGACATGAGAAATCCTCGAACGTGCAGGAAATTCTGCCGTGGCTGAAGCTCGCCGCCGACATGAACCCGCAAATGATCGAAACCTACACGGTCGGGGCCTATTGGCTGCGCCGTCTCAAAAAGCCCGAGGAAGCCCGGGACTTTTTGTTCGAGGGGTTGCACAACAATCCGGGCAACAGCGAACTCCTGTTCGATCTGGGCCGGCTTTACAAGGAAAATTTTCACGACACCAACCGCGCCCGCAACGTCTGGCATGGCGGGGCTGCGCTGCTGGGAGGCGCAAAGCGCCGATGCCAAAACGAACACCCGAGGCCAACTGGTTTACGAGGAAACCGCCATGAACCTCGCGCGGCTGGAAAGAGACGAGGGACACTGGCCGCAGGCCATCAAGTATCTGAAAATGGTCAAGCAAGTCTCGCCCGACCCGGATGCCATTCAGAAGCAAATTGACGAAGCCGAGAAAAAAGTCACCGGCGGCCAGTGACGGGATCGGCGTGTGGAATTGCCGCAATTGCCTTTGTTTTTTGCCGAGCTTTGCTTTAATGACGCAATGAAACGCCGCCAGTCCAAGCTCAAGCGCCACACGCTGGAAACACAGATTGCCATCCGGCTCAACCTCGACGGCCAGGGCAGATCTTCCGTCAAAACCGGCATCCCCTTTTTCGACCACATGCTCACGCTCTTCGCCAAGCACGCCGTTGTGGATTTGCACCTCGCCTGCAAGGGCGATCTGGAAGTGGACGCGCACCACACCGTCGAGGACTGCGGCATCGCGCTCGGCCAGGCGTTCGCCGCCGCGCTCGGCGACAAGCGCGGCATCCGCCGTTACGGTTCGGGCTTTCGATCCGAAAAATCCGTTCACCGGTGAAGCCTACGTGCCGATGGACGAATGTCTCGCGCGCTGTGTGATTGATTTCGGCGGACGGCCGCACCTCGTCTGGCGCGGGATGGACCAATTTCCCGCAGAAAAAAATCAGCGCTGCGGAGAAAAATCAGGACACTTCGAGCGCGTTCCGGTTCGGCCTCGCGCGCGAATTTTTCCAGGCCTTCGCCAACGAAGCCCGCTGCAATCTGCACCTGGAACTGCTTTACGGCGACGAGCCGCATCACATCGTCGAGGCGCTGTTCAAGGCGTTCGCGCGCGCAACAGACGCCGCGCGCCGGCGCGATCCGCGCATCGCCGGGCGGCTGCCGAGCACCAAGGGAAAACTTTGATTCGCCTGGAACAATCACGGCGCGGGGTTGGAAGAGTGAATCAGACTCAAGCCGGCTTGACTGCCGCAATGAATGTGTTTATACAAATCCGGCCATTGGCGCGGCGTTGAGTCCGGGAGGCGATTGCGTTGCCGGGATTTACTTGGATTCCGCCGGTGCGTCGCGCATACACCATGCGGTCACATTGTCATTTTGACTGAAACCAGTGATCCTGTGCGCTTCAATGGCATAAGCCAGCTTAGCTCAGCGGTAGAGCAACGGTTTTGTAAACCGTGGGTCGTCAGTTCAATCCTGACAGCTGGCTCCATTTGTTCGATTGAATTGAAGCCATGAAACCGCTTGCGGACTGCCGCCTTTACACGTTTGTGGACACGGCCTATTTGCACGGTCGAACCCCTGAACTTCTCGCGCAACAACTCTGCGATGGCGGCTCCGATTTGATCCAGCTTCGCGCCAAACAGTCCACACCCGGCGACATCCGCCGAATGGCGGAAAAAATCCTGCCCGTCACGCACCGGGCCAACGTTGGCCTCGTCATCAACGACCACTTTGATATCGCCCGCGATCTTGGCGCGGAGTTTTGCCATTTGGGGCAGGAAGATTTTTTCGACGCCGGCCATGTCCGGGTTTCTGAACTCCGCACTCCGCGCTCCGCACTCCGGCTTGGCTTGTCCACGCACTCACCGGAACAGGCGCGGCGCGCGCTGGCCGCGGGTGCGGATTACATTGCCATCGGGCCGGTCTTTGCGACCGGCACCAAGCCGGGTGCCAGGCCCGTGACGCTGGAATACGTCCGCTGGGTGGCCACAAGCGTAACCATCCCGTGGTTCGCCATCGGCGGCATCCACCTGGAAAATCTCGCCGACGTTCTGGCGGCGGGCGCGCGCCGCGTTTGTGTCGTTTCGGCCATCCTCAACTCGCCGGACGTGGCGAAGGCTTGTGCGGAATTCCGGCGGCGGTTGGAATGAAGCCAGCGATGGCGTCTGTTGTCCAAGATCAAGCTTTGAAAATCCCGCGGACAAGAGAAACAACTGTTGCTTGGATAAAGAGAGCCGAACTTAGCCCGAAAACAGGAATTGGGGAGCGCACCCGCCCTCGGGTGCGGCTGGACGCGCCTCGCGTCCAGCACCTTGCGCGTGAGACCGCCTAGAACGATCGGAACTTTTTTGTGCGCGCGAGGTTTTCCGCTCGCCCCGTGGAGTAATCTCGCAGAGGCCTGTGGAAGATGCCGACGGCTCTACTCCACGGAGCGAGGGCGCGGAAAACGGCACGCGAGGCGCGTGCGCTCCCCATTCCAATTTCGGAGTTCGGGCTTAGAAAGCGCCGGAATGGGCGCGTCCGAAACGCTGCCCGATTGGCATGGCCCATGCTAAATGATTAGTCATGCATAAACATGCCATTACAATGCACGGGGCGATGCCAGACACTGGCTCGTTCAGTTCGATGTTCCGTGGAATCGTCGCGAAAGCGAGAAATGCCATAAGAATCGAGATGCCAATTGGTTATCAAGATGAAACGGGATTCCACATGGGCGTTAAACCGGCTGAAAGAGAAATCAAGTGGCCGGCAACTTGGTAGCCGTCGGACAAGCGGGCAGTGGACAGTGTCTCCTAAATTGGCAGACGGTTGTATGATTTTTGGACAGTTGCGGAATGGGGTTGCCATTTCGCTCATCGGATAAACGGGTTAAATTCGGGTTCAGAGGGCACAATCAGGGTCATTTTCATTTGGCTTCGAAAGGATAAAACACAGGATTCCCCGTTAGAATTTCCGGAACCGGGGTGGACTTTTCGCGATTCTATATCCGGCCTTCAATTTCTCCCATCGCCCAGCGCGCGTGTTCGGCAATCAAAGGTTCGGAATCCCCCGTCGCCCGCTGCAAATGCGGCAGCGCGGATGGGCCGGCGGTGTTGCCCAGCGCGACGCAGACGTTGCGGAGCAGGCCGCGCCGTTTTGTCCGCAAAACCGGCGTGCCTGCAAAACGCGACTTGAAACCGGCTTCATCAAGCTGAAGCAGTCCAATCAAATCCGGCTGCCCCAAATCGGGCCGCGAGTGAGGCTTCATCAATTTTCCTTCGCGGGCGAATTTGTTCCACGGGCAGACGGCCAGGCAATCGTCGCAGCCGAAAATACGGTTGCCGATGGCTTTGCGGAGTCCGGCCGGAATCGCGCCTTTGAGTTCAATCGTGAGATACGAGATGCACCTCCGCGCATCGAGTTGGAACGGCGCGGTGATGGCGTTGGTCGGGCAGGCCGCGATGCAGCGGGCGCATTTGCCGCAGCGGTTTTTCTCCGCCGCGTCGGGCTCCAGCTCCAGTGTGGTCAGGATCTCCGCCAGAAAAATCCAGTTGCCGGATCGGCGGCTGATGACGTTCGTGTGCTTGCCGATGAAACCAATGCCGGCGCGCTGCGCAAAATCGCGTTCCAGCACCGGCCCCGTGTCCACATACCAGAGCGAGCGGGTTTGGCCGCCGCCGAGCTGATTGACGAAATGCGCGAGCATCTTGAGCTGCCCGCCGAGCACTTCGTGGTAATCATCAAACCGGGCGTAGTTTGCAATGAGGCCAAAGGAGCGCGGACGGCTCGTCCGCGTGAAATGAATGGAACTCGCGGGCGGGCCGCCCGCGCTCTTTTCCGGCGCGTAACTTGCCGCGAGACAAATCACGCTTTTTGCACCGGGCAAAATCTGTTGCGGATCGAGGCGTTTTGCCACGCCGCGTTCGAGCCATGACATCTCGCCGAATTTTTGTTCCGCCAGCCATTTTTGAAACCGTCCCGCGCTGGCGGGCGCGTCGGCGGTGGTGAACCGGCAGTCGTCGAAGCCCGACTCCACGGCGCGCTGGCGGATGGCTTCCTTCATCGCCGGTCGGACGCTTCGAGCCGGAACTGGTGGACGACCTGCTGCGCGACTTCGCGCACGGCGCGGATGTCCGTGTTAACGAGCACGTCGGCCTGCTTGTAAAACGGCTCGCGCGCGGCGAGCAGGTCGCGGATTTTCTTCTGCGGATCAGGGTCGTGCAGCAGCGGGCGATGCGTCTGGTTCTTCACGCGCTCCCAGATTTTCTCCGGCGACGCCCAGAGGCAGACGACCAGCGCGTGTGTTTTCAGGCTGGCGAGATTGTCGGGATTTACCGGCAAACCGCCGCCGGTGGAAATGACCGCCCGGGTGTGGGCGGTGAGTTCGCCGACGATCTGCCGTTCCAGCGCGCGGAACGCCGGTTCGCCGTCGGTCTTGAAAATATCCGTGATGCTCCGGCCCGTGCGGGACTGGATCATTTCGTCCGTGTCGAGATAATCGAAGTGCAACTGCTCGGCGGCGAGCCGGCCCACGGAAGTTTTGCCCGCGCCCATGAAACCGATGAGCGCGAGATTGACAATGCGGCGGTCGCTTTGCATGGAACCAGTTTCAAGTTTCAAGTTTCAGGTTTCAAGTTTCAAATCGTCCCCGTCCCCATCCTCGAAATCGTCATTGGCAATTCGAGGACGGGGAGGTGAACGGGAACGAGGACGATTGGAAGCCGGCTCGACTTGTTTCGATTTTCGGTTAAACTTGCATTGTGAAATTGCCGCCACTGATTCTGGCCTCCGCTTCGCCGCGCCGCGCGGAATTGCTGCGGCAATTGAAGGTGGATTTCCAGGTCGTTCCCGGCAATGCGGCGGAGGTGATGCACGGGCATTTGTCGCCGCTGGAGATTTGCCGGCTCAACGCCCATCTCAAGGCGCGCGCCGTCGCCGGGCAATTTCTCGACGCGCTCGTGCTCGGCGCGGACACGCTGGTTTTCCTCGGCGGCGAAATTCTGGGCAAGCCGGCGGACCTCGCCGACGCGGAACGGATGCTGGCGCTGCTTCAAGGGCGCACGCATCAGGTCGTCACCGGCGTCAGCCTCATCCATCGGCGCCGGCGTCGCGAACGACTTTTCGCCGTCAGCACGGACGTGACGTTTCATCCGCTCACCGCCAGGTTGATCCGCGAATACCTTTCAATGGTAAATCCATTGGACAAGGCGGGTGCTTATGCGATTCAAGAGCACGGCGAAATGATTGTCTCGAAAATATCCAGGCTCCCGCAGCAACGTCGTCGGATTGCCGCTGGAGCAATTGAGCGCGGTGCTGGCGGCTTGGGAAAAGTGATTTGCAGCCGCAGATTACGGCGCAAGCCGGGCGCCTGACGGCGGGGCGTTCGTGGGCGGGTTGGCGGAATTGACCGTGACATTCGCCGGCGCGGTTTCCTGAAGAAAATTATTCAGGATGGCCAGATACGAGTCGGCTTCGGCGCTGTCGTCCGGCCCCAATTCCTTCTTGAGCGACTGCAACTGTTCGGCGGCGGCTTGCGCCTGTGCGCGGAGATCATTCATGTCTATCTTCCCGGTGCTCAACCCATCGAGCAAATCATCGAACTTGCCGATGGCGCCGGGACCCGCCGAGCCGAGCACTTGCGATTGCACTTGTTGGATAAGATTGGTTTGATCGCGAAGCCCGCGCAGCGCCGATGTCAGGTCGGGTGTGGAATCCGTCCGGGCAGCGGCAGGAACGGGAAGCGGAAGGCCGGCAGTCTTGGCCGTGCCGGATCCAAAAACGACGTTGGCGACCTTGGTGCGGGACAGGGTCACTTTTCCCAGATTCTCGCTTTGCAGAACAAGGACATTCGAGGAAACGGACAACACCGTTCCGTTCAGCGTGTCGCCGTTTTGCATGACCACTTGATCGGCCTGCAAGCGCAGACCCAGCGCGAGACAGCCAAGCAACGGCACCCACCGGATGGTTTTCATCATGCGGGCATAATAGTCCGTGGTGCCCTGCCGTGCAAATTTGTCCCGCCGATGCTCGATGACTGCCGAAGGCTGGATGAGGCGTGAAATCCGAAGTGGAATGGGGAGCGCACGCGCCGCGCGTGCCGTTTTTCGCGCCCTCGCGGAAAACATCGAGCGCGCAGAAAAGTTCCGAACGTTCCGGGCGGTCTCGCGCGCAAGGCGCTGGACGCGGGGGCGCCTCCAGCCGCACCCGAGGGCGGTGCGCTCCCCAATTCCTGTTTTCGGGTTGAAGTCTGCGGCCGCGGGCCGTCCACTCCGCTCGTTTTACTCCACACCGATCACTCCGCACCACGGGTCAATCCGAATCTGATTCGCGGCGAGTCGCGTATTGGCGGCAAACCGGCGCCAGAGCCAGGCGGCAACCGCCGAATTGCGGGCCTTGATCATCGCGGCGGCTTCTTTGTCCGCGGCCTGCGGATACATTGCCGACAGGCGCTGAAGCTCCTCCACATCGGTTGCATCGGGATTATCCTCCGGCAAGTCGTCGGGTTCGGTCGCGTGCCTTTCCGGCGGCTCTGCGAAACCGGGCGGGGTTGGCGGCGGGCTGTATAGCGGTGAGCAGATAAAAAAATTGTCTTTCCGCCGACCAGTTAAGCCCGGTGCGGATGTCATCCGGCAAACTCTGTTGCAAAGCCCCGATGCTCAAACTGGGGTGTTCCGGGCGGACGACCGGTTCCACGTCCAGCCAATAGCCCTGTTCAAAGTCATCCACGGCTGCTGATTCCAGTTGCGCCTGCATCTGCTTTGAAATTTCCGGCGGGTCCAGCGGCTCACTCCCGGATTCGGTCAAAAGCTTGTCCACGAATTGGGCCGCCGTGACCCGTTTGACCTCAATTTCCATGGGGTTTTCTCCTTCCGGCTGCGCGTGCAGCCACGCGTCAAATTTTTCCCCGGCTTCACCCGGGTTGTCTCCCAAAGCAATCGTGCTCGTGCAGCCGTCCCAAATTTGAAACGATTCGGATGTGCCATAAGGACCCGCCGTCTTGCGAACCTGGGACCGGATGGTGATGGCGGTAAAGAGATACGCGTTCATGTTCGTGCTCACCGGCTCAACTCCCGCCACAGAAACGCGCTCATGCGCTGGCCTTTCTCGAAGGCATCCAGATTGAATTTCTCGTTGGGCGAATGCGCGTTGTCGTCCGGCAATCCCAGACCGAGCAGCAACGAATCCGCGCCGAGGATTTTTTTGAACTCGTTGACAATCGGAATGGAGCCGCCTTCGCGCATCAGGATCGGCTTGCAGCCGAACGCCAGTTCCAACGCGCGCAACGCCGCCCGCGCCTCGCGGCTCTCCGGCGAAACCAGATACGCCTCCGCGCCGTGGCCGGCCTCAATCTCCAGCCGCACCGTCGGCGGGCAGAGTTTTCTTGAGAAAGTCACAGACAATCTTGCGGATTTTGGCCGGACGCTGGTTTGGGACGAGGCGGCAGGTGATTTTCGCGCTCGCCACGGCGGGCACGATGGTCTTGCTGCCGTCGCCTTGATAGCCGCTGGTGAGGCCGTTGATTTCAAACGTCGGACGCGCGCTGCGCTGCTCCATCGCCGTGAAGCCGCGTTCGCCGGACAGTTTTGGAACGCCGAGCAGTCTTTTGCAACTGGCGCTCGGACATCGGGTAACGCGCGGCCTGCTGCCGTTCCAATTTCGAGAGCGGCGCGATGTCGTCGTAAAAGCCGGGAATCGTGACGCGGCCGTTGTCATCGTGGATTTGCGCCAGCAGGCGGGCGAGCGCCATCGCCGGATTTTCCACGCAGCCGCCGAAGACGCCGGAGTGCAAATCGCGCGACGGCCCGCGCAGCTTGATTTCAAACGCGATGATGCCGCGCAAGGCGTAGGTGAGCGCGGGATGTTTCAAGCCGGGCATTCCGGTGTCGGAAATGACGACGGCGTCGCAGAGCAGTTCGCGGCGGTTTGTTTTGAGAAAGTCCCGCGAGGCTTTCGCTGCCGACCTCCTCCTCGCCTTCGATGACGAACGTCAAATCGCACGGCAGCGGCGTGCCGGTTTTGAGATGCGCCTCGACGGCCTTGAGATGCGCGAAGTGCTGGCCTTTGTTGTCGGTGCGAGCCGCGCGCGTAAATTTCGAGCGGCCAACGATGCGCGGCTCAAACGGCGGCGATGTCCACAGATCCAGCGGCTCCGGCGGCTGCACGTCGTAATGGCCATAAACCATGTAATGCGGTCGGCGGTGGGGCGAGCGTCCCCGCGAGCCGCTCGGCGTCGTTTTGGCCATAACAATTGGATGGCCTTTGGTAGAACAGACCTTCGCGTCGAGGCCGATTTGCCGGCAATGAGCCACCAGCCACTCCGCGCAGGCGCGCATATCCTTTTTATGACTGCGGCTGCGCCGAGACGCTGGGCAGCCGGAGATAGTCGCAGAGTTCGGCCACGAAGCGGGCCTGGTTTTGTTTCAGATAATCGAGCGCCAATTGCATGGCCGCGAGATTACCGGCGCGGCGGCCATTTTCCAATGCGCGATTTGCGCCTCCAAAATCGGTCCGAAATTATATTGGCTTGAAGCGCGGGTTTGGTTTAGAAATGCGCCATGCAGAATGTGATGCCCTTCGTGTTCGTAGCGGTGGTCGTCCTCGTCATCATTGGCGCCATCTTCAACGCCATCGCCCAGCGCAAACGGCGCGAGGGGCTGTTCATGCTGGCGCAACGGCTGAACCTGGTTTTTGACGGCGGACGGAATTGCGAAATCGAGCCGCGGTTCGGTTTTCTCAAGCAACTGGCCCAGGGCGACGACCGTTACGCGACCAACGTGCTTTCCGGCAACTACCGGCAAAACGAAATCCTTGCGTTCGATTACCATTACGCAACCTATCACACCGACAAAAGCGGGCACGCACAAGGACGACCATTGGTTTTCATTTTTCATCCTGACGATGCCGGCGGTCGTTTCCCGACCTGACCATCCGCCGCGAGAATTTTTTACACAGTGTCGCCGAGGTGTTCGGCTATCAGGACATCGAGTTTGAGTCCGCCGAGTTTTCCAGGACGTTCAACGTGCGCTCGCCGGACAAGAAATTCGCCTACGACGTGTGCAATGCGAAGATGATGGAATACCTGCTGGCCAACCGCGACTTGAGCATTGAAATTGAAAACGAGGTGATTGCGCTTGCGTTCGACACCCGGCTTTCCGTCGAGCAAATCGAATTCAACCTCCAACGATTGGTTGAAATCCGCTCGCGTTTGCCGGAATATCTTTTTACCCAGAACGTATGATTCCCGCCCTCATTGCCATCGCCGTTGTCGTCGGCCTGCCGCTCATTTTCGTGGTGGCGCAATACAACGCGCTCGTCTCCCTGAAAAATTACATCCGCGAATCGTGGAGCGACGTGGACGTGGAATTGAAGCGCCGTTACGACCTCATCCCGAATCTCGTCGCCACGGTGAAAGGCTACGCCGCGCACGAACGCGAGGTGCTGGAGCGCGTGACCGAATTGCGCAACCGCTGCGCCGCCAACAACGGTCCCGGTGGCCGACCAGTCGCGCGACGAAGTCCAGCTCGTGGACGCGCTCAAGCAACTGCTCGTCGTCGTGGAAAATTATCCGCAGCTCAAGGCCGACCAGAATTTTCTCCAGCTTCAGAAGGAACTGGTCAACACCGAGGACCGCATCCAGGCCGCGCGCCGGTTTTACAACGGCAACATCCGCGACTACCGGAACAAGTGCGAAACGTTTCCGAGCAACCTTGTGGCGAACCTGTTCGGCTTCAAATCCGAGGGCGATTTCTTCAGCGTGCCGCCGTCCGTCCGCGACGTGCCGAATGTGGATTTCGCGGCGTCGTAGCGAAAATGAGCCGGCCAACACAACGACCCGAGGCTGCTTGATTACCTGCCCGATTCTTCCGGCTGCTGTTTCTGTCGTAGTCTCCGCGTTCTACGTGGCAGCGCTGCATCGGTTGCTGCTTGCGTTCCAGCGATCAACTGATTTATTTTCCGCGGAAGTTCACGGCTCAAGAGATGGATCAAATGGCGGCGGCGACAAAACTCGAACGCTGGAGAAATTCCGCCGGTGAATTCATCGGACTGAAACGTCCGTCGCCCCGGCAGCCGGCGGAAGGCAGCGTGTTGATCACTTATGGCAACGGCAGTCACGCGGCGGGCTGCGCCCATTATGCGGCTGCCATCCAAAGCGTTGCCGCGTTTGACGTGTTCATTTTGGAATATCCCGGTTATGCGGACCGTCCGGGTTCGCCAAGTCAACGCAGTCTGTTTCAGGCGGCTGACGAGGCGTTTCAACTGCTCGCCACGAACGCGCCGATTTTTCTCCTCGGCGAATCGCTCGGCTCCGGCGTGGCGGCGTATCTGGCCGGCGAGTATTCCAACCGGGTCGCCGGCGTGATTTTGCTGTCGCCCTTCAACCGGCTGACCGACGTGGCGCAAAATCACATGCCTCTGTTGCCGGTCCGCCTGCTGCTTGTTGACCGTTATCCTTCGGCGGATTATTTGAGGAATTTTCACGGCCCGGTCGGCGTGTGGTGGACGGACGCGACACCGTGGTGCCGGAACAATTTGGCCTGCGGCTTTACAATGGCTACACCGGCCCGAAACGGCTCTGGGAATTTCCGCAGGGCGGACATACTGAAATTCGGAACCGCCGGAGAAATTCTGGAAGGAAGTTGCTGAGTTTTGGAAAACCAACCATGCTTCTTCACCGTAGCAGCGCCAGCACCGCCGCTGGATGAACCACGAAATACACCAAACACACGAAAGCGGACACCAAAATGAACCTGCTGTTTTTTCGTGTGTTTCGTGGTTAAACAATCTTGGTAAAAATCTCAAACCCCGTTCACGCCAGTTGCAATCCCGATTCCACCTTCGTCATTTCGTCGTGGAGCTTCAGGATGGGCTGGACGGCGGGATGCACCGCGTCGTTGCCGATTTTCTTCACCAGCGCACACGTGGCCCAGTTGAAGGACATGGACTGGTATTGCGCCTCCCATTTCTGGAAATGCTTTTCGGCGCGGGCGTCCAGAAACGGCCAGCGTTCGGGTTTGATGCGGACGCCGCAGCGCCACGGCTTGGGCGTCAGGCGGGCGCGGTAACATTTCTGTGTTTTGCAAAGCTGGCGGTAAAGCGGGTCGGCGCCCAGCGCGTCAAACACGCCATCGCTCGCGGCGGCTTCGGGATCGAACAGCGCGTGCGTGGCCAGCAGCCGCAGGCCGGCGCGCGTCCGGTAAATCCGCCAGCCCCAATCGGGATTGTTGCGCGTCCAGTTCTCGACCTTCGCCAGAGCGCCGGCTTCGGTGAGCGGCGGCGGTTCGGCGGACGGTTTCCCGAAAAGCTTCTGAAACAGTCCGGGCTTCTTCGGTTCCGGCAAATCCACGTCCACGAACATCACGCGGGCGGTATTGAGCACGTGGCAACCGTAGGAATTGCGCGTGACGACGGCGGCGGTTTCGCCGGCGTCGTTTTTGATCTCCTGCACCACCGGCTCGCGGAACGGGCGGTTGGGATAATAACCGCCGTGCTTCGGCGGAAAATCGCCGTGCGCGAACCGGTCGGCGAGCTGGCGCGCGGCTTGGTCGGCGAGCGACTGCGCTTCGGCAACATTGTTGGATGACCAGCGCCAGCAGAAAAAATCCCCGCTGCTGCCCCTGGCCCAGAACGGTGGAAAGTTCATGTGACAACGGTGAAAAAGAAATGGCCGCGCGGCAAGAATATTTCGGCGCTATGTGGGCAAATTGATACGGTAAATCCGTCCGCCCTTGGTCAAGTCAGGTTGGGGGATGGCTGGGGATGTTATTTTTATACCAACGATAGGTATCTGCCAATCCCGTCTCCAAATCAATTTGTGGTTTCCAGCCCAGATCGGACAGTTTCTTTGTGTCCAGCAATCTTCTGGGTGTTCCGTCCGGTTTGGTGGTGTCCCACATGATTTCCCCCGAGTATCCGACAATCTGCCGGATCAATTCCGCAATTTCCTTGATGGTATGATCCGCTCCATAGCCGATGTTTATAATTTCCGGACTGTCGTAATGTTCCATCAAAAAGACCAGTGCGGATGCCATGTCATCCACGTTGAGGAATTCCCTTCGGGCGGCTCCGGTTCCCCAGCAGGTCACCGCGGGCGCATGATTCATTTTTGCCTCGTCAAACTTCCGGATTAACGCCGGCAACACGTGCGAGTTTTCGGGATGGAAATTGTCGTTGATGCCGTAAAGGTTGCACGGCATCACCGAAACGAAATTGCAGCCGTGTTGTTTGCAATACGCCTGGCACATCTTGATGCCGGCAATCTTGGCGATGGCATACCATTGGTTTGTCGGTTCGAGATCTCCGGTGAGCAGGGCGTTTTCATTCACCGGTTCGGGCGCGAATTTGGGATAGATGCAGACGCTGCCGAGAAACATCAGTTTCTTCACCTTCGAGGTGCGGCAAGCTTCGATGACGTTGTTTTGAACCTGAAGATTGTCGTAAATAAAATCGGCGGGGTAGGTGTTGTTGGCGTGTATCCCGCCCACCATTGCGGCCGCGAGAAAGACATATTCCGGACGGGTCCGTTCAAACCATTGAAAGACCTTGCTTTGGTCTCTCAAGTCGAGCGTCCGCCTGTCCGCGGTCAGCAGATTCTCGAAACCCCGGGCTTTGCACAATCTCACCAAGGACGAGCCAACCAGGCCCTTGTGGCCGGCGATGAATATTTTTGCGTTGTTATTCATGATCCATTTTCAATTTCAAGAATCGCCTCCCAACCCGCATCCGGTCGCTGTCAACGTTGAAACGTCCGGTGAAATTACAGACTCTCCGGCTTGGACATCAATTCCGCGACGCGCTGGAGCAGCCGGCCCGCCGCGCCGCCGTCCAGCACGCGATGGTCGAAGCTCAACGTCAGGTTCGCCTCCATGATCGGCACGAACTGGCCTTTCACCGAGTCCCAGTTTGGCGCGTGCCGCGCCGCGCCCATGCCGAGCACGAGCGTCTGCTCCGGCAGCGGAATCGGCGTGGCCCATTCCAGGCCGAACGTGCCGAAGTTCGTGACGGTGGCGATGGAACCGCCCGTGGCGCTCGGCGGCAATTTGCGTTCGCGCGCCAGTGCCACCAGTTCGTTGTAAGGCGCGATCAAATCCTTGAGCGGCCGCTTGTCGGCGTCGCGAAGCACCGGCACCAGCACGCCGTCCTCGGCTTCGACGGCGAAGCCGATGTCAATCGAGGACGGATGAACAATCTTGTTGCCGACGAGCCGTCCGGCCGGCGCGCTGTTTTCCGCCAGCGCCACCGCCAGCGCGCGCAACGCGCAGAGCGCCGGGCCGGGCTTGGGCCGCGCGATTTTGCGGTAGGCGAACAGCGGGTCGAGGCACACCGGCATCCCGACGTGCGCGATGGGCCGCGTCCAACTGCGCCGCATGGCGTCGGCCACCGCCACGCGCATGGACGAGGCCTGGCTCACTTTTTGTTTTTCAATGTGCGCGATGAACTTCTCGAAGTCCCCGACGGTCACGCGGCCCGCCGCGCCGCTGCCGGCGACGCCCGCGAGGTCGGCGGCGCTCAAGCCGAGTTCGTGCATGCGCGCCTTGAGCCGCGGCGAAAGGTAGCTCGCGCCCGCGGCGTTTGCCGGCACGGGCAGGCCGCGCACGGTCGGCTGGACGCGGGCCTTGCAGCCGTTTCCGTCGCTCTTCGCACACGGATCGGCGTCTCCGGTCCTGGCCGGCGCGGCATCATCCAGCCCCAGCCGCGCGGCCTCCTCCTTTGTGGCTTCAATCCGGCCCAGCACGGCGCCGACGGCGTAGCTCTCCTTCAATTGGGCGGTGAATTTTTCGATGCGGCCATTGCACGGCGACGTGACGGTCATGGTGGCCTTGTTGGTCTCCACCTCGATCAAATCCTGGCCGGCCTGAACGTCGTCGCCGGGCTTGACGAGGAAGCTGATGATGTTGGCCTCGGCGATGGATTCGCCGAGCTGCGGCATGATGATGGGAATCGAGGGCATTTTGAATTGCGGGTTACGATTTTCGATTTTCGATTTTCATCTCATTGTCTCAACAGATTTCGCGCGGCGGCGGCGACGGTGCGGGCGGTCGGCCGGTGCGCGGTCCACAAATTCGGATGATACGGCACGGGCGTGTCCTTGGCGTTGAGGCGTTGCGGCGGCGCGTCGAGCAGGCCGTAGCCTTCGCTGGTGACGCGCGCGATGACTTCCGCCGTGACGCCGCCCCACGGCCAGGCCTCGCCGACGCACAGCAGCCGGCCCGTGCGCGCGACGCTGGCCATCACCGTGTCGGTGTCCAGCGGTTTGACCGAACGCAAATCCACCACTTCGATTTCCCAGCCTTCCGGTCGACAAGTTCCTTCGCGGCTTCCAGCGCCTCGTGGACCATGGCGCTGTAAGTGACGATGGTCAGGTCGCGGCCTTCGCGCGCGATGCGGGCCTTGCCGACGGGCAGCGCCTCGCTCGGCAATTTTTCGGCCTTGAGATGGTAATAAAGAAATTTGTGCTCGCAAAAAATCACCGGGTCGTCAATCGCCACCGCTTCCAGCAACATGCTGTAGGCGTCCTCGACCGTGGCCGGGCGTCAGCACGATCAGGCCGGGATAATGCGCGTAGATCGCTTCCATGCACTGGCTGTGAAACGGCCCGCTGCCGGACGTGCCGCCGAACGGCAGGCGCACGGTGATGGGACACGGAACCTGCGTCCGCCAGAAAAGCGTCGCCGCCTGGTTGACGATCTGGTTGAAACCGGCGGTCGAAAAATCCGCGAACTGCATTTCGATAATCGGCCTCATGCCTTCAATCGCCGCGCCGACGGCCAGGCCGACCATCGCGTCCTCGCTGATGGGCGCGTCCAGCACGCGGCCGGGAAATTCCTTCGCCAGATTTTTCGTGGCCTTGAACGCGCCGCCGAACGCGCCGACGTCCTGCCCGTAAATGAACACGCGCGGGTCGTCGCGCAAGGCGTGGGCCTGCGCTTCGCGGATGGCTTCGAGATAGGTGATGCTCATCGTGAAATCCGGAATAAAACAAAGAACGCCGAACATTGAACACCGAACATCAAATGGTTGCGCGCCCGGGAACATTGGGCGTTGGATGTTCGATGTTCAACGTTCGTTGTTCGCAGATAATTATTCATGGCCTTCATTCAGTCGTTCGGTTGCAATCGCGCGCCAGTCCTCGGCAAACGGATCGGGCGCCGGCTCGCGCTGGACCTGGGCGACGGCTTCCTCAATTTCACGGGCGATCTCGTTCCGCAACGCGGCGAGCTGCGCGGCGTCCGTCCATTGTTGCCGCAACAGAAATTCCTCGGCCACCTTCAGGCAATCGCGGCCGAGCGGCGAATTCTTCAATTTGGGATCAACGTAACCCGCGTCGTCGTGTTCGCCGTGGCCGCACAGCCGGAGCAGGCTGGCGACGACCAGTTGCGGGCCGCCGCCGTTTCGCGCGCTCGCGACGGCGCCGCCGACGATTTTCAAGCACGCGGCCAGATCCGTGCCGTCCACCGAATGGGACTCGACGCCGTAGCCGGCGGCCTTGTCGGCCAGCGTGTCGCAGGCAAACTGGCGCGAGGTCGGCGTCGAGTAGGCGTATTGATTGTTGGCAACGACCAGGACGAGCGGCAATTTTTCGACGGCGGCCTGGTTGAGCGCCTCGTGAAACGCGCCGGTGGAAGTCGCGCCGTCGCCGATGCAGGCCGCGCCAACGGTGCCGGTGATGCCCTTCAACCGGCGCGCGAACAAAACTCCGTTCACGACGGAAATCATCGCGCCCAGATGGCTGATCATCGGCAGGATAACCTTCCCGCGGCCTGCCGCGATGGACGTTGCCGTCGCGCCCGCGCATCGGGCCGAGCGCCGAACCGAGATAAGTCCGCACGGCGTCCAGCACGGTTTCGCCAAACGCCAGCCGCCCTGCCGCGTCGCGGATCAGCGGCGCGAAAACGTCGCCCTTTTTCAGGGAGACGCCGATGGAAACGCTCAAGGCTTCCTGGCCGCGTCCCAGAAAGACGCCGCCATGGATTTTCCCGGCGCGATAAAGCGTGGCGAATTTGTCATCCAGCATCCGCGCCAGCAGCATGAAGCGGTAGGCGGCCAGGCATGTTTCCGCGAAATAGCGTCCGCCTGCTCCACCTGGCCCGGTTCGAGCACCGTTTGCAGCATGGAGCGATTTTATCGCCGGACCGGCGCGCCAGCAATGTTTCTTTCCGGCCCTTTCCAGCCCGGTTCCCGGCGTGTAATTTCATTCCCCGGCGCGAAAAATCGAATTGGCCAAACCGAAAAAATCGGGTTAAATGGTCGCGCTTTGGAAACCAAGCGGAATCACATGTGATGAAGCAGCCGGCGCAAACCATTTTGCTGGTGGGCGGCGATCCCAGATGGGCTGGGGACGCTGTCGTCCATTTTGGCGGCGGACGGTGTCGCCTGATTCCGCCGGCGCACAGCGCCGAAGAAGCGATTGCAATTGATTCATCAGCAGCCCGTCGATCTGGTGCTGGCGGATTGGGAATCGCCGGAAGACCCGGAGTTGCTGCGCCGGCTCAAGGAGCATCCGCCAGCCGGCGTTCACGCTGCTCATCGCGCTCACAGAGCGCGGACGACACGGCGGCCAAGTTGCGCGCGTTTGAACTCGGCGCGCTGGACTGCATCAGCAAACACGCGGAACCCGCCGTGTTGCGCGCGCGCCTGCTGGCCGCGCTGAAAATGAAGCGGCGGCAGGACGAATTGATCCGGCACAACGAGGAACTGGCCGAGGCCCGCCGCGCCGCCGAATCCAGCGTGCGCGCCAAGTCGGATTTTCTCGCCGCCATGAGCCACGAAATCCGCACGCCGATGAACGGCGTCATCGCCATGGTCGGCCTGCTCATGGAAACGCCGCTGACGCCCGAACAGCGCGGTTATCTGGAAACCATCCACACCAGCAGCGAATCGTTGCTGACCATCATCAACGACATCCTCGACTTTTCCAAAATCGAGGCGGGCAAGATGGAACTGGATTCGCGGCCGTTTGATTTGCGGACGCGCATCGAGGAAACGCTCGACCTGCTGGCCGCAAGGGCCGCCGAAAAAAACCTCGACCTGGTCTATCAAGTGGACGACGCCATTCCGGCGACTCATCGAGGGCGATTCGCTCCGGTTGCGGCAGGTGCTGGTGAATCTGTTGAGCAATGCCATCAAGTTCACCGAAAAGGGCGAGATCTTTGTCCAGGTCGAATTGCTTTCAGCGCAGCCGATCGGCCGCGCAGAACCGCACGCTGCTGCACCTTCATTTTTCCGTGCGCGACACCGGCATCGGCATCAAGCCGGACAGACTGGCGCGGCTGTTCAAGCCATTCATGCAGGCCGAAAACTCCACCGCGCGGACATTACGGCGGCACGGGTCTGGGGCTGGCCATCAGCAAACGGCTCGTCGAAATGATGGGCGGCAAAATGTGGGCCGAAAGCGCGCCGGGCGAAGGCTCGACGTTTCATTTTACCGCGAACTTTCAGGCGGAAACCCGCCTGCCAAACGCCGGCACGCCCCCGCTGGCGGACCGCCAGGCCAAGCTGGCCGATTTGCGGATTTTGATCGTGGACGACAACGCGACCGTCCGCCGCGTGCTGGCCGAACAGACGGCTCAATGGGGAATGATCCCGCGCGCCGCCGAAAACGGCGCGGCAGGCGCTCGACTGGCTGCGCGGCCGGCGAACAATTTGATCTGGCGGTCGTGGATTCGCAAATGCCCGGCATGGACGGCCTTGATCTGCCACGGAAATCCACAAGCTGCCCAGGCCGGCGATGATGCCGCTGGTTTTTCTCACGCCGCTGGGCACGCGCGCCGGCGCGTCGCCCGATGCCGGCATCACATTCGCTCACAGCTTCACCAAGCCCGTCAAGCCCGCGCAATTTTATGCGGCAATTGAACGCGCGCTGTTCAGCCAGAAAAAGACCGCCGCGCCCGCGCCGCCCAAGGCCGAACAACTGCTCGCCGAGCGTTTCCCGCTGCGCATTCTTTTGTGCGACGACAACGCCATCAACCAAAAAGTCGCCGCGCGCATCTTGCAGCAACTCGGCTACAGCCTGCGACCTCGCCGCCAACGGGCGCGAGGCGCTGGAGGCGCTTGACCGCCAGCATTACGATCTGGTTTTCATGGACATGATGATGCCGGAAATGGACGGCTTTGACAGCCACGCGCGCCATCCGCGAGCGGCAGAAAGGACGGCGCGGCGCATCCGAATTATCATTCGCGCATCCTCATCATTGCCATGACCGCGCATGGCGCAGCAATCGGACCGCGAAAACTGCCTCGCCGCCGGCATGGACGATTATCTGGCCAAGCCCATCCGCCCGGCGGATGTGCGCGGCATGATTGAAAGCTGGGCGGCGCAAATCCGCCGCCAATCCGGATGCCGCGCACCACCGCCGTCGCCCAGCCCGTTTCACCGCCGGCCGGCGAACCGCCCGTGGAAATGACGCGGCTGATGGATCTGACCGAAGGCAACGCCGACAGCACCCGCGAACTGATTGACATGTTTTACAAGCAGACCGAACAGCAGTTGAAACAAATCGAGGACGCCGTGCGCGCCGGCAACGCCGCCGAGGTCGGCCACGTCGCGCACAGTTGCAAGGGCGCCAGCGCCACGCTGGGCATGAAGCAGTTTGCCGCGGTTATGCTGCAACTCGAAAAGCTGGGCAAATCCGGCGCGTTGGGCGGGGCGGAGCCAATTTGCGCCGCCGCGCGGAGCGAATTCAAAATCATTCAAGACTTTTCTGTCGGCGCATCCGGTCCTGGCCGGAACGCCGCCGGGCACTGCCAAGCAATGAAAAAAGTCCTTATCATCGAAGACAATCAAATCGTCGCCAACGTCTATCGCAACAAGCTCGCGGTGGAAGGCTACCAGGCGGAAATCGCGCTCGACGGCGAAACCGGGTTGAGCTTGATGCAGAACGTTCCAGCCCGACGTGGTGATCCTTGACCTGATGCTGCCAAAAATGTCCGGCGTGGAAGTCATCAGGCAAGTGCGCGACTCGGCGGATTTCGCCAAGCTGCCCATCATCGTCTTTTCCAACACCTACCTGACCAACCTGATTCAGGAAGCGTGGAAGGCCGGGGCCACCAAATGCCTCTCCAAGGCCAGTTGCTCGCCCAAGGAAATTCTGGACATAGTGCGCAATACCATCGGCGACAGCGGCACGATGCCGCGCCGTCCCGCAACCGGAAACACCGCGAGGTCAGTCCGCAGGACGCCGCCTTCCAGTCCGAGGTGCAGAAAAAATTCATTGAAAGCCTGCCGGCCACACTGGCCACGCTGCGCGCCGGGGTGCAAAACCTTGTCAGAGCTGGAACCGAAGTCGAAAAACTCAACCAGATTTACGAGCTATACCGCCATCTCCACGCCCTGACCGGCAACGCCGGCATTTCCGGACAGGATCTCATCGCCCGCATGTCCGACGCCGTCGAAGCCCTGCTCAAGGAGCTTTACGAAAAACCGAAAAGCATCACGCCGTCCACCCTGCGCACCGTCGCCGCCGGCGTGGACTTCCTCGGCTTTCTTTTTGAACGCGGACTTGCCACGAACGGGAGGGAAATCCCCGCCGGAAACGTCCTCGTGGTGGACGACGAACCCATCTCGCGCCGCGCCGTCATTTACGCCGTCGAAAAGGCGCGAATGCAATCCACCCCCGCCGAGAGTGCCGCCGAAGCTCTGAAACTGCTCGCGGACAAGGACTTCGATCTGATTTTTCTGGACGTGGACATGCCGGGCATGAACGGCTACGAACTTTGCGCCAAGCTCCGCGCCATGCCGCAATTCAAAAAAACTCCCGTTGTCTTCGTCACCGCCCTGGCCGACTTCGACAACCGCACCAGTTCCATGATGGCCGGCGGCAACGATTTTATCGCCAAACCGTTCCTTTTCATCGAGCTTACCGTCAAATCCCTCATCCACGTCCTTCGCGCCCAGTTGCAACCGCAGAAATAGACGCCCCGATTTTCCGGCGTGACGGCGCGGCGGTTCTCTGCCATCGTGAGGACGTGACGACCAATGAGGCAACACGTTTGCTGGAGCAGTTTCGCGCCGGAAAAATCCCGCGCGAAAAAGTCCTGCGCGCATTCCAGGCCGCGCCCGTCGCCGACCTGGGTTTCGCACAAGTGGACACCCACCGCGCGCTGCGGAAAAATTTTCCGGAAGTCATCTTCGGCGCGGGCAAAACGCCGGAACAGGTCGTCAAAATCGCGGCCAAAATCTTGGAGCTCGGACAGCAGGTTCTGGTCACCCGCATCACGACCGAACACGCCCGCGCGCTGCGGGAAAAATTCAAGCGCGCCGTCCACCACGATCTCGCCCGTTGCGTGACCATCGAACGGAAACCGCTTGCCGAAGCGCGCCGGATTCATCGCCGTCGTCTGCGCCGGCACGAGCGATTTGCCGGTGGCCGAGGAAGCCGCTGTCACCGCGGAAATCATGGGCAACCGGGTCGAGCGCGTTCACGACGTCGGCGTGGCCGGCCTGCACCGGATGCTGGCGCGCCTGGAACTGCTCCAAAGCGCGAACGTCATCGTGGCCGTCGCCGGCATGGAAGGCGCGCTGCCCAGCGTCATCGCCGGGCTGGTGTCCAAGCCGGTCATTGCCGTGCCGACGAGCATCGGCTACGGCGCGAGCTTCGGCGGCATCGCGGCGCTGCTCGCCATGCTGAACAGTTGCGCCAGCGGCGTGACCGTGGTCAACATTGACAACGGCTTCGGCGCCGGCTACGCCGCGTCGCAGATCAACGCGCTGGCAGAAATATGAATTCCAAAAAAACATTCAACAACCAACATTCAACGCCGGACTTCCAATGCTCGTTCCGTCGCCGTCATTCGGCGTTGAATGTTGAATGTTCGTTGTTCGATGCTCCCCAATCTCGATGAAAACACTTTACCTCGATATCTTCAGCGGCATCGGCGGCGACATGTTCATCGCCGCGTTGCTCGACCTGGGCGTGGATGCGCGGCAGCTTGAACGCGAGCTGAAAAAACTGGAGCTGGACGGCTACCACCTGCACGTTGCGCGCCGGCACAAATCCGGCATCGAAGGCGTGAAGTTCGACGTGCATCTGGCGGAGGAACACGATCACGACCACGAGCATCATCACGAGCACGAACACGGATCATAATCATGCGCAGGATCACGGCCACGACCATGAACACGGCCATTCGCATCACGCGCATCACCACGACGAGCAGCGCAATTTTTCCGAAATCAAGCAGCTTATCTCGCGCGGCAAACTCTCGCCCTGGGTCAAACAAAAATCCATCGCCGTCTTCCAGCGCATCGCCGAGGCGGAGGGAAAAATTCACGGACTGCCGGCGGACCAGGTCCATTTTCACGAAGTCGGCGCGGTGGATTCCATCGTGGACATCGTTGGCGCGGCCATCGCGCTGGAACTGCTCGGCAAACCGCGCGTGCTGGCCGCGCCGGTGACCGAGGGCACGGGCTGGGTGGATTGCGCGCACGGACGTTTTCCTGTTCCCGCGCCGGCGACGCTGGCGATTCTCGGCGCGCGCGGCATCGGCGTCACGCAATGCGACGAGCCGCACGAACTCGTCACGCCCACGGGCGCGGCGCTGCTCGCGGAATTCGTCGAAAGCTTCGGCGCGATGGAAAATCTGGTCGCCGAAAAAATCGGCTTCGGCCTCGGAACGCGCGACAACAAGACGCGGCCCAACGTCCTGCGGGCGGTTTTGGGAACGAGTCCAACAGTCCAACATCCAACAGCCCAACATCCAACAGGCTCGGACTGGGAAACGGATCGCATTGCCGTGCTGGAAACCAATCTGGACGATTGCACCGGCGAAATTCTTGGCGCGTTTGTCGAAACGGCGCTGGCCGCCGGCGCGCTGGACGTTTTTCACACGCCCATTCAGATGAAGAAAAACCGGCCCGGCGTCTTGCTCACCGTTCTGTGCGCGGAAACGGACGCGGACAAGTTCAGCGAAATGATTTTGCGGGAGACGACGGCTTTTGGCGTCCGCAAAACGATTGCCGAACGGCGCAAATTGCGCCGGGATTTTGTCGAAGTGAAAACGCCATTCGGCGAAGTGACGGTGAAAATCGGGCGGATTGGTGGTAAAGTGGTTCAGACCGCGCCGGAATTTGAATCGGCCAGGAAGCTGGCGGCCAAATCCGGCGTGCCAGTGAAACAAATTTATGAAACCGTAGCGGCGTTTCGGAAGAGCGCCGCCAAATAAATTTGAAAGTGCGGCTGATTCTGCCGAAAGCCGCTACGACAGATGAACGAAACAAACGACAAGCTGGAAAAGTTGCGGGCGTTGCTGAAAAGCTACGGCTCCTGTCTCGTGGCGTATTCCGGCGGCGTGGATTCCGTCTTTCTCGCGCGCGTCGCGCACGAGACGCTCGGCGGACGCTCGCTTGCGGCCATCGCCGACTCGCCGAGCCTTCCGCGCCGCGAATTGCAGGAGGCGCTGGACATCGCGGCGAAATTTTCACTGCCCGTCCGCGTCGTTCACACGACGGAATTTGAGAACGAGAATTACACCGCGAACCCGGCCAACCGCTGTTATTTCTGCAAGCACGAGCTGTTCGAGGAACTGGCGCCTCTGGCGCGCGCGGAAAAGTTCGCGGTGATTGCCTACGGCGAAAACGCCAGCGACGTGGGCGATTTCCGTCCCGGCGCAAAGGCGGCGGCGGAATTTCAAGTGCGCGCGCCGCTCAAGGAGGCGGGTTTGACCAAGGCGGAAATTCGCGCGCTCTCCGCGCAGCTCGGCCTGCCGACGGCGGACAAACCGCAGATGGCCTGCTTGAGTTCGCGCATCCCGCACGGCGAGCACGGTCAGCACGGAGAAGCTGCGGATGATTGAAACGGCGGAAAATCTCCTGCGCGACCTCGGCTTTCACGACGTGCGCGTGAGGCACCATGAATTGCGGAATGCGGATTTGGGATTGCGGAAGGAAAATCCTTCAGCGGCGAACGGAGCAATTAAATTCGAAATTCGAAATTCGAAATCCGAAATTTCGAGGTGCTTGGCCCGCATCGAGGTCGGACCGGCGGAACTGCCGAAATTTCTGGCGAACGGCGTGGCCGCCCGCGTTGCCGCGTCGCTCAAGGAAATCGGCTACGCGCATGTGACGGTGGATTTGCAGGGCTATCACCGCCCGGCGTGAAGTGATTTGGACTGCGCGGACATGTCAGCGCTTTGGCTCGACGCGACATGTCGCGTCGAGCCAAAGCGGCGACATGTCGCCGCACTCCAAATCAACCCGCGAACATTTCCTTGTCCATCACGCCTTCCGCGACTTTCGTCACCGGGCCGGTCATGCGGATGGAAAATCCATCGCCGATTTCGATTTTGATGACGCCGCCGGGCATGTGGACGGAAATGTTCCGGTCCACCCAGCCGAGCTTGTGCGCCACCGCCGCCGCCGCGCTGCTGCTGCTGCCGCTGGCCAGCGTGTAGCCCGCGCCGCGCTCCCAAATCTCAATCTGGATGTTCGCGCGGTCGAGCACTTTCAGGAACTGGACGTTCGTGCGGTTTGGAAAATTCGCGTGCGTCTCCAGCAGCGGGCCGAATTGCCGCGCCAGGTCCGCGCTGATTTCAGGTGGCGCGCGCTCCGCGCACGCTTGGCATCAGTCGGCGACGAGGGCGTCGCCGCCACCACGACGCAGTGCGGATTGCCAATCGTCGCGGCGCAAAAGGTGAACTCGCGTCCGCCGACGGAAATTTTTTCATTCAGCACTTCGCGCTTCGGTCCCGCGACGGGAATTTTGTCGCTCCAAAAGCTGACCTTGCCCATCTCGACGCGGACGGATTTGCCGCCGTCAAAAACGGTCGAGCGCACGAGGCCGCCCGCCGTCTGGATGGCGAATTCCTCGCCGCCGACCATTTTCCGGTCCCACAAATAGCGCGAAAAGATGCGCAGGCCGTTGCCGCTTTTTTCGGCTTCGCTGCCGTCGGGATTGTAAATTTTCAGCGCGCATTTCGGCGTCCTTCGCCGGCAGCGGGCCGAGCAAAATGCCGTCCGAGCCGACGCCGAAGTTGCGGTGGCAGATGGTTTTCACCTGCTCGGTCGTCAGCGGCGACGGCAAGTCCTTCGGGTCAATGACGATGTAGTCATTGCCCAGCGCGTGATATTTCCAGAATTTCATCGGCAGCGACATATTTGCATTTACGATATACGAATTACGATTGACGCGCCGAGAGTAACGGCCGACAACCGTCAATCAGTAAATCGCCAATCGTGAATGGATTAAAATCTTTTCAAACAGCCCGGAATTTCGCAATGTATGCGCGTGTTGACTGGAAGTGCATCAAGGGTTCAGTCCGCGCCCACATCGGCGGAGGCCCATTCTCAAAACAAGTTTGCCGGAGATTTGGAGGCCGCCATTTTGCGGGCGCAGGAAAACCTTTTGAGCCTGCAGAAGCCCGAAGGCTACTGGATCGGCGAGTTGATGGTGGATTCCACGCTCGTCTCCGACACGGTGATTTATCATCATTGGAACGGCAAGGTGGACAAGGCATGGCAGCGCAAGGCCGTCAACCACATCTTCTCCATGCAACTGCCGGACGGCGGCTGGAACATCTACCACGGCGGCCCGTCGGAGGTGAACGCCACCATCAAGGCGTACCTCGCGCTCAAGCTCGCCGGCGTGCCGGTCACCGACCCGCGGATGCTGCAAGGCGCGCGAAGTGGCGCTGCATTTCGGCGGCGTGCCGCGCATGAACACCTTTTCCAAACTGTATCTCGCGCTGATCGGCCTGTTTCCCTGGGAATACGTGCCGACCATTCCCTGCGAGGTGCTGCTCATCGGCAAATGGTTCCACGTGAATTTCTGGGACATGAGCAACTGGTCGCGCGCCATGCTCGTGCCGCTGGCCATCATCAACCATTTCAAGCCGACCCGCCCGGTGGCTGTGGATTTGGACGAGCTGTATCCCGAAGGCATCCACGAACGCGACCTCGCGCTCGCGCCCGACCCGGAGAAGATTTCGCTGGCGCAATTTTTTCCTCTGGCTGGACCGCCTGCACAAATTCGCCGAATGGTTTGCCGAGCATAAAATCCATCCGTTCCGCCGGGCCGCGCTGAAGAAGGCCGAGCAGTGGATGCTCGAACGCTTTGAAGGCAGCGACGGCCTGGCCGCCATTTTCCCGGCGATGCTCAATTCGCTCATCGCGCTGAAGGCGCTGGGTTATCCCGACGACCATCCGCAGGTGGTCCGCGCCGCGCACGAATTGAAGAAGCTCGAACACGAAACGGAGGATGACGTGCGCATCGAGCCGTGCTTCTCGCCGGTCTGGGACACGGCCATCGTCGCGATCTGCCTGCACGAATCCGGCATCCCGGAAAATCATCCGGCGCTCAAACGCAGCCGCCGAATGGCTGATGGAGCGCGAAATCCGTTTCGCCGGCGACTGGATTCACAAGAACCCCGCCAAAGTCGAGCCGAGCGGCTGGGTGTTCGAGTTCAACAACAAATGGAACCCGGACGTGGACGACACGGCGATGGTGCTGCTGGCGTTGCGCAAAATCCCGACGGACGATCCGCAAAGGCGCGACGAATGTTTCCAGCGCGGCCTGAAATGGATGATGACCTTCCAGTGCAAGGACGGCGGCTGGGCGTCGTTCGACAAGGATTGCACGAAAAACATTCTGGAGAAGGTCCCGTTCGCCGACCACAACGCCATGCTCGACCCCGAATGCGCCGACATCACCGCGCGCATCCTGGAATTGCTCGGCTACGAAAACTGGAGCACCGACCACCCGCAGGTGCAGGAGGCGCTTGCATTCATCCGCGAGCATCAGGAAGCCGACGGCTCGTGGTATGGCCGCTGGGGCGTGAATTACATTTACGGCACCTGGCAGGTGCTGCGCGGGATGCGCGCGCTGAACCTGAACATGAACGAGACTGGCTGCCAAGCGCGGCGAGCATGGCTGGAAAGCGTCCAGCACGACGGACGGCGGCTGGGGCGAACGCTGCAACACCTACGACGACCCGGTCTTCAAGGGCCAGGGGCCGAGCACCGCGTCGCAAACCGCCTGGGCCGTCATGGGCTTGTGCGCGTTCGACGACCCGGAAAATCCCGCGCTCAAACGCGGCATCGAGTATCTGATTCGCACGCAAAATCCCGACGGCTCGTGGACGCGAGGACGAGACGACCGGCACCGGTTTCCCGAAGGTGTTTTATCTGAAATACGACATGTACCGCAACGCCTGGCCGCTGCTGGCGCTGGCGACCTACAAGAAAATCTGCCGGCGCACAAAAATGATGGACGGCCAGCCGCATCCCAGCATGGGCAATTCACCCATGCGTCGTGAAGGACGCCGGCCATGCTTGAGCAAACCGTCCAGATTGTTTCCAACGAGCGCGACACGGATTCCTATTTCCGGCTCGTGCTGCGCGCGCCGCAAATCGCGCCGCTCATCCAGCCGGGACAATTCGCCCACGTCCGCATCCCGCCGCTGAAGGACGCGCTGCTGCGCCGGCCGTTCAGCATTTTTCAGGTCGCCGGCGACACGTTTTCCATCCTCTACAAAACCGTCGGCAAAGGCACCGAGGCGCTGGCGCGGATGCGCGCGGGCGAGGAACTCAGCGTCATCGCGCCGCTCGGCCACGGGTTCACCGTGCCGAAGCCCGGCGGCGAAACTCCGCTGCTCGTCGCCGGCGGCTACGGCATGGCGGCGATGTATCTGCTGGCGCAACGCTCGCCGCAAAAAGGCATCGTCTTCGTCGGCGGACGGCGGCGCGTGGACATTTTGTGCGAAAAGGAATTTGCCGCGCTCGGCTGGGACGTGCGCGTGACGACCGAGGACGGCAGCCACGGCGAAAAGGGTCTGGTCACGCAGCCGCTGCTGACGGAACTGCAAAAGCCAAAATCCGAAATCCAAAATCCAAAATTATTTGCCTGCGGCCCGACGCCGATGCTGAAGGCCGTCGGCAAAATCGCGGAAGATTTCAATGTGCCGGCGGAGCTTTCGATGGACGAGCACATGTGCTGCGGCGTCGGCGTCTGCCTGACGTGCGTGATTCCGGTCAAGACCGGCGACGGCTGGGAATACCAGCGCACCTGCACCGAAGGCCCGGTGTTTGATTCGCGGCAAGTTGTTTGGGAGGTGGCAAAGTGAAGCCTAAAGTCCAAAGTCAAAGCCAAAGCCCAGAAACGGATACGGAAATGAATTTATCCGTCCAGATCGGCAAGCTGCGGATGCAAAATCCGGTGACGGTGGCGTCCGGCACGTTCGGCTACGGCGTGGAATACGCGCAGCTGATTGACCTGAACCAGCTCGGCGCGGTCACGGTCAAGGGCATCCGGCTGAATCCGGTCCGCGGCAATCCCACGCCGCGCACCGTCGAGGTCGCCAGCGGCATGTTCAACGCCATCGGCCTGCAAGGGCCGGGCGTGGACGGCTTCATCAAAAAATACTGGCCGTTCCTCAAGGAATTGAAGGTGCCGACCATCATCAACATCTGGGGCACGACGGTCGAGGAATACGCCGAGGTGGCGCGGCGGTTCGACGCGCTCGGCGGCGTCGGCGCGCTGGAACTCAACGTCTCCTGCCCGAACATCAAGGAAGGCGGCGCGCAATTCGGGACGGATTTGAAATTGCTCGCGCAAGTCGTCGCCGCGTGCCGCAAGGCGACGAAGCTGCCGCTCATCACCAAGATGAGTCCGAACGTCGTCGAGCATCGCGCCGTTCGCCAAAGCCGCCGAAGACGCCGGCAGCGACGCGCTGGCGATCACGAACAGTTTTCCGGCGATGGCGATTGACATCGACACGCGCAAGCCGAAGCTGGCGAACGTCACCGGCGGGCTGACCGGCCCGGCCATCAAGCCGATTGCCATCAAGCTGGTCTGGGAAGCGGCGCAAGGCGGTGAAGATTCCCATCATCGGCATGGGCGGCATTCAGAACGCGGACGGACGCGATTGAATTTCTCATGGCCGGCGCGACGGCGGTGGCGGTGGGCACGGCGAATTTCTACGAACCGCAGACGGCGTTGCAGGTGATTGCCGGCATCCGCGAATTCATGGAACGGAAAAAGATCGGCGACGTGCGCGAAATCACCGGCAGCGTCCATGCGGAGAAGAGTTCCTGTTAAACCGCGGCGCAAGGCAGCTTTAGGTATGCTGATTTTGGTGGACAACGCCCGCGGGTTTTGGTAGTAGAAAATCCATGCGTTTCAAAGTCTCCCATTATGGGTGGCTTCCAGATCTGCCGGATCACCGGGATTTTCTTTACGCTTCGCCCGTTGAACTGGCCGGTGCGCCGCCGGCAAAAGCCGACCTCCGCGCGCTATGCCCGCCTGTTTATGACCAGGGACGGCTCGGCAGTTGCACGGCCAACGCCATCGCCGGGGCGATTGAATTTGACCGGTTGAAACAAGAATTGAGCGATTTCACCCCGTCGCGCCTGTTCATTTATTACAACGAGCGCGTCATCGAACATTCGGTGGATTCCGACAGCGGAGCGCAAATTCGCGACGGCATCAAGAGCGTTGCCAGACAGGGTGATTGCCCCGAAATCGAATGGCCCTATGTCATTGCGAAATTCAAAACGAAGCCGCCGAAAAAATGCTACGCCGATGCGCTCAAATACAGGGTGGTTTTGTATCAGCGCGTGGCCCAGACGTTGGGCCAGTTGAAAGGCTGCCTCGCCGCCGGCTGGCCGTTTGTTTTCGGCTTTGCCGTCTATGAAAGTTTTGAAAGCGCGCAAGTGGCGAAGACCGGCCACGCGATGCTGCCGAAATCCGGCGAGGCGGTGATCGGCGGCCATGCGGTTGTCGGCGTCGGCTACGACGACGCCAGGCAGTGGTTTATTGTCAGAAATTCCTGGGGAGGCCGGTGGGGGATGAACGGCTATTTTACCTTGCCTTACGCCTATTTGACCGACGAAAATCTGGCCAGTGATTTCTGGACAATTCGAGTCGTTCAATAATAATACTCACGCCAACAACCCAAAAATTATGACCCTGACCAAACGCGACCTCGTAATCCGCATCAGCGGTGAAACCGGTCTCACACAGCAACAAGTCTTCGATGTCGTGCAAAAGATGCTCGACTACATTTCCGAAGCGCTCGCGAAGGGCGACAAGGCGGAACTGCGCAACTTCGGCGTCTTCGAAGTGAAAGTCCGCAAGGCGCGGGTTGGGCGGAATCCGAACAAACCGGAAACCGATGTGCCGATCCCCGCGCGCTCAATGGTGAAATTCAAGGCCGGCAAGGAAATGCGCCTTCACGTTCTCAAGCTCACGCCACAAGCATGACGCACCGCGGGGGCGTGTTTGTTGCGGTCAATTTTTTGCCCCGCCTTTGTCCCGTCGCGGAAATTTTCATGAGACCTGCCGTCCTTCCGGTGTGATTGCAACTGCGCGTTCAGAATGGAGGCGCGGGGAATTATTTTGGCCTGGCATCGCGTTCAAACATCTGCAACCGGGCGGCGGCCACGCGCCAGAGGAGCGTTCCGGGCGGGGTGTTGGTGAGGCAGAGCCGGAGATAATTCATGGCCTGATTGGTGTCGCGCCGGTGCTCGGCAATCGCCGCAAGTCCGTAACAGACCGGGCCGGGTTCCGCGCCTGATTTTTCGAGTTCGCGGTAGTCTGTTTCCGCCGCGGCATAATCCTGGGACGCGAGCCGGGCGATGGCCCGGTTGAGCCGCGCCGACGGCAGGTTGGTGAGCGCGAGGACGCGGGTCAATACGGGGATGGCGGCGGCGGAATTGCCGGATTGAATCAAAATGGCGGCTTGAAGGTTCAAGCCCGGCACGTCATCCGGCGATCTGGACAGATGCGCGGTGACCAGTTGCAGGGAGTTGGTGAAATCCCCAAATGCGAGATACGCGCCGGCCACGCGGTTCATAATCTGCGGATCGTCGGGATGCTCTTGCAAAACCGACTGGAAGATTCTGCGTGCGCTGGAGATGTTGGATTGCGAAAGCCACGCGTTCGCATCCAGCAGATCAAGCTCAAGTTCCGCGCCGCTGTTTGCCGGATTTTTTTTTGTTTCATCCCGCAGTTGATTGATCAGCGGTCGTGCCAGGCCGGCAAACCGGAGCCGGGTATACAGCTCCGCCAGGGCAAATTCCGGCGCGGGCGTGCCGGGCGCCAGCGCAAGGGCGCGCTCGAATTGTTGCGCCGCCTGCATGGGCTGGACAATTTGCTGGAACGCGCAGCCCAGCAGATAACACAGGATCGGTTCGTCGAACGGGCCGCAGTTGTTCATGACTGTGCTCAAGCGCTGGGGATCTCCCAATTCGCCGGCCAAATGGGCCACATCGCCCAGTCTCAGATTGCGGCCGGCCTGATGATTGGTGTTGCAGGCCAGACTGATCCGCGCCGAAAAATTGCCGGGATTCAGTTGCAGCGCCTGCTCGAAACGAAGGCCGGCTTCCTTCCAACGGCCCTGCCGTTGCAGCGCCACGCCCCAGCCGTCCAGCGCGACCGAATACCATTCCGCCAGCAGACGGTCCTGATAAGGCGGCACGGGCGTGAGGCCGATCCGCTGAATTTTTTTCCGCCACCGGTTGCCGCAGGCCGGGGGCTGCAACGAGTGAAACCAGTTCCTTTTGCCAGGCACCGGTCCAGAAAAATTCATTAGCATCCAACCGTGCAGCGGGCAATGGCGGAATTTCCAGGGGATTTGGCCCGCGCAATTTCATTTCGTAAATCGCGCCGATGGGTTCGAGGTAAAACTGTTCGAAGAAATAGCCGTAACTGGGGTGCAGGTAGAAGAGGCGGTTGGTGCGGGAGATTTGTTCGAGCAACTGCCGCATTTCCAGCGGGGTGAGTTGATGCCGGTTTTCATCCGTGAGCCAGCCAATGGGCTGGCGGCGTTCGAGACCGGCGCGGTATTCCACCTCCGGCAGCGCGCGCGTGTCCACCGCCAGCCAGTCCGTCCGGTCGCGGTGTTCGCGACAGGGCGGCCTGAAACACCAGCAACTTCTGCGATTGATCGCTCAACATGATGCCGCGACCGGCGGGCAGGGATTCCACCGCCAGCTCGCCGAAGTGTTCCATTGGATGAAAATTCATTTCGCAGGATTGCCGGGATGTTTCTTGCCGCCAGGCCGGCGCCGACCAGGACGAGAATGCCGGCGGCGACGGGGATGGCCAGTTTCCGCCAGTTGATTTTGGATCGCAGTTGTCTGTGCTGCTTCACAGTGTCCAGCGCCAGCAGCAGGAGATTGCCGGCGAGAAACCCCGCGGCCAGGGCGTTCAAATAATCGAAGGTCAACAACGCCAGCGAAACGCCAAACTGGTGTTGCACAATTTGTCGCGGGCCGCTGACCGGGTCGAACGCCAGCCACAAACAAGCCAGCAGCAGCAACCCGCGCAGGCCGCGATAAATCCAGAGCACGAAAACATCCGCCCGCGTTTTGTGGAAAGTGCCCTCCCCGCCGAACCGCACGAGACAGGACAGCACCGGCAGCGAAAAGTAAAGCGCCACCCCCATCGCCAAATCCCGGTGTATCAGCCAGAATTGGTAGTAGAGCAGCAAAACGGTGTCCTTGGTCTGCTTGAGACTGGCATGCCACGACTGGGCCAGATTCCATGGCGTGTGCGGAGCCAGTCCGTTGACCAGTGGCAGAAGGGCGTAGAGAGAAAATCCCGCCAGTCCCAGCACGGCCAGCCGCAGCAAGAAATTCAGCCGGAATAATAAGAATCCATTGAAGCTTTGGCTCATCGGCGTCCATCTTCTCTTCGATGCGACGATCCAGCAAAAAACGAAGCCCCAGCAGCCAGATCACTCCGCAGACAAAGAATGGCAGCGCCAGCAGCATCAACCAGTTTTCCGCCATGCCCAGCCCCCAGATGAAGACCGCCGCATCAAGCCAGCGTGATTCCCGCCGGACACGATATTCGAGCATCAGCCACAGCGCCGCCGCCAGGAGCAGCATGTCCAGCATTTCACCGGTGGCTGCGGTCGCCTCCTGCAGGAAGCTGAATTCCAGCCCGCATACCGCGCACGCCAGCAAAACCGGCAATGCACCGGCCCCGCGGTTTGCATCATCCCACGGACGGTCCCACGGCAGCAACTGAACGGTGCGCGCCAGCAAACCCAGAGTCAGCGCCGCAGTCGTGGCGGAAAATAAATTCAGGCACGGCGGCACCCAGGCGGCGGGTAACAACCGCAGGGGCAGAGTGACCAGCCAGAGCAATGGCTGCCCCACCATCGGCGTCCAGTCCCAGCCCGCGACCTTCGCCGCGAGCAACAAACTGTTCATCGTCACCCCATGGCTCAAGGTGACGGCATAAATCAACAAAGCGCCAATTGCAACTTGCACTGGGAAGCGGCGGATAAAATTCATCATTGCACTGGGAAATCATACCGTGGCATGAAGCCGATTACAAAAAAAACAGACGCCAAAATGAGGACATTTTCCGTTTTGATATTTCCATCGGCGGCCGGAGTTGTCGAAAGGAAGACCAGCAGGGGGGGAGCGGCGCTAATTTTGGCGACACAGGAACAAAATTATCCGTTTCGATTGCGAAGTTGCTTGGCGGCTCAAATCAACGGACAAAAGGCATTAATTTTGAAATTGGCAGATGGATGTGACCAGGGACCGGGGAAAATATTCACAAAACAAGGAAGCCATATCTCAAATGAGCACAACCACTTGAAAACAAACACTATACAACATGTCTTCTTCATGGAATATTTCTGGTTTTTTTGTTGACAGGGTCTTCAACCATTGCTATTGTTTTCAAAAGGGAAAAATATCAGAGTTATGAAAAAATATATTTTGCGTTCATGCGCGTCGGTCGTGGTCTTGGCGGTTGCATTTTCTGCCGCGGGCCAATCATTACTGATCAGCATAGATCAGGGCAACCCTTCTGCCGTGCAATTCATTGCCACTGGTAACGTCCCTGACACTGCTTCAAGCTTGTATAACCTATTCGGCGTGGATCTTATCAGTTACTTCACAACAGCCGCTCCCGTAGTCGCCGGAGGCTCCCCTGTATCTGGCACGCTCACACCTGCCGGGACATCCGTTGCCTATACCACATGGATTGCTGATAATCTGCAAAATAGCCCCAACAATGTGGATTTGAACCTGTATGACACGAGCAATGCGCAGCTTCAAAATTTCGTTATTAGCAGTCCGGCTTTTACCGGCACGGCGATCGTCAACTTGTCCACCTTGCTTGCGGATCTTCCCACCACCGGCACAACGGGTGGCATCTATTCTGGAAATGTTTCCGCAGCCGGTAGTGTGCTGATTGGCCGATGGCAGGTCGTGCCTGAACCGTCCGTCGGGGAGCTGATGGCGCTGGGAGCGGTTGGATTTGCTGGGTTGGCGCTCGTCCGTCGTGCCCGACATGCTGTAGCTCGCCGATAATTGCCGGAAAGCACACCCGCCGAAATCGGGTTTCCATCGTTGCGCTTCCGCAACTGCGGTTTGCGGTTTCTGATTCGTCTTCTCTTTTCCTTGCGCGTAATATAATTTTGGCGGCATGGAACGATTGCCCGGTTTCCGCGATTTTTATCCCGAACCCATTCCGCACTCCGACGTGTGGAGCGCCGACGCCCGCCAGTTTATCTTTGACAAATGGCGCGCGACCGCCCGGCGTTACTGCTTCCACGAATACGACGGCCCGCCGCTCGAACCACTCGAACTGTTCACCACCAAAAGCGGAGATGAAATCATCGGCCAGCTTTACAACTTTACGGACAAGGGGGAGCGGGCCGTCGCGCTACGCCCGGAAATGACGCCGACGCTGGCCCGCATGGTTGCTGCGCACGAACGCAATTACAAAAAACCGGTCAAATGGTTCGCCATACCGCAGCTCTTCCGCTACGAGCGCCAGCAAAAAGGCCGGCTGCGCGAACATTTCCAGTTCAACGCCGACCTTATCGGCGAGAGCAGTCCCGCCGCCGACGCGGAATTGATTGCGCTGCTGATTGACGCATTGCGCGCCTTTGGTCTGACGGAGAAGGATTTTGTCATCCGCTTGAGCAGCCGCAATGCGTGGCACGAATTTTACAAAAGCGGGAGGGATGCCGCGTCGTCGTCCGAAAAATCGCGACGAATACGTTTTCTTCCAGACCATTGACAAGCTGGAACGCACGCCGCCGGAGGAAACGGAAAAGAAATTGTCCGCGCTTGGATTTTCACTTGCCGGCGTGAAGCAATTCATAGAATCCGGCAAACCGACCGCCGAGCTGGAAAGCATCCTGCAGAACCTCGCGGCGCGTGGGTTGAAGGATTTCGTGAAGGTGGATTATCACGTCATTCGCGGGACTTGCCTACTACACCGGCGTCGTCTTTGAAGCCTTTGATGTCCAGGGCGAGTTTCGCGCCATTGCCGGCGGCGGTCGCTACGACAACCTCGTCAAGCTCATCAGCGGCGGCCGGGTGGATTTGCCCGCGCTCGGTTTCGGCATGGGCGACGTGGTGCTTCTGGAACTTCTCAAGGCGCGAGGGCTGCTGCCGAAATTCGATTCCAGCACGGACGTTTTCGTCCTGATCGAGGATGAAGCCCTGCGGCCGCAATCGCTCAAGCTTGTGCAGGATTTGCGTGCCGGCGAATTTGCCGTGGAATATCCGCTCACGCCCGTCAAGCCGGATAAACAATTCAAACGCGCTCAGGAATTGAAGGTGGTCCACACCGTGCGCCTGGAAAACAGCGATTACGCCCGTATCCGCGATTTGAAGACGCGCAAGGAGATCGTTGTGGGCGTGGCCGATACGGCGAATCATCTCTGAAATTTCATGGCTCCGGGCGGGAATTGCCGGCGGACCGTCAAACGCCCGGCGTCACCGGATCCATTTCACTTCGGCGGGCGGCTGGAAATTTTTCAGGCGGACCAATAGTTTTTCCGCGTCATCCTCCACCATCACCAGTTCGCGGTGTTTGGGGCGGATAAAGCCTTCGCGCGTGGCATGGTCGAAAAACTCCAGCATCCCCGCATAAAATCCCGCCGCATCGAGCAGGCCGAATGGCTTTTGGTGGTAGCCAAGCTGACTCCACGCGAGCACCTCGCAAAATTCCTCAAAAGTGCCGTAGCCGCCGGGCAGGGCGATGAAGCCGTCGGCCAACTCGGCCATCAGCGCCTTGCGCTCGTGCATGGTTTTCACCACGCGCAGGTCGGGCAGCTTTTCGTGGACGACTTCCTTGATGACGAGCGATTGCGGAATCACGCCGATGACATGACCGCCGGCGTGCAGCGCTGCGTCCGCGAGCACGCCCATCAGCCCGACGCAGCCGCCGCCATAGATCAGTTCGATTTTCTCCCGCGCAAGCAATTCGCCAAGCCGCCCGGCAGCCTCGGCATAGGCCGGGCGCATGCCCCTGTTGGAACCGCAAAATACAGCAATCCGTTTCATTCAAAATTCAGCCGTTGAAATTAACAGCCGGGAATGCGAAAAGCACGTTTTCGATGGAACAATGAAATCAAGGACAAGGACAAGTGGACGATCGTTGATAATTCTTCATTCTTGCCAATGGATGGCAATAGATATATGTTGTCGGCATGAAAATGGACACGATGAACATCTCACTGCCGAAACCGATGGCGGAATTTGTCCGCCAGAACGTGGAGCGCGATTACGGCAATTCCAGCGAATACTTCCGCGACTTGGTGCGCGAAAAAATGCGGAAGGAAATTGAGGCGGACGTGAAATTTCTGGAAGATTCAATTAAAGGAGCGCCCCACGGACCGACTGAAGAAGAAATAGAGAAAGTTGTGGCGCTGCAAAAGAAGGTGCGAAAGGAACTCCATGCGCGTCGTTCTTGACGCCAATGTCGTCGCATCGGGCGTTTGCTGGCAGGGGGAAGCGTATCGCTGTCTGGTCAAAATAGCCCGTCGTCAGGCTTTTGCATACGCAACGGATGGCACATTGGCTGAAGCGCGCGAAACCGCTGCGCGCCTCATTCGCGAACTTGAACCGAAAAACAATGCGGCCAACATTTTGAATTGGTATTTGCAGGAAGTTCGGATGGTTGAGCCGGTGGCTTTGGGCAAACAGCGCAGCCGCGACGCCAAGGATGATCCGTATTTGGCCGCCGCGCTGGCCGCGCGTGCGGCTTATATTGTCAGCTACGACAAGGATTTGCTGGAACTGAAAAAGCCGTTCGGCGTTGAAATCATCCGCCCGGCACAATTCTTAAAACTGGTCAAAGGATGAAATCTTCACGGCCAACATTTTCTGGACACGCTGATTTGCCTCGCGCAAGGTTAATTCATGAAAACACATTCATTCTTCAACCGTTTATTTCTCTCACCAATTGTCCGTCTTGCCGCCGTCATGCTGGTTGCGCTGGCTTGGAGCCGCCTCGCCTTCTGCGGCGAGATTCATGACGCGGCCAAGAATGGCGACTTGGAAAAGGTCAAGGCGCTGCTCAAGACTAATCCTGATTTGGTTAACAACAAAGATACCAATGGCTGGACCCCTTTGCACCATGCTTCGTTTGAAGGCAATTTATCTGTGGCAAAATCATTGGTTGCCAACAAAGCCGAAGTAAATGCTACCAGCAAGAACGGCTGGGTGCCTTTGCATGGTGCAGTGATTATGGGTCACAGGGATGTGATGAAATTACTCTTGGACAATAAAGCTGATGTTAATGCAAAGGACGATGCCAGCGAGACGCCTTTGATTTTTGCGGCACTGTCTGACCGCAAGGACATGGTAGAATTGCTGTTGGCTCGCGGAGCCGATACCAATGCTAGGGATACAAATGGCGCAACCCCTTTACATATAGCGGCAAAATATGGTTACGCGGACGTTGTGAAATTGCTGTTGACCAAAAAGGCCGAGGTCAATGCCAAGACAAACAAAGGTGAGACACCAGTGCAGATGGCGGTAGCCCAAAAGCACAAGGACGTGGCAGATTTGCTCCGCCAGCACGGCGGGCACGAATAGGAAGTTTCTTATTTTCCTTCCGCCGTCAGCGACAGGAAAATTTCCTCCAGCGCGCCGGAGTTGCCGCTTTGTTTCCGCAATTCCTCGCGGTTGCCCACGGCAATCATCCGGCCGCCGTGGATGATGCCGATGCGGTCGGCCATTTCCTCCGCGATGCTCAATTGATGCGTGGAAACCAGCACGGTCATGCCCGCGAGCGAGCGTTCCTTGAGCACGTCCTTTACCACGCGCGCGTGCTGCGGGTCGAGGCCGACCATCGGCTCGTCTATCACGAACACTTCCGGGTCGTGCAGCAGTCCGGAGACGATGGCGACGCGCTGGCGCGTGCCGTGCGACAGGCTTTCGAGCGGGAGATTCGCGTATTCGTCCAGATGAAACCGCGAAATCAAATTATTCGCGGCGGCCTCGATTTTGTCGCCGGGCATTTGAAACAGTTGCCCGATAAACTGGAAGAATTCCCACGGCGTAAGCTTGTCGTAGAGGAATGGAAAATCCGGGACGTAGGCGAGCCGACGGCGCGCTTCGAGCGGCTGCGTCTGGATGTCGAAACCGCAGACGCGAGCACTGCCGGAGGTCGGTTTCATCAGGCCGGCAAGGATTTTCAACGTCGTCGTCTTGCCGGCGGCATTGGGGCCGAGCACGGCAAAAAATTCACCGCGCGGGATGGTGAGCGTCACGTCGTTGACCGCAACGAGACTGCCGAATTTTTTGGTGAGATGGGCCAGTTCGATCACGGATGGCTCCAGTCGTCCACGGTGGCGGTGATGCCGGCGGGCAGTTCGACGCGCATGATTTCGCCGAGCGTGCTGGTGTAAATGACGACCGGCAGGTTGAGCACGCGCGTTTGCAGCCGGTAAGCCGACACCGGCTCGCGGCCGATCATCAGCCGGTCGCGCGTGGCCTCCCATTTGATGCTGCTGGCCAGCGACGACGTTTGCGGCAGGCCCAGCAGACCGAAACCGGACGTCGGCGGGCTGGTGAAATCCCCGGCGAATGCGCGCAGCAGGACATCCGGCTTCTGAAGATCGGCGAAGGAAAAGACGTGCGAGAAGGACGAGTCGTCGTTGCTGATGTCCACGGAAATGCTTTGGTTGGTGGCGAGGGAATGGATTTTCACGGTGGCGAAGCGCGAGGAAAATTTCAGGGACAGTTCGCGCCAGTCGCGGGTGGAAGTGAATCCAGCGCGCGCGTCAAACTTGAACTGGTTGGTAAAGCTGTCAATAAACACGTTGCCGCTCAATCGGATTTGGTATCCGGCCTGCGAGGCAAATCCCGCCGGCGGCGGCTTGTCTTCATCCACCTGCGCCATCTCCTGCTCGACGCCCGTGGTGAATTCACAGAAGCCGGTCCTCTGCCCATTTTGAAAAATGGACAATGACGAGATGTCGGGCGCGGTCAAAATTTTCCGCCAGACCAGGTCCGCCGGCACGGGAACGCCGCCGCCGCCCGGGCCGTATTCCGCGCGCCACAACAACACATTCATCACGGCCCAAAAGACCGTGATCAAAAAAAATGTGACGCGCGGAATCACGGCGGCGGGAGTTTCAAAACCTGGCCGGCATGGATGCGGCTCAAGTTGACGCCGGGATTGGCCGACCGCAGCGTGTCCAGCGTGATGCCGGCCTTGCGTGCGATCGCGGCGGCCGTTTCACCCGGAACGACGGAGTGTGAGCGCGGCGTCGCAGGCGTGGCGCGGGTTGCGGTTGCGGCACGGGTAAAGGCTGGGTTGTTCGGCTGCGGGGAGGCGGTCTGGGTTGGAGTTGGAGTTTGGGGCGGGGCCACGGAAATGCCTTGCGCCGGTTCGCTGGATCTGGCCGCGGCCAACTGGCTGGCGTAATAGGCGTTCCACAGTTTCAGCGTATCGTTGAGATGGTCCACCTGTGCCTGCAACTGGCGGTTTTGCTCCACGAGTTTCTCCAATTGCTGCTGCGCGGCGGAGGTGCTGGGCAGCGCCATCACGGACACGGCCAATTCTTGTTTGCAGGCCTCAATGCGCCCCCGGATGATGTCCGCGTTTCCGGCGTTCGGGTCCTGCTTCAAATACTGTTCGTAGTGATAAATCGCGGCGGCGGGGTCCCGCATCTTCTGATCGTAAAGCCAGCCGAGTTCAAAATGCGCCGCCGCCGAGCGCGGGTTGGCGTCCAGAGACTCCTCGTAAGCCTCAATCGCGCCCTGGAAATCCATCCCGTTGACCCGGCTTTTGCCGAGGACAAAATGCGGTTCCTTCTCGTCATCCATCCGGCCCTGATCCGGCGAGCAGCCGCCCAGCATGATGGCGAACCACACGGTGGGCGCGCAGGACAGGAATCGAATCCAAATTGACATGAACCGACGATAAACAATCCATTGCCTCCGTGCAATTGCTCGCTGGAAAACCGGCTTGAGATTCGGTCCCGGACGGCGCAAGCTGGCGGCGTTGCGCGCGTGGCGGAATGGCAGACGCGCCAGACTTAGGATCTGGTTCCGAAAGGATTGGAGGTTCAAGTCCTCTCGCGCGCACCATATTTAATTGTGATTTTGAAGAAAATGGCTTTTACCGCACAGTTACCGCACAAATGGAGACGGTAACGGACCGGTTAAAGGCCAGCCGGATTAACGCCGAACCCCAGCCAAAACAAACGCGCCTCGTTTTATTTTCTCGTTTAATCGCTCCATTCCTAAAGCCAGTGCAAATTCAATCGTCACCCTGACACGGGGATTGATATTGATAAATGCAGCTTGGGCAAAATTTCGGGACTCTGGCTGACCAGATTTGCAATCGGCGCGTTCGCAAAAGACCTGTTCATGTTGCGGATGCCCTGAAAATCCAAAACAATTTGTTCATGCGAATGGATAAAGGGATCAATGCGGGCATAACGGAAAGCCGCCGCCTTTTCGCCGTCCGCAAGAAAAGTTCCGAACTCCGCTAAAAAAACTGAATCTGCAATTTCACAAGGTATTAGAGGGTGTTCCGAAAGTTTTTGCAAATGGTTCACCCGACAGAGGCTACGCCGATACGAGAGGGGTGTTGTGCCAGCGAGTTTGAGTTAGAGTCTGGGCATGAGTTTAACTTTGCCGCCCGTCGGCACCAGCCGCCTGCTCGAACTGGTGAGTCCTTACGCACCCGACGACTTCATTGCCGAGATTTGCCCGCGCCACTTTACCGGCGGGCGGCGACACACCTTGAGTGCGGCGCAACTGTGGCGCACACATTTGTTGGCGGTGCTGACGTCCACGCATTCGCTCAATCTGCTCGTGACGCAACTGCCTGAACAAGCCGCGTGGCGGCGATTCGCACGGTTGCGATCCACACCGCCCACAGCCCGCATGCTTCATGAGTTTCGGCAGACCATGGGCGTGGGCGGGTTGCGCGCCATCAACCAGCATCTGGTGGGGCGTTTGTTGCGGCGGACGGGACTGCAACCCCACGCCGTGGCCCTGATGGATGCGACCGATCTGCCAGCGGCGTGCAGCGGCTTCAAAAAAAAATTCCGGCGACTACACCGCCGCGCACGCGGCGCTGGGTGGGCGCACGCTCAAGACCGGCCAGAGCCGCTGGTTTGTCGGCTACAAGAAACACACCTTGCGGTTGTGGCTGCCCACGGTGCATCCGTCGGTGACGCTCGTGCCGCTGGTCAGTTGGCTCACGCCTGGCAATGTGGCTGAAGGCGGCTTGCTGCGGCCGAGCCTGCATTGGTGTCGCCGTCACTTGGGTTGGTGGCCGGGGATCGTGGTGGCGGACATGGGCTATCTGTCCGCACTGGACAAGCAGGCCGTTCGCGAAGGCTGGCAGTGTGCGGTGGTCACCAAACTGCGCGCCGACATGAAACTCATGCCGCCGTATGCGAGCGCGGCGCAAGTCGAATGTCCGCAGGGACAGCGGTTGGAGTGGTGGGAGTATGAACCGGCCAACCATCAACAGTGGTTCCGGGTGCCCGCCGAACCGGAACTCTGTGCGCATTGTTGGGAAGCCTCCAGTTGTCCACGCCACTTTGGTTATGCCGTCGGGCAACACGAAACGCTCTTTGGTTTATTGCCGCTGGCCAGCCGCGTGGCCCAGCGATTATTACAGCAAGTCCGTCCGTGGATTGAACCGGCCCAGTCGTTTGAAAAAAACCAATTGGGTTTGGGCCAGATGTTTTTCAACAGCCTGCGCCTGACTTGGCAGATGAGTTTATGGGCGGACAGCGCGGTGTTGCTGCGCACGATGGTCTGGCTGGACACGCCGCCGGAGGCTGCGTGGCTGGCCGGTTTGCAACCGCGTCAGTTGGAATTGGAACTGCCGGCTGAAAAATAAGCCTCAATGGAAAAATCCGGTTTTCCCAGCAAATCACGCTTTCTCCAAATGACTTTCGGAACACCCTCTATTAGCGTTTGCCGCGAAGATAATTTTGAACCTCGTCGTGATCGCCCGCAAAATCAAATGTCAGCACGCCACTTTCGGCAATGAAAACCAGCCGCGTTTTCAAATCCGTGCGGCACTCAAAAACATCCGGCGCAAGTTTGCGGACGCTGATGCCGGAATGATGATGCGGTTGCCCGAAACCCGCCTGCACTTTCAACATGGTCGCCAGCGCGTCGGTTTCCATGCCCGCAATGCACTTGCGGAAACGCTTGGAAGTTTTAATCGCGCAAGTCACTCAATTTCCCGGTGAAAGGCTTGATCTCTCCGCGCCGCCGCGCCGTTTTGATTTCAGAACGAATCCGTTTTGACGCCTTTGCCACTTCCTTTTCAGTCAGGCCGTATTCCTGCAAGGCATAATCGGCGGAGTGAACCTCAACCGGACGCAAGGCAACGATGTTGCCTTCAAACATAAAGCCGACATCTTGCCCTTGCATTGCCATCTTGAGCCAGTAGCCGAGCCGCCCGCGCCCCTCTGTGATTGTCAAAGTCTTCATATGCTCATTATAGCGCACACCAGCCGCCTGGCAAGGACGCTTTCACAGTCTGGCGGTCAAAATTCATCAAACGGGCCGAGTCCTTCCACGGCGTAGAATTTTTCGGCTTCCCGGTTCACGGCGAGTTCCAGCACTCCGAACAGCCCAAAGGCTGAACTCCAACAGGATTGCCAGGCAAAACAAAAGACCCTGGACCATGCGATTGTCATAGCGATTCGCTTTGACGCCCCGCCTTTCCTCGCGTAGCGTTAATGTTCGATTTTACACAAATTACCATGACCGGGTTGATCAAAATGATTATCGGGTCGAGAAACGACCGCGAAGTGAAGAGGCTCCGGCCCGCTGTCTTTCAAATCAAAGGATTTGAGGACGGCCTCCGGAATCTATCCGACGACGATCTGCGCGCCAAAACCGCCGCGTGGAAGGACGAGCTTTCAAAGATCACGGACCATGACGCGCTCGCGTTGCGGCTGGAGGAGATCCTGCCCGAAGCGTTCGCCGTGGTGAAAGACGCCTGCCGCCGGCTTTGCGGCCAGGAAATCACCGTGCGCAGCCATCCGCAGAAATGGGAGATGGTTCCTTTTGACGTCCAGCTCATCGGTGGCATCGGGTTGCACCGGGGCAAGATTGCCGAAATGGCCACCGGTGAAGGCAAGACGCTCGTCGCCACGCTGCCCGTTTATCTCAACGCGCTCACCGGGCGCGGCGTCCATGTCGTGACGGTGAACGATTATCTCGCCGCGCGCGACGCGGAATGGATGGGCGCGATTTACAAATCTCTCGGCCTGACGGTCGGAGTGATTTTGCATGACCAATCTCCGCGCGTCCGACGCGAGCAATACAATTGCGACATCACCTACGGCACGAACGCCGAGTTCGGTTTCGATTATCTGCGAGACAACGGCATGGCGATGCGCAAGGAGGATCAGGTCCAGCGCGGGCACTATTTCGCCATCGTGGACGAGGTGGACTCGATCCTGATTGACGAGGCGCGCGTGCCGCTGATTATTTCCGGGCCTTCGATTCACACATTCGACGAGCAGTTCGCGCAATGGAAGCCGCTTGTCGAATCGCTCGTCCGCGCGCAGCAGCAGCTTTGCGGCCGGTTTTTGAAGGAGGCGGAGGAATTGATTGGCAAACTGGATCGGGGAGATGGTTCGAATGTTCAAGGCGCGCCGGAAATGGAGCACGAAATCGGCCTGTTGCTGTTCCGCGTGAAGACCGGCCAGCCGAAGTCTGAAGGGTTGATGAAAGTCCTGGAAAATCCGGAACACGCGCAGATGATGAACCGTGCGGAACTGGAGCTGCACAAGGACCAGAAGAAGGTGGACCTCTACCGCGAGAAGGAGGAGTTGCTTTTTGCGATTGACGAAAAAAGCCAGGAGGCCGACCTCACCGAGAAGGGCCGCACTTTCGTCAGCCCGAAAGACCCCGAAGCCTTCATGCTGCCGGATTTGACGACGCTTCTGCACGACGTTGACGCCGGGCCGGAAACCGACGCGCGCAAGCGGATGGAGGCCAAGACGAAGTTGCAGGCGGACTTCGAGTCAAAGGCGCAAAAAATTCACGCCATTTCGCAACTGCTCAAGGCGTATTCGCTTTATCAGCTCGACGTGGAATACGTCGTTCAGGACAACAAGGTCATCATCGTGGACCAGCACACGGGCCGGCTCATGCCTGGCCGCCGCTGGAGCGACGGACTGCATCAGGCCGTCGAGGCGAAAGAGGGCGTCGCCATCGAGCGCGAGACGCAGACTCTGGCGACCATCACGATCCAGAATTACTTCCGCCTTTACAAAAAACTCGCCGGCATGACCGGCACGGCGGAGACCGAGGCGACGGAATTTCTCGACATTTATAAACTCGGCGTGCTGACGATTCCGACAAACAAGCCGTGCATCCGAAAGGACATGCACGATTCGGTCTATAAAACACGGCGCGAAAAATTCAACGCCGTCGTCGCGGAAATTAAAGCGCTCCATGTGCAGGGCCGGCCCGTCCTGGTAGGCACCATTTCCGTAGAAACCAGCGAAATGCTGTCGCGGATGCTCAAGCGCGAAGGGCTGATTCATTCCGTTTTGAACGCGAAGTATCACCAGCAGGAGGCCGAAATCATTGCGCGTGCCGGACAACGCGGTGCCGTCACCATCGCCACGAACATGGCGGGCCGCGGCACGGACATCAAACTCGGCGCCGGCGTCTGCTGGAACGTGGAATGCAATCCCCATCCCGAAGGCAAGGGCCAGCGCTACAAGCTGGCGGATGCCGCCACCGGCGAAATCCGTGAGATTGATTCAAGCAGTCCGACGGCCGCCGTCTTCAACCTCACGCCGCATACGAAGGTGGTCGGCGGGCTGCACGTGCTCGGCACCGAGCGGCACGAATCGCGGCGCATTGACCGGCAGTTGCGCGGACGCTGCGCGCGCCAGGGTGACCCCGGCTCGTCGCACTTTTTCATTTCGCTCGAAGACGATCTGATGCGGCTATTCGGCTCCGACCGCGTCGGAAAATGGATGGAGAAGATGGGGTTTAGCGAAGGCGACGAGCTGACGCATCCGTGGTTGAACCGTTCCATTCAAAGCGCGCAGAAAAAGGTCGAGCAGCACCATTTCCAGATCCGCAAACGCACGCTCGAATATGATGACGTGATGAACAAGCATCGCCAGGTCATCTATAATTTCCGCAACGACATCATCAACAACGAGGACGTGCGCGACCGGCTCATGGACATCATGGAGGAGGTCGTTGTCGAGAAAGTCACCCAATTCACTGCGGCGGACGCCGAGCACGGCGAATGGAAAGTCCGGCAGCTTGCAGACTGGGTGAACCTGAATTTCCCGCTGGGCATGCCGGAGGCCGAAATCCTCAAGGCCGCCGCCGCCGGCAAGGAAACGCCTGTCGCCGGTTCGCTTTACGACGGCTTGAGTCCGGCGCAATTTGCCATCGCCAATTTCATTTCCGAAAGCGTGCGCAGGGCTTACGACATCAAGATCGGCTACGAGAACCCCGACGCGCTGAAGGAAGTCGAGCGGTTCACGATTTTGAGCGCGATTGACCGGCTCTGGCAGGATCACCTCTACGAAATGGACAGTCTGCGTTACAGCATCGGCCTGCGCAGTTACGGTCAGCGCGACCCGCTGGTTGAATACAAGGCCGAGGCTTACAAGATGTTCGACGACCTGATGGTCAACGTGAAGACGCAGATTTGCAACAACATCTTCCGCAGCGCGTCCAGCATGGCGGCATTTGAAAACTTCATGCTGAATGTGCCGAAACAGACGCTTCACCAGAACATAAGTGCGTTTGGCGGGGGCACCTCAACCGCCAGCTCCGGCGGCGCGCAGCCCAAAGCCAGTGATGTCGTGAGCGAAGCCGCCGCCGCGCAGGAAAAAGCGAAGGCCAAGCCCGTCCGCACCGGTCCGAAAGTCGGCCGCAACGACCCGTGCCCTTGCGGCAGCGGCAAGAAATTCAAGCATTGCTGCGGCAAGTAACCGTTCCATCGCGGCTCACCCCGGCGGAATCGCCCATGTGCCGCCAATCATTGAAGCGTGAACGCCGCCGGAATAATTCACGACGGCTTCGGCGGCTTCCGAAATTTTTCCTGTGAACGGAATGGCGATGACATCAGCGAAGGCATTTTTGGAAAGCTCGCCAATTCGCCCGGCCATGCCGAGTGCCTTCGCGCCGGAGATGGTGGCCATGCGCAAGATTTTACCGGGTGATATGGTTTTGTCATTTGCGGCCAGTGCGCTCATCTCGGCAAACAGATCCAGTTCGGGTTTTTGCCGGCCGGTTTTGAGCACGGTGGCGAGACTGTCCGTGCCCAGGCAGATATTGACCCCGGCCGCCGCCAGTATTTTTCGCGGAAACGCAGCATGCCGGAAGTAGGTGTGGCTGCGCGGGCAATGGATGACGTGGACCCGATTTTCGCCGAGCAACTTGGCGTCTCCACGCGCAAGATGGTTGACGTGGATGGCGAGCAGGTTTTCGCCCAACATTCCGGCCCGCGCCAGATGTTCAACGGGTGAGCCGAGGCCGCAATCTGAATTGTCGCGTTCGTTCCGCCGGAGCCAGGCATGCATCGCGCCACTCGCATTGGTGAACATTTCAAATTCCTGATCGGACTCGGCGACGTGCGTGCAGACACGCCATTTTCTCCTGCGCGAAATCTCCGCCGTCAGCTTCAGCAATTCGGGCAGTGTGGAATACGGCGCGTGCGGCGAAAGGAATGCGCGACAGCGCGGATGCGAGAATGAGTCAATTCTGGCAACGGCTTCGCACAGGATTTCCCGCGGATGGCGCCGGGCGCGGATGCCGGTCATTTCCAGAAATGAAAATACGCGCAAAGGCGTGGCGTCCCAGACATCGGGCAGCAGTTCGGGTGTGGCCTCAATGTCGCCAACGGTCGTGACGCCGTTTTTCAGGAGCATTCGCGCGCCGCGCAGCCATGAACGGGCATAATCGGCCCTGCGTCGCGCGAGTTTGGCGGCGGTGATGGCCGCGATCCATTCGGTGAATTTTTTCGGCGGCGGCAATTGTCCGGCCATGTCTGTGTAATCGAGATGACAGTGGGCATTGACGAGGCCGGGCAGCAGGATGACATCGCCTAGGTCGGTGATTTTTCCGCCAGCGCCCGGCTTCAGGTCCGGCCACGCGCCGACGGCCCGGATTCGATTTCCAGAAACGACGACCGCGCCGTTTTCGACCGGCGGACGGGAGATGGGCAGGATGGTCCGCGCGCGGAGGATCATTGGCTTGAAGGGTCAAAGGGATTTCTCTTCAACACTTCAACCTCCGTGTCACTCCGTTTCGGACTCCTGCCGGCGCCGCTTGGCGCCGGCGGCGACACCATGTTTGCGCGCCTTGAACTTGCTGTGGCGTTTGCGGATCTGCTGGGCGATTTTTTTCACCACGCGGTCAATCGCCGCATACAAATCGCTTTCGCGGTCCTCGGCGAAAAGATCCGGGCCGCGCACGCTCAATCGCACCGAACAACTGAATTGCTTTGCCGGCGCGCGGGTGTGGTCGTGTTCGAGCGTTACCCGCGCATCCACGGTGCGCGGGTCAAAATGGTCGAGCTTTTCGAGATGTTTAACGACGTGATCCTCGATGCCCTTGGTCAGCGTCACGTTGTGTGTCGAAAGAATCAACTTCATGCGTTCAAGATGCTACCTGCGGCGCGCAAAATCCAGTATTTACTCGCCATTTTATTGACGCAGCGAAAGTCGTGCCAAATTTTACTTGTTATTGCGACGAAGTGCATTATGATGAAAACGTAAATGGCCATTGGACTGCAATTATCGCAGCGCATGACGCAATCGCTGGTGCTTGCGCCGCAGCTCCAACATTCCCTGGCGCTGCTACAGGCGCCCACGCTGGAGCTCAAGGCGCTGGTCGAGCAGGAGCTGGAACAAAATCCCGTTCTCGAGGAAATTGCCGAGCCGGAACCAGAGGCGCGCGAGAAACCGGCGGCGGATGACACCGACGCATCCCCCGAACCGGCGGACGACGCCGAACCCTCCGCTGGACCGGCGGACGATACCGACGGATCCTCCGAACCGGCGGATGACATAACCTTTGAATCTCCTTCTGAAAAAGTCTCCGACGCGCCGGTGGACGATTTCCAGGCCGAGTTCAACCGGCTGGTGCAACTGGACCAGGAATGGCGCGAGCATTTTTCACAGACAAACTCACCGCTCCGGCAAACCGTTCAGGACGAGGAAAAACGCCAGTTCATGTTTGATTCGCTCACGGCGGGAACGTCGCTCGCCGAGGCGCTGATGGATCAGGTGCGCGAATCCGAACTGACGGACGAACAGCGGACAATCGCCGAACTCATCGTCGGCAATATTGACGACCATGGCTATCTCAAGGCGACGCTGGAGGAATTGTCCGCCTCCGCCAGCCTTCCGCTGGAAAAAATTTCAGAACGTCCTGAAAATCATCCAGACATTTGACCCGCCGGGCATTGGCGCCCGCGATCTGCGCGAATGTCTCCTGCTCCAGCTTGAACGCGCCGGCAAACAGGATACGCTCGAATACCGCATCGTGAGCGATTTCATGGACGCGCTCGGCAAGCGGCGCATCCCGGAAATCGCGCGCGGCACCGGCCAGTCCGTGGATGAGGTGCAGCTCGCGCTCGCCCGCATCGCCCGGCTCGACCCGCGTCCGGGCCGCGCCTTCTCGCCGGAACTGGACCAATACGTCACGCCCGAAGTCTTTGTTCAGAGATCGGGCGACGACTTCACCGTGACGACCAACGACGAGCACATCCCGCATCTGCGCATCAGCAACGTCTACAAAGACCTCATGGCGCAGAACGGCAATTCCGCCGAGGTGAAGAATTACATCCGCGAAAAAATCCGCGCCGGGAAGTTCCTCATCAAAAGCCTGCATCAGCGGCAGCAGACGATTTCGAACATCGCCCGGGAAATCGTGAAACGCCAGCGCGAGTTCATGGAAAAGGGCGTGGCGCATCTGAAACCCATGACGATGGCGCAAGTCGCCGGCGTCGTCGGCGTTCATGAAACGACCGTGAGCCGCGCCGTTTCCGGCAAATACATGCAGACGCCGCAGGGCATCTTCGAGATGAAGTTTTTCTTCACCGCCGGCCTGCACAGCGCGACCGGCAACGATGTTTCCAACAAGAGCGTGAAGGACATGATTGCCGAAATCTTCAAGAACGAGGACGCCGGCAAGCCGCTGTCCGATCAGGAAGTCGTGAAAATGGTCGGCGAAAAGGGCATCACCATCGCGCGCCGCACCGTCGCCAAATACCGCGACGAACTCAACATCCTGCCGTCGAATTTGCGGAAGGTTTATTGACTCTTTGGATTTGCGATTGACGGCGGCGGCGTCTTTCGGTGATTTTACCGCGATGACAAAAATCAATCGTGCGCTGGTTTCGGTTTCGGACAAAACGGGGCTGGTTCCCTTCGCACAAATCCTCGCGCAGGCCGGCGTCGAAATCATTTCCACAGGCGGCACCGCCAAAACCCTCCGCGAGGCCGGGTTGAAGGTGAAGGACATCAGCGAACACACCGGTTTTCCAGAAATGCTGGACGGGCGCGTCAAGACGCTGCATCCGAAAGTCCACGGCGGACTGCTGTTCATCCGCGGCAACGCCGCACACGAAGCTGCCGCGCAGGCGCACGGCATCACGCCGATTGATCTCGTCGTCGTGAACCTTTATCCGTTTGAGGCGACGGTTGCGAAGCCGGGTGTCAGCCTGCACGACGCGATTGAGAACATTGACATCGGCGGGCCTTCGATGCTGCGGAGCGCGGCAAAAAACCACGACAGCGTGACGGTGGTGGTGGATCCGCTGGATTACGCCGAAGTCGCCAGACAAATTTCCGAAACCGGCAGCACGACGCTTGAACTGCGCCGGTTACTGGCGGCGAAAGTGTTTGCTCGAACGGCGGCCTATGATGGCGCGATTGCGTCGCATTTGCAAAAGGAGTTCAAAGTGGGACAGGCTTCCAGCCCGTGCGAATCTTCCGGGTTGGACCCCGCAGGCAAGATGCCTGTGCCACTGCTGACGATTTCCGCACCGCTGGCGCAGCCGTTGCGCTACGGTGAAAATCCGCACCAGATGGCGGCGCTTTACGGCAAATTCCATGAGTATTTCAAGCAGCTTCACGGCAAGGAACTGTCCTACAACAACATTCTGGATTTGACGGCGGCGGCGAATTTGATCGCCGAGTTCAAGGAGGATCTGCCGACGCTGGCGATCTTGAAGCACACGAATCCGTGCGGCGTCGGGCAGGGCGCGACTCTGCGCGAGGCATGGGACAAGGCATTCGCGACCGACCGGCAGGCGCCGTTCGGCGGCATCATTGCTGTGAACCAGCGGCTCGACGGCGATTGCGCCGGGGCGATTGCGGAGATTTTCAGCGAGGTCATCGTCGCGCCGGAATTTTCAGCGGAGGCGCTGGCGGTGTTGCAGAAGAAAAAAAATCTCCGGCTGATGAAAACAATTCGCAGTCCACAGTCCGTGGTCCACAGTCCCTGGGATGTGCGGAGCGTCGGCGCGGATTCATTTTTGGCGCAGCAGCGCGATTTGAAGGAGACGACGCGCGCCGATTTGAAAATCGTGACAAAGACGGCAGCCGTCGGACGCCGAGTTGAAGGCAATGCTGTTTGGCTGGCGGGTGGTGAAGCACCTGAAGTCGAACGCGATTTTGTATTGCAGCGCAGACCGGACGCTGGGCGTCGGCGCGGGCCAGATGAGCCGCGTGGATTCGAGCCGCATCGCGGTGTGGAAGGCGGGCGAGGCGAAACTTTCCCTCGCCGGCAGTGTGGTTTGCAGCGATGCGTTTTTTCCGTTTTCAGACGGGCTGCTTGCGGCGGCGGACGCGGGCGCGACGGCGGCGATCCAGCCGGGCGGATCGGTGAAAGACGCGGAGGTCATCGCGGCGGCGGACGCGCGCGGTATGGCGATGGCGTTCACCGGCACGCGGCATTTCCGTCATTGAATCAGTCCCCAGCCCTCAAGTCCATAGTCCACAGTCTTTTGCCAAGCTCGATTGTGGACGCGGGACTGTGGACTGTGGACTTACTGAAGCAGCCAATAAATCAGGACGAACTGCCCCGCCGTGACCAGGGTGACCAGCGCCCAGACGAAATACTCGCGGGCGCGCAGTCCGCGCTGACGAACGGCGGCGAGCCAGAACTGGAGCTTCACCGAGCCGACGGTGATGAGGTCGCCATTGCGGAGCCGGGCGTTCTGGACGGGCTGATTATTGACGGCAGCCAGGGCGTCGGGCGCGGTCACGAGTTTGAAGCCTTCGTTTCGCTGACATTCCAGCGCGAGATGCCGGTCCCAAACCCCGGCGTCGTCCAGTTGCAAATCATTCCCGGCGGCGCGGCCGACGCGAAAAGGAAAATGGCGGACAACCGGTTGGCTGCCCGCCTTATTCCCTGAAAGAACGTTGATCTGAATCATCAGTAGCTTTTGTCCACGATAATCTGGTCGTCGGGATAAACCGGCGGATCGGCAGTCTCGTTTTTGACGGCCTTGTCATAATTCACCCGGATTCGCTGTTTGCCGCCAGTGTGGGTGAGCCAGACCTTGCTGTGGTTGGCAAAATCGGTCAGACCGCCGGCGGATTGGATGGCTTTGGTCACGGTGGTGCCGTCCAGATACATGACGCGACCGGGACTGTGGACTTCGCCGGCGACATAGAAGACCCGGTCGCCGGATTTCACCGTGACGGTCAGGCGGACGTAGTATTTGGGAACGTAGGCGTCGTGAATTTCGCGCTGCAATTCGCCGGAAGTTTTGTTTGCGGCAATAATGGAACCAATGAGCGGCAGGGTGATGGTGCCTTCCTCCTTGATGGTTTCCTGGTGCGGATCAAGGGGTGTCGGGACGCCTGAAAAGGTTATCGTTACAATATCGCCTATGCGGAAGCGCGCCACGTCGGCGGCTGGCGTGCCGCTGGCGGAGGGCGATCCGGTTGTGGCGTGGTTCGGTGGATTGTCCAAACCAAAGGGAGTGTCCGACGACAGCGAGCCGCAGCCGGTGAGGAGGACTCCCGCAAAGAGGAGGGCGCAGGTGAATAATCCGCGAATATATAATTTCATGGGCGCTTGTCGTTTTGTCACTGGCGGAGAAATCAATATTTTTGTTTAACACCAGGCTGGTCGGCGCCGCCGGCGGCGGCTTTTTCCGCCAGCCTCGGCGTTTTGTTCCTCCTCGTTTTTGGAGTAGTAATAATAGCCGTGGTAATAGCCGCTGTAGTAATAATAGCTTTCGTCCTGCGACATGTTGATGTTGTTGAGGACGATGCCGATGAGAGTGCCGCCGACTTTTTCAATCATCTGCTTGGCGCGGATGTTCATCGGCTGCGGGTAGCGGCGGTATTGGATGACCTGAATCACCATGTCCATTTCGCTGGCGAGGATGGCGGCGTCGCTCACGCCCATGATGGGCGGCGAATCGAAGAACACGTAATCATAGCGCCGCTTCAATTCGGCAACCATTTCCTTCATGTTGGATGAGCCGAGGATGTTCATGGAACTGCTCGGCAGTTTGCCGCTGGCCATGAAGTCGAGAGTCGGGATGGAGGTTCTCTGGATGACCTCTTCCAGTGTGTTTTGCTTGAGCAGGTAATTGGTCAAACCGAGGCTGTTGCCGACCTTCAACACTTTATGCAGCGTCGGGCGGCGCAAATCCGAGTCCACGAGCAACACGCGCTGGCCGGACTGCGCAAACACGGTGGCGAGATTCAGGACGGTGGTGGATTTGCCCTCGCCGGCGCCGGCGCTGACGACGACGATGGAGTTGAGGCGGTCGTCCTTGCGCGAGAACAGGAGGTTGGTGCGCAGCACGCGGTAGGCCTCGGCGTGCTGGCTTTCAGCGCCTTCGTCCATCAGAATAACCGACGTTCTGCGGGATGACGCCGAGCACCGGCGCCTGAAGCGCGCGCTCCACGTCGTCAATGGTCTTGACGCTGGTATCGAGATATTCGATGAAGAAGGCCAGGCCGATGCCAGTCAGGAGGCCGAATACGACACCGAGGATGATGTTGACCGTTTTATTGGGTCTGACCGGGCTGTTGCCGGGCTTGGCCGGGTCAACGATGGTCACCATCTGGGTCTTGGGAAGTCTCACGTCAATCTGCTCGGACGCGATTTTCGTCTGGAGCAGCTTCTGAATTTCAATCTGGGTAGCCATGTTGCGTTTGGCCTCCCAATAAGGCGCGCCGCGTTCGGCTTCCTTCCGGTCATTTTCAATGGTGTTAGTCACATGAGGCGGTGAAGGCATCGAGCGAGGCTTTCAAAGACTGCACCTTGGTGTCCAGTCCCGCCATGATGCCCGTGACGCGATCGTCAATTTGCTGATTCAATTCAGCCGTCAATTTTTGCTGGCGCAGCACATCCGGGTTGTTTGTGCCATAATCCACTTGCAACGCGGCGAGGGATTGCCGCGTCTGATTCAACCGGCTCAACACGTCGCTCAACGCCGAATCTTGGGCGATGCCGGGCAGGACATCGCGGAGCATCGCCGGATTCGTCGCCTGCAATGAGTGCAAAAGGGCCACCTCCTTTTCCATGCTGACGTATTCCTTTTCGCCCTGGATCCTCTGGATGTTGAGCGTCGTCAGTTGCTCCTGCGAGAGTGTTCCGCTGGGACCCAAGGCGTTGGGGTCGAGATCCTGGACATTCAATTCCTTGCGAAGATTGTCCACGTTCGACTGGGCGGCCTGGATGCGTGCCTGGTCCGTTTGAAATTCGCTCTTCCAGCACCCGGATGCCGTTCATGGTGTTTGTGTCGCGCAGGTCGAGGCGATATTGCTGGTAAGCCACGGCGATGGCGTTGGCCAGATCGGCGGCTTCCTGTTTGTCCTCGCTGTAGACGGTGATGTCAATCAGCTTGGTGTTCCGCTCCGTGGCGAGGACCATGCGCTGCTTGAGTTGCCGCATGGTGTCTTCCGTTTTGAGCGGCGTGCCTCCATTGTAGGTCTTGCCCCACACATTGTTCAGATTCAATGCATCAATCACCCGGCCCAGAACCTTTTCGGACTGCATCTTTTCAAATTCCGTCTGGATGAAATAGGGGTCGTAGCCGGCGCCATTATACGTTTGCACGCTGGTGCCGATGCCCCCGATGTCATAAACGTCAGGATTGATTTCGATGCGGGACATGCTGGAAAACTGTTCGGGCAGGATGAACGTGACGATGGTCGCGGTGATGGCGATGAGCAAAAAGACCGAGATGATGATCGTCTTGCGGATGCGGATGATGCGCCAGTAATCAAGAAAATGAAGGCTGGCTTCCGGCTGTGGCTGCTGATTTTTTACTGGTTCCATATGTGTCGAAAAACAATGGGAGTCAGGGTATTGACCCTGCTCCCGATCAAACGTTCAATTATTTTGCCCCGCTTCCAAGCCCGGCTCAAGCTCTAATAAGTAGCGGTGATCCCCAGGTAAACGCGGTTGCGCGTGTAGCTTTGCGACGAAACCGGAGACGATAGTAGTCAAAATTGTAGCCGACCTCCGACGAGAAATGCCTGTTGAAAGTGTAGGACAGATTCAATCCCAGATTGTAAAATTTGGAGGACTGGTTGTTAAGCTGGCCGTCGTTGTAAGTGGAATATTGAAAATGCCCCACCGCGCTGGCCATCAGCTTGGCTGTCAACGGATGGTTGATCGAACCATAAACCACCGTGCTTTCCTGATCCTGTGTGATGCGTCCGCTGGAATCAACCTGAACGGTGTCCGTCGCATTTCGCGTTTCCATGACCCCCAGTTGCATATAGCTGCCGGCGGCATAAGTGTAAATGAGCGAGGCGTCCGCATAAGGCCCAAGCGAGCTGCTTGCGCTGGGATCGTTGTAATACGTGGTGTATTGCACGCCCGCCTTGATGTTGCCGGACAGGTTTTCCGAAAAACTGTGCTGAACGCCGACGTAACCATAGTGTGACAGGTTGTCACGGCTGTCGCTGTTATAATACGTTCCTTGAATCGGCTCCGGGTTGTAGGCAATCGGCTCATTCCCGATGAAATTGACCAGCTCGATTTGATAACCCACGAGGGCGACGGTTTCCTTCATGACCTGCCATTTGAGATCCAGCGAGGCGCTTTGATCAACCCGATCCAAAAGCCCGGCTAAACTTGCATTCACACTCGGCCCAATGACCAGTCCATGTGTTGTGTTATACAGCACGAGACCTTGTGTGGCCCCGCTGTTCTCATATCTGACGACTGTGTTTTGGTAGTTGAACGCGGTGCTGAACAACCGTGTCCAGACCGTGTTCACGCCGATCTTCGCCGTGTTGACCAAGTTGTTTCCTTCGACGCCCGCTGCGCCGTGTTGTAATTCCCGTCACGGCTCAGCAATCGCCGGATCCTGCGCCACCACCACCGAATCCTCCACCCGCGCCTCCCAGCGCGCCGAGAACGCGTGATCCAGCCACAAATCAAACTGATGCGTCTGGTCAATCGGATTTTGTCCGAGGTCCTGCCGTTTCTGGTAATAATACAATCCGTAGGTGTATTGCAGCCCGATTTCCGTCTGCTGCAACGGCATGTTCAGGCTGAACGAAGGAGCTGACTTCAAACCCCATGCTGTCTTGCTTCTGGGACGACGCCAGGTAATTGTCATCGTAAAATCCGCGCAGCGTCGCCGACACGTCCCACATCTTGGAGGCATTGGCACCGGCATCCGGCGCATAAGCGGCCTGAAGACCCGCCGTTCCAATCGCCACCAGTCCCGCAGAGACAAATAATTTCTTCATAACACCTTATTGATTTGCTCGGCTAGCACCTCTTTCCACCCGAAAAAGAGAGAGGCGGAGCCAATGAACACCGTTGAGATTAAGCGGAATGACACAGCCCTTTGTCAAAACATTTTTTACACAATTTATTCACGAATTTTAGGGTTTTGACGCAATTATGTTCCGGTTCTGACACGTTTCTGTTTCAAAACGTTCAACAATGGCTTGAGGGCCAGCGTATTCACCACGTCCGTTTGTTCCAGCCAGCCTTTTCGCGCGATGCCGGCGCCCAGCCGCAGAAATCCGGCGTGCTCGTTCCGGTGCGCGTCCGGGTTGATGACGCATTTGACGCCCCGGCTTTTCGCGTAAGGCCAGAGCCGCCAGTCCAAATCGAACCGGTGCGGATTGCAATTCAACTCAATCCATGTGCCGGTTGCGGCGCAGGCGTCAATCACCGCCTGCATGTTGACCGGATACGGCTCGCGCTCCAGCAGCAGCCGGCCGGTCGGGTGGGCGATGATGTGGACGAATTTGTTTTCCGCCGCGCGAATCAGCCGCTTCGTGTTTTCCGCCTCGCTGTTGCCCGGAACGTGAAGGCTCGCCACCACCACGTCCAGTTCCGCCAGCAAGTCGTCGTCGAAATCCAGCCGGTCTTTCAGAATGTCCACCTCCGTTCCCGTCAACAGCCGGAAATCGCTGCCGCGTCTGGCGAGCTGCTTCGTTGATTTTTTTGATTTCCTTGATTTGCTCGCGCAGCCGTTTCGCGTCCAGCCCGTTCGCCTGAAACGACGACTTTGAATGGTCGGTGATGGCCCAGTATTCCAGGCCCAGGTCCGTCCATGTACGCGCGCGATTTCCTCCAGCGTGTTGTGGCCGTCGCTCCAGGTCGAATGGTTGTGCAGCGCGCCCTTCAAATCCGTCCACTCGATGAGTTTCGGCAAATCGTCTTTCTCCGCCGCGGCAAATTCGCCGTGGTCCTCGCGCAATTCCGGCTCGATGAACGGCAGGTCCAGCTTCGCAAAAATCTCCTCCTCGGTCCGGCACGGCACGAGCAATTTCGGGTCGCGCGTTTCCTCCTTCGATTTGAACAGGCCGTATTCGTTCAGCCGCAGGCCGCGCTGAATCGCGCGCTGGCGCATCACGATGTTGTGCTCCTTGCTGCCGGTGAAATACGCCAGCGCGAACGGAAATTCCCGGTCGCTCACCACGCGCAAATCGCACTGGATGCCGCCGTCCAGAATCACGCTCGCCTTCGTTTCGCCTTTGGCCGTGACTTTGAGAATGCCCGGCTGCGAAACAAAAAATTCAATCACCTCCGCCGGCTTTTTCGACGACGCCAGCAAATCAATGTCGCCGATGACCTCCTTGAACCGGCGCAAGCTGCCCGCCGCGCTGCAACGGATGACGTCGGGATGTCCGCGCAGATTCTTCCAGCAGCGGCTCGGCGGCAAGCAAGCGCGTCGCTCAACAGATGTTTGCTCGCGTAAGTCCGGCGGCGCTCGATGCCTTCCAGAATGTTCGCCTGCGTCTTCTCGCCGAAGCCGTCCAGCTCCGCCACCTTGCCCTCCTTGCAGGCCGCTTCCAGTTTTTCAACCGAATCAATGCCGAGCTTTTGGTTGAGCGCCTGGATTTTCTTCGGGCCGAGGCCGGAAATTTCCAGCATCTCGATCAAGCCCGGCGGAATCGAAGCCTTCAACTCCTCGTAGTATTTCAATTTGCCGGTCTCGACCAGTTCGGTGATTTTCTGCTCCAGCGCCTCGCCGATGCCCTTGATTTCGCCCAGCCGTTTTTCGGCGACGAGTTTTGCCAGCGGCTCGTTCAGGCTTTCAATCGTCCGCGCCGCGTTGGCGTAGGCGCGCGTCTTGAACGGGTTTTCGCCCTTCAATTCCAGCAACGTGCCGATTTCCACCAGGATTTCCGCGACCTTGTCTTTGTCCATGCGGCCAATATGAGGCCCAATTCGGAAAGTTCAAATTCTTAACGCAAAGACGCAAAGGAGCGAAGCGCAAATAATTCGTGAATCAAGTCTTCGCGTCTTTGCATCTTGGCGCCTTTGCGTTAAATTTTGCCGCCGTTCCAAGTTATGATTAAGAGAAAACAACTGCCCGTCGCGCTGACCATCGCCGGTTCGGACAGCGGCGGCGGCGCGGGCATCCAGGCGGATTTGAAAACGTTCGCCGCGCTCGGCGTCCACGGCGCGAGCGCCATCGCCTGCCTCACCGCGCAAAATCCCCGGCGCGTCCTTGGCGTCGAACCGTGTTCGCCCAAAATGCTGCGGCAGCAAATCGAGGCCGTGTTTGAGGAATTGCCGCCGGCGGCGGTGAAAACGGGGATGTTGTTCTCGGCGGAAAACGTCCGCGTCGTCGCGGACTTTTTCCGCAATCGGCAATCGGCAATCGGCAATCGGCAATTGGTCGTTGACCCGGTGATGGTTTCCACCAGCGGCGCGAAATTGCTGGAACCGCCGGCGATCAAAATTCTGCAGGAACGATTGTTGCCGCTCGCCACGCTGGTCACGCCGAACCTCGATGAAACAGAAATTTTGACCGGCCACAAACCGGCCTCGGTGGAGGAAATGCGCGCCGCGGCGCGGAAAATCCATTCGCGCTTCGGATGCGCCGCGCTGGTCAAAGGCGGGCATTTGAGAAATTCGCGGGAGGCCGCGGATATTTTCTTCGACGGCAAAACCGAATTGCTCCTGACCGCGCCGTTCGTGAAAGGCGTCCGCACGCACGGCACCGGCTGCACGTATTCCGCCGCGATTTGCGCCGCGCTGGCGCTTGGACACGATTTGCCGCGGGCGGTGGAAATCGGGAAAAATTTCGTCACGGCGGCCATTTCAAAAAGTTATCGCGTCGGAATCCATTTCGCATTGGGAAGTTTTTGACCGGGAGGGACGGCGTGTCGCCGTCCTAAAAAGATACAGGGGCGGCGACATGCCGCCGCCCCCAATTATCACGGCCTTTGCAGCCGGAAAAATTGGTCCGCGTTCGTTGCGTTCAACAGGACGACATTTTGATTGTTCGTCACAAGCGGCGCGGGATTGTTCGTGCTCCACGCCGGTGGAGGCGTCAAATCGCCCGCCGATTGCAGCACAAAGCCGGCTGGATAAACCGGCCAAGTGACCGCAACGGTTCCGCCGGACTTCAAGACGTTCAACGACGCCGAGAAAAATTCCCACGCCAGCGCGTAACTTTCCGAACTGCTGACCGTGTTGACGCCGCCGGCCTTCCAGACCTGCAAATCATACCGGCCTTGCGCCAGTTTCGGCGTGAATATGTGCTCCACGTTGTCCACGCGGCTGGTGCTGCACGCGACGAGGTTGCTGTTGGCGCAGTTGTAGAGAAACAGGTCTAGATCGTTGATGGCTGAATGATTTTCCTGGCGGTTCCACACCAGCGTCAGGGTGGCGGTGAAAGTCGCGTTGCCCGTGCTGTTCGTCACGTTGAAATAATAATGATTTACCGCGTCGTTGAGAACGCCGCTGGTGTTGGTGTTGAAATCCCAGCCGCTCAAGGCGCCGACGGTTCCCGCCGCGCCGGTCGGCGGATGCGCGCCGCCGGCGGAAACAGTGGTGGAAACGATGCAGCCGTGTTTGCCGCCGGCGAGTTGTTCATAAGAATTGAAAACGTTCAGCACGCCCGCGCCATAATGCGTATCGAGCGGCGATGAATTCGAATTCGTCCAGTCGGACGGCTTGACCGCGCCGTTCAGCAGCAGTGCCTTCACCGTGCGAATGTCCGTGGCGGCATTGGTGTCGCCGCCGCCGTCGCCGCGCAACCCCGCCTGCATCAGCACCGCCGCCGCTCCGGAAACGCAGGGCGTGGAAAAACTCGTCAGTGCCCGCCAGGGCTGGCGTGGTGATGTCGGGCTTGCAGCGGCTGTTGTCAGGTGTCGGCCCGACGCTTGAAATGGTCGAGCCATACGCGCCGACGGCAATGCCGTTGTAACAGGTGGATGGCGGCGCCACCGTGCCGCTGTTCGGACCTCCGTTGCCCGCGCCGGAGACGAAGAGTGTGTTGTTCGTTGCCGCATAAGTGTCGTAAGCCAGATCAATTGCCTGCTGCGCGGCGACCGGAATCTGGCTGGGAACGTAAGCGGAAATGAAACTCTGGTTGACAATCCTGTCGCTGCCGATTGCGCCGGTCAGCGAGCAGGACCAGTTGGTCATCGGGCCTATGACGATCTCATCCAATTGGACGTAATAATTCGCGTCGTAGTTGTTCACGTGCGCCACATTGGTCGCCACACCGTAGGCAAACCCATAAAAATAGCTCCCCACCGATTCCGCATGAGATGACCAGTCGCCGACAGAATTTGGAAAATTAGTGCTGGTGCCCAGGCCTGAAATGTAGGTGAACAACGGCGCGCCAGGAGCCGCATTGGTTGGATTGACCTCCCAGGCGTTCGTGCTGCCGTTATCGCCATTATAGGCCTCCACCTGCGCCACGGGAATGCCTGTGCCATTCAAATTCGTCGTTGCCGCGCGCAGCAGCGTGACACCGGGGGTGTTCAGCGTCTGCGCGTGAATCCCGCCGCCCGCAAGCCCAACGACGACGACAACGGAAATGAAATTTCGTTTCCTCGGATTATTCATGGCGCGCAATCTGGTCCAAGTTATTGTTTATTGCGCTCAATTTCCAGTTCCACTCTGCGAACCCAATATATTCTGCGAATTTTGTGCCCTTTTGCAGCTGTTGAAATTAAATTACCCCCATGTCCGAAGCGCTGGTCGTCAACGAAATCTATTTGAGCCTGCAAGGAGAAAGCACTTTCGCCGGGCTGCCCTGTGTTTTCATCCGGCTCACCGCCTGTGACCTGCGCTGCTCCTATTGCGATACCGCCTATGCCTTCACCGAAGGCAAAAAAATGCCGCTGGCCAAAATTCTGGAGCGGGTGCGCGAACTCGCGGCGCCTTTTGGGAAGTTCAAATCTCAAATTTCAAATCTCAAATTGCCCCTGGTTGAGTTGACCGGCGGCGAGCCGCTGCTCCAGAAAAGTTCCCTGCCGCTGATGAAATGGCTTTGCGACGGGGGTTTGACCGTGCTGCTGGAAACCGGCGGAGCGCACGACATTTCGCCGGTTGACCCGCGGGTTCACCGTGTCATGGATTTGAAATGCCCCAGCAGCGGCGAAGTTGAACGCAACCGCCGGGAAAACATCCAGCACCTCCGGGCAACGGACGAAATCAAGTTCGTCATCGGCACTGTCGAGGATTACGAATGGGCGAAGGAACAAATTGTCCGGCACAAGCTGGAGTTGGTATGCCCATTGCTGTTCTCGTGGGTGCATCCGCTGGCGCCGGAGCAGCGAAATCCGTCGCTGAAAAAAGTTCCGGCGGGGCAGACGCCGGTTTCGCGTCGGGAACTGGCGGAACGAATCATTGCCGACGCGCTGCCGGTGCGGTTTCAGGCCCAGTTGCACAAAATCATCTGGCCGCCGGAGCAGCGCGGAGTTTAGCAATTTACGATTTGCGATTCCTTCAGAAACTGACGCGCGTAAATCGGCAATCGTCAATTCATGTCTGAAACAAAAGAGATTTTGCAATTGCTTCGAGATTTCGAGTCCCGGAACATCCTGTTCGCGGAGCCCGACGGTTCGTGGCCGATTGTCTGGGAACGTGCCAGGGGTGTCTTTGTCTGGGACGCCGACGGGAAGAAATACCTGGATTTGACCGGCGCCTTCGGTGTCGCCGCCGCCGGCCACGCCAACCCGCGCGTCGTCCAGGCCGGCCAGTCGCAACTGGCCCGGCTGCCGCACGCGATGGGCGACGTGCATCCACACGCGCTCAAGGCGGAACTGGCGCAAAAATTGAGCCAGTTGACATTCGGGCGCTGGAACAATTTTCGGAGGGACGGGTTGCGCGAGTCCCCAACTTCAGGAACCCACCCGGCTTGTCCTTCCGGAAAAACCATTTTCTGCAACTCCGGTTTCGAAGCGGTTGAAGCCGCTCTTAAGACCGCGATTCAGGCCACCGGCAGACATGGCGTCATCGCGTTCACCGGCGCGTATCACGGGCTGGGCTACGGTGCGCTCAACGCGACGCATCGTGAATTTTTCCGCAAGCCGTTTCAGGCCCAGCTCCGCGAGTTCGCGCGGTTCGTCCAGTATCCGGAGAAAACCGCCGATCTCGCAGCCGCCGAATTTCAAATCCGCCACTTGTTCCGCCGCGAATGGATTGGGGCGATCCTCGTCGAACCGGTGCAGGCGCGCGGCGGCATCAACGTCCCGCCGCCGGAATTTCTGCCGCTGTTGCGGAAATTGTGCGATGAATTCGGCGCGATGCTGATTCTCGACGAAATTTACACCGGCTTTGGCCGCACGGGAAAATGGTTCGCCTGCGAACATGCCGGCGTCGTGCCGGATTTGATCTGTCTGGGCAAGGCTCTCACCGGCGGTTTCCCGCTCTCGGCCTGCGTCGGACGGGCCGATCTCATGGATGCCGCCTGGCCGCCGTCCAGGGGCGAGGCGCTGCACACCAGCACCTTCCTCGGCAACCCCGTCGGCTGCGCGATGGCGCTGGCGCAGATTTCAGAAATTGAAAAACTCAACCTGCCCGGCCGCGCCGCCGAACTCGGAAAGTTCCTGCTCGCGGAACTGCATTCGAAATTGCCGAACGGAAAATTCCAGATCGCTGTGCGCGGCCTCGGCTTGATGGCCGGCGTGGAATTGCGCCGGCACGACGGCTCGCCCGCCTGTGTCGAGACCTTCGCCGCAATCAAAACCCTGTTGCAGCGCGGATGCATTTTCCTCCCGGAGGGCGAATACGGAAACGTCATCAGCCTCTCGCCGCCGCTTACCATCAGCAAGGCGCAACTGGCCAAGGCCGTCGCCATGCTGAAAGAGGTTTTAACCGCGGATGCTTGACGCGGATTGTCTGGATTTACGCCGATTTTTTATCTGTGTTAATCCGTGAAATCCGTGTCTAATATTTCCGATGAAACTTTCGGAAATGCGGGAAGTGCTGGCGGCGCGCGGGATTCAACTTGCCAAATCCCTCGGCCAGAATTTTCTGCACGACGCGAACCAGTTGCGGCGAATCGTTGAGGCCGGCGGAGCTTTCCAAAACGGACAAGGCCCTGGAAATCGGCCCCGGACTCGGCCCTCTGACGGAATTGCTTCTCGAAAATGCCGGCGAAGTCCTGGCCATCGAGAAGGACGCGCGGCTGGTGGAATTTCTACGTGAACGCTTTGCCAGCGATTCGGAGGGACGAGTGACACGAGTCCCAAATCGAAATCAAGGACTTGCGGAGCGCGTTCCTCCGAAATTTGAATTGCTCCACGCCGACGCACTGGAATTTCTCAAGCGCGAGCCGCGTGATTGGAGCGATTGGAAACTTGTGGCGAACCTGCCGTATTCCGTCGCCTCGCCGATTCTGGTGGAACTGGCCTGCGGCGGCCGCGCGCCAAAAAAAATCGTGGCGACGCTCCAGCTCGAAGTCGCCAGACGCCTCATGGCACGGAGGGATGACGATGATTACGGCGTGCTGACACTGCTCGTGCAGCTTGATTTCGAACCGGGCGATCTTTTCAAAATTCCGCCGGGATGTTTTTTCCCCGAACCGGGTGTGGATTCGGCCTGTGTGGTTTTGAATCGTCGCGAGCAGCCGCTTTGCCGGAAAATCTTCGCGCCGCGTTTGTGAGAATCGTGAAGCGCTCCTTTTCGCAGCGGCGGAAGATGATGATGAAATTGTTGAAATCGGACTGGCCGCTGGAAAAACTGAAACCGGTGTTTGCCGAACTGCAAATCTCGCCGCAGGAACGCGCCGAAAAGTTGAGCCTGGAACAATTTGTCGCGCTTGCGGAGAAATTATCCACCCGCACTTAATGTGCCGGTCGGCTGTTTTTTAGTGCGCTTCGGTTGCGGCGGCTTTCCGTTTTTTCGCCTCTTCAATCACCTTTTCCGTGGCTTCGCGCGGCATTTCCTCGTAGTGGCTGAATTCCTCGGTGTGGACTCCGCGCCCGCCGGTCAGCGACCGCAGCGTGCTGGAATAATGGTAAAGTTCCTTCGTCGGCACGCTCGCCTTGATGACTTGAAACGCGCCGTCGGTGTCCATGCCGATGATTTTCCCGCGCCGCGATGACAGGTCCCCCATTACCTTGCCCATGCAATCTTCGGGGATGTGAATTTCGACCGTCTCAATCGGCTCCAGCAGGACCGGCCGGGCGGCGGTGAAGGCTTCCTTGAATGCGAAGTATCCGGCGATTTGGAACGCGATGTCCTTGGAGTCCACCGGATGCATCTTGCCGTCGTAAAAATCAATCTTCACGTCCGTCACGCGGCAGCCGGCGAGAATGCCTTCGGTGCAGGCCTGATTGACGCCTTTCTCCACGGACGGCACGAACACGCGGTCCACGTTCTGGCCGACGAGCGAGTTGGTGAATTCGAACGCCGGTGTCGCGAGGCAGCGGCTCGATGCGCATCCAGACCTCGGCGAATTGTCCCGCGCCGCCGGTTTGTTTCTTGTGACGGTATTTTGAATCGCCCTTGCCCTTGATGGTTTCGCGGTATTTCACGCGCGGCTCGGCGAGTTCGACGTGGACGTTGTGCCGGCGGCGCAAACGGTCGGCGACGACTTCCAGGTGCAATTCTCCCTGCGCGGAGAGAACGGTCTGGTGCAATTCCGAATCCACGACGTAAAGGAACGTCGGGTCTTCCTGGTGCAACGCGGCAAGGCCGGACGCGATTTTGTCCTCCTCGCCTTTCACCTTTGCGACGAGCGAGGCGTGGATGTTGGGCTTGGGATAGACAACCTTGGACAGCGTCACGGGATGTTTGGGGTTACACAGCGTGTTGCCGGAGTGCGTTGCCTTGAGCTTGACCGTTGCGCCGATGTCGCCGGGGCCGAGCGTGGGGACGGCCTCGCGCGTCTGACCGTTGAGCACATAAATCTGGCCGATGCGTTCGTTGACCTTGCGGTCGCTGTTGAACAAATCCATGCCGGTCGCAATCGAGCCGGAATAGACGCGGAAAAACGACAGCTCGCCGAAGTGCGCCTCGGCCATCGTCTTGAAGATGTAGACCGCGGTATCGTGGCTGTCGAGCGCCACTTCGACTTCATTGTCATTGGCGTCAACGGCCTTGACCTTCTTGCGGTCCACCGGCGACGAGCCGTATTTGGCGATGAAATCCATCATCCGCGCGACGCCGATGTTGTTTTCCGCCGACACGGCGAACAGCGGGATGAACAATTCCTTCTGCACCGCCGTGTGAATGCCGGCGCGGAATTCCTCCTCCGACAATCCGCCCTGCTCGAAATATTTGTTCATCAGCGTATCGTCGGATTCCGCGATGTGCTCGATCAATTCGCGATGCAGCGTTTTCACCCGTTCGCCGAGTTCGCCGGTGGCGGGTTCCTCGGTGTATTTGCCGGTGTTGTCCGTGGCGTAGGTGACGACTTCGTTGCGCAACACGTCGAGCGTGCGGTTGAATCCGGGTCCGGCGTTCACGGGCACGCTCAATGGAAAGACATGCCGGCCGAAATGTTCCTGCGCCGATTTCACCACCGCGTCGAAGTCCACGTTTTCCTTGTCCAGCGCGTTGACGACGATCATTTTCGGGAGGCCGTAGCCGGTGGCGTAATTCCAGACGCGGTCGGTGCCCACGCCAAGTCCGTGCTGCGCGTGAATGACCACCAGCGCAAAATCGCCGACGCGCAACGCGCCGAGTCCCTCGCTGATGAAATCCAGATATCCAGGCGTGTCAATGATGTTGAATTTCTTTCCGGCCCATTCCGTGTGCAGCAGCGAGGCGGAGACGGAAATCTGCCGGTTCTTTTCGCTGATGTGATAATCGGAGACCGTCGAACCGTCGGGGATGCGGCCCATGCGGTTGATGACGCCGCCGCACATGAGCATCGCTTCGCTTAACATGGTTTTGCCCGATGAGGCGTGGCCGACGATGGCGAAATTGCGGAGTTCCGCGGGAGGATACGTTTTCATGTTGAATCAATCAGGTTCGGTTGTTGCGCCGAGCCGCGCAATGGATTGTTTGCAAGAGATGAAACGGGCTTCTAAGCCTTGCCCGGATGACGTTTGGTATTTTCATCTGCGGACAGCATAACCAAACGCCACCGCAAGGCGAAGAAAACTTTTGCCGTCGTTTGGCAATTTTAAACCGTTTTTTGGCATGTGACTTGCGGCGCATAAGGCATGGCGCAGAAATTGAACACGATGAAGCTGGCGCAGGCGGTCCGCGCGCAGGCGGCAGTCACAAACCGACAGGCGGCGCAGCAAACCGGCGCGTTTTACCTGATGCAACTTCGTTCGCAAACGCTGAAAGCGTCACCGTTCAGGCGCCGGTTGCAAATCCCCGTTGAATCAGAGCAGGATCCTGAAATTCCGCGCCTGGTGAAAATCATCCACGCTGGCTAGAATCAGGACACCGCTTTAAAAATGATACAGACAGGCGGAAGCATGAGGAGGCATTTTAACACGCCCCGCGCGCCTCGGGGACTTGTTTCTTCATTTTCCTGATCATTCATAGGAAGTTTATTGAAATTCCACCCGCTCAAATCCCGCCTGCAGGAAAAATGACCTCAATTCCAGCCGCGCCCGGTCGTTCGCATCGTTGAGAATCCCGTTTTTCTGCGCCGCGCGGCGGATGTCGTCCACGGCGTGTTGCCGCGTGGTCTGCTCCAGGTCCTTGTCCAGCGACCGCAGAAATCCCGTCGTCCGCTCGATGACCTCCGTTTGCGAGTCGTCCAGATAAGCGTCGGTAATTCGCGGCGGCGGCAATTTGATGGTGATGGTCTTGCCGGAAATCGTCACGTCATCGGGCGTGATTTTTTTCAGTTCAATGCCTGCCTTCACAACGCCGAGCGCGAGCAGCAATACCTTGTTGTCACCCTGGACGAATTTTCCCAGAGTGCTCTCCGGCGGCGAATCCACAATCTCGACCCGTTGCATGACATATTTGACCGTGACCAGATCCGAAAGCGTCTGCACCTGCTCAACGACGGTCACGGTCTTTTCGAAGAGCGGGCCGGAACTCCGCCAGTGCGCCACCGTGAGGCCGGTGTAAATGCCGAGCACCAGCAACGCCGGGGCCGCGAGCGTCCAGAAAATCTTCTTTAACCGTTGCATGGCGGCAATGTAATCCGTTCGCGCCCGTTGCAAAGCCCAATTTGACCGGAGCGGCTGGCGTCAGCGCAGGGCGAATAGTTGAATTCTCCTCGCGTTGAATTTGGACGATATGGCGGACGCAAAAGTCCTTTGCGTTTTCGCGTTCATGCGTGAAATTCTCCGCGTGCAAAAGCTCGGCAAAAATCACGGCGGCTATCACGGCGAGACCATTGACATCCGCGCCGTGCTGCGCGACGCCGAGGCGGCTGCGAAACAGCGCGGTTGGACTTCAGAGACATTCGGCCGGCAAGCCGAATCTGAATTGATTGCCCTTCATCACCCGTCACCCGTCACCCGTCACCCATCACGCGTTTACCTCTCCGCCGGAATCCACGGTGACGAACCGGCCGGCCCGCTCGCGGCGTTGAAATTGATTCAGGAAAATCGCTGGCCGGAGAACGCGGAACTCTTTCTGCTGCCGTGCTTGAACCCCGCCGGTTTTGTCCTCAATCGCCGCGAGAACGGCGCCGGCGTGGATTTGAACCGCGATTATCGCACTCCGCAAACGCCGGAAGTCCGCGCGCACATCGCCTGGCTGGAACGGCAGCCGGAGTTTGATTTCTATCTCTGTCTGCACGAGGACTGGGAATCCCATGGGTTTTATCTTTACGAACAAAATCCGGACTCCAGACCGTCGCTCGCGGACAAAATCATTGAAGCCGTCCAAAAAGTCTGTCCGATTGACCCGTCTGAAAACATCGAAGGCCGGCCCGCGCGGAACGGCATCATCCGCCCGAACATCCGGCCGCAGGAGCGGCCCGACTGGCCGGAGGCGTTTTATCTCATCACGAACAAATCACGTCAGGGTTACACGCTGGAAGCGCCGTCGGATTTTCCGCTGGACACGCGTGTCAACGCGCTGGTGGCGGGAGTCAACGCGGCGCTGCAATTCAAGCTTTAGCTTGCGCAGAGGAAAACAGGCAGAAGCCTGAACTCCAACGAAAGAAATCCGGCGTTCCTACTTCAACGCCGCCTGCGCGTTTCCGCAGCCACTCCGCGCCCAGCGCGGAAAGCGTCTTCGGTTTCAACACCCGTTCGGCCAGGGGAAACACAATGCGCTCTTCCTTGTCAAAATGGTCGCGTGACGCGGCCGTGGCAGCCAGCAATATTTTTTTCCCATCCGCCAGCGTCCGGACCTTTTGAATGCTGGCGAGCATCTCCTCGATGTGCCGGTGCTCCGCGTGGAAGGTTTCATTCTGCCCGATCTGCTCGAAACAATGCTCCAGCGGCTCGATGAACAGGTCGTCTTCGGTCTTGGAGTGCGGCGCCATGACCTTGTCCACCAGCGTCGCCAGCAGCTTCACCTCGCCCAATGTGCCAAGCCGTGGCACGGCGGCCTCGATGTGGTCGAACAAATTGTGGAACACCGCGTGTTCCGCCATCAGGATTTCGGTGATTTTCATTTAATACATGAATTGAACCACGTTTCACCCCGAAACTCAAAAACCTTTTCCGCCCGCCAGGTGGAAACGTGTGGGGATGTTTGTCGAGGACGCAACGGCTCAAGGCATTTTCGTGGGAAGTCCTTTTGGGCTGGCCGGGTTGCACCACAGGGAGTTGGGCAGCACGGTCGTTTCCGACACGGGACCGAGCGTGCCCTGGGCCGGGCCGGGCCAGGCACCGCCCGCCAGTATGAAGAGGTCCCGGGCGGACATGAACTTGGAACTGCCGTCAAACATGCCGGTCGCGATCATGCTCCGGGTGTCGGAAGTCTGGTCGCCGGCGGGCTTGCCGCCGTGCCGCCGGGTAAAACCCTCGGCGGGAAAATTTGCGCAATTATTGAAGGTATCCGGTGTGGTTTCATCGGCTTCCCATTGCAGGATATCGGAAGGTTTGAACTGGCCCTGCTTGAATGTTTTGTCCTGCGCGGAAGTGTCGAAGCCCGTGACGGCGCCGTTCCAGATGTAACTCGAGATGTATTCCGGGCGCTGATAGAAGTTCGCATCCGGGAGGTCGCGCGGGCACATCAGGGTTTTGATCTGGGGCATATATCCGTAGAGTTGTCCGCGCTTGAAGGCGTCCACCTGGCCGGGATAAGCAGCCAAATACCCCGCCTGTGTGCCCGCGCCGCCGAACGGAAACGGGTTGTTGGTTGAGCTGCCATACGCCCAGCAATCGTAAGGCACTGTCCAACCCGGGCGGGGCATGGCATCACTGTTGTCGCCGGCAAAAATATGCACGGCGATCAGGATTTGTTTGGTGTTGTTCAGGTCCACCGTCTCGTAGGCGAACGCCTTGGAGCGGCTCAATGCCGGCAGCAAGAGCGCCGCAAGAATGCCGATGATGGCAATGACGACCAGCAGTTCGATCAGCGTGAAGGCTCGGCGTGAGTTCATATTCAATTGATGGTTTCGGCAAACATTTGCTTTCACAGGTTCTGGAATAAAGCTCAAGGTTTCAACATCTGGCAGCCGTAAAGCTTTGCCAAAGTCATGATCAGCGGCGCGCGGAATTCAACCCGGACGCTGTTTTTTCCGCGCGTAAGACCCGTAGGAATGCTGTATTCGACATCATAAAAATGGCCCGGGACATTGAACTTGAATACTTCAGATGCCAATCTGTTTCCCCTCGACGTAGATGTCAAAATGACGGTCGCTGGGGTTGTCGCCAAAACGGCAGTTCAAGTGTCATTCGCTGGTCGGGAAGAACTTTCATGGTGTAAACAATTCTGCCGTTCCACTGGACGGCCCGCCAATTCCTCCCCTGCCAGACACCGGTATTGCCGCCGCCTCCACCGCCATGCAAACTTTCCGACTGGGCGTCGCCGATGAGGACTTCGTCCACCAGACGGCGGTCGAGATCCGCCAGGGCGCCGGGTTGGTCGCGGACAATCGCCGGCGGGGTCAGGTTCTGGCGGTTCATTGCGAAAGCGACCGAGACCACTGGAATTGCGAGAAGCCAGAGATAGCTGATAGCCAGTCCGACGTTTGCCATGGTTTCGCCATCGAGCAGCGGATTGCGGCGGATGCGCGCCTTGGCGATGTGTCCGCAGATGATTCCCGGCAACCAGCCGATGCCAAAAACGACGGAGGATATGACCGAAGCAATGGCCAGCCCGCAGTAATTGTTTCCGGTCTGAATGGTGACGCCGAGCGCCGCGGCCTTGGTTTGCAACGGAGTCGGGGCCGGCTTGGGCGCGGACCGGGGCGCGGGTGGGACAGTGAAAGCGGCCTGACACGCGGGACAGTTAATCGCAGTGCCCGCATCGCCGGGATGGCAGGCGATTTTCTGGCCGCACGCCGGACAGTTGAACTTGTGGTCGCTCATGGCGTCTGGATTGGCATGTCAGCGGTGTGGTTCATGTGCGACGGCGGTGGGTGACCCAAAATACGGTTCCGGACACGGACACCAGGACCAACACTTGGGCGATGGCCAATCCGCGGATGAGTGGATGGTGCTCCCGTATCCAAGCCTTTGCCGGGTCCCAGAAACTTGGTGGAGGCAGAGGGTCGCTGCTGGTTCCGCGCAAACCCGCCGAGATGCGGAGGGCGGATTCAGACACAATGCCGCTCATGATCACGGGCGCATGGGGAGGCGTCGGAACCACGGCGATGGGAAAAGTTTGAGTCTTCGCCAGGCACAGGGTTGATTCCAAGGCCAAAGCGGCGATGGCTGTCGCCGACAACAATGCCAAAGTCTTCTTCATGGCATACTTTCCCCGTATTTTACAACGGTGACATTCCACGTGCGGGCAAGTCCGATGGCTTGACTCCGGTTGTCCTCGCGTCCTATAAGCTGAAATTTCCCATTTTGGTTGCTCCCCAGGACATGCGTGGGCTGTTTTTATGATGTTCTTCCTGCTCCATGATTTTGCAAGTCTTTTTCCAGGTCTGTTTTCGGTTTTCCTGGAGGTCAACAACCCGGCATCGGATGTGAATTTGGCACTGTGGTTCTCCAGCTTCAAACGACGATCGAAAAGGACTGGCTTGCTCCGGAATCCGCATCATCATTTGGCCGCTTGCGAAATTCCATGCTCCGCGCCACATTCCTGGCATGTCACTGACACCCTCCACCATGCTGCCGCTCGGCACGACGGCGCCCGATTTCAGTCTGCCGGACACGAACGGGAAAACCGTCTCGCTCGCGGATTTGAAAGATGCGCCCGCGTTGCTGGTGATTTTCATGTGCAACCATTGCCCCTACGTCAAGCACATCCGCGCCGGTCTCGCGCAACTGGCGCGCGATTATATGCCGAGGCACGTTGCCATCGTCGGCATCAACTCGAACGACGCGGCGAATTATCCCGAGGACAGCCCGGCGAGAATGAAGGGCGAAGTGAAGTCCGCCGGCTACATTTTCCCGTATCTTTACGACGAAACCCAGGCCGTGGCCAAAACTTACCGCGCCGCCTGCACGCCGGATATTTACCTGTTCGACAAAAACCGGAAACTCGTCTATCGCGGCCAGTTGGACGACAGCCGGCCCGGCAACGGCATTCCCGTGACCGGAAAAGATTTGCGCGCCGCGCTCGACGCCGTGCTGGCGGGAAAACCGGTTCCGCCTGATCAAACAGCCAGCATCGGCTGCAACATCAAATGGAAAGCAGGCAACGAGCCGGATTATTGACGGACACGGATTGACGGATTTTCGCGGGTGAATAATTCAGGAAATCAATCCGTGTAAATCCGTGAAATCCGTGTCTTACTTCTTCGGCAGTTTTTCATCCACCATTTCGCAGAGGACATGATAAAGCAATTTCTGCGCTTCCTGAATCCGCGCCGTATTGTCGCCGGGCACCAGCAAATCCACCGTCGCAAGGCCTTTCGTAAAACCGCCGTCGCGGCCCAGGAAGCAGATGCTCTCGATGCCTTTCCGCTTTGCTTCCTCCAGCGCGCGCAGGACGTTCTTGGATTTGCCGCTGGTCGTGAGCGCGATGAGCACGTCGCCTTTCTGGCCGAGGCCCCAGACCTGCCGCGCGAAAATTTCATCGGACTGCAAATCATTGCAAACGGCGGTCATGAACTCGCCGTTGTTGGTGAGTGTAATGGCCGGATAGGGCCGGCGGTTGTCCACAAAGCGGCAGAGAAATTCCGTGGCCAGATGCGTGGCATCGGACGCGCTGCCGCCGTTGCCGCAGATGAGCAGTTTGTGGCCGGAGGTCAGGCAGGCCAGAACCATTTTCGCCGCGCGCGCGAGCGGTTCTTCCAAAACTGCCAATCCGCGGAACGTCACGACCGCTTCGTCAATCGCCTTTTGCAAATGTGCCATGCCCACAGCCTAAATGTTGGCCATTGAAAGAAAAAGCGAAATGCAGTATTGCTTGCGCATGGTCGGTCCGCGAAAAAAACTGGCGTTCACCTTGATTGAACTGCTGACGGTCATTGCCATCATTGGAATTCTCGCGGCGCTGTTGGCAGCGGCAATTTCGAAAGGGAAAGGAATGGCGCAACGAATTAGTTGCGTCAGTAATTTGCGCCAGTTGGGAATTGGCCTGCATAATTTCCTGGAGAACAACCATGGTTATCCAACTCTCCTCGACCGAGGTGAGGGCATGTGGTGTGTCCAATTGGAGCATTATGGCGTCGGGTCTTCGCAATCAGGCCAATTATTTTTGACAAACAGGATCTGGAATTGTCCGACCGTGCGCTGGTCGAGAACATTCTTCACGAATGCGCTGCCGCCATTTTCTTATGCTTACAATGCTTATGGGTTGACGGTGCTAACCAACAACCTCATTGGAGAAGACCAGCCGTTTGGCCTTGGAGGACATCCCATTCCGCATTCGATAAAAATGTCGCCCACCGCTGAATCAGAAGTCACGGCTCCGAGTGAAATGATGGCTTTGGGGGATGATTTTATCAGCGTGGGTGTTTTCGCGCGAGCCAGTCTGGCTGAATTGGAAAAATTTGGGAACGCACAGACCCGACACCAGGGCAAAGCCAACGTGCTCTTTTGCGACGGCCACGTCGAATCTCCGACGCTGCAATTTCTTTTTAACGACACCAGCGACGCCGCCCTGGTCCGATGGAACCGCGACCACCTGCCCCACCGCGAAACATTGTCGCCGTAATTCTTGTGCTCGACGCAAAAGCACGGCATCGCTTCAGCCGGCCACCTGCGCCCGAACCAGCTCACACATTTTCACCGCCAGGCGGTCCTTGATGCCGTAATACACGCACTGGCCGTCCTTCTCGCGCTGCAAAATTCCCGCGGCGGCCAGCAGGGCGAGATGCTTCGAGACGTTCGCCTGCGTCGCGCCGGTCGCGGCCACGATGTCAGTGACCGTGCGCGGCGACCCGCAGACCGCCTGCAAAATCCTCAACCGCATCGGCTCGCCAAGCATCTTGAACCGGCTGGCAATCCGCTCCAGTTCCGCGGGCTTCAGCGCGGGCAGCGTTATTTTGTTTGACATATTCCTAAATGGTTATATGATTATACAACGAAAGTATAAATTGTCCAGGAATATTATGAAAATGCACATGCTCATCCGCCGGTTCGCCGGCGTGTTCATCCTCGCCAGCCTGTTGCTGGCGCACTACCACAGCCCTTACTGGCTCTGGTTCACCGCGTTCGTCGGCTTCAACCTGCTGCAATCATCGTTCACGAACTTCTGTCCGCTGGAAATGATCTTGAAAAAACTTGGCGCGGGTCGTGATGGCGACAACTGCTGCTGCGCGGACAAACCGGCGCAACCATCGTCCGGGAATTGAACCGCCATATTCTTATGAAAGAACTCGCCTTGAAAGTGTTTCGCCAGCCGCCCGAACGCCTCAATTGCGCCCAGGCCGTCATCCACGCTTGGTGCGAATTTTCCGGTGACACCTCCATCACGCCCGCCAGCCTGAAACCGTTCGGCGGCGGCCGGGCGCCGGGCGGGCTTTGCGGCGCATTGCACGCAGCCTGCCTGGCCGCGCCCGCCCAGGCGGAGATGCTGAAGTCCGCCTTCGCCGCGCGTTTAGGCTCGCTTTACTGCAAGGAACTGCGCGCGGACGGGGATCATCGTTGTGCCGCCTGTGTCGCCGAAGCGGCGGAACTGCTTGAACTCCAAACCCGGCCCGAACGATCAAAGCCATCCACCCAGGCATGAATTCATCGTTCCAATCAATACCGGCAATTTTGAAACGACAAGAATAGGGCAACCCGTGTATCATCCACAACTGTCACTCGGAAAATGAACAGACTGTATTTCATCTCCACCCCGGCACTGCTCGCGGCCATGGTCCTGGCCGGCTGCGGGCGCAAAACAGAAAATGCCTCCGCCAATTCCCTACCTCCGGTCGCCGTGCGGGTGCAAGTCGCCGAAAGCAAAAGCCGCGTGGCCACGGAGGAGGAAGTGGGCACGGTGCGCGCCAAATTGCACGCCGCCATCGAAGCCAAGATCAGCGGCAAGATTGAACAAATGCTCGTCGTGGCCGGCCAGCGGGTGACCAACGGCGAGTTGCTGGCGGTGATTGACGCCCGCGAGATTCAGGCGCAATGCGACCAGGCCGCCGCCTTGCGCCAGCAGGCGGAAAGCGATTTGAAGCGCGCCACCAATCTTTTCGGACAAAACATCCTATCGCAATCCGAATTCGACGGCACCCAATCCAAATTTCGGGTGGCTGACGCGGCGGCGTCCCAGGCAAAGACGTTGCTGGGCTACGCAAAAGTCAGCGCACCGTTCAAAGGCGTCATCACCCGCAAGGCCGCCGACGTCGGCGACCTGGCCGCGCCCGGCAAGTCGCTGCTGGAAATGGAAGACCCCGGTCATCTGCGACTCGAAGCCGATGTGCCGGAGGCGCTCGTGGACAAAATCAAGCTCGGCGACACCGCTGCCCGTCCGCATGGATGCATTGGAAACAAATCTCACCGGCGCCGTCAGCGAAATAGCGCCGTCCGCCGACACCGGCAGCCGCACGTTTGTCGTCAAGCTGGACCTGCCGCCGGCGTCCGGCTTGCGCGCCGGACAATTTGGCCGCGTCGCCGTTCCGACCGGCGAGATTTCCGCGTTGCGCGTTCCAGCCGCGGCGGTGATTCGGCGGGGACAACTGGAATTGTTGTTCGTCGTGGCGGATGGCCGCGCGCAATTGCACATCGTCAAAACCGGCAAGCGCGTTGGCAACGAGGTTGAACTGGTCTCCGGTGTAGATGCGGGCGAAACAGTTGTGACCGAAGGCGCGGACCATTTGCTGGACGGCCAGCCCGTCATCGTTAAGCCTTGAAAACCGGGCCTGACATTTTATCCACTGCGCCGTCCGGCATCGCCGGCCGCATCGCGCGGGCGTTCATTGATTCCAAGCTGACGCCGCTGGTGATCATCGCGTCGGTCCTGCTGGGCGTGCTGCGGTGCTGCTGCTGCCGCGCGAGGAGGAGCCGCAGATCAAGGTGCCGATGATTGACGTGCTGGTCTCGATGCCCGGCGCCAGCGCCAAGGAAGTCGAGGAGCGCGTCACCCGGCCGATGGAGAAACTGCTCTGGGAAATTCCCGGCGTCGAATACATCTACTCGACTTCGAGCGAAGGCCAGTGGCTGGTCATCGTCCGCTTCAAGGTGGGCGAAGACATGGAGAGCAGCCTGGTGAAGCTCAACCAGAAGCTGCAGTCCAACTACGACCGCATCCCGCACGGCGTTTCCCAGCCGCTCATCAAGGCCTGGTCCATTGACGACGTGCCGATCCTGGCGCTGACGTTTCACAGCGCGCATTACGACCATTTGACGCTGCGCCGGCTCGTGGCGCAGGTGGATGACGCGGTGAAACAGGTGCCGCAAGTGGCCGAGACGACCCTCATCGGCGGCGAGCGGCGGGAGGTGCGCGTGCTGCTCGACCCGGCCAAGCTGGCCTCGCGCAATTTCAGTCCCGCCGGGCTGATTCCCATGCTGCAGCAGGCCGACCGCCAGTTTGTCGCCGGCGGTTTGACCAGCAACAACAAGGAAGTCGTGATTGAAACCGGCGGATTTCTGGCCAGCGCCGAGGACGTCGGCAACGTGGTCGTGGGCGTGTTTGGCGGCAAACCGGTTTATCTCCGCGACGTGGCGGCCATCGTGGACGGCGCGGAAGAGCCGAATCAATATGTTCTTTTCGGCTGGGGAGCGCACGCGCCTCGCGTGCCCCCGACCGCGCCCCGCGGTCGGGAACCAGGCGCGCCTTCGCGCGTGGACACTCGCGCGATGGCGCGCGAGACTGCGGTTGGCGAGGCGCCAACCGCCGCACGCGAGGCGCGTGCGCTCCCCAATTTCGACGAACAACCCGCCGTCACCTTGACCATCGCCAAACGGCCCGGCGCCAACGCCATCTCCGTCGCCGACGAAGTCCTCAAGAAAATTGACACGCTCAAAGGCCGCATCATTCCCGCCGACGTGCAGGTGTCCGTCACGCGCAATTACGGCGTGACGGCGGAGGAGAAATCCAACGAGCTGCTCTGGCACATGGGCATCGCCGTCGTCGGCGTGTCGCTGCTGATTCTGCTGGCGCTGGGCTGGCGCGAGTCGCTCATCGTCGCCATCGCCATCCCGTCCACGCTCGCGCTGACGTTGCTGGTGTTTTACCTCCACGGCTACACGCTCAACCGCATCACGCTCTTCGCGCTGATCTTCTCCATCGGCATCCTGGTGGACGACGCCATCGTCGTCGTCGAAAACATCGTCCGCCATTTTCATCTGCCGCACAACAAGGGCCGGAACTGGAGCGCCATCGCCGTCGAGGCCGTCAACGAAGTCGGCAACCCGACCATCCTCGCCACGTTCGCCGTGATCGCCGCCGTGCTGCCGATGGCGTTTGTCGGCGGATTGATGGGGCCTTACATGCGGCCGATTCCCATCGGTTCCAGCGCGGCGATGTTTTTCTCGCTGGCCATCGCGTTCATCGTCACGCCGTGGGCGAGCATCCGGATTTTGCGCTGGGGCCGGAAATATTCCTGCCTCACCGAAGGCGCGGCGTGTGTGACCGAAGGCGGGAACCCGACATTGCATTCCGTGCCGGTGGAGAATTTTTTCACGCGGATTTACCGCCGCCTCATGGCGCCGCTCGTGGCGAAGCGAAAGGCGCGTTACCTCTTCCTCGGCGGACTGGTCGTGCTGCTCCTGGCTTCCATGGCACTGTCGGCATCGGCTGGGTGAAGGTGAAAATGCTGCCGTTCGACAACAAGAGCGAATTCCAGATCATCCTCAACATGCCGGAAGGCAGTTCGCTGGAGCGCACCGCCCAGGCCGCGCGCGAAATCGCCGCCGCCGTGCGCACCGAGCCGGAGGTGACGGACTACCAGGTTTATGCCGGCGTCGCCTCGCCGTTCAATTTCAACGGCCTGGTGCGCCACTATTTCATGCGCCGCGGCGCGAACGTCGCGGACATGCAGGTCAACCTCGTGCCCAAGAACGAGCGCAAGGCGCAGAGCCACGACATCGCCAAGCGCGTCCGCCCGCGCGTCGCCGCCATCGCCGCGAAATACGGCGCGCGCGTGGCCGTGGCCGAAGTGCCGCCCGGCCCGCCGGTGCTGCAGACGCTGGTGGCGGAAATTTATGGGCCGACGGAAAAAGACCGGCTCGCGCTGGCGCACAAGGTCATTGACATTTTCCACAACACGCCCGGCGTGGTGGACACGGACTGGTATATCGAGGCCGACCAGCCCAAGGTGCGCTTCGTGATGGACAAGGAAAAGGCCGCGCTCAACGGCATCAGCGCCGAGACGATTTCCCAGACGCTCAAGATCGCCGTCGGCGGCGAGTCGGTGGATTTGCTGCACGTGCCGCGCGAGAAGGAGGACGTGAACATCGTCTTCCAACTGCCGCTGGCCGACCGGAGCACTCCCGAGGATTTGCTGGCGCTGCGCGTGCGTTCCGGCGACGCCAACGCGCTGCCCGAACCGGTTCGACGACCGGCGCGCCGCCGCTGGTGCCCTTGCGCGAATTGGTGACCGTCGAGCACACCATCGCCGACAAAAGCATCTACCACAAAAATCTCATGCCCGTGACCTACGTCATCGGCGACGTGGCGGGTTCCATTGAAAGCCCGGTCTATGCGATTTTGAAAATGAACAAGGCGCTGGCAAAGCTCGACACGCAGCAATTCGGCGGCGACGGCTCGCCGTTGAAAATTTACAACTCCCACATGCCCTTCACCGACAACGCAGCCGTCGCATCAAATGGGACGGCGAATGGCACATCACCATTGAAGTCTTTCGCGACCTCGGCATGGCGTTCGCCGCGGTGCTGGTGCTGATCTACATTTTGATGGTCGGCTGGTTCCGGTCGTTCCTGACGCCGCTGATTGTGATGGCGGCGATTCCGTTTTCGCTGGTCGGCATTTTGCCGGCGCACGGGTTGCTGGGCGCGTTTTTCACGGCGACCTCGATGATCGGCTTCATGGCCGGCGCGGGCATCGTGGTGCGCAACTCCATCATCCTGGTGGACTTCATCGAACTGCGGCTGGCGGAAGGCATGCCGCTGGCCGAAGCGGTGGTCGAGGCGGGCATGATCCGGTTCCGGCCCGATCCTGCTGACGGCGCTGGCGGTGGTCGTCGGCGCGACGGTGATTCTGTTCGACCCGATTTTCCAGGGCCTGGCCATTTCGCTGATGGCGGGAAGTCTGGTTTCAATGATCATCGCGCCGGTGGTGGTGCCGTTGCTTTACTTCATGGCCAACGGGCGGAAATCCACGGCAACACTTTCAAAGATCAAACCATGACTTGGATTCCTTTGCTTGTGATCGCTGCGCTGGCAGGGGTTGTGTGGCTGTTGAAAAAAGCCGGCGGAATTTCCACCCAGGCCGCGCTCGCACACCTGAAGAATGGCGTGGTTGTGATTGACGTGCGCAGCCGGGGCGAATTCAGCGCCGGCCATCTGCTGAACACGGTCAACATTCCGCTGGACGAAATCGAAGCCGGAGCGCCGAAGCTGGCGAAGGACAAAAACCAAGTGCTGCTGCTGCATTGCGCCAGCGGAATGCGCAGCGGCGTGGCGCAACGCAAATTGACGGACATGGGCTACACGAATGTTTTCAATCTCGGTTCCTATGGCCGGGCGCGGAAGATTGTCGGCGACGCGAGCGGCCATTGATGCCGCTGTGGCCGGGACAGTCCGGCTTCCAAACAAATTTTTACTGAAACCGCCATAAGCATTATCCTCGGCCCATGAATCTGACTCTGAACAAAAAAGTCGCGCTGGTCACCGGCGCCTCGCGCGGCATCGGACGCGCCATTGCCCAATGCCTGGCCCGCGACGGCGCGGCCGTCGCCATCAACTACGCCAGCCGAGCTGACGACGCCCGGAAACTCGTCGGCCGAAATCGAATCGTCCGGCGGCAAGGCGCTGGCCATCCAGGCCGATGTCGGGCGCGTTCCCGAAGTCGTCCGGCTGTTCGACGAAACGCTCGCGCATTTCGGCAAGTTGGACATCCTGGTGAACAACGCGGGCATCATGTTCAACAAACCGGTCAGCGCCGTGACCGAGGCGGAGTTCGACCGCATTTTTGCGGTGAACGTGAAGGGCGTTTTCTTTGCCTGCCAGCAGGCGGCGACGCGGCTGGCGGAAGGCGGACGCATCATCAATTTGTCCAGCACCACCACCGTCATGATGCTGCCTGCCTACGGCGCTTACGTGGCCACCAAGGGCGCGGTGGAACAACTCACGCGCTCGCTCGCCGAAGGAACTGGCGCCGCGCGGCATAACGGTCAATGTCGTCTCGCCTGGACCGACGGACACCGATTTGTTCAATGCCGGCAAATCCGCGGAACAAATTCAGCGGCTTGCGCAGGCGGCAGCATTCGGCCGGCTGGGCAAACCGGGGGAAATTGCGGAGGTCGTGGCTTTTCTCGCGAGTGACGCGGCCAATTGGGTGACCGGCCAGAACATTCGCGTGAATGGTGGTGTGGCCTGAACCTCATTTCCAATTTGCACGTGAAAACTACCACCCATGCCTTCGAAGTCCTCGCCCATCATCGGCAACAACTCAAACGCGACGCCCACTTGCGGCGGTTCGGCTGCGATCTGCAAGCCGGCATCAAGTTCGTTCTGAAACAGGCGCTGCCGCTGGAAAATCCCGTGCTCGAAATCGGCACCGGCAGAGGACGTTTTCTGGTCAAACTCGGCGATGCACGTCCAAGACATCACGACGGTGGACATTTCCGCCGAGGAACAGCAAGCCGCCCGGCTCAACGCGCGTTACCACAAAGTTGAGGACCGAATCAAGTTTGTCCTGCGCGACGCCGCCAAACTGCCGTGGCGGGATCGCAGCTTCGGCGCGGTGGTTTCCATGAACGCCATGCATCACATCAGGGATTTTCAGCCGGTGCTGGAGGAAATGCTGCGCTTGGTCAAACCCGGCGGCAAAATCGTGCTTGCCGATTTCAGCCCGCGCGGCTTTCAAAGCATCGCGCGCGCCCATCGCGCCGAGGGCAAAATTCATCCGCGCGAGCCGCACTCGTTCCGCGACCTGCAGAAATTTTTGCAGAATCGTGGTTTGATCACCCGGCTGCGGAAAGGCTGCAATCAGGAAGTGCTGGTGGCTCAAGTGTCCAGCGCTTGATGCGAGTCATCGAAAAACCAGCCGGGTTCCCGTGGAGCAGGAGCCGCAACGGTCCGGAAACGCGGCCCACAATCTGGCAACAGCGGCGACGCCGGTGCAATGGCCGGGAACAATCTGTTGGACGTTCCAACGGCGGAACGCTTCCAAGGTGTTGTCCACGCGCTCCCTGCCGGTATTGAGCAGGTGCAAGCCACCGATGACCGCGCGAACAGGCCGTTCACCGGCGAGCAGACGGATGTGTTCGAGCGTGTTCACCACTCCCGCATGTCCGCAACCGAGCACCACCACCAGCCCTTCGCGCGTTTCGAAAAACAGCGCCTGATCATCCACGAGCAGATCCGCCTTTGAACAGGTTTCATCGAGGTAAAAACGTCCGCCGGTGTCTTCAAAATTGTTCTGCCGCGGAATTTCGCCGGTGACGAAAATGCCAGCCGCGACTTCCGTGAGCGAGTTAATCCAGACGACGGATTGGCGCGCATCGCGGACGGCCTTCGCATTCTCCCCGCTCATTCCAATCGCCCGGCTGCTGCCGCCGGGTTGTCCGGAAAATTTTGGCAGGAGCGCCGCCGGATGCAGATACAACCTCGATTGCGGAGCCAATTCACGAACCGCCTTCAATCCGCCCGTGTGGTCGTAGTGGCCGTGGCTCAAGACCATGGCCTTCACTTGTCGCAGATCAATTTGCAACTTCGCGGCGTTTTGAATCAGCAAATCGCTCTGGCCCGTGTCGAACAAGAGTTGATGCGCGCCCGCCTGAATGTGAAATGCCAGCCCGTGCTCGGCCCGCAGGCCGCGGATATTCACGCTGTTCTCGACCAGGACAGTGATCTTGATTTCCTCACTCATGGCGTTCCATGAATTTGGCCGTGGCAACGGCCTTGACGCAATCGCCCTGTTTCAACTCCGCAGCGAGGCAGTGCAACGGCGGACACGAGCGTTCGATCCAGGCGCGAATGTGCATCTCCTCGCCAATCACCACCGGCTCCCGATAGCGGACTTTCAATTCCGCGGTCATCGCCGCGCGGTCGTGGGCGAACAGGCAGTTGGTCATGGCGCCATCCAGCAGCGAGGCAATCACGCCGCCGTGGAGCAATCCCTGAAATCCTTCCAGCGCCGGATGGCCCAGGAACGTGGCGCTGACCGAGCCGTCTTCCTCGCAGGAAAATTTCAATCCCAGTCCCAGCGGATTCGAGCCGCTGCAAACCATGCAAAAGGGATGGTTCTCGGCCCGGAGCGATGTGGCCCGCGTTTGTTTCAAGGCAGTCAAGTCGGTTGTTGTCATTTGAAAATCGAATGGAACCTAAAAGCGTTGCTTGTAGCAACGTTATGATTATGAGGAAGATGCGGCTTGCAATGCAAGCGGAATTATCGGATTATCGAAGCATGACGATTGCCATTCCCACAACCGAGGGCCGCCTGCATGAGCATTTTGGCGGCAGCACCCAATTCACGCTCGTGCAAACCGATCCCGCGCAACGCAAGATTCTCGACATCCGGACGCTCACCGCGCCGCCGCACGCGCCGGGGCTTTTCCCGCGCTGGCTGCGCGAGCAGGGCGCGAACGTCGTGATCGCCGGCGGCATCGGACGGCGCGCGCTGGACCTCTTTGCCCAGCAAGGCATCGCCGTCCTCGCCGGAAAATCCGGGGCGACCGCCGAGGAACTGGCCAATGCCTATCTCAACGGGCAGTTGGTGGATAAACCCGAAGGCTGCTCGCATCACCACGACGACCACGGCGGCCACCACCATCATCACGACGGCGACGATTGCCATTCTCACGCATAAACCCAATCAACCACGAAAGGAACAGACTTATGTCAGACACACTCGCTTTTTTGGAAAAGTTCAAAGGTGACTTTGAGAAGATGAAAACCGCCGCGCCCGACATGGTCAAGGGCTTCGGCGGCTTGTTTCAAGCCACCATGAAGGACGGCGCGCTCAAGAAAAAGGAGAAGGAACTGGTGGCGCTGGGCATCGCGGTCGCGCAACGCTGCGAGCCGTGCATCAACCTGCACGTCCAGAAATGCCTCGAAGCCGGAAACTCCCCCGCGGAAATTCTCGAAGCCGCCTGCGTGGCCGTGATGATGCAGGGCGGCCCGGCTTACACGCACATCCCGGTTGTCATGGACGCGCTGGAAGCGCTCGCGCCGAAGGCTTGAGCCGGATGAATGCCGGAAAAATATCGTCGTTCGACAAAATACTGGCCCGGGTCTGCGCGAACTGTCCGGTCTGCCGACGCGCCCGAAAACGGCAGCGCGGATTCGCGTTCCGAGTTGGTGAAGCGCGTTGAAGCCGGGTTGTGCCCGTTTTGCCGCGCTTATGAACGGGTTTCTGGCCGGTCTCGCGCACGAGTCGCCGGCAAATCACAATCATTCTTCGCTGCCGCAAAACCATGCTCGTAAAAATTCGCCATTCCGGTTGTTGACGGCCGCCTTTCCGGCCATTTCGGGGAAACCAAATCCTTTGCGGTTGTGGAAGCGGACCGGCAAAGCCGTGCCATTGTCCGCACGCAAATTCTCGCCGCGCCGCCGCACGAACCCGGCTCATTCCCGCGCTGGCTCCGCGAACGAGGCGTTCAAATCCTGATTGTCGGCGACAGCGGCATTGGCCGGCGCGCGTTGGATTATCTGGTTCATCACGGCATTGAAGTCAGGATCGGGCAATCTGGCGCGGCGACGGAAAAGCTGGTTGCCGGTTATTTCGAAGGACGGCTGCCGGCGGCGTTGTCGGGCTGCAACCAGCAACACGGCCAGCCGGTCGCGGCACAAACGTGCCGGCTCGGGGCTTACTTGGAAAGACAGCCGGCAAACCCGCCGGGCAATGATGTTCCAGGTCAGGAGCAATGAAATCGCCATTGGATCACCGCCAATACGGGGGCGTTCCAGAAACCAGCGATTTGAAAGCGCGTTATCAACATTCGGCCCATCCCGTCGGCGCTGCTTTGGGCGTGGTTATTGTTAAATTGCCCTGGTATCAGGCACATTCTACGGTGTGTCCAGATCCTCCAAGCGGAAGAAGTCGGCGCCATTGGTTATGATGACGAATTGTGAGTAGGATGGGAAAGCCGGCGTGAACAATCCGCCGTCCCAATTGGTCCAGCCTCCGGCCGCGTTCGGCGTGAATTCAAGCTGATAATTGTCATAAGGGACCAAATTCGTAGAATTCAACTGCATTCCCGCCAGGACTGCCGGCCACAACGCCGCGACCGGCGGCGGGGCGATCTCAACCGTTGGCGGGCTGGTGTAACCGTTCCCGATGCTGGTGATCAAGATGTTGGTCACGGCCCCGGCGGATATTTGCGCCACCGCAGTCGCGTTACTGCCGCCTCCGCCAACGATGGCGACCGCCGGACTGGTCACGTAGCCGGAACCGGAGTTGACGATCGGCGCCCCGATGATATAGCCATAGAACAATTGCGCCGTGGCGAAGGCCTGGGCCGGAACCGGGGCGGGTGCCAGCCGGTAATCTCCGCTGTTCGCCCGGCCCGGAACCGCTTGCATCCAAATTGCATTTGTGGCCGTGAAGCCGTTGAATTGGTTTGTCCAATACCACAGGAACGTCTGCTGCAACTGGTAATTGGCGCCAAGGGTCAGATTCGAAAAGGAAAGGACGGCAGCGGGCCGGATGTCCAATACCGGATTGGGAATGGACGGCCGATCAATGACCACCAACGGCGCGTTGGTGTAGCCGGAGCCGGGGTTGATGACCTGAATGGCCGTGACCACTCCGTTGCTGACCGTGGCGACCGCCTGCGCCCCGCTGCCGCCGCCGCCTACAAAATGAACCAGCGGCGCTGTAGTGTATCCGCTGCCGCTGCAAACAATCGTTACGCTGACGGTGAAACCGTTTGTCTCGAACGCCACGGCGGTTGCCACCGGACCGCACGGTATGGGAAACACGGTCGCATTCGTCAGCACGGAAAGCGTGCCATCGCTGTTTGGGCTGATCAAATCCACTTTGCCGTCTCTGTTGATATCCGCCGCCGTGACAGAATTCGGAGTGTTTCCCACCGGCAAATTGGTGGCGAGCACAAACCCGCCTGTCCCGCTATTCGTCAAAATTGAAAGCGTGTTGTCACGCCAGTTTGCGGAAATTAAATCCACCTTGCCATCGCCGTTGACATCCGCCGCCGCGACTGCAATTGACCCGTTGCCCACGACCGGCGAGGAGGATAACACAAATTTGCCAGTGCCATCGTTTGTCAACACCGTCAGCGTATTGCCCCAGGTGCCGTCAAAGTTCGCACAGACCAAATCCACCTTGCCATCGCCATTGACATCTGCCGTCGTGACGCAATAGGGTTGACTGCCCACAGCATTGGTGCTCGACAAGACAAAACCACCGCTACCGTTGTTTGTCAAAACAGATATGATATTGTGTCCCCAACTCGCACAAATCAAGTCCGCCTTGCCATCCCCGTTGACATCTGCCGCCGTGACCGAATACGGTTTACTGTCCACAGTCGGCGAGGAAGACACTGCGAACCCCCCGGCGCCATTGTTCGTCAGCACCGTTAGCGTGTCCCCACCGTCCCAATTCGCGCTAATCAAATCAATGTTTGTATCCCCATTCACATCCGCCGCCACAACCGACGTGGGAGGATTGCTCACATAATAGGTGCCTGACAGCACAAATCCGCCGCTGCCATTGTTCGTCAATACAGTAAGGCTGCTGTCCTGGCCATTCACACTAATCAAATCCACCTTGCCATCCTTGTTGACATCCACCCCTATTACCGGGTCAGGATAACCGCCCACCGTATAAGTCCCGGATAACACAAAACCGCCAACGCCATTATTTGTCAGCACGGTCAGCGAGTAGTCGTAGTAGTTGGCACAAATCAAATCCATCTTGCCATCGCCATTGACATCCGCCGCCACGACCGAATCGGGATTGCTTCCCACACCTGGTGAACTTGAGAGTTTGAAGATAACTTGTGCCTGCAGCTGCCAACCGAGGATGAACGTGACGACTAATGCGCAAATAGCTTTCATAAATTCTTTGTCGCAATCAAATGTGCGGCTGACATTCCGACCGAGAAAATCTGTTCGACTATTGAAGTTCTAACAATCGCCGCTTGATTCGTCAATGTTTTTTATAACTCAATTGACGCAATCCAAAAAATATGCCGACAGGATGCAAGGCAGGTGTTTTCCTTGAATCGCTGGATGCGGGACGGAGCACAGGCTTCAATCCCGCAATTCAGTGTCAAAAGTCAGCCGCCATCACGGAACAATCTGCACCAGCTGGTAGAACCGTTTTGGACCCAGCGGCGCGGTTTGCGAACCATCGTCGGTGAACGTGAAGTTGCCGTCGCTCGACGTGATCACGTTCGTATCGGTCTGCCACGGCTGTGTCAGGTCGTCCGTCCATTTCACCTGGAATTGCGCCGTCGGCGACGCCGACCATTTGAGCGTGGCGCTGCCAGAAGACGGCGAGACCGCAATCGCCGGTTGTCCGGAGGCAGTCACGAAATCCACCTCGATGCCATAATTGACAGTGAAGGCGTTGGGATTCTGCACGCCCAGATAATACGTCTGGCCTTGATATATCTTCGGAGACGGCAGTGTCGGCGGCAGTTGCACCGGCGGATTGGTTATGCTTAACAGGTTGGAGACGCTGGTCCCGTTAAAGAAGAATATGTTGGTCGTGGGAGGAGAGTTCGTGTCGAACCACACGTTGACCGGCGCGCTGGCGAAGAGCAGACGGTTCACGGCCCAATTCGCTAACGCCGGCACGGTGATCTGATACCACGCAATGTCGCCGGCCGGGATGAATTGATTGGTTTGCCCGATGCCGCCGCTCAAAACACCGGGGATCGCTGTTGTGTTGCCCAAAACAAATTGCAACTGCCAGCTCACGAGCAGGTTCGTGAGTCCCGCCCCGGCGCGGTCATCCTGGATTTCCAACTGCCAGAGACCTTGGGCGTTCTCGCCGCTGAAGGCGTCCAAGGATTGTTCGGGCAAAATATAATAGTTGGTCATTACCTGATTGGTAGTGTAGGTGTAATTCGTTGCCAAAGTCGTCAAGTTCACTGCATCCAGCAATACCCCCGAAACTCCAGGAGTATTCGTGGATATAAAGGCCAGATGTGTCGAGGGAGAAGTCGCGGTGAAAACGTAGGATGTCGTTTGCCATCCCAGATTGGCCCAACTATTGGCTTGGTTTGCGGTGATAATGATCGGTGAATTCGAGCCAATCAGAATGCCCGCATGGGCAATACCTGCACCAAGATCAGGGTTTTTGGCATACGCGAAATTGAGTGTGTAGGTTAGGCTGGCAGCGGTTACGATGTTCGTTGAAATTCCACTGGCGCCACCACCATTTAAGTCTATATCGTAGTTGCCTTGGTAAGCTGTAGATCCCTTATATCCATTGGCAAGCACATCAACATAATCCGGGCCTTCAACATACCACCCACCCGCAAAATATGTTCCTGCTCCCGCCCCATAAGTGCCAGGACCTCCTCCCTCGAAGCCATTAAACCAATTAGTAATCGTGTTGGTCGTTGTGGTTGCGATTAAGACAGGCACCATGCTATTTGTAAAGGGTGTCGGCAGGTATTTGACTGGCGTGGTGGTGAGGTTGGTGTTTTCGGTGAAGGTCAGGCAGAGATTGTTGGTGATGACATTGGTGGTCTGGAGGGTGACGACCATCGGTCCCAGGAGCATGCCTGGTTCGACGCCGGCCAGGGTCAGGGTGGTCTGGGCCGAGACCGCCTTGAAGGCGGCGGTGTAGGTCTGCCAGTTGGTGTTGTTGCCCAGAATGGTGATGGGGGATTGTCCGGTGAGTCTGATTTGGGCCTCGGCAAGGCTCCGGGACGGCGAGCTGTTGAAAACCACCGGATCGAATTTGCCGTTGGTGCCGCCGGCATAAATGGCTTTGATTTCAGAGGCCGACAGGGCGCGCCGGTAGATGGAGGTCTCGTCAATCCGCCCCTTGAAGAATGAATAATAGGTCGGATCGGGATGATTGCCGATGAGCAGGGGCTGGGCGGGGCTGGGCGTGAGATCACCCGGAACGGAGGTCGGGTCGAATTGCAGGACGCGCGCTCCGTCCACATACATGTTGCCGCCCGTGGTGGAATTCCGTTTCACGGACACGGCCACGTGGTGCATCCTGCCATCGCGCAGGTCATATCCCGACGACAACCAGGCCTGGCCGGAAGCGGCGATATTGTCCGAAAGATGCAAGAACATGGCGCCATTGATCAGGCTGAATTCATAGCCCTGGCAAACGCTGCTGTTGGGGGAATACCGCTTGTCAACAAAGGACATGACTCCCGTGGTTGGATCCGGCGGCGGCATGAGCGGGCTGATCCAGCCATCAATGGAAAAGTCCGCGTTGGAGCCGAAGTTCAGCACGGGCGCGTCGGGCACGACCAGCCGGTTGGAGGCCCCATCATAATAGAATGCCGTGGCGACCTCGCCGTTGGCATAGGCGACGGTTTCCGTCAGATTGGTGGTCCAGCCGATGGCGTCGAGCAGGACATTCGACAGCCCCGGATTGTTTGTATAGACAAAAGCCAGGTATGTGAGGTTGGAAGTTGCGGTGAAAACGAGGGAGGCCGTCTGCCATCTCAAGCTGGACCAGGCATTGTGCTGGTTGGCGGTGATGTTGCCCAGCGGATTTCCATCAATCACGACTCCAAACTGGCCTGAAACGGTGTCCGGGTTTTTGGTGTAGGCAAAATCGAGCGTGTAGGTGATGCCCGGGACGGTGGCGATGTTGGTGGAAATGCCGCAGCCGTTGGCGCCCACCAGGTTGATGCAATTGGTCCCTTGATAGGCCTTTTCGTTAGGGCTTAAGGTTGATGTCCCGTTGGTGATCACGTTGACATAACTGCCGTTGGCCCTTCAACATACCAGCCGCCCGCAAAATTAGTTCCCGCATTGGCCTAATAATTGCCCGGCCCGCCGCCTTCGAAGCCGTTCGTCCAGACAATCGTGTCGGTGGACGTCAGGGAGAGGATTCCGTTGTTCCCATAAATGGAGTCCACCGCGTTGCTTTCGGCCCGCCACCACCCGGCGATGCCCGGCCCGCGATAGGGGAAGCTGATGGTGTAGAACAATCCGGGCACGGTGGTCAGATTGGTGGAGATCGAGCCGTTGGCCAGCGCCAGGTAATTGCTGCCTTGCCAGGCGTTGGTGGGATCGGTGACCACGCTGACTTGATTGCTGGTCACAACCCAGCCATTGGCAAACGATGAACCGGCGGGGTAATCCTGCGCCGCCAGTCCGTCAAAACCGTTGGTGGTGAAAATCGCGTTGGTGGTGGTGATGATGTTGGTCACCAGCACCGTCACGCCCGCGCCGTTGGTGCTGGTCCCGCCGCGGTTTTCCATCAGGAGAACGCGGGTGCCGCCGGGGCTGATGAGATGAAACACCAGGTCCGAGATGCGCGGGTCCCTCGTCTCGATGCCCACGTTCAACGAAACGATCGGCTGGTTGTTGGTGACATAAATGCCCGAATAGGCCACCGCGTCATCCAGAAACATGGACGCATTCGTGGAGGCCCAGTCCGTGTTCGTCGCGAGGAGAATCTCGGGAAGAATCGTCGCAAAGAGCGAATAGGTCTGGTCCGGCGTGCCAATCGCGTTGGTGTTCCAGACGCCGATCCAGTAGCGGCCCGGCTGGAGGGGCGGCACGTCCGTCGGCCCGATCGAAAGCGAGCTGCCCGGCGGCGGCGTGGTCGGTGTGGTGGGCACCACCATCATCTTGTCAAAATTGTTCGTCGTGGGCAGCGCCCCGAGTTTGACATACGCGTCCAGCGGCAAAATCGCGAGCGGATTTGTGAGCGTTCCGTTGAGGTTGGTGACGCTGATGGTCAGGTTCGTCGCGCCCGGCGGCACGTCCACGAAATTATAGGACCACTGCTGCGCCGCGACCGTGTTGGTCACGCCGCTGCCGTGGCCCAGGGGCTGTTGTTTCTTGATGAACATCGTGAACCGTTGCACGCTGCCGGTCTGCGTCAGCGCGTCATCCATCTCCGTCAACTGCCAGACGCCCGAGCCGTCCTTCCCGAAAAAGTTCCGCAGGCTGCCCGGCCCGTCCGACGTCGTGGGATAGGGATTTGTCAGGACGCCGCTGGGAACATTGGCCTCGTTGTAGACAAACGCCTGGTTGGTCACCGAACCCCATCCGTCGTGGTTGTTCAACACGTCCACCGTGGACGCGGCGGCCCCGCCGCTGTGCGTGAGCGTGCCGTAAAGGTCGCCGAAGTTCTGGTGCGTGTTCGTGATGGTCACCGTCAGGTCGCCCACCGTGATCGGAAAGATCGCGATGCCGAACACGAAGTTCACACCCGGATTGGCCGGCGTCCCGTCGGGGATGTTGATGGGCACGGGCAAACCGTTGACGGTTTCATTGCCGTTGGCGTCCAACTGGCTGAACGGAATGTTGCTGAAGAGCGGGATGAAATCGTATTCCGACGCCATCTGGTCCTCCGACTTGATGCCGACGTAATACACCTGGCCGGGCTTTGACCCGCCGTTGTCCACCACGTATTCCACGCCGCCCCGGCCCAGGGACGCGCCGTAGAACTTGACGCCTGGCGGCGACGAAAATCCAATCTGCCCGCCGGCCAGACAGTTGGAAATGGCCACCGGGTTCAGGTTCGTCAGCGTCGGATCGGTCGTCACATACACGTCAATGTCCGCCTCCGCCCGGGTCGCATCCACCTGTGATCCGGCGAACACGCCCATGCGCGGGATCGAGAGCGTCTCCGGCGAGAACGTCACGAACGCCGCGTTGGTCACGTCAAAACTCAACCCGTCGCTGTTCAGCGCATTGTTGGTCACCACGTAAAAATGCCACTGGTTGGTCATGCCCAGCGTGACGACGCCGTTGGACGACCACGGCGTGTTCGCGCCCAGGCCCAGCGTGTTGGTGCCCAGCAGCGGCGAAGCGGCCCCGACTATCTGGTTCATCAACGGCGCGTTGGTCTGCGTGACGAAGGTGATGTCCTGGTCCGCCGGTCGGATTGGAGACGATGCCGTTGTCGGCGACCGTGAACAAGCCGGGCGCCCCGCCGTCGCCGGCGGTGATGACCAGCGCGTAATCCTGCACGATGTTCGGCGCGAAGAAGCCCGAGGGACTGGCGTTGTTGACACTGTTGGTCTGCGCCGAGACGGCGTTGACGTTGACGGCCCGCCCGATGACCGTGACCGAATAGTTAGTGCCCAGCAGCGGCGGGAATGAGAATGTTCTGGACGTTGTTGACGGCATCCACGCTCACCGCGTTGGTCGCCGGTTCCGGCGTGTTGAAAAAGCCGCCCGCCGGGATGTCGTTGCCGTAATAGATCACCGGGTTGGTCGGGTCGTCGAGGTTGGTCACGACCAGTTCCAGGCTGTTGACCAGCTTGATGGCCGCGGCGGGATTGCCCGGCGGATCCGTCCACGCCAGCGTCACGCGCAGCGTCACCGTGTTGTTGGTCTGGAGGGTCAGGTGGAAGGTGTGGCTGTCCCCGGTCGCCAGCGCGTTGGTCGGACTCTGGTCCTGGAGGAAGATCGAGGAGGCCTTCGCCCCGCCGCTGAAGTTCGTCTGGATCGTCGCCGGCAGCGAGTTGGGCAGGTTGACCAGGCCCCAGCCCTCGTAGTTCCGGTTGTCGGGCTGGTGGAAGTTATACGCGCTCCCGGCCGCCCGCGCCCCGGCGATGAGCAGCGCCTTGAGCAGCGCCGGGCTGGGGTTGGTGAGCGTGGAATGGTTCACGAAATAGTCCCGCATCAGCGCCAGCACGCCCGACACGTCCGCCGCCGCCATGCTCGTGCCGCTCTCGAACCGGTAATACGGCCCGATCGGGCTGTCCAGATAATTGCTCAACACCTGCAGATGATTGTCCAGCCCGTTGGTCAGGATGATCGTCGTCGTCAAATCAAAGCTGATCGGCGAGCTGTTGACGTTGCTGATGCCGTAGTTGAACCCGTAGAAGCCTTCATTGTTGAATATGTCAGCCATCGCATATCCGCCGTCCGACGGAATATTGACCTGGTTGGAGACGGCCTGCGGAGTGATCACCGTGTCGCGGAAACGGCGCGCCATACAATCCCATATACATCGGCAGCGCCGGGAACGGACTGGGCGAATTGGCGTTGGCGCTGACCGTGATGTTGACCCCGATGGCGTTGGTGGGCACCAGCGGAAAGCCGTTGACCCACAGCGAATCCGGATCGGCCACAATGCCCGGAAAGGACTCCACGATGGTGTTGGTCGGGCTTTGGTAAAAATAATCCGCCGTGTCCCATTGCTGCGACCGGGTCGAAACGATGAACGTCCCCGGCGCCACCACGTCCGGCTTGAACCGCCCCGACGGCCCTTCAATCCCCACTCCCACGTTGCCCCGGCTCGAAAACCACGCCACGCGATACCCCGTGGACGTGTCCGCCAGCCACAGCTCGTTGGTCGTGCCGTCGGCCGCCGTCACCTCGTTGGTGATGCCACGGTTCTCCTGCATCGCTCCCACCGTGATGACGTTCTTGGCCGTGGCCGGCGACTGGATGCTGTCGCGGTCGCCCGCCGCCCGGATCGCTGGAATCATCCCCGTTGCCCGCGTTGCCCGCCGAAAACACGAACAGCACCGGCTGCGATCCCGTCACCAGCGGCAGCGCGTCCCGCGTCGCCGCGTCATAACTCGCCGCGTCCAGGTCGTAGGCGTTGTCGCCGTCATGGTTCCAACTGTTGTTGGAGATCAGCGCGTTCGTCAACGCCGCCGCCGCCTGCAGCGCCTGGTCCGATTGGTTCAGGCTCATCGAAAACACCCTCGCCAGCGGCGCCTTGCCCCGAAAATCCGCGTTGGTCACCGACCCGTAATTCATTCCCGCCAGAACGCCCCCCACGTTCACCGGACTGGTGCTCATGTCCCCGTTGCCCGCGATCTCGCCCGCCACAAACGTGCCGTGCCCGTTGGTGTCCGTCAGATCACCCGTCGTCTGGCCCAGGACGCGCACCGGCGCCGCCCCCGGCGCGCCCAGGCTGCCCGCCCGTGCTGAATCCCGGATGCGTCGCGTCCACGCCTGAATCCGGCACCGCCACCAGCACGTTGGAGCCGCTCAAGCCAAGATAGGTCGCGCTGTTGGTCGTGTCCGCCGAAACGCCCGTGTTGACACGGCTGATGTCGTTCGCGTGGACCCGCGCATGATACGCCTCCACAATTTGCACGCCCGGCAGCACCGCCAGCGCCGTCCAGTCCCGCGGCGGCGACACCCGCACCATCGGCCCGAACGGCGACTGCTCCCGCGACAGGATCACCCCGCCCAGTTTTTCAATCCGCGTCCATCGTCTCCGCCGCGCCATCGGCAAACAATCCCAGCGTCAGCACCGCCCCCTCCGGCAGCGGCCGCCCTCCCGCCGCCGCCCCCAGCAGCGACGACTGGATCTTGTAATACGGCTCATACGCGATCACCGACTGCACCAGCGGGCTGGCTTTCAACGACTCCGCCGCCGCCGGTGTAAGCCGCGCAAGATAGGCGTTGTTGGGAACGTAGTTCTTGAAAGTGTCCTCTGTTGCGCCCGCCCGCGCCAGCACCGCCCGAAACGCCCCGTCCACAGGCCCGCGCGCCTGCACAATGTAGCTGCCGCCATCCTCCCGCGCCTGCAACCGTTTGGGAATCGTGAAATCCAGAGGCCGGCGCGTGTCTATCAGCGCGTTCTCCAGCAGGATCGCGTGAGGATCGTGAACCAGCTCCCCGATGGTTCGGGGCGTGTTGCTCAACCGCAGCGCAAACCGGTTCGCCTCCAGCGCCGCCGTCGCCTTCGCGGGCAACCCGGCCGCCGGCTGCCGGCCCGGCAACGCCGGCCGCCCCGCCGTGAAGCTGAATCGCCCCGGCAACGCCGCCGTCCCCCGCCGGAGGGTTCCCCGCCCAACGCCACATCACCCACGCCACCGCCAGCACCACTAGGCCCGGCATCACCCATTTCATATCTCTTGCTCGCATAGTCGTTCAGCCGGTTATTAATTATCCCGCACAGTTCGGCTTAATGCGAAAACAGGAATTGGGGAGCGCACCCGCCTCGGGTGCGGCTGGACGCGCCTTGCGTCCAGCACCTTGCGCGTGAGACCGCCCAGAACATTCGGAACTTTTCAGTGCGCTCAAGGTTTTCCGCGAGGGCGCGGAAAACGGCACGCGGGGCGCGTGCGCTCCCCATTCCACTTCGGTTTTCGGGATCAATTCGAGGATGGACGATCGCCCGTATTCTCCCAAACGGGTGGGTCGGGTCGCGCTGCGACCCGACGCGCCTTGCAGCGCGAGGCGCGCCACCATGGAAACAAGGACGCCGCCCAGCGGCGTCTTCGCCGTGTTCCATCGTCCATTTTCCATTGTCGCGCTCATTTCAGTCCGGGGGCAAAATGTTAAAATTCTCAATCACCGCGCGAGGCGGCGTCACGGTGATGGTTCCGTCGTTGCGATTCGTCCGCGTTGTCTCGATGCGCAGCACCGCGCGCGTGGCGGTTTCCGACACCACCTGGTAATTCGTGACCATGCCGAAGAACGGCCCGCCGCCCGTAAAGACTGCGCCTTGCGCCGGTTTCAACCCCTGGCCGTAGGCGTAAATGACATAGCGCGGCGACCCGACGCGAACCAGCGACATCATCTGCTGCGGCAGCCATTCATACATCTCGTCGCTGATTTGCGAGGTGGGATCCAGCTTCGTCAAATACGGGGATTGTTCGGACAACTGCGGCGTGCGCAGGATGCTCGCCGACGTGTTCAAACACGCCCGGCAAGCCGTCGGAGTTCAGCGTGGTTGCGCGCGTCTGGTTGATGCCGGCAACCAGTTGCCACAACGGCGAGATCTGCAGCAACGGCAAGTTTGTCTTGTTTAGGGCCACGTCCACGGCAACGGGATTGATGACGCGGTAACCGCCGAAGATGTTCGTTGACACGACCATGCCGCTGAACACCGCCGACCACGCGGCGAGGTTCGGCGACGGAATGTTGACGGACAACTGGCCGCGCGTGGCATTGTCATTGAACGCCGTGGTGAACAGATCGAACAACAGCCGGTCTTGCACCGGCGCGGTGTTCGCGGCGTCATAGGGGTTCGCGTTCCCGGTCAGGTTCATCCAGGTGTTGATGCCGCCGGCGGCGGAGAGCACGTCGGAGCTTTTGAGATAAACCGTCTGCCACGGCGTGCCGCGATGGACGCGTCCGAGCCAGCCCACCGTGGGGAGTTTGTTCACCGGAAAATCCCAGAAGTCGGACGACGAAACCAGCGGGTCTTTGATGGTGCTGTTGTAGCGGTTGAGACCGTTAAAACTGTTATCAGACAATGGAGGAGTCAGGTTGGGTGTTCCACCCCACGGCATATAACGATTGTTTAACACGTTGGAAGTAAATGCAGCGGCGTATTTTGACGGCGCCGAGCTGATGTTGCGATCCGTCAGGTCGCTGGCCAGATAATGGACGAGCGGATCATTCGCACCCCACTTTGTGATGTAAGAAACCAACGCCGTGGGAGAATAGGGAGCCTGTTGCCACAGAGAAATTTGCCCAGCTTATAACTTTTAAGGACGAGCCGGAAGGCTGGCTAAAACCCAGAAACCCGCGAAAAACAGCAATTTGATTTGCCACCTCAGCCGAATCTTGCCCTGTCCAATACGAATCAAGGATAGTCTGGGTTAATTGGCCGTTGTCGAATGACACGGTAAATTGATTACCGATCCCTGTGGCCATTTTGAGACCACTGTTGTTGATGATGTTTGTATCCCACTGGTCGTCATAGTAAGCATGATATACCGGGTTTAACGTGGGTATGTCATACAGTTGTTGAATATCGGCGCTCAAGTCATGGCCGCTGTCTGGCCCGATCAATTGCGCATAGTCAATGACGTGGAAGGTGCCGTTTGGCTCGAAGCGGTTGCTCTCCAACATAACGACCCGCAGCCGGTTCGTAATGAGCAAACCCCAATGCGGCACCACGGTGATGTTCGTAAAGAATGCGTTCGGATCCGTCGTGAATGGCTGGGCCAGATTAAAGGTATAAACCAAGTTGGGCACCATCTCATTTCCAGCGAGTAGCGGAATCAGAAATGAATTCTGGTTGGGAATCGTTCCAGGCTCCATATCCCGGCCATAAAGAGTTGGTGATGCCATTGGCATTATAGCTGGTTGCCGGGAGAAACACCCCTTCGTCGTTGGTCAGGACCACGGTGCTCCAGTCTGTCGCGTAAACTTTCCATCAGCCGCGCGTCGGTATAATCGGCGTGATAAGAATTCCAGCACTCGACGCCAAGATAGTTGGTGAGGCCAAGGGTGAGCTGCTGGGCGAAGGTGTATGCAGTTGGATTCGAGTAGAAATTAACGGTTGTGTTTGGGCGCGTGAGCTGCAATTTGCGCGTGAGGCTGAAGATGCTCTCCATCGAGAACGCGTTGAAATTGGGAAATCCCTTCTTTGCGCCGATGATCCAAGGCACGCCATAGACGTTTGTAGCCATGTTCATGCCCCTGCGGCAAACTGGCGGCGTCCATGGGCGCCGCCAATTGAGAATCGTTCTGCGGACTTGAATTTGTGATCGGATTGACATTTGTATAGCCAGTGATGAAGACGTTGGTGAACATGCCGTTGACGCTCGTGCTGAAGAGCGGGCGGAAGACGGACGGGTAATAGTTCGTCGAGGTGGCGTCGTAGAGGTTTGCCGCGAGTTGCAGCAGGCGCTGGACGGCGGGCGTATAAACATAGCGGTTGCTCACCCACACGGGGATTTGGGCGATGCTCAACACCGGCACCCGGTTGGTCAGGCGCTGGAACCGGGTTGTTGGTCAGCCCGTAACCGTTGACGGCCACATAATTTTGGGGCAGGTAACTGAAGTAGGTCGCCAGATAATTTGTGGGACTGGCCGCGAACCATTCGGCGGAGTAGGCCTTCAGCAGCCGGTCGGCGGCGTTGACAAAAAAGTTCAGCGGCGTCCAGGGCACAAAATTCGTCGCGCTGGTCGTGCCGCCAACGGCAACCAACACCCCGTTGGATCCCGGATCCAGATTGTCGTAATTCAGATTCATCTTGCCGGACTCCGGCGCGGAATCCATGCCCATTTGCGCGAGCATCCGGTAAAGCGTGCCGCGGTCGTAGGCGGAAACGCCGTTGCTCGCGCTGAGCAAACGGTTGGTAAAACGCGCCGGTTGCCCCGCCGGACGTTTTTGTGGGATCAAACAAATCAGACAGCGTGAAGAAATGATTCGTGTTGTCCGCGCCGGCCCACGGGCGACCACGGATAGTCGTTGAATGCCGACATCGCCCGGCGATTGAAAACCCGTTTGTAGACGGCCCGTCGCTGTAGCCGTCAATATTGTCGCTGGTGAACGCCGCCCGCGCCGTTCGGCGCCGAAAAGATTTGTGCACGCTGGCCAGCGATCCGTAATTATTCGCATAACGGAAGGCGAGCAATCGCCCGCGCATCGTCGAAGGCCACCCCGGTGTTGGCGAAACCGGCAGGCTCTTGGTATGTATATGGGCTGCTAATCGGATTGTAAGGCGTTATTGGATTCCATTGATTCGTGTTCAAATCGGCGAGGAACGCCGCCAGATTCAATTCCCATGTGCCGACGCCTTGGTTGCGGAATAGTATCCGTCGATTGCACGGATCAGATTCCGGTTCGTAGACTTGATTATGAATGGCATTCAAGTCGAGCGAATTGCCCACGGGCAGCGCGAAGAACGCGAACCGCGCAATGAACGGGTTGTTCGGACCATACGGCTGGTCGGGATGCTCCAAAAGACCGATCCATTCCGGGTCGCCGGCTTGAAAATTGGTGGTGCCGGTGGCCGGATGGTATAGACCCAACTGGCCGGATCGTCCACGCCGTTGCGGTTCAGGTCGAGGTAAAAGCGGTTTTCGATCGCGTGCGTGACGATGTTGCTCAACAAGACCGGCACGCGCGGGCTGAAAAACAGATTGGCCATCAACAGATTGAAATCCGCACCGCTGACCAGCGTGCCATTCGGGTAAAAATAATTGACGTTGTTGGGGCTGGAAATGCCGGTCTGGAAGCCGGCCGGATTGATGTAATTCGTGGAGACGAGCAGACCGAAGTTGTAAGGATTGGTGGTGGAGATGAATATTGGCGGCGATTTGCGCCTCGGCGGCGGAAAGCGCGGCATCGGCGGCCAGCCGCGCCATGGCGGCATCGGTGCTGGTGGCGGCCGAATTGCGTTCGCGGTTGCTCATGGCCAGAAACGCCAGCGCCATCAGCAGCGTCACCGAAAGCAGAATCAGCGTGATGACCAGGGCCACGCCGCGCTGGGAAGCCGGAAGCCGGGAACGCTGAACATTGAACATCGAACGCTGAACATCGAATTGGAAAGCGTTGCGATCGCGAACATCTTCGATGTTCGATGTTCGATGTTCGATGTTCGATGTCGGTTTAATTTTCATTGGTAGGCCGAGGGGTCAACGTTGGGAATCAAAACGCGCTGGCGGAAGATGTGGACCGCGCCGGCCTGCCCCTGCAGATAAATTGTCCGCCGGTCGTTTGGCGGCGCCGGCAGGTTATTGGGCAGCGATTCGGCGCGCTGGAGCGTGCGGTCTTCGAGCACGCCCATCTCAATCTGGACGGACGCCGGCAGGGTGTTGCTGAACATTTCAAACCCGGTTTCTCCCCATGCCGGCGCAAAATAGAGCACGTTCCGGTTGGTGACGAATTGCCCGCCGGAATAGGTAACATTGGCGGTCATCGGCGCGCCGTTGGGGTCGTAGGCGCGCGCGGTCAGGCTCACCACGCCGTCCATCAGTTGGCTCATGCCGGCGACGGGCGCGGTTGGAGGAAGTCGTTGAACAGCACCGACGGGTCGGCGGCGCCGGCGTTCGTGCTGGCGGAAAAACGGTAGAGCGGGTTGATGGAAGTGGTCGAGCCTGTGTCCACCACGTAACCCGTGCCGGTCCAGGTGTCCTGTCCGTTGACGTTGTTCCGGCTCAAAACAAAAATCCTTTCCAGCACGTTCGTCCGCTTCTGGCTGCTGGCAGTCAACGGCTGCACCAGCGGCACGCTGACATCATTGACGTAGGCGCAAAAATTCACCGCCCCGTTGGTGGTATTAAACCTGCCATACGACGGCGCCATGATCCGCACGTCCGCCGCCATCAAATCCATCGTCGCGCGGCCGCTTTCCAGCACGTCCGTCTGCGTGACGCCCGCCCGGAACGCCGTCTGTGTGCTGTCGAACACGGCCATCAACGCCAGCACGATGAGCGACAGCAGCACCATCACCACCATGACCTCGACGAGGGTGAAACCCGGGATGTGGCGGGTGACGGGTGACAGGTGACGCGAAAAAACAGCGCGCACCCGCGCGGGCTTCCCGTCACGCGCCACCCGCCACTCGCCACCGACTGTTGTTCGGTTCATTATCATGGCGCGTTGGCGAAGGAGAGCGGCTGGAAAAAGTAAAGCGTCTGGCCCGCCACCAGGTTGGTCGTCCAAGCCAGTTGTCCGGCGATCAGGGTGCGATACGACTGGTGCGCGGGCAAACCCGGCAGGTTGCCGTTGGGCAGTTGCGGCCAGAGAAACGTGAGGCGCAACTCGCGCAGGTTCGCCTGCAGGTTGGCGGCGTAGGCGGACGGGCTGTTAGTCTGGAGCTGGACCGGCACGTTGCCGCAAACGAGGTGGTAGCTGAAGGAATCCTGCTGGAGAATCGGGTTGTCCTGCGGCGGCTTTCCGACCGCCGGCCCGCTCAACGAGCGGACAAAGGCAACGATGTGGTTGCTGACGCCGCCGCCGGCGAGATTGGGAACGGGCGGCCGTTGACGGCGGTGAATTCCGGCGTGCTCAACAAACCAATGATGTTCGCGCCGTTGGTGAGAAAAGGACGCCAGCTCTGCACCCCGGGATAATTGGCGGTCCGGAAACCCATGGTGCCGGCGAGGGCGTTGGTGTAACCGGCCGGAGAGGACCCGGTGTTGACGATGGCATAGACGTAATTCGTCAAGTCGTCCGCGCCGCGCGAGCCGTTGCGGATGGCGTTCATCAACTCGGTCGCGTCCTGGTTGATGACGGTTCGTTCGCGGTTTTCGCGCTGGGCGCGCATCCCGATGGGCAGAACGCCGATGATGGCGACGAGGGCGATGCCGATGATGGCCAGACAAATCGCAATCTCAACCATGGTGAAGCCGTAATCGTCCCGGCGATGGCGTTCGTCCAGTGTTGTTCCAGAAATATTCATTGCCGTTTATTGCCTCAAGCGGAAGAACAATCTGCCCTGCATGGGCGCGAAGGCGGCGCTGTTGGTGACGCCGTCGGTGTTGATCGTTCCGCCATAATTGCCCCAGTTCGCCGTCGCCAGGTCCGCGTTGGTCTGGAGCGTAAAACTGCCGGTGTTGGGCCAGGAAATTTGAATGGTGGCCGGCACGATAAATTGAATGACCGGATTGGGCACGTTCGTTGCCGGCGGCGTGACGGGCGCCAGTCCCATCCGGATGGTCGAGCTGCCGGCGTCCGTGACAAACAGGTTGCCCGCGCTGTCCACGGTCGCGCCCCACGGTTGAGCAAAGAGCGCATTGGTCCCCGTCCCGTCGGAGCTGCCGCTGACACCGGCCACACCGGCGATGGTGCTGACGACCCAATTGGTCCCGTCGGCCGCGACTTTCCGGATGGTGAAATCGCCGGAATCCGCCACAAACAAATTGCCGCTGTTGTCCGCGGTCACGCTCAACGGGTAGTTGAACAGCGCGGCGTTGTTCGTTCCATCGGCGCTGCCGGTCACCGTGGGCGAACCCGCGATCGTGGCCACCACCCAATTCGTTCCCGCCGGTGTCAATTTGCGGATGGTTGCGCCGCCAAAGATGGTGGCGTCGTCGTCCGACACAAAAAGATTGCCCGACCTGTCAAAGGCAAGACCATACGGGTAACCGAAGGACGCGCCGCCGTTCGTCCCGTCGGCATTGCCAAACTGGTCCGGCTGGCCGGCGATCGTGGTCACCACCCAGTTGGTCCCGACGGGCGCAATCTTCCGAATCACGTAGTTGTAGGTGTCCGCCACGTAAAGGTTGCCGTTTGCGTCCACTGTCAGGTTGAGCTGTCCGTTAAAAAGCGCGCCGCCGTTCGTTCCGTCGGCGAAATCGTAATTTCGCGGCTGGCCGGCAATCGTCGTCACCACCCAATTGGTGCCCGACGGCGTGATTTTGCGGATGGTTGAACCGCCGTATTCGCCCACAAACAGGTTGCTGTTCGCGTCCACGGCGATGCCCACGGGGACATCGAACACGGCGGCGCCGTTCGTTCCGTCGGCGTCGCCGGACGACACCCCCGGCGTCCCGGCAATCGTGGTCACCACCCAGTTGGTTCCCAGGGGCGCGAGCATGCGAATGGTGTTTTCATAACCGTCCGCCACGTAAAGGTTGCTGTGGGTGTCCGCGGCAATGCCGTAGGGAAAATAGAATCGCGCGTCGCTGTTTGTCCCGTTGGCGGGGCCGGCGTTCCAGGCCTTTCCCGCGATGGTGGCAAAGGCGCGGGGCGTGGAATAGACGGACTGCGCCCAAACCGCTGGCACGGACAGGAGGGCGATTGCCGGAACACCGGCCAGCAGGCGTAACATGATTTTCATGCAATTCGTATTACTGCACTTTTTGGTTTCTCAAAACGGCGCGGCCCGTCAGCCAGTCAATCTGGACGAGATTGAACACGTTGACGCTGTTGCCGGGCGGCGTTTCCGTCACGTCCGGCGAACCCAATTGCAGATTTTTATTCACGGTCCTGGCCGGCATGACGGTGCCTTGCGCCAGCGGAATATATTCGTCCTGTCCCGATACCAACTGGCCGAGGTAGTTGAAGGCGATGCAGGGAACTTCCGGCAGTGGCTGGGACGGCGCGAGCGTCGCATAGTCCTCGCTCGGAAACGGAATCGGGGCCGTGTCGAAACCCTGAACCGGATAGGTGGCGCCGGTCACATGATTCACGATGGGGTTGGCCTGGCCGCGCGGGCCAAATTTCCACTGGGCGATGAACGAGCCTGTCCGGCAGCGACTGCCACGGCTCGAGATAATGCCAGGCATGCTGTCCCGGCTGGTCGCCCACCGCGCCATAGGCGACGAAGGCGTAGCCGCGTCAATTGCTTGTCGCACAGATTGACGACCGAAGCTGAGCCGGTCCGCGGGCAGGCAATTGGTCCAAGTGACGGAACTGGTCACGGGCGGCGCCCAAAAATTGGTCGGGACAAAAACCATATAGACCGTCGTGTGATTGGCGATGGCCAGTTGCCGCGCGTGTCCGACGGCGTCGAGCATCTGCCGCGAGGCGCTCATGGCCGCGTCCGCCTTGCCGATGTTCTTGATCGCCGGCACGGCCAGCGCCGCCAGAATGCCCAGGATCGTAATCACCACCAGCATCTCGATGAGCGTGAAAGCGCGACGGGTGACGGGTGACGGGTGACGCTGAAAAGGCTGCAACCTCCGCGTTTTGCGCAAATGTCCCGTCACATCGTACATTCGCCACTCGCCACTCATACTCATTACTTCCAGCTCAAAACATTGTCCTTGTTGACGCCCTGGTTTGCCGCGTAGTTAGGATCAATTTTCCCGTCCGGCCCGGCGGACCAGACCATGACCGTGCCGCGATACTGGAAACTATCCTGTTGTTCGGATCGGCGGAACCCACCAAGCCGTTCAAGCCGGTCGTGCCAGTGCTGCCGACGAGCAGGGAAGCTTTTTGGAGGCAATAAAACGCGTCCTGGCACATCCCGTCGTAATTCAAATCCATCGAGATGACGTAAGGATTGCCCCACGGGTCGCGATAGACCGAATCCGTGCCCACGCCCGGCGAACTGGTGTCGCCCGACATGTGGGCGTTCAGAAATTGCGTTTGCTGCGGATTTTTGACGTGGTTGATATTCACGCCGTTGGCGGCGGGATTGGTGTTGTCCATCAAAATGGCAATGACCTCGGAATTGTTCAGGAGCAAGCCCGGCTGACTGAACCGTGTAAGGTGCCTAAAGGCGTCTGGCTGTTGAAACGTCCCGCCGTAGGTGAAATCACCGTTGGGACTTCTGCCGGGCACCCGCATTCTTCCCGGCCTGGCTTTGCGGCGGCGGCTGAAACCGGGAAGCGGCCATAAGCCGAATCATAGCCTTGAATGGCCGTGACGATGCCCTGGATTTTCCGTGCTGGCCTGGACTATCTTCGCGTGTTTCTTGACCGTCGCCAGCACCGGCAGCAGCATCGCCGCGAGGATGCCGATGATGGCGATGACGACCAGCAGTTCAATGAGCGTGAAACCCGCGCGATGGCGGCGTGAGAACGGCAGATTGATTTTCATGGGTTTGAAAAAAACAAGGTTGCGGCGTGAGGAACGGAAAATCAATGCCGGCGCTGCGCCAGCGTTGCGCCGGCAGGCGTGAGGCGGCGCCGCCACGCGCGGCGCGCATTTCGATGCGCGGCTGCCACGCGCAATCGTGCCAGTCCACGGCGACGGACCGCCCGCGGCCGTCATTTCCAATTGGTGCGTCGGGACGCATAAACGTCAGGGCAATGGGTTGTTGACCTGCGGCTGTTTGTTCCAGTTGCAGACGAGGTATTTTTTCCCGCCGATGGAAAGCTGGACCCATAATTCATAACGAGCCGGGATTGTTCGTCAGTGTTCCGGACGATTTGTAGCGCCAGGGATTGACGCCCGCCGTGCCCGTCATGCCCAGCGGATTATATGTTCGCGTCCGGCCCGCCGACGGAGGTGGTCAACAGCGGTGACGGTGACGTTATTGACGGATGATGGTTCGCGGTCTGGCCGCGGTTTCAATCCTTGAATGAAATTTTTGCCGCCGCCCGACTCTTCGTTGGAGCCGGGCTTGCTGCAATTCACGAAGCCGCCCACGCCGAAACCAGTGCCTGTGCACCTGTGAATCGCCGTTAGTGATTGCGCGCTGCCGTCCAGCAGTTTATGTGCGTAAACTGCGTGCTGGTGTTGGTCGTGCCCTCGAGTTCGTAATAAAGCTGGTTGATCATCGGATCGCCGGGATTGTCCGGCGGATAAAAACCGAAGGCGTCCTTGTAGGCGGCGATCGCCGTCGTCCAATTGCCCCAATTCGGCCTGCGCGATGTCTGCAGTATTGATGGCGTTTTGACGGCGCCCACAACCGGGAAATTGAACGCCGCCAGCACGGCGATGATGGAGATGACGACCAGCAGTTCGATGAGCGTGAAACCATTTGCGATTTCCGATTTGCGATTTCCGATTTGGAAAACACGCCGGTTGCCGTTCCGGTTTTCGCCCGGCAACCGGCAATCGGCCGCCGGCAATTTATTTTTCGTTTTCATCGTTCGCGCAGTTCGTCTTCCATCCGTTCGCTCAACCACTGCTTGATCATGCTCTGGTAATTCAGATACCGCGACCGCGCGAGCCGCTTGATGCGCGCCAGCATCCGCGGGTCCATCCGCAGCGTGATGGTCACGGACTCGGACGACTCGGCGCTGTCCGACATGGCCGATTCCATCAGGCGCAGGTCCGGCCGGTTCTCCGACCAGAAATCCGCCTCGGCCTCTTCGCTGTCGAAGATCGGCACTTCTTCCCATCTGGCAAACGTTCGCATTGTTTCTGCTCGTTCCGTCGTCGTCCTCGTCCTCGGTGACATTCGATTACGGGAACGGGCGACGACGAGGATCGGACCTGTCACTCGTCACCCGTCACCTTTGCAGCGTCTGGTCCACTTTCCGCTGGTAAAAAAATCTTTCTTCCGGCTCGAACTGGCGGGCGTGCAGCACGCGGACGAGCCGCCCGTTTGCGCGATACACGCTGAAAATGCCGACGCCGCCCGCCGCCATTCCCAGGTTCATGAACCGCGCCTGCACGCCGAACCGCGGCGAATCGGGCAGCAGCCGGATGGCAAACGGGTCCTCAAAGGATTCTTCAATCTCCCGCTGGTTCAAAGAACCATCCAATTCATTGGGCAGACTGTTCCAATCGAACTCCATAACGGATCAATTGTAAATAGAACGCCCATGCATTGTCTTTACAATGTATTTACGCATAGGCACGGTTGAATGTCAACAGGTTTTGCAATTTTTCACAAAAACATCCGAATAGCCGGCCATCAGTCTCCGCCACCGGTCCACCTGCGCACTTGTCACCGCTCATCACGGTGATCATTTTAATCAGGGGCAGAAACATGGCAATGACGATGCTGCCGACGATGACGGCCAGGAAGATGATCATGATCGGCTCCAGCAGGGAGGTCATGGCCGAGACGGCGTTATCCACCTCCTCGTCGTAGTTGTCGGCGATCTTGAGGAGCATTTCCGGCAGGGCGCCGGTCTGCTCGCCGACATCCACCATGCTGATGACCATGGGCGGGAAGACGCCGGAGCCTTCGAGCGGCGCGGTGATGGTTTCGCCCTCCTTGACGCTTTCATGGACGGCGTTGACGGCGTTGGCGATGATGACGTTGCCGGCGGTTTCCTTGACGATGGTCAGGGCCTGCAAGATGGGAACGCCGCTGCTGACCAGGGTGCCGAGGGTGCGGGTGAAGCGGGAGATGGCCACCTTGCTGATGACCGGGCCGACGACCGGCACCTTGAGTTTGAACTTGTCCCAAATGCGGCGGCCCGATTTTGTCAGTCTGATGAACATCAGGAATGCCACCACGAACGCCACCGCAATGCCCACGGTGGTATAGAAAATGTGGTTCTTGACCATGTCGCTGATGGCGAGCACGAAGCGGGTGAAGGCGGGCAGTCGTGATGCTTCCATGCCGGCGAAGACCTCCTTGAATTTGGGCACGACAAAGACCATCAGGAAGGTCAGGATGCCGGTGGCGACCATCAGCACGGCGACCGGATAGAACATGGCGGCCATGACCTTGCCCTTGATCTTCTGCGCCTTTTCCATGAACTCGGAGAGGCGGTTGAGCACGACTTCCAGCACGCCGCCCAGTTCGCCGGCCTTGACCATGTTGACGAACAGCCGGTTGAAGACCTTGGGATGCTGGGCCAGCGCCTCGGAGAACGTGCTGCCGCCTTCGATGGACAGGGCCAGTTCGCCGAGAATGCCCTTGAGGGTGGCGATTGCGCTCCTGTTTTTCGAGCACGCGCAACCCGCGCAGCAGCGGCAGGCCGGCGTCCACCAGCGTCGCCAATTGCCGGGTGAAGGTCGTCAACACCTTGGGCTTCACCCGGCCGCTCAGGCCGGGGATCTTGATGTTGATGTTCATGCCGCCTGCCCTTTTTCTGCCCCCGGCCTTGGCGGCCGGCTTGGCCTTTTTGCCCGCGGCCTTCTCGCGGACCTTTTCGGCCTCGACGATCTTGGTGGGGAAAAAGCCCCATTTCCTTGACGCGGCCGATGGCTTCGTTCTGGCTGGCGACTTCGATGCTGCCCTTGGTTTCCTTGCCGTGGGCGTCCAGCGCCACGTAATTGTATTTGGGCATAACAGGAAAATGGCTAATGACTAAATCCTCATGACTGATTGATTTGTCACTCGGACATTTGGAAATTCTTCAGCCATTCGTCATTATGGTTTGGTCATTGCCGGTTTCAACGTCATGTGTATTTCACGACTTCTTCGATAGTTGTATCGCCCTCAAATATGCTGCGCAAGCCGTCTTCCCGCAGCGTGACCATGCCCAGCTCGACGGCCTTCTGGCGCATCACCACCGTCGGCGCGCGCTCGTTGATCAAGGTGCGGATGGCGTCGCTGATGATCGAGCAGTTCGAAGATGCCTTTGCGCCCCTTGTAGCCGGTGTCGTTGCAGGTCGAGCAGCCGCGGCCATAGTAAAAAACCTTGTCGCCCAGGTCGTGCGGCGAGAGGTTGAGCATCGCCAACTGGGTCTCCGTCGGCTCGAACGGCGTGCGGCAGTTCTTGCAGATCGTGCGCACCAGGCGCTGGCCGAGCACCGCCATCAGCGTCGAGGAAATCAGGAACGGCTCCACGCCCATGTCCACCAGACGCGTGACCGCGCCGGGCGCGTCGTTGGTGTGCAGGGTGCTCAAGACCAGGTGGCCGGTGAGCGAGGCCTGGATGGAAATCTGCGCCGTCTCCAGGTCGCGCATTTCACCCACCATGATGATGTCCGGGTCCTGGCGCAGGAACGAGCGCAGCGCCTTGCTGAAGGTCAGGCCGACCGCTTCGTTGATGGCCACCTGCATGATGCCTTCGATGTCGTATTCGACCGGGTCCTCGGCGGTGAGCAGCTTGGAGTCAATGGTGTTGACGCGGCGCAGGCAGGAATAGAGCGTGGTGGTCTTGCCGCAGCCGGTCGGGCCGGTGACCACGAAAATGCCGTTGGGCCGCTGGATGACTTCGGTGACGTAATCGTAAAGGTATTTGGGCAAGCCGAGCGATTCGATCTCCAGATTGACCGCCGCGCGGTCCAGCACGCGCAGCACGACCGATTCGCCGAACTGCGTGGGCAGCGTCGAGACGCGCAAGTCGACCTGGCGGCCGAGGATGTGTATGCTGATGCGTCCGTCCTGCGGCAGGCGGCGCTCGGAGATGTTCAGGTTCGCCATGACCTTGAGGCGCGAGATGACCGGCAGCGCCAGGTGCTTCGGCGGCGGCGACATCTCGTAGAGCGCGCCGTCCACGCGGTAGCGGATCCGGAATTCGGTCTCGAAGGGCTCGAAGTGAATGTCGCTCGCGCGGTCCTGGACGGCCTGCTGCAACACCAGGTTGACGAAGCGCACGATCGGCGCCTGGTCGGCCAGGTCCTCGGCCACCATTTCGTCGCTCGACAGCCTCGGCGGCTTCGCGGGCGATGTCCGTGTCCGCGCCCAGCTCCTTGAGGATGTCGGTGAAATTGGCGCCGCTTCCGTCCTCTGGCGTAAAGCCGGTCGATGGGCTTCTGGATTTCGGCGGGGTCGGCCACGACCATTTGGATGTCGCTTCTTGATCGATGAAGCCGAGTTCGTCCGCGCGCGCCGGGTCGAGCGGGTCGGCCAGCGCGACCTGCACCGTGCCGTTGCTCATGGCCACCGGCAGGCATTGATACATCCGCGCCATGTTGGCCGGAACCGTCTTGAGCAGGTCCGGCGGAAAGTCGCGGTCTTTCAGCGACACCACGTCCGCGCCGAGGTGGCTGGCGATCACCTGCAGGATGTCCTCGATCTCCATGATGCCGAAGTCCTGCAGGATCTGGACCGACCGGCGTGTTGCCGCGCTTGAGCTCGCCGACAACTTCCTCGTACTGCAGGTCGTCAATCAGGCCCTGTTCCTTGATGAGCGCCAGCAGTGGATTTGAAATGTCTTCAGCCATGTTTAAAAAATCCTCATGCGGTTGGCGGCGGGGTCTGCCCGCCCGGTTCGGACTGCCCCTGCGCCAGCTCCAGTTCCTGGAATTTCGCCTGGATCGTCACCGGGTCCTGCGCCTTGGTGACGACTTCCTCGCGCGCGATCATGCCGGCCAGATATTTGTCGATCAGGAAACTGTCCAGCGTCACCATGCCGCATTTGGCGCCGGTCTGGATGTCCGACTGGATGCGGAAGGTCTTGTTGTCGCGGATGAGCGCGGCGATGGAGGGCGTGTTGACCATGATCTCGAAGACGGCCACGCGCCCCGGCTTGTCAATGCGCGGAATCAGCAATTGCGAGATCACCGCCTGCATGACCGTGGAAAGCTGGATGCGGATCTGTTCCTGCTGGTTGGTGGGAAAGGCGTTGACGATGCGGTCAATGGTCTTGGCCGCGCCGGTCGTGTGCAGCGTGCCGAACACCAAGTGCCCGGTTTCCGCCGCGGTGATGGCCGCGTCGATCGTTTCCAGGTCGCGCATTTCGCCGACCAGAATCACGTCCGGGTCCTGGCGCAGCGCGCGGCGCAGCGCCTCGGCAAAGTTCGGCACGTCCACGCCGATTTCGCGCTGGGTGACGAGCGCCTTCTTGTGCTTGTGGTAATACTCGATCGGGTCTTCGATGGTGATGATGTGCGCCTCGTCGCGCTCCTCGTTGATGATGTTGATCATCGAGGCCAGCGTGGTGGTCTTGCCCGAGCCGGTCGGGCCGGTCACCAGCACCAGGCCGCGCGGCTTGTAGAGCAGTTCCTTGGCCGATGGGCGGCAGTGCCGATCTGCTCCATCGTCAGCATCTTGTTCGGGAATCTGCCGCAGGACCAGGCCGAAGTTGCCCTTCTCCTTGAACACGCTGACGCGGAACCGCGCCATGTCGCCGAAGGCGAAGCCGAAGTCGGCGCCGCCGCGCTCGCGCACGTGCTGGATGTGTTCCTCGGAAGTGATGCTGCGCATCAACTCCTCGGTGTCCTCCGGCTTGAGCGACGGCCCTTCCACCCGGTGCAAAATGCCATGCACGCGGATGACCGGCGGCGTGCCCACGCGGATGTGCAGGTCGGAGCGCGTTCTCGACACCACCAACTGCAACAAATCGGACATCGAATATGACATGACTAAAATCTTCTATCGCATCTCGCTATAAAGTATTAGACCGGACTGCCGGCCGATTTCCTCACGTCATCAGTCGCCGACCGTCGCGCGGATGACTTCATCGGGCGTGGTCAAGCCGGCCAGCACCTTGCGGATGCCGTCCTCGCGCAAGGTCCGCATGCCCATCTCCCGCGCGCGCGCGCGCAGGACGGAGGACGGCACCTTTTCGTAAATCAATTTCCGCGCCTCGTCGTCAATGACGAAGATTTCAAAGATGCCGAAGCGCCCGCGGTAGCCGGTGTTGTTGCAGTTCGCGCAGCCGCTGCCCTTCATGAGGGTCGCGTTTTGCAGCATGTCGCGGCGTCCAGGCCCAAGCGCGCGCATTTCCTGCTTCGGTCGGCATGATACGGCGCGGCGCATTGCTTGCAGACTTTGCGCACCAGCCGCTGGGCCATCAGGCAGCGCGTGGAGGAGGCCACCAGGAACGGCTTGACGCCGATGTCAATCAGACGCGTGACGGCGCTCGGCGCGTCGTTGGTGTGCAGCGTCGAGAAGACCAAATGGCCGGTGAGCGAGGCGTTGATGGCGATGGTCGCGGTTTCCAGGTCGCGAATTTCCCCGATCATGATCACGTTGGGCGCCTGGCGCAGGATCGAGCGCAGCGCCGCGGCGAACGTCAGCCCGACCGACTTCGTTGACCTGCACCTGGTTGATGCCTGCCAGGACGTATTCCACCGGGTCCTCGACCGTGATGATCTTGCGGTCCGGCCGGTTGATGAAATGCAGGCAGGAATACAGCGTCGTCGTCTTGCCCGAACCCGTCGGCCCGGTCACCAGCAGAATGCCGTCCGGCAAGCCGATCAGCCGCTCGAAGGTCTGCTGGTCGTCCGTGAAAAAGCCCAGTTCCGGCAGGCCCAGCCTCAGACCTTCCTTGTCCAGAATACGCATGACGATGCTCTCGCCGTGGTTGGTCGGCAGGCACGACACGCGCAGGTCAATCAGCTTGGCGCCCACCTTGGTCTGGATGCGCCCGTCCTGCGGAATGCGGTGTTCGGAGATGGACATGTTCGACTGGATTTTCAGCCGCGCGATGATGGCCGGCTGCAGGCGTTTGGGCGGGGCCTTCATCTCGTGCAGCACGCCGTCAATCCGATAGCGCAGCCGGAACCGTTTTTGCCAGCGGCTCCAGGTGGATGTCCGAGGCGCGCATCTTGAAGGCTTCGACGATGATCTGGTTGACCAGCTTGATCAGCGGCGCGTCCGCCTCCACCACGGCGCCGTCGTCATCCGGCGCGCCGGCCACATTCACATCCGTCTCCGTCAGCTCCTCGATGACATCCTTGAAGCGCGCCGTCCTCCAGCCCTTTCTTCTCGCGCCGCCGTAATACTTGCCCAGCGCGGCCTCGATGTCCGGCTCCGACGCGACGCTGCAGGTCGATCTCCGCGTTGCAACAGATGCGTGCAGGCTGTCAATGGTGTCCAGGTCCGACGGGTCGGCGAGGGCGACGGTCGACCTTGTTGTCGTGCTTGAACACCGGCACGACGCGGTATTTTTTGGCGATGTGGCGCGGGATGATGGAAATGACGTCGTCGGCAATCTTCATGTCGCTGAGGTTGACGACCTCCGCGCCGAAATGCGCGGCCTTGGCCTGGGTCACATCCGCCGGGCGGACGACCTTGTTGGCCAGCATCAAGTCCACCACGCCCACGCCGGCGGCCTCGGCTTCCTCGCGCGCGCTCGGCCACCTTGTCGGCCGCGACGAAGCCGAGGTCCACCAGGATGTCCGCCAGATAATCGTCTTTTTCAGCCACGGTTCAAAATTTGCTTTCGGTTGCGCACGGTTTGATCCGGTTAAAACTAACGGCACGCGCGGCAATGTCAATGAAGAGTCGCCGTCTGGAAGATTTTTTTATGCGCGCGCCTTCAGGTCACCGGCACAAAGCGCTGGAGCAGTTGGACCGCGCCAAACAAGCGAGGAACACGACCGCGCTCAACGGGTGCTGCATTTGCGGCGCGACAGCCAGCCAGTCCACGAAGACAATGCCCGCGAGCAGGCCGGAGACGATTCTCGCGACGCCGACGTTGCCCGGCTGAAACATGGTCCGCACGCTGCGCGCGACCCACAACACAAGGATGAGCGAAACGAGCATCGCCGATTTTCGAGCCTCGCCGGTGTTCAGCAGCATCGCCAGAAAGACCGGCGCGGCCAGAAGCAGCGGCGGCCAGAACGGAACCGGCCTGCGGGAATTTTCGCGCTGCGCGACATGGCCAAACCCGGCGACGTAAAATGCCATCGCCGCGCCGCACCAGATCGGCCAGCCGTTGAGACCCTCGCGCGCCGATGGAACCGGCGATGACATAAATCCAAAACCGGCACAAGCCCAGCAGCCACGGCGACGCGGCGAAGGCCCGGTGCGTGGCGTTGTAGATGACGATGCACGCGATCAACGCCAGCGCCAGCATCGCCGGCCGTTTTGCCAAGCATGGCCAGCGCCAGCGCGCCGGCGGCGAGCAAACCGAATGCTCCAAACCCAGACGGTTTCCCGGGAAATTGCGCCGCTGGGAATGGGCCGCGAAGGACAATTCTGGCGGTCGAAATTCCGCGTCGAAGGCGTCGTTCAAAAACATTCCGCCGGTGCAAAGCGCGCTGGCGCCGAAAAGCAGCAGCGGCAGTTTCCAATGGTTCCCGCCGCCGCCGAGCCACCAGCCGGCGAGGCAGTTCGACCAGACCGTCGGCAAATTCGGCACGCGGCCCAAAATGAGCAGGGCGCGGAGCCGGCGGATTTGGTTTTGATTCATCGCCCCGGAATGAAAACAGAAAAATTGCCGGCTGGCGAGTCCCGGCTCTCATGGACTTTGCGGTTCAAGCCGGATGTGGCATTCAATCCGTTCCGGCCAAATCCCTTTCGAAGAAAACGCCGTGAAAAGAAAATGCGGCAAGTTGCAAACCGGCGTTGACAGGCGCCGGGCGACCGGCTATTTTTGTAAAACCATGTTGATGCGAATCAGTTTGATACTCGCCATTCTTGCGGCGCTGGGCGCCGGTGTGTTTGGGTATATTGAAGTGACCAAACAAATCCCCGGTGCTGGTCCAGCAGCGCGACACCGAGCGCGCCGACAAGAAAACAGCGCAGGCCGACGCATCCAAAACCCATGCTGAATTGACGACGACGCAGGGGAAGCTTAGACAAACCCAGCAGGATTTGGCCAAATCGCAGGCCGCGCAAAAGCAGGCCGAGGCCGAAAAGGATGCCCAAGTCAAAGTTGCGGCGGACTTGACCGACAAACTTGCCAAGGTCAACGGCGGATCTTAGCGCCAAGTCGGCCGAATTGGCCGCTTACTCGGCCACCGGCAAAAAGCCCGAGGAAATCGGCCAGATGGTTCAGTTGATCAGGGATGATCAGACCGCCATTAAAGCACTTAACGAGGAAAAGGCGGTTTTCGTCCGAACGATTGCCCGCCTGACGAATCAGTTGGCCGGTTTGATCGGGACCAAAGATTACTTCGTGATTCTCCCCGCGGACCTCAAAGGCAAGGTTGTTGAGGTGGATCCAAAATGGGATTTCGTGGTGTTGAACATCGGCAGTGACCAGGGAGTTCTCGAGAATGGCGAACTTCTGATCAGCCGCGATTCCAAGCTGGTCGCCAAAGTCGTCGTTCGCACCGTCTACAAGAACAGTTGCATCGCCAACATCGTGCCAAACTGGAAACTCGGCGAGGTTTTTGAAGAGGACATGGTCACGCCGGCGCATCCGGCTTCCTCCTGACATGAAATACCGGGCGGCTCATTGGCTTTGGCTGTTCGCGCTGGGTGCGGTGCTCTTCGGCCTCAATGGCTGCGCGACGAGCGATCCGGACAATGCCTCCACCCGCCCGTGGAACACGCCGCAAGGCTGGGAAGGCGGCTTGCCCATGATGGACCAGCAGCACCAGTAAGGCGGGTGACGGGAGACAAGGGCGGGAAATTTTCTGTTCTTCGCGTGTCAGCCATCAGCGGGCGCATTTCAAGCAGCGTGCCGGCGTCGCGATGAAATTCATCCTCACGTCGTGCGGTTCCGCGGGAATTCCTGCCAACAATTGGAAATTGTGGCCGACGCCGCATTTCAAGCCTGAAACCTTTGCCAGCAGCCGGTCGTAAAACCCCTTGCCGCGCCCCAGCCGGTTGCCGTTCCAATCAAACGCCAGGCCGGGCACGAGAACCAGGTCAAACCTTTCCAGCGGAATTTCCGGGCAGCTTGAAGCGGGTTCACGGATGCCGTAATACCCCGCGGAAACATCTTTCGCCAGATCCTGAACCCGACGCGCCAGATAGTTTTTGGTGGCGGAATTGTAACAAGGCAGGGCGCAAACCTTCCCCGCCGCCAGAAATTTCTCCAGCAGCGGCCAGATGTCGGGTTCCTCCGGCATCGGCGCGAAAAACAGGATGGCGTGAGCGCTGCGCAACTGCGGTTCCAGCCGGTCGCAAAGCTCGATGGATTCCACCGCCCGCACCGCCGGGGAAATCTTTTCCAGTGCCGCGAGGATTTTCCGGCGCAGGTCGGATTTGGAATTTGAAATGTGGGAAGCCATTGTTTTTGATGTCAGATTGAATACTGATGAAACTATGAAAAGCAAATCAAAATATGGCCGCGCCCGGCATAAATTGCGTGTTCATATTTGACACTTTCGTCCGGCGGTTATTAAATACGACCGCATGGCCGTCGCCTAAAGATATGTTGTTTGCGCATTTTTTATTTTACGCCTCCCATCGGATTCGCGGCCACCCGTTCCGCCATTTGATCCGGGGAAACCGGCTTCTTCGTTTCAGCCCCACCGACCCGGACGAGGATGGTTTGTGCCGCCGTTCGTGGCCGGGGCCGGTTTGGGACGTGGGCGCCTCGTTGGGCAAATATACGACCCTGATGGCCGAAGCGAATCCCAATCAGCAGGTCTATGCCTTTGAACCGAACCTCAACTCGCTTTATTACCTGGGCTATCGCACCGCGAAATATTCCAACGTCACCATTGTTCCGGCCGCCTTGACCATTGATGGCAAGCCCATGCGCGCCACCTACGATCCCAACATGCACAATCCGGCGACCGGCCCCCAAGGGATCACGTTTTCGGTGGAGGAAGCCATCGCCCGATTCGGTGTGCCAGCCTTTATCAAACTCGATGTTGAAGGCCTTGAAAAGGAGATGCTGGAGAAATGCGGGAAGCTGTTGAGTCATACCACCATGATAGTGGAATGGCATCCCCTTGAGTGGAACAACGAGTATCCGCCTCTGCCTTACTGGCGCGAGACCAAGCCATCCCCCCGGCACAGCTTGCTGGAGCCGCTGGAGCACAAGCCGGCAACCTGAAATACGCACCTAAGTTGTCCTCCGCATTTCGCACAAAGGAAAGCAGGGGAGCTTTTGGTGATTGAGCCAAATGTATGAAACTTCTTTTATCCAGGCTAAAACGCTGCTTGACACTTTCAATGTGGAAACCAATCTTACCCGCCGTTTAATTCAGCGCTTTCTCGAATCCTGAATCATCATGAGCCAGTTTATGTATGACGTGGCGGTGGCGTGGCGAATTTATTCCAAAATGTCCGCCAGCAAGCCGCCGATTTTTGCCGAAGACAAGCTGAAGCTTTCCGAACTGTGTCTGAAATCCTTCAAGGATTCGCTGGGCGGATTGAAAGTGAAACTGTGGGTGCTGCTCAACGGCTGCCCGCCGGAATTCGACGCCATGTTCAAGCGGGTGTGGGGTCCGGATAATCTGGTTTTGGTTCACTACACGGGGGTTGCAGCCTCAACCACGTTCAATGAGGCATCCCGCATCCTGGAGGAACAAACGGATGCCGAAATTGTCTATTTTGCCTGCGATGATTACTTCTATCTGCCGGGCCAGTTTCAACAGGCTGTCGCTTTTCTGAAACAAAATCCCGATGCCGATTTCGTCTCTGTTTATGATCATCCGGATTTATATTCGACCGATTTGCACAAGCTGGCCTGCGAAACGAGGCCGTTTGGCGGGAAGAACTGGATTTCCTGCATGAGCACAACGGACACCTGCATGACCACCCGCGCAACGCTGGCCGGGCTGCGCGAATTACTGTTAAGGCTCAAAATCGGTTTTCCAAACGGGCCCAGCCCCGATTTGGGCATGTGGATGGCGTTGACCAAAAAGCGCGTCTTCAACCCTTTTAAATTCGTGCGTTGGGTGGTGACGCACCGATGGTATTGGGCGTGGAGCGTTGTCCTGGCCTGGATTTATTGCTGGCGGGAGATTTTATTCGGGCGCCGATACAAACTTTGGATCCCGCGTCCCACCATTGCCACGCACATGGTTGCGGGACTGGAAGCGCCGGGGATAGACTGGCAGAAGGAATTTCAGAAACAGTGAACGTCGCGCGGATGGAAACCGGGATTTGCCAGCCGGTCTTTGGGGGCTGCCATTTGCGGAACGTATCGCATGACATCATTGGCGCGGTAAGGCAGGGCGCCGATTTCCAGTTTCCCCTTCGAGTTCCATTGCTTCCACCAGAATTCGGCGAACCCGCGCAACGTTTTCGGTTTGCCGGTGCCGACATTTTCAATTCTCGGTTCGCCGGTGCGCAAATCATTTCGGACCAGCGCGGCGACAAAGGTGTCCGCGACTTTTTCCACCGGAATGAAGTCCCGCACCTGTTCGCCCGCTGTCATCGGGAAATCCTTCCCCTCCAGCGCCGCTTTGCGGAGCGCCGGCCAAAAATTGCTTTCATGCTGTCCTTCGCCAAAGATGTGGAACGGCCGCAACACAAGCATTTCGATTTCTTGCTCCGCCGCGAACGCCAGCGCCGCCATCGTTGCGGCGGCTTTGGACGCGGCATAGGCGTTCGTTGGCTCCAGAGGCGCGTCAGCGGGAATGAATTCAAAGCGTTCGCCGCTTCTGCCGTATTCAAAACAGGAGCCGCAGACCACAAAACGTTTCACGCCGGCCTTTGCCGCCCGCCGCCACAGGTTCAGGCTTTGCCGGACATTCACATCGAAGAGTTCATCCCAGTCCGCCTTTTGCGGGCTGACGCCCACGGCTGCGAAGTGAACCAGCGCCCGGCAGTGTGCCAGCGGGCCGGACCAGTCGCCGGCCAGCGAACCGTCCACCCACTCCGGCTGCCGTGGGAGGGAAATTTTCGGCTTGTCGCCGGGCAGCCGTAATGCCACCGCTTCATGGCCGGCGGCCAGCGCCTGCTTGAGAAAATGGCTGCCGATAAAACCCGTGCCGCCGGTGACAAATATTTTCATTTGGACCGGACAAACATTGTGATGGTTTCAATCATGTAATCCAGCATCGCGCCGGTCAGTCCGGGATATACGCCCACGAAAACCGCCTCGTTCATGATCCGATCCGCTCCCGGCAGGTCGCCGATGACCCGGAACGCATCGGGATTGTCTTTGCGGGCCTGAACGAACGCCGGCTGGCGCACAAGGTTGCCGCCGAACAGCATCCGGTTGCCGATTTTTTTCGCGTCCAGCGCGCTGGCAAATTCCGTCCGCGAAAACGGCGCGGATGGTTTCACAAGCATCATGAATCCGAACCACGAACAATCGGAGTGATGGCCGGAGTCATCCCAGGAAAATCCACCGGGCGACCAGCTTTTCGCGTGGGTGGGCAGCATGAAATCAAAAAAATCAGAGAAGGGATCCAATCCGCGCCGGAGCCGCTCCCAGTTTTTTTTGCGCGCCGCCACAAAGGCCGGGAGTTTTTTCAACTGTTGCCTGCCAATGGCCGCCTGCGTGTCCAGCGGCTTCAAATTGTAGCCCAGATGCGAATAGATGTATTTGTGGTCGTAGCCTTCCGGTAATTCACCCAGCTTCCAGCCGAAGCGTTTGTTGCAGGTGTTGTCCTTGCCGCTGGCGCACCAGCAATCGCGTCCCCAATCGCGGAAACTCTCCACCAGCACCTTGAGTTTCATGTCGTGGATAACGTTGACCGCGCCCCCCTCGCCCATGGTGATGTGGTGCGGCGGGTAGAACGATTGCGTGGACAAATCGCCGAACGTGCCGGTCAACTGGCCGTCATAAGTCGCGCCGAGCGCGTCGCAATTATCTTCAATCAGCCACAATTGATGCCGGCGGCAGAATTCCGTGACGGCGGACAAATCAAACGGATTGCCGAGCGTGTGCGCCATCATCACCGCCTTCGTTTTGCCGGGAGCAAAAGCGGCTTCGAGCTGGCCGGCGCGCGCGTTGAGCGCGAGCGGATCATTGTCAACGAAAACCGGCACGCAGCCGATTTGAAGAATCGGCGCGACCGTCGTTGGAAAACCGGCGGCGCAGGTGATGATTTCATCGCCTGGGCGCAACCGTCGTTCGCCCAGTTTCGGACTGGTCAGCGCGGAGACGGCAATCAGGTTCGCCGACGAACCGGAATTGACGAGAATCGTTTTCTTGATTTTGAGGAATGCCGCCAGTTCCTTTTCCATCGCGTCGCCTTCCGGTCCCAGCGTAAGCCAGAAATCAAGCGTGGCGCCAACCGCCGCCTCCACTTCATCCTCGGTGAAAACACGGCCGGCGTAAGGGATGACGGTTTTGCCCGGCTCGAAGGCTGCCGCATTTTCAGAGCCCGGACGATTCGACCGGTGTGCCAGCCGGGCATATTCACGGCTCAAGCGCAGGATTTCTGATTTGATTTCGGCGTGCGTTGGCATTGAACCAGATTATGAAATCGCCCACGGAAGCTTCAACCGGCGTGCGGCGGCGCAATAATCGCGGATTTGAGCCGAAGTCAGTTTGCGGTTCACCGCCGGGGATTTCTTTTCCGCCCGCCGATACCACTGGATTGTAGATTCAACCGCCGCGGGAAAACCCCAGACGGGCGACCAGCCGAGCAACGCGCCGGCCTTGTCCGTGGCCAGTTGAAGCAACCGCGCCTCATGCACCGCATTGGCGTCAGATTTGTCTTCCCAGCGCCCCGGCCAGTGTTTCAAAACTTCTTCGACCAGCTCACCCACCGTGCGAACGGCTTCGTGCGCCGGGCCAAAGTTGAATGCGGAAGCAAGTTGTGGATTGGACGCCGAAGCTTGAGTGAGTCTGGCGGCGAGCCAGAGGTAGCCGCTCAAGGGTTCGAGCACATGTTGCCACGGGCGCGTGGAATTTGGATTGCGGACGGCTATGAGTTTCTTTTTGTCCAACGCGCGAACGCAGTCGGGCACAATGCGATCCGTTGCCCAATCGCCGCCGCCGATGACATTGCCGGCGCGTGCGCTGGCGATCTTCACCGGGTGATTTTTGAAGAACGAACGCCGCCACGCGGCAATGGCGATTTCCGCGGCGGCCTTGCTGGAACTGTAAGGGTCGTAACCACCAAGCGGGTCCTCCTCGCGATAGCCGTAAAGCCACTCGCGGTTCTCGTAGCACTTGTCGGTCGTGATCAGGACGGCCGCGCACGGTTTTTTCAGGCCGCGCAGCGCCTCCATCACGTGGATCGTGCCCATGACGTTGATTTCGTAGGTGTCAACCGGCTGTTCGTAGGAGAGACGGACCAACGGCTGCGCGGCGAGATGGAAGACAAAATCGGGTTGCGCGGCGCGAATGGATTTTGCCACGGCGGCGGCATCGCGCAGGTCGGCGATTTGATGACGGAGCCGCGTGGCAAGGCCGAGTTGATTGAACAACGCGGGTTCGGTCGCCGGTTCCAGGGCAAAACCATGGACATCAGCACCAAGTTCAAGCAGCCAGTGCGCGAGCCACGCGCCCTTGAAGCCCGTGTGCCCCGAAAGCCACACGGTTTTGTTGCGAAAGGTTTCGGCGAACATAGTCACCAATTTTTCCAGGGCGCTTTTCCCTCCGACCACAATTTGTTGAGCAATTCAAATTCGCGGTAGGTGTCCATCGGCTGCCAGAAACCGGAATGTTGAAAGGCCTTGAGTTGTTTTGCCCGCGCCAGTTTTTCCAGGGGTTGGCGTTCCCAAATCAGATCATCATCCGCCGGTTGCAGGTATTTCTCCAGTCCGGCGCGTTTCAAAATAAAGAACCCGCCGTTGATGCGCCCCGCCGCCGCGTCCGGCTTTTCCCGGAAATCGCTCACCTGTTCCAGTTCGCCGATGACCATCTCGCCGAACCGCGAGGGCGCGCGGACTGCGGCGACCGTCGCCTGGCGGCCGTGTTTTATGTGAAACGCCAGTTCCGTCTTCACGTCCATGTCCGCCACGCCGTCGCCGTAGGTCAGCGCGAAATGTTCGGATCTGATGTAAGGCAACGCCCGATGGACGCGCGCGCCGGTCATCGCAGACGCGCCCGTTTCCACAAATGTTATCTTCCAACCCTCCTCGGTGTGCGCATTGTGGAATTTGATTTTCTTTGCGGCGCCCAGCGTGAGAGTGAAATCGTTGGTGGACGTTTCGTAGTTCAAGAAATAATCCTTGATCATTCCGCCCTTGTAGCCCAGGCACAGGACGAATTCCCTGAAACCGCAGGCGGCATAACCCTTCATGATGTGCCAGAGGATCGGACGCCCGCCGATTTCAACCATCGGTTTTGGACGATACTCCGTCTCTTCCCGCAACCGGGTTCCCAAGCCACCGCACAAAATCATCACTTGCATAACATGAGAAATGACCGCCGCCCTGCAACGGGGCGCGCTGATTTATTACCGCGACAGTTTGCAATGCAGCGGCAAGGGAATCCAGCATTCATTTTTCCACCGGGCCGCTTTGCAGGCGTCACCGCGCGTCCACCCGCGGCGGGCCGAATTTCAAGGTGCGCTTCACTTCGTCCCAGCGGTTCAGTCGGAATTTGAAAAAACGCAGCATCCAAAAATCGGAATGTCTGCGGAACGTCGCCGCCATTTTTCGCTGCCGCAAAATGTGGCCGCGTAACCGCCAGCAGTCGCGCAATACGCTCCAGAAGCTGGCCCGCGCGAACGACCAGCGCCGCAAAAGCAGCGCGCCGGCGAATGATTCGGCGAACAGCAGCGCGAGGAGCGGGATGAGGAGCAGCAGCAAAATGTGCCGGCCATTCTTGAGCAGCGTCAGAATACAGTTCCGGTTCGTCAAAAACCGCTTCCGGTCGTTGGTGCGGAATTCCACAGTTGCGATGCCGCCTTGGGGATTGACTCCGGCCGCGCCGCGATGATGCATCTTCGCCTCGAATATGCCGGCCACTTTGTAACCCGCCAGCCAGACGCGCCACGACAGATCGGCGTCATCGGAATAAATGAAATATTCCGCGTCGAACATGCCGAGTTGGTTGAAAACGTCGGCACGGATGAAATACGAGCAGCCGCCGGCGATGAAGATTTCCCGCGTATGCGTTGCCACCGCCGACGGGCTGGGCAGGCCAAAAATGTCGAATCCGTAAAACCCGAAATCCTGATATGAATTGTCGGGATAATTCAACACGAGCGGTGTGGAGGCAACCGCGCCGAGTCTTTCCGTCCCGCCGATAAGTTTTTCCATGCAATCCGGCTCAAGCCAGGTGTCGTTATTCAGAAACAGAAGCCATTTGCCCGTCGCCGCCCGCGCGCCGGAATTGTTGCCTTCACAAAAGCCAAGATTTTCCGAATTGCGGACGATGACGGCGTTGGGAAAGTCCCCGAACCATTTCCGCGCGATGGCGACGGAATCGTCCGACGAATTGTTGTCCACCATGATGGTTTGAATCCGGCCGACGATCGTTTGCGTCTTGATGGTTTCAAAACATTTCGGCAGCCATATTGCGCCGTTGCAATTGAGCACAACAATGCTGACCAGCGGCTGGCCGGCGGCGCGACCGAATCGTTCAATTTGCGGTTCCGTCATTTCAAAGTCTGTTTGGGTTTCAGGTTCGCGACCAGTTTTTTGTCGTGGCGGCGCGTTTTGTAGGTCCAGACGCCCCAGGCGTTGCCCAGCACGCAGCCCAGACAGGCCGGCAAGTGCCAGAGCCAGCGCGCGTCGCGGCCGCGGATGATTCCGCGCAACGTGTGCCAGATCGGGCCGAGAAACGTGGCGCAATAAACCGCCGCCAGCCAGAGCGGAACGGCGGGTTTTTCCTTCATCCAATTGGTCTTCGCCTCCTCCTGCACCTGGAGGAAATGCACCGTGGCGCGGCGGCGTTTTTGCACAAAACGCCACAGCGTTTGAATGTAATAATGATGGACGCCGCGTCCCCGGATGCGCAGCCATTCGCGTTTGCCGGCGCGCATGAGGTGCAGCGCCGCGTGTGTGTCCTGAAAATGCTCGCCGGCCTTCACGGACTCCAAATCCGTGCGGCGGAAGACAAATCCATTCGCTCCCAGCGGATAGGAAAGCAAATCACCCGGCAAGATCCAGCGCTCGACTTCGCCATCGCGCGCGACGAGCTGCGGATTCGAACACATGAGCCAGGCAATCGGATCGCTGATGTGCAGCAGGTGTGTGAGATAGGCGCAGAACGAACTCATCTTTGGCGACGGCAGGTAATAACTCTCGACGCCGAGCGCCTGCGGATTGGCGGCAAGCGCCTTCACGGCCAGCTCAATGTAATCGGCGTGGGTGATTTCATTGTCCGCGTCCACGAACACAACAAATTCACCGGTGGCGTGCTGGAGCGCGAGTCGTTTGCCCTCCTCCATGTTCCTGCCGTCGTCGTCGAGGACAATCGCGCCGTATTTTTTCGCGATTTCCCGCGTGCGATCCGTGGAATGTGCGTCGGCCAGGACGATTTCATAACGGCTGCGCGGATAGGTCTGCCGCGCGATGGACGCAAGGCCGTTGTCGAGCAACGCCTCGACGTTCAGCGTCGGCATGATGAAACTGACGCGCGGCAGTTGTTCCGAATGGGACGACACGCCCCCAGTGTGGCGGAGAACGGTGATAAATTCAAATCAGCATTGCTCCGGTGTGCCAGTTTTGCACGGGCGCAACCCGGTCAGCCAGGTTGAAACTTTCATTGCCGGCTGGCCATTATCGCGATAATCGTTGCGGGCAGCACTGGAAATATTGGCCTTGGCCAACTCGTATGATCGCATTTTGCCGGGCGACCGCCGAGTCAACCACACGACTCCGCCGCACTTTTCAACGGCATCTGCAAATTGCGCCAAAGAAACTTATTGCCCGACCAGCCTGAAATATTCTTGTTGGTTCGTGGCAGTTACCGTCACGGTGGCATTCGCACCGTTTGTAATAACCGGCGATGTCACATCGGTCCAAGGGCCAAGAGGACAGTCCGCTGATTGCACATGGAAAGTTCCCGTTGCAATCGGCCATGTCAGCTCCAGATTCGCACCTGTCATTGTAGTTGCCAGGGTCGGTTGCGGCAGCGACACAATCGCACCGCAGACAGGGATCATGGGGAGCGGGCACTTGCCTGCGCCGCCTGCGTTGTAGATCGCGGTGATTTCGTTGGACGACAACGCGCGTTTGTAAAGCGACACTTCGTCAATGACGCCATGGTAAAAAGCCCTGGCGCCGGGCGTGGGATGGTTCCCGATCCGTAGTGGCCACGAGTTCGACAAGTCTCCCGTAACAGCCGTCGGATCAAACGTCGCAATCAGCTTCCCATCCGCATAGAAGCGGAGGCCAGTGGTTGAATTCCTCTGGACTGTCACCGCCACGTGGTGGAATTTCCCGTCGCGCAAGTCCGGTTCCGCATCCAGGTTGTAGAAATCTCCCCCGTGATTGAGCGAGTCAATCAGTTGGAAGCACAACCTTCCGTTGCCGAGATACATTTCATAACCCCAGGCGGTGTAGAAATCCGGGGCGTAACGCTTGCCGACTACGGTCATCACTTCACCAGAGAGATCGGTGTAGTTGCCGGGGTTGGACAATGGCTGAATCCAGGCTTCAATCGAAAAATCCTGGTTCGGACCGAAGTTTAACTGCGGCGTATCCGGCACGAGGATCCGGTTGGCATCGTCATAAATGCCGTTCAGGCTGAAACCCAGCCCCACTTCAGCCGGGGCATAGGTTACCCCCGCCGGCACCGTGGCGTTGTTCGCCCCCACACTGTCGTTGCCGTTGCCGTCCCCTTTCCACCAACCCACCAAACCCGACGGGGCAGGATCACAGGTCGGTGCTCGTTTTACCGTCAGCAGTGCATTGGCGCTGTCGGTCGAGCCATAGGCATTGGCCACCCGGACCGCGTAGCGACCGGCCTGCCGGGTCCGGACACAGGTCAGCGTCAACGAGGCGTTGGTTGCCCCCAGAATATTTTTCCCTTTGAAGCTCCACTGGTAGAAAAGCGGCTGCGTGCCCTTGGCATTGACGTGGAGGGTTGCCGTGCCGCCCACGCTCGCTGTTTGATCGGCCGGTTGGACGAGGATGGTTGGTCGCACCGGCATTGGTGGCATAGGACACTTGCCAGCGCCGCCAGCGTTGTATATGAAGGTGATTTCGTCGGACGAGAGCGCGCGTTTGTAAAGCGACACTTCGTCAATGACGCCACGGTAGAAAGCTGGAAGGTTGGTCGTGGGATGGTTTCCGATCCGCAATGGCCAATTGTTTGACAAGTCTCCCGTAACAGCCGTCGGATCAAACGTCGCAATCAGCTTTCCATCCGCATAGAACCGGAGTCCGGTGGCGGAATTTCTCTGGACCGTCACCGCTACATGATGGAATTTTCCGTCGCGCAAGTCTGGTTCCGCCGCAAGGTTGTAAAAATTGCCGCCGTGGTTGTGCGAGTCAATCATTTGGAAGCACAACCTTCCGCCACCGAGATACATTTCATAACCCCAAGCGGTAGTCATGTTCGGGGCGTAACGCTTGCTGATCACGGTCATCACTTCACCAGAGAGATCGGTGTAATTGCCGGGATTGGGCAAGGGCTGGATCCAGGCTTCTATCGAAAAATCATGGTTCGGACCGAAGTTTAGCCGCGGTGCATCCGGCACCAGAATACGATTGGCATCGTCATAATTGCCGTTCAGGTTGAAGCCCAGCGCCACTTCACCCGGGGTATAGGTCACCCCCGCCGGCACCGTGGCGTTGTCCACCCCGACACTGTCGTTGCCGTTACCATCCCCTTTCCACCAACCCACCAAACCCGACGGTGCGGGATCACACCGCTGACCATGAACCGAACCAATCGCCATGCCAACGAACAAGAAAACCGCAACAATCATTTTCATATAGCCATCTCCTCAACACTGGATCACCAACCCACAACCTGCCTTGCGATGCAACGAAAGCTTCATCATCGAGCGAAAAACGACCAGGCATTCTGTTGTTAGACACCATAACAACATCTATTGCAAAATAAACCCAAATTGCAAGGGGTTTTTAGGGATGGCTTATGTTTTCAGGCGCTCTTATAACGTTTATAAATTCTGCAAACCATCCATTTTCGGGTTGCTGAATGGATTCGTCTGAGAGGATGAAAAATGTTCCCTGGTTTCGCAACGTCAGGTCAATGGCCAGATTCGGGCGTGTCGGGAAAGCATCCCCAAAAGTTGCGTGCCTTGCATGACGGCCCGAACGCAGCCGTCAGGATTTGGGTTTGTGCCGCCAGCGCTGACGGCATGGCAAATTCCAATCAGCTTTGGCCGGTTCGCCGGTCTGGTGCGAGCGCATCGTGATGAACCAAAACAAAAACAGTGCGCCGCATGACAGTCCAGAGGCCACGGGCATCACCCGCAGCAAGTCCGCTGGCGATTTGCCAAGAAATAAAAGCACCAGCCAGTAAGCCAGACCCAGTCCGCCATAGAGCAGTGAGATTTTCAACCGGCGGCTGGCGAGCGCCCACATGGCGAGCGATTGAACCAAGCCGACGAAGACCATCGTTAACGCGAACGGGCCAATCATGCCGATGGCTTCCGGTGTGTTTCGGTGCAGAAGTTGCAGGCAAAATCCGCGCAAATAGTAGAGGCATATTGCACCGGAGATCAGGCCGAAAGCGTAAAGGCCAAGCAGATTTCGTTGCTCCCGCCATGCATCGCCATGTTGTTGGCCGGAGCGGTGCGTGAACAAAACGATGAGCAACGGGGCAACGGCAGTCGCTAGCGCACGCGCGAGCACGCCGGCGGAGCCGTAAGCGTCTATTTCATTTTTAGTGAAATATTTATTGGCCACGAGCAAATCACCTTGGACGAACAAATTAGAGCCTATGACGTAAGCAGCGCTGACGATGAGAAATTGCCCGAATTCCGGAGTCCACGGCGAAACAACAATTTCTGTTCGACGTGGGAACTCTTTTTTCCAAAAAAACAAGACAAAATTTGCCAGTAACATCACGCCCAATGCGGCGACGGCACATTCGGCAACCGGCCAGATTCTGGTTGTCAACCAGCCAAACAAAACCCGCAACACTGCCATCAGCAGTCCGATGAGTGCGAGCCGCTTGAACCAGCCGAGCCCCTGGCAAAGTGCCGTGACATATGAACCCCACAGGCTGCCGAGCACACAAATGAGCGCGACGAGCGTGAGGCTAGTGCGCGGAATGTTGAAAAAATCGCCCAGCGGCTTGATCAGAACGATGGCGATCACGGAGCCAGCTATGGTGATATGCAGTAGAAATTTGCGGCAACCGGCGAGCAGACCGTGCAGCCGCGCGTCGTCGCCGCTGAAATGAAAGCGCGCGATATAATGCGTGACCGCCTGCGCGGCGATGGCCAGCGGCAACCCCAGAAAGTTGATAAACGCGATGGTGACGAGAACGAGGCCGTATTCACCGCTGGCGCCGCCCAGTAGCGGGCTGATGATAAATTGGAAAAGCCAGTGAATCAGAAGTGCCAGGAAACTGATCGCTGTAAAAATGAAACCACTCTGCAAAAGTTTTCCGGCACGCGGGTCGGATGGTTTGTCGTTTATCTGGGTTTGGCTGCTCATCAAGCCGGGAACTTTCTAGGAAGACACCCCTTTCCTCAAGCACAAACAGTGCTTGAAGCTGTGCGTGGATTTGGTAGCAAGTGGTGTCGAAATCGGCTACAAACATGAAAAAAGCATTGATTACTGGCATCACCGGGCAGGACGGCTCCTATTTGACCGAGCTGCTTCTGGCCAAGGGCTACACCATCCACGGCATCGTGCGCCGTTCCAGTTCGCTGGCGCGCACACGGCTGGAGCACATTTACCGCGCCCGCCATTTCGAGCGTGAGAAACTGTATCTCGAATACGGCGACATGACGGACGGTTCGTCGTTGCGCACCATCATCACGCGCGTCGCACCGGATGAAGTCTATAATCTTGCCGCGCAATCCCACGTCCGCATCTCCTTCGACACGCCGGAATACACCGTGGACGTGGCGGATGTCGGCACGCTGCGTTTGCTGGAGGCGTTACGCGATTACCAGAAGCAGACGGGCAAATCGGTGCGGTATTACCAGGCATCGTCGTCGGAAATGTTCGGTTCCACGCCGCCGCCGCAAAACGAATCCACGCCGTTTCATCCGCGCAGTCCCTACGCCATCGCCAAGGTCGCGGGCTTCTGGCATACGGTGAATTATCGCGAGGCCTACGCGATGCATTGCAGCAACGGAATTCTGTTCAACCACGAAAGCGAGCGGCGCGGCGAAAATTTCGTAACCCGGAAAATCACCCTGGCGGCGGGGCGCATCAAGGTCGGGCTGCAAAAAGAATTATACCTGGGCAACCTCGACGCCCGGCGCGACTGGGGCCACGCGAAGGATTACGTCGAGGCGATGTGGCTGATGTTGCAGCAGGAAAAGCCGGATGATTACGTCGTGGCCACCGGTGAATCGCGCAGCGTCCGGGAATTCCTGGCGGCGAGCTTCGGTTTGCTCGGACTCAAATGGCAGGATTACGTGAAGACGGATGCGTTTTACACGCGTCCCAGCGAGGTTGATTTTCTGAAGGGCGATGCGACGAAGGCGCGGAAGAAACTGAATTGGCAGCCGAAGATTTCGTTCCCGGAAATGGTCAAGATCATGACCGAGCACGACCTTGATCTGGCGGAACGCGAATTGCACGCCAAGCAGTTCCAAAAAAGCTAGGCGTCCCGCAAATATCCCGGCTGGATTGGTTTCCCGTCAATCTGGTCCTGCGCCATGTCGAACAGGCGCACGGGGTCATACATCCGCAACAGCGTTTCGCGCATGGCCAGGCAGTTTTGCTTCAGCTTCGGCTGCAACTCGAAGGCTTCCTTCAGTTTTTCCTTCAGTTCCCCCGGCGTCACGTGCAGGCAGTCAATCGGGAACAGGCATTGGTCGGCCCACGGAAATTCGTAAGGCAGCTTGGAACCGATCAGCGGCGTGCCGAGGCAGATGTATTCCATGTATTTGGGAACGGACGCCTCGTGAACCCCGCCGGTGCTGATGGCAAAACGGCTGCGCCGGAGCGCCTGGCAGTAGGATTCCCAGGAAAAATTTCCACGATGCCGCCGGCGGTCGAAAAATTTGTAGGGCCGGCCTTCAAATTGAAGCGACAGATCCAGCAGCCGTTTTCGGTCCGTGTATAAATTGACAAAATTGTATTTTGCCGGCGCATAGGGATCGCGCATCACCCAGAATCCGTTGGTCGTGGCGATGCTGCAGATGTCATATTCCGGAGGCTCTTCCTGAAACGGCAAATCCCCGGCGATGATGGGAATCGGAAAATAGATCAGCCGCTCCGGGCGGACAACATCCTTCGACCGCAATTCTTGGTCCCGCCAGTTCAAATAGGGCTGCGCCAGCAATGCGGCGGGGCGCAGCGCGGCGCTGGCGAATTCATACGGCACCAGCCGTTCCGGCAGTGAAAACAAGGGTGGCGACCAGTCGTTGCAAAACCGGGCGCCTTTTGTGCGCGCCGCGATGCCACCGTAAAGATGAAAGAGGGAATATTCCGCGTTCTGGGTGAACCAGAACGGACTCGTCCACCAGTCCACCAGGAACACGGAAAAATTCCGGCGCTCCTTGAACAGCGGATACAGATGTTTCAATTCATCGGCGCGCAAGCCGTGCAACATCACGTGCTGGTCCGTTTTCCAGAGCAGTTCCTTGAGTGTGCGCCAGCCGTCGTGGTCCGATTTGGCCGGCAGAATGCGCGGTTTGACGCCCCGCGTTTCCAGGGCTTTGCTGACCGGAAGAAAGAGCTGAATCCGCGCCAGCTCTCCTTGCAGCCATAAACATTCGGATAATTTGATTCTCGAATCCATCACGATTTGGTTTTTGGGCGGTTGGAACCGCCGTCAGAACACGCCGCCTTCAACATGATCTCAATCATTCCCCGGAACGAAACTTGCGGCTGCCAGCCGGTGAGCCGCCGAAGCTTGCCGCTGTAGCCGACGAGCACGACGGGTTTCTTTTTCAAAAGACCCGCATCGGTTACGGCGCACCCCTGCCAGTCCACACCGGCGATCTCGCACGCGACTTGCAGAAATTCGCGGACCGTGTGCGGCTCGCCGGTGGCCACGACAAAATCCTCCGGCGTCGCGTGGCCGAGAATCCGCGTCATGGCTATGGCGTAATCGCCGGCATAGCCCCAATCCACGATTGCGTCCAAATCTCCCAGCACCAATTTTTTCGTTCGGTCACTCTGGAACGCCAGCACGCCGCGCACGATTTTTTGCGAGAGAAAATTAGCCGGGCGCAGGTGCGACTCGTGGTTGTAAAGGATGCCGCTGGCGGCGAAAACGCCAAGTTCGCTTCGGAAATGGCGGCAGCAATGGATGCCCATCGTCTTCGTGATGCCATAAACATTTTCCGGATTCAGCGGCGTGCTTTCATCCTGCGGTTGTCCGCCGGGCGAACCAAAGACGTGCGACGATGCGGCGTAAAACAACCGTGTGTGCTTTGAGACTTGCGCAATGGCATGCAGAAAGTGAATCAAGCCGCGAACGTGGATCGCGTAACTGCGCTCAAACAACTGCGGGTCGCCGGGCAGCAAACTCGCGTCCTCCGCCGAATGGTGGAACGCAGGCAAATAATAACATTCCGCGGGTTGAGTCTTTTGGATCAGCGACGAGACCTGTTCCGGTTTCAGGATGTCCACGGCGCGCCAGTTTTCAGCGGGGGAACTCCAGATTTTGTCCTGGTCCACACTCACAACTTTGTCGCCGCGCCGCGCGAGCAATTCGGCCAGGAAGGTTCCATCCTGTCCGCCCGCGCCAATGATCAGGGAGGTTTTCACTTCAGACGGTGTGGATTTCCGGCAACGGGAACAGCAGCTTGCCGCCGCGTTTGAGATAAGCCGCCTCGCGCTGCATCACGTTGGCCTTGAAATGCCACGGCATGACCATCAGAAAATCCGGGTTGCGCGCGTGACCTTCCGTTTCCGAAATGATGGGAATCTTGGTGCCCGGCGTGCGGCATCCAAATTTATCCGGGTTCACCTCCAAAATCGCCGGAAGCAGTTCGGGCGTGATGTTGCAGAACTGCAAGACGACGTTGCCCTTGGTGGACGCGCCGTAGCCCAGCGCGAGCTTGCCGCCGCGCTGGATTTCCACGAGGCGGGCCGGAAGCTCTTCGCGATGCTTGTGGACGCGCTGTTTGAACTGTTCGAAGACCGCTCCGCCGTCCAGCCCCATTTCCTTTTCCTCGCGCAGGAATTTTTCAACCATCGTCGTCGCTTCAGGAAAGGCGGAATTCTTGTGCGCGACGGTCACGGCGAAACTGCCGCCGTTGATGTCGTTGAGCTGCACGTCGAGAATTTTCATCCCGGACTTGTCGGTCAGCCATTTGATTTGCTTGAGCGCGTAGTATTCGAGGTGCTCGTGGCAGATGGTGTCGTAGGCGTTGGCCTTGAGCATCAACGGCAAATAACTCTGCTCCAGATGCCAGATGCCGTCGGGCGCCAGCACGTCACGGATCTGCTCGACGAACGCGGACGGCGACGGCAAATCGTAAAACATCGCGATGGAGCTGATGATTTTTGCCTTTTTCGAATCGAACCGTTGCTGGAAGGTCTTTGCGGAAAAGAAATCCACCACCAGTTGCGCGCCGGGCGGGTAAAATTTCCTGAATTTTTCCGCAGACGGGTCGAAGCCGGCGCGTGTTGCATTCGCGGGATAAAATCCGAGTGACGTGCCGTCATTGGAGCCGATGTCCAGCACCACATCGCCGGCTTGCAGTGGTCGGATTTTTTGCAGGTGCGCGGCTTTCGCGCGCAGATGCTCGACCATGGATTTGTTCAGGCCTGAACGGTAGCCGTAGGCCGGCCCATAGAGCATGGACGGTTCGAAATTATGGCGCAGTTGGACCAGTCCGCACCGGGAGCACTTCATGATTTCCAACGGCGCGCTTGCCAGCGGCTCGTCCGGGTTTTTGGGAAAAATTCCGGTGAAACATTGGTCGCCGAGATTCAGAATGGAGGACAAATCACACGACTCGCAAATCCGGCAGGCGTTGATGGCTTGATACATTTTGTAAAATGTTTGGTCGAGCGTCCTTGCAACTGCAAGCCAAAATCAAGTTTCTGATGAGCCGCCGAGTTGACTCAGATTAAATGTTACTTTGGCTGGGAGGTGGACGACTGGTTTGCCGATACGTTGACTCATATTTTTTTGTTCACCGACGGAGATTTAAGTTTTGTGTGGGCTGGACATCATTCATGATTTTTCGCAGGAAAAGCTGCTTTCAAATAATGCCGCCGTCATCCTGCCAATCAAGGCTTGCAGGCATATGTAGTCAGATGGATTGGGTGTCCAGTATGGACTTGGTAGCCCAGTGTCTTGAGGGACGCTTCCATCGCTAAGTATGTTTGCTTGCCATCTCTTACATGATAGGAGGCTATCGCAAGCGACGGTTTTGCCGCGTTCAAAGTGTTCTTCATGCCTTCGAGCGCTTCAATTTCTGCACCCTCGATATCCATTTTTATGAAATCAACCCCTTGAACGCCCAAGTCTTTCAAAAGATGATCCAAGTCAATACACGCTATTTTAATCCGGTTTCCATTAGCGTTTTCATTGGCGAATGACACGGAAGACGATTCCCCCATCCCGGAATCAAAGCTTAGGGTTTCTTCCCTGCTCCACAGCCCCTTGTTCAGGGCAATGACATTCTTGATGTCATTCAGCTTCAAGTTTTGCTCAAGGATTTGAAAGTTCTTTTTGTCCGGTTCCAGTGCGATCACCTTGCCGGTGTCGCCAACCAGCTTGGAGAAACACATCGTGGCGATGCCGCTGCCGCTTGCACCCGCGTCAACCACAATGTTCCCGGGCAGAATCCTCGACTCGCTTAAATAGCCTCTCAATGCAATTAAATCGTTGCCCGCTTCGAAGACCGGGGTCTGCGAAACCCGGAAAGACCCCCCCTTTGTCTCAATAAGCAATTCCCTGTTCTTGAGAACGTGCATTTTGAAATCCGAATTAAACCTGCTGTAAAACAGGGACCGTAATGAGTCCTTGAACCGGGATTCTGGGAATATTTTGGAAAGCCGGTCGGAAACCGATTTGATGAGAAGTTCCATTTAAATGATTGAGAGTGCTATTTTAAGTGGATTATTTGTTGATGGACAATTAGCCAATTGGCTTTTTTTGCTCGCTTCAAGCTGGGGTCATTGTAGCGGTTACCTAGTGTTTGTCAATATCGGCGTAGCATCAAACAAGTTGGTGGGTGCATCTTGACACTGTTCTTGTTTGGAGTTCCGCCTTCAGGCGGTTCGGGCGAAATCCCGTGATTTGCCGCGTAAACGCGGAACTCCAAACAATTGCCACCATTCCGTTAAGGACAGTGTCAAGATGCGCCCCAAGTTGGGCGCCGGCCACGATTCTTAGAAGCAAAATATTATCTTGACGAAATTCCATTCCTTTGTAGAATGACCACACAATGAAGTTTAAGTGGTTCAAATTCCTCTCTGTCGTTGCCTTGGCTCTGGTGATCGCGTTTTCCTGTCAGGGACAATCATTTCTTACCAATGGTCTCGTCGCTTATTATCCGTTTAATGGAAATGCAAATGACGCGAGCGGGAACTCCAACAATGGCTTTGCGGTGGGAGCCGTGCTTTGTGCCGATCGGTTTGGCAATCCAAATTCGGCTTACAATTTCAACGGCGTGAGCCAGTATGTTGTTTTCAGCAGCGCACCCTTGGCTCAAACCGATAATGTGTCGCTTTCCGCATGGATAAATCCTGCCTCAATAAACCAGAATGGCATGGCGGTGTGCCTGGGCGTGGACAACGGCAGCAGTTATAGTGACGGATTTTCATTCGGCAGTTCGGGGAACCATTTTTCCGGATATCTTGGCGGGGCGACTTTTGTTGACAGCGGCTACATTTTCCCGACTGCCAATGTCTGGTATCACATCGTCATGTTGCGCAGAAATGGAGTGACAGGGTTTTATTTGAATGGACTCCCGGCTCCGAACTCGTTTTCCAACACGCCCTTACCTCCCAGTGGTTTCACAATCGGTTCGGCCACCGGCGTCAGGTTTTTCAACGGGGCCATTGATGATGTTCGCATTTACAATCGCGCCCTTTCAGATTCAGAGGTTTTGCAGTTGTATAAAATCGAAGTCCCGATTGTTGCTGCCCCACAGGTTGACATTAAAAAGGCAGTTTACTTGACGTTTACTAATTTGACTGTCGGCTATCCCTATCAGCTCCAAGTCTCATTCGATTTGAATAATTGGACGAATTTTGGCCCGACGTTCGCCGCCGCCACCAACTCCTTTACCTATACCAATTATTGGAATGTGGATAATTGGAACCAGTTGTTTTTCCGACTTCAATAGGACAGGTTGGCAACCTCAGACCTGATGGCTCATCCCGCGTGACCGCCATTGTTTGACTGTCCGCTGCCGGAAGGGTAGCCTTCCCTTGTCACATTGACCGCATGAAAGGTTTGGTTCGCAACATCGGCTGGCGCATCTACCACTTCGTTCACACGAACGGCGTGGCGGCTGATTTCGTCTATTGGGGCGCTTTTTACGTCCAGAATTTCTTCCGCGCGCGGCAATACAACCGGTTTTCCAAACACCACATCACGCCGGAGGAACTGTTCGCCCACCGCCAGCTCGCGCCGTCCGCCTACCTCGTCACCGGCGTCACGAACATCTGCAACGCCAAATGCACCTTCTGCGCCTACCCTAAAGTCGTCGCCAACAAGACGCTCGAAACCGGCGTGATGTCGTTCGACGTGTTCAAGAAGGCCGTGGACGAATGGGCGGCCCTCGGCGGGCAGAGCCTGGATCTCACGCCTGTCGTCGGCGACCCGCTCGTGGACCCCGGCATCTTGGACAAGGTGGATTACGCCGTGAACAAGGCCGGCCTCAAGGATGTTTACCTGACCACCAACGCCATCCTCATAAACAAAAACGACACCTACAAAAAGCTGATTGACCTCGGCATCGCGGCGGTGTTCATCAGCACGCAGGGCGCGAGCAAGGAAGTCTATGAAAAAATCTACGGCGTGAAGCGTTACGACGACGCCATGTCCGGCATCCGCAATCTGATGGACTACAACCGTTCCAAGGGCGAGCCCGTGCGCATCGTCGTTCGGTTCCGCAACCACGAGCGGCCCAGCCAAATCATCCGCTCACCCGATTTCCAGAAGAACATCCGGCCCTATTTATCCGAGCGCGTCCGCGTCAACTTCACCGTGGACTTCGACAACTGGGGCGGAACGATTCGCGACACGGACTTGAGCGGTTCCATGCGGATGCGCCAACTGCCGCCGATGCTGGACGTGCCGTGCAAGAACCTGTTCAATTTTGCCGTGCGCCACGACGGCCGGGTGCGTCTCTGCGGCTGCCGGCTGGCCACCAACGACAACGACGATCTCGTGGTGGGCAATATCAAGGACAAGACGCTGGTGGAAATCTCCAAGTGCGACGAGGCGTGGAACAAAATCAAAGGCTTTTACACCGGCAACCGCCCGCACACCTGCCTGGAATGCACCTTCTACCAGCCCATCAACCAAGGCTGGTTCGAACAGCGCACGAAGGACAACGGCGCGAAGTCGTGAGAACGCGGCTTGCCAATTCTATTCATTGAGCGCATTTTAAATCGCTGGATGAAGACCACTGCGAACCAAATCAAATCCGCCGCATTGAGCGATTTCATCGCGGTTGACCGAGATATTCTCGGCGGCGAGCCGGTGTTTCGCGGCACGCGCGTTCCGGTGGCTTCGCTGTTCGAACACCTGGAAAGCGACTGCTCGCTGGATGAGTTTCTCGAAAACTTTCCCACCGTGACTCGCGCGGCGGCGGTGGCCGTGCTCATGGGCGCGCAACAACTGACCCTCGAAAAGGCCCGCCGGTGAAAGTGCTCGTGGACGAGTGCGTGCCGTTGAAATTGGCGCGATCGCTCACCGGCCACACGTTCGCCACCGCGCAGCAAAAGGGTTGGGGCGGTTTCCAGAACGGAAAACTCCTTGCGCTGGCCGAGCCGGAATTTGATTTATTCCTCACCAGCGACCGCAATCTGCAATATCAGCAAAATCTCAAGGGCCGGAAAATTGCCGTCCTGCTTTTGTCCACCAACCACTGGCCGACATTGAAAAAGCAAGCGCCGCTGGTGCAAGCCGCGCTGGACAAAATCCGGCCAAATGAGTTTGTGCGGGTGGAAATTCCAAATTGATGAAGACGAGATTGACGCAACGCAGGATCAAGGCGCGCAAAGCCAGCGCTTGCGGTTTATGCAAGCCGTGGAAACAGGGCTGGGATGACAAGAAAACCGTCCGCGACATTCGCCACGCACAACGCGCCGAGCAACAACTCCGCGAAGCAGGGTTTTGAGGCAAACGCCCGCATACCTGTCTGAGGTGCCTCTTCTACCGGCCCATCAACCAAAAATGGTTTGAGGAACGGGCGAGGAACAACGGGGCGAAGTCGGAAGTAGTGGCCAAGAGTTAAACTCCAACGTTTTCGAGATCTTACTTCTGCATGGGTATTTTAGTGCCCAAAAATTTGATTGCTTCACGGCTCGGTTTGGTCAAGCGCAGTCGGTTTCTGTTGACAAATGCCGCCAACGCGTTGGCAGGCGGCGAGTTGGAGTTCAAGCTTTAGCTTGTTCCCAGAGGCACGCTAAAGCGTGAACTCCAACTTAACCGGCGGGACGCCAGATCTCCCAAGATTGAGCTGGCCGGATGTCCCAAAAACGCTGGCGAGCGGGACGCTTCCGCCCCCATTGGATCCAGTTGCGCCGCCGAATTAGCTTGAACTCGCTTTCAAACAGGATGAGTTTTGCAACAGCAACCGTGAGCCTCGCCCTGAAAATCCTGAACGCGGCTTTGACGATCGCGGGACTTGGGTTCGTGATCTGGCTGGTCGTTCGTTCGATTAAGCGCACCGCAGATCCGACCAAGTTGATTTTGAAATGGGTGTTCACAATTCCCTTCGTGATTTTTTGCGTTTGGATGGCCGGGCAAATGGGGCCGTTCGGTCCGTTCCTGATCGTTTTCATGGCGGTGGTCATGTCCATCATGTGGACGCCCCACATCGGCGAGTTGATTTCCAAGCCGATCACGAGTCTGTATGACGGTGGTGATGAGGAAATTGAACCGAAGCCGTATTATTCCATCGCGATTTCCAAGCGGAAATTGAGAAAGTCGCTCGAGGCGATTGTTGAAATCCGCAAGCAGCTCGACAAATTTCCGAACGATTTCGAAGGCATCATGCTGCTGGCGACCATCCAGGCCGAGGACATGAAGGACTTGCCGTCGGCGGAAATCACGCTGAATCATTTTTGTGATGCGCCCGGCGCTCCGCCCCGGCAGGTTTCCGCCGCCCTCACGCAACTTGCCGACTGGCATCTCAACATGGCGCAGGACGTGGATTCCGCCCGGGGCGCATTTGAAAAGATCATCAAAAAAAATCCCGGCGGCGACATTGCCGCCGCCGCCGCGCTGCGCATCGCGCATCTGGAGGGCGCCGGGAAAATTTTCCTGGAGGCGCGCGACCGCCGTCCGGTGCCCGTGCCGGAAGGCGTGAAAAGCGCTGGCCTGCGAGACTCCATGTCGGATTTGGTGCCTCAGGAAACCGCCCCCGAAACGCTCGCGGCTGAATACGTGGCGCATCTGGAACAGCATCCACTTGACACCGAGGCGCGGGAGAAGCTGGCCGTCATTTACGCGAATCATTACAAGCGGCTGGATCTGGCGGCGGGCGAATTGAATCAACTGGCCGCAATGCCGGAGCAGCCGGTCCGCCGCGCGGTTCACTGGCTGAATCTGCTGGCCGACTTGCAGATTCAACACGGCGCGGACCACGAGGCCGTGAGCGGGACGCTGCAGCAAATCATCGGACGGTTTCCCGGTTTGCCCGCGGCGGAACAGGCGCGGTCGCGCCTCGATCATCTGGCCCTGGAACTCAAGTCAAAAACAGAGACGCCGACCAAGAAGATCGGCGTCTATGAACAAAATATCGGGTTGAAACGCGGCTCACCGCGCTGATTGCGCCTGGACTTGCAGTCCGATTTCCTCCCCCAGTTCATGCGCGAGGTTGAGGTCGCGGAAGCCGGCCGAGGAACGGACCTGCACCGTCACCTGGGTGATTCTCGGTTCCAGTGATTCGACGCTGATCCAGACATTGTGCTGGTTGACCTTGCCGTAAAGCGCGCGCGCCGCGTTGGTGGCGTCGTGCGGAATGTATTCGGTGACGAGCACGCCATTGTTTTTAATCACCGTGATGGACGCCTGATACACCTGGTCCGCCGGCCGTTCATACTTGTTGACGAAACGATCCTGTCCCCATGACATCGCCGCCGAATGGGTGCCGCTGACCGTGTGGACGCAACCCGTGGCAACAATGACCATGATTCCGGCAAACACTGCTAAAAATTTCATTTTCATATCGCCAGTAGTTCACCTCAAAACGCGCCCCGCGTCAAGCACGAAACGCAACCTGATTGAATGGCGTGTTTTACTTCGCACCGCCCCCGACTCGAACGACTCGGTGGAGCGCCGATCTCCGATCCGGCACGTTCCGGGGCATTTTTCAACCACCTGCCGGGTCGGAAACAGGCGCTTCGGCGGGCAGTGTCAAGTTGCGCGATTCAAAGCCGCTGGCGGGGGAAAATCAGCCGGGTTTGGCGGTTTGAAAACTGCGCCAGAATTTCGCCGGCATCAATCCGAGGAGGATGATGCAAACCTGGCTGCCGACGAACAGCATCAGCCAGCGGAACGCCGCGTCGGTGAAGCCGTAGCTGTGCAGGCCGATGCCGAGCATGTTGACGCCGAACCAGGACCAGCTCGTCACGATGTTGCCGAAGACGGCGAGGTTCATGAGGCCGCGCTCGCGCACGAGGCCGCCCCAGCGCGCGTGCAGGATGGTCGCGTTCCAGATCACGATGAGCAGCGCGCCGTTTTCCTTCGGGTCCCAGCCCCAGAACCGGCCCCAGGACTGGTCGGCCCAGATGCCGCCCAGCACCGTGCCGATGAAGCTGAACAGCGTGGCGAAACAGACGATGCCATAGACCATCCGCGCCAGCGATTTTGCGGTTTCCGGCGCAAGCGTGGTCGTGAACATCGCCGCGCAGGATGTAAATGATGGCCAGAAATCCCGCCACGAAGGTGGAGGCGTAGCCGAGCGTGACGACGACGACGTGTGTCGCGAGCCAGAAATTCGTGTCCAGCACGGCGCGCATCATTTCCATGGTGTCGCCGCCCAGGGCGAGGTTGTGCGCGATGATTTGCGTGACGAATCCGGCGAACGCCGCCACCACGCAGCCGATGCCGTCGCGGTAAATTTTTTCCAGCACCATGCCGAGGATGACCGCGCCCCAGCCGATGAAGATGGCGGAGGAATAGAGGTTCGTCACCGGCGGACGGCCTTCAAGATACATGCGGAACACGAGGCCGAAGGTGTGGATGACCCACGCCAGCCCGATAAGGTAAAACGCCGACCGCCGCAGCAATTCGGAAACGCTGAATGTCGGCGCCGTGTTTGCCGCAGCCACGCCGCCGCCGAACCACGAGAGCAACGCCAGCACGCAGCGCGAGCACGTAAATGACCATGCGCCTTGTAAAACGGCTGGAACGTGCTGAAGAAATATTCCTGTCCGGCCTTGTTCAACTGCGGTGTGAACCGGTCGCCGAGCCAGAGGCGATACGCGGCGACGGCCTGGTTGAAATCGGCGGGCGAGTTGGCGCGGTAGGCGGTGACCATCGTGGCGTAAAACTGCGCGGGCTTGGAAATTTCGCCGGAGCGCGCGGTCTGCATCAGGTTTGTGCCGATGTTTTCCCAGTCGTCGCGCGGCTGGCTGGAATCCGCCGGCGGAATCACCGCCGGCAGAGCGAACCGCGCGACGGTCTGGTAATCGCTCATGAAACCGATGAGATCTGTTGAAGGCGTCCTGGTCGAATTTTTCGCCGGCGTCGCGGGCTTTCACGGCGGCGGCGCCCGGTGCGATGCTTTTCTGGAACGCGGCCAGTTCCGCCGCGAAATCGTCCGTGCCCGGCGGCTTGAGGCTGATTTCGAGCCGCTGGTAAAGGTTCATCTCGCTGAACAGCTTCATCAACTGCGTCTCGAAGACAGTGCGCTTGGAGGAGTCAATTGTCTCGATGCGGTCGGCCTGTTTCTGGATTTCATCCGCCTGCGGACGGAGCTGGTTGAAGGAATAATATTTTTCGTTTTCCGGCAGCTTGAGCAGCGCGAGCACCTCGCCGTTGTCTATGCGGAAAATTTTCCGGTCGTCGGCCTGCTCCGGCTTCATCATGGCTTCCAGCAGCCATTCGGTGGCGGACAAGCGTCTGGCCGTTGTCCAGCGGCACGGTCTGCTTGGTGCGAATCTGGAGCAGGGAGTTGCGGGCGACGGAATCAAACGGCTGGAACCGTCCGTCCATCAGCACGGGCAGTTTGCCGAATTCACGGGTTTGAAAACCGGTTTCCGGCGGCTGGCGAAGGCTGGACAAAACCCAGCCCGCCGAACGCGGCGACCAGAATGAGTGGAATCCACTTTTTCATGATCTCTTTTTCAGCGCTTTCCAGAAGCGACGGCGTTCCGCTGGCCAGAGTTTCCTTGAGCAGCACCGCTTGCCGGCGGGATCGCCAGCGCATCCGCAAGACCGGCCATCCGCCGTTTCAAAAAGGGAATCAGGTGCGACAGGAATTGCCAAGTCAATCCCACGGCGACCATGACGCACGCGAAATAGGGCGTGAGCCAGCTTGGATTATGTACGACCTGTAAAATGCTGCCGCCGTCGTCGGGATCGTAGCTCGCCTGATAAAACGTCTCGCCCTGGTAACGCAGCGGGTTGTTCATGTAAATCAACACCTCGCGGTTTTCGCCGTTGTCCAGATTTTGCAGCCGGACGCGGCTGGAAAAATTCTTGGGAATGTCCGTGCCCGGATAACGGTCGTGATGAAATTGGAGGAGGGTCAGGCTGAACGGCAGATAAAACCGCTCCGGGCGCAGGAGCATTTCGTAGGTGCGGTTGTTGAAGGTGAACGTCTGCGGCTGCGACAGCATGGCCGACACGAGGAACGTGCCGAGACTGCCCTGGGGCGCGGAAATTTCGACGATGGCTGACGGCAAATCCACGCGGTCCATCGAGGTCTCGCGCGGCACTTCACGCCACCAGAAGCCGTTGCCGTCGCCCGCCGAGGTTTTCACCGGCTGAATAACCGGCGGTCTCCTTTTCGGCCAGTTCGGAGTTGGCGTAAAAAGTTTCCGCGCGGACGGTGAACGGCAGGTCCGCGCCGCCCGCCACGCCGCGCCGGACGAGCACGCTCCACGGAATGGCGACGACCTTTTCGGTATTCTTGTCGGTCGTGTCAACCACGGCCAGTTCGTAGGCGCGCTGGGCCTCGGAATAATTTTTCGTCTCGCCGATGCGCATGTGAAGCGCGCTTTCCCGTGACAGAAAATCCGTCAGGAATTGTCCGACGAGCAGCAGCACCACGCCGAGATGAATCAGCGCGATGCCGATTTTCCGTTTGCCCGGCTGATAATACCGCAGGTGCGCCGCCAGCAGGTTGATGAGCAGAACGGCGCCCAGGAGATAGCCGCCGGGCAACACGATCGGAATCCAGCAACCGAACAGCGTGAGGCCGGTAACTGCAACGGGTGCAGAGTAAGCCCCACGAACAATGACCGGAAGAATTCGTTCTGCGCCTTGGAAAAGCCCCAGTGCACCTGCGCCAGCGTGCCCAGAAACACCAGCACGCCGCCGAACGCTAGGCAGGCCACCGTCAGCTTGAGCGACGAGAAAAATTTATAAAGGCTTTTGAGCATTGTGGGAACATTCAACATTCAACATCCAACATCCAATGAATGCGGGGTGGCACAGGCCTCCGGCCTGTCGTTTCGGGCGTCGCGCCCGAAACCGGCCGCAGGCGGACGTTCGCTTAAGCATTGCGCGCCCGCCGGCAATCAATCGCCCCCGGCGAAATTCGGCGTGACGCCCGTGCCACCCACTGCTTTGAATGTCGGGTGTTCGATGTGGGACGTTATGCATTCGCTTCAGTATTTTACTCCCTGGACAAACTGCGTGAACGCGGCTTTCTGGCGCTCGACGACCCCGGCGTCGCCCATCAATTTATAAAACCACGTCTGGCCGTTTTCGGAGACGATGACTCCCAACAGCCGCGTCGGCTGGCTGGTTTGCGCGCTGGTTCCGCTCATGTCCACGAGCTGCGCCTTGCCGCCGGCCACATCTAATCGGCGTTGTCGAAATCTCGCCAGCCGGCGGGAGGCCGAGTTGTCCACGCCAGCGGTTGACGTTCGCCGCCAGACCGCCGCCGTCGCCGGGCGACGAACTGACATTGACCGCCGCCGTTGCGCCGCCGTCTCCGGAAATATTGAATTTGGCGACGAGAAATTGTCCGGCGGCAACTTCCTGCCAGCCCGCGGGAACCTGCCAGTTCGGCTGGCCTTCGTGCGAAATCGGACCCGCGGTCGCGGCCGGCGCCATCAGGTCGCCGCCGATGGCCGGATGGCCCGCGGGCATTTCCGCCGCCAACGGCGCGGCGGCGGCAAACTTGAGCGACTTGAGAAATTCAATGAACGCCGGTTTCTGCTGCTCGACCAGCCCCGCGTCGCCGGTCATTTTGTAGAACCACGCCACGTCGCCCCGGTGCTGGATGACGCCGAGAATCCGCTGGTCGGTTCCCGCGATGTCGTAAAGTTGCGCGGGCTGGCCGGCGGCCTCGATCTTTTCCGCCGCCTTTTGCAATTCATCGGATGTCATGGACGCCAGACCGATCTGTCCGCGCCAGCGGTTGACATTGGCATCGTCGCTGCCTCCCATGCCGGCCAGCGGAATCACGCTCACGTCGGCCTGCTTGCCTCCCGCGCCGGTGATTTTGAAGGACGCCACGCGCATCTCGCTGGGCGCAAGTTCCGTCCAGCCCGCCGGAGTAGTCCAAGTCAGTTGCGGCGGGGCGGACATGGCCGCGGCGCCAGACGCGCCGGGAATCGTTGAAATATCGGGGTGTCCCGGCGGCAAAGTCTGATTCGGCGAATCCGTCGGCAGCGCCGGGGCGGTCTGCGCGGCGTCTGGTCCTGCTCCTTGGCGACGCGATATACTTTCGTCGAATCGCGCTGGCATCCGGCAGCCAGCAGCAGCAACGGCGTCATCAACATCCACAGCCGCGCCGGATTGTTGACGGTCCTTCCGTTTTTACAATATGTCATATCAAAGATTAGCGGATCGTTTGACCCATGTTCAAGTCTATTCCATATCACCGCGCAGTTCAACCGGGCGCGTTCGTGCGAGGCCGGCCGGGACATGTCTCCGGTCTCTGCCGGCCGCTCGCCGGCATTTACATTCCCCCGCATCGCTGCTAATACTTCCGCGTGATCAACGACGCCGCCATCTGGAAAAACCTCAATTCGCCGCGCCGGCTGTTTCTCATCGCCGGGCCGTGCGTGATTGAAAGCGAAAAGCTCTGCCTCCAGACCGCCGCCGAGCTGAAAAAAACCTGCGCCGCGCTCGGCATTTTTTACGTCTTCAAGGCCAGCTTCGACAAGGCCAACCGCACCTCCGGCAAATCGTTTCGCGGCATCGGCCTCGAACGCGGCTTGGAAATCCTCGGCAAGGTGCGCGCCGAATTCGGCGTGCCCGTGTTGACCGATGTTCACACCGAAACACAGGTTGCAATCGCCGGCGAAGTCGTGGATATCCTGCAAATCCCCGCGTTCCTCTGCCGGCAGACGGACTTGATTGAAGCCGCCGCCGTCACCGGCCAGATTGTGAACATCAAGAAAGGCCAGTTCCTGTCGCCGGCGGAAATGGGGCAGGTGGTGGACAAGGCGCGTTCGGCGGGCGCGGAAAAAATCCTGCTCACCGAGCGCGGCACGACGTTCGGCTACAACAATCTCGTGGCCGACATGCGCTCGATTCCCATCATGCAGTGCACCGGCTGCCCGGTGGTGTTCGATGCGACGCATTCGGTGCAATTGCCCGGCGGTGGCGGGGACAAATCCAGCGGGCAGCGGGAGTTCGCGCCGGTGCTGGCGCGCGCGGCGCTGGCGGCAGGCGCGAACGGCCTGTTCATCGAGACGCATCCGCGACCGGACAAGGCCTTGAGCGACGGGCCGAACATGATTCCGCTGGCGGAGATGCCGGCGGTGTTGCGCGGTTTGCTGAAAGTCTTCAACGCGGTGAGATGAGGAACATCCAACATTCAACATTCAACCACGAACGCCCAAGGATCTGCGGCGGATGTGTTCGTTGGATGTTGGGCGTTGAACGTTGGTTGTTGAATGTTTCCCCTTTTCCAAATTCCATTCCCGCAACAATATCATCCGTCATTCGCTGACCATGGCTGAAATCAAAATCCATTCGCTGGCCGAAAAACTTCGCCGCATCAAGCTGTTCCTGTGCGACGTGGACGGCGTGCTGACCGACGGCTCGGTGTTCATCGGCGGCGAGCGGGAAATCAAACGGTTCAACATCCGGGACGGCCTCGGCATGATTCTTTTGCAGCGCGCGGGCCTGAAAGTCGGCTGGGTCTCGGCCCGCCCGTCGGCGGTCACGGAAATGCGGGCCAGGGAATTGAAGATTGATTTCCTGGTCCAGCAGGGCGACAACGTGAGCAAAACCGGCGCGGTGGAGGAACTGCTGGCGCGGGAAAAAATCGGCTGGGATGAGGTTTGTTTTGTCGGCGACGACGTGGTGGATTTGGGGCCGCTGGAGCGCGCGGGTTTGGGCGTGGCGGTGGCGGACGCGCGGCCGGATGTGAAGGTGGCCGCGGCGTTCGTCACGAACGCGGAGGGCGGACGCGGCGCAGTGCGCGAGGTGATTGAAATGATTTTGCAGGCGCAGAACAAATGGGAATCCGTCATTGCTGTTTATAAATCGTGACAGGTGACGCATGACAAGTGGCAACCACAACAACTTTTTCGGACGGAAAAAAAATTCCGTCACCCGTCACCCGTCACCCGTCACAGGATTTTTGATGGCCGGAGCGGTTCTGGTTATCGCCGCAATGGAATGTGGCGCGCAGCCGGCCATCGCGGGCCGCGCGAGCGGGTTCAACTCGGTGGAATACTTCCCGCCGCCAAACCAGACGCGGGTCAAGTCGCGGATGTCCGGCGCGGAGGCGCAGCCGCTGGCGGGCGGCCTGCTCGTCATCAAGCAGCTCAAGCTCGAAACCTACAGCACCAACGACAGTCCGCAGGTGGTCGTGGAGGCGCCGGAATGTGTGTATGACACCACGCGCGGCGCGGCCAGCTCGGCGGGGCATTTGCGGATGCAGAATGGCAGCGGAAAAATCCACGTCGAAGGCGACGGTTTTTTATGGCGGCAAAGCGACAACTCGCTCACTATTTCCAACAATGTTTTTACCTTGATTAAAACCAGCGGTTGGACACTGACCATGCCATGAAAACAATCCTAATTCTGCTGCTCGCTGGAAGTTGCGGCCTGTTATCCGCGCAAATAAATTCATCCGTGCAAGGATCGCCGGAGCGGGATATTGGCCTTCACTCCGGCCAATTTTATTACGACGGCAAATCCCGCCAGTTGGTCTATTACGACAACGTCACCGTGACCAATTGGGAGGGAAAACTATCCTGCGAGCGGCTCGCCATCCTGTTGCCGCCGGAAGGTTCGGCGGACAACCACCCGACCAGCATCGTCGCCGAAACCAATGTGGTCATTGATTTGTTGAAAAACAACGACACGAATCACATCACTTCCGACAAGGCGATTTATGCCTACAGCGTCCTGAATGCCGTCACAAATGAAACCATCACATTCACCGGCCACGCCAGGGGTGAGGATTCCCGGGGCTGGATGACGGGCGAGCCGCTGGTTTGGGACAACGTGGCAAACCGCTTTTCTGGAACCGATTTCAAAACGATCATCAAACCCTCTCCAAACTCCGGTGACGGCGCGAATCCGCCGCCGGCTGGCACGAACAATTTGACTGCGCCAAAACCAAAACTCCCACCGGGAACGATTGAAAACATTGATGGGAATATTCCCCTCAACAGCGTTCCCGCTCGCGGCGGGAGAGGATTTTGAGTGGAAACGACCGCCTCACAAAACAGCCCTTTGCTCGCCACCGAAAAGCTGGCCAAGGCGTATCGCGGCCGGCGCGTGGTGGACGGCGTGTCGGTGACGGTGGGCGCGGGCGAAATCGTCGGGCTGCTCGGCCCGAACGGCGCGGGCAAGACCACGACGTTCAACATGGTCGTCGGCATCGTGAAGCCGGACGAAGGCGCGGTCAGATTTGCCGGACGCGACATCGCGCGGCTGCCGATGCACAAACGCGCGCGGCTGGGCATCGGTTATCTCACGCAGGAGCCGTCCGTGTTCCGCAAGCTGACGGTGGAGGAAAACATTCTGGCGATTCTGGAAACCTGCAAGCTGTCGCGCGGACGAACGCGCGGTGCGGCTGAAGTATCTGCTGGAGGAACTGGATTTGACGCCCATCGCCAAAAGCATGGCGTATCAAATCAGCGGCGGCGAAAAGCGGCGTCTGGAAATCACCCGCGCGCTGGTGACCAGCCCCAAGCTGCTGCTGCTGGACGAGCCGTTCAGCGGCATTGACCCGATTGCGGTTTATGAGGTGCAGAAAATCGTGCGGCGGCTCAAGGAGCGCGGGCTGGGCATTTTGATCACCGACCACAACGTGCGCGAGACGCTGAAATTGATAGACCGCGGCTACATCATCCACAAAGGCCAGGTGCTGGTGGAGGGGTCGTCCGAATTTCTGGCCAACGACCCGAAGGCGCGGGAAATTTATCTCGGGCCGGAGTTCAATTTGTAAATTCAGCTTCCCTGTCACTCAAGGACAGAACCCTTTTTGACCCCTTTTCACAATCCAAACAGCAACCGTGCATTTGCAAGCGAAAGTTGGTTTGCATCAAACAATCCGGCTGATAAATTACAAACATGAAAACGGCACTGCCAGAACCTGAAATTGTCACCCGCAGAGGCAAGGTTGTCTCTGTCATCGTTCCTATTAAAGATTATGAGGAATTGTTGGAGCGTGCTGAAGATGCAGATGACGTTGTTTGGCTCAAGAGCGCGCGTCGGAAGCCGCTCCACTACCGTCCCTTGGAGGAATACCTCGTCGAGCGCAACCGCAAGTGACAATGTATCGCGTCCTGCTTGAACGCATTGCGGAGAAAGACCTCACCCGGCTCTCCTCTGATGTTCACGACCGCGTCATTGTGGCAATTCAAGCCCTTGCCATGAATCCGCGCCCGCCCGGTTGTCGCAAATTGACCGGCAGCAAGAACGATTGGCGCATTCGCGTGGGCGACTACCGGGTGGTCTACGAGATTGCTGACGTGATTCGTGTCGTGCGCATCAACCGTGTGCGTCACCGGCGCGAAGTGTATCGTTGAGCAGAACGCCCAAACGACAAAAATCAAGCCCGATAAGGCCAGGTGCTGGTGGAGGGGTCGTCCGAATTTCTGGCCAACGACCCGAAGGCGCGGGAAATTTATCTCGGGCCGGAGTTCAATTTGTAAATTCTGCTGCCCTGACAATCAAGGACTGCCCCGTCATGGTTGGCTTGTCGAGTTCAATTACCGCGCTGCTCCCGGCATAAGAACATCCGGCTTGTCGGATTTCAAAGGCCCGTTGAGAGCCTTGGGAGTCTGGGAATTGGCCCGATTTCCTCTCGAACCGTCCGGTCGCGTTTCGTCGGACGAATTCGCCGTGACGGTGAAGTTGGCTACCCCGCCCGGAGTGGTCGGCACATCGTTGGCATACCAGGTGCCGTCGCCATTGTTGTGTCCTTTGACGCCATTCACCCATACTTCATCGTTCGTCTCGGAAATTGTTCCCGTCAGGTTCAACTTCGGGTGCCACAGTTGAGCGGTGTCTGCCACCGGGTTTATCGTCAGGGTCACTTGGCTTTTAACAACAGCGATGTTGGTCGCTGTCGTATTGCCTGCCGCATCCGTCGCCGCCACGGTCAAGACGTTGGTGCCGCTGTTCAACGGCAAATTGTCCAGCCAAAATCGGCCGGAACGTTCCACTTGGCCGCGCACGGTGTTGGTGTTCCTGTTGCCATCCACGATTTGGCCGGTGACTGCGGCGGTTGGATCATCCACGAAGCCGTCCATCGTGAAACTCGTTCCGCTCACCCGCATCTCGTCCTGTGGAAACGTCAGCGTCAACATCGGCGGATTCGTCCGCGTGGAAAAATCCAGGTTCAGCACCAGATTGGTGGTTGTCACGTGGCCTGCCGAATCCGTCGCATGGACGCTGACGAGGTTGGTTCCCGGCACCAGCTCAATGTCGAAGCACTGGAAATAATTCGTCGTAAAACCCAAGCCACTCGTGTCAGAATCCCGCCACAACACAAGACCTTGCTGCCCGCCAACAACGCCCATGACGTTGCTGATGTCATAGGACAGGCTCGACAAATCCTTGTTGGCGAATCCCTGCACCTGCACCAATGGCACACCGACCACGCCAGGAGTGGGACTGGTGATGACTAACATCAATGGCGTAAGATCAAGATACAATCGAACCTCCTGCCATACGGCGTTGGTCGGGTCATCTGTATGACCGCGTAAACCCATGCGCACGTCGTGCCAGCCTTGCACCGGTCCGAGCGGCACGACGACGTTGGCTGAAGTGTAGGGCTTCCATGCCGCATCCACTGCGTAGTTTGTGTCGTCCACTGAAATCGCGATGTCATATGGAAAGACGATTTGTAACGACGGGTTGGTAATATTCACATAATTATTCGTCACGCCAATCGTGAACTGAATACCTGTGGCGGGCGCTTGTTGGTTGGCCTCGCGCTCAACGCTCCGCCGCGGTGTCATGGTCTGGGTGGTCTGCGCTTCGGCCAAGGAAACGGTCAAGGTCAAAAGAAATATTGATATGAGTTTCATAAGGAGGAAGGGAGATAACGAAAATCAGTCCTGACATCACGCCAGATTAAATTCATTTTGTCCCTCGGTTTCAATTGTCAATTCCGCTGCACGGCTGTTGGTCTATTCCTCCGCCCGCCTCATGTCAAGACCAGGACTGCCTCGTTTCATTTCTCCAGCGGCGCAGGGTCGGGATGGGCGGGACGCCTTCCGGAGTCACCAGTCCGCAGTCCCCGGGTTGCCCCTTGGTCCCAAGCCCTGTCCGGTCAATGCCGGGAATGGCGGTTTTTTGCCCATCTTTTCCCTGTGGAAGACCGCCGGGGCTTTAAATGGCCGTTTCCGTGGCGGCGGCGGGCAAGAAAACGTTTTTTCAGTGCCCGCTGAGGCCGGCAAACAACGTTTTTTCGCCGCTTGCGGCGGTGGGCAAAAAAACGCTTTTCCAGTGCCCGTTGTGGCAGTGGATGGCAAAAAAACGTTTTTCCAGCGCCCGCTATGGCAGCGGAGGGTAAAAAAACGTTTTCCCGGTCTCCGCTGTGGCGGAAAGCGGTTTCCAAAGACTTTTCCTGCGGGCGCGCGGCGTTCGCGCCGCTTTTAGACGCTTGGCAAATCCACGTTGAATCGGGCAGAAGCCCGCGTTTCGTAATTACTGGACACGATGTAGCGGTAGAGCAAGTTTGCGGTGTAGCGGCATTTAGGAGCCGATTTCAGGAGGCTTTGGCAAAACGCCTCGTTACCTCGTCGCCTACGCCCGCGTGGCCGTTGCGCCGTGGCGTTGGTTCCAGCGCAGTGAAAGTTAAATCTTGAAATTTCGCCGGGAGGCGGGAGAATCGAAAAACATTCCCTGTCGGTCATGGGAGGTAGCCGATTGAAAATCACAGTCATTTTATGAAAACCGCATCCGTTCTGATTCGTTGTCTGGCCGTGTCCGTCCTTGTCGCATCGGGTGTTCGTGTCCTGTCACAGAACGTTCCGCTGGGCCAGTTCGAAGGTCACGCCGACATTGGCGCGCCGACCAACGCCGGTTCCGCCAGCTACAACGCGGCGGACCAGTCGTATCGGCTCGCGGGGAGCGGCGTCAACATGTGGTCCACGAACGACCAGTTCCAGTTTGCCTGGAAACAGTTGAACGGCGATTTCATCGTGCGCGCGCGGGTGGAATTCGTCGGCAAAGGCGTGGAGCAACACCGGAAGATCGGCTGGATGGCCCGCGCGTCCCTGGATGCCGACGCGCCTTACGTGGATGCGGTGGAGCACGGCAACGGCCTGACGTCGCTCCAGTATCGCCGGACCGCCGGGGGCATCAGCACGCAAATCGTCCTGTCGTTGACGAATGCCGATGTCATCCAGTTCGAGCGGCGGGGGACGAACTTCATCTTTTCCGCGGCGCGGTTCGGGGACACGTTCACGAGCACGAATTTTTCAGACATCGCGCTGCCCACCAATTTGTATGTGGGTATGTTCATTTGCGCGCACAATCCCAAGGTGAAGGAGGAGGCCATCTTCCGGAACGTTCGCCTCATCCGCCCGGCGCGGCCCAATTTTGTTCCCTACCGGGATTTCATCGGCAGCGTCCTCGAAATTCTGGATGTCGCGGGCGGGAAAACGGAGGTGATTCACACGTCGCCGGATTCGACGCATCCGTTTGAAGCGCCGAACTGGACGCATGACGGCCGCAGTTTGATTTACAGCATGAGCGGACGGGCGGAAGGCTGGGGCCATCTGGCGCGGTTTGATTTGGCCACGAAGAAGGAAACTTTGATTAACACCGGTGCCGCGAATAAAAACAACAACGACCACGTCCTGTCGTTCGACGGCAAGATGCTGGGATTCAGCGGCGCGCCCACGAACCAGACTGGTGGGTCGGCGGTGTTCGTAATTCCCGTCGGCGGCGGGACGCCGAGGCAGGTCACGACTTTGTCGCCGTCCTATTTGCACGGCTGGTCGCCGGATGGGAAATACCTGGTCTTCGGCGGAAGCCGGAACGGGAAGTTCGACGTTTACCGGATTTCGGTGAAGGGCGGCGCGGAGGAGCGGTTCACCGATGCGCCGGGGAACAACGACGGGGCCGAATACGCGCCGGACGGGAAGCATATTTACTTCAACTCGACGCGGACGGGCAAGATGCAGCTCTGGTGGATGAATGCAGACGGCAAGCAGCAGGAGCCATTGACGAACGACGAATTCAACAACTGGTTCCCGCACATTTCGCCCGATGGCAAATGGATCGCGTTCATCAGCTTCCCGAAGGATATAACCCCCGCCGATCATCCTTACTACAAGGAATGTTACATCCGGCTGATGCCGGTCAAGGGCGGCGAGCCGAAGGTGATCGCGTATCTTTACGGCGGGCAGGGTTCAATGAACGTGCCGTCGTGGTCGCCGGACAGCAAACGCCTCGCGTTCGTGAGCAACACGGACATGTGAATCAAGGCGCGGGAAATCCGTCTGGGACCGGAATTTAATTTGTAAATCGCAGGGCAGGGCGGACTTTGGCCAACAGCCCGGCACACTGGAGAGGACGTTGCGCCCAGCGCGGTGAGCTGGCGGTGGAGGTGAAAGCCGCCCGGCCCGGCTTCGTAAACCACGAACACCTGCTCGGCCAGCGTGAGTTGTTTCTGCACGAAGGCAGGAAACTGGCCGGGGTGAAACGTTGCGCCGGCTGGGGCGATTGGCCGTCGCACATCCGGACCACCCGGAAATGGTCGGCGTGCCAGTCCACGCCCAGTTTGAGCTGTTGGATTCGGTCTTGCGTTTCAGGATTCGGAGGCGTATTCGTTTTCATAGGCATGTTGAATTTAAGTTTGATGTTCAATGTTTACCGACATCCTAGTTGTCGCCCGTTGCGCCAACTTCTTCAACATGCCTTCTTTGGATCGTTAGACATCATTCCACCTTTATGAATATCATGCAATTTTTACCGGCCGCGTGTTTCTTGTTGTTTGTCGGTTGCAAGAGCGATCGTCCCATTTCTAGCGTTGTCATCCCCGACCAGAGCCACCCGGTTGCTTCGGCCAGTCCGGTCTCAACCACGAACATTTACTACATGATAGACAAGGGACCAGGTAGTGCGATTTTCATCAAGCAGTCCGATATGGATATGATTAATGAGCTTTGTGGGACCAGCAGCGAGGGCACTAAAGTTGTCGTTGTTGATGGACTTTTTCCGCCATCTACGCATATGCCCATATTGCCGACCATATTTGTAACGCAGTCCAGCAGACGAGACATGAGTTTGATAGACGACACTGGCACGAGGTGATTTGAAAAATGACCATGACACCGACTGGGCACCGGAGCCAACCGCCGTTGGCGTCCCGCCTAGGCGGGATTCCGCTGTCGCGAGCTTAAGCCCCGTGAGGCCGCGCCCTTTTACGGGATTCATGTCGCAGGCCGGCGGTCGCGTCACGAACTGCAGGATCTTTATTGGCGACGGCCTGCTGCATGAAGGGGCATAACAGGATCGTCAATGGCCTTGGGCATTTGCCGGCGCATTACGGGCGGGGCGGATGGTCATTGATTTCAACTCCGTTCCCGGTTCGCGTCCAACAAGGATGAGCTGATGTTTGCCCGGTTCCAGTTTGAACACCTTCGGCGAAAATTCAGGGCTGGTGGTATCCCCGCTCCCGCGCCAGTTCAACAATTGCGTCTCAAATCCATCCGCCACCGCCACGTCCCAAATCATGTCATCGGCAGGCATCGCGTCCATGTTCACAAAATACGAGTTCGAACTGTCATCCGGGCCGTGCGCCACCGCCTCGATGACATAATTCCCCGCGTTCGTGACGCTGAAACCGAACACCGCCTTGCCGCCGCTCGTCACGTCGGCCATGCTGTCGTTCGTCAGGCACAAACAACCATTTGTCAACATCAGCGGCGCGGTCAACGTCGCGGCGGATGCCGGCAACTCCGCCACGGCGGGCGCGTTGGTGTCGGCCACGGCGTTGGTCATAGTAACGTTATCCTGCGCCAGGGCGGGAATCGCCAGCGCCAAGGTCAGCACGATTAGGTGGAATTGTTTCACGGAATTAATTTTGTGCGTTCAGCGCCGATTCAGCAATGAAATATCATCCCGGCCCGCCATTCCGTCCAATGACATCCGGGAGCATTCCGGCGCGGCCGGGCTTCTGGTCTGTCCGGTCGGTCACGAGCGCCATTTTCAAGAAATTGCTTTGACCGGGATGGAAAAAGGCTAAAATCCGGCCGTGAACCATCAGAAAACCAGACAGAACTCCGGTTCCGCCCATTTTTTCTTAACCACATGTTAGGCTGCATTACGCGCCATGAAGAAACTCGCTATTATTGGATTGTTAGTTGCCATTGTCGTTGCGTGTCTGTTGCTATATTGGCAGCGAGTCAAAATCGCCAGATTTGACAGTGACTTTCGCCAACAGTTAGCGGGAGTGTGGTCGAGGCAAGAGGACGATATGCGATCCACAAACAGCGTCACAGCAGATGGCAGCTTTGTAGAGCTTTCATGGTTTAGCCATCCCGACCGCAAAAATACATACCAACGGACAGGCACATGGCTTGTCAAAGATGGATATTTAATTGAGACGATAAAGAGCAGCACCAAACCAACCGAAGTCACGCCACATACTCTCGCCGGACGGGTTGTTTATGCGGACGCAAATGCGTTTACTGTGCAATGGCCGAATACAACGGAGACAGGATGGTGGAGAGTTATCAAATGATGCCTAACCAATCGCGAGGCTGTGTGAAAACGTTTTGAGGTTGGTGGGAGGGAAAGTTGGAAGATGATTTTGTTTTCAGGTTTTTCCGGGGAGTGGTTCGGAAGGAGCTGCTCGGGATGGGATAAATTGCCTGGGTTATAGGTTTGAACTGGCCGCTTTTTTCACGGGCAGGCGTCGGCGCCGGACTTTCAACCCACCGCCGCTTCAGCCAAATCAGGACACGACCGAATTTACGTGGACATTTGCTTCCCGTTCACTGACCATCCGAAAACCACAGACTGCGGACACCGGTTCAGAGTTGTGTCCTTGACGCGTCGCGGCAAAACCGCATTCGGGCGGAAATACAGACATTCCTGTCCGCAGCCTGCGAACAATTTCGACTGTTGCAATGTGGGGAAGCGCGTGAACCGCTCCCGTCTTTGTAACGGACGCATGATTTTATGATCAAAAAGGCAAAAAGACTTCTGGTCTGCTGGGTGTTGAATTACTTCGTATGCAGTCTCTGGTTCTGCGCCTGCCCACGGGCTGCGGCGACGGAGGCGCGCCTGCCGAACGGCACGAACTTTGTTTTTTGGGAACAACCGCTCCAATTCTCAAAAACCTACTTTGTGGACGGCAACTCGGCCAAGGGCGACGACAACGGCCCCGGCACCAGCGAGCAGCCTTTCCGCACGATCAGCAAGGCCGCCGAAGTTTTGCAACCCGGCGAGCGCGTCGTGATTGCCGCCGGCATTTACCGGGAATGCATCCATCCGGCGCGCGGCGGCACTGCACCGGATCAGATGATCAGTTACGAAGCTGCACCGGGGGCAACGGTCATTGTGAAAGGGTCGGAAACCCTGAACGACGGCTGGAAGCCCAGCACCGCTTCTTTGAGGCGCGGCGGCGGTGGTTCGTCTCCCTACAGTAGTTCGCCACCATACAGCATCTGGCAGCACGACCTCTCCGGCACGAATTTTCCCGATGCTTACAACCCCTTCGCCATGGTTACCGCGCAGGGAGATCGGGTCCTGGCTCGACACCAAGGCGGTTGATATGGGCCCCTATTTCCGCACGCGGGGGATGATTTTCGTGGACGGCAAGCCGCTGGAGCCGGTTGAGTTGTCTCGTGATCTGGGCGATCCGCCACCTCCATCTCGCGCCACCCCGCCCGTCGGCAGCGTCTTGCCCAGCCGCACGCGACCGGGGCCGATCATGCAGGAAATCGGCGGCTCGCCGGAAGGCAAGTTCTGGGTGGAACCCCGGGGAACCACTTTGCACATGCGCGTGCCAACGAACACTCCCGCCCGGCCCTTGATTGAAATCCCGGCGCGTGAGCAGGCCTTTGTGCCGTTGCAACGGGGTTTGGGTTATATCCGAATCAAGGGCATCACCTTCCAGCACGGCGCCAGCGGTTTCCCGCCGCCACAGCGCGGTTTGGTCTCCACCAAAGGCGGCCATCACTGGATCATTGAAGGCAACACCATCGAATGGGCCAACGCCGTGGGACTGGACATCGGCAGCGGCGACGGGGGCGGCGCGCCTTCGATGCCGCCGGTGGGATTTCATATCGTCCGCGGGAACACCATCCGCTACTGCGGCATCGAAGGCATCGGCGGCATGGGCACCCGTGACACCTTGATCGAGGACAATCTCATCGAGTGGGTCGGATGGGAGGATGCCGAACGCGCCTGGGAATCCGCCGGGGCCAAGTTCCACAACGCCCGGAACATGCTTTTCCGCCACAACGTCGTGCGCCACATCCGCCACGCCAACGCGGTCTGGTTCGACAGCGGCAACATCAACTGCCGCATCACGGGCAATGTCCTCGTCGACGTGCTGACGGTCAGCGCCGCCATCCACATTGAAGCCACGCAACAGCAGAATCAGATAGACGACAATATCATCTGGGACGTGCGCAACGCCGAACCCGGCACGCCCGGACAGCGGGGTTGCGCAGGCTCCGGCATTTTCGTCCATGCCACCGACCATCTCATCATCGCGCAAAACCTCATCGGCCGCTGTGAGAACGCCGGCGTGTATCCGGCGCTCCGCGAAGATCGCATCATCGGCACCCGTGGCGGGACGACCCGCGAAAACAAGTTCTACAACAATATTTTCTTTGGCTGCGGCAAGACGGCCATTGCGTTCATGAACGAACACAACTTCTCCGACGGCAACCTCTACGCCTCCATGCCCGGCGGCTATTTGAAAATTCTCACCCCGGAACCGCAACAATGGCTCGACCTCCCGTCCGTGCGCGAATTTTACGGCTGGGAGAAAAGCGGTGCGGTGGCCACCATGGAGGCGGGTTTTGACCCCGACCGATTGGAATTGACGATGACCAGTGAGGAACCGGTGTTGAAAGTGGGCGTCTTCAACCATATTGACAACGACATGTCCGGCAAAGCCACCGGTGAGACGAGAATTCCCGGCCCCTTCGTTGATCCCGGATCCATACCACTGCGGCAGGTTGACCCGCGCGCGGGACACCAACAGGACGCCGCGTCCAGCCACTAAACCGAAATTCCGAAGTTGATGGGGAGCGCACGCGCCGCGCGTGCAGTTTTCCGCGCCCCCGCGGAAAACCTTGAGCGCGCTGAAAAGTTCCGAATGTTCTGGGCAGTCCCACACGCAAGATGCAGGACGCCCGTCCTCCGTAGCAGAACTGCGGAGGGTGGACGAGGCGCGTCCAGCCGCACCCGTGGGCGGGTGCGCTCCTCAATTCCAGTTTTCGGATTGAAGCTGCCGTGGCCTAGGGAAGCGCTGAATAAAGCTAAGTTTTGGATTTCCGACATTTGCCGGAGGCGATTTTCGCCGGGCGGAGCAAAAATCGCTCGCGGCGCAGCCGCCGGACACTTCATCCCACAACAGTGTCAGCGGTTCGACGGCGGTTTTTCGCTGCCGTGTCGGCTCTCTGCCCGTTTTTTCACGCCGTGGCCGTGCGGCTCCCGATGACCACGTTGGCCAGTCCGAACAAGATGTAAAGTTGCTGCCCGTTCTTCGCCAGCCCCCGATACCGCACTTTCCGATGCCGGAAAATATTCTTCACGATGTGGAACGGATGCTCCACATACGCCCGCACCGACGCCTTGGCTTTTTCCACCGCCTTGACCGCCTCTTTCTCCGCGCCTTCGGCCATGGCTTTGAGGAGGCCGCGTTTGCCCGCAATCTGCCAGTCCACCTTCCGGTCTAACGCCACGATCTCCGGCACGCTTCTCCACGCCGGTGTAGCCCGCGTCGCCGTGGACTTGTTGCTCTTGTCCGTGCAGCAGTTCCGCAGTCTGGGTGATGTCCGCCACGTTGGCCGCCGTCACCACGACGGTATGCACCAGCTTGCTGGCGCGGTCCGCCCCGATGTGCGCCTTCATCCCGAAATACCACTGGTTGCCCTTCTTGGTCTGGTGCATTTCCGGGTCGCGTTGCTTCGCCTGGTTCTTGGTGGAGGACGGCGCGGCAATCAACGTGGCGTCCACCAGCGTGCCTTCACGGAGCAACAACCCGCGCGCGCTCAGGTCGGCGTTGATGGCGGTGAAAAGGCTTTTGCAGAGGTCATGCGTTTCGAGCAAGTGCCGGAAGTTCAGCAGCGTGGTGGCATCAGGCACGCCTTCGGCGGCGAGTTCAATCCGCGCAAAACTTTGGAGGGCGTGGCTGTCGTAGAGCGCGTCTTCGAGCGCCTCGTCGGCGAGGGCATACCATTGCTGGAGAAAATAGACGCGCAGCATCCGCTCCAAACCAATGGGCGGACGGCCGCGTTTGCCCTGCGGATAAAAGGGTTCGATGACGGCCAGCAGTTGCGACCACGGGATGACTTCCTCCATGCGCGCGAGGAACTTTTCGCGACGGGTGACCTTCTTTTTGGCGGCAAACTCGGCGTGGGCGAAGCTGGGCTGGTGCGTCATGCCGCACAGTTTAAGCCAACCGCTCCCCAGCGTCGCCACTAAATCCAAACGAAATGATTAAATCAGTGTTTCCCTAGAGGAACGAGGCACCTTGAAGATTGTTTTGGGAAAATTTCGGCCAGCTTGACCAACTCGTTCCCGTCAGAATGACAATTTAAGTGAAGTTTTTCCCAAAAAATGCGGAGTGTTCCAAGTGCGCTCCGGTTATTGTTGCTTCCACAAGGGCGCGTCTTGTGGTATCACAACGGGCCTGACGGCAAAAAAACAGCAAACAACAAAGATAATTTATGGCTAAATCATTGAAATCTGCAAAATACGTTTATCTATTCGGCAATAAAAAAGCCGATGGCAACGGATCCATGAAACCCCTTCTCGGCGGCAAAGGCGCGAATCTGGCCGAAATGAGCCGCATAGGACTGCCCGTGCCTCCCGGTTTCACCATGACGACCGAAGTCTGCACTTACTATTACGCCAACAAGCGGACGTATCCGAAGGTGCTCGAGGCGCAGGCGCGCGACGGCATGGCCTTCCTGGAGAAAATCATGGGCACGAAGTTCGGCGACAAAACCGCGATGCCGCTGCTCGTCTCCGTCCGTTCCGGCGCTCGCGATTCAATGCCCGGCATGATGGACACGATTTTGAACCTCGGCTTGAACGACCAGACCGTGCTCGCGCTCGTGGCCGCCACGAAAAACGAGCGGTTCGCGTGGGACTGCTACCGCCGCTTCGTCCAGATGTATGGCGACGTTGTCATGGGCGTCCAGAAGGGCAAGGACGAGGACCACGAGCCGTTTGAAGTCCTGATCCACACCTTCAAGCACGAGAAATATCACGCGGACATCGAAGACTCGAAACTTTCCGCCGCCGATCAGCAGGAATTGGTCAAGCGTTTCAAGGCGCTCATCAAGCAGCGCACCGGTTCGGAATTCCCGCAGGATCCCTGGAAACAGCTCTGGGGCGCCACCGGTGCCGTGTTCGGCTCCTGGATGAACGACCGCGCCATTGTCTACCGCCGCAAATACGGCATTCCTTCCGAATGGGGAACCGCCGTCAACATCCAGGCGATGGTCTATGGCAACACCGGTGACAAGTCCGGTTCAGGCGTCGCGTTCACCCGCAACCCGGCCAATGGCGTCAAGGAGTTCTACGGTGAATTCCTCATCAACGCGCAGGGCGAAGACGTCGTCGCCGGCGTCCGCACCCCGGAACCCGTTGCCCAACTGGCCAAGCAGATGCCCGCCGCCTACAAGGAGCTCGACAAAATCCGCGCCACGCTGGAGAGCCATTTCAAGGACGTGCAGGATTTCGAATTCACTATTCAAGAAGGCCAGGTGTTCATGCTCCAGACCCGCAACGGCAAACGCACCGCGCTCGCCGCGCTGAAATTTTCCATGGACATGGTTGCGGAAAAGCTCATTGACTGGAAGACGGCCATCCGCCGTAACCCGGCCGACCAGTTGGATCAGCTCCTCGCGCCGGTGTTCGACCGCAAGGCCGAAGCCGCCGCCAAGGTCATCGCCAAGGGCCTGCCCGCCGGTCCCGGCGCCGCCTCCGGCAAAATGTATCTCAACGCCGACCGCGCCGACGCGGCCGCCGCCAAGGGCGAAAAAGTCCTGCTCGTCCGCAACGAAACCACGCCGGAAGATTTGCGCGGCATGATCGCCTCCGAAGGCATCCTCACCGCCAAAGGCGGCGTCAGTTCGCACGCTGCGCTGGTGGCCCGCCAGATGGGCAAAGTCTGCGTCTGCGGCGCCGGCGCGTTGCAGATTGATTACGCCTCCAAAACACTGACCGCGTCCGGCCAGACCTTCAAGGAAGGCGATTTTCTTTCCATCAACGGCACGCTCGGCAACGTTTATGGCGGACAAATCCCGACCGCCGCGTCCGAAATCGTCCAGGTGCTCGTCGAGAAATCACTTGACGGCAAACAGAGCGAAACCTACGGCATGTATTCGAAGCTCATGGATTGGTGCTCGAAGGTCACCAAGCTTCAGGTTCGCACCAACGCCGACACGCCCGATCAGGCCGAGAACGCCATGGCGTTCGGCGCGACGGGCATCGGCCTCACCCGCACCGAGCACATGTTTTTCGAGGGCAATCGCATTGACGCGATGCGCGAAATGATTCTCGCGGACAACGTCGCGGCGCGCAAAGCCGCGCTCGCCAAGCTCCTGCCTTACCAGAAGGGCGATTTCGTCGGCATCTTCAAGGCGCTGAAAGGATTCCCGGCGACCATCCGTTTCCTCGACCCGCCGCTGCATGAGTTCCTCCCGCACGAGGATGCCGCGCAACAGGACCTGGCCAAGAAAATGGGCGTGGACGTTGCCAAGATCAAACAGCGCGTGAAGGAACTTCATGAGTTCAACCCCATGCTCGGTTTCCGCGGCTGCCGCCTCGGCATTGTGTATTCGGAAATCTCCGAGATGCAGGCCCGCGCGGTGTTCGAAGCCGCCGCCGAAGTGCAGAAGGCCGGCATCAAGGTGAAGCCCGAAGTCATGATCCCGCTCGTCGGCTTCAAGAAGGAGCTGGACCTCCAGGTCGCCGTCGTCCATGCCGCCGCCAAGGCCGTCATGGAAGAGCAAAAGGTGAAGCTCAATTACATGGTCGGCACGATGATTGAAGTCCCGCGCGGCGCATTGACCGCGGACGAAATCGCGCAGACCGCCGAGTTCTTCAGCTTCGGCACCAACGACCTCACGCAAACCTGTCTCGGCATGAGCCGCGACGATTCCGGCAGCTTCCTGCCGCCTTATGCGGAACTGGAAATCTGCAAGAAGAACCCGTTTGCCACCATTGACCAGGACGGCGTCGGCCAGTTGATGAAGATCGCGGCGGAGAAGGGCAACAAGACCCGTCCTGGCATCAAGATGGGCATCTGCGGCGAACACGGCGGCGATCCTGAATCCGTCAAGTTCTGCCATCGCATCGGCCTCACCTACGTGAGCTGCTCGCCCTACCGCGTGCCGGTGGCGCGCCTCGCAGCGGCACAGGCCGTGCTGGAAGAGGAAGCCGCCAAGGCAAAAAAGAAATAAACCGGTAGGAACGCGCTGGGCGCGTCCGGCGGCGCGGCAGCGCCGCCCTGCCAACCAATCATAAAGCTGCTCCGGAAGACCGGGGCGGCTTTTTTGTTTTGGTGCTTCGCGTTGCGTTCTATAGCAGTTCAAGAAAACTGAAGCCGGGGCGCCGCAAAACGTGATGGGGAGCGCACGCGCCTCGCGTGCCGTGGTTGACGCCCTCGTCAACCACCTTGGCGCGCCATCGCGCCTGTTTCAACGCGCGGTGGCGCGCGTTGCCCCGACCGCGAGGGCGCGGTCGGATGCACGCGAGGCGCGTGCGCTCCCCATTCAATTTGCGGCCACTGTTTTTTCTGAAATGCTCTTTTGCCGCAACAACCCGCCAAAATTCACGGAAGAAAACCGCGCGTTTTTCTTCCTTTTGCGGTTGACTTGGAGACGGCCTTATTTTGAAATCCACAACAACCAGTCCAAGATTATGAATGCCTACAGAAAGATTCTAAGTCTGACAGCGCCAGCGTTGATCGCGCTGGCTTACCAAGGCGACAACATGGTTTTTCTTGACGGGCACGTGGAATGGCAGCATTGGTGGAAATGGATTGAACGAAGCGATGCTGCTGCGAAACGCTGGAATTACGATCACCAGCCGCACGAGGAATTTTGGGCAACGAACCGCCTATGATTGATTTTGCAAAAATCCGGGAGCGCCTGACTGTGTGGGCCGTTGTGAAGGCAATTTTTGCGAACGGTCTCCAGCTTTTTCTCATCTTGTATGGCTTGAAGTGCATCTTGTTTTTGCACGGGGAAATGCTCGTGAGCGTCCAAGGGGCGGTCCATAACCATCTTGAATTGAAGCCGGTTTCTGGAACCGTGGCCGCCGTGACCGGACTGTTGTATTTGAGTTTTGGTTTGTTCGTATTTCTATCCTGCGGGCAGCCGCCCGCTGAAAATCGAGGCTGGCTCTGGCGACTGGGACGCGGCTTGTTGCGCTGGGGAACTCTGGGCGTCGCGATATTCGCTTTTACTCAATTGCCGGACCATGGCTTGCCGGATTCCGAAACGGCACTGGTGTTGATGCAAATTGTCGGATTTATCGCTGGTTTCATCATTCTGACATCATTCCTTCTAGCGATGTTTCAACGGGAACAGGTCAAGCGGGAATTGTATGCCAGTGGTTGCCAGCCATTGCACATCTGGTGGCGCCCGGCGGCGTATTGGCTGCCGTGGTCCGCTTACATTAGCGCGACCGGTTTTCGAGTGGCTTATTTGGATTCCAACGGTTCCACGCACAAGGGATATTGTTTTGTCTATCGCTCGTTTTCAAAAGACTGGCAATGGGGAAATCGCGATGTGGAATGGCTGACTGACACCATCACCGATTCGCCCCCCGCGTCCGAGGTTTGGGCGGACAGCGAAATTATCCACCCGAAGCTGGACCCTGGCCGCGCTGACTCCGAAATAAAAGAAATGTGATTGTATCAATTTATGGCCAGAAAGGGGGCTGATGAGCTTCTGCCCATTGGATGGACGAAGGACGGAAAATGATTCCACCTACGAATAAAAATATCCCAGCTCCCGCAGCGACGAATAATCCTTCGTCCGCTCCGGCGTCGCGCGGCCGATGATGACGTGGTCCACCACCTCGATTTTCAACAACTGCCCGGCGCGGATCAAATCGCGCGTCACCTTGATGTCCGCCTCGCTCGGCGTCGGGTCGCCGCTCGGATGATTATGCACCAGCACGATGGCCGCCGCGTTCGCCGCAATCGCCGCCCGGAAAACCTCGCGCGGATGGACCAGAATCGTGTCGAGCAGTCCCTGTGAAATTTTCTCAACGCGAATGAGCCGCTTGCGGATGTTGAGCAGCAGCACCTGGAATTCCTCCACGTCGCGCAGCCGGTTAGTCTCGCGCATGAACTGGACGACCGTCACCGGGTTGTCCAGCACGGGCGATTCGTCGCGGCGTTCCTCCTCCATGCGCCGCGCCAGCGCAAACGCCGCCACCAGCGTCGCCGCCTTGTCCCGGCCGATGCCGGGAATCTTTTTCAACTCGTCCACCTTCGCCAGCGCCAGCGCGTTCAGCGAGCCGAACTTCTGCAAAAGATTTTCGCCGACCCGGACGACGTTCGCGCCCTTCAAGCCTGTGCGCAGCAAAATGGCGATCAACTCCGCTTCCGTGAGCGCATCCGGCCCGTGCGCGACGAGCCGTTCACGCGGACGCTCGCTGGCGGGCTGGTCTTTGAGGCGCAATCCTTCTGACATGGTGATTTACGATTTACGATTTACGATTTACGATTGAAAGCACAATTTCAACGCAGCCCGCGTTCAACGTCAATCGTAAATCCGAATGGAATCGTCTGGCAAAGATAATGACCGCCTGACGCCGTCGCAGCGGCGGGCGGTCGCCGCGCGCGGCAACGTGCTCGTCATGGCCGGCGCGGGCACGGGCAAAACCAAGACGCTCGTTGAACGCTGTCTCGATTGCATTGTCCGGGAAGGCGCGGCGCTGGATGAAATTCTCGTCGTCACCTTCACCGAGGCGGCGGCGGCGGAAATGAAACAGCGCCTTCGCGCCGCGCTTGAAAAAGCCTGCGACCTGCAACCCGCAACCCGGCAACTCATTCGCCGCCGGGCAACTCGCGCTCTTCGACGCCGCGCACATCGGCACGCTGCACGGTTTTTGTTTCAAGCTTGTGCGCGAGCATTTTTACGAGCTCGGCCTTGACCCGCAGCCCGCGGTGCTGGACGAGGGCGAAGCGCGGCTGCTGGCCGACGAGACGCTCGAAGAGGTGTTGCAGGAGCAATTACGCAGGCGAGGACGAATTTGCCGCGTCGGTTCAAAAACTGATTCCGATTTACGGCGGCGGGCGCGACGAAAAAATCCGCGCGCTGGTTTTGCGGCTGCACCATTACGCCCAAACGCGGCCCGATGCCGACGGCTGGTTCGCGCGCCAGATCGAGAAGTTTTTCCGTAAACGAACCCGACCGGATGGGAGCGCCGGCTGCTCGACGCCATCTCAGGATTGGCGCGATGAATGGCTGCCGGTGTTGAAAAGCTCAAAACAGAAAATGAAAAAGCCGGTGAACTGTCGGACCTTCTTCGGCGGTTGACAGAAAGCATTTCACGCACAGCCGCCGCGGACGTTTTGGAGCAAATCGCTTCCGCCGATTTGACCGCCAGTTATCCGAAGGGCAAGGCCGGGAAACTGCGCCCGGCGCTTGGCAGCATTTTTGACGAGGCAAAATTTCTCGCCTCGCTCGCCGCGGTCAAAAACGGCAACGATCCGCTGGCCGAAGATTGGAACTGGGTGCGCGGCCACATGACGGCGCTGCTCCGGTTGGCGCGGGACTTCGGACGCAGATTTTCCGATCGCAAGCGCGCCGACGGCGTCCTGGATTTTCACGATCTGGAGCAGTTCGCGCTTGAAGCTGCTCTGGAATTTTGAAACCGGCGGGCCGACGGACATCGCCCGGCGCTGGCGCGAAAAACTGCGTTTCGTTTTCGTGGATGAATACCAGGACATCAACGCGGCGCAGGACAAAATCATCCAGGCGTTGAGCCGCGATGAACGGTGGGGCGAGACTCCCGTCGAGCCGATTTCCACCAACGCAGACGTCTCGCGAGGACGCTCGCCCCACCATGCCAACCGCTTCCTCGTCGGCGACGTGAAGCAGAGCATCTACCGCTTCCGGCTGGCCGACCCGAAAATTTTCCGCGACTACGCGAAAAACTGGCGCGGGAAGGACGGCCAGACGATTCCGCTTGCGGAGAATTTCCGCAGTCGCGAGTCGCTTTTGAGCTTCGTGAATTCCGTTTTTGAGCCGCTGATGCGCCGGGAAATCGGCGGCGTGAACTACGACGACGAGGCGAAACTAAAATTCGGTTCGCCGGAAACGCGCCCGGATTTCAGCGCGGCAAAAGACCCGTCGCCGCGCGCGGAATTGCTTTTGCGTTTCAAAACAGGGCGCGGCGAAGAGCCTTCCGACGGCGAAAACGGCGGTGACCTGGCCGATTTGGAGGAATCGGAAAAGGAAGCCCGGCTGCTGGCGTTGCGGCTGAAGGAACTGGAAAAGTCAGGCCACAAAATCTGGGACGACGAAGAAAAAGTTTTCCGCGCCGCGAAGTGGAGCGACATGGCGGTGCTGCTGCGTTCGCCGGCGGGCAAGGCGGAGGTTTTCGCCAAGGCAATTCGAACGCGCCGGCGTGCCGCTGGCGGTTGCGCGCGGCGGTTTTTTCGATGGCATCGAAATTCTGGATTTGTTGAGCCTGCTGGAACTGCTCGACAATCCGTTGCAGGACGTTCCGGCCATCGCCGTGCTGCGCTCGCCGCTCGTCGGCTGTTCGCTGGACGAACTGGCGGAAATCCGGCTCGCCGCGAAGGGTGTTCATTTCTGGACGGCGCTGAACCACGCTGGAGTTCACGCGGCAGCGTGCTCCGACGCAGACAATCCGGAAGCTTGAACTCCGACGCAAAATTTCCAAATTTCTCGAACGGTTTTCCGCGCTGGCGAAAGCTCGCGCGGCAGGCGTCGCTGTCGCAATGCCTTGACGAAATCCTGGCGGAGACGCATTACGGTGACTGGCTGCGGACGCAGCCGCGCGGCGCGCAACGGCGTGCGAACGTCGAACAGTTTTTAAATCTCGCGCAGAAGTTCGACCAGTTCCAGCGGCAGGGATTGTTCCGCTTTTTGAAATTCATCGAGGCGCAGCGCGAGGCAGGGGTCGAGCCGGAAGCTGCGTCCGGCAGCGGAAGAAAACGCCGTCCGGCTGATGAGCATCCACCAGAGCAAGGGGCAGGAATTTCCGGTGGTCGCCATCGCCGATCTGGCGAAGACTGTTCAACACGCAGGATTTGCGCGACGACATAATCCTGGACGAGGAATACGGCCTGTGTCCGCGCGTCAAACCGCCGGAACACGGCGGGCGTTATCCGAGCCTGACGCACTGGCTGGCGCAGCGCCGCCAGCGCCGCGAGCTGCTGGGCGAGGAACTGCGGCTGCTTTACGTCGCCATGACCCGCGCCCGCGACACGCTCATTCTGACCGGCGGCATCGCGGAGAAAAAATGGGAAACGCTCTGGACAAACACCGGCCGTCATAACGCCGCAAAAAATCGCCGGGGCAAAAAGTTTCGCCGACTGGCTTGGAATGTGGTTTGCGAATCAGGTCCAAAGTCCGGTTCCCGGAGTCCAATGCCGGGAAGAGGGCGCATTGCCAGCATCTGCGTTGGCGGCTTGTCGCCGACGAGGAACTGGCGGAAAAAGCGGAAAGCAGAAATCAGAAAGCTGAAATGGAATTGCCCGCGCTCGACGAGACAAAAGCGGAAAGGCTGCGCGCGAGGCTGTCGTGGGAATATCCGCACGCTGCGGCCACCCGGCGGGCGGCCAAGTCTTCCGTCACCGCGTTGCGGCGGATGGCCGGGGAAATGGAGGACGAGGCGGAACCAGTTTTCAAATATCAGGATTCAGCAAGAAAGCTCGCGAGGATGTCTGCCCCACCGGGGCAAAAGCGGAAAGCGGAAAGCGGAAAGCGGAAATTGAGTGCGGCGGAAGCGGGTGCGATGCACCACAAATTTCTCCAATTTGTTTCCATTCAGGGCGCGATGGATTTGCAATCACTCGCCGCCGAGGCCCGGCGGCTGGAGCGGGAAAAGATTTTGTCCGCGGAAGAGCGCGCGGCGCTGGATGTGGAGGCGGTGGCGGATTTCTGGAATTCGGAAACCGGGGCAAAAATCCGCAAACACGGCGCATTTGTGGAACGCGAACTGCCGTTCACGGCGAAATTCAGCCCGGCTGAACTGGCGGAAATACTGGGGCGGAAACCGGAGGCGGGACTTGAACAAGAATTTGTCGTCGTGCAGGGCGTGGCGGATCTGGCGGTGCTGCTGCCGGAGGAAATCTGGCTGGTGGATTTCAAGACGGACGCGGTTCGCGCGCGCGAATTGCCGGAGAAAGCCAAAATGTATGAGCCGCAATTGAAATTATACGCCGCCGCGCTGGGGAAGATTTATTCGCGGCCGGTCACCAAACGCTGGCTGCATTTTCTCGCGTTGAGGCGGACGGTGGAAATTTGAAATCGGGAGGGACGGCGTATCGCCGTCCCAAATTGAAAGAGTGGCCGGCGGCACGCCGACCCGCACAAGATGAGTTTTAATCCTGTGTGCCGAGCGGCAGTTCTTCGTCCTGTTTTCCGCCCTCCGATGGAAGGTTCGGAGTGGATTCCTCCGGCGCAGGCTCCGGCGCTGAAGTTTTTTCGCGCAACCGGACGAGTGCGGGACGCAGCATCCGGCCCTGGAACGTGAATCCCGGTGCAAAGGCTTCGACAACGACGGCATTGGCGGACGGTTTCACTTCGCCGTCCATGACCTGCTGCCGGGCGGCGTCAAACGGTTCATCCGGCGCGGGCGCGAACGCCGCGAGGCCGATGCGGCGTGCCGCGTCGCGGCAGGCGTTCTGGAATTGCGTGATTTGCTCCGCGAGTTTCGGCTGGCCGGAGCGGGCCGCGGCGGCGTGCAACGCAAATATGTGGTCGAGGACGCGCACGAGCGTCTGCAGCCACTCGGCTTCGCCGCGATGCAGCTTTTCGACTTCCAGTCGGAGCGTGGCCTTTCGCTGTCGTTCATTTTCTGCATGAACTCGGAAAACTGCCGGATTTCCCCGGCCATTTTTTCGGCGATTTCGTTCGCGCCATTGGAAATTTTCTCCGCCTGCGTCTGGACGTTCAGCCATTCGCTCGTGGCGGCGCCGATTTGCGCGGCGAGTTTTTCCAGGCTCTGAATTTTTTCGGAAATGGCGCCGAGCGCGCCGGCTTCAATCACTTTGACAATCGCGCGGTAATCCAAAATGAACGGCAGCGCGCCGAGCACCGCGCCCAGCGCGACGCAGGCGGCGGCGGTGACGATTTCCCAGCGGCCAATCGGATGCGGCGCCTGCTGGATGAGAAAATACGCCGCCGCGAACAGCAGCGCGTCGCCCAATAGAAACGGCCACTTGGGAACCGTCCAATGTTTCGAGTCGTTCACGGTGCCAGTTTCGGAAAAAATCGGCGCGGGCGCAATGTCAACTTAGGGGACTGTCAACTTAGGGGACGAGATATTCCTCAACGATGCGCCCCTTGGCATCCGTTCGCCAGGCTTTTTGCAATTTCAAGGCGCCGTCTTTGGCTGGTTGCACGACGGTGTAATGATATTTGGAAACGTCGCCATTTTTTGTGACAACGACGGTTTTGGATTTGGGATAGCCCGCCAAATAATTGGTTTGATGGTCCAATCCCATGTTTCCTTTCTCACCTTTTGACCAACCCGGCATTTCGCCGTTTTCTTTCAGGTGTGACAAAAATTTTGCCGCTTCCGAAGCGAATGTGTAAAGTGGATAGCTGTTTCCCAAAAAATTACTAATGCTGTCGCTGTCCACGGGCGATCCAGCGATGTTATGTTCGAGAAACATCGTATGTTTCGGAAAGTCAAGCGTGGTCAAATACCGGGACAGAAAACGGCAGCCGATGGTGTTTTTGTCGAGGGAACCGCCCCAAACAAAATTGGTGTAAATTTCGTCGTTAAAATTAATTTTGGGAGAAAAATGCAGTGTAACAAGTTTGGAATACCGAAAAACATTAGGCTGGCCGGACGTTTTTTCCTTCAGTTCCCGCAATTGCTTTGGCGCCAACGCAACGTCCGCTGTGGCGCCGGTATCAATCACCCAACGCGCATTTGATTGTCCGACAAGGTTCGCACGAATTGAAGGATGGCGGTCAAAAAAACCAAGAGTTAGCGGAAACTTTTCACCCGATGTTTCATTTTCCAAACGGTCGGGGTCTAGAAAACGCATTTTGCCGTTGGCAAAATCCAATTGAATACAATAATGTCTCAAACAATCCATGCCCAAAATCCCCATGACGGGACGGCTGCCATCTATGCGGCTCATATCGTCCGTGAACACCCTCTTGGCCGTCAACAATTGGATGTTGCCCAGATAAAGTTTCGGCGCGGCATATTTATTCAAGGTGGGTTTCTCGCCCAGATAATCATAATCCACTTTTGTTCTCCGCACGAGTTTCCCCAAAATCGGTTCAAGCGAATTATCCAGAATTGTGAAAGGCGCTCCGGTGTCCATCACAAACAACAGTTCCTTTCCATCGTTCAAGTGCAGGGTCAAGTAAATGCGATCAGGGTCCTTGAGGATGGCTGTTTCTGTCGGAAGGACCGGGCGGACCGGCTCTTGTGTTGCGCAGGAACACAGAAAAACCAAGCAGGCAATACCGCAAGTGATTGGCAGGCGCATAGGTCAATTTGATAATTCTGCCTCCAATAATCAAACGCTTTCTCCTCGACTAAACCTGTCCGTGCCAAAATCATTTGGTGCGTGCGCATCTGCGTCATCTTCAATCCGGCGGCCCGCGGCAACAAGGCGCGCCGCTTCCGTCATCATCTGGATGACATTGGCGGGCAGTCTGCTTTCAAGGCCACCGCCGCGCCGGGTGACGCGCGCCGGCTCGCGGCGGAGGCGGTTGGCGAAGGATACGATTTGGTTGTGGCCGCCGGCGGCGACGGCACGGTGAACGAAGTGCTCAACGGCATCGGCGACGCGCCCGACGGTTTTGAACGGGCGCGGCTCGGCGTGCTGCCGCTCGGCACGGTCAACGTCTTCGCGCGCGAATTGAAAATTCCGCTGAAACTCGAACGCGCCTGGGAAATGCTGCAGCGCGGCAAGGAGACAAATATTGACCTGCCGCGCGCGGAATTTTTGGCGGACGGCAAAACCGTGCGGCGTTATTTCGTTCAGCTTGCCGGGGCCGGCCTCGACGCGCGGGCGATTGAACTGGTGGACTGGGAGCACAAGAAAAAGATCGGGCCGCTCGCCTACGTCATCGCCGGGCTGAAGGCGCTCCGCGAAACAAAACCGCAAATCACGGCTCGCGGGGACGCTCGCCCCACCGGCCAAAAAGTCACCGGCGAACTGGTGTTGATCGGCAACGGAAAATTATACGGCGGGCCGTTTGAAATATTCCCGGAGGCGGACCTGCGCGACGGGCTGCTCGATGTCTGCATCTTCCCGCGGGTGGATTTTCCGGCACTGTTTCGCTGCGCGCCGGATGTTCTTGCGCGCCAAAAACTGCCGGAACAGGTTGTCAGGCGGTTTCGCGCGGCGGAGGTTGAACTGGCAGGCGAAATGCCGGCCGCGTTTGAACTGGACGGCGAGTGGGTCGGAAAAGCGCCGGTGAAATTTTCCGTGGAGCGCGGCCGGCTGCGCGTCGTGGCGCCGTGATCCAGCGCGAAAAATCTTGCGCGTGCGAACGGGCGCCATTAACCTGCGATGCTGTTCTGCTTTTCGTTTGCAAACGGCGGGTTGGTAGCTCAGTTGGTAGAGCAGTGCCCTTTTAATTCAAAACAGCGAATTTTAGCTATTTTTAGCTATTTTTAATTCGCCTTTGCAATCATTACGGAACCGTTGATTTCATTGACGATTTTCGATGTTGCGATGTTATCTCTTGTCATCTCAAAAAATCCAAAATTTTTCAATCGGGTTACAAGAAAGGTGCAAGTTTTTCTGGTGCCTTTAGGGCATTTTTCGCGCCCAAAATTTGCGCCCACTTGCACCCGTAATGCGACGCAACCCTTGTAATTACTGGCTAAAAAGGCGGGTGCAAGTTTTTCAAGTTTTAACACCGCAACTGTGGCGCGAGCTTTTGCACAACAAAGTTAGGGGCAGCATCAAAAATGATGCTGCCCGTGCGCGTAATGTCAGTCAGTCGTGTTTAGGAGCCTGATCAACTCTGAACGTGGCACCAGAAACTTTCCGCGAAGCACCCGACACGCTTTCAGTTTCTGCCGTTGAACCAGCCGATAAACGGTATAATAATTCAAACCGAGCATTTTGGCTGATTCCTCAATCGAATAAGCCAGACGTTCTGTGGTTGCTTCTGTTGGTTCCGGTTTATGTTCATTTTCCATATTTTTTCTGTTTAGGAATGATTGAACGATTCCGTTCAAATCCGCAATCGGTTCGGCGTTGTGCTTCACCTATTTTATTGCGAATGAACGCAAAATTTCACAGTCTGGAAGGTCAATCGAAATAAAATCAGCGTGGCTGATTATCCGCCTGCGCGGTTGGTTGTGCTCACAAATCGGAAGCTGATTCCCGCCGATTCCATTGTCAGAAATTTTTATATGTTTTCCTGACAAAAAATCGTCCTCAAATCCGAATGCCGCGACTCTGGCTTTGAGTGACCACCCGCGTTTCAGAAATGGCGCGCGCCATTTTGATTTCAAATGATTCGACCACGATGCTCATGTCCTGGCGCGGATATTTTTCGTCAAGGTGTTCCCTCACTTGCGCCTTCACGTCTTCTTTCCAGAGGTTCAAAACCTGCCGTTGATCGCGCATGAACGCTTGCAGCACTTCCCTGACGTTGTGGCCGCTGTTCAAAACTTCTTTCATCTCCCCGGACTTCAACGGCAGGCATTCGACAACGGCAAATTCCAAGCCTGCCGCCGTGCGTCGGTGGCAAATGGACGTGACGTTCGACAAATCAAGGTCATGCTGCCATTGCGTGCCGTCGTCGGTTTGGATGACGCGACCAGGCGAAAGCAGGGCGGATTTGAGCGCGTCGTTCGCAGTCGTTGACAAATTGCATTCGATGCTGCGAAGCGCGTCACAGTTCGCTTTGAATTGGTTCAGATGTTCCGCGAAATGCTGCATGGCCTCGATGTTGGCCTGCTCTTGAAGCGGTGTGGGTCTTTCGTAGTAGTTCATAATTCACCTCATTCGGTTTCCAACAATTTCAATAATTCAGTTCGCGGCACGAGCAATTTGCCGCGCAGGGCGCGGCAGACCTTCAATTTGTTGCGCTGAATCAACCGATACACGCTGAAATAATTCACGCCGAGCATATCGGCAGCCTCTTGAATCGAATACGCAAGCCGTTCGGTTGTTTTCGTTGCCTGTGATTCTTCAGTTTTTGGAATGGTTTCCATACGTCTCCACTGGTTGCGGGTGTTTCATTGGGAAAGAAATCAACTTTTCAATCTGTTTGCGCCAATCAATTTCGGAAGGAAATCAATCGGTCGGATGCCAAGAGCGGAAGCCAGGTAACACACCTGCGTCAGATCAATCCGCAAGGAGCCGTCTTCGATTTTGGAAACGGTGCTGCGCGTGGCGTCATGCCAGCCCGCAAGCTGCAACTTGTCAGCAAACACATCCTGCGTCCAACCGCGTTGGTTGCGCCATCTGCTGACCAGCCGCCCGATGAAATTCCGCTGCTTCATTTTTCAACCGGTCAATGTCTCATTCGCCCGCCATTTTTTTGTCCAGTTTTCTGGACGAAATGGCGTTCCGATTCATTCTCTGGTGCCATTTCATTTTTGTTGTCCCCGATTCGGGACAAAATGACTTTGCGCTCATTTTCTCATGCGTTCTCGGCGCGCGTGTTTCATTTTGAAACAAAATTTTGCCGTCGTTTTTACCAAAATTCAGGCTTCCCGGTTGTGATGAAATCTTCACAACTTTTCAGGATTCAAAAACCGACTTCCCAAGGCATGGCAAAGCCATGCGATGGGAAGTGGGGGTCATCAAACTGACAGCAAAACCGGCGTCAGTTCTCGCCAATAAGCCTCAATAAGAGGTAGAAAACAGGCAATATTGCCTGACCCATTATGGGATGAAGGGCATTATCGCACCGGCTTTCGCCGGCCTAGCCAAGATCGGAGACACAGGCGCTTACGTCCTGCCTCAAAAAACCAATAGCACAGCCGAATCAAAACGCAAGTTGCAGAGAATGATTTTGTTTTCAACCGTGAAAAATCCTTCGTGCGCGAAATCCTAAACAGCAACTCCCCGGAGCCGGGCGGCGGGTCAATGTGGAGGCGAGGGCAGCAGGGCGCACTACATTGACGCGACGACCGGCGACATATAATGAAACATTCGATTCACGCGCACGACTCAAGCTCATGCGATGTTGCACACTTCAGGATTGACCATCCGGCTCAACCAATCGGTAACTGGTATTCCGGCCTCCACCTTCGTCTTGGATGAGAATGCCCCGGTCGAGCAAAATTTTAATATCCCTCAACGCCGTGTCCCCGGAACATTTGGCGAGTTTGGCATATTTCGATGTGGAAAGTTTGCCTTCAAAACCATCCAGCAACCGGTTGATAACCTTGCGCTGCCTTTCATTGACCGGTGACTGGCTGTTGATTTGCTCCCAGACTTTTGCTTTTCGCAGAACGCTCGCCAGACCAGCTTCCGCCCCGCAACAGCGCGACCGAGACAACCCAGGAACCATTCCAGCCAAGAAGTAATATCCACTCCACCTTTTTGGCTTTGCTCCAGGTTCAAGTAATACTCGTTTTTTCTCGGCTTCAATCTGCGTGGACATGCTGTAAAACCGTTCAATCGTGCCTTCCGCCCGCGCCAGTGCCATGTCCGCTATCGCCCGGCTGATGCGCCCGTTGCCATCCTCAAACGGATGGATGGTCACGAACCAGAAATGAGCAATGCCCGCCTTCAGCACCGGATCAATTCCCTTCGTCGCTTCAAACCAGTCAAGAAAGGCCGACACTTCATGCTCAAGCCGGTCTGCCGTTGGCGCTTCAAAATGAACCCGCTCGCGCCCCATTGGACCGGACACAACCTGCATCGCGCCGATGTCAGCCGGACGCCACGCGCCGACCGTGATTCGCCGCATACCACTGCGGCCCGTCGGAAATAATGAAGCGTGCCAGCCAAACAATCGTTCAGCCGTCAACGGCTCGGCGTATTTTTGGGTGGCGTCCAGCATCATCTCGACCACGCCTTCCACGTCACGGCTGGCCTTTGCGTTGCCTCCGAAATCAAGACCCAACCGGCGCGCGATTGAAGACCGCACTTGCGCGGCATCCAGCAGCGAACCTTCGATGGCGCTCGACTTGATGACATCGGAAGTCAGCGTTGTCAGACTGGCTTCCGCTCGCAGCCGAAAGCCAAGACCCTCCATCCGTCCAAGCAGACGCCCTTGCCGATGCCGGACATCCGCCAGCAACGGCAACAGCTTGGCGTCGTCCCATCGTAAATTCGGCCAGTCTGGATTTTGGTGAATGTAGCTCACGGCTTTATTCTCCGCTTAATCTGCGGCGATTGCAACAACTATTCACCGCATGATATGCGGCGAATAATGCCTTTATTCACCGCAAAATTACTGGAGGGCCGAGGATGAACACCGACAAACGGTTACTTTTTATTTGCATAAGCGGGTGTTAGCGGTGTAAGCTAACAGCACATGGCAACAAAAACATTAGGCGAAACCATTCGGGAACTGCGTGAGAAAATGGATGTGTCGTTGAGGGAGTTGGCAAAAAAGCTGGATATATCGGCACCGTTCCTCTCGGACGTAGAATTAGGTCGTCGTTATCCTTCGGACGAAGTCATGGCGAAGTTGGCAAAAGCCCTGCATGTGCCAATAGAGGAACTAAAGCAACATGATCATCGCGGGTCCATATCCGATCTTAAAAGGTTAATTGATACCGACCCAGGGTTGGGCTTTGCATTCCGCACTGCCGTTGATGACGTTAAACAGGGAAAGATTTCGACGGAGCAATTGGCTCAAAGATTAAAAAAAGGTTCACAGGGCAGTAAATCATGAAACGATTTCGATCTCAATCAGGTCCGTTTGAGGAACAGTTGCGTTTTGCTCCTGATGAGATTGACCAAATGTGTTCCGACGCTCTTGGCCAAGCTAAATTGTTACCCGACAACCCTGAAGCAATCCGTATCGAGCGATTTATCGAAAAACATTTTCAATGTCGTGTCCGTTACGAAGATTTGGGCGTTGGTGTTTTGGGCTGCACCATCTTTAATCAAAATGGGTCTGTGCGGGATGTTGTAATATCGAGCAGCCTTGACGATGGCACCAAAGCAGGCGAACGGCGCGTTCGTTCGACATTAGCCCATGAAGGCGGACATGCTTTAATGCACGCCAGCCTTTTTATTCCCTCGTTGAATCAAGGACGACTGAATGTTGGCGAAACATCACACGAGAATCTCGACTTCAAATCGCGGCGCATTCTTTGTCGGGAAACCGACATCAAACCTGTCGGGCAAAAACGTGGTTATGATGGTCGTTGGTGGGAATGGCAGGCCAATCGTGCAATCGGCAGCTTGCTTTTGCCTATATTTTTGGTGCGGAAAGCAGTGATGCCGCTTTTGGACAAAGCAGCAGTGACAGGGTCTCCGTCGCTGCCATCTGTTAAACGCTCCGAAGCGGAGCGATTGGTCGCCGACACCTTTGAGGTGAACCCCGTGGTCGCGCGGATTCGGCTGGATGAACTTTTCCCAGAGAATAAAGGCCAAATCGAATTCTAAATTTTTTTTGACATCTATGTAAGTCAATGGTAGCTTACGTTAGCATTTTATTGATGCGTGCTTCAAATCAAGCCGAGTTGATAGGACTTCGATTGGGGTCTGCTCGGCCTCTGAAGCGAGATAGCGGTATTAAAATATATGAGCACTAAAATTAGTGAGGGCCAAGGCGACGCCTTGGAGAAACATGCGCCTGTTTGCCATCCCGCGCCCAAGTGGATGGCAATCGTGAACGATCAACTGATTCCGATGCCTGAACGACGGGTAAAAGTCGCAGTTATCAGGGAGCAGGCAAGTGTTCCAAGTGATTACGCCCTATTGCGCGATCACGATTCACAAAATGACGTTGTCATGCCCGACAATGGGGTTGTGGACTTGGGCGAAGGCAATGTGTTTTACACGGAATCAGCTTGTGATGTTAAACCACGCCCAACTTGTTTGGAGCCTGCGAAGCTCAGCTATTCCGTTGACGACCGTTGGGAAATCGTCATCAAGCCTGAACAGACAGGGCGCACCATCCGTGACTTGTTTAGTTTGCCAGAGGACGTTGAATTACTGCGGGATTTCCATTCGCCGCACGACGAACCGATTGAGGGGGATGAGCCTGCAAACTTCAAAGATGGTCCGGTCTTCATAACCAAGAAAGCTGGTGTCACGGTCAAGGTGAACAACAATCCGGTGAAGTTCACCAAACGGCACGTGACCGGATTGGAAATCAAGCAAACGGCCATTGCCCAAAAAGTTGATATCAAAGAAGACTTCGTGCTTTACAAGGTCAAGCACGGCGGCGAGTTGGGACCGGTCATTAAAGATGGCGAGAAAGTGAAACTGCACGAGTGCGAGGAATTTCGTGCAGTGACGCCGGACGACAATTCGTAATCATGAACGCATCAGTGCAACAGGCCATTGAAGAAATTCGGAGCGCATTTCCCAGTCAAACGGTTGAAACCGAATCTGACGAGCATGATGGAGCCTTTGTGAAGGTTCACAACCTTCACCTTGGCGACCAATATGAACCGTCGCAATCGTGGGTCGCGTTCCGAATTACTTTTCAATATCCGCACGCGGATGTTTATCCGCATTTCTGCGTGGTGGGACTAAAACGCAAAGACGGGAAGCCGCTCGGCATCGAATTTCAGTCAAACAAACAGTGGCAGACGCCCACGAAGCTGACGCCTGAAAGGAGCGAGGCCGCGACGATGATTTCCCGCAGATCGAATAAATTGAATCCTGCGACTGACACGGCTGCGTTCAAATTGCAAAAAGTTTTAGATTGGATAAGGAGCAAATGAAAAAATTTACATTTAGAATTTCGAAGCCGCATTTTAATCGCCTCATGTCTCACCTGTTTCCCGGCGATGGTGACGAACACGGAGCTGTCATTGTCGCTGGGATTTGTGAATCCGAACATGGGATACGGCTGCTGACGCGCGAAGTATTTCTGGCTGAAGATGGCATTGATTATGTGCCGGGGAAATATGGTTATCGTGCTCTCACCGCTAATTTCGTGGCGCGAATTTCCGATTTCTGCGCCCGCGAGCGGCTCTGCTATTTTGCGGTTCACTGCCACGGCGGAAGTGATTCTGTGGATTTCTCAACAACGGACTTGAATTCACACGCACGCGGTTATCCTGCGCTGCTTGACATCACCAACGGCGGGCCAGTCGGCGCTCTGGTATTTGCACGCAATGCAGTGGCCGGAAGTATTTGGACACGAAATGAGGTTTTTTCGCTGGAAAACTTCACAGTGATTGGGGCAAACATTCAGCGGCTTTATCCATCTCGCCGCAGTGTTCCACCCGCTCTTAATCCGATATATGACCGGCAAGCCCGCATCTTTGGGGCTGCTGGACAAGCACTGCTCGCACAAACCAAAGTTGGCATCATTGGTCTTGGTGGTGCCGGTTCCTTGATTAGCGAATGGCTGGCACATCTCGGCATTGGTGAAATTGTCGGCGTGGATTTTGAAAAACTTGAACCTACCAACCAACCGCGTGTCGTCGGCTCCCGTCCATGTGACGCACAGGTGTTCCTCTCGACCTTCCGTTGGAAACCCATGCAACGGCTGGGGCGACTGCTTGCGAAATACAAAGTGGATGTCGCTCGGCAGACGGCGCGAAGAGCCAATCCGCGAGTCCGTTACAATGCTGTCGTCGGCAATATCACACAACGCGATGTCGCACTGTTGTTGAAGGACGTAGATTTTCTTTTTTTGTGCGCCGATTCAGCACAGAGCCGTCATGTTTTCAACGCGCTTGTGCATCAATATTTATTGCCGGGCATTCAGGTCGGGTCAAAAGTGCCAGTGGACAAAGCTTCCGGTTTGGTCGGTGAAATTTTCACAGCATCTCGCCCCGTGTTGCCTTATGCAAAAGGCGGCTGTCTGTGGTGCAATGAGTTGATTTCGCCCGCAAAGTTGCAAGAGGAAGCATTAAGTGAAGGAGAACGTCGTCAACAGGCTTATGTGGAAGACGTTTCGGTTACGGCGCCAAGTGTTATCACGCTCAACGCTGTCGCTTGTGCGCCTGCTGTAAATGATTTTCTGCTCGGTTATTTCGGGCTGCTCCATGAGCGTGCGCGGAGCGGCTACGTCATGCAGTTTAGCCGCGAGCGTGATTGGCGTTCCGTTGAATGCCGCGCTGAAGAAACGTGCCTACACTGTGGAACAAAAAAGACATCAGTATTTGCGAGGGGAGATCGGGCTGATTTGCCCTGCCGACAGATGACCTTATGCTCGTGAAATTGACAAAATGCCGGCGCGGAACTGCGATTTCACGAACAGAAACTAAATTTTACTTTGAATACCGACATCAAATATCGTCTTGGCCGCGACGCCAAGAATGAAGATGATATGGCAAGTATGAGTTTTGAACCACCGAGCAATGATTTAATTCAGGAAGCGTTTCCGCAAATCCAGAGCCTCGCGCTGCATGACAAAGGCGGATTCAAAGCGGTCTATCGCATCGAAATTGGCGGCAGGGTTGAGGCATTCAAGTTGATTCTGATTCCATCGTATGAGGAAAATCCTGATGCGGATTCGCTGCGCCAAGAAAGCATAGGCCGTGTGCGCCGCGAGGTCGCTGCCCTGGCCAGTTGCGCCGGGCCGGAAATTGTGAAACTCGGATCGCTGCCACTGGCGAGTGTGAAAATCGCCAACGCGGATTACGTTGGCTACTCGGAAGAATTTTTGGAAGGCAAAGATCTGTGGAATCTTTTTAACTCCGGGATGCCAAAGCCACCGGAGGCCGAGTTGCGATTGTTGTTCGCCACGCTGCTGAAAGCCATCCGCGAATTATGGGGACATGGTTACATTCATCGGGACATTAAGCCCAAGAACGTGATGAAATTGAACAACTCGGCTCGCCAGTTCGTGCTGTTGGATTTGGGCATTGCCTATTCAGTTCAGGAAACTGGATTGACAGCGAATCCCGGCCAGCGAATGCCGCTGGCAACCTATCGCTATCTTGCGCCGGAAATGATGAGCCTGAACTTCCGTGAGACAATTGACTATCGGTGTGACCTTTATACCGCCGCGATGACGGTGTTTGAATATGGCGCACAACAACATCCGCTGGCGCAGAGCAAGGACGACATGATGCGAACGATTTCACGTGCGCTCCACCAGCCCGCCGAGGCGCTGTCCAAGTTGCGTCCCGACCTGTCCGCCGATTTTTGTAAATTGATTGACCAGATGCTCAAAAAGAAACCGGCGTTACGTCCGGCCAATCTCAATTTGTTGATTAAACGCATGGAGAATGGCCTATGAAATTGTTTGCACAACACGGAGCATCGGAAGGAGATAAAATCAACGAGGGATTTGCGCGCAATCTTTTGGATGGCGTGATTTATAGCCCGCGCGACATATCGTTGGAATTGCTCCAGAGCAGGTTGGATTCTCTCGCAAAGAAATATCCCGGAAGCGAACGACTGATTGATCCTCAATACTACGCCATTTTTTTGAACGGCACGGAAGAAGCCAGGCTCGGTCATCTGCTGGACAATTATGGTGATTATTTTCAAGCACGGCGGCGAGGCCAGCTTGAACGGGAAAAACAGATTCAGCAGGACTTGACGGCGACAATGAAGTTTCAAACTGGTTTGAATGTCACAGGAATCATCGCCCCAAACATCCTCATCCCGAATTCGCTCAATTCCATCGAAGCGGTCATTGCAAAAAATTTCATTCGGCTGGCGGCGGAAGAACATCGGAAGTTGAAGGATCCGCGTCCGCTATATGCAACGCTGGCCATTTCGCGAAACGCCCTGGGGGACAAGCAGGAATTAGTTGAATTTCTTAATGAAATCACGCTGCTGGACGATCCACCGCAGGGGTTTTATGTGCTCATTTCCGCGCGCAACGCTGAAGCACGGTCTGACATTTACAATACGGATGTCATTGCGGCGTGGATGTTCATCAATCACACGCTGACCGTGAACGGCTTTGAGGTCATCAATGGCTATTCCGATATGCTCACACCGTTCCTCGGCGCGGCGGGCGGCAAAGCGGGTGCGTTTGGCTGGTGGTCAAATTTACGCTCGTTCTCGCTCGACCGATTCGCGCCGGCGGCTGGAGGCGGGCGACTGCCAATTCAGCGTTATCTTTCGCTCGCGCTTTTGAACCGAATCGCATATTACGAATTCGACCAGCTTCGGGAGTTAGTGCCTAGTGTCCTCAACAAACTGCCGTCCGATTTGCTTTACAATCAAACTGATCCAAGGGACCCGAAAATTAGGATTGGTTCAGAACCGCAACGGAATATGGAGGTCATTCAATCGTGGGAAGCAGTAAAAACGCTGAATGGCTTGCTTGTGACAGGGGAACAAAATAAATCATTAAAAAATTGCAGCGCGGCCGTGGCAAAAGCAAGGATGACTTACGAAGCGATTGAAGGCGTCTCGATCCGGCTGGATGGAAAATCGAATTCGGAACACCTGCAACCTTTGGCTGAAGGTCTCCAGTTATTTAACAAGCTTGCGGAACTTGAGTGACCGCTCCAGTGATTCGAGAGCCTTTTCCTTGGCTTTGGCGTTGCGCGGTTTCGAGTGGCGGGGCGTGAAAATTTTGCGAATATTTCCGCTTGTTTTGTCGAAGCTCCAAAGTCCCAAATCCAATTTGCGGAACAATTTCAACTCGGCTTCCGCTGTTTTCGCGGTGTCGGGAGGCAGAACGACAACTGCAAGATCAGCAAAATAACTGTAGCGATAGGCTTGGCCAAAACCTTTGCGCCAATCGGTCAATTTCATCTCGAAGGCCGTGAGCTTTTGCCAGGGACGTTGAGATTTGGTTTTCTTGACGGACAGCGCAGTGCCGTCTTCAGAGTTGGCGGAGTGCCGCCAAGCCAGCCAGATGAAATCCGCGATACCGAAGCCGGACAACGCAAACTCATTAGTGCCGATTCCGTGCCGTGCGATGGAGGCAATATAGGCTTTGGTGAAGGCGGAAACGAAGTTCGACTCTCCGCGCTTGCGATTAACTTCGACAGGCAGATTCCGTCTCGGATGACGACACCGAGAATTAAATAAAGGTATTGTTTTCATCGGAGCCTGAAGGAATATAGAAACATTCGGCATATTGCTCAACTGAAAATTTGAACAAATCTTCGGATTGGGCGCATATCAAAAATTGAGGGGGTAATTTTTGGGAGAAGGTGTTAAAAAGAGGGCATGAATGACTGCTGTTTGAAATCGGTTCCTCAATCCGACAGCAGATACGAGACGTTCGCCGGGCCCGTGGCCGACTGGGAGGCACGTCTGACGGCGGGGTTGAACCAAAGCGTTCAAGCCTCCGAAGAGACCCTCGGCCATTTGGAGGAGCAAATCCTGCAACAAACGCGCGGATTGGAACGCCAGCTTCTGGAGGAAGCGGCGCAGAAGAAGGCCGACCAAACGCCGCCGGTTTGCCCGGTCTGCGGGCATCAGTTGAGCCGCCGCACGCACGATCACCCCCGCACCTTTCACACTCGCTTCGGGCCGGTGAGGGTCAAACGGTTGCGCGGCTGGTGTCGGCGCTGCCAGGCGTGGCGCTATCCGGCCGATCCGGCGTTGGGCTTGAGCGATACGGGAGGGGCATCGCCTTCGGTGCAGGAAATGGCGGCGCTGACGGTCAGCAAAATGCCGGTCAAAGAGGCCAGCGCGGTGATTGAGCGATTGACCGGGGTGAAGCTGCCGCCGGCCACATTGGATCGGGAAGCCCGTCGGCAAGGTCAGCGGGCCGACCGGAAACGCGAGGAACTCGACGAGGAAATGCGCACGGGCCAGGGAGTCCAACAGATGCTGGCTCTGCCCACCGAACCCTTCACGCTGGTGATCGAACTGGATGCCTGGAACATCCGGGAGCGGGACGACTGGGGACAAAGCGCGCAAAAACGCGCGGCGGGTCAGGAACCCCAACGCTGGCATTGGGCCTATGGCGGCACCTGCTTTCGCCTGGATCAACGCGTGGCCAGCGACGGAGGACGGGCGCGCATTGTCAGCCGTGGCACGGTGATGACCCGGGGTGGCGTGGACGATTTGCGCGAACAACTCTTTGCCGAAGCGCAACGACATGGTTTGGCGCAAGCGGCCAAAGTGTTGGTGATTGCCGACGGCGCGATGTGGATTTGGAATTTGGCCGGGGACCGTTTTGCGCAGGCCCACCAACGGTTGGATTACTATCATGCCAGCGGGCACCTGTGGGCCGTGGCCCACGCGCTGCACCCGCAGGATGAAGCGGCGGCGCGGGCCTGGATCAAACCGCTGCTCGGGAAACTCAAGGCCGGACGGGTCACGCCGCTCTTGAACGATCTGCGCACGCTGGCCAAACGGCTGCGGCGAAACAAACGACAAGCCGTTCAATCCGAACTGTCGTATCTGGAAAGCCACCGTGAGCGAATGGATTATTCAACCGCGCGGCGCAACGGCGAACCGCAAGGCAGCGGCGCCATCGAATCAACCTGTCGGCAATACCAATGCCGCTTCAAACGGCCCGGACAGTTCTGGAGTCTGGTCGGCGATGAAGGATTGATGTGTCTGGAAACCTTCTGGCGCAATGACCGCTGGCATCTGTTATTCCCCCACATTCTTCATGGCGACCCCCGCAAAAATTGATATGCGCCCCTTCGGATTCCCAACGAATCCAAAACCAGATGTGCAAACTTCGATCGAGCCATATAATTGAAGCGCGAGGCACGCTCCGGTTCAAATCGCACCGGCCAGCAAATTACATTCAGTCCGACCACGTTAGTTTTTGGAAAGCGTTTTCATATTCGCTGAATTTTGGGCGTGGCTTCCACCCACTTTTGGTTTTGTTTGCCAGCTTGATTGTGAGTTTCCCCTTGTTCTTGCCATCTTTAGTTTTCCCGCCCTTGTTCACGTTCGCCAGCCGAACCAAATCCAGAGACGGCATCACCCAATAGGTTTTTGCTGTCTCGCTGAAAAAAATAAACCAAAAATGTTCGCGTGGTGTGCGGACTGTCAAGGCGGCAAATGTGGCTGCGTGCTTCGCGTCTAGTGAGCGGGCCTTGATCTGCACGTCGAGATAACGAAGTTTGCCATCCTTCTCTTGCCGGACGACACAATCAATCTGCTGGTCGTCCACGAGCGTCATATAAACATCGAAACTGCGCCGGAGCAGTTCTGCCACTGCAATGTATTCCTGTCGTTTGCCGAATGAGGCTGTCGAACGGTGATTCATAGTTTGCTTTTGAATTCAGTTCGCGTTGTAACCACCGTGGCATTCCCGGCTGCAAAGTTTATTTTTCCAGTGAGCCTCACGCGCAAGAACATCATCCTTGCTGGCATTGGTGTCGGCTGTTTCTAAAATGGAAAGCTGAAAGTTACGGCTGTAATCCGCACCTTCCTTTTGCAGGAGATCGTTCAAAATCTTATTACTCCCGTGTCCCGACCATGAATATGCTACCCACCTGCCCCAGATGCCGCCTTCGCCATAGGCGCTACCAACATAGTGCCGCCCTGTCTTGGTGTCGGTGATCAGATATACGCCAGCCACGCTTGCCAATGCCGATTTCCAAGATTCAATTTGCTGCGCCACGATGATGTCCAGTTTTTGTTTTGGCAGAATAACATTTGAAAAACCGGGGAATGCCTCAACCTCCAAACGTCGCGGCATCAACTCGCCCACTTGCATTTGATCTGCCCAATTTTCAGCATTCAGGTAGGACTGACGACCGGAGCGGGAAAATTGAATTACCAAACGCCCGGTTAAGACATCAAACTCTGGTAATTCCTTCGTTTTGTAGTGCCAACGCTCCTCATCATCGTCCCAGTCACACCCATGCGAAGAATGAACGCCAGCGAACAGCCAGCGATCACCGCCCATCTGTATTAGTGATATGATATATGGCCACTGGAAATTCCTTCTGCTTTGCCAGCTTTGCCATTCTGTAAAATTTCCTTCGAGGAATGCGTCCAGCGGATCACTGCCTCGGCAGCAGACCGCCAGATGGATTTTGCAATCCTCCGGTTTTAGTGCCGGCAGTTCAAGTTTCAGGATGTCGAAAAGTTTCATTTGTGAGTTCACTTAACTTTTTGCTCATGCTGCCGTATTCATTCTGAAAAACCGAGATAGGTTCAATCAGTCGTTGCCAGTTTTTAGTCCGTGGCGTTGGCATCTTTTCACCAGGAATTTGGAAGAACACGAGAACCCCGCAGGTTTCAATTGCGTCATAAAGTAGGTTCAACACGCTGCGAATTAAAATTCGATCATCGGTCTTTGCCGCGAGGCCGCTGGGAGTGTTATGAACGGCTTTGGACATTGTTGGATAGTGCGCTTCATAGTCCTTCATCAGACCGGCGGCCTTAACGACATCCTTAAATTTTCGCCAAGACTTTTCCTCAATGCCGGCCAAATCCTGCCGCAAATTTTCGAGCAGTTTTTTATGGTTTTCCAATTCTCTCCGAAACAATGACGATGATGCGTTTTCTTTGACCAATTCTTCCAATTGTTCAACGTTACCTTTCGCTCCCGCGAGATACTTTTGGGCAGCAAATTCTGGCAGTCGCATCGCAGCGACAAGGTTAATTCGCGACTCAAATCCAATCCGGCAAAGGCCGACGACATTTTCAAACCGCCCGTGGCTCACTAATAAATTTACGTCCAGCGCCACACTGGCGACGCTTACCGCCTGCTGTCGGATGTAGCTGGTCTGAAAATCGCCCAACGGCGGCATTCCTTCGACGGCCAAATTCAATGCCTCGCCCGCTCGTTTCAAAGATTGGTTGGCTTCGGCAAATAACGCCTCGAATCCGTTGTTGGTTATCTCGTTCATTACAAATTCGCAGCCAAGAAATGGCCAAAATCTTCGACAAATTGGATGTCGCTCTTAAACTGACCTGCATCTACGGAATTGAAACTAACTTTGCGCATCCTCTCCTTTCGCTGAATATCAGATTCATGCGCAATGTTATTTCGTTTCTGGTAGATGCGCCCCCAACGGTTTTTGAGCTTTTCCGATGTGTTGTTTCCCCCCAAGTTGTTAGCGTATTGTGTAAAGATTCCATTTTTTCCACATGCGGCACACACATCTTGCAACGTGCGGTTTGAGAGATAGGAATCCTTGTAAATTTCCGCCAATACTTCCGTCTTGATGCCGTGACCAGGCCTTCTCCTTTTTGCGCCACCGGCTCCGGCACGAATTCGGGCGGCAAGTGCAATCTCATAAGCTTTGGACACTTTGAACTTAACGAAGCGATCAAGAATTCCTAGTCTAGCCAAGCTGGTAAAATGTTTCGAGAACGCCTCGTGAAGAATTTTATCCACAGCAGCCATAGCAGAGACTAGCGCAGACCGGAGAAAAACATCTGACGTAACGCCTGCTGGCAATGCTGCTACTGCTTGGGGTGAGCTGTGCAACGCTGCCAATGCTTTTGACTCTTTGATGGCCTCATTGAAAATGGCGGTCAGTGTCATATTACAATTCTCCTCTAAATGCTTTGGCCAACAGCGCGGGCGTGAATGACGCCAGCTCCGTTTCCGCCTCACGATGCAACCGCTGCAATTGAAAATGGAGCTTTCGCAGTTTGGCGAAACGGCGCTGATCTTCGATGGGCGGCACGGGCACGGGAATTTTTTCCAGCTTCGTGATGCCCAGCGTCCGGTTTCTGCCGGCGGAACCGGGCGACGCGCCCCGGATTTGTTCCAGGCCGCGCTCGGTCAGAAAGTAGTAGCACAGAAATTCTGCGGTCGCCTGATCCGGCAAAACTTCGTGCATCATAAAACGGTGCGAGGCCACGCGGCCATCGTCTTCCGGCTGCGCGACGGCGATGGCACCTTCCCAGGCGAACACGTTCATAAACACAAGGTCGCCCGCCTTGATGCGGCAGATGCGTTTCGTCCCAAGCTGTTCGCCCGTGAGCGCGGGTTTGTGGAATGTGCCCTTGCCAAAACTGCGGATGCCGGTTTCTGGATAATTCTGGTCGGGCTTGGTTTTGACCCAGCGGCGGACAAGTTTTGCCACGTCGCTAAATGGCTTGGTCGGTGCGTCCTTGGTGATGCGTTTGTATTCAGCGCCCAGCAGCCGGGTCATGTCGTCAACCAATGACGCATTTAGTTCGCGCAATTTTTGCGCCCGGCTCGTTTGCGATACAACGCGCGCCACTATCCGCCTCTGTTCAGCCAACGGTGGAACGGGAATCTCATAGCTTTCCAAATCAGGCGTGCGAAGTCGTGGCATTTTGCCGCCTTCCATCTTCGACGAACTATATCCAATAAATTCAGGACTTCGGAGACACCATGCAAGAAACTCTCGCGTCAGCAAATTTGAATCGGGCTTGAGCGGCAAAATATCGGTTGAGCAGATTCCGGTTTGTTCTGGAACGACAACTTTGTTGAGATATGGGCGAAGTTTTCCCAGCAGGACATGATCAATTCCAAACTGAATCTTGTTGCTCTTGATGTTTTCGCCTTTGGTGACAGTCGAGCCGACAAGCCTTCCTGTGCCGGACTCGACATTTTCGAGCGCGATGTAAAAGAATTTTTTCTGCGGCGTCTCCGTGGGTAAAATTGGCGTTGCGTCAATCGGTGCAACTTCACCAATGGGCTTTCGACACCACCCGTCTTGAAGTGCGTCAGCGGCCATTTCCATTTTCCTCCAGAACGAGTTCCCGCATTTCTCCGATGATGTCCAAAATCTTTTGTTCTTTCTCGGCTACGGACTCAAGAATTTCCTCCGGTTCGGCATGGTCGGTTTTCTCCGGTTCAACAAGGCCGAGGCCAGGCAGCGTCAAATTGTATTCGGCAGCGATGATTTTCTCGGCAGGCACGCGCCACGCCATGCCGTCGGCGGTTTGGCGCTTTGGCCATTTTTTCAGTAGGTCGGGAAAATCATTGCGGAATTGCGGGGCGAACTTGCGCGACTTTTTAAGCGATGAGCCGTCGCCTTGCACATTGAAGAACCAAGTTTCCTTCGTGGGCTTGCCGGTCTTTTGGAAAACGAGAAAACAAGTATTGTTCGGCGTGTAAGGCTCAAACATTCCTTTGGGCAGCGTGACAACGGCCTGTAAATCGCACTCGGCAAGCAGGCGTTTTTTTACTTCATGGTGCGTGTTTGTGTCGCCGAATAAAATGCCGCTGGGCAGGACAATGCCTGCGCGTCCGCCGGGACGCAGGCTGCGAATGGCGGCGGCAAGAAACAAAACATATTTTTCGCCTTTCTCGACGCGCAGGGATCGCTTGGGTGATTGCGCCGCGCCGGAGAACGGCGGATTTTCCAAAATGCAATCGAACTGCACTTCATCCCACTTGTCCTCGCCGCCGCCGATTGAATCGCGCCGCACGATGGGCGACTGGTCGAAGCCGTGCAACACGGCGTTCATGGCGGCCATGCGGATGATGTCCTTGTCCGCCTCGAAAATGTGAATCGTGCCGGACTGCAAAAATTTCCACTGCGACGGCTTGAGTCGGTCGCCCATCCCGCGCTTGACCGGCAGGCCGTAGGGCGCAGGCACTTCGCGGATAAATTCCGGCGAACTGTTCGCCAGCAAAATGTGTTCGTAGGCGGCGATGGCAAATCCACCCGTGCCGCCGGCGGAGTCGCACACGGTCTGGCCGATCTGCGGATTCACCATCTCGACGATGACGCGGATGAGATGGCGCGGCGTGCGGAACTGCGCGGCTTTTTTCTGGCTGCCGAGGTCGTTGACGAGAATTTCAAACAGGTCGCCCTTCACGTCGGCGTCTTCGCCCAGCAAGTTCTGGCCTTTGAGCGTGTCCACAGCCTTGCGCAGCGTCGCGCCGTCCGGGATGACTACGGCGGAATCTTCAAACAAGGCGCGGGCGGCGGGCGACAGCGCGGGGTGCAGCGCGAGTTTCGGGAGCAGGGTGCGGAGCGTTTCGAGCATTCGCCCGTTGTCGGGGTCGGAAGTCAGCACGGACCAGCGGAGTTTGCCGAAGTCCACAGGTTCGTCGCCAATTTTCACTTTGGTAAAAATCGTCTGGCGGCGGGCGTTGCCGTTGTCCGCCTGCTCCGCGTCCATTTCTTCGAGCATCTTCAAAAACAGCAGGTAGGAAATCTGCGTGACGTAGGTGATGGGGTTGGTGACATTGGCTTCCCACATCACTTTGCAGAGACGTTTAAGCAGATTTTGGAGCGAGGCGTTATCCATGAAATTATGCGGCGGCAATGAGGTCGTTCAATTCCTGCATGATGGCGGTGAGACGGTCACGGCCAAAAATGGCTTCGGCGCGGGCGCGTCCGCCTTGGTAGCTGAATGGCGGTCGGGTGAAAATGGTCGGGTCGAGCGGAACGTATTTGGTTTCGCTGACGGCGGCGACGACGACGTTGCGGAGCAGCCGGAGCAATCGGGCCTGGTCGGGATTGATGCTGTCGGAATGTTCGGCAACCCAGGTGTTGAACGTGGTTTCAACGCGCTGCTCGCGTGTCGGCAGTTGATAGAGGCCAAGCGCGGCGCGGATGAAATCGGACAGCGAGCCGGATGGCTGCTCGAAGGCTTTGCGGAGCGCCGGTTCCGCGAACCAAAATTCCGGCGCGTTCAGTTTGTGCGCGAGTTCTTCCCACTCGTTGTCCGCCAGCGTTTCGCCGGCCATGATTTTGCGCACGGCGGGATCAGTGTCGCGCAATTCCTGAATCCGTTTGAACCAGCCATCCTGATACGTCTTCCGATCAATCGCCATACCCTCCGGGCCGACGTGAATAAGTTCGCGGCGGCGCATTGAATCCTCCTTTAAGCCCATCGGAATGACGGTAAATTCGCGCTGCGGACCCGGCGGCGGCGGGGGCGGCGGGCCTGGCTCTGGACCGGGTTCGGGTTCTGGCTCGCCCGGCTTCGGGCGTTTGCCGACTTGTTTTGGCCGATGATACTGCGCGCCGGGGTCGTTGAAGCGCGAATGATTACCCACGAAATCGTAAATCAGGAACGAGGTTTTGCCGATGCGCGGACACAAACGGCTGCCGCGCCCGCGCATCTGTGCATATTTGATGGCGGAGTTTGTGGGGCGGAGCATCACCAGATTTTCAATTTCCTTGTGGTCGTAGCCGGTGTCGAGCATGTCCACGGAAACCGCGATGATGGGCAGCGGGTCAAATTTGAAACGGTCAATGATGGGCTTGGGATTGCCATTGTTTGAGTAGCAGGTGATTTTCTGCGCGAAACTCTGGCGGACTTCGGCAGGCGAGCGATTGGTCTGCTGCGCGATGCGCAGGCACGCGGCATCGGGCAGAAGTTGGTTGAACAGCCGTTCCAAAATCACGGCCTGTTTTTCGCTGACGGCGAACACGATGGTTTTGCGCGGGTGCGGCTGCGGGCGTTCTTCCTCGACGCGAAAGTATTCGTCAATAATGAGCTTGAGCCGGTCTTCGCTCTCGGCGTTGCGTCCCCAATCGCTGAAACCGATTTCTTCATCTTCCCAATCCGTGCCCTCGAACGTGAGAACGGATTCGGCGGAATAAATTTTGTAGTCGGCGAGAAATTTTTCCTTGATGCCATCGCGGATGGCATAGGCGAAGGTCGGGCGGCCTTCCTGCGCGGCGCTGTCCCAGCAATCGAAAAACATGTAGGTGCTGCGGACAAGCTGGCGTTCATGTTCGCTCACCCAATGCAATTCGCCGGGATTCGGCGTGGCGGTCAGGCCAATGTGGATGGCGTCAAAGTGCGCGAGCGTGGCGCGGTGTGTGTTGTAAATGGAGCGATGGCACTCATCAGTGATGACCAGATCGAAATAGGCGTGGCCAAAACCACCCGGCCCAAGCTGGCCGGCAATTGTATCCAGCGTGCCGACGACGATTTGCCCTTCGAGCGATTTTTTGCCGCCGAAAAGAATTGTTGCCGGATAATCGCGCAAGTAATCGTCAAAAGTTTCTTTGGCTTGCTTGGCCAGTTCAATGCGGTCGGCCAGGAACAGGACTCGGGAAATCGCAGCCGATTGAAACCACCGTTTCATTAGCATGGCAATCGTCAGCGTCTTGCCCGTGCCGGTCGCCATTTCAAACAGCATCCGGCGGCGTCCGGCAATCAGCGCGTTATCTGCGGCCTTGACACATTGCAGTTGATAAGGACGCGCGTCCACATCCTCACCCTTGAAGCGGAAGTGCGTCGGCATGGGCACTGCCCGGATGGAAGTTGCCAGGTCGCCTTGACGATGTTGGCGGAGATTGGCACGACTTTCGAGGTCGGCTTGCGTAGGAAAACCGATGATTGGCCGGGCATCGCCATTTTCGTAATCCCAAAAATAGTGCTCGCGCCCATTGCTCAAAATGATGAACGGAGCGCCGAGGCTGACAGCGTATTCTTTGGTCTGCGTCTTTGCCGAATATGGATCAACTGAAAATCGTTTCGTTTCGACGACGCACAGAGGCCGGGTGCGGGAATTTTTCAGGAGATAATCGGCCCGTCCGTCCGCTGCGGCTTCCTCCGTGGAAACGACAGACTTGTTTTCAATATCCCACTCCGCCTCGCGTAAGAGGCGGTCAACCACGATTCGGGCATCGGCTTCAGTTGGCATGGATGGTTGAAAATTCGGCTTTGAAACAATCAACGATGTTGCCATGTCGTTGGTTGTCCCTGGTGCCTGAGCTGTTCAGCGGATTTGGCATAAGCCGTCCCCATGATGATAGAAACTGTCTGCCAGTTCAAACGGATTGATTTTGAGGAAACGCGAATTTATGCCATTGCATTTTGAATCGGGGGGGGGCTTTTCAAGCCGGAGCGGATTTTGGCAGAAGGTCAGTTTGACTGAAATCTTTCATTGCACTACCATCAAACACAATTTCATTCACAAACCGAAGGACAGCACAATGGAGCAGCGCGTCAGCATAATTACTCTGGGCGTGTCAGACCTCGACCGCAGCCGGAAGTTTTACGAACGTCTCGGATGGCGGCCATCCATACCGGACACGAAAGACATTGTATTTTTCCAAGCAGGCGGCATAGCCCTCGCCCTGTTCCCGCGAGCGAACCTTGTGAAGGATGCCCGGATTTCCGCCGATGGCCAAGGCTTCGGCGGAGTGTCACTCGCATATAACGCCCGGAGCCGTGAGGAAGTTGATTCCGTTCTCGCTGAAGCTAAAGCGGCTGGCGCAAATTTATCAAAGCCTGCTCAAAACGCATTTTGGGGCGGGTATTCAGGATATTTCTCCGATCCCGATGATTTTCTGTGGGAGATTGCATGGAACCCATCTTTTCCCATAGCCGAGGACGGAAGCATCCGCGTTTCTGGCTAGGCGGCTCCACTTCTACGTTTTTGATAGCCCTTCGAGGAAGGTTAATAATTTTTTGGTTTCCGCTTCACAATCGTGCCACCAATCGGTTGACCAAATTCGGTAAAGCGTCCAGCCCAAACCTTCGAGAATGAGTTGACGCAGCTTGTCACGGTCACGGGCCGTCGCAGCCCGATGATAAGTCGCCCCATCGCATTCCACGCCGAGTTGATACCGACCTGAATTCGCCGGATCAACGACACCCAAGTCAATCCGATACCCTGAGCAGCCGACTTGATGATGAACCTCATATCCCGCCTCTCGCAGCCGTTTGGCAACCATCCGCTCGAATTCGGAGTCCGGCTCGCCATTTTGGGATGCTGACGTTGCTGCTGCCAGGGCGCTGGGACCACGTTCAGCATAATCCAGAAAGTATTTGAGGTCGCGCACACCGCGAGCACGAGTGCGAGTCAGATCAATCTGGTCGGCGCGCAATCCGCTGAAAACGACCACTTCGTGCTTTGCCCGCGTGATCGCAACATTCAAGCGGCGTTCCCCACCATCACGGTTGAGCGGGCCGAAATTCATCGAAACGCGACCGGCTTCGTCAATCCCGTAACAAATAGAGAAAAATATCTCATCCCGTTCATCGCCCTGCACATTTTCCAGGTTCTTTACAAAAACGGGTTCGCCTTCGACCGGCGGTTCGTCTCCGAAGTGAACTTCGATTTCAGGATATTTTCGCCTTTCTTCATCGAGCAGATTTTCGATGAGTTGCTGTTGTGCCAGGCTGAAGGTAACGACGCCGTATGAATGGCCGCGACCGTCTGAATTCCGAAGCCGTGCAACCAGTTCCGCCACGAGAGCTTCCGCCTCTGCTCTATTAGTCCGGGATTTCCCTTTGTCATACCGCGCTTGCGGTAGATACTTGAACTTCACACCACCCAGGGTGGTCTCGGCCGACGGGAAGGTTAATAGTTCGTTTTCGTAATACTGACGGTTGCTGAAAGCAATCAACCCCTCGTGTCGGCTGCGGTAGTGCCATTGCAGTCGTTTGTGGCGCAATCCTTGAGTCATCAGTTCATCCAGAATGCTTTCCAAATCCTTGAATTCTTCTGGAGCGAGGCTTTCATCGTCATCAACAGCACTGTTAAAAAAGTTTGTTGGCGGCAACTGTTTGGGATCACCAACGACAATCAGTTGCTGCCCTCGCGCAATGGCTCCAATCGCGTCCCAAACCGGAATTTGCGAAGCCTCATCAAAAACAACCACGTCAAAAATAGCGTGTGACGGCTCCAGGTATTGTGCAACCGAGAGGGGACTCATCAATACGCAGGGTTTCAGCCTCGGAAGAAGATTGGGAATCCGACTCAACAACTGGCGGACTGGAATGTGCCGCATCTTTTTGCCAATTTCGTGGCGCAACAGGCCAATCTCTGCTTTGGGAATATCATTCTTAACTTGATCCCGTGGAATATGAGCGGCAAGCCGGGCACGAATAATTTCGCGCACAAGTCTGGCAATTTTAGCATCAACCTCGCAGAAGCGGCCAATGCGCTCATTTTGCTCACGGCCAAAAAACTCTCGCAAGCTGGATTCGCTTTCAATGGTCGCAAAGAACAGATCGCGGCGGAAACTGCGCTCAAACAAGGCCGGAATATCCACGGACTCACCGTTGGGGGCTTCCAGAGCGGAAATGACCGGAGCAAGGCCAAGCGATATACCTTCACTTCGGACCTTTTGCCAAAAGCACCACTCCCGGATTTGATGCCATGAGGCCGGAATTCGTTGCAGTAAATTTTGAACCGCCGGAAAATAATCCGATACCGCATCTAGCGGTTCTTGGCGAAGGCGCACATCTGCGGCCAGCGTATTCAAGGCGGATTGGAATCTTGTTTGCGCCTCTCGAAAATGCAGCAAGCGGTCGCCAATGGCCGTGCCTGTCGCATACGCCGACGGACCCTCACTAAACAGACCTGCAATCAACTGGCGCAATTGTCCCAACCACACGAGGTCGTCTCCAGCACAAGCGAGCATTCGCGCATGGAGCGGTTCTCCCCAAGTGCGCGCCCTGACGAGGGCTTCGACTGATGGCTCGCCTTGCGCCCATATAGCACCTAAACAACTATGCGCTTCGCCAGCGGTCGCATTTAATTCATTGTCAATCGCTCGAAGTCGTGGGGCACATTCTTGAAACAGACTGAAAGCGGAAATAACGGCTGATAAATGGTCGGGGGCTTCATCCAATACACCGCGATGCAAAGCAGCGGATTCCGACAGTGGTTCGTATGCCGCGTCGAATTGAGTGATGGCGTCACGATAACGATTGAGACGGTTGCCAATTGCGGTTCCAATCTCATAGGCCGTTGGACCTTGTTTGAAGAGGCTGGCAATTAATTCACGCAACCGGGACATCCACTCTTTGTCCTCGCCAACCAGCGTAGCCAGTCGTTCATGTAATGCCGCGCCCCATGCTCGAACCTGAACAAGATGGTCGAGTTGGGGTTCGCCACGACTCCATACTGGTCCCAACAGCTTCTCTGCTTTGGAATTGGCTTTTACCAGTTCACTGTTGATTACCCGAAGACGTAGTGCCGATGTAATCACTTCTCCCATTTTAGTGGGATCAGGTCGGGTTTGATCGGGACGTGCGGTTCGGAGGTGACGGCGAATGTATGTCAATCGGAGCCATTTGGGGAGAAACCACGCCTTCTGAGCGGATTGCCATTTTTGATTAAGCAGTTCCAAGTCAAGAGCGAGGAGCTTTGGCTCGTCATAACCTGCCAGCCGCGCCCGCAATTCGATGCGTTCACGAACCAGTGCTATCCATTGGTCAAATTCTGCCACCCACTCCCGCCATTCGGCTGTTGCGAATTGTTCTCCGACCGGGGCGGGCGCAAGCAGACTGTCCACCAAGGCCACAAGATGAGCAATGTCCGTTCGTGTGGCGGCTTTACGCGGAAAGCTGATCCAAGTATGTGAATCAGCCGCCGCTTCAGTCGCCTGCCGGGTTAAGACATCCATCTGGCGGCATTGCCTAAAGATTTCCTCGGCTTCGCCAGGCGACCAAGTTTCACAAACGACCAATTTCTTTCCCTGAACCTGTAATTTGTGAATCTCCACAAGTTTGTCCCGCAACTCGCACCGTTCGCGAACAAGTGAAATCCATTTGTCCAAATGTGTGGATAATTGGTTCCAAGGTGTCGTGGCAAAAGCACCTCCGACTGGCTCAGGTGCGAGAAGGCTGTCCACCAACGCTGACAAATTGGTGATGTCAGCCTTGGACACAACGGAAGAAGGACAGCGAAGCCATGTGCGAAGTTCGCCGGTTGCAGCGGCGGCTGATTTAACGAGCGGGACAAGTTCACGAATACGGCCAAGCACGCGATCCGCCCAAGCTGGCGTCCACTCGTCGCAGCCGAGCAATGAAAGGGGGTGATCGGCCAACGGAATCAGAGGACGTGAACGTTGTTGTAACAATTTGGCCACTTCCCTGGCCCGTTCGAGCGTCTCTATCGGTGTATTCAGGATGGACGGCCACGAATCCAGATGCACCATTGGTTCCTTTTGCCGGGGCAAAAGATAATCAAGGCAGCGATAAGCACTAAGCCCACAATCATGGCGGTGGTGCAATGCACGGGCATAGCAGTTTAGTGTATCGCGCAAACGCTCCAATTCTGCTGCGCGGTGTTCCCAATCGGTTGCACCATCGTCATTGATGAATCTCAGACTTCGATCAAATTGGGCCACTACGTCGGCTTTGCCGGTTTTGTTTGAATGCAATTCAAGGCAAAAGGGTTCCAATCCTTCCTCCCGCAAACGCCGAAAGACAACATCCAGCGCGGCCCGTTTTTCCGCCACAAACAAAACTCGTTTCCCGTGGGCGAGGCAGTGGGCAATGATATTGGCAATCGTCTGGGATTTGCCTGTCCCTGGCGGACCTTCCAACACAAAGTCGTGACCAGCCGCAGCGGCCATGACGGCGGCAAGTTGGGACGAATCCACGCTGCGCGGACAGAAAATGTCGCGCGGATGAAATTCGTAGTCGAGTTGTTCGGGGCGAATATCTTCAGAGGGGTTCGGATATGGCGTTCCAGCTTCATTCACCAGATGATTTACCACGCGGTTCCGAGTCAGATTGTCGAGCCGATCAGCAAGGTCTTTCCACAACAGAAACTTGGTGAACGAAAACTGGCCAAGCCAAACCTCGGATTTTACCTCCCAGCCCGGCAAATCACGAACCGCGTCGCGAAAAATCCTGAACACCAAATTCACATCCACGCCGCTCTGATCTTCTGGCAAAGGATCAACGCCGGGAATTTCCTTTTGGAAATGCTGCCGTAGCATTTCCATCAGCGTGACATTGAGCCGCGTTTCCTCGTCCAAACGCCGCAGGGCAAAACCTTCAATTACCGATTTACGTTTCAGTTCAACTGGGACGAGCAAAAGCGGCGCGCGAAAAATCCGGTCGCTAAATTCGGTTTCACGCCATTCGAGGAAGCCCACGGCCGCAAACAAGGTATTGGTGCCGTTTTCTTCGATAGCGTTGCGTGCGGAACGGAATAGTTCAGTAAGTCGGCGGGCGTGTTCAGATTCCTCAAGATTTGTATGCAACCGGCCATGCTTGAGTTCGTCGGCCAGATGCTCCGCAAGGGCATCGGCACGCTGCTGCTGGGTATAAACTGCCTCATTCCGTGGATCGTCCTCGCTCATCACTTTGGGCTGTGGCCGCAGTGAAAGTTCACGTTCTGCCGCAAGTTCATCTTCGATCCGGTCAGGCGAAGTGGATAAGATGCGAATTGTGGATTTTGTCTCTCGAAAATTCAGCAAGCGGTTGCGGAGACTCAAATCGAGCAAACGACTTTTCCATTGGTCAATTCGTGTGGTGGGTTTCGCCGCCGGCTTCGGCGCTATTTCCAATGGGGCGGCAAACTCGCGTTCGCCGATGCCAAGTGCGGGCACGGGCCGAACTGTCGCGCCACCGGTGCTGGCCGATTCGCCCGCCTGACCAGGAATCGGCAACGGACGAATTCGGGCCATGCGCGCCCGGCGAACGTCCAACGCAAGACGGAAGGGCTTATCACCTCGAAGGTGTGGTTGAGCCATAAGTTCCGCGTCCTTAAGCGTGCCGGGCGCTTCACTCGCAACGACGGTGCATTCAAACGCGGTAATCAATTCGTCCGCAGCCAGCTTGCGAATGTGCTGGAGATCATCGCTGGACGGCTCCGCCAATGTCCGCTCTTCCAGCCAACATCCGGCATAAGCATGGCTTTCGTGCATCAAAACCAATGGATGCAAGCCGACTTGTTCGCAACAGGCGGCAAAAAGCAGCGACAAGTCAAGGCAGTTGCCGAAGCGTTGCGACAGGATGTCGGCGGGTGTTCTGATTTTCTGGCCAGAGTCTTCAAAACTCGCCGGAGCGACAATGTAACGGATGCCAAGTTCACCCACCGCTTTGTAAATGGCCGCAACTTCCTTCCAGGCGCGCTCATGACTTTTCTCCTGATAACCGTTCAAAGCCGAACGACCAGTGCTTTCCCGGAGCAATTCCGCCGCGCGATTCAGGACGGTCATAACCGCCGCGTCGTTTGGCAAAACGAACGCCGCCAGAATTTCAGGCAGCGAAACCAACCCGCACCATTCATTGCGGGCCAACAACGAAATTGGTTCAGTTTGGGAGCAGATGACGGAATCGCCCTCGGCAACTTCGACTTTCAGCCAGCCTGACACCTTCTCATTCAGCTTGGAGAGAAAATCAGGACCGAGCTTCAAATCCAATGGTGCAACGCGAAATTCACCAGCGGCGTCAATGCCTTGCAGGCGCAATTCCACTGGTTCGGCAAAAGCCGGCTCAGTGGTGACACGAATTACAAGATTCTTGCGCGGCGTGCCGTCATTGCAGAAACGCAACTCCTTGACCACCGGGATGGCATTTTGCTGGAAGGCATAATTTATCGCCCGGTCATAAACTAACGAAATCTTCAAATTGTCGTGCGTGTTTTCCATCCTTTTTCGCAATGTTCTAATCGCCCATTTGGTATTTTGTTACGTGAACATCAAACGCCCAATGTGTGCGCACCAAAACGCCTGTCACATACTGGCTCATGGCGCAAGTTTCGCTCCCACCGCCTTCAGCCAACCAGATATTTCGCTGTTCGGGTCGGACTGCGCCAAAAGCGCAACTGTCATTTTATCCACGCACTCCGTATTGAGACGGCGTTTCGCCCGGCTTGACTTTTCCTTCCTGGTGTCGTCGGGCACGGTGTTCCAAGCAGGTGCATTGGCATCGGCGGTATGTAGAGTTTGTGCGAGCACCAGCGGAACATCGTCAAAATCGGCAATTGCATTTGGAAAAGTTGGGGCAATGGATTTGATTGCGTCCGGGTGCAAATAGTTTTCCAATTCCCTTTTGGTTGTGCAAACCGCCGTGCAATTAGCACGCGCATTCCATTCGGCGATCCGCTGGTGGTATTTTGGTTGCGCGGGCGGTTGTTTGTCGCGGTCAGTAAGATAAAACTCCGGGCGGTCAAGTCCGGCCAAGCGAACTGACCATAACTCCATACTGCTTCCGCCCAAAGGAATGAACACCAGCGCGCCGGACGCTTCAGCCAAATTCAAATCTGGCACTGCCGGATCGGCGGCGTGCATGATCTTGGAAATTCGCCTTAAAAATTCGATGTCCCATTTGCCTTCAATTCCAAGAAATACTTTCACGTCGTGGTCGGGCAAAACACCCAAGGTGGATTTGATGGATGCCAAAGTGGCATCAACACTGCCCAAATGGATTTTGGGGTGGCCGGCATCGAGCGTAACCAAGCGAAGAAAATTGCGATCCACTTTTCGCGCCAAAGTCGGGGTGTGGGTTGTCAAAATTACTTGGGCGAAACCCTGTTCGGTCAGTTCTTGAAATGCATCTAGCAACATCAACTGATAATTGGGGTGCTGACTGGTTTCCGGTTCTTCAATCGCATAAATGGTTCCTGTGCCGCGTGCGTGGGCGACATCCTCGGCTTTGGCGCGGAAAAAATTTAATAGAACCAATCTGCGCGTGCCACTGCCGCGTTTGTTGATCGAAATACCGTCATCACCGGAAAGGGTTACGGAAAACAGGGAATCCCAATTCTTATTCTTCACTTGCGGATTTAGCGTTTTTGCAAGTTCGGGACTCATTTCCTGAATTTTCTCGACAGTCTTTTTTGCCAATCTTTCCAGTTCGGTTTTAACTTTATCCACAAGACCGTTTAGCTGCTCTTCATAACTTTTGACAGTCTCCTTGATGGCCGCCTTCATCGGGTCTTGTGCTTCCTCATCCTGATCGGTGCTGGCTCGGTCGGATTTGAAAAGAGCATAAACGGGAAGATGCAACTGAATCTGATCCCATGCGGTTTTTCCTGACTCAGCCGAGAGGTCAATTTCAGACGCTGCCAAAGCAAGGTCGGCGGCTTGTGTCCAGATGGCTTGGCGCAAATCGGTTTTGATGGTTTGATTCACTCCATCGAAATTGACGCCGCGTGTGGTGGCGCGGGATTTCAAATCTTTAATCTTTAAGCTCATTAAGTCCGCGCAACCTTCTGCACAGGGATGGTAGGCGCGAGCGAAAATGCGCGCTTGCTTTCCCTTCGTGGTATTGCAGTTAAAAACACGACAAACTTCGAGTTGTCCGTCCTGCCTTACCAAATATTCTTTTTGCAAAGTCGTGGGATGCTGGTCATCAAGAACGATTTGACCGGGCAGTTCAGAGAAAACACATGAAATTCGGACATCATTGGCATTTCCGTGAACACAGGCATCTTCCTTTTCAATTTCAGCATCGTTGAAAAAAATATTTAGAGCATCCAGGATCGAAGATTTGCCAGCATCATTGCGGCCAATCAAAACGGTCAAGTTTTCAAATGGAATGGTGACTTCATTTTTGTATCCACGAAAATTCTGTAAGTTTCACTTCTTTAAGTTTCATTTTGCTCCTCCTTGCTTCAAGCGCTTTCATTTCCAACCCTTCAATTTCCTGAATTGTCTTGCCGGCGATGCCCTGAAGGTCGCCATACATGCCGACGGTGGATTGCATGACGCGCTCAATCTGTTCCTCGCGTTTCGCCCACTGTTTCAAAATGGCTTTTTTCTCCTTATCGAGGTCTTCCTTCATCGAGCCAAACGCCTCGACGATGGCCTGAACCCGCTGACGGAATCGCGGGCCGGTGAGGTATTGATAAACCAATTCCATCTTCGTCTGCTGCCCCTCGGATGCCAGCCGCGCGGTCGCAGTCTCAATCAGCGTATAGCGCAAGCGCCACAGCCACTGGCAGCGCCGCTTGCGGCAGCGCAACCCAAACGCCGTCAACCAAGCCGAAAGTTTCGATGTCTTTCGGAAGCACTTGGCTGACGATGACGGCAATTTCTGCCTTTGCCGTCCGCTGGTCGTCGCGGAGTTTTGCGAGCCAGCCGTCACTCCAATTTTTTGTTCGCTTGGATTCCCAAAGAATTGTGCCGCATATCTGTCCAAGCGGGCCGAGCACGCGCTGCAAAACGTCGCCGCCGTGTTCGCCTTTCGGCACCGGCTCAATGGTGTCTCGCGGAAATTTGGTTTTCAGCAAGGTCTCCAGTTCCAATTCCTGAACTTCGCCTTGAAGCTGCTGCGAACCTTGCTCGGCCCTGCGCTTCAATTCTTCAATTTGCTTCTGCATCGAGGAAATCGTCTGCTCCTTTTCGGAAACCTTGAGCTTCAATTCGTCTTCCGCCTCTTTCCGCGCCTGCTGGCGGGTGACGGCCAGATTCTCCTGGACACCGTTTTTCAACGGTCAATTCAAGTTCGCGTTTGGCGTCGTCAAGCTCGCGCTGCTTTTTGAGCAAATCAGCCTGCGCTTTTTGGGCTTCGGTGAGCTTTTCATCCTTCTGTTTCAAAATTTCCTGAAGATCGGCAACCTCTTTTGTTTTTTGTTCAATGTCGTTGGACAGGGCGAGTTTTGCTTTTCGGGCTTCGTCAGCGGCGATTTTTGCGCGTTCGCTCTGAAGTTTTTCGGCAACCTGCGCGTCAACCGTTTCTTTGGATTTTTCAAGCGCCTGTTCGCGCTCTTTCAATGAAGTTTCCCGGCCGGCAAGATCAACGTCCTTTTGGGCCAGACGTTTTTCATAATCGCGGCGCGTGGACTCAATGAGCGGCGCAGCCAACGATTCCGTCAGCTTGATTTCATTTTTGCACTTCGGGCAAATGATGGTTGGCTCGGCCATAGAATGCTGCTTTCAAGGGAGCCAATTGTGCGCCTTGTGTGCGACTCGTTCAACTTGAATGTGACGACGAACGAACGCTGTGCGGGCGTGGCTGCGCAAGCGTCTGTCATCCGCCGACAAAAGATGGATTGATACGCTTCGGTCTGGCGTTGGCGGCGGGAAGCGGCAGGCGGTCGGCGGAACGGTATGAGTGAAGCCGTGCGCTGGAGCGGCGACGCCAATGACAGACGGAAGCGAACGCAGCTGCGTTTTCCTTTTTTCGTCCACGACGAGCGCGCGCGAAGTGCGTGCCGCGCGGACGAACGGAGCACGGTCAAACGGAGCGCACGTTGGTCGGGGCGGACACCATCGGTTTAGTTAATCGGACGATTTCCTGAATTTGTCGGACGATTATCGGACGATTAGTCATCGGTAGATTCCGGTAAAGAATCGGAAGATTGTCGGAAGATTCATGCCAGACCTCTCGGATGGCAAATCTGACGATTACCGGGTTTTGTCTGACGATTATCTGACGATTGATTTATTATATTTGCACCTGCTTCGGTCTGGCGTTGGCGGCGGAAAGCGGCAGGCGGTCGGCGAAACGGCATGAGTGAAGCCGTGCGCCGGAGCGACGCTGCCAATGACAGACGGAAGCGAACGCGACTGCGTTTTTCCCGCTGCTCGTCCGCGACGAGCGCGCGTTGCACGGCTGTGAACGCGCGTTGGTCGCGGACGTTGAACCCCAAAGGCTTTTGCTTTTTAGGATTGGCGGATTGCTTTGTGAGTCGCTCTTCGGTCGCCGCGACTGGCGACACCTGCGCTGCTGCGCTAAAGATTTTTGGAATCGGCGATGCGCGGTCCGCGTGGCCGTGGACTGGCCGAACGGCGGACGCGCTGCCAATTCCCCTTGGGCGGATGCCGGTGGTTCGGTCGGTGGCGTCTTGGGACGGCGCGGCTTCTTTGCCTTGGCTGCATCCAGCACCTCGCGGCAATAGCGGGCGACGGTCTGGTGCGACACCTCAATGCCGGCGTTCTCGTGCAACATGGCGCGAATGGTTTCATACGAGGCTTTGCGTTCCCGCAACGCAATGATGGATTCTTTGACTTCGTTCAACGCGCGGTATTTTTCCGGCGCGGGCGGCGTATAATTTTTGACGGCTTCGGTCAAGCGAGCCTTCGCCTCGGCGGATACGATTGGTGCATTCATAATTTTCGATTCATTTGCCATTTGATTTTTGTCTGACGTTTTCGTTGTTACGGCTGCCCCTTGCACTAGCAAGGAGAACAGCGTCCACATTTCAATACGGTTTACATGTAACATTACTCCGATGTCATTTTGCGTCACCCATAGCGCAAGATTCGTGTCACGATGGTTTAACTTGCCGTCATGTTGACGATGAAAGCGCAATACAGTTTGGGAAATGCGGAGTCGTATTTCCGTGAACATTTGCGGGTCGGTGATTACTACATGGAAGGCCGGAGCGTTTCAGGTCAATGGATTGGTGAAGGGGCAAAGGCAATTGGGATTGTCGGGCGTCACCAATGAAAAGGAATTTCGTGAATCTGTGCCGGAATCTTCATCCGCAAACCGGTGAGCAATTGACACCACGGCTGAATTCAAAACGTGTCACCGTGGATAAAGATGGGAACGTCCATGAATCCGCCAATCGCCGGGTGTTCTACGATTTCACGTTGTCACCGCCAAAATCGGTTTCCATTGCGGCACTGGTCGGCAATGATAAACGGATCATCGAGGCGCATGATGAGGCGGTGCAGGTGGCCATGCGCCAATTGCAAACTTACGCCGCCACTCGGGTTCGGACTCAGAGGCCAGTATTCGCAACGGGCGACGGGCAATGTGGTCGGCGCGGTCTTCCGGCATGACACGTCACGCGCTTTAGACCCGCACTTGCACAGCCATTGCATCCTGTTCAATGCCACATGGGATTCCACTGAAGGCCGTTGGAAAGCATTGGAAGCCTGTGAAATGGTCACGGCGCAGAAATTCGTTCGGAACGTCTATTATCACGAACTGGTCAGGTCGCTGCAACGGTTCGGCTACGGCGTCGAAAACAATCCGCGCGGCGATTTTGAGATTGCCGGTGTCAGCAAGGAATTGATTGACCGCTTTTCCAAGCGTCATGCGCGAGATTGACGAGAAAACCAAGGAACTGCTGGAACGCGAACCGGACAAGGCCAATCAAAACATCAAAGTCATCCGGGCGAACATCGCGCACAAGGAACGGGCGCGGAAGATCAAGGATGTCGGCATCGTCAAATTGCAATCCATCTGGAACAAACAATTGTCATGGAAAGAATGGTGGCAAATCAACCACTTGGACAAACATCGCTCACCGGAGAATTCACGAAAAGATAACAGCGGTGCAGGCCGTGTCATGGGCGGAGCAACATCTGTTTGAACGCCGCTCGGTCGTCCATGAGCATGAGCTTTGGCGTCACGCGCTCGAACATCTGCGCGGTCAGGATGTGTCACTGGCGGAAATTCAGGCCGTAACCCGAAAGCGCGATTATATCCGTGACGAACAATTTCAGGGAAAAATCACCACGCGCGATGTCCTGCGACGTGAATTGAACATCGTCAGGCTGGCGCAACATCAGATGAACCAATACCAGCCGCTTGCCCCCAATTATCGACGGATAAACCATTCGCTGGATTATGAGCAGGGCAAGGCGGTGGAACAGATTTTGTCCTCGCGCGATTTCGTCACGCTGTTTCGCGGCGGCGCGGGGACGGGCAAAAGTTATACCCTGCGCGAAGTCAAAGCCGGACTCGCCAAAGCTCGTCAGGTCGTCCATGTCCTCGCGCCGCAACGCCAGCAGGTCGCCGATCTGGAACGTGACGGCTTCACCGGCGCGGAAACGGTCAGTGCTTTTCTCGCGCATCGTTCCATGCGGCGTGGCGCGGTCGTCCTCGTGGACGAGGCCGGACAAATCGGCGGGCGAACAAATGTTGCAACTGCTTGATTACGTTCAAATCAATCAAGGGCCGCGTCATCCTGTCCGGCGACACGCGCCAGCATGGAGCGGTGGAAGCGTCGGACGCGCTGCGGGCGATTGAAAAGTATTCGGGTCTTGGCTATGCCGAACTGACGAACATCCGCCGTCAAAATCCCGATTCGGCCAAAACTCAAGCCGAACGCCAATGGCTGGAACAATACAAGCTCGCCGTGGATGAAGCGCGGCGGGGCAAACTCGGCGCATCGTTTGACCGTCTGGACAATCACGATGCCATCGTCTCCTGCACACTGGCCGATCAACAACAGAAATTGACGGAACATTTTCTTGAACTTTTCAAAAATCAGCAATCAACCGTGGTCGTCTCGCAAAGCTGGAACGAAATTCACAAGGTCAATGAACAAGTCCGGCTCGGCCTGAAAGCACAAAAGTTAATCGGCGAAAATGAAACGACGGTCACGGCATTGGAGCGGCAGGATTTGACGGACGCGCAAAAGCGCGACAAACGGTTTTACCAGCCGGACTCGGTGTTGGTGTTCAACCGTCCGACGGCCGGTTTCAAATCCGGCAGCGCGGGAAAACTGCGCGGCATCACCGACAAGCATCTGCTGATTGAAGCTGACAACCGCATCCGGCCTGTGCCGTTCAAGGAACTGGATAAAATCACGGTCTGCCAGCCAAAAGAACTTTCCTTGTCCACCGGCGACCGGCTGCAACTCAAGGCCAATGACAAATCCCAGGATGGCCGCAAGCTCGCCAATGGCGAACTGGTGACGGTGAAAGAAATTCATGCCGATGGGCGCATTGCGTTGGATGATGGCCGGGCGTTGCCGAAACATTACCGCCAGTTCGTGCGCGGCTACGCCGTCACGTCCTACGCCGCCCAAGGCAAAACCGTGGATTACGTCCTGTTCTCGGATTCGGCGGTCAAGGCCGCGACGAATGAACAGCAATGGTATGTGACGATTTCGCGCGGGCGCAAGGGCGTGAAGATTTTCACGGCGGATAAAATCCAGCTTCGCCAGAACATCACCCATTCGGGCAACCGGACGCTGGCGATGGACATGAAGCCAAGCGCGTTTCAAAAACTGGCAACTATTTGGGGGCGCGACGTTGCCTTTGTTCTCAATGTTCAAGCAGTCGCAGCGCGCTTCGTCAAAGCGGGCGGCGGAAATTGCGCAGCATGAAAAATTGGAACGCCAAGCCGAGGCTCTCCGGCAGGCGGAAGCGGCCAAGCAATCGCAGGCCGTGAAGCCGCCGGAAAAGCCAACTGAATCCATCAAGCCAGCCGAGACGGTCAAGCCGACGGTTCAAAAATCTGAAACCATCCGGCGGCGGATTGAAATTCAACGCGCCCAAAACCAGCAAAAGAGCCGAGGCATGAGAATATGAATGATAATTCCCCCTGCTACAAACTTGGTCGCCATGTCAACAGTGACCCTGTGCCGATGGACAATTTGCGGCTGGAAACCAGCACGAACTGTTTTTATGGGCTGTCGTATCACCACATTGAATTGGTCAAGTTTGAATCAACGCAAGACGTTGACATCATCACCATTTCCTTTTTGAACCGCACGGTGCGGATTAAGGGAAAAAATCTGCGCAACCTGGGTGTTGCCCTGCAAGCGCGGAGCGTGGAATCCATCAAACCAATGGCGGAGCGTTATTCATCGCTGGCTGCTGGTGAAGATGGTTGGGTCAAAACCATTGAAATGCTCGAACAAAAGGAAGACAGCTCATGCTTAAAGCCAACAGCCAATTTTCAAAATCAGATCGCGCCGGTGATTCAACCAGCGCGGAAACAAAAACTCACATTGAGAAGAAAGGCTACAAACGCGCGGAAGCGGCCATTTATTTGGGCGTTGCCAAAATCACCATTGACCGTCTGACGAAACGTGGCCTGCTGCATCCTTCGCGGGCATTGCGGCATCCGATTTATTCCAAAGATGATCTTGACCGCTTTTTGCGGGAAACCTCCGAGCCAATCGAGTGAATCCGGTAAAAATCAGTTGGCAGCGTGTTCATTGGCAACTTCGGATTTTTGCGCCGGTATTTTGGCGGCAATTTCACGGAATGTTGCTTCGGGCGTTCGTTCCAAAAGCTCATCCATGAGCGCCTGCCGGTCGGAAAATTCCTGTTTCAACACTTGGCGTCCCATTGCCTGCTTGGCGTCTCCAAGAAATTTTTCAATTGGAACAATCAAAACTTCTTCGTGAAGTTGTCCCCAAAATACTTCCAGCGGATTTTCGGATGCCCACCACGGATAGCTGTATTTCGTCTTGGCTTTGGCAATGGCGCGGCGGTCGTCCGGAAGCGGAAGATTTTCACCCGCTTTCGCATCCTCTGATTTTGGCAGCGGAATGACATTGGCCGGTTTGTCAAAACTCACTCTCTTAATCATCGCAAAGCTGTGTTCCTGCCGTAAATGCCCGTAGCGTTTCATCGCCAGTGCGCCGCCGTCTTTGTGTCCGAGCCAGCGGCTCACCGTTGGGATGTCCACGCCGGATTCAATGCAGGTCGTCGCAAAGAAATGTCGAAAATCATGATGGGTGAACTGCGGCAGTCCCAATTTCTTGCAGGCCGTCTGCAAACATTTACGCGCGCTATTAATCGGAATAATCCGGTCGGTCGGCTGCGGATTTTTCTCCGCCTTCAATCGCGCCAAAACAGTAACGCAATTTTTCCGACATGGGTATGGTGCGCGGAGCAGCTTCGGTTTTTGTGCCGGGCAGGAAAATCGTGCCACGCTCGAAGTCAACGTCGTTCCAAAGCAAGGGTCTTTTTTCGCTGGCCTCTCCGCCGCCGATAACTTCGCCGATGCGCGCGCCCGAATATGCCAAAAATTCAACCAGGTCCGCGCCGTCTTTGGTTCTTTCCTGATTGTCCTTGTGTCCGTCGGCCTGCCGGATGGCACTTACGAGTTGCTTCAACTGGTCGAGGCTTGGAACAACAATTTGTTTGGAAACGACTTTCCGGCGTTTGATGTGTTTGGCAGGATTGGAAAGAATCAGGCCGCGATCCAGAGCAAATTCAAAAACCGCTTTCATAACATCCAATTCATGGACGAAAGTTTCGGAAGCGAGCGTTGCACCGCGCTCCTTCACCCAACGGTCGCAGTCCTGCGCGGCGAGATTGCGGATCGGAACATTTCGGAAAGAGGGGGCGAGTCCTTTGATATACATTTTCCGGCGCTTGACGGTGCCCGGACTCAATGCGTGTTTGTTCGTCTCCAACCATAAATTTGCGGCCTGTTCAAAATTCAATTTTGCTTCTGGAGACATTTTCAGGCAGCCCACTTTTGCCCGCAGTGCGTTCAAACGGCGGTCGGCCAATTTGCGGTCTTTGGTCTTGAGCGAACGGCGAAACTGCTTGCCTCCGCGTTTCAAGAGGGCATAATATCCTCCTGATGATTCGAGCCGATACAAGTTCTCTGCGACTTTGTGAAACACTGGTTGTCCAGCCGGTGTCGGTGTCATTTTCTTCGTCGTTTTCATGCAGAAATATAGCACAAATCGGGCGGGTGACAAGTATGGGTTACAAGTCAGCATTTCTGGCGGTTGTAAATCTTCAAAGCAGCTTGATTTTACAATAGGATGGGTTGGTAGCTCAGTTGGTAGAGCAGTGCCCTTTTAAGGCATTGGTCCAGGGTTCGAGTCCCTGCCAACCCACCACTCCACCACTCGGCGAGTTTTCGACGACCTGGTGGACTTCAGCCAATATCAACAACCTGGTGGTGCCCTGATTTGGCGGGGCGGGCCGCGCGGAGCGGGGTGCGCCACCTTTGAAATTTGACGCCGCCAACAGCCTTCCCGGCGTGACAGCCTGCCCGGCGTGGTTTAATTTTCGGGGATGCAGCAAACGACATTGACGCTGGGCCACTCGCCCGACCCTGATGACGCCTTCATGTTTTACGCGCTGGCGAAGGACTTGATTCCAACGCACGGCTTCCGCTTCCACCATGTGTTGCAGGACATCCAGACGTTGAACGAGCGCGCCACGCGCGGCGAACTCGACATCTCCGCCGTCAGCATCCACGCCTACGCCCATGTTTCGGACCAATACGCGCTGCTGCCCGCCGGCGCGAGCATGGGCGACGGCTACGGCCCGATGCTCGTGGCGAAACGGAAATTTTCGCGCGCGGAAATTGGCGGAAAGAAAATCGCCGTGCCCGGAACCATGACCAGCGCCTTTCTGGCCCTGCAGCTCTGGCTCGGCAAACCTGCGAAGGAAGTCAATTACGTCGTTGTGCCGTTCGACCAGATATTTTCCACGGTGAAAAATGGCGTCGCCGACGTTGGCTTGATCATCCACGAGGGCCAGTTGACCTATCAAAATGAAGGCCTGGTTCTCTGCGAAGACCTCGGCGTCTGGTGGGGGAAACAAAATGACGGCCTGCCGCTGCCGCTGGGCGGGAATGTCATCCACAAAAGATTTCCGCCGGAGAGGCGCCGGCAGATTTCCGGCATTTTGACGGCGAGCATTCAATACAGCCTGGACCACCGCGCGGAGGCGGTGCAGCACGCGCTGCAATATGCCCGCGACATGGGCCGCGATCTCGCCGACAAATTCGTGGGCATGTATGTCAACCACTGGACGCTGGATTATGGCGAACGCGGCAGGGAAGCCATCCGCCGGTTCCTCGGCCAGGCGTTTGAGCGCGGCCTCATTTCGCACCGGCAGGACTTGGAATTTGTGGCGTGAAGCTGCTCAAACTTCACTTTGATGGAACCGGCTGCCCGTCTGCGACATGACGGCAATCCGCCGCGCGCGAATTTTTCATGTCTTTTCGCGCCGGTTTGTGGTTGGATTTCGGGCATGAAGTTGTCGTTGTTGTCCATTTTGCTCGGTGTCGCCGTGGGGCTGCCGCAAATCTACGGCCTCGTGCAGCCGGAACGGCTCGCCGCCGCCGCGCGCGGATTCTCCCGCAACCTCGCCGTCGGCATCGTGCTCATGCTGCTAGCCACTGCGTGGTTTGCATGGAACGTCAGCGTCGAACCCATCGCGGACTTTTCGACGTTCAAACCCTGGATGCTCGGCGGGTTCGTCGCCGTCGGCATTCTATCGTGCATTTTTGTCCAGGATTTTCTCGCCGTGCGCGCCCTCGCGGTGCTGGCGCTGCTGCTGGCAAAATTGATGCTGGACACGGGCCGCCCGCATCTGGGCGAATCGCCCTGGGTGCTGGTCATTCAGGGCTGGGCTTATCTCCTCGTGGTGCTGGGCATCTGGTTCACCATCACGCCGTGGCGGTTGCGCGACCTGATCACCTGGGCGACGGCCAGTGCGGCGCGCACGCGCTTCCTGTGCCTGATCCGCCTGGGCTTCGCCGCCTGCATCGTGGACCTCGGCCTGACCGCGTTCCGCGGGATGTGAGGCGGCCATGGCCATTGCCGACATCAGACGGGAATACTCCACCGGCGAATTGCGGCGCGCGGATCTGGTAGCCGATCCGCTGGCGCAATTCACTTTCTGGTTCGCGCAGGCGTCGTCGGGCGGGCGCTGGCGGAAGATCGGCATCGCGCTTTTCAAGCTCTGGCACGTCCTCCTCGGTCATGCGCCGGCGGACGTGAACATGATGGTCCTGGCCACCGTGGACAAAAACGGACGGCCCTCGACCCGCACGGTGTTGCTCAAGGGCGTGGAGGCCCGCGGCTTCATCTTTTACACCAACCACGACAGCCGCAAGGGTCTGGAACTGGCGGAAAATCCGAACGCCGCTCTGACGTTTTACTGGCCGGAATTGGAGCGGCAGGTGTGCGTGGCCGGAACGGTGGAAAAGATTTCACGCGAGGCATCCGAGGAATATTTCAAATCGCGCCCGCGCGGCAGCCGGCTCGCGGCGTGGGCGTCGAACCAGCATGACGTGGTGGCCGGTCGCGCCGAGCTGGACGCGAAGTGGAGCGAGATGGCGGCGAAATTTCCGGGCGACGTGCCGCTGCCGCCGAACTGGGGCGGTTACGTGTTGAAGCCGGAGCGGATGGAATTCTGGCAGGGCCGTCCCAGCCGTTTGCACGACCGGTTTTGCTACACGCGGCAGCAGGACAACTCCTGGAAGCTGGATCGGCTCGCGCCGTGACATATTCTTGCGACCGCGAGTCTGCCCAAATAGAAATTGGATGAGGAAATCACCGGTTTCGTGGTGAAGCACGCCGACTGGCGAGTTACGACGTAAACTCGATAATCATCGTATCACCCAAATCATCCATAAGCTCAAGCGCAGTCGGTGTTAGATGCCAGCGCGAGCCTGTGTGAAAACTCATTTTTCGACAATCCCATCTCCCTGCTCGTTTCGTTAAAATGCGTCACATCGTCAATTGGATCGTTACCAAAATTCGCATCAGCACTTTTCACACCGGTTCACGACTGGTTAGGCCGGCCAGAACTCATGAAACGCAGTTCATTGAGCACCCACAGATAGCACCCGAAAATACTCATTGTCGTTCGTGGCAGGAATATTTGTCCAAACGAGTGTCGAGGGGGGCAGATAAATTGTTCCGACTTCACCATACGGTATTGTCGTCCAATTTGTGGTGGCACAATTCGTTGACATTTGAAGCATTGGTGAAAGATTGAAATATGAAATATTGGTGACAGTAATCGTTACAGTCTTTGTAGGATAGCAGGCAATCGTCAGATTTTGTGCCAGCACTTGCGTTGTCAGCAACACAGCAATCGCTACAGCAGGTAATTTCCTCATAATAATCAGCCTAACGTTCCAAAGGAGGCATGTTGAAGAAGTTGGCGCAACGGCAACACCTATGAAATCGGTAACTAATCATATCAAACGTGCCTGTGAATACGAATACGCCTCCACATTCTGAAACACAAGTCCGAACCCGACAACTCAAACTGGTCTTGCCCTCAATGCCGCGATGTCCCCGACCGGCGGCCCAAGTTGAACAGCATCGCGCACAGCACCAGAAACAGGAAAAGTGTGGAGTGGATCTGAAATGGAAAATCATAGCGCGCCTCGACCAGACATCCCGCCATCGCCAGCCAGATCAAGACGACAAACCGCCGGTTGCCGCGAACGCCGCCCGGAACAAACCAGCGCAACACCACGCACGCCAGCGCCGCGAGCAGCAACACTGTTCCCACCCAGCCAAACGTGATGCGGGTTTCGAGCCAGTCGTTGTGCAATTGTTCCGGCCAATAAGTCGCGGGGGAAATCAGATACAACTGAAAGACGGTCCCGAAGGTTCCCGGCCCGGTGCCAAACAGCGGATAATCCGCCGCCATCGGCTTGGCGGCTTCATACATGTCCGCGCGGATCTGATAACCTTCGCCAATTTGTTCCATGCGCGGCTGCAACGAACTCCATCCGAAATACAAGCCCAACGCCAGCGCCAAAACAAGGAACAGCCACAACATGGCCGTCGCGCCCCGTCGCGCCTGCTGGTCGCGCGGCCGCGACGCGCGGGACAAAAGATTTGCCGTTGTCAGATAAATCACCGCCGGCACCAGAATGCCCGCCGCCACGAGCGCGCCGGCACGACTGGTCGAAATGATCGGGCAGGCCGCCATGATGGCCGCGCAAACGAGCAGAACGTGGTGAACCCCGCCGCGCAGTCCGCCGGTGCGTTGCAGCATCCACCAAAAGCCGAGGCATACCGGCCAGACCATGTTGAAGTATTGCGCGGCGTTGGAACGGTAGGCATACGGCCCGAACTGGGTTTCACCTTCCGGATTGACCAGCGGCTGCGCCAGAAAGAGCAGTTTGCTGGAACCGCTCGCGCGCTGGACGATGCATTCCACGCCGAGCAACGCGCCGTTGATGCACAGCAGCCAGAGCAACCAACGCAACCGGTCCGGCAGCCGCCGCGACGATCCGCCGGAATCTTCTTCATCCCCGCTGCGGATGGCGCGTTCCTCGCCCGCGGTCATTCCCAACAGCCAGTCCCGGACCGCCCAAAATGAACCGGCCAGTCCCAGATAAGTCCAGAACGTGAACCAAGTGCGGTGGCTGTCAAAGCTGTGCGGCAGCCATGCGAGGCAGCGGTGGTATTCAAAAAGCCGCGTGTCGGGATCGAAAGTGGCGCGCGCGTTCAAGGCGCTCACCAGGCAAAACGCCAGCACCGCCAGCGTCAGTCCGGCCAGCGCGCGGACCAGCAAACGCGCCAGCGGATGCCGGTGCCGGGTTTTTGTGGCGGTATGACTTGAAAAACTCTCCCATCGCGGCGCCACGTATCCTTTCAGCACGCGGATGTGCAGCTTCACGAGCAGCAGGATTCCCAGCGCGTAGCCCGCCGCGTTCATCGTCCAGATGGACCACGTCTCGGTCGTGCCAAAGGCCCACGGACTGAAAATCAGCATCGGGAAAATGAAAATCCCGCTCATATCATCGCAGATGCGATAGAGTTGAACATCCGCCGCCCGCAGCGTCAAAAACGGACTGATCAACGAGCGAACCCAGGATTGCCGGCCCGGTCGCGCAGCCTGCGCGATGTTCCACGGTTGGTTGGTGTCAGCCACACAACAGATTGGATTCCAATCCGCCCGCTTTTCAAGCACGAACCGCAAATTTGAGCGCGCCAACCCGTGACGGCTGTGCGTTGTCGCTATTAAATCCCTGAACGGGAAAATTTCTATGTATCGGGCGTATTTGACGGCATCAATTGTGAACATGAACGGGTCGGTTTCCAGAAACAGCCGGAGGGTATCGTGAGGGAGGGTTTGAAGCGGTTGGGGTGGAAGAAGTCGGACCCGGTGGCGCGGCGCAAGGGCGATCGGGTGAAACATAAACCGGCTGTCAGCTTGCGGGACGAGACGACCGTGACCATAAAATGGATCGCCGGGCGGCTAACGATGGAGACTTGGACGCACCTCAACCATCTGCTATACTGGCATCGCCGTGCAACATCACGCTGAAATGGAAAAATACTACAATACTCAGAACCGACCCGTTTTCGGAACCGACCCGTTTTGATCCGTTTTGAATAATTATGAATACAGCGTGTCTCCTGTATACTTCAACATACGTCGTGATATTGACTTGTTCGGTCATGGCTAAGGACACGATAACGTCTGACTGGGGTCCTATTACAAACAATGCCCAAATGTCTATTTCCCTGGAAGGCACCACAAATGTAGTCAAGCTCCACGAGCCAGTCGTTTTGCTATTCCACTATCGCAACATTTCCACGAACGAAATGTTTTGGTTCAGTGCGGCAAATGGGTATCAGCGTGATTTTGAATACTCATTTCAGGTGATTGCACCTTCAGGCAAAGACATTTCTCCAAACATGAAAACGAACATGACAATGGGCGGGTCTGGGCAAATCGTTGCTGTCGGTCCGAATCAAATACGTGAACTCAAGTATCACTTGAGTTATCTCTGTAATTTCGATGAACTGGGAACTTACACAATTGTTGCACAGAGGAGCGTGATATGGGGCCAAGGTCAAGAATGGGGTCAAGGTCATAAGTTTTGTTTTTTGGTTTCTAACCCATTGTCCATCACGGTCGTTTCCGATAAATTAAGCCCGATACGCCAACCATATATATCCGCGCATAAATAATTCGACATATTGGCAAAAGCCCGTTATGGTTTGCAGACAAGATGCGTCCTATATTTGCCAGAGGCAACGAGCGCAGCGTCCAGTCGCTGCTCCAACTGCGTAAAGAAGCGATCAAGGACCAAGAGCCGCGCGTGGCCCAGCGCTTCCATGCTATTGCGTTGAGTATCGAAGGCCATACCACGAGCCAGATCGCCGAGTCGCTCAAAGTCCATCGTTCCTCCGTCCCGTTGTGGATCGAACAGTGGAACCGGCACCGTGAGCGGGGATTGTTGGAGGGGCATCGTGCGGGCCGGCCTGGGGAACTGAAGCCTGCGCAGCGGGAGCAATTGCAAGATATTCTGGACAGCGGCCCTGTCGCTTACGGTTTGGAAACCGGCATTTGGACTTCTCCCGTCATCAGCCGAGTGATCGCCGACGAGTTTGACGTCGACTACCATCCGGGACATGTCCGCAAGTTGCTCAAGCAACTGGGCTATTCGGTGCAGCGTCCCACCACCCGGTTGGTGCAAGCCGATCCGGACCGGAAGAATCGGTGGGTTCGTTATACGTATCCACGCCTTAAAAAAAAGCCCGGAACGAAGGTGCCATAATCGTCTTTGAGGACGAGGCGTCGTTTCGCCAGACTCCCACCTTGCACGCCACTTGGGCGCGGGTGGCCAGCCAACCGCGCATTCCCACCCGGGGCGAACGGAACACGCAGAAGATATTTGGCGCGGTGCGTTTGGACACGGCGCAATTCACCTACCTCCACCAACCAGACTATTTCCAATGGGAAACCTATGTGGCGTTTCTGGATCAGATTTTGGTGCCCGCGTTTTATCGGCGCGGGCACCGGGTGTTCTTGATTCAAGACAACGCCTCGTATCACAAAAAGCGCGAAACCTACCAATGGTTCGCCCAACACCGTCGCTACGTGGAAGTATTCCAGTTGCCGCCCTACTGCCCGGAACTCAACGCGACCGAGAGAATTTGGAACTACACCAGAAAACACGCCACTCATAATCGTTACTTTGAGCAACCTCAATGCCTTTGCCGCGCGCTTTACCGCACCTTCCACCATGTCCAACGCCATCCAGAAGAAATTGCCAATCTCATCCGCCCATTCTGTTAATTTTTATGTCGTATTACTTATGCGCGGATATATAGCACGCAAGATGCCAACGGAAATTAAACCATGGAATGGCTTTTCGGCTACGAACGATGAGGAGGCTTGCCTACATCAAAATGATCCGCCTACACTGCGTTTTGGCGCGACAAGATCGCCAAAGGCCTTCGGCCTTCATTTAATCTTCGGCCCGACAAGTGCCCGTCACTTGGCGATATCTTGGCCAACCATACAAGGGACAAATGATTTTCTCCGTTCGCAAAGCTATAAAAGCGTCTGGTTTGGCCGATGGATACCGACAGCCTGAAGCCTGGTGTTGAAAAAATCGCGTCTCATCAAGACCACTGCCTAGTTGCGCCCCGATTTTCAGCACAGAGAAAATTATGCTGGAAAACAGCGTTCGTTTTGACCAAGCTGTTCGCTCGTTAATTTATGGATGTTAAACTTCCCAAGCTGGGCGAAGGCGCCGATTCCGGCGTCGTCGTCAATATTTTCGTGAAGGAAGGCGACGTGGTCGCCGCCGGCCAGTCCATCATCGAACTGGAAAATGAAAAGGCCGTCGCCTCGATTCCGTCCACCGCCGCCGGCGTCGTCGCCAAAGTATTCGTGAAGGCCGGCGACCGCATCGGCGTAGACCAGCGCATCCTTTCGTTGAACGAAACCGGCCAGCCGGCATCCACCACGCCTGCCGCCGGCGGCGTGCGCGGAGAAACGCGCCCTGCCGAGAAAATCGAGGACGAGGACGAGAACGAGGAGGAAAAGACAGGTTCAACCGTCGCCCCAGTGGCGGCGCCGTCGCTGCGCAAAATTGCCCGCGAGCTGGGCATTGATTTATCCAAGGTGCGAGGGAGCGAGGCGGGGGGACGTATTGTTTTGGCAGACGTTCGGAAATACATCCAGCGTCTGGTCGCCGCCGCGTCAAAGTCAAAGCAGGGTGGCAGTGGCGCTACCGCCGCCAAGCCCGCCGGCGAGAGCATTGACTTTTCCAAGTGGGGACCGGTTTCCAAGAAAGCGATCACACCGTTGCGCCAGGTCATCATGCGGCGCATGACGGAAAGCTGGAATGCCGTGCCGCGCGTCACGCAGTTCGACGAGGCGGATTTTACGCAGTTGAACGCGCTTCGCAAAAAGTTCGCGGCGAAATACGAGAAGAAAGGCGTCAAACTCACGCTCACGCCGCTGGTGCTCAAGGCGGTGGCTGCAACGCTGAAGAAGCATCCGATTTTTAATTCCAGCCTCGACGAGGCGGCGAACGAAATCGTCTTCAAGGACTATGTGCATATTGGCATCGCTGTGGACACGGAACAGGGATTGATCGTGCCGGTGCTGCGCGACGTGGACAAAAAATCCGTTCTGGATCTGGCGAAGGAACTGGAGCAGCTCGCGGCGAAGGCGCGCGAACGGAAGATTGCCGCCGAGGAACTCAAGGGCGGCACGTTCACGATTTCAAACCAGGGCGCCATTGGCGGGGCGCACTTCACGCCCATCGTCAATTTGCCGGAGGCCGCCATCCTTGGTCTCGGACGCGGCGCGATGAAGCCGGTGGCGCTCGACGGCACGGTGGCCGTCCGCATGATGACGCCGCTGGCATTGAGCTACGACCATCGCATCATTGACGGCGCGAATGCGGCGCGGTTCATCGTGGACCTGGTCGCGGCGTTGCAGGATTTCAAGGAGTCGGAGGTGAAGATTTAATCGTCCTCGTTCTCGTCCTCGTCCTCGTAATCGAATGAATGAAGAACAAACAAACCCGGAAATGGCTGGCCGAACAGCAACGGCGCTGTTCGATCACGAAAAACTCGACGTTTATCACCTGGAATTGAAATTCATCGCATGGGTGACGCCGTTGTTGGAAGAAGTATCGCAGGCAGCCGCCGTCAAAACGAGCGAGGTGCGTGACCAGCTTGATCGCGCCAGCCTTTCCGCGTTGTTAAACACGGCGGAAGGCAACGGCAAACGCCAGCGCCAGGTTCGGGCAAAGTATTTCGACGATGCGCGCGGTTCGGCCACGGAGTGCGCCGCGTGCCTTGACGCGCTGGTGGCAAAAAGCGCGGCGAAGGCAGCGCGCGTTGTGGAAGGAAAGAAAATGCTGTTGCGGATTGTTTCGATGCTTTGCGGGTTGATAGACCGGTTCGATTCCGCAGCTGTACTGCACGAGGGATCCTGCACCTGCCAATTGGACACGGAGAGGATTGAGGAGAGAGTGAATTATCGTTCAAAAATTCCGAGGACGAGAACGAGGACGAGGAGGATTTGATATATGAATTCGATCAAGACTGAAATCGTTGTCGTCGGCTCCGGGCCGGGCGGCTACGCGGCGGCGTTTCACGCGGCGGACATGGGGAAAAAGGTCATCCTCGTCGAGCGCGAAAAACGGCTCGGCGGCGTGTGTCTGAACCGCGGCTGCATTCCCTCCAAGGCGCTGCTTTATGCGACGCACCAAATTGTCAACGCGCGCGAATCAGCGCATCGCGGCATCCTGTTTGCCGAACCGTCGGTGGACGTGGCAAAGTTGCGGGCCTGGAAGGAAACGATTTTGGAGAAACTGGGCGGCGGCGTGGCGTCTTTGGCCAAAATGCGAAACGTGCAGGTGATTCAGGGCCGCGGCTATTTTGAAGGCTCCCAAAAACTGCGCGTTGAAACGGACAAAGGCCAGCAATTTGTCCACTATGACCAGGCGATACTGGCGGTCGGCTCGCTCGCGGCAATGCCCAAGGCGTTCGATCTCGGCAATCCGCGCGTGATGACCAGCACCGAGGCGCTGGAAGTTCCCGACGTGCCGGAAAATTTGCTCGTTGTCGGCGGCGGTTACATCGGCATGGAACTCGGTTTCGTCTATTCCGCGCTCGGCAGCAAAATTGTCCTGGTCGAGGCGCTCGACAGTGTGCTCGCCGGGGCTGATCCCGATCTGGCGCGTTACGTCGTCGCAAACGCTAAGAAGGCGTTCAAGGAAATCCGGCTCAAGGCGCGCGTGGCCAAGATGAGCACCGTCGGAAAACAGATCAAGGTGGCCATGGAATTTGACGGGAAGAAAATCGAGGAACTTTACGACCGAGTGCTGGTGGCTGTGGGGCGCGTGCCGAACAGTGCCGATCTCGGTCTGGAAAATACCGGCGTCAAACTGGACGAAAAGGGCTTCGTCAAGGTCAATGACCGGCAGCAGACGGACGACCCCGCCATTTACGCCATCGGCGACATTGCCGGCGGCATTTTGCTGGCGCACAAGGCGCACAAGGAGGCGCGCGTCGCCGTTGAAAACATCCTCGGCGAGAACGTGGTATTTGAAAGCGTCATTCCCGCAGTCGTGTTCACCGACCCTGAACTGGCATGGTGCGGTTTGACCGAGGCGGAGGCGAAGGAGCGCGGCGTGACGTTTGAGGTGTCCAAATTCCCGTGGTCGGCCTCCGGCCGCGCGCTGTCCTTCGACCGCGTGGACGGCATGACCAAGATGTTGATTGAACCGGAATCGGGCCGCCTGTTGGGGGTGGGCATCGTCGGCGCCGGTGCGGGAGAACTGATTGCCGAAGCGGTGCTCGCCATGGAAATGGGCGCAACGGCGGAGGACATCGCCTTGACGGTGCATCCGCATCCGACGCTGTCCGAGACGCTCATGGAGTGCGCCGAGGCGTTTTACGGCCACGCGACGCACACCATTGCCAAAAAGAAAACGCCGGCATGACGGCGGAAAATAAGAATGGAAAAAGGGCGCAATGTCGAAGCCGCGCCACACGCCCATGCGCGAACCCCGTCTTGACACGAGCCGCTTGATTGCTATGCTGCGCTGCTCGTTTTGCGCTGGAGGCGCGGACGGCAACTGAATTTATGAAACGCCAGTATCAACCATCGAAAATGCGCCGGAAACGGCAGCACGGGTTTCTTGCCCGCAAATCCACCAAGGGCGGACGCGCCACGCTGCGCAACCGCCGCCGCGAGGGCCGCAAACGCCTCACGCCGGTCTGATTTGTCATGCCCGCCGAACCGCCGAAACGCCTGCGTCTGGGGCGCGCTTCGCGCCTCCGGCAGAGCCGTGATTTCGCGCGCGTCCGGCAGCAGGGAGGACGGCTGGCCTTGGGCTGTCTCATCGCCAACTGGAACAAGCTGCCCGGCGGCGCAAGCCCAAAACTCGGCGTCGTCACCAGCAAAAAAATCGGCGGGGCGGTCCAGCGCAGCCGCGCGCGGCGGTTGCTGCGCGAAAGTTTCCGGCGGCACCAGCACGAACTGGCGCAGCCGGTTGAACTCGTCCTGGTCGCTCGCAATTCCATTGCCGGGAAAAGTTTCGCCGGAGTGGAAAAGGATTTCCTGGCGGCGCTGAACCGGGCGGGGCTGATAAAATGACTAATTCCTAAAACCGAATGACTAGAGAATTCCCAATTACCAATACCGAAACCTCCACACGCTCGGCGGCTTCTGGTTTGGCATTCGGGCTTCGTCATTATTTGGTCATTATGGTTTCGTCATTAGTAATTCGGCTCGTGATGCTGGCCATTCGCGCCTACCAGCTCGTGATCTCTCCGGCGCAGACTTTTTTGTTCGGCCCCGCCGGCGGCTGCCGTTTCACGCCGAGCTGTTCGCAATACGCGATTGAGGCGCTTCGCGCGCACGGCGCGGTCGCGGGAACGGCGCTGGCGGTAAAAAGGATTTGCCGCTGTCATCCGTTCGGACCCTGCGGCCATGACCCGGTGCCGCCGCCGGATGACGGACGGCGGAATTATTTTGGAAAACGCCCGTTGAATTTTCATGGATAAAACTGGAATCTTTGTTGTCGCGATTTGCGCCTTGCTGCTCGGCTACTGGTTTGTAGAACAAACAAAGGAGCAGCAGAAGCTGGCGGCGCTTCAAGCGAAGGCGCGGCGGCAGTTCGACGCTACCAACGTGGTCACCGCCGCGGCAGCAACGCACGGCGGCGTCAACCCCGGCGCCGTCCGCGCCGGTTGCGGATAACTCTTTCTCTTTCGACACGAACTCGCCGGAGCGGACGCTGGTGCTGACGAACAGCCACGCGCGTTACACGTTCACGTCGCGCGGCGGCGGGTTGAAGTTCGTTGAGCTGCTCGATTACCCCGAAATCATCTCGGCGCGCTGGACAAAAACAAAAACGGCGGGCGACACCGTGGCGTCCCTGAACCGCAGCGCGCCCGTGCCGGTGCTGGCGTTGTTGGGCGACACGAACCTGGTGGGCGACGGCGTGTTCACGCTGGCAAAAACGGACGACGGCGTTCGCGCGGAAAAACTGTTGCCGGACGGTCTGCGGCTCGTGAAGGAATTTCACATCGGCTCGAATTATCTCGTGAACGCGAGCGTGCGGCTGGAAAACACCACGGCCCGGCCGCTCGCGGTGCCGGCGCAGGAATGGGTCGCGGGCACCGCGGCGCCGATGGACGTGGACGACAACAATTTCGGTTATTACGGCGGTTCAATGTGGTATAACGGCGCAAACAGCGCGCTCGTCAACCTCTCGTATTTCAGCCCGGGCACAACCACGTTCTTTTTCTTCCCGCGGACACCGAAGTTCGAATACCGCGAAGGCGCAAGCAATGTCGTCTGGGCGGCGGTGGAAAATCAATTTTTTACGCTGCTGGCCATGCCGAAACAGCCGGCGGGGCAAATCGGGGCGCGGCCGGTGACGCTGCAGCCGTTTCCGCGAGCAGGCGCCGGGCTCGCCGCCGCCGCGGGGCGTCCAGACGACGCTGGTTTATCCGGCACAAACGCTGCCGGCGAATTCCAGTGTCGAGCGGCAGATCGTTCTTTACGCCGGGCCGAAGGAATACCGGAGGCTGGCGGACATCGGCGCGGAATTTCAAAATCACGCCGATCTGGCGATGAATTTCGGCACGGGTTTCTCGAGCTTTTGGGGCATCGGAACCTTCTTTGCGAAAATCCTGCTGCTGGCGATGAACGCGGTGCATGACGTGACAAAAATCGGTTACGGCTGGGCGATTGTTTTGATCACGGTCCTGCTGCGCGCGATGTTCTGGCCGTTGATGACGAAGAGCACGCGCTCGATGAAAAAGATGCAGGCGCTGGCGCCCGAACTGAAGGCGTTGAAGGAAAAATACAAGGACGACGCCCAGAAGCAGACGCAGAAAACCTGGGAGCTTTACAAGAAGCACAAGGTCAGCCCGATGAGCGGCTGCCTGCCGATGATGATTCAAATGCCGGTGTTCATTGGTTTTTTCACGATGCTGCGCAGCGCCATTGAACTGCGCGGCGCGAGTTTTCTTTGGGCGGCGGATTTGTCGAAACCAGACACACTGTTCAACTTCAGCCAGATCATTCCCGGTCTGGATTTCCCTTTCAACCTGTTGCCGCTGCTGATGGGCGGCGCGATGTTGTGGCAGTCGCACCTCACGCCGCTGTCGCCGGGCATGGATCCGGGGCAGGCGAAACTCATGCGTTACATGCCGCTGATTTTCCTGGTGTTTCTTTACAATTACTCGGCGGCGCTGGCGCTTTACATGACGGTGAGCACGCTGCTGGGCGTGCTGCAAACCAAGGTGACAAAAACCATGGGCGGCGCGGGCGTTGCGCCGGCCGCAAATCCGGCATTGACGCCGCCTCAGAAAAGGAAAAAATGAAGCCGGTAATCCGTGATTGGTCAAATGTGTGATTAACTTTTGCGCAATCCGCCAATCACTCATTTAACGAGTTGCCCATTTAACGAACCTATGCCCGCTCAACCGAAAGAAATCCTGGAAAAAATCCTCACGTCGCTCGGCTTTCCCGCCGCGGTCGAGGAACACAAAATGGAAGAAGGCGTTTTGCTGGACGTGAAATCCGACGACGCCGGACGGCTCATCGGACGCCAGGGCCAGACGCTCGCCGATTTGCAATACATCACCAACCGCATTGTGTTCCAGCAGGACAACACCGCGCCCAAGGCGATGGTGGACGTGGGCGGCTACCGGGCGCAGGCGCGGGAGGCGCTGGTGAAACGGGCCAAGGAAGCCGCCGACAAGGTCCGCCGCTGGGGCGACGCGGTGGAATTGGAGCCGATGAACGCCTTCGACCGCCGCATCGTGCATCAGGCATTGCGGGACGACCCGGACGTGGAGACCCACAGCGCCGAAGTGGATGGCACGGACAAAAAAGCCGTCTTGCTCCGGCCCAGGCACTGACGGAATACGACATTGACCAGGCGCAAACAAATTTGTTTGCGCCTGATTTCTTTCCAGGTTTATGCCGCCGGCTTTGCGGCGGGGACGGTATCGTTCAAGCCTACGGACTGGCTATTTTCAACCGATACTCCGGCGAATAGGAGCTGTTGGGTTTCGGCTCGCTGCCGATGGCGTTGTAAAGATAGTCAAATTTGAAGCGGTAGTGGACGCTGTTGGTATTCGGCGGCACGGAGATGTAGCCCTGCCAGCGGTTTTGAACCATCGGCACCTGCTGCAACGGAGACGGCACGCCGTTGACGACCACATAGGGCTTGATGCTTTCCGGCCGCAGCGACTGCTGCGTGGTGTTGAACGCGACCTCGACGGGATAAACATTGTCCGGATTTCGCGGCTGCTCCAGCGGCGTGAGCCGCGTGAATGTCGAAGCGCAGCCGGCCAGCATCAGCGCCGGCACAAACGGCAGAAACTTTTTCCAATTCATGGTCGCAGCATCGCAAAACGCGCCGGGTTTGTAAAGTTGGATTTCAAAGCTTGAATCCGCAAGAAATTTTCGCCACCGTTGCGCAACATGAATTCCCAAACCCAAACCGGGCCGGTTTCCACCCATTTCCGCTGGGTCATTTGCGGGCTGCTGTTTTTCTCGACGACCGTCAACTACATGGACCGGCAGGTCATCAGCTATTTGAAGCCGTTTTTTTGCGCGGACCCGGGCACTGGCGGCTTTGGCTGGACCAATTCCGATTTCGCCAACCTGACTTCGGCGTTCACGTTTTTTTACGCCGGCATGACGCTCGGCGCGGGGTGGGTGATTGATAAAATCGGCACCAAGCTCGGACTGGCGCTGTCGCTGATCATCTGGTCTTTCTGCGGCATCGCCAATGCGTTTGTCGGCAGCCTGGTCACGGCGCACATCGCCATTCGCAGCGCGTTTGCCGTCGGCGAGGCGGGAAATTTTCCGGCTTCGATCAAAACCGTCGCCGAATGGTTTCCCAAACGCGAGCGCGCGCTGGCCACGGCGATTTTCAACGCCGGCTCCAATTCCGGCGCGATGGTCGCCGCGCTGCTGGTGCCGTGGATCATGGTGTTATTCGGCGACCAGCTCGGCTGGAAAATGGCGTTCATTGTCACCGGCGTTCTGGGATTTCTCGTGGCTGATTTTCTGGTTCTGGCTTTACAACTCACCGGGCAAACATCCCCGCCTGTCCAAAGCCGAATACGATTACATCCATATTGATGAGGAGAACGCCGCTGTGGCGGAGCAAAACGGTGACAAGGCGAAAAAGGTGTCGTGGTGGAAGCTTTTTGAATACCGGCAGCTCTGGGCATTTTTCATGGGCAAATTCATGACCGACGGCGTCTGGTGGTTTTACCTGTTCTGGCTGCCGGACTATTTGATCAAACAATTCAACATGACCAAACAACAGGTGATGATGCCCACGTTCATCGTGTATGGCGTCGCGATTGTCGGCAGCATTTTCGGCGGCAGCATCCCGATGACGCTCATCAAACGCGGCATGCCCGTCTACAAGGCGCGCATGACCACGATGTTCATCATTGCGGTTTTACCGCTCTTCGTTTTGCTCACGCAATACTTCGGCGACGTGGGCAGGTTTGGAAACATGGCGGCGGTCTTGGCCGTGGCCATGATTTGCATCGGCGCGACGGCGCATCAGGCGTGGTCGGCGAATCTGTTCACCACCGTCTCCGATATGTTCCCCAAAAAAGCCATCGCGTCGGTGGTTGGCATCGGCACCGCGGCCGGAGGCATTGGAGGCGTGATCGTGCAAAAAGTTGCCGGCGCGCTCACCGACCGTTTCAAGGACACTCCGCAAACCGCCTACCTCATCATGTTCATCGTCTGTGCGTTGAGCTATCTGATTGCGTGGACAATCATGAAGGCGCTCGTGCCCCGGCACCAGCCGATTACGGATTTGTAAAAAGCCTCAAAAAATTCAAAGCCCGATTTTGAATGTGGAGCGCACGCGCCTCGCGTGTGGTCTTCCGCGCCTCCGCGGAAAACATTGAACGCACAGAGGAGTTTCAAGCGTTTTTGGAGCGCGTCCCAAGGGCTGGACGCGAGGCGCGTCCAGTCACACTCGAGGGCGGGTGTGCTCCCCAATTCCGGTTTCAGGTTTAATGCAACCGGAAGAACAGGTTTCCCGCCGGAGAGGTGATGGTGATGCTGTTTGTGCCGTTGCTGGTGGAGATGGAATAGCCGCTTGTCGCCCAGCCATTGGCCAGTGCGAGGTTCGCGTTTTGCTGCAATGTGTAGCTGCCCGTGTTCGGCCAGGACACGGAAACCGTGTTCCCATCATGCGTGATGATGAGGTTGGGCAACCCCGCCGTTTGCACCACGGAAATCAGACTCCAAAATCCGCCGGTGATCGAATAATTGCCGCCGCTCATTGAGCCGCCGGCATCCGGCTGCCCGATGGTGCCGGTGACTTGATACGTCGCGCCGGTGCTCGTGCCGCCGCCACCGGAGATTTTAAACCAGTCAACCGAGTAGCTTTGCCCAAACGCCCGAAGGCTAAATGCGGAAAATAGAAAGCAGAAGCACAGGAGCAGCTTTGTGAGTGCGCGGACAAGTCCGTGCTTTGGAACGCCGCGACATGTCGCGGCGGGGAAAATCGGCGACGTGTCACCGCACTCCAAGCCGATGCTCCCTGCCTTGCCTGACGATGATTCGGTTCGTGATTTCATATAACAGCTCACTTTCTTTGATTGATCATTGATCGTTTATTCCAAACCGTGGCAGCCGACGTGAGGAGGCTCTGGCTGGCCTTTAATTTGAGCCTCGTCATCTCGGCTGCCACGATTGACTAATATCATCTCATTGGATGGCCATTAAAACGCCGTTGGTGAAGCAAAGGGTGTTGGTCCCGCCGCCCGGCACCAGCACGGAAAGGTTGACCGTAAGCCCGCCGGTGATGGCGCTGGCCGGAACATTGGTCAAACCCGCGCCGTTGCCGGTGAAACTGCTTGCCGTGATGATCCCGCCGGAAAAGTTCCCGCTGGCGTCGCGCGCAACAATGGCGCCGGCGGTATTCGCGCTGGTGGCGGCATTGGCCGCGCTGGCTCCGGTGGCCACGTTCGCCGCCGTCTGACCGCCAACGCTGGAAACCACCGTCGCACCTTGCGTTCCCGTCACGTCACCGGCGAGCGAGCCGGAAAAGCTGTTCGCCGTCGTTGCTGTTGAAGCCGAAGTCGCGCTGGCGGCGGTCGTCGCGGTCGCCGCGTTGCCGGAAATGTTGATCGCCGCTGTTCCCGCGCTCAAATTTGCCGTATTCAGATTCGTCAAACCGCCGCCATTGCCGTTGATGACGCCGGCAATGAACGCCTGCGTCTGGCATTCGCCGATGCGGATAATATTGGTGTCCGTGACCAGGCCCATGTTGCCGATGTCAATATTTGTGCCGCCTGTGGTGAGATTTTGACCAGCCTGATAACCCAGGGCGATATTGCCACTGCCACTCGTGTTGTTGAGAAGGGCATAGTTGCCGCTGGCCGTGTTGTAGCTGCCGCTCGTGTTGTTCTGAAGCGCCGACGTGCCGTTGGCCGTGTTATTTGAACCAGTCGTATTCCAGAAGAGCGCCCACGCGCCGTTGGCCGTGTTCCACCAGCCGGTCGTGTTTTGGTTAAGCGCTCCCTGGCCAAGTGCCCGTGTTGTAGCTGCCGCTTGTGTTGTGCTGAAGCGCACCATCTCCGGTGGCTGTGTTCCAACTCCCACTCGTGTTGTAGTTAAGCGCCGCCTGTCCAATGGCCGTGTTCCACGAGCCGCTCGTGTTGTTCCAAAGTGCATCTTGGCCGTTGGCCGTGTTCCAGGAGCCGGTCGTGTTGTTCCAAAGCGCATTTTGGCCGTTAGCCGTGTTGTAGCTGCCAGTCGTGTTGTAGGCAAGCGCTGATCTGCCGTTGGCCGTGTTATCTGAACCAGTCGTATTCCAGAAGAGCGCTTGAGCGCCGCTGGCCGTATTGTTGTTGCCAGTCGTGTTGTTGGCAAGCGCTGCCTGGCCAACTCCCGTGTTGTAGCTGCCTGTCGTGTTCTGCAGAAGCGCCCCTGTGCCGCTGGCAGTGTTTTCGGAGCCGGTCGTGTTGTATTGAAGAGCCGCAATCCCGATTGCTGTGTTGTTGCTGCCGGTCGTGTTGTTCAGAAGTGCCGCCGTGCCGCTGGCCGCGTTGCCCAAGGCGGAACCCACGGAAGGACCGGTCAGGTTTAAGTTGGTTAACCCGCCGCCGTCGCCGATGATCTGACCGGCGATGAACGCCTGCGTCTGGCCGGAACCGATGCGGATGATGTTGGTGTCGGTGCCAAGCCCCATGTTGCCGATGTCTATGTTGGAACTTCCAGTCGAGATATAATAGCCAGCTTGATAACCCAATGCGATGTTGTTGTTGCCGGAAGTATTGAGGTATAGCGTCTGATGGCCGTCGGCTGTATTTTGGCTGCCGGTCGTGTTATTATACATTGCAACACCGCCGCTGGCGGCATTCTGCGAACCAGTGGTGTTGGCATGAAGGGCATTTACACCGCTAGCGGCGTTGAAAGTGCCAGTCGTGTTGGCGCGCAATGCCTGATAGCCTATCCCCACGTTGTCCGCACCGCTCATGGTCAGATTGCCCGCGTTCACACCGGCAAAAAAGTTTAACGTGCCGAAGGTGTGCAACAGCGTGCTGGCTCCGGCATAGATGACACCGCTGGAGCCGCCCGCCGCCGGCAAATCCAAGTTGCCGCTGAAATTGATTGTCCCGGCGATGACAGTATTCGTGTGGACGCCCGGCGTGCCAATGCGGATGGTGCCGCTCTCACCCGCAACCCCCATGTTGCCGATGTCTATGTTGTAGCTTTCTGAGCCGGTATAGTTGAAACCGGCTTGATAACCGAGTGCAATATTGTTGTTGCCGTTTGTGTTGTTGAAAAGCGCACCCTTGCCATTGGCCGTGTTTCCGCTGCCCGTGGTATTCTGGTTTAGTGCAAACGCGCCGTTGGCCGTGTTGTCGCCGCCCGTAGTATTCTGGATGAGTGAAAACGCGCCATTGGCGGCATTGTTCCACCCGATGGTGTTTAAGCAAAGAGAACAAAAACCATTGGCCGTGTTGTTGCCGCCGGTGGTGTTCTGGTTGAGCGCCCCTTGGCCACTGGCCGTGTTGTAAGAGCCGGTTGTGTTGGCAAAAAGCGCAAAATTGCCGTTGGCGACATTGTTGGAGCCGGTCGTGTTGAGGCAAAGCGCATAAATGCCATTGGCCGTATTCTCGCTGCCAGTCGTATTTAGCTGGAGCGATTGGTAGCCATTGGCCGTATTATTGTTGCCCGTCGTGTTGGAGGCAAGCGATCCAAAGCCGTTGGCAGTGTTCTGGCTGCCAGTCGTGTTGGCCCCAAGCGCACCGGAGCCGCTAGCCGTGTTGTTGCTGCCCGTGGTGTTGTAGTGGAGCGCCCAACTGCCGCTGGCCGTATTGTTGTCACCAGTTGTGTTGTAATTAAGCGCACCATTGCCATTGGCCGTGTTTCCGCTTCCCGTGGTATTCTGGTTGAGCGCCCCTTGGCCATTGGCCGTGTTTCCGCTGCCAGTGGTGTTGTTGAAAAGCGCCCAACTACCAGCAGCCGTGTTGTAGCTGCCGGTGGTGTTGGAATAAAGTGCGCCTGCGCCGTTCGCCGTGTTGTCACCGCCGGTCGTGTTCTGGTTGAGTGCAAACACGCCATGGGCCGTGTTGTCGCTGCCCGTGGTGTTCTGGTTGAGTGCAAACGCGCCATTGGCGGCATTATTCCACCCGGTGGTGTTGTATTGGAGCGCCCAACTTCCAGCAGCCGTGTTGTCGTTGCCCGTCGTGTTGGAGGCAAGCGTTCCAACGCCGTTGGCAGTGTTGTTGTTGCCCGTGGTATTCTGGTTGAGCGCCCCTTGGCCATTGGCCGTGTTTCCGCTGCCCGTAGTATTGAATTGGAGCGCATTTTGGCCATTGGCCACATTGTCGCTGCCGGTCGTGTTGGCCCAAAGCGCGGCTACGCCGTTGGCCGTGTTGTTGTTGCCCGTGGTATTGGCGCCCAATGCCGCTGCGCCACTAGCCGTGTTGTCGCTGCCGGTGGTGTTCTGGCCGAGCGCACCACTTCCGTTGGCCGTGTTGTTGCTGCCCGTCGTGTTGTCGCAAAGCGCCCAACTACCATTGGCCGTGTTGTAAGAGCCGGTCGTGTTCCAGATAAGGGCAACAAAGCCATTGGCCGTATTACCGCTGCCGGTCGTATTTTGCCGTAGCGATGCAGAACCGATCGCTGTGTTGTTGGCTCCGCTTGTATCGTTCTGCAGCGCCTGCGAACCGATCCCTACGTTGGCATCGCCCGTCAGAGTGAAATTGCCTGCGTTTTGACCGGCAAAGAAATTCACCGGTCCATACGTATGCACAAGAGTGCTGCCACCGGAATAAATGATGCCCGATGTCGCCGTCGTCGCGGGCAGATACAAGTTGCCGCTCACCGTGATGTTCCCCACAGAGAGAGTTGCCGCTGTTCCCGTCAAACTGGCGGCATTCAAATTCGTCAAGCCACCAGCATCGCCGATGAACGTGCCCGTCAAATTCGCGCCGGTTTCATTGTTCGTCAATACGGCGGCGGGCAGTTGCGCCAACGGCACGGTGCCAACGATGTTCGCCGCCGCAACGGAACTGGCATTGCCAGCATTGGCGGCATAAATGGCGTAAGGCGTAGGCGTGATGGGCTGGCGCGGACTCAAGGTGCTGAAATCGCTGCCGCCATTCGTGCGCGCGGCAATTTCCAGCCAATAGTTTGAGCCATTGAACACGCCGCCAAAATCCAGCGTCACCATGAAAAGGCCGTTGGTGACACCGGTGGCCGCATTGGTCAGCGCACCGATTGCGTTGCCATTGGTGACGGCATCGCAGAGCGCGAATCGCAAATCGTAAATCCCGGTGGCCGGGCTGCCGCTGTCGTTGAGCCGGCCATTGTAGGTGAACGCCGTGCCTTGGGCGAAGGAGGTTGAGGGTTGAAGGTTGAGCATTGAGAGCACCAGCAGCGTCAGCCAGCCGGCGATGGTATGGTTTGTTTTCATAATTTTGTTACCGCTGATTTAGTTGCGTGACAATGTTTGTTTTCTTTCGATTCAGATTATGGCTTTCATTCCGTGCTTCTGGTTTGGAAACGATTCTGACTTTCTTTCCCAAGACTCGCAGAATACCAAATCCGCAGGGTAAAAAGTCAATAGGAGCGGAATGATTTCAGTGCGGATAATGATTTTGATTAGAGCGGAGTTAACCCCAAAACCGGAATGTGGGAGCACAACCGACTTGGGTGTCGCTGGACGCGCCCCGCGTCCAGCCGTTTCACGCCCCATGTTCTCCAGCCCTTCGGAACTGTTTGGTGCGCTCGGGATTTTCCGCGGGGGCGCGGAAAACCGCACGAGGGGCGCATGCGCTCACCATTCCACTTCGGTTTCCCGCGTCAATTCTCCTGCCGGCTGAATTCGCGGATCATCGCCTTCCACCAAGACGCGAGTTTTTCGTCGGGGCGCAGCCACGCCTGCTGATGCAGCCAGACCATCACGCGCTGGTCGGCCATCACGGCCATGCGTTCGGGAGGCGTCAGCCGGTCCGGTCCGCCGGCCAGCAATTTCTCGCCGAGCGCGAGGACGTTTTCACTGCCCGCGCCGAGTTTCGCAAGCTGCTCGGCGTAGAAGGGATTGAGCCGTTTTTCGCGCAGCAGCGAGACGTGAATCGCGTTGACATAAGGATCGAGCACGGCCTCCGCCAGGCCGGCGTGCGGACGGCGCGGCGCGGTTTCGGAGGCGGGGGCGGTCAGCTCGTCAATTTTCAAATGCGCGCGCAAAGAAACCAGTTCCGGTGGCGGCGCGGTTTCCTCCGGTGTGAGGAACAGGCCGAGTTTCCGCGCGCGCACACCGAGGTTGCGCCGGCTGGTTAGCACGCTCATCGGCACGGACAACACCATGCCGGCGAGCAGCGGCGTGAACCACCAGAACAGCGACGGGGCGAGCCGCCACATGACGCTTCCCCAAACCAGCCCGATCAAAACGTGCCCCCAATGCCGTCGGAGCGCGAACAGCCACGTCGTTCCGCCAGCGGCGCGCTTTTGCGTGGCCCAGCCGACGCTGATGCCGAGAACATTGGCGGCGATAAACCGTGTGTGCCAGAGCATGAGCAGCGGCGCGTGCAACGAGGAGAAAATGGTTTCGCAGACGACGCCCGCCGTCGCGCGTGCCAGTCCGCCGAACGCGCGGCGGCGCGGCCAGTCGTGCGCGAGGTCCAGCAGCGCGAGAAATTTCGGCAGCAGGATGACAACCATGCAGATGACGAAGACCAGCAGCGCGTGCGCCGTGCCGCCCAGCGTCAGATACGGCGTGAACGCCGGCATGGGCGGAAGCTCCGAAAGGCCGGTGTGTTCGCGATACCAGTAAATCCAGTTGAACGTGAGCAGGAACGCGAGCCACAGCGGGCCGGCGAGATAGCCGCAGATGCCGAGCGCCAGGTGAAGCCGGCTGACTCCGCGCAGGCCTTTCGCGAAAATCACGAGGCTGTGCTGCAAATTGCCCTGGCACCACCGGCGGTCGCGCTGCGCGTTTTCGATCATCGCCTGCGGCGTTTCCTCAAAGCTGCCTTCAAGGTCGTAGGCGAGCCAGACCTGCCAGTTTTCGCGCAGCAACAACGCCGCCTCGACGAAATCATGGCTCAAAATCTGTCCGCCGAACGGCTTGCGCCCCGGCAGTTGCGGCAGATCGCAGAACTGCATGAACGGCTCGGTGCGGATGATGGCGTTGTGCCCCCAGTAATTGCCGAGGTCCAGCGCCCAGTAATTCAGCCCGGCGATGAACACCGGCGCGTAAAGGCGGTTGCTGAACTGCTGGATGCGACCGAACAACGATTCCGCGTTGACGAGCGCGGGAACCGTTTGGACCAGCCCGATGGTCGGATGCGCTTCCATCAATTTCACCAGGTCCACGAGCGTTTCGCCGCGCATCACGCTGTCGGCGTCGCACACCATGAAATAGCGGTAGCGCCGGCCCCAGGCATTGAGAAAGTCGCTCACGTTGCCGCTCTTGCGGCCCTCGTTGTTCAGCCGGCGGCGGTAGTAAATTTTGCCGAGCGCATCCAGGTCGCGAATCAAATCATACCAGCGCCGCTCCTCCTCCACCCATTTGTCCGCGTCGGTGGAATCGCTCAAGATGAAAAAGTCGAACCGGCCAAGCTGGCCGGTTTTTTCGAGCGACTCGTAGGTGGCGCGCAGCCCCTCATAAACGCGCATGGCGTTTTCGTTGTAAATCGGAAACACAATCGCTGTGCTGATGCCGTCAATGTTCCGGTCCCGGTAGTTACCCAGCGCGGTAATGCGGCGGCTCGTCCCGAAAATCCGCAGGAAGAAGCCGTAGATGCCATGCATCGCGCCGATGGCGATGAACAGGAACAGCACCACGAACAACACCAGCAGCACGACGCTGGACGCCGACCAGCCGGTGCGCCAGAGCAGGTCCGCGAACAGCATCGAGACCAGCCCGGTGAGCAGCACCGCCGACGAATAAAAGATGAAGAGCCGCCAGCCGCGCCGGAGACGCGGGACGGGAACCTCCTGGAAAGATGGCTGGCCGGACATTTAGTTGCTCTGCGCGCCATAATTAATAGAATAAAAGCGCCCGTCAGTGAATTCAAAAATGAAACTCTCGAAGCCAGCCGGTAAAACCGCACAAATCAGGAATGTCTTCTCCGCTCCAACTGTGCTGGGAAAATGGCTCAAGATTTCATTCTGCGGTCTGGTTTTGCTGGCGTCGGTTGAAACAGCGCCGGCCACGCCGCCAATCGCCGTTGACAATCCCATCGGTTTTTTCACCAACGTCGCCGCCCGCTTGCTGACGATGGAAATGAACCTGGATTTGAATCACATTCAGGTTTATCCGACGAACCAATACACGCCCGCTGTCCATCGTTTGCTGCAAGTCACGGCGAACATCTTCGACGCCACCACAACGAACTATTACCCGTCCGTTTTCCGCCCAGTTTTCAGCCAGGACGCCTCCGGCAGCGTCTTCATCACCGGCTTCACCAATCTTTCCGAGATTACCGACCCGGCGAATGATCCGCAGTTTGCCGCGCCCGTGGACGCAGCCAGCGTGCAGGGGACGAGCGTGGCCGCGAATGTGTATGGCATTCCGTGGATCATTGGCGCGAAGAAAGGCTTTCCCAATTTCAACGTGTTCACCATGGAGAGCATTTTCAGCATCGCTCGCAAATTGGTGCTCACACGCACAAACACAACCGTTACTTTTATATCGAATCCAACCGCATACACCTTTGCCCAGCAGTTCACCATCGGCCTCACGAACTATCTTGGGGTCGAGTGCTGGAATTCTTATCGCGCTGATTACACCAACGCGCAGCAAATGGAAATTTTCGCGACAGATCAGAGCATCTTGGTCCTGACCAACGACGAAGGAGTGTTTCTCCCGGCCTCCAGCTATAATGCCAATAGCATCACCAACGCCTTATGGCCGGGATATGGGCCTGGAACGATTCCCAACCAGAGTTCATTTCTGGTTCCGCTTCTCGCTGGAAATGAGATGGTGCCCAATTTGGTTTATACCTTCGACCCGGCCCAGCCATTCACGACAGATCCGAACGCATCTTTCACAAACGTCTCCGTTGTGCCGCATTGGGGCTTGCTGGTTACGAACCGACTGCGAGTCGCCATGTTGGAGCATAATCACTTCGAGCCAAGCGGCATCTTCCACGTCATTGACTATGTGCAATTGATCGGGCCAAACAGCAGCCATGATCTAAACACCGATATTCAACAACTGTATGACATACAGCCGTTAAGCCCGGGATATCATGCATTCTATGACGACCAGTGGGATACAAACATCGTCAACATTGGAGGTGTCCAGATGGTGACCGGACTCTACAATCAATTCACCGTGTCAGCGGATTTGACCCCGATTACCCTCTCACCGTATTGGGAGCAGCAGGATCCGGCTTCGGTTACAAATCAAATGGCGGTATTTCGTGGGTTTCTGGGTTTGGCTCGGTTCCCCGGCATGTCTTCTCAAAGTTATAATATGGGCAAAACTTATCTGTCGCTACAAGCTCCTTACACTCCCGTGGCACTGGTTTCTTACATCACAAAGTGGGGGGCAAATTATCCGCTCGTGCATTATCTTGCCAGCGACTTGACGGATCTTAACACCAGCTCGGCGCCGCAAAAATATGCCGCTGCATTTACGTTCAATGTGTTAAACGATCGTTGTATGCCGTGGGGTGGAACACCTTCCCTCCCAGGGCCATCACCGAGTTTTAACAGTGTCAATCGCTTCAACTACACAATTAAAGACCCGCTGGTTTACTCGTCGGATGCATGGAATTTTCCGAGCGGCCAGCCTTTGAATGCCAGTTGGCTTGGACAAATCCATCGCGGCACACCGTGGCAGACGATTTATCTCAAGCCGTGTGACATTCTACAGTCCGTCGGCGGTTTGAACACCTGGACAATCTGGACTGGCGACCCGGACGCGGCGGACGCCTCGGCGATGTCGCCCGCGCAGGACTGGCATCTCGCGAGCCTTTTGGCGTCCATGTTCAACACGAATGATTTTCGTTCGCTCGTTTCCGTCAACGATCCCGATCCCAATGCCTGGCTCGTTTTGCTGGATGGCTTGACGGCTTTGACCAACGCCGCGCCCGGCGTTTTCGACGCCATCCTCATTTCGTCAAACTCGCCGCAAGCCTCAATCATTGCCAGCGCCGTCCAAGCGGCCCGGAACGGGCAGCCAAACGGATTTTTCCGTGACGCGGGAGATATTCTGTCTGTTTCACAACTGAACACAGCTTCGCCTTTCCTGAACATTGCGCTTTCCGACGGCGTCAGTGATGCGGCTTACGAGGAACTCCCGGGTCAACTTCTGTCACTCGTGCGCGCCAATTCCATCGGTTCGGCAGCGTCTGCCGGCGGCCGGATTGCCCTTCAATTCACCGGTTACGACGGCCACGAATATGCGATCCAAGCTTCGTCTGATCTGGTGAACTGGAACGGCATCAGCACGAATTCTCCACTCGGCGGAATATTGAACATGACAAACCCGCCATCCAATGCCGGCAGACAATTTTTCCGGTCTGTCTTGATGAACTGATCGTTGCGGTTGTCGGCCCCATCAGCCATTTTGCTCAAACCATTCGATCAACTGTTGCAGATGGGATTTCACCTGTCCGAATCCTCCGTGGGTGAGCCAGAAAATCGCGATGAGCAGCAGCGCAAATCCGGTCCACACCAGCGCCATGCGGACGTAGGGCAGCTTGCCGAAATTGGTCAGTGTCGTGAGGGGGCCGAGGTCCAGCGGGCGCGGAGTCATTTTTGATAGCTGGAAATCCGGCCCGGCGCGCAAAAACGATTCGCGCATGGCGGCGGTGAATTCCGCCGGCCACGGTCCGGGGCGCAAAAACTGTTCCTGCCATCTGCCCGGCATGTCCGCCAGCAGCAACGCCAGCCGCCCGCGCGTCGAAAGCGTCTGGTCGGTCTTGGCCGCCGGCGATTGCAGCACTTCGGCGAACCATTCGGTGACGAGCCGGTCCATTTCCTCGGCGGCGAGCTGCGTGGCCGAGCGGCCGGGTTCGGTGGGCGCGCGGCTCATGGCGCGGTCAATCACGCGCTGGACGAGCTGGCCGAGCAGCAGCTTGTTCCGCACGCGCAGCGCGTGGAAATAGTTTTCCACCTTCACGTAGGCGGCGTTCCAGTCTTCGAGCGGCCGCCCGGCGAGCCGCCCGGCGGCGTCGGGCAAAATGTTCGGCGGGTTCATGGCAAATTCAAAGGGAACATCGAATATCCAACATCGGACATCCAACATCCAATGAAATGCCGAAGGGACGTCAATTCGGTGTTCAACGTTGAATGTTGAATGTTGAATGTTTTCATTCCGTTCACGGCGGACTCCATTGATAAGTCCAGGTTTCGCTCAAGATATTCGTGCCCGTTTGCAGCGTGCAGCGCAAATCCACCGGGTCGCTGTTGCCGGGTTTGGGCTGCATTTTCAAAATCACACGCCAGCCCTTGAGGAACGGGTCGTGAAAAACCTGATTGCCCACAATGGCGGCATTGTCGCTGCAATTGGCGATGGCCTGCGGCGCGTCGGATTCCGGCTGCGCGTCCAGTTTCGGCCCGGCGAAATCAATCACGAACTGTCGCGCGCCGGCAAAATGAGAGTCCAGCCCGACGCGCGTGGAGACGGCGCGGTTCTCGGACAGTTTCAAATCCGCGTTCCCCGATTCCCAGTAAAGACGGTAGCTGAAACGGAACGGCGTGAGCGGCGCGGGTTTGTCCTTCGGGTCCCAGAACGCGACGATGTTGTCCAGCCCCTCGTAGCCTGTGCTCAATTCCACCAGATGCAAATCTCCATCGCCCCAGTCGCCGATTGGTTCGACCCAGACGCTCGGCACCTGCTGGTAAAAGTTGAAGGTGTCCTGATACGCGCCGAAGTTGCGCTCGCGCTGGAGCAGGCCGAAGCCGCGGATGTTTGGCGCGTGGAAAATCTGGTGGCGCATCGCCGGTGGATTATCGAGCGGACGCCAGAGGATTTCGCCGCTGCCCATGTGCGCCAGCAGCCCGTCGCTGTCATGCACCTCCGGCGCGGTAATCATCGAACTTGCGCTCGGAATTTTTGCCGAACCAGAACATGCTCGTCAGCGGCGCCAAGCCGAGGGTCTTGAGAGGCGGCGCGTTCGTGTTGACGGCGTGAATCATCTCCGGCGTGCGGAAGAACAACACCGCCCGCACGTTGGCCACCGTTGTTCCGCCGGGTCGGATGTCGAATTCATACGCGCCCGCGCAACTCACGCTGTCGAGAATGGCATACAGTTTCAGCGTCATGTCATCCGGCTGCGGTTTGCCGAGCCACCAGTCGGTGAAGACGGGAAATTCCTCGGGGCGATCCGGCTGGCCGCAATCCAGCGCCAGCCCGCGGGCGGAAGCGCCATAACGCTGATTTTTGCCCAGCAGCCGGAAATAACTCGCGCCGAGAAACGAGCCGAGTTCGTCCCACTTGCCCGGTTCGTTCAACTGGTTGAGCACCTTGAATCCCGCGTAGCCGGTGTTCGGCGGAATCTGGTTCTGGATGTTCAGCGCGCGATAATTGAAGAAATCCGGCGAGAACCGGATGGGCTGCCCGTAGGTCGCGGTGAATTCGTTGATATGCACCGGCTTGTTATACAAGTAGCCCGGATGAAAAAACTCGACTTGGAAGGGCAACCCCTCGGCCCGCCAGAGCGCCTTGTCTTGCCGGAATTCAATCTCGCGGTATTTGTCGTAGTCGAGATTGTCCTGCCGCAGCACCTTCGGCAGATTGTCGCCGGGATCCTGGAACGGCCGTCGCGCGCGTTCGAGCGCGCGTTGCGCCACGTAATCCAGGTTCACCTCCGCAGACTCCGCGCCGAAAGAAGCCCTGCCTCCCGGAACGGCTGCGCTCATCAAAACCAAGCAAATCCATCGCCACATCGCTTTAATGAGAACCGAAAAATGGCAAATTTGCAAGTTCGGCGGGGAAGGCGCCTGGATTCAATGGACAAAGGGCCGGGGCAGGAATAGGGTTCTGCCATCATAGGACAGGCTGAATAATCGGCCATCCTTAAACCGTACGGCGTCGCATATTCATCAGAAACTTATGAGCACGTCAAAAAAGATGGTTTTCATCATGGGATCTGTCTGGTGCGGCCTCTGCGCCCTTTTCCCGCCGCGTCAATATATTGACGGCGTTCACGACGCCAGGACGATCCCTACGCACGAGTATTTGTTCTCCCAAGATTTCCAGAAGTTTTATTTCCAGCAAGGTGTGGGGAATTATTACAGCGTTGACGTGAATGGCGGCAGACTTCTGGCGGAGTTGGTGCTGATTGCGGTTATTACCGGGGCGGCCTTTTTTTTGGCGGATTTTTTAGTGAGAGGGCTTCAAGGCAAGCCGTTTGACGCGTCGCTGGGGCAGCCCACCGGTGGCGCTGGCGGTTCCGCTTCAGGGACAACAGAATGTGTATCCTGCGGAACGACGATACCCGGCGGAACATCAATTTGTCCGAAATGTGGATGGAGTTACGAATTTAAGCCGGACGCAAATCGCAAATCGTAAATTCAGTCGAGCGTCTGCCGGTAGCGTTTGACGGCGATGGTCAACATTACCACCACAAACAGTAATATCGGCCAGATTTCCGGCGCGACCGCAGCCAGGCCGTTGCCCTTCAGCAAAATCCCGCGCACGATGCGGAGAAAATGCGTCAGCGGCAGGCATTCGCCAATGTCCTGCGCCCAGCCCGGCATCCCGCGAAACGGAAACATGTAGCCCGACAGCAGCAGCGACGGCAGGAAAAAGAAAAACGCCATCTGCACCGCCTGCAACTGGTTCTTGGCAATCGTCGAAAACGTGATTCCCACCGCGAGATTCGCCACGATGAACAGAAACGTCAGCGCCACCAGCAACGGCACGCTGCCGACAATCGGCACGTTGAACAGAAATTTCGCCGCCAGCAAAATCAGCGCCACCTGCACATAGCCCACGGCGATGTAGGGCAGGATTTTGCCGGTGATGACCTCGCCCGGATGCACCGGCGTCGAGAGCAGATTTTCCATCGTGCCGCGCTCGCGTTCGCGCGTGATGGCCAGCGCCGTGATGATGATCATCGTCATCGTCAGCATCACGCCCATCAGGCCGGGGACGATGTTGTATTGCGTGATGTTTTCGGGATTGTAGTGCTGGTGGGTGACGAGGTGAAATGGCGGCGCTCCGGCCGCGCAATCGCGCGAGCGGCCCCTTCAGGTCGCGGTCCAGCGCGGACGCGGTCAGCATGTTGATGGCCGAGATGGCGTAGCCGACGGCGGACGGGTCGGTGGCGTCGGCTTCGAGCAGCAAATCCGGCTTTTCGCCGCGCAGCAATTTGCGCGAGAAGTCCACGGGGATTTCCACGGCAAATTGCACCGTGCCCTGCGCGAGCATTTTCTGGATGTCCGCCTCGCTCTGCGCCTCGCGCGTGATGTTGAAGTAGCTGCTGTTGCGCAATTCCCAGAGGATGGTGCGGGAAAACACGCTGTTGTCGGCTGAATACACCGCCGTCGGCAGGTGCTTCGGGTCGGAATTGATGGCGTAGCCAAACAGGATGAGTTGCACCATTGGGATGCCGATCATCATGGCGAAGGTGACGCGGTCGCGCCGCATCTGGATGAATTCCTTCACCACGATGGCCCAGAAACGCCGCCAGTTGAAATCGAAGCGGGTCATGGGAAATCCCTTTCTGAAACATTCAAAAACCAACATTCAACGCTCAACGTCCAGGTAATGCACGAAAGCAGCTTCGTTGGATGTTCGATGTTGAATGTTGAATGTTGGTTGTTTTCCATTCGCTTCACGAGAAATTGTCCTTCGCAGTTTCCATCAAGCTGATGAACACGTCCTCCAAGCTCGACTCGATATTTTCCCAGCGATACGCGCCGGTCATGAACGGCGCGACGCTGGCGCGCAATTTGTCCGCGTCGCGCCCGCTCACGTGCAGCGTCGTGCCAAAGGCGACGACCTGTTCCACGCCCGGCAGTTTGCGGATTTTCTCCGCCAGCTCGTGCAGATTTTCGCCGGCCTGCCGGGCCGTGGCTTCCGGGCGGAGGCTGGTCACTTCAAACGTCGTCAGCCCGGCGGTTTTCACAACTTCGTGCGCCGTGCCGCTGGCAAGCAGACTTCCAAAAGCGATGTAAGCCAGGCGATGACACCGTTCCGCCTCGTCCATGTAATGCGTCGTGACCAGCGCGGTCAGGCCGTCGGCGGCGAGCCGGTGGATTTCCTCCCAGAAATCGCGGCGCGCCTTCGGGTCCACGCCCGCCGTCGGCTCGTCGAGCAGGAGCAATTGCGGCTCGTGAATCAGGCAGGCGGCGAGAGCGAGGCGCTGTTTCCAGCCGCCGGAAAGCTGTCCGGCAAGCTGCCGGCGCCGGTCAACCATGCCGAGGCGTTCGAGGCTCTTTTCCACGGCGGTTTTGCGCTGGGGAATTTCGTAAAGCTTCGCGATAAAATCCAGATTTTCCTCGATGGTTAAATCCTCGTAAAAACTGAACCGCTGCGTCATGTAGCCGACGCGCTTTTTGATTTCGGGCGATTCGCGGCGGAAATCCAGGCCGAGGCACTGGCCGCTGCCGGCATCGGGTCGAAGCAGACCGCAAAGCATCCGCAGAAAGGTCGTCTTGCCGCTGCCGTTCGGGCCTAGGAAACCGTAAATCTCGCCCGACCGCACCTGCATTGCCATGTCATTGACGACCGTGCGGTCTCCAAATGTTTTCGTGACTCCTCGAACGTCTATGACCAGGTCGGAAGCGTTCATGAATCACTTAACGACTGGTTCAAGTTGGCTGTCTTTGTCCCAAGCCGGATCATAGGGTCGCGAATTGTCCCATTTCCATTCGTTGGCGATTCTGGTCAGTTGTTCAATGGTGCAGACTGCAAATGTGAAATCCTTTTGTTTTTGCTCCGTCGCCACTTTCAACTCCACCTTGTTGTCGGCAACCGTTTTTTTGGCCAAGATGTGCATACCTTCAAATGACGAACTCCCTCTTGCAATGCCGGCCTCAAAACGTTCACGGCCGCTTGTATCTTTTTCCCCGATGGCCCGGATTTGTGGCGCAACGGATTCCAGCATTTTGTCATAGTTGGTGTTGACCATCGCCCAAGTGTGAGTTTCAAGGGCGGCTTCCGGCGTGCCACAACCAATATCAGCCAGTTGGTTTTTGGAAATAGAAATGCCAATTTCATCAAGCGATTTGCTGATGCGAGGCTGATGTGAGAATGGAAAAATAGAAAGAGCAATTCCGCCCAGAACCATGAGGACCGCAATTCCGATTGCAATTTTGAATTTGGTTTTCATTGTGAGATTTTCACATCCACCGGCTGGCCGGGACGCAAATCCGCCGCGTCCGCCGGCGAGAATTTCGCCTCGATCATGAAAATCAGCTTCGAGCGGTTCTCGCGATTGTATAAAACCGGCGGCGTGAATTCAGCCTGTGTGGAAATATAATTCACCGTCGCGGAATATATTTTCGCCGCGCCATCGAAGGAAACCTGCACGCTCTGGCCGATTTTGATTTGCGGCAATTTTTCCTGCGGCACGAAAAACCGCACCTTGAGATTCGCCGGCGGCAGCAGGACGATGACCGGATTTCCCGCCGCGACCCATTCGCCCTGCCGGTAAAGCGTGTCCTGCACGAACGCATTTGTCGGCGCGAACTGCTGCTTCTGGTCAAACGACCATTTCGCCTTGTCGAGGGCGGCTTGTTGCGCGGCGACCGCCGCCTGCGCGGCGCTGATGGCGTCTTCGCGTCCGCCAAGTTTTGCCGTTGCGATGTCCGCTGTCAGTTGATCCACTTGTGCCTGGTCCGCGTCGCGCTGGGCGCGCGATTGGTCCAATTCCTCCTTGGAAACCACGTCCGTGCTGCCGAGTTTTTCGCGCCGCGCCAGTTCATCGCTGGCCAGTTTCAGATTGGCCTTCGCACGATCCAGTTGCGCCTCGAGCGAGGCGATTTCCGTCGGGCGTTTGCCTTTCGTCAAATCTTCGAGCTGCGATCTGGCCTGCGCGAGATTCTTCTCCGCCTGCGCAACGGCGGCGGCTTCTGAACCGCGCTCCAGCGCAAACAACGGTTGTCCGTTCGTGACGGAATCGCCGCGGGCGACGGCGAGGTTGGTGAGCGCGCCGCCGAGCGGCGCGGCGACGTAAACGTATTCACCTTCGATGTAGCCTTGAAACTCGTTTGATGGAGTCGGCGAGCAACCGGCGATGAAAATCGAGGTGAACGCCAGTCCGGCGGCGAAAAGGCCAAATCGTTTCAGGCGCATAACAGACAGAAAAGCTGAACCGGCGTCATTTTGCAAGTTCACCTCGAAACCTGATTCGTTTGTCATAACGTTTTGTTTCAACTGCGCAGGGTCACAACGTCCGCCGGAACAGCAGCGTGGCCGCGCCCATCGCCAGGATGGTGAAGCCCAGCAGAAAGGCGATGTCGGTGCTGATGGCCATCAGGTCCGGTGTTTTTCAGGACGAGATCTTTGAAGCCATGCACGGCGTAAGTGAACGGGTCCACCACGGTGATGGCCTTCATCCACGGCGGGAACGACGCCGTGGGATAGACCGCGCCGCTGGGGAAAAACAGCACCGTGTTGAGCAGGCCGAAAATCGCGCGCGGCACCAGCGGGTCGCTCACGCGCACCATGATCAAAAACATCATGCTGATCAGCGCCAGCGACGTCAGCACCACCAGGAACAGCATCCGCGCCAGCCGCAGCGGATCGAACGGATCGGGAATGCCCGCGATGCAGCGAGCCGACCGTCACCAGCACGAGGCCGGCGATGATGGCCTTGGCCGCGCCGGACAAAGTGAAGCCGAGGATCAATTCAAATTTCCGGATCGGCGTGACCAGATAGCCTTCGTGCAGCCCGCGCGCCTTGTCGTCAATGAAAATGATGCCGCCGCCGATCATCGCCGAGACGAAAATCGCCAGCACGATCGTGCCGGGCAGCAAATACTGGATGTAAGGCACGTAAGGATAAACTTCGACGACATCCAGCGTCGCGTTGGCGGTCGTGCGCGGCGGCACGGCCGGCGTGTTGTAGGTTTGCAACATGCCGGCGAGCGCGCCGCCGAGCGCCGAAGAGGAAAATTGGTCGGTGTTGTCCTCGATCAGCGCGATGCGCGGATTGGCGCCGGCGAGCACCTTGCGCGAAAATTGCGGCGGAATGTCCAGCACGCCGTTGATCTTCCCGTTGCGCAAATCGCGCATCGCCGCTGCCTCGTCGGCGTAGGCGATGGTTTCAAACGTGCGCGCGTTGGCGGCGACGGCCTGGCACATTTCCTTCAGCTTGATCGCCGGCACGCCGTGGTCCTGGTCCACCACGCCGACCTGGAGGTTTTTGACCTTCCCGCCGAAGGCGTAGCCGAGCACGAGCAATTGCACCAGCGGCATGACCATGGAAACGATCACCAGCGTCGGGCTGCGCCGGAACCGGCGCAGGTCGCGTTCGATGATGGCCAGGATGCGGTTCATAACCCGCCTCGCTTCATCATGAACGGACTGTCGGCGGCGGACGGCGCCTGCAGCGCGTCGCGCAATTGATGGCCGGTGTAATGCACGAAAACGTCGTCGAGCGTCGTGCTTTGGACGGAAAGCGAGGCGACCGTGACGCTTGCCTTGCGCGCGGCGTCCATCAATGCCACCGTCGTGCGCGGGCCGTTGTTGGACGAAATGCGGAAGACGTGGTCCTCGGCCTTCACCTCGGCCACTTCCGGCAATTGCCCTCAGCGTCTCCGCCCAGTCTGGCGGCGCATTGGAGAAACTGACTTCCAGAATGTTTTTGCCGGGAATCGAGGCCTTCAATTTCAGCGGCGAATCGAGCGCCGCGAGTTTGCCGTGGTCCACGATGGCGATGCGGTCGCACAATTTGTCCGCCTCGTCCATGTAATGCGTGGTGACGAGAATCGTCAGGTCGCGCTCGCGCTTCAGCCGCGAGAGCATTTCCCAGACGGCCACGCGCGAAACCGGGTCGAGGCCGGTGGTCGGCTCGTCGAGAAAGAAGATCTTCGGCTCGTGGACCAGGCCGCGCGCGATTTCCAGCCGCCGCCGCATGCCGCCGGAAAACATTTTCACCGGCTTGTCCGCCCATTGCTCCAGATCCACGTCCTGCGAGCAATTGCTGAATGGTGCGCTTGCGCTTCTCGCGCGGAATGCCGTAGAGCTTGGCGAAAATGCTCATGTTTTCCTCCGCGCTCAAGTCGAGGTCGGTGGTCATCGCCTGCGGAATGACGCCGATGGACTGGCGGACGTCGTTGGCGCTGCGCGCGATGTCGAAGCCGTTCACGCGCGCCGTGCCGGAAGTCGGCGGCACCAGCGTCGTCAACATGCGGATGAGCGTGGATTTGCCCGCGCCGTTCGGGCCGAGCAGGCCGAAGACCTCGCCGTGCTCGACGGAAAAACTCAACGCGTCCACGGCGGTAAAATCGCCGAAGCGCTTGGTCAGATTTTCAACTTCAACGTCGAACATTTGCGATTTACAGTCGGCGATGTGCGCGATTCGATGAATGGAGCGGTCGAGTCGTACTCGTGAATCATAGATCATTGCAGCGGCAATGCCACATACGCCGTCATCCCCACCGCCAGCGCGCGGTCGGCGTTGTCGCAGCGCAGGCGGATTTCAAACGTCTTGATGTCGCGCTTGGTGCGGCTCACGTCGCGCTGCGTGGCGTAATCGGCGTCCACGCCGCGGTAAAAAACCGTGCCTTCGCGCGTCGCGCCCGAGGGCAGTTTCACCGGCAGCTTTCTCGCCGAGATCGAATGCGGTCAATGTAAGTTTCCTCCACGTCGGCGCGCACCCAGAGATCGTCCTGGTCGATCAGCGTGACGATGGCCTGGCCGGGATTGACGACTTCGCCCTGCAGCGCGGCGCGCGTGTCCACGATGCCGGCGACGGGCGCGGAGATTTTCGTGTAGTCCAATTGCACCGCCGCCTTTTCCTTTTGCGCGGCGGCGGCCTGAATCTGTTTTTGGGCGGATTCGACTCGCGCGCTGGCGGAAGCGACGCCCGACTTGGCCGATTCAACGCGCGCCTGGCCCGATTCGAAAGTCGTGCGCGCCTGGTCAAAAGCCTGCACCGATTCGACCTTGTTGGAGTAAAGCCCGCCGATGCGCTCGAAATTCAGCCGCGCGTTTTCCAAGTCGGCCTGCGCTTGCGCAAAGTCGGCCTGCGCCTGTGCAAGGCCGGCCTTCGCCTGCGCGAGGTCGGCGGTGGTCTGCTGCTGGCTGCTGGTGAAAAACGCCATGTTGGCCTGCTGTTCCTGCGGCTGAATGACAGCGAGCAACTCGCCGTTCGTCACCGCGTCGCCTTCCTTGACCAGAAGTTGCTGCAACCGCCCCTGGATTTCCGGGCTGACGATCACTTCGTCCGTCGTCACGATGCCGGTCAAAATGATTTCCCCCGGCGGACGCGTGAGGGTGTAACCCACCCAGCCTCCGATGGCGGCGAGCACCAGGAGGACCAGGACGATGTTCAGGCTTTTCTTCATCGGCGAATTCCGTTGCGCGAAAAGAAACGAATTTTTTGTTGACGTGTCAAACATTTGTTTTAATTATCTGTTTGAAAATGAAAGCGAAGCCGCCAGCCGGACCCGGAACCGCCGGCCACGACGAGACCCGCCGCCAGCTTTTGGAGGCGGCGGGCGCGGTGTTCGCGGAGGCCGGCTTCCGCAACGCGACGGTGCGCGAAATCTGCCACCAGGCGGGCGCGAACATCGCGGCGGTGAACTACCATTTCGGCGACAAGGAAACGCTTTACTCCGAGGTGTTGCGTTACGCGCACGGCCGGGCGCTGGAAAAATATCCGCTGCTGCCGGACATCGGCCGCGGACGCGGCGCCGGAGAAAAAACTGCGCGCGTTCATCCACTCGTTCCTGCAGCGGATTTTTGACAAAGGCCCGACAGCGTGGCAGGGAAAGCTCATGTCGCGTGAAATGATCGAGCCGACGGCGGCGCTGGATTCGCTCGTTCAGGAGCGGCTGCGTCCAATGGCGGCGCAGCTTCACGCCATCGTTGCGGAAATTCTCGACTGTCCGCCGGACGCCGAGCGCGCGAGGCTGTGCGGCATGAGCATCGTCAGCCAGTGCGTGTTTTATCACCATTGCCGCCCGGTGTTGTCGCGGCTGTTTCCAAAACAGGAGCCGCTGGACGCCGCGGGCATCGCGCGGCTGGCCGAACATATCACGCGATTTTCCCTGGCGGCCATGAAATCCGGCTTTGCGGGTTCCGCGTATAAACATTGAAAATTCCATGACCATGAAAACAATGAAAATAGTTCTGGCGCTGGCGCTGGCCGCTTTTGCCGCGAATCGGGATATTGCCGCTCAAGGCGCGGCCACCAATTCACTGGCGTGGGTGTCGCAGCCGTTGTCCGTGCTGCAATGCCTGAACCTCGCGCTCCAGCAAAACGCCGCAATCCTCAAGGGCAGGAACGACCTCGAAGCCACCTACGGCATCGTGGTGCAGACGCGCGCCGTTGCGCTGCCGCGGGTGCAGGCCACCGGAAAATACACCGACAATGAAATCACGACGCTCCAGTCGCCGCCGGGGTTCAATTATCCGCAGCCGAATCAGAATTGGAACGCGGGCGTGCAAATCGTCCAGTCCATTTACGACGGCGGTAAACTGACCGCCGCCGTGCGGGCGGCGCGGCTGACGAAGGAACAGGCGGTGGCGCAATTTCAAACCGTCCGCGACGACACGCTGCTCGCCGTGCGCGTGGCGTATTACAACGTGCTGCTCGCCGCGCAGCAAATCACCGTTCACGAGGCCTCGGTGAAACTGCTTCAAAACGAGCTGCAAGACCAGCAGCGCCGCTATGACGCCGGCACGGTGCCGCATTTCAACGCCCTGCGCGCCGAAGTGGCCGTCGCCAACGAAAACCCGCTGTTGATTCAGGCGCGGAACAATTATCGCATCGCCAAAAACAATCTCTCCAATCTGCTCGGCTTCAATCTGCCGCGCAGCATCTGGGAGGACGTTCCGTTGCAATTGACCGACACGCTCGACGCCGTGCCATATCAGGTGAATCTGCCGGACGCCATCCAGCAGGCGCTGGCCAGCCGCACCGAATTGATTGCCCTGCGCAAGGCGGAACAATTGCAGCAACTCAACATCGTCAACGCCAAGTCCGGCTACAAGCCGACCGTCCAGGTCTTCGCCGGCTACAACTGGTTCAACTCGTCCTTCAGCGCCGATGTGGGCACGCACCTCGACGGCTGGAACGCCGGTGCCCAGATGCAATGGAACCTTTTCGACGGCCTGCTCACGCGTGGCAAGGTCATCCAGGCGAACGCGCTGCGCGACAGATCCAGGAATGATCTGGCCGACCAGTCGCGTCAGATCGAATTGCAGGTGCGGACGGCCTATTCCGATTTCATCGAGTCAAAAGAGATTTTGGATTCACAGCAAAAGGTGCAGGAGGAAGCCGACGAGGCCCTGCGCGAGGCCAAGGCGCGTGCCGAGGCCGGCACTGGCACGCAACTGGACGTGCTGGACGCCGAGACGTCGCTGACGCAGGCGCGCACGACGAATGTGCAGGCGCTCCACGATTACGCCGTCGCCCGCGCAAATCTCGAACGCGCCATCGGCGGGGACATGGCTCAAACCACGGCGGCGAAATAAGTTGTGCGGTCGCATTGCCAGCTTAAACATGATTATTGTTTGCTTCGCAAATTGTGGATTTGATTGCGAATGCTCCCTGCAAACAATGGTTTTGCCGTCCTGCCGGTTGGGGCGAGCAATAAATTTCAGGCGTTACAAAATCGCGGTGCGCCCGTCGCCTTCCTTGACAATGAAGTTCAACGGCACTTCGATCATGGTCTGCCTTCCCAGAAATTCCATCAACACCGCAATGCGCTCGCGTCCGGGCAGGACGCGCGCGACGACGGCGCGCAGGCCGCGCATGGCGCCTTCCACCAGTTTCACCTCGTCGCCGGGAACGAATTCCGCCGGAATGATGCGCAGGCCGGTTGCGCCGATGGCCTGCTGCAGTTCGAGAATGACGTCTTCGGGAATGGCCGGCCAGCGTTCCCCAAAATGAACCACGCCGCGCACGCCACGGGAATGCTGCACCAGGCGCAGGGATTCCCGCCAATCAAACCGCGCGAACAGGTAGCCGGGAAACAGCGCCTCCGTCACCCATGCCATGCCCTGCCGCGTGGCGCGTTTGAAACGGATGCGCGGCAGGAAGACGTCAACCGTGCTGGTTTGCCGGAGATGCGCCTCCGCAATGTGCTCGTGCTTGGGTTGTGATTTCAGGCAGAACCACAGGACACGTCCGCCGGCTTGGGGCGGAAGTGCCGGATGTTCGATTTCTGCCACAACTTGGATTTTGCCGAAAACCGCATCAGCTGGCGGCCTTTTACTTGGCCGGCTTGTTCGGGTGGGGTTTGTAATAATCCCGGTAGCGGTAATAGTAATAATAATCGCTGGCGGTGGCGCGCACGGAATTGAAGACCAGACCGAGCACGCGCGATTTGCGCTGATAAAGCATGTTGAGGGCCGCGCGGGCCACCCGGGCGGACGTGACTTCGGCGCGGATCACAAAAATCACGCCGTCCACGCGCGGGTCCAGGCTCGTCACGTCGTCCGCCGCCATCACGGGCGCTGTGTCAATCAGGACGTAATCATATACCTTGTTTGAGTCCTGAAGAAACTTTTCCATGACCGGTCCGATGAAAAGTTCGCTGGATCGCTGCGTCGTGGCGCCGCGCGGGAGCATCTGAAGATTGACAAAACCCGTTTCCTTGACCAGGGGACGCCATTCGGCCCCCTGCAAGAGCACTTCGGAAAGACCGGTGCCCGCCGACTTGAGATTGAAGCGGTTTTCGAGGTTGCCCTTGCGCAGGTCGGCGTCCACCAACAACACCCGCGCGCCGCCGGCTGCCAGGGTGATGGCGAGGTTGGCGGCGGTGACGGACTTGCCGTCGTTGGGCACGGAACTGGTGACGAGCAAGGTATGCGGGCGTGTGCCGGTTTGCGCCATGAACAGCAGCGAGGACCGGAGGTTGCGATAGGATTCCACAAAGGTATGCCGGAGATCGTCGGGTTGCACAAAGGGGAGCGTGATGCCCCGGGCGGCACTGCGTTCGCGCGGAATCTGGCCGAGCACGTCCTCGTCAAACAACTCCTCCAAATCGGTAAAGGTGTTCATCCGGTCATCCACACGGTCCAGGAGCATCAGGAGCAAGACACCCAGGACGAGGCCGATCACGCCGGCAATCTCCAGCCGTTTCGCACGCACTGTTTTGTCCGTGAATGCATCGGTTGCCGGTTCATAAACGGTGACGCTTTCCGGGCTGATGTCCTTGTTGACGTCCAAAGTTTCCAAGGAAGCAAGCAACGAGTCGTAAAGGGCCTGAATCCTGTCCGACCTGGCTTTCAAGCGCGCGTATTGCGCGCTTTTGCGGCTCAACTCGACGTTTTGCAGGCCCCAAATTTTCGTTTGTTTGTCAAGGTTGGTGATTTGCAACGCCAGGGCGCTTTTCTTGGCGTCCATTTGCTCGATGTTTTGTTTCCGGTAAATATCCAGCAATTGTGTGAACTGGTCCATTTCCCGGCTTAGGGCAATCATCTGCGGATGCTTTGGTTTCAGGTATTCCGCATATCGGTCCTGTTCGGCGTTCAACAGCAGAATTTGTTGCTTGAGGGTCAAATATTGCATGCCGATGGTGTTGGGGGCAGACAAGTCGGCCTGCTCGACCATGCCGGGATTGACCGGCAGGCCGCCGGAAAAAAATGAGCCGAATTGCGCCCCGGCGTTTACGCCACTCGTGAATGAAGGCGTCCGGTCCTGCTCCAGCAACAGATTTTGGTCGAGCGTCATGGTCTGGAGCAGGTCATATTCCGACTGCGCGGCGGCCTGTTGCTGGTAAAGGAGGGTCAGATAGTTTCCGACGCTGCTGGCTTCCTGCAAGAGAGCGGCATCGTTGGTGCCAAGAAACGCCTGAATCTGGTCTTCGCTCTTCTGCATCTCCGGTTCCAGCCGCAATATCTGGTCGGTGAGGCCGGCAATGGTGGTGGTGGAGGTCCGTTCAGCCATCTCCTTTTTGAGACTGATGTATTCGTCCATGCAGGCCTGGAGAAACGCCTTCGTGTATTCGGCGTTTTCTCCGCTGGCGCGCAACACGAAAATCGTCGTCTTCGGCAGGACGCTGACGTTCAGCTCAACAGGAACGGGGTGTATTCCAGGATTCTGACCACTCGCGCGTGCTGCCGCGCGTTGTTTGACTTGCAGGCCTTCCATCATGGCCGCCTGCGTGCCCAGAAAATTTCCCAGTTCCTCCGAGTAAAGCGAACCCTGCTGGATATTGAGTTTGGGGCTGACAATCATCTCGCCTTCCGAGACGAATTCCGGCGCGGCGTTTCGGATGAAGCCAGCCATCCCCGCCAGCGCCAGCCCCACGGCAAGCACCAGCACCCACCAGCGCCGCAGGAACAAATTGCGGTAACGGTGCAGCCGTGAAAAAAACGCGCCGTCGTTGTGGGGCGGTCGTGCGTCACCAGATCTTGTTCTTCGTTCATTTCAGTTTGTGGTGGGAGATTCGCTTGAAGTGGCGTTAGAAATTGATCAGGCGCGAGGGGACAATAATCAGGTCGCCCGGCTGAAGAATGATGTCCTTGTCGGTTTTTCCCTGGTTGAGGATTTGCTCCATGTCCAGATTGAAGGTTTGCGCCGGCTTGCCGGCATCGGTGCCGGTGGAGTTGCGGATCACTTTCACCTTGTTCTCATTGGCGAAATCCGCAAAGCCGCCGGCGCGCATGATCGCGCGGCCCGCCGTCAGGTTTTCGTTGACCATGATGTTCAAGGCTCCCTGGTTATGCACCTGTCCCCAAAGATATACCTGCCCCAGAATCGGGCTGGCCACATTCATGGAAATGACCACCGTGGCCTGCTTGTAATAATCCTTTTCCAGCGCGGTTTTAATTTCCGCGGCGAGCTGTTTGCATGACTTGCCGACCGCCATCACGCGTCCGATGTAGGGCGTCTCGATTTCGCCCGAATCCTGCACGACGAGAATTTTGGGCGCGTTCACCGGATCCCAAGTCTGGTCTTCCGTAATTTGATAACTCACGGTGTCCCCGACACGCAGCTTGTAAGTGTCATCCGGCACGTAACCGTTGAGCAACCCCGGCGTGGGCAGCGGGCTGCCGGCATTCGGAACGACCGGCGCGGCGGCCGGCGCGGCAGCCGTCGTGGCGGACCGGCTGGCGGCGGGCATGGGCAATTGCAGCGGCGATGTCGCGACTTGCGCTGAAACCACCCCGGTGACACAGACGATGAAGAACGACAATAATCTTCGCATGGTGCGGGGGAGTATTCAGAACTGGTAGGTGAAATTCAAGCTCACAATATTGGCGGTATAATTCAGGCTGGCCAGGGACGAACTTTCCCGGATGAGCTGGTAACCCAGATTGCCGGAGAGTTTTTGGGTGATGGGGCGGCCGAGGTTGATGCCGACCCCATACTGATTGTAATCCGTCGCGCCGCCCTGCCCGTAGAGGCGGTTTGACAACTGGTTTCCCTTTTGCCACCAGAATGGAGTGCTCAACTGATACTTTCTGAAAATGTTCCAATTCGGCTGCCAGCGCGCAAAGTAATACTCACTGGGCTGTCCGTAAAAGGATGATTCCGTGCTCCGGCCGGCGGACAGGGAATAATTAATGAACGGGTTGACTTGGTGGGTGAGCGAAAGTCGAAAATATAAATTGGCCGCATTGTTCAAATTGGTGAACGCCCCGCCGGATACCGGCGCATAGACCGTGTAACCCGCGTCAAGCCGACCGCTGATGTATTCGCTGATTTCCGCCTTGCAATACGCCCCGGCGTTCCACTGCTCGGCATCCGGCTGCGGGGACGAGGACTGAATCCGGCCGTAACTCACCAGCCCAAACCCGCCTTCCACGCCCACGGTGATTTCCGGAACAACGCGCAGGCCGGCGTTTAAGAACCAGTTATCCGAAATCGCGTCGGGCAGTTGCTGATTGGAACCCAACGAAATGTCGTTCAAATGGTCATAGCCAAGCTGGGCCACCAGCTTGTTCAAATCCCAGGACGAGGTCACGCCCGCCGCATTTTCGAGTTGCGCAAAGGTTTGGTTTCCGCTCACGGTGGGATTCTGATAGGCATTCTCCGTGATTGAAACCCGGTCATGCAGGTTGATCACGCAGTCCCCCACATAAATGTTGAAGGAAAGCCCCGAACCCGGATTCACATAAAGCTGGTTCAATTCGGAATGGGTCGCGTAGAGGGAATAACCGGCGCCCAGAGTGACATCCAGGCTGTTCTTTTGCGTGACCGGCCAGTGCATCTGGGTGTTGAGATTGGGACGGACAATCAAATCGCCTTCGCCTTTCTGTGATTGGTGGACATTGTCGTCATAATCAAATCTCACCCCGGAAGAAAAACGCAGGGCCACCGGTCCCCAAAGCAGATTATAATAACCAATGGTATTCTGCGCCTGGCGCTGGCTTTCCGCCGCCATATCGCCAGCCAGCGACATTCGCAGCGATTCCTGACCAAGCGCCTGACCTTCAAATGATAATACCGACGCGGCCATCAGAAGCCAAATCACGCCACACGACGGGCGCGGGGGGGGGAACGCACTTTGCCTCTGGGTTGCTCAAAATCGAAATTCCTGTTGATGATTGTTGCGGCGGCGCATTGAAGGGCAATAATGCCGATTGCCGGACAGTTTGCAATTACAATCCGGCTTTTGGGGCGCGTTTTTCTCTTCATTTTTTTGTTGACTCCGCGGGTTGCAGACAATAGATTTCCACTAGTATCGGGTCTGAAAAGAATAGTTGCGTTTGTTAAACCAAGAAAGCTATGAAATTATTGAGTTTGGTGATGGCCGTTACGCTGATTGCGGCGGCGAAATTGTGCGCCGGAGACACCCCCAGTGCCAATCCTTATTTCAGCACTCTAAAAACCGTCAGCCCGGCTGAACTGCCGGCCAAGTCGGCTGCGCTGGTGAAACAGGCCGACACAAAAAGCCTGCGTGGAGTCCACAATCAATGTGGTCAAGGCGGCGGTGGGATTGAATCCTGCGGCGGCGGCGGCTGTTGTGGGGACCATCGCCCAGTTGGTGCCGGAGATGGCCTCGGTGGCCGCCGGCGCTGCGGTGGCGCTGGTGCCGGATCAGGCGGTCGCAATTGCCCATGCGGCGGCGGCGGCAGCGCCGTCCGAAGCAGGCAAGATTGTCGAGGCCGTGTGCCATTTGGTTCCCAGCGAATTCCAAGCGATAGCCGAAACGGTGGCCGCAGTTGCGCCAGGATCGGGCAAGGCAATTTTGGCCGGTGTCTCCGCGGCCATTCCCGAATTGCAAGAGCCGATTAACAAAGTTTTGGCAGGATTCAGCAGCGCCAATCCATCCGTGACTGACGTGCTGGGTCAAGTTACGACAATCGCAAAAGCAAATAGTTCGCTGAACCCGCCCGCGTTGGCGCCGACGCCGTCTTTTCATTTCGGCCCGCCCTACATTCCGCCGCCCACGACGCCTGTAACCGTTACGCCTCCGGTAACGGGAGGGAAGGTTCCGCCCGGCGGCCGCACCTACGCCAGCCCGTAATTTTCTTTGGATTTGTATTTACAGCCCGTTCTTCGCCCCGCGAAGGCGGGCTGTTTATTTTATGACATATGATGCGTTGGTCTGCTTGAAAATGATCCAACGTGGGAATCGAAATCATCCTTGGTGAAATGCGTCTGTAAAAAGCGGCAAATCAACCCGTTTCCTGCGCGAGGCGCGAAATGGGCGGCTTTGGCGATTCTGTGCGCGGCCGGCTGGGTGGCCGCGGCGCGCGGGGCCACCTTCACCGTTACCACAGTGGCCGACAGCGGAGGCGGTTCGCTGCGTCAGGCCATTCTGAATGTCAACGCCGGTTCCGGTTCCAATTCCATCGTGTTTCAATATCGGCGGCACGAAGCCTTCACCATCATTCCGCTGACCCCGTTGCCTGCGGTCAGCAATGTGGTGGTGATTGATGCCACCACGCAACCGGGCTTCATCAATACGCCGGTCATCGCGTTATGCGGCACAAACGCGGGTTCAGATGCGGTGGGGTTGCAGTTGACGGCCGGGTTCAGCGCGGTGCGCGGCCTGGCCATCAACGGTTTTGATGGACAAGGGCTGATGTTGCTTGGCGCATCGAACGTCGATTCAGGGAAATTTCATCGGAACGGATGTGAGCGGCATTTTGGCGCGGGGCAATGGCAGTGATGGCATCTGGGTGAGAAGTTCCGGCAACCTCATTGGCGGGACAAACACAGGCAGCGGCAACGTGATTTCCGGGAATGGCGACGCCGGCATCTTCTTCAACAGCGGCACGAGTGGCAACACGATGCAGGGCAATTGCATTGGCGTCGCCGCGGGCGGCACCAGCGCTCTGGGCAATCAAAATCCCGGCATCGTTATTTATGGCAGCAGCGGCAACCGGATTGGCGGCACAAATTCCGGCGCGAGGAACATCATTTCCGGGAACGGCAACAGCGGCGTCTATCTGACCGGCGCCAGCGCCACCGGCAATTGGATTCAGGGCAATTGCATCGGCACGGATATTTCCGGCGGAATCATCATCAGCAACGCTGGGGATGGCATCGCGCTGATTGGCGCGCCCGGAAACATCATCAGCGGCAATGTGATTTCCGGGAACAGCCTGGCTGGTATTTCTTTGAACAACAACGGGTCATCCGGCAACATTGTTTTGGGCAACCGGATAGGCACGGACGCCACGGGAAAATTCGCCTTGAGCAATCGCGTCACGGGCATTTACATTTCGGGCGCTGTCGGAAATCAGATCGGCGGCACGAACTCCGGCGCGGGCAATGTGATTTCCGGCAACGCTCAAGGCGGCATGTCATCTCACCAACGACTTGGTCATCGGAAATCCCGCGGCCGGAAATCTCATTCAGGGCAATCTCATCGGCTTGGACGCCACCGGCACAAACGCGCTGCCCAACGGTTGGCAATGGAATTTCCTTGAGCGGCGCCGTGTCGAACATCATCGGCGGTTCCGTTTCCGGCGCGCGGAACGTGATTTCAGGCAACGCCTACGATGGCGTCGAGATTGATCTGCTGACTGACGCCGGGAACACCATTTGCGGCAATTACATCGGCACGGACATCACCGGCAGCAAGGCCATCGCCAATCTCCTTGCCGGCGTCCGCATCCAGGGCTGTTCCAATGTCATCGGCGGCGTGACGGCGGGGAGCGGCAATGTGATTTCCGGCAACGGCCAGGCAGGGTGTGTTGCTGTTTGGAAACAATGGCAATGTGACCGGCAACATCATTCAAGGCAATATGATCGGACTGGATGCGACCGGCGCAAACAGTCTGGGCAACGGCGATGCCGGCGTGGGTATTCAACGGCGCCGCAAACAACCAGATCGGCGGGACGGCAGCCGGCGCGCGGAATATTATTTCCGCGAACGGCGGTGAAGGGATTTATGTCATCGGGCGCCGGCGCGACGAACAATGTCATTCAAGGCAATTACATTGGAACCGATCAGACGGGCATGATGGACGCGGGAAATACTTATGCGGGTATCAACATTCAGGATCGGACCACCAACCAGATTGGCGGCAGCGCGCACGGGCGCGGGGAATCTCATTTCGGCCAACGGCGGCGGCATTTTTAACGGCGGAATTTATCTGGCCGCCTCGTGGAACGTGATTCAGGGAAATTTTATCGGCACCGCGGCAAATGGGGTCAGCGCTCTTGGCAATTTCGGCCACGGAATAGACTTGCAGCCAAATGCGACGAACAACGTCATTGGCGGCATCAGCGCCCGGTGCTGGCAATCGCATCGCTTTTGCCCAAGATTCGTCTGCGCTGCGGCGTGCGGGTGCGCACCGGCGCGCTCAACAATTTGATCAGCGGCAACGCCATCTTCAGCAACGGCGCGCTGGGAATTGACTTGGATCCAACCACCGGCGCCGCCGGTGCCGGAGTCAACGCGATTGTGGATTGCGAAAGCGGCGTCGCGGCCAACGCGGCGAACCGGGGACAAAATTATCCCGTGCTGACGAATGCCTACAGCGGCACCGGGACGCTGATCCGCGGCACACTGGACGGCATCCAGGGCAAGACTTACACGCTCCAGTTTTTTTCAAGTCCGGCCGGCGACCCGTCAGGCTATGGCGAAGGGCAGGTTTTTCTGGGCCAAACAAATTTGACCCTGGGCGCGTCATCATGCTCGTCGAACTTCACGGCGGTGCTGCCGGTCTCCGTCCCGCCGGGCTGGGTCGTCACCGCCACCGCAACCGATACGAACAACAACACGTCCGAATTTTCGGCGTGGACGAACGTGGTGATTGTTCCGCCAGTGCAAGCAGGCGCGGTCAACCGGACCAACCATCTGTTTTCCCTGTCTTGGACGAACAACGGCGGGAATTATGTTTTGCAACAAACGTTCAGCCTCTCCCCGCCGCAACTGTGGACCACCGTCACCAACATGCCTTCGCTTCTTAACGGTTTCTACATGCTGACTCTGCCAGCAACAAATGCCAATACCTTTTACCGGGTGGCAGCACAGTAACCGGTGCGAGGATTGAACCGTTGAGCAGAATTATCCGTGAAACGTGGGTTGCGAGGCGCCTTTGGTTGGAGTCGCGCCGCGGTGCGGAAATTTGAAGAATGGAAAATTACTTCCGGCGACGACGAGCAAAACCGGCGATCATCACTGCCCCCAACGCCCCCACAGCAAAGACGGTTGGCTCCGGTATCGTTGTTGATCCCATGAATTCCGCTCCAAAGGAGGTCGGTGTGGCATTCGTCAAAAGCTCCCAACCGCTCCCATAAAACCAATAATCGCCATAATTTCCTCCAACGGTCGGGTAACCGTAATTTTCCAATCCCACCGAGTCACCGCTACCCAAGCCTGAAAAGGTGACGCTGAAGGTGAAATTGGTCGGAAGAAGCAGGGAGGGAGACATCGGAACAGCCCCTGCCCGACGCCATTCAGCAAATCTGACAGATCAAAGTTCGCCGTCGCGAAGGAATTGCCGTTTTGAGAAAACGGGGTGACCAGGGGAATCAAACCGCTGTTGTAAAGGATCGTGCCGGGGATTGTGTATCCATGGTATGTGGAACCGCTGTCGTTCGCATAAATGATCACGTCCATCATGACGTTGCCGCTAAAACTATTGGCCAGCACCGGACTGTAATACTCAAATGAAAAATTGGTCAGATACTCGGGTGTTGCAGAACCCAGCCAAATTTGCTGGCCAATCTGCTGGTTATTGGCGAAATTCAGATTGATGCCGGAGTCAACCGCTGTGTTTTGATAAAGAATATCCCCGCGAACCAACGTGGCACCCGCAAGAACAATGCCTGCGACCGCGCCGAATACATTCAAGAAACTTGCTCGCATATTTCTATCCTTCTCCTGAACCAATTGTTTGCGTCTGGCACCCGCCAACACACCATGTCCCAACCATCGCCAGTCTACCGGAAAGTTCCTCTGTGTCAACATTTTTTTCCAATATTTTTCTGCTTGTCTTCCCTGCGGATGGCCGTCAAAATCAAAGCCCCTTTCCAAGGGAATACCTGAAAAATAACGATGGAATATCAACGGCTGATCTTGAGTTGTTTGGTGGGGGCCGGGGTTGGCGTTGCCGTCATCATACTGATTCTGCGGATGCAGGGCCGGATGGATTTTCCACGGCGGGACGCGGAGTTTCATCATAAAATCGGCGGCAAATCGCGTTTGGGCGGCGTGGCTCTGGCGGCGGCCTTTGCCACGGTGGTTCTCGTCTTTAAGGCCCTGAATATTTGGGCGCCTCAATCCATCGGACCCTATCCTTTCCGGAAAATGGCAGCCGTTGCGCTCGCCATGTTTGGGCTGGGATTGTGGGACGACCTTTCTCCGCTGGGCGCGAAACGCAAATTCATCGGCCAGATACTTATCGCCACAGCCGCCTTTGGCTTGGAATCGAGATCAATAAATTTCAAATTCCCTTCACCGGCCACATCATTGACCTTGGATTTTGGGCCTGGCCGGTCACGGTGTTCTGGCTCGTGGCCATGACCAATCTCATCAACCTGATTGACGGCGTGGATGGCCTGGCGGGCGGCATCTGCCTGATGTTGATGCTGCTTGTTGACGTATGTGGGGGCCGGGGTCGGCGCCATGTCCTTCTTGGGCGCCGGTATGGCGGGCGCGCTGCTGGGTTTTCTGTGGTTCAACTTTCCGCCCGCGCGCATTTACATGGGCGATGGCGGCGCCTATTTTCTCGGTTTTCTGATGGGTTGCATGACCATTGTCAGTTCGCAAAAGGGAACCATTTTCGCCGCCCTTATCGCGCCCTTGTTTGTGCTGGCCCTGCCGATTTTGGACACTTCGCTGGCCATCGTGCGGCGGGGTGTGCAGGGCCTGCCGCTGTTCCGCCCGGACCGCAGCCACATCCATCATCGTCTCATGGAGACGGGTTTCTCCCGGCGCAAGGTGGTTGTTTGGATTTACGCCTTCACGGCGCTCTTTCTGGCGCTGGGATTTGTCGCCTTTTGGTGGCATGGCCAGCATCTGGCCGAGTTGTTCGGCGCCGGCATGGTGATCATCCTGCTGGCGGCGGGCCAGTTGAATTTCAGCCGCGAATGGTTCGCCGTCGGTCGCACGCTCGGCAATTCCCTGACCCTGCGCTCTGAAATCCAATACGCCCTCGCCCAGACCCGCTGGCTCATCCTCGAAGGAACCCGCTGCAATCATCTGGAAAGCCTCTGCGAAGACACGGTGTTCATCGCCCGCAAGCTCGGTTTCGCCCAAGTGCATGTCCGGTTGGAAGACGGCGGGAAAACATGGCAACTGCTCACCGTGGACGAAAATCATGACTGCCGCTTTAATCACCCGTTGCCCGGCCATCCTGGCTGCTATTTGGAGCTCACTGTCCCGTGCCCGCGGGCTGGCGCGCGACAAACCCCTTGCCCGCCGCTTCGCCCCTCGGTTCGTGTGCCACGGGGTGCAATAAATCGTTCAGAATAACCGGCGAACTCCTTGCCGAAGGCTGGGCCAAGGCCGTTGCCACCTGGATAAAGCAGAACCAACTGCCTGTCCGCTTTGACGCGCGGAAAACACCCCCGGCGGAACAGCAGCCCAAGACAATTTCCGCCATCCAGCCCGCGACGACGCCATTGAGTCAATAATCCCCGGCGTGCCCCGCCGGCTGCTCCGAATACGCATGAAAACCATTCCCTTTTGGCCCTCCCATTCAAATTTGAACCGCATGATTATTTTCCGCATGATTTTTTACTTGCATCGGGAACGGACATCGTTTAGTTAAATGCCATGATTGAATTCGCCGGGCGACAGCAGTCCGGCGACAGACTAGATGCGCAATAAAATAGCTATGCCACAACCGACGAGGGTGTTTTGAGCCACCCTTTCCCTTCACGCAATTCTTCGTCCGATTCGTTCGTCCGGGTCAACGGCAAAATCCGTGCCCGCGAAGTCCGGGTCATCGGAGTGGACAACAAACCGCTCGGCGTCATCACGCTGAACGACGCCCTCAATCTGGCACGCCAGCACGGCGTGGACTTGGTGGAAGTCGCCGCCACCGCTGTGCCGCCCGTCTGCCGCCTCGTCAACCTCGGCAAGTTCCGCTACGAAAAGGCAAAAAAGGAGAAGCAAACAAAAAAACACCAGCACGCCTCGATGGTGAAGGAAGTCCAGTTGAGCCCGCGCATTGACCCGCATGACCTCGGCATCAAGGTCGCGCACGCGGTGGGTTTTCTCTGCGAAGACATGAAGGTGAAAGTGGCGCTGAAATTCCGCGGACGCGAAATGCAGCACACGGAAATCGGGTTTCAAGTCATCAAAAGATTCCTCGGACGAAATCGCGCCCTACGGCCATCCCGATTTCGAGCCGAAGCTCATCGGCCGCGGCATCAATGTGATGGTCAGCCCACTGCCGCGCAACAAGCGCGCAAAAAAACCGGAGTCGCTCGAAAGCAGCCAGCCGCCCGCCCCGGCGGGCAGCCCGCCGTCCGCCGAAACCGGAAAAAATCAAGGTGCCCGTTTCGCCCGAACCGCCCGCCGGCGGCTTCATAAACAATCCGTTCGCCAGTCTCGACGCGAAATGATTCCGGCGGCGGGATTCGTGACCTGGCCGGAATTTCATCCTTTCCACCCGCGCACCAATTCCGGAAACCGGCAATCGATCGCAGACCGCGTTTGTGCGCCCGCAAAAATCATTAACAATTTGCGTCAATCCCTGCTGTGCCGCCGCGTTCTGGAATTTTTGGGAGGCACGGCGCGCCGCCGTCCCTGATTCCTGGTCGCCGGCGCGGCGACACGCTCCCAGCAGCCGCTGACGCGCCAGTTTCAAAACCGAATTGTCCTCCGCCGCTGGCCAGCCAAAATAGCGCCGCTCGATCTCCCAGCCGCAGCGACGCGTTTCCGCCTTCCGTCGCGCGCGCCTGCAGCCACGGCAAAATCACGTTCACCGCCAGGTCCGTCACGCGCGCCCCGCCGAGCAGCGGCTGCGGCTTTTTCAATCGCGCCGAGCGGAACGTCCAGTGCCACGACCAGAATTCATCGTGGTCAATGCGGAGAATTTCGTGAAGCGAACCCAAAATATTTTGCGAACCGGCTTTGGGTGGGGCAAGCGTCTCCGCGAACCGGCTCGTGAGGACACTTCCCCCGCCGGGAAAATCAGTCAAACCCCATTGTTCAATTTTTGAAACGAATTTCTCGTCGGCCAGCCAGTGCGACGCCAGCGCGAGCCGGCGCTGCGGATGATTCGCCGGACGCAGGCCGTGAAATTTCCAGACCGCGCGCGGCAGGATGACATCGGAAAATTCATCGCGCTCGCGCCACCAGACATCCCAGACGCGCCGCAGATAATGGTCCGGGCTCCTTTGCGCGACCGGGTCAATTCCCCCGGCAGCAGCCCGCCGATGCCGAGCAGCCGCGCTTGAAATTCGATGGCGGAATTCGCGCCGCGCGTCCAGCGCGATTTCGTCTCGGCAAGATTGTGCATCGGCCAGACGTTATGCTTGTAGCCGAGCGCGCGGAACAGGCCTTCCCACAAGGATTGCTCCCATCCGGCGTTTCTGGCGCGGGCGCGGAATTGCGCGGCCTTGTTTTCCAAACGGACCCGCGCGGCGGCGCGCAGCAGTTCCGCGAGCCGTGCCTCGTCCAGTTCGCGCAGCGGCGCGCAGCATTTGCCGCGCAGATTTTCAGGCAGCGACCGCAGCGGTTTGTTTTCGAGCGACAGGCTTAATTCCGCCAATGGCGCGTCGAGCGAATTTTTCAGGGGCAGGGCGACGGGCGGACCGTTTGGAGTTCAGCCGTCAGGCGGTCTGTCGCCGGATCGCCGCCTGAAGGCGGAACTCCGGCAGTTCCCAGACGACGTGGAGAATGACATTCCGGAAATTTGGATTTTTGTCGTGGCCGTGCGCGCGCCAGCCGGAACGTGCGCAGGTCAACTTCCACGTCGCCGGAACGCGGCGCGTCATCGCCGATTTGCAGGACCGCGCCGCGAAAATCCGGGCCGCCCTCGGCGTTGGAGAAGCCGGGATGCAGGACGCGGACGATTTTCCCGTCCGCGGTTTTGAGCGTGTCGCGCTGAAGGCGCTGATGCTGCCAGACGGCTTGCAAGCAGCCGTTCGGGCGGCGCATCGCCGTCGTGCAACTGCTCTCCGGCGCAGTCCCGCAACGCGGAACGCCGCCAGTCGGCGTAGAAATTTCCTGCCGGCGCGGACATCGTGGTGATTGCTTTTGCGCCAATCATGCCCCAAAGTCAAGCCGGCAGGCGAAAGATTGAACGCAACCAACGGCAGATTTGCCTGTTTATAAGAACACGCGGTTGTTCCGGCGGTGGAAAATTTATTGGCCGGGAATCGGTTGTTTCTGCTAAACTCCCGAAAGTTTCGATGAGTCAAAGCTGCGATGATTGAAGTGGCGAACCTGACGAAACGCTACGCGGGCCGCACCGCGGTGAGCGATATCTCCTTCGCGGTCGCGCCCGGCGAAATCGTCGGCTTCCTCGGCCCGAATGGCGCGGGCAAAAGCACGACGATGCGGATATTGTCCTGCTTCATGCCGGCGACGAGCGGCACGGCGCGCGTGGCGGGCTACGATGTCTTTCACGAATCGGAAGAAGTGCGGCGGCGCATCGGCTACATGCCGGAAAACAACCCGCTGTATCCCGAAATGCGCGTGCGCGAATATCTGAAATTCCGCGCCCGGCTCAAGGGCCTCGGCTGGCGCGGCTCGCGCGAGCGTGTCAGCACGGTGATGGAACAGTGCGGCCTGGCGGACGTGGGCCGCCGCGTCATCGGCCAGCTTTCCAAGGGCTACCGCCAGCGCGTCGGCCTGGCGGACGCGCTGGTTCACGAGCCGGAACTGATCATTCTGGACGAGCCGACCATCGGCCTCGACCCGCAGCAAATCCGCTCCGTGCGGCAATTGATCAAAAGCCTCGCGGGGAAACACACGGTTTTGATTTCGACGCACATTTTGCCGGAGGCGGAAATGATGTGCAGCCGGATGCTCATCATGTTTGGCGGCAAAATCCTCGCCTCCGACACGCCGGAAAATTTGCAGCGGCGCATGGCCGGCAGCAGCCGGGTCATCGCGGAAATCGCCGCGCCGGAGGAGGCGTTGCGGGGGGCTTTTGAAGCCCTGCCGGAAGTTGAGCAGTGTGATATTTCGGCGCTGGACGGCGAATTTTTCCGGTGCGCGCTGACTCCGCGCGACGGCACGGATTTGCGTCCGCTCGTATTCGCGCTGGCGCGCGAGCTGGGCTGGACGCTGCGCGAACTGACGCGCAACCGCCATTCGCTGGAGGACATTTACGTGCAAATCACCAAGCCGCAGGACGAGGAGGACGAGGGCGAATGAAAATCTTCCTGACGCTGCTGCGGCGGGAACTGGCCGCGTTTTTCTCCTCCATCATGGGCTATGTCGTCATCGCGGCGGTGACGCTGCTGAACGGCATGAGCTTTGTGATGCTCATCAGAAACCTGGGCAGCGACCCCTCTCCGAGGCCGGTCACGGAATTGTTTTTCAACTCGGTCCTGTTCTGGATGGTTTTGATCCTGGTGACGCCGGCGATCACGATGCGGCTGTTCGCGCAGGAAAAATCGTCCGGCACGTTTGAAACGCTGATGACGACGCCGGTGGGTGATTGCCAGGTGGTGGCGGCGAAATTCACGGCGGCGGTGATCTTTTACTCCTTGATGTGGCTGCCGACCATCGCGGGCCTGTTCATCGTGCGGCATTTCACAAGCCAATCACAATCGTTGGACGCGGGGACGCTGGGCGGGACCTGCGTGGGCATTTTTTTGAGCGGCTGCCTGTTTTTGGCAATGGGCTGTTTCGCGTCGTCGCTCACGCGCAGCCAGATGGTGGCGGCCGTCATCAGCCTGGTTCCCGGCGTGGGACTGTTCATTCTGGCGTTTCTGGCGCTAAACATTCCGTCCACCGACGAATGGCAGATGCGGGTGCTGTCGTATTTCAATTTGTTCAAGCAGATGGAGGATTTCACGCGCGGCGTGGTGGACACGCGCGTGGTGATTTTATACGCGAGCCTCGCCCTGTTCTTCCTGTTCCTGACCCTGCGCGTGGTGGAAAGCCGGCGCTGGAAATAAACACATGGCATCTGATTCTCCAAAACAACCGAGCTTCTCGACGGGCCGCCGATGGAAAATCGGCCTGGACGCGGTGCTGCGCACGGCGCTGGTGCTGGCGGTCGTGGTGATGGCGAATTATCTCGCCGCGCAGTTTTTCCAACGGTTTTATTTGAGCGCGCAGACGCGCGTCCAGCTTTCCTCGCGCACGGTGAGCGTGCTGCGTTCGATGACCAACCACATCGCGGTGACGCTATATTACGACCGGCAGGACGATTTTTATCCCGACATCACGTCGCTGCTGGATGAATACCAAACGGTGGATCGAAACATCACCGTGCGCACGGTGGATTACAATCGCGATCCGGGCGAGGCCGAAAAGGTCGCCGAAAAATACAAGCTTGCCGGAACGGGCGCGAAAAATCTCATTATCTTCGATGCCGGCAACGACCACGTACCAAATCCGTCCTGGCGACGCGCTCATTCAAAATGGCATAAAAGGAATTTCAAAGGACAAAAAACTGGATATTGGCCCCGTGGCGTTTCGCGGCGAAATGATATTCACTTCGATGCTGCTGGCGCTGCAGAAGTCCTCCCCGTTCAAGGCATATTTTTTGCAGGGCCACGGCGAACCGTCGCTTACGGATTTGACCGGTTCCGATCGCCGGCTATCTGAAATTCGCCTCCATTTTGAAGGAAAACTTCATTGACGTGCAACCGCTGGAATTGCTCGGCACCAACCCCGTGCCGGCGGACTGCGACCTGCTCATCATCGCCGGGCCGACCGCAGGCGTTCGCCCCATTGGAATTGCAGAAGATTGACAATTATCTCACGCAGGGCGGACGGCTGTTTGTTTTGCTCAATTACGCCTCCATCACACAACCGACCGGCCTTGAACCGATACTGCAACGTTGGGGCGTCAATGTCGTCGCGGACACAGTGCGGGACATGGACAATACAACGACCACTTCCGGCACGGACGTGGCCGTGCGCCGGTTCAGCCAGCATCCCCTCGTCAATCCCCTGACGCAATCGGCTCTGCAAATGATTTCGCCGCGCCCGGTGATGAAGGTGGACTGGAAAAATCCGCCGTCCGACGCGCCGCAGGTGGACGAGCTGGCATTTTCCGGCGACAGGTCCACGCTGGTCGGCGATCCCGCCGCGCCGCCGCGCAGCTACCCGCTCATGGCGGCCATCGAGCAAAAAAATCGCCGCCGGCGTTGCCAATCCGCGCGGCAACACACGCATCGTGGTCGTGGGTGACTCGATCTTTCTTCAGAACACAGTGATCGAAGGCGGCATCAGCGGCGCGAACGGCGATTTCCTCGGTTACGCCGTCAACTGGCTGCTGGACCGTCCGCAGTTGCTTGCCGGCGTCGGCCCGCGGCCCGTCTCGGAATTCCGGCTGATGATGACGCGCACGCAGCAGGTTGAGATCCGCTGGTTGCTGCTGGGCGCGCTGCCCGGCGCGGTGCTGCTGTTCGGCGGGCTGGTCTGGCTGGCGCGCAGGAAATGAGAGGCCAATGAAAAACATTCAACATCCAACACCCAACACCCAACACCCAGAACGCCCGCGCATCGGGAATCATTGGATGTTCGATGTTGGATGTTGGATGTTCGGTGTTCCCAAAGCATGAATTCCAAGACCACAGGCATCTGGTTTGTGATCGCCGCGTCGCTGGCCGCGTTCATTTTTATTTTCCAGCACTGGCTTCGGCCCGCCGGCGGCGAAACGTCCGCAATCCTGCCCGGCCTTCAGCCCGCTGCCGTAACCAGCGTCCAAGTGGTTCCGCCTGACGCGCTGGAAATACGCGCCGATCTTACGAACGGCGTCTGGCGGCTCACCAAACCCGTTGTTTATCCCGCGCAATCCGCCGCCATCGGGACGCTGCTCGACACGCTTCAACAACTTAAGACCGGATCCCCCATCAGTGCCGCCGATTTACGCGCCCGCAACGGCACGGAAGCCGAATTCGGTTTCGGCAATCCAACCTCGCTCGTCATCGAGTCCGGCGGGCATCGCTGGCAGTTGCAGATCGGCCATAAAACCGCGCCCGGCAGCGAGGTTTATTTGCGCGCTGGCGGCGTCAACGGCATATTTGTGGCCGATGCCGATTTGCTCAAGCTGGTTCCCCGCTCCGCCGACGATTGGCGTGACAGCGCGCTCGTGGACGCCGGGCGGAGCTTTGATTGGATCGTGCTGACCAACAGCGCGAAGGGGCTGGCCGTCGAACTCCGGCGCGATCCCACCAATAACCTGTGGCGCATGATCCGTCCGTTGCAGGCGCGCGCCGACACCGGCCACATCGCCGACGCGCTGCAACGCCTCCAGTCCGCGCACGTCACGCAATTCATCCCCGCCGACGTGAAAACCGACCCGGCCGCATTTGGTCTTCAGCCCGCCGCGCTTGACCTGTGGCTTGGCAACGGCACCAATGCTTCCGCCCTGCACCTCGGTAAAAGTCCGACCAACGATCCGGCGCAGGTTTATGCGAGGCGCGAAGGCTGGAACACCATTCTCGCCACCGCCGGGGAGCCGCTTTTGCCGTGGTATGGCTCGATCAATTCGTTCCGCGACACGAATCTGGTGGAATTGACCGCGCCCGTCGCAGAAATCGAAATGCTCGGCCCGGAGACAAACCACTTTATTTTGCAACGGCAAGGTCCGAACGACTGGAAAATCGCAGGCGACCCGTTCCCGGTGGACGCCGCGAACGTGCAGTCGTTCATCAAGACGCTCGCCAGTATGCGCATCTCGGAATTTGTTCAGGATGTGGTGACCGCGCCGAATTTGCCGGCTTACGGACTGACCCCGCCACAGCGCGAAATCATTTTGCGCTCGAAGGCCGGCGACACGAACGCCGTCATGGAGCATTTGCTGCTCGGTGCGTCAACCAACGGCGTTTTTGTGCGGCGTGCCGACGAGGATCCCATTTCCATCTACGCCATCAAGGCAGAGGATTTCACCCGCCTTCAGGAGGCGGGGGACTGGGAATTTCGCGACCGGCACGTCTGGAGTTTCAACACTAATGACGTGGCGCAAGTCACCTTGCGTCAAAACGGCATGATGCGCCAGCTTGTCCGCAACGGCCCGGGCCAATGGACGCTCACCGCCGCCTCTGGTCCGCAGAGTATTGCCACCGACCCATCCATCGAGCAGGCGGTCGGGCAGATCAGCCAGTTGACCACCGAAGGGTGGCTCGGACACTTCGTAACCGACCCGCAAAATTACGGTTTTAACACGAACAACCTTCAAATCGCCATTGAATTGAAAAATGGGCGGAAATTCACCGTGGATTTTGGCCTGCCGATTTACAACGGCAACAAAGCACTGGCAGCCACCACGCTTGACGGTGAACGCTGGGTGTTCATTTTCCCGGAGGTGCCCTACTTTTATGTTTTGCACTATCTCACCATTCCCGCGAATCCCCGGTAAATGAATTTAGCCAGGCGAATTTGAGGCTCCGGAGATTGTCTTGGTGGAATGGTGCGCGATAGAGGGTTTGAACCTCTGACCCCTACAGTGTCAATGTAGTGCTCTACCACTGAGCTAACCGCGCACGGATTAAAGGCGAAGATCCAGCCTTCAAGGGACACACGTTAAAGGATAATTCACTCGCGTGGCAAGATTTTTTGACGCGCCGGGTGATGGCAAAATCAAACCCCCGTCCGAAACGCCCGCACGCTGCGGACAAAATCGTCCGGCACGCCGAAATCAAACCGCTCCGCACCGGTCATTTCCAGTGCGAGATACCCTTCGCGGCGACGCTGGATTTCCTGCGCGCGCGTGAGCTGGAATTCGCCGTTGTCGCGCACGTCGTCGCGGATCATTTCCTCCAGCACGTCGTAAATCGAAGGTGCGAGCAGGTGCATCCCGAACCAGCCGAGCCATGTTTCTGCGGGCAGATCGTTGACGCGCAATTTTTTGCGCGCGACAGCCGCGTCGGGTTTCTCGATGATGAGAGACACGTCAATCAGCCGCGGATTCTCGGCGCGGCGGGTTCCCGCAATGGTGCCAAACCCTTTCAATTCACCCGCGCCAATCCGGTTCACGGCGGAAACACTTTTGCCACCGGAAATCGTCGCCATGTCGGCCAGTTCACGATATGGTGAAGCTGGTTTGCCGCGGAAGAGATGGTCGCCAAGAACGAGCAGGACCATTTCGCCCGCCGCGAAATCTTTCGTCTGATAAACCGCGTGGCCATAACCTTCCTGCTCGCGTTGGACGGCGAAACTGAATGCGTTTCTCAAAGCCGCGCATTTGCTCCGCCTCGCGGAGCAGCGCCGGATATTTCTCCAGACGCTTGAGATAATCGCCGCCCGGCCCGCGCAAATAATGCCGCACCAATTCGTCCTCGCCGGGCTGGACGATGATGCAAATTTCCCCGATGCCGGCGGCTTCGAGTTCCAGCAGATGATAATGAAACAGCGCGCGGGCGATGCCGTCCGTGCCGACGACGGGGAAGAATTCCTTTTTGACCGCGTGCGACGCCGGGAAATGCCGCGTGCCCGAGTCCGGCGATGGGAATGACGGCTTTGCGAACGTAAAAAACCTGAATTCATTTTAACCACGAAATACACGAACCACACGACAAGGAACACAAAATTCTGACTTAACAATTTTCGTGTCATTTCGTGTGTTTCGTGGTTCATCTCAAACATCAAACCGTTTCCAGCCGTTCGCACCAAACGCATAGCGCTTCGCTCCAAATTCAATGGCGCCGGGCGACGTGCCTTCAAAAATATCCGGCATCACGCCGACGCGCCGTGAATATTCGACGGCGATTTCGGGGATGTGCTTCTTGAGCGCGTCCAGTTTTCCAAACACCGCCACTGTGCCGCCCGTGCCACCGCCGGTGATTTTCGCGCCGTAAAGCCCCGACTTGGTGCCACGCTGCCGGACGGTGTCCACCAGAAAATCCACCTCCGCCGTCGAAAGCCGGCAATTGTCCCGGTAGCTTTCATGCGCGCCATACATGCATTCGCCGGCGATAACGAGCGATTTCTCGTCGCCATTTTTTGCGGCGTGGAGCGCGTCCATGAATTTGAGCACGCGCTCGTTTTCCTCGACCGGATGCCGCGTGGGACCGGCGACGCGATAGGTGGCATCGGGCGAAATCTTTGTGACCGGATCATCGTGCGTCTTGTGCAGTTTCAGAAATTCCGAGCCGAGGATTTTTTCGGGAATTTCGGCGGCGAATTGTTGCCGGAGTTCCGTCATCGAAAGTTCCGTCAAATAATCCAGCGCGGCGCGTCCGGTGCGGGCGCGGATGTCATTTATGATTTTTTTCCCCATGAACGCGCCGATGCGCGTGTCGCTGTAGGGGCTGCCGGCGACGCTGTGGCGCACCATCGAATTGATGCCGACGAAGCCGGTTCCCGCCGGGATCGGCACCTCGCCTTTGACCTCGCCGGGCCGGCAAAGGATGTGCGTGAGACAGCCCTGGCGCCCGCTCGTGATGGCCGTCTGGTCCATGATGCCGCACGGCGCGCCGACGACGTGGTTCTCCGCCATCTGGCCGAGCCGCGCCATGCGCGACGGGGATATTTTCAAATCGAGATACGCGTTGAGGCAGGAGAGCGTGCCGATTTCGACGGCGGCGGAGCTGCCGATGCCCACGTTCATCGGGACGCCGCTCAAGAGCAGCAGATTGAACCCGAACGGCAGTTTCACCGGCTCCTCCTTCAGCAGCGTGAAAATGCTGCCGACGATGTAAGCGGCCCAGTTCGCCAGCGGATTCGCCTGGCACAATGCGCGGACTTCGGCGTAGCCGGCCAGGCCGTCGCCGGATCTTGAAGGCGTCGAGCGGCAGGCGCGTCTCCACCGGCAGCGCCTTGATGCCGGCGTGCATGGTGCGGATGCGCAGCGTGCGGTCGTTGCGCGGTTGCAGCGCCATCAGCACGCCGGCGCCGAGAACGGCTTCGCAGACGTTTGCGCCGGAATAATCCGCGATGCCGCCCATGACATCGAGCCGCGCCGGCACGCGCGCGATCCAGACCTCGCCGGCGGCAAAGAAACTGGCGAAGCCGGAGGCGTCGCTGTTGGGCTTGTTCAGGAGCTGCTCGAATTCCAATACTTCCAATGGCAGTGCGTCATTCATGGATTGTTTGACCGAGGATGCCACAAGCCGGGCGCGCGGTCACGCGGGAAAAATCAGTGGTGGTGGCGGAACAGCCGCTTCCGGTTTTCGAGCAGATACCAGACGATCAAAATGTTCAACGCCAGCACGATGCAGAAGGCCGATTTTGGGATGGTGAAAAAATTCCGGGCGCGGCTGGTCCGCGTGCCTTGGGCAGGCGGCGGCGGATCAGTTCAAAAATTTCAATCGGGATGAAAAACGCCGATTCGCCGATGGCCAGCCAGATGGCCCATTTCGCGCGGAACGCCAGCCCGGTGCCGCCGACGAGCAGAAACAATCCGTAAAGCACCGTGTCCCGGACGCAAACACGCGCATGTTGGCGGGCGTGACGGTGTCCAGCCAGTCGGCTGATGCCCGCAAAGAAATTCCGTTCCGGGTCCAGATGCACCCATCCCAAGAATTGATTGAATAATTCCGGCAAATCCTTGTTGGCCAGCGAAAAGATGCTCAACGCCAGCAGCAGCAGCAGCGTGCCCTTGATCAATTTGATCGCGACGATGAAATACAGCGTCGGCGCGCGTTTTTTGGGCGCGACTGAAGTTTTTGCGTTTTCAGTGCTCAACGGATTTTAGACAGCAAAAACTCCAAAAGTTCAGAAATTTTCAGCCGTTCCTGCCGGCCATCATCGCGATAACGAATGGTCACCGTGTCGAGCAGTTCGGGTTTTTCGCCGAGCGTGTCGAAATCAATCGTCACGCAGAACGGCGTGCCCGCCTCGTCCTGGCGCGCGTAGCGGCGGCCAATCGAACCGCCATCGTCGTAAAAAACATTCATCCACGGACGCAACAAATCGCGGACTGCCAGCGCCTTTTTCACCAGCTCCGGCTTGTTCTTCAGCAGCGGCATGCACGCCCACCTTGACCGGCGCGACGCGCGGATGAAATTTCAATCACCACGGTCGTTTCGCTCTTGCCCTTGTCGTCGGTTTCCGTGACTTCGGAATAGGCGTTGGCGATGAGCGCGAGAATCAAACGGTCCACGCCCGCGCTCGGCTCGATGACGTGCGGGATGTATTGGCCTTTCGCCAGGCCGTTCGCGTCCTCGGTCGCCTGCTTCTGGATTTGCTCCGCCGTTTCGTCCGGCTTCGCCATCTTTGTCAGATACTTTTTCCGGTTCTCGTAATAGCGTTTCCAGAGTTCATCCTGTTTTTCCTTGGGCAACTTGCCCCACGCGGCGCGCAATTCCTCGTCGAACACGCCCATCGGCTTGCCGGAAAAACGCGCGTGCTGGCTCAAATCGAAATCGCTGCGGGCGGCGATGCCTTCCAGTTCGTCGCCGGCCACGTTGCCGTTCGCGTCCTTCTTGCTGAACGGAAATTTGAACAAAATGTCCACGCAGGCGCGGGCGTAATGCGCCAGTTCCTCCGGCGTCTGGCAGTGGAAGCCGAGCGTGTTGCGCGACAGGCCGATGCCTTCGTAAAAGCGCATGCGCTCCTCGACCCAATATTGATGCCACGCCTGCCAGCCCCAATTCGGGTTGCGGTTCGGCCGGGTTGCAGTTCAAGTTTCCGGTCAGTTCCGAGGCTACCGCTGGCCACGCTGCCGCTGAATGGCTTCAATCACTTCGTCCGGCTTGATGAAAAATTCCAGTTCCATCTGCTCGAATTCGCGCGAGCGGAAGGTGAAATTGCGCGGCGTGACCTCGTTGCGGAACGCCTTGCCGATCTGCGCGATGCCAAACGGCACTTTTTGGCGCGAGGTTTCCAGAACATTCTTGAACTGCGCGAAAATCGCCTGCGCGGTTTCCGGGCGGAGATAGGCGACGGCGGAATCATCCTGCACCGGGCCGACGTAGGTTTGGAACATCAGGTTGAACGCGCGCGCCTCGGTCTTCTCGCCGTGGCATTCGTTGACGCATTTGCTGGGCTTTTGCGGGCAGGGAATTTCGTCCGTCTGGTCCGCGCGGAACCGGCCCTTGCACGTTTTGCAGTCAATCATCGGATCGCTGAACGTGTCCACGTGGCCGCTGGCCTTCCAGATTTGGGGCGACATGATGATGGTCGCTTCGAGGCCGGCGACGTCGTCGCGCTGGCGGGTCATGGTGTTCCACCAGAGTTCCTTGACGTTGCGCTTGAGTTCCGCGCCGAGCGGGCCGTAGTCCCAGAAACCGTTGATGCCGCCGTAAATTTCCGACGACTGGAAAATGAACCCGCGCCGTTTGCACAGCGACACGATTTTTTCCATGAGCGGATTTTCTTTGGGTTCGGCCATAAAGTCTGACAGTGTTTGCCATGCACCGCATCCTGTCAAGGCGGAGCAGCCTGTTTTTTGCGTTGTGCCGGGTTGCGCCCGATTTTCCCTGCATCAAACAGGCCGGGCGTGTGGCTCTGTCAGGCCTTGGCAAACCCTTCCGCCATTGCCAATGCTTTGCGCATTGACATGGATTTGTTGACGGTCTCCAGAAATTCATTATCGGGCGTGGAGTCGTTGACCCAGCCGCCGCCCGCCTGGACGTAAGCCCTGCCGTCCTTCAACAACGCGGTGCGGATGGTGATGCAGGTGTCGAGATTGCCGCTGAAGGAAAAATAGCCGACGCAGCCGCCGTAAGGCCCGCGCGCGGTCTGCTCCAGTTCGGAAATGATCTGCATGGCCCGGATTTTCGGCGCGCCGCTCAACGTGCCGGCGGGGAACGTCGCGCGCATCAAATCGTAAGGCGTTTTCGCGGCGGACAATTTTCCCTCCACCTGCGAGACGATGTGCATGACGTGGCTGTAACGCTCGATCACCATCAAATCCTTCACCCGCACGCTGCCGAAATCACAGACGCGCCCGATGTCGTTGCGCGCGAGGTCCACGAGCATGACGTGCTCGGCGCGCTCCTTCGGATCGGCGAGCAGTTCCTTCTCCAGCGCGACGTCCTCGGCGTCCGTCTTGCCGCGCGGGCGCGTGCCGGCGATGGGGCGGATTTCCACCTTGCCGTCCTCGCAGCGGACGTGCAGTTCCGGCGACGCGCCGACGAGCGCGAAGCCGTCCAGTTCCAGCAAAAACATATACGGCGACGGGTTGATGTGCCGCGCGGCGCGGTAAATGTCCAGTGGCGACGCCTGGACCGGCGCGGAAAACCGCTGCGAGCCGACGACCTGGATGATGTCGCCGGCGGTGATGTATTCCTTTGCCTTGAGGACGTTCGCGCAAAACTTTTCCCGCGTTTGGTTGGACTCGAACGCGACCGGCGGCGATTCGCCGGTGACGGTGACGGCGGCGTGCTCGCTTGGCTGTTCGAGCAGCGAGACGATGCGCTCGATTTCACTCGTGGCATTTTCGTAGGCGTCCGCAGGCGCGGTCGAATCATCGAGAATGGCATTGACCAGAACGGTGATGGTTTGCGCGACACGGTCGAAAACCAGAAGCTGGTCGGCGATGAGAAAATACATGACGGGCGTCTTCAAATCATCCTGCGGCGGGCGGGGCACGACCGGCTCGACGTCGTGGATGAATTCATAGCCGATGAAGCCGATCGCGCCGCCGGTGAAGCGCGGCAATCCCGGCACGGCCACGGCGCGGAAATTTTTCATCATGCGCTCGACGACTTCCAGGCCATCGCGGACGGTTTGTTGGTGGAACAGGCGTCCCGCCTGTCCCAATTCGGCGTCCCGCCGAATTGCGTTTGGGGACGCGGATGGTTCCTGGGGCGGCGATGAAGATTCGGGCGTGTGCCGGCCATCGGTTTCGGGCGCGACGCCCGAAACGACAGGCCGGAGGCCTGTTCCACCCAAGGCAACTGTTTCCACCACCTTCCCATTTTCGCTGACCTCGACGCGGTTGGCGGTTTGTTTGATGACGGCGCGGGGGTTGCAGCCGACGAACGAGTAGCGCCCGATGTGTTCGCCACCTTCAACGGATTCAAACAGGAACGATTCGCCCGCGCCGCGGATTTTGCGGTAGGCCGAAAGCGGCGTTTCAAAATCGGCGAGGATGCGGCGCGTGACGGGAATCAGGTTTCCCTGCGCGGCCAGTTTCAAAAATTCATCAAGCGTCGGCGAATACATGAGTCCACTTTTAGCCGAATCGCGGGGAAAACGAAAGCCGGAAGCTGCGGGAAAAACGGTGTTGCGCCAAATAAGATTTTTCTGTTTGCGCAATAGGCCGCCAATCCGCAATGTTGTGTGCCTTTTGCCGAATGTTGACGACGTTGCGCATCAAGAATTTCGCCCTCGTGAGCGATCTCACGCTGGAACTCCAATCCGGCTTCAACGTCATTACCGGCGAGACCGGCGCGGGCAAATCCATCATCATCGGCGCGCTCAACCTTGTCCTGGGCGAACGCGCCGACCGCGCGCTCATCCGCACCGGTGAGGAAAGCTGCTCGGTGGAGGCCGTCTTTGACGTGGGCGTTGGAGTTCAAGCTTCAGTTTGTCCGCGCAGCACGCTAAAGCGTGAACTCCAGCATTTCCTTGAGGAAAACGGCCTGGAACCGTGCGAGGAAAACCGTCTCATCCTCAAGCGCGCCCTGACGAGCGCGGGAACGAACCGCCAGTTCGTCAACGGCTCGCCCACGACACTGAACACGCTCGCCGCCATCGGCGAGTGGCTGGTGGATATTCACGGCCCGCACGATCACCAATCGCTGCTTCACCCGGCCAGGCAACTCGCCATCCTGGACGCCTTCGGCGGGCTGGAAAAGGAGCGCGAGGCCTTTGGCGGATTGGTCCGGCAGCGCGCGATGTTGGAACTGGAAAAATCGGCGCTGGTCGTGGACGAAAAAACATACGCGCAGCAACTGGATCTGCTCCGCTTCCAGGTTCTGGAAATTTCCGCCGCCCGTTTGCAGCCGGGCGAGGACGAACATCTGGAGCGGGAATTCGCTCGCGCCGGCAACGCCGCAAAACTCCTGCAATTGAGCCAGGCCGCGCTCGACGCGCTGGCCGAAAATGACCACTCGTTGCTCGTCCAGGCGGGCGCGATCGGGCGGGCGTTGCAGGAATTGCATCGCGTGGATTCCGGCGCGGCGGGGTTGCTTGAACTCCATTCGCAGGCCGCCGGCGCATGGCGCGAGTTGCAGGCCGCGCTGTCACGTTACGCGGAGAAGGTGGACGTGGACCCCGCGCGGCTCGCGGCCCTCGAAGAACGCCTCGACTTGATTCATTCGCTCAAGCGCAAATACGGCGCGACGCTTGCGGAAGTGATCGCGTTCGGCGCCGAGGCGGAATCGAAATTGCAATCGCTCGAAAGCCGCGACACCGAACTCGCCCGACTCAACGGTGCCCTTGAAAAACTGGATGTGGATATTGCGGACGCCGGAAAAAAACTGTCCGCCGCGCGGAAAAGGGCAATTCCGAGGCTGGCCAGAACCGCCGGCAAACAGCTTGAAGATTTGGGTTTCAAGCAAAGCCAGTTTGATGTGGCGATTACAACTGTCCCGTGGCGCGAGGCTACTGACGCGCCAGCTCGCGAGGACTCTCGCCCCACCCAATTTGGCTTTGATTCCATCGAGTTCCAATTTTCGCCGAATCCGGGCGAACTGGCGAAGCCGCTCCGCGCCATCGCGTCGTCCGGCGAAATGGCGCGCGTGATGCTGGCGCTCAAAACGGTCCTGGCGGCGGAGGATGAAATCCCCGTGCTGATTTTTGACGAAGTGGACGCGAACGTCGGCGGCGAGACGGCCAACGCGGTCGGCGAAAAGATGAAACAGATTGCCGCCCGGCGGCAGGTGTTGTGCATCACGCATCTGCCGCAGGTGGCCGCGCCCGCGGACGCGCATTACGTCGTGACCAAGCAGTTGAAAAATGGCCGGACAACTTCCGAAATCCAATTGCTCGGCAGGAAGGAGCGCGTGACAGAACTGGCGCGGATGCTCGGCGGCCAGAGCGAAGCGGCCCGGAAGCATGCCGAGGCGTTGCTGAAATAGCCGGAGCACCAATTTTCCAAGGCTCTCAATTCACCGGCAAATCCCTGGAAAACGGTGAAACTTCCTGAAAATATGGCTTTTTGCGGTTTCATCACGTCCACGATGGAGTGATTGATTAAAACCTGAAATGGACATAACAACCAATAAACCACGGTTTAAACATATTTTCCATGGGACGACATTGAACAACCTATTCATGGCAATTTTGAATTTAATTTTTTGCTTGCGCATCGGTTGGTTTATGCAATACTCCGCCCAATCCTTGTAACCTTTAGGCGTTGGGCTCGTCTAATACTCCGCCTTGGGTGTTCCAAGACCAGTGAACTGAACAAATACAACCAAACAAACAAAAGACAGAAAACATGAAGACTAGAACATTTCTAACGTGCTTAACGCTGGCTGTGGGTCTCGCTACAACCGCTTATCAAGCTTCCGCGCAAGGCGGCGGTGGTGGTGGCTTTGGCGGCGGCGGTGGCGGTTTCGGTGGTGGTGGCGGCGGTTTCGGTGGTGGCGGCCGCGGTGGTCTGTTGACACCGGAACAAATGACAACATTGAATGAAGCCGTGACAGCCGACACCGCATTGACGGACTTGAATACGAAATTGGCCGCAGCCCAGAAGGAGGCGGTTGACGCAGCGTTGGCTACAGGCGCGACCGAAGCCAGCGTGAAGGCCAAGGTTCAAGCCGTGTCCGACCTCCAGACGCAAATCGCGATGGAGCGCTACACCAAAGGCGTGAAGCCCCTTGTATCGGGTATCACCGCTGAATCAAAAGCCGCGTTGGATACTGCGCCGGGCGGCAGGGGTTATACCCAGGCCTATACTCAACTGTTCGGCGGCGGCTTCGGCGGCTTCGGCGGTCGTGGCGGTCGTGGCGGTCGTGGCGGTGGCGGCTTCGGTGGTGGTGGCGGCGGTGCGCCAGGCAACTAATCTTTTAGCAAGCTACTTTCAAGCCACTGCGTGAAAGCGCAGTGGCTTTTCGTTTTTGGTCTTTCTAAACCGTTGCGTTTTTTGACATGATTCCGGCATGGATGAAGAAAACAGGCATCTGAAAATCTGGATCGCGGCGGGCGCTGCCATTGTCATTGCATTGGCGGTTTTTCCGGGCCGTTCGGCCTACCGGCATATCAAGGAAATGCACAGCGCGGCCCAGGCACAGACTTTTTTTGCCAAAGGCGATTATCGCAACGCCTTTTTGAGCGCCAGACAGGCGCTGCTGATCAACTCCAACAACATCCCCGCCTGCCGCGTCATGGTCGGCTTGGAGGATGCGGCGCATTCGCCCGCAACGCTGGACTGGTGCCAGCGTCTGGCGCAATTGTCGCCCGCCATCACCAACCAACTCCTGCTGGCCTCCGTCGGGCTGCGTTATCAAAGCCCGCCCTATCCGCTCACGACGCAGGTGCTCGGCGACCTGTCCGAGACCGCCGCGAATTTGCCCGAGTTCCACATCCTGTCAGCGGAACTGGATTTGAGCCTGCACCGTGCCGGGGATGCGGAATCACAGTTTGAAATGGCGTGCCGTCTGGAACCTGCCAACCGGCTGTTTCAGCTCAATCTTGCCGTCGTCCGGTTGAGTCTCACCAACGCCGCATCCGCCACCGCTGCCCGCGCGAAGCTGAAGGAATTTTGCAGCGATACAAACCTCGCTCCGGCGGCGTTGCGCTCGTTGATGGCGGATTGCCTGATTCACGATGACGTGGCCGGCGCGCTGGAGTTTTCAAAGCAACTGCTCGCCATTCCGCAGGCGGCTTTGAACGATCGCCTGCAAAATCTCGACATTCTGAAACGCCTTCAAAGCCCCGGTTTTGCCGCGCAATTGAGCGCCGTGCAACACGCTTCGGCGACCAACGCGATCATGGCGGCACAGGTGGCTTCGTGGATGGAAGCCAACGGTTTCCTGCCGCAAACCGTGCAGTGGTTGACCAACCTGCCCCCCGCCATGCAGACGCAAACCCCCGTGCGGCTTGCGTTGGTGGATTGCCATCTCAACGGCACAAACTGGCTTGCGCTCCGCACCTACACGGCCAACGGCGACTGGGGGGACGCGGATTTCCTGCGGCTGGCGTTCTTGTCGCATTCTTGGACCGAACTGGGCGAATCGCTGATGGCGTCCGGCAATTGGAGTTCGGCGGTCAGCTCCGCGGGCGGACGCCTGGGCGCGCTCAACGCGCTGTTGGGCCTGGCGGATCGCTGGGGAATGGCAAACGAACAGGTGAATCTGCTCCATCGCATCGTCCAGAGATTCCCCGACGCGGTCTGGGCACAGCAGGATTTGGAACAGATTTATTATGCGTCCGGCAATACAAGGGCGTTATATCAGTGCTGCTCCGAGCTGCTCCCATTTTCACCGAAAAACCTGGACCTCAAAAACAACCTTGCGGCCACGGCCTTGCTGCTGAAAACCAATTTGACCGAAGCCTTCCGATTGGCGGCGGAAGTCCATGCCGGACAAACCAACAACCCGTCGTTCGTGACCACATACGCCTACGCGCTGCACTTGCAGGGCCGGACACGCGACGGCGTGGCGGCGATGGAAACATTGAATAGCGCCTCGCTGGAGAGACCGTCCACGGCGCTCTACTACGGTGTGATGCTGTCCGCGCTGGGGCAAAATGCCAGGGCCGCGCCCTTTCTGGCGCTGGCGCAAAAGGACCGCCAGTTGTTGCCGGAGGAAAAACAACTGCTGGCCAAAGCATTGGAATAGAAACACGCCGCGGACCGGTCTTTCGATCAATTCCATCCGCAGCTCAATTTCAACTTTGATACCGGCGGTCGTTTCGCTAACTTGCCGCCATGTCACGCAAAACAGCGTCAGATCCGGGAAACGGTTTTACCGACGTCATCGGCTTTGCGCTGCTGGCCGTCGCGCTGCTGTTGCTCGCGGCGCAATTTTCATTTGACCGCAACGACCTCGCCTTCCTCCACACGCCGCCAAACCATCCGGCGCACAACTGGATCGGCCCATTTGGGGCGCACCTCGCTTACACGACGTTTTTCCTTTTTGGAATGGCTGCTTTCGTCCTGCCATTTTTACTGGCGGTGTTCGGCGCCGGCTGCATCTTCAAATTCCTTTCCCATTTGCGCGAGCGCCGGCTCTGGTCCGGCTTGTGGTCGGTCGTTTTCGTTTTTTCATTGAGCGGCCTGCTTGAAATGATGAACGGCCTGCTCAAGACGCCGCGCGAAAACCTGGGCGCGCCCGGCGCGGGCGGCTGGCTCGGCGACACGCTGTTCGATTTCAAATTGTTCGGCTACGATTGGGGATTCTGGGCGTTCGGCTCGGTCGGTGCGACGATCGTTTATGCCGCGTTTTGCTTCATCAGCCTGCTGTTCCTGACGAATTTTCAAATCGGCAACTGGATACGCCGCCTTTTCGAGAAAACCCCCGAAGGAATCGGGCCTGTGATTGAAAGCGAAGGCGCGTTGGACCGCCGCGCCCGCGAACTCGAAAAGCAGGCGAAGCAATTGCAGGAGCAGGTCGCCTCCACCCTCCGCGGCAAACCCGCCACGGAGGACGGGCGCTCCGGCCTCGGCGCGGATATGCAGCCCGTGCCCGAACCCACCGTTCGCGATTTAAGCGTTCCGCAGTCCAAAGGCCCGCGCATCCGCAAAACCACCCTGCCTGAACCGGCCAAAGCATCCGAGGCCGCTCCCGCCGCCGATGCCAGGCCAGCCGCCCCGCAAGAAGCAAAACCGGAGGCTTCGCGCGAAGTCCCCGCCGCCACCACTGAAGATATTCTTGGCAAAAAAGCGGAACCGGAAATGCCGGAGAAAGCCAAGGGCGATTCGTCCGACGCCGGACCGGATAAGAAGGGACCGGAAAACCCCGCCGAGCCGAAAGCCGAACCCGTCATCCACATCGCTGACGGCTCGGTGCGCAAACCCCGGACGCCGAAAAAGCCGAAGCCGCTTACTGTGTCCCAGACGCCCATCATCGGCAATTACCAGTTGCCGCCGATGGATTTTCTCCAGCACGCGGACATGACCACCAAACCGACCGAGTCCAAAGAGGAACTCATGGCCAACGCGCGGCTTATGCAGCAGACGCTCGCGCAATTCGAGATCGAGGTCTCGCTCGGCGACATCACCAAAGGTCCGACCATCACGCGCTACGAATTGCATCCCGCGCCGGGCGTGAAGCTGGAAAAAATCACCGCGCTCTCGAACAACATCGCCGCCGCGCTCAAGGCCGAGCGCATCCACATCCTCGCGCCCGTGCCCGGCAAAAGCTCCGTCGGCGTCGAGGTGCCGAACGCCATCAAGACCAAGGTCATCGTGCGCGACCTGTTCGAGTCCGACGAATGGCGCAATTCCAAGGCGAAAATTCCCATCGCACTGGGCAAGGACGTCTATGGCCACCCGATCATCGCCGACCTCGTCGAAATGCCGCACGTGCTCATTGCCGGCAGCACCGGCTCCGGTAAATCCGTTTGCATCAACTGCATCATCACGTCGCTGCTTTACAAATTTTCGCCCGACCAGCTCCGGTTCGTGATGATTGACCCCAAGGTAGTCGAGTTGCAGCAATACAACGTGCTGCCGCACCTCGTCGTGCCGGTGGTGACCGATCCGAAGAAGGTCATTCTCGCCCTGCGCTGGGTCGTCAATGAAATGGAGAAGCGCTACCAGATTTTCGCGCGCGTCGGCGTCCGCAACATCGCTTCGTTCAATGGCCGGCCCAACAAGAAACTCGTGCCGCAGGAACCGGAACTGCCGCTCACCGTCAAAAAGGAAAAAGTCGAGCCGGGCGCGGAGGGCTTCGCCGTCGAGGTGGACGAGGAAATCGTCGTGCCGCGAGAGGAGGACATCGTCATTCCTGAAAAATTGTCCTACATCGTTGTCATCATTGACGAGCTGGCCGACCTGATGCTCGTCGCGCCCGCCGACGTGGAAATGGCCATCGCCCGCATCACGCAGATGGCGCGCGCCGCCGGCATCCATTGCATCGTCGCCACCCAGCGGCCGAGCGTGGACGTCATCACCGGTGTCATCAAGGCCAACATCACCGCGCGCATCGCCTTCCAATGCGCCTCGCGCGTGGATTCGAGGACGATTCTTGACGCGATGGGCGCGGACAAACTGCTCGGCAAGGGCGACATGCTTTATCTGCCGCCCGGCTCCGCCAAACTCATCCGGGCACAGGGCGCGCTCATCACCGACCATGAAATCAACTGCATCGTCGAGTTCATCGCCAAGCAGGGCAAGCCGAACTACGACCTGGAAATCCACCGGCAACTTTCCCAGCCCGCGGCCAGTTTTGAAAACGAGACTGGCATTGACGAGGACGAGGATCTAATTCAGCAATGCATCGAGGTCATCCGCAGCGAACAGAAGGCCAGCGTCTCGCTGATGCAGCGCCGGTTGCGCCTCGGCTACACCCGCGCCGCGCGCATCATGGACGAACTGGAAAGCCGCGGCATCGTCGGCCCCGGCAAGGGCGCCGAGCCGAGAGACATCCTGATTGACTTGGACGGCGGCGGCGCGGACGGCGGCGGGCAGGAAGCAGTATAGCCACAGATTTTCACAGATGAAACACAGATTGAAAAATCGCCTGTGCCAATCTGTGTTCAACTGTGGCTGGTTTTTATGAGTTCTTTTACCATGTCCACATGAAACAGTTTCTGGTGACGCTTCCGCATAACTTCATTGGCTGCTTCAAAGGCTGGAAACTCGTCTGGCATCTCGTTGCCATCCTGTTCACTTTCATCCTCGTCATGTCCGGTTTTGATTGGGGTTACTTTCTCGCCACGCGCAATCCGGCGCTTCGTTCCTGGATGTTTCCAGCGGTTGTAATTGGCGGGCTGCTGCCGCTTGTCTTGCCGCTATTCCTGCTCACCGTCGGTTTCATTATTGAAAATGCCAGGATGAAGTTGATGGGATGGGCCATCGCTCAAGCCGAACTCCTCGGCGCATTGATCGTGGTCGCTTGCAAAGCGTTTACGGGCCGCGCTCATCCGGCGCAAAATGTCGGCCCGGACATCAGCCGCGTTTTCCATTTCGGCTTTTTACGCGGCGGAGTTTTTTGGGGCTGGCCGTCGTCGCACACCACCGTCGCCTTCGCCATGGCCGTAGCGATCCTCACTCTTTGCCCGAAACAACGGTGGCTGGGCTGGATGGCAATTCTTTACGCATTTTATGTCGGCATCGGTGTCTCCATGACCATCCATTGGTTCTCGGATTTTGTGGCAGGAGCCATCATCGGCTCGGCCGTCGGATTCGTGGTCGGGAAAAGTTTTCAGGGGACAACATCGAACACTTAACATTCAATACCAAACGTGCCCTACTGGGCGGCGAAACATTGAATGTTGAATGTTTCTGAAATCAATTTTTCCAGACCCAATCGCCTTTGGTGAAATCATCCCCGCCGTTTGGGGATGACGGCGATTCCTTCCCGCCATCGTCCGTCTCGTTCCAACCGATGGAATAGAGCAGAAATTTCCCATTTGACGTGGGACGATAAATGAGCGGTCCGCCACCGATGATGTCGTGCGGCAATTTCTCGATAAACTGCGGCACGAGTGCGTCGAGTTTTTCGGGATACTCGCCGTGCGCCAGCCGGTAACGCTCCAGCGCGCAGACGATTTGCGCTTCGTTTATCATGGTTTGATCGTATAAGGTGGTTTGTTGCGCTTTTAGGTAGTTAGGAGTGGCAATGGCAGCAAGGAATCTATAAGGCCATTTATGAGCAAAAAAATTGTGAATGTCACGCGATGCGTCTTCAAATAAACGTGGTGAAACCATGTTGTTTGCAAGTTGGAAGCCACGCAACGACTTTTGGTGAAGCACGGCAAGGTTGACCATGTTCTGATAAACCCAGCCACGCGGCATTAACAATGACCAGTTTATTTTCATAAATTTCATTGAGAACAATTTTGGGAGCGGCGCGATTTCAAAATTCCGACACACTGCCGCTGGTTCTGACCGGAACGCTTCCAACACAAACGGAAGTAAATCTTCTTCTCTGAGTTGGTTCTGTAATGCGGCGAGTTGCGGCTCTTGCCAGACCCGCCGTTGAGAACCTTCGGTGATGACCTCCACATAAAGCCCGGTCACGGCAACATTGATCATCGCGGCAACCAAAGTCATCGGTTTCCCCGTCGGCGGGGCTTCCAGTAAGCGGCACATATCGTGTATGAGCGTCAATTCCCGCAATGCTTGTTCCGGCTGATTAAGCAACAAATAACAATGCGCCCGTTGCGCCAGCGTTTGTGCAACGCTGCGAACAGTAAGGAAATTCGGAATCGGCTGCTCGTATGGCACTGAATAATCGCCATCCATCCGCGCATAAGGCCGTTTCAGCGCCCTGCGCATCAAACCAAAATCCGGCTGGAATTGATCGCTCCACGCCAGATAGGCTCTGGCGGTTTCGGTGGTGGCAATCAAATTGGTGGCCGCGCCGACTGAAGTGGTCAAATTGTAATTTGTGCTTTGAAGACGCTCGGACAAATCTCTCATTCCCCGCCCCGTGAACCATTCCGCCATCTTCGGCGCCTTGAAAATATTCTGGTCGTCCGGCACAGGCGGCGGAATGAATTTACTCCAGTCCAGCACCGCGCCTTTGGCTTCGAGTTCGCTTTTGCATTTTTGCCAGGCGTGCCAGCCGCGCCAGTCCTCCTCCAGGTAAAAAACGGCCACGAACGTGGCGAGCGCGGCAAGCCCAGTCAAGGCGCGCCCCTGCGTTTGCCGGCGGAGCAGCCATCGGATAAGAGAAGGCCGCCCGGTTTGATTTTCTGGCATTTTATTCATAACAAATTCAAGCGGTTAAAATCATCCTGCCTTCCGTCCGGGGCTTCGGTGAATATATTTTCTCCGGTTCCGCCTCGCTGGGGCCCGAATGGATCGTCATCAGCTCGGCCAGAATTTTTTGCTGGTCCTTTAAGGCCGCGATCATTTCCTGCGGCGAAGATTTCCCGGCGAGCTTTTGCGCAGGGTTGGGCAGTGAGAGGTTCCCCATGAGAATGATTACCCAAATCGCGGCGAGGCCGGTCCAAACGCGGCGGCGCGGCCAGATCACGTCCCGCCACCATTCGCGGAGGGCCATCGCAGGGGTGAATCGGCGAACCGGTTCCAGTCTGCCGGCCTCCCGAATCGCCCTGGACCAGCGCGCTTGGGCAGACTGGCTTGGTTGAAGTTGCGGAACGCTTCCCGCCAGATTCGCAAGCGGCACCGTCACCGCCTTGACTTCCTCGAAATATTTCCGGCAGTCCGCACACGCCACGAGGTGATTGTCTACGGTGACTTTCTCCGTCTCCGACAATGCGCTGGCGGCCAGAAGCGAGATGTTCTGGCGATGACGCTGACACGGATCGAACGACCATTTCATAACTGTTTATCCCCTTTGAGTTCAAATAGGTTCATTTTCATTTTGCGCAATTTTTCCAAGGCGTGATACAGCCGCGATTTTACCGTGCCGATGGAACAGCCGAGCACCGCCGCCATGTCCGGCAGCGATGCGTCCTCAAAAAATCGCAGCAGAATGACCTGGTGGTGTTTCTCCGGCAGCAGTTCAAGGCATTCCCGCAGCCGGGCTGCCGTTTCGATCTGCGCCATCGCTTCCGCCGGCGAAAGGTCTGACGACGGAAGATTTTCCTGCCGATCCTGGAGGTTTTGTCGTTCAAATATTGGCAGCCAGGCCAGTGAAATCGGGCGGCGCCGCGCCCGGCGGATCGCTTTCCAGTGGCGATGCAACAGAATGGCATAAAGCCAGGTGGAAAGCCGGCACGATTGATTGTAACGCGGCAGGCTTCTCCATGCCTCCACCAGGGTTTCCGAGACGAGATCTTCTGCCCCGCCCACATCGCCGGCCAGCGCGACCGCCTGCCGCAGCAATCTGGCTTGCAACGGTTCCGTCAAACGGCAAAACGCCTCGGCTTCTCCTTCGCAGGCGCGCGCGAGAAGTTCCCGGCTGTCTGACCGTTCCGGCGGGTCGTCCTTAATGACCATTACATAATTAATCCCCGCCGCGAGCGGAAAGGTTCAAATTATCTTGGATGGGTCGCAGAGCACCAGTTCGGCGTGTCTGGGACGAAACATTGAACATTCAACACCGAACTCTGAACATTGAGTTGGACGCCACAGGTCGCCACCGGTTCATTCGATGTTCGATGTTGGGCGTTCGGCGTTCGATGTTCCCGCCATTACTTCACGGGATATTGCCACACCCAATCGCCTTTATCGCGGTCCACGGTAGAACCGTTTTGTAAGAAAACTACCGTGCCGCCGTCGTCCGTTTCGTTCCAGCCGACGGAATAGAGCACGAATTTGCTGTTGTTTGTCCGCCGGTAATGAAGCGGTTGGCCGTTGATGATGTCGTGCGGCAGTTGCGCGATGAATTGCGGCGTGAGCGCGTCAAGCGTTTCGGGATATCCGCCGTGCGCGAGCCGGTAACGCTCCAGCGCGCAGGCGACTCTGGCCAAATCCACTTGCGCCTGGATGAGCGCGAATTTCTGCACACTCCAGCAAAGCGAATGAAAAGACATCGGTGCCTGGGCGGTATAGGGCGAGAAATGCTTCATCATGTTCGTGATGACCATTCCGTCCGCGCGATAAGTGGCGACGGAAACAGTGTGATTCGTCACATCCACCAGCGGCAGAACGAGCTGTTCATACATCCGCGCAAAGGCGAGTTCGTTCTGATAAAAATAGGCGCTGGGCATCAATCGCAGGCTGTTGGTGACCAGGATTTCATTTCCGTTCTTCTCGGCATAATTTTTCATCTCACGGGTGCGGCTTTCAAGCTCGAACCTGGCGATTGTAAAGGCTCGACTGCAACGCATGGCAAACTCGAAGTCAGCCAGATAATCCTTCTCGCCGAGAGATCCTTCGAGACTGGCAAGCTGCGCGTCGTCCCAGCAATGTTGCGCCAGTCCTTCGTAAATGGGCTGTAGCGCGATGGCCTGCATGGCGATACGGACCAGATGTGAGATGAGGGGTTGGTTGCGGATGGTGTCCATGAGACGTAGATACAGTTTCAGGTCTCGCAGAGCGGCTTCGCTTTGATTGTCCTGCAATTCGGCAACCGTCCGCAATTCCAGCAGTAGCGCAGTGCGTTTTTCCTGCGCCAGCCACGGCAGTAATTTGCTGGTGTCTTCAACACCGTTGTCGTAGTTCAGCGGGAACCGTGCTGCCGGACGCAGGCTGGCTTGGCGCAGTTCTTCGAACGCCGGATTGAAGCTGCTCAACGCCAGCAACGTGTCGGCGGCGGGTGTTTGTGGCTGCGCGGTGATCCGAAAGCCGTTGGTTCTCCCTTCGGGAGATTGATTGAATGTTCTGAAATAGATCTGCCATTGTTTCAAGTCGGTCAATTTGCCTTTCTGCCAGTTGCCGCCATCTATCGGCCAATTCGTGGAATCGCCGCGATAGATGTTAAAATTCAGCCGATTGACGCTGTTTGTGCCGCGCGGCTCCATGCTGTATTCGTTTTGATTCTGCAAGGCACTCAAGGCGGTGGCCACAATCGGCGCGCAGAAAAAATTCTGGTCGTCCGGCACGGGCGGCGGAATGAATGCCTGCCAGTCCAACTTCTCGCCCTTTGCCTCCAACTGCGTGCTTGTAATTTTCCCAAGCGCGTTTGCCGCGCCAGTCCTCCTCGGTGTAAAGAGCCGCAACCAGCGTGGCGAGAATCGCCAGGCCAATCAAAATCCGGCGCAGAATCCGCCAGCCCCGTCCGGTTTTTGGTTTTTCGTTCATATAACTTGTTTTGGGAGGGACGGCGTGTCGCCGTCCCATTCTCATGATTCCAATTTGGGACGGCAACATGCCGTCCCTCCCGATTCACGTCATTAAAATTTCAATCCGCCCTTCGCTTCGGGGCCGCGGTTCAAGCGGTGCCGCTGGCTTGGCGACAGCGCGTTTCGTTCGGTCCAATCAGTTCACTCAACATCCGTTCCTGCTGCTGGAACGACAGAATCATGGCCGGCGCCGGCGCCGATTTCATGGCCATGCCCGGAGAATGGTCGCGCAGGGAAACATTCACCGCGATCATCAAAACCCAAACCGCCGCCAAGCCCGCCCAAATCCGGCGGCTCGGCAAGATGAGTTCCAGCCAGAATTTATTTGAACAACAAAGGAACCAAGCAACAAAGCTGGATCGCTGGCTTTGTTCCTTTGTTTCTTGGTTGTTCAACTGCGCCGCCATGACTTCACGGCGGATGGCGTCCAGTTTCGGCTCGGTGGCGCGATGCCGTTCCAGCAAAATGTCACGCGGCGTTTTCATTTTTCATTTTGTTCCAGTAATTTCCGCAGGGTGCGTTTGGCGTAATGCAGCCGGGATTTCACCGTGCCGATCTGCGCTTCGGTGATGCGCGCGATCTCTTCGAGCGAAAATCCTCGATGAAATGCAGCAACAGCACGGCGCGTTGCGGCGGCGGCAGTTGATTCAGCAGATTCATAAATTCGGCTTCCTGTTCGCGGCGGATGAGCAAATCGTCCGGGCCGTCTTCAAATTCATCCGGCGACTTCGGGAATTTCGTCGAACAAAATCTCCTTGCGCTCCGCTTGTCGCCAGCGCTGGATGCATTTCTGGTGCGCGATGCCGAACAGCCAGCTTCCGAACTTGGCGTCATCGCGCAGACCGCCGATATGACGGACGGCGGCGATGAATGTCTCCTGCACGATGTCGAGGCTTGTCTGCTCGTTGTGGACCAGTTCAAAAACATAGACGTAAAGCGGCAGTTGGTAGCGGCGAAACAGCGCGTCCCAAGCCTCCGGTTTTCCTTCGCGGGCCTGTTGCACGGGCAATTGTTCGCTTTCAGCCACTGCCGGCATTTTCATCCAGTGGAATGCGCGTGGCGAGAAAAGGTTCAATTGAAGAGGTCAATTTTTGATTTGGGACGGTGACACGCCATCCCTCCCAATTCAATATTTCCAGACCCAATCGTCTTTGGTAAGATCGGTTCCGCCGTCCAATCCGCCGTCATCTTTTTCGTTCCAGCCGACGGAATAGAGCAGGAACTTCCCGCCTGCCGCGCCGGAGCTTTGCGAAGGCGGGTCATCCGTCCGGCGGTAGTGCAGCGGCTGGCCGCCGATGAGATCGCGAGGTAATTTTTCAATGAACTGCGGCGTGAGCGCGTCGAGCGAAGCGGGATAATCGTCATGCGCGAGCCGGTAACTCTCCAGCGCGCACACGATTTGAGCCTCGTCCGCCATCGTCTGATTGTGAGCGGCGGTTTGGATTGCCCTGGAAAAACTGGGAATCGCTCTCGCTGCCAAAATTTTATAAGGCGAATAGTGGTGAAAAAATTTGTCCAGGTCGCGCGAGGCTCGTCAAATTTGTGAGGCACTATGGTGTCCTGTGCGAGGTCGAAGCCCTCCAGCGGTTTCAGTTCGAGCACGGCTACGTTGACCATGTTTTGATAAATCCACCCGTGCGGAGCCAGCTTCAGGAATAAATACATCGGATTTTTTAGCTTCGTCCAAATGCCTGTCTCTTTGTCTCCGGCAAGCGTGGCTGTGCCGGTCCATAGTTCTGCGATTTTAGAAGCCGGCGTTGTTTCGAAGGCATGGGTTGAGGCAACCATTTCCCATCTGAATGCGTCCGCTACCTGGGTTGGCAGGTAAATGTCCTTGAGTTGTTCCTGAAGCGCGGCCATCTGCGGCTCCTTCCAGGCGTGCAATCTGAAACCGTCGGCGATGGTGCCCGCGTAAAGTCCGGTGATGGCGACGTTGATCATCGCTTCCACCAAGGTGGTAGGCTGGCCGGTTGGCCGGTGTTCCAGTATCCGGCAGAGGTCATGCACCAGCGTCAGTTCGCGGAGTGCCTTATCGGGTTGGCCGAGCAGAAATTCGCATTGCGCCCGTTGCGCGAGCAATTGCGCCACGGTGCGCAGGGTGATGAAATTGGGCATCGGTTGGAAAAACAACTGCGAATAGTCGCCGTCCATCCGCGCGTAAGGCCGTTTCAACGCCTCGCGCATCAAATCAAAATCCGGCCCGAACTTGTCGCTCCAAGCCAGATAACCGGCGGCGGAATTGGCGTCCAAAGTCACTTGCATCGAATAAGTCCCGAGGCGCTTTACCTTCAAGCCGGGCAAAGAATACGAACCCGGCTTGGATACATTGTGGGGATAGAACTGCTTGAGCAACGCGACAATTTGCTCGTCACCGGGCCGTATTCCCGAACAGAAAACGATTCGCACCGGCTTCACTTCCGACAACGGCTTTGCCAGCAGCGGAAATCCCAGCGCGGCGTCCGTGCTGGCGCCGATTTCATCCTGTAATATTTTTTTGAATTTGTCCGCCGTTTCTGGCGGGACGTAGATTTGTGGGGAATCGGGGTTTTTGAAAGTGATGCGCGCGATGCCAGTCTCCGGAACCTCCACCAATTGAAGACCGTAATGATGAAGCACCGACATCAGCACCTGCCGGGGCGCGGTGTTTTGCCAGTATTCCGTGATGGTGGGTTGGAGTTTGAGCTGTCCTTTTGCACCCGCGTGGCTTAAATCCACTTTCGGGTCGAGCTCATACTGGATGCCCGCCAGCCGCGCCAGATTTTCAATTGCGTTCGCGACAGGAACATCTGCGAGCTTGATGGGTATCGCGCCGTTCGTCGAATCTTCAAAGCAAGCCGGACCGAGCAGGCTGAATTGCAAAGTCAGATCCGCGTTTGTTTCATCGGAACGGATGCCGGGTGGTGCCCAGATGATGTCGGCGATTTTCACTTCCTCGGTCATGTGGTCCGGCTTGAGCGCAATTGAAAAGGGCTGATTCGTGCCTTGCGGCGCGTTCCTCACAAACCACCCGGTCATCCTGGGCGCCTTGAAAAAGTTCTGGCCGTCCGGAACGGGCGGCGGAATGAATTTCTCCCAATCCAGCACCGCGCCTTTGGCTTCGACTTCAGCTTTGCATTTTTCCCACGCGCGTTTGCCGCGCCAGTCCTCCTCGGCGTAAAAAATCAAGACAAGGACGAACAGGGTGGCCAGAATAATTGCGGTCCGTTTCAGGGTTTTCACTCCCTCGCTTTACATGATTGCCAAACGCGCGTCAATGGCGCTAAATAGGGCGGATGTCAACGGTCGCCGAACAACTCCGCGCCGCGCGCGAGGCCAGAAAACTGACCATCGAGCAGGTCGCCGATGCCACCAAAATCCGCACGGACCACATCCGCGCGCTCGAACAGGGAAATTTCAGCGCCTTTTCCGCGATCATTTACATTCGCGGCTCGGTGAAGAATTACGCGGCGACGCTCAAGCTCGACGTGCCGCAGCTCCTCGCCGTGCTGGACGCGGAATTGAAGGGCACGGAAAAGTTCAGCGAACCGCCGCCGCTTGTTGAGCAGCGCAAAAACCTGCTGGACCACCTCGCGCTGCTGGCCGCCCGTTTGAACTGGCGGTTCGGATTCATCGGCCTCGCGGCGCTGGCCGTCGTGGTGGTCGTCGCCGCGGGCGCGTTCGCGTGGCACCATCACCACACACCCGCTCCGGCGCCCAATCTGCCCCCGGCCATTTACCAGTCGGCCAATTCCGGCGACACACTGCCGCTGCCGAAGAAGTGACTGTTTTCGGAGGGACGAGTTGCACGAGTCCCAAGCATCTGTGCTGGATCCAAGAAAATGGGGACTCGTTTAACTCGTCCCTCCGAGCTTACGTCTCGTTCATGTAAATCGCGCGGTTGCGCCACAGATAAATCGCGCCGGAAAGGGCCGTCAGCGCCACCGCCACCCAAAGCGTGATTTTGGCGAACAGGGGCACCCACGTCAGGAAGATGCTTTGCACGGGCACCGGCCATTCCGGACAGGCGTCCAGCACCAGCAGCGCGTTGAGCGCCACGATTTGCGAAATGGTCTTGTGCTTCCCGAAATTCTCCGCCGCCAGCACGACGTTTTTCGACGCCGCCAGCAGCCGAAGTCCGGTGATGGTCAATTCGCGCGCGACGATGACGATGACCATCCACGCAGCGACACTGACCCGCGCGTCGGAATGCCAATCCGAGTGCAAATGCGTGCTTTCGACGAACGCGATGAAGGCCGAGCAGATCAGGATTTTGTCCGCCAGCGGATCCATGAGGATGCCGAAGTTTGTGATGAGGCCGCGCCTGCGGGCAATCCGGCCGTCGAGAAAATCCGTCATGCCCGCCGCGTTGAACAGAACCAGCGCCAGTGTGTTGTGAAACGGAACCGGCGAGAACAGCGCCCACAAAAAAAGCGCCGTCAGCGCGAAACGCGAGACGGTGAGCTTGTTGGGCAGGTTCATTGTTTGATCATCCCCGTTCCCGTCCCGCGTCCTCGAACCTTCCGATTACGAGAACGAGGAGGATGACGAGGACGAAACCAGTTCATGCTCCAAATTTGTCGAACATCCTCGCGTTGGCCTGCATCAGGCGGATGAGATATTTGGCCTTGAAGACGCCGAGCGAGCCGAGGTTCGCGCCGGTCTCGGTGAAGCGTTCGAGCTTGTCCGAGCCGCTGGTCGCCGAGTGAATCATCACCGGCTGCGGATGCCACGAATGGCCCTTGAGCGCGCACGGCGTCGAGTGGTCGCCGGTAACGACCAGCACGTCCGGCTTCTTGCGCAGCAAAATTGGCAGCGCGGCGTCAAAATCCTGGATCGCGTTCATCTTCGCCATGAAATTGCCGTCCTCGCCGTATTTGTCGGTGTATTTGTAGTGAATGAAAAAGAAATCGAAGTTGTCGTATTCGGCGAGGTAACGCTCGAACTGCTCCGCGATGGTCGCCGGGCCTTCGATTTTCTTCATGCCGACCAGTTGCGCGAGGCCTTTATACATCGGATAAACCGCGAGGCACGCCGGCTTGAGCTTGTAGCGCTCCTCGAACAACGGGATGTGTGGCTGGTGCGCAATGCCGCGCATGAGAAAACCGTTCGCCGGCTTTTCCTTCGCTATGACCGGCAGCGCTGCCTTGTAAAAATCGGCGATCAATCCGGCCATTTTTTTCTGGCCGGCGTTGTTCTCGTCCCGGGGCTTGACGACGGGAATCGCAAAACCCTCGCGGTTCGGATCGGCGTCCGTGAGCGGGCCTTCCAGACCCTTGCCGCGGAAAATGACGACGAACCGGTGCTCTTTTCCGGCCTTAATGATGATTTCCGTGTCGCCGATTTTTTTGATTTTCGCGGCAAGCATCGCGCACAACTTTTCGCAAATCGGGGTGGCGATTCTTCCGGCGCGGCGGTCGGTGACAATTCCATTGGCGTCGAGCGAGGCGAAGTTGGCGCGGGCGCACACGTCGCCGGGTTTCAATTCCACGCCGAGGCCGAGCGCCTCGATGACGCCGCGGCCGACCTGAAATTCCAGCGGGTCATAGCCGAACAAGCCGAGGTGGCCGGGGCCGCTGCCGGGCGTGATGCCGGGCGCGGCGGGAATCATCCGGCCTTGCGCCGAGTCCTTGGCGATCCGGTCGAGATTCGGCGTCGCCGCGGCTTCGAGCGGCGTCATGTAATTCTGTTCCTGTGTGGCGATGTCGCCGAGGCCGTCGAGGACGATGAGCGCGAGCTTCGTCCCGCCTTGCGGGATTTTTAGTGTCAATTCGGAATAAAGGGCGTCTAAATTCATGCGCCTATTTTGCAGGAAATCCGCCGCGACGCAATGCGATTCCATTTTGCGCGCGAAATCGGCGGTGAAGGATGTTTGAAAAGAAGGTCGCAACGCTGCGGTTGCAAACGAATCGTGAATGAGGTTGAATAGGCCGGAACATCCATTTACTTTCAACCGATCAAGTCTATGATGTTTACCCGGGCATTCATTGCGGTTTTTTTGTTGATAGCCATCACCAGCACCGTCGTCACTTTTATATTGCCGGAATCGTATGCGAGCACCGCGCGCGTTTCGGTGGATGCGGACCCATCGGGCGGGTGTAACGTCATACAATCCGAAGCGGTCCTGGGGCCGGTCATTGACAAGCTTGATCTTAAAACCGTATGGGGCAGGAGATACAACGGCGGGAATGCCTTGAATGCCACCAACGCCATTCAACTCCTGAAAAAACGAATGGAAGTCCGTCCCGAACGGAACACCAGCTTGATTGAGATCACGGTTTTCAGCGAAGACAGGAACGAAGCCGCGCAAATTGCGAATGCGATTGCCGATTCCTATCGCAACCATTCCCCTTCAGCGGACAAACCCGCAACGTCAGCACCCAAGATTGAAATCGTGGACAGAGCGACGCCGGGCCTTGCGCCGGTGAGACCGAACAAGCCGCTGAATATTTCCGTGGGAGTGCTGGCGGGAATTGTCCTCGGTTTCATTGCCGGGAAAGTGGCTGCGGGCCTTGCTTCAATTTCAGGAGACGCGAAACCACCGAAGTCCGGCCCGGCAAAATAGTCCGCCGGGAAGAAATGCAATTCCACATTTTGGAATTCTACAGCCGTGCAAAACGCCGGGGGCAACTTTGCGCCGCCGTGGGAATTGTCTTTGGAACCCTTCTGGCGTGGAAGACTGCGAACCTCAAACCGATTGAACCCGAAAACAGGAATTGGGGAGCGCACCCGCCATCGGGTGCGGCTGGACGCGCCTCGCGTCCAGCATCTTGCGCGTGATATGGCCCAGAACGTGCGGAACTCTTCAGTGCGCTCAAGGTTTTCCGCGAGGGCGCGGAAAACGGCACGCGCGGCGCGTGCGCTCTCCCATCCACTTCGGTTTTCGGGTTGAACCACTCTGCGCCACGAGAAAAATTCGTGCTGAACCGGAGTCCAGCTAAACGCCTTGGCAGGCGAATTATCTAACCACAAAAGAACTCAACTTTAAACTCATCAGAAAAATAAGGATTACCGCCAAAGACACGAAAAACCACCGGGAATGAACAGTTGGATTTCGGGCAATCTCATCCCGAACGCGCGGAGAAGAAAATGAGGCAATCAATCGAACCGCGAACAAGAATGGAATCGTTAGGAGCGTGAGCATGATTTCGAGAAATATCGGCATACTCTGGATGATTTCGTCAATCATTCTTGGAAAAGTCACAACTTGGCCATGAGGCGAGTGGGGGTCCCAGTTGTTAATATCGTCGAGATCACTGCCGCCACTCTTGCTGATGCCGTCATACCCACAAGAAAAAAGATCAAAGCCGTTTGTGCTATGAATGCCGGGACAGCGATAAACATAATCGTGGTTCCACGGATCTTTGGGAACTTGAGCCAAGTCGTGTCCACGCCACCGCTCAAGTGGTATGTTCGTCGGACAGATAATCAAGGCTTGGAATCCCTCCGACGCTGTGGGGTAACGGCCGCAATCATTGGAAAACACATCCAGCGCAATTTTTATTCCTGTGTCCATGTCCACATGAGCGCGTAATAGCGGGGTATATGGCAACGGTCCGAGATGAATCCGCCAACCGACCAACGCCACAATAACGCCCGCCTGTGCCAGTGCCCAATACCGGAAGAATTGTGAAGACGGGTTCAACAACATGGCGATTCAGTGTTTCTCCGGCTTGGCGGAAGTTTTGACCGAATTCAGCAAGCAAACGGGTCGTTCCCATTTCATGCCGGCAGCATCCGTCCACCTGCCGGCAAGGTCAAGTTTGATGTTTGGCCTTGAGCCGTGGCCGGAACCAATTGTTTGGACAAAGTAAAGGAACCAGGCTGGTCGCGCGCGGAATTATTTCAACGGGTTCACGGCGCGGGCGCCGAGGGCTTTGAAATGGTCCAAGTCCGCGGTGGCGACGGTCAAATCCTCCAATTCGGCCACGGCGGCATGGAAGCCATCGCCCAGCGACACGGTTTTTCCCGCGCTCCGCGCCTCGGCCAGCATTTCACCGGCGCGCCGGCAGATTTGCGGATCCAGCGGAACGGATTCCAGCAACGAAACAAACGAGTCCCAGTAATTCTGCCAGCGTTGTTCCTTGCCGGAATCTTTCAGCGGTTTGCCAGCAATGTATTCCGCGATCGTGGCGTCACAAATGAAAACTTCATGGCGGCCGGCGACCACCCATTTGCCCAGATCAAACTTCCGGCGTTCGCCCTCCACGAGCAACGAGGTGTCAATCAGGATTCTCATTGCGCCCGGTCCATTTCGGACAGGTTCGCGGAGATTTCGGCGGCGGTGCCGGCGTCCAATGGCGCGCGCGCGCGGTAGATCCGGGCGAAGGCGTCCGCGCTCATGCCGGCTTTCCTGATGCGATGTTTCTTTTCAGGCGTGACGAACCATCCACCGGGCTGTTCGCGGACAATGTATTGCTCGCCGTCAACCAGTCCTCGAATGGTCAACCGGCTCTTGTCGGCTTTGGCAATGGTCGTCATACGGGAAAATTCCCACAAAGCGCGCGGGAGTCAATAAATATTCATGAAACGGAGAAAATCCGCCGGACCAGTTTCCGGCAATCGTCCCTCTGCGGTCGCCGCAGCGGGTCAATCCTCCGCGAACAGGTATTCCAAGTCCATCGTCGTGAGGCTGCGGGCGAAGCCTTCCTCGCCGAGCACGTCGGCAATCGTCTGCGCCTTGCTCTGTTGAAGTTCCCAGATTTTTTCCTCGACGGTGCCGGGCGCGATGAGCCGGTAGGCGTTCACCGTGCGCGACTGGCCGATGCGGTGCGAGCGGTCAATGGCCTGCGCCTCCACCGCCGGGTTCCACCACGGGTCGTAAAGCACCACGTAGCTGGCGTTCGTCAGATTCAATCCCGTTCCCGCCGCGCGCAGGCTCAACAGGAAAACGCCCGCGCCGGTGTCGGTTTGAAAGGCGTTGACGACCGACTGCCGGTCCTTCGTCTGGCCGGTGAGGGTGTGCGTCTTGATCCGCAGGGCCTGACATTCCTTTTCGAGCAGTTGCAGCATCTGCACGAACTGGCTGAAGACCAGAACCTTCTGGCCGTCGGCGATGAGCGGGTCGAGCAATTCAAAGAGCGTCTCGGTCTTGCCGCTGGCGGTGTTGCTGCCGACGAGCGACGGGTGGCAGCAGATCTGCCGCAGGCGCGTGAGCGCGGCGAGCACGTGCATCTTGCTTTTGTTGATGCCCTGCTGCTCGACCACTTTCATCACCTGATCGCGGCTGCGGCGCAGTTCGGCGAGGTAAAGTTTGCGCTGGTCGTCGCCGAGCGGGCAATCAAGCCGCTCCTCTATGCGGTCGGGCAAATCCTTCGCGACGTGTTTTTTCAGGCGGCGCAAGAGCAGGGGACGCAGCTTGGCCGAAAGGCGCTTGCGCGCGATGCGCTGCACGGATTCGGCTTTGCCGTTGCCCGGCGGCTGTTCCTCCGCCGACGCGGTGTCGTCCACGGCCTGCGCGCGAGGCTCGTAATTTTCGGCGAATTGCTCCTGGTTGCCGAGGTAGCCGGGCTGGATGAAATCCACGATGCTCCACAAATCCAGCAGCCGGTTTTCCAGCGGCGTGCCGGTGAGCGCCAGCTTGTGCTCGCACTTCAACTGCTTCACCGACTGCGTGACGAGCGCGCCGGGATTTTTGATGAACTGCGCCTCGTCCAGAATCGTCGCGCGGAAGGCGAACTTTTGCAATTCCTCCAAATCGCGCCGCAGCAGCGCGTAATTCGTCACGATCAAATCGTGCTGCGGAATCTGCTTCCGCAAATTGTGCCGCTCGGCGCCGCTTTCAAGCACGAGCACCTTCAGGTCCGGCGTGAATTTTTCCGCCTCGCGCCGCCAGTTGTGCAGCACGGACGCCGGGCAAATCACCAGGGACGGCTTGTGATTTTTTTTGTTCTCCTCCTTGAGCCACGCCAGCCAGGTCAGCGTCTGCAGCGTTTTACCGAGGCCCATGTCGTCGGCGAGGATGCCGCCGAGCCGGATCCGTGTGAGGTGCGCGAGGAAATCGAAGCCGTCCTTTTGATACGGTCGCAGCTCGGCGTTCAGGTTCTTCGGCAGCTCCATGGAGGGAACACCCTTGAACTCGGAAACGCGCTTGCGCAACTCCTTCGCCTCGGTGGTGTCGGCGAATCGCAGCAATTCGTCTTCGTCCAGGTGCGCGACGTGTTCCATGCCGACCCGTTGCGGGACGGCGATGAGTCCTTCCACGCCCATTTCGGCCATGGCCTCGTGCGCGCCCTGAACGGCGTTGGTATCCAATTCCACCCAGCCGGAATTCGGCAGTTTGACAAAGCGGCTGGTCGCGGCGGCGAGCCGTTCCAGATCCGCCTTGGAAAGTTTCATCCCTTCCGCCTCCCACTCGGCGGAGACGGCCAGCCAGTCAATGCCGCTGCCCTTGACGACAAGGCGGGGCTTGAGCGCGCGCGGCGTGAGAAACAGCCGGTGGAACGCCGGGTTGCCGAGAAACTCCGCGTCCTTCGGCTTCGCCGCCCACGCTTCGGCGAGCGAGCCGAGGAAATTTTCATTCGCATCGCCAATCCACAAGCCCGGCTCCTGCATGAACCAGTCCAGCGTGCGCAGCCATAGCGTCGCCGGCTCGAGACGCGGGTCGTCGAGGATTTCCGGCTTGTCGCCCGGACGTTTTTTCATCTCGTTGGCAACCCATTCGTTGCCGTTCCAGAACCAGACGCTTTGGTCGCGCTGGCTTCTGGCGAGCAGCCGCAGCCGCACCGTGTCGTCGAGCAGCTCGAAAACAAACTGCGGCGCGGCCTTGTGCGTCACGCAAAGCTGTTCCCAGTCAACGCCGTGATTGGATTGCGTCCGGCGCAGGTGCAGCAGCAGCCGGTGGCTCAACTTGCGCACCGGCAGCGATGGTTTCTTGGCCAGATATTTCAGCACCGGCGGCGGCGGCGCGTTGCGGAGCAGATAAAACGTGTCGCCGACCAGCGCGAGCGGCGGCTGGCGGTTGAAAAACTTTCGCGTCGGCGACGGAATGGCTTTCGCCGCCGGGCAGAGTGAAACGGTGCGTGAAGGAAAGTTCCGGGCTGCCATTATCGAGATGCGGCGCGAGTGAAATCATCTGGCCGTGGAAGCGCAGCGGCCTGCCGTCACATTCGAGGCGCGGCGTGTGGCCCCAGCGCGCGAGCCATTGAAGCAATTCCGCGTCGGACAAAACCAGCGTGTCCGTCTGGCCGTCGCGCTGGCGGTGGGTGTTGGCGATCCACTGGATGAATTCCCAGTCGGCGGGCGGAAACAATTCCTGCTCGTGCGTCGCGCGGACCACGAGGTCAATCAAATCGTGGAGCGTGCGCGCCTTTTCGCCGGTGCGCGGGCGCAGCAACAGGAATTGCACGGCGAGCCGGTGCCGCGACGGCTCCTCATCGTCCGTCTGCAATTTGCACACGACGCGGAGGGTGGCGCGCGGCGTGTCGAGCAGCGGCAGCGCGGGGGGCGCGAGCCAGTTTTCCAGTTCCTGCACCAGCTTGGCTTCCTGTTCGGCTTCCTCGGCCTTCGCGAAGCGGTCGGGGCTGGCGTGCGCCTGCAATTCCGGCGGCACGGAACGCTTGGAGCGCAAAAACAAAAACGCCAGCTCTTCCAGCCGCGCCTTGCCCTGCGCCTTCAGCAGGCGCGGCCACCAGTTGACGTCGGGAAAATCGCGGCGTGAGAGCGAGAGTTTTTCAAAATAATCCTCCAGCAGCAGCCACGAACGCTGGGAGTCCGGGCAGGCGGCGAAATTCCGCAAGATTTCTTCGCGACCGCCGACGGTTTCCTTGGAGTCGGAAAGCTCGCGCCGCAGGTCGGCGAATGCGCCGTAGGTCTGCGACAGCACTTTGTGATGCGCGTCGTATTTCGTCGTGCTGCCGCCGTGGCGGGCCGCGCCGTTTCCGTTTCTGGCTGAAATTTTCGGCATCTGAAAAGTTTAGACTTATCATTTCCTCATAACCGGCAATCCCGGTCAATCAGAAATGAAAAGTTTTTTAATCGTGAGAACCCCGGCATGGACTGTCTTGGCGGGAATAACAACCCCTCCGACCGAGGTTGATCACTGTCGCTACCAATGATTGCTCATCCCGAAGATTCCCCATTTCCAGTCATGCGCCGCCAGACTGCGATCGTCATGCAATTCTAATTCCTTCCAAATAAGTTCTAAAGGTTGTTGAAAATCTGCCGATCAACCAAAGGTGATGTTTTTTGTGCCGAATCCAAACGCAGCCGGGGAAATCATGTTTCACGCCTTTTTGATGTTATGAAGAAAACATTTGAACCACTTGCAAAACGGCCGGCCGATGTCAGGACAACGCCCGGATTTTTCCCCCGGATTGGTTAATGGGTGAAACATTTCCGCGACTGGGAAAACCTGAAACCTCAAAATGGCATGGCAAGGCAATTTTGGGTCGCCAAGGCTGGCGTTGGGCTGCTTCCCATGCCTGCGCCGGTGGCATCGGTCAATACCGCCGAATTCAGGAACGACCCCCTTATGTCAGTAAAGAGTCTGATCAACAATAACATGAAATCACTCCTCGCAGGGTTCACGCTCGGCCTCGCGCTGCTGGGCGCGGCGGCAACGGCCCAGGCTCAAGCCACTTACGACACCTGGGTGGGCAACACCAGCGCGAACTTCAGCGGCCTCAACTGGACGGGAGCGAACAGCCCGCCGGTTTCCGGCGACACGCTGGTGTTCGGCCCGGCGGGCACTTCGGGCACAGCGCTCAACGCCGACCAGGCGGCGGGCATCCACTATGTCGGCATCACCTTTAACACGAACGCTGACGAATACACCATCAACGGCACGAATGGCATCACGCTCACGGGCGGCATCACCAACAACAGCGGAAACGCGGACGCGGAAACACTGAACTTCCCGATCAACTGCCCGGACAGGAGTGACGATGGCAGCCAACACGAATGAAATCACCTTGGGCGGCGTCATCAGCGGAACTGGCGGCATCACCCTGACCGGCGGCAACATTTTGACGCTCAACGGCACGAATACTTACACCGGCCCAACCTTCGTCAGCCAGGGTCAATTGAATTTGAACGGTTCACTCGCGGCGGGCAGCGCGGTGACCCTGGCTACCAACGGCTGGCTGGTGGGCCAGGGCACTGCCGCCGGCACGGTGGCGGTTTGCGGCCTTCTGACGCCGAACCTCGGCACCCTGAACACCGGCCCGGAAACCTGGCATGGCAGTCAGAATGTGCTTGATGGCTATCCTGTGCATTTTTCCTCCAAATACACCGGCACCGCCGGCAAGGACTGGGATTTGGTGAACATCAACGGCACCTTGAACATCGCGGCGACGAGTGACCAGCCGTTCATCATTTATCCGCAGACCCAATTTGAAACATCGTTTACCAACTCGCAGGATTACACTTGGCGGATTGCCACCGCCTCCGGCGGCATAACCGGGTTTGATCCCAGCAAGTTCAGCATTGGAGTCAACCCTGACTATTACCCTGGCACTCTGGGTTCTTACGCTGCCTTCGGATACGTGACATCGCTGGGCACCGGCCAGTTCGTGGTGACGCAGTCGGGCAATGACCTACTGCTGCAATTTGTCCACCCGGCCGCCAATCCGGGAACGGTCTATCGGGCCTTTGGCACTTATATTCGCATTCCGGTGTCGGCGGTTCTGGCCAATATCTCCGACGCGCCCGGCCCGCTCACGCTCGCCTCTGTGACCAGCCAGAACCCGGACGATTACGTGCAAATCAGCGGCACCAACGTTTTGTTTGCGCCCGCCAACCCGAACGAACCCGTCAGCGCCCTGAACTATTCGGCGCAACTGACTTACGGCGCTCCGGCAACCAATGTCATCACCGGCGCGCTCACGGTTGCGGCCACCAACGCCGCCGGAATTTCCCGCTCCATCACCATCACCAATGGCCAGGCGGCGGTTTCGTTCGCCGGAATGCCCGGTTCCAAATACATGGTCCAGCGCTCCACCAACCTGGTTAGCTGGGTCAATCTGGACGGCGCTTCCGGTTTGCCGGATTCAACAATCACCAACACCGCGGCCACCGGCATCTGGAAGTTCACGGACACCAATCCACCCGCGTCGGGCGCCTTTTATCGCACCGTGCAGGCTTATTTCTCGTTGCTCTGGGGCAATTTGACCTCGACTTACAACGGCACAGCCCAGATGGCCACGGCCTGGTCCTCGCCGCCGGGCATGGCCGTGAGCTTCACTTACAACGGCTCATCCGCTACGCCGACCAACGCGGGCAGTTACACGGTGGTCGGCACCATCGCCGATGGCAGTTTCACCGGGTCAATGACCAACACGCTGACGATTGCCAAGGCCGCCGCCACGATCACCTTGAAACAAATCGGCAATACTCGAAATTGCACAGCCACGACCGTCCCGCCCGGCTTAGCAACGAATATCACCTACCAAGGTGTCAGCACGGTTACCGCGACCGGCACCATCACCGACCCCAACTACACAGCGCCAGCCGCGCAATTGACATACACTTATAAAAACAACTAACGAGAATTTATGAAATATCTGCAATCATTTTTGGTATCGGTATTGTTGTTGGCCGACGTCACTGCCCAGGCTGGAATTTTTTTCGACAGCACGGACACTTCGCCAGATGGCATGGTCATCCCGGATGACAATCCCAACGGCGTTGAATCCACCACCTCGGTCGGCGGTCTGGCTCCCGTCATCAGGGACGTGGTGGTTTATCTCAACGTCTCCGGCGGTTACAACGGGGATTTGTATGCGACTTTGAATCTCGGCGGGTCGTCGGGCACTACGGTGATTCTCTTGAACCGCATCGGGTCATCGCCCGGCAATCCGTTCGGCTCGTCCACCGCCGGCTTCGGCGATCCCACCGGCGAAACGTATGAATTCAGTCTGTCTGACGCCGCCGCAACCAGCATCCACAATTATGACGGCACCGGCACCAGTTACCAGCCCGACGGCGGGACGTTAAGTTCCTTCAACGGCCTGAATCCCAACGGCGACTGGACGATTTTCTTTGCCGACATGGCGAGCGGCGGTGGCGACAGCCCTTCCACGCTGGTCAGTTGGGGCTTGGATATAGCGGCCGTGCCCGAACCGGTAAATACGGCGCTGTGTGTGTTTGCCGGGTTGGGATTGATCATCGTTGTGGGGCGCGCCCTGTGGTGCAAACGCCGCCAGGCTGCCGTTTGATGCGCCTTTGCGATTCGGTTCACCTTCGTTTTCTTGGGTGCGGCGTGCCGCCGCCTCATCGTCACTCAAAAACTGCTGTTGACGGACGAGACCGTGTTTTGGCAGCATTCACCACACACTCATGGTGAGCCCAAACCCATTCCCCCTCACCCGCGCGGCGTCGAGTAGGCGCTGGCGCGCAAAAAGTGGATTCGTAACTGTTTGGGATTGAACCGATCAGTTCATGGCGGAAGATAACAACAAGAAAATCATCCCGGGAGATTGCAACCTATGAAACGAGCATTGCTGTTAATTGCGGTCGCAGCCATCTTGGCTGGTGGAACCGGTCTTTGTATGGCACAAACAAGGAAGGCGTCGAGCAATTCGAAGGCCTCCGGGAGGCAGGAGCTGGTTCCCGCTCCGGTGCGGTTTGCTTCCGAGCCGGACGTTGCGGCGCATGCTTCACCTTTAAATTTTCCAGGCGTCAGGTATCCGTGGATTGGATCCGACTCACGCGTTACTTTCCACTTCAGTGCGCCCGACGCGCAAAAGGTGCAAGTCGCCATTGCCAATGTTCCGTATGACATGGTCAAAGGCGACGGCGGCACATGGACCTACACCAGCGATCCGCAGGCTCCCGGTTATCACAATTATTGGATGGTTGTTGATGGCGCGGTGGTGCTGGACCCGGCCACCCATACGTATATTGGTTACAGCCACATGTGCAACGGCTTTGAAGTTCCCGAGCCGGGCGTTGATTTTTATGACTTGAAGGATGTGCCGCATGGCAATGTGCTGATCAAGAATTACTATTCCAAAACGGCCAGTGCCTGGCGGCACATCTTCGTTTACACGCCGCCGGGATATGATAACTCCCGGACTCGCTACCCGGTGCTGTATCTGCAACACGGTGGAGGAGAGGATGAGCGGGTCTGGATCGAAATGGGCCACGCGAACCTGATCCTCGACAACCTGATTGCCGCGGGCAAAGCCAAGCCCATGATCATCGTCATGGAAACCAGCGCAGTGGGCGGCCCCGGTGGTTTTGGCCGGGGTGCTGGCAGAGGTCCGGGCGCTGGTGGTCCTCCCACTGGTGCGGGCGGCACCGGACAAGGCGGAGTCCCTGCTGGTCTGGCTTTGGCCGGTGGAACGAATGGCGCTCCGGCGCGCGGTTTTGGCGGGCGCGGTGGCTTCGGCGGCTTCGGCGGTATTGGGGGAGGTCCCTACGGTCAACTGATGACAAATGATTTGATCCCGTGGGTGGACAGCCACTTCCGCACACTGTCTGACAGGGATCACCGGGCCATGGCGGGTCTTTCGATGGGCGGCATGCAGACTGCATCCGTCACGATGACCCACCTCGACAAGTTCTCCTACATCGGCTTGTTCAGCGGCGGCACTGCGGCCGGGTTTGGCGCCGGTGGCCGTGGCAGCCCGATACCGGTGGCCGCTCCGGCGCCCACACCCGCAACGCTCGACCTCAAGACCATTTACAACGGCGCGATGGCGAACCCTGCGGAATTCAACAAGAAGGTCCACGTCTTTTTCTTCAGTTGCGGCACGGAACCCCCGCTGGAGAATCCCGACGGGTTGAAGAAACATCAGGAACAGCTCATTGCCGCCGGCATCAAGAACAGTTACGTCTATATCTCCCCCGGCACCTCGCATGAATGGCAGACTTGGAGAAGGAGTCTTTACACGTTTGCTCCGCTTCTGTTCAGGTAAGGCTGTTTGAAAATCTCCTGGTTCGTTCGCTGGCGCCCCGGTTTTGCGGGGCGCCAGTTTTTTGAATTCAATTTATCATCCTGTTTCTGTTTTCCAGTCCACTCAAGTCAACGCGCGCGGAAACTGGAAAGTTGAGAATGGCATTGGACAGGCGCGAGGAGGCTGGGTGGAGCCTCGTTGCCCCGGCTGCAACTTCGTATCAAAGGACAAATGGCAGAATAACCTTCACCTGCTTTTGAAAAGCGGGATATGCGTCGGGAAAATGCCGCAGCAGGAGCCGTTCTTCCTGCGTGATCTTGATCCAAAAACCGATGCCCACCACCACGATCCCCAAGAAGCAACGAAGCCGGCCGATCTCGATGGCCGAGCCGAGACTCATCACCAGGAGACCGGTGTAAATAGGATGCCGCACGAAGCGATACGGTCCAGACCGCACGAGCTCATGCCCCTGCTTGAAGGTGACATCGCTGCTCCAGTTGCCGGCCAGCGTCCGGCGCGCCCAAATCGTCACGAACAGCCCGAGCACGCAGACCAATACTCCCACGACCCGCGCCCATTCCGTATGCGAAAACAGCGCCAGATTCATTGGCGGCGGCAACCCTTTGTAGATCAGCAGAAACCAGCCCATGCCGACGGGCATCCGGTGTAAGAGCGCGGACAACAGGCTTTGACTTTCCACCGTCGCCTTCACCCTTTGCGCGCTGATGGCCCAATACATTAAAAAAATAATCCAGCACGCGACGATGATTGAATTGCATGCCGATGCCATGATGAAGGTGGCTCAAGCCACGGGCGTTTTCCGCGGGGAATTCACGCCCAGCGCGGACTCAAAGCCTTCACGCGAGGCGCAAAGTCTCTTGTTCATTGTCTGTTCACAGCGATTGCCAGCCGGAGCCATCCGGCCCACAGGGGAGCTGCTTTTAGGTGCGCGCCGCCGGTCTCTTGGCGGCCTTGTCCAGAATCGTGTCGAGCACGCTCTTGGGCACCTGCTCGAAGGTGAACGGCTCCATCGAATAGGACGCGCGGCCCTTGGACAGCGAACGGATGGCGGTGGCGTAGCCGAACATTTCGGCCAGCGGCACCTCCGCGCTCACAATCGTCTGGCCCAGCTTGGCCTCGATGTTGACGATCTGGCCGCGGCGGCGGGTGATGTCGCCGATCAAATCGCCCTGATATTCGTCGGGCGTGGTGCCTTCCACCTTCATGATGGGTTCGAGCAGAATCGGACCGGCCTTCTTGAAGGCGTCCTTGAGCGCGAAGATGCCGGCCATCTTGAACGCCAGTTCGTTGGAGTCCACTTCGTGGAACGTGCCGTCCACGACCTGCGCCTTGACGTCAATGACCGGGTAGCCGGCATACACGCCGCCCTTGATGGCTTCCTCGATGCCGTCAATGACCGCCGGGATGTATTCCTTGGGAATCGCGCCGCCGACGATCTTGTTCTCGATCTCGACGCCCTTGCCGTGTTCGTTCGGCTGAATCGTGATGCAGGCGTGGCCGTATTGGCCGCGACCGCCGGACTGGCGGATGAACTTGCCTTCGCCTTCCGCCGGCTTGGTGATGGTTTCGCGATAGGCGATCTGCGGCGCGCCGGTGTTGGCGTCCACCTTGAATTCGCGGTTCAGGCGGTCGCGGATGATTTCCAGGTGCAGCTCGCCCATGCCGGCGATGATGAGCTGGCCGGTTTCCTCGTTGGTGAAACAGCGGAAGGTCGGGTCTTCCTCCGCCAGCCGCTGCAGGCCCTCGGCCATCTTGTCGCGGTCGGCCTTGGTCTTCGGCTCGACGGCCATGGTGATGACCGGCTCGGGGAACGTCGGCGGTTCGAGCGTGACGTCGTAGTCCTCGTCGCACAGCGTGTCGCCGGTGGTGATGTTGCGCAGACCCGACGAGCGCGGCGATGTCGCCGGCGATAAACCTGGTTCGACGTCCTTGCGCTTGCTGCCCTGGATGATCATCAGGCGGCTGACGCGCTCGCGTTTGCGCGTGCGCGGATTGTAAATGGTGTCGCCCTTCTTGAGCTGGCCGGTATAGACGCGGAAGAACACCAGCTTGCCGACGTAGGGGTCGGTCCACAGCTTGAACGCCAGCGAACAGAACTTGTTGCTGTCGCTCGTCGCGACAACCACCTTGTTTTCCGTGCCCGGCTCCATGCCTTCGGCGGGCGGAACATCCAGCGGGCCGGGCAGATAATCAACCACCGCGTCCACCAGCGGCTGCACGCCCTTTTTCTTGAAAGCGGAACCGCACAGCACGGGCACCAGCTCAATCTTGCACGTCAGCCGGCGGATGGCCGCCTTGAATTCCTGCGGCGTGACCGGCTTTTCTTGCAGCACGAGGTCGGCGATCGCGTCGTCCTTGTTGGACACCGCGTCAATCAATTCCGCCAGCGCGGCCTTGGCGCGTTCCTTGATGCTCGGCGGGAATGTCCTTGATCTCGTAATTCAAGCCCTCGTTGGTCACGTCGCCCGGCCCTAGACGATGGCCTTCTGGTTCACGACGTCAATGACGCCGTCGAATTGGTCCTCCTCGCCGATGGGCAGGAAAATCGGGATAGGCATAGCGCCTTGAGCTTCTTGCGCATGTCGTTGAGCGCGTTTTCAAAATTCGCGCCGGTGCGGTCCATCTTGTTGACGAACGCGATGCGCGGGACCTTGTATTTGGTCGCCTGGCGCCAGACGGTTTCGGATTGCGGCTGCACGCCGGCGACGCCGCAGAACACCGCGACCGCGCCGTCCAGCACGCGCATGGAGCGCTCCACCTCGGCGGTGAAATCCACGTGGCCGGGCGTGTCAATGATGTTGATGCGGTGCGGCACGCCCTCGAACGCCTTGTAAATCTTGTCCTCGCCGTGCTTGGTCGCTTTCTGCGTCCAGTAGCAGGTGGCGGCCGCGGAGGTGATGGTGATGCCGCGCTCGCGCTCCTGCTCCATCCAGTCGGTCACGGTGTTGCCGTCGTCCACGTCGCCGATCTTGTGGATGAGGCCGGTGTAAAAGAGGATGCGCTCGGTCGTGGTGGTCTTGCCGGCGTCAATGTGCGCGGCGATGCCGATGTTGCGCGTGCGCTCCAGCGTGTATTCACGCTTGGGCGAATTGGCCGATTTTTTGTCTTGTCCGCGACTGCTTCCATTTCTAAAACAGTTCTAAATCTACCAAGCGTTGAAGAATAAAAACGCCCCGGGCCGTCGACCTTCGGGGCGTTGTCAAAAATGATCTTACCAGCGGAAATGGGCAAATGCCTTGTTGGCCTGCGCCATCTTGTGCACTTCGTCGCGCTTGCGGATGGCGTTGCCCTGGCCTTGATAGGCCTCCAGGATTTCCGCCGCCAGCGCCTCCTTCATCGGCATGCCCTTGCGCGCGTCGGCAAAATCCACCATCCAGCGCAGCGCCAGCGCGAACTGCCGGTCGGACGGCACTTCCAGCGGCACCTGATAAGTCGCGCCGCCCACGCGGCGGGCCTTGACCTCGAGGCGCGGCTTGGCGTTGTCCACCGCGCGCTGCAAGATTTCCACCGGGTTGCTCGCCGGGTTCTTTTCGGAAATGGTGTCGAACGCGCCATAGACAATCCGCTGCGCGGTGCTTTTCTTGCCGCATATCATGACGGTGTTCACCAGGCGCGAAACCAACGCGCTGTTGAATTTCCCGTCCTTGATAATCGGCCGTCTGACTGCTTGTCGACTGCGGGACATGTGTTTTGTTAAATCGTTAAATGGTTAAATGCGTTGAACGGTTCAGGCGGCGGGAGCCGCGGCCGGCGGCGGCGGCGGCGGCCGCGGGCTTGGCGCCCGGCTTCGGGCGTTTCACGCCGTATTTCGAGCGGCTCACGCGGCGCTTCTCCACGCCGGCGGCGTCCAGCGCCCGCGCACGATGTGGTAGCGCACGCCGGGCAAATCCTTCACGCGGCCGCCGCGCACCAGCACGATCGAGTGTTCCTGCAAATTGTGGCCTTCGTCCGGGATGTAGGCGATGACCTCATGCCGTTGGTCAGGCGCACCTTGGCCACCTTGCGCATCGCCGAATTCGGCTTCTTGGGCGTGCGGGTCATGACCTGGATGCACACGCCGCGGCGAAAGGGCGAGTTTTCCAAGGCGGGCGACTTGGACTTGTACTTCAGTTTGCGCCGGCCCTTGCGGACCAATTGATTAATTGTCGGCATTTGTCTTAAAAAACGAACGCGAACTATATCAGATGCAACCGCCCTTGCAACAACTATTTCAGCCAATATTTCACCTTGGTGCAGCGCCACGTCCGGGACAGTTTTCAAGCCGAGAAATCGAAATCCGAGCAGCTCATGAAATAATGGCAGCGCGGGCAGCGCAGCTTGCATTTCTCGTTGATCAGTTCGTGGCCGCACTGCGGACAAAACCGCCAATGCTCGCCGGAATTTATGGTCGGGCGGTGCCGGACTAGTGTAGTGCGTCAAGCAGTCTGTAACATATCGAGTTTTGCGCGGGCACGCCTGACTTTTTCGAGAATGTCCTTCGCGCTGGCGGTCCAGACGAAAGGGTTTGGGGCCGTGTTGTGTTGCTCAATGTAGTCGTTGATCGTGTGGATCACCTCGGGAACGCTCTTGAAGACGCCTCGGCGGAGGCGCTTGTCCGTGAGGTCGCGAAAAAACCGTTCCACCATGTTGAGCCAGGAGGCACTGGTCGGGGTGAAGTGAATGTGAAAACGCGGATGCTTGACCAGCCAGCTTTTGACCTTGGGATGCTTGTGGGTGGCATAGTTGTCAACGATCAGGTGCAGTTCTTTGCCTGCGGGTGTCTGCTGGTCAATCAGCTTCAGAAACTTCAACCACTCCTGATGGCGATGACGCTTCATGTGCGAACCAATGACGGTTCCATCCAGGGTGTTGAGTGCGGCGAACAAGGTCGTCGTGCCATTTCGCTTGTAGTCATGGGTCATGGTCCCGGCGCGCCCCTTCTTGATCTGCAGCCCGGGCAGGGTGCGATCCCGTGCTTGAATCTGGCTCTTCTCATCGCAACTCCAAAACCAACACATGCTCCGGCGGGTTCAAATACAATCCGACAATATCCTCCGTTTCTCCGCGAAATTCTTTTCTATTGATAACTTAAATAGCGGCTCATTTCAGGCTTCCGACCGTGGGCCTTCCAGATGCGTCGGACGGCTCTTTCGCTGATCCCAACGGCTTTGGCCATGGTGCGCGCGCTCCAGTGAGTGGCGTTGGCGGGCTTTTGCTCCAGCGTCTGCTTGACGATGGATTGGATCTTTTGGGGGGATAGCTTTTTTTTGCGCCCGGGGCGGGGAGCATTTTTTAGTCCATCAATCCTCAGTTGAATGAAACGCTGGCGCCAGCCCGCCAGCTTGCGGATGGTCTTCAGTTTGCCGGCATTCGATGTCCTGCCGCGCGTGCGGTCGAGCAGAACAATCTGCGCCCGCTGGGAAAAGCGCACGGATACCGAGGTGCCCTTGGCCGCCTTGGTGAGCAGGCTTTTTTGGTCGGCGGCAAGGTTAACGACAGGAGCAATCCTCATGTCCCAAAGAGTAAACCAGTGCCGGCCAGGCGGGCAACCTTTATGTTATAGTATTTACGCCGCACTACACTAGCATCTGTTGGTGAATCAACCGAACGGTGTAAATCAGTCATGATTGCTGAAAATATTATCGGAAGCTTGAATCAGAAATACCTAATTTGCCAACGACAAAATCGTTTCAACTTTGGCATGGATTTCCGGCGTTGAATTTGTCCAAGGAAATTTCACCCTGTAGTCACGAATTTCTTGAACGTAACCCCGTGTCGAATCTTGAGAGTTGTTTAAATCCTTGCCACTACTCACGGCCACCAACAAGCTGCCATCAAGCCATTTTTCAAGCATATCAGTGCCGTCAGTCTTTTACCTTCACGAATTTGCGTCAGAATTAGCACAAGATTCCGAGTTCATTAGCGTGATCCATGTAAGTCTGATCAAGATGAGCAGTCATCAATGACTTGGCTAATGATTCTTTGGTGCGACTACGCCCCAGAAAATATCCTGCTGCAAATGCCAGCGAAACCACCAAGGCAAGGATCAGGGTTCTTTTCATAAGTGCAGTCAGGTTTATGTTTCCACAGACAGTCATTATTTCGTCCGCCCAAACTTCTTCTTCAGTTCGCGGTAATTCATTTCAATCAGCGTCGGGGGCCATGCGGACAGGTTTATGGCATCGCACCTGCGCCGTGACATGTTTCAAGTTTTTGATGCCTGTCTCGCTTTTTTCATGCGTTCCTCCAATTTTCATGCGTTCCTCCAATCGTCTGACCAAAGCTTCCGAGCGCGCTGTTTCCCGTGCGCGTTCTTTGGCTGTGGCAGGACGCAAATAACCTTTGCCGGTATTGGAAAACGTGGGTTCGGCGTTGTAGCGGTCAACACTGGCCAAGGCTTCTTCCAGAAATCTCATGGTCGGTCAGAAACTCCAGCAAATCGGTGCGCAGTTTCATTTTTCAAAATTAAACTTCACTGCCGCAAATGGCAACCTGCGAATTTATTGCGCCCGTCCAAACTTCTTCTCCAGCTCGCGGAAGTTCATTTCAATCAGCGTCGGGCGGCCATGCGGGCAGGTGTATGGCATCGCGCAATGGCGCAAATCCTCGACGAGATTTTCCAGCTCCGGGCCGGCGAGCGGGTCGTTGGCCTTCACGGCATGACGGCAGACGGTCTTGGCCACGGTATGTTCGCCCAGCCGCGCGAGATTCACTTCGCGCCCGGCGGCCCTCAATTCGTCCACGAGGTCGAGCACGAAACGGCGCGCATCCGCCGCCTTCACAAACGGCGGCAGCGCGTCCAGCAGAAAGGTCCGCTCCCCAAATTCGCTCAAGCCGACCCCGAGCCGGGTCAGCGCGGCAAGCTGTCCCCGCAGAAAACTGCGCGTCGCGCGGCGGCAGTTCGATGGTTTCCGGCAGCAGCAGTTTTTGCGAGGGCGCGGATTCGTTCTTTTCCAGCCGGTTGATCATCTGCTCGAACAAAATCCGCTCGTGCGCGGCGTGCTGGTCCAGCAGCACCAGTCCGCGGTCGGATTCCAGCACGACGTAAAGCCTGCCGATGACGCCGACGAGCCGGAGCGGGACGTTGAGCAGCGGCGTAGCGGTCGGAAGATTGCGGAGCGCGCGCGCCGCCGCCTCGTTCCGGCGCGGCGGGGATTGCAACATGGGGAATGGTTTCGGGCTGGGATGGAGGGTTTGAATTTTCCGATGGCCGATGGCCGGTTTCCGATAGCGGAACCGGCGTCAAAGGCGGCGTGAAGCCCATGTTCAAGGCGCTTGCTGTGCTGCGAGCATCGGACGGTTCGGCAGGCGGCATCCATTTTTCAGGAAAAGCAGGCAATGTCGGCGTGGAAATTTCCGGCGCCGGCCGAAGCTCCGCCTGTTCGGCGTCGTGGGACTTTGGACTGTGGACTGTGGGCGCGTCGGATTCGCCGCCGTGAAACGCCAGCAGCGTTTCCCGGATGGCCTGCGCGACCAATTTGCGCACTTCGGATTCGCGGTGAAATTTCACCTCGCGCTTGGCGGGGTGGATGTTCACGTCCACCGCCGCCGGGTCGATTTCCAGAAACAGGCAGCAGACCGGGTAGCGGCCTTTCATCAGCGAGGTGTGATAGCCTTCGAGCAGCGCGTAATTGATGCCACGGTTCTCGACGGGACGGCGGTTGACGAAAATGAACTGGCTCTCGCGCGTCGCACGCGAAACGCCGGGCGAGCCGATCAAGCCCCAGACGTGGATTTCTGATTTCTGATTTCTGATTTCTGATTTTTCCGGCGACGCGGTTTCAAAAATATCCGACTCATCCGGATGGAAGGGTTGCCGTCTTCTTGAAGCGCGGCGGAAAAATTCACGGGCAGCAGCTTTTCACCGCCAAGCAGGGCGCGGAAGCGTTCGCGCAGGCTTTCGATGCGGCTGGAATGCGGCACAGGCGTTCCGCCGGTTTGGTTCGGGTCCGCGCCGGACTGGCGAATCGCCTGTGCCATGACGGCGGGCAGTTGCCAGACGTTGCGTCCGTCCTTGAGAAGGTGAACGCGACTTCGGGAAAAGCCAGCGCCGCGAGCGTGAGATAATGCTGGATGTGCGCGGCCTCGGTTTCCTCCGTCCGCATGAATTTCCGGCGCGCGGGCAGGTTGAAGAAAAGCTGCCGCACTTCGACGCTCGTTCCGGGCGCGGTTCCGGCGGCCTTGACCTCGGCAATTTTACCGCCGTTGACCAGGATTTGCGTGCCTTCGATGGACGGCGGCGGGGTGCCGCCGCCACTGTCCCGTTCGCGCGTGGTCAAGGTGAACCGGCTGACGCTGGCAATGCTCGGCAGCGCCTCGCCGCGAAACCCCATGGTGGCAATCGCGGCGAGGTCCTCGGCGCGCTGGATTTTGCTGGTGGCATGGCGTTCGAGGCAGAGCAACGCGTCGTCGCGGCTCATGCCGAGGCCGTCGTCGGTCACGCGAATCAGGCTGCGCCCGCCCGCGCCGATTTCGACGGCGATTTTCTTCGCGCCGGCGTCGAGGGAATTTTCGACCAGTTCCTTCACGACGCTGGCCGGCCGCTCCACCACCTCGCCGGCGGCGATCTGGTTGGCGACTTGTTCGGACAGGAGGCGGATGCGGTTCATGCGGCGTGAAGCGTGAAAGGTGGAACGCGATTTGTAAAGCGCGCGCTCAACGAAAACGGAGTTTTCATTTCACGCCCCGCACCCCGCGTTTCATTTCGCCAGCGGCAATGCGAAGCAGAAAATCGCGCCGCGTCCGGGTTCGCTGCGCGCCCAGATGCGGCCGTGGTGGTCCTCGATGATTTTCTTGCAGATGGAAAGACCGAGGCCGGCGCCGCGGGATTCGCCGTGCGCGGCGAACGGCTGAAACAGCCTGTGGAAGATTTCGGGCGCGACGCCGGGACCGGTGTCTTCAATCTCGGTGATGATCTCCCCTTGATCGGCGCGAAACCGCAGAAAGATTTTCCCGCCTTTGGGCATCATGCCGGTCGAGTTTTTGAGCAGGTTGAAAAAGACGCGGCGCAGCCGGTGCGCGGCCAGAAGGATTTTGCCGGCGGGCGGCTCGTTCTGAATCTCAATGACCGCGGATCTGGCACCGGCCTCGGCTTGGAGTTCGGGCAGCACGGACGCGACAAATTCCGGATAATCGGCGGGCGTTGGCGCGGCTTCCGCCTGACTGCGGCGGGTGAATTCCAAAATACCCGCGACCATGTCGTTGATGCGGCAGATCTGTTTGCGGATGCGTTCACGCGCTTCAACCCGTCGTTCGGGCGTGGTGTCCGGCGCGCCCGCGATTTCAATGGAAAGGCCGACAATGGTCAGCGGCGTTATCAAGTCATGCATGATGGAGCGCGCGAAATTGCCGATGACGGCGAGGCGCTCTGCCTCCACGACTTTGTCGAGGCGGATGCGGTCAAACGCCTGAAGGCGGCTGCTGACTTCCTGCAGCGCGTGAAATGCAAACGCCGGCGAGCGCCGGAGCAGCGCGCGCATTTCGCCGCCGGGGATGAAATAAACCGTCGTGTCTTTCAGTGCCGTGGCGGTGGCCGGGCATGACTGCCGTTCAACAGCCGCCATTTCCCCAAAAATCTCCCCGGGGCCAAGCTGCGAAAAGACGCGGCGAATTTCCCCGGCGACCAGCCCGGAGATTTCCACCAGCCCTTCCGTGACGAAATAAACGCCGTCGGCGGGATCCCCTTCGCGGAAGACCTCCGAGCCGGCGGTGAAGCGGCGTTCCTGTGCGACGGCGCGCAGGTGTTGCAACTCTTCGGGAGCGAGGCTGTTGAAAAAGCTGACCGATTCCAGCGCGACCATGGGCGCAGTATAAAGCGAATTCCGCCCGCGTAAAGCGAAGATGATTTTTGGCGGACGGAAGAATCAGGCTCCGGCGACGTCCGGTTGACAACCCGTTTTCGAAACGGTGCATTCATGTTGGCAGGGTTGAGGCGGCAGCCCGTTTCTTTGGAGAAATTCCCCCATCACCGGCTCCTTGGCGGCGGTCTCATGAATATTCAAAACCGAAACTTGACGCCCTGCTGAATGTTCATTAGTCTGAAGCTCCCCATTGCGGGGGCGTAGCTCAATTGGTTAGAGCGCTGCCCTGTCACGGCAGAGGTTACGGGTTCGAGCCCCGCCGCTCCCGCCAGTTTCGTTTTCGTGACTGTTTGTGACACATAGTGTCAGAACGTGACTTCCGTCAATGTTCACAAGCACTTTCTGCGTTTCCACCCCGCCACCCGTAGTGACAGGCGATGACCCGTTTTGACTGGCTGCGCCTAATTCCTGTGATGCTCCTTGTGATGCTGTTTCGATGAACGTCGGCAATACGTCAATAGCCGTTTCGATTCCCAGGAGGTTTTCGTCCGTGTAAATCTTGTCAGTCAATTTCCCATCACTATGCCGCATGACCGACATGGCCGTCCGGCGCGGCACGCCCGCTCTCGCCAGATTTGTGCCGAGAGTTTTGCGTAACGAATGAAAATCTGCGTAACGCCCCACAGCGTCCTGATAACTAATCCCAGCCAGCTTCAAATCCCGCTTAAACCGTTCGATGCGAGGGAACCGTTTGAACACCAATTCATCCGGCTGGCATTCACCTTTAAGTTCACGCAAAGCGGCCACCAATTCAGGATGCAGGCACATTGGGGCCACCTTGCTGTTTTTGGTGGTGCAGAGTCCGAACCAAGGCAAAAGGTTTCATCTCCTCCAAATGTAAATCCGCCCACCTGAGAGCGGCCAATTCCGACCGCCGTAATCCCGTATGCGCTGCCATTAAATAAATCGTCTTGCGTTCGCCTGCTGCCGCCAACAGGCGTTTCACTTCATCAACCGTGAACGAACGCCGCTCGCGGGTTTGACGGCCTTCGGTTTTGACTTTCTCAACCGTCACCAGCGGATTCACTTGCACCCGCTCGTTTTTGATCAACCAGTTGAAAAAGCACCGGACTGCTTCCAGATAATCATTCACGGTTTTGGGTGCCAGTTCAGGTTTGCCACGCCGCCAGGTCTGGAATGAATCGGCGGTTATGGCAGGTTTTTCCAGAAAGTCACGTCGTTTCATAACTGAAAGGTTTCCACACACAATTTAGAATGTAAAGCGAGCAGCTTTCGGTCACCCTCGAGCGGCCGTTCCTCGCGGACAGGGCCAGCCTCCGGTTCGTCAGCAGTTCAGTCAAGCATGAGCCACGCGCCCCGTTGCCCCGGCGGCATTCGGAATGCGGGTTCAAGACTCCATTTTCATCACCACCAGGTTCATGGTGCCGGAGCGGACCCGGTAGAAAACCACCATCCCGTCGTCCGTGACACCGTAAAAAACCAGCCAGCGCGGAAAATCGCCCATTCGCCACGAACGGATGCCCGCCGGCGTCAAATCCTTCCGCTCGCGCCCCACATGGGGATTCTTGCGGATAAACTGAATCGTCGCCAGCAACGACTCATACCAACGCCCGGCCACGTCCGCCCCCGCATGGTCTTTCAGCCAGGTCAATTCCTCCGCCAAGTCCAGCAGGAAGCGCGGGCGTTTGTTGACGTTCACTTTTTGCCCCTCAATACCCGGTCGCGGATGGCGTCCATTTCCCTCTTGGTCAGCGGCGTTTCCGGTCCGCTGGCAATGGCCTCATCAATCCATTTTTGATCGCGCTTGGTGTTCAGAGCGGCGTCAATTTGAAATGTCCGCTCAATCCGGCTCATGGCCTCCTGGGTGATGCTGCGGAAATTCGCGGCAGCTTCGTTTTTCAACTGCGCGTGCAGTTCCATCGGAATGTCTTTCAAAGTGATACTCGCCATACACCGTAACCATAACGGCACCACTCTGGTTATGCAAGCGGGGTTTGCGTTCATCGTTAGTCAACCCGCGCCCGTGCGTAGCGCGTTTTTCCTTCTTGTGCCCTACGTTGGAAAATCTATTCTTCCGAAACAAATGTCAAAGTTCGTGCAAACAAAACTCCTGTGGCGTGGACGAAACGGCTTGCCTTTTTTAACGGATACTCGCCGGGGAACTGCCTGTTTGGCGAATCGCACAATCAACTGAAGCCTTGGTCTGAATGATAATGGAGAAATGCAAATGAAAAAGATCTTGAATCGGATGTTTTTTCTCACCCCCGCAACCGCCGCGTGCCTCGCGCTGGCGTCCGGCGCCTTGTCGCCGAGCACCCACGCCCAAACTGTCGCGGTCCCGGACGGACAACACATGTTTTATGCCTCCCACAGTCTGATGTGGGATGTGCCAGACCCGCTGGCCGAAATGGTGAAAGCCTATGGCATCACGAACCACACGCTCGGCATCGCGCGAATGGGCTTTTCGCGCACGCAGGCGTTCTGGGACCAGCCCGAAGCGCAGAGCCAGGCCAAGCAGGCCCTCAAAGCCGGCAATCTTGACGACTTCGTGATGTCCCCGATGGACATGCCCGACAAGGGCGTTGAGGAGTTCGTCAAGCTTGGCATCCTGAACAATCCGCACATGCGGTTCTTCGTTCAGAACAACTGGGCCGGGTTCAACAACGACGGGCAAAAGGCCCAGCAGTCCATGCAGCTCATGATGAGCGGACGGCTGAAGCAATGGGATCAGACGACAGAGGAAGACCTCAAGACCCTCAACACAGAATGTGAGAAAGCCTTCGAGGCCCAGGTGAAGCAGATCAATGAGCAATTGGGCCACCAAGTGCTTTTCATCATCCCCACGTCCCAAGCCAACTCCGAGCTGCGCGCCAGGATCATCCGCAAGGAGTTTCCCGGCTTGGACAAGCAGTCGGATCTCTTTCTGGATCAAATTGGCCACCCGAAGCCGCCGTTGGTGGCGCTGAACGCCTATCTCCATTTTGCCACGATCTATGGACGCAGCCCGGTCGGACTGCCCATCCCGACGATTTTGAAGCGGGCCAATAATCCCAAATGGGATGACAACTTCAACAAGGCACTCCAGGAACTGGCCTGGAAAACAGTCACCAACTATCCCTTGAGCGGAGTAAAAGCGCCTTAAAAACCGGGCAGCAGCGCATTGGTGTCTCAAATATCCAGACGCCGGGAATGCCGGAATTCGGCGATGGCATTCCCGGCGTTGTTATTTACCACGTGTCAACCGTCGGCCGGCGTCCCGGCAATGTATGGCGAATCACAACTATACTGGCACATCTGATTTCCGGCGGAAACAAGGCAGGACGCGTCACTCCGTGCGCGCTGTATGAAATTTTCCGGAGCGCGGCGCGCACGGAGTGACGCGCCCTGCCAACTTCGCCTGTGCCGACGCGGTTGTGATTTGCATAAGAGACGCCGTTTCGCAGGTTAAATTCATGTCAAATTTGGACTCAAAACAACGGCGTGGCGGCATTGTATTAAATTGTTTGCAACAATTCCGCGTCAGGACGGTCATATAGATTATTGCAGCACTGTGCTCGTCAATGCCATGAGTGAACCCCGCCTCGATGTGGCGGCCTGCGTGGGGCGCGTCCGCCAGCGAGATGAGGACGCCGCGAGGTTGCTGATGAGGCATTTGCATCCGCTGGTGATGAAGCTCATCCGGGCGCATTTGCCGTGCCGGACCAGCGAGGAAGACATGGCACAGATCGTGTTTATGAAAATTTTTGCCAATTTAGACCGGTATTCAGGCGCCGTTCCACTGGAGCATTGGGTGTCGCGCATCGCGATCAATGCCTGCCTGAACCAGATTGCGAAGGAAAAATTTCGGACGGAATTGCGCCTGGCCGACTTGAGCGAGGAGCAATGCGAGGTTTTGGAAAATTTGGCGGCAACCGAGTCTGAACTTCCGCCCGACCAATCGCTGGCCGCCCGCGAGTTGGTTGAAAAACTGCTTGCATTGCTCGAACCCCGCGACCGGCTGTTGCTGACGCTGCTTCACCTCGAAGGCCGTTCAACGAAGGAAGTGCAGCAGATCACCGGCTGGAATGGCCTTGTGGTCCGGGTGCGCGCCTTTCGCGCGCGGCAGAAATTGAAGGAACACTTTCATAAACTGATGAAGGAGGAGCGGCATGAATAAATCCAATGATCCGTTGCAGCGATTGTTCCGCGCTGCAGCCCTGGCATCGAAAGAAACACAGGCTGCGCCGCCCATTGCCGTGGAAAACCGGGTGATGACCCGATGGCGCAATGCGGGAAACGAGGATGAGTTCGACCTGCTTGCGGCCCTGCTCCGCCGCGGGGTGGTGTTCGCAAGTTTGATCATGGTTTTGAGCATGGGCTGGGGCTGGATGCAAAGTAAAAGCGAGAACGCCAGCGAAACGGCGCTGGCAACCTATGCCTTGAACATTCAATTGCCGCCATGAACCGATTTAGAAAAATAAAAATTGTTTTGTATCTCGCCGGCATCTTTTTTGCCGGCATTGTCACCGGTGTTTTCATCTCGTTCCAGGTGGTGCGTCACATGATGCCCAACCAGGCAAACATGACCGAACATTGGAGCAGGCAATTGCAATCCAGGCTGGATCTCTCGCCGGAGCAGATGCGGAAAATCAAGCCCGTCATCCGAATAACCATCGGCGAGTTCAAGGACATTGTGGTTGCCGACGCGCTTTCAGCACTCACCAACTGCAACGCACAAATCGCGGTCGAGCTGACGCCGGAGCAGAAGGTGAAGTTTGAACAACTGGCAAAGGAGCAATTGGAATTCATCCAGCGCCGAATCGGCGCGCAGACTGCGCCCCAGCCAAAAGCGTCCGGGACAAACTGAACAACGCGCCGACGACATGAGGGAAAATTTCACACGCAGATCCGTGAGGAGGTTAAAACGAATGACTTCCGCCCTTTCGGCGTTATTCGGCGGCGGGCCTAAAATGACATCGGAACAGGAGGCGCGCCTTGAACAAATGGAGAGGGATTATGAACGGATGCGTGGACAGCCATCGAGGCCCACCAAGGACGGCTCCGGAAAATATTCGGTAACAAAACCCCCGGCCACCTGTCGCTCATCTACAGGGCTATGCACCTGACTCCAACAACGACTACAATTGCCACCGACCCAACGCACCTGACCACGATAGTTTGGGTCAAGTGGAGTCATGTAAACAGGCATATTACACCTTTGGCGTGTTGGCTGGTGATGATTTGCACCAGTTCAGCAGCCAACTGGCCACAATTGCAGCAAAACGCCACTCTGACGGGCATCACCACCGACGCCGTTGCGCCATTGCCATCCGCGGACCAGGTGATCCAGCGGATGTTGGTGCATTCCGCGGCGTTGGCTGCGGCGACGAACGCCCCGGCCTGGGCTTATGACAAGACGCAAGTGATGTCACAACTCGACGGGGACGCCCAGGTGAAGGAACGGACGGAGAAGTTATACCGGGTGCGGATCATTCAGGGAGTTCCCTTTTCGCAACTGGTCAAAGTGGGGGGGCGCGAATTGACGGAAGCCGATATTGAGAAGGAGAGCCAACACGAAGCGGCGTTTGAGAAGGGGTTAAGCGGACGCGACCCGAAGAAGGCGGTGGTAAAACACGAGGCGCTGATCACCAAAGACATGATGGATCTCTTTCAATGCACGGTATTGCGCCGCGAGGCGATTCACGGGCGTCAAACTGTGGTGGTGAGTTTTGAAGGCAAGCCCGGCAAGGGTGGCGGCGGCATTCAGGAACGGATGTTGAGCCGGATGGCGGGGACGCTTTGGGTGGATGAGGAGACGGCGGACATGGCGCGGGTGGAGGTGCATCTGACCAAGGGATTCTCGCTGGGCTTTCTGGGCGTGCTGGGGACGATCAAGGATTGCCAGATGGACCTTGAATCCAAGCCCATGACCGATGGCACCTGGCTGCCTGAAAAGACCGTGTTATCGGTTTCGGGCCGAATGCTGCTGTCGAGCATGCGGTTCAAAATGGAGGAAACATCGGCCAACTACACACTGGAACCAGCGACTCCAACCACCCTGCCGTGAACAGATCGTGACGGATGCGCCGGCCCTAAAAAATCGGTAACAATATTTCGTTCCGTCTGTCATAATTCACATCGAGATCAACAACGGTTCAACGTAACCAAAGCAACAATAGAGGAAATATCATGAAAGTATTTAACCAACTTTTAATCCTGTCGGCCGCCATCGTCGTTCTGGGCTTGGGCGCTCAAAACGCCGCCGCGCAGCCGAACGGTGGAGGCGGCAACTTCGGAGGCGGCAACTTCGGGGGCGGAAACGGGAATTTCGATCCGCAGCAGATGATGCAGCAAATGCAGCAGCGGCAGGTGGACAACATTCGCGAACAACTCGAGATAACCAACGACACCGACTGGAGCGCCATTGAGCCGTTGCTGTCCAAAGTGATGCAAGGCAGCACGACTTCCATGGTTGGCAATCTGGGTGGAATGTTGGGTGGATTACAGGGCATGTTTGGAAATCGCGGCGGAGGGCAGGGAGGGCGGGGAGGACAGGGTCGCGGAATCGCCAGCCTTCTTGGCAACCAGCAGCCCGACCCGACCGCCGATGCGTTGAAAAATGCCATAGACGCCAACGCACCCACGGAGCAAATCAAGGCATTGTTGGCCAGATACCGCGAGGCGCAGAAACGCAAGGCGGATGAACTGGCCAAGAACCGGGAAGACTTGCGACAGGTGTTGACCGTCCGCCAGGAGGCCATCCTGGTTTCGATGGGCATATTGGACTGACATTCTGTCCCCCGCGCTGAAAGGCCGTGGAATGGCGCCTGGTTCGCGGCCTCGGCCCGTGAAGTTGGTGATTGGCTTCGCGGGCCGTTAATCTAATTTATTGTTTCAACCGGTTTGCGGTAACGGATGTTCCGGTGTCATTTTGGCAAAATTCATGGACGATCCTTTGATTCAATCGCGCGGCCTGACCCGGCGTTACAACGTCGGCAAGGCCGTCGTCGCCGCGCTGTCGGATGTGGATCTCACGGTTCCGCGCGGCGAGTTTGCGGCGCTGGTGGGGCCGTCGGGTTCCGGCAAATCCACGCTGCTCAACCTCATCGGCGGGCTGGACCGTCCGAGCGCCGGCGAAGTGCGCGTGGACGGCTTGTCGCTCGGCGCGGCCACCGAGCAGCAGCTCGTGCGCTACCGCCGCAGTCACGTCGGCTTCATTTTTCAAAGTTTCAACCTGCTGCCCACGTTCAGCGCGGTGGAGAACGTCGAGTCGCCCATGATGCTGGCCGAAATTCCAAGACACTCCCGCCGCGAACGCGCGACGAGCCTTCTTGAATCCGTCGGACTCGCGCAACGAATCCTTCACAAGCCCAACGAACTTTCCGGCGGCGAGAAACAGCGCGTCGCCATCGCCCGCGCGCTGGCCAACAGTCCCTTGCTGCTGCTGGCGGATGAACCCACCGGCAATCTCGATTCAAAAACCGGCGCGGCGGTCCTCGAGCTGCTCTACCATTTGCACAAGGCGCAGGGTCTGACGATGCTCATGGTCACCCACGACCCGGAAATCGCCGCGCGCGCCGACCGCATCATTCACCTGCGCGACGGCAACATTCAACGCATCGAAACCGTGCGGAAAACGGAGGCTTCGGCATGACGATACAAGATCAGGTCCGCACCGCGTTTTCCAATGTCGGCCGCCGCAAAATGCGTTCCGCGCTCGCGTCGCTCGGCGTCGTGGTTGGCACGTTGACCATCGTCATCATGGTGTCGCTCGCGTCCGGCGTTCGGCAGCAAATCAACCGTCAGTTCGCATCCATCGGACTGGATCGCCTCACGGTGAGTCCGTCCGGCGGCGGGCGGCGGAGGCGGCTTCGGTCCCCCCGGTCGCGGTCGAGGCGGTTTCAATTCGCCTGACGCCTCGCCTCGCAAAAAACTCATCACCGTGCAGGATGTGAAATCGTGGACGGCGTTGTCCGGCGTCTCGAAGGTCATTCCCGAAGTCAATCTGCCCGGCACGGTCGCGCTGGAGCTCAAATGGAACGGCACCAATCAATACGTCCGCATGGGCGGCGGCGATTTCCGGCCCGAACTCTTTCAGGAAACCCCGGAACCAATGGCCGGTTCGCTGGAACTCCCGGACACGGGCGGAATTGTTTTAAGCCAGGGCGTTGTGCAGGCCGCCGGTTTGTCAACGAATGACCTCACCCGCGTTATCGGGCAGACCGTGGAAGCCGTCTTGCGCACGTCGCGCGGCGAGACGCAGGGTTTCCCGCTGCGCGTGCGGGGCATTTCGCAGGAGCGTTCACTGACCATCCAGGTGTCGCTGGCCGACCGCATCGCCATGAAAAGCTGGTGGTTCAACTCCACAAACATCTTGGACCGCGACGGCTACGACTCCGTGACAATCCGCGCGGCGGACGTGAGCCGCGCCAACGCGTTGTCCGTGCAATTACGACATGATGATTTTCAGGTGATGTCCCTGGAAACGGTCGTGACCGTGGCCAACCGCATCGTGACCGCCATCACGGTGATGTTCACGCTCATCGGCGGCATCGCATTATTGGTGGCCACCATCGGCATCGCCAACACGATGGTCATGGCCATTTACGAACGCACCCGCGAAATCGGCATCCTCAAGGCGATGGGCGCGTCCAGCGGTGAAATCCGGCAGATGTTCATGCTGGAGGCGGGCTTCATCGGCCTTATTGGCGGCGTGGCCGGATTGTTGCTGGGCTGGCTGCTGGGGCTGGGATTGAACCTGGTCATCCCCGTTGTATCTGCGCTATCGGGATCTGCCCGTGCGCGGCGATTTCTTTGTCGTCACGCCGACGTTGGCGGTGGGCGCGATTTTATTTGCGACCTTCATCGGTCTCGTGGCGGGCCTGCTGCCCGCGCAACGCGCCGCACGTCTGGACCCGCTGCAAGCCCTGCGCCACGAGTGACGCCGGCTGGTAGCCGTTTTTTACCGCGCCAAATCTTGACTCCGCTCAGTCTTTCCGGCAGGCTGAAAAAACATGACGCCCGAAGACTTGATCGCCTTTGAGACCGAAATTGCGGAAATTTTCAATGCCGGAAAAATTCGCGCGCCAGTTCACCTTTACTACGGCAACGAGGCGCAGATGATTGAAATCTTTCCGCGACGTGAAGCCGGAAGATTGGGTGCTCTGCTCGTGGCGGAGCCATTATCAATGCCTGCTCAAGGGCGTTCCGCGCGAGGAAGTGAAGGCCGAGATTCTTGCCGGGCCGCTCGATTTCGCTTTGCTTTCCCAAATACCGCGTCGTTTCCTCGGCCATCGTCACCGGCATCCTGCCGATTGCCGTCGGCATGGCGATGGGCATCAAGCGGCGCGGCGAAAAAGCGCGGGTGCATTGTTTCGTGGGCGACATGACCGCCGAAACCGGCATCTTTCACGAATGCCTCAAGTATTCGACAAACCACCAGTTGCCGATCCGCTTCATCGTCGAGGACAACGGCAAATCCGTCTGCACCGACACGCGCGAAACGTGGAACCAGCCGGTGTTGACCTACGAAAACAGCCGCCATCCGCTCGTGTCGTATTACAAGTATCAAACCAAATACCCGCATGCCGGTGCCGGCCAGCGCGTCCAATTTTAATTCAATTCAACCCGCATGAAGTATTTTGACGAACTCTGCCGCGCGATGGAATTCCTCGGGCGCGATCCGCGGACGATTTTTCTCGGCCAGGCCGTCGCCTGCCCCGGCACGGCCATGAGCAACACGCTCAAGAATGTCTCGCGCGACAAGCTGCTGGAACTGCCCGTCACCGAGGAAATGCAGATGGGCATGTCCAACGGCCTGGCGCTCGGCGGGCATGTGCCGGTCAGCATTTATCCGCGCTGGAATTTCCTGTTGCTGGCGGTGAACCAGGTCGTGAACCATCTCGACAAGCTGCCGATCGTCTCCAACGGCGGCTACCAGCCGAAGGTCATCATCCGCACGGGCATCGGCTCGGAGCGCCCGCTGCATCCGCAGTACCAGCACGTCGGCGATTTCACGGACGCGTTCCGCCTGATGTGCAAGACGATTGAAGTCATCCGGCTCGACGAGCCGGAACAGATTTTTCCCGCCTACAAAAAAGCGTTGGAACGCGAGGACGGCACGCAGCACCATCATTGTTGAATATGGCGACTACTACAACGAAAAGTAAGACCGCCGCCGCCGGAATTGCGCGACTGGCCGCTGATGGAGAACAACATCGCGCGCGAGGACCTTGACGCGCGTCATCAAATTCCTCCAGCAGGACGATCCAATTCTCACGCAGTCGAAAAACGTCGCCGCGTTCGAGGAGGAATGGTCGGATTGGCTCGGCGTCAAGCACAGCGTCTTCGTCAATTCCGGCTCCTCCGCCAACCAGATCACCATGGCCGCGCATCCGCGAACGCTTCGGCGGCGGCGAAATCATCGTGCCGACGCTGACGTGGATTTCCGACATCGCCTCCGTCCTGCAAAACGGCTTTGACCCGGTGTTCGTGGACATCAATCCGCGCACGCTCGGCATGGACACGAAGCAGGTCGTCAAAAAGCTTTCCAACAAAGACGCGCGCGGTTTTTCTCACGCACATCCTCGGCTACAACGCGCTGGACGATTGTCTGCTGGCGGAATTGACAGAAGCGCAACATCCCGCTCATCGAGGACGTTTGCGAATCGCACGGCGCGACGTTCAAGGGGCGAAAGCTCGGCTCGTTCGGGTTCGCGTCGAACTTCTCGTTCTATTACGCGCACCACATGAGCACCATCGAGGGCGGCATGGTTTGCACGGACGACCCGGATTTTTACGAGAATGCTCCGGATGTTCCGCTCGCACGGCATGGTGCGCGAGAGCAAATCCGAAGCGCTGAAAAGCCGCTACAAATCCGAATGGCCGGACTTGAATCCCGATTTCATTTTCGCGTTTCCGGCCTACAACGTCCGCAGCACGGAAATCAACGCCGTCATCGGGCCGCTCGCAATTGAAGCGGCTCGACGCCGGAACAAAATCCGCACGCGCAACCTGAATTGCTTCCTCGACGGCCTCGACCCGAAGAAATACTTCACCGATTTCGAGCGCGAAGGCAGTTGCAATTACGCCTTCACCCTGGTGTTGCGCGAGCCGGACCAGGCGCTGTGGGACCGCATCGAAACGACGCTGCGCGAGCGGAAGATTGAGTTTCGCCGCGGCACCTCCGGCGGCGGCAACCAGTTGCGCCAGCCGTTCATGCGCAAGCTGATGCCGGACGAATTCAAAAAATATCCGCAAGGTGAACCACGTCCATTTCTTCGGCGCCTACATCGGCAATTATCCCGAACTGGAAACCGACCGCATCAAGGCGCTGTGCGAGTTGTTGAATGGAATCTGATTTATGAACCGGCCATTCGACGTCCTTTTCGTCAACGCTGATTCCTCCGCGCAGGCCTATCAGGATTTGAGCAAGGATTTTTCCGCCATCGAACCGCCGACGTGGGCGTTGCTGCTGGCGCAAGCCTGCCGCGCGAACGGTTTTGGCGTGGCCATTCTCGATTGCGGCGCCGAACGGCTTGTCGGATGAACAGGCCGTCAAGCGCATCGAAGAAATGCCCGCCCGCCTCGTCTGCTTTGTCGTTTATGGGCAGAATCCCAATTCCGGCACGACGAACATGATCGGCGCGACGGCGCTCGCGCGGAAATTGAAGGCCGCGCATCCCGGAGCAAAAACCTGCTTCGTCGGCTCGCACACCAGCGCGCTGCCGCTGGAAGTGCTTGTCGCTGCCCGAAGTGGATTTCGTGCTGCTGAACGAAGGCGTTTATGCGCTGCAAAATCTGCTGCGGACGGATTTGCAGTCGCAACTCGACAAGGTCAAGGGCATCGGCCACAAACAAAACGGCGCGCCGGTTCTGAACGCGCCGGAAATCGTCGTGCCGCAACGAACGCATGGACGCGGATCTGCCGGGTTACGCGTGGGATTTGCTGCCCTTACAAGAACAAGCCGCTGGATCTGTATCGCGCGCATTTCTGGCACGCGGAGTTCAACCACGATTTGCGCACGCCGTTCGCCGCCATTTACACCTCGCTCGGCTGCAAGTTCAAGTGCGACTTCTGCATGATCAACATCGTCAACCGCACGGACAATGCGGATGGCGTCGTGTCCGCCAATTCGCCCAACATGCGGTTCTGGTCGCCGGCAGTTCATGCTCAAGGAATTTGAAAAGCTCGCCGCGATGGGCGCGAAAACCATCCGCGTCTCGGACGAAATGTTTTTCCTGAACAAAAATTATTTCGAGCCGCTCGTGGACGGCCTGGCCGAACGCGACCTCGGCCTGCGGATGTGGACCTATTCGCGCATTGACACCGTGCGCCCGCAATATCTCGAAAAATTCCGCAAGGCCGGCATCAACTGGCTCGCGCTCGGCGTCGAGGCCGGCAACCAGACCGTCCGCCGCGAAGTTTCCAAGGGCAGTTTTCAGGACGTCAACATCCGCGAAGTCATCAAGACCGTCCGCGCCTCCGGCCTGTATGTCATTTCCAATTACATCTTCGGCTTTCCCGAAGACACGCATGAGACGATGCAGCAGACGCTCGACCTCGCGCTCGAATTGAACACCGAGATGGCGAACATGTATCCGTGCCAGGCGCTGCCCGGCAGCCCGCTGTATTACACGCGCCAAGGCCAACGGCTGGAAACTGCCCGTCCACGCTGGGCGGCTACGCGTTCCTCTCCTACGACAGCGAGCCGCTGCCCACGAAACATCTCACCGCCGCGCAAGTTTTGAAATTCCGCGACGACGCCTGGCGGACTTATTTCACCAACCCGGCCTATTTGCAGTCGGTGGAAAAAACCTTCGGCCCGCAGCAGCGCAAGAACGTCGAGGCCATGGCCAGCATCCGGCTGAAACGGAAATTGCTGGGCGATTGATCCGCCATGAAAAAAGTCCTCATCACCGGCGGCACGGGATTTGTCGGCAAACATCTTCAGGAGGAACTCGCGCGGCGCGGCGTCCCGTTTTTCGCCTTTGGCAGGCGGCAGTTTGATTTGACCCGCTGGGAACAGGCCGAGGCTGTTTTCAAAAAGCATCAGGACGCGGATTTGATTCTGCACCTCGCCAGTTTTCAGGCGGCGGGCGAATTTCCCGGCCAAACACACGGCGGAACAATTTTTCGTCAACAACCTCATCCATAACCACGCGCTCGAAGCGTGGCGGAGGTTTATTCCGCAGCGCCAAACTCATCGGCCGTCGGCGCGTCGTGCGCGTATCCCAGCGCGGCGCAGGCGATGACCGAGGACAAGATTTTCGACGGCGCGATTCACGGCAGCGTTTATGCCTACGGCGCGACCAAGCGGCTGCTTTACACCGGCATCCTCGCCTACAACGACCAGTTCAAGCTCAACGGCAGCTACGTCATTCCCGCCGCGATGTTCGGCGAGGACGACGATTTCAACGAAGCCACCGCGCATGTGCCCGGCGCGCTTGGTCGCACGGTTTGTCCGCGCCGTGAAAATGAATCTGCCGGAGGTCGAAATCTGGGGCGACGGCTCGCAGGTGCGCGATTTTGCCGACGTGAAGGATTTCGTGCGCGGCCTGCTTGACCTCGCGCCGAAACTGGAGCGCGACATCGTCAACCTGGTTTCCGGCCGCGGCAAAACCGTCAAGGAACTGGCGCTGACCATCAGCGAAGCCGCGGGCTTTCGCGGGAAGATTTTCTTCAATGCCAACCGCTACACCGGCGCGAAGGAAAAATTCCTGGACGCGACCAAGCTGCGCGAGAAATACGAAATGGAATTTCCGCACGACCTCGCGCCTGGCATCCGCCGCACGGTGGAGTGGTATTCCAAAAATTACGAGGCCGTCAAAGGACGGCGCAAATTTGCCGACGCATGAACGCGCCGCAGATCCATCCCGGCGAAATCTGCCTCATCATGGCCACGCGCGGCCGGCCGGAATCGCTCGCGCAGGTTTTTGCCGCCCTGAAGGCCACCACGGCGCAAAAGGAGAAGGTTTCGCTCTGGCTTTATGTGGATGAAGACGACGCCATCACGCGCAAGGCGATTGACAGCGGCGCGTTGAACGATGCCGGTGTCGGCATTCACTGGCACATCGGCCCGCAAACGGCCGGACTGTGCGAAACCCAGCACACGCTCTGGCGCAATTCCGGGCAAACGGCGGAAATTTACATGGTCATCCCCGACGATCTCTATTTCGGGACGCAAGGCTGGGACAACGTCATCCGCGAAGCGGCGGCGCAATTCCCTGATGGAATTTTTCTGGCCGGCCCTCACGACCCGATGACCTCGGACACCTGCACGTATCCGATTTTCGGCTGGCGCTGGCTGGAAACGCTCCAACACATCTTTCCCGGCCATTTTCCCTACTGGTATGACGACCGCTGGGTCCATCAAATCGGGCTGATGGCGGGCCGTTACCTCGAATTGCCGATCGTCCTGCTCTCGCTCGGCGGCAAGGGCCGCACGCGCCGGATGCGCGACCTGCCGTTCTGGGCGCGCTTTTTTCAACTCGCGCTGGATGAACGCAAGGCTTCCGCCAGAAAACTCATTGATGCCATGAACCTCGACCCTGAAAAGAAAGCCGCCGCGCTGAAAAATCTGGAGCAGCGCGCCGCCGGATTTGAAAAACAACAGGACAAATTCTCCGACCTCTACGCCGTGTTCCAGGAGGAGCGGTTCACGCTGCACACGCCGGAGGAACGCCGCGCCTTCAATCCGCGCTACTTCGAAAAGGAAGCCGCCGCCGTCTCGCGGCTCATGCAATTTGCCCAGCAACGCATCGCAGACAAGAAATACGAGGAGGCATTGAAATTTCTCGACGGCACGTTGATGTCCAATCTCCGCGTCCGGCAGGCGCAGGACATGAAGGTGGAATGCCTCCGCGCGCTGGGCCGCAACGCCGAGGCTGACACGCTGGCGAAGGAAACGCTTGCCGCGTGGCCGGAAATGAATTTCTGGCGGCGGCTCTTCCGGCTGGCCGGGATGTTCGCCACGGAAACCAAGACCATGATTGTTGGTTTTTTCGAAGGGCGGAAAAAAAGCCAAATGAATTACGATGCGGTCATTGTCGGCGGCGGCATCGTCGGGCTGGCAACGGCATTTCGCCTGCTTGGAAACGCGGCCGCAGACCAAATTGCTGCTGCTGGAAAAGGAATCCAAGCTTGCCGCGCATCAGACCGGCAACAACAGCGGCGTGCTGCATTCCGGACTCTATTACAAACCCGGCTCGGAAAAGGCGAAGTTGAGTGTCAGCGGCCTGCGCGAGATGGTCGCGTTCTGCCGCGAACACGGCATCGCCCACGAGCAATGCGGCAAAATTGTCGTCGCCACCGTCGAGGAGGAATTGCCGCGGCTGGAAAATCTTTGGGAACGCGGAAACGCCAACGGCTTGCTGGGCCTGCGGAAACTGAATCCGCAGCAGATCAAGGAAATCGAGCCGCACGCCGCCGGCATCGCGGCGATCCACGTTCCGCAGGAAGGCATTGTGGATTATCCCGCCGTCTGCGAAAAACTCGGCGAACTCATCCGCAAGGCCGGCGGCGAAATCCGGCTGAACGCACGCGCCCTGAAAGATCGCATCCGATGGCAACGAACAAGTCGTCGAAACCTCCGCCGGAAGTTTCCGCGCGAAATTTGTCGTCACCTGCGGCGGGCTTCATGCCGACCGGCTCGTGCGCGCGGCGGGACAAAAACCATCGGCGAAAATCATCCCGTTCCGTGGCGAGTATTTTCAGATCAAAAAAACAACGACAGTTTCTGGTTCGTCATCTGATTTATCCGGTGCCGGACCCGAAATTTCCATTTCTAGGCGTCCATTTCACGCGGCTCATTCACGGCGGCATCGAAGCCGGGCCGAACGCCGTGCTCGCCTTCGCGCGCGAAGGTTACAAATGGTCAAACATCAACCTGCGCGATCTGGCGGAATCGCTTTGTTATCCCGGTTTGTGGAGATTTCTGGCGAAGTTTCCGAGCATGTGCGGCTACGAAATCCGCCGCTCGCTTTCCAAGGCCGAATTCACGCGCTCGCTGCAAAAGCTCGTGCCGGAAATCCGCGCCGATGACTTGGAAACCGGCGGCGCCGGCGTGCGCGCGCAGGCGATGCTGCCGGACGGAAAGCTGGTCGAAGATTTTCATTTTGAGGAAGCACAAGGAATCCTGCACGTCGTCAATGCGCCGTCGCCAGCCGCGACGGCCTCGCAGGCCATCGGGAGGACCATTTGCCAGCGGGTTCTGCCACGGCTCGATTAACGCAGCGTCAAAGTTCCCGGATTTCTTTCCGCAGCGGTTTCAAGTCGGGATCGTCCAGCGCCATGGCCTTGATTTCCTTTTTGCCCGCGAGAACGACCGCCTTTTGGAGCCACTGCATCGCGTCTCCCAATGCGCCGAGTTGTGAACAATAACAGGCGAGGTTGTAACGGATGAGCCAGCGTTTGGGGAATTTTCTGGCGGCAGGCAGCAAGGCATCGAAAGCTTCTCGCGTCCGTTTCAATTCATGCAGCGCGTAACTGCGGTTGATCCAGAGCAAATCCAGCTTCGGGAACTGCCCCAGCAATGTCTCGGTGAGCGTCAAGAACGGCTCCCAGTTCCTTTCCGCAAACAGCAATTCGCCCTGAACCAGGAGCACGGCGGGGTGATTCCGGAGTTTTGGCGGGATCCGCCCCAATTCGGTGCGCGCGGAATCCAGGTCGCCGAGACCAATCCAGCCCGAAGCCGCATCCACGAGGAATTTGTCCGCCGGGTTCGGAAAATGATTTTCAAAATCCGCCATTACAATCCGGTTGGATGGTCCAGAAACTTCCACGGCAGCCTGAACTTCTTTGAAAGCTCCGCCGCCAGCGCCTTCACTCCGAACGTTTCCGTCGCGTAATGGCCGCCGTAAAAGACGTTCAGCCCCAATTCCTCCGCCATCGCAAAAGTCCATTGCGGCCCTTCGCCGGTAATAAACGTGTCCACGCCTTCATCCGCGGCAATCTTCAAATCGCCGCCCGCGCCGCCGGTGACAACGCCGATGCGCCGGCAAATGTCACCCCCGCCAGGAAGGATTTTTGGTTTCACACCGGTCGCTCGTTCCAGTCGCTTCGCCAAATCCCCGCGCGGAATTCTCATTTGTGATTTGAAACCGATGGTCTGGCCATGTGTCAGGAAAAATGGCTTGAGCTTTTTCAATCCGAGCAAAGCGCAAAGCTGCGCGTTGTTGCCGAGTTTGGGATGCGCGTCGAGAGGCAGATGCGAGCTGTAAACCGCCAGATTGTTTTCCACCAACAGCCGGAGCAGTTCGTGCTTTTTGCCCGTCCACGGATGCGACGGCGACCAGAACAGCCCGTGATGGACGATGAGCAAATCCGCCCTGGCGGCAATGGCAAGCTTGACCGTGGCGAGGCTGGCGTCCACGGTGGCGGCGATGTTGGTGATCGGCCCCCGGCCATCCACCTCCAATCCATTGACGGCGCCGTCGTAATCGCCGATGGATTTCGTGTGGAGCAATTGGTCGCAATGTTTGACGATGGCGGCAAGTGTTGCTTTTGGCATAGCGTAATAATTGTTGGGAATGGTTAATCTGCCACTGCTTTCAGACGAGCAAACCAATCCGGCTTGCTCCGACCAAGAAAGTCACCATGTTCAATCACATCCAGCGCCTTGCCGATGTCTTCACTCAGAGTGTCATAATGAACAATATGCGCAATACGGCTGCCCTTGGAATAAGACACGATTTGGAATTCACAATCTTGCGGCCAATCGGGAGCCACAAGAATTTCACCGGTGTTTGTCTCAATAACCGAATTTCTTTCCCGGTCAATATCAACCGCGATTGCCAAGTTAAGCATGCACTTCCTTTCTCATTCGATATTAATTTGCAGTTGGTGAACTAAAATTGCGAGCCGAATCCCGTCCATCAAAGTGATGCAAGGCTTTGTCGGATGTCGAGCCTCGGTTAGAGCGGCTCGTGTAAAATGGCTGGTGGTAACAAAAACGCCCTTTGCCGTGGTGCTCAAAGCCCCACGAAAATGATTCAATTCGATACTGCCAACTGCGTGCCGCCAGCGTTTGGCCTGAACCTGAACATGTGTTCCAGCAAAAAACTCGTTCGCCTCTTCCACATAAGCGTTGAGATCAATGCCGCCGTCACCCGACTTTCCGGTGATAGCAACTTGAATGAACCCCCTGCGTTTCATAACGACCATCAGAAAATTCTCGAACGCGGCGGGATGAAGCTGTAAAAGGCGAGACCGGATTTGCTCGGCCTCTTGAGGAAGCCGGTCAGAATCAATCTGGCTGGGCACGGCTTCCATCTCAACTTGGATTTCGTCCGGCGACCAACCGCTTTGCTGCCGCGAATCAGCGAGCAAACTTGCGCAAAGCATATTGGCCTCGCTGATGGGCACAACTACTGGAATTGAATGGCAACGGAACTCAAAGACCCAAACTTTGCGTAGCGAGCCTTTGATATCAGCTTGAGCCTCTTGGTAATGCCGGAGCAGTTCAAGCAATCCCAAGAAACGGTAAGTTTGTTTTCCTACGTTGGTGAACCCAAAAAATGGAACAGGAATGGAATACTGTTCGATCAGCCTTTTGTTACGTCCGCGTAATTGCTGGTCGCCTTCTCGACCTTGCGCCGTGTAAGTTAGAATGTTGTCCTCAATGCGGTCATGGTAAGGGTTTTCAGAGGCCAGTTTGCCGGAATCTTCTACGGCAGTGAGCACTGCGACATGACGCACGTTGCCTTGCGCATCCAGCGCCGGTCGAATTCCTCCGAGATTTTCAACGTCTAGGGAAAAACGAATTTGGTCGTTGGTATAAAGCTGCCCCACTTTGAATTCGGTGACAGCGTTCATTGGTTAATTCAAGCGATTTCGCCTTTGATGCACAAGAAGAAACGTCAAGCGGCGCAGTTAAGCAAGCGGGATTATTTATCAGAAAGCAAGGCTGCGAACAATGCTGTGCCCCTAAAATTCTTCATTCTGCCGGTTGCTTTCCCCGCCCGGAGATTTATAGTCCATTCCAACACAATATGATTAAAACCATCAGTCACGTCTGCATTTTTTCAAAAAACCTGGACCGCAGCCTGGATTTCTACTGCGGCGTGCTGGGATTCAAACGGCATTTCGATTTTTTGAAGGACGGCGGGTTGTTTGGATTCTATTTACAAGTCGCTCCGGGCCAGTTTATCGAGGTTTTCAAGGCCGATGCCGCGGCGGAAATCCGCAACCAGCGGATTCATCATTTTTGCCTCGAAGTGGATGACCTGGACGCGCTGCGCGACTCGTTGATCAAACGCGGCGTCGAGGTGACGCCCAAGAAGCTGGGCTGCGACCAGTCCTGGCAATGCTGGTGCAAGGACCCGGACGGAACCGACGTGGAGTTTCAACAATACACGCCGAAAAGTTCCCAGTTCACCCGCGCCAACTGCATCGTGGACTGGTGAAATTGAAAAACGCCCCCCGGGACTTTCCCTCCGCAGGCGAGGGAGGAAACGTCAACATTATTCAATCCGCTGGTTGCTTTCCGCGCGCGGCGACTGCGTCCACGAAGCAGTCATTCAATCCGGGAATGGGGGCGGGGCGGACGTTCGATTGGGTTTGCAGAGCCGCGTCAAATCAGGCCCGGCTGGTTTCCGATCTGGCTTCTTTAGGCCAAGCTTTTTGTAGCTCAACTCCGTCGCCACGCGGCCTTGCGAGGTGCGGTTCAGGTAGCCTTCCATGATGAGATACGGCTCATAAACCTCCTCAATCGTGTCCGGCTCCTCGCCCACGGCGACGGCCAGCGAATTCACGCCCACCGGCCCGCCGCCGAATTTCGCGATGACGGCTTCCAGGATGCGCTTGTCCATTTCGTCCAGGCCGTTCTGGTCAATCTCCAGCATCGCCAGCGCCTTGTCGGCCACGTCGGCGGTGATGCGGCCGTCGTGCCGGACCTGGGCGTAATCGCGGACGCGGCGGAGCAGGTTGTTCGCGATGCGCGGCGTGCCGCGGCTGCGCCGGGCGATTTCATGCGCGCCCTGTCCGGTCGATTTCCACGTTCAGCAGCCGCGCCGAGCGGCAGGATGATTTTCTCCAGATCCTCGGCGACGTAATAATCCAGCCGTTCGCGCATGCCGAAGCGCGTGAGCAGCGGCGCGGTGAGCAAACCGCTGCGCGTGGTCGCGCCGATGAGCGTGAAGCGCGGCAGGTTCAGCCGCACGCTGCGGGCGTTCGGCCCCTGGTCAATGATGATGTCCAGCTTGAAATCCTCCATCGCCGGGTAGAGATATTCCTCGATGGTTTTTTGCAGGCGATGGATTTCGTCAATGAACAGCACGTCGCCTTCTTCGAGGTTCGTGAGCAGGCCGGCGAGGTCGCCGGCCTTTTCAATCGTCGGGCCGCTGGTGCTTTTGAGGTTGGCGCCCATGGCCTTGGCGAGAATGTTGGCGAGCGTGGTTTTGCCGAGGCCGGGCGGGCCGTTGAGCAGGATGTGATCGAGCGCCTCCTTGCGTTTTTTGGCGGCGGCGACGGCGATTTCGAGCCGCTCCTTGACCTTGGGCTGGCCGGTGAATTCGGAAAAGAGCGACGGGCGCAGCGTCATTTCCAGCGCCGCGTCGGGTTTGTTCAAAGTGGAAATCGGGCGTTCAGACATCGCCGGAAAGATTGCGGCAGTCCGCCGCGGCGGCAAGCTTGGTGTTTGCGAAATGCAATTGGCAGCCAAGTTTGAAACCGAGTATTCGGCATGGCGTCCGGATTGGCGAAGGTCCGCGGATCGGCAAAAGCACGGAGGCGCATTTGTCACCGATGAGCAGACTTTTGAGTTTCGCCGGCAAAGAAGGGCAATTTGTATGAAGTCTTTGCCAAAAAAGGGTTGGCAAGCTGCCGGGCATCCGGTAACCTCATCGGATTATGCAGAAGAACAAATTGTTTTTGACTGGCGCAATATCCTTGGCCGTAATGTCCTTTGCGGCAAACGCTTTTGCGGGTGACGCTGACATCAACCTGCCCGACCTGACGCAAGTGACGTTTCCGGGCGTCGGTCTTGAGCGGCCACGCCCTGTTGTATCTGGGGCTGGCCATCTGCGCGGTTGGCGCGCTGTTCGGCTTCTGGGAATACATGCGGTGCCGCGCGCTGCCGGTCCACAAGGCCATGAGCAGCGTTTCCAACATGATCTGGGAGACGTGCAAGACGTATCTGGCGCAGCAGGGAAAATTCCTCGTGCTGCTCTGGGTGTTGATTGCCGCTTGCATCGATTTATTACTTCGAGTTTCTCTGCAGCGACCCGAAAGTGCCATCGGCCACCGGTCGGTGGCTGCGTGCATTCTGGCCAGCTCCGTGCTGGGCATCCTGGGCAGCTACGGCGTGGCGTGGTTCGGCATCCGCATCAACACCTACGCCAACAGCCGCGCCGCGTTTGCCTCGCTGAGGGGCAACTCGCTGCCAGACGCTGCTGATCCCGCTCCGTTCGGGCATGAGCATCGGCCTGCTGCTGGTCTGCGTGGAACTCGTCTGCATGATCGGCATCCTGCTGTGCATACCGCGCGACGCTTGCCGGCCCGTGCTTCATCGGCTTCGCCATCGGCGAATCCCTCGGCGCGGCGGCCCTGCGCATCGGCGGCGGCATCTTCACCAAGATCGCCGACATCGGCTCGGACCTGATGAAAATCGTCTTCAACCTGCCGGAAGATGACCCGAAAAATCCCGGCGTCATCGCCGACTGCACCGGCGACAACGCGGGCGATTCCGTCGGCCCGACAGCGGACGGTTTTGAAACCTACGGCGTGACCGGCGTGGCGCTGGTTTCGTTCCTCGCCCTGTCGCTCGGCGCGGTCGGCAACCCAGGCCATCTGCGGCCAGCTCATCGTCTGGATTTTTGTGATTCAAGCCTGATGGTCTGGCGTCGCTCGCCTCATTTTACGTCAACAAGGCCGTCAGCAGCTCGCTTTACGGCAACAAGAAGGATTTCAACTGGGAACAGCCGCTGACGAATCTCGTGTGGCTGACCTCCATCGTTTCCATCGTGGTCACCTTCGTCGCCAGCAAGATTCTGCTGGGCGGCGTGGTGACGACGCGATGCGGCGCGGCACGGATATCCAAATCTGTGGTGGGTGCTCGCCGGCATCGTCGCCTGCGGCACGCTGGCCGGGCCGCTCATCATGGAATTCACCAAAATCTTCGTCAGCACCCAGTCCCGGCACGTGAAGGAAATCGTCACCTGCTCCGGTCAGGGCGGCGCGTCGCTGAACATCCTGTCCGGCTTCGTCACCGGCAATTTCTGCGCGTTCTGGATGGGATTGGTCATCATCGCGCTGATGTTCGGCGCCTATCATGTTCTCGCAAAACCCGGCCCTGCTCGCGCTCATGCCGGAACAATTCAAGTTCGCCGCGCCCATCTTCGCCTTCGGCCTCGTGGCCTTCGGCTTCCTGGCCATGGCGCCGGTCATCATCGCCGTGGACAGCTTCGGCCCGGTCACCGACAACGCCCAGTCCATTTATGAATTGAGCCGCATCGAAGCCGTGCCGAACGTCCGCGCGGAAATCGAAAAGGACTTCGGGTTCAAGCCCGACTTTGAAAATTCCAAGCTCGAACTCGAAAAGGGCGACGGCGCGGGCAACACCTTCAAGGCCACGGCCAAGCCCGTGCTCATCGGCACCGCCGTCGTCGGCGCGACCACGATGATCTTCGGCATCATCATGCTGCTGCGAAAAAGTTGTATCGGCGGCGTCGATCAGCCCATTTGAGCCTCGTGCAGCCGCAAGTCATCCTCGGCCTGCTCATGGGCGGCGCGGTGATTTACTGGTTCACCGGCGCGAGCGCGCAGGCGCGTCGTCACCGGCGCCTATCGCGCGGTCGTTTACATCAAGGAACACCTCAACCTCAACAAGGCCGAGGCCTCCATCACCGACAGCAAGAAGGTCGTCGAAATCTGCACCATCTACGCGCAGAAAGGCATGATCAACATCTTCATCGTCGTGTTCTGCATGGCGCTGGCGCTGTCGTTCTTCAATCCTTATTTCTTCATCGGCTATCTCGTCGGCATCGCGTTCTTCGGCTTGTTCCAGGCCATCTTCATGGCCAACGCCGGCGGCGCATGGGACAACGCCAAGAAAATCGTCGAAGTGGATTTGAAGCAGAAAGGCACCGAGCTGCACGCCGCGACCGTCGTCGGCGACACCGTGGGCGATCCGTTCAAGGACACCAGCTCGGTGGCGATGAACCCCGTCATCAAGTTCACCACGCTGTTCGGCCTGCTCGCGGCGGAAATCGCCGTGACGATGACCAACCAGACGACGAAGACCGCCATCGGCGCGTTCTTCTTCGTGGTCGCGCTGATCTTTGTCTATCGCTCGTTCTACGCGATGCGGATTCCCGCGGAAAAGGGAATGAAGAAATAGCCGCTGAATATTCAAACGCCCTCCCGGTTCGCGCCGGGAGGGTTTTTGTTTTTGGCTGGCTTGAATTATTACCCGCAAGTGAAAGAAGGCCGTTCAGCGATTTGCCGCGTGGGATGTTGTCTTTATGGGCGAAAGCCATGGGTTGAAAAGAAAAACCGGGCCAGTCAGCCAGAGGATGACCGAAAGGCCCGGGGAATTTAGAGAGTAACAACGTGGGATCACGGAGAACTCCAGTTTGCGCCTGTTACGGGACGCAAACCGAAAACACTAAAATCAAAGATCAATGTGCAACCACCCCTTAATCAGCGTTGCAACATGCACAATTAATCATAGTCGCTTATTATTGTCAAGTCACTTTGAAAAGTATAAGTGTAACTATTGACTGTGTGCTGAACTGATTAGTTGGCGGTTCCATTGGACGCCTGCACCGGTCTTGGATTCAATGTGCGGGAGCGTGGAGGGCTTGTTCGGGAAATTCCTGTTTACAGATACGGTTTTTGCTGCTAATATGCCGCCAGATCCACGTGCAATTATGAAAAAGATCGAGGCCATCATCAAACCCTTCAAACTGGAGGACGTAAAATCCGCCCTGGCAACGGTGGGCATCCAAGGCATGACCGTCACCGAGGTGAAGGGTTTTGGGCGTCAGAAGGGCCACACTGAAATTTACCGCGGCAGTGAATACACGGTGGATTTTCTGCCCAAGATCAAAATCGAAATCGTGATCGCCGACGCGCAGGCGGATGCGGCGGTGGACGCGATTGTGAAGGCGGCAAAAACCGGCAAGATAGGCGATGGAAAAATTTTCGTCCAATCGGTTGAAAGCGCAGTGCGCATCCGCACCGGAGAAAGCGGCGATCAGGCTGTTTAAACGCCGCGCCATAGTTGGTCAAATGCCTTGATTTTATTGGCTGAACAGCGCATGTGAATAACTCGTGAACAAGAGTTAATATGTTGTCCTCGAAACTTTGTGCGGGTTGGAATAAAACGGTTGCGTCAACAAGAAGCGGTTTGAAAGAAATTAACAGCGGCGGCGGATGACAGGCGATGGCGGGAATGGTTAAGTTGTAAATTGTTGTAAATCAGAATGTTGTTTCGCTGGTTCAATAAGATTTTCGGCAGACGGCAGTGGAAGATCAATCGGATTGAATTGAGCGGCATGTTTTTGCAAGGGCAAATGCCCTGAAAAACCGGGGCGGATCCCGATTTCGGGGTCAGGTGAATAAAATGCCTGAAAAACGGGCTTTTTGGCGGAATAAAATGCAGCTTTCAGCGGAAAAAATTTGGAATTCGGCGCAGGAGCAACTCCGCTCCAAATTGAGCAAGGACACATTCAGCATGTGGTTTGCGCCGTTGCGCGCGTGCGCGATGGATGGCAACCACGTCACGCTGGAAGCGCCGAACGAATTCTGCGAAGTCTGGCTCAAGGACAACTACATCAGCCTCTTGCAGGACGCCGTTGCCATCGCTGCCGGCCGGCAGTTGCAGGTCAAATTCAAAGTCACTCCCGGCAGTTCACCCTTGGTGACCGCCGCCGCGCATGCGCCGGCCAAAATGAAAGCCGCCGAACCGGCCCACGAACGGTCCGCTGGCAATCACGAAACCGCTGTTCAATCCCAAAAACACGTTTGAATCGTTCGTTGTCGGCAACAACAACAATTTCGCCTACGCCGCCGCCCTGGCCGTCGCCCAGGCGCCCGGCAAATCCTATAATCCGCTTTTCCTTTACGGCGGCGTTGGTTTGGGCAAGACGCATCTGCTCCACGCCATCGGCCAGCATGTCGTCGGGAACAAGAAAGGCGCGCGCGTTGCCTACGTCTCCTCCGAGAAATTCACCAACGAATACATTGACGGCATCCAAAACAACAAGCTCGTCGGCTTCCGCAAAAAATACCGCCAGACCGACGTGCTGTTGATTGATGACATCCAGTTTCTCGCCGGCAAGGAGCGCATCCAGGAGGAATTTTTCCACACGTTCAACGCGCTGCACGAGTCGCACAAACAAATCGTCCTCACCTGCGACCGTCCGGCCAGCGAAATTCAGGGGCTGGAACACCGCCTCGTCTCGCGGTTTGAATGGGGTCTGGTCACCGACCTGCAGCCGCCGGACGTCGAAATGCGCCTGGCCATTCTCCAAAAAAAGGCGCAGATCATGGGCGTCACGCTGCCCGAGGACATCCTGAATTTCCTGGCCAACCGCATTCGCACCAACATCCGCCGGCTCGAAGGCGCGCTCATCCGCGTCGCTTCCTTACGCCTCGCTCACCGGCAAGAAGCTGACCATCGAAGTCGTCGAAGGTCTGCTGCGCGAAATCCTGCACGAGGAAGGCCGTTTCTCCATCAACATCGAAGTCATTCAGAAAAAAGTTGCCGAGCATTTCGACATCCGCCTGGCCGACATGACCAGCAAGCGCCGCCCGGAAAACATCGCCTTCCCGCGCCAGATCGCCATGTATCTTTCCCGCCAGATGACCGAAAGCTCGCTCAACACCATCGGCGAGGCCTTTGGCGGGCGCGACCACGGCACGGTGCTGCACGCCTGCCGCCTCGTCAAAGACCGCATGGAAGTGGACGCCAACGTCCGCCAGGTCGTCAGCTATCTGGAAAAGCAGTTGATGCGGTGATTGGATATTTCTGCGCTCGACTCCGCGACCCTTCGACTTTCGACAATCACGCCATGCCTGTCATCGAAGTCAACGGCCTGACCAAAGCCTTTCGCACCTACAAAAAGCAGCCGGGCTTTGCCGGCGCGGTCAAGGGGCTTTTCCACCGGCAATACGAGCAGACCCTTGCCGTCAACGAAGTCAGCTTCAAAATCGAACCCGGCGAACTCGTCGGTTTTCTCGGCCCGAACGGCGCGGGCAAGACCACCACGCTCAAAATGCTCGCCGGCCTGCTTTATCCCACCGGCGGCTCGGCGAAGGTTCTTGGCTACACGCCGTGGGAACGCGCACGACGGCTACCGCCGCCAGTTCGCGCTCGTGCTCGGCCAGAAAAACCAGCTCTGGTGGGATTTGCCCGCGCGCGAATCGCTGGAGCTGAACGCGAAAATCTACGGCATTCCCGCCGACCGCTTCGAGCGCACCGTCGCCGAAATGAGCGAACTGCTCGCCGTCAAGGACAAGCTCAACGTCAGCGTCCGCGAACTTTCCCTCGGCGAACGCATGAAGATGGAACTCATCGCGTCGCTGCTGCACCAGCCGAAGGTGCTGTTTCTCGACGAGCCGACCATCGGCCTCGACGTGACTTCGCAGAAGACCGTCCGCGATTTCATCCGCCGCCACAACGCGGAGCAGAAGACGACGATTCTGCTCACCAGCCATTACATGGCCGACATCCAGGCGCTGTGCGAGCGGGTCATCATCATTGACCACGGCAAGATTTTCTTCGACGGCAAGCTGGGCGAAATCGTGGACCGCTTTGCCGACTTCAAAGTCGATCACGATTCAATGCGCCAGCACCGAGGCGCGCCCGAATGAAGACCTGTCGCGCTTCGGCGAAGTCGTGGAAAAAACGCCCGGCGCCATCACGCTCAAGGTCAAACGCGACCGCGTGATCCCCGTCTGCAAATCGCTGCTGGATGAACTGCCCGTCACCGACATTGACATCCAGGAAGTGCCGATTGAAGACGTCATCCGCCAGATTTTCGCGCGATAAATTATGCACAAAACGATTATCATTTTGTGTCTGGCGCTGGCTTTCGGCGCCAGGGCGCAAACCAATTCCTTTGATCCTGAATCCGCCTACGCGCCGCGCGACATCGAGGGCTGGCGGGTTCTGGTGAATGGAAAATTGCTTGCGGAAACCAACCTGTGCGATCAGGTGATGAAAATCCTCTCGGCGCAGCTTTTCCAGATCACTCGCGTCGTGCCGGCGCCGGCACTCGCCAAAATCCGGCAGGTTCCCATTTGGGTGGAGATGAACGATCCGCTGTTTCCCGGTTCGGTCTATCATGAATCGCCGGACTGGCTGCGTGAACACGGTGTCAATCCTGCCAAGGCTGGCGCGGTCGAGATTGCCAACGCAAAAAATTTCAGCACCTGGACCATTGAACAGCCGTGCATGGTGTTGCACGAATTGGCGCATGGATTTCAACACCTCTTTCTTGGCGACGATGACCCGGGCATCCGGCGCTGCTACGAACACGCGCAGGCCGCCGGGCTTTACGCCTCCGTCCTGCGCATCAACGGCCATCACGAGCGCCATTACGCGATGACGAATGCCAAGGAATACTTCGCCGAATCCACCGAGGCATTTTTCGGCACGAACGATTTTTATCCCTTCGTGCGCGCCGAATTGAAGGAATACGACCCGGAAATGTATGCCCTCGAGTGCGAAGTCTGGGGCGTCAAACCCTGACAAGCCGGGGATTTTATGGATCCATTTCTCCAAGCCGCGATTGAGGAAGCCAGAAAAGGTCTGGCCGAAGGCGGCATTCCCATCGGCTCGGTGCTGGTGTGCGACGGTAAAATCATCGGGCGCGGCCACAACCAGCGCGTGCAGCGCGGCAGCGTGATTCATCACGCGGAAATGAACTGCCTCGAAAATGCCGGGCGGCTCAAGGCGTCGGTTTATTCGCGCTGCGTTTTGTATTCCACGCTTTCGCCGTGCCCGATGTGCAGCGGCGCGATTCTGCTCTACAAAATCCCGCGCGTCGTCATCGGCGAAAATGTGACGTTTCAAGGCCCGGAGGAATACGTCCGCTCGCAAGGCGTGAAAGTGGAAGTGCTGCAAGACCCGGCGTGCATCCAGCTCATGCGCGATTTCATCAAAGCCAAGCCGGAGCTTTGGAATGAGGATATTGGAATCTAGGTTTAACAGCTTGAAATTAACCTGCGTATGGAATAACCCTCTGTATGACTGATTAACAAATTGTCCAGCATATTGAATCCGTTTCATGGCGAACCAGTGCAGATGAATCGCATCAATACACTTTGGCCGCAAATAATCCGAAATTGAAGAACGTGTTTTCTCAATTTGTCATGCACATACGGAAGAATGGAAATGTCGAAGAATTCATCGGGCGGAAATGTACGTATTTCGAGACGGGAGCAATTCAAAACTGGACTATGCGCGCACCGCTGGAGGAAAGCATCTTGATCCACAGAGCCCCGCGACATACTCATCCAGCGTACCCTCTGGTTTCGGAATTCCAATTCCGCTAGATTTCGAGGCAAGCTCCAAGGCCGAAAATCATGCGCGAACAATTACTTTTTTCGATAATTGGAATTTCTGACTTCCTGCGCGCTATCAACCTCATGCCTCTGTCAGGAATGTCGCAGAATGGCATTAGTTGTTTGTCGAGGTTTTCCATCATTGCCGCTTCGAGATGTTCACGTATCAGTTTGTTCGTTCCGAATATTTTCAGCGAAGCTTCGAAAGCCAGCTAATTGCTCGCGCACGGCTTCCTCAATTTTCAATTGCTCCATTTTATATTCCGTCTGCTATTCTTCGACGGCACTCTCTCGACATCTAAAACCAATTCCACACCTCTTTGCGAAAATCTGCTTTCATCGCCCCAATGTCCATCACGTAATAAATTCCTTTCATATATGCGCGCGTGTGTTCGCGAAATCGTTCCGCTATTGAACGGCCAGTGATTCCCGCCGCGTAAATTAGGCTAGCCATTTTGATATTTCGACAGTTTCAAGATAAACACCTGGCAGTTCGGGTATGGATGGTAAATCATCCTCAAATTTGGGCGAACCAAAGGGGCCAAGCCAATCAATATTAATCGCATCAATCCGTATCATTTCAAAACATTCAATGCCAGAGGTGGCAAGACTATGCCTTGGTATTGAATTCCGTCTCACCATCAGTTTCCAAATGAGCTCGCAAACCTTGCAGGATCAATCTCCACACGGACGTTGTGTGCCTTTCGGCATTTTTTGAATTTGGGATTTGCAAATCGGCCTTCGCGCCGTCTCGCACCAGAATAAGAGCGCTTCTCCACTCGTGCCATCATCGCCTAAAACAGATCCAATCTATTCGTGACGTGTCCCGTTCATAAAGTTATAATTTTACTTCGCCGGAGCCGCGGCCTTTTCACGCGCGGGACGGGCGTGTGTTTTTCGACGTGGCTGGCGCTGGCCCATTCGGCGAGTTTGGCCGGGTTGTTTTTGTAGGTGTTGGGCACGATGGTTTTGAGGACGTGCAGGGCAATCGCGGCCTTGTTGGCCGTGTCTTCCAATCCGCCGGTGGCCCCGGCTTGCGCGCCCGTGCCCGCGCCCTTGGCCTTGATGGCCGTCTCAAAGTCGGTGATGTCCGTGCCGAGTTGCGTGATGAAGGTGGCGGGCAGGCCGAGGCTGACAAATTGCGTGGAGAACGCCGCCGCGTCGGTTTGAAAGGCGCGGGCGGTGTTGAGCAACGCCGCGTCGCCGCCGCTGCGGGGCATGAGAAATTTTCCCTGAAGTCCCGCCGTGCCCAGCAGCACGAGGGAATGCGCTGCGTCGGCGATGCCGTGCAAGTCGTTGTGGAGATGAAAGCGCCCGGCGACCTTGGACAGGACGCCCGCGTGCGCGGATTCCGTGCCGGAAACCTGCGCGGCACCGAGCGTGGCCGTCTGCGGAACGGCGGCGGTGACGAGGGCGAATTGCTGTCCGCCCATGCTGGCCGGCGGAAAATCGGCGGCATATTTGGCGCCGAAGGCGGCGGTGGTTTTGAAGGTTGCGGTGAGGCTGGCGATTTTGTGTTTCATAATGAGACGTTTTGATTGTTGGATGACTTATGATGATTTATACGCCGGTTGGCAGCGGGTGCAATAACTTTTTTTGCCAATGAGACACGGAATGAGGAGGGATTTTGACACGGATTGCACGGATTGGCACGGATTGAATCAGTGGAAATCCGTGCAATCCGTGTCAACTGTCTCTTTTTGACCACAGGGATTCAAAAACCATGAAAAACCGGCCTTTTTGCCCGCACGGATCGAAAAATGGCCGCACAAATGGGGAAATCGCAGCACGGACGGAAAGATGGCCCTCACGGAACGGAAGATTGCCCGCACAGGTCGGGAAATCGTCGCACGGAACGGAAAACGGGCGCACGGATGGGAAAATCGCTGCACGGAAGTGGAAATTGCCCGCACGGATTGGCAAGTTGCCCGCACGAAACGATTTTTCGTCGCACGAATCAATTGGAGCCTCGTTACCTCGGCTGCTACGAAGAAATTAAGCCGCTTCCGCGTCCTGCTTGCGCCGCACAATCGGCTTGCCCTCGCCGCGCACGACCGCCGCCGTGATTTTGGCATGGACGATGTTGCCGCTTTCCGGCACTTCGAACATCAAATCCAGCATCAGCCGCTCGATCAGGCTGCGCAGCGCCCGCGCGCCGGTGCCTTTTTTCAGCGCCTGCGCCGCCAGCTCGCGCAGCGCGTCGGGCGTGAATTCCAGTTCCACGCCTTCCATCGCCATCAGCTTGGCGAATTGCTTCGTCAGCGCGTTCTTCGGCTCGGTCAGGATTGAAACCATCTGTTCCTCGGTCAATTCCGCGAGCGTCGTCACCACCGGCAGGCGTCCGACGAATTCGGGAATGAAGCCGAAATTCAACAAATCCTCCGGCTCGGCGTGCTGCAGAATTTCCGAGCGTTCCGCGAAAATGGATTTTTGCGCCTCGCCAATCGCGCCAAAGCCCATGACGTTCTGGCCCAGCCGCCGCTGGATGACTTTTTCCAGGCCGACAAACGCGCCGCCGCAAATGAACAGGATGTTCGTCGTGTCCACGCGGATGTATTCCTGTTGCGGATGCTTGCGGCCGCCCTGCGGCGGGACGTTGCAAATCGTGCCTTCGAGGATTTTCAACAACGCCTGCTGCACGCCTTCGCCGCTCACGTCGCGCGTGATGGACGGCCCTTCGGCCTTGCGCGCGATTTTGTCAATCTCGTCAATATAGACGATGCCGCGCTGGGCGCGCTTCACGTCGTAATCGGAATTTTGCAGCAGCCGCAGGATGATGTTCTCCACGTCCTCGCCCACGTAGCCGGCCTCGGTGAGTGTCGTGGCGTCGGCGATGGCGAAGGGCACGTCGAGAATTTTCGCCAGCGTGCGCGCGAGCAGCGTTTTGCCGGAACCGGTCGGGCCAATCATCAATATGTTGCTCTTCTCGATTTCCACGTCGGCGTGCGGGCGCGGCGAACGGCCGGCGCCGTCCTCGCCGTCCTGAGGTGGTTCCGGCTGGATGCGTTTGTAATGATTGTGAACGGCCACGGCCAGGGTTTTTTTCGCGTGATCCTGTCCGATGCAATAGCGGTCAAGCTGCCGCTTGATTTCCGCCGGCCTGGGCACGGCGAATTTCGGCTGTTTCTTCTTCTCCTGAAGCTGCAATTCGCGGTCGAGGACGTTTTTGCAGAGGATGATGCAGTTGTCGCAGATATAGACGCCCGGCCCGGCGATGAGCTTGCGCACTTCCGCGTGCGTCTTGCCGCAGAAACTGCACATCGTGATGTTGTTGGGACGTGTCATGGACAACCATTCATCCATTCATCGGCATTTCAGACGACGACTGACTTTTTTCCATCGCACCGGGAATTTCCTTGCGCGACACCACGACTTGATCCACGAGGCCGTATTTTTTGGCTTCGTCGGCCGACATGAAATTGTCGCGGTCGGTGTCCTTGCCGATGTCGTCAAAAGTTTTGCCGGTGTGCTTGGCGAGAATTTCGTTCAGCCGGTCCTTGAGCCGCAGGATTTCCTTCGCCTGGATGCTGATGTCCGTCGCCTGGCCCTGCACGCCGCCCCACGGCTGGTGGATCATGATGCGGGCGTTCGGCAGCGCGTAGCGCTTGCCCTTCGTGCCGGCCGCCAGCAGCACCGCCGCCATGCTCGCCGCCTGCCCGACGCAATAGGTGTTCACGTCGCAGGTGAGATATTGCATCGTGTCGTAAATCGCCAGGCCCGACGTGACGCTGCCGCCGGGCGAATTGATGTAGAGATGGATGTCCTGTTTCGCGTCGGTCATTTGCAGGAACAAAAGCTGCGCGATGATGATGTTGGAAACGGTGTCGTCAATCGGCGTGCCGATGAAGATGATGCGGTCCACGAGCAGGCGGGAATAAATGTCCCACGTCCGCTCGCCGCGTCCGGTTTGCTCCACCACGATGGGAACCAGAAAATTTCTTGTGTCGTTCATGGGAACATAACTACTCCATTTGCCGGCAAAGTAAAGGCGGGAAACGTCAATCCGCCGAATGGCGTAAATTCGATTCAAGCAAAACAATTCGCGAACATTAGAGCAATTCGCGGACAAATAATCACGCGCCAATCTGCTTCTGAATCGCGCCGCAGATTTTCTTTGACCAGCTTTCCAACGTTTTCGCGTCGCGGCCTTCGAGCAGCAACCGCGCCTTCGGTTCGGTGCCGGAATAGCGCAGCAGCAGCCGGCCGCCTTGTGCCTTCAATTCCTTTTCCGCCTCGGCCACGAGCTTGGTCACGCCGTCGAGTTGCTCGAACGGTTTTTTCTCGCGCACCTTCACGTTCGTCACGAGCTGCGGGAAGCGCGTCCAGCATTTCGCCAGTTTTGACAGCGGCTCGCCCTTTGCCTTCATGATGCGCAAAATCTGGAGCGCGGCGACGAGGCCGTCGCCGGTCGTGCCGAAATCGCGGAAAATCAAATGGCCGCTCTGTTCGCCGCCGAATCTGAAGCCGTGCTTCAGCATTTCATCAATCACGTTCTTGTCGCCGACGGCGGTGCGGATCATTTTGCCGCCGGCTTTTTTGATGCGCGGCATTCGAGTCCGGCGTTGCTCATCACCGTTGCCACCAGGGTTTTTTCGGCCAGGGTTTTTTGCGCGAGCATGTCGAGCGCGGCGATGGCCATGATGTCGTCGCCGTCAATCAATTTGCCCTTTTCGTCGCAGAGCAACACGCGGTCGGCGTCGCCGTCGTGCGCGATGCCGAGGTGCGCCTGGTGTTCGACGACTTTGGCGCAAAGATTTTCCGGGTGCATCGAGCCGCAGTCCTTGTTGATGTTCATGCCGTCCGGCTGGTTGCCATAGACGACGACTTCCGCGCCCAGTTCGCGCAGGACGCAGGGCGTGGATTTGTAGCTCGCGCCGTGCGCGCAATCCACGACGACGCGCAGCCCTTCGAGCGTCAGATTTTTCGGGAAACTCGTCTTGGCAAACTCGATGTAGCGGCCCAGCGCGTCGTCAATGCGGACGGCCTTGCCGATGGCTTCGGCGGTGGGCCGGACTTTTTCGATTTCGCCGCTGAAAACGAGTCCTTCAATTTCACTTTCGATCTTGTCGTCGAGCTTGTAGCCGTCGGCGCGGAAAAATTTGATGCCGTTGTCGGCGTAGGGATTGTGCGAGGCGGTGATGACGATGCCGGCGTCGGCGCGCAGGCTGCGCGTGACGTAGGCGACGCCGGGCGTGGGCAGCGGGCCGATGAACAGCACGTCCACGCCCATCGAAAGGATGCCGGAGCTGATGGCGTTTTCGAGCATGTAACCGGAAAGCCGCGTGTCCTTGCCGATGACGATTTTGTGCCGGCCGCGGCCGCGCGCCTGTCTGTTCGAGATTCTTGAAGACATGCGCGGCGGCGCGGCCGAGTTTGAGCGCGGTTTCCGCCGTGACCGGCTCGATGTTGGCCGTGCCGCGGACGCCGTCGGTGCCGAAGATTTTTGGGGTCGTGATCATGGGGGTTATTTCGTGCGGCGGACGGAATGACCGCGTCCACTTCCGGCGGTTCCACGCCGACGAGTGTCACGCCGGCGGCATTGAAACCTCCACCGGCTCGTTGCAAATTGCCCGCCGGCTCCACGCCGGTCAAATCCACGAACGCGCGAATCTGGTTGACTTTGCAGCCTGCCGATGTCATCGGACGGGCCGCTGACGGTGACGGCGACGGCCGCCGGATTGACGCGGAAATCGCGCACGTCCGCCGCCGCCGAAACGACCAGCACGCGGCACCTTGAAAAACATCATGGTGGACTGCGGTGCCGGCGGGGCCGGATCGTTTCCAATTGGTTGTGGGATTTATGGACGGTCAGCCAGATCGGCCACGGCCAGGACCAGCGAAAAAAATTTCCAGCCCAAATCCTTGATGAACCAGTCGCGCATCGCCATAAAATTCAGTGATTCGTATGTTTGGCCGCCGGCCGCGGCTCATGTTTGGTGATGACGGCGGGGCCGACCTGGCGTTCGCTCAATCAGGTGCGAACGCAAGCCACCGGAAAAGGCCGTGCGTCTGTTTCGCCGGCTGCAACAGCACGGAGGTCAGGAACGCGCGCAATTCCTCCAGCGTCACGCCGCGCACGAGCTGGCCCTTGTAGGCGTGGGAAATCATGCCGGTCTCCTCGGACACGACGACGATGACGGCGTCGGTTTCCTCGCTCAAGCCGATGGCCGCGCGGTGGCGCGTGCCGAGCGATTTGTTCAAATCCTGCCGCTGGGTCAGCGGGAAAATGCACGCGGCGTAGGCGATGCGGTCGCCCTTGATGATGACGCCGCCGTCGTGGATGGCGTTGTTCGGGAAGAAAATCGTTTCCAGCATTTCCGGCGTGGCGTCGCAATCCACCGGAGGCCCGACTCGACGGCCTCCTGCAGCTGGATGGATTGTTCGATGGCGATGAGCGCGCCGATTTTCACGTCGGCGAGGCGCTCGACGGTCTGGATGATGACCTCGATGCTTTCGCGCTGCTCGTGGGCGGTGGCAAACAGCGGCAGGTTGCCCAGCTCGGCCAGCATCCGCCGCAATTCCGGCTGGAAATATCACCAGCGCGCCGACGGCGATGATCAGGGACGTGCTGTCGAGCAGCCAGCTCAACACCTTCAAGTCCAAGCACGTCGTCACCGCCTTCAAGCACCAGCAGCACGACCACGAAGCTGATGACGCCGATGACCACCGGCCAGCCGCGCGTGCCGCGCAAAAAACGCGAGGCATAATAAATCAGCACCGCGAGGATCAAAATTTCCAGCGCGGGCCGCCAGCCATTTTCAAGGTATGGCCAGATGAATTTGATGTATTCGGTCATTGTTTTTGCTTCGCCAGCACCGCCTCCGCCATGCGCACGGCCTGGACCGTTTCCGCCACGTCATGCGCGCGGATGATTTGCGCGCCGCTGACTACGGCCAGAGTCGCGCACGCGAGCGAGGCTGGCAAGCGTTCATTCACGGCCGCGCCGAGCAATTTTCCGATGAACGACTTGCGCGAAACGCCCAGCAGCAACGGACGCCGCAACTTTGTAAAACGCCGCAGATTCGCAAGCAACTGCAAATTATGCTCCAGCGTCTTGCCGAAGCCGATGCCGGGATCCAGCACGACCTGCTCGGGCGACACGCCGCGTGCGTTCAATCGCTTTCAATCGCTCTGCGGAAAAATTCGCCGACTTCGCGGACGACATTCTTGTAGACGCGGATGCCTTTGCATCGTCCGCGGCGTGCCTCGCGCGTGCATGCAAACGTAGCCGGCGCGGAATTCCGAGACGATTTTCCACATCGCGTCGTCGCTGCGATTGGCCGCCACGTCGTTGACGATGCTCGCGCCGGCGTCGAGCGCGGCGCGGGCGACGGCGGGCTTCATCGTGTCAATCGAAAGTGGGATTTTGATTTTGGCGGCAAGGCTTTCAATGACGGGAATGACGCGGCGCAATTCTTCTTTTTCAGACACCGGCTCGGCGCCGGGGCGCGTGGATTCGCCGCCGATGTCCAGAATTTCCGCGCCTTGCGCGACGAGTTCCAGCGCGTGCGCGACGGCGCTTTCGCCGTCCAGAAATTTCCCGCCGTCGGAAAAAGAATCCGGCGTGACATTGACGATGCCCATGACGAGCGCCGGGCGCGGGAAACGAAATTCAAATTGTCGGGCGCGAAAATAGCATTGGCAATTGTACTGTAGCAGCGGACGTGAGTCCGCTCAGTTTTTCAAGTGGTAAAAGTGAGAGCCGACTCACGTCGGCTGCTACGTTCAGACTTTCGTCCGGAAATACGCAATCGTGTCGGTCAGGCCGTCGGCGAGCTTCACCTTGGGCTCCCATTTCAGGAGCTTCTTCGCCTTGGTGATGTCGGGCTTGCGCTGTTTCGGGTCGTCCTGCGGCAGCGGCTTGAAGACGATTTTGCTTTTGGATTTTGTCGCAGTCGGACGATTTGCTCCGGCAAACTGGAGCATCGTCAGTTCCGCCGGATTGCCGATGTTCACCGGCAAATTCGTAGTTGCTCATCATCAGCCGGTAAATGCCTTCGATCAAATCCGAGACGTAGCAAAAGCTGCGCGTCTGGGTGCCCTTGCCGAAAACGGTGACGGGTTTGTTCTTTAGCGCCTGGCTGATGAACGCCGGCACGACGCGGCCGTCGTTCAGTCGCATCCGCGGGCCGTAGGTGTTGAAGATGCGGACGATGCGCGTCTCGACCCTGTGCTCGCGGTGATAGGCCATCGTCATCGCCTCGGCGAAACGCTTGGCCTCGTCGTAGCAGCCGCGCGGGCCGATGGTGTTGACGTTGCCCCAGTATTCCTCCGGTTGCGGATGGACGAGCGGGTCGCCGTAAATTTCCGAGGTCGAGGCGAGCAGGAAACGCGCGCCTTTTTCTTCTTGGCGAGGCCGAGCGCCTTGTGCGTGCCGAGCGAGCCGACCTTGAGCGTTTGAATCGGGAAATTCAGATAATCAATCGGGCTGGCGGGCGACGCGAAGTGCCAGACGTAATCCACCGGCTCGTTGAGGAACAGAAACTCCGTGACGTCCTGCAGGATGAATTTGAAATTCGGGTTGCCGCCGAGGTGCGAGATGTTGTCCACGCTGCCGGTGATGAAATTGTCAATGGCGATGACGCGGTGGCCGCGCGCGAGCAGCAGGTCGGCCAGATGCGAGCCGAGAAAACCGGCGGCGCCGGTGACGACGGAAGTGGGTTGTTTTTTGCTCATCGTTAAAACCTTGTCTGATGTTGTAGCCATAAATGTGATGTGCCTACCGCCCAAAAGCTGAACCACGGCGCGGCGGACGGCAAGCGCGAAATGTCCGCCGGCAATCCGGCAATTCCAGCAGGAAACCGCCGATGGATGGCGGGAATTTGCCGGCGGACTGCCATCTCCCCGCAAAAGATGGTTGTCAGCCGGCAAAAGACGGCAGTCGTTTGGGAAAAGACTGCAGGAATTTTCCGCCCGAAGGCAGTCCCACGGCAAAAGACCGCAGTCTTTTCCCGACCGAAGGCAGGAATTTGGCGAAAGAAGGCAGTCTCCCGGCGAAATACTGCTGTCTTTTGGCAAAAGACTGCAGGAATGCGCGCGTTCCTACGAGGGTTCTGGGCCATGCAGGCAGGCAAACCGACTGATTTACAGCGATTTAGGCAAATGTGGTCAAAAAGAGACAAGTTGGAGGGGGATTCAAACCCGCAGATGACGCGGATGGCACCGATTTCAACCCAGGACTGACCACTTTCGGCTCGCTTGAGTTTAGGGAGACGGCTTTATGTCGAGTAGTAATTGTGCCGCTTCTTTGTTACCCATGTCTGTCGCTTTCCGAAAATATTCCCGCGCCTTGTTCAAATCTTTTTCCACGCCTTCCCCATCCCGATAGCATTTGCCCACAAAAATAATGCTATTGATTTGTCCTTGTTCTGCTAGGCCCATATTGAAATTGAATTTTTGTTGTTTGGCAGCTTTTTCTTTGAGGGCTTCTTCTTCGCTTCGCTTCTTCTCTAGCGCTGCGTTCGCATCATCCGCTTTCTTAAAATATTCGTTAGCTTTGTCTAGATCCTTTTCAACCCCGTATCCATCGCGGTAAAATTCACCCATCCGTTTCAATGCGAACGGTTCGCCTTTATCGGCGTCAGCTTGATACCCTTTAACGAGTTTATCAATCTTCGCTTTTTTCTCGGCCTCAATAGCCGCGAGTTTCTCCTTTTGTTCCGCGAGGAGTCTTTCCCGTTCTGCCACAGCCCTTGCAGCGACTAGGTCTCTTTGTGCCTTTTGTTCTGCTTCAATTCTTTGCTGTTCCGCCTCAGCTTGTGCATAAGCATCCGCGATTTCTTGTTCAGACCAGATTTTGATACAAGGAACACCATAATCAAGTTTGCGGACTGTCAAAACACGATTGTTCGAGTTCGTGTAGGAAATATAGCCACAATCGTATGCCATCATCTGCTCGAAGCCATTCCCCTCTTGCGCCGGATACGGAAAATTAACGACCATGAAAAAATTATCACCATAAAGTTTTTCATGTTGTATTTTCGTGATGTGGGTTGTTTGAGCGGTTGACCTCATTCCACTTTGCTTGTTTGTCACAGAAACGCTGGAAACGTCACCTTGGGTTGTAGTCGAGCCTTCCTTATCGGTTTCAGTGTTGATTGACAAAACTTTTCCGTAATTGCCTTGGAATAGTATGCCAAACGGCTCAATTGCCTGAACCTTGCCCTGAAACTGTTGCCAGCCATCATTGCCAACATAATTGGTGGCATTGTTAATTATCCGCCATGGGTCTTTTGAATATATTTTTAGAATTGCTTGCTGTTGGCTGATGTTCTGGCTTTCTTGTTGTGCTTGTTGACGTGCATAAGCTTCAGTGAGGAAACGTTGTTGATCTGCTTTTTCGGCTGCTGATTTTGGGGCAACCCACCCCGGACCTTGCGATGGTTGTATAATTAACGGATTGCCCGCTGCAATCGCCGACTTGTTCGCCCCGCATAAAACACACATTAGGGAGGCAATGAATAAAACCGGTGTCCGAATTTGTTTCATATTTTCGCCTATTGGTTAGGTTTTACTGATGCTCACGATTGAACACCCGTCAACAATTTTATGCAAGCGGGATTTTGCGGGCAGCTTGACGGCCACCGTCCTCGCCTCACCGGAAGATTGCCAGCAACTGATTTCTTTGCCATGCGCGGAGTGTGCGCCGGAAAGGCTGGCACGTCAATTCCGGCATCACCGCCCGTCCAAAAGCCACGGCCAGCGGATTTTGTCATTTGTAAAACTATTCAATTAAATATTTTACGATAAGCCTTGACGTGTCTTGTCAATATCAGAAATCTAATGCTGAAACTTAACAAAAAAGGCACCACCACATGGCCACGCGCTGGAATCAGGGAAAATGGGGAGATGGTTCGCGCTGGTTGAGCGCGGCGGAGGTGGCGGCGCTGACACAGAAAGGCAATAAAGTGAGCAAAATCAAACTAAGTCTGTTCCACGTGAGCATTGCCAACGTCGTCGTGTATCTCAAGGCGATCGTCGCCAAGATGACGGGCAACGCGAAGTTCACAACCTGCGCCGCCAAGACGACGGCGCTGAACACGGCGGTGGCGGCGCTGGACGCGGCCAACACCGATTATGAAGGCGCCAAAACCACTGCCGACCAGAAGATGACGGTGCGCGACAATGCGTTTGCGGCAGCCAACGACGCGGCTCATGCGCTGGCCACCGCCGCCGAGGACGTCACCACCGATGCCGCCGATTTGCAGAGCGGCGGCTGGGAATTGGTTTCCGACCGCGCGCCGGTGGGACAGTTGCATCCGCCAGCCAATTTCTCGGCGACGGGCGGCGACATGGTGGGTTCGGTGGATTTGGCGTGCGACCCGCAACGCGGGGTGCAGGCGCATGTGGCGGAATGGGCGACGGCCCCGGCGGGGCCTTTCACGCGGGTTTACACGGGCAAGAAATCCAGTTGCACCATCGGCGGGCTGCCCAGCGGCGTGGAGCATTGGTTCCGCATGGCGGCGGTCGGCGCGGCGGGCCAGAGTGATTGGGCCGGCCCTATCAGCAAGCGGGCGACGTAGTCCTGGCGGAGGGCTCCTCCTTGCGGAGGGCCGCAGGTAGGGCGACGCTGCCGCGTCGCCGGTCTTTGCAGGCGGCCCTACCAATTCAATAACCAACTACTTTGACGTATGGCTTTTAATCCCAATTTACCGGTGGATGATTCGCCGCTGGACGCGGCGGAAATGCGCAACCAGTTGAACGCGCTCAAGGCGTTGAATGACGGGCAGCAGGCGACAATTAGCGCGCAGGCGGCACAAATCTCCACGCTCACCCAGCAGTTAAGCAGCCGGCCAACGATGGACGAGGTGAACGCAGCCATCGTCACCGGCATTGCGGCCAAGATGGGAGACATTACCTACACGCAGATGACTCCGTCCGACCCGCCCACGCAATCGGATTTGCAAACAGTCATTGAACTGTTGAACAGTGTGATAACAGCGCTGAAGCAGCAGGGCTAGTTTGCGGCGCGCGTATTTTTGGAGTCGTCCAGCCTCACTGTTTTCACTTCGCGCCCGTGCCGCGCACGACGGCGGGGATGGTGAGAAGCAGGATTTTCAGGTCGAGCCAGAGCGACCAATTGTCAATGTATTCGAGGTCGAGGCGGACCCAGTCCTTGAAGTCGGAAATCTGGTTGCGGCCCTGATCTGCCAGAGGCAGGTGAGGCCGGGCTTCACGCTCAAGCGGCGGCGGTGGGCGAGGTCGTTGAAGCGCCGGACCTCGTCCACCGGCAGCGGGCGCGGGCCGACGAGGCTCATCTCGCCGCGCAGGACGTTCCAGAGCTGCGGCAGTTCGTCGAGGCTGAATTTGCGGAGGAATTTTCCGATGGGCGTGACGCGCGGGTCGTTGGTGACCTTGAAGACGGGGCCGCGCATTTCGTTCATGGCCTCCAGCTCGTGCTTGAACTGCTCGGCGTTGGTGACCATGGTGCGGAATTTGTAGAGCGTGAATGGCGCGCCGTTCAAGCCGGAGCGCTGTTGCCGGAAAAAAACCGGGCCGGGCGAGGTGAGTTTGATGGCCAGGGCAATCAATGGCGAACAGCCACGAGAACCAACAGCAGCAGCAAGGGCCGCGCCGAAGAAATCCATGATCTGCTTGACCAGCCCCTGCCACGAGGCTTCGGGCGCGGTGCGGAAAATGAGCAGCGGGCGCCCGAGCAATTCATCGAAACTGGTGCGGGAAATCTGCGTGGTGAAAAAATCGGCGAGCAGCCAGACTTCGACGCCTTCGAGTTCGCAGGCCTTGATGATGTTTTCAACCTGCTCGAAATACGCGCGCTTGGCGCTCAAAATCACGCCGTTGATGGAGTGGTCGTGGAGCATCTGGACGAGTTGCGGAAGTGTGCCGGCGTCGAGGTCGAATTGCGCCACGACGGCGATGGTTTCGTCCTTGCGCCCTTCCAATTCGCGGCACATGCGGGCGATATCGCTTTCCTCGCCGACGAGGATGAAGCGGCGCTTGTATTGGAATTGCGCGAACTTGCTTTTGAACGCCAGCCGGACCAGTTCCTCCTTTGCGAAGATCAGCGCGAAGCTGATGCAGCCGAAAAACAGTCGCCACGCCGCGGGGCATCAACAGATGGAAGACATACGTTGCCAGCACCAGACCGATGGTCGTGAGCAGACAGCCCTTGAACAGCGGCCAAAGAACCGCGACGCGCGGACACAAGGCGGGACGGTTGTAAAATCCCTGCGATTCGAGGACGAACACCGCGATCGGCATCAATGGGAGGATCAGCCACACCGTATCTTCCAGCGCGTTGGCCGGAATCGTGACAAGGTTCAGCCACCCGGTCACCAGCGGATTGGCGCGCAGCGCGAAGGCCAGTAAAAACCCCGCCGCCACCAGTATGGCATCCGCCAACTGGTGGATTTGCGTCCGAATCTTTTGATCGTGTCGCAACATAACCCTTCCGGGCGCGGTATTGTATCAAACCGGCTTTTGCCGCGCGAACTGAAATTCATTTTCATCGCGGCCCGGCCGGGGGCGGTTGAAATTCCGGCACGGACGCCGCAGATCAATTTCTCCATGCGCGCAAACAGCGCTTCTTCCCGGCCCGGCTCGCAGGTGGCAAAATAGCTGACGTAGGCCCAGCGCTGCAATACGCCGGTGCGAAAAAAGTCAAACGTCAGCCGCCCCAGATATTTGTAAAAACCCGGCGTTTCTTCGTGGTCCGAGACGAACCAGAAAACATAGATGCCGCTCACGTTTTGTTTCCGGCCGTCGGGTGTCTGGAAGCTCGTGTTGACCAGCCATTTTGAGACCGGCAATTGGTAAGGCCGTTCGCCGCCGATGGACAGATTGACAACGCTTCTGGAATCGATGTGCCAGCCCTGTCCGGGCAGGCAATAATCCGGCTTGTGGATGCTCGTCCGGTCCGCGCCCATCAGGACGATGGTCGAAATCACATCCAATCCGTCCGGAGACTGGTAATGCCGTTCGGCGTAACTCGTGTCTTTCGGCAGATACCCCAGAACCAACTCCGGCTCCGGCACGTTTGTGGAGGTGAAATCAAGGACGCGTTCCGGCAGTTCGATATTCCGGTTCAAGCTGCCGGGAATCGGCCTGGACTTGATGCCCGGCTCGCCGAGCCGCTGGCTTGACTTGAGGCGGTTCAACGCCCCGGCGGTCCCGGCGATCAGCGCGAGCGCGGCAAAAAAGACCAGCCACCTTTGTTTATTCATGCGCGTTTCTTTTCGTCGTGCTTTTCCATTAACCGCCCCGCGACAAGCAGTCCGGCTATCGCCGGCACATAGGGCACGAGGCTGATGATGCCGAACGGCCCGCCTTCGTGGACGTAAGTGCCCCAGGGTTGCCCGCCCATTTCCGCCGCGACAATGATCAACAGCATCCGCATCAGGTTTCCCAGGACGGAAAGTGGAAACGCCAGCGCCATGAGAAACAGCCGCCGCCACGGCGACCGGAACACCATGAATCCATAGATCGTCGCGAGCAGAAAAATGGCGATGAGGCTGCGGATGCCGCTGCACGGCGCCTGCACGTCAAAACCATAAGTGCCCGAGGCGTCGAACAGTTGCGTTCCCACCCGGACCACGCCGATTCCCAAGAACAGGTGCGCCACTTCTTCCGTGAGCCAGGAAACCAGTTGTTGCAGCGGAAACGTGATGTAATCCGCCAGCCCGCCCAGGGGGATCGAAAATGCAAAAAAGAAAAATGGAAAGGAGCTTGCCCGCAGCCAATCGCGGCCCCACGCCAGCCCCATCAACCCGTAAATCCCCGCGAACAGCGCCACGGCGCAGATGCGCGGTTGCTGGGTCACGTAGCCCGCGACATGCAGCGCAATGCGCCGCCACGAGAAGCAGCAAACCCGGAAGCCAAACCTTCAGCGGCAGCGCGAGCATCTCCTTTCTCTTCCACCAGAAAAGCGCGGCGACCAGAAACGGAATGAAGTTGCCGTGGGCCTCGTCAGCGCCGGGGGCCGGATTGTTATACGCGTTATACATCCACTGGAACAGCGACGGCGTGTGGATGTAGCCCAGAATCGGATTGCCGAAGAATTGAAACAGCGCCAGCCACGCCGCCAGCAGCGCGAAGAAAAAAACCTTGTTCGGCAGGCGATGCCAGCAGTCCACAGTGTCCTGCCACAGGCCTGGCAGCGGTGCGTTGTCCGGGGTTTCGTTCATTGGTGCGTGATGCCCGTTTGAGACTAGCAAACCGGCGATTTTGCTCAAACAAAATCCTGCATCAAAGCGTTTAAGCGTTGAATTGCCGGGCCGTTTTATTACGATACGGCAATTCGACAGTCTGACTCTTTGTCCCTGACAATAATCAATGAAAAAGAACAGGCGCACATATCTCGTCACAGGCGGCGCGGGCTTCATCGGCTCGCACCTGATTGACGCGCTGCTGGCCGATTCCGCGACCAGGGAAATCCGCGTGCTGGACAATTTTTCCTCCGGCCGCCGCGAACATCTGGCGCGGCACAACCACGATCCGCGCCTGGACATTTTCAAGCTGGACCTCCTGGACTTCAAAAAGGCGCTGCCGCATTTCGACGGTGTGGACCGTGTTTTCCACCTCGCCGCAAATCCCGATGCGCGCTGGGGTCTGGAAAACACAAAGCTCGATCTGGAGCAGGAAACAATCGTTACTTATCACGTCCTCGAAGCCATGCGCCGCCACGCCGTGCCGCAAATCATCCTGTCCAGTTCCGGCACGGTTTATGGTGACGTAGGCACAACCGTAACGCGCGAAAATCTCGGCCCGGCGCTGCCCATCAGCCTTTATGGCGCGGGCAAGGCCGCCTCCGAGGCGCTCATTTCGGCCTTCTGCGCCACGTTCGGATTGCGCGGAGTCATTTTGCGCTTCGGCAACATCGTGGGCGACCGCACGACGCACGGCGCGATTTACGATTTCATCCGGCAGCTCTCGAAAAATTCAGCCCGCCTGAAGGTGCTCGGCAACGGCCTGCAATCGAAACCCTACATCTACGTCCGCGACATCGTGGACGCGATTGTCTTTGCCGGCGGGAAATGCGCGGCGCTGGAAGCGGGAAAATTCGACGTGTTCAACGTCGCGCCGGACGGCGGAACGGCCGTGCGGTTCATCGCGGAGGAGCTGGTGGCGCAGATGGGTTTCAAGGGCCGGACGAAGATTTCCTACGGCACCACCGCCGGCGGCTGGCCGGGCGACGTGCCGCAATCGCGGATGGACGCGTCAAAACTCCGCAAAGCCGGCTTCACGTTGCCGCGTGGTTCCGACGCCGCCGTGCGACTGGCCATCCGCCGCATCATCGAATGGCTGTCAGAGCGCAACAACGCGGAGGACGATTTGTGCCTGCCGCGCGACGCAAAACCCGCCCGCGAAGTTCTATGAATTTGGATTGCTCCGTTATCCCCGGAGTGGGGGCGGGAAATTCATTTGTTCGCGTAAATGGATGAAATTCAAATTGCGAGGCAAGACTTTAGATTCCCGAAGGGCCAACCCGCCGGCCGGATTTCCAAACTTCCGTTCGATTTGTTACGATTGAGCCGTCAATTGACCCCGGATGGGAAAAAGGCGTTCGTGTTACTTCGAGGGCAGGTTTGTTTCCGTCGCACGGTCCTTCATTTTGAGAGCCAAATTCAAATTGCTCCGTGTGACCCTGGAGTCAGGCTCCAGCTTCAAGACGATTTGAAATTGTGAGATGGCTCCATCCACGTCGCCCTTGGCGAGCAGCGCCGCGCCGAGATTGTTCCGGCGACCGGAGTTGTTGGGATCGATTTCCACGGATTTTTGGAAGTGGACAACGGCATCGTCCAGCCGGCCTTTTTGGTAATATGCCAAACCGAGGGTAAATTCAGCAACGCCGGAAACTGGATCAATATCCAGGGATTTTTGATAATGCGCGATGGCGTCATCCAACAATCCACGAATGTAGCAGTCATACGCGAGATACCGTTGTGCGTCGGCGGATCCGGGATTGATTTCGACCGCCTTTTTGAATTCCGCGAGCGCCGCATCGGGCTGGGCGGAGGACAGTATAATGCCCAGATTTTTGTGCGCGACATAGTTGTTTTTTGTAACCGCAGTGGCGCGGTTCCAAAGGGTGACGTTGTCTTTCCAGAAATCAATCTGATGCCGGGTCACTGCGATGCACGCGATGATTGCTGCCGCCACGACAAAATGCAGTTCTTTACGCCATCGTGCTGCGGCTTCACCCAATCCCCAGACAAGGATCAAGTTCACGCCGATCAGTGGGATATAAGTCCAGCAGTCTGCAATGGCCAGCGAATAAAGCGGCACCAGCCCGATCACCGGCACCAGCGTTCCCAGATACCAAAACCAGCCGACGAACAGCCAGGGAACTTTTTCCCGCTTCATCCATGCCAGTGTTGAAACGACGCCGACGAACAGGGCGGCGGGCAACACCACCATCATGTGCCAATGTTCCGGATGCGGATTATAGACGCACAGATTTTCCGGCCAGAAAAATTCCCCCAGATAGCGGACATAAGAGACAAACGCGTTTTCCACGCGGGCGGGAAAATCCAGATGAGCCATCTCCCGTAACGAGCCAAATTCTTGTTTGGTGATGTAGGCAACGACGCTGGCTGCAGCCGTCAGCGCGAAGAATGGAATTTTTTCCAAGACCAGCAGCCGGGGGTTATGACGCCAGCGATTTAGCGGCCAAAAATCCAGCAGAAGAAATACAAACGGCAGTGTTACGACCATTTGCTTGCTCATCAATCCCAGTGCAAAGAACAGCGCGGTCAGGCCGTAAAACAATTTTGGCCGACCGGCCGGCATGTTTAATTCATCGGCAAATCGGGCATAGGCCCACATGGCCGACAGCCAGAACGTGGTGCATAAAACGTCCTTGCGGTCAGAAATCCACACAACGGGCTCGACCCGCAGCGGGTGCAGGCCAAACAGCGCGGCCACCACAAGGCATCGCCAGCCGGCGCCGGTCATTTTGCGAAAGACCAAGAAAACCAGCACGGTATTCAGACCGTGAAGCAGGATGCTTGTAAGATGATGCCCCCACGGATTCAACCCGTAAATCTGCACGTCCAGCATGTGCGAGAGCCAGGTCACCGGATGCCAGTTTGCCGCGGCAAAACCGTGAAACGCCCAAAGAATATTTGCCCGGCTTAATCCGCTGTTCACGTGTGAATTTCCCAGGATGTAAACGAAATCATCGAAAATGTGGAAGGGATCCTGTATGGCGGGCAGGAAAACCCAGAGCACCAGAACAAACAATATGACCGACACGAATAACACGCTCCTGCAATTGTGCAGATCAAAGGCGGGCGGCTGTCTTTTGCCTGGCGCTTCGTCGGCCATATCATTCCATTGGATATTTTTTCAAGCCGCAAAGCTGGCCGGCGATTTTCAGGGCGAAGATCGGGTTGTTTTTGAAATAGCGTTTTGCCAGCCGGCGCGGTTCCTGGCAGAGCCGGTAAAACCATTCCAATCCCGAGCGCTGCATCCAGCGCGGCGCCTGCCTCGCCCGTCCGCTGTGGAAGTCAAACGCCGCGCCCACGCCAATCATGAGAATCGCGTCCAGCTTGGGCAAAAATTCCGCCATGAACTTCTCCTGCTTGGGCGTGCTCAAGCCCACCCATAAAATGTCCGGCCTCGCGGTGCGGACCGTTTCGACGAATTGTCTTTCCTCGTCGGCGCTCAAGGGCCGGAACGGCGGCGTGAACGCGCCGGCGATTTCCAGTTTCGGAAATCTTGCCTTCAATTTTTCCACCAGCATCTCCGCCACGCCCGGCGCGCCGCCGTAAAAAAAATGCCGGCACGGGTTGGCTTCGCTCCATGCGCAAACGTCCAGCATCAGGTCCGGCCCATAAACGCGGCGCATTTCCGAATGGCCGCGGATTTTCCCCATCCAGACCATTGGCATCCCGTCGGGTGTGCAAAGAAAGGCGCTGTTCAAAATGTTTCGGAAGGCCGGATCGTTCTGCGCCTCCATCACGCCGTGGACGCCGGTGACGCAGACATAGCCCCTGCGCCGTCCGCGCACGGCGGCGGCGATGGCCTCCAGTGCCGTCCGCAAATTCAGGACGCTGATGCCGACGCCGAGGACATTGACGCGATTCATCATTTACGATTTGAGATTTACGATTTACGATTCCACAGTTCGCACGGCGCGTAAATCGTATATCGTAAATCGCAAATCCGAAATGAAATTGCTTGTCTTCGCCCATGTGCCGCCGCCGCATCACGGCCAGAGCGCCGCCGTGAAGCTCATGCTGGAGCATTTCGGCGGAAATTGCCGCAGGCAGAAGCCGTCGCCCAATTCTCACAACATCGAGTGTTACCATGTCAACGCGCGGTTTTCGCGGACGCTGGAGGACATCGGCGAATTTCAAACCTGGAAGATTTTTCTGGTTCTTTTTTACTGCCTTCAAGCGGTCTGGTGCCGGTTCCGTTACGGTGTGGAGACTTTTTATTACGTCCCCGCCCCGGGCAAATCCGTTGCGCTTTACCGCGACTGGCTGGTGATGCTGGTTTGCCGCCGGTTTTTCAAAAAAATCATTTTGCACTGGCACGGCGGCGGGCTTGCCAAATGGCTCGAAACCGTCGGCTCCATCCGCACCCGCGGTTTTACCTACCGTTTGATGAAAGACGCCGACTTGAGCATCGTGCTCACGGAGTTTGGCCGCCGCGACGCCGAAAAACTCCTGCCCAAGCGCGTCGTCATCGTTAGCACCGGCGTGCCCGACCCATGCCCGCGATTCGCTGAAAACGTTCTCCCGCGCCGCCGCGCCCGCGCCGCCGCGCTGAAAAAACTTCTCTCCGGCGAAGCCGCGCCGGCTGACGCCGATGAAGCCATGGTCAATGTCCTGTTCGTCGCCACCTGTTCGCGCGAAAAGGGCCTTTTCGACGCCGTCGAAGGCGTGATGCTGGCCAACGAAAAATTCGCCGCCAAAAAATCGCCGCTGCGTTTCCAGTTGAAGCTGATTGGAGCGTTTGCATTCACCGCCGAGAAAGAGGAATTGCGCGAATTGATCCAGCAACGCGGGCTGCACGATGCCGTTGAGCACCTCGGCTTTGTTTCGGAGGAACGCAAGGAGCAGGCGTTGCGCGAGGCGGACGTGTTTTGTTTTCCGAGCTACTACCCCGCCGAAAACCTGCCCAACTCCCTGGCGGAAGCGATGGGATATGGCCTGCCAATTGTCACGACACGCTGGCGCGCAATCCCCGGGATGTTGCCGGAAAATTATCCCGGACTGGTGGATATCAGGTCGCCGGCGCAAATTGCGGACGCGCTTGCGCGGCTGGCCGCCGACGATTTTGCGGGGTCGCTGCGCGAATTGTTCCTGCGCCGGTTCACGCTGGAACAGCATCTGGCAAACATGGCCAGGGCCATGCACAGCGTGGAATAGGAATGGATTTGCGAATTGCGCGGAGTCAAATTAATCAATCATAACTCATAAATGATCATCGGCCTGCTCCAACTGAATCCGACCGTCGGCGACTTCGCGGCGAACCGGGAAAAGCTGCTCGGCGGCTACAAGAAGGCCGTCGCGCTCGGCGCCGAGTTTGTCGTCGCGCCGGAGCTTTTTCTTTGCGGCTATCCGCCGCGCGATTTGCTGTTGCGCGACGATTTCATCGCCGCCAACCTGGCCGCGCTGGCGGAAACGGCCCGGGGCGTCGGCGCGATACCGCTGTGCGTTGGATTTGTGGACAAAACATCCGAACGCCCCGGACGCGCGCTGCGCAATGCCGCCGCCGTTTTGCAGGATGCGAAAATTGTCTGGCGCACGGGCAAAAGCCTGCTGCCGACTTACGACGTTTTCGACGAAGACCGCTATTTTGAACCGGCGAAGCCGATCGCGCCGTTTGTCTTGAACGGGAAGAAAATCGGCATCACCATTTGCGAGGACATCTGGAACGACGAGGATTTCTGGCCGGAACGACGCTATCGCCGCGACCCGGTCAAGGAACTCATCGCCCAGGGCGCGGAAATCATTCTCAATCTTTCGGCGTCGCCCTGGCATGAAGGCAAGGAGAAGGTGCGTCTGGAAATGCTCCGGCGCGTTGCCCGCGACGAAAAAATTCCGCTGGCCCAGGTCAACGCCGTCGGCGCGAATGATGAGTTGATTTTCGACGGCCACAGCGTCGCGCTGGATGCGAGCGGCGAAGTGATCGCGCGCGGAGAGGGATTTGCGGAGGAAGTGTTTGTGGCGGATTTGAAACCGGGTGGGGCGGACGTTTCCGCGAGCCGGCCCGCCAGGAGCTTCACCCCGCCGGAATTTCCTCCGCGCGAGCAGCAATTATATTCCGCGTTGTCGCTGGGCATCCGGGATTATGTCCACAAGTGCGGTTTCAAATCCGCCATCGTCGGTTTGTCGGGCGGCATTGATTCCGCGCTGGTCGCCGTGCTGGCGGCGGATGCGCTCGGCGCGGACAGGGTGGTGGGTGTTTCGATGCCGGCGCGCTATTCGAGCGAAGGCAGCTTGAGCGACGCGGCGGCGCTGGCGAAAAATCTCGGCATCCGTTACGAGGTGCTGCCGATTGAACCGGTGTTCAAATCGGTGGAAAGCCAGTTGGCGGAGGTTTTTGCCGGAACAAAGCCGAACGAGGCGGAGGAAAACGTCCAATCGCGGCTGCGCGGCGTGACACTCATGGCGCTTTCGAACAAATTCGGCGCGCTGGTGCTGACGACCGGCAACAAGTCGGAAATGGCCGTGGGCTATTGCACGCTTTACGGCGACATGTGCGGCGCGCTCGCCCCGCTGGCGGACGTGTTCAAGATGGACGTTTACAAAATCGCGCGCTGGGTGAATCGCGATCGTGAAATCATCCCCGCCGCGTCCCTCACCAAGGCGCCAAGCGCCGAGCTGCGGCCCAACCAGAAGGATCAAGACTCGCTGCCGCTCTACGAGACGCTGGACGCCATTCTGGATTTGTATGTCGTGAAAAATCTCGGCAAGGCGGAAATCATCCGGCGTGGATTTGACGCCGCCGTGGTCAACGATGTCATCAACAAAGTCACCTTCAGCGAATACAAACGCCGGCAGGCGGCGCCGGGATTGAAGGTGTCGCCTCGCGCGTTCGGCATGGGCCGGCGCATTCCCGTCGCGCAGCGGTTCCGTGCTGTTTCGTGAAGCCGATTTGAATTTGAACATGACCGTTGCCTTTCCAGAGTTCAAGCAGCCGCAGGCGGGCCATCGCGACTGGTATCTTTATGAGGCCGTGCGCGGCGTTCCCCGCATCCTGCTCATGCTGGACCGCAATCCGTTCAGCCCGACCCGCGGCTGCTTTGACCGCGAATACTGGCATTATCGCACGGCGGATTTTCCCTGCGGCATGAACGAGGAATTCTGCCTCGTGCTCGCGCTGGCCTGGGCGACGGAGCATCCGCAGAATCCGTTTTTCAAAAATCCCCGGCTGCGCGAGCTGACGGAGGCGGCGCTGCGTTTCGCGGCGAAATCCGCCCATGCCGACGGTTCGTGCGACGACTATTTCCCGTTTGAAAAGGCGCGCGGCGCGGCGGCGTTCTCGCTTTACGCCTCCACGGAAAGTTATCTGCTGCTCGGTATGAAGGATGCGGAGCTGTTGGATTTTTTTTCGCGGCGTGGAGACTGGCTGATGCAGCACCAGGAATCCGGGACGCTTTCGAATCATCAGGCGCTCGGAGCGCTGGCGCTGCAAAATGTTTTCGCCATTACGGGTGAAATCCGATTCCGCGCGGGCATGGAGCAATTGCGCGATTTGGCGTTGTCGTGGCAGCACGACGAAGGCTGGTTCCAGGAATACGAGGGCGCGGATCCCGGCTACCAGACCTGCGCCATTTCCTTTCTGGCCAAGCTGCGGCAGAAGACCGGCGATCCGAAATTGACGGCGCCGCTGCGGCGCGCCGCGGATTTCGCCGCGCATTTCATTCACCCAGACGGCTCTTTTGGCGGCGAATACGGCAGCCGCAACACGCATCATTTTTATCCGCACGGCTTCGAACTGCTCGCGACGGAACACACCGGCGCATTGCAGGCGGCGGAATTATATCTGCGCAAGGGCCTGCCGCGGCGCACGCGGTATTTCAACGACGACAACCGGATGTGCGCGCACTATGTCTATGACTGGTTTCAGTCGTGGCGCGATTACGCGGTTGTTCCCGGACGCGGGTCCGTGAATTGTTTTCCCGAAAACCGCACGCGGTGGTTTGCCGCCGCCGGGCTGCTGGTTCGCCGCGATGAACGGCACTGCGCCATCGCCGCCGCGAACAAGGGCGGCGTGCTCAAAATCACCACTCCGCAGGGCGTGATTTATTCCGACACCGGCGTGATGTTGCGGCTTGAGGATGGAACGGTTCTGGTCTCGCACCTGGTCAACGCGCGAAACGAAATCCGGTGGCTGCCGGAAAAGAATGAATTGACGGTGCGTGGAAACCTGTGCCGCCGGCGCGCGGTGGTGATGACGCCGCTGAAACAAATGATCTTCCGCGCGCTGACGCTGACGGTGGGACGCATCAATCCCAACTGGTTGAGGATGCTGATTCAGAAATTATTCATCACCGGCAAGGCGGCCACGGAATCCACTTTTTCGCGGACAATCCGCTTCAACGCTGATGCCGTGGAAATAATTGACGAGGTTGAGTTGCGCGGCACGCGGCGGGTCAGCGAAGTTGTCACCGCGCCGGACAGCACTTCGATTTACGTCGCCAGTTCCAACGCGTTTCAGGCGGCAAACCTGCTACCGGTGCGGCGGCTGGAAAAACTGCTTGGCGCGCTCCAGTCCGGCGGGCGCGGCGGCGAATCCGTCACGGTGCAAATTCCGCCGCCATGAAACGCCTGTTATCCCTGCTGGTCAGCCTCGGCATCCTCGCTGTCATTTACTGGCGGATGGATTTCTCGCGGCTCGGCCCGGTTTTTGCCGGCTGCGATCCGCTGTGGATGGCTTTGAGCCTCGGCATGGTTGTGCCGCTGACGCTGGCGACGGCATGGCGGCTCGGCCAGTTGATGCCGCGCGGCGTGCGGTCCGGTCCGCTGGAACTCAACCGCCTCATTCTCGTGGCCAGCGTGCTGAACCTGGTCTTGCCGTCCAAAATGGGCGATCTGGCAAAGGCGTGGTTCATGAAGGAGCGCGGCCACCTTCGCGGAGACCTGGCTTTTGCGCTGGTCATTTTCGAGAAGGCGTGCGACATGATTTCGCTGCTGCTCTGGTGCGCTTTTGGCTTGCTGCTGTATCCCGAAAAGAACGGTTTATTCTGGACGATGACGGTGTGTGTGGTCGCGGGGTTGGCGGGGGGAATTTTAATGCTGGGATCGCGCGGATTGTCAGATTTTGTTTTCAAAGTGGGCGGCAGGATGCTTCCTGGAAAATGGGGCGCGCGGCTGGCCAAATTGGAGTCCGGCTGGCGTGAGATGCATGAATTTTTCTGGCGCGACCGCGCGCGGCTGGCGCTCGTGGCGGCCACTTCGATCTTCATCTGGTTTTTGCATCTGCTGCAAATCTGGATGTTCATCCTGGCGTTGCGGGCGCAGACGCCGTTTCTGGCGGGCCTGGCGCTGTCGCCGCTGGCGATTCTGGCCGGGCTGCTGCCGTTCACGTTCGCGGGCGTCGGCACACGGGACGCGGCGCTGATTTTTTTCTTCAGGCACTTTCTGGACACGCCCACGGCCGCCGCCCTCGGCATCCTCTGCACGATGCGTTATGTGCTCCCGGCCATCGGCGGTTTGCCGTTTGTGCCAGGTTTTCTGCCCGGATTCCGGGCCATGCGAAAACATGACGCCGCCGGGAAAAATTGAACCGCGCCGTTCTGTCCTTGAAAACGCATCGTATTTTGCTTGAATCTGTGCCAGGGCATGAAGCTTGTCATCCAAATTCCGTGTTTCAACGAAGAGCAGACGCTGCCGCAAACCGTCCGCGATTTGCCAAAGTCCATTCCGGGAATTGACCAGATTGAGATTTTGGTGGTGGACGACGGGAGCACGGACCGGACGGTGGCGGTGGCGCGGGAATCGGGAGTCCATCATGTCGTGAGCCTGGGCAGCCATCGCGGGCTGGCGCGTGCCTTTGCAGCCGGCTTGGAACGCGCCCTGTCGCTGGGCGCGGACATCATTGTGAACACCGACGGCGACAACCAGTATTGCGGCGCGGACATTGGCAGGCTGGTGGAGCCGGTGCTTCGGGAAAACACCGACATGGTGATTGGATGCCGGCCTATTGACGGGCACCAGGAGTTCAGCCCGCTGAAAAAGCTGCTTCAAAAAATCGGAAGCGCGGTGCTGCGTTTGTTGTCGCGGACTTCTGTGCGTGACGCGGCCTCCGGGTTTCGCGCGTTCTCGAGGCCAACCGCCCAACGAATGTTCATTCATTCCCGGTTTTCGTATTGCATGGAAACCCTGATCCAGGCCGGAAACCTGCAACTCAACGTGGTTTCGGTGGACATCAGCGTCAATCCCAAGACCCGGGATTCGCGCCTCTTCAAGAGCCTGCCTGAATATCTGTGGAAATCCGGTATGACCATGGTGGCGATGTTTGCGCATTACCGGCCCAGCTTTCTTTTCGGCTCGATGGCGACCGGTTGCTATGCCGGTGTGTTTGTTTTGGCGGCGCGTTTTCTTTATCTGGTTTATCTGGCTCCGGAGGCGGTGCCGCACCGGACTTATGTTCCTTCACTGATTTTCATGGCCACACTGGCGGCGTTTGGCGTGGGCTTGACGTTGCTGGCGGTGATTGCCGAGTTGATCCGCGCTCAAAACCGGCTTTCGGAGGAGATTTTGTTCGAGCTTCGACGCCAGGCGGATCAAAAAAGATGACGGTCGGATGGTTATCTGCCCACGTCATGGATGCCGACTTCGGCAAGCGGCGCGTTGGTGCGCGTATTCGGCGTGCGCCGGAACAATTGCCAGCTTTCAGGACCGCGGGCCAGCTTGCTGGTGTAATCATGACTGGCGACTAGGCGGTAGTCGTCCAGGATGTCGTCGTTTGTCATGCGCAGATAGGAGCAAAGTTCAGGATAATAATCCGCGGAGCCCGCGCCGACGACCACATAGTTGACATTCAACCGGATAAAATCCGTCAGTGTGGCATGGGGCGGCAAAAAAAGGACTTTTCTTCCCGTGTTGTAAGGCCGGAACAACGGCAGCAGCGGACGATCGTTGCCCACCAGCGCGGCGAATTGTTTCTCGCCCGCCGGGATGGCATTTATGATTTCCCGGGCGGTGACGGCGCGTTCCGAATAGGTAAAATATGGCTCGAGCTTTGTATTCAGCCAGTTCAGCCGCGCCGAACGGGCAAGCATCTCGTGAGCCGGCGTTGACGGCCAGAGCGGACGGGAAGGATTCAAGATCAGCGCGGTCAGCGCGGACAACAGGCTCAAGTAGAAGGCCGTCTTTAATTTTTTCGCGCCGATCAGGGTCCATCCGGCCATGCTCAACGGCAGCGCGAAATAGAGGAAGCCACAGAAAGTGCGTCCGCTGTTTTCGGAGACCACGCGCGAGAGGGTGATGAGCAAGGAAACCAGCCCCGCCATCAGCGCGAGTGTCCGCCATGATCGCCAGGGCACGGCCCGGTGTTTGAGTGCGAGAAAAATTCCGGCGGCAATCATTGCCGAAGCCACCAGACCCAGCGACGCGGAATCCACCATGGAAACCAGCGGGGTTTTGAGGCTGAATCGCGGAGTCAATTGTGAGAGGCCGGATTCCGCCACCACTTGCTGCAATTTGCCGTTCAACAGCCCGACCGGATCCACCGGTGGCTGGATGGATTGCCAGGCAATCATCGTGCCTCCCAGCAGCCAGTTCCACAAAGGCCCCTTGCTGGTCATTGAAGTGTTAAGCGCGTCCCCGGCGATGCTCCCATCGGAATGGAAGTTCATCACAAACGAAGGAGCCGGCGAACAAAGCAGCCACAGCACCAGCAGCACCGGAGACCAGACCCATCGGAAGGCCTTCCACGGCTTCGACGGCGCGGCAAAAAACCAGAGCGCCAAGGGCAGCCCGAACGTGGCGAACTGCGGCTTGGTTCCCGCCGCCAGACAGAAGCTCAATATTGTCCAGATGATTTCATGCCAGTTGCGAGTCCGCTCAAAATTGATGACAAAACGCAGCGCCAGGAGCAATTGCGCTGCGGCAAAGAGATCGTTGGCGGAACTTTCAGCTTGAAGAACCGCGAAGGTGGAGGCGACGGCGATGAACGCCATCTGCCGGGATCGTTCCCGCCCGCCGGTCAACTCAAAGGCCCAGTCGTAGCTCACCAGGCACAAGGTCATCCAGCTCAAAAATGACGCAACCCATTCCAAGTGGTCGCCGCTGACCTGCATCAACGGCAGGACGCACAGGCTCCAACTGTGCGGCATGTAGTTCATGCGGTCGTCGGCCGACAAAATGTGATTGATGTGGCCTTCCTGCATCCATGCAAAGATCCGGGGCAGCCGGTAGGACAAGGAATCCAGCATCGTCGGCGGATAAACCAATCCGGCCAGAATCACCAACAGCATCAGCAACAGGAACGGCCACCAAGCCAGCGGTTCAACCAGGCCGCCAACAAGATTTCTCGCCGAACCCGCCCGGCGGACGGCCAGCCATCCGGCGATGCCCAATCCCGGCAGACTGACGGCCCACATCCATTTCAACGTCCAAAAAAAATCCAACGTCCAGCCCGCCACCACCAGAAAAGCCATCAGGAAGACCAGCGCCTTCAGGAAGGCGGATCGGGCGGAATATGTGTCCAAATTCTTCAGAGCAATTTGATTTAACGAAGGCACCGGGAAGAAATCAAGCCAAACATTCCACAGTTTGCCAATGCGCCGGCACTCTGCTACAAACACGCCATGAAATGTTCCATCGTCACGCCCAGCTTCCGCAATTCAAGCTGGCTGAAGCTCTGCGTGGCGTCGGTCGCCGACCAGCAGGGCGTGGAACTGGAACACATCGTGCAGGATTCCTGCTCCGACGACGGCACTCTGGACTGGCTGCCGCGCGACCCCCGCGTGAAGGCGTTCGTTGAAAAGGACGGTGGCATGTATGACGCCATCAACCGCGGATGGCGCCGCGCTACCGGCGACATTCTCGCCTATTTGAACTGCGACGAACAATACCTTCCCGGCGCGCTGAAGGCCGTTGCCGATTTTTTTGAGGCGAATCCGAACGTTGAAATCGCGCTCGCGGGGACAATTGTGACGGACGGCGAAGGGAATTACATCTGTCACCGCCATCAAATGATCCCGCATCCGCAAGGCGTTTGGTTTCGATTTCCGGTCCTGACAAGTTCGATGTTCGTCCGCAGAAAGGTCATCCACGAACGCGGCATTTTTTTTGACACACGCTGGCGCGACCTCGGCGATTTTCACTGGGTTCTCGCCTTGATGAAAGACCGGGTGCCGATGAAAGTCTGTGATGCGTTCACGTCCGTCTTTGCGGACACCGGCGAGAACATGAATCTGAAGCCAAACGCAGTTCGCGAAAAAGCCGAGACTGACCGGATGGTTCCGGGCTGGGTTCGCGCGTTGAAACCTGGCTGGATCGCTCATCACCGCCTGCGCCGGCTCGCCGCCGGACATTTTAATTTGCAACCGACGAGCTATTGCATTTACACGACAAGAAAGCCCCGCAAAAGCGCGTGATGATTGACGTGCCAAAGCCGACCGCCGTCTGGTGGAACAGGTTGTAGGCCGGGTGGATTTGCATTGTCGGCGGAAAAGGCTTTCGCAATCATGCCCCGACCGATATGCGCGCCAAAAAAGTTTTTGTCAGCGGTTGCTATGACATGCTCCACAGCGGCCACGTCTGTTTTCTGGAAACGGCGGCAGGTTATGGCGACCTGCACATCTGCATCGGCTCGGACCAAACCGTCCGGGAATTGAAGGGCCGATTTCCGGTCAACACCCAGGACGAGCGCAAATACATGCTGGAGGCGCTGAAATGCGTCAAGGCCTGCTACATCGGCGGCGGCGCGGGGCACATGGATTTTCTGGCGGAGCTGAAGCGCGTCGGCCCGGACATTTTTGTCGTGAACGAGGACGGCAATTCGCCCGCCAAGACCGCGTTGTGCCGCGAGCTGGGCATCAAGTATGTCGTTTTGAAGCGGATACCCCACGCGAATCTGCCGGCGCGCTCCACGACCAGCCTGCGCAAGGAATGTCTTATCCCTTACCGCCTCGATCTCGCGGGCGGCTGGCTGGATCAACCTTCTGTCTCCAAATTCGGCGCCGGCCCGGTGCTGACCATCTCCCTCGAACCGACGATGGAGTTCAACGAACGCAGCGGCCTGGCCACCAGTTCCCGCAAACGCGCCATAGAATTATGGCAGACCGACCTGCCGGGTGGCGACCGCGAGAAGCTGGCGAAGCTGCTGTTTTCCTACGAGAACCCGCCCGGCACCACGGAGTTTTCCGGATCGCAGGATTCCATCGGCGTTGTCTTTCCCGGACTGAACCGGCTGGATTATCACGGTGGTTTCTGGCCGGAAAAAATCACCCCGGTCCACGATCCAAAAATTCTGCGCTGGCTGGAACAACGCCTGCACCTCGTCACGCTCGGCCCGCGCCGGTCCACCTTCCGAGTCCGAGCCGGCGCGCGCATCACAACGCCAAACGTGCGCGCCCTCGCCCGGGCTGCCGATCGTTGCTGGTCCGCGATTTTGAATGGGGATTTGAACGAATTTGGCCGCCAGTTTCGCAACTCCTTCGAGGCGCAGGTCCGGCTGTTTCCCAAAATGATGACGCCGGACGTGCGCGCCGCCATCAAGCAATACGCCGCGCAATCCGCCGGCTGGAAATTGTCGGGCGCGGGCGGCGGCGGTTATCTGGTGCTGGTGAGCGAAGGCGAAATTCCCGGGGCAATCCGGATCAAAATTCGATGCGAGCCTTGACAAACAACGTGGACGGCGCGTGACGGCCCGCGTCATTTTATGGCCTGAATCGTGTTCTCTGCTTCGTTTTGCGTCAGCAAATGCGCCGCGGCGAATTTTTCCACGCGCGCCCAGACTTCCTCCTCGCTGATGTTCCACAGGCAAAACGGCGCGGGGAAACGGCAGTAATCCGAGCACGACCTGTAGGGACATGCCTTGCCTTCGATCCATTCCGACGCCGGATGCAGCGGCGCGAACCATTCGGGAAGTTGCGCGCCGAAAAGGGTGAACGTCGGCACGCCGCAAAAAGCGGCGAGATGGCCGGGGCCGGAATCGTTGCCGATGAACGCTCCGGCGCGGTCGGTCAATGCGATCAATTCCGCCACGGTGACGGGCGTGACCACGCCTGTCTCGCCCGCCCGCTGCCACCACGAGCGCTGGTCGGGGTCGCAGGCGATTTGGACTTGATATTTTTCCTGCCGCAGGCGCGCGGCGAGATTTTTGAACCGTTCCAGCGGCCAGACTCGGACGGGCTGGCCGGCGCCAGTGTGAATCAGCGCCATCCGCCGGCCCGCCACGGCTGGGAATAGGAATTTCTTCGCGCGATGGCAGTTCGATGTCCAAAGCGCGGGCCATGGCGCGCCAGGATTCATAACGATGCGACTCCGGTGCCGGGAGCACGACGAGCTGCGTCAAAAAGAGGCGGCGACGCAGAAATGGAAAACCAAAGCGGCGTTGCACGCCAAAAAGTTTCAAGAGCAAATGGTCGCGCAGGTCGCCGGACAGCGGCGGGCTGGTGATGCGGCGCGCGGAGAGGCCGAAATCAAAATGCTCCCCCGCAAGTTGGTTTCGCAGCCGGACCATGCCCCGCCACGGCCACTGCCAGAGCCGGTATTTATTTTTGAAGGCGGTCCAGGGCGCGACGAAGGCGATGACGCGCACGCCGGGCCAGAGGCGGCGCTGCAATTCCAGCGCGTAAGGCTTGGCGAGCAGAGTCACGTCGAACCGCTCCGACGCGGCGCGCAGGAACGGCGTGGCAATGGCGAGGTCGCCCAGCCCCCACAATTCAACGATGAGCAATTTGGGTTTCAATGCAAGTCAAGAGCCTCATGTTGGTTGGTTGCCGCGGCCTGGTCCATCGCCCGGGCAGGCCTGGCGCGTCGCGTCCGTGATTTTCTTTCACACGCGGGCCGCGGGAAAAAATCTCCGCGTGGGAAACTGTTTGTTGATGGACCGCGCCGTCCTCGTCCGGATGAGGAAATATTCTCACGTTTGAAAACCATTGACGGTGCTGATTTCCGAACCTTGCGCCCCGATCTGACCAGAATGTTCACGAGACTGTAAGGCGTTCTCAAACCGGTTGCAGCCGGGGCCGCGCCAGCGCGGGTGATTCGGATTCGTTTGGCTGAACGGCAGGCGCGGGCACTGGGCGCCGGCAAATGCCGCCATTCAGGCTGACGCCCATTCCGAGATAGCCGGCAAAAACCGGGATGTCGGAATAGAGCGAACCGGCTATAAAAAGGAACAGGAACGTTCTTGTGATAAACATGGCGAACAGGAGCGCATTGATCGTTCGCAACGACGGGTCGCCATACCTGTAGTTATCAAACAAGGACCATCCCCCCGCGATAAAAAGCCAGAGAACCGCAAAGACGCCCCAGATGCCGAATGGCAGAATCACCGACAGCGGGCCATTGTGATAATCGCTCGCGATGGCCGCGCCCCAGTCAGCGGCGAAATCGATGGAATGGGACGCCATGGACATGGCTGTAAAATCCTCTTCGGTCAATCCATAACCTTTGCCGAGCAGCAGGTGTTTGGGCACCTGTGGCAGGACGGCCTTCCACATCGCCATTCGCCATCCTGAGGACGCATCGGCATCCGCCTTTGCCGCGGCATTGATGTGGACGGGCAGGATGGACATCGAGCGCTGGATGGCAAATGGCATTTTGTCAGCCAAGGGGAGAAGCAACGCGAAGCCGAAAATGCCGGCAAAGATAAATACCGGCATCAATTTTGTGCGATGCAGTCCCTCCAGAAAAAACTGTATCGTAAAAACCAGCGCGAAAGTGATCAAGAGTATCCGAAATCCCCCCAGCAAGCCCAGGGCTATGCAGGAGATCAAAATAACAATGCGCAGCAGACGGAACGGCATGAAAATGCCTCGGATGCCATATCTGGCCATCATCAGGAAGAAAACCACCTGGGCCGCCCCGTTCAAACCGCTAAATCTCGCCACGCCACCCATCGCCGTGTCTCCAAATGCATAATAATTGGGAGGGAAAAACCAGAAAATGAAATAGAACTGCCGGGGGATGAATGAAACCAGATCGCCGACGATGTTGAAACAGCCGGAAAAAAAGAACAGGCCGATGTAAAGCCAGGCTCGCTCAGGGGGAATCCGCTTCGCCTTCAACGCAAAGAAACCCAGGATTCCGCAGATGACAAGGATGTATCGCTTGCCGCCCGAGACGTCGCTTCCGAGGGAGTGCAGACCGATGCCGCCGTTCATATTGGCGGTGAACAATGTCACCGCGAGCAGGCACATCAGCGGCCAGATTAGCCGGGGCGTCGGCAGAAACCGCATGTTCTTGTTCAATGTCCGTTGCAGCACGGAAATCCCCAGGCTTGCCGCCATCATCGGAAGCCACACCGTCGGCAGGCCGGGCAAAAAGAAGACCGTCAGCGGAAAGTTCCAGCAAAACACCAGCAAGGGATGATGCCAGCGGAGCAGGATGGGAAGGCTCAAAAGCGCGGCCAAAAGTCCATAGCCAAACCACGACGAAGAATACATCGGCTTTGTCAGCAACACCCCCACCACGATGGCCCCCGGCACGCAGATCGCGTAAATGATCAGCGTCCTTAAAATGGCGGTGGCATTATTCATTCTTCATTTGGCAAAAACCAACCCAAGCCACAGGCACCCGGCGATGCAGGCGGCCATGAAACATAACCGCATCCGTAAAACTTTGGCAATTGAATTGTTCAACCAGACCGCGTGGCGGGCGCCACTTTTTCACCGCATTTTTTTTCTGGCCTTTCATACGGCGCGGATATACTCTTCAACGGCAGCCAGTTCACATCAACCCATATCACGCTTATGGAAATTGTTTTTAATTGCCCTCATTGCAACCAGGAATTGTCCGTGGACAAGCGAAGGCGCCGGCACACAAATCCCGTGTCCGACATGCGGCGAATCCATCACCATTCCGTCAACGGGCAAGATCACGACAGGCCAGCTGCCAGCGAACCATGCGCCGTCCCTTGCGCCCAGTCCCATCAATTCCTCCGCCGCCGCCAAGGTGGAAATGCACCTCAAGGTGCCCGTGCGGGACACGCCCGCCGCGAGCCTCATTCAAAAAACCAGCCGTGCCGCTCGAAGCCATCGCCAAGGGCGCGGACAGGCAAATCCGCGTCCGCACGATGCGCCATGACAAGTGCATTGATGCCGGCCACGACAAATTTGACGAGATGGTTACGAAAGTCCTGGCAGAAATTGGCGAGCACAACATCATCGGCATCCACACCGTCAATTACGAGCACTTTGACACGCAAACGCAAAAGGTCATGACAGATTACGGCCTGATGATCATTTATCGCGGATGAGATTCCGTCCTGCCGTTCCGTCGAAGATTGCGACGGGAAGAAATGCCCGTTGCCCGCTTCTTGACTTGCCTGTTTCACCTGCTACCGTTCGCGCATGAATCGTCGCATTGAGTTGTCTTTTTTTGCTCTTCGCGCTGACGGCGCTGCTGCCGTTCCGTTCGCCCGCGCCGCTGTATTACACGCCGGGTGAGGGCTGGTATTACGAGCCTTATGGCGAAAAGGCGGACTGGCAGCGTCCGCGCGCCAAGGAGCAACTGGACGTGGCGGAACAGGCGTTCACAAACAAAAATTACAGCGTGACGCTGCACGCGGCGCATCGCATCCTGCGCGTGTGGCCGATGTCGGATTACGCGCCGCGCGCCGAATACCTCATCGGTCGCTGCCTCGAAACGTCGCACAAGGACGAGGCGGCGTTCAACGCCTACGAATCCATCATCCAAAAGTATCCGCGCAGCGACAGTTATGAGGATGTGTTGTGGCGGCAGTATGAAATCGCCAACCGTTTTCTCGGCGGCGAATTTTTCAGGTTGTGGGGCACCATCCCGCTTTACCGTTCGATGGATGAAACGGCGAAATTGTTCAGCACCATCGTCACCAACGGGCCTTACAGCGATGTCGCGCCGCGCGCGCAATTGAAAATCGGCGCCGCGCGCGAGAAGCAAAAGGACTACGAAGCGGCGGTGAAGGCTTACGAAACCGCCGCCGACCGTCTACCACAACCACCCGGACATCGCCGCCGACGCGTTATACCGGGAGGGAGTGGCGTATCAGAAACAGGCCGCCACCGCCGAATATGACCAGAGCATGGCCGGCAAATCCATCGCCGCATACACGGATTTCACCACGCTTTTCCCCGACGACAAGCGCGTGCCGGACGCGGAAAAGGCCATGACCGCCCTCAAGGCCCAGCAGGTGGAGGGCAGTTACAAAATCGCCCAATTCTATGAGCAGGGCAAGAAATGGGCGGGCGCGGTGGTCTATTACAACCAGGTGCTGCAATTGGATCCCAATTCGCCCTACGCGACGCCGGCAGCACAGACCGCATCAAAGTCCTGCTGCCGCGCCTGCAAACGGCCGCCAACTGAAATGTCCGGTTTCAAACATTTCCTGTTCGCCGCGCTGGCGGTTTTTTCCGCCGGTTGCGCCGGTTATCATCTCGGCCCGGTCAACCCCGGCGTGGTCGCCGGGGCGAAGACCATCGAGATCGCCCCTTTCAACAACCAGACGCTTCAGCCGCGTCTGGGCGAGGCAGTGACGCAGGCGCTGCGCGAGAGGTTGCAGACCGACGGCACCTATCGCTTGGTCACACGCAATCCCGGAGACATCGTCGTCACCGGCGTCATCACGGACTATCGGCGCGAGGGCACGAGCTTTTTGAGCACGGACGTCACCACCGCCGTGAATTACCGCGTCAGCCTCACCGCGCACGTCACGGCGCGCGACCGCGCCACCAACAAGCTGTTGCTCGACAAAAACGTGAACGGCTACACGCTCATCCAGGTGGGCACGGACCTGGCGGAGTCCGAGCGCCAGTCGCTGCCGTTGCTGGCGGAAGACCTGGCGCACAACGTGGCGGAACTGCTGACCGAAGGCGCTTGGTGATTTTCGAAGCCGGCGGGAGGGATCAACAAAATCTGTTCCTCGATTTCAAGAAAGGCGGGCGTTGCATCCGCCTTTTTTGCTTCACGACCGCTTCCACCAACTGGTCATGCCCTTTGGCTTGGGCGCGTCGGGAGGCGACTGGAATTGCTTGATGACCAACTGGCTGCGCGCCGCCTCGAGCGACATGATGAATTCGTCGTAGCTCAAAAAGCGGTCCGCGGGATTTTTCGCCAGCGCCCGCAACAGCGTGTCGCTCGTGGGTTGCGAGATTTCCGGCCGGACCAGGTTCGGCGGCGTCAGCGGCGTGTTGACCTGCGCCACGACGACCTCCTCGATCGTCGGCGCGTCAAACGGCACGTGGCCCGTCATGGCGTGATACAGCGTCGCGCCGAGGCTATACATGTCGGACAAAAATGTCTCCGGCTCGCGTTTGATTTTTTCCGGCGCCACGTAATACGGCGTGCCCCAGGTGATGTCCTCGACCTCGTGTTCCGCGTCGGCCTTGCGCGCCAGTCCGAAGTCAATGAGCTTGGGCTCGTGGTCCTCGTTGAAGAGGATGTTGCCCGGCTTGATGTCGCGGTGGAGGAGATCATGTTTCAGCGCCATGTCCAGCGCGGAGGCGATCTTGATCCCGACGTCGAGCACGTCGAGTTCGGGCAGCGCCGCGCAATTTGTCAATGCGCGCGTCCAGGCTGCCGCGGTCGGCCAGTTCCATCACGAGATAACGCTCGCCCTCCCATTCGTCGAAGGTGTAGATGTGGACGATGTTCGTGTGGTTGAGCCGGGCGCAGGAGCGCGCCTCGCGCGCGAAACTTTCAGACGCCTTCGGATCGTCAATCAGCTCCTTTTTCATCAGCTTCACCGCCACCATGCGTTCCAGCATCATGTCCCACGCGCGATAGACCGTGCCCATGCCGCCGGAGGCGATTTTGCTGCGCAGTTCGAACTGCCGCAGAATCATCGGCATCATGATGGCGTGGCCGCACTTCTTGCACGCCTCGGTTGCCAGCGGCGGGAGATCGCCGGGAATAAACGTCTTGGCGTCGCAACCCGGACAGGTGACCATCTTCAGAGGTTTGCTGACTTCGCTCATGCTGGTTCAATTTAGCACCCGCGCGCCCGGCGACAAGTCTGAATGCCTTTTTCACTGGCGAAAGACGGGAGCGCCAGCCATTCCCGGCGGCGCAACTCGGCACTCCCAACCACTCCCTCCCCCGAACCTTGGCAGCCGACGTGAGCAGGCTCTGACTTTTTCCAGCGGAAATGGATGGAGCCTCACGTCGGCTGCGACGCGGTTCATGGAGAGGGGATTTGAGCGCGATAAGGCGGTGTGAAGTTGCGCCCCCTGCCCGGGCGGCGCGTTTTTTTAATTTGGATTTTCAGCGGATGGCATTAGATTAAAAAACATGAAAGCCAGTTTGTTCCTCGCGGTCGCAGCCGGAGTGTCGTTGGCCGGGTGCAGTCAGAGCAGTTCCACCAAGCCGGCGCAAGGCACGAACGCGGTGTCCGCCGGCACAAATGCGGAGCCAAGATACGACACGGGCAATCCGCTGACAGTCGTGCCGGATTATCTCGGCGCGGTGGTTCAGGCGCAGAAACACGCCGAAAAAGTCATTGACATTTCCTACATCAACGAGGACATCCAGATGTTCAATGCCGCGGAAGGACATTATCCGAAGGATTTGCAGGAGATGGTTCCCAATTACCTCGGCAAAATTCCCCCTGTGCCGAACGGTTACAAACTGTTCTACGACACAAACACCTACACGGTCAAGGTGGTGAAGCAGTAACCCTGGCGCGGCCTTGCGAATTTCGAGCGTGGCGCGGCCGGTTTGCACCGGCGATCCGGCGGATGAAGTCATATCGCGGCACCAGACAAACAGACTCGCCGCTGGCTCCGCGCTGGTGTATGATTCGGGGGACATGACTGCCATTTCCGCCGACAAACCACACGGAGCCGCCCCGCGTCCGCTGACGGATCGCCAGCGGTTTCTGGATGCCTGCCATCGCCGCGCCGTGGACCGTCCGCCGCTCTGGCTCATGCGCCAGGCGGGCCGCGCGTTGCCGGAATATCGCAAGCTCAAGGAAAGTCATTCCTTTCTCGAACTCGTCCAGACGCCCGAACTCGCCGCCGAGGTGACGCTCCAGCCGGTGCGCCGATTCGGTTTCGACGCGGCGATTTTGTTCAGCGACATCCTCGTCATCCCCGAGGCAATGGGACAACCTTATCGTTTCCGTGACACCGGCGGCATCGCCATGAATTTCGCCGTGGGCAGCCCGGCCGACATCGAAAAACTTTCCGCCGGGCGGATCCGTGAAAAGTTGAGCTACGTGGACAAGGCATTGCGGATTTTGCGCAAGGAACTTGGCGATAAATCCGCGCTCATCGGCTTTGCCGGTTCGCCGTGGACGCTCGCCACGTTCATGATGGAGGGCGGCAGCGCCGAGAAATATGTCCGCGCGCTGCAAATGTTCCGGAAGGATCCCAAAACTTTTTCCGCGTTGCTGGAAAAACTCACCGCCGCCGTCACCGCTTATCTTGAAATGCAAATCGAAGCCGGCGCGGACGTGCTGCAAATATTCGACAGCCACGGCGGGTTGCTCGCGCCGATGGAATTCCGCGAAGCCTCCAGCCGTTGGATGAAGGAAATCATTTCCAATCTCGGCGGGCGCGTGCCGGTCATCGTGTTTTCGCTCGGCACACACGGCAACTGGGACGATTTGATTGACACGGGCGCGGTTGTGCTGGGCATTGACTGGCGGTTTTCGCTGGCGGACGCGCGCCGGCTGCTGCCTGCCGACATCGGCTTGCAGGGTAACCTCGCGCCGTCGCTCTTGAATGAAGCGACGGCGGAGGTTGCCGCGGCTGAAACGGCGCGATTATTGGAGGCGATGCGCGGGCGGAAGGGTTATATTGTCAACCTCGGCCACGGCGTGCCGCCGGACGCGAAGCTGGAAAACATCGCCGCGGTGGTTGAGGCTGTGAAAAAGTTCAAATGAGCAAGCTGAATGTCAACCTGGACTTGGTGAAAAAATACAACGTGGCCGGGCCGCGTTACACCAGCTACCCGCCCGCGACAAAGTTCACCGACGCGGTTTCGTGGGAGCAACTTTCGACGAAAATCGAGGAGAACAATCGCGCCCCGCGCGATTTGTCGGTGTATTTTCACATCCCGTTCTGCGAAACCCTCTGCTGGTTCTGCGGCTGCACCACCGTCATCACGCTGAATCACTCGCAAGGCATGGCCTACGTCGAGGCATTGGGGCGCGAGGTGGCAAAGATGGTGCCGATGCTGAATCCGCAGCGCAAAGCCGTCCAACTCCATTTCGGCGGCGGTTCGCCGACATTTCTGCGGCCCGATGAAATCCGCCGGCTCGGCGAAATCATCCACAAACACTTCCCCTTCGCCCCGGGCATCGAGGCCAGCGTGGAGGTGGACCCGCGCCGGCTGACACGCGAACACATGGTGGCGTTGAAGGAGATCGGGTTCAACCGCGCCTCGATGGGCGTGCAGGATTTCAATCCAAAGGTGCAGGAGGCGATCCACCGCATCCAGCCGCGCGAAATGACGCAGCAGGCGATGGATTGGATGCGCGAACTGGGCTACGCCTCGATCAACCTCGACTTGATTTACGGCCTGCCGTTCCAGACGCCGGAGACATTTAACGAAACGCTCAATACCGTGTTGGAAATGAAACCTGACCGGCTGGCCGTGTTCAGCTACGCGCACGTGCCGTGGATCAAGCCGTCGCAAAAAATTCTGGAAACAAAAATCCTGCCGTCGCCGGAAAGCAAACTGGAGGTGCTCAAGCTCGTCATCGAACGGCTCACGGCGGACGGGCAATACGTTTATATCGGCATGGACCATTTTGCAAAGCCGACCGACGAACTCGCCGTGGCGCAGCGCGAGAAGAAGCTCCAGCGGAATTTTCAGGGTTACAGCACACGCGCCGGATCGGACATTTACGCGTTCGGCATGAGCGGCGTTTCACAGGTGCCCGACGCCTACTGGCAAAACGAAAAAGAACTGCCGAAATGGCAGGCCGCCGTGGATGCTGGCAACGTGCCGTTGCACAAGGCGTATTTTGTGACCGGCGAGGACAAAATCCGCCGCGAAACCATCATGCGGACAATGTGCGACCTCTCGCTCGACTTCGCCTCGATGAGCGCGAAACTGGGCATCAACTTCGAGCAGCATTTTGCCAAGGAACTTGCCGCGCTTGCGCCGTTTGCCGCCGACGGCCTCGTGAAACTCAAGCCCGGCGGCCTCGAAGTGACCGATGCCGGCCGCCTCTTCATCCGCAACATCGCGATGTGTTTTGACAACACGCTCTCGCCGGCGGGTGAACGGAGACATTCGAAGACGATTTGAAGGGCATTACTCTTGCAAGATTATGGCTCGATTGGCTGACAGTTTGATATTTGCAGCTGCCAATGCGGTTCTTTATGCGATGAATCCCAGAATGGTAATCCGTTTCGGGCGGCATATCGGTCGTTTGCCAAACATTGCGAATCCGCGGCGGTATTCCGAGCGGATGCTGTGGCGAAAACTGGTGGATCACAGTCCGCAACTCGTGCTTTTTTGCGACAAACTGGCCACAAAAGAATTTATCCGGCGCCGGTGTCCCGATTTGCCGGTGCCTCGCACGCTCTGGAGTGGTGGCGATGTTGACGCAATCCCTGATGATTTGTTCCGCAGCGATGTCTTTGTGAAAGCGAATCACGGATGTGATTTTAATCACCGCTTTCGTGATGGGAATTATGACCGTGCCATCCTGCGGGAAAAGGCCAGGCGCTGGCTCGGTTCAATCCACGGCAAAACAAGCGGTGAATGGGCCTATTCCCAAGTCGCCCCCAGGCTGTTCGTCGAGGAAGCAGTCGGCGATGCGGCGATGGACTTGCTGGAATTCAACGTGCGTGCCAGCAATGGCAAGGCGATTTTGGGTTCGGTCATGGGCCATAGCAAAACTCCCGCCCAATGGGTGGCGTATTTTGATCCCGAAGGCCAACCCGCCATGGGAATCACCGCTCCGGAAGGAAGTCCCGTTGTCACTCCGCCCCCCGAGGTCGTGGCGGCGATTGAGCCGTATCGCAGAGCTGTGGAATTTACCCGCCGGCTTAGCGTTGGTGTGGACTATGCGCGCTTCGATTTTTTTTGGAACAAGAAGGATTTGTTCGCCGGCGAAATTACGGTTTATCCGGCAGCGGGAAATGCAGACCCCGCCAACTCCATTACCCGCGTCCTGCTTGAAAATGGCTGGGACTTGTTGCAATCGCATTTTCTTGGAACGCCGCACAATGGTTGGAGTCGCATGTATGTCGGCGCGCTCAAACGCCGGTTGGAAAAGCGGACGGATATTTCAAGGTCGGGCATCCCGTCTGAATTCAAGGCCATCCGTTCATCAAATTCGAGATCATGAAATCCATCGCCATCATAGGCGCCGGCATCACGGGATTGACCGCCGCGTTTTATCTGAAGCGCGCCGGCGTGGCGGTAACGGTTTATGAAGCGGGCGGGCGCGCTGGAGGCGTGATTCAATCGTTGCGAAAGGACGGGTTTCTTGCCGAATTCGGGCCGAACACGATTCTCGAAACGTCGCCGAAAATCGCGCAACTCGTCCGCGACGCCGGGCTGGAATCGCGCCGGTTGAATTCCGATCCCAAAGCTGAGGCGCGTTATGTCGTCCGCTACCGACGGCCCATCGCGATGCCGTCGCAACTTGGAATCTTCACGTCGGAACTTTTGAGCGTGAAGGCGAAATTCGCCCTGCTCCGTGAACCATTCGTCCCACGCCGCCGCGATGGCAGGGAAGAGAGCATCGCGGAATTTGTCGTGCGCCGGCTGAACCGGGAATTTCTCGACCAGATGATTGATGCGCTGGTCGCCGGCATTTATGCGGGCGATCCGCACAAGCTGTCGCTGTCGCACGCGTTTCCGAGGCTCAAAGCGCTGGAGGACAAATATGGTTCGATGATCAAGGGCCAGATATTCGGCGCACACGACCGGAAGAAATCCGGCGAAGTTTCCAAAGACCGCGCGGCGAAGTTCTCCTTCGACGAAGGCTTGCAGGTATTGCCGGACACACTGGCGGCGCAGCTCGGGGATTCGTTGGGATTGAATACGGCGGTAACGAAGCTGACACGGGCGGGCGACGGCTGGCGCGTCACAACGACAAACGGCGAATCTGAATTTGGCGCGGTGATTTATTGCGGCACGGCATATCGGCTGGCGGAATTGGGCATTGAGGCGGCGCAGGCTGCGCTGCCGCGCCGCCCGGGTGACGAGCCGGCGCAGCAACGCCGCCCTATCGAAGCGTTCTCTGAAATCCGCTATCCGCCGGTGGTGAGCGTGGTTCTCGGATTTCGCCGTGAGGATGTGGCGCATTCGTGCCAGGGTTATGGCATGTTGATTCCGAAAATCGAGGGTTTCAAGATCCTCGGCACGATTTTTTCGTCGGCGCTGTTTCCAAATCGCGCGCCTGCCGGTCATGTTATGCTCACCAGCTACGTCGGCGGCGAGCGGTATCCGGAACTGGCATCGTTGCCGCCGGATCAATTGATTGAAACGACGCTGGCGGATTTGCGCGTGTTGCTTGGCGTGAAAGGCAAACCGGTGTTCACACAGACTGCGGTTTATCCGCGGGCGATTCCGCAATACAACGTCGGTTACGGCAAATACCGCCAGTTGCTGACCGACCTCGAAGCCGCCGCGCCGGGTCTGCTCTTTGCCGGGCATTACCGCGACGGCGTTTCGCTGGGCGATTCGATCGTGTCGGGTGTCAACATCGCGGAACGCCTAGCCAAACTGATTTGAAACCACGAAATGCACGAATCACCCGAAAATGATATCGCGTTGGCATCCCAAGTTTCTTTCGTGTCATTTCTTGTGTTTCGTGGTTAAATATTCCCACGCATGAGCAAGGGAGTCTTACTCGTCAACCTCGGTTCGCCGGATTCGCCGTCGGTGCCGGACGTGCGGCGTTATTTGAACGAATTCCTGATGGACGGCCGCGTGATAGACACGCCGTGGCTGCTTCGCCGGCTCATCGTTGGCCTGATCCTCATCCGCCGGCCCAGGGAATCTGCCCATGCCTACGAAAAAGTCTGGACCAAGGAAGGATCGCCGCTGGTGGTCACGAGCCGGCATGTTCAAACTCTGTTGCAAAAGCGCGTCCAAGTGCCGGTCGAGTTGGCGATGCGTTATCAAAATCCATCCATTGAATCAGCAGTGAAGAAATTGGCGGCAAAGGGTATAACGAATCTTCTGCTCATTCCGCTGTTTCCGCATTACGCGATGTCCAGTTATGAAACGGCCGTCGTGCGCGTGCGGGAAGTCGCCGCGAAATTTGCGCCGCAAGTGAACCTGACGGTGCAGCCGCCGTATTTTGACCAGCCGGCTTACATCGCGGCGCTTGTTGCGAGTGCGGCGGATTATCTGAAAAAAGATCACGACCATCTGCTGTTCAGCTTTCACGGCATCCCGGAGCGGCACGTCAAGAAGTCGGACCCGACCGGCTGTCATTGCCTGGCCAAGCCGGATTGCTGCGAAAGTCCCAGTCCGGCGCGCGCGACTTGTTATCGCGCGCAGTGTTTCAAGACGGCGGCATTGTTCGTCGAGAAGGCCGGTGTGTCGGCGGGAAAATGGTCGGTGTCCTTCCAGTCGCGCCTGGGGAGGGACCCGTGGCTGAAGCCTTACACCGATTACGAATTGCCGCGTCTGGCGACGGTGGGGAAAAAGCGGATGCTGGTCATCTGTCCGGCGTTCGTTTCGGATTGCCTGGAGACGATTGAAGAAATCGGGATTCGCGGGTGTGAACAATTCATCGCAGGGAACGGCAAGGAATTCACGCGGATTCCCTGCATGAACGAACATCCGCTGTGGATGGATGCCCTGGAAAAAATGACGAACGCTTTTTGAAGCGGCGCCGGTTCAAACCCGCGTTTTTTCGCGGGTTGAGTGGTAGCCGAATTTGAGTTTGACCGTGTCCAGAAACCCGCGGATGCCTTTTCTCTTTTTCGCGGGCGCGCTGCTGACGAGCGGCTCGCACTTGTGGCTGCACAACGGACAGAGAAACAGCGCCGCGCCACCCTTGATGCGCATGATGTGGATGCAGTGGTTGCACATCACCTCGTGGCAATGGGTGCATCGGTAGGTCGCGTGCTCCCCCGGATGCCGTTTGCAGGCGACCGCGCCGTCCAGCAGCATGGGCGGCGGTTTGGGACGCTCGTGTTCAAACTTCGGAATCGCGATGTGGCTGTCGGTGCTTTCGACGAAAAACTCCACGTCGCCCAGATGCACCGTCTGGCCGGGATTCAGCCAGACTTCCATGACCGGCTCCCCGTTGACAAACGTGCCGTTGGTGGATTTGCAATCCTGAATGTAAACGCCGTCATCCGATAGCGAGAGCTTGCAGTGCAGCGACGAAATTGTGGGATGGTCAATGCAAAACTCGCAATCCGGGTCGCGCCCGACGCGGTTGACACCGAGGCGCAACTCAAGCGTCCGGTTTTCCAGACCCGCAGTTTTGATCAAAAGTCTGGCCATTTGGTTTCCGAAAACTAAAAAACTATGCGCGTGGAAACCATGAATGTCGAGCAAAAAATGAAGCAATGAAAAACAAAGCGGGGCGGGACAAATTCCGGCATCAGGCGGTGAGACTCGCCCCGCGTTCAGTCTGGGAATGGCGGGTCAGCATGGATTTGCAGACGCGCACAAATTCGTCCGGGTTGCCGGGCGTGAACGCGAGGCGTTTGAACAGGCCGTTCTTCCTCGTGACCAAAACGTGGCGGCACAAATCTGAATTGTCGAGCTTGATGCCCCAGGCAAATCCTTTCCGCCCGCTGAAAACAGAAGGGCGGACTTCGATTTCCAGAATCTTGTTCGCGGGAATGACGACGGTGTGAAAGAGAATCCACGATTGCAGCTCCAGCCGGTCGGGATAAATCCGGTATTCCTGCCACAAGCTTGCCGCCGTGCGGCGCGACACGAGAACCCGTGGTTCAAGAGCGTCCATTTCAAACCTCCTTCACCACCCCCCAATAAACATCCAGCCGCTTGCCGAGATAAAGATTCACCGCCTTGACGAGCACCGCAGATTCGATTTTCTGGCCCGCGGCGACGATGTCCTTCAGGCCCATTCCGGGCGTGATGGCGAACGAGCCTTGCGCGATGATCGGTCCTTCGTCCAGCCGCATGGAAACGAAATGCGCCGTGACGCCGGCGATTTTCACGCCCTGCTCGTAGGCCTGCCGGTAGGCCTGCGGGCCGGGAAAACTCGGCAGCAGCGACGGATGGATGTTGATGATCTTGTTTTTGAAGCGCCACACGAAGTTCGGCGAGAGGATTTTCATGAATCGCGCCAGCACGATGAAATCAATTCCATGCTCCTCCAGCAATTGCAGCGTCCGCGCCTCGGACTTCGCGCGGTCCAGCCAGTCAACGTGCTCGAATGGCAGTTTCAGTTTTTTGGCCAGCGGCGCGAAAGACGCATGATTACCGATGACCAGCGCGGCATCGGCCTTCAATTTTGCCGCCATGAGCGCGTCGAAGCAGTGCGTCTCCTTGGTGACCAAAACGGCAAAGCGCTGGCGGCTGCGCGGGTCGGTGAGGCGCAATTTGATTTCCATGCCGAGCTGCCGCGCGAGCGTTTCCAGGCCCGCGCGAAGCGAATCCGATTTGAGTTCGCTGCGTTTCCACGAAGCCTGGAGCGTCATGCTGAACTGCCCGCGTGTGACCTGTTCTTCCAGCGCCTCTATGTTGGCGTGCTGCTCGAACAGAAAATTGGTGACGCGCGCGATGACCCCGGTCTTGTCGCGCCCGATGACGGTGACTGTGGCAAATTGTTTCATATGACGACGGACACGGATTACACGAATTGCCGTGAAATGAAAAGGAATTGATGAGGTTAACCCGCCGCTTTGTGCATCTTGACAATTCCACTGGATCGGTGGGGCAAATCTGTGGGTTTGCCGTTGTCGCCTCTTTAACAAAGATGCTCACACCCCGGCGGCGCGGCAGCTCCGCCCTAACCGGGGGGGGCATCAAGGTGCGTCCCCGCCGCAGATTTGCTGATCCTTTTTCTTCTCAAATGTCGCTGTATGCGGTAACGACAATATTGTTCGGACCTGGAGAATCCGCATCAGTGTGAAGTGGCGGTGTTTGAAGCCGCCTTGCAACTGCCGCCGGGGCGGCGGCAGGCGTATTTGGATCAGACCTGCGGCGACGACCCCGAACTGCGCCGGCGCATCGGCGCGCTGCTCAAGGCCCATGAAAGCGAGGCTGATTTTCCGTAGCCCTCCGCGACTGTTCTGCTATGCAATCCACGGATAATCACGGGAAAAATCATCCGCAAATTTTGTTGCAGAGCGCGAATAGATTCAATGGCGTTGGCGGAAATTCGTGAAATTTGCTGATTCAAAATCCGCGTCCATCTGTATTACTATCTGCGCGCATCTATGGTTGGAGGGAATCATCCCGTTCCAGAAAGCGAGAGTGACCATGAAAATTATGAGATGGATTTCAACGGCCAGCGCCGCGCGCGGGGTCTTGGCGCTGGCGGCGTTCCTCGCGTTCCACCCGCCGGCCTTTGGCGCCGGGCCGGAACAAATCAGCGACAGCGCCCTGCAACAGATTGGCGCGCTGGAACAGGAGAAGGCGTCCCGTTCCGCCGCGCAACGGAAGCTGGACGCGCAATTCGTGTTCCGGCTCAAGCAGGACCGCCATCAGGCCATCGCGGCCGGGGCGACGGCGCTGCGCCCGGACATTCAATTTGAGGCGGACGGCCGGGTGCTGGTGGACATTGATGCGGAGGTGACGGAGGCGTTGCTGGCGCAAATCCGGCAGGCGGGCGGCACTGTGCTCAACAGTGTTCCCCGGTTCCATTCAATCCGCGCGCAGGTGCCGCTGGAGCAACTGGAGGCGCTGACCGGCGGCCCCGGAGTGAAGTTCATCCACCGCGCGGCCCGGGCGCACACGAACATCGGTTCGGTGACCTCGGAAGGTGACGTGACGCATCGGGCGAACACGGTGCGCGGCGTGTTCGGTGTGAACGGACAGGGAGTCAAGGTGGGTGTGCTTTCGGACAGCATTGATTACCTGGCGGACTCACAGGCGAGCGGGGATTTGGGTGAGGTCACGATTTTGCCGGGGCAGGCGGGCAGCGGTTCCGGGGAAGGCACGGCGATGCTGGAGATTGTGCATGACCTCGCGCCGGGCGCGCAGCTCTACTTCGCCACGGCGTTCAGCGGCGAGGCGGGTTTCGCGCAAAACATCCTGGACCTCCGCAGCAACGGTTGCGACATCATCATGGATGACGTGGGCTACTTCGATGAATCGCCGTTTCAGGACGCCCTCATCGCCCGGGCGGTCAACGCGGTGACGGCGGACGGCGCGCTGTATTTCTCGGCGGCGGGCAACGACGGGAGTTTCAAGGACGGCACGTCCTGCACGTGGGAGGGCGATTTTGCGGACAGCGGCCAGGTCCTGAAGGGTTACGGCGCAAGAATCCACAGCTTCGGCGCCACCAATTACGACACCGTGCTCGTTGGCGGTGACGGCGTGGATTTGTTCTGGGCCGATCCACTCGGCGCTTCGACGAATGACTACGATTTGTTTGTCCTCGACAACACCGGCAACAATGTTGTGGCCGTTTCGGACGATCCTCAAACGGGCACGCAGGATCCTTATGAGAGCATTGCTTCCGTGAATGCGGGGGAACGGATCGTGATTGTGAAGAGCGCCGGCGCGGACCGGTTTTTGCACCTGGACACCAGCCGCGGGCTGTTGAGCTTCAGCACGAGTGGCGCGACGCGGGGGCACCCGGCGGCCGCGGGGGCTTTCGATGTTGCCGCGGTGGACGCGCTCCAGGCGTATCCCAATCCGTTCAGCAGCGGCAATTCGGTGGAAACGTTCAGTTCGGACGGGCCGAGGCGGGTTTTTTACGATGCCGGCGGCTCGGCCATCACGCCGGGCAATTTTTCATCCACGGGCGGCGCGGTGCGCCAGAAGCCGGACATCGCGGCGGCGGACGGCGTGGTGACCCACACGTTTGGACAATTTTTTGGCACCTCCGCCGCCGCGCCTCATGCGGGCGCCATCGCCGCGCTGCTGTTGTCTTACGATCACACATTGACGCCGGCTCAAGTCCGGGCGGCGCTCACCGAATCGGCTGTGGACATTGAAGGCCCGGGCACGGACGTGAATTCAGGGGCCGGCATCGTCATGGCCCAGGCGGCCTTGCAGACGCTGCCGCCCCGGCCGGTCATCGTTGCCGGGCGCGCGGCGCTGCTAAACGAAAGCAGTCCCGATGGCGCATTGGATCCGGGAGAGACGGTGACGGTCGCCCTGACGCTGACGAACATCGGCGCGGCGGGGACGGGCAATCTGATCGCGACCCTGCTGAACACGGGCGGGGTGACATTTGCGAGCGGACCGCAAAACTACGGCCCGCTGGCCGCCCACGGCGGGACGACGAACCAGCTATTTACCTTTATCGCAAGCGGGGATGGCGGCGGCACGGACACGGCCACGCTGCAACTCCGGGACGGCCCAACCGGCCTGGGCGCGGTGAGTTTCATATTTCGATTGGGCGTCCCCATAATCCCGCTGTCGGAAAATTTCGATGAAGTGACGCCGCCAGCGTTGCCGCCGGGTTGGACCGCTGTCGCGAGCGGGGCTGGAAATGGCTGGCAGACGACGGCCAACGCAAGTGATACGCCGCCCAACTCAATTTTTGTGCCGGACCCGTCCGCCGCCAGCGACAAAAGTCTGACTTCGCCCGCGTTGCCAATTTCCTCGCCCGCCGCGCAATTGACCTTCCGGCACCGTTACAATGTGGAAACCGGTTATGACTTCGGCTGGCTGGAAATTTCCATTGGCGGCGGCCCCTTCACCGAAATCCTCCAGGCGGGAGGCAGTTTTGTCGAAGGAGGTTACAATGACTCCGGACAGGGCTGGACGGGAGTCTCGGACGGTTTCATCACCACGAAGGTGAACCTACCGTCCGCCGCCGCCGGCCAAAACGTCCAATTGCGATGGCGGTTTGCTTCGGATTACAGCGTGGGATACGAGGGTTGGTATGTTGATTCGGTTTCGGTGACGGACGGGTATGAATCCCACGCTCCCGTTGCCGACAACGTGGTGGTGGGCATTTCCGCCGCGCCAGAGCCGGTGACACCGGGGGGCGATCTCACTTACACCATCAACGTCGGGAACACGGGTCCCGACACGGCCACCGGCGTCAGCTTGAGTGATGTTCTGCCGGCCAATTTTACGCTGCAATCCATCTCCTTCCCGGAAGATGTATATCCCGGTCCCGGCCTCAACGGCCTCGGCGCGCTGGATTTCAGCATCGGGACTTTGGCGGGGGGCGCCACGGCCACTATCATCCTTTCCGGCACTGCGGATCAAGCCGGGATGCTCACCAATCGCGCGACCATTGCGCGCGCCGACGGCGGCATCATCACCCGCAACAGCGCGACGGCGGTGACCCCGGTCATTCCACCTTCGCTTTCGATCCAGGACGTGAGTTTGTTTGACGGCGATTCCGGCACGACCAACGCCCTGTTTAACGTGACCCTGTCGTGCCCCGCCGCGCAAACCGCGACCGTCCAGTATGCCACGATGAATCTGACCGCCATCGCGGGCGCGGATTATTTCAGCACGAACGGCACACTGACTTTTGCGCCGGGCGCGACCAATCAGACCATCGCCGTGCGGGTCATTGGCAGCCCGCTGAACAAGCCTGACAACACCTTTGCCGTGAATCTGCTGGATCCCACGAATGTCATTGTTGCCCGGAGCCAGGGAATTGGAACCATCCTCAATGATTATCCGCTGCCTTATCTTTCGGTGAGCGATGCCACGGTGGTCAAGCCGGATGCCGGAACCACCAACGCGGTTTTCAACGTCAGCCTGACTCCGCCGAGCGGGCAAAGCGTGGCGGTCGGATTTGAAACCGCCGATGGCACGGCCCTGGGCGACCTCGACTACGTTCCCGTCTCCACAGACCTGATCTTTGCCCCGGGCCAGACCAACTTGACGGTCACGGTGGTGGTCACAAATCATGCCTCTGCCAAACCGAGCCAGTTTTTTTACGCCACTCTTTATTCCGCCAGCAACGCGAAAATTGACCGAAACACCGGTGCGGGAACCATTGTCACCGCGCTTCCAGGCCAGATGGATCATTTTGACTGGGACCCGATTTCGTCGCCGCAAATCAGCGGACGGCCGTTCACGGTGATCCTCCGCGCGCGGGATTTCTTCGACGGCCCGGCCGGCGGCTTCAGCGGCACGGCGGCATTGAGCGGTTTCTTTGCCGTTACCTCCCGGACCAACACATTCTTCGGCAACGCATCCTACGAGGCGACCGGCCCGGCCGGCGATACTTATGGCTATTCATTCACTCCCAAAATCAACATGACCGTCGCGGCCTTCCGGCATTTTTCCGGCGGCAAAATATTGCTCTGGACGGACGCGGGAAATTTGCTTGCCAGCACAAACTATGCGGATACGGAGGGAACATGGAGCGAAACGCCGCTGGCCGTCCCCGTTCAATTGCTTGCCGGCCACACCTACCGCCTCGGCTTCTATGCCGCTGGGAATCTGGCTTATGGAAGCTTCAGCCTCGCTTCCGATCATGCCGACGCCACCCTCCAGCAATCCTATTATGCCGCCGGCGACGCCTTCCCGAATTTGCCGGACACGGTTCATTACGCGCTGGTGGACATTCGTTACGCGGTCCCAATCCCGGTCCCGCTGCCCGTCAGTCCGACCAATTCCGGCGTGTTTGCCAGCGGCGTCTGGTCGGGCAGCCTGCTTATCCAGCCATTGGCCACCAACGCAAGTTTGACCGCGGACGACGGCTTCAACCACATTGGCGGCAGCAACCCGTTTGACGTCATTGCCACGCCGTTGCCGCTGCCGTCGTTGCAAGCCGTGGGTGTCCACGCAGGCGCCGTGCAATTGACCTGGGGCGCGGTTTCGGGTCTTTGGTATCAAATCCAGTTCAAAACCAATCTCAATCAAACCGACTGGCTGAACCTCGGCGGTCCGACCAACGCCACGACCGGGAGCCTATGGCTCACCGACCCGATCGGCGCCGATTCCCAGCGCTTTTATCGCATCCAGGCAATGCCTTGAGAAGCCTGTTCGGATGAAATTAAAATGGGGGATGGTGCAATCCTGCGCCCATTCCAAAGCATTGGCGTGGCGGCGTCCCGGCGGGGTGCCGCGTCATTCGTTTCTCAAACTGGCCGCGGTCTGCCGGCCGCCGTCGCGGTGAGGACTCGAATTTCAGAGATTCGGGGACGAGGACGAGGACGGGAAGGATTAACCCGAACTCCGAAATTGGAATGGGGAGCGCACGTGCCTCGCGTGCCGTTTTCCGCGCCCTCGCGGAAAACCTCGCGCGCACAAAAAAGTTCCGATCGTTCTAGGCGGTCTCACGCGCAAGGTGCTGGACGCGAGGCGCGTCCAGCCGCACCCGAGGGCGGGTGCGCTCCCCAATTCCTGTTTTCGGGATTAATTTGACGATTACCGCAACTTTTCCGGCTTTCGGCTGTTGAAACAGGAGAAACAAATGGCTTTCACCACGGCAAAAAATCTTGTCGCGACGGTCGCGGGCGCGCCGCCGGCGCAGTTCGACGACTGGCGCAAGTCGTGGCGCACCACCGTCAACGCCGGCTCCACCGAGTCGCTGCTGACGTTCATCGCCCGCGAGCGCGGCGTGGCGGAGGACGTTTTTCTGCAGAAGCTCGCGGCGGCCATCGGCTGGCCGTTCCTCGATTTGCACAAGCACGTGGTGTCCGCCGAGGCGCGCAATAAAATTTCCACAAAGATCGCGTTCCAATACTCCGTGCTGCCGGCCGCGGTCAACAACGGCGCGCTGCAGATCGCCGCCAGCGACCCGTTCGACGCGGCGATGATGAACGCCGTCCGCTTCGACGCCCGGATGCCGGTGGACTTCGCGCTCGCGCCAAAAACCGAAATCGAAAAGGCGCTCAAGAAATACTACGGCGTCGGCGCCGAAACGCTCGACGAACTGGGCGAAGGCGAGGCGCTGGATTTGGATCTGGCGAGCGACAAGGAAATCACCGAGGACGATCAGGAGGCCAGCGTCATCAAGTTCGTCAACCAGATCATCTGGGAGGCGCACAAGGACCGCGCGACGGACATTCATTTTGAGCCGGCTGAGGACGAACTGCGCATCCGCTACCGTATTGACGGCATTTTGCACCAGACGCCGATGCCGCCGCAGTTGAAGCGGTTTCAGGCTGCGCTCATCTCGCGCATCAAGGTGATGAGCGGGATGAATATTTCCGAAAAGCGCCTGCCGCAGGACGGCCGCATCAACGTCCGCATCAAGGGCGAAGAAATTGACATACGCGTTTCCACTGTGCCGACGGTTTATGGCGAAAGCGTTTCGCTGCGCCTGCTCACGCGCGGGAAAATCTTCCTGTCGCTCGACAAATTGGGTTTCGCGCCAAGGGACGAGGCGCTGATCCGCGAAATCATTGTCAAGCCGCACGGGATTTTCCTCGTCACCGGCCCGACCGGTTCCGGCAAATCCACTTCGCTCTACGCGTTTTTGAGCGCCATCAATTCGGTCCACAAACGCATCATCACGATTGAGGAGCCGGTGGAATATGAGTTGAAGGGCATCAACCAGATTGCCGTGCGGCCGGAAATCGGCCTGACGTTTGCGATGGGCTTGCGCCACATTTTGCGCCAGGATCCGAACGTGGTGATGGTGGGCGAAATTCGCGACATGGAAACCGCCGAGATTGCGATTCGCGCCTCGCTGACGGGCCATTTGGTTTTTTCCACGCTGCACACGAACGACGCGGCGAGCGCGTTCACGCGGCTGATAGACATGGGCATCGAACCTTTCCTCGTGGCGTCGTCTGTCGAAGCCATCATGGCGCAACGTCTCGTGCGCACGATTTGTCCCCATTGCAAAACCGAGCAAAAGGTCGAGGCGGATTACCTGCGGAAAATCGGATTCCCGGAGGACGAAATCGGCACGGCGAAATTCTGGCGCGGCATCGGTTGTGAGGAATGCCGGCAACTTGGTTATCAGGGACGCAAGGGCATTTACGAGCTGCTCAACGTCAATGAGGCGGTTCGTCCGCTGATTTTGAGCCGCGCGCCGGCCACGACGATTGCCCAAAAGGCGATGGAGCAGGGGATGCGCACCCTTCGCACGGACGGCTGGAACAAGGTGAAGAACGGCGAGACGACCATTGATGAAGTCCTGCGCGTGACGCAAATCGAGGAGCATTTGGACGCGCTCGCCAGCCGCGAAAAAACACCGGTCATTCCGCGTTAAAAAATGAATTTTGCCGCAACATTATTGATTTGCGATCTGCGATTTGCCCGCCTTCGCTACCCTGCGTCGCCGCAAGCAATTTGCGGTTCTCGCGTCACCCGTCACTCGTCACTCGTGACCTTTTAACATGGCCCGCTGGAATTCCTGCAACATCCTGCAAACCGCCGCCGACGCGAGCCGCCTCTGGCAGTTCGACGCGAAGGGCGGCGGCTTTGTGCTGGGCCGCGAGCACAGCGCGGCACCCGGTGGGCCGCTGCCGTCCCGCTTCGTCGCCAAATCCTGGAATTCCCTCTGGAGACCGCATTTGAACGCGGCCTGGCTGCCGTCGGAAACCGTCTTCCTGCGCGTCATCGAACTGCCCAAGTCGTCCTTCGCGGAAACGCTCTCGATGGTCGAGTTGCAGTTGGAAAAACTCTCCCCGATGCCCGTGGCGCAAATCGTCTGGACGATTCACATCTTGTCAGGAGCGCCGGTCTCCGATCCGGCGCGGTCAGGAAGTTTGAAACACGCCGGGTCGGAGACCGGCGCCCCTGCGGCGGCGGTCGAATTGCAGAGCATTGTCGTCGTCATCGCCGCGCGCGGCGCGGTGGAGGAGTTTCTCGGCAATCTCGAAGGCCGCGGCTATCTCGCCGACCGGCTGGAAACGCCGATGCTGGACCAGTTGGAGGCCGCGCCGGCGGCCGGGGACAGCGCGTGGATTTACGCCGGCACGCACGGGAAGGATTCCGCGCTCGTGGCCTGGTGGAGCGGCGGCGCGCTGCGGCATTTGAGCTATGTCATCCTGCCGCCCGAGGGCGACCGCGCGAACAGTCTGAAGAACCAGCTCGTCCAGCTTTTGTGGGCGGGCGAAATGGAAGGCTGGCTGGCCGAACCCTCGAAATGGCACCTCGTCGCCGATCCGGTCAACGCCGCCGAATGGGAAAAGATGTTCCGCGCCGGGATGGACGCGCCGCTGGAGGTGACGCAGCCTCTGCCGCCGGCGGAACTGGCCGCGCGCACGGCGCGCCGCGCCGCCGCCGCGGAGACCGGCGCGGCGCTGCTGCCGCCGGAATTTTCCACGCGCTACCACCAGCAGTTCGTGGACCGCCTCTGGCTGCACGGGCTGGTTTCGACGGGCATCTTGTATGCGATTGGCGTGGTGATCTATTTTTGCGCGACGTATTTCCTTTCCCTCGAGGCGACGAAGGTCGTGAGGCAGGCGGCGCAACTGGCCGGCAGTTACACCAACACGCTGGAACTCAAGGAGCGCTACGACGTGCTCAAGCAGCGGCAGGCGCTGAAATACGCGGCGCTGGATTGCTGGAAAATCGCCGCCGAAAACCTGCCCGAGGGACTTCTGCTGCAACGGACGCAGTTTCGGCGACGGCCAGAAGCTCACCTTGAGCGGCGTCTGCCCGCCGGATCAAATCACGCTGGTGTCCGATCCGGGCAAATTTTACGACTCGGTCCGCAAGGCCACGCTTGGACGGCCAGGCCATGTTTGAGCCGGCGCCCCTTGAGCCGCTGATCTGGAACCAGAATGGCAATGCCGTGTCCTGGCATTTCACCCTGCAACTCAAAAACGTGGACAAGCAGAAGCCGTGAAAAAATTCTTCGCCCAACTGCGCCCGCTGGAACGCCGACTCGCCTTCGGCGTGCTGGTCGTTTTCATTTTGGTGCTGAATTACCTGTTCATCTGGCCGCGTTTTTACGACTGGGACCGTCTGAAGGGCCGGCTGGCCACCGCGCAAAAGGAGCGGGCACGCAACCAGGCCGCCAACGATGAACTGCCGAAACTCCAGGCACAGGTGAAGATTTTTGAAAACGATGGCAATCTGGTCGCGCCCGAAGACCAGGCCATCAATTTTCTGCGCACCATCCAGTCAGCAGGCCGCCGTCAGTCGCGTCAATATCGCCAGCATGGGCCGCCAGACCACGAGCACGAACGACGCCTTTTTTGTCCAGCTGACCCAAAACATCAACGTGACCGCCAACGACGCGCAGCTTGTGGACTTTCTTTACAAGCTCGGCTCCAGCGCCTCGATGATCCGCGTGCTCGATCTGGAATTGCAACCCGATCCTCCCAGACAAAATCTCGTCGCCAACATCACACTGGTCGCCAGTTACCAGAAAAAACCCGCCGCCAAAGCCGCTCCCGCTGCTCCCGCTGCGAAAACTGCCAAGACCGCCAAAACCAATTCCATAAAGGCAAAATGAAAACGACCCACCTCCGCTGCGCCGCTGCGCGACATGCCACGCTTGTCTTGATCCTGTTTTTGGCCGCCCCCGGCCTTTGGGCGCAAACGCCGCCGCCCGCCGCGCCGGCTTCGACCAACGCGACGCCCCCCAACTTGCGCCGCCGCGCCGCGCTCGAGAACCTCCCCGCATTGCCGGCGCCCGGCGCGCTGCCTTCACCCGCCGCCGCACAGCCCGCCCCGGGAACGACGCCGGCATCCGGACCCTCCGACTACATCCCCCGTCTTCCTGAGTCGCCTCCGCCCCGGAAAAGGAGGTTCCCGGCATTGAATACAATTTTTCCGGCGTGGACGTGAACCAGGTGCTGGACATCTATGCCGATTTGGTCGAGCGCACGCAATTGCGCGCCCCGGTCTGCCGCAGGCTTCCGTCACGCTCAAGACGCATGGCAAGCTGACCAAAAAGGAGGCCATCGAGGTTTTGCAGGCGGTGCTGGCCATGAACGGCATCGCCGTCATCAACATTGGCGACAAAGTCTTGAAAGAAGTGCCGCTGGATCAGGCGGGGCTGCAGGCGACAGAATTTTGATTATTCGGATCGCAACCAACCTGCCGGACGTGGGGGGCATGTGACGCACATCGTGCAGATTGAAATACGTCAAGCCCAGCGAGATGATGCCGGTCCTCCAGCCGTTCGCCAAATTGCAGAATTCGCTTTTCGCCATTGACGCCAACGGCATCCTCGTCATTCGCGACCTCGCCGAAAACGTCCAGCGCATGTTGCAAATGATTGACAAGATAGACATCAACGTGCCGGCGGTTTATATCTCCGAGGTCATTCCCATCCGTTACGCGAAAGTGGATGAGATTGCCAGCGCCTTGAGCAGCCTCGGCGGCACCGGCGGCTCGACCGTCTCCATTGGCGGTGCCACCGCCAGCCCGCAAATTAGCGGCGTGCGGTCCTCCGGCACATTGGGCACTTCAGGATTGGGCGGCCTCAACCAGCCCGGCGCGAACCCAGTGGGAGGGTCGCGCATCGGGGCGTCGGCGGCGACTCCATCGCCCAACGGCACGCCGGACCACAACTGTTCAGCAGAGGCTGTTGAGCATCATCAACCGCGCCTCGTCGCCCACAGGCGGCGGCGGCGGAGGAGAGCAGCCCATCCAGCTTTTCGGCCAGACCAAGATCATCCCCAACGAGAGCAGCAGTTCGCTGCTCATTTACGCCACGCGGGAGGACATGAATGCCATTACGAACATCATTGCGAAGCTGGACGTGCCGCTCGCACAGGTGCTCATCGAGGCCGTCATAGTGAATTACACTTTGGGCAATACTTTCGATTTTGGCGTCTCTGCGGCCCAAAATCCGGCCGCTCTCAATTCGAGCGGCAGCATTATTGGCGGCGGTGGTGTCAACAATGGCCAGTCATTCATGCATTTTATCCAAACCGTGACGAAGGCCACTGACACAAATGGTGTGGTAACCAGCATTACCAAGGCGATAACCTCCTCGGGTGGCACCAATGCGGCGGGCAGTCTTTTTGGCAACACTCTTCCGGGTGGCTTGAGTTATTTCGGGAGCCTCGGCCCGAACTGGGATGTGGCGTTGCGGGCGGCGCAGTCAGACAGCCATGCCAGCATCATCCAGCGTCCGCGCATCCAGACATCACAGGCCATACCGGCGCAATTCTTCGTCGGCTCATCCGTGCCGTATATCACCGGCAGTTACTCCTACAACGGCGTGCAGAACAGCTATTCGCAGTTGTCCGTTGGTGTGGAACTGGACGTGACGCCGTTTATCAATCCCGAAGGAGCGGTCACCATGCAAATCCAACAGGAGATTGATGCCATCGACAATCCCAACTACAACAGCACCGGCCAGCCGAGCACTGTCAAGCGCACGCTGAACACCACGATTACAGTTCGTGACCAGGATACTGTGATGCTCGGCGGCTTCATTGAGGCCGACAAAAGCCACAGCCAGGCCGGTGTGCCGTTTTTGTCGAACATTCCCCTGCTGGGTAATCTCTTCAAACAGCGCGACGATCAAAAGACCCGGAAGGAACTTATCGTGCTGATGCGCCCCACCGTTTTGGGAACGCCGGAACTGGCCGCGAAAAACACCCTCAAGGAAGAGCAGCGGCTGCCGGGCATCTCCGCCACCGTTGCCGAAGATGTCCAGGAACAAAACAAAGCGGTTGAGGCCGAACGCAGAAAGGAATTGAAAAATCCCAAAACCATGTCCGGCGGCTTTTTCAACCCCCCCATGACGACGAACGCGCCGGCGGGACAATTGCCCGCTCCGCAATACCGCGACGACGGCCTGTTCCTTCCCGTGGCACCCGTTTTGCCGCAGGTCCAAGCGGATACCAACGCCGCCGTGATGCCAAATCCCTGACGCGCGCGGAATTCAATTTTACATGGCAGGCTTTATTGCAATTGAAATTGCGAGGTGGATTTATCATTGGCGCCGTCGGCTGGGCAATTTCTTCCGGCCAGTTCATCTTTACAAAAAAAGCGAAGTCTTGAACAACTTTTGGGGAGTGTTCCGCCGGAACAATGGTAATCTCTCCACGACAAAAGTATGTTGGAAACGCTTTTATATCCAAAATCCGTGGCCGTCATCGGCGCGTCACGCAGCACGGAGAAGGTCGGCTACGCGGTGCTGGCCAATCTCGTCAACGGCGGTTTCAAGGGCGCCATCGTGCCCGTCAACCCCGGGGCGGACGAAATCCTCGGCCTCAAATGCTACAAATCGCTGAACGATTACGCCGGACAGATTGACTTAAGCGTCGTCGTCGTGGCGGGCAAATACGTGAAGGATGCGTTGCGCGATTCGATTGAGAGGGGCGCCAAATCCGTCATCGTCATCACCGCCGGCTTCAAGGAAACGGGCGCGGCGGGCGCGAAGGCCGAACAGGAACTGGTGGAAATCTGCAAGGCCGCCGGCGTGCGGATGGTCGGGCCGAACTGTCTTGGCGTGCTGAACACCGACCATGCCATGAACGCCACGTTCGCCCCGTCGCTGCCGCCAAAAGGCAAAATTTCCGTCATTTCCCAGTCCGGCGCGCTCTGCGTGGCCATTCTCGACTGGGCGGCGGAACAGAAACTCGGCCTCGGCAAGGTCATCAGCTTCGGCAACAAGGCCGACTTGAACGAGGTGGATTTCATCGAGACGCTCGCCCAGGACAAGGAAACCAAGGTCATCGCCGGGTATCTTGAAAGCATCAAGGAAGGCGACAAATTCCTGCGCATCGCGGAACAGGCCGCCGGCATCAAGCCGGTTGTGATTTTGAAGGTGGGCATCACCCAGGCCGGCGCCAAGGCGGCGTCGTCGCACACCGGCAGTTTGGCGGGCGCTGACATGGCTTACGGCGCGGCCTTCAAACGGTCGGGAGTCATCCGCGCGGAAAATTTTGAAGCCTTGTTCGATTACGCGACGGCCTTCGCCATGCAGCCGCTGCCGGCCGGCGAACGCATCGCCATCATCACCAACGCCGGCGGTCCGGGCATCATGGCGGCGGACGCGGCGGAGACGCTGGGTTTGAAATTGGTTGCGCCAGGCCAGGACAGCGACGCGAAATTGCGCGCGTTCCTGCCGGCGTCGGCGGCATTTGGCAATCCGGTGGACGTCATCGGCGACGCGGAACCGGATCGCTATGTGAAGGCGTTTGAAGTGTTGCAGGAGGACGAAAAAATTGACGGCATCATTGTCGTCGTGACGCCGCAGAACATGACGCGTCCGCTGGAACTGGCTGAAAAGCTCGCCGCCGCGCACAAGGGAAAGAAACCCTTGCTGGCCGCGTTCATGGGCGGCACGGAAGTCGCCTCCGCCAAGGTAAAATTGATGGAGGTGGGCATCCCGAATTATCCGTCGCCTGACCGCGCCGTGACCGCGTTGCGGGCGATGTGCGATTACGCGGCATGGCGCCGCCGGCCCGCCCGCGTCGTCACCCGTTTTCCCGTCAACCGCCGGCGCGTGGACCGCATCATCAATGCGCAGACGCGCAGCGGCGGGGCGCAGATGGGCGAAGTCGAGGCGAAGGAAATCCTGCGCGCCTACGATTTCAACGTGCTGGCCGGCCAGTTGGCCCGCACCGGCGACGAGGCGGTGGAGATTGCCGAGCGCATCGGTTATCCGGTCGTGCTGAAAATTTCCTCGCCGGACATCATTCATAAATCCGATTTCGGCGGTGTGCGCATCAATCTGGCCAATGCCGAGCAGGTGCGCGACGCGTTCGATTTGATGATGGTGCGCATCCAGCGGCGCGCGCCCAACGCGCACCTCCGCGGCGGGTTCGTCGAGAAAATGGGCCAGCGCGGGCGCGAGGTGATTCTGGGCATGACGCGCGATCCGCAGTTCGGTCCGATGCTGATGTTCGGCCTCGGCGGCATTTTTGTGGAAGTGATGAAAGACGTGACGTTCCACCTCGCGCCCATCACGGCGGAGGAGGCGATGCAGATGTTGAAAGGCACGCGTTCCTACGCGCTGCTGCAGGGCGCGCGCGGCCAGGCGCCGGTGGATCTGGACGCCATCGCCGGGGCGCTGCAACGCATCAGCCAGCTCGCCACGGATTATCCGGAAATCAAGGAGCTGGACATCAACCCGTTCATCGTCGGCCCGGTCGGCATGCAGGCCTACGTGGCCGACGCGCGGATGACGTTTTCCAACACCGCTTCGCCTCCCACTAAAAGAACCTTGAAGCGCAGAAATGAAACATTCAACAACCAACATTCAACATCGAACTTCCAAGTTTGCCGCTCGGTCCATTTGTTGAATGTTGGGCGTTCAATGTTGGATGTTGATTGTTTCCCAATTTATCAACTGACATGAGCAAACCCATTTCCTACGACCCCAATTGGCAGGAGACTTTCAAGTCGCAAATCCTTTCCGCCGCCGAGGCGGTGAAGAAAATCCGCCCCGGCCAGCGCATTTTCGTCGGCACCGGCACGGGCGAACCGCTCGAACTCGTCAGCGCCTTGAGCAAGCGCGCCTTTGAACTGCCGGACACGGAAATCGTCCACCTGCTCACCTTTGGCGACGCGCCCTACGCCGACCGCGAACTGGCGCATTATTTCCGCGTGAACAGCTTTTTCATCGCCGAAAACGTGCGCGGCATGATTCAGGAAGGGCTGGGCGATTACACGCCGATCCATTTGTCCGACCTGCCGCATCTGTTCGACAGCGGCCAGTTGCCGCTCGATGTGGCGTTGATTCATGTCTCGCCGCCGGACCAATACGGCATGTGCAGCCTGGGCGTGTCCGTGGACATCGTGAAAAGCGCCGCCGAAAACGCCGCGCTCGTCATCGCGCAGGTCAACCCCAATATGCCGCGCACGCTGGGTGATTGTTTCATCCAGGCCAATGACATTGACATCCTGGTGCCGTCCACCGCGCCGATCCTGGAGGTGCCGTCGCCCGAAGTGACCGAAACAACCAAACAAATCGCCGAATACATCGCGGCGTTGGTGGAGGACGGGGCGACGATTGAGTTTGGCATCGGGCGGATTCCGCAGGCGATGTTCGGCTTTTTGAAGGGCAAAAAAGACCTTGGCGTCCACACCGAAATGGTCACCGACAATATCATCGAGCTGATCGAATGCGGCGCCATCACCGGCAACCGCAAGGCGATTGACCGCGGCAAAATCGTCGCCAGCTTCTGCCTCGGATCGAGGAAGATTTACGATTACGTGGACAACAACCCGCTGTTCGCGTTTCACCCGACCGAATACGTCAACGACCCGGCCGTCATCCGCCAGCAGCACAAGATGGTGGCCGTCAACACCGCGCTGGAAATTGACTTGACCGGCCAGGTCTGCGCCGACTCCATCGGCTCGAAATTTTTCTCCGGCGTCGGCGGGCAGGTGGATTTCAACCGCGGCGCGACGAAATCGCACGGCGGCAAGGCCATCATCGCGCTGCCTTCGACGGCCAAGGGCGGGACGGTTTCCCGCATCGTGACCTATCTTAGCCAGGGCGCAGGCGTCGTCACCACCCGCGCGGGCGTGCAATATGTCGTGACCGAATTCGGAGTGGCCTATCTGCACGGCAAGAGCATCCAGGAACGCGCGCTCGCGCTCATCAGCATCGCCCACCCGAAATTCCGCGCCGACCTGCTCCGCGACGCCATCGCCGCCAAATATCTCTCCGCCGAAATGGCGGACAAGGAGGGCAAAATCCTCGTCGGACCAAAGGAGTTGCGAACGACGTATCTGCTCAACGACGGGACGCAGATGAATTTCCGCGCGATTCATCCCACAGATGAGCCGCGGATGCGCGACCTGTTCTACAAACTTTCTGAAGCGACGATTTATTACCGGTTCATGAGCCACACCAAGCGCGTGTCCCGGCATCAAATTCAGGATTTCGTCTATATTGACCATCGCAACGACGTGACCATCGTCGGCACGCTGCCATCGTCGGATGGCGAGGAAATCATCGCCGTCGGCAGCTATTATCTGGACCAGAAGACGAACATGGCGGAAGTGGCGTTCGTGGTGGGCGACAACTGGCAGAACCACGGCATTGGGACCTTCCTGCTGAAGCACCTGATGCGCATCGCCCGCCGCAACGGCATCCGAGGCTTCACCGCCGAGGTGCTCACGGAAAACAAGCCGATGCAGGCCGTCATCAACAAATCCAACTGCAAGGTCAGCAGCAAGCTCACCGGCAACGTCTATAGTTACGAGATGGATTTTGAGTAAAGTCGGAATTCAATTTTCAAACCCCGGCTGGATTTTCTGGCCGGGGTTTTTGCATTAACCCAAAAACAGGATTGGGGAGCGCACCCGCCCCCGGGTGCGGCTGGACGCGCCTCGCATCCAGCACCTTGCGCGTGAGAGCGGCCAGAACGTCCGGAACTTTTCTGTGCGCTCAAGGTTTTCCGCGAGGGCGCTGAAAACGGCACGCCGTTCTCCGTATGACGGACGGTTTGCCGGGTCAATCGCGGCCGGTGCGCATTTTTCTCATGGCTGTAGCGCTCAATTGCCTGCCCAAAAAAAATCAAGAAATAAACAAAATTTGTTGAGACGGCCAAAGTTGCGGCTGTTATCTTATTCCCGAAGCTGCACACTCAACACCGTTCCTTCGTGGCGCGGACCGTTTGAATAAAACGGGCCACTGCGTCGCAGAATGAAACCGGAACGGCAGGGTGTGACAGTGCTGGCGGAGGCGTCATGGCCGCCGGGCGGAATGGCATCACAACTGGGCGCCGGAAAGTTTCCCCTCCAGGGAAACGGGACCGGACAGGATGGCGATGAACTCAAGACGCAAACAGATCGAGTCGGACAAATTCACGAGGCCTTCTGGGCTCCCGGCGCGCGGTCCATTTTCTGCGCGCGGCGTGACAGTCCGCATCACCCTCCTTCCCGCCTCCGGGCGATGTCATGGCCATGAGCGAACGTAAGCTGGCCTTTTTGTATTCCCCGGAAGTTGAGGCGTTGAGCTATCCGCCGGATTGTCCCTTCAAGACCCAGCGCGCCGGCTGCACCCGGTTGCGGTTGCTGTCCTTCGGTTTGCTCGGCGGCGGTGTTGGCAACACGGGATCCGTGCGTTTTGAATTTGAGCCGCGCCGGGCGTCCATCGCCGAATTGAAGCGGTTCCATTCGGCGCATTATCTCGAAGAACTGCAACGCACCGCGGACGGCGATCTGACCGTGGATGGGCTGCGCATGGGGTTTGGCGGGGCGGACACGCCGGTTTTCAAGAACATGTTTGAGTGTGGCGCCTGGGGATGTGGCGCGGGATTGACCGGCGCGGAACTGCTGCTGGATGGCCGGGCGGATGTGGCGTTCAATTTGCTCGGCGGTTTTCACCACGCCTTCACCGACCGCGCCGGCGGCTTCTGTTATCTCAATGACGTTGTGCTCGCCTGCATGAAACTGGCGGACGCGGGAAAACGGGTTTTGTATCTGGATCTGGACGCGCACCACGGCGACGGCGTGCAATCGGCGTTTTATAGCCGCAAGGACGTGATGACCATTTCGCTGCACGAAAGCGGCAGGACGCTTTTTCCGTGGGGCGGTTTCGAAGATGAAATCGGCGATGGCCCCGGAAGCGGTTTCAATGTCAACGTTCCGCTGCCCGCCGAAACCTACGACGAGGCGTTTCTGACGGCGCTGGATTCGGTGGCGGTCCCGCTGGCGGAAGATTTCAAGCCGGACGCGCTCGTGCTGGAACTCGGCATGGACATTCTGGCGGGCGATCCGCTGACGCATTTGCGCATGACCAACAACGTCGTCGTCGAAATCGTCGAGCGGGTGATGAAGCTGAACTGTCCCATCCTGGTCGCGGGTGGCGGCGGTTATCACATTGATAACACGGTGCGCGGCTGGGCGCTGGCGTGGCGGACATTTTGCGGCGAAAACGACGACTGTGATTTCGCCCTCGGCATGGGGGGCGTGATGCTGGCCAATTCAGAATGGGCGGGCGGTCTGCGCGACCGTGTGCTGCCGGTTTCGGCGGGACAGCGCGCCGCGGTCGAACCGGAATTACTCGCGACGATTGAAAGGATTTCCACTAACATATTCCCGTTGCACGGGCTGAAAGCGCCCGGGGCCGGGCGGGAGGAGCGGCCGGCCAATTTTGCATGAACACAAACAACCACGAACCACAAAGGAACATACCATGAGCACGCAGAATCAAACCGTTTCAACTAGTTCGCTGATGCAGGAAGGCCGGACGTTTCCGCCCGGCAAGGAAGTCGTCCAGCGCGCCTACATCAATGCCGACCAATACAAGAAAATGTATGAGCGCTCGATCAAGGACCCGGATGGATTCTGGCTCGAACAGGCCGCCACGCTTGCCTGGATCAAGAAACCGGCGAAGGGACGCAAATACGTCTGGGACACCGCCGCGAAAAGGGTCGAGCACACGTGGTTCGAGGACGGCCAGCTCAATGTGAGCGAGAACTGCCTGGACCGCCATTTGAAAACCAAGACGCGCGACAAGATCGCGCTCATCTGGCAGGGCGAGCCGGAAAATGACGTCGTCAAGCTGACCTATGCGCAGCTGCACGAGCGGGTCTGCAAGTTTGCCAACGTGCTGAAGTCCTTCGGCATCAAAAAGGGCGATCGCGTTTCCATTTATCTGCCGATGATTCCTGAATTGCCCATCACGATGCTCGCCTGCGCGAGGCTCGGGGCGATTCATTCGGTCGTTTTCGGTGGTTTCAGCGCCGAGGCGCTGGCAGGCCGCATCAACGACGCCGCCTGCCGCCTGCTCATCACCTCAAACACCTCGTTGCGTTCCGGCAAGAGCATTCCTCTGAAGGCGATGGCGGACGAGGCGTTGAAGCATACGTCGTCTATCGAAAAAGTCGTGGTCGTCAAGCGCAACGAAACTCCGTGCAACATGACTCCGAACCGTGACGTCTGGTATCACGACCTCATGGCGAACGCGACCGCAGATTGTCCGCCGGTGGCGATGAACGCCGAGGATCCGCTGTTCATCCTTTACACGTCCGGTTCGACCGGCAAACCGAAGGGCGTCGTCCATTGCACCGGCGGCTACCTGCTTCAGGCCAGCCTCACGCACAAATACATTTTCGACGTTCACGACGACGACATTTACTGGTGCACCGCCGACATCGGCTGGGTGACCGGGCACAGCTACATTTGCTACGGCCCGCTCTGCAACGGCGCGACGAGCGTGATGTTCGAGGGCGTGCCGACGTTCCCGGACGCGGGGCGATTCTGGCAGATCGTCAACAAGTTCAAGGTCACCGTCTTTTACACGGCGCCCACCGCCATCCGCTCTCTCGTCCGGCTCGGCGAGGAATGGCCCAACAAATATGACATGAGCACGCTGCGGGTCCTCGGCTCGGTCGGCGAACCGATCAATCCCGAGGCGTGGCTGTGGTATCATCGTGTCATTGGCAAGGAACGATGCCCCATCGTGGACACCTGGTGGCAGACGGAGACCGGCGGCATTCTCATCACGCCGCTGCCGGGCGCGCACACGCTCAAACCGGGCAGCGCCAACCGGCCGTTCTTCGGCGTCGAGCCGGTCGTGCTGCGCGACGACGGCAAACCCGTCAGCGTCAATGAAGGCGGCAAACTCTGCATTACGAAGCCGTGGCCGGGAATGTTGCGCACAACTTGGGGCGACCACAATCGCTTCATCGAAACCTATTTTTCGATGTATCCAAACATCTATTTCACCGGCGACGGCTGCCGCCTGGATGATGACGGTGATTACTGGTTGATGGGCCGCATTGACGACGTGGTGAACGTCTCCGGCCACCGCATCGGCACTGCCGAGGTCGAAAGCGCGCTGGTCAGCCACGCGAAGGTGGCCGAGGCCGCCGTGGCGCCAATGCCGCATGACATCAAGGGCCAGGGCCTTTACGCCTTCGTGACGCTCAAGGACGGCGTGGCCGAAAGCGACGAGTTGAAAAGGGAATTATGCAATCACGTCCGCAAGGAAATCGGGCCGATTGCCGTGCCGGACAAAATCCAGTTCGCGCCCGGATTGCCGAAGACCCGCTCCGGCAAAATCATGCGGCGCATCCTGCGCAAGATTGCCGAGAACGCCGCCGACCAGATTGGCGACACGTCCACGCTCGCCGACCCGCACGTCGTCGAAGCCCTGGTGAAAGGCAAACAATAATTGATCGCGAGACCGGCCGTGGCCGGTCTCCAGATTGAGTTGAACCCGTCGCCCGCGGGCCGCGAATCGGCTTGGATCCGGGGCGCGGGATTCACGCCGCTTTGACGCGCGAAACGCGGCGGGGCGGACAATTTCCGCGTCCCGACTCCCGCGGAGTGGGGTCGCCATCTTGCGTGCAGCAACAAATGACCGACAAATTATGAACACCCAAACCCATCCATCCTTTTTAATTGCAACCCATCGCCGCCGCGCCGCCCTGGCCGGTGCCTGCGTCAATCTCGCCGCCACGCTGCTGGCCGGTTCCGCCCTGGCCGCCGGCACCAATCTGACATGGAAGGCTGACATCGCGTTGAAGGAAACTTACGACGACAATGTATTTTTGCAGAATCACGCGCCGACGGCCTCGATGCCCGACGCCGTGCCGGCCAACAAAAGTTCGTGGGTCACCACCATCACGCCGCGCGTCGGGCTGGACGCCCAGGTGTGCCCGGATTTCAAGGCTTCGCTTTCCTATGCGCCGGACATTGCGTTTTATCACAACGCGCCGTCGGAAAACAACACGACGCACCGGGGCGTGACGACGTTCAGCGGCAAAACGGATGACGTTATTTGGGAACAGACCGACACATTCACTTACATTGACGGCAGCCGTTATGGTCCCGTCTTTGGCCGCACCGCCGCCGGCTCTTCGCAGGATGTCCCGGCCGTGGGCGGCATCCCGCTGCGCGACCGCCGCGCCGCGTTCATTTACAAAGGCGGCTTCAAACTGACTTGGACGGTGGATAAATTTTTCATCCGCCCGGTGGCGAGCGCCTACGTCCATGATTTCCTGACCGTTCAGAAACTCTCGATGCCGGTGGCGGGCGAGTGTTATGAAAATTACCTTGACCGCCAGGACGTGAACGGCGGCCTGGACGTGGGCTACGATGTTGGCAAGAAAACGTATCTTATTCTTGGCTATCGCTACGGGCAACAGGATCAGTTCGTCGGCCCGGGCGCGTCGAACTCCAAAATCTTTACGGACAGCCCCTACGACAGTGCCTATCATCGCATTTTGTTAGGCATTGAAGGCAGCCCGGCGAAGTGGCTCAAGCTGGCCGCGCTGGGCGGACCGGAATTCCGCAGTTGGGCGGACGGCACGCCGGCGAACTTCGACCGCAACCGGCTGGTGTATTGGGTGGACGCCTCGGCGACGCTGCTGCCGGACAAGAGCAACACGATGACGCTGCTGTTCCGCCGCTACCAGCAGCCGGCGTTTGCCAGCCAGAGCGTTTATGACGACATCACCTACAGCGCGACATGGAAGCACACGTTCAACGGACATTTCAGCGCCAGCGTCGGCATTCAGCTTTACATCGGCGAATGGCTCGCGCCGGTGAACCGCGACGATTGGATCTACACACCGAGCGCCGCGCTGACCTACACGTGCAACAAACATTTCAGCGTCGAGGCCGCCTGTTCCGGCGATTGGGCGAGAAACGAGACACCCACCAGCGCGCCCGGCGCAGCCTATGCCGATGGCCGCGAATTTACGCGCCATCTCGTTTCGCTGGCCGCGAAATACGCGTTTTGAACGACGCCCGTTCCCGGCCGCAGGGCGGCTGCGGAGGGCGGGGGCAATGAATGTTGCTTCTTTGACAAAATAAGTGGGGGTGAAACCGCCACCCCAAGCTATTCTAATCACAGAGCCGCCAGTCGCAAGAAAGGCTGGTTGTGCCGATGCAATGAATTTGAGGTTTCCATCAATATGAATACAAGACCAAAACTGACACTGGACGGCAACGAGGCCGTCGCCAACGTCGCCTACCGCCTCAACGAGGTCATGGCCATCTACCCCATCACACCGTCCTCGACGATGGCCGAATGGTGCGACCAATGGACTTCCGAGGGCAGGCGCAATCTTTGGGGGACCATCCCCGGCATTGTTGAGATGCAAAGCGAGGGCGGTGCTGTCGGCGCGGTCCACGGCATGTTGCAGACCGGCTCCATTGCCACGACGTTCACGGCGTCGCAGGGGTTGCTGCTGATGGTTCCCAATATGCTCAAGATCGCGGGCGAACTATTGCCGGCTGTTTTTCATGTCACCGCCCGCGCGGTCGCGACACACGCGCTTTCGATCTTTGGCGATCACAGCGACATCATGGCGTGCCGCTCGACCGGTTGGGCCATGCTCGGCGCGGCCAGCGTGCAGGAGGCGTCGGATTTCGCGCTGATTTCGCAGGCCGCCACGTTGCGCTCGCGGATTCCATTCGTGCATTTCTTTGACGGCTTCCGCACGTCGCACGAGGTGCAGAAAATCGAGATGCTGGACGAGGCGGATTTGCGGGCGCTGATTGACGACAAGCTCATCGCGGAACACCGCGCGCGCGGGTTGACGCCGGACAAACCGGTGCTGCGCGGCACGGCGCAGAACCCCGATGTGTTTTTCCAGGCTCGCGAGGCGTGTAATCCGTTTTACGCCGCCTGCCCGGACATCGTGCAGCAGGCGATGGACGCCTTTGAGAAACAAGTCGGGCGCTCCTACAAGTTGTTTGAATATTTCGGCTCGCCGCTGGCCGAGCGCGTCGTGGTGCTGATGGGGTCCGGTTGCGAGGCCGCGCACGAGGCGGTGGATTATCTGAATCGCAACGGAGAAAAGATCGGCATCGTCAAGGTGCGGCTTTATCGGCCGTTTGACAGCAAGCGGTTTGTCGAGGCGCTGCCGGCGACGGTGCGGACCATCGCGGTGCTCGACCGCACGAAGGAGCCAGGCGCGGCGGGCGAACCGTTGTTCCAGGATTGCGCCGCGGCAATCTACGAAGGCATGACGAACAATTGGGGACGCATCAAAATGCTGCCGCGTATCGTCGGTGGCCGCTACGGTTTGTCCTCCAAGGAATTCACCCCGGCGATGGTCAAGGCGGTGTTCGACAATCTCAAGGAGAAGCAGCCGAAAAATCATTTCACCGTCGGCATCAAGGACGACGTTTCCCACACCAGCCTGTCGGTGGATCATAACTTTTCAACCGAGCCTGAAAACGTCATCCGCGCGCTGTTTTATGGCTTGGGTGCGGACGGCACGGTGGGCGCAAACAAGAATTCCATCAAGATCATCGGCGAAGGAACCAGCAATTTTGCGCAGGGCTATTTCGTTTATGACTCCAAGAAATCCGGCAGCATGACGGTGTCGCACCTGCGTTTCGGGCCGGAGCCGATCCGCTCGACCTATCTCGTCAGCCGCGCCAATTTCGTCGCCTGCCATCTCCCGACGTTCCTGGAAAAATACGACATGGTGAGGCCGCTGGTTTCCGGCGGCACGTTCCTGCTCAACACGCCCTACTCGAAGGACGAAATCTGGGCCAAGCTGCCGACGCCATTGCAGCAGTCGCTCATTGCCAAAAAGGCGAAATTCTACGTGATTGACGCAACCAAGGTGGCGCGCGACAGTGGCATGGGCGGGCGCATAAATACCATCATGCAGGTTTGTTTCTTCGCGCTCTCCGGCGTGCTGCCGCGCGAAAAGGCCATCGAGGCCATCAAGTATTCCATCAAGAAAACCTACGGCAAAAAAGGCGAGGAAGTCGTGGCGATGAACCTCAAGGCCGTGGACAACACGCTGGAACATCTGCACGAGGTGCCGGTGTTGAACAACACGGTGAACGGTTCCGGCCCGTTGCTGCCGCCGGTGACGGCCGATGCGCCGGACTTCGTCAAAAATGTTTTGGGCCGGATCACCGCCGGGGAAGGCGACGAATTGCCCGTGAGCGCGTTCCCGGTGGACGGCACCTTCCCGACCGGCACGGCGCAATATGAAAAACGCAACCTCGCGCTCGACATCCCCGTCTGGGACGAGAAGGTCTGCATCCAGTGTTTGAAGTGCGTCGCCATCTGCCCGCACGCGACAATCCGCGCGAAAGTTTATGAACCGGCGTCATTGGCCGGCGCACCGGCGACCTTTAAGAGCGCCGATTCGCGCGTTCCCGATTTCAAGGGTTCAAAATTCACGTTGCAGGTCGCGGCCGAGGATTGCACCGGTTGCGGCATCTGCGTGGATGTCTGCCCGGCCAAGAACAAAACCGAGGCGAAACTCAAGGCCATCAATATGCGGACGCAGGCGCCTTTGCGCGCGGCGGAGCACGACAACTGGAATTTCTTCCTTGGCCTGCCGGAAACCGACCGGCGCAAGGTCAAGACGACGCAGCTTCGCCAGCAGCAGCTGCTGCGGCCTCTCTTCGAATTTAGCGGCGCGTGTGCCGGTTGCGGTGAGACGCCCTACATCAAGATGCTGTCGCAGCTCTTCGGCGACCGCGCGGTCATCGCGAATGCCACCGGCTGCTCCTCGATTTACGGCGGCAATCTGCCGACGACGCCCTACGCGAAGAACGCCGAGGGCCGCGGGCCGACGTGGTGCAATTCCCTGTTCGAGGACAACGCGGAATTCGGCCTCGGCTTCCGCGTTTCGCTGGACCAGCAGCGGGATTTCGCCATCGAACTTCTGAAAAAAATCGGCGCCACAGTCGGCGACGATCTGGCGGACGGAATTCATCAACGCGAAGCAATCCGACGAAGCCGGCATTTACGAGCAGCGCGAGCGCGTCGAGGCGCTGAAGGCGAAATTGAAGAAACTGGATTCGCCGGAGGCCAAACTCCTTTCCGGTCTCGCCGACAAGCTGGTGAAGAAGAGCGTGTGGATCTGTCGGCGGCGACGGCTGGGCCTACGACATCGGCTACGGCGGCCTGGACCACGTGCTGGCCAGCGGTCGCGACGTGAACGTGCTCGTGCTGGACACGGAAGTGTATTCCAACACCGGCGGGCAGATGAGCAAGTCCACCCCGCGTGGCGCGGTGGCGAAGTTCGCCGCCGGCGGCAAGGCGCTGGGCAAGAAAGACCTCGGCCTGATCGCCATGAGCTACGGCCATATTTACGTGGCCAGCGTCGCGCTGGGCGCGAAGGACGAGCAGACGCTCAAGGCTTTCGTGGAGGCGGAATCCTATCCCGGCCCGTCTCTAATCATCGCCTACAGCCATTGCATTGCGCACGGCATCGCGGTGGACATGGGCGTCGGCGCCCGCCAGCAGAAGCTCGCGGTGGATACCGGCCAATGGCTGCTCTACCGTTTCGATCCGCGCCGCGCCGAGGCCGGCGAGAACCCGCTTCAACTGGATTCGCAGGCTGCGAAGGCCAAATTGCAGGATTATCTGCTTACGGAAAACCGCTTCAAGATGCTCACCAAGAGCAAGCCGGAGGATGCGAAGAAACTCTTCGCACAGGCGCAGGTGGATGCCGACCGCCGCTGGAAATTCTATGAATTCCTGTCCGGTCGCGACGGCGTGTCCGGCAATGGCAAGCCCGCGCCGGGCCAGGCCACCGCGACAGTGGATCAACAACCATAATTGAATCGAACCTATGAATCTGACGACCAATTATCTCGGCCTGAAACTCCGCACGCCGCTGGTGCCCGCGGCCTCGCCGCTCTCGGAGGAGTATTGATGACATCAAAAAAATGGAGGATGCCGGCGCGTCCGCCGTGGTGCTTTACTCCCTGTTCGAGGAGCAGTTGAGGCAGGACCGCCTCGACCTCAACCAGGACATGGAGCGCGGCACCGGCAGCTTCGCGGAATCACTGACGTATTTTCCGGAGCCGGAGGAATTTCATCTCGGCCCGGAGGAATACCTCGCGCACATCGCCAGGGCGAAAAAGGCGGTGCGCATTCCCATCATCGCCAGCTTGAACGGCTCATCCGCCGGCGGCTGGACCAAATACGCCAAACAAATCCAGCAGGCCGGCGCCGACGCGCTCGAATTGAACATTTATTACATCCCCACGAACGCCGTGGAGCCTGCGGAAAAAGTGGAGAAGACGTATCTGGACATTTTGACCGCGGTGAAAAAAGAGGTCACGATTCCCGTCGCGGTCAAATTAAGCCCGTTCTTCACGAACTTCGCCTGCATGGCGCGGAGGCTGGACGAGGCGGGCGCGAACGGTCTCGTTTTGTTCAACCGATTTTACCAGCCGGACATTGACCTCGAAACGCTCGAAGTGAAGCCGAACATCCTGTTGAGCACGCCGATGGCGATGCGCCTGCCATTGCGGTGGATAGCGATCCTGCACGGCCAGGTGCGCGCGAATCTCGCCGCCACCAGCGGCATCCACCGCGCCACGGACGCGTTGAAAATGCTCATGGCCGGCGCGGACGTGACAATGCTCTGTTCCGTGCTGCTCCGGCACGGCATCAAGCAAATCAGCGCCATCGAGCGCGATCTGGCCGCGTGGATGGAGGAGCATGAATACGAATCCGTCGCGCAACTCAAAGGCAGCTTGAGCCAGAAAAACTGCCAGGCGCCCAGTTCCTTCGAGCGCGCGCAATATATGCGGGCAATTTCCAGCTATCCGCTGGGAAAGGTGTGAACCAAATGACGGTTTGACAGACGAACACGGGCGCGTCGCAAGGCGCGCCTTTTTGTTTCAGCAAGCAAGGATTGGCCGTCCGCGTGGTGCCCGACCGGATTGTCTGGCCGTGCGCATGGTGGCTGTCTGCATGGTGGTCGTGCGCCAGCACCCGGGTTTGCAGCCGAAATTCTGATTGTCAAACGTGAAGGACAGGAATAAGGTCGTTCACATGGGAAAGAAAAATCCGAACTTTTCCAACAGAAGAACTGGGTAGGCCAAGTCGCCCACCATTATGAGAACATTCGCCAAATTCGTATTTCTCGCAAGCGTATGCTTCATCTGCGTTAGTGCAATTGGCCCAGAATGGCATGCTGCTAAGATCACAGTCCACGTTAGCGATGACGCCGGCAACGCTGTCTCCGGCATCAAGATTAATGCCAGCACATGGGGGAGGCACATTCCAGGTGATAACTTTGGCACCGACAAGGATAAAATAGTCACAGGCAAGACGGATAAAAATGGATTCGTGACATTTTCAATCTCCTGCGCGCTTGATTATGAAACCGTTTCAATGGGACTCGGCTATGGCACTCAAGTCCCACTTGCCGGTTATTATGGCAACCGTGGAGGAATCAATTTTACAAACGTGAGTCACGGCAAATGGCAGCCGTGGAACCCAGTCTTGGAGCTTAATATGGATCGTATTATCAATCCGATTCCGATGTATGCACGCAAAGTTTGGGACAGCAAGATACCAGCAGAGGCAACTCCGGTCGGTTTTGATCTTGTCGCGGGCGATTGGATGGCCCCGTATGGAAAAGGCCAAACTGCAGACTTGATTTTTACTCTGCTGAAAACAACGAATGAGGTTGTCCTAATGTAGTGCGGCGTAAATACTATAACATAAAGGTTGCCCGCCTGGCCGGCACTGGTTTACTCTTTGGGACATGAGGATTGCTCCTGTCGTTAACCTTGCCGCCGACCAAAAAAGCCTGCTCACCAAGGCGGCCAAGGGCACCTCGGTATCCGTGCGCTTTTCCCAGCGGGCGCAGATTGTTCTGCTCGCCGCCGAGGGGATGCAGGACATCGATATCGCCCGCAAACTGAAGACCACCCGCCAGCGTTGTGCCCGCTGGCGCCAGCGTTTCATTCAACTGAGGATTGATGGACTTAAAAAGGATGCTCCCCGCCCCGGGCGCAAGAAAAAGCTATCCCCCCAAAAGATCCAATCCATCGTCAAGCAGACGCTGGAGCAAAAGCCCGCCAACGCCACTCACTGGAGCGCGCGCACCATGGCCAAAGCCGTTGGGATCAGCGAAAGAGCCGTCCGACGCATCTGGAAAGCCCACGGTCTGAAGCCTCACCTGAGTCGCACTTTCAAGTTGTCCAATGACAAGAATTTCGCGGAGAAACTGGAGGATGTTGTGGGATTGTATTTGAACCCGCCGGAGCATGCGTTGGTTTTGAGTTGCGATGAGAAGAGCCAGATTCAAGCACTGGATCGCACCCAGCCCGGGCTGCCGATCAAGAAGGGGCGCGCCGGGACCATGACCCATGACTACAAGCGAAATGGCACGACGACCTTGTTCGCCGCACTCAACACCCTGGATGGAACCGTCATTGGTTCGCACATGAAGCGTCATCGCCATCAGGAGTGGTTGAAGTTTCTGAAGCTGATTGACCAGCAGACACCCGCAGGCAAAGAACTGCACCTGATCGTTGACAACTATGCCACCCACAAGCATCCCAAGGTCAAAAGCTGGCTGGTCAAGCATCCGCGTTTTCACATTCACTTCACCCCGACCAGTGCCTCCTGGCTCAACATGGTGGAACGGTTTTTTCGCGACCTCACGGACAAGCGCCTCCGCCGAGGCGTCTTCAAGAGCGTTCCCGAGGTGATCCACACGATCAACGACTACATTGAGCAACACAACACGGCCCCAAACCCTTTCGTCTGGACCGCCAGCGCGAAGGACATTCTCGAAAAAGTCAGGCGTGCCCGCGCAAAACTCGATATGTTACAGACTGCTTGACGCACTACACTAGTAAATCCAGGTAACCGAGAGCATCAGCTTCGTCGCATTACGCTAACCATCTCCTTTTCGAACGAGGGCGATGGCATTCAGTCAGCCACTGCAACAAGCAGCGATCTGCGGTTGCCGCGACAAGCCCCGGCGAGAGGATACGGCCCGAGTTTGGTTAACTACGTGCTCGACGTTGCTACGAACGTTTGGGCTGGAACACGAATCAGGCAGGAGTCAAAGAGGTTAAGACGCTTGAAGAAGCAAGGAACAAGCTCTGGAGGGAAAAGCAACAACAATTGGATTCGGCTGGAGAAAAAGCAATCCGAGACGCCATCGAAGTCATGCACAAAGTCCAATCGTCCTGCCAATTTCTTTCGCCATGATGTTGCGGGGTGCGGGTCATCGCCACCATCAAACGTCGGTAAATGGCTGGCCGGAAGCCCCAGAAGTGTCAATTTTCGTGGTTTTTGGCTAACCGGCTTGTTTTGAGGCTGTTCGAGCAAAGAACCTGACTGGGATAATAATTTTCCTAGCTATAGCATTTCATATTGACATTGGGACATAGGTGATAGGCTTGGGGGCATGAAAGCCTATGCGTTGGACTTGCGGGAACGGGTGGTGAAATTCATTCAGGGCGGCGGTTCCAAAGCCGAGGCCGCCCGGCGGTTTGACTTGGCCCGGAGTTCCGTTTACCGGTATCTGGCCGCCGCCCAAAACAGGGGCGCTGGCCCCGAAAACAGAGCTGGGGCCACTGGCGCAAGCTCGATCCCGCAAAAACTCCAGGCGCACGTCAAAAAACATCCCGACGCCACCCTCAAGGAACTCCAAAACGTGTTTGGCGTCAGCCATCACGCGGTCTGGGTGCGGCTGGGGCAACTGGGCTTCACGCTAAAAAAAACTCATAAAATATCGCGAGCGCAACGAGGTGCAGCGGTGGCTCTTCCGGCGCGAACTGGAAAAGCTCGCCGGCCAGCCCGTCTTTTACCTCGACGAATGCGGCGTGGATCACCGCCTGTATCGTGAATATGGCCGCGCGCCCCGGGGCGAGCGGATTTATCGAGGCCGTGGCGGGCAAACGGCGGGAACGCACCAGCATCATCTCCGCCTCCCAGCAGGGCAAGCTGGTCGCGCCGCTGGTGTTTCAAGGCAGTTGCAACACGGAGGTGGTGGACGCTTATTTTGAACAAGTGCTGCTGCCCGAACTGCCGCCGGGCAGCGTGATCGTGCTGGACAACGCCCGGTTCCACCAGTCGCCGACCACGCAGCGGCTGGTGGAAGCCGCCGGTTGCCAGTTGCTCTTTTTACCCGCCTACTCCCCCGACCTCAACCCCATCGAACATCTCTGGGCCGCCTTCAAGACCCGCCTGCGCAAAGACCTCGCCACCGCCGCCAACCCCTTCCTTTTTATCGCCAATATGTCCCAATGTTATTGTTAATTGCTATAGGAAAACCGTTTTCCTAGTCAGGATTGTCGTCTTCGTAGCTAGGAAAGCGTTCTTCCTAACCAGGATTGCTCTCGTCCTAGTCAGGACTACTTCGGTCCTAATCAGGATGACGCCTTTCCTAGTCAGGACGGTTCTCTTCCTGATTGGGATTGCCGCGTTCCTAATCAGGTAAGCTTTGTTCCTGCACAGGAAAGCTTCAGTCCGGGTCAGAGAAATCCAGAACCAGTTGAACGGGCTGAAGGCGTTGATTGACGCCAAGCCTTCGATGGAAGCCGTTCATCGCGACCCGGAGGATCTGTCTAGGGAGGGACAGGTCAGTCGGAATTTTCCCGAAGGCAGCGGCAGCAGAACCGGCAGGGTTTCGATTTTGATTTTCGCGCGGACCTGTAGCAACGCTTCCAGCCGCGACGTCGCGCGGCGCAATTCCGCTTCCGTCGGCCCGGTCCCGGCGGGCACAAAGCGCAGGACGTAATCGCCCGCTTCATCCTGCCGCAATTCGTAGTGCGCGATGCCGTTCGTTTCCGAAAAACACTCGTCCACCCGCCACGTCGTCACGCGCCGGCCATCCCCGGCGGTCAACGCATCGCGGGCGCGGCCGTGAACAACATACCGGTTTCCGTAAGGCAGCATTTGTTTTTCCGCAAGATCGCCGATGCGATACCGCAGCAACGGCATGTAATCATTCGTCAGCGTCGTCACGACCAGATCGCCGATTCCCTCCGGGCCGGCATCCACGATTTCGAGGAACGCCGTGTCGTAGCCGGGTTTCATTTCGCCGCATTCGTTTTCCATGAGCAGATGGCCGGTCTCCGTGGAGCCGTAAAGATTGAAGACCGGCACGCCGAAGACGCGCTCAAGAATTTTCCGGTGCGCGACGCTCGCAAACTCGTAACTGCACAGCACAAATTTTAGCGATGGAAACCGGATTCCCTTCCGTTCGCAGAAAAGCGCAAACCACGCGCCATGCACCGGGTCCAAATCCAGAAACTGCGGCGACCATTCGGAAACATCCTCCGCCATCCGCGCCAGTTCCGCGTCGTCCAGAACGAACGGGATGCGCGCGAGATTGATGAACAGCGTGTTGCCCACCGTCCGCTGTTCGCGCGACATCCAGACCGTCGGGCACGTCAGGCCGTTGCAGGCCGGCGGCACGAGTGTTGCGCGGCGGGCGTTGGGAAATTCGTCCAACACGCGGGCGACGAAACTGTTCAATCGCAGCGCGCGTTCCTCCTGCTCATTCCACCAGCCGCGCCCGAAAATGACCGGCAAACGCTCGCCGAGGGTGCCGGAAGTGTGTTCGAGTTCGATGAGATTTTTTTCGATCAAAGAATCGAGCACGTCCCCGCCGGCAAGGAAGTTGCGCGGGAAATTTTCCCGCATCCCGCGCTTGTCCAGCAGTGGCAACCGCCGGAAACAATCCAGATCAGCCCCCCGGCAATCCGCCCGCGCGAGCGCCTCGCGATACAGCGGCACCTCGCGCCAGCGTGGCAGGAGCGCGGCCAGTTGTTCGAACTGGCCGGCTTCGCGGATGATTTCCGGTGTCGCAAGCATGGCAGCAATATAACCGCAGCCGGGAAAATGAAAAGCGGCTCCTGCGCGACGGAAATCCAGAGATAGCGCCGTGCGGTGCGCAAAGATGCCCAACTTGGCGAACAAACACGAATCCCGCAGGCGCGCATCGTGGCTGCGTTAAAACTGAATTATCCGGTTCAGCCCGGAACCGCCGGTCTTGTCAGAATTGCGTTGAAAAATTGGCGCATTGCACCATGTTTTCGTCATGCCAAGGAGAGACCCCCGCGTGGACGCCTACATCGCCGAGTCGGCCGACTTCGCGAAGCCCATTCTCCACCACATTCGCAAACGCGTTCATTCCGTTTGCCCGCAGGTGGAGGAAACCATCAAATGGAGTTCCCCGTTTTTTCTGCACAAGGGAATTTTGCTCACGACGCCGGCCTTCAAGCGGCATTGCGCGCTGATCTTCTGGAAGGGCGGATTGTTTTTGAGCAAAGAGGAGAAGGCCAGACTTCGCCGCCTCACCTCGATCTCCGAATTGCCCGGCGACAAAATCCTGACCGGCCACATCCAGAAAGCCATGGAACTGAACGTCGCCGGCGTCAAAAGCCCGGCGCGGACGAAACCGAAAACGAAAGCGAAACTGGTTGTGCCGGATTATTTTCTGGTGGCGCTCAAGCAGAACAAAAAGGCGCTGGCGGTGTTCGAGGCGTTTCCGCCGAGCCACAAGCGGGAATACGTCCAGTGGATTGTGGAAGCCAAACAGGAGGAAACGCGCGCCCGCCGGATGCAGACCGCCATCCGGCAAATCTCCGCGGGAAAATCGCGAAATTGGAAATACGAGAAATAATATGAAAATCATCCGAATTGCTGGCGACGCAGCCTTGCTTTGCGCGGCGTTGAGTTTTTTAGCCGGCAACTTCCCGGCATCAGCCCAGCCCGGCTCGTCCGGGCCGCCTACACGGGACGCGCACACGCCGGGATATGTCGCGGCCACGGAATTGCCCGACGGCGCGGTTCCGTCGCCGGCTGAAGACGGAAATTTCATCCTCGGCCCGACGCATCCGTTTCGCGCCGGAAATGACCGCGAAGTCCAACGCGCCGCAGGGAACGATTTACAACTTCACGATGAGTTCGACCAACAGCCGGATTTATCCCGGAATTGCGCGCGATCGGGGGACGTTCGGCACGCCCGATTCCACCGACCCGGCGAAACTTGTCGTCACCACCAGCCATCCTGCGCCTTACACACGGCGCGTGGAGGTCTTTGTGCCGGCACAATATGTCCCCGGCACAGCCGCGCCGTTCATCATCGGCGCGGATGGACCGGATCGCTCATTGTTCACCGCCTTGAACAACCTCATCGCCGAGAAAAAAGTGCCGGTGATGATCGGCATTTCAATCGGCAACGGCGGCGGCGACGCGCAGGGCAGCGAACGCGGATTGGAATACGACACGATGTCCGGCCGTTACGCGGAATTCGTTGAGCAGGAAGTGCTGCCTCTCGTGGAAAAGCAATGCAACGTGAAGTTGACCCAGGATCCCGATGGCCGCGCGACGATGGGCGGCAGTTCCGGCGGATCCTGCGCTCTCATCATGGCGTGGTATCACCCGGAACTTTATCACCGCGTGCTGACATATTCCGGCACCTACGTGAACCAGCAATGGCCGCCGAACGCCGAAACGCCTCACGGCGCGTGGGAATTTCACGAAAATCTCATCCCGGACAGTCCCGCCAGGCCCATTCGCATCTGGCTGGAAGTCGGCGACCGCGACCTGCTGAACCCGAACGTCATGCGCGACGGAATGCACGACTGGGTTGTCGCGAACGAAAGCATGGCACGCGTGCTGGCCGCGAAGAATTATCATTACCAGTTCGTTTTTGCCCGCAACGCCTCGCACGTCGCCAGCGGCGTTAAATTGCAAACCCTGCCCGAAGCGCTTGAATGGCTGTGGCGGGATTACAAACCATAGGCGAATCAGCGAGAGAATTCTTGTCAAGTCGCGCATCTGGGCCAAAATTCCGTGCGATGAAACGCAGCTTGCTTGTTTTGGTGTGGACACTTGCGCTGATTGCTCCCCGCTGCGTGTCCGGTCGCACGAACTCGACGGTGGCCATCGTCGGTGAAGATTTTTGCATCAACGGCCAGCCGACTTATGCCGGTCGGGTCTGGCAGGGCCATCGCATCGAAGGGCTGCTGCTCAACTCGCGAATGGTGCAAGCCACATTCAACGACCGAAACACCAACACCGTCGCGCGCTGGGCGTATCCGGACACCGGACGCTGGGATGCCGATCGCAACACGCGCGAATTCATCGCGGCGATGCCCGAATGGCGCCGGCACGGTTTGCTCGCGGTTACGATCAACTTGCAGGGCGGTTCTCCGGAGGGCTATTCCAGCGCGCAGCCGTGGGATAACTCCGCATTCAATCCGGACGGTTCGTTGCGCACGAACGATTTCGCCCGTTTGGAACGGATTCTGGACCGGGCTGATGAACTCGGCATGGTTGTCATCGTTGGGTGTTTCTATTTCGGCCAGGACCAGCGGTTGGCGGACGAGGCGTCGGTGATTCGCGCCGTGGACAATACCACCCGCTGGCTCCTCGAACACGGCTGGCGCAACGTGCTGCTTGAAATTGACAACGAATGCAACGTGTCCTATCACCACGACATTCTCAAGCCGGGGCGCGTGCCGGAGTTGATCAGCCGCGCGCAACGGCAGCAATTGGATGGGCACCGGTTGCTAGTGAGCACGTCGTATGGCGGCGGGGCGGTGCCCGGAACGAATGTTATTGTTGTCGCTGATTTCCTCCTGGTGCATGGCAATGGAATGAGCCAGCCCGCCGCCGTGGCGGAACTGGTGCGCAAGACGCGCGCATTGTGCGCGAACCCGAAACCAATTCTGTTTAACGAGGACGACCATTACAATTTCGACCAACCGACGAACAACTTCACTGCGGCGTTAAGCGAGCACGCGTCGTGGGGCTTCTTCGACTACCGCCGGCAAGGCGAAGGCTTCGACGAAGGTTACCAAAGCGTGCCGGTCAACTGGGGTGTTTCCTCGGAGCGCAAACGGGAATTCTTCAGGCTCGTGGCGGAAATCGGCGGTGGCTGATAAATCGGACTGCGTTGGGTGGATGTGGGAAATGACATGCGACTTTGAAGCAGCGGCGCCGGCGCGGCGAAGGGCGGTCACCATGCTCAAGCAACTGCCATTTCAAGGTTGGTGAGCTTGTCGGGCAAGCGTGGTTATGACAGGGTTGGTTGTTGAACTTGCAGTGCATTTGCTCTTTCCTAAGGGACAAGTCAAATTAGTTGTTGCAATTCATTTTGCGATCTGTTACAACTCTCCTGTTAAGTGTGGAATGGGAATATTCGAACTATGAAAACCACTGCTATCGCAATCTCAATCGCAATTGCCACGACGCTTTTTGCCAAACCGGCACAGGCTCAAATCTACGATTCCAACAACGACATGGTTTCAACGTTCGCCGGCTACGGCATACCAACGTATGTGGACGGGCAGGGCCTGCTCACGGCCTTTAACAATCCATCGCAAATCGTTTCCGACACGTCCAGCAACCTCTATGTCTGGGATAACGGGAACCAACGAATTCGAAAGATCACTCCCACCCGGACGGTTTCCACGTTTGCCGGTGGCGGCTCCTATCTGGAAGGTTACAGGACCAACGTCTCACTGGCCTGGGGTCAAGTCAGTGCGATGGCGATGGACCACAACGACCAGATTTGGTTGGTCATGGCCAACGCCTACTTTTACTATGGCAGCGTTAATGTCCTTTTGACCATAAACACCAACGGTTATGTGTCTATCGCCAACGGCGGTTTGACCGACCTGACCTCTTCCAGCGGCATTTGTTTCGATTCGGCAAACAATCTTTATTATTCGGGTGGCAATCGGATATACCGTTACAATCCCAATAGCGGAATCGTTGAACCTTTTGCCGGGAGTGGAATACAGGGCTACTACGACGGACCGGGAACGCTGCTCAACGCCTTTTCCAGCCCAACGACTCTGGCTAGTGATCAGGCTGACAACATTTACGTCTGGGATTCTGGCAATGGGCGGATCCGCCGCGTTGACCAACAACAGAACGTCACCACCGTTGCGGGCAATGGTGGTTATTATTACTACTACCCGGCTGACGGCGTAGGCACCAATGCCACTTTTAACACGATCAATTCCATGTTTTTCGACCATGCGGGCAATCTATACATGGTTTGCGGCATGGGTGTGCGGAAGATGGATGCCCGAACTAATGTGACCACCCTGGCTGGAAATTTTGGCCAGTATTATGATCCATATTCATCGGGCTACGCTGACGGTCCGGGTGATGCTGCGCTTTTTAACTCAGCTATGGGAGGCTGTTTCTCGCAGGGCATGGTTTTTGTTGCCGACGGTGGCAATAATCGGATACGCAACATCACCTTCAACGCGGAGGCGCAACCTGTGGCCCCGGCCAGCCTGCAGTTGAACACCTATCCCGGACTGCAGGTTGCCGGCACCATTGGGCGCACCTACCAAATCCAGTCCTCGCCGGACACGGCCAACTGGAGTCCGTTGGACACCGTGCTTCTCAACTCCAGTCCTTACCTGTGGATTGACAGGAATCCCATTGTTGGAAACAAATTCTATCGTGCCGTGATGCTGCCGTAAGCGCCGAAGATTCATCGGGATATTACCGTGGTTACGACGGGATGGAAGGAGCAAAACAACTCCAACCGAGCGTGTCATTCACCACTTCGCGAGAGGATGGGTTGCTGTGTTGTTGGGGATTCTCGTCGGGTAATAGAGACAGGAGGCAAAGCGCCTCGCGGCAACTTCGCCTCCCGTTGGAATTGAGCATGGTGAATCAGTGCTTCACTTCGACCGGCGCGCCCATGGGCTGGCCGATGTCCTGGAGCAATTGCACGAACCAGTCCGTCTGGACGTTGAACGGCTTGCCGCCTTTGATGCGCTCGAATTCGATGGCGCGGAGCTTGTTGCCGCGCGCTTCGTCTTCGCCCACGACACCGCCTTTTCCGGCGAAGGCGCGTTGCACGGCTTTGACGGCGCAGCGTTTGATGAGTTTGCGGTCGGCGGCATTCGCGGCGGCGGCGCGGCTGTAATAACCGCTCTTTTGCACAAGGGTCTTTTCCGCGCCGAGCAACGCGGCAAACTGCTTGGAGAACCACGCTCCGACGTTCACCTTGTCCAGGCGCACGTGGCCAAACGCGTCGCGCGGCACCTCCTCACCCTTGGCCTCCAGTTCGGCGACGATGGACGGCACGCACGCGCCTTCGGAGATGAACAGGTTCACGCAGTCATGTTCATCCATGATCTTCCGAAGCCGCGCGGCCTCGGCGGCAATGTCGAGTGCAACTTCGGGAATGTAAATGCCATGGACTTCCCGTCGTTCACGGCTCAAGCCCAGTTCCGGCACAAAAGCCATACCGGCAATCAGTTTCCTGTATTCGGCCGCCGTGGCGGCGGTGAGCCAGCCGCAGTTGCGGCCCATGACTTCGTGGATGATGAGCATGCGTGGGTTCGCATTGTGCTCGGCCACCACGTTGGCAAAGAAATGCGCACCCTCTTCGGCCGCTGTCCACGCGCCGAGACTTTGGCGGATCGGAATCACGTCGTTGTCAATCGTCTTGGGCAGGCCGACGACGGTAAGGTTGTAATTGTTCGCCTTGAGAAATTTGGCGAGGTCGGCGGCGGCGATGTTCGTGTCGTCGCCGCCAATGGTATGCAGCACGTCCACGCCGTCCTTGACCAACTGGTCGGCGGCGACTTTCTGCGGGTCCTGGCCTTCCTTGACGAGGCCGCGCTTCAGGCAGTCCTTCACATTGGTCAGCTTCACGCGGCTGTTGCCGATGGGGCTGCCGCCGTGCCCCACAAACGCCTTCCAATTCTGGCGCACCCCGGGCGTCACCTTCAGGCTCTTGCCCTGCAGCAGGCCCATGTAGCCGTTCACGTAGCAGATGATTTCCACATCCGGCGCCTTGCGCGTGTAGTTTTCAATCAGGTAACCGATGGCGGCGCTCAAACACGGGGCGAGGCCGCCGGCGGTCAGGATGCCAACTTTCTTCACTTGCATTTTCATAATGGATTTTGAATTGCGCCCCCCCGAAAAAACGGCGCGCCAAGAATCATTCCTGGCGCCGCCCGCACTCGGAAAAGGCGATCTGCGAAATATCGCTTTGAATTTACTTTTTTAGAGATGCCAATCTCTACGGGCTGATTTTGTAGTAAACGCGATTTAAGTTCAATTTCAAAACCGGCCAATGGGTGCCTTTTTGTGCCGTGGCGCGGCGTGATTGTCTGGCCGGAACCGGCGGAATATGAAATTCAGCGGTCCGCGACCCTGCCCGCCATCGCGCGCCCGGCAATCCAGCCCGTCGTCCACGCCGCCTGAAAATTGAAACCGCCGGTGATGCCGTCAATGTCCAACAGTTCACCGGCAATAAATAATCCGGAACAAATCCGGCTCTCCATCGTCTTGAAATTCAACTCGCCCAGGCGCACGCCGCCGCATGTCACGAACTCGTCCTTGTTCAGGCTTTTGCCGCCCACGGGAAATTCCGAGCGCAGCAATTGCTGAATGAGCCGGTGTTGCAATGGTCGCGACAAGGCTGACCAGCGCATGTCCGGCGCCACGCTTGAGGCAAGGACAAGTTGCTCCCAAAGCCGCGCCGGCAGGGGCGCGACCGGCAGATTCACCACCAGCCGCGCGCCCTGCAAACCGCGCCGCGCCTGAAATTCCTTCGCCAGTTTCTCCGCGTTCCAGTGCGGCAGCCAGTTCACGAGCAGCGGAAAGCGATAATTCTTTTCGTGCAATGCCCGCGCGCCCCACGCCGACAGCCGCAGAATTACCGGCCCGCTCAAGCCCCAATGCGTCACCAGCAACGGGCCACACTCGCGCAGCTTGGTTCCCGGAATCGACGCTTCGGCCGTTTCAACCGACACGCCCGCCAGCTCCCGCAACCACGGTGTCGCGATGTGGAACGTGAACAGCGACGGCACGGGCGTTTCGAGCGCGTGCCCGAGCGAAACGGCGATCTGCCCCAGCGCGGGCGTGCGGCAACCGCCCGTCGCTAGGAGTAAATTGTCGCAAACCAGCGTTTCACCTCCGGAAAGCATCAATTCAAAACCGCCGTCCGCTCTTTTCACGGCACGTTCGACGCCGCAATTTGTTTTCAATTTTACTCCCGCCGCCCGCGCCGCATTCAGCAGGCAGTCAATGATGGTTTGCGATGAATTCGTCGCGGGAAACATCCGTCCATCGCTTTCGGTCTTCAATTTAACGCCGCGTTGCGCAAACCATTCAACGGTGTCGGATGCCTGGAACCGCTTGAAGGGCGCAATCAATGCGCGTTCACCGCGCGGGTATCGCGAGGCGAGTTCACGTTCGTTGAACAACGCATGTGTGACGTTGCAGCGGCCGCCGCCGGAGATTTTGACCTTGGCGAGAAACCGCGGGGATTTTTCGAGGATGAGAATATCCGACTTGCTGCCGGCATCGGCGCAGGCCAGCGCGGCGAAGAAGCCCGCCGCCCCGCCGCCCACGATCACGATGCGATCCGGATTCATGAGCGTGACGATACCGGTTTTCACGCAAAGACGCAAAGGCGCGAAGCAGGGACGCGCGGGCAAGATTGTTACGAACGGCGTGGCGGACGGGTTTGGTGGCCGTGCGCAAGCATCGGCCTGCGGAATGGTGGCCGTGCGCCGGCACCTCGAAGGCAAAGCGCGGTGGCCGCTGCGGAATCAGCCTCGGCTATCAACGGCGGGCCTTCACTTGGGTGGGTTGAAAAATGATCCTGCGATAACCGGTGAGGTTGGGCGTGCCGTCATCCGTGACTTCGCAGATCACATGAAAGCTCTTTCCCGCGGCATCGGACGGTATCTCCACCGTGGCGCGGCTCGCGTTGGTATTCAAGATATTGATATTTTGCATGTAGGTGCCGGCTTCGGACAGAATCCACCATTTGAAATTCAGTTTGTCGCCGTCGGGATCAATGGATTTGGAAGCATCGAGCGGGACCGTCGTGCCCTGCGGCGCTGTGTTGGTCAAAATGGCGATGCCATTGTCATCATTGATGGCCACAATAGGGTTTCGGTTTCCTTTGCCGTCCCTGGCCCAGGCCATTCGGGCCGCGAAATTGTTGAAGATCGCGGGATAGAAATATTTTTGATACTTTGTGGAAATACTGTTGGCGGTACCTAGTTTGTTCACGTAGGCGAAGGTTTCGTTGTCCGGTCCCTGGCCCCATTCAAAATATCCACCCCAGCCGGCTTGATTCGGAACCTCCGGGTCACCAAGTCCAACCGGCATGAGATAAAGAAACGACGGCGTGTCACCCTCAACGCCGTATTTGTATTTCGGGTAGAGGCTGCCCAGGTTGCCGTGATTTTGGATCTGGGCTTCATACTCCGCCCAGTTGTTTCGTCCGGTGGAATTTTGAAATTTCCAGGCACATTCGTCCCACAGAAACACGAGGTCCTTTTCGAACTCCCGGCGCATCCATTGGTGCGAGCTTTCGCTCCAATTGATGGTATTGCCGGGTTTCTGCGCGCCGTCCTGGTCGGTGATCGTATAAACGCGGAGCTTGTGCAGAAAGGCCTTCAATTCCGCGGGACTTCGCGTTTGTTGCACCTGCCAGATGGCTTGGGCGAGCGTGTTGGCTCCACCCCAGACGGTCACCCAAATCGGACGACCGTCTTTCTCATCGGCCAGCTTGATGATCAAATCGCTGCCGGGGGAATTATTGGTCTCGCCGATGAAACTGTATCCTCTGTGTTTGCTTCCCAACATCGTGCGGTCTCTCAAGTATTGCGGACTTGGCCAGTAACCGATTTCTTGTTGGGATTCATCCGGCAAAAATTCCCGCTGGTTGGAGCGTTTCAGTAAGTTGGGCAGATCCTTCTCATAGGCATTGATGAGATCATGAATGATATCGGGATGCTCCTGGCCGCCGCGATTGCTCCAGCCAGTGGTGGCCACCAGCCCCTCGATTTCGAACAGATCCGCGTGGACCAAAAGCCTTATCATGGATTCCATGTCATCGGGTTCCACGTTGGTGCGCGCAATGTCGGTCAGCACCACCAGCCGCGGTTTGAGCGGGGCGGCATGGGAAATCATCGGACCCGCCAAGGACAGGAACAGCAATAACGTCAGAGACAAACAGGTTTTATGCATGGCAGTTCTCGTTGGATTCATATTGAGCTTACTCGAACGGCTTTTCTCCTGCCAGTTCTTACTTGAAATACACGAACTTCTTCTTCCGAATCAAAGCCAGTCCATCCCGTCGTTGGAATTCATCTTCGGAGCTGTCGGGAGCGGAACCTGGCGGGGCGGGGCGCCTGACGAGCCGGGCCGCAGGGACGCCCGGCCCATCGAATACACCATTCTCCTGCTGCGCCGGAATACAATGGGGCGAGACGGGGCAGGGGAATTGGGTGGCGCCGGAGGCTGCAAAGTCGCGCTCCAGAACGAGCGGCGCCGGAAAATCAAAACCTTTAGCGGCAAAGGGCCGGTCCATTGATCAGCGGCGCGGCTTCAAGTTAATTGCGCAAATGAATCATGGACTTTCCGAGCATTATGAACGACACTGAGTGTGTTCCCGCCCAGTGAGCCGGTTCAGGGGATTTCCCAATCCAAAATTTATGATCAAACGACCAGAAGCCACCGCGCCAGCCGCGCAACCACCCGCGGCTGATGAAACCGAACAGCAACGGTTCGAGCGCATCCTTTCGCGCGCCGAATTCAAGGCGCTCAAAGCCGTGTTCGATAATCTCGGCCTCGCCATTCCCATAATGCTGGCGGCCATCATCACCACAAACTCCTATCAGATGTTTCTGGCCAAGCTGGGCTATCGCGTGGATGTGGTGAAACAAATCCACGAGCAGGATTGCTATTCCCGGCTGGGCCCGGCCGGCGGCATCCGCGCCGTGCTGCCCGTGCATGACATGGCCACCTACAGCACGCTTGTCACCCTCGTGAATTTCAATGCCACCGTCACCACCACGACCCAATCCGTTGATTTCTACGACGACCAGTTGACCGCGTTCAAAATCCTGCTGATGAACAAATCCGGCAACGCCGCCTGAACCGGCTCAACGCCAAGGCGCAAAGACCCGGGCGGGGCGGCTTAAATCGCCGTTGTCCGGCGCGGCGAGTCCACGAAAGCCTGCGTGGCGGTGATGCCGTGTTTCTCCAGCACCATCACGAGCATCCCGGTGTTCACGACCGGCCGGTATAAAACAGGTTCACGCAGGCAATTTAACCGCAGAGGGACGCCACTCGCCACGCCGAAGTCGAGCGGAGGTCGAGGCGCGGTGGCTGCGCTTGGCGTTCACGCGCGCCGCTGCTTGGTGGCCGTGCGCCAGCACCTCACCAGGGGCGGGAGAGATCGGGCCGCCTTTTGCGGGGTTCCTGCGCCTTGCGGCCGGGAGCCGGCAAACCTCCGTGAGAAATTGACACCAGCCTTGATTCAGCTTGGATTGCCGCCATGGACTCATCAATCACCCCGAGCAATTCCCGCCTGCCTTGCTCCGTCATCGCGGAACATGTGAAAATCGCCGGCAATTTCTCAAACCAAGCCGAGATGCAGGACGTGAACGCCGCGATGTTCGCCTGCACTGCGGCAGTCGTCACCTTGTCTGTCTTGGTAAAGACGAGGACGAACGGGACGTCATTGCGGGCGAGCCATGCCACGAACTCCAGATCAATGTCCTGCGGTTCCAGCCCGGAATCAATCAGCGCAAAGACCAGACAGAGGTTTGTTCGCTGCTTGAAATATTGAGACACCGCATGATTGAACCGCGCGCTGTCCTTTTTTGCGCCCTTGGCAAAACCGTAGCCCGGCAGATCCACCAGCCGCCAGGTCTTGTTCATTGTGAAAATGTTGATGAGCTTGGTGAACCCCGGCGTGGGCGAGACGCGCGCCAGACCGTCATTGCCCGCCAGCATGTTCAGCAGCGACGACTTGCCGACATTCGAGCGGCCGATGAAGGCGAATTCCGGCAGCGACTCGTCCGGACACGAATCCAAGTCCGGCGCGCTGCAATCAAAAATGGCGGATGAAATATCCATGCTTGGCGACCTGCCACCCATTGTCGCAGCAAATGGTCTGCACCGATACAACCAATTTCAAAGCGCAAGAAAACGGCGGGGTCAAAGCTCGTCCTCGCGCTCGGCGTAGAAAAGCTGGTGGACGCGGTGGTAATCGGCTTCCGGCACGAAGACATGGTGGGGCGGCTCAAATCGCCGTCGTCCGGCGCGGCGGGGTCCACGAACGCCTGCGTGGCCGCGATGCCGTGTTTCTCCAGCATCACCACGAGCATCCCGGCGTTGACGACCGGGCCGGTGTAAAACAATTTCACGCGCGCAATTCAGTTGTAGCGGCGGTCTGTGACCACCGAGTTAGAAGTGACCTCTGGCGTGAGCCTCGCTCTCCGGCTTCCTTCCATCGCTGCCGGACTTCATGCAACGGCGGCACGGCTTCATTCAATCACTGCATGAGTTCATGCAATGACTGCGCGAGTTCCATCAGCCATTCCCTGGCTTCCTTCAACGACTGAAGGAGTTCATTCGGTCATTGCGTGGGTTCATTCAGCCGCTGAAGGACCTCACTCAATGATTGCTTGGCCTCCTTCAGTCATTGCGTGAGGCCAATCAATCGTTGCCAGAAGCCTGGCAATCATTAAAAGACGTCAATCAGCCCTCATTCACGCCCTTTTTGCCAAAAAACGGTCTTTTTGCACAAACCGCGAACCTCGCTAAAGGAAACGGGAACGAGCCGCTTCAGACTGAAAAACTCGCAGCCGCCGGCAAATTCTGAAAGCAGTCTTTTTTCGTGTCATTACGTGTGTTTCGTGGTTCCACGTTCTGGTTTCGAGCTTAACGCTGTCGCGGTGAGCGCAAATCGGGCGGCGGCGCGTTGGTCTTGGCCGGCGCTGCCGCCGCGGCATTTTCGCTCTTGAACGCCGAGCGCAACAGCCAGTGCCGCTTTAATCCCTGAACAAAGTCATCCGCGTCCGTCACCGTCTTGGAAATCCCGCCCAGCATGTTCGTGTTCGCCTGCACCTGCGCGTTCAAGTTGCTGGTGATGCCGGCGAGGTTGTCCAGCATGCGCCCGATTTCCTCCGTGAGCTGGTTCAAATTCGTGTCCACGTTCACCAGCAGCGAATTCACGTTGGTGAGCGCGCCCTGCAATTGTCCGTTGCCGTTCGTGCCAAGCGCCCAGACCATCGGCCCGCCCGGCTCGCGAAGTTGCGCACTAATGACGGCAAAATTCGTGATCATCGGCCGCGTCTCGACGAGTGTGACATTCAAATTCGATGTGGCGTTCGCGGCGTTATCCAGCACAGCGGCGATTTTGTTGGTCAACGCGAGGACGTTTGGCAATGCGGTCTGCACCTGCAAAACCATCGCCTGTATTTGCTCGGAAATCGGCGGCGTTTCCACTGCGTGAAGATAAGCGTCTTCGGAACCGGGCTTGAAATTTTCGTAGCGGTGCTGCTTCCGCCACCATGACGCGACGACGTGGTTTTTATCTTTTTCCGAGTTGTCATAGACGTAAATGGAATTGGATTCAAACGTGCAGCGGGCGAGCAACGTCGCGTTGCTGTCGTCCAGCACCGTTTTCACATAATCGTAGGCATGAAAAATGGCGTTGGAGTTTTCATCCAGAACATCCTGCGCGAGCTGCCAGTGGTCGGGCGCCGCATCCGCCAGTTTTTTTGCCTCGTCCAAACCCAAAACGGAAATCGGCTGCGTGACGCAAATGGCGTAGCTCCCCACGCCGTTCGTGCCGCGTGTGACTTCAAGCTGGCGCTTGCCGAGAAAATCCGCTGAGTTCACCTTCACGAACGATCCACCGGTGCGGATGTAGCGGAAAGAATCATATTTGTCGCGGATTTCAAAATCCACACGGACATTGCGGCGGTCGCCCGGCGGCATCGGGTGAACGTCCGTGATTTGGCCGATTGGAAAACCCATCATCACAACCGGGTCGCCGAGATTCAGACCTTCCGAGCTTTGGACAAAAGTGAAAAATGGCGCCCTGATCTTGAACCAGCCCTTTCGCTCCGCGGTGTGGTAAATGTAATAGCCGAAACCGAACAGCAGCAGCGCCGTCGCCAGAAACACAAACCATCCCACCGCGCGCTCCATCCGGCTCAAGCGCGTGCGCAGTTGCGGGGTCAAATCTTGCAGTGCCATTTTCTTTTGTCAGATTGTTGTCTCAACCGGCTCGTTCAGCAATTCTTTTACGGCTTGAAGAGGCGCGGATTCCAGATCGCTCCACGAGCCGAGAACGGAAAAACAGTTTTCAACCAGCATGGCGAACCGGCGTTTCGGATGCCGCCACGACGCGCAAATCGTCCGTCGTCGCCACGATCGTCATCGGACTTCCGCCAAAAAATTCGTGGCCGTCCGAAAGCCGCTCCAGAAATTTCAGCAGCCATTGGCGGTGGCGTCCGCCCAGTCCGCCGAGCGGGCTGTCGAGCAACAACAGTTCCGGCTTCAGCGCCAGCGCCCGCGCGAGCGCCGCGCGCTGACGCCAGTTTGCGGAGACGTTCGGCGGCATGGCGCCGGCGAACGGCGCGAGTTCCAGCAATTCCAGCAGCACCTCCACCGACCGGGCCGCCGCGGACGCCGTGAGATTTTTCTGATAACGCAGCGGCAGCGCGACGTTTTCCGCGATGGTGAGCTGGTTGAACAATTTGCCCCCGGCGAAAACAAAACCGACGCGCAGCCGCTCGGCCAGTTGCGCCTCGCCAAAATCCCTTGTCTCGCAGCCGAACACGCGGCAGCTTCCGCGCGCCGGCGTCATCAGGCCCGCCGCGTGCATCAGCAAGTCGCTTTTGCCGGAATACTGCTGGCCCGCGACCACCCAGAATTCGCCCGGCTGCACCGTCCAATTCACGTCCTCGACGACGGTGAACGACGCCTCGCGCAGCGCGCCGATGCTGGCGCCGCGCATCTCGATGACGGCGGAATTGAAAATGGTATCGCTCATGTCACGAGGTAAAGCACGATGAACACAGCGTCAATCAGCACGCATACGATGACGCCTTGCGTGACCGCGCGCACCGCCACGCGCGAGACGTCCTCCAGCCGCAGCGGTTGCGCCAGCCCGTGATAGCACGTCACGACGGCGATGAAAAATCCGAACGCCACCGTCTTCAGCGCCAGCAGCGCGAAATCCAGCCAGCCGAGCGCCTCGGTGATTTGCTTGAAATAATCGCCCGGCGTCAACGGCACGTCCTGCAAAAACGCGAACAAGTAACCGCTGACCAGCGCGCCGATAATGAGATAAACCGTCAGCGCGAAAACGCCCAGCGCCATCCCGATGACGCGCGGCACGATGAGATAATGCACCGGGTCAATGCCCAGCGCCTCCAGCGCCTCGACCTCGCCAAGGGCGCGAGCCGTGCCGAGTTCGATGACGTGCGCCGAGCCGACGCGCGCCAGCACCAGCATCGCCGCCAGCAGCGGACCCAGTTCGCGCACGATCACGATCACCATCGTCGAGCCGAGATAATTCGTCGCGCCAACCTTCGCCAGCGCCGAAACCGTCTGGCCGACGACCAGAAAGCCCAGCGCCAGCGCCACAAAAAGAAACATCGGCAACAGTGACACGCCCGCGCGGGCGATTTCCTGCCGGATGCGCGGGCGGATGACGTTTTTCGCCGCGCCGGATTTTTTCAGAATGACGCCGAGCGTGATGAGCGTGAACGCCGCCAGTCCCTGCGCTGTGAGCAGGCACAGGAATATTTTCCGCCCGATCAAATCCGTGTAGGACTTTGGCAGCGGCGCGCGGCGAAACATCTGTGTGTTCGCCAGCTCGAATGCCTTTGCCAGATTTCCGCGCACACCTCCAGCGTAGAATTGTCGCCGGGCGGGGTCAAAGGGCATTTTCCATCCAATGTTGCCGCGTCAACGGTTCCCGCGTCCAACCCATGTCTCATTTCAGGACGAATCAGCATTCGACCGGAAGGTTATTGTGCTCAAACGTCTCTTGGCAAAACTCTTGCTGTATGTTGACTCGAATGCCAAGAACCATTCTTCATGTAGAAAGAAAAAGCCGGTTTTTGCGGACGTTACTTCCCATTTGGCCGTTTTGTCAGGAAATCCGTTTTGGATTGATCGACTGCGCAGCCATCGGCTTTGCCCTTGCGTGTTTCGCCGGCATGATTTGCGTTCTGGCCGGCTAAAGGCCGGAACGCCGACCGGCGATTTGAGTTTGAACGTGCCGCACTTTCGCTGCGCTTAAAACTGCTTCCTCGCGTCTTTGCCGGTAATTCTTTCCGCGTGACGCACGCCGAAGCCAGAAACCGCCATGCCCAGCTCGCCGGTGAAATCCACCGGCACGACCGCGCCTATTACGTCGAAGGCCGGCAACTGATCACTGACCGCGAATACGACGGGCTGTTCAAGGAGTTGCAGGAACTGGAAAAGCAATTTCCCGAACTCGCCACGCCCGAATCCCCCACCCAGCGCGTCGGCGGCGCGCCCAGTGAGAAATTCGTGCGCGTTAAACATCTCCTGCCGATGCTCTCGCTCGACAAAATCGCAGCAAGCGATCATCCGACGAAGGACGAGGAACCTGACCGTGACAAACGCAATCGCGCGCAGGATGAAAATACGCTCACTGAACTTCGCGCCTTCGATGCGACCATCCGAAAGCATCTCGGCCGTGACAAAATCCAATACATCATCGAACCAAAAGTGGACGGCGTGTCCATCGGCGTCCATTACCGCCACGGCAAGCTCGCGCTCGGCGTCACGCGCGGCGACGGCGCGGAAGGCGACGACATCACCGCCAATCTCAAAACCGTCCGCGGCATTCCGCTGGAATTGAATTGCAAAAATCCGCCGGCCCTGCTTGAAGTGCGCGGCGAGGCTTACATGGCCATCAAGGAGTTCGACGCCATCAACGCCAAGCTCGCAACCGAAGGAGAAAAGCCCTTCCCCAATGCCCGCAACGCCACCGCCGGCACACTCAAGCAACTTGATCCCAAGCTGGTCGCGCAGCGCCCGATTCGCGCCGTGTTTTATGCCACCGGCGCGTTTAGCAGCGGCGACGCCTCGTCGCCGAAAAGTGGCAGCGACGCCCTCGTCGCATTTTCTCCAACACGCGACGGGGCGTCGCTGGCACCTGATCTGCGACGAGGCGTCGCAGCCACACCGTTTAAAACACATTCCGAAATGTTGGAGACGCTCGCCCAATTCGGCTTGCCCACGCAAAAGCTTTGGTGGGTTTGCGACGGCATCGAGGAAGTTCTGAAAATTTATCGCGAGAAGGTTGTCGCGCATTACGACGAGGACCGCGATCTGCGCCGGCAGTTGCCTTACGAAATTGACGGCATCGTGCTCAAGGTCAACACGCTGGAGGATTGGGCCAAGATTCCCGGTCGCAGCCGCGCGCCCGGCTGGGCCATCGTCCACAAACCAGTGCCGTGGATCACGCCCGCCGAAACCGTGCTCAAGGCCATTACCGTGCAGGTTGGGCGCACCGGCGTGCTCACGCCCGTGGCCGAACTGGAGCCGGTCTTCGTGCAAGGCTCGACGATTTCGCGCGCGACGCTCCACAACGAGGACGAAATCCGCCGCAAAGACATCCGCATCGGCGACACTGTGGTCATCCGCAAGGCCGGCATGGTCATCCCGGAAATTTTCGAGGTGGTGAAAACCAAACGCCCGCCGGACTCGAAGGAATTTGATTTGTTCAAGCACATCGGCGGAAAATGCCCCGCGTGCGGCGGCACGATTGCGAAGGATAAAATAAAAACAATTCGGAGTGGAGATCGCCCCCTCTCCCGTCCTGCGGACACCCTCTCCCCCGCTGGCGGCGGGGGAGAGGGACGGGGAGAGGAGGCGCTTGATGATGAAGTCGCCTGGCGCTGCCAGAACATTGCGGGCTGCCCGGCACAGCTCACGCGGCGCGTCGAGTATTTCGCAGCGCGCAAGGCGCTCGACCTCGAATCGCTCGGCGGCATCGTGGCGGAGAAACTGGTGGAACGCGGCCTCGTCAAGGAACCGCTGGATCTGTTCGATTTGAAACTGGATGTGCTCGGCAAATTGAATCTCGGCACTGATGAGGAACCACGCGTATTCGGCGAGAAGAACGCGAAGAAAATCCTCGACGCGCTCGAACGCGCCAAAACCGCGCCGCTCTCGCGCTGGCTTCTCGCTCTAGGAATCGCGAATGTTGGCGAAGCCACTGCCCGCCTGATTGCGGAGATGCATGAGGACTTCAAGGACATTGCCTCGTCGGAAATCCTCAAAGGTATTCCTGATCTCGAAGAGGTGCGACGGGAGTTGGATTGGGTTAATCCAGAATCCGAACTCAACCCTCTGCGCGGCAGGAAGGAAAGGGTGCGGCTAGAAAAGGAAGCCGATAGAATTAGCCCTCGTTCAAGGAAGAACCCGACTAGGACAGAGGAGGAGCATGAAGAACGCCAAAAGTTGGTCGAGGAATTGCAGCGAAAAATCGAAGAACAACTAGCAATCGAAAAAACGGCACTTGCTCCACGACAGAGCAGGCACGAAGAACTACAAAAGCGTGCAACGGAAATCCGGGCAGGGATAAGATATGGTTTGGATACTCGTTGCAAAAAGAGCGGACGCCTGAAGCGAGCCATCGAAGCCAACCGCTCCAAGCTTGAGAAGCGACTTGAGCAAGCGCTACAACAGCATGACGACATCTCTGCTCGAATTACTAGAATGGAAACAGAACAAGCGACAGCCACCGACCCGACGGCCAAGAATCGTTTTGGAGAGGTGCTTGTTGGACTTCGCCCCTTACTGGCTAAAGAAAAAGAAAAGATTAATAAGTTGGAAGAAAAACTGAAGCAAGGCACCGAAGCAAATCACGCTACACTTGAAAAACAACTTGAGCAGGAGGCACACCAGCGCGACGAACTCTCTGCGCGGATTAAAAAGCTTGAAGCAGAACAAGAGGCTTCAATTGACCCAATTGAAAAGAAGCGTTTGCAGGAGTTGTTCCGTGGACTTCGTCCACTACGGACTACGTTGAATACCAAGATCATTGAAACAAGAGAACGATTAAGCATTGGTGGGATTCCCGAAGAGCTTGGTCCAGTTGTTGCCAAAAGCACTGTGGACTTCTTTAAATCAGAAATCGGGAAGCATACTTTACACCGTTTGCACGAATTGGGAATTTGGCCGCAAGGTGAGTTCGCGCATTCTAAACCTCGTGAACAATCTGAAGCGAACAGTTTAGCAGGGAAAACTTTTGTCCTGACCGGCACTCTACCGACGCTCGCGCGCGATGAAGCTTCGGCGCTCGTCCGCGATGCTGGCGGCAACGTGACTGGTTCAGTCAGCAAGAACACCGATTATCTGCTCGCCGGAGATGAAGCGGGTTCAAAATTGGACAAGGCAAAAGAGTTGGGCGTAAAAATTCTGACAGAGAAAGAATTTCTAGAATTGTTGGGAACGAAAGGAAAACCGAAGCCGGCGATAAACCAAGATTCGCTATTTTGAGGGGACACATCATGCGCACATACGTATTGAAGGACTATCTTCCCGCCTGGCACTTTGATACTGCCACGAATCGTCAATTAAAAGCTCTGCGCTTCTTCGGCGTGCCAATTGATCCAGCTCCATCAAAAGGCCGTGCAGGAGGCATTATTGGCAAGCTGTTTTCGGATTCCGAAAACAAGTATTTGTGGACCGCATATATTTACACCACGGGTGATGAAGATGATTCTACCACGGAGTTGCGGCCGCATGACCATGCCGCGCTCGCACAAGTTGTCATTCCTGAAGATTGGCGTCCACATCCGCGTTCCTCGATCAGCAATGAAAAGCGAAAAGCACTTGAAATCATGATCTCTGATCTGCTCAAAGAAGGATCTCCGTTTGATGACCCGCTCCCGGATATTTCAATCGCCGGAAAGTGCTTCGCATTCACAGGTGTCTTCGAGTATGGCTCACGGAGCGAATGCCAAAAGGCAGTCGTTTCTCACGGAGGTTCGATCAGCGATGGCGTTACTGCGAAGACGGACGCGCTTGTCATCGGAAGCGACGCGAATCCTGCATGGGCTCACGGAAATTATGGAAACAAAATCGAAGCCGCACTGATAAGACGAATGCAGAGTGGCAAGCCAGCCGTCATTCCAGAGGCCTTTTGGAAAGAGCTTCTTCAGAGTTGAGGCTTCGGTCACATCGTCGGCTGGCCGTTGGCGTCGGGCAGGCGCAGCAGGCAGTGGCCGTAATCCAGATGCCGCTTGCCGGCGTCGGCAACGCAGGCCGCCGGCACCTGATAAAGCCGCCTGTTCAGCACCACCAGTCCCGCCCCGCGAAGCACGGCCAGATGCTTGGACACCAGCCCCGGCTTTTGCCCGATGATTTTGGCGATTTCGTTCACCATGCGCGGTTCGCCGTCGCTCAACGCGCCAAGTATGCTCGCCCGCACCGGCGCGCCAATGGCTTCAACGAAGCTCTTGAACGTCATCAGCGGAGGATTGGTAGGATTTGCGGTCGAATTCATGCTTTTAGTTGGATTTTTAATGGAATAATTGAATTGTGCAGGAATTTATATGACTCAAGAAATAATGCAAATGATTTTTACAATAGTGGTAATGCCTAAAGAAATAGGAGCAACGCTCAAGAAAATAGCGGCTACACCTTTAGAAATAGTTATGACGCCATCAAAAAAATGGATAACGCTTTAAAAAATATGGGCAGCGTCTCCAATAATAGTTGTGTAGCCTCTAGCAATATGAGCAATGCTTCCAAAAAGAGGGATAAGACCTGTAAAAATAGGGGCAGCGCCTTCCAAAAGAGGAGCAGTGCCTGAATATTTGGCGGGGGCGACGAATTTGTTGTCCCGCAAGCCCGGTGAATATTGAAGTCAGATTTTCAAAACCCCTGAAGCACGGTGTCGGCCATGAAGTCCACCCAGTCCACGGAAATGGGCTGGTTGAGTTCGTAGGAACGGGCGAAATCCTCTTCAAACAGATCGTGCTTCAACTGCGCGGCAAAGGCCGGGTCGGAGGTGGCGATGTTTTCCTCCTGGCAGAGGTGCAGGCTTAAATGGTTGAGATTGCCCGAACCGAGGCAGGACCAGCCGTCCACGAGCAGCGCTTTGACATGCGTCATGCCGGGATAAAAATAAACGCGGATGCCGTGCTCGTGGAGGTCGTTGGCGACAATCAAATTGCTGCGACCGCCGGCCTTGAAGTCGTTGACGCGCGGCATCACGACCCGCACGTCCACGCCGCGCGCGCGGGCCTTGACCAGTTCGTCAATCACACTCCGGTCAAAGAGATAAGGATTCTCGGCGTAAATGTAACTTTGCGCCCGGTCCAACGCCCCGCACACCGCCTTGTCGAAGGGTTTCCACAGCGTCCGCGTGGGCAGGCGGCGGACTTTGATCCATTGGTTTGTGCCGGCGGGCTGGACGGGATAATTGGGCGGAGTGAGCCATGCGGCGGTGAAGGCGAAATCACCGAGGAGACTTTCATGCGCCCATTCGCGCCGGAATTGCCGTTCGAGCGAACCCACCACCGGCCCGCCCAGCTCGAACATCAGGTCGTGCCATTCGTAGCGGTATTCGCGGCCGAGGTTCATGCCGCCGATCCAGGCATGCTGGCCGTCCACGAGAAAAACTTTCTGGTGATCGGTGGAAAACCACGGGTTCAAAAACGGATGCACCCGCACACGGGACCCGTCGCGGAGATAGGAAATAATCGAGGCCGGCATGGTAAAATCCTCCGGCATCGGCGTCGCCGGCGGAGACAACCCCGCGGCCAGTGTGCCCATCTGGTCGGCAATCACATGGACCTTCACCTGCGAGGAGCGTTGTTTGAGTTCGTTGGCGATGGAGACAGCCACGTCGTCGCGGTCGAAAATGTAAAGGTTCATAGAGATGTGGTTGGTCGCTTCCGCAATGGCCTGTTGAAGCCGAGGGTAAAACCGGTCGCCATCAATCAACAAATGCAGGGAACCATCCTCCCGTCGGGTGTTGGTGTAGCTATCGAGCCATTTCTCCCATTTGCCAAGGTCCATGCCGTTGGTTTTGGCCAGCGGCGGAACTTCAGAGCCAAACTTAGGCAAAGGCAACCGTGCAAGAAGACCGACGGTTTGCACCCCCAAGTCCGCGAGGCGCGCCAGGCTGGAAACCGGATTCTTGACGAGCGCCAGACCGTGGCTTTCAAAAATGAACGCGCCAAAGCCCCGCATGGAATTGGCAAACCCGAACCCGCGCTCGCTCGTGTCGTAAAGTGCCGCCGGCGACAACCAGACACACTGATGCCGTTGCCGGTCGAGCAGGAGCGGTTCCGTGAACCGATCGGCGCTCGGCGCCATGATGAGAAACAGCGAGTCGCCCGGATGCGCCCGGACTAAATGCTCCTCGATGCGCTGTGACAGGACATCGAGGGTTTCTTCAACCGTATAGCGATGGTCAACCGTCAACCCGGCGGGCGTTTCGCCATCCGGCGCGAAGCGGGCAACGCCTTGCGCATCGCGATAAAGAAGCCGGTTCGAGAAAAGCGCCTCGTAATACGCGCCATGGCCCGGCGTTTTCGGAGTCAACACCTCCAGCAAATTTGTGGACAAACGCCGCCATTCCGCCCCGGCGATCACCGTGGCCTCGCGCCAGCCACTCTTGTCGAGCTCCGGCCGGCGTTGAAGATTTTGCTTCCATCGAACCAGAGCGGAATTGACCTTGTAACCAGCAGCAGGAACCCGGATGTGGCCCCAATCTGCGTTGAATTCCATCACATTCGTGCCCGTGTCGAAGTAGAATCGGACATCGTCGCCTTTGACGAAAACGTCGGGAGCTTTGACGGCGGGTGAAGTCAGGTTCCGCCATTCATCGAGGGATTGCTGTTTGGACGTGGCCGCGCGCGCGCCGACACACGCCATCAGAACAAAGAACGCAATCAGACCGGCGGTGAGCCGTCTGGAACATTGGCTGGCGGTTGGCGCTGCTGTCATCGGCAATAATACAAGGACGATTTCCCCGATGAACGATGCTACTTGGACTCTCGCGCCACGGCAATCTCCGGCTTTTTAGGATTAACCGCAAAAAACACAAGACCGCAAAGAGAATCTTCGTCGGTGGGGCGAGGACGGTGGCCGTCCGCCAGGACTTCGCGATCCGTAGCAGCGAACGTCAGTTCGCTCCATCTTCTCCAGTTTGAATAATGAGCGGACTCACGCCCGCTGCTACTCAACAAACCTGCACCAGCACTACCTCTGGATGAACCACGAAATACACCAAACACACGAAAGCGGACACAAAATGAACCTGTCTTCCAATTTTCGTGTAGTTCGTGCGTTTCGTGGTTAAAAAATCCTGCAAACCGATGTCGGGAAAACCGACCGTCGCCACAGTGCCTCTGTTGGAGTTCACGCTTTAGCGTGCCCCATCCGCCCGACAAGCTAAAGCTTGAACTCCAACTTGGCCGCATCCACCTGAACCACCTTGGCACAATCAATCCCGCGCCCGCCTGCGTGGCCGCAGCCACTTCGTCGCGGCGAAGGCCCGTGAGCAAACGAACCTTGGTTGCATCCTTGACGACGTGATAAATGGAAATCAAATAACCATCGTCCGTGATGAAAAACACCGGGTCGGTGGCTGTGGAATTATTAAGAGAAAACCTGGCACGCTGAAAATCACGGCGAGCGGACGCGATAGAAACGGCAGGGATAATTGGTCCATTGCGCGTCGCTGAAATAGGACGCGCCGCCAGTGAAGGTGTTGGTTGAAACCGGCTGCCACACGGGATTGGCCAGATTCGTGCAGCCTTCCACCACCACGGAAATGTTCGTTGCCCATGAGATGGTGAAACCAAACGCATTGGTTTGCACCCCAAAGTTGGGGACATGGTTTAGAATCACCGGGTTCGGAAGAAACCATGGCGCAGTCCAAACACCATCAAACCTTGAACCCCAGCCCGGGGTGCCCGGCAGGTAATAGACGGTTGTAGGATCACCCGAGAAAACAGATGTATATTCACTATTTGGTGTCGGGGGATTCCCTTTAAAATAGACGCTCGTCAAGTTGATACATGACCAGAATGCATGGTCAAAGATACTGGCGACGCTATTGGGAATTATCACACTGGTCAGGCTGGTGCAGTATTCGAACGCAGTGTCCCCGATGCTGGTGACGCTGTTGCCGATCGTGACACTGGTCAGGCTGGTGCAGTCATAGAACGTCCTGCCCCGATGCTGGTGACGCTGTTGGGAATCGTGACGCTGGTCAGGCCGGTGCAGTATTCGAACGCACCGCCCCCGATGCTGGTGACGCTGTGGGGATCGTGACGCTGGTCAGGCCGGAGCAGTAATAGAACGCATGTCCCCGATGCTGGTGACGCTGTTGGGGATCGTGATGCTGGTCAGGCTGGTAGCAGTCATCGAACGCCTGGTCTCCGATGCTGGTGACGCTGTTGGGAATCGTGAAATTGGTCAGTCGGATGCAGCCAAAGAAAGTAAAGTCCCCGATGTTGGTGACGCTGTTACCGATAGTGACATTGGTCAGACTTTGGCAGTTCGCGAACGCCCCGTCCCCGATGCTGGTAACGCTGTTGGGAATCATGACGTTTCAGGCAGTAGCAGCCTTCGAACGCCCAGTCCCCGATGTTGGTGACGCTGTTGGGAATCGTGTAGCATCCGCGCGCGCTACCGGGATATGCAACAAGCGTGGTCTGACTCTTGTTGAACAAGATCCCATTCACACTGCAATATGACGGATTGTTCGTATTCGCTATTATCGAGGTCAGGCTGGTGCAGTAAGAGAACACCTCGTTACCAATGTTTGTGACGCTGTTGGGAATAGTCACATTGGTCAGGTAAGAGCAGTAATAGAACGCCCGGTCCCCGATGCTGGTGACGCTGTTGCCGATCGTCACGTTCTGCAGGATGCAGAATTCGAACGCATTGTCTCCGATGCTGGCGACGTTTGTGCCGAACGTGATGCTGGTAAGCCAGTTGCATTCTTCGAAGGCATGGTTCCTGATTATAATCACGCTGTTGGGAATCGTGTAGCTTCCGGAGGTGCGCCCGGGATATGCAACAAGTGTGCTCTGACTCTTGTCGAACAAGACTCCATTCAAACTGCTGTATGACGGATTGTTCGTATCCACTATTATCGAGGTCAGGCTGGTGCAGTAAGAGAACACCCTGTCACCAATGTTGGTGACGCTGTTGGGAATCGTCACGCTCTTCAGGCTGGAGCAGTATTTGAACGCCAGGTCCCCGATGGTCGCGACGTTGGTGCCGATCGTGACGTTGGTCAGGCTGGAGCAGTCACAGAACGCAGCGTTCCCAATATTGGTGATGTTGGTGCCGATCGTGATGCTGGTTGACCCATTGTAGGCATAGAAAGCATTGGTTCCTATGGTGGTGATTATCATGCCATTGGTCGAATCTGGAATTATCACTACGCCGCCCGAACCCGTGTATTGGCAGATGTTGAGCGAACCGTCGTAGTTGGTCGTGAAAGTGAATTGGGCTTGCGCCACGGCGGGCAGCATTACCGCACAGAGCAGGCAGATTTGAATCAGGTTCCGTTTGGTTTTCATGATTTCATCAATCCAAAGCTAATCTGCCCCAATCGTCAATCCCAAAATGAATTCAGGAATCCGCCTTCGTCCCGCAAAGCGGGACTACGTCGCGACAAGTTGATAATGCGGAATGCGCCCGTCTTCACTGCGTTACGACGCGGCGAGTTGCTTCGACGCTGCGGGGAGTGCCCGTCCTCCGCAGTAGGGCTGCTACGGAGGGTGGACGGAGTGCGCCCCAATCTGATTTCCGTCATCGCCCAGCCTCGTACGCGGAGCCTCGCACCCCGTTACCCCGGCGGCATTTTCAGCGCCGTAGGCGCGGCATCTTTGTAGTTTATCATCCGCATCGGTTCAAGCTCCGTAGGAGCGGCATATTCCGTTTTGAATTTCCTGATGATGTCGCTCCTGACGGAGCTTGACTCGTTTGGAAACCGTAATCTACAAAGATGCCAGCCCTACGGGCTTGAAAAATCCGTGTTCATCGGTGTCCATCCATGGTTAAAGATTCATCCGTCAATGGCCCCAATCGTCCATCCCAAATGACCTTCGTCACAAACCGGCTGGCGTCGAATCTGTGGCACACAGCCAGGGCTGGTATTGGCCGGGACAAGCCCGGCTGGTGTTTCCAGTGGTGCCGGGGCGGGTAGCGGACGGTCAAAAAAGGCTTCCAGACCCGTTCTCTAGCTTAAATCGCTCATTTTCAGCGGCTTGACCACATTTTATGCGTTTTCAGAAATCAAGTTCGAGTCTACGGAAGTCATTTCTGAGTCTACGGAAGTCGCTTCCGAACCTACGGAAGTCACGTCCGTAGGCTCGGAGGTCATGTTCGAGTCTACGGAAGTCGTATCCGAGTCGTCGGAGGTCATTTCCAAGCCTACGGAGGCCGCATTCGAGGCGGAAAGCAAATCGGCGTCATCCGCAGATGACGCCGATAAACCCGTTCCGAAAGGTTTCGGACCTTAAACCGCCGCCGCGATGAGGTCGCCCACTTCGCGCGTGCCGTAACCCATCTTGCCGGCGGCGAGCGATTTGATCTTCGTGTTGATGATTTTCACGACGGCGGTTTCGATGGCCGCGCCGGCTTTCGCTTCGCCGAGGAAATCCAGCATCATGCCCGCCGCGTTGATGGCGGCGATGGGATTGATGACGTTCTGGCCGGTGTATTTCGGCGCGCTGCCGCCCATCGGCTCGAACATCGAGGTGCCTTCGGGATTGATGTTGCCGCCCGCGGCCACGCCGAGGCCGCCCTGAATCATCGCCGCGAGGTCGGTGATGATGTCGCCGAACATGTTGTCGGTGACGATGACGTCGAACCATTCCGGATTTTTCACGAACCACATGCAGGTGGCGTCCACGTGGGCGTAATCGGTTTTGACCGTCGGGATATTTCGGCGCGAGTTCGTTGAAGGCGCGCCACCAGAGATCGAAGGCGTAGGTCAGCACGTTGGTCTTGCCGCAAAGCGTCAGTTGCGCGGTCTTGCCGGCCTTGACGTCCTCGGGCTTGAGTCCCTTCCACGGTTTGCCGGCGCGCTGTTTCTTCGCGAGTTCAAAGGCGTATTTCAAGCAGCGCTCGACGCCGCGGCGGGTGTTGACGGATTCCTGGATGGCGACTTCGTGCGGCGTGCCCTTGTATTGAAAACCGCCCGCGCCGGCGTAAAGCCCCTCGGTGTTCTCGCGGATGACCGATGAAATCAACGTGCTCCGGCCCCTTGTCCTTGAGCGGGCAATCCTGCGCGCGATAAAGTTTCACGGGACGGAGATTGATGTATTGCTCCAGCTCGAAACGCAGGCGGAGCAGGATGCCTTTTTCGAGAATGCCCGGCTTGACCTGCGGATGGCCGACGGCGCCGAGGATAAATCGCCTTGAACTTGCGCAGTTCGTCCACCGCGCCGTCCGGCAGCACTTCGCCGGTCTTGAGATAGCGTTCGCCGCCGAAATCGTAGTGGATGCCAGTTGATTTTGAAGCCGAATTTCTTGGCCGCGGCTTCGGAGACTTTGACGCCTTCCGCGCGCGACTTCCGGGCCGGTGCCGTCGCCGCCGAGCAATGCAATGTCGTAAGTTTTCATGTCAATTTTTCGTCTGTCGTAAAAACAAGAGCAGCCATGCTAACATTTTGGCGCGCGGTGACAATGGAATTTTGCATCCGACATGAATCCGCTTGCTCCAAATGGCGGCGACCGTTTCAATAGCATAAACGTGCGAACCAAAACCAAACGAATTGCAGCCATTCTGTTGATTGGCTTGCTCCTGATTGCGGGCTTGGGCGCTTGGTTGGTGTTACAAATTGCGCGTCCGATTGGCAGCGGGCCGGCAGGCCCGGCGGTCAGCCGTGAATTGTTTTCTTCGGCATGGACAAGCAATCGGGTTTTGTTTGTGGGCCTGGGCGACAGCGTCACGGCTGGATTCGGCGCGCGAAAGGGGTATTCCTATTTTGACCGGCTGGCGAAAAATCCGGCGGATGAATTCCCGGAGATGAACGGCATTTGCCTGGCTTCCGTCTTTCCGAAGTTCCAATTCACGAATCTGGCGGTTTCCGGCAGCACTTCGTCCGAGGTTCCGTCGCGGCAACTCAATTCCCTGCCGACAAACGCGCCGGACGTTTTTGGCGTCGTGGTCATGACGACGGGCGGCAACGACATCATCCACAACTACGGCCGCACGCCGCCGCGCGAGGAAGCGATGTATGGCGCGAGCATGGATGAGGCAAAGCCGTGGGTGGAAAATTTCGGGCGGCGGCTGGATTCCACGCTGGAGCAAATCAACAGTCGTTTTCCGGGCGGCTGCGAGATATTTCTGGCGAACATTTTTGACCCGACGGACGGATTTGGAGACACACGACGCGCCGGCCTGCCCGCATGGAAGGATTCGATGGCGATTCTCGACGCTTACAACACCATCATCCGCCACGCCGCCGAAACGCATCCGAACGTTCACCTGGTGGATATTCACGCCGCATTCCTTGGCCACGGAATCCATTGCATGCAATTCTGGCGGCCTCATTTCGACTGGCACGATCCGCATTACTGGTTTTACATGAATCTCGAAGATCCGAATGAACGCGGCTATGACGTGATTCGGCGTTTGTTCCTGCTCGAAATCGCAAAGAACAGGAATCGCCTCAATTAAAAATGTCGCTCCCCTACAAAGTCGCCACGCTGCTTTACTGCTTCAACGAGCGGGACGAAGTCCTGCTGCTCGAACGCGCGCAGGAGCCGAACCGCGGCCTCTGGAGCCCGTGCGGCGGCAAATTGAAAACGGACATCGGCGAGTCGCCTTACGCCTGCGCCTGCCGCGAGGCGGAGGAGGAACTGGGCGATCAACTCGCCGTTTCGGACTTGCACCTGACCGGCCTCGTGAGCGAGCACGGCTATCAGGGCCAGACGCATTGGCTGATGTTCCTGTTCGAGGTGAAGCAGAAACTGACCGCGCTGCCGCCGCCGCACGAGGAGGGGCGGTTTCAATTTTTCCGCCGGGACCAGATCGGTTCGCTGAACATCCCGCAGACGGACCGCGAGCGGATTTGGCCGTGGTTCTGGCAATTCCGCGGCGGCTTCTTCGCCGCGCATTGCCATTGCCATCCGGATGGCCGCAACGAGTGGACGCTGGAAGAATCGAATGAAAACATCCAACATCCACAGTCAACATCGAACCTCCAATGTTGACGTCATCCGTCTTCATTCGCTGTTGGACGTTGAATGTTGGATCTTGGAGTTGATCCATGGACGAACCCATCATTGATTTGCAGAGCGACCATTATTTCATGGGCGAGGCGCTGCGGCAGGCGGCGCGCGCGCTGGAGGCGGACGAGGTGCCCGTTGGCGCGGTGATTGTGCGCGGCGGCAAAATCATCGCGCGGGCGTTCAACCAGGTGGAGTTGCTGAAGGACGCCACGGCGCATGCCGAGATGCTGGCGCTCACGCAGGCGGAGGAAGCCGTCGGCGACTGGCGGTTGACGGATTGCACGCTTTATGTGACGAAGGAGCCGTGCCCGATGTGCGCCGGGGCGATCGTCCACACGCGGCTGGCGCGGGTGGTTTTTGGCGCGGCGGATCCCAAGGGCGGCGCCGCCGGCAGCGCGCTGAACCTGCTGCAGTTCCCAACGCTCAATCATCGCTGCGAAATCACCGGCGGCGTGCGCGAGACGGAATGTCGGGCGCTGCTGAAAAATTTCTTCTCGGAACAACGACGGAAGCAAAAGCCCGGCGACGACGACTGAACGTCAATTCATTTCAAATTCGCCGGGTTCAGCGGCTTCAAATCCTTCGTCAGGAAAATGCCATCCAACGGATCAGCCTGCCGCGAAATGGATTTTGCTGATCGTTTAAGGTTTGCTGGCACCGCCCGCTGTGTAAATGGATTGAATTTCATCCGCCGACAGGGCGCGATTATATAGGCCCGCTTCATCAATGATGCCGTGGTAGAAGGCCCGAAAGCCGGGATCAGGATGGTTCCCAATCCGCAGCGGCGACTCGTTCGACAGGTCCCCGGAGGCGGCAGTCGGATCAAACGTCGCAATCCGCCGCCCGTCAACGTAAAACTGGAGACCCTTCGTCGAATTTCTTTGGACTGTCACCGCTACATGATGGAATATTCCGTCGCGCAAGTCTGATTCCGCACCAAGGTTGTAAAAATTGCTGCCGTGGCCCTGCGAGTCAATCATTTGAAAGCACAACTTTCCGCTACTTAAATATATTTCGTAACCCAAGGCGGTATAGGCGTTTGGTGAGTAACGCTTGCTGATCACGGTCATAACTTCTCCAGACATATCCGTGTAATTGCCAGGACTGGGCAGAGGCTGGATCCAAGCCGTGATCGAAAAATCGCGGTTCGCGCCAAAATTCAGATCCGGCGCATCCGGCACGATTATTCGTGGAGCGTCACCTCGCTGATTCTGGCCGTTCAGCTCGAAACCAAGTCCCACTTGAGCCGGGGCAAAAGTCACTCCCGTCGGAACCGTGGCGTTGTTTTTGTCCGCGCTGTCGTTGCCATTGCCCTCGCCCGACCACAGCGACACCAAGCCCGGTGGCAAATGACCGCGCTTGTATTTCGAGTAGCCAAACCAGCCAGCGGTGACGAGTGCGGCAAGAACAATTACCGCTAAAGCGATGCCCAAAACATTACGCCCTGTTAGCGCTTGCGCGGGAGCTGGCGGTTGAGCAATGGCCACGCCGGAACCCGGCGTTTGTTGCGCAACAATGGGCTGTTGGCAGGCCGGGCAGTTGATTTGCGTCCCCGCATAACCAGTATCGCATTGGATTTGCCGTCCGCATCGCGGGCAGAAGAACTTGAATTCAGCCATAATTTTGACCGGGCCAATTCCAGTCATTCGGGTTATTTTTGCTCTGCGTAAATCGATTGGATTTCCGAATCTGAAAGCGCGCGGTTATAGATGCGGACATCATCAATCATCCCTTTAAAAAATCGAATGCCGCTTGCAGAACCGATTGTAAATGTTGTGGGAGCCAGTGGTGTGCTTGACTCTGTGTTCGCGGTCTGGACTCCATTCACGTAAAATTTTGTAACGCCGTCGTTACGCAACATGACAACGTGATACCAAACATCGGGAGAAGAGAAAGTGTATTCAGTGGGGATCCATTTTACGCCGCCAAGCACTCCGGTCAGGTGATTTCCCGGGTTGAAGCTGCCCGTCGTTATGCCAAATGCAAATCCATCACCGGTATTGCCATCGTCAAAACCCAGACAAACAACCATGGCATACTGGTTGATTGAAGAGGGATTCATCCACGCGGACAGAGACCAATTATCGAGTTTCGTGAGCGGAACCGATTTGAAACTGATGTAGTTGTCCACGCCATTAAAGCGGAATGCGGCATTTGCATTTCCGAATCTGTCTTTGCAGGATTTCGCCCCAACAACGCTGCCATTATTCCCATTCCCACTAGCGTCATCGGCATTTCCATTTAACGGGTAATAAGCAACCAGTCCTTTTTCCACGAACTGGTGAAACTTGATTTTTGAGTAACCAAACCAGACGGCGGTAATGAGTGCGGCAAGAACAATTACCGTTGCTACAATGCCAAGAATATGACGCCTTGTTTGCGCCCGCGTGGAAACCGGCGGTTGACCGGCATCCGCGCCGGAATCCGGCACTGGTGGCACAAAAATGGGTTGTTTACAGGCCGGACAATTGATTTGCGTGCCCGCATAGCTGGTGTCGCACTGGATGAGCCGGCCGCATTGCGGACAGCGGAATTTGAATTCAGTCATAACTTTAGTTGGTTCCGAAACGCCTTCGTCTCATGTATGACACCCGACACGCCAGTTTCTTAGAAACTTTCGCACAATAAATGTCGCTGGACGACTCTTTGTCAAGGCCCTATTTCAAATTCGCCGGGTTCAGCGGCTTCAAATCTTTCGTCAGGAAAATTCCATCCTTGCGGATCAGCTCGCCGTCGAACCACACCTCGCCGCCGCCCCATTCCTTGCGCTGAATCAGCACCATGTCCCAATGCACCGCCGAGCGATTGCCGTTGTCACACTCTTCGTAAGCCTGGCCCGGTGTGAAATGCAGCGAGCCGGCGATTTTCTCATCGAACAAAATGTCGCACATCGGATTCAGGATGAACGGATTGAAGCCGAGCGAAAATTCACCGACGTAACGCGCGCCGGCATCCGTGTCCAGAATTTCGTTCAGCCGTTTTGTGTTGTTTGCCGTTGCCTTGACGACTTTGCCATCCTTGAATTCCAGGCGCACGTTCTCGAATTTTGTCCCCGAATACAGCGTCGGCGTGTTGAATTGAATCACACCGTTCACCGAGTTCCTCACCGGGCAGGAAAAAACTTCGCCATCGGGAATATTCCGGTTGCCCTTGCACATCTTCGCGCCGATGCCCTTGATGCTGAATGTCAAATCCGTTCCCGGCGACTTCAGATTAACCTTGTCGGCGCGCTTCATCCGGCGCTCCAGCGGAACCATCGCGCGCGCCATCCTCGCGTAATCCATCGTGCAAACGTCAAAATACAAATTTTCAAACGCCTCCGTGCTCATGCCGGCGGCCTGCGCCATGCTCGGCGTCGGCCAGCGCAGCACACACCATCGGGTCTTGTTGACCCGATAATCCTGCACCGGACGGATGATGCGCGAATAAAGCTGCATCCGGTCGCTGGGCACGTCGGAATTTTCGCTGATATTGGCGGCGCCGCGTATGGCGATGTAAGCCTGCACTTTTTTCATGCGAAACATCTCGATGTCGCGGACGAGCGCGGCGTGCCGGTCATTCATTTCCAGCAGCAATTCGCGGGAGACGCGCGGATGGCGGACTTCGACGAGCGGAGTGCCTCCGGCCGCGCGGACGGCGCGGACGAGTTCGACGGAAAATTCGTCCGGCACGTCAATCATGTCGAGCAACGCGCGGTCGCCTTTTTTGATCTGGGTGGAATAGTTGACGAGCAACTTCGCCAGTTTGGTGTAACGTGGATCAGTCATAAAGTTGGAAGAGCGTAAGGCAAATGGCTTAAACAATCAAATACACACACAGACACGGGAACGCTTTCCGCGGCCCAAGCCGGGTTCAGCAGGCACACCATTCACTCCGGCGGACGTAACGCATTTATCCTGACAGCCACCCGCACTTCATCCGGGATGTTCGCACGCCGGATTAAAGTTTGGCGCGTTGTGCCGCGATCTCTTCCGGCGTGACCTTGGGCGCGGCGGGAGCAAAATTGGCGCGCAGATAATTAATGAGGCTCGCGATGTCGGCGTCCTTGTAGACCGGGCCGAATGGCGGCATCACGTTCTGAAATTTCGGGCGGTCAGCGGGCAGCACCTTCGCCGGGCCTTGCAGGAGGACGTTGATGAGCTGGGCCGTGTCGCCGGCAATGACCGCGCTGCCTACGAGCGGCGGCTGCATTCCTGGCACGCCGCTGCCGTTGGGCATATGGCAGGCGGCGCACACCTGCGCAAAGGCCTTGCCACCGGGTGTGTCAGCGAGGATGGGCGGATATGACTGCGCCGTCGCTGTCGCCAAAATTTGTCTCCCGGCCATCGGCGCGTTGGTTTCGCCGGTGTAAATCACGCGCCAGATGCGGCCTTTCTCGGTTTCGCTGATGTAAAGCGAACCGTCCGGGCCGACCGCCACACCGCAGGGCCGGTAACGGGCGTTGCGGATATTTGTCTCGTCCCCGCCGGCAAAGCCCATGGCAAAATTTTCGTATTGGCCGGTCGGCATCCCGCCGGCGTCGAACGGAATGAAAACCACGCGGTAACCGGCCTGCGGCAACGGCGCACGGTTCCACGATCCGTGAAACGCGAGGAACATTCCGTTGCGGTAATGTTCGGGAAATTGCACGCTTGTGTAGAGGCACATCTGCAATGGCGCCCAGTGCCCCGGAAAACCGATGATCGGTTTGTCGTAGGCGGGGTTGTCATCACGCTTGCGATTGTCCCCGCCGTATTCCGGCGAGACCATGCGCGCGTTTTTAATTGGATCCCAATAAGTGTAAGGCCAGCCGAGGTTCGCGCCCTGTTTGAGCTCATGAAATTCCTCGGCCACGCGCTCGGCGTTGTCGAGGGCGTCGTAGTCGGCGGGATCAACGGTGTTGAGCTGGTCGCGGCCCATCATGCACATGAAAAAATTCTTCGAGACCGGCTGCCACGCCAGCGAGACGCTGTGCCGCTCCCCGGTCGCAAAGCGCACACCGTCCGCAAAAGTCTGGTTGGTCTTGTTGGCGTCGAATTCCCAGAACCCGCCGTAGGTTTCCTGGAATTTCGCCACCTCCTCCGGGCTGTAGCCTTTCGCGCCGAACTGCCGGTCCGGCCGGCTGTAATCGTTGTAAGGTGAGCCGGCCTCGATGAGCACGTGCCCGCTCTCGTCAAAGGCAAAAGGCTTCTGATCGTGGCCGCCAGACTGGTTCGGCAGATCATGGACGATGACTTCCAGCGGGCTGGACGGCACCAGTTCACCGGGGATGTATTTGTAGCGATAAAGCGCCTTCGAACTGGCATGATACAGGTAGCCGTCATGGAACATGATATAAGTGCCGCCGTCGCCGGGACCGAACTGCTCGATTACGTCCGCCCGGCCGTCGCCGTTCGTGTCGTGCAGCGCAAAAATCTGGCCGTGCAGGCCCTTGGCATAAACGTCGCCGTTCGCCGCGACCGCGAGGCCGCGCAGGTTTTCCTGGGTCCGGCCGACCCGTTTGCCCACGACGAGATTGTCGGTAAAGACCAGCGCGCGGAAACCCGGCGGCAACGTGATGCCGCCGTCATCCGGATCCGGGGTGGGTAAAGCTGCGAAAAGGGACGCCATGGACATAGCCAGGGCCGCGAACGTGGTGGTAATACCTCTCATTTCTGGAGCGTAATCTACTCCAACTTTCCGCCAAGTAAAGTGAATCCGGCACTTTGGCTTTTGACTTTTAATCCGCGCCCGATCCGTGTTTAATCTGTGGCCGCAGATGCCAAAACGAACTGACATTCATTCCGTCCTCATCATCGGCGCCGGCCCGATTATCATCGGCCAGGCGTGCGAGTTTGATTATTCCGGCACGCAGGCCTGCAAAGCACTCAAGGAGGAAGGCTACCGCGTGATTCTGGTGAACTCCAATCCGGCCACCATCATGACCGACCCGGAGTTCGCCGACCGCACCTACATCGAGCCCATCACACCGGAGTGCGTCGAGAAAATCATCGTGCGCGAGCTGGGTGAAATGAAGAAAATGGGCGTTTCCGTTGATTCGGGGATCGCACGCGCCCCGCGTGCCGTCGAAGGCGCCTCGCCTTCGACTTCTTCCGCACCGCACAAACTCGTCCTGCTCCCCACGCTCGGCGGCCAGACCGCGCTCAACACCGCCATGGCCCTCCACAAAAGCGGCGTGCTCGAAAAATACGGCGTCGAAATGATCGGCGCCAAGGCTGACGCCATCCACAAAGGCGAGGATCGCCAGGCGTTCAAGGATTTGATGCTGTCCATCGGCCTCGACGTGCCCATTTCCGGCACCGCGCACGACAAGGTGGAAGCCAACGCCGTGGCCGAAAAGATCGGCAAATTCCCGCTCATCATCCGGCCCGCGTTCACCCTCGGCGGCACCGGCGGAGGCATCGCCTACAACCGCGACGAATTTGAAGGACTCGCCAAACACGGCATGGAGCTTTCGCCCGTGAATGAAATTCTCATCGAGGAATCCCTGCTCGGCTGGAAGGAATACGAAATGGAGGTCATGCGCGACAAGGCCGACAACTGCGTCATCATCTGCTCCATCGAAAATTTCGATCCCATGGGCGTCCACACCGGCGACAGCATCACCGTCGCGCCCATCCAAACGCTCACGGACAAGGAATTTCAAATCATGCGCGACCAAAGTTTCGCGGTGATCCGCGCCGTGGGCGTGGAAACCGGCGGCTCAAACATCCAGTTCGCCGTCAACCCGGACAACGGACGCATGGTCATCATCGAGATGAACCCGCGCGTGAGCCGCAGTTCCGCGCTCGCGTCCAAGGCCACCGGCTTTCCCATCGCAAAAATCGCCGCCAAACTCGCCGTCGGCTATTTGCTCGACGAGCTCAAAAACGACATCACGCGCGAAACCCCCGCCAGCTTCGAGCCGAGCATTGATTACGTCGTGACAAAAATCCCCCGGTTCGCGTTTGAAAAATTTCCCCAGGCCGATCCGACCCTGACGACCCAGATGAAATCCGTTGGCGAAGCAATGGCCATCGGGCGAACCTTCAAAGAATCTCTCCAGAAATGTCTCCGCTCCCTCGAAATCGGCAGAAGCGGACTCGGCGGCGACGGCAAACCGTGGCGGATTGGAACAGAAGTCTATGGCGACCGCGACGTTCTTCCCCGCGATGTAATTTCTCGAAAACTTTCAGTGCCGAATGCTGAAAGAATCTTTTTCATTCGTCACGCGCTGCGGGCTGGATTCACGATTGAAGAAATCTTTGGTCTGACCAAAATAGACCGCTGGTTCTTGGTTCAAATCAAAGAGATTGTGGATTTTGAAGAGGAATTGGCCGGGGCAACCTAACAATGGCATCAAATTTCAACTGGCGACAACATCTGAATAGCTATTCGCCAATAGACGATTGCCAAAGTCTTCTTCCAGTTCCTCTACGAGGTCTGCATTTTCAGAAAAGCGCCGCTCAATTTTTGAAACGTCTTGGAGAGTAACTGTTGTCTCGGAATCCAAGCCCACAAGCAAAAACCTGCCAACTGATTGTCCCCACCAAGAATAAAAATCCATTTCTTGGCTGTCATTCAGTTTTTCGGCGCGAGCTTCGACACTAACAGAAGACGCGCGAGCAACCAAGTTAGATCGCAAATCTGTGAATGCTTGGGCAGCATGGTCTAGTCGCACTTCGCCGTCCCGTGAGGCAAGATAGGCCAAGCCTTTTTGCAGAGAGACGAGCGGCTTAACCGACCCGTTTTTTGTATTCTTTTTGAAGTGGGGAATTTAGTCACTTCGGCGAACCGGTTCGCCGCTCCGTCCGGAGCGAAATCTTTGTAGCCACCCGCGCCACCTCATTCCCCAGCCCCGTCGGGACGGCATATTCCGCTGTAGCGGCGGTCTGTGATCCCAATAAAACATTCGCGCCCGCAGGATAAAGCAACAAAGAAAAAACGCTTTTATTGAAAAAAACTTGTCTAACCACATACCTGTGGTTCGGGTATTTCGTGGTTTACCAGTCTGGTTTCCGGGCAAGCCGCAAATCACGCCTGGCTTTTCTTAAACCACTCGGCAAACAATTTGATACCCTGCTCGAATTTCACCCGCGGATTGTAACCCAGTCTGGATCGGGCCTTGGAAATGTCCGCGAACGTAATGGGCACGTCGCCGGGCTGGAGCGGCTGGCGGTCAATCACCGCCTTCTGGCCGAGCACGGCTTCGAGCAGTCCAATCATCCGCGCCAGCGAAACCGTCTGCGACTCGCCGAGGTTGAAAATCTCATAGCCGAATTCCTGGTTGGTGCAGGCGATGATGCCGTCCAGCGTGTCCGTGACGAACGTGTAATCCCGCGCCGCGCTGCCATCGCCAAAAACCGGGATCGGCTGTCCGGCGGAAATCAATTTCGCGAATTTGTAGATCGCCAAGTCGGGCCGCTGGCGCGGGCCATAGACGGTGAAGAACCGCAGCATCGCCACGTCCATCTTGTAAAGGTGATGCCAGACGTGGCCTAGCGCTTCGCAGGCGAGTTTGCTGGCGGCATAGGGCGAAATCGTGGAGAAAATCGGGTCCCGCTCGCTGAACGGCACGCTGGAATTCAAGCCATAGACCGACGACGACGACGCGATGGTGATTTTCTTCACGCCGGATTTGCGCGCGGCTTCGAGCACGTTCACCGTGCCTTCCACGTTCACGCGCTGGTAAAGTGCCGGTTCGCGGAGGCTGGGTTGCACGCCTGCGCGCGCCGCCAGATGGATGACCTGATCAAATTTGACGGAGGAAAAGACCTCGTCGAGCGCGGCCTGGTCCGTGATGTCGCCGCGGACAAATTCAAACGGCTTCTCCAGTTGGGTGGCGGCGCTGCTGCCGCGCCGCTGGTGCGCTGCCGCTGCGGCGCACCCGCCGGCAATAGCCTGAATATCCCGCAAGTTGCGCCGCTTGAATTGCGGGTCGTAAAAATGATTGAGGTCATCGAACGCCCAGACGCGATGGCCGTCCTTCAGGAGCCGCTCGCAAACGTGGGAGCCGATGAAGCCCGCGCCGCCGGTGACGAGAAAATTCATGGCCAAACGCTAACAAATGAGAGGGCGGGGTGTCGAGTGCGCGGGCGGGGCAAAATTTCAACGTTTTTCGGATAAACCCAATCGAGATTTATTACCGCCAAACCGGGGTTTACCGCCGCCAAGCCCGGGTTCATTGCGACCAAGCCTGGGTTTGGTGCCACCAAGTCCGGATTTATTCCGATCAGACCCGGGTTTAGCGCCACCAAACCTGGGATTGGCGCCGCCAGACTCGGGTTTCTTCCAGCCAAACCCAGGTTTAGCGCCACCAAACCGGATCTGACGCCACCAGATCTGGATTTATTCCCACAAAACCCGGATTTATTCCGATCAAACCCGAGCTTAATCTGATGCAACCTACTTAAAACGAGTTGATTAGCCGGAATTCATAAAAAAATGGGGTGTGGGCAAAAAGAGCCAGTTTGGCGGGTAGGGCGTGTCACTCCGTGCCTGCCGGTTTTGGCTGAAACCCCTCCTATTTTTTGGATTTGACCAATTTGCAGATGCGCGGCTTGGTAAAATGTGGTCGGGTGGGCAACAGGCCGGAGAGACTTTCAGCCTATCCTCATATTAGGCATCGTCATTCGGATTCCTTCTTCCAACAATCCCAAATGAACACACCTGCATCAGCTTCTTGGTATGTCGGACAGGCCGTGAGCATGGAACGACAGCTTTGGCACGTCGCGTGATATAGCGGACCATTTGCTGCCTTTGCTGTCTTCGAGCCTGTCCAGATGCCGCCGGGAAATCCGGGGACAATAATCGCCGAACAGACCGGACAAATGCCTGGCTTGTCTTCTGGATGGTCACTCATAACTCATGCAACTCACGATGCCTAACTAAATAATCGGCGGCTGGGTATTCAGCCTATCCTTCTTCAAGTTCAGCCTATCCTGTTTCATAGTTTTCAAATTATACCGCATTCTGGTCATTGTCCAACGGCCCGGGGCTACAGCCCGTTCAAGACATCAATCAATTGCCGCAGCCGGCCATAATCGCGGCGGTTGAAGGCGAGGGCGATGCGCGCCAGATTCAAATGGTCGTTGTCCCGGCGTTCTTCCGGCGTCGGTTTGATGATTTTGATTTTGCCGTCGGTGATGATGTCGGCAAATTCACGGTTCATTCCGGCCAGTGCGGATTGGGTCGGCGTCTTCTTCAGCCGGATGACGAGCTGGTCTTTCACAAATCGCGTCGAGTGGAAGTTGCGGTAGAAGCGGGTGATGATGTTCACCGCTTCTTCCGTGCTGTTGGTGATTTGGTAGAGGCTCAAGTCTTCGGGCGAAATTAATTTATTGCGCAGCAGATGGTCGCGAATGTTCCGGTCCCAGGTTTTCCAGAAGGTGCCGCCGGGTTTGTCCACGAGCACGAGCGGCATGAGCTGGCTCTTTCCGGTTTGCATGAGCGTGAGCGCCTCGAAACCTTCGTCGAACGTGCCGAAGCCGCCGGGAAACAGCGCGATGGCGTCCGAGTGCCGGATGAAAATGAGTTTGCGCGTGAAAAAGTATTTGAACGTGATGAGCTTCTTGTCCTCGGCAATGACGGGATTGGCGGCCTGTTCCCACGGGAGGCGGATGTTGACGCCGAAGCTGTTCGCCGGCCCCGCGCCTTCGTGTCCGGCCTGCATGATGCCCGGTCCGGCGCCGGTGATGACCATAAATCCGGCCCGCGCCATTTTGCGGCTGAACTCGGTGGCCAACCGGTATTCCGCGCTGTCGGGTTTGGTTCGCGCCGAGCCGAAGATGGAGACTTTCCGTTTGCCGGCGTAGGGCGCGAAGAGGCGGAAGGAATAGCGCAATTCGCGGATGGCGGTCTGGAGGACGCGAATGTCGCCGGTGTCCTTCACGTCGGTCAACAGTTTCAGCGCGTTCTCGATGATGTCGGACACCTGGGTTTCGTTGTAACCGCCGCCCTTGAAGCGGATGAGTTCCCCGATGCGCGCCAGCAATTCGGGGTCCGGAGATGTTTTTCCTGTCCGTTTATCCACGCCGGAAGAATAGCTTTGCGCCGGGCAAAAGCAAGATGCCGGGCCAAACGTCCAATGGCCGGAACGGACGGGATGCCCGGCCACTCTTGTGGAAAATCCGGATTACTCGCAATCGCTCCTGACCTTTTTTAAAAGGTCGTCCAGCTTTTCAATGACGCCAACCGCCCTGTCCACGCCCATGAACAAATCGTGCAAATACTGCCGCTCGAATTCCTGGCTCTTCGCGTCGCGCCAGTAATTCTTCGTCTCGTCCCATTTGAGCGCAAGCTCCCTGGACGCGGCGACCAATCGGCCCCTGCTGCTGGTCGTGCTCACGCGGCTCCTCCCGTTTCCATCCCGGATGCCGCGGCAGCGCCGCCCCCGCGGCTGGCGCCGGCATCGGTGTAGGCATCCAGCGTCCTGACGATTTGGGACAATTGCGCGATGGCGCTCGGCATTGCGCCGGTCAGAAATCCGTGCAACTGCTCCACTTCCTTGAGCAGCGGCGCGGAACGGTTTTCCAGTTCGCGGTCCCACCGCTTGAGCGACTTCAATTTTTCCTCGGCCAGCACTGCGGCCTGCTGCGCGCGGCGCACGGCCATCTGCTGCAACGCCGTGGAATCATTGAAGGTCGAGAGCCGCGCGGTCATCAATTCCTGCTTTGCCTGCTCCAGTTTTTTGTTCCGCTGGCGCAATTCATTTTCCCAATACCGCCGCTGGTCGTTTTGCAGCCAGACCCGAGAGCGCGTCACCTCGCTGGAAATCTCCTCCAACGCCGGGCGCGCCTGGCTCGTGAACAGGATCAGGGCGGCGCGAAACAGTTCAATCGCCTCGACGGATGTGATTTGTGCCTGGGTGGCCATTATTTGATCGTTCTCGTCCTCGTTCTCGTTCTCGTCCTCGGTTGAATTTCGATTACGATTACGAGGAGGAGGACGAGGACGATTTTAATGGGTCATTTCTGGTGGAGATACTCCTCGATGCGCTGGGCCTTGCGCAGCAGGAACGGCGCGTGTTCCTTGGACAGGTCAATGAACTTTTTCAGCGCCTTCATCGCCTGCTTGAATTCCTCGGAGAATTTGTCCTGCTCCTGGTCCTGCCAGGTGTCGCCGAGCGCCGAGAAACGCGCCTGCAACAGCACCAGCCGGTTTTCGAGGTCGGTGTTGAACCGCTGCAGCTCGTCCGCGAACCGCCGCACCTTTTCCGGATCCATGATTGCCTGTGCCATGCTGTGACCTTTGGTTGACGTTGATGAGACCAACATCCTCCATTTTTCAACGGGATGCCATCATAAAACTGTCCGTCTCGCTGAAGTTGGTTGGGGAACGCACGCGACTCGCGTGCGGTTTTTCGCGCCCCCGCGAAAAACATTGAACGCACAGAGGAGTTTCAAGCGTTTTCAGCGTTCGCACGCGTCAACGGCTTGGCGAGAGGCGTGTCCGGTCGCATCCGGGCGGGTGAGTTCCCCGATTCCGGTTTTCGGGTTCAACCGTTCGCCGCGTTCAGCAGCTTTCGCACGTCCACTGCTTCCATACCCGCCGCGCGGATGGCCGTCAGGCCGAGGTCGGTGTCCTCGTAGGCGCGGCAGCATTTCGGCTCCACGCCAATCTGCCGGGCCGCCTCCAGAAAAATGTCCGGCGCGGGTTTCTGATTCTTCACCATTTCATTCGTCACGATGGCGTCGAACAAATGCCGGATTTTCAACTGGTCGAGCACCAGGCAAATAATTTTTTGGGAGCCACCGGACGCGACGGCCAGCGGAATCTTGCCGTGGTTCGCCTTCGCAATCTCCACGACTGCATGCACCGGCCCGATTTGTGACATCAGCGGCAGATAAGCCTCCTCCTTTTCATGCGCGACGGCGATGTGGTCCAACGAACGGCCTTGCTCCTGCGCGAGCATTTTCAAAATGTCGCGTGTGGGCACACCGCCGAAGGAGTAAAAGCGGTCTTCGGGAAAATGCAGGCCGTGCCGCTGGGTGACGATCTGCCAGGCGTGCCAATGCAGCGGCATCGTGTCGGCCAGCGTTCCGTCGCAGTCGAAAATGAGTCCTTTGATTTGTTTCATTGTATCGTGAGAAAATGCAAAGCAGCAAAGGCGGCAAAATATGGCAGCCTTCGCGCGGGAGTTTTTAGTGCGGCGGGGTGAGCAACGGAATGGTTTGTCGCCCGCGCCGGCGGTAAATGAAAAAATCCTTGTAGTCGGTCGTCAGCACCTGGCAGTCGTCGAGCAGTTCCGAGAGGCGAACAAGCGTTGCATCGGCCAGGCCCATCCGGTCGCCGTATTTGTTCATGAGCGCGGCCACCGAGCCGGCCTGCTCGTCCAGTTGAAAGGGGATTTTCAAATAACCGTTCTCCACCCAGTCCAACAGACGGCGCGCGGGTATTCCCGAACCCGCCAAAAAATAGGCTGCTTCCGTCACGGCCGATTCAGAAGTATAAAATGGCGGACGCTCTTTTTTGAACGTTTCCTCGGCCCAGAGATGATGCTTGTCGTCGGCGCGGAAGAAGGCGATCAGCGGTCCCGCGTCAACAATGATTTTAGCCCCCATATTTCTTGAGCATTGCCTGCCGGTAATAATGCTTGTGCCGTTCCGACATGTCGGGGGGGCCGCCTTTGATGATGCCGCACATATCCTTCATCACGTCATACATGGTCAGCCCGTTTGTTTCACCCGATAAATCCCTTTCAATCGCGTCGCGGAAAATTTTAGACTGCGACACGCCGAGGCGCTTTGCCTTGTCCACTGCCTTTTGCAACAGCGGTTCCGGTAATTGCAACGTTGTCGTTTTCATGAAAAGCAGGCTAATATGTTTTTGTCAAAATGCAATTATATTCTTGCCCCCGCCAGTTTCTCTTCCATATCGTGCGTCATCAACGGTTCGATGAGCGGGTCGAGCTGGCCTTCGATGACATTCGCCAGATTGTAGAGCGTCAGCTCGATGCGGTGGTCGGTGACGCGGTTCTGCGGAAAATTGTAAGTGCGGATTTTTTCGCTGCGTTCGCCGGTGCCGACCTGGTCTTTGCGCTGCGCGGCGTATTTCGCATTTTCATCGGCGATTTTTCGTTCGAGCAGGCGCGAACGGAGGACCTTCATCGCCTGGATCTTGTTTTTCTGCTGCGAACGCTGGTCGGCGCAACGGACGATGAGGCCGCTGGGTTTGTGCTGGATCTGCACCGCGGAATCCGTCGTGTTCACCCCCTGGCCGCCCTTGCCGGACGCGCGGCAGACGTTGATCTCGATGTCCTCTGGCTTGATTTCGATGTCCACTTCCTCGGCCTCCGGCAGCACGGCCACGGTGGCGGTGCTGGTGTGGATGCGGCCCTGCGCCTCGGTCGCCGGCACGCGCTGGACGCGGTGGACGCCGCTTTCGTATTTGAGCCGCTTGAAAACGTCCGTGCCGGTGACGGAAAAAACAATTTCCTTGAATCCGCCGAGATCGGACGGATTGGAATCCAGCGTCTCAATTTTCCAGCCGCGCGCCTCGGCGTAGCGGCAATACATCCGGTAAAGGTCGGCGGAAAACAGGGCGGATTCCGAACCGCCGGCGCCGGCGCGGATTTCGACGATGGTGTTGCGCGAATCCGTCGGGTCCGGCGGCACGAGGCCGAATTGAAGCTGCTGCGAGAATTTCTTTTCCGCCGTTTCGAGCCTGACGATTTCCTCCTTCGCCAACTGCGCCAGCTCCGAATCGGGCGTTTCGGTCTTGAGCAGGGCGCGATTTTCGTCCAGATCGGCCAGGGCCTTCTTGTAAAGATCGCCGGTGGCAACCAGTTCTTTCAGCCGCGAATACTCGCGCGACAATTCCTGTGCGCGCTGCGGGTTGTCGAATACCTTCGGGTCGCTCAACGCGGTTTCCAGTTCAGCGTGGCGCCGGCGGAATCTTTCGATGTGCGGAAGCAGATTCATTTCAAAATTCCAGATCCCAAGGAAATTCCAAGCGCCTGACTCCAAACCGGGCAGCGGCGGGTCTTAATGAAGCTTGAGGTTTGCGGCTTCTTTGGAACTCGGAACTTGGGTTCTTTTTCACAGGCAAAACAAAACCGCCCGGGATTCCACGACGGGAACGGCGGGCGGTATTTGGGCGAAACGCTAAATCTTCTTCTTTTTCTTCGTGGCGAACGCGGCCTGGGCGGCCTGCGTCTTGGCGGCGCGCTGCTGGAACTTGTCCACGCGACCGGCGGTGTCCACGAATTTCTGCTGGCCGGTGTAAAACGGATGGCAGACGTTGCAAATGCCGACGATGATGACCGGCCTGGTGGAGCGCGTCTTGGTCACGTTGCCGCAGGCGCAACGGATCTCGGCGTCCACATATTTCGGATGAATGTCCGTTCTCATAAAAGGACGAAAAGTTTATCAGGAAAACGCCGGATGACAAGAGGGAAAATTTCGCCTGGAAAATTCCGGGTTTTCTCTCATCCGCCTCCAGCCACGTCTTCCGCAGACAAAAGCTTTCCACCGTCGCAGACATATCGTCTGGCGACGAGGGCGGTGGCAGCGGCGTATGCTGGTTTGACCCGCTTCCGGGTTTCTAAAGGCAAAAAATACAAAGGCAGGACAATTAAGCCCTGCCTTTGTGAATCCAATGTCAGCCGATTTTTAGCAGAACAGCTTGCGACGCAGTGCCGCCAAGCCCATCATCGCGCTGCCCAAGAGGGCAACCGTCATGCCGCCATCGGGAGTAGAGCACACCATAGTTCCGCCAACTTTTATGCCGTCCTGAAGGGAGACGTTATTATAGACCGAGCCAACACTCCCGCCGTCCCAAGGCGTATATTCGCTACAGAGGTTGAGTAATGCGCCGCTGGAGTTTACAAACAACAGCCCATAATAGTCCACCTGGTAACCGGGGTTGACATAGAACCAATTGTCAACTGCTTCAGCGCCGCCCACCACCACGTAGGCACCAGAAGGAACACCGACTCCATCGTTAGCAGGAATATCTCCTATGTTATAGAGGGACCACACTCCATTGTCCGCACTACCACTCACAACCATGGATCCAGCAGTTGCAGTGCCGTTGTCCGTATTGACCCACCCGCTGGCAGTAACGCTGCTGTCGGTGGAAGTGAACGTGAACACTCCCGCGTTAGCCGACAGTGACAAGCCCAAGAGCAAGGCACCTCCGGCCACCATTTTTGCTAATTGTAGTTTTTTCATTTTTCCCCTATTTCTTGTTTATTATTTATCTTGATGAGTTCCGCCCCAAGAGATCTGCTCACCGAGCAGCTTAGGGCAACGAGACTGAAGAACAGCATCAGCCCTGCCAAACAGCGTGAACAAAGTAACTATCCGGTTACAATCACAACAGCCTGATGAATAGTGAATTACATGCTAAAAATGTCATTCTTTTAGATTATCTTATAGATTTGTATTACTAATAGTGTAATGAATCCCGACTGAAATTCACTTATTGCTGTTGGCGGCGTGCGCAAATGGGTGATGTCAAGGTGGTTGCGGTGCTTTTGCAAGAGCGTAAGCTTTCCCGACGCATTTTACGCTTTCCGTGCCATTTCGCAGGTCAAAACGGCCGGCTGGAATGCCGTTTGGGCCGCACCGTGGCCCTCCTGCATTGCGACGCGAAGGAAATCCGCCACGAGTTCATAAATCTTTGACACGGATTGCACGGATTTTCACCGATTGATTTTTGATCCGTGTGAATCCGTGAAATCCGTGTCTGCAAAGTGCCGCGCCGCCTCCTTCACCTTCCGCAAGTCGAGCTTGCCGGTGCCCAGCAGCGGAAACTGCTCCACGCGGAAAAACTGGTCGGCGCGCGGCTTCCAGAGGTTCGGCAGATCGCTTTGCGCGAGTTTTTCCAGGCACGGCGCAAGCTTGTCATCCGGCAATTTGTGCAACACCACCAGCCGCTCGCCCTTTTTTTCGTCCGGCAGGCCGGCGACCACGAACGTCTGCTCCGTGGCGTCGGCGAGTTCGTGCAGCTTTTCTTCAATCTTGATGTGCGGCACCATTTCGCCGCCGATTTTGCTGAACCGGTTCAGGCGGTCGGTGATTTGCAGAAAACCGTCCTCATCCTGCGCCGCCACGTCGCCGGTGCAATACCAGCCGTCGCGTAAAATCTCCGCGGTCTTTTCCGGCTTGCCGAGATAACCGAGCATCACGTTCGGGCCGCGCACGAGCAGCAGGCCGGCCTGGCCGAGCGGCAGCGGATTTCCGTTCCACGGATTTTCCGCATCCACGATGCGCACGCAGACGCCGGGCAGGGGATGGCCGATGGTCCCGCGTTTCACGCCGACCTGATGAAAGCCGGCGGCGCGGAAATCCGGCGTGTTGACCGCCACGGTCGGCGAGCATTCCGTGCAGCCATATCCTTCCATCGGCCGGATGCCGAAATGTTGCTCAAACGCCGTGGCGAGCCGGTCGGGCAATTTTTCAGCGGCGGTCATCACGAGCCGCAGGCTGCCGAAATCCCCCGGCGCGCAGCCGCGCAGATAGATTTGCAGGAAGGTCGGCGTCGCCAGCAGGATACGTCACGGCATGATGTTTCACGAGCGGGCCGATGGTCTTGGCGTCGAGCGGATTCGGGTGGAACACCACGCCGACGCCGAGAGTCGCGGGCAACCAAAGCGTGCCGGTGAAGCCGAATGAATGGAAGAACGGCAGTATGCCCAGAAACCGGTCGTGCCGGTTCAAATCAAACACCTGGTCCATCTGCTCAATGTTCGAGCCGATGTTGTAATGCGAGAGCATCACGCCCTTCGGCTCGCCGGTGCTGCCGCTGGAAAAAATAACCGTCGCGAGGGAATCCAGGGATTGCCGATTGCCGATTGCCGATTGCCGATTTGAAGAAAGCGCGCGTTCGAGCAAGCCCGCAGGCAGGAAGGCCGCCATCAGAAAGGCTGTGAACTTCTCCAGCACGGATGGAGCGCCAAGTTGGAGGTCACGCTTTGGCGTGTCAGGACAGGCTGAAGCTTGAACTCCAACCAAGTCCTCAAGAGAAATCGTCTCGCAAGGCAATGCCAGCTTCACCTTTTCCAAAAACAGCCGCGAGGTGATGACGGTTTTGAGTTCGCATTGTTTCGCGCAGGAGGCGAGGGTCGCTTCGGACAGGGTGTAATTCAAGTTCACCGGCACCTTGCCGCAGAGCAGCGCGGCGTAATTCACCAGCGCGCCCGGCACGGACGGCGGCAGGAAAATTCCGACCATCGTTTGCCCGGCCCAAACTTTTTTCAGCCGCCGGGCGAGAAAAACGGTCTTCACCAACGCCGCGCCGAACGTGACTTTTTTGTTTTGCGCGTCGGCCATGGCAAACCGCAGCGGGAATTTCCGCGCCGTCCGCACGAACTGGCGGTGCAGCGGCTTCATCCGGTCGCGGCGATGCCGCCAGGCGGACGCGAGCAGTTCCTGCACGGCCTGCCGCGTCTCGAAAGGCGTCGCGGTCGGCGGCAGCGGCGTCGCCGAAGCTGACCGTGACCGGATGGGGAATCTGCCGCGGCCATTTCCAGACGAAGCGGTGATGTTCGTAGCTGGAGATGCTGCCCGGTCACGCCGTCGAGCGCCACCGGCACGATCGGCGCATCCACGCCTTTCATGATGCGTTCCATGCCGCGCCGGAACGGCAGCAACTGGCCGATGCGCGTGATTTGCCCCTCGGCAAAAATGCACACGACCTCGCCATTGCGGATGGCGTCGCTCGCGGTTTGCAGCGACTGGATGAGTTCGCGCGGGCGCTGTTCGGAGGAAATGGGGATGACGCCGAGAATCCGCGCGCCCCAGTTGACCCAGCGCCTTTCATAAATGTCCTTGAACATGAGGAACCGGATTTGCCGGTCGGTGGAGGCGAGAAGCAGCATCGCGTCCATCCATGAAGCATGGTTGCAGACGAACAGCGCGCCGCCTTTTTCGGGAATGTTGTCGCGCCCGTCCACGCGAATCCGGTAAAGCGTCCGCGTCGAGCAGCCAGAGCACGAACCGCAGCAGCGAATCCGGCATCAGCTTGACGCAATAAATGGTTCCCGCCAGCGACAGCACCGCGCCGAACAGGAAAATCTGCGGCGACTTCAGGTGCAGACGGCCTTGAGCAAATAATAAACTCCCGACGCGAAAGCAGCATCCCGATCCAAGCCAACAACGCGGCTACGGCGATGACCCCGCCTTTTTTGTCCGCATCGGGGCGATGTTGGATGATGGCATTGACCGGCACGTTGTAAAATCCGCCGAAGAAACCCAGCAAGCCGAGATTCAGCGCGACGCCCGGCAGGCGTCGGCGCGATGTAGAGCAATGTCGCGGCGAAAATCGTCAGCCCCGCCATGCCGAGTGGAATCAGGCCGTATTCAATCTTGCCGCCGGATAAAAAGCCCGCCGACAGGCTGCCCGCGCCGAGCCGAGAACAAGCGCCGCCAGCAAATAGCTGATGTGCGTGTCGTCCAACCCCAACGTGTCCTTGCCGTAAAACACCATGACCAGTTGCAGCAGCGCGCCGAGAAACCACAGGAACGTGTTGCCCATCGACGCCGAGAAACAAAATCGCGGTCGCCGCGGATTGCCTTGAGCTGCGAAAAGAAATCGCCCAGAAAATTCGCGCGGAATTTCTTCCGCGGATCGGCGGCGGGCAGGCGCGTGACACCAAGGCACAGCGACAAGCCGACGCAGCGCCAGCACGAGGAGAAATCCGCCGGAGTAGATCTGCTTTTTGCCGAACAGGTCCGACAGCGCCCGGCGAAAATCTGTCCCGGCGATGCTGGCGGAAAAGGTGCCCGAGGCCGAAAATGCCGTTTCCCCACGACAATCTTTTCTCCGGCAACAATTCCGGCAGCATCCCGTATTTCGTCGGGCCGAAAATCGCGCTGTGCGTGCTCATCAGGAAAATGGCGGCGAGCATCAGCGGGATGTTTTCCAGCCACAGGCCGAGCGTGACGACGGACATGATGCCGAGTTCGGCGCATTTGATGGCGACGGCGACGTTGCGCTTGCTGAAGCGGTCGGCGAAATAACCCGCCGGCCATGGAAAACAGGACGAACGGCAGGGCGAATACGGCGCCGACCAGCGGCACGAGCGAATCGCGTTTTTCCAGCGACAAACCCATGCCGACGATGATGAAAGTGACGAGCAATCGGAGGACGTTGTCGCTGAAGGCATTTTGGAATTCGACGACGAACATCAGCCAGAAGCTGCGGAATGCGTTCGGCGTCCGGCGTCCGGCGTCTGGGGTCTGGGTTTCGGTCACGGGGAAACATTACCAAGTTGCCCGCCGGATGGTGAATTGAAAAACCTTGCGCCAGCATCAATGGAACCGATGCGCGGTCAAAACCCTCCCGGCATGAACGGCTTCCCGATCAGGCGTGAATTCATTCGTCGCGGCTTCGTCTTGCCGCGCCTTCCGCCTCTTGGCACATTGAGCCGCGATGCGCGAAACAATTCCGTGCCTGGGCTGAAGACCCTGGAAACCTTTTTCCTCGAAGTCATTTTCGAGGAGCGCCGCGATTTCAAGGCGAAGTGCGCACGCGCGGCATTCTCTTTGGCGGTTCAAAAATTTTCCAGGTCGCCGTCAAAATGCGCCGCTGGCTGATACAACGTCCGCATCTTCCGCGACAAGACGCTCGGGCGTGCAGGTCATCGCCATCGGCAACCTCACCGTCGGCGGCACCGGCAAGACGCCGGTCGTGGAAAAATTCGCGCGCGAACTGCGCGACGCCGGACGCAACGTCGCCATCCTCTCGCGCGGCTACCGTTCCAAGCCCGCGCCGCTTCACCGGTCGGCTGCTGAACAAAATCCTGCTGCGCGAGGATCAGACGCCGCCGCGCGTCGTTTCCGACGGCAAATCGCTCCTGCTCGATTCCGAAATGGCCGGCGACGAGCCTTACATGCTCGCGTCGAATCTTGAAGGACGTCGTCGTGCTGGTGGACAAGGACCGCGTGAAGAGCGGACGGTATGCCATTGAAAAATTCGGCTGCGACACGCTGCTGCTGGACGACGGCTTCCAATACTGGCGAGCTGCGCGGACGCCGGCATGACGTGGTGTTGATTGACCGCCAGCAGCCGTTCGGCAACGAGCATCTGCTCCCGCGCGGCACGCTGCGCGAACCGCCGTCGCACCTCGCGCGCGCCCAGACCATTTTCATCACCAAGAGCGACGGCAACACCGCCGAACTGCGCCGGCGCATCGCCGAATTCAATCCCGCCGCCGCCATCATCGAGTGCGTCCATCATCCGCTCTATCTCGAAGACGTTTTCACCGGCGAACGGAAGGGGCTTGATTTGCTGCGCGGGAAGAAAGTCGCGTCGTTGAGCGGCATCGCGCAGCCGGAAAGTTTCGAGCAAAGCCTGGTGAAGCTCGGCGGCGAACTCGTCTATTCCAAGCGCTTCGCCGACCATCACCGTTTCACGCAGCAGGAGATCTTGAACGTCATCAACCGCGCCAAAAAACGCCAGGCCGACACCATCATCACCACGCAAAAGGACGCCGTGCGCTTTCCGAAAATTGACCGGCGCGACCTGCCGATTTATTTCATGCGCGTCGAAATCCAGATCGTCAGCGGCGCGAACGACTTTCAGGATTGCGTGCGCAAAATCTGTTTCAAATGAGACTTCCTCCGTCCTCGTTCTCACGATCACGATTACGAGGACAGGACGATTTAATGATTAAACATGGAAACGGCGCTCTATTTTCTTGCCCGCGCGCTCGTCGCGCTCATTCAGGCGTTGCCGCTCACGTTCGTCGCGCGGCTCGGCCGGGCGGCGGCGCGGCTGGCCTTCTGGCTGGACGCCCGGCATCGGCGCGTGGCGCTGCAAAATCTGCAAATGTGTTTTCGGCGGCGAAAAATCGCCGGCGGAAATCCGCGCCATTGCGAAGGAAAATTTCCGGCGCATCGGCGAAAATTTCGCCTCCGCCGTCAAAACCGCCGCGATGACCCCCGAGCAAATGCGGCGCGCATTTTGTCTTCACCGGCGCGGAAAAAATCCTGCCGCACGAGGCCGACGCCGGCCCGCAAAGCCGCATCGTGGCCATCGGCCATTTCGGCAACTTCGAGCTTTATGCCCGCTTCGGCCAGTTCGTGCCCATTTTCAAATGCGCCACGACGTATCGCGCGCTGAACCAGCCGGCGCTCAACCGGCTGCTGCAATCGTTGCGCGAACGCTCCGGCTGCCATTTCTTCGAGCGGCGCACCGAAGGCAAGTTGCTGCGCGCCCACATGTCCGACACCGGCCTGCTGCTCGGCCTGCTCGCCGACCAGAGCGAGGGCCGCGGCGGGTTGCGCCTGCCGTTCCTCGGCCACGATTGCATGACGTCCGCCGCGCCGGCGATTTTTGCGCTGCGCTACAACTGCCCGCTGCACACCGGCATCTGTTATCGCGTCGGACTGGCCAAATGGGAAATCGAAGCCGGCGATGAAATCCCCACGCGCGAAAACGGCGCGCCGCGTTCCACCGAAGCCATCATGCGCGACGTGAACCGCGCGTTTGAAATTGCCGTGCGCCGCGACCCGGCCAACTGGTTCTGGGTCCACCGCCGATGGAAGGGTTGTGAAACAAAAATGGAGAACGGAGGATAGAAAATGGAAAACACACCGAATCCATCTTCCATCTGCCATCCTGCCATCTGCGCCGCGAATTCTCGTGCGCGGGACGAACTGGCTGGGCGACGCCGTGATGACCACGCCCGCGCTGCTGCGGCTGCGCGAAAAATTTCCCGACGCGCACATCGCGCTGCTTTGCCCGGACAAACTGGCGGACTTGTGGTTGCACCATCCGGCGGTCAATGAAACGATTTCGTTTTCGCCGCGCAACGACGAAGGCGCTTTTCGCAGCCGTCGGCAAAAAACTCGCGGCGCCGCCGACAAATTTGATCTCGCGCTGGTGCTGCCCAATTCGCCGCGCTCGGCCATTGAAGTTTTTCTCGCCGGCATTCCGCAGCGCATCGGCTACGCGCGCCCGTGGCGGAACTTTTTCCTGACGCAAGCCGTCGCACCGCGCCCCGGCGCCGTGAAAATGCGGAAACGTTCTGTGGCCGAAATCAACAGCGCTGATTGCCAACAATTCAAAACTCAAAACTCAAAATTCAAAACTTGCGCCAGCCACCGCGCACCAAATCCACGAGTATCTGCATCTCGCCGCCGCGCTGGGCGCAAATCCGGAACCGCTCGCGCCGCAATTGTTCGTCGACGCCGGAGGAAATTGAAGCCGCAAAGAAAAAATTCGGGTTGGAAAACATTGCGCAACCGATTTTCGGTTTGAACCCCGGCGCGGAATACGGCCCGGCCAAACGCTGGCCGTCGGAAAAATTCATCGCCGCCGCGAAGGAAATTCAGCAGCGGACCAATTGCGTCTGGCTGTTTTCGGCGGCAAAAAGTGACTTGCCAATCATCACCGCGCAAATTCAATCGGCAATCGGCAATCGGCAATCGGCAATCAATCTGGCCGGCCAAACCTCGCTGCGCGAACTCATGGCGCTCCTGAAACTCTGCCGCGTGCTGCTCACCAACGACACCGGCCCGATGCATGTCGCCGCCGCGCTGGGCACGCCGGTGGTGGTGCCCTTCGGCAGCACCTCGCCGGAATTGACCGGCCCCGGTTTGCCGGGCGACTCGCAGCCATCGTCTGCTGAAATCCGACGCGCCGTGCTCGCCCTGTTTTCTTCGCGAATGTCCGATTGATTTCCGCTGCATGAACGGCATCAGCGTCGAGCGCGTGGTGGAAGCGGTGCATCGAAGCGGCAACGGCCAGCTCGTAATGGTGCATGATTCATCGACAACCATTTTCGCATCAGGCGGCCGAAATGAAAATTTATTGCATCAATCTGGATCGGCACGCGCCGGCGGATGGAACGGATGAGAAAATATCTGCAGGGCGTGCGTTACGAGCGCATCCCGGCCGTGGATGGCAGGACCCTTGCGCGGACCGGAGTGACGTGATGTGTTACGACTGCCTGGCAATGCCGACGATATGACCCGTTATGAACTGCGCGTGTGTGCCAGAGCCATCGGCTGGCGTGGTGGCGCTTTCTTGGCGGGCGGCGAGGCGCACTGGCTGCATGCTCGAAGATGATGTTTTTCTCAGCCCGGATTTCTCAAGATTCATCAGCGATGCGACATGGATTCCCGCGCGGCTGCAGACGTGGTGAAGATCGAAACGTACTGTACGAAAACAATCTTGCTCGCGCGAGACCATGGTTGGCGCATTGGATCGGGTGTTGACGGAACTGCGCTCGCTGCATCAAGGCACAGGCGGATATATCCTCAGCCGTGAGCGGCGCGGAAATTTTGCTGGCGGATCTCGACGGCCAAACCTGATCCGTCCGGCGCGATTTCGATGCTGTTTCGACGCCAGATTTTCTCTAGCGGCACGGGCCGGTGCTTGCAACTCATTCCTGCGCTTGTGCGTGCAGGCGCCAGCAACCTTCCAGGCGGATATCATTTTTGAGGAGATGCAAAGTTCGATCCAGTTGAGGCGGGTCAGGCACGCCCAAATCCGTATGCTGAAGCGAATCAAGGCTTGAAACGCATGCCGGCCATTCCGGCAATTGGCAGGCTGCCGATAGACACCTGGTTGAATTTCCAGTGGCGTGCAACCGCGATCGCTGTCATCGGATCGTGCCTTACGCGTAAATCGCCGCTCATTTTCACAAAATATTCTCTTGACATCCGCCGCCAACTGTCATAGTGTCCTATGTCAGTAAGTCTTTATGCTCCTGCAAATTGATTTCAAGTCCGGCAAGCCGGTCTATCTGCAACTGGTGGACCAGATCCGCTACGCCGCCGCGTCGGGCGGGCTGCGCACGGGCGAGCCGCTGCCGTCCATCCGCCCGCTCGCCGAGGAATTGCGCGTGAACCGCAACACCGTCGCCAAGGCTTACGCCGAACTGGAAAGCCAGGGCGTCATCGAGACGATTCCCGGCAAGGGCTGTTTTCTCAAGGAGAGCAATTCGCCGTTCACCAAGTCCGCGCGCCAGAAGATTTTGACCAAGGAAATTGACGAGGCGGTCGTCGCCGCGCATCACCTGCAGGTGGACCGCGACGCGTTTCTCGCGCTCGTCAAGGAACGGCTCGACAGCTTCGAGCGCAAGGTGAAGGAAAAATCCGACAACGATTAAACCCGCATGAACACTGACTCGCCCATCATCGAAATCCAAAACCTCTCGCGGCGCTACGGCAAGCTGGACGCCGTGAACGGCCTGTCGCTGACCGTGCGCGCCGGCAAATGCTACGGCTTTTTCGGCCGCAACGGCGCGGGCAAAACCACGACCATCAAGTGCCTGCTGAATCTGCTCCGCCCGAATTCCGGCACGGCGCGCGTGTTCGGCCTCGACCCGCAGCAAGCACGAAGTCGCCGTGAAATCGCGGCTCGCCTATGTGCCGGACATGGTCGCGTTTTATCCGTGGATGACCGTGCGCGACACGCTGGAATATCTCGCGTCCTTCCGCAAACATTGGAACGGCGACATCGAAACCGATTTGATCAACCGCTTCCACCTCGATCCGAAACAGAAGGCCAGCCATCTCTCGAAAGGCCAGCGCACGCAGCTCGCGCTCATCGGCGCGATTTGTCCGGAGCCGGAACTGCTCGTGCTCGACGAGCCGACGAGCGGCCTCGACCCGATTGTCCGCCGCGAATTCATCGAGACCGTCATCGGCGCGTATCAATCCGGCGATCCCGGCCGCCGCACGGTGTTTGTCTCCACGCACCTGATTTCCGAATTCGAGGGCTTGATTGACGAATTCACCATCATCGAGCAGGGCCGCGAACTGCTGACGATGGAAGCCGACGCCGCGCGCGACCGTTTCAAAAAAATCCGCGCCCGCTTTCCGCAGGAATTGAAGCTGGATTTGCCCGGCGCGTTGAAAGTGAAGCGTTCACGGCCGCGAAATGGAAATTCTGGCCAACGGCAACAGCGAACAACTTGCTGGCCGAATTGAAATCGCGCTCAGCCGGAGGAACTGAAGATCGAATCGCTGTCGCTGGAGGAAATTTTCGTGGCCTCGGACATTTTGAAAAAGGCGAAAGCATGAACCCGCTCGTCAAAAAGGAAATCCGCCTGCTGCTGCCAAGCTGGATCGTGGCGGTGCTGCTGGCGATGGTCCAAGCAATCACCCGGCCGTATGATTTTTATGTCGCCTCGCTGCTGTTCTTTGGTTTGACGATCATGGCGCTGACGACAATTGGCCGTGAAGCCAGTCTCAACACCTTTTCGTCGCTGCTCGCCCAGCCGGCGGAACGGATTCGGATTTGGCAGACAAAGCTTTCCGTCCTGGCCGTCGCCTTTCTGATTGTCTTTGTCGTGTGGCTCGCGGCTTTCGGCATTGCCTTCATGAATTCCAACGTGGACGCCTCCGACAGGGAAAATTCCTACAATCTTTTCATCACGATCTGTCTGATTGCCACCGCGACTTTCACCGGCGGGCTGTGGACGACGCTGCTGCTCCGGCAGATCGCGGGCGCATTCTGGCTCACGCTGCTCGTGCCGGCGGTGCTGGCCGGATTCTCCATGCGGGTTTCTTCTCGCAAGCCATTCCGACAACGCCGTCATCGCCGTCTTGTGCGTCGTTCATCGGAGTTTACTCGGTCGGCGGATTTCTGTTTGCGCGCTGGCTGTTTTTCCGCGCGCAGGACGTGGGCTGGTCCGGCGGAATCATTGGCGTTGCCCGAATGGAAATTTTTCGCACGCTCGGAAAATGCCGTTTCACTTCGGAACCGGAAGCCGATTTTCGCGCTGTTCAAAAAGGAATTTCAATTGCAACAAGGTCAGTCTTGATGGGAGCGGTCGGATTGCTGGTGCTGCACATCGGCATCATCGTGTTGCGGAAGTATCACCACTTTGCCAACAGATTCCGCCGGCGAAGTCCTCACCTCCATTTTCTGGATGCTGTGGCTGGTCATGCCTGTGGTCGTCGGCAGCATGGCGGTGGCCGAGGAACGGCGGCTCGGCGTCATGGAAGGACAATTGTGCCTGCCGGTTTCGCGCCGGGTTCAATTTGTCATCAAAGGCGTTTTCACTTTGTTTCTCGGCATTTTCCTCGGCGGCGTGATGCCGATGCTGCTGGAAGACATTGCAGCCGGTCTCGGCGCGCAGAACCCGGCATTCGCCATCGAGACCCAACCAAGGATTTAATGCTTACTGGCTCCATTTTCGACTATCATGGCGGCTGCGGCGTGGCTGGCATTGGTGAGTTTCTTTGCCTCGACGCTCGCCAAAACTTTCCTTCAAGCCATCGGTTTTGCCATCGCGACTTTCATCGGTTGGGTCATGCTCATTTCGGTATTCGCGGTTGGCCACCGGACTTTTCTATGGACTCATTCCCACGCAATTCATTCCTGCCGCTGGTCATCGTCGTCGCCGACAATCATCGTCACCCTGCTCTGGCTGGCGTATTTGAACTTCAAAAATTTCCGCGACGGCTGGCCGTTGTGGCGGCGCAACATCCTAGGCATTACCGGAGCGTTGGTTTTTATCGCCGTGAGCAGCGCCGCGCTTTACAACCGCGCCTGGGAAGTTTTTGAACCGGCGGAACCGGCGCACGGCCCGGCAAAATTGTCGCTTGGCCAATCCGCCGTCCCTGCAAATTGCGCGATTCAATAATTTGCTCGTGCGGCTGCCCGATGGCCGCGTCTGGTTTGATGTGTTGGGCGACTCTCCTTATGATCGTTATGGCGGTTCAGCCCTGTGGAAATATTCATGGCAAATGCTGGCGCATCCTTTGCCGGAAAGCATCGGGCCGCAGCAATTCCTTGCCGGTTCAAACTGGGTGGCGGCGACGACTGAACGCATGTAATTTGTTTGGAGTGCGGGCGAAAATTCTTTTGGTTCTTTTGGTTTGTCCGATTTCATGGAAACGGTCGGCATCCAGCCGGACGGCACGCTTTGGATTTCAGACAAGCCTGAAACAAACAAAGGGACGGCGGGGACGCCGCATGAGTTTGGCAGCGAGACCAACTGGCATCAGCTTGCGCAGGACAGCACCAGCATCGTGCTTTTGAAAACCGACGGCACGCTCTGGCGTTGGGGTTGTCTCACCAATGAATTGCATCAGTGGCCGGGGCTGCGCGCTTTCACGCCTTATCAAATCGGCACCAATACCGACTGGCAGGAGCTTTTCACAATGGGCTGGACTTTTGCCAGGCAGACAAACGGTTGTGTCTGGCGTTTAGACGTGTATTGGAAAAAAGGAATTGAAATAGATGAACTGGTGCGAGAGACAAATTATGACGAGATTGTTTCGCAAACGGCATCGAGTGCCGGCGAGCAGTCAACCACTTTTGTGCGTCCGGACGGAACTTTGTGGGTGCTCAACCGGTATTGGGATGAGAAAAGTCGGCGGACGCTGGGAACTGGCGTTTTGCAGGTCGGCAAAGAAAATGACTGGCGGGCAGTTGCGGCCAGCTATCACATGATGGTTGCACTCAAAGCAGATGGCTCGCTGTGGCAATGGAATTTTCAAAATGGGCCCGCAGCCAAATTTGTAAATACACCACCAGCGCGGTTGGGCATCCACGATGACTGGGTTGCGATTACAAGCAGATGGGGATATGTCATTGCCCTGGCTGCGGACGGCAGCCTGTGGCTTTGGCCGGACAAACAATCCTACGATAACGGCTATTTGCTGAAACTACCCAAGCAGCCGCAATTCCTCGGCAACGTCTTCGGCAATGCGGATTAAGAAAGCGGCAGGCAGAAGTTGGGAGTTGGCCGTCAAATGGCTTTTTGGCGATTTTCGGACCAAATCCCTCGTTTTGTTGGGTTTTTCACAAAAAGGGTCATCCCCGATGGCCTTTTGGTAATGACCAAAAGCAATTCCGGCATCCCGAAAACCTTTTTCGGCATCACCAAAACGGTTTTTGGCATCACCAAAATGATATCCGGCGTTCCAATTTTCGTTTCCGGCATCTGGAAAATTCTTTCCGGCGTCTCCAAAATCATTTTCGGCATCGCCAACGTCTTTTGGGTCATCACCGGGATGATTTTCGGCATCACCAAAAACATTTTGGGCGTCGCCAAAATTTTTCCGGTCGTTACAGAAACTCGTCCAGTTACCGCCGGAAAAAACCGGTCATCATCAAAGAGCTTCCGGGCATTGCTCGAAAGGGCTTGGGAATTCAAAAATAAGATGCGCCCCTTGCTTCCGTTACAGACAAAATCTTTGTTTCTTCGTTCCTTTGTGGTAAATCCTTCCGCGTGGAAACGGTCACCAAACTCACGAATGAGCTGGTCGCGTCCTATGCGCGCGTCGGCGGCATCAATCATCTGGACGGCAAAAACTTGCCGTCCAAACGCGCCGTCACGGCCATTACGATGGATTTGCTGCGCGTGCTGTTCCCCGGTTTCTTCGACGAGAAGCTGATACATTCCTCCGAAATCAAGGTGGAAACGGCGGCGTTGCTGGATTCCATTCTCGGAAAGCTGGAGGACGAAATCCGCAAGAGCCTCGAATACAATCCGCCCGCCGATTTGCCGAAGAAAAACATCACGGCGGCGGCGCACAGCCTCACACTGGAATTTCTGGAAAGCCTGCCGCGCGTCCGCGAGATTTTGCAGACGGACGTGGAGGCAGCCTACAGCGGCGACCCGGCGGCGATGAGCCGGGATGAAATCATCGTGTCGTATCCATTTATCGAGGCCATCGCGGTCCAGCGGCTGGCGCACGAGCTTTACCTGAAAGATGTCGCGCTGATTCCGCGCATCATGACCGAATGGGCGCACCTGCGTTCGGGCATGGATTTGCATCCGGGCGCGCAAATCGGGTCGCACTTTTTCGTGGACCATTGCACGGGCACCGTCGTCGGCGAAACGGCCATCATCGGCGACCATGTGAAGATGTATCACGGCGTCACGCTCGGCGCGAAGTCCACCGCGCACGTGGAGGAATTGCGCGGCAAGAAACGGCATCCGACCATCGAGGATCGTGTGACGATTTATCCCGGCGCGACGATTCTGGGCGGCGACACGGTCATCGGCGAGGGCAGCACGATCGGCGGCAACGTCTTCATCATGGACAGCGTGGCGCCGCGTTCGCTTGTGATTTATGACGGCCTCGACATGCGCGTGTTGAGCAAGGCGGATTTGAAAAAGAAAGCCGCGCCGGATTTTCAGATTTGAATTCGCGGCTTCAGTCACCGAACAATTTTTTCATCCGCTCCCGCGCGGCGGATTCGCGCGAGTTGTCCCCGGTTTTCGGGGTCCAGTCGCGGAGCGCGAATTCAAAATACTCGCAGAAGTTGCCGGCGTGTTTTTCCAATACCGGTTCGGCCCGGCGCTCACGGCATTGCTGCGCCGCTCGCGGGTCGTAAAACGCGCAGTTCAGGCAGACGCGCAGGTCGGCGCGGCATTTCATGCAGGTTTCGCCGCGTCCGGGCTGGCCGGTCAGCGTCCAGGGCTCGCCGCAATTGTGGCAATGTCGGGTCATTTAAATTTGCGATTTATGATTTACGATTTACGATTTACGATTAGCGTGATCATGCCAGTGGCGATCACCAATCGTAAATCATAAATCACAGATGAAACTCGGACTCTTTGGCGGCTCGTTCGACCCGGTTCACATCGGACACTTGCTCGTTGCGCGGGCGGCGATTGAAGAACTGGGGCTGGACAGGTTGTTTTTCATTCCGGCGGCGCAATCGCCGTTCAAGCCGGACACCAAGCCCGCACCCGCGCCCGTCCGCCTGCAACTGCTCCGGCTCGCGCTCGCGGGCTGGACGGATTGTGAGATTGACGCGCAGGAAATCGGGCGCGGCGGCGTTTCCTACACCATTGACACGCTGCGCGAATACCGGAAGCGGTTTCCGAAGGCGGAACTGTTTTATCTCATCGGCGCGGATCACGCGCCAAAACTCAACGGGTGGCGCGAGCCGGACGAACTGGCGGCGCTGGCGGAATTTGTCGTTATTCCGCGTCCGGGCGAGGCGCCGGCGAGTTTCCCGCCGCCGTTCCGCGGGCGGTTGCTCAAGGGATTTCCGCTGGGCGTTTCATCACTGGGAATCCGGGCGCGGCTCAAGGCCGGTCTGCCGATTGAACCGTTGGTCCCGTCCGCTGTCGCCGAGGCGATTCGCGCGGCAAGGCTTTACGCCTGATTTTCAACCGTGAATTCCAAAAGGTGTAACGGACAACCCTGCCGGATAATACTTGTCATAAGCCCGGCAAGGGTGTAGATAGCGGACCATGATGAGCGGCCTGCGAAGGTGAATGAGCACTTCGTTTTCAGGCCGCGCTGGAGGCAACTGTTACCTTTGGCAGCATCACAACGTCCAAACAAGAGAAACCATGAAAGGAATTATGAAGAAGATCATATCCACACTCGTTATCATCACCATCACCATGATGTGCGCATTGCCGGCATTGGCGCAGCGCGGACGCGTCAGCCCGCATGAAACCGTCAGCGCGGTCATTGACGGCAACCGCATCACCCTTACTTACGGCCGGCCTTACACCAAGGATCCGCGGTCCGGCGCGCCGCGCAAAATCTGGGGCAGCCTGGTGCCTTACGGCCAGCCGTGGCGCATGGGTTCGGACGAGGCGACGATCCTCCTCACGCAGAAAGCGATCGAGATTGGCGGCAAGACCATTCCGGCGGGTGCCTACACGCTTTACATGAATCCGAGCGAGACCGGCACGTCCCAACTGGTCTTCAGCAGCGCTCTCGGCGGATGGGGCATTCCCGTGGACACCAAGCATGATGTCGCGCAGGTGGATTTAACCAAGGAATCGCTCGATACGCCCTTGGACCAGTTCGTGATGGCTATTTCGAGAAATTCCTCCGGCGGCGGCCTGATAAAAATGTCATGGGAAAACACGGCCTATTCCGTGGCGTTCACCAACGCGAAATAGTGAACCGAACTGGCCCCGCCATTTGATTTCAATTTCCGTGCGGCAACTCGCATGAACACAGAATCTATTCTTCCGGGCCGCCGCGCGAAATCACTCGCTTGTCTCGTGGCTGCCGGCGTGTGCTGTTTAACCTGCTTCCCCGGCGTTGCCCAGGTGGCCGGGCCGACTCCGCCGGCCATTTTGCAGGAATTGCGCGAGTTTCGCACCTTCGGCACCGTGCTCATCGTCGCTGCGCACCCGGACGACGAGGACCGCCCTTTGCTCGCCTTCCTCTCGAAAAGCTGCGACTTCCGCACCGGCTACCTCTCCATCAACCGCGGCGACGGCGGTCAGAACGAGATCGGCCCCGAGTTCGGCTCCACGCTCGGCGTCATCCGCACGCAAGAACTGCTTGCCGGCCGCCGCATTGACGGCGCGCGGCAGTTTTTCACCCGCGCGGTTGATTTCGGCTACTCCAAGAGCATGGACGAGACGCTTCGCATCTGGGACCATCAGGCCGTGCTCGGCGATGTCGTGCGTGTCGTCCGCACCTTCCGGCCCGATGTGATTGTCACGCGCTTCGCCCCCGTCGCGCAGCCCGGCAACCACGGGCACCACAACGCCTCCGCGTTGCTCGCGGTGGAGGCATTCAAAATTGCCGGCGATCCCAAGGCCTATCCCGAGCAGCTCGCCGAGGGACTGACGCCGTGGCAGCCGGTCCGCATCGTCCAAGACGGCGGCAACGGCCTCACCATCTCCGGCGGCAACACCGACCCGGCCACGGGTGAAACGATGCAGGCCATCGCCGCGCGCACCAGCGCCCAGCACAAGACGCAGGGCGTCGGCGGCGGGCGCTTCGGTGGCCGCGGTGGCGGCAACAATTTCAACGCCGGCTTCACCCTGCTCGACGGTGCGCCCGGCACGGGTCTGATGGACGGCGTGGACCTGACGTGGGCGCGCGTCCCCAACGGAGGCGCGGAGATCGCCAGTCTCGCTGAAGAGATTATTTCTCAGTTCAATCCGCAAGACCCGGCGGCAAGTGTCCCGGCATTGTTGAAACTAAAGGGCAGTCTGGCCGCACTGAAGTCCACGGACACAATCGTCGCTGAAAAATCGTCGCTGTTGGATCGCATCCTGCAACACTGTCTCGGCCTTTCCGTCGAGACCACCGTGGCCAGCGCCGAGGCCGTTCCCGGCGAGCCGTTGAAATTGCGCAGCACCGCCATCGTGACTTCCGCAACTCCCGTCCGCTGGATTGGCACGCGTCATCTGGCCGTCAAGGAAGAATTCAACTCCGCGGCCGCGATGAATCTTGTTTCCAATCAGCCGGCCAGCCGCGATGAAACGGTGACGCTGCCCGCCAGCACGCCGTTGACCCAGCCTTACTGGTTGCGCCAGGAAGGCACGGCGGGAATGTTCCGCGTGGACGACCCGCGCCTGATTGGCCAGCCTGAAAATCCGCCGGCGTTTCCGCTCGAACAAATTTTTGAAGTCGGCGGGCAGACGCTCGCGATTCCCGACGAACCGCTCGCAACTGAAGCCGCAGGCAAGCCCGCCCGCCATCTCGCCGTCATCTCGCCGGTGTCATTGGACTTCGGCTCCGTCGTCGCGCTGTTCACGCCCGGTGCGAAGAAAACCATCGAGGTCGAGGTCACGGCGGCCCGCGCGGGCGCGACCGGAACGTTGCGCCTTGAAACGCCCGCAGGCTGGGCGGTCACGCCGGCCGGCCAGCCGTTCAAGATCGCGCAGGCCGGCGAGAAAACGAAGCTCGCGTTCACCGTGACCGCGCCCGCGTCGCCGGCTTCCGGCAACCTGCTCGCCGTGGCGGAGATGGCCGACGGCACGCGCTACAGCAACCAGCACGACGAAATCCACTACGACCACATCCCCGTGCTGGTGTTGCAGCCACCCGCGCGGCTCAAAGTCGCGGCTTTCGACTTCGCGGTGCGCGGCAAAAACGTCGGCTATCTTCCCGGCGCGGGCGACGACACCGTGTCCAGCCTCCGGCAGCTCGGCTACGTGGTTACGACGCTCACGGGCGCGGATTTGACGCCGGAAAAACTGCGCGGGCTGGATGCGGTGGTCATCGGCGTGCGCGCGTTCAACGAGCGCACCGACCTGGCGACGAACTTTCCCGCACTGCTCGCGTGGGTCGAGCAGGGCGGCACCGTCATCGCGCAATACAACCGTCCCAACGGCCTGCGCACGCAGGATCTCGGTCCTTACCCGCTGTCCATCCAGGGACAGGCCCCGCCGCTGCGCGTGACCGACGAAAACGCGCCCGTCACTTTCCTGCTGCCCGACCACCCGGCGCTCAACGTGCCGAACAAAATCACCGCCGCCGATTTCGCCGGCTGGGTGCAGGAACGCGGCGCGTATTTCGCGAGCCAGTGGGACGAGCGCTACGCCGCGCCGCTCGCGATGAGCGATCCCGGCGAGACGCAGCCCAACAGCAGCCTGCTCATCGCGAAACACGGCAACGGTTATTACGTCTACACGAGCCTTGCGTTTTTCCGGCAATTGCCTGCCGGCGTGCCCGGCGCCTACCGCTTGTTTGCCAACCTGGTTTCACTTGGAAAATGAAAGATCGCGCCGACACGGAATCATCCACGCGTGAATCCGAAGAAACCGGCCTGCCGTTTTTCCGTTCTTGGAAAAGGGTCTACCTTTTTGTGCTCGGCAGTTTCGTGCTCTGGGTCGCGCTGCTCGTCGCGCTGACAAGAATGTTTTCATGAGCGCGCTCGATTTCGTCGTTCTGATCGGCTCAATGCTCGGCATCGCCGGATACGGCATCTGGCGCACACGCGGACGGCGCAGCCTGGAAACCTACCTGCATGGCGACCGGAAGACACCGTGGTTCGCCATCGGCCTGTCGGTCATGGCCACGCAGGCCAGCGCCATCACCTTTCTCTCGACGCCCGGGCAGGGTTATCTCGGCGGATTGAGCTTCGTGCAAATCTATTTTGGCGTGCCGGTCGCCCTGATCATTATTGCGATTTTTTTCCTGCCCATTTTTCGGAAGCTGAATGTCTATACCGCCTACGAATTTCTGGGAAAGCGTTTTGACGGCAAAACACGATTGCTGGGCGCGGCGCTGTTTTTATTGCAACGCGGTCTTGGTGCCGGCCTGACCATTTACGCGCCCGCCATTGTGCTGACCACAGTGTTTGGCTGGCCGCTGAATTTGACGATCATCTGCAGCGGGTTGTTGGTCATCATTTACACCGTATCGGGTGGCAGCGATGCCGTGACTGTCACACAAAAATACCAGCTCGGCATCATCTTCGCGGGCATGGTCACCGCGTTTTGCCTGGTGGTGGCGAAGCTGCCCACCGGGCTGACCGTCACGGACACCTTTGCGCTGGCTGGTGGATTTCAAAAACTCAATGCGGTCAACTTTTCCACAAGCATTCACGAGCGTTACACCTTTTGGTCCGGTCTGCTCGGCGGAACCTTCCTGATGCTGTCCTATTTTGGCACCGATCAGTCGCAGGTTCAGCGCTACCTGTCCGGCGCGTCGCTCCGCGAGGGCCGATTGGGACTGATGTTCAACGCCGTGTGCAAAATCCCGATGCAGTTTTCCATTTTGCTGCTCGGCGTCTTGATTTTTGTCTTTTACCAGTTCGAGCAGCCGCCGCTGCTGTTCAATCCGACTTCGCATCAATATCTCGAGCAACACAACGACAGCGGGCAATTGCAGGTGTTGGAAAGCGACTTTCAAAAGACACACGCCCAAGCGCGCGAGCAAATCGAAAACTGGCTGGATGCCCGTCACCACGGCGACGAAACCGGAGCCCGGACGGCCTTTGCCGGAGCGGCAGCGGCGCAACAGCAGGGCGAAGCGATTCGCGCGAAGGCCGAAAAAACATTGTCGGCGGCCAATTCTGGCACGACGGCGAACGATGCCGATTATGTGTTCATCACGTTTATCCTCCAGCAACTGCCGCACGGGGTCATTGGACTGCTCGTTGCGGCTTTTTTTGCGGCCGCATTGTCGTCCAAGGCCGCCGAACTGAACGCGCTCGGTTCCAGCACCACGATTGATTTTTACCGTCACATCATCAGGCGCGACGCGACCGACACCAAATGCGTTGCCTCGTCGAGATGGTTCACGGCTTTTTGGGGGATGGTGGCGATTGGTTTCGCGCTCTGTGCCCATCTCGCGGAAAACTTGATCCAAGCGGTCAACATTCTTGGCTCCATTTTTTACGGCGTCATGCTCGGTTTGTTTGTCGTGGCGTTTTTTGTCCGGCGCGTCGGCGGCACGGCGGTTTTCTGGGCCGCTGTGGCCGCGCAGACGCTGATTTTTGCGCTTTATTTTTATTATTATCTTTTTAGTCCAAATCCAATTTCCTATCTCTGGTATCCGCTCATCGGCTGCGCGGCATGCGTGCTGTTGAGCCTGATTATTCAGACGGCACTCGGCGCAACCAACAAACCCGCATCAGCGTCTCCAGATTCATGAGTTCCCAACCGGTCATCTGTTTCGGCCAGCAGCCGTGCGGGTTTTTCCCGAAGCGATTCCTCGTCGCCAAAATCCAGACCGCCCGGCGTCTGCAAAAGGAAATCGGCGGCGACATTGTCTTCTTCTGCCACGATAGCGACCACGATCCGCGGGAAACGCATACCATCCTGCGCCATCGCAAGACCAACGAACCGGCAATGTTGAACTTCGCCTTCGTGAACAAAATCCAGCGGAAATTCACGCCGCAATATCTCAAGAAAATTGCCGCCGGCTGGCAGGACAAGACGACGCTGCAGTTGCCGAATTATGTCGGGCATGCTGTGATCAACATCTTCAAGAAAATATCCGCCGCCACCGTCGCCGATTTCTGCCTGGAAATGTATCGCGGCATGGGTTTGCTCGACGGCGTCCGCGTGGTGCGTTCCAGCGACCCGGCGGTGCGCCGCGCCGCCTGTGACGTGCCGGAAATTTTTGTGGACGTTCCGTATGAAAATGAAATTGTCCGAGCGCGATGCGTTGGAGTTCAAGCTTCAGCTTGTTCCGGGGACACGCTAAAGCGTGAACTCCAACTTCATGAAGGCGGCGATTCCTACATTACACTGCCGCCCGCCGATTTCACCAAGGAACAAATCAGCCCGGCGCGCGACACGCGGCTCCGATGGATGCAGTCTGTGATTCATTGCACGCATTACATTGCCGGGGCCGGGGAATCGGCTTATCTTCGCCGCGAAGAAGCCCCGGAGATCACATTTATAAATCGCGAAATCATTGAACGTTCTGATGAAGCCTACACCGAAATCCCATCCTGACCTCGCGCCGTTGCTGGCCTTTGGCGCGCATCCCGACGACATCGAATTCGGCTGCGGCGGCGTCATTGCCAAAGAGACCCGCGCCGGTCGCGCGGCGCATTTCGTCATTGGCTCTCGCGGCGAGGCCGGCTCACACGGAACGCCGGTGCAACGCGTTCGTGAGGCCAAAAAATCCGCCGCGATTCTGGGAGCAACGGTTGAATTCATCGAACTCGACGGCGATGCGCATCTCGAAGTTCGCGCGGCTCACGCAATCAAACTGGCGGGCATCATCCGCCGGGTGCATCCGGGCATCGTGCTCGCCCCAAGCCTGGCCGAAAACCAGCATCCTGATCATGCGAAGCTGGGTCAACTCGTGCGCGACGCCTGCCGGCTGGCCCGTTACGGCGGCCTCAAGGAGCTGCGCCGGACGCCAGCTCACGCCGATCGAGCAATTGTTTTATTACGCGGTGACGTCCGAGGCCGAGCCGGCAAACATCACGCCCGTGCTCATGGATGTCTCCGCGCCGGAAGTTCTCAAGGCCTGGACCTTGGCAATGGAGGCGCACACTTCGCAAATATCCGCCCGCAATTACGTGGAACTGCAACTGACGCGGGCGCGACTGCGCGGATTGCGCGCGGGCGGCGGCCATGCCATTGCCTTGTTTCCCAACGACCCGCTCGTTCTCAATTCGCTGGGGCAGGTGAGCCGCAGCGCGCGGCGATTTTGATATGGCTTCCAGCGGCCCTCTGAAAATCGGCATCGCTTGTTATCCCAGCGTCGGTGGCAGCGGAATTCTCGCCACTGCGCTGGGCGAGGATTTGGCGCGGCGCGGACATGAAGTCCATTTCTTCAGCTACGAACGCCCGTTCCGCCTGCCGGAAAATGTGGCGCGTCTCCATTTCCATCCGGTCGTCATCAACGAGTATCAACTGTTCAAGTATCCCGATTACACGCTGCCGCTCTCGGTGCGAATGGCCGAGGTGAGTCGTGACCACGGATTGGATGTCCTTCATGTCCACTACGCCGTTCCGCACGCGACGGCGGCGATTCTCGCGCGGGCGATGCTGCCTCCCGGACAACAGCCCCGCGTGGTCACGACCTTGCACGGCACCGACACCACCCTGTTGGGCGCCGATCCGGACTATGCCCCGGCCATCCACCACGCGCTCACCCAATCCGATGCGGTCACGGTGGTTTCCGAATTTCTGAAACAGGAAACGCGTCGCGTGCTTGGCTTCAACGGGCCGCTGGAAGTCATCCATAATTTTTTTACGCCCCGGCCGACGCGCCGTTCACGTGAGGAGGTCCGGCGGGAACTGGGCGTGGCGGACGAAGAAGTGCTGATCCTCCACTCCTCAAATCTCCGGCCGGTGAAACGGATAGATTTGCTGCTGGAAAGCGTCGCGCGCATCCGCCCGCGCGATGGTTACAAACTCGTCATTCTCGCCGGTGGGAATTTCGAACCGTTTCGCCAGGACGTGCAACGGCTGGGATTGGAGGACCGCATTGTTATCCGCGAAAACGTGAATGAAATTGAAGATTATTTGCAGGCTGCCGATCTCGGTCTGTTCACCTCCGAGATGGAAAGCTTTTGTTTGAGCATCCTTGAAGCCATGTATTTTGGCTGTCCGAGCGTGGCCCGGCGCGCGGGCGGAATTCCGGAGGTGGTGGAAGATAACGCGAGCGGACTTTTAGTGCCGTCCGATAATCCGGATGACCTGGCGCGGGCGGTAGAAAGTCTGATTCAAGACCCGAAGCGCCGGAGGACGATGGGCGTAGCCGCGCAGCGCCGGGCGCGCGAACTTTTTTCCGCCGAAGCGATTGTTCCGCGTTACGAGGCGCTTTACCGCAGCGTGCGCGGCTGAATGGGGACGGAAATAATCCCGTTTGGCAAGTCTCTTGACTACCGAGGGCGGCGACAGTGGAAGTTCCGATCACGGTTGGCAAAGTGGAACCTATCAGGCGCGGGAATTCGCGGGAATAATTTTCAGAACGGGTGCGCAGAACGGTGGCGGCAATTGGTTGAGATTGAAATGAGGCGCGGGATTGGAATCAAGTGTCATTCGAACCAACTTGGCGGCCTCGTTTGGCTGGTAGGGTTTGGGCAGGAAAACTATGTCACTGTGTCCATAATCCTTGCCCGACCATGGCGGAGGTGTAACCGCTGGTGAGATGACCTTGAGTTCCGGGTTTTCTGCTTTTTCAATTCCGCCGCCAGGTCGCCGCCCGGTCATGCCGCCGGGCATGATCATGTCGGTCAACAGCAAATCAACCGGACCCTGATGCTCGTTCCCAGACCTGCAACGCTTCGACGCCGGACGCAGCGGTCAGAACGTGGTAGTGATATCGACCGAGCACGTCGCGCACCAGTTCCAGCAAGGCCGGTTTCATCTTCGACGATCAGAATGGTTTCCTCGCCGCCGCGGATTGTTCCGCCTGGGTTGCGGCGGCGGCATGCGCGGGCGCGGCGGCGGTCGCTCGGTCGCCGGGCAGAAAAATTTTGAAGGTGGTGCCGACGCCGACTTCGCTTTGGACTTCAATCCAGCCATGATGTTGTTTGACGATGCCATAAACGGTGGCCAGTCCCAGGCCGGTTCCCTTGCCGATTTCCTTGGTGGTGAAAAACGGTTCAAAAATCCGTTGCAGCACGCTGCGTTCCATGCCGCAGCCGGTGTCGGTGACGGTCAGGCAAACGAACTGGCCGGCGCGGGCTTCGGGATGTTGCCGGACAGCGGCGGCGGCGATCTCAATCGGCGACGGAGGTTTCAATGAGCGAGCTTGCCGCCCTTGGGCATGGCGTCGCGGGAATTGACCGCCAGGTTCATCACGATCTGTTCCACCATGCCGGTGTCGGCGGCGATGCGGGGCAGGTCGGGACTGATAGCGGGTTTCGAGCGTGATGTGCTCGCCCAGCATCCGCGGCAGCATGGATTCCAAATTGTGCAGCACGGCGTTCAAATCGAGAATCTTGGTCCGGTAAACTTGTTTGCGGCTGAACGTGAGCAAATGCCGGATGAAACCGGCGGCGCGCTCGCGACGCGGCGGCAATCTGCTTCAGCGATTTTGCGGCGGCGTGTCCGGGCGGCGTGGCGTTGAGCAGCAGCCCGGCGTGGCCCTGGATGATGGTGAGAATGTTGTTGATGTCATGCGCCACGCCGGCGGCCAGTTGCCCGACCGATTCCATTTTTTGCGACTGGCGCAATTGCGCTTCCAGCGCCAGCCGCTGCGGTGATGTCCTCGACGGTGACAATCATGCCGTCAATCTTGCCGGTCGGCGTTGAACAGCGGCGTGGCATTGGTCGAAAGCAACGAGTGCGCCGGCCGTCGGAACTTTCGATCACATGATGGACGTCCAGCAGCCGGCTCGCCGGAATCGAGAACGTGCTTTCAGCGGCGAGGTCTGGTCCGGCAACGGATTGCCTTCCAGATCGGCCGGCTGCCAGTTCAAGACACGCTGAATTTCTTGGCGCGCTGGCTCTTGGCCAGGCCCAAAACTTCCTCGGCGCGGTGGTTGGCAAAAGTGATTTTTCCCGCGTGATCGGTCACGACGATGCCCACGGGGCTGGTTTCCATGATGCGGCTGATGAGGTCGCGTTCGCGGCGGAGCCGTTCCTCGGCGCGCTGGCCTTCGATGGCGTAGCGGATGGCGCGTTCCAAGCTTGTCGGCGGTCAAGCTGGCCTTTGACCAGATAATCCGCGGCGCCGGCCTTCATCGCCTCGATGTCAATTTCATGATCGCCCTGGCCGGTCAGCAAAATCATCGGCGGGCGTGCCGCTGAACGACTGCGATTCGCGCAACAATTCCAGCCCGGTCCGCTCGCCCAGGCGATAATCCAGCAGACAAATGTCGTGTTCGCGGTGCTGGATGGCGGCCAGCGCGGCGTCGTAATTGTTGACCCATTCCAGCTGATACCGGCGCTCCCGGATTTGCGAAATCAAATCGCGCGTGATGATATAATCATCCTCATCATCATCCACCAGCAGGACTTTGACGGCGGAACGTCGGACATAAACTGTTATGCTTCATCCGGCGGCAGTTCGACCACTTCAAACCAGTACCGGCCGAGAACCTTGATCAATTCCACCAGCGATTTGAACGTCACGGGCTTGGTGACGTAGGAATTCACGCCCAGATCGTAGCTGCGCAGAATGTCCTCCTCGGCCTTGGAGGTGGTGAGGACGACGATGGGAATCCGGCGCAGATTCGGGGTCGGCCTTGATTTCCTTGAGCGCCTCGCGCCCGTCTTTGCGCGGCATGTTCAAGTCCAGCAGAATCAAGCCGGGCAGCGGCTGCGCCGCGCAAATTGGTGTATTTGCCGCGGCGGTGCAGGTAGTCCATCAATTCCTCGCCGTCCTCGACGCATGGAGTTCGTTGGCCAGGCGGTTTTCCATGAACGCGTCGCGCGTCAACTTCCGGTCGTCCGGATCGTCGTCCGCCAGCAGAATGGTGATCATTTTTCCTTCGTTTTTCATAGGTTGTCGTCTTCGTTGTTCTGTGGTTTTTTGGGATGGGTCACTGGCAGCGTCACGATGAACGTGCGCCCTGTCCCGGCTGGCTTTTGGCGGTGATGTCGCCGCCGTGATACACGACAATTTTCCGGGCGATGGCCAGCCCCATGCCGGTGCCTTCGTATTCATTGCGCGCTGTGCAGCCGCTGAAACACGTTGAAAATCCGGTCCAGATATTTTTCGTCGAACCCGATGCCGTTGTCGCTGACCGTCAACTCGGCAAAGTTTCTCCTGCGGCACATCGGGACCCGCTGACGGCAGAACACCGTCGAATGATTTTCGCCGCGACTTTCACCACGGGCGGCGCCTCGGGGCGGCGGAATTTGAGCGCGTTGCCGATCAAATTTTGCAGCAACTGGCGCATCTGCAGCGGCTCCGCGTCAATCACCGGCAGTTCACCGACTTCGACGCGGCCCTTGGACCTGTTCGATCCGGCCTTCCAGATCGTCCACGACTTCGCGGGCCGCCTGGTTGCCAGATCCACCGGCACAAACGGCTGGGCCTTGGTGGTGACGCGCGAAAACGTCAGCAGATCGTTGATCAGCGTCTGCATCCGCGAGGCGGCCTTTTGCATCCGCTCCAGATAATCGCGCGGTTCCGCGTCCAGTTTGCCGACCGCCTTTTCCTTGAGCCGCTCGCCGAAGACGACGATTTTCCGCAACGGCTCCTGCAAATCGTGCGAGGCGACATAGGCGAAATCCTGCAACTCGCGGTTGCTGCGCTCCAGTTGCGCCGTGAACTGGCGCAATTTCTCCTCGCTCTCGCGCAAGGTCTCCTGTGCCTGCTTCAATTCAGTGATGTCGCTGCCGATGCCCACCAGCCCCACGATTTTCCCGCCCGCATCGCGCATGGGCAGTTTGTTGGTCAACAACCATCGTTTCCGGCCGTGTTCGTCGGTGAAAAACTCCTCGCGCTTGAGCACCGGGTCACCCTGCAAAACCTTCAGGTCGTCCGCCCAGAATTTTTCGGCGATTTCGTTCGGATAAAGGTCGAAATCGTTCTTGCCGAGGGCCTCGGCCTCGATCTTGCAACGGAGATGCTTCAAATCGGCGGGGTTGGACAGGGTCTTCCGACCGGCGGTGTCCTTGGCGTAGATGCCTTCAGGCAGATTGTCAATGAGGGTGCGCAGGACCAGGCGCTCCTTGGCCAGCGCGTCTTCGGCCCGTTCGCGCTCGGCGATTTGTTTTTGCAGCGCGGCGTTTTTCTCGGAAAGTTCGGCGGTGCGCTCGGCGACCCGTTTTTCCAATTCATCGCGCGATTGGCGAAGGTCCTCTTCCGCCTGTTTCAGCTCGGTGATGTCCCGGCTGATGCCCACCAAACCGGTGATTTTCCCATCCAGGCCGCGCAATGGTGTTTTTGTGACCGATGCCCAGGACACTTCGCCGCCGGGTTTGACCAGTTGCTCTATTTTGTTCAGCAGCGGTATGCCCGTTTTGATGAGTTTTTGCTCGTCTTGATGAAACTCCTCCGCCTTGGCCGCCGGGTAAAAGTCAAAGTCTGTTTTGCCGATGACCTGCTCCGGGCTCTCCACGTTCAAGCGCCTTGCGACCGCTTGATTGCACTGAACAAACCGGCATTGGGCGTCTTTGAAATAAATCCGGTCAGGCACGTTGTCCAGCATCGCCTGCAACCGGAGGTGGGTGCGGTCGTCCGCTTTGGGCGGCTCCCGGTCCACCGTTGGTGATGGAACGGTTTGCGTTGTCGGTTGATGGTCTTGCGTCGCTTTCATAAAAGCCGCGCCTGATTTCTGAACAGCTTCTGGGGCGGTAAAGGAATAATAAGCAACTTAAATGCCGTCGCCAGCCTTCATTATTAGCCAATGGAATTGGATGTTTTCAACTAAAATCTGGAATAATGTTCTGAAACGGGACGCGATCAGTCAAAAGCTGGACAGGAAAATCTTTTGCCCGATTGTGAGCCAAAACTCCGCTGCCTGCGCAAAGATTGCGCCCAGTCCGACAGGTTTGCGCCGGGTGAAATTAGTTTTCCCCCTGGCCGGCATCCCATCGGCGGCACCCACTCTGCTTGCGTCAAACACGAGAAGAGGATATAGCTGTGCGCGTTGCGTTTTATGAAAGATTTGAGGTTTTTTCAAAAGGAGTGCGAGCGGCTCGCCGCCCGCGCCTGAATTATGAACGTCATCACTTGCGACCTTCCGGGGCTGCTGATCGTCGAACCGAAAGTATTCGGCGACGCGCGCGGTTTTTTCATGGAGCTTTGGAACCGCGAGCGTTACCGCGAAGCGGGGCTGGACTGGAATTTTGTGCAGGACAACATTTCGCTGTCGCGGCGGGGCACGTTGCGCGGGCTGCATTTTCAGAATCCGGCGGCCCAGGGGAAGCTGGTCTTTGTGCTGCAAGGCGAGGTGTTTGACGTGGCGGTGGACATCCGGCGAAGCTCGCCCACGTTCGGACGGTGGCATGGATTGAGCCTTTCCGCCGAGAACAAGCGACAATTTTTCATCCCGCCGGGTTTCGCGCACGGATTCGCGGTGTTGAGCGAGACCGCCTTGTTCGCCTACAAATGCACGGAATTTTACGCGCCAAAAAACGAACTGACAATCGCCTGGAACGACCCCGACATCGGGATTCATTGGCCGCTGGACAATCCGCAGCTTTCGGAGAAGGACGCGCGCGGGCCGCGGTTGAAGGACATTCCCAAGGATCGCCTCTTTGCCTGAACTGCTCCGCAGACCATGAAGATTTTGCTCCTCGGAAAGAATGGACAGGTCGGATGGGAATTGCGCCGCACACTCGCGCCGCTGGCGGATGTGGCGGCGGTGGATTATCCCGAAATCAACTTCACCGACACGCCGGCGCTGCGGCAGCTCGTGGCTGGAACGCGCCCGGACGTGGTCGTGAACGCGGCGGCTTACACGGCGGTGGACAAGGCCGAAAAGGAAACGGAACTTTGCCGGCAGATCAACGCGGTCGCGCCGGGCGTTTTGGCGGATGAAGCAAAGAAGCTGGGCGCGTTGATGGTGCATTACTCGACGGATTATATTTTTGATGGAACCAAGTCTTCGCCTTACGCCGAAACCGACACACCGAATCCCATGGGCGCCTACGGACGGTCAAAACTGGAAGGCGACCGGGCGGTGAAGGCTTCGGGCGCGGACCATTTGATTTTCCGGCTATGCTGGGTTTATGGTGCGCGCGGCCAGAATTTCATGCTCACGATGCAGCGTCTGGCGCGCGAGCGCGAGACCCTGCGCGTGGTCGGCGACCAGTTCGGTTGCCCGACGTGGTCGCGGATGATCGCCGAAGCCACCGCGCTGGCGCTAAAGCAGGTCCTGGCCGGCGCGGATCGGTCCGCTTTCAACGGCGAATATCATCTCGCCGCCGGCAGGCCACACGAGCTGGCACGAATTTGCTTCCCGCATTATCGAGTGGATGCCGGAGGCGGAACGGAAATGCCGCGCGGTGGAAAAAATCGCCACGGCGGAATATCCGCTGCCGGCGAAGCGTCCCGCTTATTCGGTTTTCGATTGCGGCAAATTACAGAAAACTTTCGGGTTGCGGCTCCCGGATTGGGAGGCCAGCCTGCGACAAGTCCTGGACAAACCATGAACCTACTCATCACAGGCGGCGCGGGCTTTATCGGCTCGAATTTGATTCATCACGTCATTGACAGGCCGGAAGTGGCGCGACTGGTCAACTTGGATTGCCTCACCTACGCGGGGCGTTTGGAAAATCTGGAGAAAGTCGTGGGTCATCCGAAATACGTTTTTGAAGAGGTGGATTTGCGCGACAAGGCCGCCGTGTTTCGCGTCGTGGAACAACACGCCATCACCCACGTCATGCACCTGGCGGCGGAATCGCACGTGGACCGTTCCATCACCGGGCCGGGCGATTTCATCCACACCAACGTCGTCGGCACGTTCAATTTGCTCGAAGCCTGCCGCGCTTGTTGGCTGGGTCCGAAGTCCGCAGTCCACAGTCCACAGTCTGAAGTCCGTTTTCATCACGTTTCGACGGACGAAGTTTTTGGCTCGCTCGGCTCGAAAGGGTTTTTCACCGAAACGACGCCTTACGCGCCAAACTCGCCGTATTCCGCAAGCAAGGCATCGTCCGATTTTCTGGTGCGCGCGTATCATCACACATACGGATTACCGGCGGTCATCACAAATTGCTCGAACAACTACGGCCCCTTCCAGTTCCCCGAAAAACTGATTCCGGTCGTCATCCAGAGCATTCTCGCGCGGAAGCCGGTGCCGGTTTATGGCGACGGCATGAACGTGCGCGACTGGCTTTACGTGCGTGATCACGCCGGGGCGCTTTGGACGGTGCTGACGCGCGGGAAAACCGGCGAGACTTACAATGTCGGCGGCCACAACGAATGGGCGAATCTGCGGATCGTGGAACTGATTTGCGATTTAATTGACGAATTCAAACCTGAACTCGGCGGCCATTCGCGCAAATTGATTTCATTTGTCACGGACCGCCCCGGCCACGACCGGCGTTATGCGATTGACGCCGCGAAGATTCAGCGCGAACTTGGTTGGACGCCCGCGCACCGGTTCGAGGACGGCATCCGCGAGACAGTCCGGTGGTATCTGGACAATCAGGCGTGGGTGAAGGCCGTGTTGAAGAAATCTTAGGGCAAACTGAAGCCGCTCACCGTGCCAAAATAAAAAAAAGCCGCGCTCAAACGAACGCGGCTTCGCGCGGCAAAAGCAATTCCCTATTTCGTCTGCGTTGCCGCCGGTGCGGGCGTTGGGGTTGGGGCGGCTGCATGATGCGGGCTGTGCTCCACATGGCTGGCGCTCACCCACGCCGCAAGCTTTTGCGGATTGGAGGCATAGACCGTCAGGAAAATGGCGCCCAGCAAATTGCGCTGCACCCGGCCCTGATTCACAAGCTGGTTGATCTGCTCCGTGCTCAACACGCCCTCCTCGCGGCCCTGCTCATGCGTGCCGGAAACATCGCCGATCTGTTTCCCATCCGCGCTTTGGTCCGACGCGACCCGTCCTCCGTAGCAGAACTGCGGAGAGTGGACATGTCGCGTCGAGGGAAAGCGATGTCATGCCATCGCACTCCCAAAATAGTTTATTTCTGCGCCGACGGCGCGACATACTTCTAGAACCGAAGGAATGTATTTTGTGGGACGCTTACAGCAGTCTTTCCGGCGGCGTGTGGAAAAAAACGCCGGAGCGCCAGCCGGGCATGGGCACGATTTTGTCGCCGTCCGGCTCCGACCGCAAATGCCATTTCAATTCCGGTTTTCGCATTTCATCAAAGCCGATTTGTTCGCGCAGGATTTCGCGCGCGTGGGAAATGGGATCTTCGGTGGCGGCGCGGGTCATCTCCACTTCGCCGGAGACAAAGGTGGCGCGCGTGACCAGCCGAAAATCCGGCGGCCCTTCGGCAAAGTGCGCGGTTGCCTCCGGCGTTTCGGACGTTTGGCGCCAGTATTCCTTTTCGGGAATCAGCCACGCATCCAGTTCCAACGGAAACGACCAGCCATCGCGATTGCCAAAACGCAGGATGAAATCGTGCGCCAGCCATGCTTTTCGCCCGGCTTCCTCGCCCTCGCGTTCGGCGTAGTGCTTCAACACGGTTTGATGAACCATCACGCGCGGCGAATTGTGGCAATGGCCGTAGGGGCCGATGAATTCCTGCGCGTCGTGCCAGGCGGAATCAGCGCGGATTTCCAGGCCCGCCAATTGCCGCCAGTCGCGCAAATTCAAAATCAAATTGCCCAATTCAATGTCCAGCCAGCGGTCAACGCCGGGATTGCCGGGCGTTGGCGGGTCGTCCGTCTTGATGTAATGCGACACCTCCAGCCACCAGTGGACGCGCGGGCAATTCACGTCCGGCGCATGGATGAAAACGCGCAAGGCCGCCTCGTCATTCGTGACCGGCCATGTTTCGCCATGCAATTGCAGCCAGCTCATGGTCAGTCCTCGTAAAAGCCGTTGAAATGCAGCTCCACAAAAATGTCCTGCCGGATGTTCTCGGGACAATCTTTTTTGTGGCGCTCGCTGGATTTCCAGTGGTCGCGGACGTTGATGTGTTCCGGCACGCCGACACCGACCAGTTCCTGCGCGCGGCGCAGAGCATAAGCTTCCGGGTCGCGCACGTTCCGCGGCACGCGCACGGTGACGATGCCAAAGGGAACATTTTCCACCAAATACAGCTCGGCGTTTTTCTTCCAGAAATCCGCGTCCGGCTCGGAACGTTCCTCGCGTCCGTCCGGCGACACCTTCACTTCCTGCGCGGCCAGTTGCTCCAGCACGCTGCGTCCGTCGGCGAACGCGGCCAGTTCCACGGTGAAACAGCCGCCATCGCGTCCGGCCACGCGCCAGATGGCGTCGTTCCAAGGGGGATTTTCGCGCTCGTCGCAGCCGGCTTTTGGAAAAAAATCCAGGTCCAGCAGACCGCTCGGGCCAATGAAGGTCAGGGGATCGTCCTCTTCCTCCCAATTCCAAAAGTTCAAATGTTCGAGGTCGCGCCAGTCGCGCAATTTGGGTTTGAAGCTGGAGATTTCCAGCCAGAGCGAAGGCCGCTCCCAATGGCGCACGCGCCGCCATTGCGCGCCGCCCGCGACGCAGCGCAGGCGCAGCATCCAAAACACGTCCTCGCGTTTACGGTCGTCGGTCTGGATGAGAGCCTCAAACTGATTGTAGCCCTGCACCGGCAGCCAGTGATAATCGCGGAAATAAATCACGCGCCGATTGTCGCAAAGATGGACGCGGCAGCCAAAATTATTTTTGATTCAGTCCGTTGCTCCGGTTTTTTGAGGCTGGAGATTTGCACGTAGCAGCGACACCCCGTCGCAGAATTGTGCCGGCGACGCCCTCGTCGCCAATGGGATCAGCGGCTTTTCGAACAGGATGAAATTTGCGACGTGGCGTCGCAACCACCCTATGGCGACGAGGCGTCGCCGCTGCGCAAAGCCGGCAATTTCTGAAATTGATAAAAAGTGTCGTTTTCAGGCTTTCCCGGTGGGGGGACAGGCTTCCCGGTCGCGGAAGACCGTTCGCTGTCGTTTTGCAGGGCTTCCCGGTGGTTGGACACATTTCCCGCGTGGTCGGACGCGGTTCCTGCTGGTTTTGCAGGCGTTCCCGGTCAAAATACCCAACCTCCGGTTCGGCGTTCGCCGTTCCCGTGCCAATTACCCAACCTCCCGGTCTGGCTTCCGGCGTTCCCGGTCGCCCGGACGACGTTCCCGTTGCCCCGGACGACGTTCCCGCCCGGCTGGACGCCGTTCCCGGTCAAAATGCCAATCTTTCCCGTTTCGCGAACGCCGTTCCCGCATGGCCGGAAATTGTTCCCGTCTGGTCGTTCGCCGTTCCCGGAACTGCCGACGCCGTTTCTTTCTGAAAATTTTTTAACAACCAAGGAACAAAGCAACCAAGCCGGACAACTTTGTTCCCTCGTTGCTTTGTTGTTCCACCCCTCCGCACTCTTCAATTGTTGGCAATCGAACGGTTTTGGTATATTGTCAGGCGTGCATCGAAGTATTTCTTGAAAGCGCATTTTTCAAACTTGTTTCTGTTCCTAGCCCTGGCGGTGTTGCCGGCCGTTGGCGGCGCGAACGCGGCGGAAACGAATCTGCTCGCTTGGAACAAGGCCGCTGACCGAGTGAGCGCCGAACTCCACGGCGAGGCGCTTTGGCCGTTGCTGGAGGACATCGCGCACCAGACCGGCTGGCATATCTTTGTCGAACCAGACATGACGCGCAACGCCTCCACCAAGTTCAAGGATTTGCCGCATGACGACGCGTTGAGGATGTTGCTGGGCAATCTCAACTTCGCGTTCGAGCCGCAGACCAATGGACCTGACTTTCTATATGTTTTCAGCACCAAACGGGAAAACGCCACGCGACCGGTCCTCGTCACCAATGCGCCGCCGAGAATGGTTGCAAACGAACTGCTCGTGAAAGCGAAGCCGGGCACGGACATTGAGGCATTGGCCAAGATGCTCGGCGCAAAAATCACCGGGCGCAACGACAAGCTGGGCATTTACCGGCTGCTGTTTGACGACGCGGATGCGACCGCTGCCGCGCTCGGCAAGTTGAAGGGCAATTCCGACGTTGCCGACGTGGATTACAATTACATTTACGATGCGCCGCCGACTCCGCAGCCGCTCCCTAACGCGCCGGTGGGCCCTGTCTCGCTGACGTTGCATCCTCCTGGAGATTCGGGAAAGCTCATAGTTGGTTTGATTGACACGCCGGTGCAGCCGCTTGACGGTTCACTGAATGATTTTCTGCTCAAGCAAATTTCCGTGACGGGCGACAATTATGATTTGGGCGCCGACCCGACGCATGGCACGGCCATGGCGGAAACAATTTTACGCGCCATCCAGCTCGCCGCCAACGGCAGCACGTCCGCGCAGATTCTGCCGGTGAACGTTTATAGTTCCGGCGAAACCACGACCAGTTGGGACGTGGCGCTGGGCATTCAGGCGGCGGTGGACAACGGCGCCACAGTGCTCAATTTGAGTCTCGGCGGGACGGGCGACAGTTCGGTCCTTGACAGCGTGATTCAGCAGGCCATCGCCGCCGGCATCCCGGTTTTTGCCGCCGCCGGCAACCAGCCGGTGAGCACAGCGACTTATCCGGCGGCTGACCCCGGCGTCATTGCCGTGACCGCGACGCAAAATGGCAAAATTGCGTCGTATGCAAATTATGGCGGTTTCGTTTCTCTGGCATTTCCCGGCGCGAGCGTGATTTATCTTGGCGGGACAGCCTATGTTGTGCAGGGAACCTCGGTGTCAACGGCCACGGGAACGGGCGTGGCAGTGGGCAACAAGAGCGTGCTCGCCTGGAACTGGCAGCAGATTCTCGCGGCCATGCAGAACAAATTCACCGTGCCGAAAAAATAAATCTCACAATTGCGGCTTCTTGGAACCAATCGCCGGCAAATCAGGGCGGCGCGCTCTTGATTGTTCCCGGATGCGGCAGCTCGAAGTTGTCAAGTCCGGTGACTTGTAAAATGGGGAGATTGAAATCAATCGAAGGTTCCCGTTCCGGCGCGTAAAACGTGCGGTTCTCCGCCGGATGCCGATACACGAGCAACGTCACATGGAAAACTCTTTCCACCGTCGCCACGCTTCCGCTCACGTCCAGCAAGGTGCGATTTGGATACGTCGCCGTGACCGTCAGGCCGTTGGTCGTCGCGAAATTGATGAGTGACTGATAATCCTGTTCGGTCGGACCGAACCGTTCCGTGAACTGATCCGGTGACAAATAGCGGTGATAATTCGTGCTGGCGGGGTTGTAAATTTCCGAAAGCAGCCTGTCCAGCGCCGCCTGGTCCCGCAACGGCAGACTAATGGCCAGATCCATACGGTTCGTCGCCGGCAAAGGGCTGATCGGACGCAACTGAAGCCGGGCAATGGCCGGCGGCACTTCGTCGTGCAGGATTTGACCTCCCAACACATGCGCGAACGGCATCAAAATGATTCCCGCCACCGCCAGCGGAAAGACGACCTTGGTTGTATTCATTACATTGCCGCAAATATTTTTGCAATCAACTCATTTTAAATTAGCCCTCTTTCCGCAAAATCGCCAGGGGTTTTGTCCGCGTTTGAAATCCTCGCGACAAGTTGAAAATAGTTGTTGCGTTTTGGGCCGTTTGCGGGTAGTTAATGAGTGTCGAAGGTTTTGAGAGTCCCGCTTTGCGGGACGACTTCCCAAGATTCATAAATTCAAACTGGTTTCGGGATTATACGGGCCTTCGCGCACACAACATTATGAGCAGTTCAGAAAACAACGACGATAAATCGTCGAATTACGGTTCGGGCTATCTGGAAATCTCCGAAAAAGGCTTCGGCTTTTTGCGGACGGCGCAGAACCATTATCACCCGAAGCCGACGGATATCTTCGTCACGCCGGACACCATCCGGCGCAGCTTTTTGCGCGAAGGCAGCCTCATCGAAGGCCCGACCCAGCCGCCGCACCGCGGCACCAGTCCGCAGCTCAAGGCGGTTGACAAGGTCAACGACATGCCGTTTGAGGAATACGTCAAAGCCGTCCGCTTCGAGAACCTCACGACGATTGACCCGATTGAAAAATACAAACTTGAAACATCGCCGGACTTGATTGAAACGCGTGTGATTGATCTCGTCACCCCTATTGGCAGGGGCACGCGCGGCTTGATTGTTTCGCCCCCGCGCAGCGGCAAGACGACCATTCTCAAGCAGATCTGCAACGCCATCACCACGAACCATCCGGAGGTTTTCGCACTCGTGCTGCTGATTGACGAACGGCCGGAGGAAGTCACGGATTTCCAGCGCTCGGTGAAAGCCGAAGTTGTCGCGTCGTCCAACGACCAGGATTTGGAGACGCACGTCCGGCTTTCGCGCTTCACGATCGAGCGCTGCCGGCGCATGGTGGAATCGGGCAAGGACGTTTTTGTGCTGCTGGATTCGCTCACGCGCGTCGCCCGCGCCTACAACAGCGTTCATGGTGGCAGCGGCCGCACGATGACCGGCGGCGTGGATGCCCGTGCGCTGGAAATCCCGCGTAAGATGTTCGCCTCGGCGCGCAAGATCGAGAATGGCGGCTCGCTGACGATTCTGGCGACGGCTCTGGTGGACACCGGTTCGCGCATGGACGAGCTGATTTTCCAGGAGTTCAAGGGCACCGGCAACATGGAGCTGATTCTGGACCGCAAACTTTCCGACCGGCGATTGTTCCCGGCGATTGACATCCCGAAATCCGGCACGCGCAAGGAGGAGAAGCTTTACCCCGCGAAACAGATTGAAGCCATCCGCAAACTGCGCCGCACGATGGTGGATTTGAATCCGATTGAAGCGATGGAGACGCTCACCGCCGCTCTCAAGAAGCACAAGACCAACGACGAGCTGCTCGCCAAGCTGGAGAAAGGGTCGTGATGGGTTGAATCGTGAATCGTAATTCCATGAAACGATTCAACTGTTCAACGGATTCCGGATCTTTGCATTCGCGCCCGCCGCTGGAGCGGATGCTGCGTATTCATCACGCGCTTCAATCCGGCGATTATCCCAACGCCAGCACGCTCGCCCGCCAAATCGAGGTCGCCACCAAGACCGTCCACCGCGACATCGAGTTCATGCGCGACCGGCTCAACCTGCCGGTCGAATTCGATCCCGCGAAAAACGGCTATCACTACACCGGTGAAGTCAGCGCGTTCCCGGCGATGCAAATCACCGAGGGCGAACTGTTCGCGCTCGTCGTCGCCGAAAAGGCGCTCCAGCAATACCGCGGCACGAGCTTTGAAAAACCGCTCTTGAGCGCCATCCGGAAAATGGAGCAGGCGCTGCCCGACACCATTTCGCTGAACCTTGCCAGCATCGAGCAGACCATTTCCTTCCGCACCCGCGCCGAGCCGATTCTGGATCTGAACATCTTCGACACGCTGGCCAAGTCGGTCGCGCAACGCCGTCAACTGGAATTGCATTACCGCAAGCCCGGCCAGCAAACGACCGAAGCCCGCGTCGTGGACCCGTATCACCTGGCCAACATCAACGGCGAATGGTTTCTGTTCGCCCACGACCACGCGCGAAAGGACATCCGCACGTTTGTTCCGGCCAGAATTCAATCGGTGAAGCCGACCGGAATGACCTTTGAACGCCCGCAGCAATTTTCGTTGGAGAAACGATTGCGCGACAGCTTCGGCGTCCATTCCGGCGAGGGCGAATACGACGTCGTCCTCCGCTTCAACGCCCGCGCTGCCGATTACGTCCGCGAAAAGAAATGGCACGAGTCGCAGCAATTGCGCGAGCTGGAGGGCGGGGGAGTGGAATTGAAAATGAAGCTGTCCAGCCTTGCGGAAGTCGAGCGCTGGATTTTGAGCTGGGGCGGCGACGCGCAGGTCTTGAAGCCGCGAGAGCTGGCCGAGGCCGTTAAACGGTCCGCCCGGAAGATTCTTGCCCCGTGGAGTAATGGATAACGGTCCATACAGTTTGGTCCGAGGTTTTGCTCCACGGGGCAAGCGGTTTGATTCAGGACCGCGTCAGGGCGTTCAGCAGGCAATGCTGACAGCCGGATTGCCGATAAGTTGTGGTGCAATCCGCAGGACGGATTTCAAATCCAATATATTCCAAGACTTTGCGAAGCGGCCAAAGAATCGGCGCGGATATCTTCAATCGGCAGATCAAGTCGCGGCTTTGCCCTTCAGCCGCTTTTCGCGAAGCGACAAAACCGTGAGCAAAATCAAAACCGCCGCCGTGATTGCCACACAAAACGGTGCAAGAAACCTGTCCGGCGGAATCGAACCGGATTTGGGCAGACCAAGTTTGGCGGCGAGAATGTCTCCGTTGCCAGGAAACGAAGTCTTGGCGACGACATAACCGCCGGCGGCGACGGCCTGCGAAATGCCGGAGCTGGCGAGGCGGAAAATGGGGATGCCATACTCCGCCGCGCGAACCGGCGCCACCAGGGCGTGCAATTCATGCTGATGCCTGCCCCAATCGCTCACGTCCATTGTCGGGACAATCAAAAGTTTCGCGCCCTGCCGGACCAACTCGTCGGTGACGCGCGTGTAGCTCAAGTCGTAGCAGATGCAGATGCCGATTTTGCCCCACGGCGAATTCCACACTTCCTGTTTTTCCGCCGGAAGCCCGTCCCTGAAAAATTGAATCGGCACGCTCTTGGCCTGCTTGAAAACAATGTCGCCATTCGTTCCGACCACGAAGGCGGTGTTGTAATAATTGTTTGTTCCAGCCGGATCTTCGCCGCCCATGACCAGATAGCGCGAGTGTTCCCGGCACCAGGTTTTGAGCGATTCGGGGACCGGGCCTTGAAGGGTGTATTCGCTCAAGACAAAAATTTGCGAGTCCGGATTCTTTTTCAGCGCGTTGTTCAGCACTTTGGGAAGGATGTTTTCAGTCGGGAATTCCATCTGGACTCCGGCGATGGATACCGCTGGCCACATGTCTGCGCGTTTGAACGCGGCCCTATATCCAGGATGCGCCAACAACAACGATATGCCGGTAACGACTAGGGCTGTGATGAGAATAATCCACTCAATCAAGGAAACTTTGATAAGCGGCCAATAAAATATCGCAACAATGAGAACAAATACAAAGAACCCGATCCCATACGTTCCAACAAGATGATCTCCGAAAGGGAAAGTATACCCAACATTCATCCACGAAAATTTCAGGTAATAGAGTTCGCTGCGGAAATATTCCAGTCCTGTCCAGATGAACGGAACCAGCCACATCGCTTTGGCCCGGCCCCAGCGGAGGATGCAGGCGCAGACAATCGCCGCGAACAGCCCTATCCAAAACGCCAGAACCAGCCAGAGCACGATGGCCGCCGCGTTGAAAATTTCCCAGAAACAAATCAATTGCGGCGCGATGCACAAGTAGCCCGTGGCCAGACCGAAATAGAACGCTCGTCGGACGGTTCGCTGATGCGTCAGTTGCGTCAGGCAAATCGCATAGCCGAAAATGAACAGTCCGAAGGCCGGATGTTGCAGCGGCGTGTAGGCCAGATGAAAACAAATCACCGCCACCGCCATCAGAACGATTGATCTTGTCCAGGTCAAAGGCGGCTTGGTGTCTTCCAGAAGTTTCATTCCAAGCTGAACAGGTATAAAATGCCGGTGAAAGATGCGAGAGAAAAGTTGGGCCGGCACACGATTAGCCAGTGCCGTCTTTTGCTTTCTACAACTACAAATGTCGGCGCGTCAATTTTACGGTGTTGGTCTGGCTGTGATCGGGCGTGACCAGTTCCAACCGCACCGTCGTCCCGTCCGGGCCGCGGATGAGGCTGACACAATCCGCCAGGGATTTGCCCTCCAGCAAAACGTCATCCACCTTGCTGATAATCGTGCCGCCGGTGATGTGCGCCTCGGCCGCCGGGGAATTAGGAACGACCTGCTGAATAATGACGGTGTGTCCTCCAGGGGCATTTCCCAACACAAGACCCACGCCTACAAGATTCGTGGGTCTAGGGGCGTTGTCCGTGGTCCTGCGGGACGGGCGCTGGACGGCCTGTTTCGGCGGTTGAAAAACGAACCACAGGACACCTGCCACCATCAGGATGGCGCTGCAGACGGCCAAGGCAACGGCGGTTTATTTATTCATAAGAATCCGGCTTCGGGCGGCAGTTTGACACTGATTTCACTAATATTTCACCAAAGTAATTGCGGCGTCGCCGCCGGGTTGACTCAAATTAAAAGACACCGGGGAGCGAAACTGGGGGGAGGCCAAGAGGGTCGTTGACTCATGGGAAAAAGACACCGGAAAATCGGTGGGAATGAACATGAGTCAAGAACTGAAAAGCGATTGGTTGCCGAAACTGCGAACACGTTACGCGCGGCGGAGTCGGGAGGCCAAGAGCTGGATGCTGGATGAGCTGTGCGAGGACTACCACTATGAACGGAAGTATGCGATCAAATTGCTGGGTGGTGGCTTACCCGTTCCCAGTGGGCATGCGCGGCCCGGCCCTGAGCGACGGTATGCGGTCGTTGAGCCGGTGGTGCGACAGATTTGGCTGACGGCCGAACAACCGTGCGGGAAGCGGCTGGCGCCGATCCTGCGGCAGTGGCTGCCCTATTATGAAGGTCGTTACGGCGGGTTGAGCGCGCGGCAGCGGAGCTTAATCCGCCAGGTCAGCCCGGCCACCTTGGATCGGTTGCTGGCCCCGGCCCGAGCCGAGCATTGGCGGGGCCGGAGCGGGACCAAACCGGGGAGTTTGTTGCGGTCCGAGATTCCGATTCGCACGGGCACGTGGGATCTGAGCCGGCCCGGTTATCTGGAGGCCGACAGCGTGGCCCATTGCGGGACGAGCCTGGCGGGAAGTTTCATCTGGAGCCTGACCTACACCGATATTTTAAGCGGCTGGACCGAAGGCGGGGCGGTGTGGAACCGGGGCGCAACGGGCGTATTGACGGCCACGCGGGAGGTGGAGGCGCGTTTGCCCTTCGCCTTGCTGGGATTTGATTCGGACAATGGCGGCGAGTTTCTCAATCATCATCTGTGGGCTTATATGCGGGAACGAAAAGTGGCGGTGGAATTTACCCGTTCGCGACCTTACCACTCCGACGACAACGCCCACGTGGAGCAGAAGAACTGGACTTGGGCGCGGCAGTTGCTGGGCTATGGACGACTGGAGGATCCGGCCCTGGTGGCGCCCATCAGCGCCTTGTATCGGGAGGTGTGGGCCCCGTGGCAAAACTTTTTTCTGCCGTGCTTGAAGCTGGAGCAGAAGTGGCGCGAGGGCAGCCACTGGCGCAAGCGCTACGAAGAGCCTCGGACCGCCTACCAGCGGCTGTGCGCCCCAGGCATCTTGCGCTTGAAACCGCGAGCGCAATTGCGCGAGCGTTATGCGAGTCTGAACCCCTTCGACTTGAAGGATGAGCTGGAAAAAAAGCTGAAGCAGATTTTGAAACTAAAACCAAGTTGATCAAGCCCCCCCCAAACAAAAATCAAAAGCGCCGGGTTGGCGACCGCAAGGGGGCGCGAGCTAAGGCTCGAAGCTCGCCCCCTTGCTCGTTTTATCTCGCCATCACGCCCACAGAAATATATTAACCACCGGAAACCAAAACATGGGTCGCGAACGACCGGCTTACTCAGAACCCGCCGGTGTCTTTTTTCCGTGAGGCAACGGGCCGAGCGCCGAGGCTGGGCTTAAGCCATGAATTTAGGAGTTTTCCTCGCGTTCATCGGACTTCAACACACTACGAATGGCGGCTATCAGTTGGTCCGGCCCGTCTGCTTTGTGAACAAAAGCCGTGGCGCCGGCGTCGCGGGCGAGGCGTTCACTCTGCCGCGCGGCGAACATGGTGGTGGCGACGATGGGCAGCGCCGGCAATTGGGCGTGAAGGGACTTGATCAAGTCCAGTCCGCTGGAGGACTTGAGCTGGAGGTCGGTCAGCACAATGTCCGGCTGGAGCAACAGTATTTCCGCCTGCGCCGCCGGGGCATCCTCCGCATAGCCGGACACGGTAAAATCCAACTCGCGCTCGATGGCCTCGGTGATGCTCCGGCGCATCAAGGGATGGTCTTCCACGAGGAAGACCCTCTTCTTCGTGCCTGGCGGCCTGTCCGGCGTGCGCGCTGATTGTTCCGGTTTCATTTGCCTGCGCTCAATTCTTCGACAGTTGCTCCCTGTATTCGGTGGGCGACTGGCCGGCGATGCTCCGGAATATCCGGTTGAAATGGGTGAGGGACTGAAACCCGACCTGATAGGCGATCTCGCTGATGCGGTAGTTCGGATTCAGCAACAGGTTCTTCGCCTTTTCCACCCGGAGGCAGGAGACGTAATGGGCGAAATTCACTCCGGTGACCTTCTTGAACCTTTTGCAGAAGTAGAACGTGCTCATCCCCGCCTGTTTGGCCGCATCAGCGAGGGAAAGTTCCTCTTCGCAATGCGCCTCGATGTATTGCCGGGCACGCTTGATCTGCTCCGGCTCGGAATCCTTTTGTTGCAACTGAATCTGATTGGCCAGCGCGCCAAGCTGGTCGGCGAAGAACTGGAGCAGCCGGATGGTGGCCTGATATTCGTTGGGCTGGACGACGCGGGTTTCGTTGTAGTGCCGCGCCGCTTTCCGATGGTCCAAGGCGAGTCCGTTTTGTTTGAGCAGCTTGAGGACGCGATGGGTTTGCCGCGGATTGGGCGTCTTGAAAAAAACCTGGCCGGTCTGGAGGAAGGCAACAATCTCGCTGCCGATTTTCACGCCCACGGCCGATTCCGTGATGCCGAACGGGCAACGCAACGTGCAGGGCACGCCATTGACGCCGTCGCAAATCCGCTGTTGCATCCGCAGACAGCCCGAGCAGGACTGGCTTTGTTCCGACATCATGGCGCAAAACGCGTTCTGCCGCCGGTTGCCTTGGTGGGCCAGTTGCCAGCCTTCGACGGCGCGGAGTGTCAACGGCAAACCCGTGGTCTCCTCAAACGCCGCCTGATATTCGCGGAAGGTCGCGGAACCGGCCAGCGCCTCTACCAGCCGCCGGTTGGCATTTGTGACCTTCGTGAAATTGCCGGACTCGCCGTTCAAGTTCATCACCGCCGCGGCGGGCGCACGGGAATCGGTGGGTGCCTCCTGCCGCAGGGCGATCTGCAGGCGCGGGGCGGTTGCTCCAAACTCAATCGGTATTCGTGTTGCATTCATGGGAGCAGATTAATTCGGAAATGAATTCCTGCCTATTGGCATGAAAGACACACGCGCGTAGGGCGGGGAAAACACGGCGGATAGGCAAAATGCTTATCCGAATAAGGCGCCGGCTTACGCGTCAGGCCCGCCTTGGGAGGCGACCCACCG
>CAVQGB010000009.1:0-276829 GCA_963711945.1 uncultured Verrucomicrobiae bacterium | reverse complement strand
GCTCTGCAAGAGCGAAGAGGGGAGCCACAGCCGAGTGCTGGCGGACGGCCACCGTCCGTGAACCGCGTAAAAGGGCATGCCCCCACGCGGCCTTACCGCGTAAAGGGCCGTGGCCCCACGCGGCTTTAGCCCGTAAAGGGGCGTGGCCCCGACGCGGCTTTACCCCCGCGCCCCCTCGCCACTCAGCCACCGGCTCCGGCGATATGTTAGCCTGCACGGGAAAAAATACTCACTTCTTCTGCTCCTGCCTGTCTTGCTGGACTGCGGTCTTCAAATCCTGCATGACTTGCTCTGGTGTATTGGTCTGGAGCTGCTCGCTCATCCTACCGAGCACCTCCTCCATCTGATTCGTGAACTGTCCTGCCTGTGCGTAAAAATTTGGTAAGCTCTGCGCTGCTAACCGGCTCGACGGAACCGTCCTGATGCCGCCTAAACATCTCGCAAACCATACCATCTCGAAAAAATGAAATCGTCTGTGACTTGCCGTCGGCATCGTCCTGCTCACACATCACAGCCTTCCCATCTACAAAAAAGGTCTGCCACATCCCCCATCCACTTCCATCCTTCTTCTTAAATCTCACCTTTTGCATTGAACGCACTTTGCCACGATAGTCCGTATCAACGTAAGCTATAATCTCACCGCCGGTGTCTCGCTTTTCAATGTGCTCCAGCCTTACATCAGGAATCTGCGCTGACGGGTCGTCCGCAAAGCACAGTGAAACCGTCACCATCATCAACAAGAGCAAGATTCTCATAAATACTATGCGCGTAGTGCAGGCTAACTTAGAAAGCTGGGCCGCTGTCTTTTCACGAGTCTGGACGATCGGCTCTGTTCAAGGCAGGGTCAAGCCTGAAATCAATTTTTAGTTTTTGGTTTTTAATTCTTAGTTCAGGAAGACGCCAACAAACAATTTGTCCGCCGACAATAGCCCAGCCCTTTATTGCTGGGACAAAGGCGAACAAATTTTCCAAGTCCCGTCAGGGACGGCAGACCATTTCTTTCGTCCCTGACGGGACTGGTTTGGTTCGTTGAACGCGATACCCAGCCATAAATGGATGGGCTATTTTCAAGCGTCCTTCCGGTCCAGCACCGTTGCGGAAGATTTTAACCGCGGAGACGCGGAGACGCCGAAATTTTTGACAGAATGAACAGAATGCAGAAATCCATCCGCCCATTTTGTTAATTCTGTCCAATGTCCGGCTCACGGTCTGATTTCTTTGCCATGCGCGGAATGGGATTGAGGAAATCCCAGTTCGTGGCGTCGCTGCCAGAGTTCTCGTGGCTTGAAAATTCCTACGGGAGTGATGATGCCGGTGATCAATTCCGCCGGGGTCACGTCGAAACCTGGATTGCGAGCGCCGCTCGTCGGATTGGCCACGCGAACATAGGCACGCTTGCCGATTTCGAATTTTGAATTTCTAATTTTGCATTGTCCAATGACGCCCCAAGCGCCGAGCACTTCGCTTTCGTGCCGGTCTTCAATTGGGATGTCGAAGCCGCGTTTCAAATTCCAGTCAATCGTCGAAAGCGGAATGGCGACGTAAAAAGGAATTTGTGGCGCGCGGCCAGAACGGCCTTGGTGTAGGTGCCGATTTTATTTGCCACTTCTCCGGTGCGTCCGAGCGTGCGGTCGCTGCCGACGATGACCAGGTCAATCTCGCCGCGCTGCATCAGATGGCCGGCGGCGTTGTCAGCGATGATCTGGTGCGAAATTTTTTGTTGCGCCAGTTCCCATGCCGTCAGTGTCGCGCCTTGCGAACGTGGGCGGGTTTCGTCGCAGAAGACTGAAATTTCTTGCCCTGCGCCTGCGCGGCATACATCGGCGCGGTGGCGGTGCCGACGTCCACAAACGCCAGCCAGCCGGCGTTGCAATGCGTGAGGATTCTCATGCCGTTGCGAATCAACTTTGCGCCGTGCCGGCCGATTTCCTCGCAATGCGCGGACGTCTTCGTTGGCAAATTCCTCGGCGGCGGCGAGCGCGAGTGATTGTCTCTCCGCCACGGTTTCACCCTGCGCCATTTCGCGGCGAACTTCGTTCATCGCGTTGACGGGATCAACGGCCGTCGGCCGGCGCGGCCTTAGAGTTTGATAAACCGTTGTCAACGTGTCGCGGAAAATTCTCTCATGTTTTTTCCGCGAAAGGCGAGGGCGCCCTGGGCCAGTCCGTAGGCCGCCGTCGCGCCGATGGCGCCGGCGCCGCGAACCACCATGTCGTGGATGGCGCGGGCGGTTTCGCGGAAATTTTTGGTGGCGATGATTTTAAATTCGTGGGGAAGCAGCCGCTGTTCGATGAGCCAGAACGCGAATTTTTGCGCGCGTCGAAGTGACGGTGCGAAAATGTCGCGTGCGTCCGCGAACGGTGACGTTCATGGGTTAGTCAGCGTTAACGGTCCGGTTTGATTTTGAGTCCGTTGCGGATTTTTCCTTCGAGCTCGCTGAAAACCGGCTGGGCGCGAAGTTTTTTCAAATCCGGGATCCTTGGCCAGCCATTTGAAATCGCGGTAGCCGAGTTGCAAGGCGCTGTTCCAACGCGAATATGGCGCGGTCAAATTGGTCGGTGAGCGAATAGCTGCACGCGAGGTTGTAAAATACGAGCGCGTTGTGGGGTTCAAGCCGCGCGAGGCGTTCGTCCACGTTCAAGCCTTCGACAAAACGTCCGCGCTGCGTGTAGTGGTCACCGAGCAGTTGCAGCGCATCCACGTAATCCGGATCACGCCGGACGAGTCCCTCGATAAACTGAATTTTCGTGTCGAGGTCGCGCTGATCCGACGCTGGCGGTTTGTTTCTGGTGCTGCTTTTGGCCGGCATACGACGAGCGAATTTTTCCAACGCTGGGCGGCAAGTCAAGCGACGGCTGAAGTGTGAAAACTTATTTGGTGGAATTCCAGCTTGAATGTGAAGCTTTAGACGTCGCGCGGTCGAAGCTTTACGCCAATATGAAATGTTTTGTCACCGGCGCTTCGGGATTTATCGGCTCGAATCTTGTCCGCGAACTGCTCGCGCGCGGCCATCGCGTGAAGGTGTTGCTGCGGCCGGGAAGCGACGAGCGCGGTCTGCAGGGCCTGAAATTCGAACGCGTGACCGGCGACATCTCGACCGCGAGTTGCTGCAGCGCGAAATGGACGGCTGCGACTGGTGTTTTCATGCGGCGGCGAGCTATCAGCTGTGGCTGCGCGATTATGAGCCGATGTATGCGGCCAATGTCGAAGGCACTCGCAATGTGCTTGAAGCGGCGGGCAGGGCCGGCTGCAAGCGAATTATCTACACCAGCACCGTCGGCTGCATCGGCTTGCCGAAGAAGGTCAACGGCAGATTGTGCCGTCCACGGAAGCGGATCTGGCCATCGTCCGAGGATCAGATGACCAATGATTACAAGCGGTCGAAATGGCAGGCGGAAGCGGTCGCGTCGAAATTGTCGCGCGAAAGCGGCTTGCCGATCGTCATCGTGAATCCTTCCGCGCCCGTCGGCCCGGGCGATGTGAAGCCGACGCCGACCGGCCAGATCATCGTGGATTTTTTGAACCGCGACTGCCGGCGTATCTGGACACCGGATTGAACTGGGTTCATGTGCGCGACGTGGCCATCGGGCACATTCTTGCCGCGGAAAAAGGCCGGTTTGGCGAGCGTTACATTTTGGGCAACAAGGACGGCAATTGGACGATGGAGCAAACGCTCGCCGTGCTGGAAGAAATCACCGGCATTCCCGCGCCGAAAATGAAGATTCCTTACTGGCTCGCACTGCGCCGCCGCGCACGTGAACGAAGGCATTGCATTTTTTACCGGCAAACCGCCGCGAGCGCCGCTGGCCGGCGTGCGCATGGCCAAATACAAAATGTGGTTCGATCCCGGCAAAGGCCATCCGCGAACTCGGCCTGCCGCAGACCCCGCCGAAACAGGCCTTTGCCGATGCCGTCGCCTGGTTTCGCGCGAACGGATATGTAAGGAAGCAATCAGTTGACTACGGCAGATTCAATTGCCAATTGTTTCAATCAAAGTTGACAACTTAAGCTGCGCTTGCCTTTATGCCGCGCTTGTGAAAAATTTCACGAACTTATTTATGGCACACGTCAAACTGCACATTCCGGGACCGGTCGAAGTCAGCGAAAAAACCTTCAAGGCGTTTTGCTCGCCGATGATCGGCCATCGCGGCCAGGGTTTCAAAGACCTTTACGCGAAAATCCAGCCGCAACTCCAGCAACTGCTTTCCACGAAGCAACTGGTTTATCTTTCCACCTCCTCCGCCTGGGGCGTGATGGAAGGCGCCATCCGCAATCTGGTTCAGAAAAAAGTCCTGAACTGCATGTGCGGCGCGTTTTCGGACAAATGGTTCGATGTTCCAAGAGATGCGGCAAGCAGGCCGAGGCGTTGCAGGTGGACTGGGGTTCGCCCATCCGCGCCGAGGCGATTGACAAAAAGCTCGCCACCGGCGAATTCGACGCGCTCACGCTCATCCACAACGAAACCTCCACCGGCGTGATGAGTCCGCTCGCGGAAATCGCCGCGCTCAAGAAAAAATATCCCGACGTGATGTTCATCGTGGACGCCGTCAGTTCGATGACGCGCCGTGCCGATGAAGTTCGATGAGCTGGGCATTGACGTGCTGCTGGCCGGCACGCAAAAGGCGTTTGCGCTGCCGCCGGGCACGGCCGTTTTCGTCGCCTCGCCCGCCGCGCTGGCCAAGGCGGCGACGGCAAAGGATCGCGGTTATTATTTTGACTTTGTCGAGTTCCAGAAAAACGCCGAGCAAAGCATGACGCCCAGCACGCCGAGCATCGGCCACATTTATGCGCTGTCGTCCAAGCTGGATGATTTCTTCGCCGAAGGTTTGGAAAACCGCTACGCGCGCCATCAGAAAGACCAACCAAATGATCCGCGACTGGGCGGCGAAGCACGGCTTCACGCTGTTCCCGGAAAAAGGCTTTGAATCGGTCACGCTCACCTGCGTCAACAACGGCGCGAAGCCCGGCGGCCGCACCGTGGACGTGGCGAAGCTGCAAAAGCTGGTCAAGGACCAGGGCTTCCTGATTGACGGCGGCTACGGCAAAATCAAGGGCACGACGTTCCGCATCTCGAACATGGGCGACGAAACCGAGGCGAGATGAAGCAGCTCTATCGCCGCGCTGGACAAGGCGATGAAGCAGCTTTGATTTGGTTGATGGTTTGGTTGAACCGGCAATCGCGCTGAGCGATCGCCGGTTTTTCTTTTCGCTGCGTGCGTGAATTCGCGCAGAATAACCCGTGAAATGTCCGGCAATTACCAACTCGTCCAGCTTGCCAACGGCGAAAACTCTGTTCTCGCCAGCTACGGCGAGAAGATGCATCCCGGCCTCGGGCCGCTGGCGGAGGCGGAGCCGCTTTACGTCCGCCAGCTGCAATCCGCGAACGGCTGCAAAATCATGCCGGCGAATTTGTCATCTGGGATGTCGGCCTCGGCGCGGCGGCCAACGCGATCGCCGCCTTGCGCGCCACGCGGGACATTCCCGGCCAGCTTCGGCTCGTCAGCTTCGACCACACGCTGAGCCGCTGGAATTCGCGCTGAAAAATGCCGCCGCGCTCGGCTACTTCGGCGGTTACGAAAATCAAATCGCTGAATTGCTTCGCGAACCGGCGCGTGGAATTCAAAACGGAAAACTTGCGGTGAACTGGGAATTTCATCTCGGCGATTTTCCGGCGACTGGTTTCGAAGCTTAAAATTCACGATGAAAGCCGGTCAAAATGCCGTCAGCGAACGATCACTATCCCGCGCCGCACGCCATTTTTTTCGACGCCTTTTCGCCGGCGAAAAATCCGGCGATGTGGACGCTGCCGCTGTTTGACAAACCTGTTCCGCGCGCTCGACCCGGCAGCGCCCCTGCGCGCTGACGACCTATTCGCGCAGCACGATGTTGCGCGTGACGCTGCTGCTGGCCGGATTTTATCGTCGGTGTCGGCCACGCGACCGGCATGAAGGAAGAAACGACCATTGCCGCGAACACTCTGGATTTGATTGCCGAGCCGCTGGACGCCCGCTGGCTGGAACGGGCGCGCGTTCCGACAGCGCCGAGCCGATGCGCGAACCGGTTTATTCGCCGCGCGCCGCTGTCGGCCACGCAGTTCTGGAGACAATTGCGGCGCATCCGCAGTTTTAATTGACCGTGTAAAAAATCACATTGACGGATTGCGGAAAATCCGTAAAACCAGCGGCGAAAGGACAATCCAATAAAACCTATGAGCGACAAACCTGCTGGAGCAGACAAAAAAATCCTGGCCGGAATTCTGCGGCATTCTTCTTGGCAGCGCTGGGCGTCCATAAATTCATCCTTGGTTACACGAAGGAAGGCATCATCCATGTTGCTGGTCAGCGATCTGCACGCTGATCGTCGGCTTCATCATGGAGGCATCATCGGCTTCGATCGAAGGAATCATTTATCTGACCAAGAGTGACGAGGATTTCGTCAACACTTACATCACCAATAAACGCGGCTGGTTCTAAACCGCCTTCGACTTTCTGACCGTCGTCGCGTCTTCAGGCGCGCGGCGGCTTTTCTTTTTGAACTTTCACCGGCGCCAAATTTTTTACACTGTCCGCATGAACGTCTTTGTCACCGGCGGCGCCGGTTATATCGGTTCCGTCTGCACGGAAGAACTGCTCAACGCCGGACATCAGGTCACGGTTTATGACAACCTCACCGAAGGCCATCGCTCGGCGGTGGATCCGCGCGCGAAATTCATTTTCGGCAAGCCGGAAGAGGAAGGCAACATCCTCGACGCCGTCAAATCCGCGAAGCCCGACGCCATCATGCACTTCGCCGCCATCGCGCTGGTCGGCGAATCCATGACCAACCCGAAAAAGTATTTCCACAACAACTTCGTCAACGCGCTCAAGCTGGCCGATGCCGCCGTGGAATGCGGCGTGAAGAAATTCGTCTTCAGCTCCACCTGCGCCACCTACGGCCCGCCCGACCGCGTGCCGATGACGGAAGATTTGCCGCAGCGCCCCATCAATCCCTACGGCGAATCCAAGCTGATGTTTGAGAAGGCGCTGCTCTGGTATCAGCAGATTTACGGGCTGGAGTTCATCGCGTTCCGCTATTTCAACGCCGCCGGCGCGAGCGAAAAATTCGGCGAGCATCACCGCATCGAGACGCATCTGATTCCGAACGTGCTGTTCGTCGCGCTCGGCCAGAAGCCGCAGTGCGAGATTTACGGCACGGATTATCCGACGCCCGACGGCACGTGCATCCGCGATTACATCCACATCATGGACCTGGCGCAGGCGCACATCCTCGGCTTGCAGCCGGGCAAGACCGGATTTTTCAACCTCGGCAACGGCGACGGCTATTCCGTGCGGGAAGTCATCCAGATGTGCGAAAAAGTCACCGGCAAAAAAATCCCGGCGATTGAAAAGCCGCGCCGTCCCGGCGACCCGCCCAGGCTCGTGGCCGCCGCAACAAAGCCATCCGCGAACTCGGCTGGAAGCCGCAATTCCCGAAGCTGGAAGACATCGTGGCCACCGCGTGGGCGTGGCACAAAAATCCGAACGGCTATCCGGACTGAACACGGATCATGGGTTTCCTGGATTTCCATGGCTTTCCATTTCAGGCTGGAGAAATTCAGGCAAACCCTTGCCACTTAGAAATTCAAAGGGGAGAATTGGTTGCGGGGGCAGGATTTGAACCTGCGACCTTCAGGTTATGAGCCTGAACGGTTCTTGCGATATATGGGGTTTATCTAGCTTTTTCTTCATTTTTTGCTTGTTGTGTGTGCTGTTGTGGGTGATAATATCGGGGACGGTGAACGCGGCGATGCCTCACGTTCGCCATGATACAAACCCGATAATAGGAACCCTGAATCATGCCACTCGAACTCAAAACGCAACGTGATGGCCGCCTCCGCAATACCTGGTATGGCCGCTATGAAATCAATGGCCGCAAAATCTTCGTCAACCTCGGCGTGAAGATCGCCGGCACGCCGCCCGAAAAGTTGTCGGTTCGCGAAGAGGGCGACACGGCCTTTGAACGGTCGCGCGCCACGGCCCAGGCGAAGCTGGATAGCATCGTGGAAGAAGCGCGCACCAAACAAGGGTCGGAGCGTCTGGGTGGAAAAACTTTATGAGATCAAGACGGGCGAGACCATCAAGTCGGTGAAACTCGGCGATCTGGCGGATGAATGGGCGAAGATCGAGCGGCGGCGGGAACCGAATGCCCGCTACGCGTCGCAGTGCCAATCCACGCTGAACCGGTTCGCGGCGTTCGTGCGCCAGGAGAATCCCAAAGTGCTGGAAATTGCCCAGATCACGCGGACGATGGCGCGGGCCTTCATGGACGCGGAAGCCAAGCGCGGCGTCACGGGCAAGACCTGGAATGACACGCTCAAGCTGCTGCGGGCGACTTTCCGGTATCTGTTGCCGGCGGGCGGCATCAATCCGTTTGCCGACACGCCGACACGCGAGACGGAAACGGTGTTCCGCCAGCCGTTCACCCCGGAAGAACTTGGCGCAATCAATGAGGCGGCAAAGGCGGATGAATTCATCCGGCCAATCATCATCGTGGGAATATGCACGGCGATGCGGCGCGGCGATTGTTGCCTGCTGGAATGGAAAGACGTGGACCTCGGGAAACGATTCATCACGGTGAAAACGTCCAAGACGGGGCAAACGGTGAGCATTCCGATTTTTCCGATGCTGCAAGACGAGTTGAAAGCCCATGCCAAGGATGCCGGGGCGAAGCGCGACGGTTATGTTTTCCCGGAGCAGGCGCGGATGTATCTGGAAAATCCCGACGGCATCACCTGGCGGGTGAAAAAGATTCTGGCGGTGGGCCTGGGCGAGCCGGTGATTGAAGCTGGCGAAACGAAGGCGCTGCCGGAAGTATCAACTGATGAGGCTCGGAAGCGCGGCGAGAATTTTATCGCCAAGTTGCCGGAAGGCGACAAGCGGGCGCGCATGGCGCCCGTGTTCAAGCTCTACATGGACGGGAACAACATTGCGGCGGTGATGGCCGGCGCAAACGTGAGCAAGGGCAGCGTTTCCGGCTACCTGAACGAAATTGAAGCGGCGATTGGCTGCCGGATTGTGCGCGGCACCAGTCACACGAACAAAGGCGACAGCCTCAAGGACGGCATGAAGGACGCTGGCCTGTATCTGGAGCGGAAGCACGGGCTGCGGCGGGCGAGCGTGCGGGATTTCCACAGCTTCCGCGTGACGTGGGTTACGCTGGCGCTGACGGCCGGCGTGCCGCTGGAACTGGTGCAAAAAGTCACCGGTCACAAGACGACCGACATTGTGCTGAAACATTATTTCCAGCCGGGCCGGGAAGCGTTCCGGTCGGCGCTGAATGCGGCCATGCCGAAACTGCTGATGGCCGGCAGCGCCGGCGGGCCACCAGCCGAAAATGTGAAGCCGGAAACTATGAAACCTGTCGGGGAAAAGCAGGACAAGGCGATTCGGTCGATTTTGGAACGCAGCACGGCGAAGACGTGGAAGCAGGATCAAGCGCGGGTGCTGAAAATGCTCACCGGGAAAAGCTCAAACTGAATCCGCCGGTTGCCGGGACAATACGAAAATCCGAAGGAAAATTTTCGGTTGGACAGGCTTTGTCCAGGTCGTGTGATAATCTGCCGGGATGAATGCCGCGCGATATTTCATGCGCCGTGAAGATTACCAGCCCCGCCAATCGCCCGCTGGCAGTCCCTTCCGCCAATTTGATGTTACCTGCCTCAAATGCGGGTCGTATGACTTGCGGCTGGTGGCGCAGATGGACGAGGAAGCTGGTGAAATGGCCCTGTTGCTGGTCTGCAACAAATGCCGGCAACGGGAAATCCTGACCGTCAAATAATCCGGGTTTTGTTGAGCCGGTGCGGATTGACCAAGATTTATTTTGAAAAAAGAGGTTTGGGCTGGCAAGTCGGAAGGATACAGGCAAAAATTCCGAAACGAATGATCGAACTGATGACCATCGGGTATGAAGGGATGACGCTGAAAGATTTTCTGGACGTTTTGCAGCGATGCCGCGTGACGATGCTCGTGGACGTTCGCGAGCTAGCCATCAGCCGGAAACCGGGTTTTGGGAAAGTCGCTTTATCGGCTGCCCTGGCGCGGCGCGGAATCAAATATGAGCATCTGGTTGATTTCGGCTGCCCCAAAGAGATTCGCCACAAATACCGCGAGGATGGCGATTGGGCACGCTACACCCGGAAATACAAAGCATATCTGGAAACACAGGAGTCGCCGATGGAACGCCTTTGGGATTTGATGTTGCAGGAGCGGTGCTGCCTGATGTGCTTTGAGGAAGACTTTAACTTTTGTCACCGGTCGTTTGTCGCTGAACGAATGATGGCGTTTGCGGAGGAGGTGCCCGTCAAGGCGCATCACCTCACCGGTCCAATGACAGGCCGAGTTGTTCGTCGCGAACTCGTCCCGGCTTAGGCGGGTAGATGATACCGACGATCAACCATTGTTTCGGGAAGCGGTGAATGGTTCCCATTAAAAAGTAGAGGTCTTTATCGGCAAACTCGATCTCGAATCTCTGGCGAAATTTTTCTTCCCATCCATTTGGCCCGTAACCGGTGATGCACTTCCAATACAGCGCCCCAACTTCCCAATCGGTCAGCTTGTGGGTGGCGACATCGGGATTACCGTCCGGGCCAATGCACTCATATTGGTAGTGGAAATCAAACGGCAATTTGCGCAATGGCGGCCGTTTCTTTATTTCCACCGTGTCGAAAAGTCCGTCCTGCGACAGTTTGATTTTATCCGCCTCCGTCCAATCCGTTTCTTTGACAGGGGTAATGCGAAGCTGAATTATTCGTGAAACTCGAAGCACGCCGAGAGTCTCACCAGTCGCCAGCCGCCGTTGTTCCATGGCGGTGAAGCCGGGGACAACATGGTGTTCGAGCCATACAGTCCTTTGGCTCCAATCGCCGTTTTTGATTGGAATGATGTTGCCAGACCGTTGAATCGAATCGGCGTCAATGCGCCGACTTTCGGGCCGATGGTCGCCGTTAGGGCGTGAGACGTTAGCCTTTATCCATTCCCATTTACGAAATCGTGCGTCACCGTCGAGCAATCGAAATGGGACGGGGAAAATTCGACGCAACTCACCGGCACGGGTGACGGCGGCGACACAGGTGGTTTCGCGGTAGCCGACGCTGGGGGACGGGTAAGTTTTGGTGAGGATCAACAATTCCTCTGGCTCCGCATGTAATGCCACTGACATTAGGTGTTTCTCTCAATTAATCGTCTAATATCCGGCTGACATCCGCCAAGCCTTTCAAGGTCATGTTTTCCGCAATGGTGTCGTGCGGGATCAGGAGATATTCCCACGGTTTGCCTTTGTAGGTTTTCGCGTAGTCGCTGGCGTGCTTGCACCACTTAACGGCGGCGTCTTTTTTGGCGACAACATCGGCATCCTCCATTTCGTTCTTGGCCTTTGGTTCAAGCATGTAGATGACATCCGCTGTTTCGGCAACGAAATCCGGCTGGTATTCGGGGTTGTCGGCGCCGAATTTATAAACGATCTGGAATTGCCCCTTGGCCGGCTTGAACCACTTCAACGCCTCGCGCTCAAGAATCACCGCCAGTTTCCGTTCGGTATCGGACTGGAATTTCTGCACCGGATACAGGCATCGTTTGAAACCGCCGAACAGATACTTGGCCATGTTACTGCGATCCTCCGGCTTCTGGCGGAAATTCAGGACTGGTTCGGATGCTGATGCGGTGTAGGCGCTCGGCTTCAACTCGGACCAGCCCTTGTAAATTTTCACTTCGTAGCCGGTGGCTTTTTCCCAATAATGTTCCTGCATCTGGGCGTGGACGAACCGCGCGATGTCCCGCTGATAGCAACGAAGCACCTTTTGGATTTCATGCTCGTCCGGCAGATAACCTTTCAAATGTTTCACCACCTGGCCGGCCAAGTCGTAAAGCAAATCCGCATGGGCATCGTAGGAAACATCGTCGAAATCCACCAAGCCGCTGACGACGTAATCCTCCAGCCGTAATTCCTGAATGCCGCCCTTGCCCATTGCAATCACGTCAACCTGATCGGTGCGCAGATGCTTGGCCCAAAGTTCCTCGGACACGGCCGGATATTTCAGCGTGTCGAGTTTGAGCGTGAACGGATTGAAGCCGGACTGCACTTTGCCGGTCGGCACGACCAGGATGCGCGGAATATCAATCGTCTGTTGAATCACCACTTCCGATGTCTTGGCGACGATGGCGGCGAAGTCCGGCTGCTTGGTCACGCCCTCAATTTCCAACTGCGATGGCCGATACTGGGCTTTTGACCTCCTTCAACACGGCAGCCTGAATCTCCGGGCGGGACAGATGCGACACGCTGGGCAACGTTTGCGGCTGATTTTCCAGCTTGCGAATCACCTCGTAGGTGATTTGCGCCACTTTTTGGTCTTCGGGCGTGGTGAACACCGGGGCATCCGCACTCTTGGGAATATGGGTGCTGGCGGTCGTCTGTTCGGGTTGCAAACCAAGTTTGCTCGCCAGTTGGGGTTGCGAAACCACCGTCACCGTCTTCTCGCCAAGCTGCTCCGGCTCCAAAATCACCTGCTGCAACCGAATCGCCGAATCCGGCTTCTTGGCCTCGTCCACGATCTCCTGAAATTTGTCGTGGGCGACGATGTTCAAGCGGTCCACGGCGTTGACGCCGGTGCGCTTGCCGTAGGGCAGACGCAGGCCGCGCCCGATGGACTGCTCGATGAGGATGCGCGCATTTGCCGCGCGCAAGCGGGACGATGGTGTAGAGATTCGTCACGTCCCAGCCTTCTTTCAGCATATTGACGTGAATGACGATCTCGGTCGGCTCGTCGGTGTGCTCGACCTTGAGCAGCCGTTCGATCATCTCCTCCTCCTCCGCGCCGGTCTTGCTGGAATCCACCTGGATGACCTTGGCCTTGTAGCGCCCTTGAAAAAATGCATCCGACTGGATCAACTCCATCAACTGTTTCGCGTGCGTCGTGTCGCGGGCGATGACCAGCACGAACGGCTTGACGATGACGTTGCCGCGTTTCGCGCGCGTAGGTTTCCAACTCGACCTTTACGCTTTCATGCAGCCGGACGCCGTCCTCCAGCTTCATCTGCTCGATCGCTTCCGGCGTCATGCCGGCGGGATTGAAATTCTTGCGCGTGACGACCGCCGGCTCCTTGACGAAACCATCCGCCATCGCCTTGCCGAGCGGATAGTCGAAGATGACGTTTTTGAACGGCACCGCGCCCTTGCTGGTTTCCACGAAGGGCGTGGCCGTGAGTTCCAGGCCGATGACCGGCTTCAATTCATTGATCGCCCGCACGCCGGCCGATGCCCGGTAGCGGTGCGATTCATCCATGATGAGCACGAGGTCGGGCAGTCCGGCCAGATACTCGAAAGTAGCTTTCGCCGATGTATTCCGACAGGCGCTTGATGCGCGGCGATTTTCCGCCGCGCACTTCGGAGTTGATTTTCGAGATGTTGAAGATGTTGACCTTGCACCGCAATAACTGGTCAAACAGCGTGCCGGCCTTGGCCTCGTAATTGTCGCCGGTGATGATCTCCGGCGCGTCCGTGGCAAATTCAGCGATGCCCTTGAACACATATTTGGGCGTGTTGGGCGTGAAGTCGGCGATCAGCTTGTTGTAGATCGTCAGGTTCGGCGCCATGACGAAGAAATTGTTGATGCCGTGCGCCAGGTGCAGGTAGCTGATGAACGCGCCCATGAGCCGCGTTTTGCCCACGCCGGTGGCCAGCGCGAAACAGAAGCGACGGAAATTCGCGCTCGAAATCCGTCACGGTCGGGAACTCACTGCGCAGAATTGTCAAGCGCGGCAGCGATGTCCGCGCCCTTGTGCGGCGGGACGATTTCCGTGATGCGGTCCAGAATTTCCAGCGAGCGGCGCTGCGGCGGGCGCAAGCTCAAACGGCCGGCGATGGCGTTGACCTTGGGATTCACTTGCCCACCTCCCGCCAAAAAGCGATTGCTGGCCTTTTTTATCCGCCGCCGGTGGTGGTGCCGGGGCCTGTGGCAGATTTTCCACCTTGAGGCTGTAATCGTCATGCCCCCACTCGCAACGGGAAAGGACTTGTTTGGGAATCTTTTTCACGGTCAAATTCGGATAGCGCTCGGTCACGTTCTTGGTGCCGGCGCGGAAGGCGGCGCATAGCACGAGCAACGTGCGCCCGGTGCCGACTTCATCGCTCAACTGTGCGAGTTGGGCAGCGCTCAAGTGTTGGGTAGTGACGTAGATGAAATCCCGCTCGGTGGAATGGCCGTGCTGCCAATAGAACGCGTCGCTGGGGGCATAATTGAAACCTTCCAGCTTGCAAACGGCCTCCGCGAGCATGGCGGCATTGAATTCCTTGCTGATTACCCACTGCCCCCACTTGTCCTTTTCCAACAATGACGGCGCGAGTCTGTAATAACGGAAACCGCCGCCGCCTTTCCAGCCGACAGCCTCCGTGATGCCGCCGGGGTCTTCGCCATCAATGACTTTATTGAGTCGGGGAATGATGTGTGTGTGGCAATGTTCGCCCAACTCCACCATGATCCACCGACGACCCATTTTATGAGCGACTGCGCCTGTTGTGCCAGAACCACCGAATGAATCCAAAACTAAATCTTCCGGGTCTGTGGATAATTCGATAACTCGTTTCAGTAACCGCTCCGGCTTGACTGTTTGGAATACTTCTTCACCGGCCTTTTCATACGGCAATAATTCCTTTTTCGCCTCTTGCGTATTCCCAACTTCGTCTTGCGTCCAAATTGTTTGTGGCACTACACCTTCTTGAACATCTGTAAGAAACCGTTTGAGACGCGGCATATTATTGCCATCCGCACCCCACCAGATACGCTTTTCTTTATCCAATTTAAGAAAGTTTTCAGGCGAAAAACGCCAATAAGTGCCTTTGGGCGGACCATTCCATACTTTACCAGATGGGGAAGTTACCGAATAGTTTCCCCGGCTGTAATAATTCCGAGCGGTCAAATTATCTGATGTCCACGGCCCTCTTGCGTCTTTGTCGGGATTTTTGTAACGAGCATCTTGCCTTTCACCACGCGGTAAAAGGTTGCGTTCCCAAACTACTGCATCTTTCGCATAAACGAGAACATGGTCATGACTTGCCGAAAAATGTCTCGCGCTGCTCTTTGGGGCAAAGTTTTTTTGCCATATTACATTTGCTATGAAATTTACTCTTCCGAACACTTCATCGCAAAGGACTTTCATGTAATGGACTTCGTTGTCATCAAGTGTTATCCATATCGAACCCTTTTCCGATAGCAACTTCCGTAGAAGCTCAAGCCGGTCGCGCATTAACGACAACCAAATCGAGTGTTCAACGCCATCATCGTAATGCTCGAACGCGCTGCCGGTATTGTATGGCGGGTCAATGAAGATGCACTTAATTTTGCCTGTGAATTCCTGCTCCAGCGCTTTGAGCGCGAGCAGATTGTCGCCAAAGATGAGCCGGTTGTCGAACCGGTCATTGTCCGTGACGCGGTGTTTGGCGTGATAGGATTTATCCGGGTCCTCCAGCAGGATGCGCGGCTCCAGCCGGGGCCGGTTTTCTTTTCCGATCCACGTCAGTTCAAGTTTTTGTTTTTTGGTCATCATGGTTCCCGCCGGTCGGGTTCGTTCTGGTCGTTGTAAATCGAGTCGTCCACGTCGTGATCGAACGCCTCCGGGTCGGTCATTTCGCACAGATGCGAAAGATGCTCGACGGCATCATCTTTGGCGTCCGTGAACTCGGCAATCCGCTCGGCAAAATCATCCACGAATTCGTCGAGCCAGTCATATTTGATATGCTCGCGAGTTTCGACCAGCTTGCCAAGCCAATCCCAAATTGTTGGGACAGCGGTGACGCCAAATTCATATCCGGCGCGAAAAACGTAACGGACCGCCATGCGGTTGACTTCCAAATCCTCGTTGGAATAAACCTTGATGGCAAAATACTTGTCCGCCGGATTGTAATTGGAAAAACCCGCCGTGTCCGCCGTTTCCCAAAATTGGGCGAACACGACCTTCACATTGTTGCCATTCGCCAGCTCAAACTGAAACGGCTCGGCTTCGACATGTTCGATAAATGAGTCGTCGTCCATATTCATTTCTGATGCAGATTGCCGCCGCCAGTGCGTGGACGGGATTTGCGGACGGCGCGCTGGCGGCGCGCTGGTGCTCGAGTTGGAAAGCCAACCCCTTGAAGGCGATGGCAGATTATGCGGCGGGAACCAATCCCACCTTTTGCAAAAACTCGACGCCGCGATGCACCTGCTCCGGTTTCACTTCCCATCCGAACCGCTGGGCTTCACTGGCAATGTCGGCCTCGGAAAGCGGCTTCCGGGCCTGACAAAGAATCCAATGCGACTTTGCGGCGAAGCTCAAATCCATGTAATCGAGGTTGCCGGCATTAACAACCCGTTTTGCCGCCTCGGTCACGCGGCCGGCTTCTTCGGGATAATTTTTGTCAAGCCACGCGACACCGGCCTTGCCTTCGTCGGTGATTTGGTATTGGAACCGGCGCATTTCAAAACCTGATTCGCTGGAAATTCCGTATGTCAATGCGTCCTCGCGAAGCTGTCCCTGAAGTTTGAGCGTGGACAATTCGCTGTTGAGCAGAGCCGAATAAGGCCCGTAATAATGCGCGTCGAAGTCGAGGCCGAGATTTTCGCCCAGCAAGATTTCGGTGAAATAGAGCCGCTTTTGAAGCAGCGTCTTGCCGCCGACTTGTCCGCCAAAAGCGTCAATGGCCAGCAGGATGATCGCACGAGGTTTAAGATTCATACGGCAGCCTCCGGTAATTTAAGTTGGTTGTCAAAATGGTGGTTCATGCGCGAAAGGAACCATTCGTGCATTTGCGATTCGATGGAGCGCCGCTTCTTTTCGTCACACGGCGGAAGCGGCGCGTAACAATCAAGGTTTTCATCGCGCAAACTGGCGTCAATAGATTGAAACAACACGGATTCCTGGTCGAAAGGAACCAAGTGGTCGCCGCATTTGATCAGCACGCCAGCCTCATCATTTCGCGCCTGGGTTCGCACGGAATCAATTTTATAGCGGTGGAGAATAATATGCGAGGGGGAAATTTTTGTCTCTGTCAGTTGGGAAAGCTTTTCGGCGGCTTCGGTTTCGAGAATTTCCCGCTTTTCGCCGAAGCGCTGGCTGAAAGCAGCAAGCAACTGACCGCCGAGTTCGCTGGTTTTGAGATCAATCACGCGCTTGAAAAGGTTGCGATTTACAATCTGTCGAAACATTTGACCTGCTGCGGTGCCGGCGCGCTCATTTTTCAGAAGCTCGACGGAAAGGCGCTGGTCATCCCAATCCAGGTAATTTTTCAGGAAAGCCGAGCGGCCCGCTTCTTCAATTGGAAAGCGGAAAAGCGATTCGAGAAACGGAAGCTTGTCGTTCTCCACTCCCAGCATCATGCAACGAACGAGCATACAGTCGGTGATGAGTCGAACCTTGTGCCGATACACCTGTGTTGTGAGATAGTATTTGGCGAGGACGAATTGCTCCAAACTGTGCAGCCCTGGCTTGTTGACCACCATGATTTCCTCGCCGGCATCGGTGGCCTTGACGAGCGTGTTGTGAAGTTGGGGAATGTCAAAGACACCATAGCTGACACCGCAAAAATAGGAATCGCGGAGCAGATAATCCTGTTTGTCCGCATCGAGCGGGCCGGAAATGATGTCGCGGTAAAGCCGCTGGTCGAGGCCGTCGCGAAGCAATTGCACAACTTGCTGGCGGTCCTTGTTGGTCAATCCATCATTGAGATCGCTATTTTCAAGAATGATTTGCTGAGTGATGAGTTCGTGAATCTTTTCGCCTTTGCCGGCCTTCTTCTCTAGCGCGTCACCGGAAATTTGAGTCAGGATTAATTCTGAAACATGGGAAAATGGGCCGTGGCCAATGTCGTGAAGCAACGCTGCAAACCGAATAAGTCTGGTGTGAGGAGCGTCCACTTCTAACCGTTTACAAAGCAGACCGGCAACATGGAGAACGCCGAGCGTGTGGTCAAAACGTGTGTGCAAAGCACCTGGATAAACCAACCGGGCCATCGCCAACTGGTGAATGCGGCGCAAACGCTGGAAAAGCGGCGTGTCAAGCACGTCCAACTCGCGGCCTTCCACTGTGACAAAACCGTGAACCGGATCGCGGATGTTTCGTTCGTAACTCATGGCTGTGCCATTGTTTTAACTGAATCCTGGCTTAAGACCAATCCAAATTCACGGCTGCTAATGCTCTGCTCATTTCAGTTTCCATCGGATGGCGAACAGTTTTTTCAGTTCACTTTTTTGGGACAACTTGCCTTCGATGACGGCAATCAAATCATCCCGCTGCTTATTCACCTGATCATGGGCATCGAACACGGATCGCTGGCGCTGACTGCGCTGGGATTCCAATGACTTGATTTGTTTTTGGCCGGCGAGTTTTTCTTCCAACGAAAGCGCAGCTCTAGCCAATCTCCGCGCTTCCCTGATTTGGCGATCCAAGTCCCTGATTTCCTGTTCAAGACTTATTTTTTTGTCATCTGCCCAGGATTCAAGCTTGTCCGCCTCGGCTTCAAAGAAACGGGCATTGCGTTGCGAGATGTCACGTTCAATTCCCGCCTGCCGCTGACGGGCGGAGGTTTCGAGTTGGTCAGGGGTCACGGTCATGCAAGGGCCGACCACCTTGCCCGGCAGCGTGAACAAACGCGCGGCGGCGTCCTCGTCCAGCGTGATGCCATCGTCGGTGACGACGCCGAAAATCAGGTGATCCTCCGACTGGTCGAGCGATTCGACGGTGAAGCGCGACAGTGTGAGCCAGCCGGATTTGCCGACATGGGGTTGCAACACGCTGATGACGCCCTCGTAGTTGTCATAATCAAAGCATACTTCCGACAAAGGCAGTTCACGGCCCTTGGCCTGTGCCAGAATCGCCTCGGCCAGCGGATGATTCAGCCGGTAAAGATGCGCCTCACCGGACCGGCGCGGAAGCTCATAAAGCCCGATGGGAATCTGGCCGTCAGGGGCCGGGAACGGGCAGGACTTCAGGCGGAACGAGGAATCATCAATAAACTCGGCGTGTTCTTTCAACTCATGCCCGGTGAGCTGGATAAGGTGACGTTCCAACTGGTTGAGGCAAGCCTTCGACGCTTCATCACGCACCTTGAGTTTTTCGCGAACCTCGTCGTCGAAATTTTCCAGCAGCTTGCGGCGCGTCTGCGTCATCGCCTCGTTGATTTCCAGGCTCAGTTCCATTTGAAGCTGATCGAAGGCAACTTTGATTTCCTCATGCTTGCGGCAACGCTGGTAGATGCCGGCGATGCGTTTTTCAAAATCCACGCCGGATTCAATCGCGCCCAGCACTTCATCGCTCGCGCCGAAAACGCCCTCGAACAACTGGAATTTTTCCGACAGCAATTCAAACACGCGCTGGTCGGCCGCGTTCTTGCGGTTCAGAAAATTCACCACCACCACGTCATGCTTCTGGCCGTAACGGTGGCAGCGACCGATGCGCTGCTCGATGCGCTGGGGATTCCACGGCAAATCGTAGTTCACCACCAGCGAGCAGAATTGGAGATTGATGCCCTCCGCGCCGGCCTCGGTGGCAATCATGATGCGGCCTGCCTCGCGGAAATAATCCACCAGCGCCGAGCGCATGTCGGCGGTTTTTGAGCCGGTCATGCGGTCGGTGCCAGCGTGTTTAGCCAGCCACGCCGCGTAAATCGCCTTCGAACGGTCGTCGGTGTTCGAGCCGTTGAACAAAACGATGCCTTCCTTGAACGGGCTGTCCGCCAGCACGCGGAGCAAATAGCTCTGGGTCTTGCGCGACTCGGTGAAGATGATGGCTTTCTCCGCCGCGCCAAGTTCGCGGGCTTTGTCGAAGGCGATGGTCAACGCTTTGACCAGCGCCTTGCCCTTGGCGTTTTGCTCGATGGAAGTGGCGAGCTTGGCGAAAGCCTCCAAGTCGGCAATCTCGGCTTCCAGCGCGGCACGGTCGGCGTCGGACATCGGTTCAGCCGGCTGGTCTTCGGCCCATTCCTCGGCGGTTTCGTCGAGGGCTTCGTAATCCTTGTCCAGTTCTTCCTCCAGCGGTTCCGCCGGTTCCTGTTTCTGGAGCTTGGCCCGCAGCCGATTGGAAATGGTTTCGAGCGCGCCGGCGATGGCGAAGGTCGAGGACGCGAGCAATTTTCGCAGCACGAGCGTCATCAGGGAACGCTGGCTGGCCGGCAGCGCCTGGAGATTGTCGCGGCGCAGATATTCCGAAACGAGGTCGTAAAGCCGGTCTTCGCTCTCCTCCGGCGTGAATTCCTCAACCATCGGCAGGCGCTTGGTGAAGGGAATATAGGCCGTGACCTGACGGCGAAGCGTGCGGTGGCAAATGGGTTTAAGCCGTGCCTTAAGCGTCTCGAAAACCTGATCCTGCGTCAGATTGGCAAACTGCTCGCGGAAACTTTTCAGGTCGCCGAAGGTATGTTCGTCAATGAAGCTGACCAGGCCGAACAATTCGAGCAGCGAATTTTGCAGGGGCGTGGCCGTCAGCAGCAATTTGTGTTTGCTGGCGAGCGCCAGTTTCAAGGTGTTGGCGATGATGTTGGTCGGCTTGTAAACATTCCGCAGCCGGTGGGCTTCGTCCATCACCACCAGATCCCAGGCGGTGTTCGCAACGTCATTCGCCTTGTTGCGGGCGAACTGGTAGGAGCAAATGACAATGGTGTCCTTGGTCTCGAACGGCTTGAAATTGCCGACTTTGATAGCGGCGTTGTAAGACTTGGTTTCGAGCAACTGGCAGGGCAGGAAAAATTTCTCGTTCAATTCCTGATACCACTGCTTGCGGAGATTGGCCGGCGTGATGACGAGAATGCGGCGCTTGCGCTCCGCCCATTTTTGCGAAATCACGAGGCCCGCTTCAATCGTCTTGCCCAAGCCGACTTCATCGGCGAGCAACGCGCCTTTGGACAGCGGGGAGCGGAAAGCAAAGAGGGCCGCGTCAACCTGATGCGGGTTCAAATCCACCTGGGCACCGGCGACGGCATTCGCGAGCTTTTCAATGCTGTCCGAGGGACAGCGCTTGGTCAGCTCATACGCAAAATATTTGGCGTGGTAATCCGTCAGATTCATACCCGGTGGCTGAAAACTCACCGGATGATGCACAAAAGCCATGACAACGCACGGAGAAAGTTACCCGGTGACGGCGAGGGCTGAATTTCACCGGCTTGCGCCGGTAGAAGCCGAGTCAATTTTAGTAATGCAAATGGCAACGGATGTTGAGCGGAACTGGCGGCGATTGGACACCTTAGTCAGTTAAAATACCGATTATGGGTTGGAAGCTTTTTAAAAATCCTGAATTCTTTGCACAGATTGGGCGGATGGGAACGGCCCGCCTGTTGGAAAAGTTTGCGCCAGAATTTAAGACTCAAGGAGTGAAAATTCCCGATGGTGAACTTCCCGAAAAGGAATATTTTAAGGCCGTTGCATCTTTGGGCGCGTCGAAAAGCGGCTTTCCGGACAAACTGCATGACGTGCTCTATGGGGTCCATGAACTTGGATGCGAGACCGGAAAGGATCGGCTGATTTATGCCGCGTCGGCAAACCCCGAATTGCGTGGCAAATTTAATCAAACAACAACCTGCGAAGAATTCGCTGTGCTGTTCTATTTGTCCGAATCCGAGCTTTTCGAAAAGACGGTTCGCGAAATGCAAATATTAGCGCGAAGTTCATTTCAAGTATTTGGGTCAAGTGATCCGGAGCCGTCAGGAAAACCGTTTTCGAAGCCAACGAAAGAGGAACTGCGGCTGTTCAAAGGAGACGTGGACGAATGGGTGGCGAGGGAATATCGCGGCGATGAACGCGCAACAGAAATTGAGCATTACGAAACGGAGGATCAACACTTGTTTCTGATTCGCATGGGCGATTCTTCCATACGGCAAGCCATTGTCGAAGATGGTAGCTTCACCTACCAGCATTTCCGACCGGCACGTGACCTTGTTGTCACCTACGCGCCAGCGCGCGACGAAGTGCGCGTCAACGGCAAGGGAGCGAAAAAAATCAGGATGCTCCGTGAGACTTTCGGTCGGCGGTTTTTTGGCAAGCCGGATAAATTCTCCGTGAAAGATCCGTTTACTCTTGCGCCGCTGGTTCTTCTGAAAGAGGCGGCATTGAAAGTCGGTTCAGGGCATGGCATTGACAAGATAGTGCTGACGGAGTTGGTTCAAGAGACTGACAGTGTGCCGCCGGTAAAGGTGCATTTGAGGGGACCGGATTTGTTCGAATTTTCCGAGCGGGAACAAATCCGCATATTCTGGCCAAAATCCTTCGTGATCGGCGCGGGATTCGATGTTCACTTCACCGGTCAAACCGAACCCCGGCAGTTTTTTTTGCGCGAAGGCAACGGTTTGCGCCAAGTGCGAGATTCGGACGTGGCAGCGCTATATCATTGGATGACGGAAATTGGTTTTCGCAAGACACAGCCGACGAAGACACAGACAACTGGAGGAACAAGCGATGGCACTGTGGAGCGCGATTGAAACGGCACCAGAGGCCGCGGCGCTGTTCAGTTGGAAGATGCGGTTTGGGGATGACCTGCCCAAACTCCTGCCGTGGTTTTTCAAGCGGACGAATGAGACGGCACAAACCGTTCCGTGTCCCCAACATTGCGGGTGCATCCATCGTGTGACGTTAGACAACCGTGCTACCTGCGAATGCGGCGATTGCGTGGACATACCACTGAAGGCGGCGGACATCGAGGTGTGGCGGGCGAACTGGACTGGGCTCGGCAATCAAGTGAGAGAGGCTTTTGACTTGGAGCAGAAAGCGTCGCGATTTCCCGTCCCCAAAGTGTGGCAGGTCGGATCATTCGGTGGCGATGCCCTGCAAATCATCCTGGTAGTGCAGCCTGACCGGACGGCTTTCAACGAGGCGGTGGCGCAGTTGGTGGCGAGACTGAAAACAGCATTCGTGGTTCTGACGCCGACTGCCGTTCACCATGACATTGAATCTAGGGAATTGCTTGGGCAGCGGAACGCTGGACTGTATGACCTAGAATCGAACATGAAGATTTTGATGTCGGGCCGGCTTGTGGCCCGGAAAACAGCCGGCGAATTGTTCTCGCCGTATCTGCCGGAGGTAAGAGAAGGACATATTGAACGGGAAGCCAAGCGTGTGCTGGCGCTTAGAAAGAAATTGAGAATCGCCGGCAAGAACCACAAAGCACCGCACAATGAAGTCTTTGACCTGTTGGTGGTCGAGGATCGGTCTCAGGAATTTGTCGCCCGCGAGTTTGAATGTGTCCCCAGCCTGATCTCCCAGCGTGTTGATGAGATCGAGGGAATCATGGGCCTAAAGTTGAAGCAACTGAAGGCGCTGGCGTCCAAGATGGGAGAGATGGAGTCATCAGTGAAGGGCGACCGGTATCAGAAACGAAAACATGGGGCGCGCTCGTCCAGCGATGGTGACGAGGGGCAGGACGATGGAGCGGAAACCGAGCAGGAAGACGCGTAGTTCGTGAACTAATTTTGAACTCTTCAAAAGCGTGAAAGCGCCCGTATTTACGGGCGCTTTTTCAATTTCAACCCCTGTCGTCGTGAACTTTTTCGACGGTATAGAAGCCAATCGCATGAAGCGGGAGGCTGACGACGAAAAAGATGAAGACGACAAGCAATGTGGGTCAGGCGATGCGCGAGGCGAGGCGGCGCTTGGTCTGGACACAACTGAACCTCGCGCAGCGCGTGGGCTGCACGGAGTCGCTGGTCACAAAGATTGAAACCGGCAGGGCCATGCCGGCGCGGGAACTCAAGGAGGCCATCGCCCGCGAGCTTGGCATTCATTCTTGGGAGGTGGGGACATGAACGCCGCCATTTCCAACGAACGGCTGATGCGGATTTTGCAAGCGTCGCCGGATCAGCTCACGGCGATTGACCGCGTGCTGGACGGCACGACGGAACCAGCGCAACCGGAACGGCGCGGGCCGTTTCTGCTGAAGATGGGTGTGGCTGCGTCGTTGCTGGGTGTCAGCCGCCCGACGCTATGGCGGATGCTTCAGGCCGGTCGTTTGGCGCGGGTGGAAGTTTTGCCCGCGACATTTCGGGTGCGGCGGGAAGAAGTGGAGCAAATCGCCTTTGGCGATAGCGCGGAGTGCGGAGTGCGGAGCGCGGAGCTTCGACACCTCACCCCGGCCCTCTCCCCGATCACGGCGGAAAGGGAGAACCAAACATCAACGCTGCAATCAAAATGAATCCCTCTCCCCTCATTCCATCCGCGCCCTGCGTCACGCGTTCCGAATTTGCGGTGATGCTGCATGTCTCGGTGCGGACGGTGGACCGGATGATTGCCGCCGATGAAATCCCCGTGCATCGCGTGCGGGGCAAGGTGGTGCGGATTTTACGTTCGGACGCCGAACGCTACCTGGGCACTGAAACCAGCCCGGAAACCAAGAATCTGAAAACTAAAAATCAGACCGGTGCTTCCGCGCCGGAAATCAACAAAACAAAGACACAAAAATAATTATGGCACACAAAATCATTGAATTCCTGATCTCCCTGATGGGAGTCATTGGCCTCGTCGTATTCGTCTGCGCTTTCATGTTCGTCGCGGTGGACGTCATCGAAGTCTATCTGCGAATCCGCGAGCGGGTCCTCCGGCACGACTTTTTGAAACGGGGGGACCGGGAATGAATTCCAGGCGCAAAGGCAAGGTGGGCGAGCGCGAATTTGCGGCGCTGCTGCGCGAGCACGGTTTTGACGCGCGGCGCGGCCAGCAATTTTCCGGTTCGCCGGATTCTCCCGACGTGGTCAGCGACGCGCTGGCGTGGCTGCACGTCGAGGTTAAACGGGTTCAAAATCTGAATCTCACCGATGCCTGCGTGCAAGCCGAAGGCGATTGCGGCGGCAAGCCGTGGATTGTGGCGCACCGCCGCAATCATGCGCCCTGGCTGATCACGATGCGCGCCGAAACATTTTTTCAATTTCTTCGCGGGGAGCTTCCGCTCCAGGGCACTGCGCCGGTGGCGCCGCGTTCAGAACGCGATGAGAACAAACCAACAGAGCAACCAAAGCAACCAGAGCAAAACATATGAAAATTAAAACTAACAGCGGGAACTTCCAACCCTGCCCGGAATATACCGGGTCGGCGGTCTGCGTGGACGTTACCCCTCTCAAGACGGTGCAGACACAATTCGGACCGAAAGAAAAATTCCGGTTCGTTTTTGAAATCGGCGAAACGAAAGAGGACGGCACGCCCTGGTGCGTGTGGTCGGCCCCGTTCACGCCGTCGTATCACGAAAACTCGGCGCTGCGGCCGTTCCTGCGGAAATGGATGGGGCGCGAGTTGTCGGCGGATGAAGTCAAAGACTTCGACACGGAAAACCTGCTGGGCCGCACGGCGCATATCACGGTGATTCACGAACACAGTGAAGGCGAGATTTACGCGAACATCGCGTTGATCACGCCGGACAAGTCGGCGCAGCCGCTGAAGCCATCCGGCAAGTTCGTGCGGATGAAGGACCGTCCGCCGAAGGACACCAGCGGCTATCGCCGCGCGGAACAGCCGGCGGCGGATGCGGCGGCGACTTGGGCGCGACGAAAATCCACGTCGGCAAGTGCAAGGGGCTGGAAGTGCGCGACCTCTCGCCGGAACAAGTCGGCGCGCTGATTGCGAACTGGCTGCCGATGGCGAAGGCGAACGCCAAGCCGACGGCGGATGACAAGCGGCTGATTGCCGCGCTGGAATCGTGGCAGGCCGCGCAGAAACCGGCGGACGACGACGTGCCCTACTGAGTGCGAGCCGCACGTGCCACGCGGGCAATGAAACCGAAACAACCTGGCTGGCGTGGGGAGTTTGAGCCTCCTCACGTCGGCTGCCACGAAAATAAAATTTTATGCAGACCATTGTATTTGATTTGGAAACCGGGCCACTGGCGGAAAGCGAATTATCAGCGCTATTGCCACCGTTCGATCCGGCGGAAGTTAAAACCGGCAATCTGAAAGACCCGGCGAAGATTGCGGAGAAAATCGCCGAGGCCGAGGCGAATCATCGCCGCGACTTCATCGAGCGCGCGGCGCTCGACCCGCTCACGGGGCGCGTGGTCGCCATCGGCGTGATGACATTCGACGCTCGCGGCGAAGTGCCGACGGCGTTCGGCAAGGGCGGGAAGTTCTTCATCATCGGCCACGATGATGAGGCGCGGACGCTGTTCGAGTTTTGGGAACTGACGCGCGGCGAAATGGGCCGGATGAATCCGATGATCGGATTCAACATCTTCGGTTTTGACCTGCCGTTTCTGTTCCGGCGCTCGTGGAAACATCGCGTGCCGGTTCCGTTCGGCCTGCGGCGTGGTCGTTATTGGAGCGACCAACTGATTGACCTGCGCGACTGCCTGGCAGCTTGGCGACCGCCAGGCGCGGGGGAGTCTGGACAGCATCGCGCGGCACCTCGGCGTGGGCGCGAAAAATGGCGATGGCAAAGCCTTCGCAGAACTGTGGCGGAGCGACCGCAAACAGGCGGAAGCGTATCTGCGCAACGACATCGAACTCACCGCCAAGGTTGCTGATGCGCTGGGCGTGGTGGTCTAGGAAAAGCTGAAATGCTGAAAGCTGAAAGCTGAAATGGAAAACATCTCACACCGACCATCGACCGCATATGCTCCGCGCGACTCCGCAACGCGCGAGACGTGGCAGGACGAATGTGGCCGAATTACGAGGCGATGGCTGGCGATGCCGTGCTGACGCCGGAAAATCTTTTCCATGCGTCGGCAAAAGCCGGGGGGAATTGCTTTCTCACCGGCGCGGGCGGCACGGGCAAAGTCAACGCAACTCCGCGCCTTCATCGCGGACCTTGCGGTCGGCCACCAGCGCCGCGTCAGTGTCACCGCGCCGACCGGCGTGGCGGCGCTGAACGTCGGCGGCATGACGATTCACCGGTTTCTGCGGGATGCTGATTGGACCGGCGGCGGGACAATCGAACGAAGATTATTTCGCGCAACTGCAACGCGATCCGCGCCGGTCCATCCTTGCCGGGTTCAACCGCGTGAAGCGGTGCGAGGTGCTGGTGATTGACGAAATTTCCATGCTGCCGGGGCGACAATTCGAGTTTGTCGAATTTCTGTTCCGGCGGCTGCGCGGGCGCGATGAGCCGTTCGGCGGCTGTCAGGTCATCGCCACCGGCGATTTCCTGCAACTGCCGCCGGTGCGGAAAAGCGAAACGGAGCGTTACGATTGGGCGTTTCAATCGCCGGCATGGGCGGCGGCGGGGTTCCGCACGTTCGTTCTCGACAAAGTCCGGCGACAGGATGAGCCGGGCTTTGTCCGGGCGCTGGCGGATTTTCGCATCGGTCGCGTGTGGGGCGACACGGCGCGGATTCTGCAATCGCGGGTGCGGAGCAATCCGCCGGCGACGATGACGCGGCTGTTCACGCATAACGTGCAAGTGGACAAGTGGAATTCATTTCCAGCTTTCCGAACTGCCGGGCGATGAAACCGTGTTGCACGCGGAACAAACGCGGGCCGGAACTGCAACGGGAATTTCTCACGCGCAATTTGCTGACACCGGCGACGCTGCATTTGAAGCCGGGGGCGCTCGTGATGTTCACCGTGAACAAAAACGAGCCGGGGCGGAATGAGCCGTTGTTTGTCAACGGCCAGATTGGGACCGTCGAGGCCGTCGAGCCGGATGCGGTGCTGGTGCGGTGCAAGGACGGCGCGGAGATCCGCGTCGAGCGGTTCACCTGGCGTTATGACGCGCAAGATGATCACGTCGGCGAGCTTTCAGCCAGTTCCCGCTGCGGCTGGCGTGGGCGATGACGATTCACAAGGCGCAAGGGCTGACGCTGGATTCGGCGTATCTGGACATCCGCGCCGCCCGCGAGCCGGGGCAGGCTTATGTCGCGGTGTCGCGGGTGCGGTCACTGGCGGGACTGAATTTCAAGGAATGGTTCAAGGGCGTCCATGTGTCGCCGGAAGCCATCGAATTTTACAAGGAGATCAAATGAACATTAAACAACGCAGTTTGGAATTTTGTATTACGAAGGTGCCAAACCCTGATGGCGGGGAGTGCAGTGTGAGGCTGGGCTTCGGTTCGGACGGAACGATGTGGATTGACCCGCGCGAAATTGGCATCGGGCCGTATGACGCCCGAAACTGGCGAAGTTCCCGGCAGTCTGGATCTGCTCATCAATCCCGCGACGGGGGAAGTGATGATCAACGCGCACGCCGCGCTGTTGGCGATTCACGATCCTGACGACCGCCGCCGGTGGCTGGCCTATGTCGAATGGATGCTGACGGAACACAAGAATATTCGCGCCAAAAATGAATCCGCTCGAAACAATTGAATCACTGCTCGGGGCCGATGCGTTTCTCGTGCCGTGCATTCGCGGCACGAAAATGCCGGCGGTCACTTACACGCAACGGCCATTCGAGGCGACGCAGACACCGGCCTATCGTTTCGCGCTGGCGTCGGGCGAATTCAACATCGCGGTTTATCTCGGCAAGATGTCGGGCGGATTGTGCGCGCTGGATTTCGACCAGGATGAAGATTTGGCGGCGTTCCTCGCCGTCAATCCGGCGCTGGCAGCGACGACGCGCTCGCGCGGCAGTCGCGGCGGCATGGTCTGGCTGCGCGATCGAGCGGGCGAATTTCCGCGCCGAGTTGCACCACGAAACATTTTGAGTGGCGGGCGAACGGGCGGCTTTCGACGATTTTCGGGCGGCATCCGAAGGGCATGGATTACACCGTGCTGGTGGATGCGCCGCCGGTGGCGGTGACGTTCGCCGAATTGCAATGGCCGGACGGCTGGGATTTGCCGTGGGTCGGTGCCGCCGGCGCGCGACGCGGCGGAAGCGCTGGCGCAGGAATACGGCCAGCCGTTCTACACGAACAAGGAGGGCAAGGTGTACAGCATCAACGAACGGTATTGGGCCGCGCTTTATGCGCGCGAAAATCGCGTGCTGTTCGACCCGGACGAAAAGAATTTCTACCGCTACGCGGAGGAAACCGGCCTGTGGGAAACGCATCACGCCGGAAAGCATCCGCGAAGTAATTTCCGGCCGCATTTTGGAAATCAGCCGGGAGGCGGAGCAGTTCACCCTGGAAATCCAGATCACACAAACACGGCTCAACGCCGTGGTGTCGGCGCTCAAGGGCATCGTCGAGCGGCGTGACGCGTTCAAAGCGAAGCAACGGTTTATTCACGTCGCCAACGGCGTGATTCGGTTTGCGGATGATGGCGACATTCAATTTGGCGGGTTCGCGCCGGACGATTTTTCGCGCAACCGCTCGCCATTCGCCTTTGTGCCGGACGCGGATTGTCCGCGCTTCCTGAATGAATTGATTTATCCGGCGGTCGAGCCGGACGATGCCGACTTGCTGCAACGGTGGGCGGGTCTGGCGTTGTTCGGTTACAACCTGCCGCAACGGTTCTTGATTGTGGACGGCACGCCGAATGGCGGCAAAGGGACTTTGGTTCGCATCATCCAGGCGCTCGTCGGCGCGATGAACACCTACCAACTGCGGACGGATTGCCTGCAGCGAACGATTTGAGACCTACCGCTATCGCGGCAAGACGCTGCTGATCGGGCCGGACGTGCGCGGGGATTTTCTGATGGAACGGGGGGCGAGCATGTTGAAGGTGCTGGTCGGCGGCGATCCGATTTCCGCCGAAGGCAAGGGATTGAACGGGGATTTTCAGATGTTCGGCACGTTCAACATCGTGGTGACGTGCAATTCGCGCCTGCGGCTGCGGCTGGAGGGCGACGCGGGCGCGTGGCGCCGCCGGTTGCTGGTGGTGCGTTACGAAAAACCGGCACCGGCCAAGCGCGTTCTGGATTTCGACCATGTGCTGCTGCGCGACGAAGGCAGCGGCATTTTGCGCTGGGCGATGGCCGGGTTTCGTGAAATTGCAAACGGAGTTTGCCGAGATCGGCGATTTCAAACTTTCCGACGCGCAACGCGGGCGGGTGGATTCGTTGCTGGCGGAAAGCGACAGCCTGCGGCTGTTCGTCCAGGCGCAACTGGAACGGCACGAACACGGACAACGTGACCAGCGCGGAAATCAGCCAGGCATACGCGGAATTTTGCGCGGACAAGGGCTGGAACGCGCTGCCGTCCGCCGTTGTCGAGCGGACGTTGCCGGACCTGATGCTCGAAATGTTCCACGTCACGAAATCGCATGCCATCGAGCGCGACGGGAAGAAATCGAATCGCGGCTGGCGGCGGGTGCGGTTGATAGCGCCAACTTTTCAACTGGTGGAGGGCGAATGAGTCTGGACATTGCCAAACTGGAAAAGGTGCGCGAGCTGGCCGGCGGCATCGTGCAAGCCCGGTGTCCGGCCTGCGCCGAAGGCGGCAACGACCGCTCCGGCGAACATCTGCGGATTTATCCCGATGGCCGGTTCGGTTGCTGTGTCCATCCGAAGGACGGCGAACACCGCAAACGGATTTGGGCGCTCGGCTGGCGTCCGCCAGCCGGGAACTTTCGGCCTGCGGCTCAAGTCGCCGCCAGCGTTGCCGGCGACACAGTCGGTGACGGCGGATTTTGCCTCCTTCAACTCTCGGACGCCTCGGACGCCTAAAACCGAGTCGGAAAATGGCGTCCTAGCCGTCCCCACTACCCCGGTTGTTGATTTTCGGACGGCTCGGGACGGCATTATTAAAGTTACGCGCGCGTACGCGAGAGGAATTCACCTACGAGTAGTAGTATGGATATCCCAGAGAAGCTAAAGGACTCGGAAAGTGCCGTCCGAAGCGTCCCGAATTGCCGGTGAACGGCTGCCATTTCTGACCGCCGGTGGTGATCTGTCCATCCCGTTTGATTCACCGGAGCGTTACCACTGGTGGCGCGGCGGTCAATCGGTCGCTGAAACCCTGCCGAAGTCCGTGCCGGACTGGCCAAAGAAAGGATGAAAAATGCCATTACCGTTTGAACAACAGCCGCGCGAGAGCGCAAAAGCGTTCGCCGCGTTCAGTTTGTATCTGAGCCTGGGCGCGGAGCGGTCCACCGCAGCGGTGGCAAAGAAGTTGGCAAAGAGTGAACAGCTTGTTGCAGCGGTGGTCGGCGAAATTTGACTGGCCGACCGCGTGGCGGCGCACGCGGCACACCTGGCCGTCGTCGAGCGCGAAGCGATCGAAGCGGCGGCGCGCGGCAAGGCGGCGGAATGGGAGAAACGCGAAACAGCAATTGCGCGAAACGGAATGGGCGATGCACGAAGCGGCGATTGCCGCCGCGAAACGCGGGCTGGCTGCCTACATGGAAAAGGACAAAGTTTATGCCAACCTCGCGGACATTGCCCGGATGCTGGAAATCGCCAGCAAGCTCGGCCGGCTGGCGACGGGGCTCGGCACCGATGGCGAACGGCGCGACGGCGACGATCTGCCGGGGCTGCGCGTCGAGGTCACGGTCGCGCTGGAAAAAATCTACGGCGAGCCGCTGCCGGGCGAAATCGTGGACGTCGAAGCCGTGCCGGCACTGCCGGAGAAAACCGCATGACGCCCTGGGAACGATATTTTCTGGCCGGTCGCCGCGCTGGTTGCCCGAAAGCGCAGATGGACAGCTTCGCCAGCGCCGACGTGATTTTGCAGGCGCGGCAACTGGCCGCGTCTGCGGCGGCGCGGCTGTGCGATGCACCGGACGGGCCGATGGCGATTGGCTACGGCGGCGCTCGCGGCGGCGGCAAATCGCATTGGCTGCTCGCGCAAATGGGCGCGGATGATTGCCAGCGCGTGCCGGGTTTGAAATGTCTGCTGCTGCGCAAGGTCGGCAAGGCGAACCTGGAACATTTCGAGGATTTGCGCCGCCGGTTGTTCGGGCGGCTGAACCATGAATTTTCCGCGTTTCGCGGGATTCTGTCGTTTGCCAACGGGTCGCGGATCATCGCGGGTCATTTTCAGAATGAAAAGGACATTGATGCCTACCTCGGCCTGGAATACGACGTGATTGGCATCGAGGAGGCAACCACGCTGACCGCGCAGGAAATACCAGGACATTTCAACCTGCTGCCGCACGTCGCAAACCGAACTTGCGTCCGCGCATTTATTCGACCACGAATCCCGGCGGCGTCGGTCACGGCTGGTATCGGGCGAAATTCATCGTGCCGTTTCAGGAAAAACGCGAGACGGAAACGCGATTCATCCCGGCGCGGGTCACGGATAACCGCTGGAACAATCCCGAATACGTCCGCGTGCTGGAAAATCTCACCGGCTGGCAAAAACGGGCGTGGCTGGATGGCGATTGGGACATTGCCGCCGGGCAGTATTTCACGACGCTGCGCCGCGAGGTTCACGTCGTCGAGGATTTCGACGATACGCGGGCGGTGGAATGGTTCGCGGCGCTGGATTACGGTTTCGCGCATTACACCGTCGTCCTGCTCGGCTGTCGCGACGGCGACGGAAACATTTTCATCGTGGACGAACACGCGGAACGGCTTTGGCTGCCGCAACGTCACGCGGCGGCGATCAAGGCGATGCTGGCGCGGCACAAAATCGGCGAGCGGAAACTGGCCGTCGAGGATCTGAAACGGTTTGTGGCCGGCGCGGATGTGTTTTCACGCCAGAGCGACGGGACGACGATTGCGGCGCAATACGCGAAACTCGGAATCTCGCTGCGGTGCGCGAACACCGACCGCGTGAACGGCTGGGCGGAAATTTTGCAGCGGTTCGGCGATGTCGAGGGCGGCGTTCGAAGCCGACACTTTTCATTCACAAGCGGTGCGGTCGCCTGCTGGAAACTTTGCCGGCGTTGCAACATGATCCGAACCGGCCAGAAGATGTTTTGAAAGTGGATGCCGACGAGGACGGCATCGGCGGCGATGACGCGGCGGATGTCGCTGCGCTACCTGGTGGCGACGAAGTCGCGGACGGTCACGCAACGGAAGTTGCGGGGGTTGTGACGGTCGGATCACTGTCTGAAAATCAGTTGTATCTGATTCTGTGGCAGCTCCAAGAATCGTGACGCGCGATCTCCATGATGTTGGTGCTCGACGGGATTATGACACGGCATTTCATCATCGCAACCTGGAGATCAGATTCGTGTGACCGGAGTTCGAAATAATGCCACCTCATTATCGACTGTTGTCGTATTTCTGCATGATGACGAATCCATGCGGACGTCAATGCTTTGGCATCCTTATGATCAAGAATTGCTACACTTCCACAGTGAATGAGGTTTTCCCGGTTAGAAACTCCTCGCGTGCCTGATGTGTCCATGAAGAATATAATCGCAATTTATCTGTTTGATATAATCGCGGTCAAAATCTTCGTATGCATGGCCCGATGATAGGAATGTCCTTGAAACGGGCGAGCTACGTTTATATTTGACAACATAAATGTTATACCATTCGCCTCGAATGTGAACGCGCCATCAGACCAGCTTCGACTGTTGTCGTCGCATTGGCATTTCATTTCGAATCAGAAAATGAAATGACTGGGTCATTTCTGGCGTGAATCCTTTTTCAGCCTATGTCAGCCGATATTCGCGTTAGCAATTTTGTAAAGGCTGCCATTTTGACATGTAGGAAGTCCAGAGGGCTTGCCCTTTGGCGCGGTCTGGTGCGCGTAAGCACCAGAAAAGTTTCTGGATGCGCGAAACGACCACCGAAGGGCGTTTCGCCGAAAAATTTTCGCGCCCGGCGCGGTGGCGTCGGGCGCGGTGATGGCCTGCGGGTCAATCTTCGTCCGGCATCATCAAGGTGATGGCGGGCTGCGGGTCGTCAATGTCCAGTGCGCCGCAAGTGGCGATGAGTTTGACAAGCCGCGCTGCGCGGTTGTCGTTGCGGACATAGAACGCAACGGGGATGCGGTCGCAACCTGGGCGGCTGCGAAGGATTCCGAAACGGAGCATCCAGACAATATCCCAAAGGCGTCCGGCTTCGTCTTGGCCGGTCACGCCTTCCGGCACGGTCGACGTAATGAATCGAAAACCGTGCGGGTCAGGAACACCGGAAATTTGATTCCGGCTTCCTGCGCGGTCTTGGTGACTTCAACTTGCACGCCGTCGGCGACGGCCTGCGCTCTGGTGTAACTGTAAATGACGGGGCCGAATGGTGATTCGTTTGTGTTCATGTGTGTCATAATTTATCAGCGGTTAAGGATTGGGAATTTCAGACTTGTGCGGAAATGCGCTCCGGCTTGGGCGCGGGTTGGAATGGTGACGGGCTGGCCGAAGCGCGGCGTGATGGTGCGCGGCTTCTGCAAGCGCACCGCGACACGGCGGCGGATTCAAGTCAAACGGACAATGCGGCATGCTGGCCGGCATAGCGCGACGAACGTCGCCAGCATGGAGTTGTGAAGAATTAGTCATGGTAAATTTTTTGTTGGTGAAAAAACGCGGCCTGCGCTGCCTCCGCTGCAGCCGTGCCTGCTCTGCCTCGGCCTGCTCGCGGGCGATGCGCTCACCGTCCAGCGAAACCTCGGCAAACAGATTGAATGTGTCCGGCGTAAATCCGAACTCATGCTGCGGCAACGGCAAGCGGCGTTTGTTCCGTTTCATGGTGTGAATCAGGCGGCGCGTGAATCGGCGGGGAAATAGCTCGCATACTTTTCGTGCGGGTCTTGGAAACCGCGCAAACGAAATGCGCCGCAAGGGTGCTGCCATGCCTGGCGCTCGCGGTTCCAATGGAAACCAAGCTGCGCCAAAATCTGCCGCAACTCCGGCGCGGGCGTCTCGCGGAACGTCACCCAAACCCACTTGCCGACAACCTCGGCAAGATTGAACAAACCCGGATTGCTGGTTTTCAAAAGCTCCAAAACTTTTGGAGTGGGCAAGGTGCGGTTTTTCTTCCGCGCCTCGGTGTCAATCGGCAAACGAGTGTCTTTTTTCTCAACTGCGCTTTGCGCTGCCGGTGCTGCTGCTGCTGCTCGGAACTGTGCGGAGTCGGCTCAGGAGCCCTTCATTCAATTTTTTGTGATGTAGTTTTCATAGTCTTTTTTTTACTGCTCTGCTGTGCGTCTTCGGTCTGTCGCCCTTCACGAAAAAGCGGAGCCGCCAGCCCTCCCCCGTGGGAGTAGTCTTCAGAGGGCAGCCACGAGCGGGCGGGCTGGTGTTTGGGCGACGCCGTGAGGGCGACGGAGAGAAACGCAGAGCAGAAAAAGCCGGACTTGAAAACGAAGCTGCCGACACAAAAACATTTCACCAGTCTATCGAGCAACGCGAGCAAACCAATTCACTGGTCAACTTCCCGTCCCCCGACCCGGCCTAATTCAAAAAGACTCGCGGCGCGGCGGCGTTGGCATGAGGGATGCCTGCGAACTGGCGCGATGACTGCCCGCACGAGGGCAGAAGGTGCGGAGGGGGTTCGGGAAGCAGTCAGCGTGACAGTGAAGCAGCGGGATTGCACACAACGCCACATTGTCTGACTTAATTCCGGGCCGAAGGGTCCCGCTGTGCGGGGAGTGTCGGCGCGAAAAGAATTAAGGTGGCGAGCGGATACGGCAAGAGCGACCAAACGGATAATGTGTGTTGTGTGCTGTCCCGGAAGCAAAGCCGACGCCCAGCCTCGCAACGAAGTGAGAAGCGTAGTGTCGGCTGTTCCCTCATGCCAACGCCGCCGCAAAGCCAGCAACATTTCGCCGGGTCGCGTTTCCCGGCGCAGTCGCGCCAGCGCAAGCCAAGTTTTCTGACTCCACGACGGCAGAGCGTAGGGCGTGGGCTGCGACGCGATGGGTGCAATGGGCGCGCTCGGCAGACCTGCCCGCAGCCTGCCGCCGTGGTGTCAGACCAATCTGGTTTTACCAGTGAGTTCGGCTGTTTCTGTCCGCTGCAATGCAGCCTGCGAAATGGAGGCGGTGCGGAAATGGCCGATCTCACGGTTATTGCTGATGTCTTGGCCGGGCGAAGCCTCGCGGCCTATTGCTTTGTCTTCGGCGACAGGCGAAGCCTCGCGGGTATTGCTGATGTCTTGGCCGGACGAAGTCGCGCGGCCATATTGCTGTCTGGCCGATATGCGGAGCATCGCGGCCTCTGGAATCTTTGGGCGCACCGCTGTCTCTGACGGTCTCGGCAGTTTGCGGCCGTCGGAACGAATGGAACGGAAATGGAACTTGTGAAGATTGAAGTGAAATGGAGTGGAGCGGCTGCAAAGCTGACGAGTCCGGCCAGCGGCGCGGCGGAAGCGTGCCGATACTTGGCGCGCTAGCACGCTGGCGATCAGAGCGCAAGTGTCGGCTCGGTGACGCCACGGGGAAAAACAGAAAGCAGAAATTGTGAAAGTTGAAATGGAAACATTTCGTCAAAACCATCTCCCGGCGGTAGCCGGGGCGAGCTTGCGAGTTTCATTCATGCCTGACCATCGCGCGCATAAAACCGTTCACCAGCCAATAACGATTGGATTGCAATCAAGCCATTCAATTTGACAGGACGCCCCTCCGCACGCGCGATGGTAGCCCAAGCGCCGCCGTGGATGACATCCGCAAACCGAGACAGGCGGCGCGTTGCCCGTGTGGGGGCTGGCGAGGACGTTCGCTGGCTTGACGGCGCGTTGTATTGACTGAACGCTTCGACCAAAACCCAAGAAGCCCCCACACGTGGCATGGGCGTCAGGCATGCGCGCGTGCGGACGTGACTCCCATAAATGGAAACCGTGGATGATTGCGCGCTTCGTATTTGTTGAGCACGCGAATGGAGTGCAGCGCGAACCATCATTCCATCGAGCGCAGCGAGCCAACTTTGCTGAAGCCTGGCTGGGGATTGAGGCGGGGTTGGAAGTATTTATGGCACTGTGCGATTGGCTCTAACTTTCCATGTTAAACCGATAAATATTCATCTGTGACTTGCCAAAACTGATGCTGTGTTTGTGGTGTATGTCCATCTGCCATCTGCACTAGGGTGTCCAGAAATGTAAACATCGTCATAGTGCCGCTTGTGAAAGAAACCGTTATCAATTGCCCACAGGGGATAGTAAAATCCCATGTAAAACCGACCCAATCTGGGTCTCAGCCACATATCGCCATGCTTGGCTATTAAGGCATCAGCAGACATGTGTGAATCAACGATTCCATATGGCACCCAAAGCGGAGAAACCGTGTAATGAGTAAAGCTCCCCTCAGACATTGGCACATATCGCCCAAACAGACTGAGAACTACATATGCCAAGACATAGAGAACAACCAGACAGCAAATCACCTTGCCAAGCCGCCAGAGATTACGGAGTCCGGTTTTCATATCGGCCTAACACTGTTCTTCTACCGCTCCGTGCGGTGCGATTTTTACCATGAAACGACTGTATTTCAGGCTTAGCTGCTGGTCAAGAAAAGTCCAGCGCTGAATCGGCTTGAAGATTGAAAATGGCAAATATCGCATCCGCGCGTGCGTCCGCATTGCCGCAAGCATTCGCATTGTCAACGGCGCACGATTTCATCTGGTCGCCTGAGTCGAAATTGCAGGCGCCGCCCGAATTTATTGCGCGCAAAAAATTGCCGGGGTGGTGCGGGAATAGATTCAAAACAAAATCGAGTTTCGCATGATTCTTATCCGGTGAGGGTGGCAGAGAACATGAATGGGGACTCGTGGAACTCGTCCCTCTGGAATTTTGAAAGCCGTCAAATTATTTTGATGTAAATATTTGTATGCTGGTGTCAGGCTAGGCGTATCTCCTGTCAGGCAGTTTCAGGCAAAGTGATTTCGAGCCGGGGCGTGAAAAAATCCCGTGTTAGATTCGCCTCGTGCCGGTGAACTCCACACATCCTGATTACGACGCGAACCTCGTTGCATGGCAACGGGCGCGTGATGTCTTCGCCGGTGAGGATGCCGTCAAAGCCGCCGCTGAAAAATATCTGCCGCGTCTGGATTGTCAGGACGACAAGGAATATCTCGCCTACAAAAATCGCGCCTCCTTTTTCAACGCCTCCGCCCGCACTGCGGATGGTTTCGTCGGTCTGATCTTCCGCCGTGATCCAACTTTCAAACTGCCGGACACCGGCACCGGCGTCGGCGCATGCGCTCACGGAATTTGTCGAGGATGCCGACATGCTCGGCACGTCGCTGTCTGCCTTCGCGAAAAAACTGGTCACGGAAATCATCAACGTCGGTCGTGCCGGCACGCTGGTGGATTGGAACGACGAAGCGGAGCAACGCGCCTACGCCGTCGCCTATTCTGCTGAAGACATCATCAACTGGCACACGGAACGGGTGAATGGTCGCAACGTGCTGACGCTGGTCGTGCTCAAGGAAATCAGTCAGACGCCCGTCGACGGAAACTGATCCCTTTGAACCGGAAGAAATCCAGCAACTTCGCGTGCTCTGAAACTCGTGCCGCCGCAAGGCGACGCACTGACAATCGCAAAACGCTGACTGGTCTTACCAGGTCGAAATCTGGCAATTCCTTTCTGAAGGTCAAAATACCAGCGGCGCCTCGCAACCGTGGCAAAAAGAAATGGAAGCTGGTGGACACCCTCACGCCGCTTCGCCTTGGCAAACCGCTGCCGCTGATTCCCTTTGTCTTTCATGGCCCGCGCCATTCCCTGCCGGAAGTGGACAAGATTCCGCTGGCCGACATCATCGCCGTCAATCTCGACCATTACCGCCTCAATGCCGACTACAAGCATGGGATGCACTTCACCGCGCTGCCGACGGCTTGGGTCAGTGGCTTCGACAAAACTTCTCAGCTTCGCATTGGCAGCAGCACGGCATGGGTCGCCGAAACTCCCGGCGCGACGGCTGGCTATCTTGGAATTTCACGGTCAAGGTCTGACGACCTTTGAACGGGCGATGGATCGTGACGAGCAACTCATGGCCGTCCTTGGCACGCGGATGCTGGAATCCCACAAGCGCGTCGGTGAAACCGCCGCTGCCATCGAACTCCGTCAAAGCGGCGAAAACTGCATCCTGAACACCGTGTCTTTGAGCATCAGCGCGTCGCTGACGCAAGTGCTGCGCTGGGTCTATTGGTGGAACTCGACCGAGCCGATTCCTGACGCCATTGGTCCCGACCTTGTCCTGGTCACGCTGAACACGGATTTCAGCATCACCGGCATGTCGGCACTGGAAATCACGGCGCTGGTCGCCGCGTGGCAGGCCGGCGCCATCAGTCAGGACACGATGCTCGACCTGTTCCGCGCCGGTGAAGTCATCGCGCCTGGCCGCACGAACGAAGAGGAAATCAAACTGCTCGCCAGCGCAGAAAGCCGAAACCGGACAGCCAGAACCGCCGGCACGGTCACGCCGACTGCTCCCGGTGATGTGAACGCCAAACCCGTAACCGCAACATTAAAAATTTATGGCACTGAAATTCAAATACGCAACCAAGCAGGAAATTCCTGCTGAACATCAATCCCTCTATGTCGAGCGCGACGGTGCTTGGCTGCTGGACGCCGATGGCGTCGTGAGTCAGTCCAAGCTGGATGAGTTCCGCCAGAACAACATCACGCTGACGAACCAACTGAAACGCTTTGAAGGCATTGACCCTGACGCCGTGCGTCAGCTCGCCGATGACAAGCGCAAGCTGGAAGAGGCCGCAGCAGACTCAAGGCCGGTGAAGTGGACAAGGTCATCGAGGCGCGACTGAAAGCCGCCCGCGCCGAATGGGACAAGACGCATGGCGTCGTGGTCGCTGAACGTGATGCGCTGACTGGTCGCCTGACGGCGATTCAGATTGATCAAGCCGTCGTCACTGAAGCCACGAAACGCGGCCTGCGCCCGACGGCGATTCCTGACATCACTTCGCGCGCGCGCACAGACTTTCAAGCTGGTGAACGGCGTTCCCCAGGCTTTCGAGGCTGACGGCCAGACTGCCCGCATGGGCAAGGATGGCGTGTCGCCGATGACTTTGGCCGAATGGGTGGATGCGTTGGTGTCCGACGCACCGCACCTGTTCGAGGCAAACGCTGGCAGCGGTGCTGCTGGCTCCGGCTCGCGGTGGGGCTGGCAACCGGTCCGTGAAGAATCCGTTCCGCAAGGAATCGTTGAATCTCACGGAACAAATGAAATTGCAAAAATCCGATCCGCAACTTGCTGCCCGTCTGAAGGCGGCGGCGTAACGGGTCACAACACACAAATTTAATTTATGGCAAAGACACAATTGGCAGACATCATCGTGCCGGCGCAGTTCGCCGGTTACGTCCTTCAACGCACGGCGGAGAAATCCGACCTGTTTCAATCCGGCATCGTCATCCGCACGCCGGACTATGACGAACGCGCCGCGCATAGGCGGCACGCAAGTCAACATGCCGCACTGGAATGACCTGACGGGCAACCGCCAGCCGCTTTCGCGATTCGGCACCGCTCGTGCCGGCGAAACTGGTCGCTGACCAGGACATCGCCCGCATTCACAACGACGGCAATGCGTGGTCGTGGAATCATCTGGCAACCGTGGTCGCCGGTGATGATCCGGCGCTGGCGCTGGCGAACTTCATGGCCGATTACTGGAATCGCCAGAACCAATACATGCTCATCTCTCCCTCAAGGGCGTGTTCGCGTGCGGCGAGCATGGCGGGCAACCTGTTGGCGATTCACAGTGAATCCGTCGCCGCCAGACGACCGCCACGCGGCTGAACGGCGCAACCTTCGTGGATGCGACGCAACGCCTTGGCGACCGTGGCGACCGGCTCGTGGCCGTGGCGATGCACTCGGCGACGGAAGCCGCGTTGCGCAAGCTCGACCTGATTGACTTCATCCCGGACAGCCAGGGTGAAGCGCAAATCCGCACGTTCCAAGGCCGGCGCGTCATCGTGGATGATGGCTGTCCGTCTCGCGCGGGCACGACTGATGGCCTGGTTTATACGACCTACCTGTTCGGCCTCGGCGCGTTCGGCATGGGCTTCGCCGATCTGAACGGCGCAGCCCGTCGAGGGCGGTCACGGCACGGAAGGTTGCGAAATGGCGCGTGATGCGCTGAACAGCGACACGTTCCTGGTCAACCGTCGCCGGTTCATCCTGCATCCTCGCGGCGTGAAGTTCACCAGCGCGAGCGTGGCGGGCGCAAACCCGACCAACGCCGAATTGGAAACGGCCGCGAATTGGGTGCGCGTTTGGGAAAACAAAAACGTCCCGGTCGTCGCGGTCACTCACAACATCTGAACCAAAGGCGTGCCGGTGTTCGCATCGGCACGCCGATTTAACCAAATAATATTTATGGGCAAACTTTTACCTCGCAGTTTTGAGCGGATTCGTTCGGGTGAACAAATCCAGCCGCCAACTTTCACCAACGTCGCGGCGGCGGTTGCCGCTGGCGTCACGGCGGCGAAGTTTCCGCGCCGCATCATCTACCTGTCCGCTGGCGGCACTGGCTCGGTGCCGTGCCTCGCCATCAGCGATGGCACGAACTGGAAACAAGTCGCCATTGGCGTCAACGCCATTTGAGCACATGGACAAACTTGTTATCCAATCATTCGGCGAAAGCGGCGTCCGCTGATCGTCGAGGACGTTCCGCCGATTCCGACCAAAACCGAGCCGGTTCAAGTCCCTGCGGACGGCCAACAAACGGCTGCCCCATTACTTGAACCGGCGGAGTCCATTCCTGTCGTTTCACCCAAACCGGAACAATCGCGTGATCAAGACACTGACTATTAACCGTCGCGGCTGGCTCGCGATGTGGGCGCAGCAGCGCCGGCGGAAGCGCGCGGGCGGTGGCGTTCTCCGGTTGAATACCGGACTGGCGTCTTACTGGAGTCTGGATGAAGGGCAAGGCACCCGGTTTGATTCCGTCGGGTCTAATCATTTGGTGGAGGCGTTTGATGTCGTGTCGAACGATGCCGGCATCATCGGATTTGCTTCCTCGACCAGCCATGATGGTTCAACCGACAATTTCCTCTATCACGCCAGCCCTTCGGGCTTGGACAGTTCCGGAGACATGACCTTCTCGGTTTGGGTGAAGCCTTGTTCTTACGTTGGCGATTTGTTTGTTGGCGTGGCGGTGGCGGTCCTGGCGGCGAACTGGCAGAAGAATCTGTTTGGCCTGCAAATGTCCTGGTCGGGGTCTGGCTACATGTATCTGCTTTTCAATGGCGCTGGTGGTCTTTTTGAAACCAGTTCGATTATTTCTGACCAATGGAATCATGTGGTCCTGGTTTATCGTCCGACCGGAACTGCCACGGTTTATGTTAATGGATCGTTGGTTATGTCGGTTCCTATCGTTGACCCGGTTCCTGGGCCGTTGAACATATTCGTCAATGGCATGGCTTATCCATCCGGTTTTGCTCCGTGGTCTCCCTATCCCCAATATCAATTCTCCGGCGCCGTCGATGAGTTCGGCATCTGGAATCGCGAACTCTCCGTCGCTGAAATCGCGACGCTCTACAATTCGGGCGCGGGTCTTTCCCTCAATCAAATCAACAACCTATCTCAATAAAATTATGGCAATCCGACTCGACAAACCAATCACTGTTCCAGCCCAGCCTGCCCGCGTGGCAGACAAGCTGTGGCTGGTCTCTCTCAACATCAGCGCGCCGTCGCCAGCGTCGAAGGCCCGCGTTTCGGCGCTGCTCGCCCCTTATGTGGGCGACACGGGCGAAGTGCTTCGGGACAAGGCGAAAATGCTGGTCATTGACGACGTGCTCACGCAGGCGGCGTCCGATGAGGCGCTGGCGGCCACATTGGAAGCCGTGTTCACGGAAATTGACCGGCAGGCTCGGGCTGTCGGGTTGTTTTGATCGTCATGCGAATGAAGGTCGCGACACCCGGCCCTCTCCATGATCCAAGCGGAGTGGGAATATAAATTATGCCGCTCACGCTCATCAAAGAGGATGGCACTGGCAAATCTGACGCGAACAGTTACGCGGACGTGGCCGATGCTGACGCCTACCATGCCGGGCATCTTTATGCGACGGCATGGACAGGGGCGTCGGCGGATCAAAAAGCCGTGGCGCTCGTGATGGCGACGCGGTTGATTGATGCGGAGTTCCAATTTAACGGCGCTCGCACCAACGCCGTGCAAGGGATGCAATGGCCGCGGGCCAGGTGTCCGGAGCCGGACAATGCCCGTGTGCCGATCTCCGTGCTGCTGCCGATTCCTTGTGATTATGTTCGATATGACACGGTGCCAAAAGCCGTCATCCAGGCGACATGTGAAATGGCGCGGGAACTTTTGATTACGGACCGCACAACCGCGCCGGTTGGTGAAGGGTTGAAATACCAGAACACCGACGGCACGCAAACCGGTTACGACAAGACTGACAGGCGTCCGGTGCTTTCACAACTCGCGCAAGTGATGCTGGCGAAGTATGGCTCGCAAATCAGCGCCAAAAGCGGCGCGGTGCGGCTGCTGCGGACCTAGCGGTCGGCCACCATTGAACCATGACAAACATGAGTGCATCCGAATTTCTCAACGCCGTGGACCACGCCGCCGGCATGAATGACCGCTGGCTGTTCCTGGCGGCGTTCTGCCTGTTGCTGCTCGTGTGCGGCGTGGTGATTTACTGGCTGGTGCAGCAGCTTCAAGATGTGATCGCAGATCACAAGGCTCTGCGCGACGAACATCATGCGGCGCTCACCCAAATCATCGAAAAGCAAAACGAAACATCGCTCAAACTGGCGGTGTGCATTGACCGTAACAGCGCGGCGCTTCAGGAGTGCGCGTTTGAATTGCGGCGATTTCAAGAAAGTGCGAGTCGCAGTGCGAGCCGCACGGGCCAATAGCCATTGAATTTATGAAAAACACAAAATTGGTTCTGATTAACTTGACCATCATTGCGGCGGTCGGATTTTTCTCCGGCTGCGCGATGAAGCCGCTCAAGGGCGGCAAGGCGACGACGGTCAACAAACCCGTCCAAGGCATCGAGCAAACCGTCGTGCAATCCGACAACCCGGCGCAAGTATCGCGGCAGGATCAGGAGACGGTGAAGACCAAGACTTACACCGTCCCGGCCGGGTCGCAGTTGGTGGAGACGCATGTCGTGGCCGCGCCTGACGCGGGCGCCGCACCCGTCACCAATGCCACAGCCCTGGTAATCAGCGCGCCGATGCCCGTGGTCGAGCATGAAGAGACGCGAGCCAAGACGGAGCTTGGCGCGGCGCAGAAGGACACGGCGCGCGAATTGAGCGCGAAGCTGGCGAGCCTCAAGGGAATTGTCTGGGTCGGCGTCGTGCTGTTCCTGTTCGGCCTGGCGACGCTGTTCTACCCGCCGCTGAAACTCATCATCGGCAGTGTCACAACGAGCGTGGCGATCACGGTCGGCGGCATTGCACTGATGGTTTTGCCGACGCTGATCGTCGGGAATGAACTGCTGATTTTGGGATGCGTGGGCGCAGGAGTTGGCCTCTGGTTTTTTGCCCACCGTCACGGCCAATTGCGCGGGCTGGTGGATGCGACTAAAGAAACGAAGTGACGGATTGTGGGGTGTGGGTGATTTGTGTGTGCGGTTGTGGGTGATTTGTCCGGCATTTTTCAGGGTGTTCGCCAGTTTTCAAAAGAGGAGGTAAAAAACAAGGAACACCTATTTTAACCAATAAAAACGGCCATGAAATACGATTTTCATGGCCGGAAATTGGTTGCGGGGGCAGGATTTGAACCTGCGACCTTCAGGTTATGAGCCTGACGAGCTACCGGGCTGCTCCACCCCGCGATTAAGAACATCCATTCTGACTGAAAAAAATCTCCGGCGCAAGAAGTTTCAACGGTCAGATTCTGCTGTGCGCGCAATCCGGCGGTGCGGATATTTCCCCTTCCCCCATTTTGCGGGGAGAGAATTCTCCGAAACAAAATTTCGCACATTGAACCCTTGAACCAAGCCAATGCGTGGAGCGCCGAGCACCGTCTCGGCCAGTTATGGTTTGATTTCAGGAACACGCCGAGACGGTGCGCGGCGTTCTAGCCCATGGGAGTGTTGCATCGCTTACGCGTAAAGCGGGCCGAAGTTTTTGCAGGCGCGATAATCCGCGCCTTCCAGGTCCGCCGTGCCGAAAGCCGCCCAGGTGCTCGGACGAAACACTTTTTCCGCCGGAACATTGTGCATGTAGACCGGGATCCGCAGAATGGCCGCGAGTGAAATCAAGTCCGCTCCGATGTGGCCGTAGCTGATCGCGCCGTGATTCGCACCCCAGTTGTTCATCACGGAATACACATCGCGGAATGTCCCCTGCCCCGTCAGGTTCGGCGCAAACCAGGTCGTTGGCCACGTCGGATTCGTGCGCTGATCCAGCGTGTCGTGAACATCCTGCGGCAGGTCAACCGTCACTCCCTCGGCGATTTGCAGTGCCGGACCAAGACCTTTCACCAGGTTCAACCGGCACATCGTCACCGGCATCCCGCCGCGCGTGCGGAAACGCGAGGACCAGCCACCGCCGGGAAAATACTCTGTGATGGACGGATGCCACGTCGTCGCGTCGAGACATTTTTGCGCCTCGTCCTTTGTGATTTCCCAGAACGGCTTCATGGCGGGCTGGCCGTCGCGTTCCTGGCGGCCGGTGCCGTCGAGCGTGGCCGGGCCGGAATTGATGAGATGCAAAATGCCGCCCGCCGCCGCGCCGCCGAGCTTATAGCCGGAGACGCGCTTGACCGCGTCGGGACTCCAATACGTCCGCACGTCGGCAAAAATCTGCGCGGTGTTCGTCAGCAGATAACCGAACAACATGGAAGCGCCGTTGAGACTGTCATTTTCCGTCGCGAGGATGTAAGGCGCGCGGATGCCGTTCCAATCGAACGACGTGTTGAGTATCGCCTCCATGAAATCGCCATTGGACTGGCCATCCGTCCACTGGCGCTGGCCCTGGAAGCCGGCGGCGATGGCGTTGTGTCCGTGCGCTTCCTCGCCAAAACCCATCCCGGCGAGCTTGGGATTGCCCACCATGAGGTCGCGGGCGATGAGCGCCATCTTGATGGATTTTTCCCATTCGCCATTGAGCTGCGCGCGGGAACGGGTTGTCGCGGGCGAGTTGTAGTCCCTGCCTTCCTTGCAATGTTCCTTCGTCCACTTGAGCGCCTTTTTGTATTCGGCGGGATCGAAAATATTTTTGTCCATGCGGCGGATGAATTCCGACATGTCAATCGTCTCAACCCTCATGCCGAGGTAACTCTCAAAGAACGGCTGGTCCACGATGGAACCGGCAATTCCCATCGAGACGCCACCCATGCCGAGATAGGATTTGCCGCGCATCGTGGCAACGGCGAGACCGGCGCGCACAAATTGGAGGATCTTCGTTTGCACGTCGGCGGGAATGGTTTTGTCGCCGCCATCCTGCACGTCGCGCCCGTAGATACTGAACGCGGGCAGCCCTTTTTGCGAATGTCCGGCCAGCACCGCCGCGAGATAGACCGCGCCGGGCCGTTCGGTCCCGTTGAAACCCCAGACGGCTTTGGGAGTCATCGGATCCATGTCCATCGTCTCGCTGCCGTAGCACCAGCAGGGGGTGACGGTGAGCGAAAGGCCGACGCCTTCACGTGCGAATTTCTCCGCGCACGCGGCGGCCTCCGCCACCCCGCCGATGCAAGTGTCGGCGATGACACACTCGACGCGCCTGCCGTTTGGATGGCGCAGACTTGTGGAAATCAGTTTTGCGGCGGACCGGGCCATGTCCATCGTTTGCTTTTCGAGCGATTCTCGGACACCGCCGAGACGTTCCGTCAATCGTCGGGCGCAGGCCAACTTTTGGAAATGAGCCGATAAGGGTGGAGGAATTTTTCATGGCCATTTTTTAACAATTCCGGCGGCGGTTGTCACTTTACTTTTGCCCTCACCAGCCGGAATGTGGCGCTGCTTGTCGCCACAGAAACAAAAAAGCCCCGGCATTGGATGCCGGAGCTTTGACTGGTAAAAGAAAAGCAAACCTATTCAGGCTTCCCGGCCTTTTCAGCCTTTTGCGGCTTGGCTGATTTGACCGGCTTCTCGCTTTTTGCGGGGCGCGGTTTCTTGTCCGCAGCGGCACCAGCCGCTGGCTTTTCAGGTTTTTCCGCTTCGGCTCCCTGTTTTCCGTGTCCGCGTTTTTCAGTGCGGAACCTGCCTTCCTCGGTTTTTGCCTCGGCGGGCGCTGCGCCTTCGGCGGGCGCCGCCGGAGGCGTCAGGCTCTCGATGCGGACTTTGAGCGTGCCTTTGACCTCGGTGTGCAGGTTCAATTCCACCTCGTAATCACCCAGGTTGCGGATGGCGTGTTCGAGCTGTATTTTCCGTTTGTCCAGTGCGATGTCGAACTGGTGCTTCAATTCATCGGCAATCATGCCCGCCGTCACCGAGCCAAACATCTTGCCATCCTCGCCGGCCTTGACCTTGATGACGCAGATGAGCTTCGAAACGCCCTTGGCGAGTTCGGTCATGGTGTTGAACTCGTGGGCTTCGCGCTCGGCGCGGCGTTGTTTGAGCGCCTCGATCTGGCGCTTGTTCGCCCGCGTGAGCGGAATTGCCAGGCGCTGCGGGAACAGAAAATTGCGCGCGTAACCGGCGGCTACCTTGACGTTGTCGGATTCGCCGCCGAGGCCGACGATGTTGTGCGTGAGAATGACTTCAGTCTTCATAAATCGTGATGGGGGTTGTGTGAACGAGATTGCAGTGTCGCGGGATGGTCAAATGTCCTTGTCAAAATGGGACGTCGTCGCCCTCATGCGGCGGCTCGGCTTCGGGGGCTTCCGGCGCGGCGGCGGCAGCCGCCGGACGTGACGGGGCCGGAGCGCCTTCGCCGCGCCCGCCGCCGGAATCCATGAATTGAAAATTTTCCATGACGACCGCCAGCTTGCTTTTCTTCTGGCCGGATTGCTTGTCGTCCCAAGTCTGGTAGCGCAGGCGTCCTTCAACCAAGATGGGCCGTCCCTTTTTCAGGTATTGGCCGATGGTTTCGGCTGTCTTGCCGAAGGCATCCACGTCCACAAACGTCGTCTCTTCCTTCATCTCGCCGGTCTCGCTTTTCCACTTGCGGTTGATGGCCAGCCCGATTTTGGCAATGGCCGTGCCTTTGGGCGTGTAGCGCAATTCCGGGTCGCGTGTCAGGTTCCCGGCGAGAATGACTTTGTTGAAATTAGCCATGCAGGATGAGGGTTGAGGGTTGACGGTTGAAAATTTATTTCGCCGGCGTTGGTTCAGGCGCCTGCGTGAACAGAACGCGGAAAATCTCGTCGTTCAGCGCCAGCTTGTGCCGCAATTGCGACACTATCGTAGGCGTGCCGGTGAAAATGACGTTCGCGTAAAAGCCGGCGGTGTGCTTGTTGTCGGCGACGCGCGCGAAATTCTTCCGGTCCATTTTTTGCACCGTCTCGACCGTGCCGCCGGCGGCGGCGATTTCCGAGGAAATCTTGTCGAGCGTGTCTTTCACGCCGTCTTCCTTGGCCGACATGTTCAGGATGAACAAACCTTCGTATCGTTTCATTGTTGTTCGTTGGATCAGTGATTGGTTAAGCGAGTTAAATGAGCTTGCGCTGCGATCACTTGTTTGATCAGCGACTCACTTGACCATTTAACTTATTTAACCATTTAACTTTTCAATGCTTCCGTTAAACCGGTTCATTGCTTTTTCAACTCCGTCGTCCAGCCAGCATTCCGCCTGGCCGGCCGCCCGGACCAAAACTTTTTCCATCAGCCCGCGTTCGGCGGCGTCAAATCGCGCGAGCACGTAATCCGTGATTTCCCGCGCGCCGTCCGCCCGTCCGATGCCCAGCCGCAACCGCGCGAAACCGCGCGACGCCAGATGCTTCTCCACGGATTCCAGACCGTGATGCCCGCCGCTGCTGCCCCCGGCGCGCAGCCGGATTTCGCCCAGCGGCAAATCCGCGTCGTCCACCGCCACCAGCAGTTGCTTCAGCGGCAACTGATAAAAATCCATCAACGCGCCCGCGGTCTCGCCGCTCAAATTCATGAACGTCTGCGGCTGGCACAGCAAAACGCGCTTTCCAGACCATTCCGCGCGCGCCATGCGGGCTTTAAACTTCCGTTCGTTCGCCCAATCCGTTTTCCAGAGCGCCGCCAGTTTTTCAACCAGCAAAAAACCGGCGTTGTGGCGCGTCTTCGTATAATCCGCGCCGGGATTGCCCAGGCCCACAATCAGAAACAACTTTTCCATGCAGGCTCCATTCTTTCCGGGGAGCACACGCGCCCCGCGTGTTCCGGCGAGCGCCTCGCTTGCCGGGTCTGACACGAGGCGCGCCAGACCGCGCCCGATGCGGGCACGCTCCCCAACAAATTATTTCTTTTTGCCCGCCGGCTTCTTCTCGGCCGCCTTGTCGGCGGCGGCAGCCGGGGCTTTTGCGCCTGCGGCAGCCGGAGCCTTTTCCCCGGGCTTGGCCGCGGCAGCTTTGTCTCCAGGCTTGGCCGCGGCGGCTTTCTCGCCCTTCGCGGGAACTGCGCCTTCCTCGCCTTCTTCCTTCTTTTCCTTGATCATTTCCACGTCGCCCGCGGCAGCGCCTTCCGCCACCGCCGTCGTCGCCGCTTCTTCCTCTTCCGTGCGCGGCATCGCCACGGCCACGACCGGGATGTTTTTGTCGCCGATGATTTCGACACCGGCGGGCGCCTTGATTTCACCGATGTGAATGGCCTTGCCGAGTTCGAGATGGCTGACATCAATGATCAATCTGTTCCGGCAAATCTTTCGGCAGGCAGCGGACCTTGAGTTTGAAGAGGACGTGTTCGAGCACGCCGCCGCTGTTTTTCACGCCGGCGGCTTCGCCGGTGGTTTCCACCGGCACCTGGATGACCACCTTTTCGTCCTCGGCGACTTCATGAAAATCCACGTGGAGCACCTTGGTGCCGAGAGGATGGTGCTGGATTTCCTGCACCAGCGCGAGCCGTTTGGGGCGGGCGTCGCTTTCGACGGACAGATCCACGAGCAGGTTTTCCGAAAGGGAATGGTGGATGAGGTCGGTGAACTCCTTCTCGTTCACTTCCAGGTTCTGCGGCTTGGCCTGCCGGCCGTAAATGACGGCGGGCACGCGGTTCAAGCCGCGCAGTTTCTTGACTCCAGCCCGACGCGTTTGCGTGCGGGGATACGCTTTTAACGGCACTGATTTCATTTTCTTAAATTATCCAAGTTGTTCACGGCGCTAACTCGTGCGCCCGCCTTTGAATTCAAACAGTGAATTCACGGACTCATTGCTGTGAATCCGTTTGATGGCTTCGCCCAAAAGCCCCGCCACCGACAACGTGACAATCTTCACGCCGTCAATTGGCGGGCGTTGGACTGTATCAGTTGTAATCAATTCGTCAATCACTGATTTTCGCATTCTTTCGATGCCCGTCTCGCTCAAAATCGCGTGCGAAACGCAGGCCAGAATCTGCCTCGCGCCTTTTTTCTTCAGCAACGCCGCCGCCTGCGTCAGCGTGCCCGCCGTCTCCGTCAAATCGTCCACGAGCAAAATGTTTTTGCCCTTGATGTCGCCGATCACGGCCATCGCCTCCACGTCCGTCGCGTTCTTGCGCCGTTTGGCGACGATGGCCAGGCCCGCGCCGAGCGTCTGCGCGTAGGCGTGCGCCATCTTCAAGCCGCCCACGTCCGGGCTGACCACCACGAGGTCCTTCAAATTTTTCTTGCGCAAATAATCATACATCACCGGCGCGGCGTAGAGATGGTCCACCGGGATGTCGAAAAATCCCTGGATCTGCTGCGCGTGCAAATCAATGGTCAGGATGCGGTTCGCGCCCGCGGCCACGAGCAGGTTCGCCACCAGCTTGGCCGTGATGGGCACGCGCGGCTGGTCCTTCCGGTCCTGGCGGGCGTAGCCGTAAAACGGCAGCACCGCCGTGATGCGCTTGGCGCTGGCCCGGCGCAACGCGTCAATCATGATGAACAGTTCCATCAGATTGTGGTTTGTGGGGGGCGACGTGGGCTGGACGATGAAGACTTCCTCGCCGCGCACGTTTTCCTCGATCTTGATGAACGTCTCGCCGTCGGGGAACGGCTTGATGTCGCATTTGCCGAGAGGGGCGCCGATGGATTTGCAGATGGCCCGGGCCAAAGGCTCGTTCGCTGTGCCGCTGAAAATTTTCACTTTGTTAAATTCTGGTTAAACAAACCGCCGGTGATGAAAAAAACCGAGTGATGACTTTAACAACGAAATTGTCTGGCGCAAGCGGATTCTATTCGAGACATTCGCGCCCGCAGCGACGCAAACCCCGGCAAAGCGGGCCGGCGCCGCATGTCATGGGGTTCACGGGGCAGAGCGGAACGGAAGCGCGGGACGTTCCGGGACGATTTTTCATTCATTTTTTATTGAACAACTTTTAGGATCTGGCAAAATGCAGCCCGTGAAGAGAAACGCCATTGAAATTCAAGGGCGGCCCGGCGGCACGAAAAAGGTGCCGCTCAATCCCGTCGAGGTGGAGATCATCCATTTGTTCGTGCAACTCTCCCGGGCGCTGGGCCAGCCGCCCTCCGTGGCGGAGATCTACGGCCTCCTGTTCGTCTCCCCGCGGCCCATGCCGCAGGACGATTTCATCGCGTGCTTGAACTTGAGCAAAGGTTCGGCCAGCCAGGGCTTGAGGTATCTGATGGACCTGGGCGCGGTGCGGACGGTTTATGTGGCGGGAGACCGGCGGCTGCATTACGAGGCGGTGGCGCAATTGCGTCATCTGGCAAACCGGTTTCTGCGCCAGCAGGTGCTGTCCTATTTCGACGGCAGCGAAAACCGGCTGGACCATATTGCTCTGGAGGCGCGGAAACTGCCCGATGGGGAGCGCGAATTTGCGCTGGAAAGGATCCGCATGTTGAAGAGCTGGGAGAAAAATGCGAAACGGGTCCTGCCGCTGGTTTTGGCGATTTTGGGCGGACGCAACGGAAAGTAGCCGGTCGGACGGGATTCGGAGAAAGCACAGGGTCAGTTGTCATCAGCCGGTTCAATTCGACATACGCCGGGTGGTTTTGGGGGAAATATTCTCCAAATGGCCACGTGCGGCAGCCTGCCCTCGGACAATGGAAACCGCCGATTGCGCGAACAGGTTCAATTTGGTTTTCGGCGTGTCAGAATGTGAGTGTTTAAGCTGTTGAGCTAGGCTCCATGTTTTTTTCCTTTTTTAGGCTGCTGGCCCGGTGTTACCGGATGGCGCTTCCTTATGGACGCCTCAAGCTGTTTGGCGTGCTGGGACTGATTTTGTTCAACGGCCTGCTTCAGCTTGTCGGCGTCACCTCGGTTTTCCCATTTTTTGCCCTGGCCGCCGCGCCGGAACGGATTCGCAATTCCCGGGTCGGCGGCTGGCTGCTGGATTTTTTGCCGCCGATGACCACCAATCATTTGCTTGTTCTGGCCGGCTGTTTTGCCATAGCCATGCTGATTTTTGCCAACGTGGGGGCCCTGTCGAGCGAGAACCTGCGCATCCGTTATGCTTATCGGTTTTTGCCACTGGCTCCGCGGGCGGCTGTTCGAGTCCTACGCCAGCCAACCCTACGCATTTTTTCTGCGCCGCAATACCGCCGAGTTGAACCAAAGGCTCATGGACATCCAGCAATTCATCCAAAGCGTGCTGCTGCCCGTCGGCGAGATACTCACCCGGCTGGTGCTGGTCCTGCTTCTGGTCAGCGCGGTCTTTCTGGCCCAGCCGTTGGTAGCCCTGTGCGCGGTGCTGGTCTTTGGCGGATTTTATATGCTGGCGTTTCTCTGGCTGCGTCCCAAGGCTCGCGCGGTCGGGGAAGGAATGTGGCGGCACAATGTTGGGCTTTCGGAAAGAACAGCGACCAGTTTTTACATGGCATCAAGACCGTGCTGGTGCAAGGGAAAGCCCGCCATTTCATGGACCGCGCCCTGACACACTCCGCCCGCATCGGACATTTTCAGAGCAAAATTCCCATTTATGGCAACGGCCCGCGCTACCTGATTGAGCCGGTCGCCTTTGGCGGGCTGATGGCCGTTGTGGTGGTGCTGGCGCTGCGCGGCCGCCCCTTCTCCGACATCCTGCCCAATCTCACCGTGATGGCGTTTGCCGGCTACCGGCTGCTGCCGGCGCTGCAGCTTCTTTACAGCCAGTTGGTCACCGTTGCCGCCAACAAATACACGCTGACACAATTGGAAGAGGAGATTTTGGAAATTGAGAAGGAGACCGCCGCCACCACGCCGGGCAACAATCCCTCCGCCCTGCCTTTCGCCTTCAACCGGGAACTGCGGCTTGAGAAAATTGCTTTTCAATATCCGGGCGCCCTCGCGCCGGTGCTGGACGATTTCAGTCTCACCATTTCCAAAAACGAATCGGTGGGCGTTGCCGGCCCGTCCGGATCTGGCAAGTCCACGCTTGTGGATATCATGTTGGGTCTGCATACACCGCAATCAGGAGTCATACGGGTGGATGACCAGCCGCTTGATGAAAGCAATTTGGTTTCGTGGCGGCGGATGATTGGATATGTGCCGCAGGACATTTATCTGCTGGACGATACCGTTGAAGCGAACATCGCCTTTGGTGTGGAGCCAAAGGACGTTGACCCGGCGGCCTTGCGGGAAGCGGCATTGGGTGCGCAGATTTTGGATTTCATCGAAAAGGAACTGCCGCAGGGTTTTCAAACCTCTGTGGGCGAGCGGGGTGTGCGCCTTTCCGGCGGCCAACGCCAGCGCATTGGACTAGCCCGCGCCCTTTACCATCGCCCGCAAGTATTGTTGCTGGACGAAGCCACGAGCGCTTTGGACCACCAAACCGAACTGGCCGTGATGGAAACCATCCACCGGCTGCAGGGAACGCTGACCATCATCACCATCGCCCACCGTTTGAGCACGCTGGAGCGGTGTGACCGGATTATACGCGTGGAAAATGGGAACATTGTTTCGTGAACGGGAAAATGAGAAATTGAGAAAGCAGAAAGCAAAAATCAAACGCTGAAATGCTGAAATTCTGAAACTTGAGACCTGACCCGCCTTCGTCTGACTTCGGCACGGCAAGAACCTGCGAAATGACAAGAATTTCACAAAGTGGTATTCAAGCAAAGGCAAAGAAGGCAAAAACAAATGTTGAAATGGATTTCTGTTTTCTAGTTTCACAATTTCTGTTTTTGCGTTCAGCCTACGGACTACGGGCTGCGGATGCCCGCGCTTGCATTTCGCGGCAGGTTGACAGATGCTAACGTGCAAAGGTGTTAATCAATGAACCATGGCAACATAGATCAGGTAAGTCTGGCCTTGGGACGGCGTGTCGCGGAACGATTGCGCGGCCAACCTGAACTGTTGGATCTGGCCCGTGCTAATCTGGCCCGATGGTCTCGCCGGAACGCGTCCGTCGTTTCGCTGCTTCGCTGTTACGCCGAATGGCAGGAAATATTACGCCGCCCCGTGGAAGAGATCATCGCTCTGCTGTGCGCCGAGACGGATGAGGCCCAGCGGTTGCGGCAAAATTCCCCGTTTGCCGGCGCACTGCCGCCGGCGGAAATTTGGGAGGTCAAAGCCTCTTTGCGTCATGCGCCGTCCGCAGCTTGAACACATTATCCGTGCCGCCACCGGCATCACCGGGGGCGCCGAATTTGTCATCGTGGGCAGCCAGGCCGTGCTGGGACAATTCCCGCAGGCGCCGGATGAACTGCTGGTTTCCATTGAAGCCGATGTCTTTTCCCTTCGCGACACCGCCGACAATGATTTGATAGACGGATCCATCGGTGAAGGCTCGCCGTTTCACCAGACCTTTGGTTACTATGCGCATGGCGTGAGCGGGGAAACCGCAGTGTTGCCGTCCGGATGGCGCGAACGGTTGGTTCCCATCCACAATTCCAACACGGGAGGCGGCACGGGCCTTTGTCTCGAAATACATGATCTGGCGGTTTCCAAGCTCGTCGCCGGACGTGAAAAAGACATGGATTTCATCGCCGGGATATTGCGGCATCGCCTCGCCAACGCGGAAACCGTTCGCACGCGCCTGGGCGACACCGCCCTGCCGTCGGAACGACTCACAACCTGTTTGCATCGGTTGAACCGGGTCATTGGCACCCTGCATTAACACCAGCCGCAAGTGTTGATTTTGGACGATGCCACCAAACCGAACTGGCCGTGATGGAAACCATCCACCGGCTGCAGGGAACACTGACCATCATCACCATCGCCCACCGGTTGAGCACGCTGGAGCGGTGTGACCGGATTATACGCGTGGAAAATGGGAACATTGTTTCGTAAACGGGAAAATGAGAAATTGAGAAAGCAGAAAGCAAAAATCAAACGCTGAAATGCTGAAACTAGAGACCTGACCCGCCTTCGTCTGACTTCGGCGCGGCAAGAACCTGCGAAATGACAAGAATTTCACGAACCGGTTCCCACGCAGAGACGCAGAGAAGGCAAAGGCGGAAATCTGAAACATACAAAACTCACGAACGGGTTCATTGCCATTTTTGGCGAGCGGTCAGTGGGCAGTGGGCGGAAAGCGGAAATAACAAACCGCTTGCTCATCTGCCGCACATGTCTTACAGTGGTGCCATGAAAACTTTGACCATTCGGCTGCCGGAGGTTCTGGCCCGGCGGCTGGAGCAGGAATCGCTGGCCCGGCAGGTGTCGAGGTCCGTCATCGTGCGCGAGCGGTTGGATCAGTCCACGCCGCCGCTCCCGGATGGCGGCATCCGCGACATTCTGGAGGCGGGCTGGCGGGCAAAAGTTCCCGCCCACCCCCGTCGTTGGCGCTCGCCCCACAAACAAAAACTGGCGGAGATCATTCGTGCCAAGAAATTGCATCGTTGACAGTGGGGCGCTGGCCGCGCTGCTTGACCCGCGTGAAGAACATCATCGCTGGGCGCGGGAGGTTTTTTTCCGCCACCCCTTGCCGTGGCTGACCTGCGAGGCGGCGGCATCCGAAACCTTCTTTCTTTTGCATGAACCCCATGCGCACGCCCTCGAAAAACTTTTGCGTCTGGGTCATTTGAGGATGGGTCTTAACCTTGCGGACGAGTTGATCCAGGTGCTCGATCTGCGCGCCAAATACGCCGAATGTGCCCATGAGTCTGGCCGATGCCTGTCTGGTGCGCATGAGTGAAACGCTGCCCGATCCCGTGGTGCTGACCACCGATGCCGATTTCAAGATTTACCGCCGCCACAGCCGGCAGGTCGTGCCCTGTTTGATGCCCGGTCAATAAGATGAAGCTGAAAGGCTGCCCGGTGAAACATCAAGCCATCCGCACGCGCCTGACCGGCGCCACTCTGCCGGCGGAACGACTCACAACCTGTTTGCATCGGTTGAACCGGGTCATTGGCACCCTGCATTAACACCAGCCGCAAGTGTTGATACTGGACGATGCCACCAAACCGAACTGGCCGTGATGGAAACCATCCACCGGCTGCAGGGAACACTGACCATCATCACCATCGCCCACCGGTTGAGCACGCTGGAGCGGTGTGACCGGGTTGTGCGGCGGGACGCCGAAAAACAATTTCATGAAAGCTGAAGATTCAAAATGGGAACAGCCTCAAATCGGCGCAAAAATAATCCCTGCGTTCCGGTCTCCCTTTTCGCCTCCAGCCTCCGGCTTCAGGTGGCTGTTTGGCGATTCCAGTTTTCTCAATATTCACTCATTAAACTGACGGACAAACAATGACGACAAACAAAATATTCTGGCTTTATGGGCGCTCTGGCGCGGGCAAAACCACGCTGGCAAAGCGGTTGCGGAACGGCCTGGCGGACCGGAAAATTCCTTTTTTTGTCCTGGACGGCGACGACATACGATCCGGCTTGTGTTCCGATCTGGGTTTTACCAGCGAGGCGCGTCTGGAAAATCACCGGCGCATCGCCGAGGTTGCATGGCTTGCGGCGGAACAGGGCTTCAATGTGATTGTTTCCTCCATGGCGCCCGAACACAAACAGCGCGACGTGGTGAAACAACGCCTGGCGCTTCGGCTCACCTGGATTTACATCCATGCGTTGTTGAACGTGTGCATCGAGCGCGATCCGAAGGGACTTTACAAAAAGGCACACAAAGGAGAGATCAAGGGGCTCGTCGAATTTCCCTTCGACGCGCCGCGGCCGGGCGAATGTGAGAACCGTGTTGATACCATCGCTCAAAGCGTGGAGGGTTGTTATCAGACCGTCCGTGAAATCGTGTTTAAAGAGCTGACGGACTATGCCATCTAACGGTTAGATTTCTGATTTCAAGATTCTAAAATCCCGCCCCATTGACGGCTTTTCTTCACCTTATGGAACCCAGGAAGCCCGACTTCATCATCATCGGCTCCGCCAAATGCGGAACGACGGCATTGGCCTCCATTCTGGGCGCTCACCCGGATTGCTGCATGAGCAATCCGAAAGAGGTGAAATTCTTCCATGACGACGCGTCCTATGAAAAGGGCTGGGGATGGTATCAACGGGCGTTTGCTCATTACAATGGAGAGCCGGTTGTCGGCGAGGCAAGCCCGCAATATGCCAGTCGCGGCCCCTGCCCGCACACGGCGAAACGGATTCACGAATTTAACCCGGATATGAAAATCATTTTCATGGTCCGGCATCCACTCGAACGTGAGCTTTCATTTTGGAAGATGGTTTGGGACTTGGGAATCCGTGGTGAAGATGGCATTTCCGAAAAATCTGCACTGAACGGCTTTGATCATTGGATGCGCATGGTGAGAGATCTCGAATGGTGGGACGATTGTCGCTATCATTACCAACTGGAGGCTTATCTGAAATGCTTCCCAACCGGGCAGATTTTGGTTTCATTTCTTGAGGACTGGAAGCTTGGCAAAGACGGTGAAGTGGCGCGCATCATGCGATTTTTAGGATTGGATCCGGCAATGCAGGCCGCGGGTTTTCAAGAAAGGGCCAATCGCGCTGTTGACCGCACCATGGACCGGCCTTTGCTAAAAAAAATACGGCTTCATCCCCTGGCCAGAATTGTGGTCGGTGGTTTTCCAGCATCGTGGCGCGATTGGGCGCGGAACAAGATAGCGCGAACCAAAGTAGTGCCGCCAACACCAGACCTCTCGATGGAATTAAAAGCCGAATTTATCAACCACGTTAAACCGGATGCGGAAATTTTCCTCAAACAATGGGGGAAGCCTTTCAACTACTGGGATCTGAAATAAAATGTCCGCAATGTGGGATTTGCCCGTCTTTACACGCGCCTTATGGGTGAAAATGAAACGAAAGCCGAAAGATCAAGCCATGCCAAGCATTTCCGTCATCATCCGCGCGCATAATCCCCGCAAAGATTATCTGGAGCGCGTGGTGGATGCGCTCAAGGCTCAAACGCTGCCGGAGGAGCAGTGGGATTTGCTGCTTATTGACAATGCCTCCAAAGAACCGCTGGCCAGCCAATGGGATTTGTCATGGCATCCCCACGCCCGTCATATCCGTGAGGAAAAGCTCGGCTCGGCATATGCTCAATTGCGCGGCATCAACGAATCCACAGGCGAACTCCTGGTATTTGTGGATGATGACAATGTGTTGCAAACGGAGTATCTGGAGGCGTGCCGTCAAATCGGTGCGGAATGGCCCCGCCTCGGTGCTTGGGGGGGACAACAAATTCCAGAATTTGAAGGCGGGGTTCCCGCTGAAAAATGGAAAGCCGACTTTTGGACCAGCACATTGAGCCGTGATGTATGGTCCAACAATTATGACCGGCAGGCAGCCCCTGTCGGGGCCGGTGTATGCGTGCGTAAAGCGGTGGCCGATCAATACGCGGCTCTGATCATGAGACACCCGGTGCGGCTGGCCTTGGGACGAATAGGCGGCGGTTTGAATTCAGCGGAAGACATTGACATGGTTTATACGGCGTGCGACCTCGGTTTGGGCATCGGAAAATTCGCGCGCCTGAAACTGGATCACCTCATCCCTGCTCATCGGCTGTCGGATGATTATTTGACCCGGCTAACGGAGGGTTTTGGTTATTCAGGAGTAGTCCTTGCGGCGCTGCGGGGCCGGATCCCTTCTAAAAAATGCCGTGTGGACCAGCTGGTGGATTTTTACAAGGGATTGCGTCTCTCGCGAAGTCAACGCGCCCTTGGCAACGCTTTCCAATCTGGAAGAAGCCGGGCCATCCGCGATTTGATGAAAATGAAATCAATGCCAGCAACCGGGAGAAACGGGCCCAGCTAAAGTTGATTACGGCACAAGACATAAGCGCGACGACCAAACAGCCGTCAAAACCCGACCTCTTGGAAGAAATGCAAGCCGAATTTGCCAACCACGCCAAACCGGATGCGGATATTTTCCTCAAACAATGAGGGAAGCCTTTCAACTATTGGGAGCTGGAGTAGAATCGTGAGCAGACTATAAAGCCCGTGTCAAAAACCATTAAAATATTTTCCTGCGATATTTCAAATGCTGGAGACCTGTTCAACCTTGATCTGATTCGCCATTACGGTTTCACACCGGAGCCGTCTTCACTGAATTCAGCGGAGGTTGTTTCGACGGGCAGCATCTTGGGTTGGCAGCATTGCAACTATACTGGCGCGATTATGGGTGCCGGTTTCATGTTTGCCGAATCGAACCATCCGTATAATCGTGCCGCTGTTTACGCTGTCCGCGGCAAACTGTCAATGGCGCGCGCGTTTCGCAAAGGCATTGTGCTAGGCGACCCAGGATTGCTGGCCAGCCGCATCTATAACGTAGCCGAATGCCATCCTAAATTTGCGCTAGGCATAATTCCTCGCTACGCCGATTTTGACTGCCCTACGGTCAAGCAGATCGCCGCGAAAGACTCCAGGAATGTTCTGGTGATTGACATCAGACAAAAGCCTTTAGAAGTCATCCGCCAGATTACAAAATGTGCGGCTATAGTCTCGTCTTCACTTCACGGCTTGATTTTTGCAGACGCCTTTAACATTCCGTCCGTTTGGATGCGTCTTTCGGACAAGGTGAGTGGAACTGGCTTTAAGTTTTATGACTATTATTCGGTTTTTGAGGAACGACCTGCCGTGTTGGACATTTCGCAATTGGACTCGACTTCTGGGATTGTGAGAAATGCAAAATGTCGGTCCAGAGACGCCTTGGACCAAGTAAAAGGAGCTTTGGAGGTTCTATACCACCGGCTTAATCAAATTACTGACGAAGTTCGATGGCGAAGAAAAAGCCGCCTGAGTCAATTGGCGATAATCATGCGAAACCGTTGTTCAATTATGGTTTCTGAGAATTATGCCGCTTTTGGAAAAGATAACCGGCCAGGTATGCCGCCCGCTTTAAGGTGGTTACCATAAAGTTGTGAATTTTAACTATTTTGAATTGTTGGAGGAAAATCGGGCGCAGCTTGGCCGCAAACCGGTTCACGCAGCGGCAGAGCGTGCAACAGAAGCGAAGCGGCTTAAGGCATTGTTCGGCAGCAAGCGCGGGTTTTCCTTCGTAAGACTAGGCGATTGTGATTTAGCATACCTGATCTCCGCTGAAAATGGCTGCTCTGCGGATTTGTCCCGGACCGACAACGCCGTGAGCGGCACCCAAGGCAAGGGTAATCCGGGTCTTGGGCACTCTCAAGCACCGCGCCTGCGTGCCGCACTGGAGCAGGCGGACTATCTGGATTGTCACGAATGGCTTTGGAATGACAACACGCTGCTCGCCAGTCTTGCATTGCGCCGCTCGCCCGGCGCAACGCGCAATCCCAACCGTGAAACGTCCTACATTCTTCCAGCGTGGATGGAACACGAATTCAAAGACTATTGCCAAAACCGGCGCGTGTTATTCTGCGGCGCTGAAGCACCGCTGTTGGAGGAATTACTAAAGCATCCGGGGTTCCGGCGGGCAGCGGCAGATTTCTGGCCGGAAATGTGTAAAGCCTTTTTTCTCCGGCCCCGCGAGAACGGACGCAACCTTGCCCGCAATTTGGATGGCATCAAACAGGATTTGGCGGCGGCTATTTCAAAATGGAAGATTGACACGCTGTTCCTTTCTCTCGGAGGTGGCGCAAAAATCCTCTGCTTTGAACTGGCGCAGGAGTTCAGAGTTTGCGCAATTGATTTCGGCGCATTTCTACGCTCGTTGACTTACAGCGGCAGCGACGGCAACAGAGCCAGCCGAGCTACGCACGCCGTTTTTTTGTTTCGCGTTCCATTTGGCCTCTACATGGACGCGCTGGAAAAGACCTTTCCCGATCTCACGCCGGAAGCCCTGCTAGCCAAGGCGCACGCGCAATTGTTGTTGGAAGTGCAGGAGAAGGAATCGGGTTGGTCACACGCCTCGTGGGAATATGATTTCACCTCCGAAAATGTCGCTCATTTCAGGAAAGGCTTTCATGAATATAAACGCCGATACGGGCATCTATTCAACAAATCCCTTATTACACGCAAGGAACGGGCGGACTTCCTGCATTTCTGCGGCACGCACAAGCTGACTGTTGAAGGGCGCTTGTTCATGGCAAAGTTCCACGCCAAAGGCCTTCTGCGCCGTTGCCTTGGCCGGAGTTCAAAATCAAGCAGCCAATGAAAATTCTCCACCTCGCCACGCATGACAATTTTGGCGGAGCCGCCCGGGCGGCCTACCGCCAGCATCTGGCCTTGCGAGGCGCGGGCATGGATTCACGGATGCTGGTGCGACACAAGCACGCAGAAGATCCGCATGTTAAAGTTTTCACCGGTAATCGTGATTGGCGTTCGCGCGTGGAACGCACTCTCTGGCGGGCATGGATTTATCGTTTGGAAAAAAGGTCGCGCGCGAAGGGCATCGGAGGTTTGACGGACCCGCGCGCGGACTTGTTGCGGTCGGCCGTTGCGGAAATGGCCGAGGCGGACGTCATCAACCTGCACAAGACCGAACACTATGCCGATATTCCGGCCTTGCTGGCTTCCCTGCCCGCCGACAAACCTGTCGTGCTGACCCTGCACGATTTGAGTCCAATAACCGGCGGTTGTGATTATCCCGGAAGATGCGAACGGTTCACAGACGGCTGCGGCAGTTGTCCGCTGCTAGGGTCCAGGCTGGAAAATGATTATTCCAGAAAGATTTTCAATCTGCGACAGGCAGCTTACGCCGCGCGGTTGCGGGATAAATTTGCGCTGGTGGCCAACAGCCGGTGGACATTGGATGCCATACGGCGCGGCGGACTGGCAGAAGGCAGGCGGGCCGAATTGATTCATTATGGTTTGGATCAAAGCATTTATCAGCCGGAGAACCGGGCAATTGCGCGCGAAGCTTTGGGGGTTGGTGCGGATGAATCCATCATTTGCTTTGCCGCACATGACTTGAGTTATCCACACAAGGGCGGGGCACAACTGGCCGAAGCCTTGGCCGGGATAAAGTTCGATGGACACATTCACTTGTTGACGATGGGTTCAGGACGGATGAAAACACCACCACAATTCAAGCATACACCTTTCGGAAGAATTGAAAGCGACGCACTACAATGTCTTGTTTACCGGGCTGCCGACGTGTTTGTAATTCCCTCGCTGGAAGAAGCGTTCGGGCAGACGGCTCTTGAAGCTGTCGCCTGTGGCACCGTGATCGCTGGTTTTGCCACGGGCGGCATCGTGGACATCGTCCAGAATGATTTGAACGGACTATTGGTTCCACGCGGGGACTCGCCTGGCCTGGGGCATGCAATAACGCGGCTGCTCAAGGATGACGGATTGAGAAGCCGCTGGACGGAATCGTGCATGGCCTGGGTGAAAAAGCGCTTCTCTTTTGAGCGCAATGCCAGCGCTTACCGGGCGCTGTATGAATCGTTGCTGCAAACTAAGTAGGAAGCAGGATACAGAAATAGTTTTCAGCGTTTCAGCATTTAAAATTTCAGCTTAAACCCATGCCAGATTTGGCAACATCAGGAACAGTTTCAAAGCCGGTATCCGCTGCTCCGACCCGCAGGTTGAAAATCTGCATCAGCATCTGGAGTTTCACGCCCAACACTGGGGGATTGCAGGCGCACGCCCAACAGTTGTGCCACCATTTGCAGAAACGCGGACATGACGTGACGGTGGTCACCCGCAGCGCCTCGCGGGTTCCCCAACGCGGGGATTATATTTTTTTCAACGAGCCGTTCACGACAGTTGAAGTGGACGGGATACCGGTTTCTCCGTTGCGGATTTCAAAAAAGTGGAAACCGTTCTTGTGGGCAATATTGAAAACCGCCGCCAGGAGACCGCTCGCGCCGCTAGCAGCCCGGCTTTATGAAATGACTTGTGACAAACCGGCAAAAAGCGTCTTTGCCGGTTATGATCTCATCCATCATATTGGCCACGCAACGGCGTTGATGGGATTGGCCTCGGCCCGTGCGGCAAAATTCCACGGGATTCCGTTCTTGGTGCAACCAACGGCGCATCCGTTTAACTTTGGCGACGCGGCCGTGGATTTCCGGCTCTACCGGCAAGCCGACCGTCTGCTGGTGCATACCCGCTACGAGCGGGATTATTTCCGGGCCAAAGGAATCGCCTGTCCGGTGGATGTTGTTGGCAATGGCATCGAAGATCGCGCAGATGGACAAAGAGAACGGTTCTGCTCCAAATATGGAATAAAGGGGCCGATGATTCTTTACATCGGTCGCAAGGCTGTGGACAAGGGTTATCCGCTCGTAATGCAGGCGTTCAAGTTGCTTCAACGAAACAACCCGGAGGCAACATTGGTTTGCTTTGGTCCGACCGTTGGTGAATCCGTGCGGGAAACAGTTCCCGGTGTGATTGAACTGGATTTCGTTTCCGAGCAGGAAAAACACGATGCGCTTGCCGCCTGCACCTGTGTCTGCGTGCCGTCGGAGGGAGAATCGTTCGGATTGGTGTATATGGAAGCTGGACGATATCGAAAGCCGGTCATCGGACGCAAATTAGCGGTCTTGCTGGAAATTCTGGGGACTGACGCTGCCATGCTTTTGGGTCAACCGGATGACTGTAGTAATGCCGTCAGCTTATCCGCCACAGAACTTGCCGCAAATATCATGGAATTGCTTGGCAATCCAGACATGTGCCGACGGCTGGGCGAGGAATGCCATCGCCGTTCTGGAAATTTCCTGTGGCCGGATATTGTTAAACGATTTGAAGAATCCTACCATCTGTCAATGCAGTCGAAACCCCTTCACAACCGACAAAAATAAAACCATGATAAAACCATGGTAGTCCATTTTGCATCCCATCTCGGCGGCGGAGCCAACATTGCGGGAATGCGATTGCACAACGCCCTGCGTCGAAACGGGCTGGACAGTTGTTTTTATTACGGCGCGGGTGAGCCGGCCGATTCAAGCTATGTTCCGTTGTTTCAAAACCGTTCCTTCTTTTGGCGGAATGTCGCCGCCGTTGCCATCAGTTGGCGCAGCCGGCGCACGGTCCCCGGCGGTTTTGTTCCAAGTCCGCGCTGGATACGGAAAACCCCCATTCAGGCCATCGGGGCAATTCCATCTGTGGTCAATCTTCACTGGGTGCCGCGGTGGCTGGACATGCCGAGCTTTTTTAACTCGCTGCCGCCGGAACTGCCGGTGGTATGGACGTTGCATGACTTGATTCCCATCACCGGCGGCTGTCATTATCCGGGCGACTGCGATGGTTTCACCAGGGAATGCGGCCATTGCCCGCAGCTCAAAAGGCCGGGGCGATCCGATGCGACAAACAATTTCTTTCAACTCAAAGAACGCCTGTATCAGCGCGTCAATCTGCATTTCGTGGGCAACAGCGAGTGGACGACGGCCCAGGCACGGCGCTCCGGTCTGTCGAAATATGCCAAATCCATCCGCACCATCCATTATGGTCTGGATGTGGAACAATTCAAGCCGGTGGACAAGATCGTTGCCCGGAAGGCATTGCGAATTGCCGATGGCAAATTTGCCATTGGTTTTTCCTGCCTGGATTTTTATGAGAAACGCAAGGGGGCGGCTGTTTTGATGGAGGCGTTAAAGGCGTTTCCTGCCAGCGAAATTATCCTGCTGGTGCTGGGGGCGGGCAAATGGCCGGCCAGCGCGATTGAGACGATTCCCATGGGCGGTTTGAATTCACCGCGTCTGCAATCCCTTTTCTATTCGGCCCTGGATGTTTTCGCCATGCCGAGCCGGGTGGAAACATTCGGCAACGTGGCCATGGAAGCGATGGCGTGCGAGACGCCGGTGGTGGCTTATCCCGCGGGTGGACTGGCCGACGTGGTGGCGGATGGCGAAACCGGCCTCCTCGGTAGAGAAATCGGTCGCACCATTGAACTGGCGGAAATGTTACTCTGGATTCGCCAACACCCCAGCGAACGTTTGGCTATGGGTCGCGCCAGCCGCCAGCGCGTGCTTCGGCTTTTTACTGACACTCTGATGGCTGACAAATACCGAAATCTTTACGAGGAGTTGTTGGGCCGAAATCTCTCGCCTGTCCGACAATAACCATCCTGTCATTTGCATGGATATGTTTCTAGCATCGCAATACCGCTACATGCTGCAAACTTTTCCCACCCGGCGCAGCATCAAGCACAAGCTGCATATCGGCGTTGAAGCTGTGCGGTTACTATGGAATTATGCTGTGCTACAGCGCGCTTTGATCAGTAAGGATCCACCACATTCGAATTTCAGCGGCAAGCTATGCACGGTCATTCTTTTGAGCCATAATCGGCCGCAAAACCTACCGCTATTGGTTCAAAGCGCTTTGAAAAACAAATTCGTCACCAAGATTGTTGTTTCTAACAGCAACTGTAACGTGCGGATAACGGACTGGGTTAAGACCAATGATTCCCGGCTGGTTCTGGTTGACGAAACCAAAACCACCCGTCCTGGGTATCGATTTGTTTTGGCGGCGCAGCAGGAAGGTGAATATTTTCTTTCTGTCGATGACGATATTTTCCTGATGCCCAACCAGTGGGCGAAATATTTCCAGTGCCTGCTAGCTGATGAAACCGTGCCGCATGGGTTGACCGGTAACTTATATCGTCCTGGCACGTCTTCGTCCAATGGCAGTCCGTTTCATTATGTGAGCAACAAGAATGCCGAGGTGGACGTGCTGATCGGGGCTTATGCTTTCACGCGTTATCACTTGGAACGACTTTTTGAACTGGCTCGCCGGTTGGAACTCGGGGAAATGACCCGGATCGCCAATGGCGAAGATATCCTCCTGTCTTTTGCTGGAGAGCGGCGTCCACTGATTCACGATGTTGGGCAGCTTTTTTGTTGCGCCTCAACTTCACTAGAGGGTGTGGCCTTGTGGCGGACATTGCATGACTTCTGGAATGAACGGATAACTTTATTTGAACAAGCACGCGCGACACGAAGAACAATGGATTAACATTTGCGACCCAATGGAAAGACAAACAAGCTGTTTCACTTCGTGGATTATCCCAAGCCGTGGAATTTATTCAGCGAATTCGTGCATCCACCTTATGGCTTGTGGAGACAGGTGTTGGAAAAGACGGCGATGAAGAATTTCCGTTCATGGCAGGCCACGCCTTCCCGCAACTTTCCAGCAACCCACAAGGCGTGGTGTGGCTACAAGAAAGCCCTCAAAGATCGTTTGCTGTTTGCCGGCTACTCGCGCGGCTGGTTGAAGCGGGTGAAGGGCGTGCCGCCGGCCCAGATTGCTTGAGTGGCGGCATGATTTGACGCGATCGAAGCACTGAAAAACCGGGCCGTGCAGAAACGCGGCGTCGTGAGATAACATTTAGCCGCGTAGAAGACGACCAACAATATGGGTGATACCAGACCGCGAATACTGATCGTTTCCCTGGAAAAGTGGCAGGCCATTTCGCGCCTGCCAAAGGCTCTGCAACAATCCGGTTTTGAAGTGGCTGCTTTGTGTTATCCAAACAGTTATCTTGCCACCACACGGCATCTGGATCAGTTGTTTTTCCTCCACTCGATGCGCCTGGGCAGCCGGGTCTTCCGGGGAATCGCAGCAACCATCAATCAATGGAATCCGCAACTGGTGGTTCCCGGCGACGACCGCGCCGTGCTGTTTTTCCACAGGATCATTCAGTTGCATCAGGAAGCGAAGCAAACGCTCCCGCCAAGAATGCTGGAAACGCTGCGTTTGTCATTCGGGAATTTCAGCTGGCTGGCAGAGGCTACCAGCAAGCATCTCACGCTCCAGCGGGCGCAAAAGCTGGGGCTGAAAACGCCGCGCTTTGCCCACGCCCATACCGTTAACGAGGCCGTGAGTCTGGCCAAGGACCTGGGCTGGCCGGTTGCGGTCAAGAAATCCACGGGTTGGGCCGGCCAGGGTGTGGCTTTTTGTGACAACGAACAGCAGGTCGCACTCGTTTTTCAAAAATACAACAGGGTGTCTGGCATGATAAAATCGCGGCTCATCCAATTGCGGGGCTGGTCACTGGGGCCGGAGTGGTTTCCGGCGGATTGCAGCGTGACCGTGAATGAAGTCATTCGTGGAAAATCGGCGATGTTTGGAGTGGCGGCCGCAAACGGCAAAATACTGGCACATGCCGCCGCCATGAAAGAGCAAACTTATCCGCATAAAAACGGCCCCAGTTCGGTGGTGCGTTTTATCCAGCACCCCCGCATGGAGCAGACCATCGAAAAACTGGTTGGCCAATGGGGAGCCACTGGTTTGCTGGGGTTTGATTTCATCCTGTCCGCCGACGGTGAGGCCAGCCTGTTGGAATGCAATGCACGGCCCATTTCCATCACACCCATGGGCAACCTGACGGGGCACGACCTGTGTCTTGCCCTGCATCATCATCTGACCGGGCTGGAAATCCCAGCGCCAACGGCTCCACGCCATCAGGTGGTGGCCCACTTTCCCAACGAATGGCGGCGCGATCCTGCAAGCCCATATTTGCACGACGCTTATCATGATGTCCCCTGGGACGACCCCGTTCTGCTCCAAAGGCTGATGGAAGGTTGAAATAATGCGGATGTTGGAAGCAGACAACGTCACCGAAATGCTGCGGGAGGGCAGATAACAGCAGCCGGAAATCGGATAATCGAATAATTTGAATCATTTATGTTTGCCAGGGAGTCAACGGATCTTCGTCAACTGCTTTTGAATGCAATGCCAACGCGCCTTCGGTTCGCACTGCGTTACATGGCGGTTCACAGGCGGTTTTCACTGCTGTTGCGGCCGGCCACATTCACGGAAAAGAACATGCTGCGCATCGCCAAAGACCGGCGGAGCCTGCTGCAAATCTGCGCCGACAAGCTGGCCATGCGGCGTTATGTGGAGCAGAAGATCGGCCCGCAGTATCTCCCCAAAATCCTCTGCCATGTCCGGGACCCCGCAGGCATCCCATGGCAGTCACTGCCCGAATGGTTTGTAGTCAAGGCCAACCACGGTTCAGGCTTTGTGTCCGTGGTGACGAATTTCAAGCCGTCCGACACGGCGCGCATCGGGAAGCTGGCGGAAGCCTGCAAACGCTGGCTGGCGATGGACTTTGGAAAGTGGTCGGGCGAGTGGGCGTATGTGGGTCTCCCACGACAGATTTTCATTGAAGAATTCATCGAAAGCCCCTGCCATGATGACATCGGCGTGCCATGGGACTTCAAATTCTATGTGTTTGACGGACGTTGCGCCATAATCCAGGTGGATATTGGAAATATTCCACCCATAGGAAGAATTTGTATTCCCCGTCCTGGGAACCGCTGGGCGGCACCAATGCAAGTCCGCAAACTGAAACACCGCTTGCCCGGCCGGAAAATCTTGATGAGTTGGTCAAGTTCGCCGAATGGGCCGGAGCGGGAATTGATTTTGTGCGCGTGGATGTTTTTGCCGGGAAATCCGGTCCGCTGGTCGGCGAGTTGACCATGACGCCCGGAGCGGGATTTGAATGCTTTTCAAATCCAGAACTGGACAAATTTTTGGGGGATCAATGGACGATGGCCCCTTTCCACGACCCGTAGTCAATCGCCCGGCCAATTTGCGTCAGCACCCCGATCGTTCCAGGTTTTAGGCCCCATGCCAAGCGTGTCCATCATGATCACCACGAAGGACCGGGCGGCGGATTTGTGCCGCACGCTGTCGGTGCTGCGCCAGTTAAATCCGGCCCCGCTCGAAATCCTCATCACGGCGGATGAATGCCCAGACAATACAGTCGAAATGCTAAAAGCTGAAACGCTGAGAGGTGAAATCAAGAATTTGAAAGTGATAATCAATGAAACGGGAAAAGGCTCGGTGGCTTCGCGGGACCGGATGATGCGTGAGGCGCGAAGCGATCTGGTGCTGCCGCCAAGAGAAGGAATCCATTTGCCCAATTCTCTAAACATATTGATTGGCAGCGTCTCATCGGGTAATCCATTTCAACGTCAATTAGGCGACGCGCTTGCCAAGGATCCGACCATATCATCCATTAAGTATGGCGATGTGGCGTTTTGGAAGAACCCGATGCATTGTAACGTCCTGCATATCCATTGGCCGGAAGGATTGTTCAACTGGAAGGAGCCGGCGCGATTCGATATTGCGGAAATGCTTGAGAAATTGCGGGCATGGAAACCTTTCGCGCGCATCGTAGTGACGGTCCACAACCGCGTTCCACATTACAGGGACACGGATGTTTTCCGGAACTTATACCGGGACGTTTACAAGTCTGGCGGATGGAATAATTCATCTCGGAAAAGCATCGGTGGAAGAATTTGCACACGCTTATCCTGATTTTACCAGCAAGCCGTCGGCTGTTATTCCACATGGAAATTACGCCTGTTTCAAAAATCTAGTCAGCCGGCAGGAAGCGCGGAACAAATTCAACCTGCCGCCTGATGAAGTGGTCTGCTTAAGCTTCGGCACATTGCGAAACAGGAGAGAAATTGAATTATTATGGCGCGGGTTCCGGGAATTCAAATGCCCCGCAAAAAGACTATTCATTGTTGGAGACATTTGGCGGAGCCGAAACCGACACTGGAACTGGATTATGAGATGGCGTGTCCGGCGACAGAAACAGGTGAAAGTCTGCGAAGGGTTTTTACCGGAGGACGAGGTGCAGGATTACTTGAACGCTGCTGATATTTTAATCATCCCCAGGATCAATTCACTCAATTCCGGCAATGTTGCGCTGGGATTGACATTTGGAAAAGTCATCGTTGGTCCTGACACGGGAGTAATTGGAGAAACCTTGCGCGCAACCGGCAATCCAGTTTTTGATCCGCAAAACCGCAAATCGCTGGCTGTAGCTCTCCTGCTGGCGCGGGATTTATTGACCACAAAACTCGGCGAGAACAACCGCGCATTTGCAATGAACGAGTTGGATTGGGGTAAAATCGCGCAGCAGCACATTGCATTTTACAAGCAACTATTGACAGTTGATAGTTCAGCGGCCCATTGAGGAATGTTTCCCATGCACAGTGTCTCGGTAATGATTACCAGCAGGAACCGGGCGGCGGATTTGCGTCGGACGCTTCATGTCCTGGGGCAGCTGAATCCGGCCCCGCTCGAAATCCTCATCACGGCGGATGGATGCGCAGACACTACAGTCGAAATGCTAAAAGCTGAAACGCTGAAAGCTGAATTCAAGAATTTGAAAGTGATCATCAATGAAATGGGAAAAGGCTCGGTGGCTTCGCGGGACCGGATGATGCGAGAAGCGCGCGGCGATTTGGTGCTGGCCTTGGACGACGACAGCCACCCGGAACGATCAGATTGTCTGGCCCGCATTTCGGCACCGTTCACTGAAAACCCGGCGCTGGCGGTTCTGGGCCTGCCGCAACGCACGGATGAATACCCGGAAACGCTCATGCAGACAGATTTCGGCCCAACCCGTCCGATTCGTTCGTTCACCAGTTCCGGCGCGGTGTTGCGGCGCTCGATCTATTTGCAATTGCCGGGGTTTGCCACGGAGTTTTTCCACATGTATGAGGAGCCGGATTATACGCTGCAATGCGTGGCGGCGGGTTTTGATGTGGTTTTTGCGCCCAATCCGGGAGTAACCATCCGGCATCACTATTCCGGAACGTCGCGGAGCGAATTGCGCAATCATCTGCGGCATAGCCGCAATGAATTCTGGAGCATCTTAAGGCGGTGTCCTCTGCCACAATTGCCGTTGGTGGCCGCCTACCGCGCGGGAAGCCAATGGAGGTTTGCGGCAAAATATGGCGGCTGGCGCTGGGTCATTCGCGAACCCATTTGGTGGTGGCAGGCATTGGAGGGGGCGCCGGATTGTCTGCGCCACCGCCAGCCGGTTCCGTGGAGCGCTTACCGGCGGTGGCTGTCGCTGAAATGATGCGTTCAATAATCATAAGTTGGAACAGAAAAGCCAGTGGCCAAACGACCCTGGCCACCGGGATAACGTCCGTAAGCCAACTGGTTTTGCTGGCAGCGTTACCGTGTCTTCTGGCATTAACCAGCCAGGCACAGTCCCCGATGCTGAACATCACGAATTTTGGCGCGCGGGGCGATGCGGTTCACATTCAGGCCAATACTTTGAACGGTTCTCGTGTGGTCACCGTTTCATCAACAAACGCACTGTCTGACGCGGATGCCGGCAAGTTGATTCTGCTGTTTGGAATTGGTCCGGCCACGACACCCACCAATCATCAGGATTTCATCGGGCGGATTATCAGGGTGTTGAACGGAACGAATGTGACTTTATCGGCTCCGGCAGGCTGCACCGCAACCCAGGTCACAGGCATTTGCGGCACCCAAAACGCAGAGGCTTTGCAAAAGTGTGTGGATGCCTGTTCGGGATCCAATACAGTGGTCAACATTCCAGCGGGAAACTATCTTCTGGTGCCAACCAACCTCCTGAATCCGGATTATGTGATGAGAAGCTCCGGGGAAACGCAGGCCGCTGTCGCAATCCGGAAAGGCGGGATTCATTTTCTCGGAGATGACCGGGATGACACTGTGTTGATTGGCTGCGGGGCCTGGCAGTTGAAAACCAACCACGTGATTCGTGGCCAGTTGTTTGTCTGCCAGGGTCCGGTCACCAATGACGCCCCGTTGATTTTTGAAAATCTGACGATGGACGGCGGCCTTGCGAACGGCAGCCAGAGCTATCACGGATTTCCAGCCCGGACGACCGATGGCGCCGGCTGGGACCTCACGCATGACGCGGTGATTGACCGGGACCGGCCGCCGCTGCACCTCTTCAAGGCGTTCCGCAACTGCCGGTTCATTCATTGGCGCGGGGAGATGCTCAAGAGCGTGGTGACCTGGACGAACGGGTTTATTGAGGTGTCTCATTGCGACTTTGAGGACGGCAACGCGTCCGCGTTTAATTTTTCGTTTTCGCACGACATCAATAATTGCACGTTTTCCAATCTGGACATGGCCATGGAATTCTATGAAGGCTACATGGCTGGCCCATCGGTCTTTGAAAATTCAACCGTTCGTGACGTGCGGGGGGATCTGGTCATTGTCGGCGCGCTTACAAACCGTGTCACGCCGGCCTACACCATCAGTAACAACGCGTTGGAGTCCAGGGATTTTGGCATCCTCCTCGGTCCGGCCCGGAACATCATCATCGCGAGCAACCAGTTTTCGGGGCAATCATTCGGCATCGGCACGGGAGCTGGTTATCAAGGGAAGGATTGCAACGGGAACATCCTCATCGAGAACAACTTTTTCACCAATGTGAATACGCCGTTTCTGGTCCAGGCCGGCGGGGCGGACCGGATGGAAAATGTCACTTTGCGCAACAACATGGCAGTCAAAGGCGCCGCTTTCGCCGATGGCTGGGGATGGAGCACCAATATTTTCTTCTCCGGCAATGTCACCACAAATTTTCGGATGGGGCTGAAGGGGGTGCGGCTGCAGGGGCAATGGTATCTGGATGATTTATCCAATCAATTTCCGCCGCATCCGTTAAACGACAACATTGGAACCAACAACGTCATCACTTATGCCCTCGGAGCGCGGCAACAAACAGCCACCTCAAAAACAAATTCCACGTTTCGAATTGACGATTCCGCGCCTGAAAAGATTCCTGCCGGAGCGACGCTGCAAATCGTTCACAAGGGAAAATTTGCCGCCCCGTTGTATCTTTCCACAACCCGTTCCAACACGGTGCCGGTGATAATGCCCGCCAGCGGATGCAGTGTCCTATGCGCATGGACAAACAAGGCCTGGTCAGTGGTCAGCAGTTCGAAATAGAAGTTTCGTGATCTTTGGCCACGATTCCAGCTCTTCAACATTTTGACTCATTTCCAGTGAAAGTTATTGTTGCCCAGAAAGGCGCGCGTGAACATTTTCTTGCGGCTCGCGCTTTGCACAGGCGCGGAATGTTGGCGCAACTGGTGACCGATTGGTATGTGCCGCGTTGGTTTCGCCGGCTGTGCCCGCCGGCCAATGGCCATTCCCCCGTTTTTCGCCGCCTGTCCTCCGCCCTGGCTTCCCGGTGTGATGAGATACCGGATGAGCTGGTGCGGGCCAACCGGCTTCGCGGGTTGATCGGGAAATGGGCGCAAGACATCGGCCCCTCCAACCGGTCGCCTTACGAAAAGGCGTTGCAGGCGGATCGGGGGTTTATTGAAATGGTGTCCCGCTTGAAGCTGCCGCCGCACAATATTTTTTTTGGCTATTCCTACATGAGTTTGGAAATTTTGGCGGCCGAACGGGCGCGCGGCGTGTTCACCATGCTGGACCAGATTGATCCCGGACCTGCCGAGTTCCGGTTGGTGGAGGCGGAAATGGCGGAGCGGCCGGAATTGGCCGGAGCACCGCCCCCCTTTCCAAAGGACTATTATGACCGGTTGCGCCGGGAATGGGACGCGGCCGATGTGATCGCGGTGAATTCGGAATGGAGCCGCGAGGCTTTGATTGATGAAGGGGCCAGCCCCGCCAAGATTGAAATCCTGCCGCTGGCATACGAACTGGATGATGAAACGCTGAAGCCTGAAGGAATTTCGGCATGTCAGCGTGCCAGCGCGTCCGCTTCCCCCCTGCGCGTGATCTGGCTGGGTCAGGTGAATGTGCGCAAGGGAATACATTATTTGATTGAGGCGGCGCGGTTAATGCAAAAGGAGAAAATACATTTTGATGTAGTTGGACCCATCGGAATATTACCGGGAGCTTTGGCCTCTGCGCCAAAGAACATGACATTCCACGGGCCGGTGAGCCGGGATCTGGCCGCAGGATGGTATAAACGGGCCGATGTTTTTGTCCTGCCCACGATTTCAGACGGGTTTGCACTCGCTCAACTGGAAGCATTGGCGCATGGATTGCCGGTGGTCACCACGCACCATTGTGCCCGTGTGGTGGAAGACGGCAAGAACGGCTATGTTGTCCCGGCACGCGATGCCCAGGCGCTGGCGGATGTGCTTCTTCATTTTGTGCGCAGGCCCGGGCTTGCATCGGAAATGCGATGCAAATGTTTGGAGGCTGCAAAGGAATATTCAATTGATTCTTACGGCCAGCGCCTGGTTGAAATCATCCAAAAGCACCTGACACGCCGGAAGGCACCTCTGGTTTGATTGATCCCGCTTGTCAGTTATTCAATTCACAGTTTGAATCATGAAGGTCCATTCACTTTTTCCTGGTGCGGCCCCTTCCACAAATCTGGGTTTCGGGACGACCAGCCTGATGGGACTGTCCACAACCGGGGAACGACTGGCGTTGTTGGAAGCTGCCTTTGATGCAGGCATACGCCACTTTGACACCGCGCCGTATTATGGTTATGGCGAAGCCGAGCGCCTGCTAGGAGATTTCATGGCGGGCAAGCGCGATCAATTGACGGTCACGACCAAATACGGGATACAACCTCCATCAGTTATAAAATCTCGCTGGGTCAACCTGCTGGCCAGGCGGATATTGCGTCTGGTGCCGTCATTGAAAACCAAGCTTTCCCGCAAGGCGCAATCACTCACCCAAAAGCATCCTTTTACTGCCGCGGCTGCGCGCCGGAGTCTGGACCAAAGCCTCGCTGCTCTTAAAACGGATCATGTTGATTTGTTCCTGCTTCACGAACCCACCTTCGCGGATGCGGAATCCGGCCAATTGCATCAATTCCTGGAGGAAGAAGTCAAGCGCGGCAAAATTCGCGCATTCGGCTGTGGAGGCGAATGTGGGGTCATTCGACAGGTCGCCGCCGCCAGACTCCCGACGGCCCGGTGGTTGCAGTTTGAGGACCACATTTTGAGCAGGAGAATCGAGGAGATTCGTGCAACCGGGGCACGGTGCATCACCTTTCGAACTTTCCATCGGGCTTTGAACGATTTGGCCGGATGGCTTCAAGCCAACGATGGTGAGCGCGTGGAATGGGAACGCACGTTGCAATTATCCCTGCAGGCGGAAGGTAATCTGGCAGGCTTGCTGCAAGCGGTTTCCCATGCCCGCAACCCGGAGGGAATCGTGCTCTTTTCCACCCGCCATGCCGGGCGAATCCGGGCCGCAGCCGCAATCGCCGCTGGCAACCGTTTCTCTGTCGCGCAGGTGGAGCTTTTCAACAAACTGGCGGGGAACATTAGCGTGCATGCAGAAAGCGCAATGCTGCAACCATGATTGCGAACAGGTTTGATGAGCTCGGAACGCGGGCAAAAGGTCGCTGGCAGACAGTGATCATAGGCGGTGGAACCGTCGGACTATATGTTGCCCGCGAACTGACCAAACGCGGCCAGGAAGTTCTTGTGGTCGAGTCCGGAGGGATGGCATTGGACAGTTTCCCCCCGGAGAGTTATGCGTCAGTCGGCAATCCGCACGATGGAATCCGCCTCGGGCGCGCCCGTAATCTGGGAGGCACCTCAAATCTGTGGGGAGGTCAACTGGTGGAATTTCAGCGTGCCGATTTTGAGGGACGCGACTGGCTGCCGGATTCAAAGTGGCCGGTCAGTTACGCGGAAATCTCGCGCTATTACCCGCCCACTTATCATAACCTGGGCATCCCTGAACAGTTCCTGGACGACCGGCGGGTTTTTCGGCACGCGGGAGAAGAAAAGGCCGGGTTGGAGGAGGGACTCGAGGTTTTTCTTACCAGATGGCTGAAGATACCCAGCTTTTCGAGCGCCTATTCCAAAGAAATACAGACCAGCGGAAGCCTTTGCGTTTTGTTGAACAGCTCCGTCGTCGGGTTTTCCGGGGCTGGCGGCCATATTACTGCCGTTCGAGTGGTGGATGACACCGGTGCAAACCACATGATTGAAGGGGATCGCTTCATTCTGGGCGCGGGAACCATCGAAATCAGCCGCCTGCTCCTCCACGCCGCTGCCGCGCCGGATTGGGACTGTCCTTGGAGACACAACATGAACGTCGGAGCATTTTTTCAGGACCATCTGGTGGGAAGGGTTGCCGCCGTTGAAGTTTTGAACCGACGCCGTTTTTTCAACACCTTTTCGACCATCGTCTGGTCACGGCACAAATTTCAACCGAAGATCCGCCTGACCAACGAAACCCTGGAACGGGAGCGGATTTTGAACATTCAGGCCATGATGTCGTTCGAGAGTTCCATCGGTGAAAATCTTGTCTACCTCAAGCAATTTTGCAAGGCGGCCCTTTACAGCCGCACGTTCACCGGCGCGGGCGACCTGGCGAGGAATTTGAGGGCGTGCGGCAAACATTTGCTGCCTTTGATGTGGAAATATGTCGTGGATAATCGCATCTTTGTGCCCGGCGCCTCCAAAATCTCACTCGTGATTCAGAGCGAGCAAACCCCGCTGCGGGACAGCCGGATTTCAATTGATCCCACGGCTAGGGACGCGAAAGGAATGCCAAAGGTGCTGCTCGCCTGGAAGGTCGGCGACCAGGAACTGGCGGCAATCAAGGAATTCACCTTCCGCTGCGACCGGGCAATGCGGGCCGCCCGCCTGGCGCGTCTCGATATATTGAATGATCTGGCGAAACTCAATCCCCGGTTTCTTTCGACGTTGCGGGATAATTACCATCATGTTGGGGGTGCCCGCATGGGAGGGTCGGAACAGGATGGAGTGGTGGATCGCAACCTTCGGATTTTTGGAACAGCCAACGTCTATGTGGTTGGAGCGGCGACGTTCCGCACCACCAGCAACGCCAATACCACGTTCACGGCCCTGGCATTCGCCACTCGCCTGGTTGAACATTTGACCGCGAATTCCACCGCGCGTTGACCCGCGCAATGTATATTGGTAGGATGACAGTCGCATGAACTACTCTGTCGCCACCTCATCAAAACGCTGAAATGTCGCAACGCTGACAACATCAGCCTGATCAACGATTAACGGATGTTAGAAACCATTTCCATTTTGCCACCTGCCTTTTGGGTGGTGATTGCGCTGCTTGCCATGGGAGCGGTGTGGGGGTTCAACCATATCCAGACTGGCATCGGCTTGCCCATGCTGGCGGTCCTCGGCACAACGAGCGCGTGGTATGTGGGCGATGCTTTGTATAACGATTACGCGGGCGACTATGCGCACAATTTCAGCCCCGCCATCCTGCAAAATGCCTGGTGGGAAGCAGCCCTGTTTGTGGTTGCATTTCTGGTTCTCGCCCCCTTCATTCATCATTTGATCAATGCGCGCTACGTCCCAAGCGGCAGCCAGGTTGTCAAAATGCTGCAAAGCGGCGCGGGGCGGGCTTCATTCCAGTTCCATTTGAACCAATTGTTTTGGACCTGCGTGACCGTGTGGGCAATGCTGGCTGTTCTGGCGGCGATCCGGCTCGGAAGCGAGTTGCCTTACTATTTTTTCCCCTTCCTTGGCTTCAAAGCGGACCCCTGGGGCCGGGGCAGAATCGGGGGCGGCATTGATGCCTTGCTGTCACTTGCGGCCTATCTTCAAATGTTTGTCGCGGCAACCTGCGGCATTGTGGCCGCCCTGGCTCAAAACCGTCGCGTGCGGTTCCTCGCCCTGTTGGGATGCCTGCTGACCTGGCCCTATTACATTTTTGACCGGACGCGCAACGCCATGCTGGTGGTGGCCATGCCGGCGATCCTGGCCTGGGTGTTTCTCCGGCTGCGCGGCGGCAAATCGCAGAAAGCTGTCATTCTGGCCACCACCTTTCTCCTCGTCAACGCATGGTTCGGATTTGTCATTGCCAACCGGTCAGAAATGTCCATTGCCGCCGCTGTCGAACAAAAAGGATTCAGCCTGCAGAACGATGAAGACGTCCATCATCAGGGACTGAACATGTTTGAGGAACTGTGCTGGATCAACTCGTTCCGCAATGACGGCACCTTCGTTCCACCTTGGGGACAGGAATACTTTGCCGAACTGGCCAATCCCATTCCCCGCGCCCTCTGGCCGGGAAAACCGATGATCGGTCTCGATTATGCCGTCGCACGCGGCCTGGCATGGAATCAGGGTGAAGGGGGCGTCGCAGCCACTATTTCGACGGGAATGATAGGCCAGGGTGTGGTGAATTTTGGCGAGATAATCGGTCCGGTATTTGCAGCACTATTGATGAGTTTGTGGGCGGCGGGGCTGGCACGGCTTGACCTGCGGGGCGAGAAAGTGGGGCGTATTCCTTTGTTCGCATTGGGGCTTATCCTGACTTTCAATCTGGGCAGGGACATCACTTTAATCACGCTTTATACTTTTATTTTTGGTTCCGTCATCGTTTGGTGGCTGGAACTGCGGGAGAATTCGGGCCGCCAGGCGCCCGCCAGCACGACGGGTAACGCGCGCAGAAACCGAAACAAGAGGGAAAAACTGCGGGCGGGTTCGGAGCCAGGCCCCTTTTCGGTCACCTCGACAGTTGCCGCGGAAAACGATTCCACACCAAAACCGCATTCCTGATCGGGAAATATTTTGAAGCCGGGAGTATATATTTCGTCAAAAGTGCCTCCGAGTTGAAGTATTCCTTCCCAATGTCCAACAGAAGCGCATTCCAAACACGCGATGTTGACGTTGTCATTTTGAATTATCGCGTAGGCGCTTTGGCCGCCCAAGCTGCTTACTCCGCAAGAGAGAACGGAACGGAATCCATTCTAATTGTGGACAATAAGTCCGATGATGAGTCCCTCGATATTCTTGAAAAAGAGGTTGGTAGTTTTGTGGACATTTTGCAGTTGCCAATGAATGTTGGATTCTCCTCCGGGAACAATGCTGGCGCACAACGCGGTAAGAAGCCCCTGATTTTGTTCATGAATCCTGATGTTTCGTTGGACTCCGGCGCTTTGCAGAAGATGGTTGACTTGATGAATGAGCAAGTTTTAGCCGGTATTGTAGGCCCCTCCTTGTATGGTCCAGATGGGGAACCACAAGCTTCTGCTTATTTTTTGCTCACACCTTTCCGAATAGGAAAAATGCTGTTTGGATTAGACAAGCTTGCTGTCAAATTTGGCTGGCCCGCTTTTGCCGGCAACGCGGATTTGAAGTGCAATGGCAATTATAGCGGAGTTGTCGAATCGTTATACGGAGCATGTCTGCTCGTGCGCCGAAAGACATTTGATTCAGTTAACGGTTTTGACGGAGATTACTTTCTGTATTGCGAGGAGACAGATTTCTGTCTGCGCCTGCGCCAGGCGGGATGGAAAGCTTATCGGTGTGGAACGGCAAAGGCAAAACACTGGCACGGACAATCTGCTAAAAAAGTCGCCCGGAAGTCACAAATACTGATGAGTGAAAGCCATCAATTGTATGCACAAAAACATTTCTCCTGTATTGGCAGGGGGATAACTTCAGTGGCTTTCATTGCCGGGTTGTGCCTCCGTATATTGTTTGCCCAGTCTCGGGAAACAAAGGCGGGCTATTATGCAGCGCTGGGGGTGTGGATGGGCTGGACTTCCTCCGCCGATCCACGCAGGCACCGAGATTGCGATTGAATGATTAAATTAGGCCGTTTTCTCTTTGCAAGGAGATAGGTGTCGAGCGTGAAGGCAGGCATTATATTTGATATTTACGGCCCCTATCACTGGGCGCGAGCCACGGCGGCGGGCAAGTTCCTGGAGGTTGTCGCGATTGAGGTGTTTGCTAAGAACAAGGAATACCCATGGATGAATCCAAAACAAGACAGAGACGTTGGCCATGTGCATATTTTGCCGAGTGCGCAACGGCAATCTTTCTCAGGCCGGGAAATGGTCGCCGGCATCCGTCGAGCTCTTGATGATTGCAAGCCCGATGTGGTGGTAATTCCTGGTTGGGCGGATCAATGGGCGTTAGCAGCCTTGGTGTGGAGTGAGGAAAACAATACCCCAACGATCTTGATGTCCGAGAGCACTCAATGGGACGAGACACGAAACGCATGGCGCGAAGCAGTGAAGCGGCGGATTGTCGGGCTTTGTTCGTCCGCCCTGGTCGGCGGGAGTCCGCATAAAGATTATATGGTCAAGCTGGGGATGCCGGCGGAACGGGTGTTTCTGGGTTATGACGCGGTGGATAACGGCTACTTTGCCAAAAATGCCGAAAAACTGAAATCTGAAACGCTGAAAAACGAGGCCAGAAATAAACATGGTTTGCCAGCGAAATATTTTCTGGCCAGCGCGCGATTTGTTGAGAAAAAGAATTTGCCGCGGTTGATTGAAGCTTATTCGCAGTATCGTAAAATAACCGCCAAGCGCCAAGCGCCAGGCACCATGCCCTCTGCGCCTTGGGACTTCGTCTTGCTTGGCGACGGCGTGCTTCGTGAATCGCTATGCGCTCTGCGCTCCGCGCTTGGCTTGGACGCCAGCGTCCACCTGCCTGGATTCATGCAGTATCCGGATTTGCCGGCATATTACGGGCTGGCTTCCACATTTATCCACGCCAGCACGACGGAGCAATGGGGGTTGGTTGTGAACGAGGCCATGGCCAGCAGCCTGCCGGTGCTGGTGTCCAACCGTTGCGGATGCGCATTGGATCTGGTTCAGGAAGGCGTGAATGGTTTCACCTTTGATCCCTGCAACGTCGGGGACATGGCGAAAGCCATGTCAATAATTTCAGCTTTTCAGGATGTCAGATTGTCAGAATTTGGCGCTGAAAGCGCCCGGATCATTTCCAACTGGGGTCCGGAGCGGTTTGCGCAGGGATTGAAAACGGCGGTGGAAAAATCGCTTGAAGTCGGGCCGGTCAAGCCGGCACTTCTCCAACGACTCATTCTGAAAGCTCTGCTCGCGCGATGAAAGTCAACGTCGTCATTGATTCAATCTCCCGGGCGGCGGGCGGGCTTTTGGATGCCGAGAAGCCGCTGTGGCATTCGTTGGGAAACTGCGGCGTCGAGGCATCGGTCTTTTCGCTGGCAGATGAATTTTCTCAAGCGGATTCAAAAGGCTGGCTGCCGATTGCGCCCCAAATATTCCCGGCCGCCTGGCCCAGGATGCTGGGGCGTTCCCCGCAATTGCGCTCCCGGCTGCTGGCATCGCAGGCGGATATCATTTACAGGGCAGGCCTTTGGACGTGGCCTTCGCGTTATGCCCTCGAATGGAAACGCAAATACAAAAAGCCAGAAATCATTGCCCCTCACGGGATGCTGGATCCATGGGCAATTAAAAATTGCGCGTGGAAGAAGCGTCTGGCCTTGTTTTCGTATGAACGGGAGCATTTGGAACGAGCCGCCTGTCTCCGCGCGTTATGTGATGCCGAGGCCGGCGCGATTCGTTCTTTCGGCCTGAAAAATCCCATCGCCATCATTCCGAATGGAATGGATCTTCCCATCATCCCAAATGCTGAAATGGTGAAAACTGAAAATCAGAAAGCGAAAAATACGCCGTGGAATGGCGTCATTGAACCGGGGCGGAAGGTATTGTTGTATCTTGGCCGCGTTCATCCGAAGAAAGGGCTGGTCAATCTGCTGCAAGCGTGGAGCCAGGTGCAAAACGCAAAGGGCAAGGTCGAGGAATGGCTTTTGGTGATTGCCGGATGGGACCAGGGCGGACACGAACGCGAACTCAAGGGCCTGTGCGGGGAACTGGGAATCGCATGGCAGGATGCAAGGGAACATTCAACATTCAACATTCAACATCCAACACCGAACGGGAAAGCAGAAAGCGGAAAGCAGAAAACGGATTTATGTTTTTCAGAATTTCAGGATGTCAGCGTTATATTCTTGGGGCCGAGATTCGGCGAGGACAAGGCGGCGTGTTATTGGAACTGCGATGCGTTCATCCTGCCATCGTTCAGCGAGGGCCTGCCGATGGCGGTGTTGGAGGCCTGGGCTTACGGCAAGCCGGTTTTAATGACGCCGGAGTGCAATCTGCCGGAGGGATTTGCCGCGGATGCCGCTTTGCGCATTGCGCCAAACGCGAAGGGCATCGAGCTGGGATTGCGGGGACTTTTTCAAACGCCCGGTGCGCAGCGCCAAGCGCTTGGTGCGCGTGGACGCGCGCTCGTCGCCTCACACTTTTCCTGGCCAGGGATTGCGCGCGAAATGCGCACCGTCTTTGAATGGGTGCTTGGCGGCGGGCCTCAACCGGAATGTGTGCAATTAAAAAGCTGATATTGTAAAATTCGGAACAAAAGGCAGAAAACAGAAACCGCGGGGAAATGATTTCTGCTTCCAGTTTTATCCAATATGAATGTTGATCTATCAAAGTTCACGACTGGCGATTTTGACCGGGGCGCGGGACCCTTCAAAGAAGGCCTGTGGATTCTGGCCAGCCATTTCCTGTTCCGGCTCTGCCCGCTCAAGTTGTCCGGCCTCAAATGCGCCGTGCTCCGCGCTTTTGGCGCAAAAGTCGGACAGGGCGTGGTCATCAAGCCGCGCGTCACCATCATGTTTCCGTGGAAGCTGACGCTGGGCGACCATGTCTGGCTGGGCGAGGAATGCTGGCTGTTGAATCTGGCGCCGATCACCATTGAAAGCCATGTCTGCATTTCGCAACGGGCTTTCCTCTGCACGGGCAACCATGATTACAAATCGCCCGCGTTTGACCTGATTACCAAACCCATCACCGTGCAACAAGGGGCATGGATTGGTGCGGCCGCATTTGTGGCGCCGGGTGTTACGGTTGGCAATCATGCTGTGCTCACCGCCGGTTCCGTGGCCGCCGGAAACCTTGAACCCTTCGGGATTTATCAAGGCAATCCGGCGGCATGGGTCAAGCAAAGGGAAATTGGTCCAAAGGCTGAAAATTTGAAAAACTGAAATGTTGAAATTAAGGCGGAGATTTTGGCTGAAGATTTTTGCGGGACTGCTGGTGTGTGTGGCCGTCGCCGGCTTGGCGGCGTGGATGTTCCCCAAAAAGATCCTCACCATGGACAGCGGGCCGGTGACGACCGACGTAATTGTCGTTCTCGGCGGCGGCCTGCACGAACGCCCCGAACGCGCGGCGGAATTGTTCAAGCTGGGCGAAGCCCCGAAAATCCTCATCAGCGGCGCGGGCGACAGCGACATCAACGAACGCCTGCTGAAAAAAAACGGCGTGCCGGCGGCGGCGATCCTGGTGGAAGGAAAATCGCGCACGACGCGGGAGAACGCGGAGTTTTCCATTCCGCTGTTGCGAAAGATGGGCGCCCACAAAGTCACCATTGTCACGAGTTGGTATCATTCGCGCCGGGCGCTGGCGTGTTTCGAACATTACGCGCCGGACATCCGGTTTTACTCCCGGCCTTCCTACTTCGGTTATCCGAGCAAGGACGCAAACAGCCCCGCCGTCAGAGGCTACATCAAATCCGAGTATGTCAAGCTGCTGGGTTACTGGGTGTGCTACGGGGTCTGTCCGATCTGACATACTGACACATTGACAAGTGGGAACGAAGCTGACGAACTCCTGGCGATCTTCACCATAATGGTGTCAAAACTCCGACAAAGCGGGATTTGATTTCAAAGTGCCAGCATTTCAGTTTTTCAATATTTGATGACAATGGTTTCCAACTTTGCGAGCGAGGCAGTGATTTAGAATTTCAGATTATATTTTGTGATTTCAGCGTTTCAGCGTTTCAACGTTTCAGCGTTTCGGCAAAAACTCTGGCTTCTGCCGCTCGCCTGGATCTGGTTCGTCCTGATCAACGATTTGCGGGTCGAATGGACGGTGAATCCGCAATACAGTTACGGCTGGGCGGTGCCGTTTCTGTGCGCGTTTCTGCTCTGGCAAAACTTCCGGCAGTCAACAGTCCAAAGTCCGCAGCCGGTAGTCCGTAGTCGGAGGGTGGAGGCCATCGAGTCGGCCGGGAACATATTTCACCTTTCAGCTTTCAGCTTTCAGCTTTTATTTGTTTTCCTCGCCCTGCTCTACGCCCCGACGCGGCTGGTGGAGGAGGCCAATCCCGGCTGGCGTCTGGTCAGTTGGGCGCTGGCGATTGAAGTCGTTGGACTCACGCTGTTGTTCCTCCGATTTACGATTCGCGATTTGCGATTCGCAATTTTTCCCGTCTGCTATTTTCTCGTGGCTGTTCCGTGGCCGACGGGGATCGAGCAAACACTGATCCAGGGACTGACCCGGCTGGACACCAGCCTGACCACCGAATTGCTTGGCTGGCTCGGCATCCCGGCCATGCCGCATGGCAACGTCATTGAAGTGGCCACGGGCATGGTGGGCATTGACGAGGCGTGCAGCGGCATCCGGTCGTTCCAGGCGACGCTGATGATTTCATTGTTTCTTGGGGAATATTATACGCTGGGAGCATGGCATCGCGCGCTCTGCGTGTGTGCCGGGTTTGCCCTGTCGTTCGTTTTCAATCTCGCGCGAATGTCGCTCCTCGTGTGGGTTGCGGCGAAAAAGGGCCTGGCGGCAATCGCATCATGGCACGACCCGGCGGGCGTGACCATTCTGATCGCATGCTTCTTCGGTCTGTGGGGGATGGGAATCTGGCTGCAAAGCAGAAAGCGGAAAGCGGAACGCAGAAGTGAAAACGCTGAAACACTGAAAGCTGAAACACCAAGACCCGCAGGCGGACAAAAGCCGGCGGAAGGCCGACGACAAAGGACGGAGGTGGGAAGACGGATTGCAGACAGCGGAAATAAAATCAGCGTTTCAGCATTTCGGTTTTCAGTTTTGGCTGTGTGCGTCTGGATTTTGCTGACAGAAGTTTCCGTCGAAGCGTGGTATCGCTGGCACGAGGCGCGTGTGCCGGTAGCGGTCCAATGGACTATCGCATGGCCCACGAACAATCAGACTTTCAAGGAGCTGCCCATCCCCGGTGCAACCCGGCAAATTCTCCGTTACGATGAAGGCCGCAGCGCCGGGTGGAGTGGCGACAACCTGGCCTGGCAGGCGGTGTTTCTGCGCTGGAAGCCGGGCCGCGCTGCCGTTCACCTTGCGGAAAACCACACGCCGGAAGTCTGCATGACAGCCGCCGGACACACGTTGAAGGCCATTTCCCCGCAGTCATGGTTTGACGTGAACGGCCTGCGATTGCCCTTTCTTGCGTATGAAGTAACCGACACGCCCCGGCCGTTTTACGTTTTTTATTGCCTGTGGGACGACCGTGCCACCACGCAGCGGTTTGACACCATGGCGCTCACCTCCGGCGCCCGCCTTGCATCCGTGTGGGATGGCCGGCGCAATCCCGGCCAGCGCTCGCTCGAAATCACCGTGTCCGGACCGGACAATTCCAACGAGGCGGAGGCTGTCCTGCGCGAAGAACTGCGAAAACTAATTGCGCCCCAAGAATAACGCCCTCGCCTGGAATCCCAGCCCTTGAAAATTATCTTGCTCAATCAGACGTTTTATCCGGATGTCATGGCCACCGGCCAGTATTTAAGCGAGCTGGCCGCGGCACTGGCTGAACGCGGACATCAGGTCACCGTTGTGACCGGGCGACGGGCCTACGATCAGCCGGACAAGATATTCCCCGCGAGCGAAGATTGGCGAAGCGTCCGGATTTACCGCATCAATTCCACGCGATTTGGAAAGACGGCCAGGTGGCGGCGCGGCGCGGACTTCGCCAGTTTCATCATGAATTGCTGCGTGCGGCTTCTTTTTTTACCGCGCCATGACGTGGTGCTGGCCTTGACAACACCGCCGCTCATCTCCTTTATTGGCGCGTGGCGCGCAAAACTCTGGCGCGCCGGATTTTGTTATTGGGTCATGGACATGAACCCGGACGAGGCCGTTGCCGCAGGGTGGCTGCGGGCGGATTCATTTGCCGGACGGATGCTGGAGCGGATGTCGCGCTTCAGTTTTCGCCGCGCGAACCGGATCATTGCGCTGGATCGGTTCATGCGCGACCGCATCATCGCCAAGGCGATTGCGCCGGAGAAAATCGCGGTGATCCCTCCGTGGTCGCAGGACAGCGACGTGCGCTATGACGCCGCCGGCAGGGAACAGTTCCGCAAGGAGCACAAAATGGATGGACGATTTGTCGTCATGTATTCGGGCAATCACAGTCCGGTGCATCCGCTGGACACGTTGATGCGGACGGCGGATCTCTTGAGGGCCGATTCCTCGATCCTGTTTTGTTTCGTGGGCGGCGGCAGCGAATTCAAGCGCGTGCAACGCTGGGCCGGGGGGGGAAGGCGCGCCAATGTTTTGTGCCTGCCCTATCAGCCATTGAACGGGCTTTCGGCCTCCCTGTCGGCGGCCGATGCACACGCAATCGTGATGGGCGAAACCATGCTGGGGTTGGTGCATCCGTGCAAAATTTACAACATTCTGGCCGTGGGCGCGCCGGTGATTTACATCGGGCCACAGCCAAGCCATGTCACGGAAATCCTTGACGGTCCGGCTGGCGGACATCCGCATGCCCGCGTGCAGCACGGCGACGCGGAAGTGTTGGCCGGCCAAATACGCCGACTTTCGGCGGCGGCCCATGACCATCGCCGCGCATCGCCGGCAAACGCGGCGGCTGCGCATTCAAAAAACATTTTGCTGCCCAGGATGATTGCAGCCATTGAAGGAATTGTGCCGGTTGAACCCACGGCATCCAGGATGAAAAGCTCAACGCCAACTCAATGATGACGACGACGATGCTCCCGCCAAAGTTCTGTTTTTCGCCAATGCTGCAACGTTCCGCCGTGGGTTGGCAGACTGTGGAGGCATGCTGTTCCACCCCGACCGTGCGAAACGGATGCTGGAAGAATGGAGTGTGATTCTGGAAAACATTGCCACCAATCTCGACCAACGTGTTTCGGAAATTCCCTGCCCGAGGCGGTGGGAGGACTGCTACATCAGTTGAAACGAAACGCCATGGCGACGGATTATCCAAAAGACAAATGCATCCACCAGCTTTTTGAAGAGCAAGCGGAGCGGGCGCCGGATGCCCTGGCGGTGGTGTTCGAGGGGCGAAGCCTTACATACCGGGAACTCAATCAACGCGCCGACCAACTGGCGCATCACTTGAGAACACTGGGTGTGGGTCCGGACGTGCTGGCGGGGGTCTGCATGGAGCGTTCACTGGAAATAGTGGTGGCGTTTCTTGCAGTGCTTAAGGCGGGTGGAGCAATTGTCCCAATTGATCCAATTCTTCCGGCGGAGCGGCTGGCATTCATCATGGCCGATACGCAGACGCCAGTAATTCTGACTCAATCATCGCTGTTGGGGCGGCTCCCGCCAACCGAAGCGCTGAAGGTCTGTGTGGATCTAATGCCCGATGCAAATGCCGATGCCACGCCGGAGGCAAAAGTGTCGCCGCAGAACCTTGCGTATGTCATCTACACCTCCGGTTCCACCGGACGCCCCAAAGGCGTGTTGATTACGCAGGCTGCTTATCTTAATTATTGCGCCGCAGCCATTGATTACTTTGGACTGACAGCGACGGACAGGGTTTTGCAATTCGCCACATTAAGTTTCGATGCCGGCATTGATCAACTTCTAACACCGCTCCTTGCGGGGGCCACCGTGGTGATGCGAGGGGTCGAGATCTGGAATCCCGCCCTGTTCACCGATGTCATCCGGGACCTCCGCGTGACGACAATTCATTTAACACCGATATACTGGCACGAATGGCTGGAGGTATTGAGTCGAAAACCTTGTGGTGAATCCATTGGAGCGCTGCGCATGGTTCAAGTGGGAGGAGATGTCATGCCAGTGTCCGCAGTGCGCTCCTGGTGTGCCTTGGGATTGTGTTCGGTGCGTTTGATCAACCGATATGGCCCCACAGAAACAACCATGTTCACCACGGCCTATGAGGTTCCCTGCCAGTCACCCAACATGGGCAATCTGGAGCGTGTTCCAATTGGCCGGCCTGTTGGTTCACGCACCATCCATGTTCTGGATGCGCAGCGGAAGCCCGTGCAGGCGGGTCTTACAGGGGAAATCTACATCGGCGGCAGCACGCTCGCGCTCGGATATCTCAACCAGCCGGAGTTGACCGCCGGGAAGTTCACGCCCGACCCGTTCAGCTCTCAATCCGGCGCACGCCTCTACAGGACAGGTGATCTCGCCCGTGTTTTGCCGGACGGCAATATTGAATTTTTGGGCCGCGCCGATTTTCAGGTCAAGATTCGCGGCTACCGCATTGAGTTGGGCGAGATCGAGGCGGTGCTGGGACGGCATCCGGCCGTTCGGGAAGCAGTGGCAATTGTCCGGGAAGATCGCCCGGGAGACCGGCATCTGGTTGCTTATGTAGTGTCGAAAACCGGTGCAACATTGACATCTGACGAACTGCGAAACCATGCCAAGACCAGCCTGCCAAACTACATGATGCCGTCGGTTTTTGTGAGCATGGAGAAGCTTCCCCAGACTCCGAATGGCAAGGTGGACCGCAAAGCGCTTGAGAAAATGGGCGAAGCGCGCATGGACACCGGCAAGAGCCATGTGGCTCCGAACACCGATTTTGAGCGTCAACTCGCCGCCGTCTGGCAGGAAGTTCTGGATGTGCCGAAAATCGGCATCCATGATAATTTCTTCGAAATGGGCGGCCACTCGTTGCTGGCCATGCGGGCGATCATGCGAATGGATCAAATATTTGACGCAAAGCTGACATTGCGCGAATTTTTTGAAAATCCGACTGTCGCCGCGCAGTCCGCGAAATTGAAGGTTGCCGCCGCGCAGAGCATTCCGCCGCTTCAGCCGGTTTCCCGCGATGGTCCGCTTCACCTTTCCTTTGCGCAGGAACGTTTGTGGTTTCTGTCGGAATATGAACCGGGATGCACCGCTTACAATCTCCCGCGAGCCTGCCGGCTGACCGGGCAGTTGGATGCGGAAATTCTGGAGCGCGCCTTGGGTGAGATTGTCCGGCGTCACGAAGTCCTGCGCACAACCTTCCATAGGCAGAACGGCGAAGTCGTGCAAGTCATTGTGCCCGTTGCCGATTTCAAACTGCCCGTTGTGGAACTGTCCGGGTTACCACGGGAGCAACACGAAGCCGAAGCGCGGCGGATCATCACCAATAATCTCCAGACGCCGTTTGATTTGGCAGTCGGTCCTTTGATTTGGGCGAAACTCTTCCGGCTGGACTCGCAGGAGCACATCCTGCTGGTCAACATGCACCATATTATCAGCGATGGCTGGTCTTTGGGAGTGTTCGACCGGGAACTTTCCGTTTTCTACACCGCATTTCGTTCGGGGCAACCCGCGTCCATCCCGCCGCTGGCTGTGCAATACGCCGACTATGCGGCCTGGCGACGCCAATGGATCGAAGGCGACGAACTCGAGAAACGGTCAAAGTATTGGCGGGAGCAATTGGCCGGCGCGCCCGCTTTGGAATTGCCGACGGATCATCCGCGTCCTCCGCAGCAGACCTATTCGGGAACCAGGCTTCCGTTAATCTTTCCCGACGGGCTGGCTGCAACCATTGCCGCCTTCAATCAGAAGTCGGGAGTGACCCCGTTTATGAGTCTGCTGGCCGCTTTCCAAGTGCTGCTGTCCCGCTATGCCCGGCAGGAGGACATTCTGGTGGGCACGCCAATCGCCACCCGTCAGCGCGTTGAATTGGAAGACTTGATCGGGTTCTTTGTCAACATGCAGGCAATGCGGGGAAATCTTTCCGGCAATCCAAGTTTTCTGGAACTGGTTGGACAAGTGCGACAGACTTCGTTGGAGGCCTTGGATTTGCCGTTTGAAGAGCTGGTCAAAGCGCTTAATCCTGTGCGGGATCCAAGCCGGCATCCGCTGTTTCAGGTGGTATTCGCACTGCAAAACACCCCTGAACATCCCCTGACTCTTGCGGATTTGACATCCGTTGATTACCCGTTACCCGGCACGACAACGCATTTTGATCTGGAATTGCACTTGTGGCAGTGTGGAAACAGTTGGGAGGGGCACTTTGTCTATAACACCGACCTGTTTGAAAAGACGACGATTGACCGGATGGCGCAACATTATTTGACGCTGCTGGAAAATCTGTTGGCTCAACCCGAACGGCCAGTATCACAGGCACCCATGCTTACGGTAACGGAGCAACATCAACTCGTGGTGGAATGGAATGCCACCACAACCGATTTTCCGAAGGACAAATGTGTCCACCAACTCTTCGATGTGCAGGCGGAGAAGACGCCTGAAGCGATGGCGATGAAGTTCGAAGGGGAAAGCCTGACCTATAGCGAACTCAACCAGCGTGCCAATCAACTGGCGCATCATTTGCGCGGACTGCTGGGTGTTGGGCCGGACGTGCCGGTGGGGATTTGTATGCGCCCATCGCTTGATTTGGTGGTTGGCATGCTGGCCGTATTGAAGGCAGGCGGGGCTTATCTTCCCCTCGATGCCGAAAATCCGATGGACCGGCTGGCCTTCATGCTGGAGGATGCACAAGCGCCCGTGCTCCTGACCCGGCGGGACCTTCTCGCGCGAATGCCGCGGCAATCCGGCATGGTGATTTGCTTGGATGCGGATTGGAAAGTGATCGGCCACGCGAGCCGCCAGACCCCTGCCAATACATCCAGCCCCAAAAGTCTGGCTTGCATCATTTATACGTCGGGTTCCACCGGCAAGCCCAAGGGTGTCGCAGTGCCCCATCGCGCCATCAGCCGCCTGGTGCTGAACACGAATTACATCCGGCTCGGTCAAAATGACCGCCTGGCGCAGGTCTCCAATGTTTCGTTTGATGCCGCCACGTTTGAAATCTGGGGCGCGTTGCTCAACGGCTGCCAGCTCATAGGCATTACCCGCGAGGTCATGCTCTCGCCTAAAAACTTTGCCCGCGAACTTCGCGATCAGGGCATCACGGTGATGTTTCTCACAACCGCTTTCTTTAATCAAGTTGCCAGGGAAGCGCCTGACGCTTTTGCAAACCTGCGTATCGTGATGACCGGCGGGGAGGCGCTGGATCCATCCTGGGTCCGAACCGTGCTCGAACATCAGCCGCCGCAACGGCTCCTCAATGTCTATGGCCCGACAGAGAACACCACATTCACCACCAGTCATGATATTCAACACCTCAACTCAAACGCCACCCATGTCCCCATCGGCCGGCCCATCGCCAACACGCAAGTGTATATTCTCGATCCGCATCTCAACCCCGTCCCCATCGGAGTGGCCGGGGAATTGTTCACCGGCGGCGACGGCCTGGCGCGCAGTTATTGGAACCGGCCGGAGCTAACAGCGGCCCGATTTGTAAAGAACCCGTTTCAAAATAATCCGGACAAAAAAATATACCGCACAGGCGACCTGTGCCGTTGGCTGCCGGACGGCAGCATTGAATTCCTTGGGCGTTCGGATGACCAGGTGAAAATCCGGGGGTTTCGAGTTGAACCCGGCGAAATAGAAGCCGCCCTCCGTCGTCATCCCGATTTGGAACAGGCCGCGGTGCTGACCCGATTCGCAACCGACGGCTTGAAACAAATCGCGGCATGGATTGTCGTGCGGAAAGGCCGGGAAGTCGTGTTGTCCAAACTCCGCCAGGAGTTGGGACAATGGCTGCCGGACTACATTATCCCCGGCGCCTTTACGTTGGTGGAAAGTCTGCCTCTTAATGCCAACGGCAAGGTGGATCGCCGGGCCTTGTCTAAAATGACCGGCAGGGATCTTGCCACGGACAAGACGTGCGAAGCACCGCACACCGATGTGGAGCGACAGATGGCCGCCATCTGGCAGGCAGCCCTCAACGTTCCCGAAGTCGGCATCCATGACAACTTCTTTGATCTGGGCGGCCATTCCCTGCTTGCGATGCGGTTGATAACCGAGATTCAGAAACATTTCAACTCGGACGTGTCACTGGCCTCGCTTTTCGAGGCGCCAACCGTCGCGGAGTTTGCGCCATTGCTGGAAAAGAGGCGCGGCGCGCGGGTCCCGGCGCCATCCCCAAGATTGCGCGGCAAAGGAGACGGCGCACCGCTGTTTTTCATTCCCGGCATCGCCGGATATGAGTTTCTTCCCGAAGCCATTGCCCACCGTGTGGGCGCAACCGGCCGCTTTTATGATGGACTTCAGTATCCCGGACTGAATGGACGTGAACAGATTCCCTCGCGCTTTGAAGATCTTGCGGCGAGTCTGATACCACAAATCCAGCGGGTCTGGCCGGACGGTCCTTACTTATTGTGCGGTTATTCCCTCGGCGGCGTGGTGGCCTTTGAAGTGGCGCGACAATTGAAGGCGCGGGGCTTGATGGTTCCGCTGGTCTTGCTGCTGGATAGTTCCAATCCGGCTGCACAGCCGCGCAGATTGACATTCGAGGAAACCGTTCGGCGGATTGGAAATCGTCTTTCGGGCATGGAGGCGAAGACTTGCGCGCTGTTCTTCAAAGACCTGGTGGCCGATAAAATAAACTTTCTTTGGAAGCGCAAGCAGGCAACGCCAATACTGCTCGCTGGGGGCGGCCCAATGGTGGAAACCTTGATTCATGCTCATGACCGATACCGCCCCGGCACTTACGACGGTAAAGTCGCGCTCTTTCAAGTTGAAGAAAAGGCGTTTCGGGGATTCCGCCATGAATCCGATCCGCTTAATGGATGGAGAGACGTGGCGCAAGGCGGTTTGGAAATCATTCGAGTCCAGGGCAACCACGTGAATTTTCTCAAAGAACCGTTCGTTTTCAATCTTGCGGAGAAAGTTCAGTCATGTCTCGAAAATGCCGTGAAAACCAGTTCGCAACCCGGCACAAAAGGCAACATTTGACCGGCAGGGAATTATCGCTCATGCAGGTTTCGTTTCATCAATGGGATGGCTCACCCCGGTCGCACCGTTCAGTAGCCGGCCTGGCGGAGAATGAAGTCCAGGTTTGGATGGCTCCCGTGCAGTTCGATGGAATGGTTTCGAGCAGCTTGGAAAGCCGGTTGAGCCGGGAAGAATGCGAACACGCCGGACGGGTCCGTATTGATGGACCGCGGGCCCAGTTCATCACCGGCCGCCACGTTTTGCGCCAGATTTTGGGCGCTTGTTTGAACGTTGAAGCCGCGTCACTCTCCTTACACCGTCAATCCCGCGGCAAGCCATTTCTGGATCCACAACGCCACGATGGTTGTGTGCGATTCAACTTGTCACATTCGGAATCGTGGGTGGCAATTGCCCTGGCGCGCGGACATGAAGTGGGAATTGACATCGAATGCATCAATTCCCTGGCCGACTGGCGGCCTTTGGCGGACAGAATATTTTCGCCGCGTGAACTGGAAGTGTTGCGCGCCCTGCCTGCGTCACAACAACCGAGAGCTTTTTTCAGCGGATGGACTCGCAAGGAAGCCTGCCTGAAGGCGACTGGCGAAGGATTGCGGGACGACTTGCCAGCCATTGAAGTCGCCATGTTGCAGGATGAACCACCGTGCGTGCTGCAATGGCCGGGCGTCTCCAATCAGTGGGTCATTCAGGACATCCCCATGCCGCCGGAATATGCCGGTGCAGTGGCCTTTGAGACAAAAAGCTGAACTGGAATGGACGGACGGACAGGGATTCGTCAGGCTTGTGCAGCGCTGTAGAATGAGCAGCATCCTCACCGCGGGGCGGTTCGACATTTGTTGTTGCTCATAATAAAAATACCGACTTTTCCACCCTTCTTCGCTTCGGCGGGAAGGGTAATTTTATTTGGGCGGAGCGTAGGATATTAACGTGAGAATGGGCAGATGTTCTCATTTCTTCGCCGGAGGCGGCACTTCATTCGGCGCCTTGAGCACAGGCAACTCACCCGGCCTCGCCCGCCGCACGGCCCCGGTCACTACGATGTCGCCAGCGCCGTTCATGCCGAGGTGCGGTCGCGTGGTCACAAAATCATAAATGTCCCGCTGTGTGATGCCGCCGTCCGGCGCTATTTCGGCGTAGAGGGACGAATGCGGGCCGCTCTGATAAAGCACGTGGAGGTTGCTCGCGCTGTCCAATTTCTCCTCCGGCTGGCTGAATGACACCATTTGCCCGATGGCCGACACCTTGAATATGCGCGATCCCGTCGCGTCGCTCACCAGCACATACAACCGCAATTGTTTTTGCAGATAATTCGCCTCCTCCAGGATGTATTTGCGGATTTCGGGCGGCTGACCCGTCGCGCCCCCGCTCGCAGGCATCCCGAAATCCTGCGACCACAGCCGCGCCCCGTCAATCACGTCAAATCGCACCGCCGGACTCTCCACTTCCTTGTCCCAATCCTTGATGTGGACAATGGCAGTGACACGGTAACGGCCGGTTTTGCTGAGAGCGAAATACGGCGCGATGTCCACGTGCTTGGTGGCGACTTCAGTCGTCTCCAGCTTGAACTCGCCCACTACTGGAACTTGGCCGTTATTACTCACCAAGGAATCAGCTTCCGCTGGTTGCACTCTGAACTTGAGCCAGTCCGCATCCGCCCCGAGATGGAGTGTCTGGCCGGAATTGTTGATGACACGCACCGTGACCGGCAGGGTTTCGCCGGGCAAAAACTCATTCTGGTCGAGGGACACCTCCACGCTGACAATCTGCGCCGGCGCGTTCAGGCACACCACCAGCGCCAGGACGACAATGGACAAGAAATATTTCATTTGAACAGTGATAATCTAACCGCCCGCCGGCCCTTGGCAACACGAAAACTTCAAACGGCGGGGGACAGACCGGCGTTGCAGCACCACCCTGCCATTCATATGTTGCATGAAATTCTTTGACACAAATTCGCAAGTCCGCTTTCATAAACCCATGCTCACAAAGGCCACCGTCAAAACAACCGCGCTTGCCCCTGCGCACGCCCGGCGGCCTCATCACTGTTAGGCGCTATGAGCACGAACGAAGTCATATTCTCCATAGTGGGAGTGATTATTTATGCCGTGCTCGTCATCGTCCCGCTTTTAGCGATAATTCGACTGGCCGCCGCCGTCTTTTCACCAAAGGTTCGACTTTCGATTAGGCAGCATCCTAAAGCTCACTCAGTTTGGTTTGTTGCAGGTTTGTTGTCGGCGATATTTTTGTTCTTCTGCTATGCGGAAGGACGAGCCGAGAGCCGTGCCATGTTTATCAACTTCATGAATGACATGAAGGAGGCGGACTATGAATTACGCCATTACGGGAGCTTCACAAATCAGTTTCTTCACTCCAAGGTTTATGCATGCACGAATTGCTACACAATCGGTGGCACAAACTACCGGTGTGAGTTCTGCGGTGAGCATGAGTGGTTTCGCGACCGGGGCACTCTTGCGATCACAACGAATCAGATTTTCATTTGGATTGATAAGAAGCACGGCGTGATTCCGATGCTCCGGGGGAACTCGCACCTGACGTTTCCACCCGGAATATGATATGGCCGAAGCGCCTAACGAGTTGGAATGAGAAGGGAGAAGCCCGTCGCAGGGCCATTGGTTTGGTTCACTTCCAATAATTCCAATCCACGCCGGGAAACAGATTGTCTCGCGACTCGGCTTCATGGAGCCATTTTTCGTCCACGCCCGTCGCGGTCAACTGGTCGTGCAGCGCGATGAAACGCAGCAAATGGTCCTTCACCCGACGGCGCGCATAGTCGGGACTCGTCCCGGCGCGCAAAATAAACGGCCAGTCGCTCGCCTGCGCCAGCAGAAGTTCGCGCGCGGCCTGTTTCAATGCCCGCGCCCGGATGCCGGTCGCGTTAGGAAATTGTCGTGCCAGCCCGGTCATGCGCTCCTGCGCGACTTGCAGATGCGGATAAATCCATTCGTTTTTTTCGTTCAACCACGCGCTCAAATGGCCCTCCTCGCCCCAGCTTGATGCGCTCGGCGTGGCAATCTGGTTCGTCGGATGGCGCCGCAGGTATTCACCCGGAGTCATCAGCCCGATGTCTTTCTGTTCAACAGACAGTTTGCGCGCGAAGAAATCGAGAAACTCCGGCCCTTCATACCACCAATGTCCGAACAATTCGGCGTCATACGGCGCGACGATGATCGGCGGACGGTCCATCAGGTTGGCAATTTGCCGCGCCTGTCCGACGCGGCAATCCAGAAAATGTTGCGCGTGCCGGCTCGCGGTCTGCAGCGCGGCGGAGCGGTCATAAACCTGCTTGTCACCTGTTGCGCCGGTGATGCGATAGTATTTCATGCCGGTGAACCCGCGCGTTTCCGGCGACGGCAGATGCGGCTTGACGTAGTCGAAATCGAGGTCAAAGCCGATGTCGCGGTAAAAATCGCGGTAGGACGTGTCACCGGGATAACCCTCGTGTTTGCTCCAGACCTGCCGCGAGGAATCGTAGTCGCGCCCGAACGCGGCGATGCCGTTGGGCGTATAAATCGGCGCGAAAGTGCCGAAGCGCGGGCGCGGGCGGGCATGCAGCACGCCGTGGGTGTCGAGGATGAACCAGCGGATGTTTGCCTCCTGCAAGAAATTCTCCACGCCGGCGGCGTAGGCACATTCCGGCAGCCAGATTCCGCGCGGGTCGCGCCCGAAACAACTCCGATAATGGTCGCACGCGGCAAATATCTGCGCGCGGATGGATGGCGGATGGCCTGCCAGCAGCGGCAGCAGCGCGTGCGTCGCGGCGGTGGTGATGATTTCAATCCGGCCTTCATCCTGAAATTTGCGGAACGCCGCCACGAGGTCGCCACGGCAGGAATCCCAAGAATCCCGGATGGTCGTGAAACGGTGATGATACATCCAGGCGAGTTCGCGGAATGCGCGGTCCCAATGCGTGCGGTGGATTTCCTTTTCGGCGAGTTCAACGAGGCTGTTCAGGTGCCGCTCATAACGCCGCTGGAGCAACGGGTCGAGCAGCATCGAACAAAGGGTCGGCGAAAGCGAAAGCGTGAGTGGCGCGTCCAAACCATCGCGCCGCCAGCCTTCGAGGATTTGCAGGAGCGGAATGTAGGTTTCAGTAACGGCCTCGAAGAGCCAGCTTTCCTCCAGAAACTTTTCGTGTTCGGGATGGCGCACAAATGGCAGGTGCGCGTGCAGAACGAGTGAGAGATACCCTTGCATGACCCGTGAAGTTATTCGGAAGACTCACCGCGAAATGTGCGCGGCAAAATGACGAATGACGAATGGCAAAACGGGAGGCGAAGTTCCATTCGACATTCGACATTCGTCATTGGGAATTGTCTGGTCATTTGGATTTGGGAATTGGTCATTCGAGTTTCCCGGCCAGCCATTCGGCGGCGGCCCTGGCCTTGATTAAAGTCACCACGCCCGCCAGAAGCAAAACGCCCCAAAGCGCGGCCAGCGGAATATTGACCGGTATCTGGCGGAACTTGAACTCGGCCCAACACAAAGCCAGTTCCACGATGCTCATGCCCATGAGACAGGCGGCGGTGAACCGGACCAACAGCAAGGCTCCCCGGCGTGATGCGTCCATGGTCATCACAAATTTTCCGGCAGCGGCGGCTCCAGCAACGGATCCTGCGGTTGCGCGCCAACGTCGCCGAGATATTCCGTCTCGCGGCCGAATTTCAGGTTGGCCGCTCGCGCGTCCGTGCCGTCCGCGGAAACCGCGACGGCGGGCAGATCGTATTTTCCATCCGGCAGTGAGAATCGGTAACTGAACGAGCCGTCCGGTCGCAGCTTGATTTCATGCCCGCCGAGCGTGACCTTTGCGCCGGGCTCGGTCGCGCCGTAGATGATCAACTCGGCGTTGACATTGAACCAGAATTCCCTCGCCTGTTCCGCGCCGCCTCCGGGCGGATTTGAAAAACTGGAGACGCCGGGCGACGAATATTTCATGCGGGAGCCGCCGCCGGATGAGTTCGGTGATTTCGAGCGAACCCATCCACACACGCCGCGCATGGTCAATGCTGACAATTTTGGCCAGCGCCTGTTCCTGCTGCGGCGTCCATTTCACGGGCGAGCGCGGATGCAGTCACACGCGGCAGATCGGGATGGCCGACGCGCCGCAGTTCCTCGATGGCCTGCGCAAGCGGCAGATATTCGCGCACCGCGGACTTGATGATGTCCAGCAACCGCGCGAAGGGAAATTCAAACGGAATGGTGGCGAATTCCTCCTCCGCCTCTGACGCAGCCGCGTCCGGCGGCGTGAATGTGGCGGCGGAAACGGCCACGCGCATCCATCGGCCCACCGGTGAATAGTAGCCCAGCTCGGCCACGTAAGAATCGCCGGCGCGCTCGACGTGCGCGAACCAGTGGCGCGAGTCGGGATGAACGTGAATTTCATAAGCCGGATGGCCGGCCATGTCGTTCGCGTAAAGCCGCAGGACAAGATGGCCGTCGCCGGATTCCACGTTCAACATCGACTGCTGCTCGCGCGTCAAATCCCAATGCGCGTAAAGCCAGTGCGGGTCGCGCGCGGTCAAAAAAAGCTTCTGGGTGCCGTAAGCCTCCGGCAATTCGTTTTCCGCGTCGTCAAACTGCTGGACGACAGGCGACGGGCCGAGGGAGTATTTTTCGCCGGGGCCAGCGGCGGGCGGCGGCAAAGTCTGGTCGCCTTCGAGCAAAATTGGCGGAACGTCCACCTTGGCCGGAGCGCGCCTTCGTGGAACGCGGTGGACAACAGGCGGGGCGGATTTGACGGCTGGTTTGGTTTTGGCGGCAACGCGTCCGCGTTTCGGGACCGGTTTGGGAGCTTCTGCAGTTTCAAGGGGAAGTAGTTGGGGGGCTGGACGCCGGGTCTTGCGCACGGATTCTGCAGCGGAAAAAGCAATTTCTCCCGCATCAACTTTGGCGCTGCGCGGGCGTTTCGCGCCTTTGGTCGTTTTTGGGGCTGGCGCACGCATTATTTTTTCTTTCATAACCGCATAACCAAGTTTCAGCATTACTTCCCCTTTTGCCAGTATCACTATACGGCTCAACTCCACCACGCGCAATGGATATTTTTCGAATATTGAAGAATATTTTACCGGATAAATGTTCTTGCCAGAATACCAAAATGGATGTTTGATGCCGCCGGCTTGAGCATCAAAAACAACAACGCAGCCGGAAGCGAGATTCCACCCTCCACGATTTTCGTGGTGGATGATGAGCCGATGGTGCTTGATCTCGCGGCCATGATCCTCCAGCCGCTGGGTTTTAGCGTGCGGATTTTTCGCGACCCGAAAGCAGCGCTGGAGGAATTGCCAGAAGCCAGGCCCGCCTTGGTGGTGACAGACTACGCGATGGACGGGATGAACGGAATTGACGTGACGCGCGAATGCAAGCGCGTCAATCCGCGCCAAAAAGTGCTCCTCATGAGCGGAACGGTGGATGAACGCATTTTCACCAACGAATCCGTCAAGCCGGACCGGTTCCTGGCCAAGCCATTTCGGGGCGGCGATCTTGTCGAAGCGGTTCAGATGCTGATAAGGGGCTGAAGCGCGGGGAATTTCGTCCCGTCACGCAAAAAAAACAGAGTGTTGGCAAAACAAAAAGGAATTATTATGCGCAAATTGAAAAAAATCCTCCTGGTCGCTGTCATCGGCCTTTTGGCGGTGATCATCATCGCGGTGATTGTCGTCGGGTTGTTTCTCGGCAGCATCGTGAAGACCGGTGTGAATACGGTTGGGCCAAAACTCACCCAGACCACATTCACGGTGGGTGCCGTGGATTTGTCGCTGCTGACCGGCTCGGCCAAGGTCAAGAACCTCGTCATCGGCGACCCGGAGGGTTACAAGGCTCCCAACGCCATCAGCGTCGGCCTGGCCGCCGTCAGCATCGCGCCAATGTCGGTGTTGTCGGATAAAATTGTCATCAAGTCCATCCGGGTTGAATCGCCGGAAATCACCTTTGAAGGAAATCCCCTTGGCGCGAACAACCTCAAAAAAATTGAGGACAATGTGAACGCCGCTGCCGCGGGTTTTCAATCTTCGGCGACCAACCAGCCGGCAAAAACGGGCGCTTCGGCCAAGGCGGTCAAGAAATTGGAAGTGGATGAGTTCGTGATCACCGGCGCGAAGGTTCACTACGGCACCGTCCCGACGCTGTCATTGCCGGATATCACGCTGCACGATCTGGGCAAAGGCCCGGACGGCATCACGCCCGCTGAATTGACCAAGGACGTATTGAGTGAAATCGTCTCCGAAACCCTCAAGACGGTCGGAAGCGCCGCCCTTAACGCGGGCAAGAGCGCGGAAAATCTTAGCAAAAATCTTGGCGCGGAAGGCGTGAAAAAAATCACCACCGGCATCGGCGGTTTGCTCAAGAAAACAACGAACTGATCCATCATTCCTTTTAGCAGCTGTGACTTTTAAGTTGCGCCCGCGGTGTTTTGCTTTTAGATTGGGTTGAAATCAGCAGTAAGAGGTTATGTATTTTGGCGTTGATTATTATCCCGAGCATTGGGTCTTCCCTTACGGTGGCACAGCCGACAATCCAGAGGGCATTTGGGAGCGCGACGCTGTTTTGATGGTCAAGGCCGGCATCAACGTCGTCCGCATCGGCGAATTTTCCTGGGGCATCTGCGAACCCGAGGAAGGCAAATATGATTTCCTCTGGGTGCGCCGCGTCATGGACGTCATGGCGCGCCACAATATTAAGGTCGTCCTCGGCACACCGACCGCCGCGCCCCCGATCTGGCTCGCCAGGAAACATCCCGAAATTTTGCCGCTGGATGAGCGCGGCGTCCGAAAACACGAGGGCACGCGACGCGCCGTCTGCCTGTCCAGCGACGCGTATTGGGATTACTCCCGGCGCATCGTGACGGCCATGGCCGAGGCGCTCGGCGATCATCCGCAGCTCATCGCCTGGCAGATTGACAACTGCATGGGAGGCAACAACACGGAGTTTTCATTCAACGAAGATTCGCGCATGGAATGGCAGAACTGGCTCAAGCTGAAATACGAGACCATCGAAAATCTCAACGCCAAGCTTGGCCTTCTTTTCTGGGGACAAACCGTGACATCCTGGGACCAGGTGCCGATGCCGATGTATGCGCCGGCCATGCACAACCCGGCGTTGCTGCTCGACTGGAACCGGTTCAGCAGTGACACGATGGTTCAGTTCGTCAGGATGCAGGTGGAGCTGCTGCACAAACTCTCGCCCAAACATCCCGTCACGGTCACCATGCGCGCGTTTCTCCGCAAATTCGACCATTACGACATGGCCGACGCCGTGGATTTCGTTTCCATCGAAAGCAACGTGGTGACGAAAGACAAGACCACCGAACTGGCCTGTGACATTGACTTGCTGCGTTCGCTTAAAAAAACAGGCATCAAGACGCCCGATGGTGACTTCGGGTTTTGGGCCATGGAACAAAAAGTCGGCCAATCGAACTGGCAGGATGTGAACTCGCTCGTCCGTCCCGGACTCGCCCGTCTGTTCACCTACCAGCTTGTTTCCCGCGGCGTGAGCGGCATCCTGTATTTCCGCTGGCGCCAGCCCCGGATTGGCTCCGAAAAATTTTACGGCGCGGTCCTGCCGCACCACATCGAGGGCAATGACCGGGTCTTCCGGGAAATCAGCCAGATCGGCGAGGAACTGAAACTGCTTGAACCCATCATCAAGGACACCAAAATCGTTTCTGAAGTCTGCATCCTTTACAGCCATGAAAACGACTGGTCATTGCAGCAGCCCAACCAGCCAAACAGCTTTTTCAAGCTGCGCGACCACATCCAGCTCATCTACAACTCGCTGCACGACCGCAACATTCCGGTGGATTTCGCGCGGCCCTCCGAAGACCTGTCGCAATACAAAATCGTGTTTGCGCCGTCGTTGCACCTGCTTTCCGCGAGCGAAGCAGACCAGTTGAAACTTTTCGTCCAGAATGGCGGCACGCTCGTCGGCACGTTCAACACCGGTCTGGTCAACCAGCATCACATCGCGCCGGACACCGGTTATCCGGGCGAACTGACCGAACTGTTCGGGCTGGAAGTCCTGGAGTTTGACCCCATCCCGCCCGGCGAGGAAAACCATCTGACCTTCAAGGGCGTTTTTACCACGAGCCATTTGCATCCGGCGCGTCTCTGGTGCGACATCATCGAGCCGAAGGGCTGCCAGATACTGGCCGCGTATTCCAGGGATTTTTATGCCGGGCGTCCCGCCGTCACGATGAACAACTACGGACTTGGCAAGGCGATTTACCTCGGCACGATGAGCCACCAGCATTTTTACAACGATCTCGCCGGTTGGTTGCGGCAGATCTGCGCCCTGCATCCCCTGCTCAAGGTGCCCGAAAATGTCGAAGTCAGCATGCGCCAGAAGGACAACCTCAAAGTCTATATCCTGCTCAACCATCAAAATTCGCAAGTCCGCATCCAGTTTTACAAGCCGATGCACGACTTCCTCACCGGCAACAACATATCCGGCAACTACGACCTGCCGCCGCACGGCGTGCTCGTGCTGGATGAAAATGCCGAAAACAAAACTTCTGGCGCGGCCGCCTGATTTACGAACGCCAATTGAACTCGACACGCCAACCAAAGCACCCGGAATGCCATGAAATTAACGCTGGCGCAGCTTCTCGACCGACGAACCAAGTGAAAGTTCGGCCTACAATCAAACTGAACATCCCAACAACTTGCCCGCCGGTTCGCTTTCGGTAATGGATGCGACTGTTCCAGTTATGTGAAATTCAGAATTGGCAAATTCCGGTTTTCCTGTCAATAAGTTGCGGCATCGGATGATTCCTGTTCTGAATTTGATCTTCGCCGCGCTCGCGCTGTTGAGCCTCGCGCTCCTGCTCTGGCAATGGCTCGCCGCGCGCCGTTTCCTGCTTCACAAGCGCGCCGCCAATCCGGCATTCACGCCCGCCATCACGCTGCTCAACCTGGATTTCTCCACGCGGACCGATCCGCCAGCGGTGGCGCTGACCTTTCCGCAGGACGGCCTGAAGGTGAGTGGCACGAAATTCACGCTGGACGGCTTCGTGGACGACCCGACGGCGACCGTGGCCGCGCAAATTGTGGACGCCGGCGGGAACACCAACGTGGCGAGCGGCGAAGTGGAACGGACCGGGCGGTTCTGGGTGGATGATCTGCCGTTGAACGCAGGAGCGAACTTGTTAACCTTGACCGTGACCGACGCGGCGGGACACAGCAGCGTGACAAACATCGGCGTGATTCAAAGCACGGTGACGTTGACCATGGACTCACCAACGGATCCCAGCCAGTTGTGGCATCCGGCGATGGATGTGAGTGGCACCATTTCAGTTTCGGGTTATGCTGTGAGTGTGAACGGCATAGCGGCAACGGTTAGCGGGAATGCTTGGAGCGCACCCAACGTGCCCGTGCCTCCCGGCGGGGTGGCGAGTTTTACGGCGTTGGCAATCTCCGGAGGTCAGACGAACGCCAACAAGTCCAGTCCGGCCAAGCCGGACCTTGGCATTATCATTCAAAGCGACATGCAGGCGGCGACAAATCACACGGATGCGCGAAGGGAGTTTTGGGACGTGTGGAACGACGGCACCTGCGATGAAACATGGGGAACAAATGAATTGGCGCAGCACTGGACCAATGGGCTTGGCGGCAGCGCCAGTTCAACCGTTGCGTCGGATTTTTGGGTTGGTGATTGGGGTTTGCCGATTCCGGGCCAATGGAATATGACTCGTGATCCGGATTACCCTGGCATCCTTTTGGAGGGGTGGCTGTTTCCCGCAACGAACTCCGTTCCTTATGCTAATTATGATCGAGGTTTAGGGGCGGTTCCCTATGGATTTAGCGTCAACGCGCCCCTGGGATGCGAAATATTGCGAGGTGCAAACCAACTACACAACGAAGACAACTTCAGACGACGGCCTGGAGGTGGATACTTTTTACCGCACCTACAAGCGGAACGCGCGGACGACGATGATGCTGGTGAGCGGGGGCCGGGGGATGCCGGCGCGGCCGACCTTGCACCGGATTACGGGATGGGTGAAGCACATCCCGGCTGATCATTTTGATGCCAATCCGTCTTATTATGATTTCATTAAAACTGACGTGCCGCCCACGTTTTATCATAATCTGCCACACGTGCCGAACGCCTCGGTGCATTTGCTGGGGAACAACACTCTGCACGATGACCCGAACACTCCGGGGGCGGGGTCGCTGTATTACGTCACCCCGGCGGGGGCCGGCCCGATTGATTGCACGCCGACGGTATATGGCGACAACTTTTACACGTGGGGTTTCAGCGACTTCCCCGATGACGGTAATGACACGCCGAGTTTTAGCGACGCGCAGTATGTGCCTATGCATTTGACGGAGCATCCGGCCTTAACAGACACAAACCGAGAAAGGTTAAATCTCGGCGTAGGTGAGGAGGTCGGTTTCAGCGGAATGCCGGCAAACACGAGTTGGAGCGTTTCGGCAGGCGGAATCGTGACGAATCAATACGGAGTCATCGTTTTCACCGCGCCGAGCAATGCTGTCCCAAAGGCCACGGTAACGGGCAAGGTCAACGTGGACTATGACGTGAAATGGCTGACTGATTTTGCCGTCTTTGAACCGAGCGGGTATGACCATGCGGCCATAGTTAGCACCGCTTGCAACCCAATGCTCTGGCCCTCCACAGGTGCATCAGGCGTTGGTATGCAATTGAATGTTTATATGGGACCAACGAATGTTTCCTTCTACCGCGTGCAGATTTTGGAAATTCCCGAGGATGCAACAAACATTTGGGGTTATTTCACCAACACTTACTTGTGGACGACCGACCCAGCTTCCGCGCTTCATCATTATCCCAGCTCATGGTTTGGGCTGAACGACGATAACTCATGGTCAGGTTTGGGAGATGTATGCTATAATCCTGGCGGTATGGGAAACTTTTACTCACAACTGCCTTCAGGCGGATGGTCATCAGGAAGCTTCACTTGGATTATTCCGGCCGCATGGCGGGTAGAAGGCACGTCTGGTTCGAATTCCATGACAGGTTGGAATCAGGTTTTTACCATTGAACCCAATGGAACTGCAACAATTACTAAATTCAACAAAACTGTGATACGCACAATCAACAATGTCATTACTCCCTGTTTATGAGAACATTCCGCATATTGTGTGTGCTATTTCTGTTGCCTCTTTCCAGTTTGCACGCAGCCGACCTCCTGATAGGAAGGTGGGTGATTGGTTGGGGCTTAAATATTTCTGGCGAGGCTACGGGTATTCCTACTCATTCAATAACTTCATTTTCAACCGGAGTTGTCACGGTTGACGGCCAAGTATTGTCCAATGTTTCGGCTGTTGCTGACGGAGCCAACCACAGTCTGGCACTCCAAACAGACGGCATGGTAGTTGGATGGGGTATGACAAAAATCCCCGCTGGTTTAAGCAACATTGTGGCAATCGCAGCGGGCTGGAATCACAATCTGGCTCTTCGGAGAGATAGCACTGTCGTTGAATGGGAGGAAATGCCTGTCAGTTCGGTGGCAGTTCCTGTCGGCTTAAGCAATGTCACAGCTATTGCCATGGGAGGCGGTGGATTGGGAGGTTATCATGCCTTGGCTCTCATGCATGATGGCTCGGTAATTGGATGGGCTGATCAGAAGCACCAGTATGGCGGCGTGCCTGCGGGATTGAGCAATGTTGTGGCGATTGCCGCATCTCCGTCTATAGATGGTGGCCAAGACCTAGCACTTAAGAATAACGGGACAATTATCGGCTGGCCTGCGCACGGCGTGGCGAACCCGCACTTAATTGAAAGCGTGAGCAACGCAATTGCAATAGCAGCCGGAGTAAACCATGGTTTGGCACTTAGAAAGGACGGCACGGTATTTGGTTGGGGGGTAAACAACAACGGCCAAATAACTATTCCATCCGAATTGAGCAATGTGGTTGCTATTGCTGCGGGTGGAGACATAAGCATGGCCCTTAAAAATGACGGGACAGTAATGCTGTGGGGTGGTAATCCTTATCCGCGAATCGCTGTCCCAAGCGGATTGAGCAATGTAGTCGCCATCGCCACCACTGGTGGCACATGCCTGGCCATTACCACGAACGCTGCTATAGCCGAGAAGTTCCGGCAGAAATAACATTGAGCAAAGCTGACATGAGTCAGTGCATAATTACCATCCCATGCTTATGAAGACACTTCTAACAATACTTCTGTTGACTCTGGCGCTTTCGTGCTCGTTGCTCGCTGCCGAGTTGAACCCTACACGCCAACCAAAGCACCCGGAATGCCATGAAATTAACGCTGGCGCAGCTTCTCGACCGTGAAGGGGTCAGTTCTTGGTATTGACAACTCTTTGTTACAAAGATATGCGAATTGAACTTGAACTCGACGCGTCAACCAAAGCTGTGTGGCATGAAGTTCAATTGAATTTGGATCGCACACCGCCGGTGTTGACCTTCAACAACCCCGCGGTGGCAAACAGCGTGACCACGGTCGTCAAACCGTATCTGCAAATTCAGGGGTCTGCAAATAAAGACCTGGCCAGCCTGTCCTACGACATCAACAATGCCAACGGGGTTTTCACGGAAACGGGTCGAAACGGGTCGGTTCCTAGTAATGTAGTATTGAAAGTTGAACCTTATACGCCAACACAAGAATTGAAATCGGCACGCCAACCACTAAAAGAAGAATGCCAACGAATCTCGCTGGATGGCTTCGTAGACGACCCGACGGCGACCGTAGCCGCGCAAATTGTGGACGCCGGCGGGAACACCAACGTGGCGAGCGGCGAAGTGGAACGGACCGGGCGGTTCTGGGTGGATGATCTGCCGTTGAACGCAGGAGCGAACTTGTTAACCTTGACCGTGACCGACGCGGCGGGACACAGCAGCGTGACAAACATCGGCGTGATTCAAAGCACGGTGACGTTGACCATGGACTCACCAACGGATCCCAGCCAGTTGTGGCATCCGGCGATGGATGTGAGTGGCACCATTTCAGTTTCGGGTTATGCTGTGAGTGTGAACGGCATAGCGGCAACGGTTAGCGGGAATGCTTGGAGCGCACCCAACGTGCCCGTGCCTCCCGGCGGGGTGGCGAGTTTTACGGCGTTGGCAATCTCCGGAGGTCAGACGAACGCCAACAAGTCCAGTCCGGCCAAGCCGGACCTTGGCATTATCATTCAAAGCGACATGCAGGCGGCGACAAATCACACGGATGCGCGAAGGGAGTTTTGGGACGTGTGGAACGACGGCACCTGCGATGAAACATGGGGAACAAATGAATTGGCGCAGCACTGGACCAATGGGCTTGGCGGCAGCGCCAGTTCAACCGTTGCGTCGGATTTTTGGGTTGGTGATTGGGGTTTGCCGATTCCGGGCCAATGGAATATGACTCGTGATCCGGATTACCCTGGCATCCTTTTGGAGGGGTGGCTGTTTCCCGCAACGAACTCCGTTCCTTATGCTAATTATGATCGAGGTTTAGGGGCGGTTCCCTATGGATTTAGCGTCAACGCGCCCCTGGGATGCGAATATTGCGAGGTGCAAACCAACTACACAACGAAGACAACTTCAGACGACGGCCTGGAGGTGGATACTTTTTACCGCACCTACAAGCGGAACGCGCGGACGACGATGATGCTGGTGAGCGGGGGCCGGGGGATGCCGGCGCGGCCGACCTTGCACCGGATTACGGGATGGGTGAAGCACATCCCGGCTGATCATTTTGATGCCAATCCGTCTTATTATGATTTCATTAAAACTGACGTGCCGCCCACGTTTTATCATAATCTGCCACACGTGCCGAACGCCTCGGTGCATTTGCTGGGGAACAACACTCTGCACGATGACCCGAACACTCCGGGGGCGGGGTCGCTGTATTACGTCACCCCGGCGGGGGCCGGCCCGATTGATTGCACGCCGACGGTATATGGCGACAACTTTTACACGTGGGGTTTCAGCGACTTCCCCGATGACGGTAATGACACGCCGAGTTTCAGCGACACTCCGTATCAGCCGTATATCACAGCCAACAGTATTAACATCACCACCAACACGCCGACTTTTTGTGTGGGCCAAAATATAATATTTAGCATTGGATGGAATGGCTCTCCACCGTATGTGGAAGGTGTAACGCATTGGACTCTGCCAGGGACATTTGTAAATACAAACCCCTATCCATATTGCCCAACGTATTACAACATAAATACCGATTTCCTGACGCGCATTTACTCAAGGGACAACACATTGAGAACTTGGTGCTGGTATGTGCGGGATTTTGTCGCTCAAAGCGCCAGCGTGGCAATTAACCTCACCTTCCCCAACGGCCAGACCATCTTCATCACGTCTGCCGGAAAGTTCAATGTCTATCGGCCTTCCTTTAGCACAACGCTAATGATTCAGGGCGATATTGAGATGTATCCTGGCGAGACTCAAACGGCGCAGCCTTGGGAGATATATCTTAAAGAATATCTCTTCGATATAATGGGACTTCAACCACCCATTGGATCACCCATAGCTTTGGCTGCCGCAGTAACCTCGAAATATCCAGGAATCACAAAGTTTGTTCAGGTTTTTAACGGATCCACTTCTGGAACGGCATACGACTATGATACTGCTGGGTCCGATTGGTTGGACAAAGCCGACCCTTATCCTAATCCCCCTGGCCCCTTTCACACTGCTGCGGGAACCGGTCAAGCGATGCCAGAGCTTGTTGATGAGCCTTGGGACGCCTGTTTGACTGACACAGTCAGCGACGACACAATGTTTACGGATTATCTACAATTCAAGCCAGATGATAGCCCTGGACCCAATATATTTGTGACTCTGGCCACATCAACTTGGATCATTCCTGCGCAAGCAACCTACACGAGCGGAGGTTGGATACTAAGCAAGTCCAGCCAACCCTGTCCAAGCGCGCTGGCTAATACCAACGCCTTCCCATTTTGGACAAAACAATTTTGACTGTGTTGATGTCCAACCGCGCATTCATCATTTCAAAATCATTTTATAGAATATGAACTCACACTGTAAATTCGCACTCTGTTTTCCTTGGAAAGCGCTCGTGATGTTGTCGCTTTGCAACTCAATCATTTTCTCTGCTGCTGGGCAGATGGATCAAACAAATCCATTGGCAAGCTGGTTTGCAGACAAATCATTAGTATGGAGCGGTGAAACAAATGGTTTCCGCGTGGTAATCGAGGTGTATCAAAAGTCACCTAATAACGATGTTTATATATGGGCTGTGTCGTCCAATCAGCTAGAAATTGCATATGTTCACCCACCGAGCGGTAAGCCCCCCAGAATGGAGTTGCGGGACACAAATGGTATAACAGTTCCACCACTTAAAGGAAAAATGGATGGAAATATGCCAGATAAACTGAGGCCTGCTGACTTTCCTATTACCCCGCCTGCGACTCTATATAACTACATATTATTCGGCCGGAATGCCCCAGCACTACTGAGTAGCTTTTCACTAAATGATGTATATCATGTTAAGCAGGAAGAAGATTACACGCTAACAGTGTTTCCAGTGATTTACAAATTTGAAGCAAGTTATGAATATGCCAACCGCATTGATCTTCCGACTATTACCACAAAAGTCCACCTCAAGCCGCCAGATTAAAATTGAACTCGACACGCCAACCAATTAACGAAAATTGAACTCGACACGCCAACCAAAGCACGCGAAATGCCATGAAATTAACGCTGGCGCAGCTTCTCGACCGTGAAGGGGTCAGTTCTTGGTATTGACAACTCTTTGTTACAAAGATATGCGAATTGAACTTGAACTCGCCGCGTCAACCAAAGCTGTGTGGCATGAAGTTCAATTGAATTTGGATCGCACACCGCCGGTGTTGACCTTCAACAACCCCGCGGTGGCAAACAGCGTGACCACGGTCGTCAAACCGTATCTGCAAATTCAGGGGTCTGCAAATAAAGACCTGGCCAGCCTGTCCTACGACATCAACAATGCTAACGGGGTTTTCACGGATCAGGACGTGTCGGTGGTGGACAGGTCTCTGGATACGAATACGATGGATTTCAGCACGAACACTTTTCAGGCATACGACGTGCCGCTGGCCGTCGGCGACAACCACATCACGTTGCACATGAGCGACCGTGCGGGGAACACCACGACCACGAATTTCAATGCGGTTCTGGATTACAGCGCGGCGACCACTCCGCCGGTGGTGAGTCTGACATGGCCGACGGACGGGATGAAGGTCAGCGGAAACAACATTACCATCCGCGGCAAGATGAGCGACGAGACCGGAACGATTGCGGCGCAGGTGGACAATGGCGACGGGACCTTCACCACGATTCCGGGCGTCGTGGAACGGGATCATACATTCTGGATTGAGAATGTTCCTTTTAACGGAACCAGTCCGATTAGCATCCAAGCCACGGACGCGGCGGGTCTGGCGACAGGCGCGGTGGGCCATGTGACAACGACCAGCCTCAACATCAGCCCCAGCACTGTCACACTGACGATTAACGGTTGGCCGGGGACGGGTGACTTGTGGAAGTCTTCCGGCTATGTGAGTGGCACGGTGAGCGGCCCGGCAGCGACGGTGACGGTGAACGGGTGGCCGGTCACAGTGGTGAACGGGACTTCCTGGAGCGCGGTTGACTATGGTGTTCCGATTTACGGCGAAGGCACCGCGACGTTTGACGCGGTGGCCTATGATGCCGACGGAAACCCGATAGCCAATGCCTCGGCGGCAATCGAGAAGGATTCATATTATGCAATTGTGAATTATACTTGCAACGAAACGTATGACCAAGTTTCTACGGACAACACATTTCTTCCTGACCATACTACCAGTTTCAAAAACTATTCGGTGCAAACGAGTTTGGGGACGGGTGGGCCCTGGCATTTGGGTTACACCGGTTCCTGGAACGTGCCCTATTTAAGCAAAAATGGCGGCGGTGCGACTACTGGAGATTATAATTGGAACTGGTCGGACAGCAATCCGTTGTCAAGATATGATTTTGATAGCGAGTGGCTTTATAACGAAGTTCTGTCGGTGCCTAGTGTAGATTATATAGACCCAGAGTCGAGACAGCAGATATGGGTGTCTCACTACTATGCCGACGATAATGTCAATTACACGTGGACCGCGCCACACACTTTGACCAGCATAAGCGCGCAGGCCAGAACGGTGGCAAAACTTTACACCGGGGGCAAGGCGGTGGTGGGGCGACAGAGCCTGTTTTGCATCACCGCGGGCGCAACGGAATACCTTGATCCGCCGGGAAACTCGGATGGCTTTGGCTGGTATTCATATTTCAAGGACATGTGGGCTTATACGCCAACAGCGCCGGTGGCCAATTCCAGACTGAAGGTGGGTGGAAAACAAGTGGGCGCAGACGGAAATCTGTGGATCGTGTTGCCGGAATATTCGGAGCACGACATCACCATTGCCGCCATCGGCATCCATCATTACGACGCCACGGTTAGTGGCAGAATATATCCGCTGACAATCATGGCCAATGACAAGACATTGAGCGACAGAATTGTGCGGGTAGGCAGCGACTTTTGCGTAGGGGAGGGGATTTATTTCAATGTCGTGGGCCTGCCGCCTGGAACCGTGGAAGCGAAAGCGGTGTGGGATTTAACTGGCTCTATTAGTGAAGCGAACACTTTCGTGAACCAACAGCCGGATAAGAGTTGTCTGGCGTATTATGTTAAGGACCCTTCATTGTTGACACGCGATTCCATTACCGACGGCGGATTGACAACGTCCGCTTGGTATGTGAAAGACTTGCAACCAGCAACGATAAAGGTGGATTTGTATTTTACTGTAGGCCCAGGCGCCCCATGGAAGTATGAAAGGCTTTTCGGCAAGTTCAATGTCTTCAGACCAACCGCTGAAAAAGCTCAACCTTCTGATTATCAACCCGACGGAACACCTACACCGCAGATTGTATGGGCATTCCAAGGGCATGATTGGTTATCTCTTGGCGACCAAGCCAGCCACAATGATATGAGTTTTAAGCATCAGATCAACCCGGGCGGCTTTTCAGGTAATGCCGGATATACCCAAATAATTACCAGCGCCCTTGTGCTGAATTCCGAATCACCTCATGATTTATTTAATGGCATGGCGCTTGATGGTAAGTATGGTGAGATTCCAATACACAGGGACATTCCAGCAAACATAAATACCAGTATTCAGTTTGGGGACGGGCCGGCGACCGGACTTCCAAACAACTCACTAATACCAGTCTCTGAAGATGTATCGTTTTCTACCTATCTTAGGTTTCAGCCAGACCTGCGCCCTGGCGACCCTGGCCCGAACATCTACGTGCCGTTGCGCCTGATTACATGGGAACTACATGATCACGCAGACCCTACATGGAATGCCTATCCTTCTAGTGACATGTCAGGGACCCACATGGTTACAACACAGACTCCAGTTGACAATAAAAGCACTGAATTCCCTCATTGGACATCAACATGGTGATTTATGAATACAAAACAACTTCAACTCGTTTTAGTTATTTTAGGATTAACTTCCTGCCTCATACGCGCGGCAGATGACGAGTCCAAATTGATGCGGGAAAATCCCGACTGGCACATTACATCAGAGATTTTTACGAATCCTCCTTATTGGCTGATACCAACGAATGTTCCGTTCCGGCTTGGCCCATTGAACAATGGCAAATGGGTTTGGACGACAAATGAATATGCAGGTTGGTATGGGCCGGATGGAATTAATGTGCAAATGGATGGCACAAGAGAACGGCAAATTCGTCAGCAATGGATAAGGCAGCAACAGCAAAAGTGGATTGGGCAAAATCCGCCCGGCATTGCCCATGTTTCAGAATATCTCGGCCCATGGAACACCAATATGGCTGAAAACTGGCAGGGCACTTGGGTGGAAGATGCCAACACAAGATGGCGGGTGGATTTAAGGTTTTATCGCACTAACACGCCCAATGTGGAAATGTCGGTTCAAGCCGGAAGCATCGCAACCAATTCGGGCGCGGGTCTTTTGCCACCACCCGATGGCAAGTATGCCAAACTCGGACTATTGGATGCCAGTGGAAAAGCTGTTCCGACAAGGCGGGGTGCAGCGCTGAATTTATATCTCTCGCAATACGGAGGGTATAGCGAAGTGAGCACACTCGTTAAGGTATCTGTCAATCTGCATCTGCCTTCGGAATCAGATGCAACAGTCGAGAGAAATTACCCGGACACCATTTCAGACTTGGAATATCCCCGCGCGAACAGGGATTTTTCCCGTTCGAAGAAAGGAGGGTTTTTAGAAATCTCCACCGGTTTTGTCAGCAACGGCCCCCCTTGTCATATCGGGTTCATCAGGTTCAATGACATCTTCTCGATAGAAAAAGAGGGTGATTACACTCTCACGGTGCAACCCGCTTTATATCGAATGCACAACGACGGTGAAACGTTTCAAGGTTACTTGGACCGCGTGGATTTGCCGTGCGTTACGACAAAAGTTCATCTCAAGCCATCAAACTGAAGGTGAACTTGACACGCCAACCATAGCACCCATGATGCCAACAGAAATTAAACGCTAGAACAGGTTGGCTTCCCAAGCTCGCAACAAAATAGACGCCCCAAACAAGCTGTTCGCAGCCGCGAACCGTGGTTTCGGCTACGAACGATGAGGAAGCTCACCTACAATCAGACTGAACCGCCAAACGCCTTACCCGCCTCGTGGCACTGTCCCGGTGAACACAAGGGCGCGGTTTTGCGAGTCTCTTTCACCTCAACACGCCCGGTTCGCCTTCGGTCAGGGATACGACTGCTCCAGCTATGTGAAATTCAGAATTGGCAAATTCCGGTTTTCCTGTCAATAAATTGCGGCAACGCATGATTCCTGTTCTGAATTTAATTTTTGCCGCGCTCGCGCTGTTGAGCCTCGCGCTTCTGCTCTGGCAGTGGCTCGCCGCGCGCCGTTTCCCGCTTCACAGGCGCGCCGCCAATCCGGCATTCACGCCCGCCATCACGCTGCTCAAACCGCTCAAGGGCTGCGACACCACCACCTCTGATTCGCTGCAAAGCTGGTTTAATCAAAATTATTCCGGCCCGGTCCAAATCCTCTTCGGCGTTGCCGATGCCGCCGATCCGGCCTGTGAAATCATCCGCAGGCTCATCGCCGAACATTCCAATTGCGACGCGCAACTCGTCATTTGCGAAAACCTCGCTGGCGCAAACGCCAAAATTGCCAAGCTTGTCCGGCTTGAATCACTTGCCAGACACGAGTTGATTCTTGTCAGCGACGCCGACGTGCGCGTGCCGCCGGATTTTCTGGCCAACATCGTCGCGCCCATGAATGAAGGTGGGGCGGGCAGTCCTCTGCCCGCCGCGAGCGCCAACGACGGCGCGCCCGGAGTGACGCGCCCTACCGGCTTGGTGAATTGTTTTTACCGCCTCGCCAATCCGGTCACAATCGCAATGCAGTGGGAAGCCATTGCCATCAACGCCGATTTCTGGAGCCAGGTGCTGCAATCGCAAACCTTGAAGCCGCTCGATTTCGCCCTCGGCGCGGTCATGCTCGCGCGCCGCAAAGCCATCGCCAAAATCGGCGGCTTCAAAACACTGGCCGATTGTCTGGCTGACGATTACCAGCTTGGCCGCCGCATTGCGGAAAAGAATTACCGCGTTGCGCTCTGTCCCGTCGTCGTGGAGTGCTGGCACGCGCCGATGAATTGGCGGGACGTGTGGCATCACCAGCTCCGCTGGGCGCGGACCATCCGCGTCTGCCAGCCCCTGCCCTATTTTTTCAGCATCCTGTCCAATGCCACGCTCTGGCCACTGCTGTGGCTGGCTTCGGAATTGTTCGACTGGCTGACAATTGCCTTTTCAAACGCGCGAAATGACCCTGTCCGCTCTTTTGAAATCAAAATCGCTTTGCTTGCCGGCGTGATGGCGGTCATCTCGTTGCTGCTGGTTCGAATCCTCCTCGCGCAGGATCTTCAACGCCGATTGACAGGAGCGCGGGCGCCGTTCTGGCTGGTCCCGGTGAAGGATTTGCTGCAAGCCGCAATCTGGTTCGGCGCGTTTGCCGGCAACACCGTCGAATGGCGCGGACGCCGGTTGCGGCTCAAACGCGACGGCACTTTGAACGCGGAATAGTGGAATAGCGGACTCGCCAAAGCCGCGGCGGATTGTTAGCCTGCGGTGGATGTTGAATCCCTTGGCCAACAAGAGCGTGAACGAAACGCTGGCCGGGCTGGGCCAAATCACCATGCTCGCGCGCGATGCTTTTTCGTCGCTGATCCGGTTCCGGTTCAGCTGGCCGGATTTTCTCTACCAGGTCTATTTCATCGGCGTCAAATCACAGTTGGTCGTGCTCATCACGGGCGCGTTCACGGGCATGGTGCTGGGCGCGCAGACGTATTTTCAGTTTCACAAGATCAAGATGGACACAGCGTCGCTCGCCGTCGTGGGGGTTTCGATGTGCAGCGAGCTGGGGCCGGTGCTGACGGCGCTGATGGTGGCCGGGCGCGTCGGCGCGGCGATGGCAGCCGAAATCGGCACCATGCGTGTGACGGAGCAGATTGACGCGTTGCGCACGCTGGCGACGCATCCGGTGGATTATCTGGTCGTGCCGCGCGCTGCCGCGGCCCACATCGCGCTTCCGCTGCTCACGGTGGAAGCCATCTGCGTCGGCATCGGCGCGAGCTACCTCGCATGCGTGTATTTGCTGGGCATCGAGCCTGCCTATTTGTGGTATAACATGCTGCACTTCACCCACGATGTGGATTTGATGATCGGACTGGTGAAGGCGTTCATTTTTGGCGGCATCATCGCGATCATCGGTTGTTACAAGGGCATGACGTGCGGGCTAGGCGCGGAAGGTGTGGGTCGCGCGACTACCGAAGCGGTGGTCTATGCCTCCATCAGTATTTTGATCTCGAACTTTTTCCTGACGATGCTCATGGGCAAACTGGTGGGACAATTATGATCGAAGTCCGCGATTTGAAAAAGGGCTTTGGCGGCCACGCGGTGCTGGACGGTGTGAACTTTCGGATTGAAACTGGCGAATCCGTCGCCATTATCGGGCGAAGCGGCAGCGGCAAAAGCGTTTTGCTCAAGCACCTCATCGGCCTGTTGCAGCCGGATTCGGGCGCGGTGCTGATTGACGGCGAGAACATCGTGGCGATGGACGAGCGGCAGTTGCTGCGTGTGCGGCGGAAATTTGGCATGGTGTTTCAGGGCGCGGCGCTGTTCGATTCGCTGACGGTGGCGGAAAACGTGGCCTTCGGCCTGCGCCGGCTCGAGCATCTGACCGAGGCGGAAATCAGCCGGCGCGTCGGCGAGGCGCTGGAAGTCGTGGATTTGCCGGGCACGGAAAACAAGAAGCCGGCGGAATTGTCCGGCGGCATGAGAAAGCGCGCGGGACTGGCGCGGGCCATCATTTACGAACCGCAAATCGTGCTTTACGACGAGCCGACGACAGGGCTGGACCCGATTGTGTCGGACAGCATTGACCAGTTGATCGTGCGCGTGCGCGACCGGTTGAAGGTGACGACGGTGGTGGTGACGCACGACATGCGGACGGCGCGGCGCGTCGGCCAGCGTGTCATGCTGCTGCACGGCAAAAAGATTTACGCGAGCGGCGCGCCGGATGAATTTTTCGCGTCGCAAGACCCGGTGGTGCGGCAATTTGTTGACGGCGTGGCCGACCCGAAGGAAATTCTATTTTAAGTCATGGATAAGTCTCGACTGGAAACCAAAGTGGGCCTGTTCGTATTCATCGGACTGGCGCTGCTGGCCGTGCTGCTGATTCAGTTCAGCAAGGGCACGAGCCTGTTTCGCGGCACCTACACGCTGCGGCTGCACGCCTCGAACGTCGGCGGGCTGAAACCGCGCGCCGGCGTGCTGCTTGCCGGCGTGCAGGTCGGCAGCGTTTCGGACATCAAGCTCGCCGAGGGCGGCACGAACGTGACCATGATTTTGAAAATCTACAAGGAGTTTCCAATCTACCATGACGCCCGCTTCGTCATTGAGCAAGCCGGCTTCCTGGGCGACCAGTTCGTTTCCGTCATCCCGACCTCCAACGCGCCGCCGGTGCTGACAAACGGCGCGGTGGTCGAATGTCAGGAGCCGTTCAACTTGCAGGAAGTCGCGCGCTCGGCGCAGGGCTTCATGGCGCACATTGATGAGACTGCGAAAAAAGTGGACGCCTCGGTCACCGATTTGCGGCGCGTGGTGCTGAACGAGGAAACGCTCACGAATTTCTCCGCCACCCTCCACAATATGCGCCTGGTTTCCGAGCAGGCGATGGTCACGGTCAACGACGTCAACGGCATCGTCGCCACGAACGGCGCGCAGGTTGGCCTCGCCGTCAGCAATGTGCTATACTTTTCGGACGAGTTGCGGCGGCTGGCCGATACCGCCAATGCCTTGGTGGCGACCAACGGCCCGGAAATCAGCGCCGCCGCGCAAAACATTGAGTCGTCCACCGAAACTTTGAAACAATTGATGGCCAATTTGCAGTCCGGCAAGGGGCTTGCCGGGACGTTGCTGCAAAACGAACAACTGTCAGCCAACGTGCAGGCCATCGCCAACAATCTGACCATCGCATCAAGCAATCTGAACCGGCTTGGCTTGTGGGGTTTTCTCTGGCACAAGGAAAACGGGCCGCCTGCCACCAATGCCGCGCCTGCCGCGCTGCTTTCGCCCGCGCCCGGGGTCAATGACCATGAATCTCCAACATCCACATCCAACGCCCCGCCTCCAACCGGCTGACGCGCGGGCGTCTGATTCAGTATTGGATGTTGAATGTTGAACGTCTGATGTATTCCGCTTTCCCAATATGAAATCGCTCTGGGCCATACGCATTTTGTTTTTGAGCCTGTGCATCCTGGCCGGCTACGCCATCAGCCAGGTGCAGCCGGAATACATCGGACTGCGCACGGCGCATCTGTCGGCATGATCATCGGCTTCGGCTTCGGCGGCATCTGTTGATCGCCGTGGACGAAATGCTCAAGGGCTTTTCGCTGCGGGCATTTTCCGCCACGACCTTTGGCTTGCTGCTGGGCACGGTGGTCGCGCTGCTCATTGACCGCTCCGGCCTGTTTGACTTTCAAAACGCCGGCGACCGGACTCGCTGGCTCATCCGGCTCGCGTTGTTCCTTAGGCTTTGGCTACATCGGCATCATCCTCGCCATGCGCAGCAACAAGGAGGATTTCTCGCTCATCATCCCCTATGTCCGCTTCTCGCCGCAGAACAAGCCGGACAACTTGCTGCTGCTCGACACGAGCGTCATCATTGACGGGCGCATCGCCGACCTGATTGAAACGCACTTCATCGAGGGGCTTATCATCGTCCCGCGCTTCGTGCTCCGGGAAATCCAGCAGATCGCCGATTCCGGCGACGCCATCAAACGCGCCCGCGGCCGGCGCGGACTCGAAATGCTCAACCGCATCCAGCGCAACACCCACATCGAAGTCCGCATCCACGACGGCGATTTTCCCGACGAAAAGGAAGTGGACGCCAAGCTCGTCCGCCTCGCGCGCAACCTCAACGCCAAGCTGTTCACCAACGATTACAACCTCGGCAAAATCGCCGCGCTGCAAAAGGTCAATTACGTCAACCTCCACGAGGTCGCCAAATGCCTCAAGGTGATTTTGCTGCCGGGCGAAGCGCTCCAGTTGAAAATCGTCCGCGAAGGCAAGGACAAGGGACAAGGCATCGGGTATATGCCGGACGGCACGATGGTGGTCGTCAACAACGGCCAGCCTCACATCGGCCAGCAGGTCGAAGCCGAAGTCCAGACCCTGCTCCAAACCGGCGCGGGCATCATCGTGTTTGCGGATATTAAGAATGCGCCCGCCGCGAAGAACGAAACCGCGTCCGTCAGCCAATGAAAAGAATTTGATAACATCCAACATCCAACAACCACCATCGAAAATCCAATTGCCTTGCAATTGGAAATTCACTGGATGTTGGGTGTTCGATGTTGGATGTTCAATGTTCCCCACCCTGTAATCGCATGGACTTTGCCACCGTCTTGACCGCCTTCAATCCCGCCGACGCGCAACTCGCGCGCTCGCGGCTGGAGGCGGCGGGGTTTCATCCGTTCGTCGCCAACGAAACGTCCGCCTTGAGCATGGACGGCTACGGGCTGACGGTCGGCGGCATTCTGGTCAAAGTGCCGGAAGCCGAAGCCGCCGACGCCAAGGAATTTCTCGATGCCAAATAATCAAAGTCCCGGGAACAAGCCTCTGACAATATGACTGCCACGAGAATCGAATTGTTGCACCAACTCAAATCGCTCCTGCCCGGCGAAATTGTTCTTGAACCCGCCACGCTCGAAAAATACGCGGGCGACAAATGGTTTGCCGCGCATCAGCCCGACGCCGTCGCCCTGCCCCGCTCCACGCAATCGGTTTCCAAAATCCTGCGCTTCGCCAACGGGAATAAAATTCCCGTCACGCCGCGCGGCGCCGGCCACGGCTACGTCGGCGGCTGCGTGCCCGTGCGCGGCGGCATCGTGCTCTCGCTGGAGCGCATGAACCGCATCAAGGAAATCAACGCAGCGGATTTCGTCGCCGTCGTCCAGCCGGCGGTCATCACGGCGAAGCTTCAGGCGGCGGTCGAAAAGCGCGGCCTGTTTTATCCGCCCGACCCGGCCAGCCGCGCGGACAATTTCATCGGCGGCAACATCGCCACCAACGCCGGCGGCCCGCGCTGCCTCAAATACGGCGTCACGCGCGATTACGTCCTCGGCCTTGAAGTCGTGCTCGCCGACGGCACCGTCATCCGCACTGGCGGGCGCACGCATAAAAACAAGACCGGCTTCGATTTCACGCGCCTGTTCGCCGGCTCGGAAGGACTGCTCGGCGTCATCACCGAGGCGACGTTGAAACTGATTCCGCTGCCGCCGTTCCGCGCGACGATGGCCGTCGGCTTCGGCTCGATGAAAAACGCCGTCGGCGCGTTGCAGGCTGATTCTCGCCGCCGGTTTTTTGCCCAGCGCGCTGGAACTGGCCGACGAATTCACGCTCGCCGCCGCCGCCAAATACACCGGCAGCGACCGCCTCGGCATTTGCAAGGCGCATTTGATCGTCGAGCTGGACGGCCAGAGAAAATCCGTGCGCGGCGAGCTGCCGGAGGTCGAAAAAGTGATCCGCAAAGTTCAAGCCGCTGTTCGTCGAGCGCGGCTTGGGCGATGCCGAGTGCGAAAAGATCTGGCAAATCCGCCGCGTGTTTTCCACCTCGCTGAAATCCACCGGCCTGACGAAACTGAACGAGGACATCGTCGTGCCGCGCGGACGGCTGGAGGATTTGTTTCGCTTCACCGCGCGGCTGCAAAAGAAAATCGGCCTGCCCATCGCCTGTTTTGGCCACGCCGGCGACGGCAACATCCACGTCAACATCATGCTGGACATGAACGACGCCGCCGCCGTCAAACGCGGCGAGGCCGCGCTGGACGAATTGTTCCGGCAGGTGCTGGCCTGGAACGGCGCCATCACCGGCGAACACGGCATCGGCCTCGCCAAGAAACGCTGGTGGCCGCTGGCCGTTTCGCCGGAAATGCGCGAACTGCATCGCGCCGTGAAAAAAGTGCTCGACCCGAACGGCATCCTGAATCCCGGCAAGTTTGTTTGAAGCAAATTACCACCTGAACCGCGAAACACACGAATCACACAAAAACCATGACGCATCAATCGCGAAGTATTCGTGTTTTTCGTGTGTTTCGTGGTTGAATTAAAGTCCCGGTCCGACGATCACCACAAATTCGCCTTTCAAGCTGCGTTTCCTCGCGATCTCCAAAAGCTCCGCCGGTTTGCCGCGCAGAAATTCCTCGAATTTCTTTGTCAACTCCCGCGCCAGCACCACGTCGCGTTCGGGAAACACTTCGTTCAACTCGCCCAGCAATTTTTCGATGCGAAATGGCGATTCGTAAAAAACCAGCGTGCCGGAAACGGCTTTGAGCGATTCCAACCGGTTCCGCCGCTGGCCGGATTTGTGCGGCAGGAAACCGACGAAATGAAATTCATCCGTCGGCAAACCGCTCGCCGTCAGCCCGGCAACGAGCGCGCACGCGCCGGGCACGGCCTCGACGCGAAAGCCGGCGGCAATGGCGGCCTTGACGACGCGCTCGCCCGGATCGCTGATGCCGGGACTGCCGGCGTCCGTGACCAGCGCGACTTTCTCGCCGCGCCGGAGACGCTCGATGATTTCCTCGCTGCGTTTGGCCTCGTTGAACTGGAAATAGCTCAAGAGCGGCTTGGAGATTCCGAAATGCTTGAGCAACTGCCCGGAGCGCCGCGTGTCCTCGGCGGCGACCACGTCGCACTCGCGCAGGACGCGCAGCGCGCGGAGCGTGATGTCCTCCAGGTTGCCAATCGGCGTGGCGACGAGATAAAGCGTGCTGACTGTGAGTGGCGGAAATGCGGCGTCCATGATCAACCTTTTTTGGCGCGGAAAGAAGGTTCAGCAAGTCAGCCGGCGAAATCGCCTTGACCGGCGACGCTGAAAAATCCACAGCGTCTCGTGAGACCATGAAGTCCCACCCACGCCGGGTGGCGACGCCGGCCCTGACACCATCCTCGAAATCTATCATCCAAGAAGACCGCCATTTCCATGCGGGAAAACTAGCTGAATTCCTTCACCAGCGCAAGGATGAGCGGTGGAGCAAGAAGTTTCCGGATACAATTGTTGAAATTCGTGTCTTGGTTTTGCGCCTTTTTGCGGCCTCAATAATCGCATTCAGCTTTTGAAAATAGAACGAGGTGGACACGATCCGGGTTGCCCTACGGCAAATGGGTGCAGCCCATCAAATAGCGATCGCACTCGCGGGCTGCGCCACGGCCTTCGTTGAACGCCCAGACGACCAGGCTCTGTCCACGACGGCAGTCGCCGCAAGCAAACACACCCTCGATGTTCGTCGTGTATTTCTCGAACCCGGCCTTCACGTTGGTGCGCGGGTCGCGTTCGAGCTTGAGCGCGTCGAGCAGCGGCTGTTCCGGGCCAAGAAAACCCATGGCCAGCAACACCAGTTGTGCCGGCAAAACTTTTTCCGTGCCGGGCACGTTCCCCGGAATGAACTGGCCCTTGTCGTTCTTCTCCCACTTCACTTGCACGGTGTGGACGGCTTTGACCTGGCCATTCGCATCACCTTCAAACTTCATCGCAGTGGTGAGATAAACACGCGGATCTGCGCCGAATTTTGCGGCAGCCTCCTCCTGGCCGTAATCCATTTTGTAAACCTTGGGCCATTCGGGCCACGGATTGTCCCCAGCGCGGTCCATCGGCGGTTTGGGCAAAATTTCCACCTGCACAAGCGATTTGTAGCCGTGCCGGACGGACGTTCCCGATGCAGTCTGTGCCGGTGTCGCCGCCGCCTATGACAATCACGTCCCTGCCGGCGGCATCAATAAAGCTGCCTTTCGTCTTGCCGTCGAGAACGCTCTTTGTGTTCGCGGTGAGAAAATCCATCGCGAAATGGATGCCCTTCAAATTGCGGCCCTCGACTGGCAAATCGCGCGGTTGGGTCGCGCCGGTCGCCACAATTGCGGCATCAAACTCCTTCAACATTCTTTCCGCCGGATAATTCTTCCCGACTTCGGTATTGCAGACAAACTGGATGCCTTCGGCTTCAAGCTGTTTGATGCGGCGCAGGACGACCCGCTCCTTTTCGAGCTTCATGTTGGGGATGCCATACATAAGCAGGCCGCCCGGACGGTCGGCGCGCTCAAACACGGTGACCAGGTGGCCCGCCTTGTTGAGCTGCGCGGCGGCGCAAAGTCCCGCCGGTCCGGAGCCGACAACGGCGACTTTTTTGCCGGTTCGCTGCTTTGGCGGTTCGGCGGTGACCCAGCCTTCTTCCCAGCCTCGGTCAACGATGGCGCATTCGATGTTTTTGATGGTCACCGGCGGGGCGTTGATGCCGAGGACGCACGAGCCTTCGCACGGCGCCGGGCAGACGCGTCCGGTGAAATCAGGGAAATTGTTCGTCTTGTGCAGACGTTCCAGCGCCTCCTTCCAAAGGCCACGATAAACCAAATCGTTCCATTCTGGAATGAGATTATGAATCGGGCAACCGCTGGCCATGCCGCTGACGAGCTGGCCGGTGTGACAGAAAGGAACGCCGCAATCCATGCACCGCGCGCCCTGTTTTTTCAGTCCGGCTTCCGGCAGGTGCAGGTGAAATTCCTTCCAGTCCGCGACACGCTCAATCGGCGGACGATCCGCCGGCAGCTCGCGGAGATACTCGATAAATCCTGTAGGTTTTCCCATTTAAATCCTGATTTTAAGTCCTGATTCTAACACAAAAATATGCAGGCGCAACGCACGCATGGAAAAATACATGATCTCCAGCTCTTTTCTCCCTGGTGTCCTTGCATCTTTGCATCTTTGGCATGAATTTCATGTGCAAATTATCCGCCGCCTTTCTTTCAGCTTTACGCGATCAGCCGCCGCCGACGCGCGCGACGTCGCGGACGTTTTCCTCGAAGGCAGCCATGATTGCCTGGTCGCCGGTCAGCCCCTGCTCCTTCACCTTCTTCATGGATTCGAGCACGCGCTGATAGTCTTTTGGCATCACCTTGACGAACTTTGACACAAGATTCCGCCAGTCCGCCAGAATCTTCGCGGCGCGTTCGCTCTTTGTATAAGCCTGGTGGCGTTGTATCAATTTCCAGACCTCCTCGATTTCGTCGGCGTCCTCCAATTTTTTCAAGCCGACCATTTCCTGGTTGCAATGCGCCGGGAAATCGCCGGCTTCGTCGAACACGTAGGCGACTCCGCCGCTCATGCCCGCGGCAAAGTTGCGCCCGGTCCGGCCCAGCACAATCACGCGGCCTCCCGTCATGTATTCGCAACCATGATCGCCAACGGCTTCGACGACCGCGTTGACGCCGCTGTTGCGCACACCAAAACGCTCGCCCGCCATTCCGCGCACGAACGCCTCGCCATTCGTGGCCCCGTAAAAGGCGACATTCCCAATGATGATGTTTTCACCGGCAACAAAGGTCGAATCGGCCGGCGGATAGGCGATGATTTTGCCGCCGCTCAAACCCTTGCCCAGATAGTCGTTCGCATCGCCTTCAAGTTCAAGCGTCATGCCGCGGGGCATGAATGCGCCGAAACTCTGGCCCGCGCTGCCCGTGAACTTGAGATGAATCGTGTCTTCCGGCAGGCCGTTCGGCCCCCATTTCTTCGTCACCTCGCTGCCAGTGATGGTGCCGACGACGCGGTGGATGTTGCGGATGGGCAGGCTGGCGTGGACACGCTCACCGCGTTCGAGGGCCGGTTCACAGATGTCGAGCAACCGCGTCACGTCGAGTGACGTTTCAATGCCGTGGTCCTGGGCAATCTGCCGGTATCGGATGATTCCCGGCCCAACATCCGGCTGTCGCAAGATGCTTGTGAAATCAAGTCCTTTTGCCTTCCAATGCTCAATGGCCTTTTGGGGAACCAGTTTGTCCGTGCGCCCAATCATTTCGTTGATCGTTCGGAAGCCGAGTTTGGCCATGATTTCGCGCAATTCCTCGGCCACGAATCGCATGAAGTTGACCACATGATCCGGACTGCCGGAAAACAATTTTCGGAGCTGCGGATCCTGGGTGGCCACGCCCACCGGACAGGTGTTTTTGTGGCAGACGCGCATCATGATGCACCCCAGCGTCACGAGCGGCGCGGTGGCGAATCCGAATTCCTCCGCACCGAGCAGCGCGGCAATGGCCACGTCGCGGCCCGTCTTGAGCTGGCCGTCGGCCTCGACGTAAATCCGGCTGCGAAGATTGTTAAGCACGAGCGTCTGGTGAGTCTCGGCCAGGCCAAGCTCCCACGGTATGCCCGAATGTTTGATGGATGAGAGCGGCGAGGCTCCGGTGCCACCGTCGAATCCGCTGATCAGCACCACGTCGGCATGAGCCTTGGCGACGCCGGCGGCAACCGTTCCCACTCCGACTTCGGCGACGAGTTTCACGCTGACGCGCGCGTTGCGGTTCGCATTCTTCAAGTCGTGAATCAACTGCGCAAGGTCTTCGATGGAATAAATATCGTGATGCGGCGGCGGAGAAATCAGGCCGACGCCCGGCGTGGTAAGCCGCGTTTTGGCAATCCACGGATAAACCTTCTTGCCGGGCAGTTCGCCGCCTTCGCCCGGCTTTGCGCCCTGCGCCATCTTGATCTGAAGTTCTCTCGCATTGACGAGATAATGGCTCGTCACGCCGAAACGGCCAGATGCGACCTGCTTGATGGCGCTGTTTTTCGAATCGCCGTTCGGCAGTGGAACATAGCGATCCGGGTCTTCGCCGCCTTCTCCGGTGTTGCTCTTGCCGCCGATCCGGTTCATGGCGATGGCGAGCGCCTCGTGCGCTTCCTGGCTGATGGAGCCGTAGCTCATCGCGCCGGTCTTGAAGCGTTTGACAATTTCTTCCACCGGCTCGACCTCTTCGATTGGCACGGATTTTTCCGCCAGATTGAATTCGAGCAATCCGCGCAGGGTGCAGAGGTTTTGCGCCTGATTATTGATCAGCGCGCTGTATTCCTTGAATTTCGCATAGCTGCCGAGGCGACAGGCAAGCTGCAGCTTGTGGATGGACTGCGGATTAAACAGGTGGAACTCGCCGTCGTCGCGCCATTGATACTGGCCGCCGGCATCCAGCGCCACGTTGTTCACCGGACGATCCGTGAAGGCCTGGCGATGGCGGGCCAGCGCTTCTTCAGCCAGCACGTCCAGGCCGACGCCATCAATCCGCGACACCGTCCAGGTGAAATACCGGTCAATGACGGTCTGGTTCAAGCCAATGGCCTCAAAAATCTGCGCACCACGATAGCTTTGGACGGTTGAGATGCCCATCTTGGCCATCGTCTTCACGACGCCCTTCACGGCAGCCTTGATGTAATTCTTGACGGCGGCCTTGTGATCAAAGCCGGGCAACAGTCCTTCGTGGATTAGATCGTCGAGTGAATCAAAAGCGAGGTAGGGATTGATGGCGCTGCAGCCGTAGCCGATGAGCAATGCAAAATGGTGAACCTCGCGCGGCTCGCCCGATTCGAGCACCAGCCCGACGCGCGTGCGGGTGCCCTGCCGAATGAGGTGATGATGCAGACCGGCCAAGGCGAGCAGAGCCGGGATCGGCGCATTTCCGGCGCTGATCCCGCGATCGGAAAGTATAATGATATTCGAGCCTCCGGCTATGGCCTTGTCGGTGGCAACGAACAACTCGTCGAGTGCGCCTTCCAGTCCTTTCACGCCGTCCACGGCCGGAAACAAAATCGGGAGGGTGATCGCTTTAAATCCGGTGCGGTCCACGTGCCGGAGCTTTTCGAGATCCTCGTTGGTGAGGATGGGATGCGCCAGCTTGATCATGCGGCAGCTTTCGGGTGTCGGCCCAAGCAAATTGCCTTCCGAGCCGACCATCGTTTCCGTGGAGGTGATGATTTCCTCGCGGATGGGGTCAATCGGCGGGTTGGTGACCTGCGCAAAAAGCTGTTTGAAATAGTTGTAGAGCAGTTGCGGCTTGTTCGAGAGCACCGCGAGCGGCGTATCCGTGCCCATCGAGCCAAGCGGCTGCGCGCCGTCACTGGCCATGGGACCGAGAATAAACCGCAGGTCCTCAAACGTGTATCCGAACGCCTGCTGGCGCTGGAGCACCGTCCGGTGGTCCGGTTCGTGAACGTGCGGCGGTTCGGGCAGGTTTTTCAGCAACACGTGGTTCTGATCGAGCCAGATCTGATAGGGATGCTCCCGGGCAACGTTGGCCTTCAACTCCTCATCCGCGACGATGCGACCTTGCTCGGTGTCAATCAGGAACATCCGGCCGGGTTGCAAACGGCCTTTTTGGACAACCATTTCCGGCGGCAGATCGAGCACGCCGACCTCGCTGGCCATGATCACCCGATCGTCCTTCGTCACGTAATAACGCGAGGGGCGCAGGCCGTTTCGGTCCAAGGTCGCGCCGATGCGCACGCCATCGGTGAACGCGATGGAGGCGGGGCCGTCCCATGGCTCTTGCAGGCAGGAATGATATTCGTAGAATGCGCGCTTGTCCGCTTCCATGCTGTCGTGCCGTTCCCACGGTTCGGGAATCATCATCATCACGGCGTGCGGAAGCGTCCGTCCGGAGAGCGCGAGAAATTCCAGCGCGTTGTCAAACATGGCCGAGTCGCTGCCGTCTTCGTTGATGACCGGCAGCAATTTCTTGACGTCATCGCCGAACAAACCGGACGCGAACAGCGACTGTCGGGCGTGCATCCAGTTGATGTTGCCGCGCAGGGTGTTGATTTCGCCGTTGTGCGCCACATAACGGTAGGGATGCGCCCTTTCCCAGGTGGGAAACGTGTTCGTGCTGAAGCGTGAATGCACAAGGCACAGCGCGCTCGCCAGCGCCGGTTCCGCGAGGTCCGGATAATATTGTTCCACCTGATCGGGCATCAACATGCCCTTGTAGATCATTGTTTTGGCGGACAGGCTGCAGACGTAAAATTTCTCGCCGCCACGGATGCCGGAGGCGCGGATGCCATGCTCCGCCAGTTTGCGAATGACATAGAGCTTGCGCTCGAAAGCGAGGTCGCCCGCCAGACCGTCGGGGCGCGCGATGAACACCTGTCGCACAGCAGGCTCGGACGCGATGGCGGTTTCACCCAGCGAACCGTGTTCGGTGGGCACGGTCCGCCATCCCAACAGGCGCAGTCCTTCCGTGGCAATAATTTCCTCGAAAAGCACCTCGCACTTGTAGCGTTCCTCCGAATTCGGCGGGAGAAAGACCATGCCGACGCCGTATTCACCCGGTCCGGGCAGGGCGATCTTTATTTCGCGGCAAGCCTGTTCCATGAACGTGTGGGGCACCTGCATCAGAATGCCCGCGCCGTCGCCGGTGTTGGCCTCGGAGCCGCACGCGCCGCGATGCTGAAGGTTGCGCAACACCTGCAGCGCCTGCCGGACAATGTCGTGCGACTTGTTGCCCTTGATGTTGACAACGAAGCCGACGCCGCAGGATTCATGTTCGAACTGCGGATCGTAAAGCCCCTGCTTGGGCGGCGGCGCCGTCCGCGCCCCGCTGGGAATTTTTTTCTGCTCTTTGTTTCTGGTCATTTCTGCGCGGCCAAAGCCGCCAATTTTGTTATTTTTAGCATTAAATTTACTGCTGTGCAATAAATGTTTTCAAAATTCATGCGCTAAAACGGGAATTTGCGCCCCATCGGGAGGTGACGAAACGCCAGCCAGAAAAATAATCTGTTACTTTTCCGCCGCTGCGTAAATATATCAATGAAATGCCGAATGCCGACCTGACACTGCTGCGCGACTACTCCCGGAACCATTCCGAGGACGCCTTCGCCGCGCTCGTCTCGCGTCACGTCAATTTGGTGTATTCCGTGGCGCTGCGGCAGGTGCGCGACGCGCATCTCGCGGAGGACATCACGCAGGCCGTATTCATCATCCTCGCGCGCAAGGCTGGTTCACTTGGCTCCAAGACCATTTTGTCCGGCTGGCTTTGCCGCACGACGCGTTACGCCAGTGCCAACGCGCTAACGATTCAACGACGGCGGCAACAACGCGAACAGGAGGCGCACATGCAAAACATTTTGACCGGTGGCGGCGACGCCTCGTCGCCGCAAATCCAAGAGGAAACCTGGCGGCAAATCGCCCCGCTGCTCGACGGCGCAATGGAACATCTCGGCCGGAAAGATCACGACGCGCTCGTGCTGCGATTTTTTGAGAACAAGAATTTTGCGGAAGTCGGCACGGCATTGGGCGCGACCGAGGACGCGGCAAAGATGCGCGTGAGCCGCGCGCTGGAAAAACTGCGGATATTTTTCACGAAACGCGGTGTGAACTCGACCGCAGCTATCTTTGCTGGGACGATTTCCGCCAATTCCGTTCAAGCCGCGCCCGCGGCGCTGGCAAAATCTGTGATTGCCGTGGCGCTGGCCAAAGGCGCAACGGCATCCATTTCAACCTTAACCATCTTCAAAGGAGCATTGAATATTATGGCATGGACAAAAGCGAAAACGGCAATTATTGCGGGCGTGGTCGTGTTGCTCGTGGCGGGAACAGCAACAACCTTTGTGAAGGAAAAAATCCAAGAGACACGGCAAATCGAGGAGCAACTTGCACACGCAGGGATGACTCAAATGAAACTGACCGGAACAAGTGGAACTATCATTACTGGTTTCTACATTCAGAACGACCAACGAATTGCAGTGTCAAGTTCTTTGCCGTGGTCTGTTGTTGGAACAAACGTCTCACAATTCGAGTTTCACACAACCAAGCCGGTTGACTCCATTACTCTTGCGCTTATTTATGACGGGAACGGGGCGCATGCAAGCATGAAAGAGATAATTGATTCCAAATTTCCCCGGATACAAGTGAGAGTTGAGAATGGATTCGTTGCTACAAAATATCCCGATTGAAAGAGCGCAAACCATTTTACACAACGCCCGCGCATCGTATAATGTCCCACTGTGAATTCGCAAAAGCGCCGCCGCGTCGTCCGCGGCATGAGCGGCAGAAGTTCGGTTTGCCGCTTGCCATTCCGCCGATGGCTGGTAAGTTGATGGCATGACAACGGATACCGTTGAAATCCCCGTGCCGGTGCTGTCGTCGGTGGAAACGCTCGACGAACTTCAAGACTGGCTCACCGCGCAAAATCCCAAAGTGATGGCGGAACTGCGCGACGCCCGCAAGGAAGACGAGGCGGGCAAATTCAAGGCTTGGATGCCCCGTCATCTGTCATGTCCTACCGGGTCGAAATAGGCTCGCGCGCGGACGCGCAACTGGCTGAACTCGACTCCGCCATCGGCGCCAGTGTCGAGCGCAAAATTCTCTGGCTCGCCGAAAATGCCGCCGTCATGGTTCACCGGCGGCTCGTGGGAATGCCCGATGACTTGGCCGGTCTCTGTAAACTTCGTGTCGGCGATTGGCGGATTCTTTACTGGGTTTATCACCGCGATGAAATCGTCCGCATTTATCGAATCCAGCATCGCTCCGAGGTTTACCGGGATTTCTGATTCCGAAAATCCGGTTTGTGCAAACAATCTTTCACGCCGCCAGTGGGGCTTGTTGTGTGGAATCCATTTGAATATCATTCCTGCGGTCGGGCGGTTGGCGCAGCGGTAGCGCAGCTCCTTTACACGGAGACGGTCGGGGGTTCGAATCCCTCATCGCCCACCAGTTTAATCAACAACATTGCAGGACGCGGCAGGACGCAAGGCAAAATCAACCCGCTTGGAAGCCAATGTTCTTCAATAAGAAAATCGTCGTGGTCATGCCCGCTTACAATGCGGCGCAAACCGTCGTCAAGACAGTGGACGAAGTCCGCGCACAGGGCATTGTGGATGAAATCATTTTGGTGGACGACCGCAGCCGCGACCAGACAGTGGAAGTCGCCTCATCGCTGCCCGGTGTGCGCGTCCACGTGCATGAGCGCAACACCGGTTACGGCGGCAACCAGAAAACCTGCTACCGCCTGGCGCTCAAAGCCGGCGCGGACATCGTCATCATGCTGCACCCGGATTATCAATACACGCCCAAGCTGATTCCGGCGATGGCGTCCCTCATTGCCAACGGCGTGCATCCCTGCGTGCTGGGGAGCCGGATTCTTGGCGGTTACTCGCTGCGCGGCGGAATGCCGGTCTGGAAATACGCGGCGAACCGGTTTTTGACGGCAACAGAAAATATTCTGCTCGGCGCGAAACTGTCGGAATACCACACCGGTTACCGGGCCTTCTCACGCGGCATTTTGGAATCGTTGGACCTCTCAAAGAATTCGGACGACTTCGTTTTCGACAACCAGATGCTGGCGCAAATATTGTGGCACGGATTCACCATTGGCGAGGTGAGCTGTCCGACGAAGTATTTCAAGGAGGCATCGTCCATCAATTTCCGGCGCAGCGTGAAATACGGCTTCGGCTGCCTGGGCGTCGCGCTTAAATTCCGGCTGGCGAAAATGAGGCTGTCGCGATCTGAATTGTTTCCGGCGGATCTATCCCCGCCGTAATCAGCCCTGCCCTCGTCCTTGATTTTTAAATCCCGGCAGCGAAGATGAAAGCGGGCGGTTAAAACCTATTTCAACGCCACCGCGAGGCGGGACTTTTTCCGGTTGGCGGTCGGGCGGGGAACGACGCCGGATTTGACGGCCTTGTCGTAGGCGGAATGGACGCCGGGCAGCAATTTGGCCGCCTCGTCCTTTTTGCCGGCGACGAGGGCGGCGCGATAGTCTTTTTCGAGGCGGCGCAGACCGGATTGGACCTGGCGGTTGTGCTGGTGTTTGCGCTCATTACCGCGTGCGCGGCGTTCGGCTGACTTCGTGTTCGGCATAAATATAATTCCGTATCGCTTAAAAGGACATTGAAACTAGCCGAATGCGGGCAAATGTCAACGGCGAAAACCGCCGGAAATTTACAATTTTCAACGGTTGTTTACGAACGGCCTTGAATGTTGAACCGGTGCTCGATGCGTCCCATCGCAAACACGTGCGGATCGGCGCTTTACATTTGAGGGATTTGTTTGTTTTGTTATAGTAACGCGATTCGGAAATGAACAAGCGGCTCCATATTTTGCATCTGGAAGACGAACCGGATTTTGCCGAGTTGGTGCGTGAGCTTCTTGCCCAGGATGGTCTGGACGCGGAACTGGAGCGCGTGGGCAACCGCAAGGAATTTGAAAACGCGCTGGCGAAGGGAAAGTTCGACGTCATCATTTCGGATTACCATCTGCCGTCGTTCACGGGAATGCAGGCGCTGGCGCTGGCAAAAAAGGCCCGCCCCGATGTGCCGTTCATCCTGGTGTCCGGCACGATTGGCGAGACCGCGGCGATTGAAAGCCTCAAGGCGGGCGCAACGGATTACATCCTCAAACAGCAACCGGAACGCCTGCCGTCCGCCGTCCGCCGCGCCGCAAAGGAGGCCGTGGAACGCGCCCGATTGCGCGAGGCGGAATTGGAGCTGGTCCGCCGCGAAAAATATTTCCGCACTCTCACGGAAAACTCGCTGGACATTCTTTGCCTCATCAGCCGCGAGGGAAAACTGCTTTATGCCAGCCCGTCCATCAAACACGTGCTTGGCTACTCGCCGGAGGAATTGCGCGGCGAGGACGCCTTTGCCCGCGTCCACGCCGAGGATGTGCCCTATATGCGCGAGATGCTCAAATTCATGCTGGAGCATCCCGAAGAAGAGGCCACCGCGCGCGTTCGTTACAAAAACCGGGCCGGCGAATGGCGGCGGATTGAACTCGTCGGCAAGAACAAGCTGGACGACCCGGAGATCGGCGGCATCGTCGCCGATGGCCGCGACGTGACCGACCGCTGGCAGGTGGAGGAAAAATTGCGAGACAGCGAACGGCAATACCGGCTGCTGTTCCACGGCAATCCAAATCCCATGTGGGTATTTGACCTGGAAACGCAGTCTTTCCTGGAAGTCAACGAGGCGGCCATCCGGCATTACGGCTATTCGCGCGAGGAATTTCTGCGGATGACCATCTCCGACATCCGGCCGCCCGAAAAAAACGGGGGGCAAAAAGCCGTCACGCCGGACAACCCCGACTGCGGCATCATCTGGCAGCACCGCCGCAAGGATGGCAGCCGCATCGAAGCCGAAGTCACCTGGACCCCCATGGTCTTTCAGGACCGGTTCGCCGCACTGACGATGGCGGTGGACGTGACGGAACGGCGGCGCGTGGAGCATCACAACGCAGTTTTTTCCAGGTTGAGCCATAAATTGAGCGCGGCATCCGCGGCGCCCGAGGCGGCGATGATCATTAGCGAGGCGGCCGACGCGCTGTTTCAATGGACCGATTTCGCGCTCGACTTGTATGACGCCGCGCGCGACGAGGTGCATTCCCTGCTCAACGTCACGACGGTAGAGGGCCGGCGCGTGGAAGTTCCGCCGTCGCCCCAGCCGAGCACCGCCAATGCCCTCATCCGGCGCGTCATTGAACGAGGCGCGGAACTGTTCTCGAACGGCGAACTCGAAGAATACGCCGCCGCCACGATGCTCGTGCCCGTTCGCAAAAGTGAACGGGTCATCGGCATGCTGCTCATCCAAAATCAGAATTCCGGCTCCTATTCGGAAGGCGATTTCGCAATGCTCAAGACGCTGGCCGAGCAGTGCAGCGGCGCCCTGGAACGCCTCCAATCCAGGGAGGAACTGCGCCTGACCGAGAAGCGATTCCGCGATTTGTTTGAAAATTCTCCGGACGCCATTTTCGTGGAGGACGTGACCGGCACGGTGCTGGACGTGAACTTCGCCGCCTGCGCGCTGCATGACATGACGCGGGAGCAGTTGATCGGCAAAAATGCGCTGGCCGATTTGATTCCGCCCGATCAGCGTGATGCCGCCCGGGAAGATTTTCGAAAAATGGCATCCGGCGAGTTGTCCTGGGCCGAGGGCGGGAGTCTGACAAAGGATGGCCGCTCCGTTCCCGTCGAGGTCCGCGTCAGCCGCGTTGAATCCGGCGGCAAGCCCGCCCTGCTCCTGCACGTTCGGGACATCACCGAGCGGCGTGTGGCGGCGAGCGCCCTGCAAAGCTCCGAAACCCTCTTCAGTTCCGTCTGGCAAAATTCCGTGGACGGCATGAGATTGGCGGACGAGAATGGCAACATCGTCGCCGTCAACGACGCCTACTGCAAACTCATCGGCATGGACGCGGAAGCGATGAAGGGCAAACCGTTCACTTCCGTTTATGCCGGGTCCGAAGACAGCGAGGCTCTGTTCAACAATCTTCGGGACAAATTTTCGAGCCGGATCCTGCGGCAAAAGCAGCAGAAGCAATACACATTGCATAACGGCCGCGCGGTTGTCTTGGAAGGCAGCGATTCATTCATCGAGGTCCAGGGGCGTCCGCCGTTGATGCTGACCGTGTTCCGCGACGTCACGATGCAATGGCGGCTGGAGGAACAGTTGCGACAATCGCAGAAAATGGAGGCCATCGGCCAGCTTGCCGGCGGCGTCGCCCACGATTTCAACAACATCCTTACTGTCATCCACGGCCACGCCTCGATGCTGGAAGCCTCCGGCCTGGACGAGGTCGCCAGCCATTCCGCGCACCAGATCGCGCAGTCCGCCGAGCGCGCCGCCGGGCTGACGCGCCAGTTGCTCACCTTCAGCCGGCGCCAGCTCATCCAGCCCAAGCGGCTCGACATGAATAAAATTGTCGGAAACATGACCGAAATGCTCGGACGGATGCTGGGCGAGGACGTGTTGCTGCAATTGAACTATTCCCAGACGCCCGCGACAGTCGAGGCCGACGCCAGCATGATGGAACAGGTGCTGTTAAACCTCGCCGTCAACGCCCGCGACGCCATGCCGCACGGCGGCAATTTGTCCGTGCGCATTTCCGTGGTGGACGTGAATGAAGGCCAGCTCCAGCGCCGCCCGGAGGCGCGTGCCGGGCGGTTTGTCTGCGTCAGCAATGCCGATTCCGGTTCCGGCATTCCGCCGGAAAATCTGTCGCGCATCTTCGAGCCGTTTTTCACCACCAAGGAGGTGGGCAAGGGCACCGGCCTCGGATTGGCCACCGTTTATGGCATCGTCAAACAGCACCAGGGATGGGTGGAAGTCGAAAGCACCGTCGGCAAGGGCACCACGTTCCGCATCTTCATTCCCTTCGCCGGCACGGAGAAGGCCGTGACGGACAAGCCGGCTGGCGGAAGTCATTTGCGGCGGCAACGAAACCATTCTGGTCGTCGAGGATGAGAAGCCGGTGCGCGAACTCGTCGCCCGCGTGCTCGAAAAACAGGGTTACAAAATCCTGCAGGCCTGCACCGGCGCGGAAGCCGCCGAAGTCTGGCGCCAGCACAAGGGTGAAATCGCCCTGTTGCTGACCGACCTGATAATGCCGGGCGGCATGAATGGCCGCGAACTGGCCGAAGCATTATGGTTGGACAAACCCAACCTCAAGGTCATCTTCACCAGCGGTTACAGCGCCGACATCGTCGGCAAGGATTTCAAGCTCGAATCCGAGATGAATTTCCTGCAGAAGCCGTATCACCCGCAAACCCTTGCGCTGAACGTGCGGCGCTGCCTTGACGGCGAACAATAGCCGGAATTGAAGCAGTCCTCTGAAAGTTACTGCTTCACCAGCGTCCGGCAGAATTTCTCAATCCGCTCCAGCCCCTTCTCGATGTTCGCCATGCTGGTGGCGTAGCTCAAGCGGATGTAATCGTCCGCGCCGAACGCGATGCCGGGGACGGCGGCGACTTTTTCAGCGTCAAGCAGCTTCGCGCAAAATTCCGACGATTTGAGGCCGGTCTTGGAAATGTTCGGAAACAGATAGAACGCGCCCTTCGCATTCACGCAGGTGATCCCCGGCATGGCGCTCAACTTGGCGTGCGCATAGCGGCGGCGCTTGTCAAATTCCGCGAGCCAGACTTTCAAATGATCCTGCGGCCCGGTGAGCGCGGCCACCCCGCCCTTTTGCGCGAACGACGTGGGATTGCTCGTGCTGTGGCTTTGCACGGCGTCAATCGCCTTTGCAATCGGCTCCGGCGCGGCGAGAAAACCCAGCCGCCAGCCGGTCATCGAATACGCCTTGGCCAGGCCGTGGACGATGATGGTGTGTTCCTGATGCGCCGGCGAAAAACTGGCGACGCTCTTCACCTTCGCGCCATCGTAAAGCAGGTGCTCGTAAATCTCGTCGCTCATGATGAGGACGTTTTTCTCCACGCAAACGTCGCCGAGCGCCTTGGTTTCCTCCGGCGTATAAACGCTGCCGGTCGGGTTGCTCGGCGAATTGAGGATGAACAACCGCGTGTTTGGCGTAATTGCCCGCGCGCAAGGCGTCCGGCGTCACCTTGAATTCCGTCTTGTCGCTCGTCTGGAGAATCACCGGCTTCGCGCCCGCGAGCTTGACCATTTCCGGATAGCTCAACCAATACGGCGCGGGAATGATGACCTCGTCGCCCGCTTCGCATGTCGCAAGGATGACGTTGTAGCAGGAATGCTTGCCGCCGCATGACACGATGATTTGGGACGGTTTGTAGGTCAGGCCGTTCTCGCGCTTGAACTTGTCGGCGATGGCCTGGCGCAATTCCGGGATGCCGCTGCTCGGCGTGTATTTTGTGAACCCGGCGGCGAGCGCCTTGGCGGCGGCGTCCTTGATGTGCTGCGGCGTGTCGAAATCCGGCTCGCCCGCGCCAAAGCCGACGACGTCCTCGCCCGCGGCCTTCATGGCCTTGGCCTTGGCGTCAACGGCGAGTGTGAGAGATGGCGACAATGAAGCGGCGCGTTGAGATATTTTGTAGTTCATAACTTGGCGGTTGAGAATCTACGCTGCGCGCGGAAAAATTCAAGATTGGAAATCAGAATTGATCCTCCTCCTCGTCCCGGAACTCCGCCGCGCATCGAAAAAACCGGGAGCGAGGACGAGCGTGAGCGCGAGGAGGATGGGTTACTTCGCCAGATAATACTTCCGCGCGTATTCCTTCACCATGCGGTCGGTGGTGAATTGCGGCACCAGCGTCATCATCGCGCGGCGGACGCGCTGGAGCCATTGGCGCGGGATGCCCTGCACGTCGCGGCTGTAAAACATCGGGATGATCTGCCCGGTGAGCGTCTGGTAAAGGTTCGCGCTGTCCACGCGATCCTGTTCGGCGACGTTGTCCGGGTGCGAGTCCGCGCCGATGGCAAAGCCGTTTTCGCCGTCGTAGCCTTCTCGCCACCAGCCGTCGAGGATGCTCAAATTCAGGCAGCCGTGGCAGCCGCATTTCATGCCGCTGGTGCCGCTGGCCTCAAGCGGGCGGCGCGGGTTGTTCAGCCACACGTCACAGCCGGAAACCATCTGCCGCGCGACATGGATGTCGTAGTTTTCGAGAAACACCAGATGGCCCGCGAGTTCGCTGTGCTTGCTCAAATGGATGATCTGCTGGATGAACCGCTTGCCTTCGTCGTCGCGGGGATGCGCCTTGCCGGCAAAAATAAACTGCACCGGCCGCTGTTTGTCCTTGCAGAGCTTCACGATGTTGTCGAACTGCTGGAAAATCAGCGGCGCGCGCTTGTAGGTGGCGAACCGGCGCGCGAATCCGATGGTCAGCGCGTCGGGATTCAACAAATGATCGAACCGGATGAAGTCGCCTTGCGTGACGTATTGCGCCTGCAGGAGGAGGCGTCTCCGGGCGAATTCGATCAGCTCGCGGCGCAGCCGGTAGCGCAACGCCCAAAGCTCCTCGTCGGTCAGAAATTCCTGGTCCACCATCTGCCGCCAGAATTCCGGCTTGTGGATGGTCGCCGCCCAGTCAAGGCCAGCGCGGGTGCACCAGAACGCCGTGCCCTCCGGCATTTCGCCGGCCGCGACGCCGGCGAGTTTTCCCCGCCAGAACTCGCGCACCGACCCCTTCATCCAGCCGAGCAGGTGAACGCCGTTGGTGATGTGGCCGATGGGGACCTGGTCCTCCGGCACGCCGGAATACAGCGCCCGCCACATGTGGCGGCTGACCTGCCCGTGCAATTCGCTCACGGCGTTGGCCGCGCGCGACAACTTCAACGCCAGCACCGTCATGCAGAACGGTTCGTCGGCGTTTTTCGGGTCCACGCGGCCCAGCCCCAGGAGGTCCGTCCACGGCACGGGCAGCAGCGCGCGGTAGCTGTGCAATCGCATAATCCATCATGGCCGGCGAGAAACGGTCATGCCCCGCCTCCACCGGCGTGTGCGTGGTGAAGATGCAATGGGCCTTCGTCTCGGCCAGCGCGCCGGCAAAATTCTTTCCGGCGGCCATTTTCTCGCGCATCAATTCCAGCGTGAGAAACGCCGCGTGGCCCTCGTTCATGTGGAACACCGACGGCTGGATGCCGAGCGCGCGCAGCAGCCGCACGCCGCCGATGCCGAGGAGCATTTCCTGCATGATGCGCGTCGTGCTGTCGCCGCCATAGACGCGGGACGTCAGGTCGCGGAAATGCTGCTCGTTTTCCGGCAGGTTCGCGTCGAGCAGATAAACCGGCACGCGCCCGACGTTGATGCGCCATGCCTGGAACGCGACGCTTTCCATGTTGATCTCGACGTGGCACACGAGCCGCCCGCCCTCGGCGTTGAGCACCGGTTCCAAGCGGCACGTTGCGCGGATCAACCAGATTGTAAAACTCCGTCTGCCAGTTGTTCGAGTCAATCGCCTGCTGGAAATAACCCTCGCGGTAAAACAGGCTGACGCCGACGAAGCCGAGGCCGAGGTCGCTCGCGGATTTCGCGTGGTCGCCGGAGAGGATGCCCAGGCCGCCCGCGGAAATCGGCAGCGATTCGTGGAAGCCGAACTCGGCGGAAAAGTAGGCGACAGGATTTTTTTCCAACTGCGGCGCGTTCTTGCGGCCCCACGTGTCCGGGTCGTTGAGATACGCCTCGAAGGAGCGCAACACGGCTCGCGCCTGATGTTGAAAGCCGGACTCCTGCAAATGCACCCGCAGTTCGTAATCCGAGACCTCGCGCAAAATGGCGGCGGCATTGTGAAACAGGTTTTGCCAGCCGCGCGGCGACAGTTCCTGGAAAATGTTCTGGGCCTCCTGATTCCACGTCCACCACAGATTGCGCGCCAGCCTGTTCAAGCCGGCGACCAGTTCATTTAGTTCCGCGCCCGAAAGCGGTTTGTTCATAGTTAAATTGCAGCGTCTTGTTTAACCGCCTTGCAGGCCGGTTGCCTGAATGGACAGTAATTTCGCGCGCGCTGTTTCGCAACATAATTTCCGCGGGCAAAGCAAATTCGCGCGGAGGATTTCCGTGGAAAGCCGTGCTTCAGGTCAACCCGGCCCGCCGGTTGAGCGGTGTTGGGTCTCCACCCACCGCGCCAGCAGCCACAGCAGATCGCCCAGGCGGTTCAGGTAAGCCACAATTTCTGGATTCACCGGCGCGCCCGGCGCATCCAGCGCGCACACCCGCCGCTCGGCGCGCCGGCAAACCGTCCGCGCCACGTCCAGCGCCGCGCTGTGCGGAACCGCCCCGGGCGTCGCCCAACCCTTGAAGTCCGCGTTCTGCGACTCAATCTCTTTCACCAGCGCGTCCAGCCGGGACGTCATCGAATGCGCGACCAGCGGAAAGCCGTCCCTGGCGTAGCGCGCCAAATCCTCGGGCAGCACTCCCAACATGCCCATCAGCACGATCAAATCCTTCTGGATGTCAGGCAGGTTGTCGCGGATGAAGCCGTGTGCCGACGCGGCGCGGGCCATGCCGAGCGCGGCGTTCAACTCGTCCACCGCGCCGCAAGCCTCCACGCGCGGATGGTTCTTGGGAACGCGCCGGCCATACATCAACGCCGTCGTGCCGTCATCCCCGGTTTTGGTGACAATGCTCATCCGCAACAGAGTTTGGGAACGTTTAACACGAGAACAGGGATTGTGGAACGCATCCGCCTTCGCATCCAGCAGCTTGCGCATGAGATCTCATGGAATATTCGGAACTTTTCCATGCGCTCGGCATTTTCCGCGGGGGCGCGAAAAACGGCACGCGAGGCGCGTGCGCTCCCCATCGAGAAGCGGGATGATTCACCGTCACTCACCCGGTTGTGGAGGCGCTCCACGAACGTCATGGAATTCAGGCAAGTTGCAGGTGGCTGACGCGGAAGATGGCGCCCTTCGGCTCGTTGCCGAGGCAGGCGATTTCCCAGCCGTGCGCGAGGATGATTTGCTGCACCACCGCCAAACCGAGGCCGGTGCCCTTCTGGTTGGTGGTGAAATAGGGCTTGAAAACCTCCTCGCGGCGTTCGGGCGGCACGCCGGGGCCATCGTCAAGGACTTCGAGCGTGGCTTCGGCGGCGTTGTCGCGCCGCGCGTGAATCTGAATCCGTCCACCCGCATCCACCGCCTGGACCGCGTTGATGATCAGGTTGAACAGCAACTGGCGCAGGAGTTGTTCGTCCGCCTTGATGGACAGCGGCTCGCCGATGACATCCACGGCCACTTTCTTTTCCTCAATGTCGTGGGCCAGAGTGCGGACGACTTCGTTGACGGCGGACTGAACCGCGATTTTGGACCGGCGCACCTCGCGCGGGCGCGAGTAGTTGATGAACTCGGTCAATTGCGCGGTGACCTTGTCCGTCTCGTCCACGATGACGCGGGATTTCTCGCACAATTCCGGCGGCGCGCCGGGCTGCTTGGAAAGCATCTGCGCCATGCCGCGAATGATGTTGAGCGGATTGCGTGTTTCGTGGGCGAGGCCGGCGGCGGCGAGATTCATTTCCTTGAGATGCAAATTCAATTCGCTGGCGCGCACGAGGCGGATCTGGAGTTCCGCAGTCTTGGAAATGTTGCGCCACGCCATTCCGGCGCCGATGACGGAAATACCCGCAAAGAAAACGATGATGATGCGCTGCCAGAAATCACGGCTGATGGTGCCTTCGAAAATCTGCGTGGAAAGCGTCAGAACCACCCCGTGCAATTCGTGCGTCTTGGCCATTTCCTCATATTGCTGTTCGTTCATCCCAAAGGCCCAAAATGGACGGCGCGGACCGGGACGCTCTCCACGCATTGGCGTTCCGAAACCCGGGATCGCCCGGCGGCGGCGAACGTGGAGGACCAAATTGGCCGGCGGCAACCCCATTTGTGCCCATAAGGTTGGTTGCGCCCGGATTCTCATCTCCCGGCATTCCCATGCGGTCGCGCGGCGGCCTGGGGCGTCCATAAGCCATGTCATTTGTGGACAGCTCAATAATCAGAGTATTGGTCAGGTAAGCGCCTTCCACCGGATACACCTTTGTCATGCTGTGCATGCCCCAATGTTCACCCGCTTGACGAAGGTCCGCTTGCTCCAGATTAATCGGCCTGCCGGCGGAAGCCAGAACGTTGGTTGGATCGTTTCCGATCAATTCGATGGAAATCACCTCGCTTGATTCGGCCGCGTTTGTGTCGCTGCCAACCACCTCTTTCAACACGGGTTCCAGGTTTTCGCGGAGCGCCGCGCCGCGAAATTGCTGCCCCCGGACGACCGCGCCGATGGTGTTGCCGTAAGCTTCGGAGCGCCGCCGCAGGGACGTCTGCGCCGTATCGCGGACACGGAAATGCTCCTGCAACCTGCCATGCGACAACCAGCACCCAGACTCCAAGCAGAAGCCCGTAAATCAATGGACTTTTTCGTCTGGGTTGCATCTGGTCGTTCAGTATGGACCCGTCCGGCGCAAAATGCAATCCCCGTCTAGCGGATTCGGAACTTGCGGATTTGACGCCGGCGGAGCGGGCATGAATCCCGAACTGATGCGCGAGGATGGGCCCGCGGATTCCGCCGGCACGCGCTCAAGGATACCTGTTCAACAACTGTTCCGAAATCGAATTGGTGATCATCTGCGACTGGTCCACTTCATTCGCTGCCATCGCGGCGAGCAGCGACGGCGCCTGGATGATGTGCGGCGTGAGAAATATCATCAGCTCGGTCTTCCCTTCGGCCTTGCTGTTGAACCTGAAAAGCTGGCCGAGCAGCGGAATGTCGCCCAGAAGCGGCACCTTGGTGACATTGGAGGATTTCTGGTTGGAAATGAGGCCGCCGATGGCGACGGTCTGTCCATCCGGCGTCACCACGACGGTGTTGGCGGAGCGCTTGTTGATGTTCGGCGCATACACGGCGCCCGAAAATATGGTGCTGCCCACAATCTGCTGCCCGGGGGTCGAGGTGTCTATGGACGTGATCTGCGGCTGGATGATCATCTGCACCAGCTTGTTCCACCTGGATGTAAGGCGTGACATCCAGTTGGATGCCGACGTTCTGGTAGTTTCCGTTGATGGTGGGAACGGTGGTGGAGGAACCGCTGACCGACGTGAACGACACGCCGCTGGGCAGATAGATGCTCTGGCCGATGACGATTTCCGCCAACTGGCCGTCACGCGCCAGAATGGTGGGGCGTGACAGCACCTGCGCATTGCCCGCGGTGGCAATGGCCTGGAAGGTCGCGTTGAAGTTATTGATCCATCATTTGATAAACACCGCCATTCCCTGCCGCTCCCGCCAAGGTCTGGGGCAAACCAAAGTTTTGGCCCAGGCTTTCAGACTGTGTGCGCAGGCCAAGTATGGGCTGGTAGCTGGGGACGTGGTGCTTGTCGTGCCGTTTTGGGTGGTCGTGCTGATCTGGTTGTATACCATTGGTAACAAAGCCGGCGACTTGCCCGAACGAACCGTTGCGCACCGGTGTAATTGCCTTGACACGCCGATGTCGGACGCTTTGTTGTCGTTGACTTCAAGGAAGACAACCCGGATGAGCACCTGCGGCTGCGGGCGCGTCGAGCTGGGCGAGGACCTCCTGTATCTGCTTCGCGGTCACCTCGTCCGCAATCGACCATAATTTTGTGCGTCGCTCGGGTCCACGGTAAATTTGCGCGGCTGCCCACGGCGCCGTTGGGGTTGTATTGGCTGCTGCTTGCGCCGCCGCCGCGACCACCACCACCGCCGCCAGCACCACCGCCACCGCCGATGCCGCCAGCGCCAAAACCACCGAACCCGCCGCCGACGCCGCCGCCACCGCCGCCGCCAAACCACCACCACCACCGCCGCCACCGCGAGCGCCACCGCCGCCACCGCCGCCTCCCGCGTAGAGTTCAAACGCGGCGCAGAACAGGAACAGCAGAACGCCGCCGAAAAGTTTGTTGAAGTGTTTTGTTTTCATAGTTTGCCTTTGTATAAAATGTTGCATCAATTAATTCACGTTTTAGTTGCCTCCCGCCCGTGTGCCAGTGCTCGAGTTAAGTCCGGTACTGGTGGATATCGTGGCCGCTGTAGTCGCGGTGCTGTTGCGCTCGCGTCTGCAACGGGCTGTTTTGCTGGTTGTTGTTCCGCGATGCCGTGGTGCCTTGAACATGCTTTGCAGCTCCGCAACCGACCTGGTTCGGATCGGCATTGGTCACCGAGAAGACATAGACATCCTGGTCGCGTGGCCGATGGCACGTCCAAGCCGTCTATCAATTCTGTAATTTGATCCATCAAACTCTTCGGCGCGGTCACAACGACCGCCTGGATGCGCGGATCGGGCACCGCATTGACCTGCTGCGCCCTTCTGATGCGATCGTCGGTGGTGTCTCCGCCGCCGCCACCGCCAAAAAGGGCCGCGAAGGGATTAGCACCGCCGCCGCCGCGACCGCCGCCGCCGCGTCCGCCGCCACGGCCACCGAACACACTGATTGGCGACTGCGCGCCGCTGCTGCTTGGGAAAATGGTGGCCAGCTCGTTCGCCACCTCCACCGGGTTGGCATATTTCAGGTAAAACGTATTAACGATCGTCTCCATCTCGGCGCTGTCGTCCACCGCCTTGATGATTTCCAGCAAATGATGGATATTGGACTGCGTGTCCGTGATGATGATCGAGTTGCCGGCCGTGTTGGCCTCATCGTCGCCTGTGAAGAAACGAACACCGACAAATCCGAAACCAACTGCTGGGCATCCACAAACCGGATGGGGATGATCTGCGTCACCATTTCGGCGTTGCTGGGAACATTGGTCGGATTGCTTTCAATGATGACCGGGATATCGGCCGTCTTGGCGTCCTGCTTCGTCATGATGGTCAGCGTTCGCGGAGGAGTGAAAACGGCGGCGTAATCGTTCTTGTTCAACTGGGCGTTGAGCAAATCCACGCATTCCTGCTTGGTCAAATTCTTTCCACGGATCGTGACGCTGCCGTAGATATACGCGATGTCCTGCACAATGATGAAGCCCGCCGCGTCGCTCAAATAATTCAGCACCTCGTTCAACGGCGCTCCGATGAAATTCATGGACAAACCTGTTGTATTCGCGCCAACCGGCTGCGCGGGCGGCGTGAAGGCCGATGTCACAGGTTCCTGCGCGCCAAAAGCCCCTGGCGGTGTTGGCGCTGAATCTTCCCGCCCCGCGCGCGCGGCGTGATTGCGCGCGGCGCCGGCGCGGCGCCCCCTTGTCGGGCGCGGTGTCTCCGCCTGCCGCGGCGGCATCAGCGGCCGCGTTGAGAACCGCGGCAACCGTTTCGACAGGCACTACTGCCGCATCCGGCGCGGCCGTTGCCGTGTCCGGCGCGCCGGGTGGCGCCGCCGCGTCCGGCGCGGCCGCCGTGTCCGCGGCATCCGGCGCGTTGTTAATCGTTTGGGCGATCGCCGGGACAAGCAGTCCCGCAACGCAAATCGCCGCGAGGGTTGTGAGGATTTTTGTTTTCATTTTAATTGTTGTTGTCTTTCTTGCATGAGTCTTCTCAAAATATCATTGCCTTGAACGGCCGCGCTGGGCGCGGCGGGTGTCGCGGCGGCCGGCTCGGCGAATGGCGAGGACATGGACCCTGAAGCGGATGAAGCCGCCCCGAATCCCGCCCCGCCCGCGCTGGAAAACGACCCGGCTGATCCGCCAAAATCCCAGGTGCCGTCCTCCTGCTCCCGCAGCGTTTCGCCGATTTTCAATGGCATCTTTTGCTTTTTGTCGGCGGTCTGGAGCGTCACGCCCGATGGTGTGACGTCGGCCACGATGAACCCGGCGATGCTGTTGCTATCCGAGGCGTAGAGCACCTGCTGGTATTCGGGATTGTTTCCGTCGAAGAAGGCGAACATCCCTTTTTCATAAGCCATTGTCCCGACCAGACCGAATGTCGGGGTGACCGGGGCGGGGCCTTGGCGGACGGGTGGCCGCGACCCAGGCACAAACGCAAAACGGGCCGGGTTAAAAATGTTCCGCTGGTTGATGAACTGGCTGAACCGCTGATAATCCGTCGGGCCGGGCACGTTGGTGGATTGCGCGGAAGAGTAATTACCGAAGTTGTTCCGATTGCCGAAATTGTTCCGCTGCCCGGGACCAAAATCGCCGCCAAAGTTCCCTTGCCCGTGCGGTCGAAATTGCCGCCGTTGTTCCGCTGCGCGGAGGCGGAATAGCCGCCGGCCAGCGCGAGTGCCAGCGCCAGAATGAGTTTAATTCGCGTCATATTCATTTTTTGGTTGGAGTTTTGTGGCAGGAGGGCCAGCCCGCTGATTTGCAGACCGAGAGTGAGCTGCTGGCCGGTCGTGTCATGCGCGCTCAATTCCGCCGAGTCAATCTTCAGCGCCAGATACTGGTGCTGTTCGATGTTGTAAATGAACTGGCTCAACGCGAGGAGCGGGCCGCTCGCCTCGACGCGGCAGTTGATGGTCATGTAATTCGTCGAGTCGTTTTTCACCTGCGGCGTGATGCTGGGGAGTTCCGCGCCGGTGTTTTGCGACCAGTTGACGAGCTGGCCGACCACCTCTGCTCGGCCAGGAGGGTTGGTCGGGAGAGTGTTCGATGCGCATCTCACCCCACTTCTTGCGGATGTCCGCGTCGCGTTTCAACAATTTGTTGCCATCATTCACCTTCGAGGTCAGATCCTTGATCTGCGCCGCGCGCTTGGACCACAGATTGGCCAGCGGATTGTAAATCAGGCTGTTGACGAGGAGCAGCGCCCGCCACGGCGATGGTCAGGACGACCAGGAATTGCTGGCGGTTATCAATCTTCATTTGCGCCTCCATTGTTGTTGTATTGGAACTCAAACGTGAACTGCATCGGCGATTTGCCGTGGACCATGTCTATTTTTACCGCCCGGACGCCCGGCGACGCCTGCAATTGCTGCAGCGTTGTCAGCAGCGCCTGATAGGTTTGCGCGACGCCGGTGCAATTGACCAGCCCGTTGTCGCGGATTTCGATGGTCTTGGCCGTCACATCGCCATTTTGAGAGAAGACAATGGACAACTGCCGCAAAACCGACAGGTGGTGAAACGAGTCATCGAACCAGGGACGGTATGTTTTGATCTTTCGCCTGGATGTCCTGGATTTGAGCCACCTGCTTTTCCATCCTGCTCCATTGCGAATTCAACAGCGCGAGCCGGATTTGCTGGTAGCCAAACAATGCGCCGACGATCAGCACGATGCCGGCGGCGATGGCGCCGGTCGTGCGCAACCTGCCCGACGCGTATTTCGAGGCGAACTGCTCGATGATCGTCGGCTTGGGCGGCAAATATTCAAACGCGAGCGGCTGGCCGGTCAGCAACCGCGCCGCCAGACTGAATGCCGCCGACACCGAGGCGTCCGGCGGAAGCACCGCGCCAAATTCATCCGGCTTGTAGGCCGCCACGACTTCCACGCTTAAACCCAGCGGATCAAATCGCAGTTCCATTTCGTCCGCAAGCCTCTGCGCCAGTTCGCGCGGGCCGAAGATGCGGATGCGCTTCACCGCGTCGCGCAATCCGGCGGGCAACTGGCCGAGGGTGATGCGCGATTCGCGTTCGACGAGGTCGGTCACCAGCGCGCGCCGGCCCGATGGATTTTCAATCGCGCCTTCGAGCGCGCGGAGGGCCGCCACGCCGCCGCCGCAGGTGACCTGCAGCGACACGGTGCTTTCGCCGACCGCCAGCGAGAGCACGCCGTTGGATTTTTCCGCCGCCGGCGGCTGCAACGCCGACAGGCCGAGCGCGAAACTGACCGGCTTCAATTTGGCCGCCGCCAGGACCTTTTCCAGCGTCGTGATGTGCGTGAGGGGAATGCCCGTGAACAGAACGTGCGTCTTGTCCTCCGGCAGCGGGCAGCTTGAATTGGAGAGCTGCAGGGTCGCCACGTCGCACGGGAAACCGCGTTCGGCCTCCAACTGCAACAGGCTCGCGGCGTCGGCCTCCGGCAGCGGCGGCAGTTCCGTATGCGAGGTCAACACCCATTTCAACGGAACGCCGAGGATGCAGTGCCGCTCCCGGACGCCGGCGGCGTCGAGGTGGTTGCGGATTTCGCGGCCGATGAGTTCCGGCGCCGCGGTGAGCGGGTCCAGCGTGAGCGCGACGGAAAAACTCTGCTGGACGTGCAGCGCGTCGTTGACGCGCCGCATCACCACGCCTTCGAACCGGCTGCCGTCGAGCGTCAGGCCGAGCACGCTGGACAGTTTCTTCCGCTTCCGAAATTTGACATTTATGATGTTGTTCATTGGAGTGTCTTGTTGTTTGCCAGCAAATCCTGCCGCACTTTGTCGCCCAGCGCCCAGCCGAGTCCGCTCAAATCCTGACGATAGATGATGATAGGCGTTCCACCGGTGGTGTCGAAAACAAACTTCACGCGCCGGTAGCCGCGGCCATACGCGCCCACCGCCGCGATGTCCGCCGTGAACTGGTAGCTCCTTGTTGTAATGTAATCGCCCCGTTCCAGCGCCGTGATGATCGGGCTGGTGGTGCCCAGCGCATCCACCACCCACATGAGGGTGTCGAGGTTGCCGGGATTTTGCTTGCGATAGGCGATGAGCGTATCCACCGCTCCGGACGCGGTCTGCTCGTCGCCGTTGATCTGGGGCAACCCCTCGAAAAGGGCCATCAACACGTCGCTGCCGGCGGAGTTGATGTTCACGCGGCCATAGATATAGGGAGTGTTCGTGACGTCCACGGTCGTGATGTAGTTGTAAATCTTCTCAAAATCGGACGAATTCATGTAGGGATAGCAGGCGACGGCGAAGGCCAGAAGGTTCGTGTAGGGAATGCCGTTGGTCAACGTCGCATAAAGGGAGGCGGTGTAGGCGTTCCCCAGCAATGCATACCACTGGTCCTGGGTGGTTATCGTGTTGATATTCGTCAACGTCGAGCCGTCGGTAGAAGAAATTCGGCTCGCGCGTCCAGGCCGTCGTAAAATCGAGCAGGCCGCTGACCATCTGGCTGGTTCCCGACGTGGTCTTTTCATTCTCGTCGAGCACGCCGTTGAGATTGAGATCGTTGCCGGACAGCAAATTCATGTTCGCGCCATAGACCAGCCGGAGTTCGTCCACGGTTTCAAAGGGCGCGGCTTTCTCGGATAATAGCCGAGCGTCGAGTAATCGAGATTGCCGCTGTCGGACTCGTTCGTGCTGCACCATTCCACGATGGATTGCGCGAAATCCACCGTCATGTTCGGCAGATACGACAGGGCGTTGGTGGAGGCGTAGTTCAAATTCAGTTTTGAGCCTTCGTCAACCAGGCCGAAATACAGGCCGGCGGAGGCGGAAGTGGTGGCGCTTTCGGACGGGTCGCGGCCGATGAGCCAGAAATGCGCGTCGCCGACCGGCACGCCCGCGCAGGCGAACTGCGTGTTGTTGGGCGACCATGCCGTTGGTTCCGTAATTTTGCAAAATCTAACCGACATAGTGCGCCGCGCCCTCGATGGCCTGGTCCGACGACGAGGCCGTTGACGCGGTTGTCCGACGCGCGCAGCTCATACGTCATCGAGTTGGCGAAATACAGCGCGATGCTCACCAGCCCGACGGAGACCCACAGGACGATGACCAAAACGGAGCCGTGTTGTTAGGAGCGCCCGCCCTTCAACGGCGAACGGCCAGCATCCACAAGCCCCGGCGCACCGGACGCCTTCGGGCGCCGGATGCGGGATGCGGGATGTTGGAGTTCCAAGGATTCATTTCAATCCGTGCTGTTGGTCGAGACCGAGACCATGTTTGTGGGCCATTGCACGTCAATCGGCACGACCAGTACAATCGGCGCCAGGTTGTTGTTGTTGGCCCTCCGGCTGCGCCATCTGGATATCCACGCGGACGGCGGACGGCAGATTGGTGTAAGTCGAGGTCAGGCCGGTCGTGTCCCAGTTGTCCTGCCATTGACCGGCCGTCGTAACAACTGACGTGATGGTCTGGACGCCCGTCAACATGAGCTGGTCCTCCACGTCCGGGGTGTTGTTCGCGTCAATAGATTCCGCACGACGCTGCGCACCAGATTCCTGCCGAGGGCGGAGCGGTCGTTCGGCATTTTCAATTCGTAAGTGACGCGCTGGATGTCGCCCCACGGCGCGTTGTCGCTCAACGCGCCGGCCGCGGTGAACATTTCGATCGCCACCGGATCGGTGATGCCGGGGCTGCTCACGTTGCCGACCTTGAAATCGCCGGACAAAACCCCGCCCGAGCAGTTGGTGGGCACCACCATGCACAGCAAATCGTGCCGCAGAAACGCCACCGTCTGTTCCACGGGCGACGCGGCGTCCACCATGTTTGACGTGTCATCGCGGAGCCGCAGCGAGGCGAACAGCACCGTGTTGACGGAGACCAACACAATGGCGGCGATGCCGATGGCGAGAATCATCTCGATCAGCGTGAACGCGCTCGTGTTGTTCAATTCAATTTTCATTGCGTTATCGCATGGCCGTCGTTCGTCGTGGACCCGTCCGGCGGATTCACCAGCGTGCCCAGCGCTCACCGTATAATCTTTGCCCTGCGCCTGAAACTTCACTTCCACCGTCAGCATCTGCATGATGTTCTGCGGCATGCTCTGGACCGTCATCGGCAGCATCCCGTTCGACGGCAAACTCTGGTCGCTCGACGGCAACTGCGTCCCATTCTGCGGCCACTCCTGGACCGACATCTTCCAGTCGAAATCCAGCGCGCCCTCCGAAACCGTCCCGTTCATCGCGTTGCCCGTTCCAGTTCGTCGTGACGATGCTTTCATTCAAAATCCGGTCGGCGATGCGCGCCGCCGCGTCCTTCCTCACGGCGACCTCGCCCGAGAGGCTCGCGATGTGCAACGCCTCCACCAGTGTCGGGAAGACGATGGCGAGGAACAGCATCGCCGCCAGCACCTCGGCCAGGTGAATGCCCGGCCCGGCCTTTCACGGTTTCGTGTCCAAACTTCATAACCCGTGCGGCTGCCCGACTCGACCAGCCAGATTGAAACGCCCGCGGCATCCGTCAACTGCAAGATCTGCGGGCTGTTTTCGTTCACCGTGCCGTCCGGCTGAAAGATGACCGCCGGCATATCGCTGAACGTCGTCGGCGTGATCACCGACCGTTCTGCACCGCGATGGTCAGCGTGGAATCCAGCGACAACTTTTCCGCGTCCGGATCGCCGTTCTTGCCGGTCGTTTGCGCCTGCAACCCATAGGCGTTTTGTTTTTCGTTCACCCACAGGACCATCGGCATGCCCTCGGAAACCGCGCGGCTCTGGCCGGCGTGGATCAGCGCAAACAGCCGGCGCCCCTCCGAGTCCAGCGCCCGGCCCCGGATGAAATTCGCCACCGCCGGCGCGGCGAGCGACGTGATGATCACCAGCATCGCCAGAATGAGCAGCAACTCGATGAGTGTAAAAGCCGGTTCGAGTGACGGCGTGATCACGCTGACGGGTGCCACACGCGAGACGCCCATGATCGGGCGGAAGCGCGTTTCCGCGCTTCGCTCTGCCACCGTGCCATTTGCCAATTTGCATTCGCCATTTCATTAAAAATCATTGCCAGTTGCCAATGTCATCTTCAGTTCCAGCCTTGCCATCCGGGCCGGCGGAAAACAAATCATAGCCATTCGTGTCGTGCTTCCCGGGATACTCGTAATTGTATTTGTGGCCCCACGGATCCACCGGCAGCTTGTCCAGATACGGCCCGTGCCAGTTGGTTGTGCCACTTTGCTGTTGGACTAATTCATGCAGACCATTTGTGCCTTTTGGATAATCTCCGTTATCCACTTTATATGAGTCGAGTGCGCTTTTGATTCCAGCATTAACGAAGTCCGGTTCCGCGCCCCCCAATATGGATGCCTCTCTCGCTAACCCAAAATCTCGGCCTGATCGCATAAAACACCCCGATCCCCAGAATCACCGCACAACCAAAATGTAAACTTGCTTTCGCACATGACGTCTTCAATTATTGCCAGTTGCCAATGTCATCTTCAGTTCCAGCCTTGCCATCCGGGCCGGCGGAAAACAAATCATAGCCATTTGTGTTATGCTTGCCGGGATACTCGTAAATATATTTGCTGGCCCCACGGATCCACCGGCAGCTTGTCCAGATACGGCCCGTGCCAGTTGGTCGTGTCGTCGGTGCTGTGACCAATTCTGCAGGCTTGCTTTGGATAATGGCCGTTGTCCACCTGGAATGCGTCGAGCGCGGTTTTGATGCCCTGCATTAATATCAGTCTGCGCCGCGGTGATGCGTGATTCTTGCTCTGGTGGCGACCGACATTTTCGGCATAAGTCGCATGCAAATCACCGCGATTCCAGAATCGCCAGCCAAGCCAAAATGTAAGCGGCTTTGCGCACATGACGTCTTCAATTATTGCCAGTTGCCGATGTCATCGTCGGTGCCTTCCTTGCTGTCGGGGCCGACGGACAGCAGATCGTAGCTGTTGGCGTTGTGTTTGCCGGGATAATAATAGATGTAAGGATTGTTCCACGGATCCGTCGGCAGTTTGTCCAGATACGGCCCGTGCCAGTTCCGGGCGTTTTGCGGCTGCGTCGACCAGATCCTGCAGGCTCCGGGGATAAAACCCGTTGTCCACCTCGAAGGCGTCCAGCGCGGTTTTGATGCCCGCGTTGATGTCCGTCTGCGCGGCGGTGATGCGGGCCTGTTCGCTGCGTCCGACGATTTTGGGAATGACCAGCGCGGCGAGGATGCCGATGATGGTGACGACCAGCAGCATTTCAACGAGCGTGAAGGCGCTGCGGCGGTTTTGGATGTCGGATTTCTGATTTCGAATTTGAGTTTTCATAATTTGAATCGTTGAATGGTTTATTTGATGTATTCGCTCATGGACAGCACCGGCAGCAACATGCCGATGAAAATGGTGCCGATGAAGCCGGCGATGAAGAACAGCATCAGCGGCTCGGCGAACGCCACGGCGGTTTTCAGATTGCGGTCCAGATCGCCCTCGGTCACCAGCGCGATGCGCACCAGTTCGGCGTCGAGCTTGCCGCTTTCCTCCGCGACGGAAATCATTTCCAGCGTCGAGCCGGAGAACAGCCGCTTGCAATCCGCAAGGCTCTGGCCGAGCCGTCCGCCCTGCTGCACCTGTTCGATGGACTTGCTGACGGCGTCCACCAGGATCTGGTTGCCGATGGAGCGGCGCGCGACGTTCAGGCCATGCACGAGCGGCACGCCCGCGCCGATGAGCGTGCCGAGCATCCGGCAAAAACGGGCCATGGCGAATTGCGCGATGAGCGCGCCGACCAGCGGCGCCTGCAAGACCAGGCCTTCCCACATGCGCTTGCCTTTTTCCGAAATAAACCAGGTCCGCGCCAGAAAGACGATGGCCACCAATCGCCGCCGCCACAAACAATACCATAGTTGCGGATCAGATGGCTCGCGGCGATGATGATTTGCGTGATGAGCGGCAGCGAGCCGTGGATTTGCGCGAACACCCGCTGGAACTTCGGGATGAAAAACGTCAGCAGCACGATCAACACCACCATCGCCAGCACCAGCAGGATGCACGGATACAGCATCGCCGTCATGACCTTCGATTTCAGGTCCTTTTCGCGCGACTGAAATTCCGCGATCTGCGCCAGCACCACGTCGAGAAATCCGCCCGCCTCGCCCGCCTCGACCATCGCGACGTAAACGCGCGGAAAAGTCTCCGGCGATTTCGCCATCGCGTCGGCCAGCGACATGCCGTCCACGACCATGTTGTGAACTTCCTTCCACTTTGCCTGCGCCACCGGCGACGAGGCTTCCTTGGTCAGAATCACCAGTGCGCGGCTCAACGGCACGCCCGCCGCGAGCAAACTGGACAGCAGCCGCGTGAAATTTTCCAGTTCCTTCGCCGAAACTTTTTTCGACTTGAAATTGAATTGAAATTTTTCCGAGGCCGCCAGCCCGCCGGGCAGTCGCCGAACCGCCTTTCGCGGCGGCGGCTTTTTCGGCAACAGGTCACCGGACGCAGGCCGAGCGTTTCCATCTGGCGCATCGCGTCGGGCCGGTTGGGGGCATCCAAGCTGTCCCTCGGCAATCTTGCCGTCCGACTTCAAGCCTTTGTAAGTGAACGTGGCCATGGGAATTTACGTTTCGCGCCACCGCGATTTCCGCGGTGGTTTGGCCGGTTTTGATTTTCGCCGTTTCCGCGACTTCCTTGGCGGTGGTCACACTCAAGACTTCATCCACCGTGGTGATGCCCATGCGGACCAGCCGCCAGCCGTCCTCGGCAAGCATTTTCATCCCCTGCCCTTCGCGCGGCCTCGCGGATCATGTCGGTCGAGGCGTTCTTCAAAATGAGCTGGCGGATTTCCTGGTCGGTGTCCATCCATTCAAAAATGGCGTGCCGTCCGAGGAATCCGGTGTTGCGGCACTCGCGGCAGCCGACGGACTTGTAAATGGTCGCGTTCGGGGGAATGCCGAGCTGGATCTTGAGCGCCTGCGCGGTCGCGGACATGTCCGGCTGCTTGCAATCCTTGCAAAGCACGCGGACGAGCCGTTGCGCGAGCACCGCTTCGAGCGACGACGTGACGAGATACGGCTCGATGCCCATGTCCACGAGCCGCGTCACCGCGCCGGGCGCGTCATTGGTGTGCAGCGTGGAGAAAACCAGGTGACCGGTGAGGGACGCCTGGACGGCGATCTGCGCCGTTTCCTCGTCGCGAATTTCACCGATGAGCACCACGTCAGGGTCATGGCGCAAAATCGAGCGCAGGCCGCGCGCGAAGGTGAGGCCGGATTTTTCGTTGACCTGGATCTGGTTGACGCCCTTGAGCTGGTATTCCACGGGGTCTTCCACCGTGATGATTTTGCGGACGGCGTCGTTGATTTCGTTGAGCGCGGTGTAAAGCGTCGAGGTTTTGCCGGAGCCGGTCGGGCCGGTGACCAGAATGATGCCGTGCGGCAGCCGCAGCACGCGGCGGAAGCAATCCAGCTCGCGCTTGTCCATGCCAATGTCCGGCAAACCGCGCAGTTTGGCGTTCTGCCGGAGCAAACGCATCACCACCGCTTCGCCGTGGATCATCGGGATCACCGAAACGCGGATGTCCACGTCGGCGTCTTCGAGCCGGATGCGGATGCGTCCGTCCTGCGGCAGGCGTTTTTCGGCGATGTTGAGATGGCTCAAAATTTTGACGCGGGAGACAATGGCCGGCTGAAACCGCTTCAATGAAGCCGGCACGGGAATTTCCTGCAGCTCGCCGTCAATACGGTAGCGGATGCGGAATTCGTCCTCGAACGGTTCCAGGTGGATGTCCGACGCGCGCAATTCGATGGCGTCCTTCAAAACCTGGTTGACGAAACGGATGATGGACGCCTCGTCCTCGGCGGCTTCATCCAGGTTCGTGTCCTCGGCATTTTCGTCAACGACCTGAAACGACTTGTCCTCGTCCAGCGTGCCGATGGTGTCGGCGCCGACGCCGAGGCGTTTTTTGATTTCGCGCTGGATGGCTTCGTGGTGGCGAGGACCGGCCGGAGATTCAGGCCGGTCATGGTCTTCAGCGCGTCGAGTCCCTGCGTGGCGAAGAGTCGGCTGGTCGCGACTTCCACGGTGCCGTTGGTGCGCTGGAGCGGAAGGAGTTCCTCCTTCAGCAAAATGCGCGCGGGAAAAAGCGAGAGAAGCTGGCGATCCGGCTCCACGTCTTCCAGCGGAGTGAACGTCAGTCCATATTCCTGGGCCAGCCATCGGAGAACTTCCTCCTCGGTTTGCATCGCGGGCTTCGTCTTCGCCAGCGACTTGGCGTCAATCGCCGACAATTGCTTCCCGGCGACCATGCGGTCCAGCAACTGCGGCTGATTTTGGACAATGGTTTCGTTCATAATAAATCGTCAGCTTCTCTGGGGTTAAAGGTAGGAGTCGAGCAATCCGCCCAGGACTGCCGCGGCCTCCTGTTCAACCGACAACACGGACCGGAGGTCATTTTCCGCCGCGACCAGCTTGGCTTCCTTGTCTTTTTGCGAAGCCTTAAATTTCGTCAGCAAATCCTTTACCTGTGCGGTTGGGGCGCCGGAATCAAGCGCATTTTGCAGGGCGTCCTTCACCGGATCAGGTATGGCCGCGGCGCCGAACCCGCCACCGTCCGCCGCGTCCGCCGCGTCCGCCGCGTCCGCCGCGTCCGCCAAATCCGTTGTTGTTCCAAGCGCGTTGCGCGCATCAATCACTTTTTGGATGAGCCCTTGAATCGCCGCCCAATCGTCGTCATTGGTGATATAAAGGGTCTGACGATACTGCTCCAACATGCGTTGCGACATCTGTTGCTGCATTTGTTGGGGCGTCAACTGCTGGCCGCCATTATTGCCAAATCCGCCGCCACCGCCACCGCGACCGCCGAATCCACCGCCACCTCCGCCAAAACCGCCGCCACCACCGCCGAATCCGCCGCCACCGCCGGGTCCGCCGCCGCCAAAGCCACCGCCGCCAAAGCCGCCACCACCACCGCCAAAGCCACCGCCACCGCCGCCCTGGCCGAATGTGCTGCCGGAGCTCAACATGAGAGCAGCGGCCACTCCGCAGATTGTGAACAGATTTCTTACATTCATCGAATTTTCCTGTTGTTGGTTTGCTGTTTTGCCATTTCTTCCGGTCTAACTTGGCGACACACTCATGCCGGCCATTATTTGCGAATTATTCCCTCGCAAGGAACGTGCCATCTGGAAAAACGCGGCTTTCCAAGGAATTGCGAATCTCCACTGCGCAATTGATGCTCATCCCGGCGTGTCCTGCGCAGATTTTGCGCACGTCGCCTAGCGGCGGTCATTGCGGGGAGTGAAGATGCTTGCTGGCGTTTGCAAGCCGTTGCTCCCAATTATCTTTTGCCTTTGCGCGCCGGCGGGCCTTTGCCGGGATGAAACGGCTTCAGCCGCAGCAGCGGGTCGGCATCCGTGCCCCAGAGTTTTTTTACAATCTCGCGCTGCGGGGCGAACGGGCATTTCGACTTCGGATTTTTGTGCGCGTCGTCGAGCTGGCGCAGGGCCAGTTGCGCGCCGGTCATCAGCGCCGGCTTTTCGGGACGCGAAAATTGCTCATTCATTTCGTGCGCCGCGTCGTCCAGCGCGCTCCAGCGTTCCGCGTCCGTGCGGCCCCACAACGTCGGCTGCGTGTCCAGCCGCGCGAGGTTCCAGAACGCGATGCGGATTTGACGCACCGGCTTGAACTGCGTTTCCATGATGCCGCGGAAAATTTCCTCCAGCGTGCGGTTGATGACCGAATTCAAAAATTGCGGCGCGTGAAACCGGTGCGAGCCGCCAACCTCGGAAAAATCCTCAAAGCGGATCGTCAGCGCCATCTCACGCGCCTGCATCTGCTCGCGGCGCAACTGGCCGACGAGCCGCGTCGTCTCGCTCAACGCAAACGTCAGCGCCGCCCCGTAATCCGGCTCGTCATAAGGCAGCGTCGTGTTGCTGGAAATCGTCGTGCGGTCCTTCACTTCCAGCAGCAGCGGCTCGTTCCACAGGCCGTTGGCGAACAGCCAGAGCTGCGTTCCCCAAATCCCGAATTTCTGCCGCAGCAGGGTGGACGGCAATTTTGCCACGTGGCCAAACGTCATTGCGCCCAGCGCCGCGAGCGAGCGCTGGCGGTTTTTGCCGATGCCGGACATCTCGCGCACGGAGCGGTCCTTCAAAAACTCCCTTTCCTCGCCGGGCTTGATTTCGATGAAGCCAGGCTTTGCCGCGTCGGTTGCCAGTTTCGCCAGCCGCGAGGAATTGGCCAGGCCGGCGGACACGGGAATTTTCACCTCGCGCGAAATGCGGTCGCAGATGTCGCCGACGTATTTCTCCGGCGACGTGTTGCGCCAGACCACGCTGTCCATCGTCGTGAAATCCAGAAACCCCTCGTCAATGGAAATGGGCACGAGCGTGGGCGAGTATTGCTCCAGCACGTGAAACATGTCGGCGGAAATGCGCCGGTATTCGTCGTAATGCGGACGGCACAGCACGCCGCGCGGACACAGCCGTTTCGCCTCGAAGCACGCCATGCCGGTCTGGATGCCGAATTTTTTGGCGAACCGGTTGGCCGCGATGACGATGCCGTCGCCGCGCCGCCCGCCGCCGACCCAGACGGGACGGCCCTGCAGTTTTTCGTCGAGCGCGATTTCGCAGCTCGCAAAAAAACTGTCGCCGTCCACGTGCAGAATGCGGTTCATGTTCGTTTCGTAGCAGCCGAGGTAACGAGGCTCAAATCGTAAATCGTAAATCGTAAATGATTCGAGCCTCCTGACGTCGGCTGCTACATATTTAGTCCGTCCGCCGCCGTTGCGCCACGCCGAATTGTCCACAACGGCAGTTACGCGAAGGATTTTGCCGGAGCCGGTTGGACAAAGGCGGTCCAAGCCGGAAACAAAAAAGCGATAATATTTCAAGGATGAGTGTCATGGGGAGTGGCGACCGGTGCATGGCCGTTTGATAAATTGGTTTTAGGTTGGATTGGGTCGGATTTGGTTTGATAAGCCGCTCCGGCATTACTTGATTTACCTTGAACTGGCTCGAAACGAGTTGAACCCGCTTTCTCCGCCGGCGGGATGGCGGCGGATTGATGTTTTTTCCTCTTTTCCATCAGGGTTTCCAAAACCCGGGTGGTGCCCATTTGGATTTCCGGACTGGATGCGGCCAACATCCCGACAAACGCCTGGTGAAGCATGGCGGCCTGAACGGGAAACAGCGCATGAGCAGCGTTCCCTTTTGCCTCGGCTTGATTTTGCTCCGCCTGCCAGCGCTCGCGGATCAGGCGCACTCGTTCGCCGCTGGATTCTTCACGGCGCAACTGGGCTAATTTCCCGACGGCCTGCTCAACGCATGCCAGACGTTCTTTTGCATCAGTTTTTTGCGCCAGCGCCTCGCGTGTGGCCTGCGCCAATTCCGCCGCCAGCACCACTGACAAATGACGGTTAAACTCTCCGGTTTTATTGGATGCCTCCAATTCTTCAGCGTCTTCAGCCAGTTGCCGGACCAGCGCCCGCCGCTCCTGGTGCTTTTCCCAATCGCAATAACCGCCGGCTTTCCATTCGGACAGGTTTTGTTCGCTGATGGCCCGACCGTTAAATTCACCGGCCAGCACCGCTTTAACTTCGGGCAACGCGTTCAGCCACTCCACGAGCCGGACACCAAGCCCGCCATTTTCCAAGCGGCGGTTCAATTCTTCGCGAATCGCTTTTGGCAAGCGGGCAATTTTCCCGTTGCGGGTCATTGTATTTTCCGGGATTGAAAGTGGTTGCAAATGTGCGCTCGAAAATAGCCACCGGGCGAATCCGCATGAAACAGACGCTGATGTTCTTGAGGAGAGACGTGAAAATAATCCCAGATGCCTCCCGATTGAAACTCGATTCGCAAAGTGCCATTCACCGGATTGTATCCGACACAACGCAGGCTGGACGAACGGACGGGAATCATTTCAATGCCCGACACGGGCGGGCGATAATCGCAAATACTCATGAATTTCATCGAGCGGGAGGGTTGCGCTGGAAAATCGGAGATGCGCATAAATGTTGTTGGCGCGCTGTGCGCCGACATGTGCCGTTGGATTGTGCTCTCGACGTGCGGCAAGGCGGTGGCCTCAAGCTGCTTGGCAAAGGGGCCGCAGATTGACGTGAAAAACGATCGGAGTTGATGGTGCGAGGCCGTTGTGAGCCGGCCATTGTTGTCGGAGGTGATTTTTATTGTTGGCATGTTATTGTTTGTTTTGTTGTTTTTGTTTTTTGGTGCGCTGTTCGCAATGTCACAGATTTTGAATGAAACCTGAAAAGAGGGGTATGCCGCCGCGACCCTATTTTTATCCATCGTCCATCTGTTGAATTAACTAAAATCAATGTCATGCCACCATTATGCGCGAGGCTGCCGGAATGGGTATGCCGACTCGACCCATTTCAAGAAAGGCTGAACGCTGAAGTCTAAAGGCTGAAGGTGGGGCGCGTGTCACCGCGAGGCGCGACCGGATTAATTGCGGTCAGGTTTTTCCGGGCTGCGGCAGCAACGTTATTGTCGGCGTCGGTAGATGTCCGATTTCTGATTTCCGATTTATGTTCGAGCCTCGTCACCTCGGCTGCTACTTTCAAATCAACTCTTTTTGCTCGTGCTGCTTTTTCTTTGATTCCGGCGCTTTCTTGAAGGTCTCGTCGGTGGCGGCGACGGTGGATGGGCGCTCAATCCCCTGCCCTTCCATCAATTCTTTCACGGTGCGGAGTTGCAGGCGCGGGTATTTCTGCCGGTTCGTCTTGTGCTCGTAGAAACCGGCGCTGGCGGCTTCGGTTTCCATCGGGCCGGTGGGCGGTTGCAGGGAAATCAAAATGCCGATGGCGGCTTTCTCGCGGTCCAGCACGCCGCGCAAATCGCGCACGTCTTTCACGCCGGTCTTGCCGCCTTTCACTTGAATGATGATTTGCTCCGGTTTGGCGGCTTTCGGGTCGTCGCGGAAAAGGATTTTGCCGTCAATGCCGTGGTCCGCGCCCTTCTTCTGCTCGACGGGGCGTGCGCCGACGAGGCCGAGCGCCCACCATTGGAATTGGTATTTGTCGTCCTCGGCGAGCGTGGCGGCTTCGTTGGGCGTGGTTGGCTCGCCGATGATGCGGACGATTGATGTTTCGGGGAGCGCGCGCGCCGCGCGTGCAGCCGACGACGCCCCCGTCGTCGGCATGGGCGTGGGGGAGGATTCTTGTGCGTTCGGCTCGTCCGGCGCATTCGGTGGGTTCGGCGAGGGCGCCGAACCCGACACGCGGGGCGCGTGTGCTCCCCCGGAAACAAATTTCATCCGGCTGCCGTAGGTGTCTTGCAGGCGGTTTTTTATGAGGGAAATGGCCAGTTGCGTCACGTCTATACCGATCCAGTCGCGGCCGAGTTTCTCGGCGGCGTCAATGGTCGTGCCGCAGCCGCAGAATGGGTCCAGCACCACGTCGCCGGGATTGCTGCTGGCTTGGATGATCCGCTCCAGCAACGCCACGGGCTTTTGCGTCGGGTAGCCGAGTGCCTCTGCGTTCGCTCCATGAAGATGCTCAATATCGCTCCAATCATCTGAAACAGGCTGGCCTTCCATTTCGTCGAGGTATCGCTTTTCTTGTGGGACCGCGCCAGGCTTTGACTGGTAAATCAAGCCCTGTTCGTAAGCCTTCTGCATCCGGTCCTTTGTCCATCGCCAAACTCGTTTAACACCCAAGAATTCGTAAGTCAAATTCGGACGATTTTTATTGGGATTGGTAATGTCTCCGAGACGATAACGCCGCCCGTCGGGATCAGTGAACCTATAAAACTTTTCAAGGTAATCTGGGTCATGTTTTCCAAAGACTTTGTTGAAAACAGCATCCTGTGTTTTCGTGTAGCGGAGAATGATGTCACGGCAGTTTGAAAAGTTGATTGTGGTGTGACTTTTTGGTTGTGAACGCTTCCACGAAATTTCATTACGATAATTGTCGTGACCAAACACCGCATCGCACAGCAGCTTGAGGTAATGCGAGGCCGTAGGGTCACAGTGGAGGTAAAGCGAGCCGGTGGGTTTGAGGACGCGGCGCAGTTCGACGAGGCGCGAGGACATCATGGTGAGGTAGGCCATCATGTCGTTGCCGCCCAGAAAGGTGTAAAACGCCTGCATCACGTCGGAGACCTTGCCGGGCTGCTCGGTCACGGCGTCGTAGGCCTTCTTGGTCTCGATGTCCCAATGCCAGGTGTCGTCGAAGGCGCGAATCTGGCTGGCGGCGTCCGTGCCGTCCTTTTCGTGAAAGAAGGCGTTGTAGTTCTGGGCGGAATTGAAGGGCGGATCGAGATAGACGAGGTCCACGGATTCGTCCTTGAGGTAACGCCGAAGGATGTCGAGGTTGTCGCCGTAATAGAGCGTGCCCATGCGCGGAGGTTAGCACCGGGCGGCAAATGGAAGCAAGCCGGCGCGCAAGTTTTGGAAGCGGCGGCCGGGGAGGATTTGCGCCCGACACTTTTCGTCACCGGCGCCATTCCGGCCGCACCACGCGACGAATTCAAAAAGTCCGGTCCCGTCCGGCACGGGGGAAGATCAGGCTGGAATCCGTCCGCCTGCAATCGGAAGCCAAGCCGGGCAACGGCCGGCGGGCCGGCCGGCGGGGCGCACGCCCGCCGAGATTTTATTTTGACAGCGGGCGGCGGATGTGGGAAAAGACGTAGATTCGCAAGTTTAATTGTTATACTTAAATTACCTTATGAAACATAAAATGCTCCTGCTGGCATTGCTGGCACAGTCCGCCCTGGTCAATTCCGCGCCCGCTCAAGGCACGGCGTTCACCTATCAGGGCCGGCTCAACAGCGGCGGCGCGCCGGCCAACGGCAATTATGACCTGGCCTTCACGTTGTTCGCCACGAACGCGGCCGGCAGCGCGATTGCGGCGCCGGTGACGAACCTGGCGGTGGCCGTCAGCAACGGACTGTTCACGACGACGGTGGATTTTGGCAGCGTCTTTGCCGGCGCGAGCAACTGGCTGCAAATCGCCGTCAGCAGCAATGGCGCGAATAATTTCCTCACGCTGACGCCGCGCCAGCAGTTGACGCCGGTGCCGTATGCCATCACCGCCGCCAATATCAGCGGCGCGGTCAATGCCAGCCAGTTGACCGGGACCGTTCCGGCGGCCAGCCTTGACGCCAATGGCGGCGGGCTGACCAATCTCCAAGCCGGCGCAGTGATCGCGTCGGGATCGCCGGCGAACCTGGGACCGATCATTTTCTCGACGCACAGTGTCAACACGATCGTTGTTCCCGCCGCGGTGACCAACATGATGGTGAAACTTTGGGGCGCCGGCGGACAGTCCTACACAAACCCCGCCGACGCCGGCGGCGGGGGGGCTTTCGTTTCAACTTCACTGGCCGTGGCGCCCGGACAGGTTTTTGTCGTCGTCGTTGGAGCGAGCGGAGACAACGGAGGCGGCGGCGGGTCGGGAGACGCGCCGGGCGGCGGTGGCATCGTGGGTGGCGGCGCCGGCGGCCAGGCCAGTTCACTGTTTCTCTACGCCAATTCAACCTACATCATGAAAGCGGCGGCGGGCGGCGGCGGCGGCGGCGGCAATTATGGCGGCGGCGGCGCCGGTGGCAATCCCGGCCAGGGAACCGCCGGTGGCCACGACGGAATTGGCGGCGGCAATGGCATGACCGGCGGTGGCGTTGGATTCAACTACGCAGCCGGCGCAACCACCACGGGATTGGCCAGTTTGTCGCTCATGGGCGGCGGCGGCGGCGGGTCGGCGGTGGTTTACGCGGGTGGCGGCGGCGGCGGATATGGCGGCGGTGGCGGCGCGGGATACAACACCGGCAGCAGTTCCGCCAGCGGTGGCGGTTCTTATGGAACAACCATCATCGGCGGCAGCGGCGCGGTTGCAGGCAACACCGGCGATCCCAATTACCAATCTCCGAACGGCAACAGCGATCAAGACGGTTTGGCCGTGGTGATCTTCGGCGGGCCGACCGTTCCGTTTTCAAATTTCATTTCCGCGCCCGGTTTTGCCGGCGACGGCAGCGCGTTGACGAATCTTCAGGCCTCGGCGCTGACCGGTTCGGCCACTCTGGTGAATTTGACGCTCACGGGCAAACTCAATTTGCCGTTCAATAATGCGAATACTGCCCTTGGCAATGTCGCCTTGTTTGTAAACGCAAGCGGTTACGGCAACACAGCGGTTGGCGATTCTGCATTGTATTTCGAAACCAATGGTCTTAATACTGCCGTTGGTGCGGGGGCGCTGACATTTAATGTAGGCGGCATCCAAAACAGCGCTTTTGGCTTTGTTGCGCTCGAACACGCTACGAATGGAAATAGCAATACTTCCATAGGCAACGGCACGCTCTATAACTTGACGAAAGGTGATTACAATATCGCCTTGGGAAACATAGCGGGGATAAACATCATCGCGGGAACCAACAATATCACCGTTGGAAATGCAGGCGCGGCGAACGACAATGGCGTCATCCGCATCGGCACGCAGGGGACCCAGACCAGCGCCTTTATCGCGGGCATCTCCGGAGTGACGAGCAGCGGCGGCGCGGCGGTGTATGTCAATTCCTCCGGCCAGTTGGGCACGCTCACCTCCTCGCGGCGGTTCAAGACGGACATTCAAGACATGGGCCAGGCGAGCGAGGAGATTCTTTCGTTGCGCCCGGTGACCTTCCGTTACAAACCGGAGATTGATCCCCAAGGCGCCACGCAGTTCGGTCTGATCGCCGAGGAAGTGAACGAAGTAAACACCAACCTCGTGGTGCGGGACGCGCAAGGCCAAATCTACACGGTCCGATACGAAGCGGTGAACGCCATGCTGCTGAATGAATTTTTAAAACAGCACCAGACGGTCGAGACCCAGAAAAAAGAAATTGGCGATCTGCAAATCCGGCTGACAGAACTGGAACAGCGGGTCAAGGCCATCGCGCCGGGCAAATAGAAAACAGACAATTTGCCGTCCAGCAACCGAAAGTCCGGCGGTAATGTCTCTGGAGATTCCCGCCGCGCCGTGTCATTTCCTTCAGCACGACGGGTTTCCACGCGAGGCCGGCAAAGGCGATGCCGCCGTGGCCGGTCTTGGACAAGCGAAACTCGCAAACGGCGCCGGACTCCTTTCATCCGCAGGGATGGCTAATGGCGGCAGAGAGACGGTCGAGAAAAATCCGGGCCTGGCCCTTTTCATCGCCGGCGATGTTTTTAGCCCGAAAACAGGAATTGGGGAGCGCACCCGCCCTCGGGTGCGGCTGGACGCGCCTCGTGTCCAGCACCTTGCGCGTGAGACCGCCCAGAATGTTCGGAACTTTGCAGTGCGCTCAACCCGAATTCCGAAGTTGCCGATTGCAAGTGGCGGTGACGCCTCGTCACCAGAGGGTGACAGCGACGCCCCCGTCGCATTTTTCTGGTCACTGGACAAGACACTGTGCCAAGGGGCGACAGGGGCGTCGCCAACACCTTTCTGCGACGGGGCGTCGCAGCCACCCTCTGGTCATCTTCGGTTTTCGGGCTCAATGTTTTCCGCGAGGGCGCGAAAAACGGCACGCGCGGCGCGTGCGCTCCCCATTCCACTTCGGTTTTCGGGTTCAAAGGCTTTGATCTGGCCGGCGGACGCGCCGTTTTTGCCCTGGAAGAAGGCGTTGTCTTTGGCGTCTGACTTGAACGGCGGATCGAGATAAACGAGATCCACGGATTCGATTTTGATGTGGTCGCGGAGAATCGGCAAATTGTCGCCGTGGTAAAGCGTGCCCCTGCGCGCGTGCGCGGGAAACTGGCTGGTAGCCCGGCAAGAATCGTCAAGGGCCAGGCTTCATATATTATTGGCGACTGTGGCCCGATATGTCACCGGCACCTGCCAGTCGGCGTAATTGGGATCGAACGATTTCATCGAGCTGACCACCCGCTGGCGGAACGTGGTTTCGATCAAGGCTCCCTGTCCGGGCCAGATTTTGAAATGGACGCGGAGAAAAGCCCAGCCGCCGGGCAGCGCCGAATCCCCGCCGCCGACCACGGGCTCGCCCAAAATGATCGCTCCAAACTCCGCCGACATGCCGGCGGCGACCTGCCGGATGATGGGCTCGATTTTTTCCGGGTCGGCGCCCGCTGGAATCTGGACGTCGCCATAGGCATCCACGCCGCCGCGCGGGAACCGGCTGACATTGGCGATGGTGCGGTTGGGGATCAAAACCTGCTGATTCAGGAAATTGACCACCCGGGTGAAGCGAAGCCCTATTTCCTCGACGCGGCCGATGACCACGACCGTGCCGGCGATTTCCACCAGGTCGCCCACATCCATGGCGTCGGAGGAAATCAACGTCAGTCCGGCCACGATGTCCTGCACCAGGCCCTGCGAGCCAAAGCTGATGGCCAGGCCGAGGATGGAGGCGCTTGCCAGATAGGCGGTGAGGTTGACGCCCAATTCCTGCAGGAACAGGCCCGTGGCAAAAAAATAGATGACAAAAACAACAGCGCTGACGACCAGCCGGGACACGGTGATGAACTTGGGCTGTTGCGTCACAAACCCGAGCGGATTTTTCTGCTCGTGGTTTTTGCGAATGAGCCATTCGCTGATGGCCCGGACAATCCGGACCAGCACGTGAACGGCCACGGCCAACGCTACAATGAGCAGCAACCGAGTGGCGGTGGATGAGCCATGCGCGGAAAAATGAGCGTAAAGGCGGCCCATCACGGTTTCATTGACCTGGGCCAACACGTCATCGGGCGACTGGTTGGTCACGGAATCTGGCAACAGATTGGTCATGGGTTGCAGATCATCACCGGCAACAAATTGACAATGTTACACGTCTCCCGACCCACGGTAATGAGCGTCAGCATGGAAGGATTATGCGCCGGAAACCAGACCGGGACAAGGCGGAAGGCGGAAATCAGAAGATGAAATTCCGAAAAAATCCCCCGCCTTCATCCGACTTCGACGCGGCACGGACCGGAAATATACCATCAGATGCAGGTAGGCCATAACTAAAGGATGTTTCCTCTTAACCGAAAAACAGGAATTGGGGAGCACACCCGCCCTCGGGTGTGGCTGGACGCGCCTCGCGTCCAGCACCTTGCGCGTGAGACCGCCCAGAACATTCGGAACTTTTCAGTGCGCTCAAGGTTTTCCGCGAGGGCGCGGAAAACGGCACGCGCGGCGCGTGCGCTCCCCATTCCACTCCGGCTTTCGAGCTTGCAACTTAATTTGCCATTTTAAAGACAATAAGCGTGGATTGACGGGATTCAGAAAATGTGAGCATATAGAGGTGCTGAAAAAGTTCACCTTTTCAATATATGAAGCTCATCATTAGGAACCTGATTCAACTCAGCCTGTTGTGTGCCGCGATGCTGCCCGCCGCGGCGCAGGCCCAATTCACCTTCACGACCAACAACGATGCCATCACCATCACCGGCTATACAGGTTCCGACGGAACCGGTGTCATTCCCGACAGCACCAACGGCTATTCGGTATCAGCCATAGCCGATTATGCCTTCTATGGAATCTCCACGCTGACGAACCTGACGATTCCCTTCAGTATCACCAACATTGGTGTGTTTGAGTTTCAGGCTTGTTCCGGCCTGACCAACGTGACCGTGGCTGGCGCCAATCCGTATTATGCCAGCGCGGGCGGCGTGCTGTTTGACAAGGCGATGACCACGGCGCTTCAATGTCCCGGAGGACTGGCCGGCAGCTATACGATTCCCGACGGCGTCGCGAGCATTGCCGACTTCGCCTTTGCGTATTGTGGCCGGCTTACGGGTGCGACGATTCCCGACAGCGTCACCAGCATTGGCGCTTGGGCGTTTAACGATTCCGGCCTGACGAGCGCGACGATTCCCGGCAGCGTCACCAACATCGGCCATCTGGCGTTCGTGAGTTATGGCTGGCTCACAAACATCACCGTGGCTGGAGCCAATCAGAATTATGCCAGCGCGGGACACGTGCTGTTCACCAAGGCAATGACCACCCTGGTCATATGCCCCCAAGGTCTGACCGGCAGCTACACGATTCCCAGCAGCGTCACCAACATTGGCGATGGTGCGTTTATTTATTCCAGCCTGTCGAGCGTGACGATTCCCAACAGCGTCATCGGCATCGGCTATCAGTCTTTTTGGAATGATAACAACCTGACGACGGTGGCGATTCCCGACAGCGTCACCAGCATCGGCAATAGTGCGTTTAATGCTTGTTACGGCCTGAAGAGTGTGACGCTGGGCAGCGGCGTCGCCAGCATCGGCTACCAGGCGTTTAGTGACTGTTCCGTGCTGACGAACTTTACGGTGGCTGACGGCAATCTGAATTATGCCAGCGCGGGCGGGGTCTTGTTTGACAAGGGGATGACCACATTGCTCCAGTGTCCCGGGGGCCTGGCCAGCTACGCGATTCCTGACGGCGTCACCGGCATTGCTGATAATGCGTTTAATTCTTGTTCCCTGACCAACGTGACGATTGGCAACAGCGTGGCCAGCCTCGGCGGAAGTGCGTTCTATAATTGTTCCGGCCTGACGAGCGTGACCATCCCGAACAATGTCGGCAGTATCGGATGGGACGCATTCGGTAATTGTTACAACCTGACGAACGTAACGATTGGCAGCGGTGTCACTAATATCGGCGGTTATGCGTTCGAGTCGTGTTCCGGCCTGACGAGCATAACGCTTGGCAGCGGCGTCACCAGCATCGCTTATGATGCGTTCTATAGTTGTTCCAGTCTGACGACGGTAACGATTCCCGCCAGTGTCACCAGCATCGGCAGTTCCTGTTTCCTGAATTGCACGAAACTGACACAAGCCTTTTTCCAAGGGGACGCGCCGCTGGTGGATGGCTGGGAGGTGGGCAGCGATGACAGCTCCGTCTTCAGCGGCGAAACGGGCACGGTGTATTATGTGCTGACCACAGCTGGCTGGGACACCAGCTTCGGGGGCTGGCCCACGGCCGCCTTTGTGCCATTTGCATACACTTATATCACCAATATTGACAACACGATCAGCATCACCGGCTGCACCGGCATCGGCGGCGATAATATCACCATCCCGGACACGATTAACGGCCTGACGGTCGCCAGCATCGGGGCCGGGGCGTTCCAGCACAACAGCAGCCTGACTAATATCACGATCCCCGCCGGCGTCATCAGCCTCGGCGGGCTGGCGTTCTCGGACTGCGCCAACCTGACAGAAATCCATTTTCTGGGCAATGCTCCCACTGCGGATTTGACGGTGTTCTCCGGCGACAACCATGCCATCGTCTATTATCCGCCGGGCGCCACCGGCTGGAGTTCGCCCTTTGACGGTCTGCTGGCGGGGCAGCTGAACCCGCCGTCCCCGGCCGGGGATTTCTATTACTCAACCATTAACGGCGCGATCATCATTACCGGCTACCACGGTGGCGGTGGCGACATCGGCATTCCCAGCACGATTGCGGGCCTGCCGGTCGTCGGCATCGGGGACGGAGCGTTCGACTACAGAAGCAGCCTGACCAGCGTGACGATTCCCAACAGTGTCACCAACATCGGGAACTATCCGTTCTATGAATGTTACAACCTGACCAGCGTGACGATCGGCAACGGGGTTACGAGCATTGGTTACTCGGCATTTGACGAATGCGGAAGCCTGACCAACGTCATGATTGGCAAGAGCGTCACCCAGATCGGAGACTGGGCGTTCGAATACTGCGGCAGCCCACTGACTATTGATTGCCTGGGGAACGCTCCCCAGGCTGACTCGACGGTGTTCGACGGGGACGATCCGGTGACGATCTATTATCTGCCAGACACCACGGGCTGGAGTTCGTGGCACATTGCCGGTCTTACCACGGTGTTGTGGACCGCGCCGCCGTTGCCCTCGGTGCCGCTTACCTTCAGTTACATCACCAACGGCGACAACACAGTCACCATCACCGGCTGCACCGGTGCCGGCGACGTCACCATCCCGGACACGATTAACGGCCTGACGGTCAGCAGCATCGCGGACGGGGCGTTCCAGAACAACAGCAGTTTGACCAGCATCACAATCCCCGCCGGCATCACGAGCCTCGGCAGTTCCGCGTTTTCCGGCTGCACCAGTCTGACGGGAATCTATTTTCTGGGCGACGCTCCCGGCGCTGATTTAACGGTGTTCACCGGTGACAACCATGCGACCATCTATTATCTGCCTGAGCACGGCAGGATGGAGTTCGTCCTTTGACGGTCTGCTGGCGGAGTTGCAGAACCCGCTGGCGGCTGCGGAAGATTTCACTTACACGACCAATAACAACGCAATCATCATCACCGGCTACAACGGCTCCGGCGGCGACATCGGCATCCCCGGCACGATCAGCGACCTGCCGGTCACCGGTATCTGGGACTACGCGTTCGAGGGCAGCCACCTGACCAGCGTAACGATTCCCAACAGCGTCACCAACATTGGGGAATGGGCATTCTACGACTGCCAAACCCTTGCCAGCATCATCCTCGGTAACAATGTCACCCGCATCGGGACCGGTGCGTTCTATGGCTGTGACAGCCTGACCAACGCCACCATTGGCAATAGTGTCGCCTTCATCGGAGACTACCCATTCGATCAATGCAGCAGTCTGACCGCCATTACGGTGGCCGCGCTCAACTCCAATTATAGCAGCCTGAACGGAGTCTTGTTCACCTTGGGACAATCCACCTTGATCCAATTCCCGGGCGGCGTCGGCGGCAGTTACACGATGCCCGACAGCGTCATCGGCATTGAGGACTATGCGTTCGAAGACTGCACCGGCCTGACCAATGTCACGATGGACAACGATCTTCAGGCCATTGGGATGGGCGTGTTTTGGAGCTGTAGCGGATTGACCACCGCCGTGATCCCCAACAGCGTCACCAGCATCGGATACGCGGCGTTCTATTCCTGCACCGGCATTACCAATGTCACGATAGGCAGCAATGTCGCCAGCATTGGTGACAGTGCGTTTGGGAACTGTGGCAGCCTGACCACCATCGCGATCCCCGCCAGCGTCTGGAGCGTCGGAGGTGAAGCATTTTATGGCTGCAACTGCCTGACCGCGATCACGGTGGATCCCGCCAACCTCTGGTATTCCGATCTAAATGGGGTATTGTTCAACAAAAGCCGGACCACGCTCATTCAATACCCGGAGGCCAAGGCCGGCAGCTACATCATTCCCGACAGCGTCACCAGCATCGCATACGCCGCGTTTTATTATTGCACTAACCTGACCAGCCTCACCATTGACGACAATGTCCCCAGCCTTGGAAACTTTGCGTTCGACGGCTGCAGCCGCCTGGCCAGCGTCACCATTGGCAACGGCGTCACCAGCCTGGGATACGATGCGTTTGCCTTCTGCACGAACCTGGCCAGCGTGACGATCCCCGGCCATGTCACCAGCGTTGGCAGCGAGGCGTTTTATGGCGACAGCAGCCTGACCAATGTCCTGATCCCCGCCAGTGTCACCAGCATCGGCTACCAAGCGTTCTATTATTGCCCCAGTCTGATCGCGATCAAGGTGGATCACTTAAATCCCGTTTATAGCAGTCTAAACGGGGTCTTGTTTAACGCGAGCCGCTCCATCTTGATTCAATTTCCGGGCGGCGTCGGCGGCAGCTACACAATCCCCACCACCGTCACCAACATCGCCAATGCTGCGTTCAATTACTCCATGAAACTGGCCCGCGTCACGATCCCGGACAACGTCCTGTCCATCGGCGACGCGGCGTTCGCCAGTTGCTACAGCCTGACCAACGTCACGATTGGCAACGGCGTCACCAGCATCGGCGACGTGGCGTTCGGCGACTGCGGCCTGACCAGCGTCACCATTGGCAACAACGTCACCAGAATCGGCTACTTTGCATTCGGCTACTGCCCCCTGGCCAGCGTGACGATTCCCAACAGTGTCACCAGCATTGGCGATCAGGCGTTCGATAGTGATAGCAGCCTGACCAACCTCATCATCGGCAACAGCGTGACCAACATCGGGGAGACTGCGTTTGCCGATTGCACGCACCTGGCCAGCGTCACGTTCCCCGCGAGCCTCACCAGTCTCGGAGATGAGGCATTTTATTACTGCACGAACCTGACGGGCGTCTATTTTCAGGGGAACGCCCCCAGCCGTGATTGGTTTCAATTCTGGTATGACTACAAAGCGACCATCTATTGCCTGCCGGAAACCACCGGCTGGACTTCGCAGTTTGGCACTCGTCCGGTGGTGTTATGGAATCCGCAAGCTCAATCCAGTGATGCCGGTTTTGGAATTCAGGCAAACCGGTTCGGCTTCAATATTACCGGAACAACGGATATCCCCATCGTGGTGGAGGCTTCCACGAATCTGGCCAACGCAACATGGATTCCGTTGCTCACCTGCACCCTCACCAACGGGTCAATCTATTTCAGCGATCCGCAGTGTGCTGATTATCCCGTTCGTTTCTACCGCCTCCGCTCGCCGTGACGTGACCATTTGCAGTTGATGGTTGGAAGCCGGAGGCGGCGATCCAAACGGCATAGTCGGGCGGCGGGAAGGCCTCCCGGTTTGAAACAAAAAAAGCGCGAAGTGAAATTCACCTCGCGCCGGGAGGGACGCCGCGTCGGCGTCCCAAAATTCAGGAATTCTACGTCAAAACAATCTTGTCGCCTTCCTTGAGGGTGACGATGGCCTTTTTCCAGCTCGACGCACTGCCCCGCCTGCGGCGTGCGCTGGCGGCGGGCCTTGCCGCGGACGTTCAGCGTGTTGACGCGGACGACCTTGACCTTGAACAGTTCCTGCACGGCCTGCCGGATCTGCGGCTTGGTCGCGAGGCGGTCGGCCACGACGGTGTATTGGTTGTATTTCTCGCCCTGTCGCGTGCCTTTTTCCGTGAGGCGGACGGTCTTGATGACTTCAAAAGCGTTCATTTTATTCCTTGGTCAATCGGTCGGAGACTTTTTCAAACGCGCTCTTTGTGAACAGCAGTTTGTCGGGCCGCAACACGTCGTAGGTGTTGAGCGAATCGCTCGTGGCCAGCGCCACGTTCCCGATGTTGCGCGAGGCGAGCGTCAGATTTTTGTCGCCGCCGGTGGAAACGATGAGCGTCGTGCCCTTCAATTCCAGCGCGGAAATGACGCCGGCAAATTCCTTGGTCTTGGGCGAATTCAATTTCAAATCGTCCACCACCACCACGTCGCCGGCCTTGAGCCGTTCGCCCAGCGCCTTGCGCAACGCGAGCGAGCGCGTCTTCTTGGAAATCTTTTTCGCAAAATCGCGCGGCCTCGGCCCGAAGACCACGCCGCCGCCGGGCCACAACGGCGACTGATTGGAGCCGGCGCGAGCGCGACCGGTGCCTTTCTGCCGCCACGGTTTCTTGTTGCTGCCGGACGACTTCGCCGACGTTCTTGGTGCAGGCGGTGCCGCTGCGTTGCGCCGCGCGATACGCGGTCACCGCGTCATGGACGGCCTGCGTGCCTTTTCCGTCTTCGACCAGCGGGAACTTCACTTCCAGTTCGCCCTGGTCCTTCCCTGCGATATTTTTAATGGCAATTTTCATGGCCGGTAATTATTTCTTGGCTTCAGCGGGTTTGGCTTCCACCTTCTTCTCGGCGGCGCCCTTGCGCTTCATCGGCGCGACGCTCACCGGCGGCTTCCAGCCCTTCGGACGTTTCTTGGATTCGCGGATGACGACGTAATCGCCTTCCGCTCCGGGGATCGCGCCCTTGATGAGCAGCAAATTGTCCGCCTCGCGCACCTGGATGACTTCGAGGTTCTGCGTGGTGCGGCTGCACCTGTCCCATGTGGCCGGGCATTTTGAACCCGCGCAGCACCGTGCCGGGGAACAAGCGCTGGCCGATCGCGCCGCCGCGCCGGTGCCAGCCCTTGTGGCCGTGCGTCGAGGGACCGCCGCCGAAATTATGCCGCTTCATCACGCCTTCAAAACCGCGTCCCTTGGTGACGCCGATGGCATCCACGAAATCGCCGGGCGCGAACAACGCCGGGCCGACGAGGTCGCCGGGCTTCACGTCCTTCGAGAAATTCCGGAATTCCTTGATCTTCATCACGCCAACGAGCGCGGTCTTGTCGCCCTTGTCGCGCGCCTTGTCCGCCGCCGCCTTGTCGAGGGCGCCGTGTTTGACGAGATGTCCGAGCGCGGGCTTGGCGATGCGCTGCGGTTTCTGGCTGCCAAAGCCGAGTTGCACGGCGTTGTAGCCGTCCTTGCCCGCCTGCGCTTTCACCTGCAAGACGCGGTTGGGACCGGCGAGCACGACCGTCACGGGAATCAACACCCCGCTCGCGTTATAGACGCGGGTGCTGCCGAGTTTTTTTCCTAAAAGTCCGAGTGGCATAAAATCGTAAAATCGTTGAATCGTTGCCGTGTCAAATCTTGATGGTGATGTCCACGCCGGCGGGCAGATTGAGCTTCTTCAATTCGTCCACGGTCTTGGCCGTCGGATCGAGGATGTCAATCAGCCGCTTGTGGGTGCGTTGCTCGAAGGTTTCCTGCGACTTCTTGTCCGAGTGCGGCGAGCGCTGGACGGTGAACCGCTCGATGCGGGTCGGCAGCGGGATGGGTCCGGCGACGCGCGCACCGGTGCGTTTGACGGTGTCGGCGATTTCACGCGCCGATTGGTCTATGACCCGGTGGTCATAGGCCTTGAGACGAATACGAATGCGTTGTGCAGCCATACAAAGAGCGATTTTCTGTTAATGGTTTTTAGTTCAATGTGCCGCCTCGTTTCCGAAAGCGGAACGGGAGTCTAGCAATTAAATCCCCCCTTGCAACAACTTTTTAAAGAAATTTGTGTGTCGTCCAACGCCCTTCATTTCGCAAGGTCCGCCGCTTTCCAGAAACAGGTTCCCAACTCGTTCCGTTTTCGGCCCCGGTCTTGTTTTTTCGGTGGGGGCGCGTCACTCTGTGGGCACCGTCGGCGGAAACTCCAAATTTGCATTCCACATTCAGCAGGGGCGCCTTGTCGCACCGAAATCAGATGAAGGCGGACGGGTCGCCCCGCTTCGGCGCACGAAGCTTGGCGATGATGAAAATCGGTTGAAGGTGGATTTATCGAGCCGTAGCTCAACGCAGGCAGGCCGAATTTCTTTTCATGTGTTCCTTTGCCTGCCCTTGAGCGGGCTTCCCCATCCGGGGGTGAAACTAGAGCCATGCGGAGAAGTGAAATCTCCATTATTTTTAGAAAATTCCACAGCCATTCCTTGCGGCAGATGTCGCCCTCTACGGCGTGCATGCAAGCCTAACGCCACTGTTTTGAAGATATGCCCCAATCAACCCGAAGCGACACGGTGACTTTTTCCCCGTCCGGACTTGACGTGCCGCTTGCAGTCAAATGGACATCTGTCCTTGCTTTTGCTTATGATTGGCGGCCAAGGGCGTTCACTTTGCGACAGCCGAAACCAAACATGGCCGCCAGCCCAATGACAAGAAGCGGCAGCGTGCTGGAAATGTCTGGAACAGGTTCATTTACCCCCAAAGCGGCGTTAAAACTTGTCACGCCTTCGCCATCAGGGTTGGAGTTGCTTACTTGGATTAAAACTTCATTAAAGGTTAGGCTGCTGGCGAGGGCCGTGGTGCTGGTGCTGACATACAAATTGTCCACATCAGAACCGAACGGATTCGTCTCGTCGAAACCGAACGTAAATGGGTTAGCAAGATCCGTGGCGAAATCGGGCGTAATCAGTGTTCCATTTTCGAGCAGCTCAATTGAAAAAGTAAACGCATCCCCGCCGTTTGGAATTTGAGGATTAAAGCCGCCCATGCCGAACAGATAATTGTAACCCAGACCAACATCGGTCAAAGTGATGTCTTGCGTCAAATTCAAGTCGAGCAATAAGGGGGTGGAACCAATGCTCGTCCCGTCTGGCAGTTGAATGTCTCCGAAAACATACCCGCCCCCGTGACTGCCGAAAAAGGTCGGATTGTAGTTAGGGGTCACATTATCGAAGGTAAGCGCACTGGCATTCAGCGCTAGCATGGAAAAAAGTGAACCGACGGTAACAGCGCCTTTGATTACATTCATATTTTTATTTGGTTGAGCGAAATTGGTTTGACTTTAATCCGGTGTCTTTTCCACATCTGGATGTTATTTTTTGAGACGGCGGGCCAAGCCGAGCAGGGTGGCGGCGCAGCCGAGCAGGGACATGGTTGAACCGCTGTCAGGAACAAGGCCACCGCCCGGAATGGTGTTCGGATCAAATTCCACCACGTAACCGTTGATTAGGCCAAGGTTGCCTTCGTCGTTCCATGCGCCGTTGAAATTGATGCCCAGCCACTGCTCGGAGGCGGTGCCATAAGCATCATTAGGCTCTCCGCCGTTCCAGTCCGCAAAGAGATTGTCATAACCACCGACCGCGCCGTTGTAGCCCGGAAAAGTGCCTTCGCCGTTGACCCACGTCCAGCCCGCCTGTGCGTCGGGTTCCGTGATTGGATTCTGATAGCCGCCCACATAGACTTCCCCTAGTCTGGCGGCTTGCACTGCGGCGAGCACGAAAGAATTCTCGTCCGCGCTGGTGATGGTGGCCAGATGGCCTTCTAAAGAACCGTCGTATAAACTCAACGCAGCTATCTCGTCGGAAAGCCAACTTTGGTCTGGCGCGGAAATAACCTCGTAATAATGGCCGTTGTCGGGATCAGCAATGATCTGTGCACGAGCGCTTAAGCTGGCAGCAATCAAGGAAATCAAGGCAAATGGAATGGCTTTCTTCATAATGTTAATGGCGTTTCTCTGACTGTTTATCTTACACGGCCCGGACGGGAAGTTGATCCCGTAACTGCCGGGCGACTAATGAAATACATTAGCATCATAAATGCCAACGCATTTCAGCCCTCGCCAAAAAGGCGATTTAAAACATACAACTTGTTTATTTCAAACATTTTACGTCTTAATAAAACTTTTAACGACCGCTTGGCGATCCCGCCAATCAGACCGGATTTTGTAAAGGCTGCCGACGGTAAATCCTTAAAAATATGCCTAAACGTTTTGTTCACAATTAGTTCTGACGGGTGTCGGATTAACTTACATCAACGGTGGATTTCGGGTGGCGTTTGGAAGACGCTGAATAAAGCCAAGTTTTCAAATTTCAGTTTATGCTGATGGAAAATGATCCTCATGAAACGCTGATTCAATCCATTGGTCTTCAATTTTATACAGACGGCGGAGATGCGGTTTTGACGGGAATGGCGAATATAATTTGCCGAAGAAAGAAGACCAAACCGTTGAATTTATGCAGCGGCACATTCAATTCAACCCCGGCGGGCGCGGGGAGAACATCCTGAATGTCAGGCCGTCTGCCGTGGTGCTGCCGCCATAGACCGAGAAATAAAAATATTTGGAAACGCTGTCAAAATCCGGCAGCAGCGAGAAGTCCAGCCAGTCGCGCATTTCCTTCGGCAGCACCGCCACCGCACCTGATCCGTTTGGATTGCCGCCGGAGTTCATCTTCTTCATCGCGGCAAAGAACGTCCGCATGGTGTCACGCTGGTTGCTGTAGCCGAAAAAGCCGCCGCCCGCGCCGCCGACGTGTTGCGCGGCGTCAATCAGACCGGGCGTCCGGCTCAACGGCTTGGGCGGCGTTGCCGCGCTACGCAGATGCGCCTCAAGGACGGTCACATCCGTTGTCAGCGCGACGTATCCGCCGCTGCCGGCCAGATAAAGCGAGCGCGAAGCCGCTGCCGCGCCGAGACGTCAACGGCTGGTTCGGGAGGGGGACGGTGTAGATTTTGCGGCCCTCGAAAATGCGCGGGTCAACGGCCTTTTGCCGGCCCCGGTAAGCGAGATCCGCCACGTCGTAGATGGCCAGGGCCGCTTCGTCGTCGTGATTCACGCCGATGAGAAACAACGACGGGGGATTGTTCAAATCCGTCAGCGTCTTTCCTGCCGCCCGTTTCTGGTAGCTGATAAAATCGCCGTCGAGGTTGCCGATGAGATTTCTGCGGATGTCCAGGCCGGGGCTGGTTTTCTGGGCGTTGGCATTGGCCGTGTCAATGACGGCGTTCAGGGCGGACAAAGTGAGGGGTGAGATTTCGACGAGCATTTTCTGCAGCGCGGCCCAACTGTCCTGCGCGTCCAGCCGCCAGCGCCAGAATTCCACCGCGTCGGCGGGCACGAACGCTGGCGGGCCGGCGCCCTCGTGCGCCGGGGCGAAATATTGCCGTCAATCCCTTCCGGTCCGATTGCGGCGCGGCGATGTAACATATTCGCCTGCGTGCCGTCCGGCGTCTGGCAGTAGGCGAAGCAAACAGATTTCACGCCCGTCAAACCGGAAGCGGCGATGATTTTGCCCAGCGGCGTTGTCACATACCCGCGCAGCGACGGCGCGTCGGGCGCGGATGAGGACATCCGCGCGAGCGAGTTGAAAACATTTTCCGCGTTGAGCCATCCGTAACACAGCGGCGCGTTGCGAAGCTGCGCCAGCTTGTCCGCAGCAAACTGCGCGTTGTCAACCAGCGCGGGCATTTCACTGCCGGTCAGATGCGCGACGACCGGCTCGACGGCTTCCACGGAATTGCCGGCGATCAGGAGGGATTCAAACTGGCCAATGACCAGTTGCCGGGCGGAGTCCGGATTTGGCTGCGCGCCGGTCCCCTGCCCCAGTTGAAGTCCGGGCACCAGCCCTGAAAGCGCGGCGGGCAGGTCGGTGCCGGAAGAAAGTGGCAGGATGGAAAAGGGTATTCCGCGGATATCCTCCGTGTGGATCGGTTTGCCGCTTTCCGTCCATTTTTTCAGGAGCGCGGCGAGATTGGTTTTCAACAGGTCACTTTTGTCGCCCGCATCGAGCAGCAAAAGGACGCCCGGCAGCCGGGTGTCGTCGCCTCCCGTCCAGCCGTTTTGGGTGATGGCGAGGGTGAACTGTCCCTGCGGCAAGTCCTCGAAGTCCGCCAGCTTCGCGCCGAGGTCCTTCTCCAGCGACGAGACGAACGATTCATTGAACTTGACCATGAATTTCTTGCGCAACGGCTCCATCGCCGGGTCATTCCAAAAAAGCCAGATCGGCGACAGGCGCGCCGCCGCGCGCAGCCCCGCGCAATCGGGAACGGAAACCACCAGCAGCGTGTCCGCCGGCAACAGATTTTCAGCGGGCGGAATCGCGGCGCGGGCGGAAAGGATGAAAGCCAGTGACAATAAAATGGCCAGCAATTTCTTCATGGAACTTTTTTCCGCGCTTGACGCGCGTTGCGATGGAATTTAATCAGAACACTTAACGCCGTCCACTTTCATTTGAACTGGAAATTATTTGGCCAGCGCCGGCTTCAGACGTCGTCCGGCTTGGCGGATCCAGGTAGTGGAATGGATTGTTCGGGTTGTCCGCCGAATAGGCGAAGGCGTCGCGGTGATCCAGAAAATTTTTCACCAGCTCCACCGGAATCGCAAAGCCCAGTCCCTCGCCGGAGGTGATTTTCATGTTCGTCACCCCCACGACTTCGCCGGCCATGTTGAACAACGGGCCGCCGCTGTTGCCGGGATTGATCTGCGCCGTGGTTTGCAGGTAAAGCTCGCCTTCCAGTTCGCGCGTTTTCGTGCTGATGATCCCCTGCGTCACCGTCCGTTCGAGGCCCATCGGGCTGCCGATGGCAAAAACGGAATCGCCGACCGTCAGCACGTCCGCGCTGCCGAGCGTGACGAATTTGAACTTCGGCGCGTTCCTGTCCTCGATGTGCAGCAGCGCGAGATCTTGAAATTTGTTGATGGCGACGATGCGGACCTGCTTGTAGACGTCGCGCTCAAGCTGGCCGTCGCGTCTGATGATACACCTCCACGGAAATTTCCGTCTCGCCCTCGATGACGTGGAAGTTCGTCATGAGATAACCGTCGGCGTTGATGAAAAAGCCGGAACCGAGGCCGCTCCGGTGTGCGCACCTGCACGACGGCCTCCCCGATTTGCTTGACCAAATCCTGCACGTCGCGCGCCGGCGACGCCTGCCCGTCGGCGGTGTAAAATTGCGGCGCGTTGACGCCCGCCAGCGGCGGAGCTGCCATGCGGCGGCTTGCACCGTGGCATCGGCAGTCCGGGAAACGATGGAGCTGCGCGGAATGACGAGCACGGTGTAGCCGATGTCCACGACGAGCGCGTCGGATTTCTCGGCGAGAACCTTTCCGGTGACGGCGGCCTTGTCCTTGAGTTGAATCGTGTCGGCGGACGCGGCGCCCGCGGCGCAGCCAATCAGCGACCGAGCAGAACACAATGCTTCTTCAACGACATTGCCAGACAATAATGGAGCAAACGGCTTTTGACAAGCGGCCGCGGTGAGGTGGCCGGAGCCGGCTTGGATTCACCGCTGAAGAATGACTGGCAACAAGCCTCAAAGATCAGGGGCTTGTAGATGCGTGCAAACCGCGGACATGGACTTTGGTTCCGCTCAAAACCCACTTTCATTTATGGTTCCAATCCACCTTGCTCCCCCGCCCGCTTTGCGCTAGGTTGCGGGCGTTATGGACACACACTCCCTTTTCGCAGGAGGCAACGCCTCCTCCGCCGTCTTGCCACCGCCACCGTCTTTGCCGCCGCCGCCGATCATCGCGCCGCCGCCGGCCAAACCGCGCCGCAGCCGGGGCTGGATGATTTTTGCCATCATCCTGCTCGTGCTGCTGGTCGTTCAGCCTGTTCGGCAATCTCGCGCAGTTTGTCTCGCAGGATGGCGGACGTTCAACAACGGTTTCTGGGCCGGCCATCGCCCGCGACGTGGGCCCGAAACTGGAGGAATGCCTGCTGAAAGACAACGACGCGCGCAACAAAATCGCCGTCATCAGCGGTGGACGGCATCATTTCCAGCGACAGTGCCGATCCGTCGGGCAACACGCATGGTGGACGTGATCAAGGCGCAGCTCGACCGCGCGAAGGCCGATGACAAGCGCGTCAAGGCCGTCATTCTGAAAGTGGATTCGCCCGGCGGCGAGGTGTTGGCTTCCGATCAAATCAACCAGGCCATCACCGATTTCCAGGACAAATCCGGCAAGCCGGTGATTTGTTCGATGGGCAGTCTGGCGGCGTGCGGCGGTTATTACATTTCCGCGCCGTGCCGCTGGATTCAGGCAAACCAACTGACCCTCACCGGCAGCATCGGCGTCATCATGGAAGGCTACAATTATCGCGGCCTCATGGACAAAGTGGGCGTCGCGCCGATGGTCTATAAAAGCGGAAAATACAAGGACATGTTGAGCGGCATGCGCGAGACGAATGAAATTCCCGCCGGCGAGCACGAGATGGTGCAGGGTTTGATTGACGAGACTTACGGCACCTTCACCAACGTCGTGTATCAGGGCCGCTCCCAAGCCCATCAGAAAAACGGCGGCGAAGGCCGGGCGCTCGCCGACAATTGGACGAGTTTTGCCGACGGCCGCGTGCTGTCCGGCAAACAGGCGCTGAACCTCGGCTTCGTGGACCAGCTCGGTGATTTCGATGACGCGGTGACGGCGGCGAAAAGAATCGCCAACATCCATGACAGCGCCAACCTGATTGAATACCGCGAGCGCTACGACCTTTCCAACTTCCTATCGTTGCTCGGCCAAAGCAGCCAGGCGCATGACATCAAGCTGGACCTGGGCCTGAACATGCCGAAATTGCGGGCCGGCGCGCTTTACTTTCTCTGGCAGCCGCCGGAAAATTGACGTGAAAAGCGTCACCGTCATCGCGCACCCGCTGGTGCAACACAACCTCGCCCGGTTGCGCGACCGGCGGACGCAGTCGCAGGAATTCCGCCGGCTGCTGGGCGAAATCGCGTCGCTGATGATTTACGAGGCGACGCGCGATTTTGCCGTCAAAAAGAGTTCCGTCCGCACGCCGCTGGCGATTGCGCCCGGTTTTCAGCTTGAACGCGAAATCGTCCTCGTTCCCGTCCTGCGCGCCGGGCTGGGGATGTTGGATTCCATCCTGCAATTGATTCCCCACGCGCGCGTCGGTTTCATCGGCCTCAAGCGCGAGGAAACCACCCTGCGCGCGGTGTTTTACCACAAAAGCTTTCCGAAAAATCTGGGCCGCTTTGAAGTCATCCTGATTGACCCGATGCTGGCCACCGGCGGCAGCGCCGTCGCCGCGCTCGATTTGCTGGTCGAACAGGGCGCGAAACACATCCGCCTGGTGAATCTGGTTGCCGCGCCGGAAGGCATCCGCCGCGTGCGGAAGAGTTATCCGCGCGTGCCGGTCTTCACCGCCGCGGTGGACCGGCAGTTGAACGCCAAAGGTTTCATCCTGCCGGGTCTGGGCGACGCGGGCGACCGGCTGTTTGGAACGTAAATATATCCTCCGCATTCTCGTCCTCGATTTCTTCGATTGCGAGAACGAGGACGAGGAAGACAGAACACATGAAATCAGAAACCCTGCTCATCGTTGCGGACAGCGAGCGCGAGGCGAACATGCTTTACGCCACGGGCCTGTTCGTGCCCGACCCGTTCATTTACCTCCATTCCGGCGGACGCCCGCTGCTCGTGATGAGCGATCTGGAGATTGACCGCGCCCGCGCCCAGGCGCCGCATTGCCGCGTCGCGTCGTTCGGCGCCTGCCAGCAAAAACTCCGGCGCGATGGCGTCAAATCACCCGGCTTCGCCCATGTCATCCGGCAGTTGTTGCGCGAACAGAAAATCCGCCGCGCCATCGTGCCGGACACCTTTCCGCTGGGCCTGGCCCGGGAATTGAAAAAACTGGGCGTCAAGCTCAAGCCGAAATCCGTCGTTTTTCCGAAACGGGAAATCAAGTCCGCCGACGAAGTCCGGAAAATCTCCGCCGCGCTGACAATGGCCGAGGTCGGCATGGCGGAAGGCATGGAGGTGTTGCGCCGCTCCAAAATCGGTCGCAACCGCAAGCTCATTTATCACGGCCTGCCGCTCACGTCGGAAAAACTGCGCTCGGTGATTGATTGCGCGATTTTGCAGGCGTGCGGCCTGCCCGCGAACACCATCGTCGCCGGCGGCAAACAGGCCTGCGACCCGCACGAACGCGGCCACGGCTCGTTGCGCGCGCAACGAGCCGATCATCATTGACATCTTTCCGCGCTCGCAAAAAACCGGTTACTTCGGCGACATCACGCGCACGGTGGTGCGCGGACGCGCGAACGAAGCCGTGAAGAAACTTTACGACACGGTCTGGCGCGGACAAAAAATCGGGTTTCAGAAAATCCGCGCAGGGACGCCCACTGCTGCCGTTCACAAGGCCGTGCATGGAATATTTCGGCCAGCAAGGCTACAAAACCGGCCGGCGAGACGGGCACATGGAGGGATTTTTTCACGGCACCGGACACGGGCTTGGGCTGGACATTCACGAAGCACCGCGCGTGGGCGCGACTTCCGCTGGCGAATTGAAAGCCGGCCACGTCGTGACCGTCGAGCCGGGGCTGTATTATCCGGAAATCGGCGGCGTGCGGCTGGAAGACGTCGCGCTCGTCACCGGCAACGGCGCGAAAAACCTGACGCGGTTTGAAAAGGTGCTGGAGATTTGAGCTGTTGAGCTGCGAAGATCGTTCGCCAATGAAAATTCTAATCACGGGCGCCGCCGGGAACCTCGGCTCGCTGCTGGCCAGGTATTTGCTATCCTTGGAAACCAGCCCATTGCGACTGATGAGCTTTCGCCGCGACGTTCCGGACGACTTGAAAATTCCCGGAAAGACCGAGATCATCCGCGCCGACCTTTCGAAGCGCGAATCGTTGCCCTCCGCCGTGAAAGACATCGAAGTGATCGTTCATTTTGCCGGAGTGCTGTTCAAGGCCAATCCCGAAAAGTTCCTAGGCACAACAAATACGATATATTTCAAGAATCTCGTTGATGCCGCCAAGGTAAGCGGCGTCCGGAGGATTATTCTGATCAGCTTTCCCCACGTGGAAGGCCCGACATCCATTGAAAGACCGGCCAAAGGGAGACTGGATGGAACCCCCATTTCGGTCCATGCCCAAACCCGGCTCGAAGAGGAAAAATATTGTTCGCAAATGTGCCCGAACCCATTTCCCTCCGCGTCGGCATGGTCTATGGCAGGGGGATTCTGATGGTTGACGCCGCGCGCTGGCTGGCCCGACGCCGGTTGCTGGGCGTCTGGAAAGAGCGAACGCAAATTCATTTGATTTCAAAGGATGATTTCTGCGCCGCCTGCGCCGCCGCCATCACGATCCGCGCCGCCGCCGGCATCTATCACATCGGTGATGAAGGGATTGTGTCGTTGCAGGAATTTCTCGAACTGGCCTGCCGCCAATGGAACGTCGGACGGCCCTGGACCATGCCATTGTGGCTGATTTACACCGCGGCTGAACTCTGCGAATTTTACTCCAAAACAACCGGCTCCCGTTCGCCTCTGACGCGCGACTTCATTGACATCGGAAGAGTGTCTTACTACGGCGATACGGAGCGGATGCGGAAAGAGTTGCTGCCGATCTTGAAGTATCGAACGGTTACCGATGGGCTTGAAACCTTGTAGCACAGTCCTATGACCACCGGAACCATCCCAGGGTATCGCAAGTGTGCCAAATCGTTTGGCTCGATTGCGTAACGCTGACGCGAAATATTCTTTCAACCAAACCTGAAACTGATAGATTTCAAGGCGGATTGAGTTGGCACATGGCCGCTTGGTTGAATGAAACAGCGGATGCGCTGTCAATTGATTTGAATTATGATTTACAATTCGCTCCATTCGGTTGGTTTGTATTTTTTGTTTCTGATTCCGGGTTTGCTGCTCGGCATTTGGGCGCAAATCAAGCTCCGTCACGCCTACGGCAAATACAGCCAGGTGCCGGTGGACTCCGGCATGACGGGCGCCGAGGCGGCGCGGCGGATTCTCGACAGCGCGGGTCTGCGCGACATGCCGGTGGAGGAGGTGCCCGGCCATTTGAGCGACCATTACGACCCGACGAAACGCGCCCTGTTCCTGTCGTCCGACAATTTTCACGGCCAGTCGGTGGCGGCGGTCGGCGTGGCGGCGCACGAAGCCGGCCACGCGTTGCAACATCAGGCGGCCTACGGGCTGTTCAACGTGCGCATGGCGCTGGTGCCGGTGACGAATTTCGCCAGCATGGCTTACATGGGAATCATGTTTGTAGGCATGTTCATGGGTGTGTTTGGACTGGCCCTGTGGATCATCATTGCAACATTTTCAGTCATCACCCTGTTTCAATTCATCACGCTGCCGGTGGAATATGACGCCAGCCGCCGCGCGAAGGAGCAATTGTTCCGGCTCGGCCTCGTTCATGAGCACGAACGCGCGGGCGTCAGCAAGGTTCTGGACGCCGCGGCGCTCACCTATGTCGCCGCGCTGGTCACCAGCATACTGCATCTGCTGTATTACCTCACCCTCGCCCGCGACAGCCGGCGATAGCAGTTATTTTCTTGCGGCCTTGCGGCCAATCCGCAAGGCTTGCCCCCGGTCATGGCGGCGAAAGCACGAAAATCCAAGGCGGCGAAAGTCCAACGGCGCAAAACAACTCCCGCGCCGGTGGAAATCGAGCCTGTCGCGGCACAGCCCGCGCCGGCAAAAATCGCCGAGAGTGAACCCCGCGTTATACCGGCGTGAATCCGAGCGTTACGACGGCGACACGGCCATCAAACTTTATCTGCGCGAAATCGGGCAGGTGAAACTGCTCACGCCGCAGGAGGAAATTGTTCTGGCCGCGCGCATCAAGAAGGGCGACAAAAAGGCGCGCGAACAGATGATCAAGGCGAATCTGCGCCTCGTCGTGAAAATCGCGCGCGATTACGAAGGCATCGGCCTGCCGCTGCTGGATTTGATCAGCGAAGGCAACATCGGCTTGATGAAGGCCGTCGAGCGGTTCGACCCGAAAAAAGGCGGCAAGCTTTCCACCTACGGCTCGTGGTGGATCAAGCAGTCCATCAAACGCGCGCTCGCCAACCAGTCCAAAACCATCCGCCTGCCGGTTCATCTGGTGGACAAAATTTCAAAGATGCGCCGCGTGGGGATGAAGTTGCAGGAGGAACTGGGCCGCGAACCGACCGACGAGGAATTGGCCGACGAACTGGACATGACCGCCGCGCGCATCCGCCAAATGCGGCAGGCCGCCATCCGCCCCGCGTCGCTCGACGCGCCCATCGGCGACGACGAGTCGAACAATTTTTCCGACGTGGTCGAGGACGAAAACGCCACGTCGCCCTACGATGACCTCGAAGACAAGACCGTCATCGGCATGTTGCAGGACATGGTCAAGCACCTCGACACGCGCGAGTCAACCATTCTGCGCTACCGTTTCGGCCTGGACGGCGGCACGGAAAAAACCTTGGAGGAAGTCGGCGCCAAATTCGGCGTCACGCGCGAGCGCATCCGGCAGATCCAGAACCTGGCCCTGCGCAAGCTGCGGAAGATGATCGAGAAACTCGAATCCGCCAAAAAGAAAGAGGAAGACTGACACCATGCCAACACCTGCCGCCGTGACATCGAAGGAAATTGAACAGGCCATCCGCAACGTCCCGGATTTTCCCAAGCCGGGAATCCAGTTCAAGGACATCACGCCCGTGCTGGCCGACGCGCGGCTGTTTGCCGGCTCGATTGATTTGCTCACGGAAAAATTCCGGCCCGGCTCGGTGGACGCGGTGGTGGGCATTGACGCGCGCGGATTCATCTTCGCCGCCGCCGCCGCCACGAAATTGCAGGCCGGCTTCGTGCCCGTCCGCAAAAAAGGCAAGCTGCCCTACAAAACCATCGAGCAGGATTACGCGCTGGAATACGGCCACGCCACCGTGGCCATGCACACGGACGCCCTCAAGCCCGGCGCGCGCGTGGTGCTGATTGACGACCTGCTGGCCACCGGCGGCACGTCCGCCGCCGCCGTGGGATTGATGCAAAAACTTGGCGCGCAAATCCTGGAAATCACGCTTCCTCATCGAATTGAAATTCCTGAACGGCCGCGAAAAGTTGAAGGGCCTGCCGGTGCGCTCCATCGTGGTGTATTGAGGAGTCGGGGATAAATTCAAACAGGCTGCATCGTCAATTCCAGCAAGAAACCGCCGATGGATGGCGGGAATTTGCCGGCGGACTGCCATCTCCCCGCAAAAGATGGTTGTCAGCCGGCAAAAGACGGCAGTCGTTTGGGAAAAGACTGCAGGAATTTTCCGTCCGAAGGCAGTCCCACGGCAAAAGACCGCAGTCTTTTCCCGACCGAAGGCAGGAATTTGGCGAAAGAAGGCAGTCTCCCGGCGAAATACTGCTGTCTTTTGGCAAAAGACTGTAGGAATGCGCGCGTTCCTACGAGGGTTCTGGGCCATGCAGGCAGGCAAACAGGCTGATTTACAGCAATTTAGGCAAAAGTGGTCAAAAAGAGACAGGTTGGAGGGAGAATTTAATAAACAAGCACCAGCACCGCCGCATCCTGCGCCGACTTCACCACATCCTCAAACTTCCGGTCAGCCGTCACCGGCGCTTTGAGCTTGGCGGAAACTGCCGGCACCGATTCCAGAAAGCTCAACAGCAGGCTGCTCTTGACCGCGTAATTCATCCCGCCTTGCGGGACCCCGCTCGCCGCCAGCGCCGCCCGTTGGAGTTCACGCTTTAGCGTGTCTTCCGAGGCAAACAAGCTAAAGCTTGAACTCCAACGTTGCCCCGCTCATCCACAAGCGCCCCGCCCGAATTGCCCGGCTGCACCGGCACGCTGATTTGAAAATACCGCGGGTCATCCCCCGGTTGAAGTTCGACTTCCCACCAGCGATTTCCCCCGTGGTGGCCGTGCGCAAGCACCTTGGGCGCGAACCCCTGCAACCCAATGTCCGGGAAGCCCATCGTGGCTATCATCCCGCCTAGATTTACACTTTGGAACAATGAGTAGCTAATGGGCTGATATTTCAAAATTGCAATTTCAGCGACCAAGTGATAATCATAATTCTCTGAATCAACCGCCAATACATCAATAAAAACAATTTGTCATGAGAAAATCATTTAGGTCCGTTATTTATGCGATTCTGACCGTTGGATTTTTCCTGTTGTCCGGCCCGATGTTTTATGCCAGAGGCCAGAACGCGGCACCCATTCAACCCCTGACTCCTGAGCAGCAAGCCGCCAAACTAAAGGCAAATTGGACCAAAGTGCTGAACGATGCCCGCGTTGATTTTCAAAACAGCAATGATCGGGAGTCGGCTGATTTTGTGGGCGGCATTCTCGACTCTCTCGACCGTCCTGGAGGAATGTCTCCCGCCGCGCTGGAAAGCAATTTGAAACAGATGAGAAGCAGGGTCCGTGATCTTGTCCGCCGTGGCGCGTTGGAAAGCGCCGCCAGCCTTAACTGGAGGCAGTTGCTCGTGTCCATCCAGGGGGCCAAAACGGAACCCGCGCATCCCAATCACAAAACCGGCGGCGCGCCCGGTCCCGGCGGGTTGGTGCTGTATTTCCCCTTTGACACACCGGATGAAAATGGGGTCGTTCGCGATGCGAGCGGCGTGGGCAACGATGGCCGCGTCTTTGGCGCGACCTGGGTTCCCGATGGCAAGTTCGGGGGCGCGTATCATTTCAGCATCACCAATATCACCGACCGGATTGTCATTCCCAACAGCGACACGCTGAATCCCGATTACATCACCGTGGCCGCGTGGATCAAGACGGCGCACAAAAACGGATTCTGGAGTCGAATTGCGGACAAAGATTGCGACTATGGTTACGCCTTGGATCTTGCCGGCGATTACAACGGTAAAAACTCCCGGCGCGGAATATTCCAGCTCGAAATCAATAAACGGGGTTCCATTGGTTCAGATCGGATGCTGGATGACAATCAATGGCATCACGTCGCCGGCGTATATGACGGCAAAGCAGTGCATTGTTACATTGACGGTGTGGAAAAAAGCCGTTCGATAAGAAATCCCGGCCCGTTGCCAAAAACCGATTGGGATTTATGCCTGGGCAACACGGTTGTGCAATATACTGATGGTGGGTTTGTGGCTTTCGACGGCTTGATTGACGAAGTGCGGATTTACAACCGCGCCTTGTCCGCCGATGAAATCAAGCTGCTGGCTGCCGCCTCCCAGGCCGGGGCGAACATCGTCCCCGCGCCGTCCGCTGACACCAATGGCAAGCCGGACGCCGCCGAACGGTTGAAAAAGGTCAAATCTCTTTTCGACCAAGGGTTGATCAACAAGGAAGATTACGACAAAAAGGTGAAGGAGATCATGGATTCACTTTAAGGAAGCATGAAAACCCTGCCATTGCTAGCCTTGGTCTCTTTTTGCGGCCTGATTGCCGCCGTCAATTGTGCGACCGCACAAGGCCTGACCTTTACCACCAATACTTATACCGTCGGCAGCGGTCCGCAGATCGCCGTGGCAGATGTGGACGGCGACGGGAGGCTGGATTTAATCACAGCGAACATAAATACCAATACGTTGACAGTGTTGACCAACAACGGCAACGGCGGTTTTGGCTTCTATGCCACTTTCCACGTCGGCAACGCACCGCAAGTTGTCAGGGCTACGGACTTGAACGGGGATGGCAAATTAGAGCTGATCACAGCAAACTTCACCGATAAGTCGTTGACAGTGCTGACCAACAATGGCAATGGCATTTTTGGACTCAATGCCACACTCAATGTAGGCGTTAGACCAAATGGCCTTGTGGTAGCAGATATTTACGGCAACGGAAAAATGGCTTTGATCTGCCCAAACTTCACAAGCCCTGGCACCATGACAGTGTTCACGAATAACGGCAGGGGTGGTTTTGGATTCAATGCCACACTTCCAGTGGGCAACACCCCTGATTCGGTCTGTGTTTCTGATGTAAATGGCGACGGTTATATGGATTTAATATCCGCAGATCAAGGTGGGAACTCACTAACTGTATTTACAAACAATCGTTCCGGAATTTTTGGATTCAAAGCTACGCTCTCCGCAACCGATCCAACTTGGGTTATCGCTGCGGATTTGAACGGCGATGGAAAGCCAGACTTGGTATACGCAAATAACGGCGCCAACAAGCTAACCGTTTTGACGAATAATGGCAGCGGTGTTTTTGGATTCAATGCCACACTAATTGTAGGAAGCAACCCATATTCCGTTATTGCTGCCGATCTGAACGGTGACGGCAAATTGGATTTGATTAGTGGAAATACAGGAATTTATCCGACATTAAACGGGAACACGCTAACAGTGTTGACGAACAATGGCAGTGGTGTTTTCGGCTCCAATGCCAGCCTCACTGTGGGTTTTGGGCCAGTCTGGATCGCGGCAGCGGATGTCAATGCCGATGGCAAAACAGATTTGATTGCCTCGAATATGAAGGACAACACTGTAACCGTGCTTTTGAACAATTCGACCTTCTCTCCACCAAACAACCTTCCCACTCTGACCATGAAACAACAGGGACTGAATATGCGCGTCACATGGCCGTCTATTTCACCCGGCTGGTCACTGGAGGAAAATCCGAATTTGACAAATACGAACTGGCTGCCCAGCGGCAACGACGGCCGTTTCATAGCCGATGACGGAACAAACAAGTGCCTCACGTTTCCGTCTTCCGTTGCGAATTACCTGTTTTTTCGACTGCTGCATCCCTGATTTGAGTCAGCCAGCGCCTCGCATTTTGTTTACATACCAAATCAACATTCCGGAAGAGGTTTACATTGCTTGGCGCGGGTAAGATGTTTTTTAAAGCAAACAAGACCGGTGTATCCGTACCCCAATAGTCCATCCCAAAATGAAAACCGGAAAAGAAGCCCTGACCATTTCGAATTGCGCATTGCGAATTGCGGAGAGCGCGACCCGTCCGTTTCGGCGTAGCGGTCCCGCAAGTGCGGGAGGAGAAAGCCGCCCTCTAAATACCGTCCCCGTTTGCACGCCCTGCCGGGCGTGCCACGTCCGCGTTCCATCGAAAATAGCCCAGCCATTCATGGCTGGGACTCATGGCCCGCAATTTTCCAAAGTCCCGCCAGGGACGAAAGAAATTTTCTGCCGTCCCTCGCGGGACTTTTACATTTGGTTGACGCGATACCCAGCCATAAATGGCTGGGCTATTGTCATCTCACCGCCCCGCAACCGGCAACCGCCAATTGCCCCAATCGTCCAACCCAAAATGAAAACCGGAAAAGAGCGGTTCAAGTGCGGAATGCGCCCGTCTTCGCTCCCGTCTTCACTTCCGCCTTTGTCTGACTTCGGCGAGACAAGCCGTTACGACGCGGCGAGTTGCTTCGACGCGGCAAGGAATGTGTAGCAGCCGGCGTGAGCCGGCTCAAACTTCTAACCCGTCGGAAAGGCTGGCACGTCAATTCCGGCATTATTGCCCGCCCAAAAGCCACGGCCAGCGGGATTGAGTCATTTGTAAATCTATTCAATTAAATATTTTACGATAAGCCTTGACGTGTCTTGTCAATATCAGAAATCTAATGCTGAAACTTAACAAAAAAGGCACCACCACATGGCCACGCGCTGGAATCAGGGAAAATGGGGAGACGGTTCGCACTGGTTGAGCGCGGCGGAGGTGGCGGCGCTGACACAGAAAGGCAATAAAGTGAGCAAAATCAAACTAAGTCTGTTCCACGTGAGCATTGCCAACGTCGTCGTGTATCTCAAGGCGATCGTCGCCAAGATGACGGGCAACGCGAAGTTCACAACCTGCGCCGCCAAGACGACGGCGCTGAACACGGCGGTGGCGGCGCTGGACGCGGCCAACACTGATTATGAAGGCGCCAAAACCACTGCCGACCAGAAGATGACGGTGCGCGACAATGCGTTTGCGGCAGCCAACGACGCGGCGCATGCGCTGGCCACCGCCGCCGAGGACGCCACCACCGATGCCGCCGATTTGCAGAGCGGCGGCTGGGAATTGGTTTCCGACCGCGCGCCGGTGGGACAGTTGCATCCGCCGGCCAATTTCTCCGGCGACGGGCGGCGACATGGTGGGGTCGGTGGATTTGGCGTGCGACCCGCAACGCGGGGTGCAGGCGCATGTGGCGGAATGGGCGACGGCCCCGGCGGGGCCTTTCACGCGGGCTTACACGGGCAAGAAATCCAGTTGCACCATCGGCGGGCTGCCCAGCGGCGTGGAGCATTGGTTCCGCATGGCGGCGGTCGGCGCGGCGGGCCAGAGTGATTGGGCCGGCCCCATCAGCAAGCGGGCGACGTAGTCCTGGCGGAGGGCTCCTCCTTGCGGAGGGCCGCAGGTAGGGCGACGCTGCCGCGTCGCCGGTCTTTGCAGGCGGCCCTACCAATTCAATAACCAACTACTTTGACGTATGGCTTTTAATCCCAATTTACCGGTGGATGATTCGCCGCTGGACGCGGCGGAAATGCGCGACCAGTTGAACGCGCTGAAGGCGTTGTATGATGGGCAGCAGGCGACAATTAGCGCGCAGGCGGCACAAATCTCCACGCTCACCCAGCACTTAAGCAGCCGGCCAACGATGAATGACGTGAACGCGGCCATCGTGACCAACATTGCGGCCAATCCGAGCGACATTACTTATACGCAGTTGGCTCCCTCGGATCCGCCCACTCAATCGGATTTGCAAACAGTCATTGAACTGTTGAATAGTCTGATAACCGCCTTGAAGCGGCAGACGTAGCCGCGTTGTGGGAGACGACGTCAGGAGGCTTGGGCAAAGCGCCTCGTTACCTCGTCGCCTACTGGAGCAGTAGAGCCAGTTTGCGGTATCTCGACCGGCAGCCAGCCGGCACCAGACGGTTCCATGCTGAAAAATAGCAGTTGCCACTCCGGGTTTTTCTGCTAACCTGACACTCCCTTTTGCCGCAGTTGGCGGAGGGGAAACGGTTCATTTCGCATCGAGTTGATGCGGCTTGTCGCGCCATAGACGGACGAACGGCCGGAACCACAACAACATCAAACATCAATCCCGTGTTCCGCGGGATGCTTCGGAAAATCCGGAGTTTCAACCAAAGGAAAATTGTGTTAAGCATTGGCGTCAAAGAATTGTTGGATGCGGGCGTTCATTTCGGACACCAGACCAAGCGCTGGAACCCCAAGATGAAGCCGTTCATCTTCGACGCGCGCAACGGCATTCACATCATTGACCTCAGGAAAACCCTCACGCAGCTCGAAGCCGCGTCGGATTTTCTCTCCGCCACGGTCCGCAAGGGCGGCAAGGTCATCTTCGTCGGCACCAAAAAGCAGGCGCAGCAATGCATCAAGGAAACCGCGAAGGAATGCGGCCAGTTCTTCGTCACCGAACGCTGGCTCGGCGGCACGCTGACCAATTTCAACACCATCAAGACGTCCATCACGCGGCTCAAGGAAATCGAGAAGATGGACGCCGACGGCTCCATCAACAATTACGTCAAACAGGAACAGGCCGTCATCCGCCGCGAGGCAGCGCGGTTGAACAAGTATTTCGACGGCATCCGCGCGATGGACAAAATCCCCGCCGCGATGTTCGTCGTGGACATCAAGCGCGAGCACAACGCCGTGGCCGAGGCGCGCAAGCTGAAAATTCCCATCGTCGCCATCGTGGACACGAATTGCGATCCCGACCTGGTGGATTATCCGATTGCCGGGAACGACGACGCCATCCGTTCGGTGCGGATGATCCTGGCCACGATCGGCCAGGTCATCACGCAGGCGCAGGCGGAATTTGAATCGAAACGCTCGCGCCGCATCAACGAAGACACCGCGCCGGTCGCAGCCGCCGCCGCGCCGGCCGAGGCGCAACCCGCGGTTGCCGCGCCGGTCGAGGCGGCGCCGCAACCGCAGGCGCCGGCATAAAGAATTCTTGGTAGGGCGCGTCACTCCGTGCGCGCCTTGGCGGGCGAAGACCGCCCTCCCTGCCGATCAAAACTAAAATTTAACACTCAACAATCAACTTTTATTGTTTATGGCTGAAATTACTGCTGCTGACGTTGGCAAGCTCCGGGAAATGACCGGCGCGGGCATGATGGATTGCAAAAAGGCGCTCGTGGAAGCCAAGGGCGACCTCGACGAAGCCGTGGACATCCTTCGCAAAAAGGGGCAGGCCACCGCCGCCGTGAAGGCCGCGCGCGAGGCCCGCGAAGGCGCCATCGCCCAATACATCGCGCCCGGCGGCAAGCTCGGCGTGCTGGTGGAGGTGAACAGCGAGACGGATTTTGTCGCGCGCAACGACATCGTTCCGCGCGTTCTGCGACGACGTGGCGAAACGGTATGCGACCGAGCCCAACCCGGATTTCGAAACCGAACGCCAGGCGCTGGTCGCCAAAATCCGCGAGAACATCAAGATCGCGCGGCACGCGAACATGGAAGTCACCGGCAACGGCATGATTGCCGCCTACATCCACACCGGCGCGAAAGTCGGCGTGCTCGTCGAAGTCGGCGCGGGCAAGGCGGAAACCGTGGCGAAGGACGAGTTCAAGCAGCTCGTCAAGGACATCACGCTGCAAATCGCGGCGGGCCATCCGCACGCGGTCTCGCGCGAGCAGGTCGCGCCGGAAGTCATCGCGAAGGAACGCGAGATTGCCGCGCAATCCGACCGGCTCAAGGGCAAGCCGGCGCAGGCGATGGAGAAAATCCTGCCGGCATGCTGGAAAAGTTTTACCAGACCTACTGCCTCGTGGACCAGGGCTTCGTGAAGCGCAACTCCGAGGTGAGCGTGAAGGAGCACGTCGCGCAGACGGCCAAGCAGCTTGGCGATGAAATCACCATCCGCCGGTTCGTGCGCTTCCAGGTCGGCGAGAGCGTGTGACCCGTCGAGTTCCCCGCGAATGTTCCCATGCCGGCTTGGCGGTTTGGGTTGGAATGTTCGCGCACAATTTGTTTCCGGGGTTGTATGTGGCCGGCTCTTCTGTCGCACCGGTTTCCCCGGTCGGCATCCATTTGTTGTCGGCGAAAGATGATGAAAGCTATTTTTTAACAGCATTTGTTTCGGTGATTCTGGCGGCGACCGCCCGCGCGGCAGACGGCGGACGCGAATGCCATGGTCACAACCAACCAGCCGCTCTGGGAAAGCAGCGTTTCCGTCGGCTTGACGCTCGCGCGCGGCAACAGCGACACCCTGCTCGCGGACACCGCTTTCAAGACGCACCGGAACAATCCGACCAACGAATTGACCTTGAGCCTCGAAGGCGCTTACGGTGAAAACCAGTCGGTCAAAAACAACGAGATGCTCCACGGTTACGGCCAATACAATCATCTTTTCACCGACCGTTTCTTCGGCTACTTGCGCGCCGACGGTTTCCACGACGGCATTGCGGACATCACTTATCGCGTCACGGCCAGCCCCGGCGCGGGTTATTATTTCATCAAATCAAAAACCACGACGCTCGCGGGAGAGGCGGGTCCGGGCATGGTTTTTGAAAGGCTCGATGGGGAGACCATGAATTATCCGACGCCGCGTCTGGCCGAGCGTTTCGAGCACAAATGGGACAATCACACGCGCGTCTGGGAAAACGTGGAATATCTTGCAGCAGCTCGACGAGGACAATAATTTCCTGATCAACGCCGAAGTCGGCGCTGAAGCCGCGCTCACCAAGCACATCAGCCTCCGGACGGTTTTGCAGGACAATTTTGCGAACGTTCCCGCGCCGGGCCGCCGGGACAACGACGTGAAATTGATCAGCGGAATCGTCTATAAATTTTGATCCGGCTTTTCCCCGCAGTTGATCGCCATCGCGCCGCCCAGGAGGTTGATGACGCGGATGTTTGACAGTTTCAATTCCCGCATTTTCTCCGCGACGCCGGTTTGCGCCGGATAATTTTTCAGCGATTCCAGAATGTAGGCGTAAGCCTGCGCGTTGCCGCAAAAAATCCAGCCCATCAGCGGCACGGAGCATTTCAGGTGGGTGAAATAAATGCCGCGCCACAGCGCGTTCGGCGGTTTGCCAAAATCCAGCACGACGAGCCGCGCGCCGGGTTTGGCCACGCGGTTCATTTCGTCCAGCCCGCGTTTCCAGTCCGCCAGATTGCGCAGGCCGTAACCAATGGTCACGAGGTCGAAGAAATGGTCTGGAAACGGAACGGCTTGTGCGTCGCCCTGAATGAAATTCGGGGCCCGGAATCCGGAGTTTGGAATTGTGTTCCGCCCTCCGCCCTCCGCCCTTCCGGCTTCTGACGTTTCGCGACTTCGAGCATTTTGCCGCTGAAATCGAGTCCGGTTGTTTCCGCGCCGCGGCGGGCGAGGGCGAAGGCGATGTCGCCGGTGCCGCAGCACAAATCGAGCGCCCGGTCACCGGGCCTTGACCCGCGCGAGCCGGACGACGCGGCGTTTCCAGAGCCGGTGGAGGCCGAAGCTTTGAAGATCGTTCAGCAAATCATAACGCCGGGCGATGGCGGCGAATAAGTCGTTGACCTTCGCGGCGCGCCGTTCGCCCGGGGCGTAAAAGGCATTGCTCACGCGGCCAGTGTAGCACGGCGGACGGCCCTGAATCAAAGCGCATGAAAAAATATTGAACCCCGCTTGACCGCGCGGTTCAAAAAGCGCAATGATTGCGCGACCCCTTGAAGAACACAACCAGACAAACTATGAACGACAACCTCACCCAAATCAAAGACACCACCGGCAATCCGGCGCCGCTGGGGCTGCTCGGCTTCGGCATGACCACCGTGCTGCTCAACCTCCACAACGCCGGCTTTTACGAACTCAATAGCATGATTCTCGCCATGGGCATCTGCTACGGCGGCACCGCGCAAGTCATCGCGGGCATCATGGAATGGAAGAAGGGCAACACCTTCGCCACGACCGCCTTCATTTCCTACGGCTTCTTCTGGCTCTCGCTGGTGGCGCTGATCGGTTTGCCGAAACTCGGATTCACCGCGCCACGGATGACAAGGCGCATGGCCGCCTATCTCGCCATCTGGGGGCTGTTCACCGCCGTCATGTTCCTCGGCACGCTCCGGCTGAACCGCGCGTTGCAGGTGGTTTTTGGCACGCTGACAGTTTTGTTCTTCCTCCTGGCTTATGCGCACTTTGCCAAACCAGGCGAGGGCTTCGAACATTTCGCGGGATACGAAGGACTTGTCTGCGGTTTCTCCGCGATTTACGCCGGCCTGGCGCAGGTGCTCAATGAGCTTTTCGGCAAAATCGTCTGGCCGCTCTGCCCGGTGAAGAAATAACGTGGCGGCGACGCCTCGTCGCCGAATCCTCAACTTCCGAGCGTCGCCGCAATGCTGTCGCGCGTTGCGGCGATAATTTTTTTCAGTTGCGCGGCCGTCGTGCAGAACGGCGGCATGAGCACAATGACGTTGCCAACGGGCCGCGTCAGCACGCCGCGCCGCGCCATCGCTTCGCAGACGCGAATGCCCGCGCGCTCGCGCAAATCAAACGGCTCGCGCGTCCGCCAATTCTTGACCAGCTCAATTCCCGCCACCAGACCCAACCTGCCGGATGTCGCCAACGTTCGGCAGCGGCCAAAGTGATTCCAATTCCTCGCGCAAGGCATTTTCCAGTTGTTGCCGAGAGCGGATGGATTTTTCACTCCGCAAAATATCGAGGCTCGCCAGCGCCGCCGCCGCGCCAAGCTGGTTGCCGGTGTAGCTGTGGCCGTGAAAGAACGTTTTGAACTCGTGATATTCGCCGAGAAAGGCGTCAAAGATTTTTTGAGTCGTCAACGTCGCCGCCATCGGCAGATAACCGCCGGTCAAGCCCTTGGCAAGACAGAGAAAATCCGGCTGGACGTTTTCGTGATGGCAGGCAAATAAAATTTCCGCTTTCCGCTTTCCGCTTTCCGCTTTTGCCATTCCCGTCCTGCCGAATCCCGTCATCACTTCATCCGCGATCAGCAAAGCATCGTGTCCGCGCGCGATTTCGGAAACGCGCTTCAGCCAGCCAGCGGGTTGCGGAATCATCCCCGCCGCGCCTTGAATCAGCGGCTCAAAAACGAAGGCCGCGAAGGGATTTCCGCTTTTCTTCCGCGCCGAAAATTTCTGTTCGACTTTGCCGACACATTCCCAGTTGCACTTGCGGTATTCCCGCGCGTCGGCGCGCTCCGGTTTGGCGCGGTTGAAAGGACAACGGTAGCAATACGGCGACATCACCTTGTCGCTCTTGAACAGCAGCCCGCCGTAAGCCTTGTGAAACAAATCAATGTGGCCGAGCGAAACCGCGCCCACCGTGTCGCCGTGATACGCGCCTTCGAGCGAAAGAAACTGGCTCTCCGGCTCGCGGGGATGCTTGCCCCGCCACTCTGCCGCGCGCGCGCCGGGTGAATTCGTAGGCCAGCTTCAGGGCGACTTCCAGCGCGGTCGAGCCGTTGTCACTGAAAAATACCTTGCTCAGGGAGGGACGGCGTGCCGCCGTCCCCAAAAACGGATTCGCCGCTCCCACCAGTTTTTCCGCCAGCAACGACGCCGGTTCATTCGCCAGACCCAGCGCCGAGCTGTGCGCAATTCTTTTCAACTGCCGCCGGATTGCCGCGTTGATTTTGGGATGGTTGTGCCCGTGCAGGTTTGTCCAGATTGAGGAATTGGCGTCGAGAAATTCACGACCTTTCGCGTCCCGCAACATCGCGCCTTCGCCTTCGACTAATCACAATTGGCTCGCGCCGCAGCCAGTCGCGCATCTGCGTGAACGGATGCCAGACAAACCGGCGGTCAAGATTTGCGAGCGGATGCATTTTGATTTGGGATTTACGATTTATAATTTACGATTCCGTCCAGCGCCCGGACAAGCGATGCGACATCTTCGGGTGAATGTGAAGCGGTGAGAGTGACGCGCAGCCGCGCCTTGCCGTGCGCGACGGTCGGGATAACGAATGGCGGGAACAAAAATGCCGCTCTTGCGCAACTTGGCGGCGGCTTCCAAAGTCTTCGTTTCTTCGCCGATAATGATCGGAATAATCGCGCCGGGAATTTGCGATTGTGCGTTGCGCGGTTTGCAACTGGAATTCCGTGACGCGCGATCGGAGCCGGTTCCTGCGGGTTTCGCCTTCGGGAGTTGAACGATTTCAATTCCGGCCCGTCGCCGCCGCCGCCGCCGCCGGAACCGGCGCGGTGGAAAAAATGAAACTTCGCGCGCGGTTCACCAAAAAGTCAATCAGCGCACGGCTGCCGCAAATGTAGCCGCCGCTGGCGCCAAGGGCCTTGCCGAGCGTGCCCATCTGAATTTCGATCCCGCAGCTGACGCCGAGTTCGTCCGCAAGCCCGCGGCCGTTTTTGCCGGTGATGCCGGTGGCGTGCGCCTCGTCCAGCATCAGCCACGCGCCGTATTTTTCCTTCAACGCGACGATTTCGCGCAATGGCGCCGCATCACCGTCCATGCTGAATATGCTTTCCGTGACGACCAGGACGCGTGTTGGATGTTGAATGTTGGATGTTGAATGTTGAATGTTATTTTCCGCCCACGCCAATTTGGCCTCAAGGTCGTTGAGGTCGTTGTGCGCGAAGACGCGGATTTTTGCTCCGCTCAATTTCGCCGCGTCCACGATGCAGGCGTGAACGAGTTTGTCGAGAATGATGACATCGCCCCTGCCCAGCAGCGCGCAAATCGTGCCGATGGTGGCGGCGTAACCGGTGGAAAAAGTGAGCGCGGCATCGGTCCGTTTAAAGTTGGCAAGCGTTTCCTCCAGTTCGTGAAACGGCGCGAGCGAGCCGCAAATCAGCCGCGACGCGCCGGCGCCGGCGCCGAATTTTTCGACGGCCTTAATCGCGGCCTCCTTCAGCACTGGATGATTGGCGAGGCCGAGGTAATCATTGGAGGAAAAATTCAAAAACGATCTGCCGCCGATTTCGACGTTCGGGCCTTGCGCCGAGTCCACGCGGCGCAATTCGCGGAACAAATTCTGTCCGCGCAGGGCGTCCAGGCGCCGACTCCATTCTTCGTCAAAATTACTCACCGGAGGGAATTTACGGCTTGCGATCGGGGATTTACGAGCAAAAAGGCTGGCGCGAATGGCGTAGAGCGCCGCTGAATCGCCGATCTGAAACGGCGATGCGCGGCAGCTTCAGGTTGCATCCCCCGCCGCATGGTTTTCAGAAAAAGAACTTGCGCCGGTTTTAGGTTTTGCTATATTGCAAATGATTTGCAATTAATACCATGACGCCCGCGTGGCTGCTGACATTTTACTGCGCGCTGGTCCTGCTGGCTTCGCTGGCGGGCGGCTGGTTTCTGCTGTTCATCCATCTCACCCACACGCGGCTGCAAATTGCCGTCAGCTTCGTCGCCGGACTGATGCTCGGCATCGCCCTGCTCCATTTTTTGCCGGACGCCAATGAGCAATTGCATTCGCTCGACAAGACGGCTGAATGGATGCTCGGCGGTTTTCTGGCGATGTTTTTTGTCCAGCGCTTCTTTCATTTTCATCACCACGATTTGCCCGAAGGCGATCCAGAAGATTGCTGCGAACACGATCATTCGCACGACCACGGCCACGACGAGCACGCGCACACGCTGGCGGACAAATCCGCCAAGCAACTTTCGTGGATCGGCACCGCGCTGGGCCTGACGTTTCATTCGCTGCTGGATGGACTGGCGTTGGCCGCCGCGGTCGCCGCCGGGCGCACGGCAATGCGCAGACTCGCCGGCCTTGGCGTCGCGCTCGTCGTGATTCTCCACAAACCGTTTGACGCGATGGCGGTTTCAACCTTGATGGCCGCCGAGCGGCAATTCACGTTTCTCGCGGCACGTTTTGAACGGGCTTGTTTGCGCTGGCAAGCCCGCTTGGCGCGGCGCTGTTTTATTTTGGCGCAAGCCAGTTTGCCGGCGGCAACGCGCCGGTGCTCGGCTACGCGCTGGCGTTTTGCGCCGGCTCGTTCCTCTGCATCGCCAGCAGCGACCTGCTGCCGGAACTGCAATTTCACTCGCACGACCGCTTCAAATTATCCGCCGCGCTGCTCGCCGGAATTGCCGTGGCCATCATCATCGGGCAATTTGAAACCGGTTAGAGTTTTTCATGTAAAATGCGGGGAAGATGTTTCCATCACGGCAAATAGACGCTCGCGGCGGCGCTGGTTGGGATGATTTTGCTGCTGGAAGAAATGGCCACCCGCCCGGCCCTGTTTGAACGCCGATTCACAATTCGCCCCGTGCAAAATATTTTCCATTCGCCGCCGGTAATTTGTTTGCTTCGTGGCGGATTGCGATAAAATGCCAATCATGTCTCGGAGCCGAATTTGAAAATCAAGCCGCCGCGCGTCCGCCGCTGGACATCGCCGCGCTCGTCAAGGAACACGCCGGAAAAAATTACGAGCTGCACGCCGAGCACATCAATCCCGCCAACGTCCGCACGCTCAAAACCATCGGCTTCGACCGCTGCTACACGCGCGCCGAAGGGCCGTATCTGTGGGACGTGAAAGGCGAGAAGTATCTGGATTTGCTTGAGCGGCTACGGCGTGTTTGGCCTGGGCCGCAACCATCCGGAAGTCCGCCGCATCCTCAAGGAATTTCTCGACGCCGATTATCCCAGCCTCGTGAAAATGGAAGCGCCGCTGCTCTCCGGCCTGCTCGCCGCGGAATTGAAAAAGCGGATGCCGAACGAACTGGACATGGTGTTCTTCACCAACTCCGGCGCGGAAGGCGTGGAGACCGCCATCAAATACGCCAAGTGCGCCACCGGCAAACCGGCGCTCATCCATTGCAAAAAATCGTTTCACGGCTTGAGCACCGGCGCGCTGTCGGTGAACGGCGACGACAATTTCCGCGACGGTTTCGCGCCGTTCCTGCCGGATTGCCGCGCGATTCCGTTCAACGATTTGGCCGCGCTGGAAAAGGAATTGAAAAAAGGCGACGTCGCCGCGTTCATCGTCGAGCCGATTCAGGGCAAGGGCGTGAATCTGCCGGCGCCCGGCTATTTGCTCGCCGCGCAGCAGCTTTGCCGCAAGCACGGCGCGCTGTTCATTGACGACGAAGTGCAGTCCGGCATGGGCCGCACCGGAAAATTTCTCGCCATCGAACACGAAGGCGCGGTGGACCCGGACATCGTGGTGCTGGCCAAAACGCTTTCCGCCGGATTCGTGCCGGTCGGCGCGGTGCTGTGCAAAAAGTGGATCCACGAAAAAGTTTTTTCCTCCATGCAACGCTCGGTCGTTCACAGCTCGACGTTCAGCCAGGGCAGTTTTGCGATGGCCGCCGGCCTCGCCGCGCTGGACGTGCTGGATCGCGAAAACCTCATCGCCAACGCCGCGAAGATGGGCGACTTCATCGGCCAGGGCGTTGCCGGCGATGATTCCGCGTTTTGAATTTTTGAAGGAAGTCCGCTGGCGCGGCTTGATGACCGGCATCGAATTCGGCCCGCCCAAATCCCTTTCGCTGAAAATCGCGTGGACGACGTGCCACACGCTCGACAAAAGTTTGTTCCCGCAGGCCGCCGTGATTCCGTTGATGGACAAGCATCACATCATCACGCAGGTGGCCGGCCACGGGGTGGACGTGGTGAAGCTGCTGCCGCCGCTGATCATCAACGAGGCGGATGCGAAATGGTTTCTGACCGCGTTTGAGGATGTGATGGTGCAGATGCACAAATTCCCCGGCCCGGCGTGGGACGTGCTGACCGGCATCGGCAAGATGGCGTTGACCCAGCGGGCGCGGTGAGCAAATCCCGGCCCGGCCCGGAAAAGCCGCCGCCCTTTTCGTCCATCCTCTACAATTGTAAATTTACTTCTTGACGTTCTTTACATTTGTAGAGATACTGGGTCGTCAATGGACAAAACCATGAACGATATTCCCGTTGAACTGACCCAGGCGGAATGGACGGTCATCAAGGCCATTTGGGACAGCGAACCCTGCGACGCGCCGGCCGTCCAGCGGATCCTTTTCAAAAAGACCGGCTGGACCTACTCGACTGTGCGCACGCTCTTGGATCGGATGGCCGCCAAGAAACTGCTGGCCGCCGAAAAAGTCCGGAACCAGACGCTTTACCGCTCCGTCGTGACTCCGGCGCAGGCGCAGCGCGGTGAATTGCTTTACGCGCTGAAACACGCCTTCAACGGCGCGCTCACGCCGATGGTGCAATGCCTCATTGAAAACAACGATTTGAGCGCGGAGGAACTGGCGAAACTGGAATCCCTGATCAAAGCCAGGAAAAAGGCGGTAAAGAAATAATCCCCATCCTGAAAGGCAGCCATGAATACCGAAATGCTGAATCGTTGGGGCGAAGATTTCCTTAACTTTGCGTGGCCGATGCTCTGGCAATCCAGCCTGCTGATCGGCGTGATATTCATTTTGGACCTGGCGCTGCGGCGAAAAGTGCGCGCAGCAATCCGCCATGCGCTTTGGCTGGTGGTGCTGGTGAAATTACTATTACCTCCGACGCTTGCGTTGCCAACAAGTCCAAGCTGGTGGGTTCATACGTCCGCTCCGCCGCCGGCCAAGGCGCCGCCGGTGTCTTTCACGGTCACTTACGGCGAACAAGTGATGCCCGATTTCCCGACGGATCCAGCGCCGATCATTCCGCCAAAACCACCCTCTCTAAAACTTGCCGCTTGGACATTCCTTTTGTCTGGCATCGTGAGTGCCGGGTTGCTCGCGTGGCTACTGGTTCGCTGGCGAGGCATCGTGCGAAAAGTTCGGACCGCTTCAAAGACGGAAGGACTCGGAGCAATGTTGAATGACTCCGCGCGGCTGGCTGGTTTGCGTTCTACGGTTCGGTTGAAATTGACAGAAGATTCCATGTCGCCGGCGGTTTGTGGGTTGTTTCGTCCGGTCATCTTGCTGCCGCAATCGCTGGTGGAAAAACTTTCAGCCGGGCAATTGCGCGCGGTGCTACTGCACGAGGCGATCCATCTCCGGCGCGGCGACGTTTGGGTGAACTGCGCCCAGGCGTTGCTGCAAATTGTTTACTGGTGGCATCCGCTGCTCTGGCTGGCCAACGCGCGCATCCGCCGCGTGCGCGAGGAAGCGGTGGACGACGCCGTGATGCTGGCGCTGCGCGACGACGCGGACATTTACGCGCCGACGCTGCTGGAAGTGGCCAAGCTTGCGTTCAATCGTCCGCTGGCGAGTCTGGGTCTGGTCGGCATTCTGGAATCGCGCAGCGCGTTGCGCCAGCGGATTGAGCGGCTGGTGGATTTCAACGCGCAGAAAAAGGCTGGGCTGACCGTCGTTTCGATTTTAGGAATTCTCGCCTTCAGCGCCATCGCGCTGCCGATGGGCCAGGCACCGGAGAAAACGAATGCGCCAACGCCTATTTCACAGCCCAATGATAATGGGCCTACGGCCACAAATGTCGTGGACAGTAAAATCGAAGCCGACAAACTTGTTCAAAATGGCAAGCTGCTTTATGAAAAAGGCAACTTCCGCGCGGCTGAAACCAATTTTAATCAAGCCTCGAAATTGGACCCGGACAACCCGCGCGCGTTTTACTATTTGAGCTTAGTCAAAGAAGTCATCTATGCTCGCGAAGAACATAACGGCACCAACTCAGTGGCTGACAGCAGGGTGCAGGTGCCAAATGCGTGGTCGCCGATGGTTGGCATCGGTTTGCCGGTGCCGAATCCTTACGTCACCAACAACAACGTTCACACCAGCACTGGACGGGAGATGATTTACCGCAAACTCAACAGCATCCGGCTGGACAAAACGCCTGATGAATGGGCAAACGGCATTCCCTTGAGTGAAGCCCTCCGCTTCCTGACCGCATCTTCCAAACTCCACGATCCGGACAAGACCGGCGTCAACTTCCTTTTCGATCCGAGAGTAAAACAGGGCGACGCCGAGAACAACCTTGATGCCAGCAACTTCACGATGAAGATGGTGTTGTGGAACGTGCCGCTGATAGACGTAATGGACGCCATGGTGATATTGGCGACGGACAGCGAGACCAATCGCCTCAAATACTCCATTGAGGATTACGGCGTTGTGTTTTCAGTCAAGACGAATGGAACAGGACTGCCGCCATTGGAAATGCGCGTCTTCAAGGTTGATACAAACGCTTTCTTAGCCGCCGTGCGCGACTATACGAACATGAAAGTCAGTGACGCGGCAAAAACCCCTGACCTGCTCAAGTTCTTCTCGGTTATTGGTTTGGACTTGACTGCGCACGGCAGAAGCATCGCCTTCAACGACAGGCTGGGATTGCTTTTCGTTAAAGCCACACCGTCGGAATTGGACACGATTGAGAGCGTGGTTCAGGCCTTAAACCAAATCCGGCCGGAGATTCATATCAAGGCCAGGTTTATTGAAGTGCCAAAGAATGGCTTTGTGATGCCGCCTACTCTAACAAATGTCGCCGGCAGCCCCATGATTGGAATTCTCTCCAGCGAAAAGACGAAAAATCTGTTGCAGTCGTTAAGGAAAAAACCCGGCGTTGAAACGCTCGGCGAACCGGAGGTCACCACCCTCGGCGGACGGCAGACGCAGATGAAAGCCACCGATATCGTAAATGTGGTGACCAATTATGCGCTGGTGGAAAATTCCACCAATCCATCCGTCATTCCAAAAATCGGAAAGTTTGAAACCGGGCCGGTTGTGGATGTCGTGCCTCATGTTTATTCTGACGAATATACCATAAATTTGACAACCACCGCCTCCGTATTTGAATTTCTCGGATACGACAAGCCAACCAATTCCGTCACGGCTTACAAAAACGGACTTAAGCTAACAGTGCCGTTGCCACTCCCCAAATTCCGAACAGAAAATATGTCCGCCGATGTCAACCTGTTCGATGGCCAGACGCTGGTTTTGAGCGGACCGGTTACTTCGGCAACTCAAACTACGAAGAACAAGACGCCGTTGCTGGGCGATTTGCCATTGGTTGGTCGGCTTTTTCGAAGCCAGACGGAAAATTTGGTGGAGAATCGCCTGATGGTTTTTGTGACGGTCGAGATCGTTGACCCGGCGGGAAACCGACTCCATTCTGACGACGAAATGCGTCAGATTCAAGAGATAGCGAAAAAATCCATTCCCCCGCAGCCGCATTGATGGCCCTCTCCACGAACCTCGTAGTAGCCGACGTGAGGAGGCTCATTCCATGCCGGGTGGTGGAGATAAGAGTCTCCTTACGTCGGCTGCCACGGTTCGGGAGTCCAACGCGCGGACATTTCTTTCGGTGAATGCTTTTCCCAACTCGGTTGCTGAATTTCCGGCGCTTCCCGCTACGTTTCATCCATGCGCCGGTTTCTGAAGTTCCTGCTTTTGCCCGACCCGTCCGGCCCGATTTTTTGTTTGAAATTGCCGCACGGTCTGCAAATCTTTCCGCCATGAAACGCATCATGCTTTCCCTCGCCACATTGATCGCGATGTCCGGAACCATCCTGTCCGCGGAGCCGCCATTGACGGGCGACTCTCTCGCAACGAAAGACGGCAACCTCATCATCCATCCCATCAATCACGCCACGCTGGCGCTCGGTTGGAAGGACCTGATCATTTATGTGGATCCTGTCGGCGGGGCAACGCCATTCGCCGCGCTGCCGAAACCCGACTTGATTCTCCTGACGCACGCCCACGGCGACCATTTTAGCGTGGATACGCTCAAAATCGTCGCGGGCGGCAAGGCCGCGCTCGTTGCGCCCCCCGCCGTGGCCACGCAACTGCCCGCGGATTTGAAATCGCGCACCACAGTTATGACCAATGGCGAAACGAAATCACTTCAGGGCGTCACCATTGAGGCGGTGCCGATGTATAACACGACGCCGGAGCGGGCGAATTATCACGTCAAGGGCCAGGGCAACGGCTATGTGCTGACTTTCGCCGACAAGCGCGTTTATATCAGCGGCGACACCGAAGACATCCCGGAAATGCGCGCGTTGAAGAACATTGATGTCGCCTTTCTTTGCATGAACCTGCCCTACACGATGACTCCGGAACAGGCCGCCAGCGCCGTCCGTGAATTCCGGCCAAAGATTGTCTATCCCTACCACTCCCGCGGCACCGACGTGGAGAAATTCAAGAAGCTCGTCGGCGATGATGTCGGCGTCGAGGTCCGCTTGCGCGATTGGTATAAACCGTGACAACCACGCTTGTTGACCCGGCGGAGAAGGCATAACTTGACACCGCTGGGAACGCGGGTTCTCCCGGCTCGCAGCGCACTTAACCCCAAAACTGAAGTTCAAATGGGGAGCGCACGCGCCCCGCGTGCGTTTTTCCGCGCCCTCGCGGAAAATCTTGAGCGCACCAGACGGTTCCGAATATTCTGGAGAATATAGGGCGTGGAACCGCTGGACGCGAGGCGCGTCCAGCGACACCCGAGGCGGGTGTGCTCCCCAACTCCGGTTTTCGGGCTTGAATCATCACACTGCTGCGGTTTGAGGACAACGAGCGCCCCGTTTTGCCCACTCCCAAAATCAGTTGTTGAATTTGCGGCGCGTCCCGCTACTTTTCCTCCATGCGCCGTATCCTGATGATTCTGTTTTTGCTCGGCCCGCTCGCTGCGGCGTCCGCGTCTGATGGCGTTGCGGGCGCAAGCCGCGCCACGGCGACTGCTACGGCCCAGACGGGCCGCGTCGTCAAAGTCCTGCCGCTTTATCTCGATCTCAAGGGCCGCGACGCGATTTCGCCCAGCCTTTTTGACCGCGACGCTTATCAGGCCAGCCTGCGCCGAAGCACAAATGAGGTTTCCGCCATCCGCTTCGACGTTTTATGGAAGGCGTCAGGCGCAAAAGGCGCGGCATTGACGCTGCGCGCCGAGTTGCGCGGCATCGGCGAACACAGCCTGCCGCGACAAACCGTATTGGAACGGGAAGTCACGCCTGGTTTTTTCCGCAGTTGGACTTCGCTGAAACTGGAGGGCGACGAATTGAAACAATTCGGCTCGCTCGTCGCGTGGCGCGTCACACTCTGGAACGACGGACAACTGCTCGGCGAACAAAAATCGTTTTTGTGGTGAGCACGGTTCCCGTCAAAATCGCCTGCGCGTGCGGGCAAAAATACGCCTTCGAAGTCCGCCCACATAATGGCCTGATGCCCGCGCCGGTTCAATGTCCGGTCTGCGGCCGCGACGGCACACCCGACGCAAATCGTTTTCTGGCGCAAACGCTGCCGCAAACCGTTTCCGTGAAAATCACCTGCGCCTGCGGCCAGAAATACGCCTTCGAGGTCCAGCCGCGCCACGGGCGGATGCCCTCGACGGTGTTTTGCCCCATGTGCAGCCGCGACGGCACGACGGACGCCAACCAGTTTCTCGCCCGGATTTATTACGCCCAATCCGGCCCGTTGCCACCGCCGAGCCTGAACACGTTGCTGCAATCTGTCCAAACCAGCATCGCACCGCAACTCGTGGACGCACTCAAGGACGCGGTGGTCCAGGAACTGGCCGCCCAGCGCCGCGAATTGCTCGCCGCGCAACAGGCCGCCACCGCCGAACTCACGGAGCTGGCCCGCCGCCTCGAAGCCGTCCAGGCGCCGCTGCTCGAACGCCTCCGCGCCTACGAGGAACGGCTCCAGGAATTGCAGAAGGAACTGGCCGCCCGCACGGAGGAAGGCCGGGAATTGCTCAAGTTGAAAATTGAAATGACCCGCCTGCAAATCGAAACCGAGCGCAGCCGCATCCATTTCAATTGAACTTGTTTCATGGCAGTCGTCGTGAGCCGGTTCATTTTTAGTTGGAGCGAACTGACGTTCGCTGCTACGCCTTTGCGGATTTTCTTTCCTGCGAAAGCATCGCCTGCTCGTAGCACTTTAATGCCTCCTCGTGACGCGACAGCCGGTTGAGCAATCCGCCCTTTTGCAGAAACGCCGAGGTCAGCACCCCATCCGCCGAGATCGCCCGGTCGCAGAACGCGAGTGCCTCGTCCGCACGGTCCAGCTTCTCGAGCGCCGCCGCCTTTTTCAGCAGCGCCGCCGCGTTGTCCGGCTGCGCGGCCAGGACTTTTTCGAAACACTCCAGCGCGATTCCTGCTTCGCCCGCGTCAAGCCATTTTTGTCCCTCGGCGAGCGGGTCGGCGGATTTCGCCGCAGGCCCCGCCAGCAGCCGCCCGCCGCTTTCAAGTTCGAGGATTTTTTTCTCGAGTTGACCGACAATATCCAGCAAGCGGGCGTTGGAATCTTCGACGCTGGCGCGGCCCGGCGCGGCGAGCTGGTGGACACCTTGAACCGCCACCAGCGCGGCGCTGTGGCGCGAGGAGATTTCCGCCAGTTGCGAAAACGCGCGCCACTGGAACCAGCCCGTCAGCAGCAGGACGACCAAGCCCGCGAGCGCGAAGACGCCTACGATGGATAATGTGATCCGTTCGTCATCGGCGGCGGCGGCCCGTTGTGAGGCGACGGTTTGCTCGAGCGATTGGATGCGGGCGGCCATGGCGTCGGCGTTGCGCTTCGCCTCGGCGGCGGCTTCCGCGCGGCTTTGCTCGATCTGCAATTGAGTCGCGTGCAACTGCGCCTGGATTTGCAAATTGCCGTTCACCGCCGCGTCGGCATTTGTGGATAAAGAAACGGAATTGGTCTCCGCCGCAAAGCCCTGCGCCGCAAAAAGCGCGGCGAGACAGGCCATGTTGATGATCTTTGGAAGAATAGATTTCATAAACACCGGCGAAGGGTGAAACGCCGGCGAATTGAAGTCAACTTCATCCCGTTCTTCCGAAACCCGATAACGCGGCGCATTGAGGTCTATTCATCCCGCCAGAAATTACTTTGCCGGGGCTGCGGCGAAATTTGGATGGAGCGGATTCGGAACAACTTTGCGCGTGGATGGAATCACCACCAAATCCATGTCTTCCATTGGCACCGCTCCGAGCAAAACTTCATCGCCCAAAACCAAGGCGCCAACGTAACACTCGCGATTTTCAAATTCGACGCGCACAGGACCCACATAGGGACACAGTTGCCGGCGTCCGTCAGCGGTAAAGACTTCTTTTTTGGATGATTCTTCAAGCTGCAATTGCAGACGCACTTCTTCGGGAAGGCACAAAAAAAGCGACCCCGTGTCCACCAGCGCATTGGTTTCAATCGCCTTAAGGTTCGCGCGTTTCGGATTTTCCAATTTTATTTTCGCTTGAGCTATGCCCATGCTGGAAATCTGCCCGGCGCCGTTGGTATTGCAAGCTTTCAATACCTCGGAACATTGCGGTCAATCTCATCCGACCACGCGACGATGCCGCCCCTGACGTTCTTCACGTATTTGAAACCCTGCTGGCGCAGGAATTCCATCGCCTGTTGCGAACGCGCCCCGACTTTGCAAAACAGATAATACTGCGTGTTCGGGTCGAGTTCGGTAAAACGCTGCCGAAGCTCGCTCAACGGCAACAGCGGCAAGCCTTCTATGCGCGAGATTTCGTGCTCGAACGCCTCGCGCACATCCACGACCTTGATGCCCAATTTTGGATCGTCCAACGCCTTCTTCATGTCCTGCACGGTCACTTCGTCGGGATTTTCGTTCTCCTTCGACGGCGGTTCGATGCCGCAAAACTGTTCGTAATCAATCAATTCCTTGATGGTCGGATGGTCGCCGCAAATGGGACACGCCGGGTCGCGGCGCAATTTCAATTCGTGGAATTTCAGTTTCAGCGCGTCGAACAGCATGAGCCGGCCGACGAGTGAAGTGCCTTTGCCGATAGCGAGCTTTAAAATCTCCGTGGCCTGGATGCAGCCGATGATGCCGGGCAGCACGCCGAGCACGCCGCCTTCCGCGCAGCTCGGCACCATGCCGGGCGGCGGCGGTTCGGGATACAAACACCGGTAGCACGGCCCGCCAAGATGGGGCGCAAAGACACTGGCCTGGCCCTCGAATCGGAAAATGGAGCCATAGACATTCGGCTTCTTGAGCAGCACGCAGGCGTCGTTGGTGAGATAGCGCGTGGGAAAATTGTCCGTGCCGTCCACCACGATGTCGTAGGGCCTGATGAGATCGAGTGCGTTTTCGGACGAGATGCGCGTGTTGTGGATGACGACTTCGCAATGTGGATTGATGCCGTTGATGGTTTCCTTGGCCGACTGCGCCTTGGGCCGGCCCACGTCGGCATCCGTGTGGAGAATCTGGCGTTGCAGGTTGGAAAAATCCACCGTGTCGAAATCCACAATGCCGATCTTGCCGACGCCGGCGGCGGCCAGATACATGGCGATGGGCGAACCAAGCCCGCCCGCGCCGATGCACAGGACGCTGGCGGCCTTGATTTTCTTTTGGCCCGCCAGGCCGACTTCCGGCAGAATCAGGTGCCGCGAATAACGGCGGATTTCATCATTGTTCAGTTCCATAATCAAGTTGCATAAAGTATGGCAGAAGCGGAATAAATCAAGTCATGCAATCGGCCCTGCATATTTTTGAACTTTGGGCGCTCGCGTTTGTGACGCTTGCCCTGGCCCTGTTGTTGCTGGCGGTTTTCTTCGCCTTGATTGAAAATGACCTCGCCTTGGACAGCCTCGGTAAGGAGGCCGTGATCGCCGCCGTTGCCGCGCTGATTGAAGGTGCCAGCGTCTGGGTGGTCCTGACGTTGGTTCCGCCGGCTTATGTGGCCATTGCCGGCCGCGCCCTGTTTATTCCGGCCCTCGTCGTTGCCGTCATCTACAAGCTCACGCATCTTGAAGATTGGAGCCATTACGAACTTTTCGCGCTCCTGCTCTTTCAACTGGTGATCGCGGGCCTTGGCGCGTGTCTGTTGTCCGGCCATTTCGCGGCGGCGTTCACCCTTTTGACCGTGTTCTTCATCTGCCTGGCCGTCACAATTGCCTTTATGAGAGGTTTGTAATGAAGGTCGAAACGCCCCTCCTCAACTGTCTCGAATTTAAGGTGGATTTACACCCGATTTTTGAGACACTTTCCGTCCGATGAAACCGATTGTCAAATTGTTGCTCGAAGGCGGCAGCCTGAACACCGCGCAGATGGCGCAGGTGCTCAAGCTGTCCGAGTCCGAAGTGAACAGCCAGCTCGACGAACTCAAAAAAGAGGGCGTGCTGCTTGGCGTCCGCCCGGTGCTGAATCTTTCGCAGGAAGATTCCGGCGTCGTCCGCGCCGCCATTGAGGTGCGCCTCACGCCCGAACGCGGCGGCGGCTTCAACCGCCTCGCCGAGCGCATCAGCCGGTTTGACGAGGTGGAATCGTGCTATCTCATGTCCGGCGGCTACGATTTGCTGGTTTTCGTCAACGGCGCGAGCCTGCAAAAAGTCGCGGCGTTTGTGTCCGAAAAGCTTTCCACCATCGAGGGTGTGCTTTCCACCGCCACGCATTTCATGCTGCGCTCCTACAAGGAAAACGGCTTCCTGCTCGAAGGCAAAGCCGAGGAAAACGAGCGGCTCAAGGTCACGCCGTGAAAGAGTTATGGGCTTTTCGCTCTCATGGCTAGCCGTCAAAGGTAAATCGTCGCAAACAATTTGCGACGAATTGGGCTTTCGTCCAACCGGCGAAAAGGAAGAAATTCCAGAATCGGATTTGTCGGCTGTGGAAATGCCTAACGGATGGTATTTAATTGTCTCCAATCGCACTGAACAGGTCGTTCCTGACACAACTTTGCGGCAACTCTCATCTACTGGCTGCGAACTTGTCACTTGCTTTGTCGAAGAACACATCATGGTTAGCAACGCAGTCGGATGGAATAACGGTCAAATGAAGTGGTCTGTGACGCATGATGCCCAAAAGGATTTAAAAAATCTGGAAGTTGAAGGTGAACCACCGACAGCGTTTTCTGGCATACGCGAGGATCTTTTCGGGAAACAAACCGGAATAGACGATTGTGATTATATTTTTGATATTCCTGTTGAAACCGCGAAAAGTGTCGTTGGTTATCGTTACGACCAAGATGTTCCGGGATTACGCGGCGATGTTTTTGAAGTGCTCACCGCGCCGAAAAAACCATCGCTTTTCAAAAAAATGTTCGGCAGATAATTTCATTTATTCATTTTCTCATGGACCAGACCCGTTACATCGCCAAACACGTCATCAACCTGCCCAAATCAGGCATCCGCGACTTTTTCGAAATTGTGTCAAAGATGAAGGATGTCATCTCGCTAGGCATCGGCGAGCCGGATTTCGACACGCCGTGGCACATCCGCGAGGCCGGCATTTACGCGCTGGAAAAGGGCAAGACGCATTACACCTCGAACCTTGGTTTGATTGAATTGCGCCGCGCCATCAGCAAATACGTTGAACAGAATTTTTCGGTCAGCTACCGGCCCGAAGACGAGGTCATCATCACCGTCGGCGTGAGCGAGGCGCTCGATCTCGCCTGCCGCGCGCTCATCAATCCCGGCGACAAGGTGATGTTCCACCAGCCGTGCTACGTCAGTTATCATCCGAGTATCACGCTCACGCATGGCGTGGCCGTGCCGGTGCCGACGTTCGCGAAGGACAATTTCGCGCTGACCGTCGAGGCGCTGCGCGCCGCGTGGCAGCCGGGCTGCAAATTGCTCATGTTGAACCTGCCGTGCAATCCCACCGGCGGCACCTGCGACCGCGCGCAGATCGAGGCCATCGCGAAGTTCGCCGTGGAAAAAGACTTGATCGTGTTGAGCGATGAGATTTACTCCGAGCTGACGTTCGAGGGCGTCCATACCAGCATCGCCAGCATTCCCGGCATGAAGGAGCGCACGATTTTCCTGCACGGATTTTCCAAGGCGTTCGCCATGACCGGCTGGCGCATCGGCTACGCGTGCGGCCCGGCGGGGCTGATCGAGGCGATGATGAAGGTGCATCAATACTCGATGCTCTGCGCGTCCATCATCAGCCAGGAAGCCGCCATAGAAGCGCTTCTGCGCGGCGAGGATGCGATGAAGAAGATGCGCGACCAATATCATCGCCGCCGCGATTTTATCGTGCGCCGGCTTAATGAAATCGGCTTGAAATGCCATCTGCCGCGCGGCTCGTTCTATGCGTTCCCGGACGTTTCCGTAACCGGGCTGAACGAAAAAGATTTCGCCGTCGGCCTGTTGCAGGCGGAAAAAGTGGCGATGGTTCCCGGCACGGCGTTCGGGGAAAACGGCAAGGGTTTTTGCCGCGCGTGCTTCGCGACGAGCTATGAACAGCTCATCGAGGCGGGCAACCGCATCGAGCGGCATGTCCAGTCGCTGGCTGCTAAAAAACATGCATGAGATTGCTTTTTGACGGCTCGCCGGCGAGACTTTCGCACTTTTTGAAATGTTAAGTTATTTACAAATCCTGATCCTGGCGCTGGTCCAAGGGGCGGCTGAATTGTTGCCGGTGTCCAGTTCGGCGCACGTCATTGCAGCTGAAAAAATCATGGGGTTGGACCCGTCCAGCCCCGAAATGACCATGCTGCTGGTCATGCTGCACACCGGCACGATGTTCGCGGTCATCGTATATTTCTGGCGGGGCTGGATGCGCGATTATTTTTCCGTGTCCGGCAAGCTCCAATGGTTTGTTTTGCAAATCGTCGTCGCGACTTTCTGCACCTTGATTGTCGGGCTGGCGCTGAAGGAAATCATCGAAAAAATCTTCATGCGCGGAACGCCGCACGCGCAAATCGAGGATTTGTTCGACAATCTGCCATTGATGGCCGGCGCTCTGGCGGCGGTCGGCATTTTGATCATTTACGCCGGCGCACGCGGGGAAAAAGAACCACGGCACCCGGAAATCCAGCCGAAGCACTCCATTTGGATTGGCATCGTGCAGGGATTTTGCATTCCATTCCGCGGCTTCTCGCGTTCCGGCTCGACGATTTCCACCGGTCTTTTGCTTGGTTTGCCGAAGCAAAAACTGGAGCAGTTCAGTTTCGCGCTTGCCGTGGTTTTGACGCCGCTGGCCATCGGCAAGGAAGCGTTGCGCCTCCTCAAAGACAAGACATTCAGCCACGAATCCGCGTTGCATTTGTTTGCGCCGGGCCTCATCGGAATGGTTTTCAGCTTCGGCGCCGGCCTGCTGGCGTTGAAATGGCTTTCGCGCTGGCTTGAAGCCGGACGCTGGCTCTGGTTTGGTTGTTATTGTCTGGCGGCGGCGGCAGGAGTGCTGTTCCTTTACTTCAAGCTGCCCCATTAATTCCCAATCGCTCGCGGGTCAAGATCACTTCGCGTTCGGGTCGGGAATGAAGATTTTTTTGCCGACTATCATTTTGTTCGGATTCAACCCCGGATTCGCCGCCAGGATCTGTTCCGACGTCACTTTGACGCCCCTGGCACGATAAGCCCGCGCAATTGCTTCAATCGTGTCGCCATTGGCAATCGGGTATTCGTAACCGTTTTGCGGGGTGCCAGCGGTGGTTGTCGAGCCAGTGGTTGTGGAAGTTGAAGGAGTTTCCGCATTAGCCGACGAGTGGCGGCTCGACGCGGAACCGCTTCCGCCTTTGCCAAGCTTTTCAATCTCCTTCAAAATCAAATCGTTGTCGGACTGTTGTTTCTTGGCGAGATCCTGCACCTGCGTCGCGAGCTTCTTCAAATCGTCCGCGCTTGCGGTGTCGGGGGTGATGGCGGGCTTGTTCAGCTTGTCCTGCAAATCGTTGATTTTCTTTTCCAGCAAGGAAATGTGTTTGTCCTGTAGCGCCTGCGCGTCCAGCAGGTCCTGAATCTGGCCGGATAGTTTGTCAATCTGCTGCTGTGTTGCCGTGTCCTGTGCCCGCGCAACACTGGCCGTGGAAGCGACGAAGGCAAAAACGAAAAGCCAAAGTGAAATCTTTTTCATGCCGGAATGAAAAACCTCTTTGCCCGCCGCGTCAAGTTGAAGATATGGTCTTCCGAAAAGCTCCGCCATCTTCATCCCGGCGGCCAGGCCAGGTGGCGCCCGCCGAGAATATGGCAATGCAGGTGCGGCACGGTTTCGCCGCCGTCCGGACCGTTATTGATCACGAGCCGGTAGCCGCCCTTCTTCAAGCCCAGCTTGTCCGCGACTTCGGCGGCTTTCAGCAGCAGATGCCCGAGAAGCGCGTGGTCTGTGGACGCGGCCTCGGCGATGCGCGGCAGCACTTTTTTCGGGAAAATCAAAACATGCACCGGCGCCTGCGGCTGGATGTCACGGATGGCGCACACCAGGTCGTCTTCATATACGATGGCCGCCGGGATTTCGCGCGCGGCGATTTTCTCAAACAGCGTCTTGCTCATAAATCTTTCATTTCGGAGGGACGAGTTTTACGAATCCCCAATTACGATCTGGTTTGGGACTCGCGGAGTTCGTCTCTCCGAAACGTTTATTCCACCACCAGCGAGCACTCGTTCTGCTCCGGTTCGGCGACCAGACAGCCGCGCAGGTAGCCGACAATTTGTTCCTGCATTTTTTCGCAACGGGCGCTCCAGCGGCGCGCGCCGGCGATCTGCTTGACGCAGCCGCGCAGACCGTGAAAGCGCAGCACGCGGGGCGATTGACGGAGCCGGGCGCGCAGTTCGTCGCGCAAGCGCGGAAAAAAGAAAAGCTCCAGGCTCACGGCGGTTTCACGCGCGAGCAGCCCAAGATCCGTCTCGATGGTTTCGCGCGACTTGATTCCGCCGGAGCGGATGACAAACCCGAGATTGTGCAGGACCTTTTCCAGCGCGCCGGCAAATTCGCCGACCGTGACGATCTCGCGTTTGAGTTCGTGCCTGAAATAATGAAATACAGACGCCGCGGCGTGCTGGAGCATTTCCTGATCAAACAGCCCGGCGGCGCCGCCGACAATTTCGACGCTGATCATCTCCGCCGAGCAGGGAATGCTTTCGCCGTCGGCAAGCTTGAACAGCAGGCAGCCGGATTGCAGCGCGATCATTTGGCGGCCTCCAGTTTTTTGACTTCCTGCACAAAATCCGTGGCTTCCTGAAACCGGCGATAGACGCTGGCGAAGCGCACATAGGCAACGTCATCCAGTTCGCGCAGGCCGTCCATGACCATCCTGCCAATGAATTCGCCGGGCACTTCGCTCTCAAACTTTTCCGTCACGGCGGCAACGATGTGGTCCACCAGATCATCCATCTCCTTCAAACCGATGGGACGTTTCTGGCAGGCTTTCTTGATGCCGGACAGGAGTTTTTCGCGCGAGAATTCCTCGCGCCGGCCATCGCGCTTGAGAACCATGAGACCTTCGTGCTCCAGTTCCTCGTAGGTGGTGAAACGGTGGGCGCACTTTTCACATTCGCGTCGGCGACGGATGGTTGCACCCTCGCGGGAGGCGCGAGAGTCAATGACTTTGTCTTCCTGACAGCCGCACTTGGGACAACGCATAAGGCCACTGCTAATTGTGGCTGCGTCTTTATACCATACCACGTTTTGTGGTGTCAAGAGAAGGTGGAAGTTTTTTCACATGCCCGTTTCGTGCTTATTTCGGACGTTTCCACGTGAATGGCCCCCTCCAGCCACTTTTCAAAACACCACCGGCACGCCCTCGTCCAGAACCCGCAATTTCCGGGTGATATTTTCACGTGCGGCAATCTCCCGCAGCCATCGCGGAGGCTCGTCCATCGCCTCGAACGACAGTTTGAATGAGCCGAAATGCATCGGCACAAAAATTCTCGCGCGCAAATCCCGGAACGCCTTCACCGCCTCGTCCGGCCCCATGTGGACGTGACGGAAACTTTCCGGATGATACGCGCCAATCGGCAGCAGCGCGATTTCCGGCGCCAGCCGCTCGCCAATCTGCTTGAACCCGTCGAAATACGCGCTGTCGCCGGCGTGATAGATTTTACGGCCCTGGTGTTCGAGGACAAAACCGCCGTAGCCGCGGTGATGGTCGTGCAACGTCCGCGCGCCCCAATGCTGGCTCGGCGTGAACGTCACCTTCCAGTCGCGCTGCGAAAAACTCTCCCACCAGTCCAGCTCGATGATGCGCGAGAAGCCAAGGTTTTGCGCGAGGTCGCCGACGCCGCGCGGCATCACGCCGATTTTCGGCTCCGGCAATTTGCGCAACGTCCGTTTGTTAAAATGGTCGTAATGCGCGTGCGTCAGCAGCACCAGGTCAATCGGCGGCAGGTCCCGGATTTTCATGCCCGCGCGCTTGATGCGCTTCAGCAAAAACAGCCAGTTCGCAAAATTCGGGTCAATCAGCACGTTCAAGTCCGTGAATTGGATCAGGAACGACGCGTGCCCGATCCAGGTGATGGCGACCTGCCGGCGCTTGAGCTTGGGAAAAATCGGGCGGCGCGGCCGACCAGTGCGCGGCGTCAGCCAGGCCTTCCAGATGAGTTCCTGGAAAAACGTGCGCGGATTGAAATGCCGCGACGGCGTCAAATCCTTGAACGAGCGCGGGAACTTCCGGCGTTGGGAAACAGGTTTCGTCATGCGACGGCCCCATTCTAATCGCTGCGCTGGCCGTGTGAAATGGAAAATGGGCGGCAAAATGGGCGGTAACAGTGCCTGGGAACGCCGGGCACCGTCCTGGCTTGGCGTGGATCCGGTTGCAACCGGTCAGGAAGGTGCCCGGCGTTCCATTCGGCGGCAACCGATGCGGCCACCCGAAAATGCCGCATTGATTTTATGATTGTTCAGTCGTCTATTTTCAATTAACCCCTGGCTGCATTGGCGTTTATCCTGTCGCAGGATGAATTCAATCAGACTCCGCCAAGCACCGTTGCGGGACACTTTTGCCGCTTGCCACGAACCGGCGACGGAGCGCACACTGCGCGCAGTCAGGTAGCATCATCCATTGAAAGGCCATATTTATGGACTGGGAACCAATCGTTGTCTTGATCGTTTTGTTTGTCGTGGTCATCCCGACCGCTGTGGCTGTGTGGCTGATTGTGCGTGCCATCAGCGCCGGGAATCGCATCGGTGAACTCTCCCGCCGGCTTGGCTGGCTGGAAGCCGAATTATTCCGGCTGAAAAGGGAAAAAGAACCCGCCCAACCCACCGCACCCGCACCCGCACCAGCGCCGGCATCGCATCCGAAAACCCTTACTCCGCCACCTGCTGTGCTGCCACCGCCAACCATCACGCCTCAACCTGCTGTCTCGCTGGAACGCCCGCCCACCATCGCAACGCCACCGGAAGCCGCAGTCAAGTGGGAACACATTTTCCCGAAGGCGCCGGCCCTAGCCGCGCCGCGCAAAACGATTCCGGGGACCAACTGGGAGCAATTCATGGGCGTGAAAATGTTTGCGTGGGTCGGCGGACTCGCGTTGTTTCTGGGCGTTGCGTTCTTCGTCAAATACTCCTTCGACAACAATCTCGTCCCGCCGGAGTTGCGCGTTGCCATCGGTTTCCTCACGGGCATCGGCCTGCTTACCGGCGGCGTAATCATGTCGCGAAAAAATTTCGCGGTGCTCTCGCAAACGCTCTGCGCCACGGGCGTCGTGATTCTCTATGCCGTCACGTTCGCCTGCCGCTCAATCTATCATTTTGATTTCTTCGGCCAGATTCCGACGTTTCTGCTCATGGTGCTCATCACCACGGCGGCTTTCCTGCTCGCCGTCCGGCTCAACGCACTGGTTGTCGCCACCCTCGGAATGTTGGGCGGCTTTCTCACGCCCGTGCTGCTTTCGACCGGCGAGGACAATCCACTCGGACTCTTCGGATACATCGCCATCCTCGACGCCGGGCTGATTTTTGTGGCGCTGAACAAACGCTGGCATTTCCTCACCGCGCTCGCCGCGCTGGGCACGGTCTTCATGCAGATGGGCTGGGCGGGCAACTTTTTTGAATCGGAGAAATATTTCGAGGGGAATAAAATCCTGGTCGCGCTCGCCGTGCTGCTTGGCTTCAACCTGCTTTTCCTCGCCGCAAACTGGCTGGCAAAGCGTAGCTGCGACGCCCCGTCGCAGAATGTGCCCGCGACGCCCCCGCCGCGCGGTCCAAGTGCTGCGACCGGCGACGTGGCGTCACCTTCACCCTCTGCGACGCGGGCGTCGCAGCCACAGTATTGGCTTTCCGGCTCTATGCTCGGCCTCGCCGCCGTCGCGCTTGCATTCACGCTGTTCTTCTTCAATTTTCCACCGCTCGCGCAACGGCCGGTTCTGCTGTTCAGTTTCGTTTTCCTGATTGACCTTGCCGTCGCGGCGATCACCCGGCTCGACGAAAAGGTGTCCGCCGCCCAACCCATCGCCGGACTTGCGGTGTTTGGCCTGCTCGCCGTCTGGACTTCGCAGTATCTCACGAATGAACTGCTCAATCCCGCACTTGCGTTTTACCTCATCTTCGCCGTGTTTCACTCCGCGCTGCCTGCGTGGTTGCACCGCCGGCGCGGCGTCGCCTCCGGCATGGCGGCGCAACTGAACCATTTCTTCCCGCCTCTCGCGCTGCTGCTCGTGCTGGTGCCGATTTTCAAATTGCCGGAACTCTCGTTTCTCGTCTGGCCATTCGTGCTGCTCGTGGACCTGCTCGCCATCGTGCTCGCAGTGATGACGGCGACGCTGCTGCCGGTGCTGGTCGTGCTGTTGCTAACACTCGCCGCGACCGGCGCGCTGATTTTCAAAATCCCATCCGACCTTACCGGCCTGCCAACCTCGTTTTTCCTGCTCGGCGCGTTCGCGGTGTTCTTTGTCGCCGCCAGCGTGTGGCTCGCGCGCAAATTCAAGCCGGACGCCTTCAGGTCTGGCCTGAAAATCGCCGGCGACATCAACGCCAATGAAACGCTGGCCGCGCTGCTGCCCGCCAGTTCCGCCGTGTTGCCGTTCCTGCTGCTCATCATGGCCACGTTGCGCCTGCCGCTTGCCAATCCGTCGCCCGTGTTCGGCCTCGCGTTGTTGCTCGTCGTGCTGCTTCTTGGGCTGACGAAGATCTTCGCGTTCGACTGGATGCCGCTCGTCGGCCTCATCAGCACGTTCGCTCTGGAATGTGCCTGGCACTTCCGACATTTCGACATGGCTGATCCCAATCTCATTTCGCCGCCGATGCTGCTGGGTTGGTATCTGATTTTCTTCGCCGCGTTTGCGGTGTTCCCGTTCGCGTTCCTGAAACAATTCGCAGACAGAACTTTTCCGTGGGCCGCCGCCGCGCTCGCCGGGCCGGCGCAATTCCTCCTGATTTACCGGCTCGTGAAAATCGCCTGGCCGTATCCGACGATGGGACTATTGCCCGCCGCGTTTGCCGTTCCCGCGCTGTTGAGCCTCGTCGCCGTCTTGAAAACAGTTCCCACCGAAAACAAATCGCGCCTAGCCCAGCTCGCGTGGTTCGGGGGCGTGGCGCTGTTTTTCATCACGCTGATTTTCCCGATTCAATTCAGCCACCAGTGGATCACCATCGGCTGGGCGGTTGAAGGCGCGGCGTTGTTGTGGCTTTTCCATCGCGTGCCGCATCCGGGCCTGCGGCTGACGGGCATCGGCCTGCTCGTCGCGGCGTTCGTGCGGCTCGTGTTCAATCCTGCCGTGCTCGAATACCACGCCCGCAACGCGACACCCATTTTCAACTGGTATCTCTACGCCTACGGTATCGTGACGGTTTGCCTGTTTGCCGGCGCGCGGCTGCTCGCACCGCCGCGCAACGTCGTGTTGAAATCGAATGTTCAGCCCATTCTCGCCAGCCTCGGCACGGCACTCGCGTTTCTGTTGCTGAACATCGAAATTGCCGACTATTTCAGCAAGGTTGGCGAAACGCTGACGTTTCAATTCAGCGGCAATTTCGCACGCGACATGACCTATTCCATCTCGTGGGGACTGTTCGCGCTGGTTCTGCTGGTCGCCGGCATCATCAGAAAAATTCCCGCCGCCCGCTACGCCGCGATGGCGTTGCTGTGCGTCACGCTGGTGAAATTGTTCTTCCATGACCTCGCGCAACTGCCGCAACTTTACCGCATCGGCGCGTTCGTTGGCGTGGCCGTCATCGCGATCCTCGCGTCGTTCGCGTATCAAAAATTCTTTTCCGCCGGCGACAAGGCAAAGGAGACAAAAGATGAAACACCGAAGTAAATTGGAACGCCGAGCGCCGTCTCGGCTTGATGAAATGATTCGCGGCGACACGCCGGGACAGTGCTCGGTGCTCCGTTCACGCTGGCTTTGTTTCGTTGCGCTGTTTGGTTCGTTCGCGGTTCATGCCGCCTCATTGCCCGCCGAATGGCAGCACACGCAGGAATTTGAAATCCCCGCGCCCGGCCTCGTGAAAATCAGCCTGCCGGTGGACACCCTCGACGCCGCGCGGCCCGCGCTCGAAGACCTGCGTCTCTGCGACGACGCCGGAAACGAACTGCCGTTCCTCATCACCCGCCACGCGCCGTCTCCGAAAGCCATCCAGAGCGCCAAATCGTTCAAGGTGTCGCTGCAACCGGCCGCGACCGTCATCACGCTCGAAACCGGATTGGCCCAGCCGCTCGACGGCGTGACGCTGGAATCACCGGCGGCGAATTTCATCAAGGCCGTTCGCATCGAAGGCTCGGCCGACGGTCAGAACTGGCAGCGACTCACGGAAGGCCAGCCGATTTTCCGCCAGCTTTCCGGTGCCAGCCAGCTTCACGTTTCATTTCCCGCCGGCGCGTGGCCTTTCCTGCGGCTCACGATTGACGACCAGCGTTCGCAAGCCATTCCATTCACCGGCGCGCGCGTCCACGCCGCCGATGTCGAGGCATTGCCGGTGGAATTGCAAACCGTCACCATCGCCGAGCGGAATGAAAACCCCGGCGAGACGCGGCTCACCTTGAATCTCGGCGCGGCAAATCTGGACGTGGCTTCGGTGAAAATCGAAACCGACGAACCGCTGTTCACACGTTCTGTCGCGTTTGCCGTGCCTCGAATCACAGACCTCGGCGTCTTTGAACAACCCGTCGGCCAGGGCGTGATTTACCACGTCGCCATCGAGGGCCAGCCGCCGTCCGCCAATCACTCCGTGCCGCTCGATACCAAAATCACGTCGCGCGAGCTGGTGCTGCTCATCCGCAACGAGGACAGCCCGCCGCTGCCGATTTCCGCCGTGCGGGTCGAGCGGCGGTCGGTTTACCTCGTGTTCATGGCGCGGCAGGCGGGAACGTTCCATCTGCTCACCGGCAACAAATTTTGCACCGCGCCGCGTTACGACCTGGCCGCGCTCGGCGCAAACTTGAAAAATGCCGCCGTCACGCCAGTGAACATTTCCGCGCTGGCGGACAACCCAAACTATCGCGCGCCGGAAGCGCTGGCCGGACTGGAAATGACCGGCGCTTCACTCGATGTATCAGCGTGGAAATACCGCAAACCCGTCCAAATGGCCCGCGCCGGCGGTCAGCAAGTGGAACTGGATCTCGACGTGCTCTCGCACGCGGCCGCAAGCCTTGCCGATTTGCGCGTCATGCGCGGCAGCAATCAAGTCCCTTTCATCATCCAGCGCACCTCCATCAGCCGCGCAATTACACCAGTGGTCACGGCAACCAACGACGCCAGGAATCCCAAGTTGAGCCGTTGGTTCATCCAACTGCCAAAATCCAATTTGCCGCTGACGCGCCTGTCGTGCGCGACGATAACGCCGCTGTTCCAGCGTTCGATGTCACTCGCTGTCGAAGAAACCAATGATCGCGGCGACACGATCCGCCGGCAGCTTTCCGGCGCGGTGTGGACGCAAACCCCGGAGCGCAAGACGAAGGAATTTTCGCTGCCACTAAACAGCGTGGTTGAGAACAGCACGCTGATCCTGGAAACGGACAACGGCGACAACCCGCCGATTCAACTGGAAAAGTTCACGGCTTTTTATCTCGCGACACGCGTGCTGTTCAAGGCAAAGGCGGGTGACGAGACGTTTCTTTACTATGGCAATCCGCATGTTGCGCCGCCGAGCTACGACTTGAGCCTCGTCGCGGGCGGATTGCTCGCCGCCGTCAAATCCGCCGCCACGCTGGGCACGGAGGAGCTTTTGAAAAAATCGTCGTGGGCTGAAAATCAGACACCCGGCACAGGCGGAGTTTTGTTCTGGGGAATTCTCGCGGTGGTGGTCATCGGACTGCTCTTCATCATCTCGCGGCTGCTTCCGAAATCGCCGTCTCCGCCGGGGTGACAAGAAGTTGGAATCGCGGGCGGTCGTCCGCGCTCCATTTATCCGCGACATCCTCGGCATCCGCGGTTAAATTCCCCGGATGAGAAACACGAAGAAACTGCTGGATACTTTCCTGCGCAAAACGCCGAAGCTCGGCAAAGGCGTTTATCTCGCCAGGACCGCCGCCGTGCTCGGCGACGTGATGATTGGCGCGCATTCCAGCGTCTGGTATGGCGCAGTGCTGCGCGGCGACATCAACCGCATCGTCGTCGGCCACCACTCGAACATTCAGGACAATGCCGTGCTGCACCTTGCCGAAGTATTGCCGTGCATCCTTGGCAACTGGGTCACAGTCGGCCACGGCGCGATTGTCCATGCTGCCAAAGTTGGCGACGAGTGTCTCATCGGCATGGGCGCGGTGATTTTGGACGGCGCGGTCATCGGCAAACAATCCATCATCGGCGCGAATGCACTGGTAAAACAGGGAATGAAAATCCCGCCCGGCTCGCTCGTCCTCGGCGCGCCGGCGAAAATCGTGCGCAAGCTTTCAAAGGAAAAGCGATCCAAACTGAAATGGTGGGCGCAGCATTACGTGGACAACGCCGCGTATTGCCTGAAACACGGAATCAGTGTCGGCGCGCCGTTGCCGGGTTAATCACGCGTAGTTTCACGTCAACCATCCATTAAATTGGCTCGCGCGCAGGCCATTGCCGTGCAAAATTGCGTGGAATGAGTCCGTCTGAAGACATCCCGAAATTGCGCCTGGCCGCTCCAGAATCGCCGGAGACAATCGCACGGCAGCTTCAGCGCGAGCAGGTCAAAGCTAATCGCGATCGTGAAGTTGACCTGGAAGGTTCGCTCGCACCGTTCCGCGTCGGCTCGGTGGAATATCTCAACGCCGTCCCGCTCACGCGCGGCCTTGAGGACCAGATCGTCTTCACCACGCCCGCCCGCCTCGCCGAAATGCTCCGCCGCGACGAACTCGACGCCGCGCTGGTCAGCACGGCTGAAGTTTTGTTGACGGATCGCTATGACATTCTGGACGGCATCGCCATCGCGTCGCTGGGCGAGGTCTACAGCGTGCTGCTGGCGCACCGCAAGCCGCTGGGTGAATTGAAGGAGATTTATTGTCATGCGGCGTCTTTGTCGGGCCTGAACCTCCTGAAGGTGCTGCTGGCCGAACGCGGTTTGAAGCCCGAATTCAAGCCGTTGGAAGACCCGCGCCAGGCGGCGGAGCTGGATGCCGCGCTGCTCATCGGCGACCCGGCGATAGATTTTCAGCGGGCGCCGCACGAGCATCAGATTTTCGACCTCGGCGCGGCGTGGTTCGAAATGACGAACCTTCCGTTTGTCTTCGCGGTCTGGGCGCTGCGGCGCGGAAGTGAAAATTCAAAGCTGCGCCGGCTGTTGCGCGAGGCGAAGAATTTCGGGATGGAAACGCTGGAGGTCATCATCAACAATCACCCGGCCTACGACTTGGATTTCCGGCAGGATTACCTCGGGTGGCACGTCCATTTCCATCTCGGCTCGGACGAGAAGCGCGGCATCGCGAAATTCTGCGAATTGCTCCGCAAGCATGGACTTGGCCCAGTGTTCGAGCCGAAGTTTGTTTCGTGACGGAAAGGTTGACGTGTCGGCGACCCAAAATTGGGGACGGCGGCACGCCGTCCCTCCCATTAGAATTTCGTCAGCTTTTCCAGCTCCTTCACGCGCTTCTCGATGTCGGCGCGCTTGGTTTTCGTGGTTTGGATCAGACCGAAGCCTTCGCAGCAGAACGATGCGGTGACACTGCCATAGACCATCGCGCGCCGGATGTTCGCGTCAATCGAACCCTTGGCTGCGGCGAGATAACCCATCATGCCGCCGACGAATGAATCGCCCGCGCCGGTCGGATCCTCGACGGTGTGCAACGGATATGCAGGGCAGATGAAAATGCCCTTCGGCCCGGACAAAATGGAGCCGTGTGAACCCTTTTTGATGATGACGTATTTCGGGCCGAGCTTGTGGATTTTCTTCAGTGCCACGAAAATATTGTCCTCCTTCACGAGTTGCGCGGCCTCGCTGTCGTTCAGCACAAAACCGTCCACGCGCGGGAGCAGCTTGAGCAAATCGGGCAACGCGATGTTGAGCCATAAATCCATCGTGTCGGCGACGACGAATTTCGGTTTGCGCATCTGGTCCAAAACGTGGTGCTGGAGCGCGGGCGCGATGTTGGCGAGCAACACGAACGGCGTGTCCTGTTGCTCTTTCGGCAACACGGGCGTGAAGGTCTCGAACACGCCCAATTCGGTCAGCAACGTGCGCCGGTTGTTCATGTTCAACTCGTATTCGCCAGACCAGTGAAAGGTCTTGCCGGGCAGAATCTGGAGGCCGCTCAAGTCAATTTTGTGCCGGCGGTAAAGCTCGATGTATTTCTTCGGAAAATCCTCCCCGACGACGCCGATGAGTTTGACTGGCGAAAAGAAACTCGCGGCAACGGCGGCATGGCTGGCCGAACCGCCGAGCAACCGCGGATTTTCCCTGGTGGGGGTTTTGATGGAATCCAGCGCGGTGGAACCGACAATTAAAACGCTCATTCTTTTTGGAGTTAGGAGATGGAAGTTGGGAGTTGGGGAAAATCAGGAACTGCCGCCTTTTTGGATCAATTCAATTTCATAGCCTTCGGGCGCGTCAATAAAGGCGAACGTCGTCCCGCTGGAACTGGTCGTCGGACCGTCGGAATATTTCAGACCATGCGCAACCAGGTGCTTGCCGAATTTTTCGAGATTCTCCACTTCGAACGCGAGATGCGTCAAATCAGACTGCACCTTCACCGATTCACTGCCGGGGAAAAAACAGATTTCGATCTCTTCCGTGCTGCCGGGCGCCTTGAGAAAAACCAGTTCCGAGCCGCGCGGCGATTTGTGCCGGCGGCTTTCATCGAGGCCCAGCACGTCCCGGTAAAATTTCACCGTGCGTTCCAGATCGTTCACGCGGTAGCGCGTGTGCAGCAGTTTTCCCACTTTCATGTCGCCGGAAAATAGCAGTCTTGCGTCCAAAATCAAATCCCCAAAGTCACGCCTGATCCTTTGGGTGGAACAGGCGTCACGCCTGTGCAATCCGGCGTCACGCCGGACTGGGAGGAGGGCAGCTCGCGGGCAGGAAAATCGCTTTTCCATTGGACCACCATTCGGCCACCGGTTTCGGGCGCGACGCCCGAAACAACAGGCATGACGCCTGTTCCACCCGGGCCAGAACGATCCCTGACTTTAGGCTTTAGACTTTGGACTTTAGACTTTAGACTGTGATTCATGGGCAAACGACGCGAAGCGCGCGAACACGCGGTGCAATTCCTGTTTCAGCACGATCTGAATCCGCCGGAGGATTTGGAGCGGGCGCTGAATGAATTCTGGGACACACAGCGAGCCGCCGCGATTGCCGACGAAAAAGGCCCGGCGCATTGGGGACAACAGGTCGAGCTGCCGCCGCCCACGACCGAGGAGGCCGAGACTCGCCTGTTCGCCGAACCGCTCATCCGCGGCGTGCTGCAACATCGCGACGCGATTGACGAGATGATCAAGTCCCACGCTAAAAACTGGGAATTCCACCGCATCGCCGCTGTGGACAGGAATATTATGCGGCTGGCGATTTACGAAATGCTCCACCGCGAGGACATCCCGCCCGTCGTCAGCATCAACGAGGCGGTGGACATCGCGAAGAAATTCTCCACGCAGGACAGCGGGAAGTTTGTAAATGGAATTTTGGACAAAATCCGCGGCGGACTGATGCGCCCGGCGAGAATCGTCAAATGAAATTCGCCGACCTCCATCTGCACACGCAATTTTCCGACGGCACGTTCACGCCGGAGGAGCTGGCCGGACACGGCGCGCGGCTCGGCTTTGCCGCGATGGCGTTGACGGACCATGACACGGTCGAGGGCTGCGCGCGGATGGCGGCGGCGTGCGCGGCGGCAGGCATCGAATTCATCGTCGGCACGGAGCTCACCGCCGAGCACAACAACACGGAGCTTCACATTCTCGGATATTTTCTCGACACGCAAAACGAGCGGTTGTTGACGGAAATCGCCAAGTTCCAAGCCGTCCGGCAAAACCGCATCCGCGAGATGGTCGCGCGTATCAATGAAATGAACGTGCCGCTCGCGGTCGAATCCGTTTTTGCGCTGGCCAACTGCAAATCACCGGGGCGTCCGCACGTCGCCCGCGCGCTGGTCAAGGCCGGACTGGTTTCAAATCTGGACGAGGCCTTTGATCGTTTTTTGAAAAAAAACCGCCCGGCGTGGGTGCCCAAGGCGAAAATATCCGCGCTCGACGCCATCGAACTCGTCCACCAAGCCGGCGGCCTCGCGGTCATGGCGCATCCGGGCTTGAACCGCACGGATGAAATCATTCCCGCCATCGTGGAGGCGGGGCTGGACGGCATCGAATGTTTCCACACAAAACATTCCACCGCGATGGAGGACCGCTACCTGCAAATCGCCGACAAATACAAACTGCTCATCACCGGCGGTTCCGACTGCCACGGTTTCAGCAAGCTCAAGCCGCTGATAGGCGGGATCAAACTGCCTTACGAGCACGTGGAAAAATTGAAACAGGCGGTCGCCGGGAAATAATTAGCGACCACGAATGAACACAGATCAACACGGATTTTTTCGACACGGATTTCACAGATTTGCACGGATTCAATCTGTGTTAATCCGTGCAATCCGTGTCAAAGCCGCTCTTCATCCGTGTCCATCCGCGTCCATCCGCGGTTAAAGTCTCATGGGATTATTTTCCAAATTCAAGGCCGGCCTCGCCAGGACGCACGCCCGGCTCACGCACGAAATCAAGCGCATCGTCACGCGCTCGCCCAAACTCACCGCCGAGTCGCTGGAAGAAATCGAGCAGGCGCTCATCGCCGCCGATTTGGGCATGGCGATGGCTTCGCAAATCATCGCCGCCGTGAAGCAAGCCTATGAGTCCCAAGGCAGCGGCGGACCCGATTATCTCGCCATCGCTCGGGCGGAGGTGGAAAAAAGTTTAAGCGCGAACAAGGCCGATTTGCTCAAAGCCGCCAGCGGCCCGACCATCGTTTCCATCGTCGGCGTCAACGGCACCGGCAAAACCACGACGGCGGCGAAGCTTGCGCATTTCGTTCAGGCGCGGAAACAAACCGCGTTGCTCGCTGCGTGCGACACGTTTCGCGCGGCGGCCATTGAACAGATCAAGCTCTGGGGCACGCGCCTCAAAATCGAGGTCGTTGCCGGCAATTACGGCGCGGACGCCGCATCCGTGGCGCACGATGCCGTGACCGCCGCGCAATCGCGCCAGGTGGATTATCTCTTCATTGACACCGCCGGACGGCTGCACACCAAGCACAATTTGATGCAGGAATTGCAGAAGTTGCACCGCGTCATCGGCAAGCAACTGCCCGGCGCGCCGCACGAGGTGCTGCTGGTGCTCGACGGCAGTACCGGCATGAACGCGCTGAACCAGGCGCGCGAATTCAACAAGGCCGTGCCGCTCACCGGCCTCATCGTAACCAAGCTGGATGGCACCAGCAAAGGCGGCATGGTGGTGGCCATCCAGAAGGAACTCGGCCTGCCCATCAAATTCATCGGCCTCGGCGAGCAGCCGGACGACTTGCAGCCCTTCGACGCGAAACAATTCGCGCAGGCGTTGTTTGAGGAATAAAGCTTCGGCGTTCCCCGAGCCGCCTTGAGAGTTGGCAGCTCTTTTTACTGACCGTAGCTTGCCGCCGGGTCAGTTGAGTCCACATAGATAGGGATCACCAGGGAGGCACCCCAATAGTTGGTGTCGCTGCAACTGGGCACTACATATTCACTAAGCCCGACGGGGTAATGCGCGGAGTTCTCGTAGTCGAAGGTGTATCCCAGCCGCGTCCAGGGCCAACTGTTGTCGAGGTTGGTGGCGGCGTAGCCTCGCGAGTCGAAGGTGGCATTGAACCAGGCGGCGTAGCCCGGTGAAATCCCCTGCAACGCATTGGCGGTCAGGTAGGGGCTTGATTCTTCCGGAGCCAGTCCGGCGGACGGGGAATGGATGTCGGGACTGACCGCCGGGCGGAAAAGGTATTTCGGGTCCACATAAAACTCCGCCACTCCGTAAGTGCCTGTGCGGGGCGGCAGGCCGAGGGTTTTTTCCATGCGCAAGGTTCTGTTGGTTCCGGTGTAACTTGCCAGAAGCTGTCGCCCGTCGGGATATAAAGTGACCCAGATTTCCGCCGACCAGCCGTTGCTCATGGTGTGGGCGCCGGGCGTCAGCACGTTGTTCCAATCCCAACCGCCGGTGAACTGCATGGTCGCGACGCGAACCCACCGGCTGGTGGTGCCGTCAACCCAGTTGGTGAACGTGCGCCAGTCGGTTCCCGGCGTGTTGGTGGCCACTGGCCGCAATTGGGTGGAAATTTCCTCCGGCAGCGCGACGGCGGCATTCAACAGGGCGTTTGAATACCACGCATAACATGCGGCGCTGTCTGTCACTTCGGGAAACGAACTGCATTTGACCCGGTAGAACATCGGCACCTGAACAGTGAACACGGATTGAGTGCCTTGAACGCCCTGTAGCTGGCTCCAGTCGTTGGTCCACACCGCGCCGGACGTTAGCGACGACGACCACTGGACCTCGTAAGTGCCATTGGCCAGTCCATTGGTCCAACTCAAAGTGCCATTGCTCGAACAGAGCGATGATGTCCTGGGCTGCGGCGCCACTGCCAAACAGGATCCCCATGCCCCAGATGATGATTGGGATGAACTTTGTTATCATGGGGCTGGTTGCTTTGATCGGAAATAAATCACTTTGGTCATGGCAGTCGCAGGCGATAGAACACCGCCGGGTTGGCCGGATCTATGGGGATGGCCAACGCATTGACATCGCTGGTTGCCGGGCAAATCAAACCACTGGCCGGCGCTCAAGCCATTGGTTTGGGCTTGGAGAATCCAACCCAGATGATCAGCCGGCCATGCAATCGTGAGCGTGTTGCTGCTGACGCTGGCTGTGATGTTCGTCGGATTATCGGCGGTGTAAGGGTCTTGCACGATCGGCTGGAATCTCTTCCGCGAACGGCTGCACATATTCCAGACCAATTGCGGCGTTCATCAGATTGGTGAAGGTGGTAAAATCAACGTCCAGATTCGTGGTCGAACTGCCGCCGGGAACCAGGAGCTGCTGGGTGGCCGGTGGCGCCGCCAAGGGTCAGCGGGGTCAGATTGCGCAATTGGTCGAAGGTTTGGGCCGTATAAAATACGCGAACCAAATACTGTCCCGTCGCTGTTACCTGCCGCAGTTCAAAAACCAAGGCTCCTCCCGGGGCGCAAAAATCCGGTTGATAGCCGGGAAGCAACCAGTGCATGTCAAGCAGTCCCGCCAATCCCGCCACATAGGCGTCGGAACTGATAATCACCAGAACCTGTGATTCGGGCGTTCCCAAGGCCCCGTCCAGCGGCACGCCGCCCGTGACCTGAAGCATGGAACGCAGAATGTGGGAGGCGGCGCTCGAACTCTGCACCCGGGCAAGATAGGGCTGTGCGCATGACAATATCAAATTGCAGAGTGTCACCAGCCGGGTCTGTTGGGAAAGCGTATCCGACGTCAACCGGCCCCAGCCCACTTCGTTGGTCGGAAACCCATCGGCGTATTGCATGACAAACGGGTCGGTCGCGTATCACCGAATTCAGTCCGCCCCATTGCAATCACATTCCCTGTGTAATACGGTGGCAGTGGCGACGGCAGCGGCGCGTTGGTCGAAAGCAGAATCGGCTGGGTGGTTGGATCGAATGAGCCTGGTGGGGCATTGTTTGTGGGCGATGTTCCCGGATAAAGGGGCTGTGTTCCGGGTGGATAGAGCACTTTGCTGATCAGGGAAAGTTCGCCGCTGTAGGCGGACGCATGTTTGTTCCGCTGCCGAAAACGCCTTGAACTTCCGTCAAGGCGCGGGCAGGGTCCACGGTCGCCACCCCGGCCAAAAGAGGATCAAAAACCGGGTCGGCGACGGCGCGGTTCGTCGGGTAATAGGTGTGAACCGGTATGTTTGCCCCCGGAATCAACGCCGCCCCAAATTTGGCAGCGGTCATGTAGGAGCGCTCAATGGTATTGGCGCGGAAATACGAACGGGCCAGGTCGGTATTCGTGTCGCCCGTCAGCACCCCTTCGTGAACCAGATAATCGTGGAAGTAGGCGCCGAGCAAGCCGGCCGCCAGCCGTCCGTTCGGAGTCAGGTAGCCGACTGGCACCCCGACGAAAATCGGGGAAAGGATTGGCCGAAAACTGGTCCAAGTTGTTTGTGTCACTGGTGGCGGAGCGGATGCTGTGGCGGCCAAAGATGATGATTTGCTTAAGAACTGTGCCATCATCCACCGCATTAGTCGTCTGCGCCAGCACCGGCCCGTCCATGGCGACGGCGAGCAACAGACCGGCCAGAATCGCCTTAAGAAAACCTCCGGCAAGCGGCTTTCCGGCGTTGGGTTGATGGTCTGGGTTCGATATTTGGAGTGATTGGATTCATGGCGATTGCTTTTAATTTTGGGTTCCTCCGGATATTCCTGTCATTACAAATAGTGACGCGGTTATGGCTGGGCAGCCAGGAACTTCGCAACGCGGTTGGCGGCGTTGGATCTGATGTTGAAGTAATAAAACGGATAATCGAAGTCATGGTATATGCCTTGAATACCGATGGTGTTTGTATCGGCAGTGCTGCAAATCAGCACCCCGTTGGTGATGTCTATCCGGGCATCGGCATACTGCGGCACTTGGACATATACCCCGTTGGTATCCGGCATGAATGACCCGAAGCCTTGGTTCGTGGTCGCCAAGGTCTCGGATCTCGTCCAGGTGAGGGGATTGATGACCATGCCCACCATCCCCCACAAGACGGGATTGAAGCCCGGAGGAACATCGGGGGCTTGTGTGTTATACGAAATGATCACTCCCGTGTCGTCGGGGCCTTCGGCGAATTTCAAATGCGGATTATCGGCCAGATACTGGGCCGTTACCGGCCAGCCGATCACATAGGCCGCAATCATTCTGGCATACACGTCTGGATGGTCTTTCATGTATTGGGCCAGCAGTTTGCTCAGGACAAAGGCGCCTTGCGAATGCGCGGCTAAAATAAACGGACGGCCTTGATTGAAGTGCTGGATATAGTAGTCGAAGGCCGCAATGGCATCCGTGGTGGGTATGCCGGCTTCGGTTACCAGAGCGTTTGACGTTAAGTTAGATTGTCTGTAGAAGGGCGCGTAAATATTACCTACGGTTTCAAACGCGGTGGCTGTCTTGGCGAAGGCTTGGGGCGCCAATTGCAGCATGGAAGGATTGTCTATGGCACAAACCTCCGGAATTAAATTCGAGTTCGTCCAAGACGTCGGATAGAGGTAAAAGATGTCCACCGGCAGCATGTTGGTCGCCGGCACCGTCAACCAATGGTTGGTTTGTGAGTAATCAGTAGCTATTGGTGTGGAATTTGAGCTATCGCTTTCCCATGCGCGGTAGAACTTCGCACTGTTCGCAGCCGACACCGTGTATGGACTGGTGTCCGTAACGTCGCTCCACAGGCCCGAGCAGGTTGTCTGCGGACTGCAATTCACCGAGGAAGTTGATCGTCACTCCGCTTCCGTCGCGATCAATGGCCACATGATAACCCAGCGGCCCGCCGCAACCGGCGATCTTCGCTTGCATGAGCGGGCGTCAATTGCTTGACCAACTCCGCGTTCTCCGTGTAAGACGCCGTATCGGTAACGGTTCGTGGAAGGGACACCGAATATGCGCGAGGCGCCGACGGAATATCCGCGCGATATGTCAGGCCTGGGAATTGGTTGGGGCTTCCGGATCAATGTCGGTTACCCGCATGGAAATGGAATTGTCCGTGTTGCGGAAGATTTCGTAAGTGCGGAATTCCTGGGGATAATCACGCAAGGAAGGGTTCTCCACTTCCCAAAATCCGTATTCGGGATGGCTCGGGTCCGCGGACGGCTGGGCTTTGATATTGTTTCGGTGCATGTGCCCCGCGACCCAGAGGATGAGATTCGGGTAGTTATGCAGTTGCGTCATCAGGTCCGCGCCGGAGATGACCGAATTGGTGGTGCCCGGCAGACCGATCAATTCAATCGGTATGTGCGCCGCGACGATCATGAGCTGGTCTGGAGGCTTGACCCATGTCCAGTTCGTGCGACAGCCAGGCCAGTTGGTTGGAATTCAAGCCGCCCTGTCCGTTGGCGTCGTAAAGCTGCTCCGTCATCGTGTCATCCAATACGATGACTTTGAGCGGCAGATCCGCCTTGGGCACGAAGCTGTAACAGGCTAGGTCGTTGGTAACGTTGTCCATGCTGAAGCCGTGTCCCACGGGTTTTGAGGTGGTATTAAAGAACTCGCGCATCCAGTTGCTCCGAGTCAGGGAATAACGGTTGGGATCCGCCACCACAGTCGGCGCATTGGTGAGGCCGTTGACGATGAAGTCGGCAACCGGCCCGGCGCCAACGACGTTTCCGTATGGAGTGCTGCCGTCTATGGTCCCCATGAACTCATTGCGGGCCGCTGCACCGCCGTCAGCTTTGCTCCCCAATAAGAGCATGACATTGTTGGTATAGGACTGCCGAAGGTAATCGTCTATCAGCAATGATCCCGTCCAGATAATGATCATGGTTGCCCAGCACCTGATACCACGGGACGGCGGCGTCCAGCCCGGCAGCCGAAAAGGCATCTGATAATCAATTGTCGTGGCCCCCGCATTCGTGCCGGAGCTGGGGGTGATGGGACTGGCCGTCCATCACATCAATAAACCAGCGAATTTCGTTATATTGGGAACTGTTGCAATCGTCGCCGAGGGACATCCCAAAATCGAAAGCCAGCAGCCGGTTCAAGTCGTTGGCGGTCCTGACGGCGGCGTCGAGGACCTGGGTGGTGCGCAGCATCACTGGCGAATAGGTCGAGGAATTCCCAAAGTCGCCCGTTTCGCTTTGGTAGCTGGTCACAATCGCCTGGGACGGTGATTCTTTATCGGTGATATGGATGTCGCTGAAACAGAAGAACGTCAACAGCCGGGCGGCATTGGTGGCCCCCGGATAACCGTTGGTCATCGTCGTGATGAGCTGCCCCATATCGGAAGGAGGACCCCACTGCCACGAGCTGTAGCCGTAGGTGGCGTAAGTCCGGGAGGTTTGACGCCATGATCGGGGGCGTGTTGACGGGCAGGGCGATGGGTGTGACCGTCCGTTGGCGGGTGCCCAACTCGGCCCCGCTGCCCGCGAGCGTAAGGATTCCCAGCGCGGAAATGGACAGGACGGTGAGCTTAATCAGCTTTTGTTTCATAATTTCGATTTTTTTAAGAACGGCAACCGGCCGATTGGCCGCGAAATTCCTAACGGACATAACTATTCGGAAGAGCGATAAAATTTTGCCACGTCCGCCGCCAGCACCGGGCACGGGCTGACATTGGTGACGTCCTTCCACGGTCCGGACAGGCTGTCCGCCGATTGCAACTCCCCGAGAAAATCGATCGTCAACCCCGCTGCATTTTGTTCCATGGCCACGCGATGTCCGAGCGGGCCGCCGTAGGCCGCAATTTTGGTTTGCATGGGCGGAGTCAACAGCTTGAGCAGTTCCGCATTATGCGCATACGAATTCGTATCGGTGAGGGAGGTGCAGGGGGCGCCGAATATCCGCGCGGCGCCGACGGCATATCCGCGTGATACGGCGGCCGGCGAATTGGTGGTTTCGTCCGGATCAATGTCCGTCACCCGGATGGAAATGGAATTGTCGGTGTTGCGGAGGATCTCGAAAGTGCGGAACTCCTGGGGAAAATCCCGCAAGGAGGCGGTTTGGACTTCCCAGAAGCCGTATTCCGGATGGGCCGGATCCGGTGACGGTTGCGGTGTGATATTGTTTTGATGCGTGTGTCCGCAAATCCACAGGAGGAGATTCGGATAGGCATGAAGCGCGGCCAGCACGTTGGTGAGGGGCACGGGAGAGTTCGCGCCGATCACCTCAAGCGGCTCGTGCGCCGCGATGATCATGAGCTGGTCCTGGTCCTGGCCGAGCTGAAGTTCGTTCGTGAGCCAGTTAAAACGGTTGGTATCGAGACGTGGCCTGTTCCCCAATAAACAAAGTCCTGGTCCGACATCGTATCGTCCAGCACGATGACCTTCAGCGGCATATTGGTCTTCGGCTCGAAGCTGTAACAGGCAAAGTTATTGGTGATGTTGGCCTCGGAGAAACCGTGCCCGACCGGCTTTGAGGTGGTGTTGAAAAATTCGCTGCATCCAATTGCTGGTCGTCAGGGAATAGCGGTTGGGATCGGCCGCAACCTGTCGGAATGTTGGTGACGCCTCCGACAATGAAGTTGGTGACCGACCCAACCTCGATGACGTCACCGTAAGGCGTGCTGCCGTCAATGGTGCCCATGAACGTCACCCGCATACTGGAGACATCTCCGTATTGGTAAAATCCTGTTGGGACGCCGCGATGGGCAATCCCCCCATCCAGAAGTGATCGTGGTTGCCCAGCACCGCATACCAGGGGATGGCCGGGTCAAGCCCGGCGGCTTGGAAGGGTTCCTGATAATCAATGTTGGTGGCCCCGGCATGGGCACCGGAACTCGGCGTGATATACCGGCCATCCATGAACATCAATATACCAGCGCAGTTCATTATACTGGGGGCCATTGGCATCATCGCCCAGAGACATGGCGAAATCGAAAGGAAGCAGACGATTCACAGCGTTGGCGGTCCTGATGGCGGCGTCGAGAACCTGCGTGGTGTAGAGCATCACCGGTGAATAGCACGAGGACAACACCGCCCCGGTAGCCGAGATAGATCGCCTGGCAAGGAGTCTCCTTGTCGGTAATATGGGCGTCGCTGATAGTAAGAAAAGCAAATAGCCTGGCCGCATTGGTTGCCCCCGTGTAGCCAGCGGGCATGTTGGTGAGCTGCTGGCCTTCATCCTCGCCCGGACCCCATTGCCATGAACTGTAGCCATAGACCGCGTAATTGGAAACGGCCGACGGAAAAATCACCGGCGTGTTTGTTGGCAAGGCAACCGGACAGATCGTCCGCTGGCGTGTCCCCAGCCCGGCTCCGCTTCCGCAAATTGGAAGCAAAAACAGCATCGGCAAGATGATAGTGTGGATCATGCCTAGTTTTTGATGTGTCATAATTTCACGCCATTCTGACCAAGCCATCGAAGCATTGTTTTCAACCGAAGGGACAATACCGGTCACTGGAGAATTAATTCCCCAATCAAATACACAGTCTAAAAAACGTCACAACCGATCTGGTCTCCCCATAACATCGGTCGAAACCAAAGTTGCTTAAGCAATTAATTGGAAATTGGTCAGTCACCCATTTCTGGACTTTATCTGGCGGCCGGTCCTTTCCGTTTGAGCCGTTCCTCCCCAGCGGCTAAGATAGCACTATGTCTGACGCCCAATTCATGCGCCTCGCCCTCCGGTTCGCCTGGCGCGGCTACGGCGCGACTTCGCCCAATCCGATGGTTGGCGCGGTGCTGGTGAAGGGCGGCAAAATTATCGGGCGCGGCTGGCACCGGCGCGCCGGTCTGCCGCACGCGGAAATCGAGGCGCTCCGCGACGCTCAAAAGCGCGGCCACAATTCGCGCGGTGCGATGCTTTACGTCACGCTCGAACCGTGCTGCACGCACGGTCGCACGCCTCCTTGCACCGATGCCATCATCGCCGCCGGCATCAAAAAGGTTGTCGCGGGCACGGCCGATCCAAACCCGAGACACGCGGGCAAAGGTTTCAAAATTTTGCGGCACGCGGGAATTGCAGTGGACTCGTTCGGAGTTCCGCGTTCACGCGGCCCCAACCGCCTGAAGGCGGAACTCCAAACTTTGGCCGACGAATGCGCGCGGTTGAACGAGGCGTTCAATCATTGGATTGTCCACCGCACGCCGTTCGTCACGGTCAAGGCGGCAATGACGCTGGACGGCAAAATCGCCACCGCCTGCGGCGAATCGAAATGGATCACGGGCGAAAAATCCCGCGCCGCCGGAATGAAATTGCGACAGGGCGCGGATGCCGTTCTCGTGGGCATCAATACGGTGCTGGCGGACGATCCGTCGTTGACCGTGAGAGTCGGGGGAAACTTTCAACATTCAACATTCAACGCTCAACCTCCAAGGTTGCGGCGTATCGTGCTGGATTCCCAGGCGCGGACGCCGGTGACCGCGAAAGTCGTGAGCGATGAATTTGCGGTGCTGACAACGGTTGTTGTGAGCAAACACGCGCCGAAAAATCGCGTGGCCACCCTGGCCAAACGCGTGAGAGTCCTGGTTGCACCAACTCAAGAGGTAGGGCGGGCAGTCCCCTGCCCGCCGCGGCGCGCACGGAGTGACGCGCCCTACCACCAAATTGACCTGCGCTGGCTCATGCGAAAACTCGGCGCAGAAAACGTGACAAACCTGCTGGTGGAAGGCGGCGGCGAGGTGAACGCGTCGTTTCTGCTCGGCGGCCTGGCGCAGCGCGTCGCGTTTTTCTACGCTCCGAAAATTCTGGGCGGACGCAATGCGCGCAAGGCGGTTGCAGGTGTCGGCGCAAAAAGTCTGGCGGAGATTGTCCGGCTTCGGGAGGTTGAATGGAAGAGGATTGGCGATGACTTGATGATGACGGCGAGGTTGGAGTCCAAGCTTTAGCTTGTCTTTTCCCGCATTGAGACAAAACTGAAGCAAGCTGAAGCTTGAACTCAAACTAAAATGTTTACCGGAATTGTAGAAGAAGCGGGAACCGTCGAGCGTGTCAGGCCGGCGGCAAAGTCCATCGAACTGACCGTGCGCGCCGGCGTGACCGGGCGCGGTTTGAAGCTGGGCGGCAGCCTGGCGGTGAACGGCTGTTGTCTGACGGCGGTGAAGGTTTCCACGCGCGGAAAATTCAAGCTCGCGCAATTTGATCTGCTCCAGGAAACGTGGCGGCGCACCAACCTGCAATTCGCCAAACCCGGCTCGCTGGTAAATCTGGAGCGCCCGCTGCGCGCGGACGGCGAGCTGGGCGGACATTTTGTGACCGGCCACATTGACGGCGTCGGAAAAATCGTCCGGTGGGAACGCGCCGGGCAGGATCACATGCTGGACATCGCCGCTTCGCCGGACGTGATGCGCTATATCGTGTTCAAAGGCTCGGTGGCGGTGGACGGCATCAGCCTGACCGTTGCGGGCGCGCAGAAAAAGAGTTTCCGCATCTGGATCATTCCCCATACGTTTGAGATCACGGCGCTGCGCGAGCGGAAGGTTGGCGACGCGGTGAACCTGGAGGCGGATTTGCTTGGCAAATACGCGGAGAAATTCATGCTCCGGCGGAGCGCCGCTTGATCCCGGCGGACGGTGCGCCGAGGGCGGAGGGCCGGAGGAATTCCGCCCTTGACGGCACCAAAGGACACGAACAGCGGATTCGCAGTTGATTTTTTGAACGTTTTTCTGGCAACTTGTCAAAGTTTCAACAGCAGGCATAAAGGTTGCCATTACATCCATTGAATGTTGTATTCGCATCGGGCGCGGCATAACCGGCAAATGACATGATAAAAGTCCAGGATCTGACCAAGACATTTGGAACCAAGCGGGCGGTGGACGGGATTTCGTTCTCGGTCGAGCGCGGCCAGGTGCTCGGTTTTCTCGGCCCGAACGGCGCGGGCAAATCCACCACCATGCGGATGATCACCGGCTTCATCCCGCCGTCCGGAGGCTCGGTGTCGGTGGGCGGTTTCGACATGGTGGAAAATCCGATTCCCGCCAAAAAACTCATCGGCTACCTGCCGGAAAACGCACCCGCCTACGCGGACATGACGGTGCACGGCTTCCTGAATTTCGCGGCGGAAATGCGCGGGATGCGCGGCGAGGCGAAAACCAAGGCCGTCGGGCGCGCGGTGGAAATGTGCTTTCTGGAATCCGTGCTGCATCAAAGCGTGGACACGCTGTCCAAGGGCTACCGGCATCGCACCTGTTTCGCGCAATCCATCATCCACGACCCGGAAGTTCTGGTTCTCGACGAACCGACCGACGGGCTCGACCCGAACCAAAAACACGAGGTGCGGCAGCTCATCCGCCGGATGGGGGAAAAGAAGGCGATTATTTTTTCGACGCACATTCTGGAGGAGGTGGACGCGGTGTGTTCACGCGCGCTCATCATTGACCGCGGCCGGATTGTCGCCAACGGCACGCCGCAGGAATTGCGCCGCAAATCCGATTGGGCCGGCGCGGTGACGCTGCGCGCGAACGGCGTGAGCGTGGCGGCGGCGCGGGAAAAATTGAGCCGCCTGCGCTCGGCGAAACGCGTCACCGCCGAAGCGGACGGGGCGCGCGTGATCGTGACAGTCTTCCCCCGCACGTCGGGCGACGGTGATTTGACGCGCGAAGTGATTGAAGCCACGAACGGCTGGGCGGTGGAGGAATTGCGCACGGAGGTGGGCCGGCTGGACGAAGTCTTCCGCAAAATCACGCTGCCGGACACAAAGAACTGAAATCAACATCCGACTTTCGAGCATGAATCCCCTGGGCAACATTAAAACCATATCAAAGCGCGAGCTGGTGGCGTATTTTTCGTCGCCGGTCGCGTATGTGTTCATCGTCATTTTTCTGCTGCTGAACGGATTTTTCACGTTCATGGTCGGCGGCTTTTTCGAGCGCGGCGAGGCGTCCCTCACGAATTCGTTTTTCACGTGGCATCCGTGGTTCTATCTGTTCCTTGTGCCGGCGGTAGGCATGAGACTGTGGGCGGAGGAACGGCGCGTCGGCACGCTGGAATTGCTGCTGACCATGCCCATCGCGCCGTGGGAAGCCATCGTCGGTAAATTCATCGCGTCCTGGCTTTTCCTCGGCCTAGCGCTGTTTCTGACGTTTCCGGTCCTGCTGACGGTGAATTATCTCGGCAGCCCGGACAACGGGGTGATCTTCGCCGCCTACGTCGGGAGTTGGCTGATGGCCGGCGCGTATCTGGCGGTGAGCTGCATCACCTCGGCCATCACGCGCAGCCAGGTGGTGAGCTTCATCGTCTCGGTAGTGGCGTGCCTGTTTTTGATTCTCGCCGGCTTTCCGCCGGTCATCAACCTGCTGCAAAAGCTGGCGGGCAACTGGACATGGCTCGTGAACACGATCACGTCCTTCAGTGTCATCACCCATTTTGAGGGATTTGAACGGGGCGTGCTGGACTCGCGCGACGTGATTTACTTCCTGTCCGTGATCGGGTTCTCGCTGTTCGCCACCAGCGTTATTTTGCGGACGCACCGCACCAGTTAATTTCGGAGGAACGATGCACAAAAAGTCGCTTGAAACCATTCTTTATTCGTCGGCGGGCATCGTCGTGATGCTCGTCATCTTGATCGCCGTCAACGTCATCACCGACGCCTTCCCGGCGCGCGCGGACCTGACGCACAACAAATCCTACACTCTTTCCGCCGGCACCAGGGCCGTATTGAAGAAACTCAACGCCCCCGTGACCCTTCGTTTGTATTGCTCGCAAAGCGACACCGCCACGCCGGACACCGTCTATTTGACGGATTATGCGCGGAAGGTCGAAGACCTCTTGAACGAATACAAACAGGTCGCCGGCAAGAATCTCATCATCCAAAAATTTGATCCGCAGCCGGATTCGGACGCGGAGGATTCGGCCCAGCTGGACGGTTTGGAACCGCAGCAACTCCCCGGCATTGACGACTTTTATCTCGGCCTCTCGGTGAGTCTTGCCGACGCGCGGACGGCGCTGCCTTTTCTTTCGCCGGACCGCGAGAAACTCCTGGAATACGACATCACCCGCGCCATTTCGCAGGTGATCAACCCGGAAAAACAGACCATCGGCGTCATGAGCGGATTGCCGGTGTTCGGCTCGCCGGCGAATCCCATGATGATGCAGCCGGACCAGCCGGCGGATGCGCCGTGGACGATCATCCAGCAATTGGAACAGGACTACACCGTTCGGCAAATCGCGATGGATGCCACCAACATTGACGACGACGTGAAGGCGCTGCTCGTCATTCATCCGGCGGGTATTTCGGACCGGGCGCAGTTCGCGATTGACCAGTTCGTGCTGCGCGGCGGGAAATTGGTCGCGTTCCTCGACCCGGAGTCCGCCATCGCCGCCCGCCAGCAAAATCCGGAAATGGGCAGCGTGGGCGGCGCGTCGTCGTCGCTCGACAAATTATTGAAGGCCTGGGGCTATCAATTTGACACCAGCAAAGTGGTCGCCGATTTGAATTTCAAAATGAAGTTGCGCGGGCAGGACGGCCAGCCGACCGACGCGCCGGCCTGGCTCGCGCTCACGCCCGACGGCGTCAATCGCGAAGACATCGTGACGAGCGAGATTGACACCCTCTGGCTGCCGATGGCCGGCGCCTTCACCGGCGCACCGGCGCCGGGTCTCAAGGAAACCGTCCTGCTCCACAGTTCCAAGGTTGCGGAACTCGCGGACAGCTTCATGGCCGGCATGGGCGGCGAAAGCAGCATCATGAACGGTTTCAAACCGACCGGCGTGGAATACAAACTCGCCATCCGCCTCACCGGGAAATTCACCACCGCCTTTCCCGACGGCGCGCCGCCGGACACGACGGAATCCGGAGTCACCAACAGTGTTGCCACAAATGCGCCGGGCTTTTTGAAGGAATCCAGGGCTGAAACGACCGTGGTCCTGGTCGGCGACGCCGACTTGCTGGCCGACGAATTTTCCCTCCGCAAAACGGACAGTCCCTTTGGCGCGATGGTCAGCCCGATGAACGCAAATCTGGACTTCGCCCAGAACCTCGCCGGTCAGATGGCCGGCGACAGCAACCTCATCGGCCTGCGCAGCCGCACGGCGTTGAGCCGCCCGTTCACGGTGATCCGAAAGATGGAAGCCGATGCCGAGGCAAGCGGAGAGGCCAAGATCGAAGAACTTCAACAGAGCCTGACCGACACGCAACAGCGCCTGGCCGAACTCCAGCAACAAAGATCCGACAAGGACCAGCGGTTCATCCTGTCGCCGGAGCAAAAGACCGAATTGGACAATTTCCGCAAGAAACAGGGGGAAGTCAGCAAGGCATTGAAACAGGCGCAAAAGGATTTGCGCAAGGAAGTCGTCTCGCTGGAGACGCGGCTGACATGGCTCAACATTCTTGCCATGCCACTGGTCGTGGCTTTGGCGGGAGTGACGATGGCAGTGGTTAAACGGAGAAAGACTTCGGCAAAATGAACCGGAAACAATTCATCATTCTCTTGGTGCTCGTGGTGGTGGTCGGGGCGGCGGGCTTGATTGTTCATCAACGCGGAAACGAGTCCTGGCACAGCGCGGGACCGACCATCGGCCAGAAGCTCCTGCCGGATTTGCCGGTCAACAACGTCGCGCAAATCGTCATCAAGTCCGGCACGAACGAACTCACACTCGCCAAGAGTGACAACCTCTGGCGCGTGCGCGAGCGCGAGAATTATCCGGCGAACTTTTCTCAAATCAGCGGGTTGCTGCTCAAATTTGCCGACCTGAAAAGCGCGCAAGGCCAGGAAGTGGAGGCCTCGCAATTGGGCCGCTTTCAATTGCTGCCGCCCGGCGCGGCCACAAACTCCGGCACGCGGGTTGAATTCAAAGACGCCGCCGGCAAGACGCTCAACTCCGTCCTGCTCGGCAAACCGCACATGAAAAAACCGCCCGCCAATTCACAGCCCGGCGGCATGGGCGACGCGGGCTGGCCGGATGGCCGTTACCTCCTGGTCGGCGGTGACACGAAAACGCTCCAGCTCGTTTCCGATCCGCTCGACAGCGCCCAGCCGAAGCCGGAAACGTGGTTGAGCAAGGATTTCTTCAGCGTCGAAAAACCGGCCACCATTTCCGTTCAATATCCGGAGGCCACCAATTCCTGGCAACTGACTCGCGCATCCGAAACAAACGACTGGCAGCTTGCCGGAGCGAAACCCGGTGAGAAACTGGATTCGTCAAAAGTCTCCGGCGTGACCAGTCCGTTCAGCTCGCCGACGTTCAACGATGTTTTGCCCGCCAGCACCAGGCCCGAAGCCGCCGGAATGACAAACTTGACCGTTACGACGATTGAGACGTTGGACGGATTCTCTTACACCATCAAGATCGGCCAGAAGAGGGATGATGAGTATCCCATGTCCATTTCTGTGGCCGCAAATCTCCCGGCCAACCGCGTTGCCGCCACGGATGAAAAACCGGAGGACAAAGCCAAGCTGGACGCGGACTTCAAAGACCGGCAGAAAAAGCTGGCGGACAAACTCGCCGGCGAGAAACAGCTTGGGAACTGGATTTACTTAGTGCCCGCCTTCGCAGTGGACCCGATACTTGTCCCCAGAAATCAACTTTTGACCGAGGATCAAGCGGAAACAAATACTCCGGCAGAGAAATAGCGGCAACTTAGACGAACAACCCCTTGGTTACTAGGGCTGGCGTGTCGAATTCGTTTGCGGCCCCTTGACAGCGCGGGGTGATTGCGTATTGGCTCCTTTTCCGCTCGAATTGCTCGGAGGCGCTTCGCCCGGCGGATACGCCGTCAGGTCAAAAATAGCCACCCCGCCGGGCGACATCGGCACATGGTCCGCACTCCAGTTGAACGTGCCCAGATTATTGGTTGAAGAACTCACAGACGCCGTCACACCATTGACCCACACCGCGTAGCTCCCGTCCGAAACCGTTCCATTCACGCTTGCTTCACGCTGCCAGTATTGCGAGGGGTTGCCCAACGGGTTGATCGTCAGGGTCACCGCGCTTTGCACCAAATTCAGCGTGATATTGGTGGACAAGTTCACCGCATTGCTCAAGGTGATGGCCACCACATTTGTTCCGCCCTTCAATGGCAGGTTCTCCAGCCAAAACCGCCCATTGCTTTCCACTTCGCCCGTAACCGTGCTTGTGTTGCCATTCGTGTCGGTCACCGTCGCCATCACTGTCGCCGTCGGGTCGTCCACCTGCCCGCGCACCGTCACTGTGCTGCCGCAGATTAGCATCCCGTCTGTCGGCCACAAGAATTGCACCAGCGGCGGATTGGTCTTGGTCGAATAATCCAACGTGAAGTTGAAATTGGTCGTCGTCACGTTACCCGCCAAATCCGCCGCGTGTAGCGTGATGACGTTCATGCCATTCGTCAGCGGCACGTTAAACGCCTCGAAGGTGGTCGTTGTGAATTCCCATATCGTTGCATCGTAGCTTTGGTCCAGAATCAACACATCCTGGTTGGTCACAACAACCACAGCGTTGCTCATATCATAGTTGATGCCGCTCAACGCTTCCACGCTGTAACCTTGCAACTGAATCACCGGCACGTTCACGGTGTTGTTCTTCGGGCTGGTGATGGCCAGTTGCGGCGGTGTCAAATCCAGTTTCAGCCGCTTGCTTTGGTTCTGCCAGACCGCCGCCGAAACAGTATCCGCATGGCCGCGCAAACCTATCCTCACATTATGCCAACCCTCGGTGGCGCCCAAGGGCACGGTGATATTGGCGCTCGTGTAATTTGTCCAGACCGCGTCATCGAAATACTTGGGGTCGTCCACCGTGACGGCGATGTAACCGAGGAATCCGCTATCCAAGACGATTTGGACCGGCGCGTCCGTCGTTTTCATGTAATTGTTGGTCACTTGCACCGTGAACCGAATGACATTGTGGGGCGCGGCGCCAGGCGGCAATAGCTTGTCAATCCACGTCTTATACCCCTGAGCCGTCATGCCATTGGTCTTTCCTGGTTGGAAGAATGTCGTGCCCGCCCCGAACTGTAAGTTTGAACGCGTGGTGCCCGGCGGAATGAAGATGATAGCGTCGTCGGGCAATGGGCCTAGATTGGCGGGCCACCGAAACGGAAGCAGTGAGTCATTGGTGATGCCCAGGTTCGAAGCTTCGTTCTCCCCCTTCCAGATTTCCAAAATGCTTAAAAGCAACTCTGGCGCATTATTCGTATAGGCTTTTGCGTAAACAATCACCTGGCTGTCGGCAACGCTTTTTTGCATGGCAAGCTCAATTTGGTGGGCTTCGTCTTGTAGTTTGGCGGCACGGCTCGGAACGGCTTTCTTCTTGCCGCATCCGGTCAAAATGAAGGTGAGCGTGATGACGACGATCAATAATCTGGAGGTTTTCATAACGTGCCATGCCGCCTGACGACCAAGAACTGAACTACGCGGACAGCCTCTGCCGAGGGACGGAGGCAGTCAAGTGTTAACATTACGGCTTGGCACGGCTTCGCCAACGGATGCCGCTTCAACGTGCTGCCGCCCGATCCAAGGAGTATCTGGGGCGTGCAAAACGCCGCACAAAGTGGACGGCAACCCGGCAAACCAGATTTTGGGCGTTTATAAATGGCGTGACAACCCGTGCGATGGGAGGATAATCGCCGAAACGACCGGGAAAACTCAATTTGCACAATGAAAATCGAGTCGAATGGGAAAGTCCGGTTGAATTCTTCAGTCGTCCATCTGTCCATGCATTGGCGCCATCATGGTGCTCATTCAGGTTATGACCGGGTAAGCGCCTATATGCCTGGAACGAGGGTTCTTTTCCGCGCGCACCTTGGTCCGGCTCGGTTTTTATACCGGAACCTGTTCAAGAGACTCGTCAAGCCGCGTATCGGAAAGCATCCTTACTCGGCTGAAAACTCCCTTCTCGAATTCGCGGGGTATCGGCACTACCTTTTCAACCGCACCGATATTTACCATTTTCTTTATGGCGAAGAGAATTTTCGGCTCTTGCGCTTGAAGTCCGCCGCACTGGTCGCCACCTTCCATCATTCCGTGCGTTTCTATGAGAATTGGGGAGTGGGCGGGCAATATCTGAAAAATCTTTCCGCAGTTGTGATACTCGGCGAATGTCAGCGCAAATTTTTTGAAGCCTTTTTGCCACCCTCGTCCGTTCACTTTGTGCCACATGGCATTGATACGGACTATTTCAAGCCGGATGAACATGCCGGCGGCAACCCCGATCCAACGAAGCCGTTTCGATGTGTCGCCGTCGGATCCTGGTTGCGTGATCACGAAACGCTCCGTTCCGCAATCATTGCCCTTCAGGCCAAATCCAATTCCAGCCCCAAGATCGTGTTTGATATCGTTGGCCATCCAAACAAACGCACATTTTATGCGGACTGTCCGTCTGTAAATTACCTGTCGAACCTATCGGACCCGGAACTCGTCTCAATTTATCGCAACGCAGATCTGGCGGTTATTCCACTCGTGGACACCGTCGCCAATAATGCATTGCTCGAGGCCATGTCGTGCCGTTTGCCGGTGGTCGCGACCGATATTGGCGGAATTCGGGATTATGCGAACAACTCCTGCGTTGCCTTGGTCCCGCCCAGGGACCCGGCCTCACTATACGAAGCCATCAGGAGTTTGCAGTCGGCCCAGTCAAGGAGACGGGAACTGGCTTTTGCTGCCAGGGAGCATGTTCTGCAATTTGACTGGCATCGAGTTGCGAAGCAGTTGAGCGATGTCTACTCCAAAGCGCATGCTTCAGCATTTAGCCCTTAGGGCATTGCTTCGTCAATACCCAATAATCAGGGAAGCGACGAAGCGCTTCCCTCCAGAAAATCTCCGATAACGCGCTGCGGCAAATGAATCGCCAGCCAACACGCATAATGGCATCTGAATTGGCTTGACCCTGCCTTGAAAAAGGCCGTAGAGTCCAGACTCGTGAAAAGACAGTGGCTCAGGTTTTTTTGTAGGCCAAAATGTTTACTATGAAATTGTTGCTGTTGATAACCGCTATTACATGCCTGTGGACCGCCGGATGCACGAAAGGACCCTCTATGAACCCCGACTTGCGACTTTCAGACTCTACTTGTCACTCAATTGCCTCGGAGATTGCATGGCTTCGAGACTCTGGACAGACTGTCATAATCGAAGAGCCGCGTTCGCAGAAGTTTGTTCAATTTAGTTGGAAGACGCTTATGGTTGACTTGCCCAGCCAAACTCTTTCAAAAGACGAGATGCAGAGAGCGGAGCGTGTCATGGCCCGTTTTGGAATACCGAAGGAGACATATGAAGTGGGCGCTCCGAAAGATAAAGCCTCCCAAACGAGTTTTCAGAAGCACCTCGGAAGTGATAGCGACTTAGCAGTCCGTGTTACTGAGGCCGTTTTCCGCGAGATTTACCTTTTTCCCGAAGATGTGCAACTCAAGTTCACCCGTATCGAATAGGTTTAGTTTCACATTTGTAGTGCGACAAAAGGGTTAGTCGTAGGCTTCGTTGGGGGTCTTGAAGCCCAATCTATCAAACTGGCTCTTTTTGACCGGCACCCGGTTTTTGGCAAAAAAGGCGGTATTTTCGGCAAAACCCTCATTTTCAGCCTCTTCCGCCAAATTACCGCCGGTATCAGGCGTGAAAACGCCGGCGGCGGTGGAAATTTTGCTGGCAGCCGTCCTGCGAACGCCGGCAGCGGTGGGAGTTTTGCCGGCAGCCGTCTCGCCAACGCCGGCGGCGGTGAGAATAATGCCGGCAGCCGTCCCGCGAACGCTGGCGTTGGTGGGAATATTGCCGGCAGCCACGGCGCCAATGCCGGCAGCGGCGGCACGAACGCTGGCGTTGGCGGGAATATTGCCGGCGTTGGTTGACGTGCAGGCGGCGCAAATCTCCGTGCTTCAAACCGCCTTGATGTCCAAAACTTCGATGGACAATGTGAACGCGGCCGTTAGCGCCAACAGCTCGGCCAACTCGAACGCCGTGGGTGATTTGCCGACGTATGCCTCCGCTCCGCCCACGCAATCGGAGGTGCAATCGGTCATCTACAAGTTGAACGAACGGATCGGCGCGTTGGAGCGATAACCTACCTTCAAGGACTGGCGACGGTGGCTGCGGTTTGGAGGCCGACTTTTGTGATGTCGAGCTGCTGGAGCACGTCCAGCACGTTCACCATATTCTGATAATAGACATCGTCCGAACCGTTGACCACCACCGACAACTCCGTCCCGTCCGCCTGCAATTGCCGCGTCTTGAGTTCTTGCAACTGCATCTTCAACTCGGGAATGGTGACCACCTTGTCGTTCAACAGCGTCTGCCCGTCCGCCTTGACTTCGATCCTGCTGAATTTCGGCTTTTCAGGATTGACGGGCGGCGGCTTGGGCGACGGCAGATTCATCTCCAGATTGTTCATCATCTGCGGCGTGGTGATAATGAAGATGACCAGCAGCACGAACACCAGGTCCAGCAACGGCGTGATGTTCAGCTCGCTCATCGAGCTGTGTTGCGAACGGGATGTCTTTTTCAGCCTCATTGCAGCACCGGTGTGGTTTCCTGCTGCACGTCGAAACGGACGGTCACGAGCGGCGGAAAGTTCGTGGGCGGCGGGTAACTCATCTTTGTCATCGCGGCGATGGCCGCGCGCACCGAATTGTCCCAGCGCGTGTCGCCGGAGCCTTTCTCCCATTGTGAACCGGTGATGCTGCCGTCGCGTCCGATGGCCACCCGCACTTCCGCGATATAATCGTCGTCGGGCAGATTGTCCGGCCGGGACCATTTCGATTGGAAGGCGCTTTGGATCGCGTCCTTGTAAAGCTCAATCGGATCATCGCTGGAGAGGGCCGCGTTGCCGCCCCCGAACGAAAAAGACGGCAGTTCCGCCGGCGCCGGCGCGACATCGGGCGTGGCGGAAGCCGGCGGCGGCGCGACTTCTTTGGCGGGGGCGGTCTCCACCACTTTTGGCGGCTCTGCAACCTTCGGTTGTTCGATTTTGGGCTGCTCCACCTTTGGCTTTTCCGGTTCCTTGGGCTTCTCCGGCGGCTTGGGCTTGACCAGGTCCACGGACAGTTTTTGAAGCTGGTGTCCCAGATAGCCCTGTTGGGCGGCGAAATAGAGCAGCGCCAGCACGAGCACCGTGTGGAAGGTGAATGAAATGAGCAGGTTCACCTTCGACGAGTTGCGCTTTTTGCGCGCCTGGGTGTGCGGGAGCATGGTTTAAGGTTGTTTCGCCATCTCGGTGGCCAGATCCACCTTCAACACATTGGCCCGCTGGCAGACATCCAGGGCGGCGCGGATTTGTTTATACTTCGCCTTGCCGTCGCCGCGGATGATGATGCTCAAATCCTTGTCCTCCTCATTGTTGGCCGAGCGCAGGGATTTGAGCGTTTCAACCATTTCCTCCGGCGACAATTCCTTTTTGTTCAGGAACATTTTGCCATTGGCCTCGACGCTGATGTAATTGGCCTTGCGCGGCGGGTCTTTCAGGCGCTTCGCGGCCGTCGGCAGCGTCAAGTCCAGATCGGTCACGGGCGGAATCGTCGTGATGATGAAAATCACGAGCAGCACGAACGCCAAATCCAGCAGCGGCGTGATGTTCAACTCCGTCAGCGAGTGGTGGGCCGTCTTGGAACACTTTTTCATGCGCCAATCACTTCTCCATCATTTCTGGAACCGCGCCGCCGGCTTCCTCGGCGCGACTGAAGATGCCGGCGAGTTTGTCCTCGATATCGCGGCGGTCCACATAGACGTGTTCGACCTGGTTGGCGTAGCGGCCGGCAAAGCCGTCCAGTTCCTGCGTGATGTGGCGGATGGTCGTGACCATGAAGTTGTAGGCGAACATGGCCGGAATCGCCACGAGCAGGCCGGTGACGGTCGCCACGAGCGCGGCGGCCACGCCCGGCGCCATCGCGGTGAGCGTCGCCGCCTTGCTTTCGGCAATGCCGGCAAAGGTGGACATGACGCCCCAGACCGTGCCGAGCAGCCCGATGAACGGCCCGCCAGCCACGGCGGTTGACAAGATGATCATGCCTTTTTCCAGGGCCATCGCCTCCGCGCCGGCGGCCTCCTCCAGGACCACGCGAACGGCTTCAAACGACGACATGCTGATCTTGGTCGTAACCGCCCGCGCCAGAAGGTCCGTGTTGCCGTCGCCTGTTGAGTTGATTTTTGGCGCGGTTTTTACCTCCACCGGGTTGTTTTTCAATTGATACGCCAGTTCGTCCGCGCCGCGGATGTAAAGCTGGTAGGCGGGCGCACCATCGAATTCCTCGCCGCGGCGCTGGATGTCCAGCGGGTCGCGCGTGGAGGCGTAGGCGGCGAGGAATTTTTTGGTTGCCGCCCGCGCGATCATCAACTGGCGGAACTTGGTGATGATGATCGTCCAACTGAACAGCGAGAGGACCAGCAGCACGACGACGGTGACCTTGCCTTCCGGCGTCGCGTTCTGGATGGCATACATGGCCGCGTTGGCGGCGAACATGGGGTGGATGAGCGTAGTCATAAATGATTGTTGGAACTTTGGTTTTCGGACAGGTTTTTCGGCGGCAGAATCACCGTCACGCGGCTGACTTTTTTCACAAGCTCCGGGCCTTTGCGTTTTTTGTCCGGGTCCTCATCGGCCGTGTCGGTGGTGGCGACGGCCTTGGTGGTTTGATCGTTTGCCAGACCCGTGCTGGCATTGTTCGCCGTGGTGCCCTGCGCGAAACCTTTCGCGCCGGAAGTCTCCACGCCGGGACTGATATTTTGGGAAAGCAGCGAGGCGCTGACGCTCGCGCCGCTGGCGCTCAACCCGCCGATGCCGATGACGCTCCCGGAAAGGTTGCCGCCGGCGTTCACGGTGGCGACGCCTTGTGCGAGCACCGTCACGTCCGCGTTTTGCTGCGCGTTGACATTGGCGTCGTTGCGGGCAAAGACCAGGCCGATGATGCTGCCGCTCGCCTTCAGCGTGACAATGCTGCCGATGACGCCGGACCCGCCAACGTCAATGTTCCGGTCCGCGGACAACACATTTCCGCCGGCATCCTCGCCGGCCAGCAACGTGACGGTGGCGCCGGACGAGTCCGCGCCGTTAAGCGGCAACTGCACAATGCCACCCGCGCTGGCGTTGATATCGCCCTGCGGCGTTTCGACAAGAATGTTTCCAACGGAATAAACCGGGGCCGGGTAGTAGGAACCGCGTGGCGGAAACGTGGTCGCCAGAATGCCGCTGCCCGGTATCACCGGCTCGAAACTGAAAATTTGCCCGGTCAGCGGGTCCACGTAAAATTCCTGGACGGCCACCGAACCGCTGCCGCCCGTCCCGGCGTCCACGTTGCCGTTGAGCGACTCCACCGTCACGTTGCCGCCGTCGTAAGCCGCGATGCGCGAGCCGGCCACCTCGATGTTGCCGCCCGCGGTAACAGTCACGTCACTTTTTTGCACGGTGAAGATGCCGCGGGCGTATTGATCGTTGCCGGAAATATAGGTCGAACCCACGTTCACGGTGCCGGCGGCGTTCACTGAAATGTCACCGCCATTGAGAGTGGAAATCGCCGTCGAAAACATGTCCAGGTCTCCGGACAGGTTCACATTGATATTGGCGCCGTGGAGGAAGCCCAGGCCGGTTTTCGGATTGTAGGCAAGCGCGGCATTGTTTGCGACCCCGACGGACATGAGGCCGAGCGTCGCGCCGAGATCGAGGGTGTGGGCTGTGACGTTGAACACGCCGCCGCCGCCGAGAACAAAGCCAGGATTTGGAGTGGAGGGCGCGCCTTGGCTTTCATCTTTCAGTTTCTGCGCGGCGGTCGTATCGAGAATGGAGACCGGATTTTGATCTTCCGTCGGATTGCCCTGCAAATCCAGGATGGGCTGGCCGTCCGGGTAAAACGCTTGGATCATCAGACGGGTCAAAGCCGTGTATTCATTGTCCGACAAAGCGCCTTGCAGTGTGAGCTGTCCGGATTTGGGATCATAAAAAAGCCGGTTGAACAAGTCGCTGTAAGAAGCTCCGAATGCCTCGTTAAGCAGGAATAAATCCGGAGCCTTGGCAAGGGTGACGCTGTTGTAAATATTCTGATTCAGGATGTCTCCGGTGACGGTAATGCTGGTCAGGCCCGGATAAACCGTCGCCATGCCCAGGCTGCCATCAGATTCCCGCACCTGGATCTGAACGGTTTGGCCGGGATCGGATGACAGGTTTTGCCCAGCGAAAGCGCAGTTGTTCATGTCGCCCGCCACATTGATTTGCGCCGCTTCCGGCACGACGAGATTGATGTTGTCCATGCTGCCGGAGATGTTCAGATTCACCACTGTCGGATGGTCGAGATGCACCGGCGTGGCCGCGTGGTCGGCGTCGCTGAAGCTGGCCGTGGAGGTCCATCGCGAAGCGCCGCTGTCGGACATGATGAACTCGACCTGGCCGGCGGGTTTCGGCGGCGTTGGATTGCCGCTGGCGGGATCGTAAGCCGCCAGCGCCAGCAAATAGGCCGCATAGGCCGACGTTTCAAACGGGCCGCCACCAGTTGTCGAGATGTTCAAGCTGCCCTGCGGTGACGGGAACAATACGATCTCGTTGCCGATGATGACACCGCCCGCGCCCGCTGTGATGTTCAGTATAGAGGGATAAATCGAAGGAATTGAACCCTCGCCCGGATTGCGCGGCAAATTGCCCCCGAGTTGAATCGCATTCCCGGCGTTGAGATCCACATAATCGTCCAGGGCATAATCGAAACGATGATAAGTGGGGGACGAGGCGTTGCCCAACTTGTTGAAGATGCCGTTGGGGTTGCGAACCTCCTGCAGGTTGATGTCGTTCGCCGCGTTCACAGTCCAGCCGCCGTCAATCAAACTCAAGGCAAGGTTCGCCGAGGGTGTTCCGGCATTGCCGTTTGGGTTCGACAATTCCACCTGCCCGGTCGCGAGAAAAAGCGGAATGTTCACGCCGGCGTTGATGGTGCCCGTGCCATCGGAGACCACATAATGTCCCACGACATTGCGCCCGGCGGTGAGCGTCACGTTGCCTTTTTGCGAGTTCGCAAAGTGGCCCGACGCATCCGGCGTGATGAACGCGCCGCTGCCGGCGTCGCCGGCCGGTTTGTTTCCCGCCGGCAAATAACTGATGATGTCCAAGCCGGCGGTAATGTCCACGTTGCCGCCGTCGCCGGTGCTGATGCCGCCAAGGCTGGGGGTGTTGACCGTGTAAAACGAGGGATAAAACGTGAAGCCATTCGGGTTCACGCCGGTGTTGACGCTGCCCGCCACCGCCGTCACGTCAATGTTTCCGCCGCCCGTGGTCACAATGGAACTGGAAATGCCCGCCAGCGTGACATCTTGTTTGGCCGTCACATTGATGTCCCCGGTGTCCGTCTGGATGGAGCCGGAGTCGGTGAGGCTGCCCGCGGACGCGGTGATGTTGACGCCGCCGCCGCCCGTAGCCGTGACGCCGGAATTCATGCCGATTTGAACGTCCTGCCCGGAGGTCAGCTCCAGATTCCCTCCGGCAACCGTCTCGACAAAACCCGAAGCGATCTGAATATCATTTCCGGCGGACAAGCTGACCGGCCCCGACGCCGAGCCGACGGCGAGGGAATTAAAATTTGCATCCTGAAGCGAGCCGCTGCCGGTTTCGATATTTCGCCCCGCGGTCAAGGCGATCGAACCTGATGTGGTTAGAATCGAGCCGCCGCCGGACAATCCTTCGCCGCCATTCAGAAAAATATTGCCGGCTCCCGGCTGGATGGCGCCGGCGATAAAATCGTTCACACCCGCCTTCAACGTCACTGACCAGTTGTTCGCATCAAAAATCGAGGAGCCGTCCTGGAAAACGATGTCGCCGCCCGCCTCCAACAGCAATTGCCCGGCGGTTTGGCCGGTGCTGTCGGACAAACTCCACGCTGTGCCCGACGCGAGAGTGATGTTGTATTTCGCCTGGAGCGTGATTTGTGAAAGACCGAGAAAGGCCGAGTCCAGGAAATTGTTCGCGCTGTTGCCGACGTTGAGATACAGGGTGTCGCCGGGGCTGTCGCCAACCAGCAGGGAGCCGTCGGAGCCGCTGACGTTGAGGGTGTCGCCGCCGCTTTGGTCCAGGACGATATAATCCGGGTCCAGCAAAAACGTGCCGCCGACCCAGCCCGGCTGCGCCTGGCCGTCTATCCGCGTGTGGACAGCCGTGATGGACGGCGCACTGATCTCGACGTGCCCGCCGTTGCCGCCCTGCGCGCCGCCGGCCACGGAAATCCGGCTGCCGGTTGCGTCGCTGAAAGTGTTTCCCGATTGCAATGTCACAGAGCCGCCGGAACTGCCGCCGACCGAACCGTCACCGTTGCGCGCTGATTTGGGAGTTCGCGCCGAGGTTCAACTGGTCGGAGGCAACCAGTTCGATGACGCCGTTCTGCTCGCGCACGGAATTGGCCTGGACGAATCCGTTTTGGTTCACGACCTGCGCGTTGGCGGCAATTGTTCCGGCGTCGGCCATGATCTGGCCGTAGTTGTCCACCGACCCTTCGGGCAGATTCACCTTCATGCTCAAGCCGCGACCGTCGGGCCGTTCGCTCAACAACACCTGCTGTCCCGCCGCCAGGCCAATCGTGCCGCCGGGCGCGGCGATGTCGCCGCAGTTCTCGACATTTTCGGCGATGAGAAACGCGGCGCCGCCGTCGCCGACCTTGATTTTACCGAAATTCACGATGCTCGCCGTCGGCGGCGGGCCGTTGAATTCCCAGGCAGCCGCCGGTGTTTTGCGGCGAGCGACTGGCGCGGTGGAAACCACCAGCCCGGCGGCCTGCACAAACGAATTCGGCCCGAAATAAAAGCCGGACGAATTCATCAGCACCACGACGCCGTTGGCCTGAAGACCGCCGTAAATCTGCGACGGGTTTGGGTCGTTGATGCGGTTCCAGACGACGGACGCGGCGGACGGCTGGTGGAAAACCGTGGTCTCGCCGGCGGCGATGTTGAAGCTCTGCCAGTTCAGGAAGGCGTTTTGCGAGGCGGTGATGGTCAGTTGCGAGCCGTTTTGCGTGGCCGTGGCCGAGCCGGATGCGACGGTCATGCCCGTTGGATTCGACAAACCATTCATCGCCGGAATTGAAATCAAAATTCCGGCGGCAATGGTTCGAAGGATGAAGTTGCAATGCGTCGCGCGCATAAAAATCCATCTCCAGAAATTTAACCCGGCCCGCGGCCAGCGCGGGTTACAAATTGGTGAAATGTTGTTGCGCATGGCAGTTTAGAATTGCGCGCCGACGCCGAAATAAACATGCACATCGCCGGCGCGGGTTTGCGGCGTGGAAATCAAGCGGAAAGGCCATCGAAAGCCGCGCGTCCAGATGGCTGCCGATGTTGGCGGTCACCGCCCAGCCCGCGCCCCAAAATTGCCGGCGGCCCTGGGCGCCGGCGGGCGGGTCCAGCAGGTAAAGTTCGCCGTAATCCATAAACACCGAGCCGCGCAACCAGCAGGGTTCGTCGCTGCCTTCATTTCCAAACATGCCGATGTTGAGCGCGGGCATTTGCGGCTCGATGCATCACGCGCCAGCCGGTGTCGCCGTAAGCCTCGCCGTCGGTGATAGCCGCGCACGCCGCGACGCCGCCCATGGCGTATTGCTCGTTGCCGAACAACGGACCGTTCGCCCACTGGCCGTCGGCATGCAGTTTCACCGACCAGTCCTTGTGAATGGTTTGCACCCGGTCTGCGCCCGCCTGCAACACGACATAGTTCGCGCGCGCCTTGGTCGAGTAGGCGGCATTGGCGAAATCCGCGTTCCTTGGAAAAAACGGCAAAGCGGATTGAAATTGGCACTTGGCGTTGAAAAAAGTCGTGCCCGAATTTGTCCGGCACCGAACCGTTCAGGCCGATGTTGAGCGGCAAATAATCCACCGCGTGGATAGCGGGTCGGCTGCGGCGAGGCGACATGTGGTCGTGATGGTCACCGGCCCGGTGCCTTGATTGGTGTAGGTGAATGTGAATAGAGAAAGTTGTTCGTGTTGTAACTCACCAGCCGGAAGCGTTTGAAATCGAGTCCCGAAGCGAAAGCGCGCTGCTCACTTTTGCGACTTCCGGCAGCGGCACGGATCAAGCGCCAGCCGAGGTTTTCGTTCAAGCGTGAAGTTGTCGCCGGAATCCTGCGAAGTAAATCTTCAGCAGTTGATTGGTTCGTCGAAGTCACCAGAGTGGAGGGACCGTATTGCACGCCGGTGTCGGAAGTCGAGCGGCTGCGCGTAAAACGTCAGTTCCGGCCGGCCGGTCTGCGGCGGCAGGTTGAACTGATGCGTCACCTCGTTGTAGCCGAAGCTGCCCGGATGCGCGTCCACCTGCTCCTGCACGGACGAATAGCCGCCGAGCGGCAGCCGGTAATAGGCGCTGTAATTGGCCACCTGCGGCATGTCGAATGGCAGCGAGTTGTAATTGTTCCCGCCTTTGAATTCGTTGAATGAAAAGCTGTATTGCAGGCCGACTTGATGTTCAAGACCCCAGAGGTTGTCATATTGCGAACTGAAGGCGGCGCGCATGTCCGGCGTGGCGGGCGTCGCCTGGTTGTTGACCTCCAGCCGCGCGTGCCACGGCAGGCGGTCCTTCACGTTCAGCGTCAGCTCGCTCGTGCCCGGTTCCGGGCCGGGGCCGATGACCGGATAAATCTGCCGGTCGCGGTTCATGTTCGCCGCGTCCAGTTCGCGCTGGAAAATTTTCGCGTTGAGCAAAATGTTCGTGTGCAGGCTCGGCAGCGCGCGCATGACGTTGTTCGAACTGAAATAATGACGCCAATTCGCGCCGCCGACGTTGATGACCGCGAGCCGGCCTTCGACGACGTTCACCTTCACCGTCGCCGTTGGTGAGTTTCTGCTGCGGCAGGCCGACCGACCACCGTCATGAAACCGCGCTCGCGATAAGCCGTCTGCAAATCCCCCACCGCCGCCAGGATCGCGTCAACAGGTGACGTTCGTGCCGAATGCGGCGGGGACGTTTGTAAAAATGTCCGCGATGGTCCCCGGCGGCAACAGCGTGTTGCCTTCAACCACAAATCGGTCCACCCGGAACCGCGGCCCCGCGTTCGTGGAGACGGGCACAACATGAATCCTGGCCATACGCTGCGCCATCCTCTCCTGCGCGTCCAGCTCGGCCATTTTCTGATCCAACGCCGCGCGCGATCCGGACTGTCCTGGTCGGCATCCGTCGCCGGCGCGAATTGGTTTGCGCCCGCGCCGTCCGTGGAGAAAAACAGTCCGAGCAGCATCAGCAAAATGCCGATACCGGAGGCCAGTCGCGGAAGATTTTGCCGCGGCGGAGCCGGGGGCTTTTTGCGCGGCGTTTTGGCGGCGCCATTCGCCGGGCGTCAGCGCCAAACCGCTTTTTGAACATGGCGTTGAACAGGCCGAGGTGCCGGTAGCCGCTTTCGTAGGCGACGTTGATGATCTTGTCGTCCGAATCCGTCGAGCAACTGCCGTGCGCGCTGGAGCCGCAGTTCGATCTGCCGCGTCCGCAGCGGCACGCCGAACTCCTCGCGGAACAGCCGGCTGAAATGGCGTTCGCTGCAATGAAGCTGCCGGGCCAGTTCGGCCAGTGAATGCCCGGCCAGCTCCTTCTCCGGCATCTGCGCCAGCAAGTGCCGGAACCGTTCCCGCAGCTTGTTGCCGTTTGAGAAGGACGCCGCCGGAGCGGACAGCACGGCGGAAACGGCAGTGGCCCACAGTTGGAGCAGCGCGACGCGCGCGGGCAGTTCCTCGGCGTGCGACTGGTTCACAAGCCGGGTGAACCGCTGTCCCAGCAGTTCGTCACCGCTGAAAGTCAGATTGTAAGGGTGCTCCGGCGCGGCTTCGAGCCGTTGCCATTCCGCCACCGTGAGCAATCCGTTCAGATACTGCGGCTGAACCGTGAAATATTGCAGCTTCAACGTCCCCAACTGGCTGGCCCGCACCTGCGCGTTCGCATTGAACGCCGCCACGAACCCGTCGCCGGCGTTCAGTTCCCGCGCATTCCCGCCCTGCATCCAATAGCCCGCGCCCTCGGCTACGCGCGCGATGACCCAGCCTTTGTGGCGCGGGTTCCATTCGCCCGAAGGCCGCAGCATGAGTTCCTGCAAAATGAGAGGTCGGTCAACGGACATTGGCGGGGCGAACAATGACGGTCCGCCGTGACCGCCGCGTGTCTGTCAGGAAACAATTCTGTGACAACACCGAAACCATTTTGGCCGCAAATTGTCATGTTGCAGATGGATTCGCCGTGCGAACGCTATGGAATGCTGGCAAGGCGTCTCTTCTGGCTTGTCTTCCAACCATGGTTGTTTTTATGTTGCAGCAATGATTGTGTGTAGGTTGAGTCCGCTTGCGTTATTTGCCCTGGCGGGGCTATTTGGTTTTGCCGGTTGCCGCGCCGCCCGCCCGGTTGTGGCAAAAGAGCGCGGCGTCTATACCACGCGGGCGATGGGCGGACAGGATCTCGACATGCCGGCCTCCGGCTATAGAAGTTGCAAGACGTTTGGCCCCGGCCAGACACCCGCCGCCGTGGTTGCCGGCTATGGCCTTTGGAATGGCAATGAAAATTTTCCACAGTCCTTCACCATGCAGTTGATTGAAGCCAGAACACGCCGGTTGCTATTCGCCCGCGACAGCGTCCTGACGGAAGGCAAGCTCGCCGTGATGCCGCTGGCCATCCACCAGGCCGGCGATTACAAACTCAAATTGCTCATCAATGGTTTTGTTCAAGACACCTGGGACTTCACCGTGAAGGGCAACTCCGCCGCCGGCGGGTCCACAAACACGGTCAATGACAGCGAAGAAAGTTATTTCACTGAATACAACGACACCCGCAATCATGCCCTTGTCTTTTCAACTCCTGACGAAGTCACGAAGCTTCCGCCACCCAACGCGCTTCCGGCGCATCCGAACGAACATCCGTTTGTAAAATAATGACCGGGGAAAACGGGTTTGTGTCTCAATCCCGCAGCGACAACTAATGCGCCATGGCCGACGGGACGAAATACAATTGCCCCGGTCCAATCAGGGCCGCGGGCGTGCCGGGTGGAGTGTAGGGTGTCAGCGGATACGGATCGGCCTGGCCACTCTCAACCAGGGCGGCTGTGGCCATGCGGGAGGCTTCGATATTCCTGCTGCCAATCATCCACCATGGATCCGGCGGTCTGGCGGCGGAATTCAAGCCGCCCGAATTTTGCGGGCCGGAATTTTTCGGGCAAGTGTCATTCCATCAATGTCAGGCACTGCTGTGTTTGCGAGTGCCCGCGCCATCCTTTTGCTCCAGGTCTTCCGGGATGGGGTGGATTGTCCGCGCCTCCTGAAAATTCGAACGCCGGGATTGGGTCATAAACAAAGAAGCCGCCCGGGCGGATCCTGATTCCGTCCGGGCGTGTGAGTTGCCTGACAAGGATTGACCTTACTTGACCAGGCGGAAGAAGCCGTTGCTGCTGACGTTGACCCAGTTCGAGCCGCTCATGTCGGGACTGAACTGGAGTTGATACGTTGAATACGAGCTGACCGGCCAATAGACGTGGACCATGCCGTTAGTGGACGGCTCGATGCCGAGTGCCGGCGGGTAATCCACCGCGAAGAAGCCGGTGCCGGAGACGGTGCCGGTGTTCGGCGCAACGGTCCAGTTGTAAGCGCCGTTGCTCAAACCGGTCAATGCGAGGCTTGTGCCGGCGACATCGAACGAATGCGAGTAGCCGGGACCGGTCACCGTGACATGATACAAGCTGGCTCCCCAAACCGGCGCCCAAGTCAGCGTCGGCGACCCGCTCATGATGATGGTGTTGGTGGCCGGTCCCGTGATTTGACCCGCCGTGAGGGTGAGCATGAGGTTGTTGTCTGCGGGGGCGGTGTCGGTGAGGATCGAGTAGATTGCGCCACCGAGCTGTTGCTGTTGCGCGTTGCCTGCGAGCAAGCCGGTGACGATGGCCCGCGTTGCCGGCGTTGCGCCAGCCAAGCCGGGTTCGTCGCCAATGTAATGATCCACCAACGCCTCGGAGACCGCCGGAGCCAGATAGTTGGCCGTGCCGGAATCGAGGCTGAACGGTGGCAGTTGCAGCATGTAGGCCGAGAGCGGCACCATGCCGTTGGTGAGATAATTGTAGGCGTAGGTCTGGAAGTCGGGAGCGACGCCCAAGTTGTAGTTGATCGCCGTGATGCGATGGCTGGTGATGGCGAACTGGCCGTTCGGCATCAGGTCAATCAAACGATACGGACACGGATACGTCACGGTCGAACCGGTCTCGATGTCATAGATCGTATTGCCGTTGAACGCGCCTTGCACGATGTCCTGTGCGTGGAAGTGGCCGGTGAAGACCACCTTCATGCCGTAGCTGGCGAACAGCGGCGCGATGGTCTGATAATTGTCCACCACATATTCGGGGAACAATGTCTTCTGGCCGACGAAGTGTTCCATTAGGCCGTGGTGCATCATGCCGATGACCACTTTGCCGCTGGCTTGTGCGAGTGCGAGTTGGTTGGTGATCCAGTTCAAACGCTGCGGAGTGAACGAACCTTCCGTCGGATCCTGACCGAGTGAGTATTGGCAGGAGTCCATGCACAGGATCCACAGACCGGGCACCGGTTCCACAACATAAGCCAGCGAACTCGGATCCTTCGCAATCGCCTGGTTGTAACCGAACGGCGCATAGATGCTGCTGAATTGCGCCGGGGTCACATTGGCCGCTGGGGTGGTGTTGGCGCCATTATAGTAGTTGGCGTTTGTGTTGTTCACATCGTGGTTGCCGGGTATGACATACACGAGTGTGCCGCTGGCCGCCACGCGGGCGAGCAGGTTGGACACCGCGATGTGGCTGACATACTCGCCGTCTTTGGTCTCGTCGCCGTTGACGAGCAGGATGTCTGGCTGTTGCGCGATAACCGCGTCAATCGCCGCCTTGTCAATCGCCGAACTTTCCGCAAGCAACTTGCGGTCGCCAGCGAGATAAGTCTGGAACGCGGAGCCGTTGGCAATCAACAGGCTGGGATCCATGTAATGAATGTCCGACAACGTCGCGATGCGAAGCGAGTTGAGATTCGCGCGGTTCATCACCGGGCCGGCGGCGAAGTTGCCCTGGTAATTTACCACGGCCCAGACGGTGCCGGAATTGGTGTCCACGCCATAGGTGCCGAGCGAATAGCTGCTGACATACGGGCCGAACACAAACTGCGGATTGCCGCCGGTGTTGAGGTTCGCGGCATTAACCCAGTTGCCGTTGATATCCTTGCTGACGAGCGCGAACAAGCCGTCCGCCAGTTGCGCCGGCGTCACCGCCGCCGGGTTGTAGCTCAACGAAAGCGCGATAGTGTCGGTCTGGTTCGTGCCGATGTCGCTCGTGCCCCAGAGGGTGAGGATGTCGCTGGCCGTGCCGTTGGCCGGAGACCAGCCGGTGTCCACGGCCTTGGAGTGAGGCTTGCCGTAGTTGTTCGTCGTGGTGCTGGTGTTGATGCCGCCGAGGATTTGCATCGCTGTGCCGAGATAGCCGGTTTCGCCATTGGCAACGGCCTTGGTGGTCGTGTCGGCAACCGTGGTGTAAGCCGCGCCTTCAGGGATGACGAATTCCTGTCCGTTCAGGCTGTAGCCATAGGTGAGGATTTTCTGCCAGTTGCCGGTGAGCGTTGGCGTGTTGGTGACAATGCTTTCGCTCGGCGAAGAAACCACAAAGGAAGGATCCTTGGTTACATCCACGCCGTAGTAATCCACCGTCACCTTCGGGCCGTCCACGGTGTAGATGTAATAGCCGAGTTTGTAGAGGTCCTGCGAGATGGGCGTGTCATTGGTTGAAACCGGCAGGGCGGGCATGTAAAACTTCGAGCTGTCGGAGGCGCTGATGATCTGATGCACCGAGTAATTACTCAATGGGCTTCTCACAATCGAGTCGTAGTGATGATGGTCGTGGCCGGAGATGTAATAGTGAACTTTGTTCGTGGCCAGCGAGCTGATGAACGCATCTTCCGCCTGCTCCTTGGCCATCAATGCGCTCATGTTGGATGTGCTCAAGCCGTTCGTGTTGAAGTTGCCGTCGCCGGGGTCGGAGCTGTTGATGTTCGCGCCCATGATGTTGTCCTTGTGGTTGCCGCCGAGCAGATTTTTGTGGTCAAACACAATCGCATGCTGCGGACGGGCCGGATCGGACAACTCCTGGCTGATCCACGGTTGTTGCACCGGGGCGCTGCTTAGGTTTCCGCCCGGATTCTGGTTTTCAAACTGGTCAATCAGGACGAAACGGACGTTGTTGTAGTCGAACGAATACGACAACCCGCTGTAATAGCTGTTAATGTTCGTTCCGTTGACGTTGGTCGGATAGGAGAAGTTTCCGCCGATGACGAACGGCAGGCCTGCCGGAGCCACCGGGTCAATGTAGGTGTCGTGCCCCAGTGAAAGCGGAATGGTGGATGGGGTGAGGTTGTTGGTGCCGCCGTTGACGATTTGCGGATAGATGAGCGCCTCTTCCGCCGCCGAACCGGTCCAGCCGGATTCGTGGTTGCCGCGGAACGGGTAAAAGCCGATGCCGGCGTTGTAAAGGTCCTGAGCATACAAGGCGCGGATGTCCATGTCGGTCTGGCTGCCGGTTTCCACGGTGTCGCCAACGGCGATGACGAATTTCACGCCTTGAGCGATGAACGCCTGGTCGCATTGCTGGATGATGCCGGCGGGCGTCGTGCCCGGACTCTTGCCGTCGTCCGGCGAACCGGTCCATTGCGTGTCCGAGATGACGCCAAATTTCCAGACGCCATAGTTCACGTTAAAATTGCCCGTGGCGGAAACCGGCCCGGCACCTGCGCCGTTGTCCGGCGTGACCGTCCAGGAATACGCGCCGTTCTGCGACAGCTGCAGCGACAAGCTGGTGCCGGCCACGGCGTAGTAATTCGTCCCCTTCGGGCCAACCAGCGCCACCGTGTAGCTCGTCGCGCCAGCCGACGCCGACCAACTCAACGTCGGATAACCGTTGGTCACCACCGTGCCATTCGCGGGGCCGGTCAACGCAGCAGGAGTGCTGGGGAAGTTAAGGTCAATGGTCGTTGACTGGCCGCTCCAGGCGCCGTTGCCGGTGCCATCAGCCGTGTTGTCATAGTAATACTCGCGCTCTGTCAAAAGGCGGTTGGCGATGTCCAGGGAATAGACCTGGAACGACAGATTGGTTTCCATGCCGATGCCGGTCAGCGAACCGGATGTGGAAGAAACGCCGGAGATGTCGCCCTTCATCGGGGAATCCACGCGGAAGAGCGTCACGCCCGCCCAGGCGGCGTCGCGAGCGGCTATGATGTTGTTGTTGGGGTCTTGACCATTCCAGTTGGTCGCGCCGTTGAAATTGTCATGGCCGCTGAACAACGCCCGCACGTTCGGGTGCGCCACCAGCCAGTCGGCGACGTATTGCTTGGCCGCGTTCATGTCCACGTAGCTCGTGGGACTATCAACGCCTGAAAGGGTGAGGGGAATGTCCGCGCCAGCCGAGCTTGAAGTGTTGGTTGGACTGCCGAAAACTTTTGTTTCGGTCGCCGCCATGTTGAGCGGGACGTGGCAGAACAGAAATACCGGCGTGCTCGCGGGCACATTGGCCAGGTCCGCGCTCATCCAGTTCAAAATGTTTTTGTCGGGGAACATGTTCACGCACTGGACGTGGACGCCGCCGGCGTTGAATGAGTAATTTACGCGCAAATTGACGTTGGTGTAATTGGCGGGATTGGCAAAAACATTTGTTGTGATGGGCGCCTGACTGGAATACGGCGTCATGCGGTTGTAGATTTTCACGAACGACGTGGCGTCCACGTTGGCCGGCGAAATCTTGCCGGTCATGCCGATGGCGTCGTTCACGTCATGGTTGCCCGGCGAGAGGAAGACCGGAATACCAAGGCCCTGGCTGTCGGTCAGAGTCAACAATCCGCCTGCGCGGTTGCCGGTGTTGGCGTCGCCCAAGAAATCATGCTGCCATTGTCCCCAAGTCACGGCGGAAACGGGAGCCGTGTAGGCCGAATTGCCCGGATAGCTGACACCCGCGCCTAGATAAGTGATATTGGTCGCTGCAATGGCGGACTGGGATTCACTGCGGTTGGCCAAATCGCCGGTGTCCATGAGAAAATCAACATGGCCGACCGACTGCCCGGCGCCGACACCGCCGTCATTCGGGAACGATTGCGCCGGCAGCGTGTTCATTCGGGCGATCATCGCTTCGTTGACCACCGGGCTTGGCACATTGAAATTGCCGCGGAAAATCGGGCGGACGATGCCGTAATGATTGTCCGAGGTGTAAACGAAGTTGACGATGTCACTCAACGGGGTCGCCCCAAAGTCGCCACTGTGATTGACCACCGCCCAAACTGTATGGCTGGTGGTATCCACGCCGTAGGTGCCGAGCGAATAGGAACTGTTGTAAGCGCCGAGAACGAACTGGCGTTGGCCACCAACGTTCGCGTCCACCGCGTTGACCCAATGACCAAACGAGTCCTTGCTAGCGAGACAGAACGCGCCGCTGCTGATTTGTGACGGCGAGACGCTTGCTGGGTTATAGGTCAGCGAAAGCGCCACGGTGTCTGACTGACTGCCGACGTCACTGGTGCCCCAGAGAGTGAGGATGTCACTGGCGGTGCCGTTGGCGGGAGACCAGCCGGTATCCACCGCTTTGGAATGTGGCTTGCCGTAATTGTTCGTCGTGATGCTGGTGTTAATGCCGCCGAGGATTTGCATCGCCGTGCCGAGATAACCAGCTTCGCCATTGGCCACCGCTTTCGCCGTGGTGTCGGCAACCGTAGTGTAAGTTGCGCCTTCGGGGATGACAAATTCCTGGCCGTTCAGGCTGTAACCGTAGGTCAGGATCGTCTGCCACCTGCCGGTGAGGGTTGGTGTGTTGGTGACAATGCTTTCGCTCGCGGAAGAAACCACGAAGGAGGGATCCTTGCTGATGTCCACGCCGTAGTAATCCACCGTCACTTTCGGCCCGTCCACGGTGTAGATGTAGTATCCCACCTTGAACAAGTCCTGCGAGATGGGCGTGTCATTCGTCGAGACTGGCAACGCCGGAACATAAAACTTCGAGCTGTCCGACGCGCTGATGATCTGATGCACGCGATTCGTGCTCAACGGACTTTGCACAATCGAGTCGTAGTGATGATGGTCGTGGCCGGAGATGTAGTAATGCACGTTGTTCGTGGCCAGCGAGCTGATGAAGGCATCCTCGGCCTGTTCCTTGGCCATCAATGCGCTCATGTTGGATGCGCTCAAGCCGTTCGTGTTGAAGTTGCCGTCGCCGGGGTCGGAGCTGTTGATGTTCGCGCCCATGATGTTGTCCTTGTGGTTGCCGCCGAGCAGGTTCTTGTGATCAAACACAATCGCGTGCTGCGGACGGGCCGGATCAGACAATTCCTGGCTGATCCACGGCTGTTGCAATGGCGCGCTGCTCAAGTTGCCGCCGGGATTTTGGTTCTCAAACTGGTCAATGAGGACAAAGCGGACGTTGTTATAATCGAAAGAATACGACAATCCGCCGTAAGTGCCATTGATGTCCGTGCCGTTGACATTTGTGGGATACGAGAAGTTGCCGCCGAGGGCAAACGGCGAACCCGCTGGCGCCACCGGGTCAATGTAGGTGTCGTGTCCCAATGAAAGCGGGATGTTGGACGGTGTAAGATTGTTGGTGCCGCCGTTAAGGATTTGCGGATAGATGCGGCCTTCCTCGGCCGCCGAACCGGTCCAGCCCGATTCGTGGTTGCCGCGGAAGGGGAAGAAGCCGATGCCGGCGTTGTAAAGGTCCTGGGCATACAGGGCGCGGATGTCCATGTTGACTTGGGAACCGGTGTCCACGGTGTCGCCGACGGCGATGACAAATTTCACGCCTTGGGCGATGAATGCCTGGTCGCATTGCTGGATGATGCTGGCGGGCGTCGTGCCCGGACTCTTGCCGTCATCCGGCGAGCCGGTCCATTGGGTGTCCGAAATCACGCCGAACTTCCACGGCGCGGCGGAAGCGGTTGAGCAGGCCAGCCCGGCCAGCAGCGCCCAGGCGGCCAGTCCGGCAAGCGGACGCAGTTTCAAGGTTTTCATATTTTTCAATTTTGGTTTCATGGTTTGTTTGTCGTGAGTCGCGTGGACTATTGGTTCCGCAACCTTGGAGCATTCTAGTCTTTTTCCCCGCCTCCAACTTCCCCTCCGGGGACATGTGTTGTTGAAAAAGGGACACGCCGGCCCGTTCGCCCGTTTTCGTCACTAGCGCCTGCCTCAATGCGCATTTGCAGCCGAATCCAACCGGTTATACGTTCCAGCGCCGGCCTCTTTCACATTAGGTTTCCAAATCAACAACCGCTTTAACACAAGTGTCACATTCCCGCCGCGCAAGCGTCAGATTCGCCTGACAGACTGCCGGCCATGCAAGAATTCTGTGCGCATCTGACTGTTTATCAGAGCCAGGTGCGGGCGGGGCGGGAACTTTCGCCCGGCGCGGCGGGCTGGTCGTTTTTGCGGGTATGCGGCGGGTGCGGCTATCTGCTGCATGGAAACGAACGCCGCGAAATTGAAGCGGGCGATCTTGTGATCATTCCCGCCTCCGCCAATGTCAGCCTGCGCGCCAGCCAGCTTGGCGACCTTCGCCTGTGCCACTTCGGCGTCCGGCCGGAGCAGTTGACCGGTTTTTTCACCGCCGAGGAACAGCGGGCTTTGAATGTCGTGGCGGTCAAGGGAACCCGCCCTGCGCGGGTCATCAAGCGCGAGGATGCGGTGGCTCGCCAATACACCGACTTTTGCGAACTGCGACAACATGAATCCAACGTGCAGGCGCGCTCGGCGATGTTGTCACTGGCGGTCGGCGCCTTGCGCGATTTCCTCGCCCGGCCCGACGGCGCTTTGCCGCGCGCCGGCGGATCGGAACAAAAACTGGCCGAACTGGCGGCGCGCGTTCCCGAATCTGAATTGCTCTCCCGCTCCGCCGGCGAACTGGCCCGCCAGTGCGGCTGCACGAAGCGCCACTTTCACCGCTTGTTTGCCGGACGTTTCGGCGCCTCCCTCAAGCAACGGCAAATTGAGTGGCGCATTGAACAGGCTAAAAAACTTCTCCTGGAAGCCAATGCCAAAATCATTGACACCGCCAACCAATGCGGTTTTCAGAGTCTCGGCCAGTTCAATCTCACCTTCAAGCGCATGACCCGGATGACGCCGACCGCCTGGCGCAAGGCTTTCGCGACTACCAAGGCCAGAAATGAACGGAAGCATCCACCCGTGTGTCCCCGTCAAAACAGGACCACTGCGGATTGATCGGTCTTTGTCCCGGATTATTCCGGCTCGATCTACAGATGCACTCTTGGCGCATCAATTCCAAAATCTGTATAATTTTGCTTTCCAATCAGGTTTGCGCGTGTCAGGCGACGAACCCGCTGCCAGTCAAAATCACCCTTCAAGCGGAAACGAAATGACCGATGCAGGCGTCTCCGCACCGGCCATTTGCATCACAGCGTCCCGATCAAACAATCCAAGGCACCACCGCAAATCTGCTAATGCGCCATGGCCGACGGGACGAAATACAACTGACCCGGTCCGATCAGAGCCGCGGGCGTGCCGGGTGGAGTGTAGGGTGTCAGCGGATACGGATCGGCCTGGCCGCTCTCAACTAGGGCGGCCGTGGCCATGCGGGAGGCTTCGATATTCCTGCTGCCGATCATCCACCATGGATCCGGCGGTCTGGCGGCGGGGTTCGAGCCGCCCGAATTTTGCGAACTCGAATTGCCGCCGGACGGCTGATTATTTCCGGTGGATCCGGGATTGCCCGCGCCTGCAACGACATATCCGCCCTGGATCATCTGCGAGTCTCCGGCCGGGCCGTTTTCAGTTTGCGGCAGTGAAATATTTCCCGCCGGAGCCTGAATATTGTTTGCGACCGTTGCAGGCGCGACTCCGGCGGGAGAACGCGCGTTGGCTTGCGCGTCTGCCGGCGCGGGCGGTTTGGCGAGCGCAACGGTCTGGAAGACACCGTGATTTTTGATCCTGATTGTGCCCGCTTTGGCATCCACGGAGAGCAATTCGATTTCGCCGTTGCTCTGGCCCTCGGCAAGCAGATAAAACTTTTCCACGCCGGCGTGAACCTTGAACAGGGCAAAGTTGCGGTCAAAGACGCCCATGATGCCGTTTAGAATGATGTCTGGCGGCGGCGGCGCGGTCTCCAATTCCGCCGTTCCACGGGGTGGCGGCGCCAAGCCAAAGACGTTGCGTGCAAGGATGGCGCGGTAAGGGTTCGCCCCGTGGAGGAATCCACCCGAAAACGCCGTTGCAGAAACAGCAGCCTCCTCCACGAGGCGGGCGTCGGCATCGGGCCCTGCCGCCCGCGCCGCAGAAATGAAAAACCAAAAATACAACAGCAGCAAACTTCGAATACTCAACATCCAACATCCAACATCCAGTGAACCGCCGGTGTCGCGTGTTGCAAGTTGGGAGTTGATCGTTGGTTGTTGCATGATTAAAAAGCCGGCGCGGGTCGCCCCACGCCGGCTTCCACCCTCCACAGTGTTCCCACGGAGGACGGGGGTGATGTTTCCGAGTCCGCCGAACTTAATTCGGAACAATTTCACCGCCAACCGAGGCGCGGCTGACGCGCATTTCCGAGAGGCGGACTGCGGTGACAGCCCCGTAGAGAGAGCTGTTGCCAGCATTATCTTCAGCGGCCTTGAGGTCCAAGTCAATATGAGCGGCCATGTTTGTGTAGTAGGTGTGGACGCTGTCCGAAGTATGAGTGTTGAGCGTCTCGATACATTCATAGGTCCAAAAGCTGTATTGGCCGGTCGTGATAGGCGTGAAGTCGGGATAGGCTGGAACAGGTGACGTTCCGGGTTTGTAGTTGTTGAACGGCAGGAAGCCATCGTAGGCGATGATTGCGCAATTGCCGCCGCCTTGGTTCTGTGGCTTGCCCGTGCTGGCGCTTCCCGCTATGGCCAGCGCGTCGTTCAATCCCTCATAACCAATCATGGGGCCGGCCGCCGCCGTGTTGGTGAGAGCCTGCGCCTCATTGCCGCCGGAAGAGTAACCAAAGCCGTAGATGGCGCCGTTCAGGTTTTGATTCAACACACCGAATACTCCGCTTTGGAAGCCATAGAGAATGGGCGAGCCGGTATAATATGCATCGGCACTGGCGCCCACGCGTGTGCCGGAATCCTTGTTGCGACCGGTGACATACATCGTGCCGGTATCGTCATTGGTGTTGCCGGTGAACATTGAGAGCTTCAACGCGCCGTTGTCCCACAACGACAGCAACTGGTGACCGGTGACGTTGGTCACGGTCGTCGGGCAGTAAACATTGCGGCAATACACAAAGGGCAGCACCGCGACGTAAGATTCAAGCACGGGCGCGCTGGGCCACAGCGTGGAAATCTTGTCCACATCCGAAAATGTGATGTTCGGAACCGCCACAACCGCCGCGCCGCCAGGCGTGGCATTGGTGAAAGTAACAGCGGTGTTGTTGTTCAGGTCGCCGAGTCCCTGCACCGAGCCGTTATAAGAACAATAGACGGTGACGGTCTGGCCGCCGAACAATGAGTTCATGGTTCCTTGGAACGTTAGCACGCCGGTGCCGGTGCCGGCATTGGCGGGATTCACCGTGTAGCCGGTGTCCAACGAGGCTTCGATTGTGCGGAAGACGTTGGCGCGGAAGGCCGTGGAGCCTGCGATGTAGATGTTCACCTGCGCTTGCAAGGTGCCGGCGGCAAACAGTCCGCCAAGGGCTGCGATGGTCAGTATTTTTTTCATATTTTGTGGGTTTCTGTTTTGTTGGTTTTGTTGGATTGTCAAAAGTTCAAAGGTTCAGTTTTTACGGAGGATTCTGCGCCAGCCGGCCAGCCCCAATAATCCCAGGCCGAGCGTGGCCCAGGTCGTCGGTTCGGGCACCGGGTTAAACGTCAGCGCGCCATTTGAAGTCAGCACAAACTCGCCGAGGAGGAGGCCGCCTTGGTTGGGACGCATTTCATACAAATCCGAAATAACGCTGCCCGATGTGAAGCTTCCCGGCGTGGAGTTTTCGATGTTGTTGTTGCTGCCGAAGTTCCCTTGAAAATTGCCGTTGGGTCCGATGCCGATGGCGTAAGAGGTGTCGCCGGACTGGCTGAAGCTGTCCGAAGTGACAATGGCCGTTGCCGTGTTGTCAGATCCCGGCGAAGTCGTTGCGCCAAGAAAAGTGCCTCCGGCCCCGATGCTTTCGATGCGGGAACGCGAGGTCGCCAGTTGCGCCGAAGTCTGTGCCGCCCACGGCGTGGTCAACGTGCCGGGCACCGACTCCGGGGCCGTCACCCAAAGCGTGTTGTAGGGGCCGTAAGTCGTCGGATAGCCGGGAGAAACGTCCCCGAATACCGAGAAATATAGGTTGTTCAAGCTCAATCCCGCGTCCGTCAATTGCGACGCGGTGTAATAATTGCCGGAAATGGCAATGGGACCCGTCGCGCCGGTGTAAAGCGACACGCTGCCGATATCCACCAGCAGATCGGACGTTCCGCCGGGAGTGCGAAAGCCCAGCAGCAGATCGCTGTTGTTGTAGGAGAATTGAGCCGAGGCGTTCAGGCTCCACAGGAAGCCCGCCGCCGCCGTTAGCACTGCGAGTTTATTTATTTTCATGGCGTTTTCTTGAGTTGTTGCTGATGTTGAGTTTTGGCTGATGTTTATTTTTTAAAATCGGTTTCTATTGCGCTGTAATGATGTAAAAGCGCGAATTGTCGGAGGTGGCATCAGGGAGCGAGTTGGTCAGGCCGTTGCCGGGGATGGACGAACCGATGGCCGGCCAGTTGGTCGGCGAGGTTCCCGACGACAGTCTGTTGGTTCCCCGCAGGGTGTAGGTTCCGCCGGAAACCGTGGTGAACGAAACCGTGCTGGCCGTTCCATTGCGGACGATGGAAACAATTCTCGGCGCGGTGAGCGTCACGGGAGACGGCCCGGCGGTGTAGGTCAGCACACCGTTGGTGGCCAGTTCAAAGTAACCCAGATAAGTGCCGGCCTGATTGTTGGTCGGGTTCGCAATCGCGTTTGTGGACAGGAGCTGGTAGAAATCCGCGCGCACCGGCTGGCCGGCGGTTGTGAAATTCGCCGGCGTGCTTTGCTCCATGTTCACTCCTCCGGCATCGCCCCAGAAAGTGCCGCCCAGATTTCCCGCCGAGGTCATCAGATAACTATACGAATCGAAATAACTCCCGGCACTGGAACTGCCGCCTTCCGGTTCGATCACATAGTGGTCGCCACTGCCCGGACTGCTCCCGAACGGGTCGCCGCCGAGGGTTACATCCGCCGCGTCATTGCCTATGGAATCAATCTGGCTGGCGGCGGTGCCTTGGACGCCGGCGTTTTTGCACGGCCAGGGCGCGGTTTGGTTGTTCAGGCTGGCGCGGGGGCGCGTCACCCAGATGTTGTTCGTGCCGTGCGCGCCGGGAAGACGCTGGCAGGCGATGGCGCTCCAGCGAATGTTGTTGGTGCCGATGTAGGCAAGCTGCGAGCCGTTGTAATAGGCCGGGTTGACGGTGATCTTCTGGCCGGTTGCCAGACTGGTGAATGCGGTCACCGGCCCCGCGTCCACCACCAGGTCATAGGAGCCGGAAGCGGGGCGAAAGCACACCAGCAAATCGCCATACTGGCTCAACCCCGAATTGTAGGCGAACTGCGCCCGCGCCACGCCGGGTCCGACACAGATCGTCAGCATCAGAATTAATTTCAAAACCAAGGATTTTTTCTCTCTCATGTGCGAAGAAGACTAAAAAATGCGGTGGTTTTCTACTTCCACTAATCAGCCAGTCGCAGACAGTTTGGCGACGCATCATCGCAACGCCTGCAAATTCACGAAGGTTCGGATACTTCAACTCTTTTTTGCGTCCGGCCCGCCGGTCATTCCAGAATTGCCGGCATTGTCACCGAAACGTGACCTCCATCAGCGCTCATTTTGACCCTCCAATCCGCATCCGCGACGTGAAGATCTTTGGAATGCGATCCCGCTGAAGGCAATTTTCGGAACGGCCCGAAGAACCAGCCGCTTCTCACCGCAAATCGCGCCGGTGTGGAAAAGTTGTGAACAGATGCGGATAAAATGTGAATAGAAGTTCACCTCACCGACACATGGCTGTAACACACATGGATTATACATCCCATGCGTGAAAAAGATTCTCGTTCTGACGGCCGGGTTCGGCGATGGCCATAATGCCGCCGCCCGCAATTTGCGTGACGCGATTGAACTGCTCGACGAGGACGCGCGCGCCGAGGTGCTCGACCTGTTCGCGGACAGCTATGGCGTCTTCAACACGCTCGCGCGCAAAAGCTATCTCGGCATGGTCCAATACGCGCCCAAACTCTGGGGCGGCATTTATTCCATGCTCGAATCACCGCTGGTCGGGAATCAACTCGGCAACTTTCCGCGCCTGCAGGTTCTGCTTGAAAAAATCCTCGCCGAGACCCAGCCCGATTGCGTCGTCTCCACCTATCCCATTTACGCGCACGTCATCCAGAGGATTTTCAAGAGCCACCACGAGCGGCCCTTCAAATTCATCACCGTCGTCACCGATTCCATCACCGTCAACTCCGCGTGGTTCCGCGCGCCGAGCGATTTTTTCTGCGTGGCGAACGAAGCCACCGCCGACGTCCTGCGCAAGAACGGCGTCGCCGGGGAACAAATCCGTGCACTCGGCTTTCCCGTCAGCCCGGTTTTTGCCGATAATCTGGACTCGCTGCCCCCGCCCATTGGCGACGAGCCGCGCCGCGTCCTTTACATCATCAACACCGGCAGGAAGAAAGCGGGAAAGGCCGTGGACCGCCTGCTCGAACTCGACAACGTCCATCTCACCCTCACGGTCGGACGGGACGCCGAACTGCGCGCCAAACTCATCGAACGCACCCGGTCCGTGGAAGACCGCGTGAAAATCCTCGGCTGGACGAACCAGATGCCGGAATTGATGATGAGCCACCATCTCGTCATCGGCAAGGCAGGCGGCGCGACCGTCCAGGAGGCCATTGCCGCGCGCTGCCCGATGATTGTCAATCAGGTCATCCCCGGACAGGAGGAAGGCAACGCCGAACTCATCTGGCGTTATCATCTCGGCGCGATTGCGGAGAAAAACAAGGAAGTCGCTGAGTTGGTCGAAAATGCCTTTTCCAGAAAGGCCGCGCAATGGAATGAGTGGCGCGGCAATCTCAAGAAAATTTCCCGGCCCGACGCCGCCCTGCGCATCGGCGAACTCGTTCTTGAAGCCGCCGACCACGAACCACCCGGCCGCAAGAACATCAAGCTCTTTGAACCCGCGCCAGACCGCGTCATGCGCTCCCCTGCCCTTGCCAACGGAAACAGCAACCGCCAACCGCAGATGCTCCTGTGCGATTTCCACATCCACACGAATTATTCCGACGGCAAACTTTCCGTGCCGGAGGTCGTGGATTTCTACGGCGAACGCGGATTCGACTGCATCTGCATCACCGACCATCTGGCCGATCCCAAACGGCTCATCGGCAAATTGTCCGAGCTGTCGAACATGACGCTCGCGCAGGAGCAGATCGGCGAATATTTTGCCGTGATCGAGCGCGAACGCCAGCGCGCGTGGCGGCGCTACAAAATGCTCGTGCTGACCGGAATCGAGTTCAACAAGGACGGCTACACCCGCAAATCCTCCGCGCACCTGCTCGGCATTGATTTGAAGGCGCCCATTTCCGCCGCGCTCGACATTCCGGACATCATCGAGCAAATCCACCGGCAGGGCGCGCTGGCCGTGGCCTCGCACCCGCACATCATGAAAAGCGAGTGGGGCAAGAACACGCTTTACCTCTGGGAAAACCAGGAGAAATTCGCGCCGCTGCTGGACGCGTGGGAAATCGCCAACCGCAACAACATCTTCAACGACATCGGCCTCAAGCGCCTGCCGTTCATTGCCAACAGCGATTTCCACAAGCCCAAGCACATCTACTCGTGGAAGACGCTCATCCATGCCGCGAAAGACCCCGAAGCCATCAAGGACTGCATCCGCCGCAACGAACACGTCGCCATTACGCTTTACCGCGACTTTGCCGGCGTTCAGCAGAAAGGCCACGGCTTCGATTCAACCGCCGGCAACCTTCCGTATTTTCAGGATCGCCTGCCCTTGCACGCAATAAATAGTTAGGTAACGTTCGCATCCCTTTTTAGCTTCTCAACCCATGAAACAATCAGATTTTCAAGGAGTTTGTAGCGAGTAACTAACAAATAGAATACAAATGCTGCAGTCATTTCGCTAAAGTTGATTGCCAGCGCCCGCAAAACCAAGGCTGAGGGCTGAAGGCTGAAATTTATGTGCCTTTTGGGCTTCCTCGACGTTTATCATGGGTAAAACCTTTTTTGAACATTCTGGCAGTCGCGAAGCGACCGTGGAAATTAGCCAGGGACAACGTCCCTGGTTGAGTTTCCGAAGGAAATTCGTCCCGTGAGGGACGTTAGAAATGCTGGAAATGGAACCGTTTCCAGCGTCCTTTCAGGACGCATGTTATTATCGAACGCTTTTCCCGGCACGTTGTGCCGGGCTAATTTCCGATGTCGCTCCGCGACAACCGCGCTTTTATCCAATCCTGTCGAAAAACAATTTTGTTCCGTTGAACTTCAAAAAATGTTGTATGTTGGCGGAGAAGCTGTTAATCGCTGACCTCCTGAAAAGAGGAATAGCGGAGACAACGTGCGGGCCTGACCGGTTCCAACGAGGGGTTTGGCACGTTTCCGGCGAAATGAACCAAGGAGATGATGGAACCTTCAATGCAACCGGGTGAGGAGCGATACCGCGAGGTGGTCGAACTGAAGGCCGCGCTCGACGAGCACGCCATTGTGGCCATCACCGATCCCCAGGGAAAAATCACCTACGTCAACGACAAGTTCTGCGCCATCTCGAAATATCCGCGCGAAGAACTGCTGGGGCAGGACCATCGCATCATCAATTCCGGCCATCATTCCAAGGAATTCATGCGCGGCCTGTGGACGACGATTGCGCAGGGCCGGGTCTGGAAGGGCGAAATCAAAAACCGGGCCAAGGACGGAACCTACTACTGGGTGGACACGACCATCGTGCCGTTCCTCAACGAACAGGGCAAACCCCGCCAATATGTCGCCATCCGCGCCGACATCACCGACCGGAAACAGGCGGAAGAAACGCTTGCCCGACAGGCGGCCATCATCGAATCGTCCGATGACGCCATCATCAGCAAGACGCTGGACGGCGTCATCATGACTTGGAACCGGGGCGCGGAAAAAATCTTCGGCTACACGGCCAAGGAGGCCGTGGGCCGGCCGATGCTGATGCTCTTTCCGCCGGAGCGCGTGAAGGAGGAGGCGGACATTCTGGGGCGGATTGCGCGCGGCGAGAGCGTGGACCATTTTGAGACCGTCGCGGGTGCGGAAGGACGGAAAACGCATCGAAGTGTCGGTGACCATATCGCCGATCAAGGACAGCGCGGGCCGGATTGTGGGCGCCTCGAAAATCGCGCGCGACATTTCGGAGCGCCGGGCGCTGGAAGCTGGCCGTGGAGGCGGCGGCCGAGCAGGAGCGGACGCGCATTGCGCGGGAATTACACGACGGCCTGGGGCAGCAACTGGGCGGGTTGCGTTTCCTGATGGAAGGCTTGCGCCGCGATTTGGAGGCGGCAAAGTCGCCACAGGCGGAATCCGCCGGGCAGCTTTCCAAGGAAATCGTGATTGCCCTGACGCAGGCGCGCACCCTTGCACACGAATTATACGCCGTTCCACCGACGCCGGACGGCCTGTTGCAGGCGTTGGAGAATCTGGCCGAGCGCGCCAGCGAGCGCGGCATTCCCTGCGAGTTCACGGGTGAACCCTCCATCCTCATGCCGAATCAAATGGTGGCCAGCCATCTTTACCGGATTGCGCAGGAGGCGGTGCACAACGCCCTCAAACACAGCCGCGCGACGCGCATAGAACTGGAGCTGGTCCCGCAACCCGACAGCGTGGAACTGCGGGTGAGGGACAACGGCGTCGGTTTTCCAACGACCGCCGGTTCCCGCGGCCTCGGCATGCACACGATGGCACAGCGCGCCCGGCTGGCCGGCGGACAATTATCGGTGCAAAATCAACCTCACGGCGGCGTCATGGTGATTTGTTCGGTGCCCAAGGCGGTCCTGCAAATGGCTGGCGCCGCCGCATGACCTGACGAAATCCAAACCATGCCCGCCAAGAAACCATGCGCCGCCGCCATCAAGCGAAAGAAAATTTTACTGGTGGACGATCATCCCCTGATGCGGCGCGGACAGGCCGACCTTTTGGAACGCGAGGCGGATTTGACCGTGTGCGGCGAGGCCGGAACGGCGCGCGCGGCGATGGAAGCCATCGCGAAACTGCAACCCGACCTCGTGGTGGTGGACATGGCGTTGCCGGACAAGGACGGCCTGGAACTCATCAAGGACATCCACGCGCTGCATTCCGGTTTGCCTGTGCTGGCGATGTCCATGCAGGATGAATCGCTTTATGCCCCGCGGGTTTTGCGGGCGGGCGGACGGGGTTACGTAATGAAGGGTGACGCGCCGGAGCTGCTGGCAACGGCCATCCGCACGATATTGAGCGGCCAGGTGGCGTTGAGTCCGCGCATGTCCGCGAAGATGCTGGAGTCCATGGTCGGCCCGTCCGGTCAAACGGGCGAAGGGCCGGAGGCGAAATTATCGGATCGCGAACTGGAGGTGTTGCGGCTTTTTGGCGGAGGCTGGAGCACGGACGAAATCGCCAAACGCCTTCATTTAAGCCCAAAAACGGTGGACGTGCATCGGGCGCACATCAAGGAGAAGCTCGGTTTGAAATCCACGCCGGAATTCCAGAGGTTTGCCATCCGGTGGGTCGCCTCCCAAGGCGGGCCTGACGCGTAAGCCGGCGCCTTAATCGGATAAGCATTTTGCCTATCCGCCGTGTTTTCCCCGCCCTACGCGCGCGTGTCTTTCATGCCAATAGGCAGGAATTCATTTCCGATTTAATCTGCTCCCATGAATGCAACACGAATACCGATTGAGTTTGGAGCAACCTGCCCCGCGCCTGCAGATCGCCCTGCGGCAGGAGGCACCCACCGCATTCCCGTGCGCCCGCCGCGGCGGTGATGAACTTGAACCGGCGAGTCCGGCAATTTCACGAAGGTCACCAATGCCAACAGGCGGCTGGTCGAGGCGCTGGCCGGTTCCGCGATCTTCCGCGAATATCAGGCGGCGTTTGAGGAGACCACGGGATTGCCGCTGACCCTGCGCGCGGTCGAAGGCTGGCAACTGGCCCACCACGGCAACCGGCGGCAGAACGCGTTTTGCGCCATGATGTCGGAACAAAGCCAGTCCTGCTCGGGCTGTCTGCGGATGCAACAGCGGATTTGCGACGGCGTCAATGGCGTGCCCTGCACCCTGCGTTGCCCGTTCGGCATCAACGAATCGGCCGTGGGCGTGAAAATCGGCAAGGAGATCATCGCCTACCTCCAGACCGGCCAGGTTTTCTTCAAGGCGCCCAATCCGCGGCAAACCCATCGCGTCCTCAAGCTGCTCAAACAATACGGACTCGCCGTGGACCATCGGAAAGCGGCGCGGCACTACAACGAAACCCGCGTCGTCCAGCCCGACGAATATCAGGCCACCATCCGGCTGCTCCAGTTCTTCGCCGACCAGCTTGGCGCGCTGGCCAATCAAATTCAGTTGCAACAAAAGGATTCCGAGCCGGAGCAAATCAAGCGCGCCCGGCAATACATCGAGGCGAATTGCGAAGAGGAACTTTCCCTCGCCGATGTGGCCAAACAGGCGGGGATGAGCACGTTCTACTTTTGCAAAAGGTTCAAGAAGGTCACCGGAGTGAATTTCGCCCATTACGTCTCCTGCCTCCGGGTGGAAAAGGCGAAGAACCTGTTGCTGAATCCGAACTACCGCATCAGCGAGATCGCCTATCGAGGTCGGTTTTCAGTCCCTCACCCATTTCAACCGGATATTCAGGAGCATCGCCGGCCAGTCGCCCACCGAATACCAGGGCAGCAACTGATCCGAAGAATTGAACAACCAGCAGGCAAATTCTCGAAACCGGAACAACTCAGCGCGCACCGCCGGACAGGCGCGCGCATCGGCACGGAAGAAGAACGGGTCTTCCTCGTTGAAGACCATCCCTTGATGCGCCGGAGCATCACCGAGGCCATCGAGCGCGAGTCGGATTTGACCGTGTCCGGCCATGCGGAGGATGCCCCGGCGGCGCAGGCGGAAATCCTGTTGCTCCAGCCGGACATTGTACTGACCGACATCCAGCTCAAGTCCTCCAGCGGACTGGACTTGATCAAGTCCCTTCACGCCCAATTGCCGGCGCTGCCCATCGTCGCCACCACGATGTTCGCCGCGCGGCAGAGTGAACGCCTCGCCCGCGACGCCGGCGCCACGGCTTTTGTTCACAAAGCAGACGGGCCGGACCAACTGATAGCCGCCATTCGTAGTGTGTTGAAGTCCGATGAACGCGAGGAAAACTCCTAAATTCATGGCTTAAGCCCAGCCTCGGCGCTCGGCCCGTTGCCTCACGGAAAAAAGACACCGGCGGGTTCTGAGTAAGCCGGTCGTTCGCGACCCATGTTTTGGTTTCCGGTGGTTAATATATTTCTGTGGGCGTGATGGCGAGATAAAACGAGCAAGGGGGCGAGCTTCGAGCCTTAGCTCGCGCCCCCTTGCGGTCGCCAACCCGGCGCTTTTGATTTTTGTTTGGGGGGGGCTTGATCAACTTGGTTTTAGTTTCAAAATCTGCTTCAGCTTTTTTTCCAGCTCATCCTTCAAGTCGAAGGGGTTCAGACTCGCATAACGCTCGCGCAATTGCGCTCGCGGTTTCAAGCGCAAGATGCCTGGGGCGCACAGCCGCTGGTAGGCGGTCCGAGGCTCTTCGTAGCGCTTGCGCCAGTGGCTGCCCTCGCGCCACTTCTGCTCCAGCTTCAAGCACGGCAGAAAAAAGTTTTGCCACGGGGCCCACACCTCCCGATACAAGGCGCTGATGGGCGCCACCAGGGCCGGATCCTCCAGTCGTCCATAGCCCAGCAACTGCCGCGCCCAAGTCCAGTTCTTCTGCTCCACGTGGGCGTTGTCGTCGGAGTGGTAAGGTCGCGAACGGGTAAATTCCACCGCCACTTTTCGTTCCCGCATATAAGCCCACAGATGATGATTGAGAAACTCGCCGCCGTTGTCCGAATCAAATCCCAGCAAGGCGAAGGGCAAACGCGCCTCCACCTCCCGCGTGGCCGTCAATACGCCCGTCGCGCCCCGGTTCCACACCGCCCCGCCTTCGGTCCAGCCGCTTAAAATATCGGTGTAGGTCAGGCTCCAGATGAAACTTCCCGCCAGGCTCGTCCCGCAATGGGCCACGCTGTCGGCCTCCAGATAACCGGGCCGGCTCAGATCCCACGTGCCCGTGCGAATCGGAATCTCGGACCGCAACAAACTCCCCGGTTTGGTCCCGCTCCGGCCCCGCCAATGCTCGGCTCGGGCCGGGGCCAGCAACCGATCCAAGGTGGCCGGGCTGACCTGGCGGATTAAGCTCCGCTGCCGCGCGCTCAACCCGCCGTAACGACCTTCATAATAGGGCAGCCACTGCCGCAGGATCGGCGCCAGCCGCTTGCCGCAGGGTTGTTCGGCCGTCAGCCAAATCTGTCGCACCACCGGCTCAATGACCGCATACCGCCGCTCCGGTCCGGGCCGCGCCCGCCCGCTGGGAACGGGCAAGCCGCCGCCCAGCAATTTGATCGCATACTTGCGCTCATAGTCGTAGTCCTCGCACAGCTCATCCAGCATCCGGCTCTTGGCCTCCCGACTCCGCCGCGCGTAACGTGTTCGCAGTTTCGGCAACCAATCGCTTTTCAGTTCTTGACTCATGTTCATTCCCACCGATTTTCCGGTGTCTTTTTTCCATGAGTCAACGACCCTTTTGGCCTCCCCCCAGTTTCGCTCCCCGGTGTCTTTTAATTTGAGTCAACTCGAT
>CAVQGB010000008.1:0-462669 GCA_963711945.1 uncultured Verrucomicrobiae bacterium | reverse complement strand
CGATAGTCGCGCCAGAGTGGATCGGCGGTGATGTCCGAAACGATAACCGGCTCTCCACGGTAGGCCGCCGTTCCGCAGGAACCCGCCGACGGCCCAATGGGACTACCGTTGATGGCCTGCGTGTATTCCGGCGGAAGGCCGGGTGCCGCACCATGCCAAAGCCGGCGAGTGCTTGCATCCAACAGCAGAATGGAAGTGATGGAGCGGCTGCACAATTCTTCGGCTAACCGGCACAAGGCGGTAAGAATGTCGTCGAGGGGTTTCCCTTGCGCCACCATCTCCAGCAACTTCCTTTCTCCGGCCAGCAAAGCCTTGGTCCGCGCCGTTCCGGTGACGTCCCGGCTGGAGATGACAATCAAATCGCGGCCGCCGTGGTCGTCGCGGGTCTGTCTCAACTCCACGATTTTCTGTTCGCCGTTCTTGCAACGATACGTGCGCTGGATGGCGACGGGAACTCCGGGCGTCATGGTGCTGAACAATCCGAGGATGTCGTCGCGCGAAGCACTACGCGCAAAATCCCACACGTGCATTCGGAGCAACTCCTGTTTTTCATATCCCAGCAGCGCGCAGGCGGCGGGGTTTGCGTCAATGATTTGCCCGTCGGGTTCAGCGACAAAAACGGCGTCCGCCATGTTGGCGAAGAGGCTTTCCATCTGCTCCAGCCGTTGCTGGCATCGGGCGAGCTTGCGCCGCGCAAGTTCCAACTCAAATTGCGCAACTCCGTCCGCGCTGGCAGCGCCTTCGACTGTGCTTGAGCTGGCGTTCATGGAAACTCCTTGACCTAATCTGTCCGGCATTAATTACCATTACCTTTCGCATTAAATGGCCGGCAGAGCAAGAGGGAGGGGCGGAAATTTCAACCACCGGTTGGCACTGATGAAAGCCGGTTCGCATCAACGCGAGCGCGAACGTGAACCGAAGCTCGGCACGAGAACAAGATACGTGGCCGGGGCGGCAGCCGAGTCCGCGTCTCTGCCCAGGGATGACCCTGCGCTGGAAGCAATTCGACGGATTGAAGGAGATGACCAACGCGGATTAATGGGCGCGTGCCGGAACAAGGCCGATCAATTCCCTGCCGGTGGCGAAGCATTTCCATTTCCCATTCTTGTCCACCAGCGCCAAACATCCGTGGCCGTTGCATCGAACCCAATGCGTCTCTTCGACCGGCGGGAACGCCAAGGTGAGGCCAGCTTTTAACAGACGACATTTCACGTCACAATTCATCGTCTCAAACTTAATCCCGGCAAAGGGGCGTCGTTAGCCGTAAATTGCAGTTCGCTTTGCATTTTTTGCCCGAACTGATGTTCCTTTGATTCAAAAAGCTTCACGAGAGAGTCGGCACGGGAGCTTGCTTGGAATCCTCCTTTAGCAGGAGGTCGTTTTCCTTCCATTGTGCGATTCGTCAAAACGCCGGTTGCGATAGAATCGCTACCAACTTTGAGTAAAAGTATTTATGGGCACAACCACCGCCGAAGACAACACGCAAATTGACTTTGAAATGGTGACATCAAAACGCGGTGGGGTGTGAAATCTCACAGAACCTGATCTGCTGCTTTCGGGTTAGAGGATTCACACCAAGGTATGATGGAATGCACCGTCAGCGGAGTGTTAGTGTGCGGGAGTGGAGCGAAGCGCCGACCGCGTGGTGTCGCCAACCAGAGAGGATGGGTTGCTTAAATTTTGAGTCGGTTCACATGGATGCAGGCGGCGAAATACCGTTTTGAAAGTGTTATGGAAGAGCCAAGCAAAAAAACTGAAACTCCCGGAACCGCAGCGCCGGAACCCATGCCGCCACCGCCAAAACAGAAGCGGAAACGGAAACTTCTTGTCATTGGCGTGGTGGGGCTGGTGGTTCTCGTCGGTGTGGTCATTTATTACATCCATTTCATCGCGCCCTACGAATCCACCGACGACGCGTTTATTGACGGTTACGTCACCTTTGTCAGCCCGCGTGTGCCGGGCCAGGTCGCGCGGCTGATGGTCACGGACAATCAGCAGGTCAACGAAGGCGAGGTGCTGGTGGAACTGGATCCGCGCGATTACGAAACGAGTCTCTCCAAGGCAAAAGCCGATTTGGCGACGGCGAATAGTCAGTCGAATGAATCCCAGGCGCAGGTCAAAGTCAGCGAGGCCAAAGTCGCGCAGGCACAGGCAGCAGTGACGGCCGCCGAAGCGGAAAACCAACGGGCGGAGGATGACCTGAAGCGCTATGAATCCGTTGAAAGCCGGGCCGTGTCCAAAAGCGCGTTTGATCTGGCCCAGGCCCAAGCGCGTTCCGCCAAGGCCAACCTGGAAGCCGCGCGCAGCCAGATCAACGCCGCAGTATCAGAAGTGGCACTGAGCGAGGCGGCCGTTGAAACCGCCGAGGCCGCAGTGCAACAGGCCGAAGCCAAAGTCCAACAGGCGGAACTGAATCTATCCTACACGAAAATCATCGCGCCGGTAGCCGCGCGGGTCACCGCCCGCACAGTGGATGCGGGAAATTATGTGCAGCCCGGCCAGGCGTTGCTGGCCCTGGTTCCGACAAATGTTTGGGTGACGGCCAATTTCAAGGAAACGCAATTGACCTACATGCGACCGGGAGACCCGGTTGAATTGCATGTTGATGCTTATCCAAATCAAAAGTTCAAAGCCAAGGTGGACAGCCTGCAAGCCGGCACCGGCGCGCGGTTCAGCCTGTTGCCGCCGGAAAATGCCGTGGGCAATTACGTCAAGGTGGTCCAGCGCGTGCCGGTGAAAATTGTTTTCGACGAAACGATGCCGACCAACCTGGACATTGCGCCGGGCATGTCCGTCGAGCCGAAAGTCAAAGTCAAATGAGCGACGCTGCTTCCACGACAGACGAATGGCGCCCGCGCTTCAATCCGTGGCTGATTGCGGTGCCGGTGATGCTGGCGACGTTCATGGTCATTTTGGACACCTCCATCGTCGTGGTGGCGCTGCCATATATTGCGGGAAATCTGGGCGCCACGCAGGACGAATCCACCTGGGTGCTGACGAGCTATCTGGTGGCCAATGCGGTCATCCTGCCGGCCAGCGCCTGGTTTTCCAGCTTTTTCGGCCGCAAACGATTTCTGGTTGCTTGCACCGTGTTGTTCACTGTGTCTTCGCTGACCTGTGGTGTCGCGACCTCCATGCCGATGCTGGTCATTTCCCGGGTCTTGCAAGGCTTGGGTGGCGGCGCCATGCAGCCGCTTGCCCAGGCCATCCTGTTGGAAAGTTTTCCACCCACCCAACGCGGCACGGCCACGGCCTTGTTCGGTCTGGGCATCGTGGTCGCTCCCGTCGTCGGTCCCACTCTGGGAGGCTGGCTGACCGACCAATTTTCCTGGCGCTGGACTTTCTTCATCAATCTGCCCGTGGGCATCCTCGCGGTTTTCCTGATGCTGCTGGTGGTCGAAGACCCGCCTTACATTCGCGCCAGCCGGCCGGGCCGGATTGACGGGATCGGCTTTGGCCTGATGGGGCTGTTTCTTGGAACGTTGCAAATCATGCTCGACAAGGGGCAGGACGCGGACTGGTTTTCCGCCGTCTGGATGCGCTGGTTTGCGGTCATCTGCGCCGCGTCCTTCATCGGATTCATCGTGCGCGAACTCCGGACCGAGCATCCCATCGTGGATTTGCGCATTTTCAAGAACCGCAACTTCGCGGTCAGCAGCGCCCTGTTTGCATTATTTGGCCTGGTCCTCTATGCGCTGATTGCATTGCAACCGTTGTTTCTCCAATCGCTGCTGGGTTACACCGCGTTTGACGCGGGCCTCTCGGTCACTCCGCGCGGCATCGGATCGTTGGTCGCGGTCTTTGTGGTCGGTGCGCTCGTGAGCCGGGTCAATCCGAAAATGCTGGTGGGGCTTGGTTTCGCCTTGCTGGCGCTCGGCAGCTTTCAGTTGAGCCGGTTGGACCTGCAAATGAGCATGTCGAACATCGTCGTGCCCAATCTTATCGCCGGTTTTGCCAGTCCCTGCATCTTTGTGCCTTTGACGACGCTGGCCATCGGCACCTTGCGCAACGAACAGATCGGAAACGCCACCGGCCTCCAGAATCTGGTTCGCAACATCGGCGGCAGCGTCGGCCTTTCCTATGTTTCCACCATGCTGCAACGCTATTCGCTGGCGCATCAGGCATTGATGGTCGGACAATTGTCTCCTCTGAATCCCGAATACCAGCAACACCTGGGTTTTGCGCAAAAGTTATTGGAACTGCACTTTGATCCGGCTGACGCCCTGGCGCGGGGGCGCGATTTGCTTTATCACGCGATGCTCCAACAATCCAGCTATTGGGCGTTCATGAATATGTTCTACGTCGTGGCCTGCCTCTGCGCGGTTGTGCGTTTTGTGCGTGTTCGTTTTTGAAAAACCCAAGCAGGTCCACGCCGTGGCGTTGGCTGAATGAATAATGATGCATTATGAAACAAATCCTTCTCATTGACCAAGAATTTGGCGCGGGCGCCGTCACCATCGGCGAAAAAATCGCCAACGCGGCTGAATTGGAATTGTTTCGACCAGGCGCTGACCGAGTGAAATCGCGCGGCTGGCCAAAATTCCGGTTGAAGTTTGCCAGCGGCGCCTGGAACGCAATGATCCCTTGCTCCAACGATTGGTCAATGTCATCTGGCGCGGGAGTTTTGACCGGAACCTGCCGTCGCCCGATCTGGCCATTTTAGACACCAAGCGGCTGGCTTCTTTGGTTCAACAAGTCATCGAACAGACCGCGGAAAAAAAACCATGCGTCATCATTGGTCGCGGCGCGCCGTATTTTCTTCGCGACCGCACCGATACTTTTTGCGTGTTTCTGTATGCCTCGCGCGAACTCAAGTTCCGGCGAGTGCTCAAGCGCGTCGGCAACGAAGCGGAGGCCATCGATTTGGTGGATACCATTGACGAGGATCGCCGGAAGTTCGTGAAACATCACTTTGGCCATGAATGGCCGAACCGCCAGCTATTCCATGCCATGCTCAACACCGGCGTCGGCGATGACATCACCATTGAGACAATTCTGAATTTGCTGAACGCCGTCAACCGGAGCGAGGAGGCGGGCAAGACATGAAACCGACGATGGTCATAACGGCAATGTGTCTGGCGCTTCTGACCGGTTGCGCCGTCGGGCCGAACTACCAGCAGCCCAACGTGAGCACGCCATCAATTGGGCCTCGCCTCTGGCCGATGGCGAAACAAACAGCCCCGCCGACCTGGCCGCCTGGTGGAAGAATTTCAACGACACCAATCTGGATTCGCTCATGGCAACGGCGGTGCAATCCAATCTGACTCTGCGCATTGCCGAAGCCCATGTGCGCGAAGCCCGCGCCGAACGTGGCGTTGTCGCCGGCGGCTTGTGGCCTTCGATTGGCAGTTCGGCCTCGTATTCCCGGAATCGCTGGGGCCAAAACAGCTTTCCACCCCTGCCGCCAAGCGTGGCGTTGGATTACAATGCTTTACAACGCCGGTTTCGATGCCGCGTGGGAACTCGACATTTTTGGCGGCACCCGGCGGGCGGTGGAAGCCGCCAACGCGGAAATTGGCGCAGCGGAATACAACCAGCGCGATGTGCTGGTTTCATTGCTTGCGGAAGTCGCGCGGAACTACATCGGCGCGCGAAGTTACCAGCAGCGCCTGGCCATCACGCGTGACAACATCCGGGTCCAACAGGAAATCCTGGACCTGACCAGCAACCGTTTTCAAAACGGACTCAACAGCGATCTTGACGTGCAACAGGCGACGGCAGTTCTGACCTCGACCGAAGCGCAAGTGCCTTCGCTGGAAACCGGTTTTCGGCAAAACGTTTATGCGCTCGCCGTCTTGCTGGCCCAGCCGCCGGGCGCGTTGCTGGACGAAATGTCCGCCGAAAAGCCCATCCCACTGACGCCGCCAACGGTGCCGGTGGGATTGCCGTCCGATTTGCTGCAGCGCCGGCCTGATGTTCAACGCGCCGAACGCGAACTGGCCGCGGCGACGGCGCGCATCGGCGTGGCCAAGGCGGATTATTTCCCAAAGTTCTCGCTGACGGGTTTTGCCGCCTTGGAAAGCATATCGGCAAGTGATTGGTTTGATTACGACAGCCGGGCTTGGTCCGCCGGCCCAACGGTGCAATGGGAACTCTTCGAGGCTGGCCGCATCCGGGCCAACGTTCGAGTCCAGAATGCCCGTCAGGAACAGGCGTTGGATGCTTATCAGCAAACGGTGCTGGTCGCGCTGGAGGAGGCCGAGAACGCGCTCACCGCTTACGCCAAGGAACAGGTCCGGCGCGAATCGCTTTCGCAATCGGTGCAGGCGAACCAACAGGCGTTGGAACTGTCCACCCAGCTTTACAAGAGCGGCCTGGCGGATTTCCTGCATGTGCTGGATTCCGAACGCTCGCTTTACGCGGCGCAGGATGCGCTCGTGCAAAGCGATCAAGCCGTTTCTGAGGATCTGGTGCAGCTTTACAAGGCCTTGGGTGGTGGATGGCAGGACCAAACAAATTCGATCGTCTCGATGGAGGGCAGCCGTTTTGGCAGCGGCAAGCATAACAATTCCACTCTATGAGTGAAACCAGCCAATTTCTCATAGACCACGGCCTGCCTCTCGTGTTCGCCGCGGTGTTTTTGGAACAGATGGGACTGCCGCTTCCGGCAATCCCCTGGCTGCTGGCTGCCGGCGCACTTTCCGCAACGAAGCAATTCAATATGCCTCTGGGAATCGGAGCGGCCGTCGTTGCCTGCCTCATCGCAGATACATTCTGGTTTTATCTGGGGCGGCTTCGCGGCAACCAGATGCTCGGCTTCCTCTGCCGGATATCGCTGGAGCCGGACTCGTGCGTCCGCCGAACGCTGAACGTTTTCACGCGCTACGGAATGCCGGGCGTGGTGGTCGCAAAATTCCTGCCGGGCATGAGCACAATCACGCCGCCGCTGGCGGGAATGTCGGGAATCAACGCCGGGCGGTTCCTGCTTTTTGACGGGCTGGGTTCCCTGCTTTACGTAGGCGTATTCCTCCTGATGGGCTATTTCTTCAGCCATCAGATCGCTCAAATCGGCATGGCTATTGCGCACATTGGGGGCAATGCGTTAACCCTCCTGGTCGCTCATCTCGGCACTCTACATCGCCTACAAATACTGGCAGCGGCAGCGCCTGCTGCATGAGTTGCGCATGGCCCGGATTACCGTGGAGGAATTGCGCCAGAAATTGGAAGCCGGTGAAAATCCGATCATCCTTGATTTGCGCTCCCGGGCCGAGTTGGAATCAAATCCATCCGTCATCAGCGGCGCCGTTCATCTCGACTTGGACGAATTCGCCAAGCGCCATCACGAGTTTCCTCATGACCGGGACATTATCGTCTATTGCTCCTGCCCGAACGAAGTGAGCAGCGCGCGGGTGGCATTGCAGTTTCATCGCAAAGGTTTTACGCGCGTCCGGCCGTTGTTGGGCGGAATTGACGCCTGGCGGAACAATAAGTTCCCGATGGAAGAATGGACCGCGACGGTGATAACCGCGGCGCCCGACCCGTCGGTTGGCGGGGAACCAACACCAATCGAATCAAAATCGGAACCCCAGAAATGATTCGCTCCGAAAATCACGTCGCATTTGGCGCGCCGGGCATTGAGCCGCGCTGGACTTCCAGTGCCAAAGAGGGCGTGGGCACCGCGTATCACACCAGCTGCCGGCTCTGGTTCACGATCAGCCACGGCATCGTCAACGAAATCTATTACCCGCACGTGGACCAGCCCAACACGCGCGACTTTCAATTCCTCATCACGGACGGCGAAACGTTCTGCCACGAGGAAAAACGCGACTTGGATCATCAGGTTGAATATCCAGAGCACGACTGTCTCCTTTACCGTCTGACGAATTCAGATCCCGAAGGACACTACCGGCTGGTGAAGCATGTGATGACGGATCCTCATCGTTCGGTTTTGATCATGCATACAAAAGTTGAAGTGCTTGATGAGGCCTTGAGCGGAAAGCTGCGCCTCTACGCCCTGCTGGCGCCGCAGGGAGCCGGCAATTCCGCATGGTGCTCTGAAATTGGCGGCAGTGCGTTGATGCACGCCCAACGAGGAGCGGTGCATTTGGTCGTGGGGAGCTCTTGTGGATTTGCCCGTCGTTCTGTCGGTTACGTTGGCGCGAGCGACGGATGGCAGGATCTGATGGGCAACTATAAAATGGACTGGGAATTCCGCGCGGCGGAAAGAGGCAACATCGCGCTGACTGGAGGAATTGTGTTGCCCCGCGACGGCGAATTCACCATCGCCATCGCGTGCGGTGGCAGTTATCAGAGCACCGTCGCCAAATTGCTCCAGTCGCTGGCCGATCCGATTGAAACGCATCGCCAGGCGTATGTCCGCCAGTGGCAGCGGGCGGTGGTGAATCCGAAATTCGATTTCAGCGAGCACACTTGCGACGGCGGCGGGATGTATCGGTTGAGCCGATGCGTTTTGCTGGCTCACGAAGACAAGATTTTCCAGGGCGCAATGGTCGCCTCAATGAGCATTCCCTGGGGCGAAACCAAGTCGGACAGCGACCGTGGTGGATATCATCTGGTCTGGACCCGCGATCTGGTGCAAAGTGCAACTGCGCTCCTCGCGACCGGCCAAACCAATACCCCATTGCGCGCCTTGATCTGGCTGGCGGCCATTCAACATAAGGATGGCAGTTTCCCTCAAAATAGCTGGATTGACGGAACCGCTTATTGGTCGGGCGTGCAACTCGATGAAATCGCTGCTCCGCTGCTGCTGGCCTGGCGTCTCTACAAAAACGACGTTTCGCTGAATCTCTTCAATCCCCGCGTGATGATGGTGCGGGCTGCGGCCTATCTGATCCTGCAAGGGCCGGTGACCTGTCAGGAGAGGTGGGAAGAAAACGCCGGCTACTCGCCTTCGACTCTCGCCACGGTCATCGCCGCGCTGGTCTGCGCCGCGGAGCTTGCCAGGGAACATGACCATGTAACGACCGCCGATTTTGTTCTGGCTTATGCAGACTGGCTGGCGGCGCATCTTGAGGAATGGATGGTCACGACGAAAGGCGAATTGGTTGCCCGGATTTCCACGCCATTACATCAGGATCAATCCCACCGACTCGCATTCGCCCGATCCTCACGCGGATCCGAATACAACAATGATTCAACTGGCCAACGGTGGCGGCTTCCATCCGGCGCGCAATGTCGTCGGCGGCGATTTTCTTCATCTGGTCCGGCTCGGCATCCGGAGTCCGAACGATCCAATCATTCGCGACTCGATCGAAGTCATTGATCGCGTGATTAAACGCGACCTGCCACAAGGCCCCGGTTGGCGGCGCTACAATCACGATGGCTACGGACAGAAGGACGATGGCGGCGCGTTTGACGGGACGGGTGTCGGCCGATGCTGGCCGATTTTGACCGGGGAGCGCGGGCACTACGAGCTGGCCGCTGGCCGAGATCCCAAACCGTTCATTGCCGCGATGGAAGGCTTTGCCAACGAAGGCGGAATGCTCACGGAACAGCTTTGGGACGCGGACGATTCACAGAACGGCTGTATGAAACGTGGTTTTCCGACCGGCGCGGCGATGCCGCTTTGCTGGTCGCACGCCGAATATATTTCTTTAGTGCGCAGCCGCCGGGACGGCGTTTGCTTTGATCGGGTTGAACCGGCGTTTCAACGTTATGTGGCCAATCCCGTGCCGAGCCGGCACGAGATTTGGAGCCTTCGCCACCAATTCCGGCGCATGTCCCGCGGAAAGATTCTGCGGATTATCCTTGCAGTGGAGGCAACCGTCATCTGGTCCATCGATGCTTGGGCGCACACCAACCAAGCAGACACCCTACACGAAGCCGGTCTTAACCTTTGGTTCGCGGATTTTCCGACTGCGGAATGGGCAACCGATTCCGTATTCGAGTTCACACTTTTCTGGAGGAGTGACCAGCGTTGGGAGGGCAAGAACTGGCAGGTGAGCGTCTTATGAAATCAGCAGTGCTTCCATCGGCATATCTGGCGCGCCACGGCGAAACGGCTTGGAGTCTTTCGGGCCAGCACACCGGTACTGACCGATCTGCCGCTGACGGAACGCGGCGAACGCAACGCCCGGCGCTTGGGCGAGCATCTGGCCGGATTGGTTTTTAAAAAAGTTTTCACCAGTCCCTTGCAACGCGCCCGCCGAACTTGCGAATTGGCCGGGTTTGGAGAAGCCGCCGAAGTGGACCGCAATCTGGTCGAATGGAATTATGGCGATTATGAAGGTCTTCGCACGCCGGAAATCCACGTGAAACGTCCCGGCTGGCAACTGTTCCGTGACGGTTGCCCCGGCGGAGAATTCGCCGGCCCAGGTTGGCGCGCGGGCCGATGAAGTCGTGAACCGTTTGCGCGCCATCAACGGCAGCGTGTTGATTTTTTCCAGCGGCCATTTCCTGCGAGTGCTCGCGAGCCGCTGGCTTGGGCTTGAACCCGCCGCCGGAAGATTTTTTGTTTTGAACACCGCCAGCGTGAGCGCGCTCGGCTATGAAAACAGCCTGTCCCAGCCGGCGATCCGGCTGTGGAATGACACCGGACATCTTGACAACGAATCAAACCAAAAATCAAAAACATGAAAGCCACCCAACTGCTGCACAACCTCGGCCAGAGCCTCTGGCTCGACAACATCACCCGCGACCTGCTGAACAACGGCACGCTCAAACGTTACATTGACGAGCTCTCGGTGACGGGACTGACCTCCAACCCGACCATTTTTGATCACGCCATCAAGAACAGCACCGCTTACGACGCGGCGATTCTTGAAGGGCTGGAGAAGGGCAGGTCCGGCGAGGATCTCTTCTTCGATCTGGCGCTCGAAGATCTGACCCGGGCCGCCGACCTCTTTGGTCCGGTCCACGACCGGACCAACGGCATGGACGGCTGGGTGTCGCTGGAAGTTTCGCCGTTGCTGGCGCATGACACGGCCCGCACGATTGCCGCGGCCAAGGAACTTCATCCACTCGGGCAGGCCGGCCCAATCTGTTCATCAAAATTCCCGGAACAAAGGAAGGCTTGCCGGCCATTGAGGAAGCGATTTTTGCGGGCGTGCCGGTCAATGTGACGCTGCTGTTTTCGCGGGAGCAATATCTTGCAGCCGCCGACGCATTGTTGCGCGGCATCGAACGGCGCATTGACGCCGGACTGAATCCGCAGGTCGGATTCAGTGGCTTCAGTGTTCATCAGCCGATGGGACGCGGCCGTGGCGGGCAAAGTTCCCGATGCGTTGAACAACCGGCTCGGCATCGCCATCGCCGGTCGCACTTACAAGGCCTATCGGGATCTGCTGATTCAGCCCGCGCTGGCAGCGGGCGTTCAATGCCGGCGCCCGGCCGCAACGCCTCTTGTGGGCCAGCACCGGAACCAAGGATCCCAAGGCATCCGACATGCTTTACATCAAGGCCCTCGCCGCGCCGTTCACGGTCAACACCATGCCCGAAGCGACGCTGAAAGCGCTTGCGGATCATGGCGAAGCCGGTCCAATCATGGCGGCGGACGGCGGCTGACCGCTGAAAAGGTTCTGGCGCAGTTCGCCCAGGCAGGCATCAACGTGGACGCCCTGGCCGCCCAACTGCAGGACGAAGGCGCCAAGTCGTTTGTGAAATCCTGGAATGACTTGCTGGCAGTCATCGAATCCAAGAGCACCGCGCTCAAACAGGCCGCTTGAGAACATGAACCAACCGATGAATATACTGGTCATTGATATCGGCGGAACCCATGTCAAGGTTCTGGCCACCGGCCAGGAAGCTCACCGGGAATTTGATTCCGGGCCGAACGATGACGCCCAAACGGATGGTCTCAAGAGTCCGGAAGCTGGTCGCGGATTGGAAATACGATGTCATCTCCATCGGCTATCCCGGCCCGGTCGTCCACAACCGGCCGATGTCCGATCCGTGGAATCTTGGAAAAGGCTGGATGGGATTTGACTTCGCAGCGGCGTTCAAACGCCCGGTCAAGGTCATCAACGACGCGGCGATGCAGGCGCTGGGGAGTTACCGGCGCGGCAAGATGCTTTTTCTGGGTTTGGGCACCGGCCTCGGTTCGGCGCTGATTGTTGACGGCATTGTCGAGCCGATGGAACTGGGCCATTTGCCCTACAAGAAGGCGACGTTTGAAGATTATGTCGGACTTCGCGGGCTGGAAAAATACGGCAAGAAGAAATGGCGGCGCTACGTCGCGCGACGTCGTGGAACGCCTGGTCGCCGCGATTGAACCCGATGAAGTGGTCTTGGGCGGCGGGAACGTCCACAAATTGAAAAAGCTGCCGCCCGGTTGCCGCGCCGGCGACAATGCCAACGCTTTTCGCAGGCGGATTTCGCTTGTGGCAATCGGCGCAAAGCTTCCGCTCGGTCCACAAACGAAAGACTCGTTAAAGAAAGGAATCACCAGCATGAAATCAAATTTCAAACCCCTCACTCAACGCGCGGCCTGGAAATCACTCGCCGCCCACAGCAAACAAATCAAGAAACTGCATCTGCGGAAACTGTTCGCGGAAGACGCCAAACGCGGCGAACGATTCACCGCCGAAGCCGCCGGACTGTTTTTGGATTACTCAAAAAATCGCATCACGGAAAAGACGCTGAAGTTGCTTCTGCAACTGGCCAAAGAATCCAATTTGAGGGCGAAGATGGACGCGATGTTCAGCGGCGAGAAAATCAACGTCACCGAGAACCGCGCCGTGCTGCATGTTGCCCTGCGCGCGCCGAAAAGCACCGTCATCCGGGTGGACGGCAAAAACGTGGTGCCCGAAGTTCATGCCGTGCTGGACCGGATGGCGGATTTCGCCAACCGCGTCCGCAGCGGCGAATGGAAGGGCCACACCGGCAAACCCATCCGGAACGTCGTCAACATCGGCATCGGCGGTTCCGACCTCGGCCCCGTGATGGCCTATGAGGCGCTCCGTCATTACAGCGAGCGGAACCTGACATTCCGCTTTGTGTCGAACGTGGACGGCATTGATTTCGTGGAAGCAGTGCACGAGTCTCGACCCGGCGGAAACGATGTTCATCGTTTCGTCCAAGACTTTTACGACGCTGGAAACCATGACCAATGCGGAAACCGCGCGCAATTGGCTGCTCAAGGGACTCGGAAGCGATGTCAAGGCGGTGGCAAAACATTTCGTGGCAGTTTCCACCAACGCCGAAAAAGTTTCCGCCTTCGGCATTGATACGGCGAACATGTTCGGCTTCTGGGACTGGGTGGGTGGGCGTTATTCGATGGATTCGGCCATCGGGCTTTCGACCATGCTGGCCATCGGGCCGGAGAATTTCCGCGCCATGCTCGGCGGTTTCCACCGGATGGACGAGCATTTCCGAACCGCGCCGTTTGAAAAAAACCTGCCGGTGCTCATGGGTCTGCTGGCGATTTGGTATACCGACTTTTTCGATGCCCAGACCATTGCGGTGTTGCCTTACGAGCAATACCTGAAGCGCTTTCCTGCCTACTTGCAGCAGTTGACGATGGAGAGCAACGGCAAGCATGTTACGCTCGAGGCAAGCAGGCTAAATACGACACCGGCCCGATCTACTGGGGCGAGCCGGGGACCAACGGCCAGCATTCGTTTTATCAGTTGATCCATCAGGGCACGCGGCTGATTCCGTGCGACTTCATCGCGTTCAGCCATGCGCTCACGCCGCTGGGTCGTCACCATGATATGTTGCTGGCCAATGTATTTGCCCAGGCCGAGGCTCTGGCATTCGGCAAAAAGGCGGATCAAGTCAAAGCCGAAGGAACACCGGACTGGCTGGTGCCACATCGTGTATTTGAAGGCAATCGTCCGTCGAACACGATTCTCGCCGACCGTCTCACGCCTGAAATTCTCGGCGCTCTCGTGGCGCTTTACGAGCACAGCGTCTTCACGCAAGGTGTCATCTGGAACATCAATTCGTTTGACCAATGGGGCGTGGAACTCGGCAAGGCGCTTGCCCAACGAATTATTCCCGAACTTGAGGGCAAGGCATCGCCCAAGCTCAAACATGACAGTTCAACCAACAACCTGATTCGTCGCTACCGCAAAATGAAAGGATTAGCATGAAAGACACATCCCCGATGCAACTCGGAATGGTCGGACTTGGCCGGATGGGCGCCAACATGGTCCGGAGATTGATCAAGGGCGGCCATCAATGCGTGGTCTATGATCACGCGCCGCAGGCGGTAAAGGATTTGGTCAGGGAAACAGGCTGTGGGCGCCAATTCGCCCGCCGACCTCGTGAAGAAACTGGCGAAGCCGCGCGCTGTCTGGCTGATGGTCCCGGCGGCGGTGGTGGACCAGACCATCGCCGGGTTCCTGCCGCTGCTTGAACCGGGGGACATTCTCATTGACGGCGGAAATTCCTATTACGTGGACGACATCCGGCGCGCGAAGGAACTCGCGGCAAAAGGAATTCATTATGTGGATGTGGGCACGAGCGGCGGCGTTTGGGGTTTGGAACGCGGCTATTGCATGATGATCGGCGGTGAAAATGAAGTGGTGCAACATTTGGATCCGATTTTCGCCACGCTCGCACCCGGCATCGGCAATATTCCGCGCACGCCGGGCCGCGAGAAACTCGGCGGCACCTCGGAGCAAGGTTATTTGCACTGCGGCCCGAACGGCGCCGGCCATTTCGTCAAGATGGTCCACAATGGGATCGAATACGGGATCATGGCCGCCTACGCGGAAGGTTTGGGCGTTCTGAAATCCGCCAACGCCGGTAAGAAACAAACTGAAACGGACGCCGAAACGACGCCGTTGCGCAATCCGGAAGATTATCAATTCGACCTCAATCTGGCTGACGTGGCTGAAGTCTGGCGGCGCGGCAGCGTAATCGCATCGTGGTTGCTTGACTTGACGGCGAACGCACTGGTTGAAGATCCGAATCTCGCCAAGTTCGCCGGTCGTGTTTCTGATTCCGGCGAAGGCCGCTGGACGATCAAGGCGGCGATTGATGAAGGCGTGCCGGTGCCGGTGCTGACGACGGCGCTTTACGAGCGGTTCGCCTCGCGCGGCGAGGCGGATTATCAGGATAAAGTGCTTTCGGCGATGCGTTTTGGATTCGGCGGACATTTGGAGAAAAAAGGAGGCGAGATAAAATGAACAATTCCCATTCCGACACGTTGGTTTTTTTCGGGGCCACGGGCGATCTGGCCTACAAAAAAATCTTCCCGGCGCTGCAAGCGATGGTAAAACGCGGAAACTTGAACGTGCCCGTGATCGGCGTGGCCAAGGCGGGCTGGAATCTGGACCAGCTCAAAGCCCGCGCAAAAGACAGTCTGGAAAAGCACGGCGGAATTGATCCGGCGGCGTTTGAAAAGTTGTGCGGCTTGTTGCGCTACGTGGACGGCGATTACAATGACATTTCCACATTCCAAGCTCTGCGACAGGAAATGGGGTCAGGCGCAACGGCCGGCCTATTATCTCGCCATTCCGCCTTCCGCTTTCGAGATCGTCGTGGAGCAATTGTCCCGGACCGGTTGCACCGGAAATGCCCGCATGATCATTGAAAAACCGTTCGGCCGCGACCTTGCCTCGGCGCGGGAATTGAACGCCATTCTGCTCAAGACCTTCGATGAAAAGGCGATTTTCCGAATTGACCATTACCTTGGGAAATCGCCCGTGCATAACATGCTGTTCTTCCGTTTCGGCAACGCCATGCTCGAGCCGTTCTGGAACCGGCATCACATCGAAAGCGTGCAGATCACGATGGCGGAGGATTTCGGCGTCCAAGGCCGGGGCGCGTTTTACGAGCAGGTCGGCACCATCCGCGACGTGATTCAGAATCATCTGTTCCAGGTTTTGGCCAATCTGGCGATGGAACCGCCGATCCGCACCGACAGCGAATCCATCCGGGACGAAAAAGTGAAAGTCCTGAAAGCGATTCCGCCGCTCGAAGCGAAAAATGTCGTGCGCGGCCAGTTCAAAGGCTATCGCGCGGAGCCGGGAGTGGCGCGCGATTCCAACGTCGAGACGTTTGCGGCGCTTAAGCTGGAGGTGGATTCGTGGCGTTGGCGCGGCGTGCCGTTTTACATCCGCGCCGGAAAAAATCTGCCGGTCACCTGCACGGAATTGCAGATCAAACTGCGCCATCCGCCAACGATGTATAACAGCTACGATTTGAAATCGAATTACTTCCGGTTCCGCATCAGCCCCAGCGTCGTGGCCGCATTTGGTTTGAACACCGTTACGCCGGAAGACGAATCCGAAAGCGCGGTGACGGAATTAAAGGTAGATCGTTCGTCCAGCCCAAAGGAAATGGAGGCTTACGAGCGCGTGCTGACCGACGCGATGATGGGCGACGCCACGCTGTTTGCCCGCGAGGATTACGTGGAAGAGGCCTGGCGGATTGTTGACCCGGTGCTCAAGAGCGACACACCGGTTCACGAATATGAACCAAAGACCTGGGGGCCGAATGAAACGCATTCAGTCAAGCCTCCGGGCGGCTGGCGGAACCCGGTTGTGACCGCGTAAAACAGCGAAAGGAAATCATGCGCATAGGAATTGCCACTGATCACGGCGGGTTTGAATTGAAGGAAAAATTGGCCGCCAAGCTTCGCGCCGCAGGCCACGAGGTCGTGGATTTTGGCGCCCACCAATTGACGCCGGATGACGATTATCCCGACTTCGTCATCCCGCTCGGCCAGGCGGTGGCCGCCGGGAAAGTGGAGCGCGGGGTGGCGGTTTGCGGCAGTGGTGTCGGCGCTTCCGTTTGCGCCAACAAAATCAAAGGCGTCCGCGCCTGTCTGATCGAAGACCATTTTTCCGCAAGGCAAGGCGTCGAGGACGACAATCTCAATCTGATTTGTCTGGGCGGACGGATTGAAGGGCCGGAACTGGCGTGGGATTTGATCCAGACATTTCTCGCCGCCAAATTCAGCCAGGCTGCCCGGCACGTGCGGCGGTTGGCCAAAGTCGCCGCCCTGGAGAATGGACGAACGTAATTTGAGAGGAAGGAAACTTTTTATGCAGGACGACAAAATGGTTCAACTCGCGATCAACACAATTCGCACGCTCTCGATTGACGCGGTTCAAGCGGCCAAGTCCGGCCATCCCGGCACGCCGATGGCGCTGGCGCCGCTGGTCTATACGATCTGGAACCGCGTGATGCGTTTCGATCCGCAAGACCCGATCTGGCCCAACCGCGACCGGTTTGTGCTTTCAAACGGACACGCCTCGATGCTGCTCTGGTCCATCCTCCACCTCACTCGGCGTTCAAGCGGTGAATGCCGATTATGAAATGGTTGGGCAACCGTCGGTGACGCTGGATGACATCCGCCGGTTCCGCCAACTGGGCAGCAAGGCACCCGGCCATCCGGAATATCATTGGGTATCGGGCGTCGAAACCACCACCGGTCCGCTGGGGCAAGGCGTCGCCACGAGCGTTGGCATGGCCATCGCCCAAAAATGGCTGGCCAATCGTTACAACAAACCCGGATTCGAAATCTTCGACTACAACATTTATGCCGTCTGCGGCGACGGCTGCATGATGGAAGGCGTCGCCTCCGAAGCGGCCTCGCTCGCCGGCCATCTCGGCCTCGACAACCTCTGCTGGATTTACGACAACAACCACATCACCATCGAGGGCAACACCAACATCACTTTCACCGAAGACGTCGCCGCCCGCTTTCTTGGCTATGGCTGGAATGTCCTGCGAGTCGGCGATGCCAATGACATTGACCGCATCGAGCATGCGCTGGACGTTTTTCGCCAGACCAAGGGCCGCCCCACCTTCATCATCCTCGACAGCCACATCGGTTACGGTTCACCCCACAAGCAGGACACGGCGGAGGCGCACGGCGAACCGCTCGGCGACGAGGAAGTCCGACTCACCAAACGGAGTTATGGCTGGCCGGAGGACGCAAAGTTTCTGGTGCCGGACGGGGTTTATGAGCATTTCACAGCTGGCATCGGCCAACGCGGCGCCGAACGCCAGAAAGAAATGGACGGAGCTTTTCGCCGCTTACCGCACAAAGTTTCCCGAACTTGCGACCGAGATTGACCAGATGCAAAGGCGCGAACTTCCCGCCGGCTGGGATCGCAATCTGCCGGTTTTTCCCGCCGACCCAAAAGGCATCGCCGGCCGCGAGGCATCCGGCAAGGTGCTGAACGTGCTGGCGCAAAACATTCCGTGGCTCCTCGGCGGCTCGGCCGATCTTGGACCGTCGAACAAAACCACGTTGAAATTTGACGGCGCCGGAGATTTCCAGGCCGGCAATCCATGGCGGAAAAAATCTGCATTACGGCATCCGCGAACACGCCATGGCCGCGGTGGTTAACGGGATGTCGCTGTCCAAACTGCGCGCGTTCGGCGCGACGTTTTTCATCTTCAGCGATTACGCCCGTCCCGCCATCCGGCTCTCGGCCCTGATGGAACTGCCGGCCATTTTCATTTTCACCCACGACGCGATGGGCGACGGCGAAGACGGCCCGACGCATCAGCCTGTGGAACAACTGGCCTCGTTGCGGGCCATTCCTGGGCTGGTGACGTTGCGACCCGGCGATGCCAACGAAGTCGTCGAGGCCTACCGCTACGTCATGCAACTGCGCCATCAGCCCGCCGCGCTGGTCTTGTCGCGCCAGCCGTTGCCGACCTTGGACCGAAGCAAATATGCCCCGGCATCCGGCGTCGCGCGGGGGGCCTATGTTCTGGCGGACGCGCCTGATTCAAATCCTGAAATCATCCTCATCGCGACGGGCAGCGAAGTCATGCCTCGCGGTCGAGGCGCACGAGACAATTGCGCAGCGAAGGCATCCGCTCGCGCGTGGTTTCAATGCCATCTTGGGACATCTTCGAGCATCAGCCGCAGGCGTATCGTGACAGCGTGTTGCCGCCTGGAGTGAAGGCGCGCGTGGCGATTGAACAGGCGTCAACCTTTGGCTGGGAGCGCTACGTTGGCACGGAGGGTCGGGTCATCGGCATGAAAACATTCGGCGCCTCGGCGCCGCTCAAGGAACTTCAAAAGAAGTTCGGGTTCGAGCCGGCCCGTGTGGTGACCATTGCCAAAGAGTTATTGGAAGCAGGACGTTAGCAATGTTCCGGCTCGCTTCTGGGACCGGCAAGCCAGGGAGTGCTGGACAACCCCGGCAATCTCAAATAAAAGTCGGCAAGCCGTTGGCCGAGGGCCAGCAGGGTGCCGCCACGCTTTGAAAATGGGAATAGCCGTCGGTTGACAGGGCGTGGTGAAGGGACAGTGTCGCGCAGAAATCTTGATTTTGAATTTTATGAAAGCCTGGCAACTAACAGCATCCACAGGTGCAGACGCGCTAAAACTCACCCAGCTCTCGGAACCTCACCCGGGTCCCGGCATGGTGCTCGTGCATGTGCGGGCCACCTCCCTGAATTACCGTGACCTGATGGTTGCGAGCGGACGCTATGGTCCGGGAGTGCCGCTGCCGTTGATTCCGCTTTCCGATGGAGCGGGCAAGATCGCGGCGGTGGGCGAGGGAGTTACCCGCTGGAAGGTGGGCGACCGCGTTGCGGGGACTTTTTTCCAAGCATGGCAGACCGGACCGTTGCGCCGGGAGGTGTTTGAAACCGCACTGGGTGGTTCCATCAATGGGATGTTGGCGGAATATGTCACGCTCTCGGCGGAGGGAGTCATTGCCCTGCCGCCCCACTTGAGTTTTGAGGAAGGCGCGACCCTGCCTTGCGCGGCGCTTACAGCCTGGCACGCGCTGGTCACCGACGGGAAAATTGCCGCCGGCCAGACCGTTTTGGTGCTGGGCACGGGTGGCGTCTCTGTCTTTGCGCTCCAGTTTGCCAAAATGAATGGAGCGCGGGTCATCATCACCTCCAGCAGCGATGAAAAGCTGGCGCGTGCCCGGTCCTTGGGAGCGGACGAAACCATCAATTACCGCACTCACCCGGACTGGGAAAAGGAGGTGTTCCGGCTTACGGACAAAGCGGGGGCGGATCACATCATTGAAGTTGGCGGCAAGGACACGTTTCCGAAATCACTGCGCGCAGTGGCTATGGGCGGGACAATTAGCGTCATCGGCGGTGTCAGCGGCTTCACCAGTAACGTCGCCCTGCAGGATATCCTTGGAAAATCCGCCTTGATCCGCGGAATTTTCGTCGGCAGTCGCGACATGTTTGCGGCCATGAACCGCGCCATTGCCCTGCATCAACTCAAGCCGGTGGTGGATCGGCGCTTTCCGTTTGGTGAAGCCCCGGCGGCCTATCGCTACCAGGAAACGGGCGCGCATTTCGGTAAAGTCGTCGTGTCCGTATCCACTTGAGCCGGCTGCGCAGTTTGGTTGTATTTGGTCATGCGTAAGCTGCCGCGCTCATTCTACAACCGAAGCACTATTGTGGTTGCCCGGGAACTGCTCGGCAAATATCTCATCCATGTTGAGCGCGGCGTAATGCGGGTTGGAAAAATTGTGGAGGTTGAGGCGTATCTTGGGGTGCACGACCTCGCTGCGCATTCAGCCAAAGGATTGACGGACCGAACGAAAGTCATGTTCGGCCCGCCTGGCTATGCTTACGTCTACCTGATCTATGGCGTTTATCACTGCATGAACGTGGTGACCGAGCCTGAAGGAAACGCGTGCGCCGTGTTGGTGCGCGCGATCGAGCCAGTGATGAATGTCTGCGGCCGAAGCCAAGGCCCCGGTCTCCTTTGCCGAGCGATGCATATTGATGGGCGCCTAAACGGTCACGACCTGTTCAGCGACGATTTCCACATAGCCGAGCCAGCCAAAGCCACGCCTTTTGCAATAGTCAAACGGCCACGGGTCGGTGTGGACTACGCCGGTCATTGGGCAAAACGACACCTGCGATTCTTCATCCGGGGCAACGCATTCATCTCCCAACCGTAGATTCTAGGCAGGTTGAAGTTTTTCCTTCCGGGGCACGAAGCGTATCTCAACACGCTTGTTCACCGCTTCGGCGACGCGCCTTGACGAGCATCTTGAGTTGAGCTTTTACAAGTGAAGATATGAATCGGGCTATCAACTCGCGAGGCTGTGTGAAAACGTTTTGAGGGTGGCGGAAGGGAAAGCTGGAAGATGGTTTTGTTTTCAGGTTTTTCCGGGGGGTGGATCGGATGGAACTGCTCGGTGATGGGATAAAACCTGTTTCAGTTTGAAATTGCACTGTAGCGGCGCTCTGTGAGCGCCGTTCTGTTGATCTATCGGCGGTCACAGACCGCCGCTACAACTGTCAGCGAAATGTGCAGTTTCAAACCCAAAGCAGCATAAATTGCCCGATTTATCGGTCGAATTGGCGGAATATCACGTGCTAGAAGATAGCCTGCTCAAGCGCCCCTGTCGCGGCCTTCCGTCTTAAACTTCCTTTTCCGACTCGAATCGGACAATTCCGTTGGCGACGCTTTCGATGTCATTTGGCCGGGCCACGACGGACGGTGACAGGCCCAGTTGATCCAGCGCCCACTGGATGGTGATGCTGGCGATGGCCAGCCGGGTGTTCGGAAAACGGACCATCAATTTGGGCAGGTCAAACCGCCTATGGAAATGTTTGATGGCCAGACCGCTGGCAAAAACTATCCAATCCGCACCCTCCCCGGTGAGTTTGGCGGCGTCGCCGTTGGCATCTTCCGTTTCCGGTTCGGCGCCGTAGGATGGCACGACGTCAACTGAAGCGCCCAATTCCGCGAGGGCTTCCGGGACATTTTCGTGTCCGGATTCGCCGCGGAGCAACAGAAATTTTTGCCCGCGCACATCGCCGCATTTGGTGATGGCGTCCATGATCAACGGCGTCTTGTGATCCGCCGCGACCGCCGCCGGCTGCAGGTGCCAGTCGCGCAGTTTCCGCCCAGTGACCGGCCCGTAAGTGCCCAGATCGCACGTCGCCGAGCTGGCGCACGTCGGCATGAATCCGGAAGAAGTGTTCAAAGAACACCTCCATGCCGATGGGATGGCTGAAAAGAATCCAGTCATAGGATTTCAACCGGGCCAGGGCTTCGTCCAGAGGTTTTGTATCCGGAGGCGGCCCCCAATGCGTGGCGGGCACTTCCAGCATTTCCGCGCCCAGCTCGCGGAGCGCCGCCGCGAGCGGGCGTGACAAATCATCCCGCTGCGTGACGACCACGCGCCGGCCGGAGAGCGGGCGGGGTTCAATGCCATTCATTTTTTCCTGAAATTCATAAGATCACCAATCAAAATGGTCGCCGGGAAATCAAGCAGGCATCGCCATGTCCGGCCCCGGCCTGATTGACAATTCCTGTGGACGGCATGAGCAGGCCATTCTCAAATGGCGAAGTCCGCGTATTCGGGCGTGACCGCCTCGGTGGGCGCGGAGAGCATTCCGGCGGCGACGGTCGCGTTCGTGCCCTGCTCGATCAAAATGAACGAGCCGGTCAGGTGGTTCGTGGCGTAACCGTCGAACACGAGCGGTTTGGCGGTCTTGATGCGGATGCCGCCGATGTCGTTGATGGCGAGCGCCTCCGGGTCGGGTTCCGGATCGAGCGTCGTCATGTTGATCCGGCTTTCCAATTTGGTGACGATGGCCTGGACGGTCTGGGTGGCGTGCTTGAGAAAATACTTTCTGCCGGACTGCAACGGCTTGGCGTGCATCCAGCAGACTTGCGCGTGCAATTCGGAGCTGCGGCCGGGGAGATTTTCCGGGCCGACAATCATGTCGCCGCGGCTGATGTCAATGTCGTGCTCGAGGCAGACGGTGACGGATTGCGGGCAAAAGGCTTCGTCGAGGGAGCCGTCGTAAGTCCAGATGTCCTTGACGCGGCTCTTGATGCCGGCGGGGAGCACGATCACTTCCTGTCCCTTGCGGATGATGCCGCTGGCGATCTGGCCGCTCAAGCCGCGGAAATCGTGCAGCGCCTGGTCGGTGGGATTGTTCGGGCGGTTGACCCATTGGACGGGAAAGCGGAGCGTGGTCAGGTTCCAGTCGCTGGCGATGTGGACGGTTTCCAGATGCGCGAGCAGCGTGGGGCCTTCATACCACGGCGTGTGTTTGGAGGGTTCGACGACGTTGTCGCCGTTCAGCGCGCTGATGGGAATGAATTTCACGTCGCGGAACACGTCGAGTTTGGGGATGAAATCCTCGATTTCGTCGCGAATTTCCCAATAACGGTCCTCGCTCCAGTCCACCAGATCCATTTTGTTGACGGCGATGACGAGGTGCGGAATGCCCAGCAGCGCGGCGATGAAGGTGTGCCGGCGCGTCTGCTCGATGACGCCCTGCCGCGCGTCCACGAGCACGATGGAGAGGTTCGCGGTGGAGGCGCCGGAGACCATGTTGCGGGTGTATTGGACGTGGCCCGGCGTGTCGGCGACGATGAACTTGCGTTTGGGCGTGGCGAAGTAGCGATAGGCGACGTCAATCGTGATGCCTTGCTCGCGTTCGGCGCGGAGGCCGTCGGTGAGGTTGGCGAGATTGATCTGGCCGCCGCCGGTGATGTCGGCGCTGCGTTCGAGCGCCTCGATCTGGTCTTCCATCAGCGACTTGGAATCGTAAAGCAGCCGCCCGATGAGCGTGGACTTGCCGTCGTCAACGGACTGCCGCAGGTGTTGAAGCGCAGGATTTCGATCGGATGTTGGGTGTGGGGCATGAAATTAAAAATATCCCGCTTTCTTGCGGTCTTCCATCGCGGCTTCGCTGGCCTTGTCGTCGGCGCGGGAGCCGCGTTCGGTCACGCGCGCGGCGGCGATTTCGGCGATGATGTCGTCCACGGAATCCGCCGGCGATTCGACCATGCCGGTGCTGATGATGTCGCCGATGGTGCGGACGCGGACGACGAGTTCCTTGACCTGCTCCTTCGTCCTTGGGCGGCAGCAAATCGGTGACGGGCAGCCATTGGCCGTGGCGGCGGACGCATTGGCGCGTGTGGCTGAAGTAAATCGTCGGCACTTCGAGCTTTTCCTTTTTGATGTATTCCCACACGTCCATCTCGGTCCAGTTGCGAGAGCGGGAAGACGCGCATGTGTTCGCCGGGATTGACGCGGGCGTTGTAAAGGTTCCAGATTTCCGGGCGCTGGTTCTTCGGGTCCCACTGGCCGAAGCTGTCGCGGAAGCTGAAGAAACGCTCCTTGGCGCGGGCCTTTTCCTCGTCGCGCCGCGCGCCGCCAATCAGGCAGTCAAAACGGAATTCCTCGACGGCGGCGAGCAGCGTGGGAATCTGCAACTGGTTGCGGCTGATTTCGCCGGGCCGCGGCACCGCAATGCCGTTGGCGATGGCGTCCTCGACCTTGCGGACGATGAGCTTCGCGCCGAGTTCCTTTGCGCGGCGGTCGCGGAACTCATTCAGTTCGGGAAAATGATGGCCGGTGTCCACGTTCAGAAACGGCATCGGGATGTCGGACGGGCGGAACGCCTTTTCGGCGAGGCGCAGCAGGCAGATGGAATCCTTGCCGCCGGAGAACAGCAGGGCCGGGCGCTCGAACTCCGCGGCGACTTCACGCATGATGTGAATCGCCTCGGTTTCGAGATACTGCAAATGGTCGAGATGGTATGAACTCATCGGAAAGATTTTAACCACGATGACACAGATACACACGAAAGAATTGCAACCGCTGAATGATCGTGCCATTTCGCGTGCTTCGTGTCTTAATTGCCGACGCCTTTGCCGCCCCAGTCTGCATGCAGGCCGCACTCGCGCTTGTCGTCGGCCTTGGCGGGATCGAAATAATCCCACTCGTTCGGCAGATGGTGCTGCTTCAAATAATTTTCCATGTCCGCGTCGCTCCAGTAAAACACCGGGCTGACCTTCAGCGCGCCGAAATTCTTGTCCTCGGAAACGATGTCCAGTTCCGCGCGGTTCGGATTTTGCACCTTGCGCAACGCGGTGATCCAGACCGTCGGCGCCAGTTCCTTCATGCCGCGCTGGAACGGCTCCAGTTTCATCAGCGCGCTGAACTGCTTCAACCCCGCCTCGTCGTCCGTGGTCGGAATCTCGCCGTAAATGGCGTCGCGATGCGCGGCGGTGATGCGCGGCAGGAATGGCTTGAGGTTCAGCTTGAGCAATTGTTTTCAACTGCTCGGCGTGCTTGTAGGTCGCCGGGCGGTTGTAGCCGTGGTCCACCCACAGCACCGGAATGTCCGGCTGCGCCTGCACGCAGAGGTGCAGGACCACGGCTTCGTAAGGGCGGAAATTCGTCGAGACGATGGCGCGGCCCTTCGCCTGCGCGATGGCCCAGTTCACGATTTCGAGCGGCGATTGGTTCCGCAACTCGGCGTTGGCCTTGGCGATTTGTTCGGGAGTCATTTTTTGAACAACTGAGTTGCCAAGGCTCAAAGAGCTTCGTCGTTTTTGCTGATTGCCGGTTAGTCTCGGTTGCTCCTTCAGGAAAACCCGGTCGCACCAGTCGCCGAAGCGTTCGCCGGAATTTCGTTCCTTCGCATAACGCGCCAGCACGGGGCGCAATTCGGTTTCGATGTCCGCGTCCTTCACCACGTCCTTCCAGACGCGGTTGAGGCGCGTGCCGGCGGCGTCGCCGCCAAGCCAGACCTGGTAACGGCCGGGCGCCTTGCCGACGAACGCGATCTCCGCCATGTAAGGCCGCGCGCAGCCGTTCGGGCAGCCGGTCGAGCGGATGATGATTTCCTCGCCGGCCAGCCCGACTTCGGCGCAAAGTTTTTCGATGCGGTCAATCAGGCCGGGCAACATGCGCTCGGATTCCGCGAGCGCGAGGCCGCAGGTGGGCAGGGCGGGGCAGGCCATCGCCGCCGCGTGCAGCACGCTGCGCCTGATTTTCCGTCTTCACGCCGTGTTGCGGCGAGCAGGGCGTTGATGGCGGCCTTGTCGGCTTCCGCGACGTTGGCGAGAATGACGTTTTGGTTCGCGGACAGGCGGAATTCCAGGTCTGGAAACTTGTCCGCGACCTGGCGCAACGCGGTTTTCAGTCTGCAGCCTTCGCCATCCTTGATGCGGCCGGTTTCGACGAACAAACCGCAGGAACCAGCTTCCATCCACCGCCTTGCGCCAGCCGTAAAGGTCGCTGGTCGTCGTGAATTTGAAGGACTTTGCGGGCGCGAAGCGTGAAGCCGGCGCGCTTCTCGATTTCGGCGCGCGTCCAATCCACGCCGCGTTCCGCCACGACATATTTCAGCCGCGCGTGCTTGCGGTCGGTGCGGTCGCCGAAATCGCGGTGAATCGTCAGCACGGCCTTCGCCACGTCCACGAGTTTGTCCGGCGTGAAAAAGCCGATGACATCCGCGAGGCGCGGGAAAGTCTGCTCGTTGCCGTGGCTGCGGCCCATGCCGCCGCCGACGGCGATGTTGTAACCGACGAGTTGATCGTTTTCGACGATGGCGATGAAGCCGAGGTCAGTTCGTGAAAACGTCCATGTCGTTCACCGGCGGGATGGCGAAGGCGATTTTGAATTTGCGCGGCAGATAGGTTTTGCCGTAAAGCGGATCCACGAAGTTCTTGTTCGCCGCGTCTTCGAGATTCGAGTTGCACGCCGTCAATCCAGATGGCGTGATACGCCCTGGTCTGCGGCGCGAGCGCCAGCGCGACGCGTTGTGGCAGTCGGCATAGACCTGTTCGCGCGCCTTCGTGTAGGCGGGCGTGGGCGGCGCGAGGACGTTGCGGTTCACGTCGCCGCAGGCGGCGAGCGTGGAGAGCAGGGATTCGTTGATGCCTTTGACCACGCGCGCGCAGGCCGGATTTCAGACATGCCGTGGAACTGGATGCGTCTGGCGCGTGGTGATGCGCAGCGTGTTGTTGCCGTAGGTCGAGGCCGAAAGCGTCGAACACCTGCCATTGCTTCGCCGTCATCACGCCGCCGGGAATGCGGCTGCGCACCATCATGATGTATTTCTTGCCGGTCTTGCGCAGGTCGCGGTCGTCCTGCTGGTAGAAGCCGTGAAATTTCAGGAACTGGTTGTCGTCCTCGGAAAAATGGTCGGCGCCCGCGTCGGCAACGGTCGCGGCAATGGTGCCCGCGAGCGTCGGGATCGCGGCCTTGATGTCTTCGTTGTGCGTCGGCCTTGGGGCGGTGGAAGGAGTTGTCATGGTTCAAATGCCCCCCGGGCCATGCCACAGAACCGTCGTGTACCGCCGCAGTCTGTCATTATGTCTTTTCATAGTTTATATTCAATATCCACCTTGCCACAGACGGGTGATTTTTCAATGATAATCGGACGCTTGTCTGGCGCGTTTGACTTCCATCATCGGAAATATTCGCGCTGAATGTCCCGTTTCATTGTCAGGGTCAACGTGGCGGGCCGGCTACGGGACAAATTCTGGAAACGGCCGCGCATGTTCAGATGGAATAATCCTCGAACACCTTTACATTCCGCAATTCAACGAACAGTTCTTCGCCGGGACGCGGCTGAAGCTCGTGGAACTGTTCCTGGCTCAATTGCACGGTGAACGGCTCATGGCTGTCGAGCCGCTCCAGTTCCAGGCTTGCAAACGGGCCGACCGCGTTGAAATGCTTCACCCGCGCGTTGAACGTGGCCGGTCCGCCCGGCACGCGAGAAACGCGGATGTCGTGCGGGCGCACGAACGCGGTGGCGGACTTTTCCGCTCCGCCGTCGTATCCGGCCGAGGCGAATTTGCTCCCGCCGATGTGGACGGAGCCGTCGCGCACCTTGCCGGCAAAGGCGTTCACATTGCCGAGAAAGTCATAAACGAACGGCGTCGCGGGATGGTCGTAAATCTCCGCCGGCGTGCCGATCTGCTCGATTTTGCCCTCGCGCAAAATGGCCACGCGGTCGGCCACTTCCAGCGCCTCCTCCTGGTCGTGCGTGACGAAGAGCGTCGTGACGTGGATTTCCTCGTGCAACCGGCGCAGCCACTGGCGCAGATCCTTGCGCACCTTCGCGTCGAGCGCGCCAAACGGCTCGTCGAGCAGCAGCACCTTCGGCTCCACGGCGAGCGCGCGGGCGAGCGCGACGCGCTGGCGCTGCCCGCCGGAAAGCTGGGAAGGATACCGTTTGCCGAGTGATTCGAGCTGGATGAGCTTCAGTAATTTTTCGACGCGCCCGCGGATGTCGAATTCCTTCGGGCGCGACCAGAATGGCCGGACACGCAGGCCGAACGCGATGTTTTCGAACACGTCCAGGTGCCGGAACAGCGCGTAATGCTGGAAGGCGAACCCGACACGGCGTTTGTGCGCCGGCAACCCGGTCACATCCTCGCCGTAAAACGAGACGGACGCCTCATCGTTGTCGGGAAATTCCAGCCCGCCGATGATGCGGAGCAAGGTCGTCTTGCCGGAACCGGACGGGCCGAGCAACGCCACAAGTTCGCCGGACTCGACCTTCAGGCTCAGGTCGTGAAGCGCGGGAAACCGGCCGAATTGCTTTTTAATGTTTTTGACTTCAACGCTCATGCGGAAACTTTCTCCCGGGCTTCGGCCAGGGCGGCGCCCTTGCGCTCGACCCAGGCCTTCAACGCGATGGTCACCAGCGCCAAAAAGGTCAGCACCGACGCCACGGCGAACGCGCCGGCGGAATTATAATCGTCATACAACGCCTGGATGTGCAGCGGCATCGTGTTGGTCACGCCGCGGATGTGGCCGCTGACGACCGAGACCGCGCCGAATTCACCCATGGCGCGGGCGTTGCACAAGATCACGCCGTAAATCAATCCCCATTTGATGTTCGGCAGCGTCACGCGCCAGAACACCTGCCAGCCGCGCGCGCCCAACGTCCGCGCCGCCTCCTCCTCGCTGCGGCCCTGCGATTGCATGAGCGGAATCAATTCGCGTGCCACGAACGGGAAGGTCACAAACGTCGTCGCCAGCACGATGCCCGGCACGGCGAAGATGATATTGATGTCGTGCTGGTTCAGCCAGTCGCCGAGCCACGGATGTTCGCCCGCGTAACGATACGGGCCGAACCAGCCCTGCGCGCCGAAAACGAGCACGAAAACCATGCCCGAAATGACCGGCGACACCGCGAACGGCAAATCAATCAGCGTCGTCAAAATGTTTTTGCCGGCGAAATCGAACTTCGCGATGGCCCACGCCGCCGCCACGCCAAAAATGCAATTCATCGGGACCGAGATGCCGGCGGTGATGAACGTCAGCTTGATGGAGCTCAACGTGAACGGGTCGGCGAGGGTGTGAAAATAAAGGCCCACGCCCTTGGAGAACGCCTCCACGAACACCGCCACCAGCGGCACGACCAGAAACAGGGCGAGAAAGGCGAGCGCGATGGCAATCAGCACCCAACGCACCCAAACCGGTTCGCCCGTCGAACGAAGGCGTCCGAGTCGGCGGATGGCATGTAAGGCGGAGGCGGGTCCCATGATTCAGATGCGTTCGCGATGCCGCGTGCTCCACCATTGGAGCACGTTGATAGCCAGCAGCAGCAGAAAGGAAACGATGAGCATGACCACCGCCAGCGCCGTCGCGCCGGCATAATCGAATTGCTCCAGCTTGGTGTAAATGAGCACCGGAACGATTTGCGTCTTCATCGGAATGTTGCTGGAAATGAAAACCACCGAGCCATATTCGCCCAGCGCGCGGGCGAACGCCATCGCAAAACCGGTGAGCAGCGCCGGAAAAATCATCGGCAGAATGACGCGGAAAAAGGTTTTGAACCGGTTCGCGCCCAGGGTCGCGGCGGCCTCCTCCACGTCCACGTCGAGGTCTTCCAACACCGGCTGCAGGGTGCGGACGATGAACGGCAGGCCGATGAAGGTGAGCGCAACGAATATGCCGAGCCAGGTGTAGGAAATTTTGATTCCATACGGCGCAAACCAGCGGCCAATCCAGCCGTTCTCGGAGTAAAGCGTCGCGAGCGTGATGCCCGCCACCGCCGTCGGCAGCGCGAACGGAAGATCCACCAGCGCGTCCATCAGGCGTTTGCCCCAGAATTGGTAGCGCACCAGCACCCAGGCGACGATGAGGCCGAACACCGCGTTGACCAGCGCGGCGAGCAGCGACACGCCAAAGCTCAAACGATACGCCGCAAGCGCCGCCGGCGAGGCGACCACCTGCCAGAAATGCTCCCAAGAAAGCGTGCTCGACTTGGCAAACGTCGCGGCCAACGGAATCAGCACGATCAGCCCCAGATAAAAGAGGGAGAAGCCGAGCGTCAGTTTGAAGCCCGGCAACACCCTGAACTTTTTCACTCCTGTCTGTGTGGTCGCCACAATCTTTTGAAACCGCAAAAGCAAAAGCTTTTACGCCGGCGTTAGCAAGCCGCTAATGTCGTCAGAATCCGTGTTGATGTCGGCGAACAACCATGCCGAAAGATAGCGTTCGGCGGACGATGGCACGATGACGACAATGGTCTTGCCCTTGTTTTCCGGACGTTTGGCCACCTGCAACGCCGCCCAAATCGCCGCACCGCTGGAAATGCCGACGGGAATGCCGTCGAGCTGGTTGACCTCCTTGGAAATCGGGCCGGAATCCGCCTCGTCCACCTTGATGACTTCATCCACGATTTTGGTGTTGAGGTTGACGGGAATGAAACCCGCGCCGATGCCCTGCAACTTGTGCGGCCCGGGCTGTGCCGCCGGAAATGACGGGCGACTTCACCGGCTCGACCGCGACGGCTTTAAATGACGGCTTCAATTTTTTGATGACCTCGGCGACGCCGGTGATCGTGCCGCCGGTGCCGACGCCCGCGACGATGAAGTCCACCTTGCCGTCGGTATCGCGCCAGATTTCCCCGGCGGTCGTCTGGCGGTGGATTTCCGGGTTGGCCGGATTGGAAAACTGCTGGGGAATGAAGCTGTTGGGGATCTGCTTGTTCAATTCCTCGGCCTTGGCAATCGCGCCTTTCATGCCTTTCGCGCCCTCGGTGAGAACGAGTTTCGCGCCGAGAATCTTCAGCAGCTTGCGACGCTCCAGGCTCATCGTCTCGGGCATTGTCAGGATCAATCTCAAGCCTTTCGCCGCCGCGACGAACGCCAGCGCGATGCCGGTGTTGCCGCTGGTCGGCTCGATGATGACGGTGTCCGGTTTGATCTTCCCGGCCTTGATACCGGCGTCAATCAGCGCGATGCCGATGCGATCCTTGACGCTGGAGAGCGGATTGAAGAATTCGAGTTTGAGCAGCACGTCGGCGACCGCGCCGTGTTTTTTCGCCGTGCGGTTCAGCCGCACGAGCGGGGTGTTGCCGATGGTTTCGGTGATGTCGTTGTATATTTTGCTCATGAGTTTTACAGGTTGGGTGCGTGGCGATGAATTTGCGGGATCCGGTCAAAACATGGTTTACGGTTGATAGATTTTGTCGAAGACGCCGCCGTCGGCAAAATGGGTCTGTTGCGCCTTCGCCCAGCCGCCAAATTCCTGGTCCACCGTGACCAGCTTCAACTGGCTGAAATTGGCGGCGTATTTGGCGGCAATGGCTTCGTTGCGCGGGCGATAGAAATTTTTCGCCGCGATTTCCTGGCCTTCGTCCGAGTAGAGATAATTCAAATACGCCGCGGCCACTTCCGTCGTGCCGTGGCGTTTGGCATTTTCATCCACTACCGCCACCGGCGGTTCGGCCAGGATGCTCAACGGCGGCGTGACGATTTCAAATTTCTCCGCGCCGAATTCCTTGAGGGCCTGGTGCGCCTCGTTTTCCCACGCGAGCAGCACGTCACCGATGCCGTTCTTGGCGAACGTGATGGTCGAGCCGCGCGCGCCGGAATCGAGCACTGGCACGTTTTTGTAGAGCTTCGCGATGAAGTCCCTGGCCTTCGCATCGTCATGGCCGTAAGTTTCCAGCGCGTAGGCGTAGGCAGCCAGATATGCCCAGCGCGCCCCGCCGGAACTCTTCGGATTTGGCGTCACTACTGACACGCCCGGTTTCACCACGTCGCCCCAATCCCTGATGTGCTTCGGGTTGCCTTTGCGGACAAGGAACACGATGGTCGAGGTGTAGGGCGTGCTGTTGTTCGGCAGGCGTTTTTGCCAGTCGGCCGGCAGCAATTTCGCCTGTTGCGAAATCGCATCAATGTCATACGCCAGCGCCAGCGTCACCACGTCGGCTTCAAGCCCATTGATGACCGACTGCGCCTGTTTGCCTGAACCCCCGTGCGACTGGTTGACCGTCACGCCGTCGCCGGTCCTAGCCTTCCAGTATTTGGCGAAGGCGGCGTTGTATTCCTGATACAACTCGCGGGTCGGGTCGTAGGAGACGTTGAGCAGCTTGATTTCCTTCGCGCTTGCGGAAATGGCGAGCGCCGAGGCCAGCAGAATTTTCAGAAAGGTTTTCATGTTTTTTAGTGGATTTGGTGCTTTCGAGTGGATTTGAATCAAAACTTATATTGCAGGCCGAGCGAAACCACCTGATGTTCAAAGTTGCGGTAGTCCGATGCCAGCGCCAGATTGCCCGCCGGCAGGTTGTTCAGGGCGTTTTTACCAAGGTCGTAAGTGTAAGCCAGATTGGCGCTGAAATGGGTGTTGAAGGCGTAGGTCACGCCGACGGAAACTTCATATTCCACGTCATCACGCAGGCTTGAATTCTGTGAACTCACCGTCACTCCATCTTCATTTCCCCCGGTGTAGTCAGCCTCCAGAACCTTGCCGCCCAAGTCCAATCCCAGTTGCTTGGTCGCGTTCCAGTGGTAAGCCAGGGCGTAGGTGCTGTCAAGATACGGCACTTTGCCGGTGCTCGAAACCCACTGCCACTGCTTGTAATTGAACGTCGCCGTCTGGCTGGGCGTCAGAGTCGCCGTCAGGACCGCCTCACCGTAATACTTGACCGGATGAAAGTCATTGACCGGAGCCAGTGAATTGTAGCTGCGGAAATCCGGGCCGCCCGCCAGTTTCACGTTCAGCCAGTTCCACGGCTTGCCCTCCAACCCCAGCAGCACCCGCTGATAGTCGCTGGACGCATGATGATTGTCCGAATCAATCGTCCCCGGAAACTGTTGCTGGTATTGCGAGCCGTAGCGGTAGCCAAACGTCGCGGCCAGCTTCGGAGCCAGCTTGTAACCCAAATCCGCGCCGCCGTTCACGTCGTAGCGATCCACATAATTTTGATACCCTTTCCAAGGTGCCGCCCCGGTGTTATGCCAGTCGGTATTGGAGGTCGTAATACAGCAACGTCGCCACCGGCCGGACAAAAAATTTGTCCCAGTCATATTGCAACAGCACGTTGGCGCGGTCTTGAATCTGCGCCAGCCGCTCGCGGGGGACGGATTGGGCGAATTTGCTGCGGTATTTGTCATACTGGCCAACCGCGGCTGCGCCTTGGTTCAGGGCATAAATCGGCGCCTGATGGTTCCCGTCGTTGTCGAGAAAGGCGTTGTCCAGCGAGTATGAAAAATCACCGGCATGGCCCTTGATCGTGTCGCCAATCTTGTGCGCGTCGTAACTCTGCGACGGGGCGTCGTGATAAACATTGAAATCCGGCGCGTAACTCAACGACAGCGTCTGCAACGTGTTTTGATTTCCCAACAGCGGCGCGAAATTGAAGCCGAGCTTCGGCGACACCGTGGTGACCCATGACGATTGGGGGGCCAGATCCGTTGCCGGACACCAGCAGCACATTGTCATCATAGCTTTCCTTTGCGCCGAGGGACAAATCCGTCAGCCAGGCTGGTTTTTGCCACGACGCCGAACCGGAACCGACCGCGGATGCATCCGCGCCGTGGGTTTTTGATAGCAGGCCGGCAACTCCCAAAAGGCAGAGGCCGGAATAGCTTTTCGTGTTTTTCATTTCTTGTTATTCATTCGGCCTCCGGTTTTCCCGGTCGGCACCATTTCATATTTTTGCCTCCAGTGTTCTGGTCGGATTAAATTCTTGGAATGTGCGATTTGTCCAAACGCACGCGCTCGGTCTTTTCAATCTGCGTGACCTGCGAATCATGCACGACGATTTGCACCACGCCGAACCGCAATGAACCGACCTGCCGGCGGACAATCTCCAGCCAGCCCGTTTTTTCGCCGGCATCGTTTTCTTTGTTAATCATGGTCGCGTTCATTTCGTTATTCAAATAACGACTAAATATGTCGTCATTATCCACGCATTTCAAAATCTGTCAACCGCTTTTTGAAAATATTTTTCAGATGCCTTCTCCGCCGATGAAACCGGCTGAAACCTCGCGTTTGGACACCGGCAGCCCCTTCGACACTTCGGCCAATGTCGCCCGGTCCATTACTTCCGCCACATAATTTCGCGCGTCCAGAAAAACACGGCGGAAACGGCAGACCGGCTCTTGCGAACATCGCTTGTAGCCGGTCAGCGAAACGCAGTCAATTGGGGCCAAAATGCCATCGAAATGCCGCACCACCTCGCCCATCGTGATTTTGGCGGGACTTTTGGCAAGAACGTATCCGCCGCGGATGCCCGCCGTGCTTTCCACCCAGCCGCGCGACTTGAGTTCCAGCATGATTTGCTCCAGAAACCGCTTGGGAACGTCGTTTCGCCGGGCCAGTTCGCGAATGGGAATCGGCGCGCCGCCAAAATGTTCCACCAGCGTGAAAATGGCGCGCAAAGCGTAATCAGTCTTCTTCGAAACTCTCATTAAAATACACGATAACAACAGTCGTCTTTAAGTCAACTCAAGTTTCCCGTTTTTTCCGCCTCGTTCTCGTCCTCGTTGGGTTGTATTTCTATTACGAGAACGAGGACGACGAGGAGGACGATTCTGTTCAACTGACGATTCGCCGGCCTTCGTCGAGGAAGATGCCCTTGAAATTCATCTCCAGCGCCTGCGGGTTGCTCGCCTTGGACAGCGCCTCCTTCTCGCGTCACGCGCCCGGATTTGACGAGGTTGAAGAGCGATTGGTTGAACGAAAGCATCCCGTCGTCCGTGCCGGTCTCGATGGCGGAGGACAGCTTGTCCAGCCGGTTTTCCTCGATCAATTTTCTGACGAGCGGCGTGTTGAGCAAAATTTCCAGCGCGGGCGTCAGTTTGCCGTCCACGCCGGTGACCATGCGCTGGCAAACCACCCCGCGCAGCGTCCCGGCGAGCTGCCGGCGGATTTGCTCGCGCTCCTCGGCCTTGAAAAAATCCAGGATGCGCGTGATGGATTGCGGCGCCGTTGTCGTGTGCAGCGTGGACAAAACCAGATGCCCCGTGTCGGCGGCGCTCATCGCGGCGGCGAAGCTGATGTCGTCGCGCATTTCTCCAATCATGATGACGTCCGGGTCCTGGCGCAGGACGTGTTTGAGCGCGTGATGAAACGACACCGAGTCCAGCCCGATCTCGCGCTGTTCGATGACGGATTGATTGTCCTCGAAGGCGTATTCCACCGGGTCTTCGAGCGTGATGATGTGTTTTTTGAAATTGCCGTTGATGTGTTCGACCATCGCCGCGAGCGTGGTGGATTTGCCGCAGCCGGTCGAACCGGCCGCCAGCACGATGCCGCGCGGCGATTCCGCGATTTTTTTGATTTGCTCCAGCAGGCCGAGTTCCTCGAAGCTCGGCACGCTCGTCTTGACAAAGCGCATGGCCAGGCACCATTGGCTGCGCTGCTGAAACAAGTTGGTGCGGAAGCGGCCGACCTCGGGGACAAAATAGGAAAAATCAATTTCGCGCTCCTCGTCCAGCCGCTTCTTCAAATGCACCGGCGTCGATCGCCTCGACGATCTTGTTCATCCACTCGCCGGTCGGGAACGGGCAGTCAATGGCCACCAGCTCGCGGTTGATGCGGAAGATGACCGGCGAGCCGATTTTCAGGTGAACATCCGATGCGCCGCCGTCCACCGCTGTTTTCAAAATGCGCTGGAATAATTCCATGCTCGAAAATTAGCAAAATTTGCCGCCAGCGCCAGCGAAGAAAATGGTTTTGATTTTGGCGGGCGGTGTCCCCCTGTCTGCCGCTGTTGCCCGTCTGCAAAGCCGCGCGCACTCGGAGTCCGCGCCCCGCCGAAAAGGCGCAGGCGATTTTTCGTGTCTTTCGCGCCTTTCGTGGTAGAAAATCAGCGCATGACAAAACATCGCATCGGCATCATCGGCGGCACGGGGCTTTATGGCATCGAAGGCTTCACCGGCCAAAAATGGGTGAAGATCAAAACCCCGTTCGGCAAACCGTCCGACGATTTGCTCACCGGCAGGCTCGCCGGGCGCGACGTGGTCTTTCTGCGCGCGGCACGGGCGCGGACACACCATCCTGCCCAGCGAGCTGAACCACCGCGCCAACATCTGGGCGATGAAAAAACTCGGCGTCCAATGGATCATCAGCGTCAGCGCCGTCGGCTCGTTGCAGGAAAAATACAAGCCGTGCGACATCGTCGTCATTGACCAGTTTCTGGACCGCACCAAACAGTCGGCCAGCCACACTTTTTTCGGACGCGGCATCGTGGCGCACGTCGCGTTCGCGCACCCGGTGTGCGAGGAACTGCGGCAGATTCTTTTGAAAGTCGGGAGGGACGCGCTAGGGCGCGTCGCTTCGCGCGCGCCGCTGCCCGGCACGTCGCTTGACGGCGCGCACGGAGTGACGCGCCCTACCGTTCACGACGGCGGCACCTACGTGAACATGGAAGGCCCGGCGTTCAGCACCCGCGCCGAATCGCTCGCGAACCATGCCGCCGGTTACGACGTCATCGGCATGACGAATCTTGGCGAAGCCAAGTGCGCCCGCGAAGCCGAAATCGCCTACGCCACGCTCGCCATGTCCACCGACTACGATTGCTGGAAGGAGGACGAGCACGTCACGCTGGAAATGATCATTGCCAACCTCCATCGCAACGCCGGCACGGCGAAAAAAATCGTCGCGCAAGCCATCGCCAAAATCCCGGCGGAACCAAACTGGCCATGCCATTCCGCGTTGAAAACCGCCATCCTGACCGACAAAAAACTCTGGCCGAAGAAAACAGTCGCCGAATTGAAGCCGATTCTGGCGAAATACATTTGAGCATCAATACCAGAAACGCGCTCATCGCCCTGCTGTTGCTCGTGCCGGCGCAGAGCATCGCCACGGTTGTGTTTTACTGGCACTTCGATACCGCTGCGGGGAAAATATCCGTCGCGGCTTTGCGGTTGTGGATCGTTCTGCTGCCGGTGCTGTGGCTCAAATTTGTTGACCGCGAAAAAATAAGCTGGTCGCCGCCAAGGCTCGGGGGATTCGGACCCGCCATTGCGATGGGCGTTGCCATTTCGGTTTTCATTTTCGCGGCCTTCGCCATTGCGTCCCATTTCGGCGCAATCCATCCGGACATAGTCGCTGGCAGAGCGGCGCGGACCGGGTTGAACCATTTAGGCGCCTTTATCTTCGGTGCGATTTATTGGATCACGCTCAATTCGCTGGCGGAAGAATACGTCTGGCGCTGGTTCGTCTTTCGGAAGTTTGAAATATTAATCGGCGGCAGGCTGGCCGTCATTGCAGCGGCGCTGGCATTCACGGCGCACCACGTCATCGTTCTGGCGGCGCAGTTCAACTGGCCCATCACAATACTCGGCTCGCTCGGCGTGTTCACCGGCGGCGCAATCTGGAGCTGGCTTTATCTGCGCTACAGATCCATCTGGCCGGGCTATGTGAGTCACGCGATTGTGGACGCGGCGATTTTCGTTATCGGCTACCGGCTGATTTTCGGCGGGCACTGAACCCGTGAGATCAACGTCAAGCACTTTGGCCCGTCATCCCGATTTCCCTGGCGAGTTTGGCGGCGGCCTCGGCGTCCAGCCATTTGACGAGGTTGATGAAGTTGAGCAGCGCCGGGCTGTCGGGTTTGACTTTGAACATGTTCCGCAGGGCGTTGACGACCTTCGCGCGGGCCTCGGCATATTTCTCGTGCATGAGCCGTTGGACGTAGGTTTCCAGGATGGGCCGGGCAACGGGATCGGGCTTTCCATCGGGCAGATACGGCAGAAGGCAAAAGACGCGGATGAAAGCGTGGGCGTCGCTGCCGGTCAGCGTGAGCCAGCTTTCCTTGACTTCGTCGGCGTCGTATTTTTCGTGGAGGCGGGCGCGGATGGCGGCGGCGATGTCGTTGGGCGAGGCGCGGCTGGCGATGAGTTCCTTGATGTTGTTCCAGGCCATCTGCCGCTCTTTCTCCGGCGATAGCGCGGCTTTCTCGATGAGCTGCTGCTCGACTTCCTTGAGGCCGAGTTCCCGGGCGACGGCTTTGCCGAGGGCCTCGGCGTCGTCCCGGCGGATCCGGTCGGTGGCGATGATGGCCCTGACGAGGATGACCTGCATCTTGGGGCTTACCAACCGCAGGACGGGCGTGAGGCTGTCCGGTCTTGGGCACGATTCCGGCGGGAATGAAATGCCGGATGCATTCGGCGGTCACAGGATCGTGCTGCGTGAATTCCCCGGCGCGGAAGGTGAGGACAAAGCGCAGCGACCGCGCCACACCGCCGGATTTGCCCATGTTGTTGATGACGGAGAACCGGTGGTCCGGCTTGACGATGTAAGCGAGCAGCCCTTCGGCCTCCTTGATGAACCGCTCGTCCAGAGGGTCGTTCTCGCTGGCGATGACGAGCTGCTCGATGAGCGGCGGCAGGCGCTGGGCGAAAATCACGTCGGGCGACTCGGTGCCCTGGTTTTCGTAGTAGTGGAGCAATTCCAGGATGAAGCAGAGGCGCAAAAAGACATTTCTCTGCGCGCGCGCCTCTCCGGTGCCGGCCCGGCTTTTCTGGATTTTCCGGTAAAGGTCGGAAAGCGCCTGGCGTTTGGCGGGGCTGATGCCGGAATTGTTTTTCAGCAGCTCCTCGAAATCGCTTTTGAAGGCCAGCACGATTTCGTCCGGCTTGGGGCGCGGATTGTATTTCGACGTCGGTCGTCAAATCCTTGAAAAAAACCAGCGCCTCCTCGCCGAATTCCTTGACGACGCGTTCGCGCGGCGACGTGGCCCTTGATGTAACAGCGGGCGGCGCGGATGACGGCGGGCGAGAAAAAGGCGTCCGGCTGCTTGACGAGCGACTCGATGAGGCCGGCCTCGAATGGCGCGTCGAGCCTCGCCAGTTCCCCGGCGGCGGACCTTCAAGGCGGTGACGAGGTCGCGCTTGGTTTTCTCCTGCGCCTTCAGGATGGCGGGCTGCAGCAGATCGTCCTCGATTTTCCCCTTGGCAAGGCTGGCGGAAACCTCGGCGACCTGCGCGTTGTGCTCGACCAGCCGCGAGACGATGACGCCGAGGTCGTTGAGGGGCAATTTGGCGACGAGGCCGGTGAGAATGCGTGATGAGTTCGGAGTGGGACCTCTGGCGGTGCTCGATCATCCGTTCCATCAGCGAGCGCAACACCTTGTTGTCCTGCTGCGCCGCCGTCAGCTCGGCGTCCAACTGCCCCACCTTCAACGTCAACTCGCGCCACGCCTTCTGGATTTCCTCGACGGAAGGAACCGGGCCGGGGTCGTTTTCGGTCTGTGCCATGAAGATATATTCGCCAATGCCGCGGGTTCTTTCCAACCATTTTTTGCAGGGCCCTGGCACCGGCACGCAGCGAAAGCTTGCGGGCAACGGCATCGGGCGGCAAATTTGCCCGCATGAATCTCGAAGATCATATCGGCGACATCCTCCGCAAGGCGCGCGCCATGAGCGGCGTTTCAGGCTCCGCTGCGGCGGGCGCGGCGGGAATTACCGAGGCCGAATTGACGGCTCTTGAGGAATCCGGCCTGACCGCAAAAAAAATCAATTTTTCCGCGCTGGGGAAGATCCTGGGACTCAATCCCAACAAACTTGAAGGCATCGCCGCCGGCTGGCTGCCGGCGCAATGCGATTTGAGCCGGTGGCGCGAAATCCGCGTGTTCACCACGGCAGACGAGGGCTTGACCGTGAATTGCTATCTGGTTTGGGATGAAGTCACGCGCGACGCGGCGTTGTTCGACACCGGACTGGACGCCAAGCCGGTTCTCGATTGCATCGCCGCCGAGCAGCTCCAGCTCCGGCACATTTTCATCACGCACACGCATTGGGACCACGTCGAGGCGCTGCCGAAAATCCGCGAGGCGTGGCCGAAGGCGCGCGTCCATTCCGGCTCCAAAAACGCGCCGGTGGACCAGCGCAACAAGCCGGCGGAAATCATCCCGCTGGGCGGATTGCGCGTGACGCACCGCGACACGCCCGGCCACGCGGAGGACGGCGTGACCTATCTCATCGGCAACTGGCAGGAGGACGCGCCGCACGTGGCGGTCGTGGGCGACGCGATTTTTGCCGGCTCCATCGGACGCGGCAACCCGTCGTGGGACCTGGCGCGGCAAAAAGTGCGCGAACAGATCCTGTCGCTGCCGCCGGAAACCCTGATTTGCCCCGGCCACGGCCCGCTGACGACGGTGGCGGAGGAGAAGGAACACAATCCTTTTTTCCCTTAACAGCCGCCATCCCTTGGCGTGCCATTGACAATTTTCAAATGCCGTGCGGCGCTGCCGGCGGTCTGCCCGCAACCTTCAATCTCCCGCCGCAAAGCGCCGCTGAACGTCTCAACTCTAATAATGGTGAAACATGCTGGCAATCAGCAGCAGTTCGGGGTGCGCGGCGGACAGTTTCGGCAAAACCACCCGGATGCGGGAACGATAGGCGGCCAGCTTCTCGCACAGCGGACGGAGGTCTTCCGTCTTGTGCCAGTGCAGCTTGTTCAAGTCCAGCACCAGCCGGTTCCGGCTCCGTGCCAGCGAATCGCGGATGCGCTGGCCCAATCCTTCGGCGTCCTTGGCAGAAAGCGCGCCTTCCAGCCGCATCCAGACCTGTTGTTTCGCGTGCTGCAACTCGACCTTGACCGAGAAATTGGGAATGGGATGTTTCTTCTGGAACTCGTCCCAAAGCTCAAACGCGCTCCAGCTTTTTTCCGGCAGGCGATACGTCGTCCGCTGCAATTTCGGATGCTGGAACAGGTCCAGTTTCAAAGTGGCGCCCGTCCACAGCGCCGCGCCCACGGCCATGACGGATTTCAATTTTTGCCTGAACGGGGAAGCTCCGAGTTCGGCATGGATGCGGCGTTCGAGGTCACCAATCCATGCCCGGATTTTGGCGTTGGGGCCGAGCAGCCTGCCCGCGAGAAACACGGGATAGGCGTAACGCAGTTCGCGGGCGAAGTATTCCGCCTTTTGCCGCAATATCGGATTCGTCGAATCCTTCAGCTTGAGGTAGCCGAGGAAGCGCGTTTCCAGCACGCGATAAATGCTGGGGCCGAGCCGTTGAAAATCCTGCTCGAAACACCACGTCTGAATATCCTCAATCTGCTTCGGCGAGAGCGTGGGATGTTTCATCATCGTGCGGAACCCGTCCGCGCGCCGGTAAAACAAATCCTTGTCGGTGGTGTAGATGTCATGCAGGAGGTTTTCCTTGATGACACGCTCATGGAACGGCGTGCCCGGCACCGGCCCGTAAATCAGATACTGCCCCAGCGACGGCTTGAGCTTCATCAGCCCGTCCAGTTCCTGCGCGACAATTTCCGGCGTCTGATAGTCAAACCCGACAATCATCGAGGCCAGCACCGTGATGCCGTGTTCGCGGAATTCGGCGAGGATCTCGTCCACCGGCCGGCCCTGCTGCTTGGCGTAACCCGACCGCGTGCCTTCGTAGCCGATCCAGAAACCGTCAATGCCCATCTCCAGGATTTCCTCCACCTTGTATTGGCTGATGGCCTTGATGCTGGAAAAGGCGAAGATGGAAGGCCGTATTGCGCCCGCCAAAACGCACTCGCGAAATTCCATCGCGCGCTTTTTGTTCAGCAGAAAATCCTCGTCGAGAATCAGGAATACCAGGCTCGGATCGAGGTCGTGATAACGTTCCACGACGTTGTAAATGTCGCGCCCGGTGGGCAGCAGTTTGATGTGCTTTCGCGAAAAGAAATGCGACGTGCAGCAGAAGTCGCAGCCGTTCGGGCAGCCGAGGCCGGCGAAGATTTTTCCCGTTCCGGAAACCTTCCAGCCGAACACCTTCAGCCAGCTCACGATGAGCGGGTGCTTGTAGGGCATCGGAATTTCCGGCTCGCCCAGCAGCCGGCGGAAATACGCCACGCCTTCCTCGCGGCAAATGTAATCCGCATACGGCTTGAGCACGTCGTCCTTCAAAATGGTGCCGTAACCGCCGAGCACGATCTTGCTGTTCGGCGCGTGTTCCCGGATCAGCGCCACCATCTCCTTCATCTTGTGCATCAAAGCCATGATGAACGAGATGCCGACATAGTCGTAACCCTTTTTGAGTTCCTTGATGAATTCGCGTTTGGACGGGTATTGCAGCACCACCGCCGGCGCATCGAGATTTTCCGCGATGTAATCCAGCCCGAAATACACGTTCACCGTGCGCGGACTGAAAATGCCCTGTGCCCGCGTGACCTGGCGGTAAAGGAGTTCATAGCCGACCGACGGCGCGTCGCCGTGCTGCGGCCCCATTGGGCGGCAGACACTGGTCAATAAGACTGTTTTGCTCATAAACTTGGCTTGGACAAGGTGGAATCGCTCTTCTGCGGCTCGAAATGAGGCGTGATCGGACGGTTGCAACTCAACCAAGCGTATTATCGGCCAAAAGCGATGCGAAGTCAAAGCACGGTTCGGAATATTTAAAGCGGACGTTTGACGTGACAACGGGAAGATTAACGGCGGCTTTTACCGGAAGCGTGCGCCTGCGTCTGCGCCGCGTCGGGAACATTGTAGTCAACTGCGGCGGCTACCCGGAACGCGGCGTTACGTTGTCGCTGCCGCAAGTGTCCAAGGCGGTGCGGGCGATGCAGGAGGATATGAAGAAATAATTCCGTCGAGCGCCACCAGGTCGTTTGCCGGCGAATACATTTCGCAGGCCGGACCGTTTCAATTCCGAACGGTTTGCCCAAGTCCAGAAGGTTTTTGGCGCAGGTTCCGAAGTATTCCGCCCGCCCGGAGCCTTCCGGCGGAAAACGGACCGGTTTTAACCCGAACTCCGAAATGGGAACGGCGGCTGTTTCGAAACAAGGCATCGTTGCCGAGCCGCGCACAGCGGTGCTCAATCGCACGCAGTCCAAACGCTGGCGCGAAGTTTGGTGCGGTCCCGGCCAAGGCGAAGCGTCTGGACAGCGTGCGACTTATCGCCGCTCTTTCACGCCCATTCCTCTCCCGATCCGCCTTTAAAACCTGCATGTTTGCCTGCAAGCTTCGGAATTCGATTTTAAGGCGCTTGCGGATGAACTTGCCCTTGCCGCTCAAACAGGCATAGTAAATGCAAGCTGGAATGCGGCAAAATCCAGGTTGCGCCCGTAGCTCAGTTGGATAGAGCATCTGCCTTCTAAGCAGGTTGTCGTGGGTTCGATTCCCGCCGGGCGCGCCACTTTTCAGCAGGTTGAAAGCCATGTGGCTGCTTGAGTTTCACCATCAACCGCATCCCTCTTGGGATCAATGTCTGCTTCATTTTGCCACTATCCACTGCCTGCAGGCGTGGTTTCATCGGAGTTGCCCGGCGAGGATTCCGGGGGCGGAACAGACGGCCAATCCAGCACCTCCCGCACTTTGATCGCCAGCGCGGCGGGCGCGAAGGGTTTTTGCAGCAGCACCACGCCCTTGTCCAACATGCCCTGGTGGGTGATGGCATTCTCGGTGTAGGCCGAGGTGAACAGGATTTTAGTGTGTGGATACAACGCCCGCACACGGTCCGCCAGTTCCTTGCCGCTCATGTGCGGCATGACGACATCCGTCAACAACAAATCCACGTGCCCGACGCCGGGCTGTTGTTTCAAACTCAAGGCTTCAATGCCATTGGCCGCCGCCAACACTGTGTAACCCAGCCGCTGCATCAAGCCCGTGGCCATGCCGCGCAAGGCCGGATCGTCCTCGACCAGGAGAATGGTTTCCGTCCCTCGCGGCATATCCGTCGCGAAGGTTTGTCTGGCAGGCGACTTCGGCGGCACCGGGTCCATCTGCGGCAGGTAGACCTTGAAGGTCGTGCCCCGGCCCGGCTCGCTGTAAAGGTTGATGTGGCCACCGCTCTGTTTGATGATGCCATAACAGGAGGACAACCCCAGACCCGTTCCCTGGCCGATGTCCTTGGTCGTGAAAAACGGCTCGAAGGCGCGCGCCTTGACGCTCTCCCCCATGCCCCGTCCGGTGTCCGAGACGGCCAGCATCACGTAGCTGCCCGGTTTCAATTCGGGATGGCTGCCCATGGAGTCCGGGCCGAACGAGACGTTGGCGGTTTCCAGCGTGAGTTTGCCGCCGCCGGGCATGGCGTCGCGCGCATTCATGGCCAGGTTGATGATGACCTGTTCAATCTGCCCGGCGTCCGCCTTCACCGTTTTGATTCCGGCGGCGGGCACGATGGTTACCTCCACCATTTCCTCACCCATGAGATGGCTCAACATGCCGCTCATGCCGGTGATGACCTGGTTCAGGTTGAGGGGTTCAGGCCGGAGGAACTGCTTGCGGCCATAAGCCAGCAACTGCCGGGTCAGCGTGGCGGCGCGTTCGGCGGCCCGGCTGATTTCGGCGGCGTTATTGGCCAGGGGACTTCCGGCGGGAAGATCGCCGAGCAGCAATTCACTCTGGCCGATGATGGCCGTCAGGATGCTGTTGAACTCGTGCGCGATGCCGCCCGCCAGCTTGCCGACCGTTTCCATCTTCTGGGATTGAATCAAATGGGTTTCGAGCCGCTTGCGCTCGGTGATGTCGCGTGAAATGCCCATGATGCCGACGATCTTCCCGGCGGCGTCCCGCATGGGCATTTTCGTGCTCGACGCCCATGTGACATGACCGTCCTTCCACACTTCCCGCTCTTCCTTGTCAATGATCGGCCGGCCGGTGCGGATGATTTCCTGTTCGTCCTCAAACGCGGGCCGGGCGTGCGCCTCCGTGAAGAAGTCAAAATCGGACTTGCCCACCATTTCATCCGGGGATTCCACCCCAAACTGCCGGCCTTGGGCCTTGCTGGATTTGATGAAGCGGGATTGGGTGTCCTTGAAATAGATGTGGTCCGGGGAATTATCCAGCAGCGTCCGCCACAAATCCCGCTCGCGGTTCAACTCGGTTTCCAGCCGTTTGCGCTCGGTGATGTCGCGGCCAACGCCAATGAGTCCAATCACCTCGCCCTTGTCGTTCTTGAATGGAACCTTGGTGTTAAGAGTCACCAACTGCTGCCCATTGGGAAAACGCAGCACGCGTTCCCGATTGAAAATCGGGCGGCCCGCAAAAACCTCCTGATCAATCCTGTCAAAATTGGCGGCCATTTCCGGGGGATAAAAATCGGCATCCCTCCTGCCGATCAAAGCGGCCGGCCCGGCGGCGCCCATGAGCCGGGCGAACGCTGCATTGGCCACGACGAAGCGATTGGAGAGGTCCCGCACATAAATGGAATCGGGGATATGGTCAATCAGCGTGCGCAACAGGTTGTGTTCCCGTTGCAGCGCCTCTTCCGCCCGCTTGCGCCCGGTGATGTCGTGGAACGTCCAGATGCGCCCGTAGTTTTTCCCGTCTTTGCCAACCACAGGAGCCGAGTATCGGTCCAGAATCGTCCCATCCTTCAGCTCAATCTCATCACGGCTGATTACATCCGGGTGCGAATACAGATGAGCAACGTGATCGGCAAACGGGCCGGGGTTTTTGACCGCATCCGTGACCCATTTGACCTGGGCCGCGTCATCGTTTCCGTCCGCAACGGCTTTTGGAATTTTGAACAAATCAGCGACGCGCTGGTTTTGAATCACTTTTTTGCCCTGCAGGTCCACCACCAAAATTCCATCGCCGGAGGAGTTCACTTGGGCCTCCAAGAGCGCCGTCTTGAACTGTAACTCGCCGGTGCGCCTGGCAACCCGGTCTTCCAACACTTCCATTTTTCGCCGGGACAGCTGGTGCAACCACCACTTTTCCGTGAGCGCCTGCGCCAACTGCAATGCTTCCACGGTGTCAAATGGCTTTTTAAGGATCAGCAACCCGTCATGCCGGCCCAGTTTTTCGAACATCTGGCTCCATGAATAATCGGAGTAGGCGGTGCACATGACTATCTGGAGATCGGGATCCAGCTCCCAGATTTTCCCGATGGTTTCCACACCGTCCATGCCCGGTGGCATCCGCACATCCACAAACGCCATCGCGTAAGGACGCCCGGCTTCCAGCGCCTGCTTCACCAGCAGCACGCCATCCTGTCCCTGATAGGCCGAGTCAATTTCATAGCGGATTTGTTGAACCACCCCGCCAGGCGGGACCGCCTTCCCGAACAATTCCGCCTCGGTCACATCCAGGGCGTCGGTGGCGCGGGTGGGGGAAAGTATCTTGCGAAAATCATCGTGAATCGCACGATTGTCATCAATGATCAGAATCCGGCGGTTTTTGTCGGCAGACAGATTATTCATTTGAGTCCTCATTTCTTTCGCAAGGCAACTCCAGTGTGAACCTCGCGCCTTTGCCAATGCCGTCACTCTGCACGGCCAGCGAGCCGCCCATTTCCTTGGCCGCCAGCGCGCCGCTGTGCAGGCCGAAGCCGTGGCCGTCTTTCTTGGTGGTGAAACCGTGGGAAAAGATGCGGGCCATGTTTTCGGGCGGAATGCCCGCGCCGTTGTCACAAACGGTGATTCGGATGTGGCCTCTTCCGTTCGTAGTGCGAATGGTTATGGTTTTGTCCTTAAGCCCTGACGCTTCACACGCATGTCTGGCATTGCTGACAAGGTTGACCAAGATTTGCAGTACTTTGTGCTTCTGAACCGTGACCAGCGGCGTATCACTGAATTCCCTGATGACTTTGACCTCATGCCGCGTCAACCCGCTTAAATTCAGCTTTAATGCGTCCTCCACCACGTCGGTCACGTTGACGATTTCCGTCATGCCGGATGCTTGGGCAAAGCTTTGCTGCATCGTCACGATGTCCTTGATATGCTCGATGTTCTTTTGCAACTGCGCCAGTTCCTTGAGCGCTTCGGCCCGTTCACCGGCCAGATGGTCGGCCAGTTGCGCGAGGTATCCGGGGATTTGTTTTCCCTTGGCGTCATTCGTGAGGAAGACGCCCAGGTCCGCCTCATGCTCGCTCAACAGGCTGACGACTTTGGACAAGTTGGCGGCCTTTGATTTTTGGAGGCTGTCAGCGACGCAGGAAGACGCGATGTTGACGCTGTTGAGCACGTTGCCGACGTTATGGAGGATCCCCGTGGCGACTTCCGCCATGCCCGCTTGACGCGAGATCTCCAGGAGTTGCTGGTGGACACTTTCCGCCTCCGACTGTATCCGCTTGCGTTCTTCGATTTCATTCCGCAATTCGGATGTGCGTTCCTGGACTTTTGATTCCAACAGGGTGCGCGCCTGTTCCAACTGCACCTCCCTCCGGCGAAGATGCTGGCTCCGCCAGACGTAGATGCCGCAACCGAACAGGGCCAGGACGCACCCGGCGCGGAAGACCGGGGTTTCGTAGAAATGAGCCGGCAGCAAAAAACTGAAGCTGGTCCCGACGGTGTTCCACACGCCATCCGCGTTGCACGCCTCCACCTGGAAACGATAGTTGCCGGACTTGAGGTTGGTGTAAAAGGCCGAGCGCCGGCTGCCGGCGTCCACCCAATCGGATTCATATCCGTCAAGCCGGTAACGGTATAAAACCTTTTGCGGTGATTGATAATCCAGCGCCGAATAATCAATTTCAAGATTGCCGGATCCCGGCCCGAGAACCGGCGCCTGGTCCGGGGGATATTCCCGGTTGTTGATGAGCACGCGCTCGATGGACACGGCCGGCGGCCTGTAATTGACAGGTATGTTCGTGGGATTGATCATGATAAGCCCCTTGGAACTGGGGAACCAGATGCGCCCGTCCAACGAGCAGCAGCCCGAATAATCCTGGGCGTCCTTGTCGGCGGTCTTCACCGCATCCTCGCCCTCATACACCGTGCAATTCACACGGTCAGCCTTGCCATCCGCAACCGCATTCAACTCGCGCTGGCTGACGCGGAAGATTCCGCGGTTTGAGTCCATCCAGAAGTTGCCCAGCTTGTCGGCTACGATCGCATAAACGTAGTCTTCGTGCAGCCCCTGTTTCCGGGTGATCATCTTCAACCCGCCATTCTTGAATCGCGCTATGCCCGTGTTCTGCGCCGCCCACACGGACCCGTCGTCCGCTTCACACAAATTTGCAAAGGCGCTTTGTGCCAGCCCGTTCGTCTGGCACCAGTTGTATAACACTCCATCCTTGATCTGAAACACCCCGTCGGGGGCTGCCAGCCAGATTGAATCGTCCCGCGCCACCAGCATGCCGAAGATCCACTTCAATGATACCCCCGTCCCGTTGGTGAGGCGCACGGGAACCAGCTTGTCATTCTCCATCCGCATCAAATCCCCGGCCATCGCCACCAGGATGCCCTGTGAATCCTCCGCCACCGCGCGCGGCCAGACGCTGTTGGTCCAGCTCATGATCACGTGATCACCGCGAAAACAGTCGAGATTCTTGCGGCCTCCGATCAAGTAGACATCCCCGTTGCGGGCAGGATACAGCCCTTTGACCCACCGCGAATGGAATCCATCCGCACCACCGTTGCCAAAATTTTTGAACTGCCCGTCGCGGAAGCATGAGAGACCGTCCGATGTGCCCGCCCAGATGCCGCCTTGGGGCGACGCGGCCACCGCCAGACAAACATCGTTCACCATGCCCTCCGTGGTTGAGTAAGTCGGGAACTTCACGTCCGACAACTGGCTCAAGCCGTCTTCGGTCCCCACCCACAGACTTCCATCGTCAGATTCGGCCAGCGACAGTATCCGGTCGCTGGCAAGGCCGTCGTTCTTGCGCAGGGAGGTGAACAGGCCGGCCTGATGGCGAATCAAACCTGCGCCGATGGTCCCGATCCACAACGCACCGTGCCGGTCCACCAGCAATGTGCGCGGAGGCGAATCAAAAGCGGGCACTGTTTCCTCCTGAAAGTTGGAATGATAACGCCGCAATCCAGTGGCGGTTGCCACCCAGATGTCCCCGGCCGGATCCACCGCGACGGCGGAAATGACGCGGTTCCGAAGCGCCGGATCGGGAAAGGTCTCCAAGCGCCCATTCTCCCAGTAAAACAGCCCGTGTTCCGCCGTTCCCATCCAGATGCGCCCTTGCGAATCCTCACCCAGTGAGAACACGTCAGCATTGTTGGTGGGCAGCAGAGACGTCACCGAATTGGAGCCTGCAAATCTTCCGGCCAGGCCGATCCCGCCGAACAGCAACGCGCCATCGCGGGTCTCTTGCACAACGCGCACGGTGGCGAAAGGCCCGCCCGCATCCGCCTGTTGCAGCGGGTGAAATTGCCGCTTGTCAAAAAATCCGAAGCTGCCCCGGTCCAGTCCAAACCAGATGCCGCCGGCAGAACGGCGTGCCAGGCTGTTGATCACCTTGCCCTCGATGTCTCCCTCTCCCGCCAGATTGAAGACGCGGAACCCCATGCCGTCGAAACACACCAATCCCTGCGACGTGCCCAGCCATAAGCGGCCGTCGCTGGTTTGGGTGATGGCCGTGATGGCATTGGCGGGCAGCCCGTTGGCCCGCCGCCACGTCTGGCAATTGTATTGGAAAATGCTTCGATCCGGTTCGAGCGCCGAACCTTTGAAAGGCTCGCCGATGAACAGGAACACAAGGCCCATCAGGAAAAGATGCCCGTGGTTGTATTTAGTCGTGTTCATGGGCGGATTTCTGGTTGGGTTCGCCGGCGGAAAGTTGCATCGCCCTCCAGTGGATTCAGCGGAAGATCAAGGGTGAACGTCGCGCCCCTGCCCGGCCCGTCGCTATGAACGTTCAGCGAACCGCCCATTTCCCGGGCCGCCAGCGCGCCGCTGTGCAGACCGAAGCCGTGACCATGCTCGCGCGTGGTGAAACCGTGGTTGAAGATGCGGGCCAGATTCTCGCGCGGGATGCCAATCCCATTATCCACAACGGATATTTTGATCCGGCCCTCACCGTTGGCGACGCGCACCGTCACTTGCCTGTCTACACGCCCCGATTCGTCGCAGGCATGCTTGGCATTGCGGATCAGGTTCACCAGAATTTGGAGAACCCGGTGCTTGTCAACGTTGATGGGCGGCACATCTTCAAATTCGCGCACGACTTCCACTCGGTGGCGGGCCAGCGAGTCGGCATTCATGCGCAAGCCGTCCTCCACCAGATGATGGATGTTGATGATCTCCCGCACGCCGGAAACCCGCGCGTAATTTTGCTGCATGGCCACGACTTCCTTGATGTGCTCGATGTTTTTCACCAGCAATTCCAGTTCGGCAATGGCCGCCTTTTGATCGGCCAGCAGTTGTTCCACGAGCTGTCCCAGATAACCGGGCAACTGTCTGCCTTTGACATCGCTGGTAATGAACGTCCCCAGATCGTTCTCGTGTTCCTGCACCATGGCCGCGACCTTGGCGAGGCTGGCGACCTTGGATTTCTTCGCGTTGTCAATGACCAGGCTGGCCGAGACGTTGACGCTGTTCAGCACGTTGCCGATGTTGTGCAGAACGTTGGTGGCAATTTCCGCCATGCCCGCCAGCCGCGACGTTTCCAGCAGCTCTTTATGCGCCTGTTCCAGTTTGGATTCTGTTTCCTTGATGCCCGTGATGTCCTGCACGGCCGAACGGATGCCGGTGATGCCGCCATCCTCCCGTTGCAGCACCCGGGCGTTCAGCATCACCGGAAAGGTGGAACCGTCTTTCCGGCGGAACATTTGCGCGACATTTTGTGGCGCGGACCGCTCGTCGCACAATATTGCCAGCACGTTTTGGCGGGTCGTCTCCTCGTCCGCGGAAAGCTTCCAGACGAATTGGCCCAGCAATTCCCCGTCGGTGTAGCCTTGCATTTTCAACTGGGTGTTGTTGACGCGGACCAGCCGCCCCTCGGCGTCCACCTCATGAAAACCCACCGGTGCGTTGTCGAACAAATCCTTGAATTCCTCCCGGCTCGAAACCAGCGACGCCTCGGCCCGCTGGCGCTCGACATTTTCCCCGCGCAAGGCGGCGTTGGCCTGGGTGAGTTCGGTGGTGCGGTGCTGCACTTCTTCTTCCAGGCGCTCTTGTGTCGCCTGCATTTGCCGTTGTTTGCGATGCAGAAAACTCACGCGCCAGGCGTAAACGCCCGACAAGACGGACAAGCCCAGGCCGGCGCACACGAAATAGAACCAGATGGTCTGATAAAAGAACGGAAGCAGTTCCATTTCGATACTGTCGCTCGGGCCGCCGGCGATTCCGTCGGCATCGCAGACTTGGACCATGAACTTGTAATTGCCCGGTTTCAGGTTCGTAAAAAACGCCGAACGGCGCGTGCCGACGGACTCCCATTTCGTTTCATAGCCCTCCAGCCGGTAGCGGAATTGCTGCCGCTGCGGCGCAATGAAAGTCGGCGCGGTGTATTGCACTTCCAGTTCCCCGTGGCCGGGAGGCACGGCGGGGCCGTGCGCACGCGTCCGTTCCTTGCCATTGATGCGGATCCTCTCAATGTGAACCGCCGGCAGCGCCGGGGCCGGCGGCAAATGGCCCGGGTCAATGAGAATGATTCCCTGCGGGCTGGGAATCCAGATGCGTCCATCGGGCGTCCCGCAGGCGGAGAATTCAACGTCCGCCGTCTCCAGGGTTTTTACGTCGGCCGTGTCGTCAAAGACCTCACAGTGAAGCTGCCCGGTTTTGAGGCCGCCGACCATAAAACTGTCCCGGCGGGCGCGAAAAATTCCGCTGTCGGAATGGAACCACAACCAGCCTTTGTCGTCCGGAATTATGGCGTGAACGTTGTTGTTGAACAATCCGTTGTCTTGCGTCCAGCCGTCCACGTGACTTCCCTCGATTCTCGCAACGCCGCCGGCCAGACCGGCCCAGACCACGTTGCTGGAATCTTCGCAAACCCACTGCGCTTCGTTCACCGGCATCCCGTTTGCGGTGCTAAACCGTTCATAATTGCCGTCTTTCACCCGAAAAACACCGTTCACGCCCGCGACGAGAATGGTCCCGTCGCGCGTGGAATTGAGGCTGTGAATCCAGCCAAAATCCGGGGCCGCGTTGGTGAACGCATACGGCGTCAAGCCGTCCGGGTTCACGCGGAACAAGTGGTCGCCGCTGCCCGTCACCACGCCCTGCTTGTCTTCGGCGAAACCGGTCGGCCACGTGGGGCATTTGAACCGGACACCCAGCTTGCCGTCGCGGAAGGTTTCCACCTCCTGGGTGCCGTCGGCGATATAAAGATCGCCGTTGGCCGCCTCAAAAACGTGCTTCAACCAGAGCACGGGCAACCCCGCATTCGTCCCGTAATACGTGAACTGCGAGCCATCGAACCGAAACAGGCCCATGTCGGAGCCGGCCCAGACGCCGCCGCCGGCAGCGGGGCAAACGCTGTGGAACGCCGCGCTTTGTTCGGTGCCTCCGGGCGAATAGAGCGGGAATTTCACATCCGAGAACATGTTCAGGCCGCCGCGCGAGCCCACCCACAAGTTGCCGTCGCGGTCCTCAAACAGCGCCGTGACGTGATCGTCCGCGAGGCCGTCGCTCTTCCGGAAATTGGTCAACTCCCCGTGACGCCAGCAAAACAGCCCGGCGCCGTCGCTGCCGATCCAGACGGTTCCTTCGCGATCCGTCATCACGCGCATCACCTTTGCGGGCACTTCCGGGCTTTCATTGGTGTGAAAATCGGCATCATACACACGCAGGCCGTATTGCGTGGCGAACCAGAACCGGCCGTCGTGGTCCTCCGTGATGCCAAACACGATCGTGTCCTGGTTCGTCATGGCGGGATCCGGAAAAGGATTCATTTGCGCGCCGTCGAAATAAAACAGGCCGCGTCCCAGCATGCTCAACCAGACGCGTCCCTTGGAGTCTTCGAACATGGCGTCGCACTCCACTCCGCTGAAATCAAAGGCCTGGATGATGTTCGACTTGGTCACCCATCGCAAGGTGGAGGCCGAGGAGCTGACCCAGAGAGCGCCGTCGCGCGCGGCCATTATCGCCGAGACTTTCATGTTCGGCGACACCCACGTTTGGTTGGTCAGCGCCACGAATGTGCTGTCGCGCCGGCAGAGGCCAAAGGCGCCATTCAGGATTCCAAACCAGAGGTCGCCGTTGGTGGACGCGAATAACGATGAGATTTCCTTCTGCTGAAAGAGCCGATTTTGCGGCAACTCCATGGATTTGAATTCCAAGCCGTCATAGCGAACGAGGCCTCTTTGGGAGCCGAGCCAGATGAACCCGCCTTTCGTTTGCGTGATCGCATTGATGCCATTGGCGGGCAAACCGCTTTGCGGCGTCCAAGTCTGGCAATTATATTGCGACAAGCCACGGGCTGGATCCAGGGCGAGCGCCGGGCCTGGCAGCAACAGCGAAATCAACAACAGCGCCGGCAGCGCGGACCGGACCCAGCGGCGTCTCATCCCATTTTGGAGGCAGAAACCATCCCTCAACCGGCGCGATGGTCTCCCTCCCGGCGTGTTCCGGGAATTTTGCCGCACCGTGCCGATCTGGAAACCGGCGTTCTGATCGCGCGGGGCTGGCCGCGGCTGCGTGATTCTGGAGGCGTCAATGCGACCCCTGGCACACTCGACCCAACCTGAAGTTTTAAACGGATCAGTTTTCACGGGATTCATGGGAGATCGGGAGCAGAGGGCGGGACATTTTCGTCTGGTTTCGGGAGTTCGGCGGGGTCGGCAAGGTTGTCCAGCACGGCGCGCACTTTGCGGGCGAGGTCTTCCGGCGTGTAGGGTTTGGCCAGAAACGCGACGCCCGGTTCCAGCACGCCCTGGTCGCCAATGGCTTCATCGGTGTAACCCGAAGTGAAGAGGACTTTGAGGTCGGGATAAGTCGCTTTCAGCCAGTCCACCATCATCTTGCCGCCCATCCGCGGCATGACGACGTCGGTGACCACCAGGCGAATCGGCGGGCCTTTGTGGTTCTGGACCAGGTTCAATGCCTCCTGGCCGTTGTTCGCGCGCAGCACCGTGTAGCCCTGGGTTTCCAACACGCCCGCCGCCAGGTGCCGGACGGACGGCTCGTCTTCCACGAGCAGCAAGGTTTCCTTGCCGCGCGGCAACGGCCCCGTCTGCACCGGTCGGGCTGCGGTTTCCAACGGCTTTTCCACCCGCGGAAAATAGATTTTGAAGGTCGCGCCCTGGCCCGCCTCGCTCTCCACGTCAATGCAGCCGCCGGATTGCTGGACGATGGTCTGGCAGGTCGCCAGACCCAGGCCGGTGCCCTTGCCCGCGGGCTTGGTGGTGAACAGCGCCTCAAACAGGCGCGCCTTGACTTCCGGCGTCATGCCGATTCCCGTGTCGCTGACGCTCAACATGACGTAGTTGCCCGGCGCAGGGCGACAGCCGCGCGCGCGGGTGGGTTTCATTGAGCGTGACGTTGCGCGTGGCGATTGTGAGCTTGCCGCCGTTGGGCATGGCATCGCGGGCGTTGACCACCAGATTCATCAACACCTGGCCGATGTGGCCGGAGTCGGCCTGGATGTGTCCGATGTCCTTGCCGGGAACCACCGCCATTTCAATGTTCTCACCGATGAGCCGCCGCAACATTTTGTCCAGGTCCTTCACCGCGTCGTTGAGATCGAGCACGACCGGCTCCACCGTTTTGTTTGCGGCTGAAGAGCAGCAGTTGCCGCGTCAATCCGCTGGCGCGCCCGGCCGCCGCCAGGATTTCCTCGACGTAGGTTCGCAGCGGACTGTCCGGGTCCAGATCCGCCGTGAGCAAATGGCTGTAACCGATGATGACGTTGAGGATGTTGTTGAAGTCGTGGGCCACGCCCCCGGCCAGCTGGCCGATGGCCTCCATTTTTTGCGCCTGGTGCATTTGCGCCTCGAGTTGTTTTTCGCGCGTGACGTTGCGCTTGACGGCGACGTAGTTGGCAATGGCGCCGGCTGCGTCCCGCACGGGCGAGATGGTGGCTTCCTCCTCGTAAAACGCCCCATCCTTGCGGCGGTTGATGAAATGGCCGGACCAGACATCCCCGCGCGCAATCGTTTCCCACATGCGGCGATAAAAATCAGCGTCTTGTTTGCCGCTCTTGAAGAGGCGCGGATTCTGGCCAATGGCCTCCGCGCGGGTGTAGCCGGTGGTATTCTCAAACGCGGGATTGGCATAGACTATCGTGCCAAGGGTGTCGGTGATCACGATGGCTTCGGCGGCCTGTTCGACGGCCGTCGCCAGCCGGGCTTGGAATTGGTCGGCCAGCTTGCGCTCGGTGATGTCGCGCACCACCACCAACAGATATTCGCGACCGAGCGTCACCGGCGTGAGGCTCACTTCCACCGGATAAATGGAACCGTCCTTCCGGCGGTGCTGGGATTCCACCGTAAGATGGCCGGTTTTCTTTGCCTGCTTGAAGGCTTCGTCAAAACGCGCGCGGTCAACGCCCACCACCACGTCGAACACCGTCAGCGCCAGATGTTCCTCGCGGGCGTAACCCAACGCACGGCAGGCGCGTTCATTGACATCCAAAAAACGGGCCGTTACCGGGTCCACCACGTGGATGGCGTCCGCCGAGTTGTCAATCAACGCGCGGGTCAGTTCGAACTTTTCCTCCGCCTTTTTGCTTTCGGTTATGTCCTGAATCCCCGCCTGCAATCCGATGATGGCGCCATCCTCCCGTTTCACGATCCGTTCGGTAATCAACACCGGCAAAGTGGATCCGTCCTTCCGGCGGAAAATCCGATCGAGGTGGTGCGCCGGTTCCATCTCCCCGCGCAATTTTGTCAGCACGGTGTGGCGGGTCGTCTCCGGTTCCGCGGAAATCTTCCAGACAAACTGCCCCAGCAATTCTTTGGCGGTGTAACCCAACATGATCAGCACCGTGTTGTTGATGCGCATCAGCCGACCTGCGGCGTCCATATCAAGAATGCCCACGGGCGCGTTGTCGAACAGGTCGTTGAACTCGTCATGACCCTGTCGCAACACCGGCTCCGCCCGCTCGCGCTCGTTAGCGTCATGGGGAGATGCTTGTCCAGGTTGTGTTTCGCTGGTCATCACGGCCAATTCTTGATTCCTGCGGTCATCATACAGTATCGGCATATTCCGCGTCTTCTGTAGGTTCGGATAAATGGCAAAAGCCTTTGGGGACTGGTATCAAAGCGCATTTTTGATGCCGGATTTACGCCGCTCTTTCGCCGTATTTTGCGGTCAGATCGGCGTGAAAACCCCTGAATGCTGCGAATTTGCAATCCCGTTATCCGGCGGCTCCGGGCACTTTGGCCGCGTGTCCAGGATTCCAGCAACGCCAGTCAATAATCAGGACATCTTTCAGACGGCGGGCGAGGCCGTCAATCGTCTGATGATCAGGACCGGCAACGGCCGCTTTTGACGACGCCGCTGGAACAGCCGGCCAATTTTCGGAACTTTCCAATCACCACTTTACCGGCACGGTTCGCTTTTTCCCGATTCGATCGTTGTAATGAAGCTGCTGGTGACGCCGTCCGTATTCGTGGACAAGCTTCGTCAGCTTCACGTCGTAGCAGCAATACTCCGCAATCTCCGCGAGCCTGCCGTCCTTGAACCACCGGATTGCCTGCATTCCTTCCGCCGTTTTTTCAACGCCGAATGTCGCCGTCGCAATCGAGTCCAGCGACAGCCGGTGATTCAATGTGTTTTGCAATTCCACCATCATGTCCAGCGTCGGCAACTGCCGCAGATCGAACGGTGTGTAGCCGTGCAGCACCTCGTAATCAAACCGCAGGACGTTGAACCCGACGACAAGATCGGCGCGCTGCAAATCCGCGAGCAAGTCGCCGATTTGTTTCTCTCCAAAAATCCTGTATTCGCCTCGCGCGGTGCTGAACGTCACGCCGATGCTCATTTGCATTTTGGAAATGTGATTCCAGCCGCCGACTTCCTCGGCGGACTTTTGCGTTTCCAGATCGAAATAGACAATATTTGTTCAATGCGTTCGCCCCATGAAAACCTCATTTGTAATGGAAAACAATTTCAATCTGCCGACTGATGCCGGAAAATGACAATCCCCAAATCCGAATGACCATACAGAACAGGGCGCAACTTGACGCCACCGCCATAAATAGGGGCGTGAACGGTTCCTCGCCGGGCAAATGAAACCGACGAACGACAGGAAACCCGATGATCCAGGAAAGCGCCGTCCCGCGTTGCTTGCGGGAGTTGGAACAGGAGACGGAAGCCGCAGGCCGGGTATCTGACCGAGAATCCGCACGTTGACACCCGCCTCAAGTCTGGATAGTGTCGTTCGGTGATCCCCAAAACCAAATTTCCGTCACTCGCGCGGCGTTCGGCGGACGCGGGCGCGTAAAAAGCAAAGTCCCATCAATCAAACCAATCGTTCCCATGAAAATGAAACTGAAGTTGTCCCTGCTTGCAGGTTTGCTCCTCTCGCTGACCAGCGCCTTTTCCCAAGACACGAACTTCTGGATCTTCCTCTGCTTTGGCCAATCCAACATGGAGAGCGGGGGACGGATGGAGGAGCAGGACCGCACCGTGGATAAACGCTTTCAGGTGATGGCGGATTTTGACAACGCCAGCCGCGGCTGGAAAAAGGGCCTGTGGTATGATGCCGTCCCGCCGCTGACAGCGCGGGGCCGCGGCATTTCCATCGTTGATTATTTCGGCCGCACGATGGTCGCCAACCTCCCGGAAAAAGTCAGGATCGGGGTCGTGAAGTGCTCGGTTTCCGGCACCAAGATCGAGTTGTGGGACAAGGACAGATACAAGAATTATCTGACAAATCTCCCCTCTGCGGACGCCTGGAAGATTACCGCCGCCAACGTTTACGACGGCAACCCCTCCCAGTATCTCGTTGACCTCGCCAAAATCGCGCAGAAGGACGGCGTGATCAAGGGAATCCTCATTCATCAGGGTGAATCGAACTTTGAAGATCAGGACTGGCCCGGGAAGGTCAAAAAAATCTACGGCGATTTGATGAAGGACCTGGACCTCAAACCCGAAAACGTGACGTTGCTCGCCGGCGAGGTGGTCAATGCCGATCACCAGGGCGAGAAGGCCGCCTTCAACGAAATCCTGAAGAAGTTGCCCGGCACGCTTCCCAATTCCCATGTCGTCTCTTCGGCGGGTCTGCCCTGCAACCCGGACCACCTGCATTTCACCGCGGAAGGACAGCGGGAATTTGGAAAACGATACGCGGAAACACTGCTGACCGCGTGGGGTTACCCGGTCAAACAACCCGATGCCACGCCCGCGCCCGCAGCGCAGCCCGGGAAGTAACCTGTAACTTGGGTGCCGGCCGGCACGACCACGATGCCGGAGAACCGCGCGTCGAATTGGCCGCCATCCGTGCCGAACCCAATCCGCGGCGCGGCGAGTGAATCATCCACCGCCGGAACACTGATTTTGAAAAAGAGTGTCACGTCCGCCGGTCGCCCGAAGCCTTTCGTAAGTCCCCAGATCGAATCTGCCAGCCGCCGGATGACATCTGCCGGTTGAAAAATCGCCTCTGTCGGGCGCCGGATGGCTTCTGTCGGTTGGAAAATGGCTTCGTGCTGTTGATTTATAACCATGTGCGGTCGCCGGATGACATCTTTCAGTTGGTTTATCGCCTCGTCTGTAACCCAACGATTTTAGCAGTTACGGGAATGTTTGATACAGTAATGGTCATAGTCTGTGTTGCAAAGCAAACAATGCAAACATCGGGTTCCGGCTGAGATCTCAGCCTGAACCATGTAGTAGAAATTGATTTTCGATGCGGTTTCATGGGCCGAAGGCGGGCCGATTTCTACTGCATTGCAGTTGGGAAACGGACTCAAAATCTTTTGCCATAATCGCCGCCATTAGCCGCGTCCGTGTGGCGGCACCGCCAGCTTGATCGTGGTTTGGCCGCCCGGATGGCTCAACACGCCCGCCGTCGCGAACAGCCAGAACCGCAAGCTCTGAATCGTCACATTCTGCTGCCAGCCCAGATGCCGTTGAAAGAGCACCGTCAGGTTGTAGGTCAGCGTGGCCAGGCTCAACGCCGCCTCGCTGGCCCAAAACTGTTCCAGACACAGGGTGGGCAAGGCAAAACCCTCGCGCAGCTCCTTGATGACATTCTCGCAATCGGCCCGGCCGTTGTAGTAACGCCACACCGCCAGCGGCGGATGCGTCGCCGTCGGCAGGCTTGTCACCAAACCATGAAAGCGATAACCCGGCACGTCCAACAACCGCTTGCCGACATGAACCGGGTGAGTGCCCGACGATTGAGTTGTTTTCATTTACCACCCATCAATTCCCCATCGGTGGCTCTTTTTCAATCAAATCGTTCCGGCTCAGACATGTCGCCAACAATAAACCAAATGTTATAAAATGAAACTTCTTCGCGGCAGCGGCCTGGAAATATAGGTTTTAACCCGAACTCCGAAATTGGAATGGGGAGCGCACGCGCCTCGCGTGCCGTTTTCCGCGCCCTCGCGGAAAACCTCGCGCGCACAAAAAAGTTCCGATCGTTCTAGGCGGTCTCACGCGCAAGGTGCTGGACGCGAGGCGCGTCCAGCCGCACCCGAGGGCGGGTGCGCTCCCCAATTCCTGTTTTCGGGTTTAACCGAAGGCATTCAAGATCAGACAGCGGGCCGCTGAAAAGCACGCTCGACCGCTGGTGAATAACTTCGCCGCGAACGGGCGGGGACCGTATCGGGTTGGCCTTTGGATTTCATTTTCGGCATTGGTTCTCTCGGTTTCCCGCAATGCCGGAGCAATCACACGAAGGTGCTTCAATGCTTGGGCTTGTTCGGTTCCGATTTCACAATCCCGGGCCGTGCGGCATTGTTACAGCAACGAGCCAAAAGCGTGTTCGACGTTCAAGCCGGACCAATTTTCACGCTCACGACGCCGATGCGCTTCTGCGGTTTGCTTCGCTCGCCTGAACCGCTGGCGCCGACCGGCGTTCCGGCGATTTTGGCAAGCACGTCCTCGCCCTGGATCAATTTGCCGAACGCGGTGTATTGGCGGTCGAGAAATGAGGCGTCGCCGTCGCAGATGAAAAACTGGCTGCCGGCGGAATCAGGATGATTCGAGCGCGCCATGGAGATGACGCCGCGCTGGTGCGGGCGGTCGTTGAACTCGGCCTTGACGGTGTGGCCGGGGCCGCCCGTGCCCCATTGGCTCTCCTTGCTCGCGTCCTTGGTGAGCGGATCGCCGCCCTGAATCATGAAGCCCTTGATGATGCGGTGGAAACAGGTGCCGTCGTAAAATCCCTTTTTGGCAAGCGTCTTGAAATTCTCGACGGTCTTGGGCGCAACGTCGGTCCAGAATTCCAGGACCATTTCGCCTTCGGAGGTGGTGATGCGGGCAACTTCGCTCATAAAAATATCCAGGTTATTTCGTGGTATCCGCCGGAATGAGGGTTGCGGACTTGATGTAGTCGAGGTTCGGGAAATCCTTTTTCAGGTAGGCGTTGCCTTCCATCTGGATGCGGCCCTGATTCGGCCCCATGCCCCCAGGGGCGCCTTCGCCATATTCGCCATTGATTTTGTCAACCACGTCCATTCCTTCGGCCACTTTGCCGAACGGCGAGAAACCCTGCTGGTCCAGCATGGCGTTGTTTCCGAAATTGATGAACAACTGCGTGGTGCGCGTGTTTGGCCCGGCGGTGGCAAAGGTGATGGTGCCGCGCGCGTTGCTTCCCTTGACCGGATCATCGGCGATGTTTGCCGCGCGCCATTTTGCGGAAATGGCCGGGTCGCCGTTGATGCCAAACTGGCACATGAAACCGGGGATGACGCGGAAAAATGCGATGTCGGTGAAAAAGCCGGACTTGACCAGGTTGTAAAAGCGGTCCGCGCCGTTGGGCGCCAGCGAGCGGGTGACTTCGATGGTGATCTTCCCCTTGGTCGTGTCGAACTGCGCCTTGAAAGTTTCAGGCGCCTTCTCGGTGAGCTTGGAAGGATCGGCAAAGCCCGGCGAAGTGCCGGCGGGAATGTTTGCCGGATTGGCTGGCGGATTGGCCGGCGTGTTATTTGTCTGTTCAGCTCTGCTGCAGGAAACCAGCGCGGCGCCGGCGATCAAACCAAAAGTGCAAATTAAATTGGATGCTTTCATTGGCGCAGAATCTTCCACAAAAGCAGCCGAAAGTCACGCCCGGAATTTACTTTCTGTTCATTGTGCGCGTGATAAGACTGCCGTGGTCGGCCCGTCGCGCGCGGAAAAACGCGAACGCCGCCAGCGCGCCGGCGGCCACCAACAGGCTTCCACCCAAAATCAGCGCGCCCATGTGGCCGGAACCGGAGCTTTCCGGTGGCGCACCAAGGTCATTCGTCCGCAAAACGGCCTTCACCGGCCCGCCGGCATTTGTCTGCACAACCGACTTCGTGGCCGGAACTGGAACCGGCGCTGGCATGGCAGGGATGTTGGTTTCAACCACCGACTCCGCGACCGGCGCCGGATTCGGCGGCGCGACCGGCTCGACCGGATTCGTCGCCGGAACCGGATTCACGGGTGCGACGGGATTGGTTAAGGCTGGCGCGGGGGCTGCATTGGTCTGAATGACCGGCGCGGGCTTTGGCGGCACCGGCGGGGCGGGTGGTGGCCAGATGGCTCCCACGTTGGTTCCCACAATAACAAGCGGCGCGCCAATGAGCGGCAGCGGCTCGGGTGGCGGCGTTGGTAAGGGCGGCGCGTTGGTGGGCGCGGGCGGTGGCGGCACCGGCGGGAAATCCGGCAGATTCACCATTCCGGGCGGGAAATTCACCGAACAGCCGGTGTATTTTCCCAGTTGCGAGCGCAACACGATGACAAACGGCTGGCGCGTGTTTTTTTGTGCCGCCTGCCGCTGCTGAAAAAGCCGGTTGATGCCGTCATCGTAAGGCATGCCGGTGATTGTGCCGTTCCCGTCGCAAAAAATCAGCACGGTCAGCCGTCCTGAATTCTGGACGACCTGATTCAACAACGGAATCAACTCATCGAAGCGCGTGCTGTTCGCGTAGCGCTGGCTGCCGATGAATTTGTTGATGGAGGAGGCGGTGGCCGCGGCGTTTTCCGGCGCCCAAATTTGCAGTGGAAACTGGCCGGTGCGCGGGCTGTCGCCGAACGTCCAGACTCCGATGCTGTCGCGCGGCTGCAACCGCCCGCTCATGCCCTGCGCCAAAAGGTTATTGATCTCCGCCTGCACCTGCGGCAGGCGTTGTTTCATCTCCGATGACGTGTCGAACACCAGCAGCCAGCGGCTTTCAACCGCCCCTCCCGCCGGCTGCGCGTGGATTCCTGGAACGAAAAAAAACGCGACCGGCAGCGCGAGGCAGATCCATGCGCCGTGGAACAACTTGTTTGAAAATGTCTTCGTCATGGTCTTCGTGTCAGCGCGGACGGTTAAATCGGTTTCGCTCGGTCCGGTTACGGGTTTTCAATTCATCCCGCAATTCCTCCAACGCGCCGCCAAGCATCCGGATGAAATTGTCGCAGCTGGCCACCGCGCCGCCGAATCCGCCGACCACGTTGCGCTCCGCCCGGTCATCCGTCACCACCAGCACTTCGCCGTGGGCCAAAAACCGGTGGGCCGCGCGCTCGATCATTTCATCCGCCGTCTGCCCGGCGCGCGAAAACAGGACCTCGACGGAGCTGTGCGATTCGTTTTTCGGCCTGCGCCGCGCGCCCGCGCCGTCAAAAAAAACCGTCACCGGCGCGCCGCCGGCGTCCTGGTATTGTTGCAGCACCTCCACCAGAGCGTCGCGCGCCCGCTCGGAATGGCGCGGGGCGCCCGCCGCCAGTTCCGGCCAGTGGTGCAGCAGGCTGTAGCCGTCCACCAAAATTCGCGCCAGAGCCATAACGCAAGGCTAAAGGCAAAAGGCCAAAGTCTAAAGTCCAAAATATGACGCCCGCCGGCCTTCAGCTTTTAGCCTTTAGCTTTTGGCCTTTAGCTTTTAGCCTTTGCCGGATGTCCGCCGCCGAATCCATTTTTCAAAAGTCGAACCGCCGCATCGCCGCGCTCGCGCTCTTCATTCTCGTCCTCGACCAGCTCGCCAAGAAACTGGTGATGCTCGCGCTCCCGGATGCCGGCGACGAGAAAGTGATCATCCCCGGCTTTTTCAAATTCGTCCATTGGGGCAACACCGGCGCGGCGTGGAGCCTCTTCAGCGGCAACAACACCACGCTCATCATCGTCATGCTGCTCGCCTTCGTCGCCCTCTTCCTCACGCGGCACCATTTTGACGTGGGCACCCTGTCCGGCCAGATCGCGTTCGGGCTGCTGTTCGGCGGCATCGCCGGAAATCTGGCCGACCGGCTCATCCGCCATGAAGTCGTGGATTTCATCCGGTTTTACATGCAACGGCGCGGCGGCTACGGCGGCGAAATCGGCTTCCCCGCCTTCAATGTCGCGGACACCGCCATCTGCACCGGTGTCGGGCTGATTTTCCTCATCACCTGGAAAAATGAGCACGCGCCGAAACAAGCGACAGGCGACAAGTGACGTGTGATATGAAACATTTCCCGCCGCCGCCCTCTGCAAAAGGCGGGCGGGCGGCTCTCCTGCGAGTTGGAGTTCAAGCTTTAGCTTGCTTCGGGCGGCACAGGCTGAAGCCTGAACACCAACGAATTCGCGGGCGGGCCACCCGCGCTCTTGTCCGTTTTTTGTCGCGTGTCACCCGCCACCCGCCACGTTGAAATGTCCTCACGAACGGAAAATTTGACCGTCGAACTATCGCTGCCGGGCGGACGGCTGGACGTTTTTCTGCGCGGAAAATTCCCCGCCGCATCGCGCGGCGCGCTCCAGCGGCTGATTGAACAGGGCCACGTCCACGTCAACGGGAAAACGGTCAAGCCCACCCATTCGCCGCGCGCCGGCGAACAGATTGAAATCCACTGGCCCGATGTCCGTCCCGCCGTGGCGCAGCCGGAGGAAATGCCGCTCGACGTTTTGTTCGAGGACAAATCGCTGCTCGTGCTGAACAAGCCCGCCGGCCTCGTCGTGCATCCCGCCGCCGGACACGAGGAACACACGCTCGTCAACGCGCTGCTGCATCATTGCCGGGGTTCCTTGAGCGGCATCGGCGGTGTCGCGCGGCCCGGCATCGTCCACCGGCTCGACAAGGAAACCAGCGGCTGCCTCGTCGTCGCCAAGGACGACGGGACGCACCTCGCGCTCTCAAAACAATTTGCCGAGCGGCGGGTGGAAAAGATTTACAACGCGATTGTCTGCGGCGGGCCGGCGCGCGACTCCGGCGAAATCCGCGCCGCCATCGCGCGCCATCCGTCGCACCGCAAGCGCATGGCCGTGCGCGACGACGATTCGGGCCGCGCCGCGCACACGAGCTGGCGCGTGCTGGAAAGACTGAACCCGGCCACGTTCGTCGAGGCAAGGATTCACACCGGACGCACGCACCAGATTCGAGTTCACTTCCAATTCCTCGGCCATCCGCTCGTCGGGGACGAAACCTATGGCGCACAGCAGAATAAAAAGCTGGCCGGGTTGACCGGTTACGAAGCGCCGCGCGTGATGCTGCACTCGCGCGAACTCTCGTTCGTCCACCCGCGCACGGAGAAGGAAATGAGCTTTGAATCGCCGCTGCCGGAGGATTTTCGGGAGGCATTGAAATTTTTCCGCGCAATCAACACCGCAAATCGTTGAGCGGTTCGTCGTGAACACGGAATTTCACTCCGATACAAAACCGGTTTTTCGCGGTTTGGGCACATGGCGGCCGTGAGCGGGGCACGTTGGAGTTCAAGCTTTGGCTTGTTCGCGGCGGCAGGCACGCTAAAGCGTGAACTCCAACGTGGATGCGGGGCACGCGGGCGGCAAGCGGGGCGTTGCCGGAGGTTCTTGCGGACAGCCACCAATTGATTTACGCGGTCAATAGCAGTCTACTGTTGAGTTTCCTGGAATCGTGGCCGGCATTGTGTTCTCTCGAGGATAATCCTGGAATTCGCTCCCGTCCGTGAATTCCGTGTCAAAATTCTTTGTGCCCTGGCGCCTTGGCGGTTAAATTTGCGTCCGTGAACCGTGCCAAATCCAAACAGCTTTTCGCCGAGGCGTTAAAATACATTCCCGGCGGCGTGAACTCGCCCGTGCGCGCCTTCCGCGCCGTCGGCGGCCAGCCGTTTTTCGTTCACAAGGCCAAAGGCGCGCATGTCTGGGACGTGGACGGCAACGAACTGGTTGATTACGTCTGCACGTGGGGGCCGGCCATTTTGGGCCACGCGCATCCAAAAATCATTACTGCGGTGAAAAAGGCCGCCGAACATGGCACGAGCTTCGGAATCCCCAATCCGTTTGAAGTGAAAATGGCGAAGATGATTTGCGGCCTGGTTCCAAGCGTGCAGAAAGTGCGGATGACCAATTCCGGCACGGAGGCGTGCATGTCGGCGATTCGCCTCGCCCGAGGCTTCACGCGGCGCGACAAAATCATCAAGTTCGACGGCTGCTACCACGGCCATGCGGATTCGCTGCTGGTGAAGGCCGGCAGCGGCGCGCTGACGTTTGGCAATCCCGACAGCGCGGGCGTGCCGGCGGCGTTCACGCAGCACACAATCGTCCTGCCGTTCAACGACATTGCGGCGGTGAAGGCGGCGTTCGCGGCGAACAAAAAACAAATTGCGGGCATCATCGTCGAGCCGGTGCCGGGCAACGCGGGCGTTTATCTGCCGAAGCCGGGTTATCTGGAATTTCTCCGCGAGGTCACGCGGGCAAACGGCGCGCTGTTGATTTTCGACGAGGTGATGACGGGTTTCCGGCTCGCGCCCGGCGGCGCGCAGGAACGGTTCGACATCGCGCCGGACTTGAGCTGTTTCGGCAAGGTCATCGGCGGCGGCCTGCCGGTGGGCGCGTTCGGCGGGCGCGCGGACATCATGGATCTGCTCGCGCCGCTCGGTCCGGTGTATCAGGCGGGAACGTTGAGCGGCAATCCGATTGCAATGGCAGCGGGCATCGCGGCGTTGGAAGAACTAAATTCGCAAAGCAGAAAACAGAAAGCAGAAAGTGGAAATAAATACGCGCGGCTCGAAGATCTCGGCTTGCAGCTTGAAGCGGGCATGAAGGACGCCGCGAAGTTGGCGAGAATCCCGGTGACATTCAACCGCTGCGGCTCGATGTTCTGCGGCTACTTCACCGGCGGACAGGTCTGGAACCTTGACGGCGCGATGAAGAGCGACCGCGAACGGTTCAAGAAGTTCTTCCACGGAATGTTGAACGAGGGCATTTATCTCGCGCCATCGCAATTCGAGGCGGGCTTCATCTCCACGGCGCACTCGGCGAAGGACATTGAAAAAACGGTGGCGTCGGCGGCGAAAGTGTTGCGCGGGCTGTGATGTTTTTTCGCCGTCACTTTTCGTGATTCATCCAAAGCATCGCCGCCACCAGAGCCGATGCCACGATGAGCGCCGCGATGAGCGACCAAGTGAGGATGAATTTTTGTTTCTTCCGATACAGCCGCCCGCCCTGCCCCGGCAGCAGGTAAAACCGGTTTTTCTCCGAGTCGGGACTGTGGTGATGTTTGTGGCGGCGGCGCATGGTTCAGGGAATGACGAGACGGTTGGTGGTAGTGCCGGTTTGGTGAAGGAGTTGTTGCAAGAATGCGCTCGTGGTAATTTGGACGCTGCCATCTGCGAGCAAAATGTTGCCTTTGTGAGAATGATGCCGTTCATCTGTCCAAGCCACGGAATCATTCGTCGAAAGACTCAAAATACCGTTGTGAACTGATTTTCCATTGGCGGCCAAATTGTCGTCGCCGGCAAGAATCAATTGGGGATCACTGTCGTCGCTCACGTCCAAGTTGAAAAAATAGCTGATGTTTGCGTCGCTCAAGCCAACGTCAAAATTGGTGGCACGGCTGTGCTCTTTGTCTTCCGGACAAAGCAAAATTAGTGGATTGGAAATCTCGTTGGACATGGATTGCCACAAAAGATACGCCTTGCCGCTGCCGATAAGTTGCGTCATGGAATAATTTGTGACGCCAAAGTGCATCGGAAATTTGTCATCATTATCTACTGCCCAAGTCCGGAAAGAGAGGCCAATTTGTTTCAGATTGTTGGTGCAGATAGGACCGTAATACCTATGGGGACGAGCGCAATATCAGCAGAAGCAATACCGCCACAACTGCGACCACGCCAATCAACACGAACAAGTCAGTCAAGGTGAATGCCCTGCCGCCGCGTGTTGTGGCTTGAATTTTCATTTTCCCGGTTTCATTGCCAGCATCGGCAATGCCAGTTGATTCTTGCGGAATTTCCCGGAAGAATCAACCCAAGCGCGTGAATATTTCACAAAGTTGCATGAGATTTGCAACTGTAGCGGCGGTCTACGACCGCCGTGATTTTTCCGAAAACTGGGAATGACGGCGCTCACAGAGCGCCGCTACAACCATTTTGTTAATCCCGAAATCCGAAGTGGAATGGGGAGCGCATGCGCCGCGCGTGCCGTTTTCCGCACCCTCGCGGAAAACCTTGAGCGCACTGTAAAGGTCCGGACGTTTTAGGCGGTCTCACGCGCTAGATGCTGGACGCGAGGCGCGTCCAGCCGCACCCGAGGGCGGGTGCGCTCCCCAATTCCTGCTTTCGGTTAATTTCGACTTTCAATGCGCGTCCGCCTGCCGCACCGGCGCGTGCCGGACGCGTTTGAACAGAAAAACCAACGGGATGCAGCACAGCACGATCAGGCCGAAAATCCGGAACGTGTCCACAAACGCCCACAAATGCGACTGCGCGTTCAGCGTGCCGTAAATCAGCGCGTAGGCCTGGTGCGAGGCGGTCACTGGATCGGTCTGCTGACCCAGCGCATGCTTGAGCGGCGGCGAGCCGCTGGGCGAACACCGGGTCAGCCGGCGTCAGATGCCCGACCATGAGCGCCTGATGCGACTGCGAGCCGCGCGCAATCATCGTGGTGACGGTGGCGATGCCGATGCTGCCGCCGAGGTTGAGCATGAGATTGTAAAGGCCGGTGGCGCTGCCGATCTGCCGCTGGCTCAATTGGCTCATCGTCGTCGTTGTCAGCGGCACGAAAATGAAGCTGATGGCGAGGCCGTTGATCACGGTCGGGAAAATGACGCTGGCCTGGCTGACCTGCAGATTGATGTCGCTCAACAAGAACGCGGAATACGCCAGCAACGAGAACCCAAAGCACAACAGCCAGCGCGACGGGACGCGCCCGACCAGCAGCCGCCCGACGATGAAGGTGGTGATGAACGCCGCGACGCCGCGCGGACTCATCGTGTAACCGCTTTGCAAGGCCGGATAACCCATCAGCGTCTGCAAAAACAGCGGCAGCTCCGCCGTCGTGCCGAAAAGAATGACGCCCACCACGGTCATCAGCATCAGGCCGGTGGCGGAAATTCCGGCTCTTGAGAATCCGCAAGTCCACCAGCGGATGCTCCACCCGGAATTCCCAAACGACAAACCCGATCATGGAGACGGCGGAAATCGCCATGAACCACCGGATCCAGACCGCGCCCAGCCAGTCCACTTCCTGTCCCTTGTCCAAAACGACCTGCAGCGTCGCCAGCCAGACCGCCAGCAGGCCGAATCCGACGAAGTCAATGGACGCCTTCAGGTTGCGTTTGATGTAAGGCGGATCCTCGACGAGCCATTCCGCCAGAGATCATCGCCAGCAGGCCGACCGGCAGATTGATGTAGAAAATCCAGCGCCAGGAATAATTGTCCGTGATCCAGCCGCCGAGCGTCGGGCCGATGATGGGCGCGACAATCACGGCCAGCGAAAAGGTGGCCATGGCCACGCCGCGTTTGGCGACCGGAAAACTTTCCAGCAAAATCGCCTGGGCGATGGGCACCATCGCGCCGCCGCCGGCGCCCTGCAGGATGCGCGACAGAATCAGCATCGGAAGATTCAGCGCCATGCCGCACAACACGGACGAGAACGTGAACATCGCGATGCAGGCGATGAACACCCGCTTGCGCCCGAGCTGGTTTCCCAGCCAGCCGGTCATCGGCAGGATGATGGCGTTGGCCACGAGATAGCTCGTCAGCACCCACGTCGCCTGGTCCGGCGTCGAGGACAAACTGCCGGCGATGTGCGGCAGGGCGATGTTGGCGATGGAGGTGTCGAGCACCTGCATGAACGTCGCCAGCATGACGCCCGCCGCGATGAGCCAGGGGCCGTGGCGCGGATGCCATTCCATGTGATGCGCGCTGTCGGGCATGGATTAAAATGGTTGGGAAAAACCCATTTGCGATTCTTCGTTCCGGCGTTATTCTTTTTCCATGAGCACCGTCGCAGAAGTCAAGAGTGCCACCGAGCGGTTCTCGGCACAGGAACGTTGGGAATTGTATCGCTGGCTTGGTGAAACCGAGGACGTGCGTCGGTTTCGCCTGGAAGAACTCCGTCGCGACATCGCCATCGGCATTGAGCAGGCCGACCGTGGCGACGTTGCGCCGTGGAATTTGAAGGAAACCAAGACTGAAGTCCGCCGCCGGCTGGGAAACAAGGGTGCTTGATGCCAGCCATCCACCGTTCCCGCCGATCGAATCTCGATATTGTCGAAATCGCGTTGCGGATCGCGGCAGATAATCCCGACGCCGCCAACCGCTGGCTGGAACGGGTGGACGAAAAATTCCGTTTGCTGACCCAAATGCCGGAAGTAGGGCGCAACCGTTTCGAGCTTGCGTCCGGTCTTCGCAGCCTGGCCGTAGGAAACTACATCGTCTTCTACCGCCCGGTGTCGGACGGGATTCAAGTCATCCGCGTCCTGCACGGCGCGCGAGATATACCGGCGCTCTTTGATTGAACTGAACGTTTTCATTGCGATGCGCGGCGGCTGTTCCGGTTCAAAGCGAACCGGAAAACGAAATGCGCCAGACAGGCCAAAACCAGCGCCATCAGGCCAATGGCCCATTGGTGAATTTCAAAATCGCTGACCTGCACGCTTGGCGTGACGGACAAGCCCGGCCCGATGGTGTGGTCGGCGGGCAGCGCTTCGTCGAAAATGATTTTCACCGGCACGCGCTGGACGACCTTCACGAAGTTGCCCGTGGCGTTTTCCGGCGGCAGCAGGCTGAACGCCGCGCCGCTGCCGGCCTGCACGCTCTCCACGTGCGCGCGGAATTTCCGGCCGCCGAGCGCGTCAATTTCCACCGTCACCGGCTGGTTGGTCCGCATGTTTTTCAACTGCGATTCCTTGAAATTCGCGACAACCCAGACGTTCGTTGGCACGATGGACAGCAGTTGCTGGCCGATCTGAACGTAATTGCCCGGCTCGACGGCCTTGCGGGTCACGCGCCCGTCGCATGGCGCGAATATTTTTGTGTAGGACAAATCCAGTTGCGCCGATTCCACGGAGGTCTGCGTTTGCCGGAACGTTGCGAGCGCCATGCCGACGGCGGATTCGGTCGCCGTCTGCGTCGCCTTGGCTTCATTGATTCTCGATGCGTCCGCAACGGCTTTTTGTTTCACGGCGGCGAGATTCGCGTCCGCTTCCCTGACCGCAGCCTGCGCGGCGTCAAATTCCTGGGCCGAAATTGTGTTCTGCTTCCGCAATTCCTGGATGCGCTGGAAATCCGCCTGCGCCCGCGCATCGGTGGCTTCCGCCGCGCTGACGTCAGCCTTTGTCTGGTCGGCCACAGCCTCGGCGGTGGTCACTTTTACGGCCATCAGATCTAGCGCGGCGAGCGCCGCCTTGTAGTTGGCTTCCGAGGCGGAGGATGACGATTGTTTCTGCGCGACGGTGATGGCGTAATTCGCCGGATCAATTTCCACCAGCAATTCGTTCGAGCGGACCATTTCGTTGTCGAGGACGCGGACGGCGGCGACCTGGCCGGAAATCCTCGGCGCGACGGAAACGACGTGCGCGGCGATGAACGCGTCGTCGGTGGATTCGTGCGTCAGCGCGTCCACGAGGAAGCCGAGGCCGAGGAACAGCAGTGCCGCGAGCACGAGGGTTGCCGGCCAGAGGAACAGCGGCGAATTCAGTTTGGCCAGTTGTTTGCCGTTGAGTTGCGGCGGTGGCGGCGGGCTGGAGGGAACAGATTTGCTTTCGTTCATAAACTTTCAGTTGAAAAACTTCGAACATCCAACGCCTAACAATCAACATCCAAACAACATTCGAGGCGGACACATTGGAAGTTCGATATTGGATGTTGATTGTTCAGCAAAATCATTCGCGCCAGCCGCCGCCGAGAGCCTGGTAAAGGTTGATCAAATTGAACAGGCGCGAGTATTGCGACTGGATGAGGGTTTGCCGCGCGCTGTCGAGGGTCTGCCGCGCGGTGAGCAAAACGATGGAACTGTCCACGCCGCTGTTGAAACGCGCCTCGGTCAATTGCTCGGTCTGCTGTTCGGCATTGACGAGCGACTGGTTGGCGGCCAGTTGCGTTTCGACGGCGGCCCGCGCCGCGAGGGAATCGGCCACTTCCCGAAACGCGGTTTGAATGGCTTTCTGGTAATTCGCGGCTTCGATGAGCTTGCCGGCCTTGACGGCCTGAAGTTCGTTCCAGGCGGTGCCCGCCGCGAAAATGGGCCAGACGATTTGCGGCGAAAAGTTCCAGGTCTGCGAACCGGGCGCGAACAAACTTTCGAGCGTCGTGCTGGCGGTGCCGGCCGAGCCGGTGAGGGTGACGGTCGGGAAAAACGCGGCGCGGGCGGCGCCGATGCTGGCGTTGGCGGCTTCGAGCTGGTGTTCGGCGGCGAGAATGTCCGGCCGGCGCTGCAACAAATCGGAAGGCAGGCCCGCCGGGATGTCGGCCAGACAAATCTGCGGATCGAAATTTTGCGGCGCGGGCAGATTCTCCGGCAGCGGACGGCCCACCAGGAGCACCAGATAGTTTTCGGCCTGGGCGAGTTGTTGTTCGTAGCCGGCCGCGGCGACGCGCGCGGTTTGCACCTGGATTTCGGCGGCGTTCAAATCGAGTTCGGACAGGACGCCGGCTTCGTAGCTGCGCTGGGTCAGGTCATAACTCTGCTGCGCCGCATCCAATGTCTGCCGGGCCACGGCGAGTTGTTCGGTCAGTTCGCGTTCCGTCAGATACGCCGCGCCCACCTCGGCCACGAGCGCGATCTGGGCGCTCTTCCGCGCTTCCTCGGTGGCAAAATAGGTTTCCAACGCCTGCTGTTTGAGGCTGCGCACGTGGCCGAACAGGTCCAGTTCGTATTGCGGCGACGCCCAGGTTCACGTTGAACTGGCTGTAGGTAAGCCCGCTGCCCTTGCCGCCAAAACCGTAGGCGATGCGCTGGCGCGTGCCGTTGGCGTTGACGTCCACGGTGGGAACCAGGGCCGTTCCGCTGGACGCGATAAAGCGCGCGGGTTTGCTCGACGTTCAACATCGCCACGCGCAGGTCGGGATTGTTGGTCAAGGCCAGTTCGATGAGCTGTTGCAGGCGCGGGTCGCGGAAAAATTCGCGCCAGCCGATGTCGGCGGCGGCATTGGTGGTGGATTCCGACATTCTGGATCGCCGGCGCCTGCCGGCCAGTTTGTGCAACCGGCGACGGCCGGGCGCTGATATTTCGGCGCGAGCGTGCAACCGGCCAGGACGGCAAGACCCAGGACAACTAGACCACGCCACCGCCGCATGACGAGGCCGCGGCACACATTCAGTCTCGTGGTCACGGGTTCTTGTGGTCTTGTGGTCATATCAAATTTGCTCATGGCTTTGCCGAATGGTTGTTGCCCTCGTCTTCCTCGAAGCCGGCGGGTTTGGGCGCCATCATGGTGTGCGTTGGTTTGCTGGATTTGAAAATCCGCCGGACGAGCACGAAGAACACCGGCACGAAAATCAGCGGCCAGCACGGTGGCCGTAATCATGCCGCCCGCCACGCCGGTGCCGATGTCGTGCCGGCTGGCCGAGCCGGCGCCGGTGCTCAACGCCAGCGGCGACACGCCCAGAATGAACGCCAGCGACGTCATCAGAATCGGACGCAACCGCAAATGCGCCGCCTCCAGCGTGGCCTCGATCAAACCCTTGCCCTGCGCCTGCAAGTCCTTGGCGAATTCGATGATGAGGATGGCGTTTTTGGCGGACAAGCCGACGATGGTCAGCAGGCCGACCTTGAAAAACACGTCGTTGGGCAGGCCGCGCAAGGTGGCGCCCAGCAGCGCGCCGAGGATGCCCAGCGGCACGACGAGAATCACCGCCACCGGGATGGACCAGTTTTCGTAAAGCGCGGCCAGCGCCAGGAACACCACGATGAGCGACAGCGCGTAGAGCAGCGGCGCTTGTTTGGCCGAGAGGCGCTCCTCGAAGGACTGGCCGGTCCATTCGTAGCCGATGCCCTTGGGCAATTTTGCCGGCCAGTTTTTCCATGGCGGTCATGGCCTGGCCGGTGCTCTTGCCCGGCGGCGCGGAGCCCCTGGAATTCCAGCGACGGAAAGCCGTTGTAATGCTGCAACGACGGCGAGCCGTAAATCCAGTGCAACGTCGCCAGGCTGGCCAGCGACAACCATCTGGCCGCTGCTGTTGCGCACGAAGACCTTGCTGACGTCCTGCGGCAACATGCGATACGGCGCGTCCAGCTGGGCGATGACCCGCTGCACGCGGTTGCCGTTGACAAAATTGTTGATGTAATCGGAACCGAAATAGGTGGTGAGCGCCGTGTTCAAGTCCGCCAGCGAAACGCCGAGCGCGCTGGCCTTGGCCTGGTCAATGTCCACCTTGAGTTGCGGCGTGTCCTCCAGTCCCTGAAAGCGCATCGGGGGTTGTTGGCGATGTCCGGATTGGTCGCGGCCAGCGCTACCAATTGGTGGCGCGCTTCCATGAGCTTGTCGTGGCCGAGGCCGCCCTGGTCCTCCAGTTCAAAGTCGAAGCCCGCGGAAATGCCCAGTTCGGGAATCGGCGGCGGGTTGATCGGATAGATGATGGCGTCCTTGATCTGGCCCAATGCCATGAAAGCGCGGCCGATGATGGCGTCCACGCTGATGTTGCGCGCCGCGGCGCTGGCTCCAGTCCTTCAAATGAACGAACGCGAGCGCGGCGTTTTGTCCCTGCGCCGTTGAAGCTGAAGCCGGCCACGTCCACCATGCCCGCCACTTCCGGCTGTCTCAAGATAGTATTTCTCGACCTGCTTGAGCACGTCCAGCGTGCGTTGCTGGGTCGCGCCCACCGGCAACTGGATGCTGGTGATGAAATAACCCTGGTCTTCACCGGGCAGAAAGGACGAGGGCAGGCGGTAGTAAAGCCAGCCCACCGCCGCGACAATCGCCAGATAAACCACCAGATACCGCGGCGTCTTGCTGATGGTCCGGGCCAGCAAGCCTTCGTAGTTCTTTCGGGTGGCGAGAAAACCGCGGTTGAACCAGCCGAAAAATCCCTCCTTCCGCAGATGATGCCCCTTTTCCACCGGCTTGAGCAGCGAGGCGCACAACGCCGGCGTCAGCGACATGGCCAGGAAGATGGAGAACAACATGCACGAAACCAGCGACAGCGAAAACTGCCGGTAAATCGCGCCGACCGAGCCGCCGAAAAACGCCATCGGAATGAACACCGCCGTCAGCACCAGCGAAATGCCGATGAGCGCGCCGGTGATCTGTTTCATCGCCTTGATGGTCGCCTCGCGCGGCGACAAGCCCTTCCTCGCTCATGATGCGCTCCACGTTTTCCACCACCACGATGGCGTCGTCCACCAGTTCGCCCACGGCCAGCACCATGCCGAACATGGTCAGCACGTTGATGGAAAAGCCCAGCGCATACATGACGGCAAACGTGCCCAGCAACGCCACCGGGATGACGATGGTGGGAATGAAGGTCGCCCGGAGATTTTGCAGGAACAGGAAGATGATCAGGAACACCATCACGATGGCCTCCATCAGCGTCGTGACCACTTCCTGGATGGAGGCGCGGACGAATTCGGAACTGTCGTAGGGAAAATCCACGCGCACGCCCGCCGGGAAAAATTTGGAAAGCTCCTCCACCTTGGCGCTGGACGGCATTGGCGGTGGCCACGGCGTTGGCCGACGGCGCCAGCCGGATGCCCACGGCGGCGGCGGGCCGCCCGTCCACCCGCGCCTGCATGGCATAAGTCTCGCCGCCCAGTTCCACCCGGGCCACGTCGCGCAAATACACGCGCGAACCGTCGGGATTCACCCGCAGCAAAATGTCCTCAAACTGCTTGACCGTGGTCAGCGTGCTCTGGCCTTGCAGGGTGATGTTGATTTCCTGGCCCTTCACCGACGGGCGCGCGCCGAGCTGGCCCACCGGCACCTGCGCGTTTTGGGCCTGAATCGCGGCGATGACGTCGTTGGCGTCGAGATTGTAGCTTTCGAGCTGGTCGGGATTCAGCCAGATGCGCATGGCGTATTGAGTGCCGAACAAATCCGCCTCGCCCACGCCGGTGACGCGGCGGAGGGGATCGAGCACGGTCGACGAAATGTAATTGCCCAGCGCGATGTCGCTCACGTCCGTGTTGGTGGACGACAGGGTGAAAAACATCAGGAAGTTGCGCGTGGATTTGACGACCGTGATGCCCTGTTGCTGGACCGTCGCCGGCAGGCTGGGCATGGCCAGTTGCAGCTTGTTCTGCACCTGCACCTGCGCGATGTCCGGATCGGTGCCGGAATCGAAATACAGCGTCACGGTGGACTGCCCGCTCGCGCTGCTGCTGGACGACATGTAGAGCAGATTGTCAATGCCGTTCATCTGCTGCTCGATCACGGACGTGACCGTGTCCTGCACCGTTTCCGCCGACGCGCCCGGCGTAATTGGCGTTGATGGCGATGGACGGCGGCGCGACGCTGGGATATTGGGCGACCGGCAGATGGGTGATGGCCAGAATCCCCCCCAGCATGATGAGCAGGGAAATGCACCCAGGCAAAAATCGGGCGGTCTATGAAAAATTTCGGCATGGCGATGTCCGGTTAATTTCCCCTGCGCCGGCTGCGGGCGGCGCGGCATTGGTGCCGCCGGACGGATTGAACGGAACGGGTTTCACCACCATCCCCGGCTGACGACTTTTTGCAAACCCTCCACGATGACGCTGTCCCCGGCCTTCAATCCGTCCGTGACGATCCATTTGTTGCCCACCGCCTGGCCGATTTTGATGACCCGGGCTTCCACCTTGCCGTCCGCGCCCACCACCATCACGGTGGCGACGCCGTTCGCGCCGATGCTGACGCCGCGCTGGAGAACGGTGATGGCCTTGCTGTCCACCGCCTGCTCCAGCCGCCCGCGCGCAAACATCCCCGGCAGGAGCAAATGATCGGGATTGGGAAACTCGGCCCGCAACGTGACCATGCCGCTGCTCGGATCCACCGTGACGTCGGAGAACAACAGTTTGCCGGGCTGCGAGTAAGTCGTTCCGTCGTCCAGCAGCAACGTCACCTTCGCCTCGCCGGGCGCGGCGGTTTTGAGCGCGCCGCTGTCCAGTTCGCGCCGCAGCCGCAGCAGTTCGGTGCTCGATTCGGTGAAGTCGCAATAAATCGGGTCCAGTTGCGTGACCAGCGGCCATTTCCGTCGCGGCGGCCTGGCTGACCAGCGCGCCTTCGGTGACCAGCGCCGCGCCGATGCGCCCGTCAATCGGCGAGGTGACTTTTGTGTAACCGAGATTGATCGTGGCCGTTTCCAGCGCCGCCTTGGCCGCCAGCACGTCGGCGCTGGCCTGCGCCGCCGCCGACACGGCGTTGTCGTAATCCTGCTTGCTCACGGCGTTGATGCCGACCAGCGGCTGGTAGCGGTCCGCCAGGGCCTGGGCCTGTTTCGCATTGGCCTCCGCCTTCGCAAGAGACGCGCTCGCGCTGTCGAGGCGGCCTTGAACGGCGCGGGGTCAATCTGGTAAAGCACTTCGCCGGCCGTGACGTCCGCGCCTTCGCGGAATTCCCGGTGCAGCACGATGCCGTCCACGCGCGCCCGCACCTGCGCCACGCGCACCGGATCAATGCGCCCCGGCAATTCGGTCGTCAGCGCCACCGATTCCGGCGCGAGGGTGACCACGCCGACTTCCGGCGGCGCATTCATCATGCCGGCAGCTTCCTGACCGGCCGGATTCCGGCCGCAGCCCGTGAAAAATGTCGTCGCGGCGATTCCAGCCAGCAACGCGCCGGCCATTTTTGTCATTCTCGTTGTTTTCACAATTTTCCTTTTCCCGTTTGTTTTTTCTTCGCGCCTGCGCCGGCGAGGAACAAATCCACAATGCGCCCGGCGGCCCGGCGGTCCAGCCGGCAGTTCGGCATCATCAGATGCGACACGATGTAAAAATTTCCCTGCCCGTAAAAACCGTAAGCCAGTTCCAGGCTGTCAAAATGGCGGTCCAGTTCCCCGCGCGCCAGCGCCTGTTTGAACAGCGAATGCACCGCCTCGAAATTGCGCTGGCACTTGTCGAGATTGCACAGGCGGGGCGGCACCTCGCCCGGCGCGGCGAACGCCGTGGCAAAGGCGATGCGCGTCAGATCGCGGTTCTTGTGGAAATAATCAAACAGCGCCGCGAGCACCTCGATCAATTGTCCGCGCAGTCCCCTGCCGCGCGCCGCCGCCTGCTGCACCACCTCAAACCGCTCGTCGTGCGCCTCGTTGACCAGCGCCTCGAACAGCGCGGCCTTGTCCTGGAAATGATAATACAGCGCCGGCTTGGACACCTTCGCGTCGCTGACAATCTGCTGGATGGACGTGGCCGCGTAGCCGGCGTTGGCAAAATGCTTCAGCGCCGCGCGCAGGATTTGCCGGCGCGTTTTTGAATCGGATTTCGGATTGTCCATCGTTCCGGTCATAATAACTTACCGAACGGTAGGTATTTTTCCACCGCTTGTCAAACGTTTGTTTGAATGATTTGGAAGCGGCCCTTATTTCCGCGAAGCCTGAAGTCCGCGCTTCTGAAGCTCGGAATGGCGGCAGCCGTAGAAGAAATAAATGACAATACCGGCGAGAAACCAGACGAGCAGCCGAACCCAGGTCATCAGCGGCAAATACAACATCAATCCGAATGCGGAAAGCGCCCCCATTGGCGCCACGAACCAGACCCACGGCGTCCGGAATTTCCGCTGCAATCCCGGCTCGCGCACCCGCAGCACCAGCACACCGACGGACACGATGACGAACGCCAGCAGCGTGCCGATGTTGCACAAATTTCCGGCGTCGCGCACCGGCAGGACCGCGGCAAAAAAGGCCACCACGACGCCGGTGATGATCGTGATAATCCACGGCGTTTTGAAGCGCGGATGCACGCGGCTCACGAACGGCGGCAGCAACCCGTCGCGCGACATGCTCCAGAACACGCGCGTCTGCCCCAGCATCATCACCAGGATGACGGAGGAGAGGCCGGCGATGGCGCCGAGTTTGATGATGCTCGCCATCCAGCCCATGTTCGCATGGTCGGCGGCCAGCGCAATCGGCTCCGGCACATCCAGCTCGCGGTAAGGCACCACGCCGGTGGCGATGCCGGAAACCAGAATGTAAAGCACGGTGCAGACCAGCAGCGAGCCGATGATGCCGATGGGCACGTCGCGCCGCGGGTTTTTGGCCTCCTGCGCGGCGGTGCTGACCGCATCGAATCCGATGTAGGCGAAGAACACGAGGCTCGCGCCGCGCATGACGCCCGACCAGCCGAAGCTGCCCCATTTGCCGGCGTTGAGCGGAATGAACGGATGCCAGTTGGCGGGATTGATGGCGCGGGCCGCCCCGAATATGAAGAGCAGCACGACGCCGATTTTCAGAATGACGATGAGATTGTTGAACCCGGCGGATTCCCGGATGCCGATGACCAGCAGCACGGTCACGATGGCGACGATGATGATGGCGGGCAGGTTGAAAATGGCCGTGACTTGATGCAGATTCGCCGGGTCCATTCCCGCGGCGCTGATTTGTTTGGCCAGTTCGCCGCTGAAAACGGCCCAACCGACTTTCATTTTCAAGACTGCGGCGAGGGCCGCCGGAATTTCAATCAAATGAATGCCGCGCGCGGCGGAAAGTTCCGGGGGAATTTGAATTCCGAAATCCCTCAAAAACGAAACCATGTAGCCGGACCAGCCCACGGCCACGGCGATGGCACCCACCGCATATTCCAGCGCCAGGTCCCAGCCGATGATCCAGGCGAACAACTCGCCCAGCGTCGCGTAGCCATAGGTGTAGGCGCTGCCGGACATGGGAACCAGCGAGGCAAATTCGGAATAGCACAGCGCGGCGAACGCCGAGACGACGCCCGCCAGCGCGAAGGAAAGAACCACCGCCGGCCCGGCATTTTGCGCCGCCGCAGTGCCGGTGAGCACGAAGATGCCCGTGCCGACGATGCAGCCGATGCCCAGCAGCACCAAGTTCAGCGGCCCCAGCGCGCGGTGGAGGCTGTTGTCGGTCAATGCCTCTGCTTGCAGGTCGGTGACGCTTTTTCGTCGAAACAAATTCATTCGGAAATTTCAGCTTTGTGCCGCTGCTTAATGAATTGCCGGCCGGTGGAAGTCAAGCAAATGCCGTTCGCCAACGGGAAATTTCGCAGCCGCGCATCGGCCCGCTCATTTCGCCTATGCAGCGGCTGAACCCAATTGCAGCCGGGCGTCGGATTCGAGCAGCGTTTTCAGGTTCGCCCAATGCGCCTCATTCATGTCGTTGAAGGCGTTCAAATAGACGGCCACGGCTTCCGGCGGGTGTTTCGCGAGCAGCGTGTCAATCGCCGATTTCAATTTCGCGTCGTCCATTGCCGCCGGCAAGTCGTCCACCACGCCTTCCTTGTTCGGGATGCCGAGCGCGGTCAGGAAATCCACGAGCATCGCCTTGTGCTTGTTGACGAGCCAGGCGCGGATGAGGCCGCCGGCGGCGGCTTCCAGCGCCGGGCGCGACAGGCTGGCGATCATTTCGGCGTGCTGCTGCGTCCGCGGCTGGCGCTCCAGAAAGACCGGTCGCACGTGCCGCGACTGCGCGACGGCGGCCAGCGTGGCCTTGTAGGCGGGCTTGTCCGATTCGTGGGTGAAGGCGACAATTTCATTCGCCAGGGCCGGCGACATGAAACCGAAAAGTTCGTGTGATGTTAGCATAAATTCTTTATCCGCTAATTCCGCGAATTGGCGCGAATTTAAAAAACATTCGTGATAATTCGCGCAGTTCGCGGATTGATTCTTCTGAATCCATTCATGGTTTAGGAAATTGCCGTGACGGAAATTCTATTCTTTTTGGCCAGTGCTTCGCAAGCCTCGCGTTCCAGCAAAAGCGTCTTGCCGGATTCGAGCGCGAGCACCGCGACGCCGCTCTTCGCACAAACTTCCAGCGTCTGCGGGCCGATGCAGGGGATGTCGAACCGCATGTCGTGGTTCAGCTTGGCGACCTTGACGGCCACCGCGCCGCCGTCCTTGCCGGCCAGTTCGCCGCCGCGCGCGAGGCATTTGTCCGTGCCCTCAAACGCCTCGACCGCCAGCACCGTGCCGTTTTTCACCACGACGGTCTGGCCGATTTCCAGCCGCGAAACTTCCCGCGCGATGCGCAGGCCGAATTCCACGTCCGCCTTTTGTTCGCCGGAAAGCTTCGGGCCGAGCTGAAAATCCTTTCCCGGCATGAGCGGCGCGAGCCACGGCGTGGCGTCAATCAATTCCACGCCGTCCTTTTTCAATTCGTCGGCAATCGCGCCGAAAATCGTGTGGGCGTTTTTCTCCTTGAGCCGGAGCAGCATCGCCATCGCGCGCAAATCGGGCCGGAGGTCGTAAAGATTTTTCGGCGCAATCTGGCCGACCATGACGCATTGCGTGACGCCGCGTTCCGTGAAGGCGGCAATCATTTTGGAAAGCTGGCCGACGCGCAGCCAGACGATGTCGTCCACGAGCGGCGCGAGCGCGGGGTCGGTCTCGTTTTCAAACGCGACGGCGACGAGGCGTTTGACGCCGGCGGCGCGCGCGTGCCGGGCGAATTCCAGCGGCAGCGTGCGGTTGCCGGCGATGAGGCCGAGCGATGCGGGCGCGGTGTTCATTTGCAAAAGTGAAGAATGAAGAAGGAAGCCTCAAGAAACAAGACTGAAGGTTTGTGCGTTTGTTTTTGAAATGCGATTTGCAAACTGCCGGGCATGATGATAATGTCCCTAGAGTTTGGCTCAATTTGCATAACATGAATTTATCACACGAACCCGGCAGTGCCGAACAATCTCACAACGTGAAAAACGAACCGGTGCGGCACGTTTCGCGGGTGGTTGCGCATGAGTTGAACAACCTGTTCACCATCATCCAGGGTTACTCCGAGCGGCTGTTGATCAAACATGGCGGCGATCCCGCGATGGGAGAGCACCTCAAGCGCATTTTCGAGGCGTCCCGCCGGGCGGCGGAAATCGTGCGCACCGCCACGCCGCCCATTGCAACCCTCCAGCAGACCAAAGAAAACCCACAGCCGTCGGAACAGTCTCCCAGGTAATTCCCCCGGAAAACGGTTCCCTCCGGCGCCGGAAACGGCAAGCAACGATGAGGTGAATTTTGTCAAAACACGACGCGCGCTCGCGATTCCAGCGTCATGCTTATGCCCTTTGGTCTAGGCGGGCGCGCAGGATTTTTTTGTGCGCCGCAGTGAAGGCGAGCTGCTGTAATCGGGCGGGTGTCATCCAGACGCCGGCCTTTGAGAACATTCCGGAGGGACGAGTTACACGAGTCCCCGACTTGCCTGTTTTAAGATGGGGACTCGTATAAGTTGTTCCTCCGATGGAAACCTGAAACGCTTCGAGCGTGATGCGGTTGCGGGTGATGGAGTGTTTCACTGTGCAAAGAGGCGACAACTTAGACGGCGCAATTCCGAACTCTGATTTGTAAAATTCCTTCGCGCCGATTTCGCCGCCGGAGATTTCGAAATTCGGGAACTCCCATAAATGTGCGTTCACCTCGCCGGCGGGCCGCTGACGCACGAGGAAACGTCCGTTATTCTCGATGACGAATGCCACGAACCGTCTTGCGATTGCCGCCGCGCGCCGGCCGAGGTTGGGCAGTTCGTCCACGCGATTTTTCCGGAACGCAACACAGAGTCTTTTCACCGGACAAATCCGGCACTGTGGAGCGCGAGGCGTGCAAACCAGCGCGCCGAGTTCCATCAATGACTGATTCAGGCAGGAACAGCCTGGTCTTTGGGCGAGGCGAGAGTCCTCGCGAGCCGGCTCGCCGGGATTCTCGCCCCACCGAAGTGCCTTTGCGCGAGACACCAGATCCTCCGCCAGTTTCCAAAGCCAGGCGTTTGTTTTCGGTTCCTTCGGGTTTTTCGCAATGCCAAATACGCGCGTCAACACGCGGATGACGTTGCCGTCCAAAATTGGCGTGGGCTGGTTGTAGGCGATGCTGCAAATGGCGCCGGCGGTGTAGCGCCCAATGCCCGGCAAGGCAAGCACGTCGTCGAAGTTTTCCGGGAATTTGTAGAAGCCGACGTGAGGAGGCTCTAACTCGTTTCCGCTTTCCGCTTTCCGCTTTCCGCTTTGCATTATTTGCCTCGCCGCTTTTTGGAGATTGCGGACGCGGGTGTAATAGCCGAGTCCTTCCCAGAGCTTGTGGATTTTGGCCGGACTCGCCTTGGCGGCAGCCTCGATGGTTGGGAGTTCGCACATCCACCGTTCCCAGAATGGAATCACCGTTTTCACCTGCGTCTGCTGGAGCATGATTTCGGAAACCCAGATGGCGTAAGGATCGCGCGTGCGCCGCCACGGCAGGTCGCGGGCGTTGTGCGCGAACCAATCCAATAAAGGCGGAACAAGATTCCGCAATTTTGAATTTTGAATTTGCAGTTTTGAGTTCAGTCGCATTTGCCGCCGGAATTATCGCCGCAAAGAGGCGCAAAATCCGCAAAAAAGTGGCGATGAGAGGCCGCCGATGAAGCTGGAGTTCAAGCTTTACCTTGTCACGATCAGTCCTCATGCCTTTGAAACAAGCTAAAGCTTGAACTCCAACCAGGTTCACGGAAAACTTTTTGTGTCTTTTGCGCCTTTTTGCGGCTATTTGTTTTCCCGTGAAACCGCTGACCATTCACACTTGCAAGCTGACCGACGAACAGGCGTCGGTGCTCGATGCCGCGTTGCGCGCGCGGAACTGGAAGCCGCGCACGGTGCCGTATGCGCGGTTCGCGTTCGAGTCGGACAAGGCGAACGTCGTGTTTTACGAGAGCGGCAAGCTCGTCGTGCAGGGAAAAGGCACGCAGGAATTCATCGAGTTCCTGCTGGAGCCGGAGATTCTCAAGCAGGCGAAGCTTGGCTACGAAACCATTTTGAATCCCGAACTGCTCCTGCCGCGCATCGGCGTGGACGAAAGCGGCAAGGGCGATTTCTTCGGGCCGCTCTGCATCGCCGGCGTTTATGTGAACGAAAGCGTCATCAAATCGTGGGCGGACCTCGGCGTGCGCGATTCCAAGAACATCTCCAGCGACAAGAAGATTTCCGAGCTGGCCGAAAAAATCCGCAAGACGCCCGGCTGCGTGACGACCGTGGTGCCGATTGGCAACGAGGCTTACAACCGGCTTTACGCGAAGATGAGATCGGTGAACACGATGCTGGCGTGGGGCCACGCGCGGGTGATTGAAAACCTGATGGGCCAGCGTTACCAGATGAATCCCGCGCCGGTGAAGGCCATCAGCGACCAGTTTGCCGCGAGCAAGAGCGTGATTGAAAAGGCGCTGATGGCGCAGGGCCGGGAACTGCAACTGGTGCAGCGGCACAAGGCGGAGGAAGACATCGCCGTGGCCGCGGCCTCGATTCTGGCGCGCGACGAATTTGTGAAAGGTCTGGCAAAGCTGGAAAAGGATTTTGCAGTCGAACTGCCGAAAGGCGCGTCAGCGGCGGTGGACGCGGCGGCGAAGAAATTCGTGGAGGAGCGGGGCGCTGGAAAGTCTGGCCAAAATTGCCAAAATGCACTTCAGAACGGCGTTGCGGGCGCAAGGCTTGCCGGAACCGCCAAAAAAGGAATGGAAAATGCGGCGGTGAATACTCAAACGCCATCGGCTATTTGTAAAAACTCCGATTCATGCAGTTCAATTGGCTTAATTACGGGTTTGGGTTTGGCAGAACGATTGGGGGAAGATAGTTTATCGTGGTGGTGATTACACAACCATAATCACCGTATGAACCTCCTGAACTTCCCGACACCGGATGCGAGAGAATATAAGCATTTTCCTTGTGATTGAATTCAGCTCCGTAAAGGCCCAACCCATGCAAAATCTGATGCATCAGGCCGGGTGGATCATCCTGCCGGTGACGGTCGCGCAGGGATTTTTTGCCGCCAAAGTAATAGCGGATGCCAAAGAGCAAATGGTCGTAACTGTTGTCGCCCAGAGCGGCTTCGGCGGTTAACGCCAGTCCGTTGATGGGCGTCTGATATTCGAGGTTGCCCTTCCCCAGATTATTGTTGAAGGCAGTCGTGTAGGAAGCGCTGACGAGCAGGTTATTGATTGGATAATAGCCGGCGGAAACCGAGCCGATGAATCTGGTGGGGTTGGTGTCTATGAACGGAGCCGGATTGGCATAATTGATTTGTCCAACGCCGGCAAATGCCCCGAACGTGAAGCATTTGAAATAATATTCGCCTTCCGCGCCGACTTGGAACGTATCCACGCCGCCAAAACCGTTCCGGTAGAGGTAGCCTCCCGTGAGGCCGGCAAGGCCAATGCTCGGATCGCGCCAGAACAAGTGACCGGCGCCGCCGTAAAAATCCAAATTGGAGATCCGGCTGTAAAGACCGTCGGCTTGGAATCCGATTTGATGCGTGACCGGAAACGTGATGCTGGCGTCAAAATTGTGACCCGCGAAGGAATTCATCTCACCGCCCGCATAATCCAGCTTGCCGTTGAATCCGGAAACCGCAGGCAAGGTTTGCCCGTTTGTAGTTTGTGCGCCAATCGGTCCGGCCAGAACAAGAAATAGAATCGGGACAAGCAAACAGGCTTTTGAAAAGCGTTCTTTCATAAGAATAGAATGGTTGCCGAGCTAATTAGAGCCATCAAGACTTCCAAAAGTATGCCAAAGGCAATCTTTTCTGTCAAGCGCCTGATTAATCTACGGAAATCGGTTCGGTTTGGGGTCTGTCCGCCAGGACTTTAATCGGCTCGTAAAACGTATTGCGCTGGACCGGCGTGCGGCCGGCTTCGCGGATGGCTTTGAGCATGGCCGCCTCGGTCTGCAATTGCGGCGAGGTCGCGCCGGCCATGTGGAAGATGTGTTCCTCGATGATGGTGCCGTGCAAATCGTCCGCGCCGTAGCTCAACGCCACCTGCGCCAGCTTCAGCCCGAGGCCCACCCAGTAGGCGGTGATGTGCTGGAAGTTGTCGAGGTAGATGCGGCTCACGGCAATCGTGCGCAGCGAATCGAACCCGGTCGGCGGATTGTCCACGGGAATGTCGTTGTCCTGCGGCTGATACGCCAGCGGCACGAAGCCGACAGAAGCCGTGCGTCTCGTCCTGCAACGCGCGCAATTGCCGCAGATGATCCACGCGGTCGGCGAGGCTTTCGACGTGGCCGTAAAGCATCGTGCAGGTGCTGCGTCCGCCGAGCCGGTGCCAGGTGCGGTGAACGTCCAGATATTCCTCGGCGGATTCCTTGCCCTTGGCGATGGCGAGCGGACTTCCTTGCGGAAAATTTCCGCGCCGCCGCCGGTGAGCGAATCGAGCCCGGCGTCCTTCAATTCAATCAGCGTTTGCTCGACGGATTTTTTGGCGAGCCAGGCGAGGTGCAGGATTTCAATGGCGGTGAAGCATTTCAATTGCAGTCGGGTAGCACACGCGCCTCGCGTGTCATTTTCGGCGCCTCGCCGAAAATCCTCTTTGGAATTCGAGTTTGACGAAGCTTCGGGCGAGGTGCCCGAACCGGCACGCGAGGCGCGTGCGCTCCCCATTTCATCATTCAGCGCCCGCAGCGCCTTGAGCATGTCGGTGTAATAGCTGAACGGCAGCGACGGATGCAGTCCGCCGACGATGTGCAGTTCGGTGATGCCGAGCTTCAGCGCCTCGCGCGCCTTCTGGACAATTTCCTCGATGGTGAACTGGAAGCCGTCGGCGTCGCGTTTCTTGCGCGCGAACGAGCAGAACTGGCACGACAGGATGCAGTAATTCGAGTAGTTGACGTAACGGTTGATGATGTAGCTGGCGCGGTTGCCGTTTTTACGCCGGTTCGCAAAATCCGCGATGGCGCCGACGGCGTTGAGGTCTTTTGATTCAAACAGCCGGAGCGCGTCGGCCTCGGAAATGCGTTCCCCCGCGACCACCTTGTCGTAGATGTCGCGCAACCCGCCGCGTTGGATGAACAATTCCATTCGTCCGCAAATTAAAGCAGTCTCCCGGCCGGCAAAGCAAACTCGCGGTAAGACCGTCCCATGCCCAATCCGGCGGTGTCCTGATTCCAATGGTGGCGCGCCTCGCGCCGCGAGGTTCATCGGGTCGCAGCCCGACCCGATCCGCCAAATTGGGACATCGCCACGGCTCGCCGACACACGGCTCGCCGGCGCTTGACCGCCCGGCGGTTGCTGTTAGACTGCGCGCAGGTTGATGAAATATTTTGGTCCATTTCGGTTTTGGCGCTGATGTTTTTCGCCGCCCTGCCGTTGCGCGCGGATCTCGTGGACGGCGTCGCAGCCGTCGTGAACGAGGCTGTCATCACAGCCGGGCAGGTGAGGGAGTTCGCCGCGCCGGCGATTGACGCATTGCAACGCCAATACGCCGGACAACCGGACTTGTTCCGGCAGAAATACAACGCAACATTCAATGACGGACTGGAGCAACTGATCGAGCGGCAGTTGATTCTTCACAATTTTGACTCCGAGGGCTACCGGCTGCCCGACAGTCTATTGGAGGAATGGGTGCATGACCGCATCCGCGACCGGTTCGGCGGGGACCGCGTAACGCTGATGAAAACACTTCAGGCGGAAGGCGAGACGTTCGAGAAATTCCGCGGGGACGTGCGCGATCAAAACATCGAATCGTTCATGCGCTCGAAGAAAGTGTCGCAGGAAATCGTCATCTCGCCCTATAAGGTCGAAACCTATTACCAGTCGCACGCCGCCGATTTCAAGGTGGAGGACGAAGTCAAGTTGCGCATGATTTCCATCAACAAGGCATCGCCCGATGACACGAACGCGGCGGCGCTTGCCGGCGAAATCCAGAGGAAAATCAAGGATGGCGCCTCATTCTCGGAAATGGCGACCGCATATTCGCAGGACTCGCTGCGCAATCAGGGCGGCGACCGCGGCTGGGTGGAGCGCTCCGTGCTGCTGAAGGATCTGGCCGACGCCGCATTCGCGCTCGCGCCGGGGCAGGTCAGCGGCGTGATTAATTTGCCCGCCGCCTGCTACATCATGTTCGTTGAGGACAAACATCCGGCGCAAACCAGGCCGCTCAAGGAGGTGCGCGATGAAATTGAGAAAACCCTCCGCACACAGGAGCAATCCCGCGTCGAAAAGCAGTGGATTGACCAGTTGAAGGCAAAGGCCTTCATCCGCTATTATTAGCCGGCGGCAGAACGTCGAGAGTTGTTGGGGAACCAATTGACGCTCGCGGGCTTCAACCGTCAACAAACCACCCGCAATCATGTTTATTGGCATCTCATTCGGCGACGCAACCGGCATCGGCCCCGAAGTCGCGCTCAAGGCCGTCGCAGCCGAAGCGCGGAACGACGATGCAAAATACCTGTTTATCGGCGACGAACCGACTCTCCGCCGGCTCAACCAAAAATCCGGCCTCAATCTGCCGCTGGAAAAATTCTCCACCCCGGCCGGCGGTGGAAAATATTTCATCTCAAATCCACTGACGGAACCGCTGCCGGAAAATTTGCCCGCCGGTTCGCCGCCCGCCGCGAACGCCGCGATCACGGCGTTGCGCGACGGCGCGCAACGCTGCCTGCGCGGCGAACTGGACGCGCTCGTGACGGCGCCGGTCAACAAGGAAGCCATCATCCGCGCCGGACACAAATTCATCGGGCAGACGGAATTTCTCTCCGAACTCGCCGGCACGAAACGAACGGCCATGATGCTGCTCGGCACGGATGAACGCGGACGCTGGCTGCGCGTCGCGCTGGCCACCGTTCACATTTCCATCAAGTCCGTTCCGGAAAAGCTGACGGCGGAAAAAATATCTCTGGCGATTGAACTGGCCGCACAAGCTTGCCGCGACGTTGGCTTGACGCGCGCGAAAATCGCCGTCTGCGGCCTGAATCCGCACGCCGGCGAAGGCGGGGAATTTGGCGACGAGGAAATCAAGACGATCACACCCGTGGTCTTGGCCGCGCAAAAACGCGGTCTGGATGTTGTCGGACCGTTGAGCGGCGACACGGTTTTTCATTACGCGCTGAAAGGGGAATTCGACGCCGTGGTGGCCATGTATCACGATCAGGGGCTTGCGCCGCTGAAAGCGGTTGCCTTTGACAGCGGCATCAACTGGACGCTCGGCCTGCCATTCATCCGCACTTCGCCCGATCACGGCACGGCCTACGACATCGCCGGAAAGGGCATTGCGAATCCGGGAAGCATGATCGCCGCCATCCGGCTGGCGAAGCAATTGGCCAAGCATCGGCATTGATCGGCGCCGTGCCGGTTGGACGGACGCCGGTTGGCAAAAATTTTCCGTTGACCCGTCTATCGCTTCACAGTGCAGTCTTGTGGCGTCATGGCCGTGATAAGCAACAAACATCAAATGAACAAGCCAATGAAAAATAACATCAACAAAGAACAATGGATTGCCATGTTTCAAGACGTGGGTCTGGACGAGGCTGCGATGCGACGGTGGCATCGCACGTTTGAAAGCCGGCATCCGGAAGCTCATCAGAGCTTTTTGGAGTGGCTGGGATTGAAGGCCGATGAAACCGGCCAGGTTCGCCAGCAAAGTCGCTAAACCGCACGGGATGGCGGCATTCCCGCCATCCCCTTCAATCTGCATGCGAAAGGCCATCTCCATATCCAGAATCGCGCGCCGGTTCGGGCTGTCACGCAGCACACTGCTCTATTACGACCGCATCGGGCTGTTGCGCGCCGTCGCCCGCACGGCGCCCGGTTATCGTTGCTACGGTGCCCGCGAGGAACAGCGGTTGCAGCGAATTTGCGAACTGCGAAAGGCAGGCCTGTCGTTCGGCGATATCCGGGTGATGCTCGGGAACGCCCCGGGAGCCCGCGCCGGGGTGATTGCCCGCCGCCTGAAGGAAGTCGCGCGGCAGATTGTCTCGCTCCGCAACCAACAGCGGCTGCTCGCGGCCTTGCACCAGCATTTGTCCGCCAGACAGTTGCCGCCACTGCTGGACAAGCAGGCTTGGGTGGAAATGTTGCGGCTGGCGGGCATGGACGAACCGGCCATGGGCCGCTGGCACGCTGAATTTGAGCGGCGCGCCCCGGATGAACACGAACAATTTCTTGCGTCGCTGGGTATTTCAGCCGAGGAAGTCGCCAGCATCCGCAAGTGGTCTCGCTCACAGCCCCGATGAGTCTGACCCTCCGGATCAACCGATCAGCTCGCGAACCTTTGCGCCGATGTCGCCCTGTTTGACCAGCGCTTCGCCGACCAAAATTGCGCCCGCGCCGCATTTCTTCAGCCGTTCCACGTCCGCTCGCGTGTGAATGCCGCTTTCGGCGACCAAGAGTGACGGGTGGCGGGTGACGGGTGACGAGAAAAGTTTCACAGCCAAACGCTCCGTTGTCCCCAAGTCCACCTTGAAAGTTTTCAAATCGCGGTTGTTCACGCCAAAGAGCGCGGGCGAAATTTTCAGCGCACGTTCCAATTCATTTTCGTCGTGGACTTCGACCATCGCGGCAAGACCGGCTTCGACGGCGAGCGAATGGAATTTCTGCAATTGTTCGTCGGTCAAAATGGCGACGATGAGCAGGATGGCGTCCGCGCCCCATTCGATGGCTTCCAGAATCTGGCGTTCGTCAATGATGAAATCTTTGCGCAGCAACGGCAGTTTTACCGCCGCGCGGATTTGTCGGAGATAATCCAGCGAGCCTTGGAAAAACTTTTCATCCGTCAGCACCGACAAACAGCTTGCCCCTGCCGCTTCGTATTCCTTGGCGATGCGAACCGGGTCGAAATCCTTGCAAATCACGCCGGCGGATGGCGACGCTTTTTTCACCTCGGCGATCAAGGCTATTGATCCGTAGCTGCCGACGTGAGAAGGCTCTGAATGGTTTCCGGTTTTTAGTTTGAGACTCGTTACCTCGGTTGCTACCTGATTTCAGCGCAGCGAGAAATCGCGCCGCTCGCCGCGCTCCAGCAGCGCGTCGCGCAAATCGCCGGCGGCGATGAGCCGCGCGGGCAGTTGCGCGACCTCGCGCTTTCTTCTGCTCAACGATTGTGTCGAGAATGGTCATGGCCTGAATCGGAAACATTCAACATTCAACATCGAACACCCAAATTGCGCGCGAACGGCGCCCCACTTCGACGTTGGACGTTGAATGTTGAGTGTTGAATGTTTCCTTCAATTTACTCTTCTTCATCTTTCACTCCCTGCATCCGTTTCAACGGGCAGCCGGCGCGGAGCCAGCCGTTCACGAACGCATCCAGGTCGCCGTCCATCACGCCTTGCACGTTGCTCGTTTCCACGCCCGTGCGCAGATCCTTCACCATGCGATACGGCTGGAAAACGTAGCTGCGAATCTGGTTGCCCCACGACACGCTGCCTTTCTCGCCGTAAAACCGCTCCATCTCCGCCTTCTGCGCGTCCACGCGCTGCGCGTAGATGCGCGACAGCAACAGCCGCATCGCCGCGGCGCGGTTCTGGTGCTGTGAACGCTGCGATTGCGACGCGACGACGAGGCCGGTGGGAATGTGCGTGATGCGCACGGCGGTTTCAACCTTGTTGACGTTCTGGCCGCCCTTGCCGCCGGAACGGAACGTGTCCACGGCAAATTCGTTCGGTGGAATGACTATGTCCGGATCGCTCTCCTCGATCTCCGCGATCGTGTCCACGCTGGCAAAGCTGGTGTGGCGGCGCTTGTTCGAGTCGAATGGCGAGATGCGCACCAGCCGGTGGACGCCGCGCTCGGCCTTGCAAAAGCCGTAGGCGTTCTCGCCCTTGATGACCATCGTGACGCTTTTGATGCCCGCGCTTTCGCCGGGCAGCGCGTCCTCCACCTCGACCTCCCAGCCGCGCAACTCGGCCCAGCGCTGATACATCCGCAGCAGCATGTTCGCCCAGTCGCACGACTCCGTGCCACCCGCACCGGCATTGATGCTGAAGATGCAATTCTTCCGGTCGTGCGGACCGCTCAAGAAGACCTTCAGCTCCAGCGCGTCGAGTTCCTTGAAGAATTTTGCGACGTCGCGTTCAAGTTCCTTGAATACCTTCGGCTGCGCGTCGGCGGGTTCGGCCCCGCCGAGTTCGACCATGACGCGGAAATCGTCCAGCGATTTCTCGGCCTGGAGCAGCGGCTCGATTTTGCTGCGGAGCGAATTGGCCTCGTCAATGACCGACTGCGCCTTTTCGCGGCTGTTCCAGAAATTTTCGGCGGCCATCAGCGCGTTGATTTCGCCGAGGCGCTTCTGCGCGGCGGGCACGTCAAAGAAACCTCCGCAAGTGCGTGAGCTTGTCGGTGGCGGTCGTCAACTGGGCGGCAATCGTTTCAAACATCAGGGCAGAATACCGGAGCCGGAAGCCGGAAGCCAGAAGGGAAAACAGACACGGATTGCACGGATGTGCACGGATTCAAAATCAATCAGTGTCAATCCGTGAAATCCGTGTCTGGAATCACGGAATCGCGAGGCGGTTGGTGGCGGCGCCGGTTTCGATTAATCTTTGAACGAGTTGTTTGTCGTCTGCTGACCAGACCGAACCGTCGGCGAGGCCAATGTTGCCTCCGTTCAAATGGCGTGTGGCGGTCCAACTGGCGGAAGCGTTCGTTGTCAGCAACAGTAGGCCGGGTTTGACTGGACAGCCGTCCATGGCGAAATTGTCGTCGCCGGAGAGAAACAGTTGGGGGTGATTCGTGTCAGCATCCAAGCCGACAAAATAGCTGGCATTATTGGCGGTCAAATTCGCGCCGAAACTTTTCGCAAAGACGTGCTTGGTATCCGCCGGGCAAACCAAGAGCTTGGGCGTGTTTAATTCATTGGACAAGATTTGAAACGTGCCAACCACGTCTCCGGTTGCTGCCAGTTCCTTTATGCCGCCGTTAGTAATGGAAATCTCCATCGGGAATTTACCGCCGTTGTCGTTTGCCCAAACGCGATAGGAAAGCCCGATCTGTTTCAAATTGTTGACGCACATGATTTTTGGAGCATGTATCGGACGATCTGCAATAAATGCTGGCAGGAGCAGTGCCGCAATCACCACCAACACCGCAATCACCACCAGCACCTCCGTGAGCGTCAGCGCGTGGTTTCTTTGATTTGAACGGCGCGGTTTCATGGCAGCGCAAGGCGGTTGGTGGCGAATGGCGTGGAGATGATTTCGCACATAATCCCGGGGAAACTAACGGATGGATTCGTCCGAATCCAGAACAGCTTCTTGCGCCATCCGCTTGAGTTCGGCCATCTGCTTCTCCTCCTTCCACTTCTGCCAACGCTGCCAGAGTTTGTAGGCCAGGAACAGCAGCAGCAGGAGCAGCAGGAGCAGGTAGCTCGAAATAATGAGGTGTTGCAACAATCGGGCAAGCTCCCGGTTGAAGGGCGACATCATCAAGTCGGTATCATCCGGGGCCACCGCACCGCCGATCGACGCACTCGAGGGGACCGGATCCGGGGATTGATATTGGTATGTGGTAGATGGATTTTTCGATCCGACCGTTGTCGTTTGGTTATTGAAGAAAGTTCTATTGCCGCCAAAGGCCATGCCCGGCGGACGATTGGACTGGCTTATTACGAATGGCGTCCCAACCAACTGCGTTCGGACAATGGAACTCGCGCCTGAATTGGTGCTGGAATTTGTGCTGCTTTTTCCGGCGGGAGCCGCCGTGGAATTGCCGCCGCCCAGACTCCCCGGGGATGGCGCGGTTCCTGCGACCAAACCAGAACCGGCCACGCCACCGGCGGGCAGATTCGGGACGGACGGCAGAAACACACTGCCCGCGGCGGACGAACTTTTTACGGCGGAAGCCAGCGTGGAATTGTTCCATTCCTCGACGTGGCGGTCGGCGAACAAAACGTTGCCCTTGAACTGGTGCATTTCCCGCGTCCACCACAGTTTGCTCCCGGCGTTGATTCGCAAAAACGTCGGAGTTTCCAGCGAGTTGGTGGCCAGATTCCGGTCACCGGCCAGCACGGAGGCCGGCTGGGAGAAATCCGCGTCCACGCCGACGAAGTAGCTGACGTTTTCGTTTTGAAGCCGGGCGAAATTTGCCGCGGGCAGTCGGGTGTCAACCGGGCAGATCAGGATCTGCCGCGTGGACAGCTCGCCGGCCAGTGCCTGGAAATGGTGAAACGCGGAATAGAAAATTCCATTCGCATCATGGCCGTTCCGGACAAATTCCATCGAGCCGCCGTCGTTCGTCGAAACCCCCATGGGAAACTTGCCGTTGTGATCGTTGGCAAAGGTGTGAAAGGCCAAACCGATTTGTTCCAGGTTGTTCACACATTGGATCCGCTTGGCCCGTAATTTCGCCAGGTCCAAGGCCGGCATCAGCAGCGCTGCGAGGATGCCAATGATGGTGATGACCACCAACAATTCCATTAGCGTGAATGCTCTTGACCCGCGTTGGGCAAGTGGACTTTTCATGGTCGAATGGGATTCAGCACAAGCCGTGCCGCTGCGATTTTCATGGAAAACGACACGGCCGATTTTGGAAATGCGTGAATTCCACGCAAAACGTGCGAGTCTCACGCACCGGGTTGGAGTGATCCGGATTTGTGAAGAAAAATAAAACTCGTCCTGCGCCCGGCTTCAGCCCAAAAACCGAAGTGGAATGGGGAGCGCACGCGCCGCGCGTGCGGTTTTCCGCGCCCTCGCGGAAAACCTTGAGCGCACTGACAAGTTTCGGATGTTCTGGGCGGGCTCACGCGAAAGGCGCTGGACACGAGGCGCGTCCAGCCGCGTCCGAGGGCAGGCGCGCTCCCCCAATTCCTGTTTTCGGGTTTAAGCGTTTTACGGAATCGCGAGGCGGTTTGTGGCGACGCCGGTTTGAATGAGGTAACTTTTGAGTCCAGGAGACGAAGATGACTGAACGCTGCCGTCGGCGAACAGGAGGTTGCCTTGGTTTCCATGACGCGCGGCTGTCCAAGTAATGGGAGCATTTGTCGAAATTTCCAGAAACCCGGATTTTACGGGAACGCCGCTGATGGCAAAATTGTCATCGCCGGAAAGCAACGCCTGCGGGGAATTGGTTCCGGTATCCAAACCGATGAAGAAACTGATGCTGGCTGCCGTCAGGCCTGAAAAGGCCGCCGCCGGATTTTTAACCGGGTCTTCCGGGCAAACCAGAATTTTTGGGGTTGAAAGTTCATTTGACATGATTTGAAAAGTGGCGACGACATCACCCTTTGCCGCCAGCTCCATTGTGCCGCCATGGGTCACTGAAACTTCCATCGGAAATTTGTCACCGTTGTCTCCCGCCCATCCCCGGAATGCGAGGCCGATCTGTTTGACGTTATTGGTGCAATTGATTCGACAACCACGGCGTCTTGACGCTGCGAGAACGGGCAAAAGGACCACCGCCAGAATCATCAGCGAAACGATGAGAATAATCGTCTCCACCAGCGTCAGCGCGTGGTTTCTTTGATTTGAACAGCGCGGTTTCACGGAATCGCGAGGCGGTTGGTGGCGACGCCGGTTTGCACCAGCCATTGGCGCAAGCTAGTGTAGTGCGGCGTAAATACTATAACATAAAGGTTGCCCGCCTGGCCGGCACTGGTTTACTCTTTGGGACATGAGGATTGCTCCTGTCGTTAACCTTGCCGCCGACCAAAAAAGCCTGCTCACCAAGGCGGCCAAGGGCACCTCGGTATCCGTGCGCTTTTCCCAGCGGGCGCAGATTGTTCTGCTCGCCGCCGAGGGGATGCAGGACATCAATATCGCCCGCAAACTGAAGACCACCCGCCAGCGTTGTGCCCGCTGGCGCCAGCGTTTCATTCAACTGAGGATTGATGGACTTAAAAAGGATGCTCCCCGCCCCGGGCGCAAGAAAAAGCTATCCCCCCAAAAGATCCAATCCATCGTCAAGCAGACGCTGGAGCAAAAGCCCGCCAACGCCACTCACTGGAGCGCGCGCACCATGGCCAAAGCCGTTGGGATCAGCGAAAGAGCCGTCCGACGCATCTGGAAGGCCCACGGTCTGAAGCCTCACCTGAGTCGCACTTTCAAGTTGTCCAATGACAAGAATTTCGCGGAGAAACTGGAGGATGTTGTGGGATTGTATTTGAACCCGCCGGAGCATGCGTTGGTTTTGAGTTGCGATGAGAAGAGCCAGATTCAAGCACTGGATCGCACCCAGCCCGGGCTGCCGATCAAGAAGGGGCGCGCCGGGACCATGACCCATGACTACAAGCGAAATGGCACGACGACCTTGTTCGCCGCACTCAACACCCTGGATGGAACCGTCATTGGTTCGCACATGAAGCGTCATCGCCATCAGGAGTGGTTGAAGTTTCTGAAGCTGATTGACCAGCAGACACCCGCAGGCAAAGAACTGCACCTGATCGTTGACAACTATGCCACCCACAAGCATCCCAAGGTCAAAAGCTGGCTGGTCAAGCATCCGCGTTTTCACATTCACTTCACCCCGACCAGTGCCTCCTGGCTCAACATGGTGGAACGGTTTTTTCGCGACCTCACGGACAAGCGCCTCCGCCGAGGCGTCTTCAAGAGCGTTCCCGAGGTGATCCACACGATCAACGACTACATTGAGCAACACAACACGGCCCCAAACCCTTTCGTCTGGACCGCCAGCGCGAAGGACATTCTCGAAAAAGTCAGGCGTGCCCGCGCAAAACTCGATATGTTACAGACTGCTTGACGCACTACACTAGAAGAACTGGTTGTTGACACAGAACCATCGGCGAATCCAATGTTGCCTTGATTCACATGGCGCGCAGCGGTCCAACTGATGGGAGCATTCGTCGCCAGCAGCAGCAACCCGGATTTGACCGGACGACTGCTGATGGCGAAGTTGTCGTCGCCGGAGAGGAACATGGCAGGATAGTCACCGCGGGCATCCACGCCGGCGAAGTAACTGACTTTGCTGTTGTCGAAACCGGCTGTAAAATTTTCCGCGATTAAGTGGTCGGCGTCCGCAGGACATACTAAAATTTTTGGCGTGGACAACTCATTGGACATGATTTGAAAAATCGGGGCCGCTTTTCCCCGCAGCGCCGGTTCCATTGCGCCGCCTTTCTTTGCGGGAACCTGTGTGGGCAATTTGTCGCCGTTGTCGGCTCCCCACATTCGAAACGCAAGGCCGATTTGCTTCAGATTGTTGACGCACTGAATTTCCGTTGACCGATTTTGATGGACAACCCGGTGGACGACTTTCTGACGGTGAAATATCAGGAAAGCAGCGCCGGCCAGAACGCACACGATGGCCACACTCACCAGCACCTCGGTGAGCGTCAGCGCCCGGTTTCTTTGATTTGAACAGCGCGGTTTCATGGCCGCGATGGTTGTTTAATGGTGGTTGGAGGCCTGCGAAAAGATGAAGAAAATCAGCCCGAGGATGATGACAATGACGATGCCGGCGGCAATCCAGAAATACTGGCCAACGATGTTCCGCTTCTTCGAGAACATCTTGGAACCGGTGGCGGAGTCCGGCCCCGGTTTACGGCCGCCGCCTTCCAGATCGCTCAAGCTGATGCCGCGCGGCATGATCATGGTGGAGTCCACGGAACGTTTGGGTGTCGCCGGCGCGGCGGCAGTTGCCGGCGCGGATGGAGGTGTGGCCGGACTGGAATCGGTTTCCAGTTTCAACTCGATCTGGCCCAGGCGCATCATCTGGCCGGGTTTCAAGACGCTTTCCATGACGCGGGCATCGTTGATGAAGGTGCCGTTCGTGGAGTTCAGATCGCGGATGAAAACTTCGGCGCCGCGCAAATGCACTTCGCAATGGTGGCTGGAAACGGAGGGGTCGGCGATTTGAAAGGCATTATCCTCCACACGGCCGATGGTGGTGCATTCCACGTTCAACTCGTGCGAGCGCCCCATCATGCCCTGCGTCTGGATGACCAGTTTGACCATAGCTTGTTGCCCCGATTATGTCCATCAACCGCATTAAGTCAATCGAATTGTCACAATGCGGTCAAATTGTTTTCTCAACAGCCGGGCGAATTTGCGCCAAATTTCATTGATTGTAAAGCTTCCGGACCTGGGATGGAGTCAGGGCACGGTCGAATATCCGGACATCGCCAATCAATCCCTGATAGGGCCAGGCGCCGTTGGGTCGCGCCCCGATCGTCCAAGCCCCTGACGTCGCGGGGAGGCCCACGGAGTTGGTGGCGGAGTTGTCCAGTTTGCCGTCAACGTAAATGCGGTAAATGTAGTTGGCGCCGCTTTGGGCCATGGTGCCCACGACTTGATGCCACTGGCCGTCCTGAACGTCCGCCTTGGATTTGACATAACCCAGCCCGTAATGGCCGAATGAAACGTTGAAACCGTTGTTATCCATGCACAAGCCGATGCCGTCCGGCCGGTTCCAGATGCTTCTTTCCACGATGGTCTGCCAGGTGGAACGGTTATGTTTCACCCAGCAAGCGATGGTGATTCCCGTGTAACTGCCTTGAAGAATGTCGCCCAGGTAGACGCACTGCGGCCGGGAACCGCTGAAATGAACCGCGCCGTTCTTTATTCCCTTCGTCCATTTTGGGGCGTTCATCAGTTTTCCGTCGTGGCGTCCGCTGCTGTCCTTCGCCAAGGTTCCGCTGGTTTCGGTGAATTTCCACCGGCCAACCTGCCCGGGCGGACCGAAAAAATGAAAAGCGAGCGCGGTCGCGGCGATGATGGCTAGGACAGGAGCGATGACTGCCGCGGCAAGCCGGGGATTTTTCCTCATCTTTTCAATCGTAACCCGCTCCCGCACCGATGAAATCCGCGCCGCGCCCCACGTTGTGAGCCGGGCGGCCCGTGCTTTGAGCCGGCCAAGCCTTGCCCGCATCGGGACTTTTGCGCGGGTTTCGAACCTCAATTCGACATCGCCGAGGAGAAAGCGTTGTCCGGGCTTCAAGATGGCCGACGTGATTTTGTCCGCGCCGATGAAAGTGCCGTTGGTCGAACCGAGGTCTTTGACGACGAGATCCTTGCCGCTCAAAATGACTTCGCAATGATACGTGGAGATGGCCGGATCGGAGATTTGAAAGGCATTATCCCCGGCGCGTCCAATGGTCATACGCTCCTTGCCCAGTTCAAACGCGCGACCCGGCTTGCCTTTCGTCAGGATTACAAGTCTGGCCATAGTCTTCCTGTTAAGACGATTATCGCCTCGAAAGGTTTCAAGTCAAAGGACAATCCGGTAATAAAACATCAACCTCCCGCGATCAACGAACGGAACTCCGCGAACAACGGCGTCGAATCGTGCGGGCCGGGCGACGCTTCGGGATGGTATTGCACACAAAAGACCGGCTTGGTCTTGTGGCGCATGCCTTCAACGGTCTGGTCGTTCAAATTGATGCGGTTCACCGCAACCTCGGGCGGCAGGCTTTTAGGATCCACCGCGAAGCCGTGGTTTTGCGATGTGATTTCGACCCTGCCGGATTCCAGGTCCTTTACCGGCTGGTTCGCGCCGCGATGACCGAATTTCAATTTGAATGTCTTTCCACCGAACGCCTGGCCGAGAATCTGGTGGCCGAGGCAGATGCCGAAAATGGGGATGCCACTGTCCACGAGCGTTTTCACTTCGCGCACGATGTAATCCAAAGCCGCCGGGTCGCCGGGGCCGTTTGAGAGAAAAATCCCGGCGGGCTTGCGCTGGAGCGCGTCCTGCGCCGATGCCATCGCCGGCAACACCTGCGTCGCAAACCCGTGCTGCCGCAGCCGGCGCAGGATGTTGTATTTCATGCCGTAGTCGAACGCCACGATGGGAATGTCCGCCGCCGGCAGCGGCTCGCGCAGGCTTCGCGCGCCGCCGGTTTCGCCGCCAACGGCGAGTTTGAAGGCCGCGCTCTGCTCGTCCTTTTCGTCCCAGAGGAACGCCTTTTTGTGCGTGACTTCCCTGACGTAATCCACGCCGGCGAAAACGAATTCCTTCGCGCGCCTGACGGCCTCGGCGTCCGAAATCTCCTCCGTCGTAATGAAGCCGTTCATCGCGCCGCGCACGCGGAGCTTTTTCGTCAGCGCCCGCGTGTCAATTCCCTGAATGCCGGGAATCCCATTTTTTTCGAGATATTCCGCCAGCGAAAATTCCGCGCGCCAGTTGCTGACGACCGGCGACAATTCGCGGATGACGAAACCGGCAACGTGCGGCCGCCAGGATTCCACGTCCACGGAGTTCACGCCGTAGTTGCCGATGAGCGGATAAGTCATCGTGACGATCTGGCCTTTGTAGGAAGGGTCGGTGAGAATTTCCTGATAGCCGGTCATGGAGGTGTTGAAACACACCTCGCCGCCGGCGGATGCGCGCGCGCCAAAACCTTGACCGTGATAAACCGAGCCGTCTTCGAGTGCGAGAATGGCCTTCATCAATTCGCGTGAGAATAACCGGGAAATTCACCTGAAGCAAAAAAAATGCGCCGCAAAAATCACGCGCATCGAAACCGGGTCGCGGAATTGCCGCTATTTCTTCCGCGCGTCCTCAAGCTGCTGGATGAATTTGTTTGGGCCGGAATCGGGCGCATAACCCTGCCAACGGCCCAGTTCCCTGCCATTGCTGTCCAGCAACAAAAAAGTGGGAAGCGGAAAATCGCCAGTCTCATCAGCGATCTTGAATTGTTCCACGAGCCCGGCATTCGACTTTTGCCGGGCTTCCGGCAGGGCCTTTCTATGCGGGAAATCCACCTCCACTAGAACAAGATTTGTGTTGGCGTAGGAGCCGAATTCAGGCGTCGTGGCGACCTCCTTTTGAAAGTCAATGCAGGCCGAGCACCAGTCCGAGCCGGTAAAATCAAGAAACACCATTTTATGTTCCGCTTTCGCCTGCGCCTCGGCCGCGGGCAGATCGGTGAGCCACGTCAATTTCACAGCCGCGGTTCCGTCGCCGGCCACCGGGCCGGAACCTTTATTGCAGCCGGTCCAGGCCACCGCCGACACCAACATGATAAAAACCGCGCATCGTTTCACTAATGCAGACCATAATAGCGCCTCATGTTTGTGTCAAACGAATTTTCCGGCGACGATCGTTGCCACGGACCGGCCTTTCAGCTCCCAGCCGAAAAACGGGCTGTTCTTCGATTGGCTCGCCGAATTTTCCGCCGTGAAAACCCACTCGGCCTCCGGATCAAACACCGTCACGTCCGCATCCGCGCCAACGGCCAGCGTGCCCTTGTTCAAATTCAGCAGCCGCGCCGGATTCACCGTGAATTTGGCAATCATGTCCGCCAGCGAAGTCCGTTTCGTGTGGACAAGCTGCATCAGCGAAAGCGCCAGTTCGGTTTCCAGCCCGGTGATGCCAAACGGCGCGTAATCAAACTCGACTTCCTTTTCGTAATCGCAATGCGGCGCATGGTCGCTGCACAGGATTTCAATCGTGCCGTCCGCCAGCCCTTCGAGAACCGCCTCGCGGTCGCGCGCCGAGCGCAGCGGCGGGTTCATCTTGAAATTCGTGTCGTATTTCGGCCATTCGGGAAGCGACGCCTGATGCGGGGTGCGGAATGCCTGAAGCGCCTTGCCGTCGTCGGCCCAGAATTTTTCGCTTCCGGCCACTGCCGCAGTCGGTGAGCGTGAAGTGGTGCGGGCACGCCTCGCCGGAAATCGGCACGCCGCGTTTCTTCGCCTCGCGCAACAGCGCCACGCTGCCCGCCGCGCTCAAATGCTGGCAATGGATTTTTGCGCCCGTCAGCTCGGCGAGCAGGATGTTGCGCGCGACAATGACTTCCTCGCCCGCCGACGGCCAGCCGCGCAGGCCCAGCACGGTGCTCCAGTAACCTTCGTGCATCACGCCGTCGGTCACCAGCGAGTAATCCTGGCAATGGTCCATCACCGGCAGGTCGAACATTTTCGCGTATTGGCAGGCGTGGCGCATCAGCTCGTGGTTTTGGACGCAATGGCCGTCGTCGGTGATGGCGACGATGCCGGCGCGCTTCAATCCGCCGATGGGCGACAGTTCCTCGCCGGCGATGTTCTTGGTGATGGCGCCCGTGACGAAGACGTTCACGACGCCTTCGCGCGCCGCGCGTTCGCGGATGAGCGCGACGGTGCCGGCGGTGTCAATCGCCGGTGACGTGTTCGGCATGCAGACGACGGAAGTGAATCCTCCGCGCGCCGCCGCCGCGGTGCCGGTGGCGAGATTTTCCTTGGCGGTCTGGCCCGGCTCGCGCAGGTGGACATGCAAATCAATCAGGCCGGGACAGACGATTTTCCCCCTGGCGTCGAAATGTTCGGACTCCTTGGGCGCGGAAATATTTTTGCCGACGGCGGAAATTTTTCCATCCTGAATCAAAACATCCGCCGTCGCGTCGAGGCGGTTGGCCGGATCCACGACGCGTCCGCCGGTGAGAAGCAACGCTGCCATGCGCGCGAGGATATGCATGGCGGATTGACAATGCAAGCCGGGGAATTATGATCTGGCTGTCCGGCAGGCCCGCGGGCTTGCCGCTGCCGAAGCGTGATCACGCGCAGGCGGGCGTAGTTCAATGGTAGAACGGAAGCCTTCCAAGCTTCACACGTGGGTTCGATTCCCATCGCCCGCTCCAATCTCAAAAGGAGCCTCTGAAATGAATTGTAATATCAACACAGGCACCCGTAATAAATACGAAAATGCCTCCGCAATTCACTTCGCCGCCGTCAGTTTGTAAAGCACGACGCCGTGGACGGGAATTGTCATTTTCAAGACGCCGGTGGCGGCGTCCACGTCCGGCAAATTCTGTTGCCGCCACAAATCGCGGACGTGCTGCGTGCCGGTGAAGCCGAGCTGCGCGAGCTGGTTGAATTCCAGACTGGCCGGCGTGGAGCCGAGATTGAAAAAGCCGAGCGCACGTCCGCCGTCTTCCAGTTGCTTTTCATAAACGCGCACGTCGCCATTGGTGACGACGCATGTCGCCTGTTTGCCGAGCGCGTCCTGATCCAGCGCGAGCACCTCGTCATTTTCCAGCAGGTTCAGCGTGAAATCGTCGAACTTGGTCATGTCGCAGCCGATGAGCAGCGGCGAGGCAAGCAGGCACCACAGGCTGATGTGCGTGTATTGCTCGTCCGGCGTGAGGCGCGACGGATGCGAGCGTCCCCAGCCGACCTGCCCGACGACGAGCATGTCCGGGTCGTTCCAGTTGCCGGGCTTGGAATACGGCGCGGTCCGGTCCTTGTTGAACCCGTTGCCGCTCATGCTGCGCCAGGTGTCGGTGATGTCGCCGGTGATGCGCCAGCAATTGCCGTCCACCGAGCCGCCCCATTGCCAGACGTTGCCCTGGCCGTATTGGCAAAGGCTGAAAACGATGTCGCGGTTCTGGTCGCGGAGGAATTTGCCCATGAGTGCGTAGGGTTTCTCCAGCCGCTCCAGTTGGGTGTTCGCCGGAGCATAGACGACGTTCCGGGCGGAGAGCGGATAATTGGTCGTGCCGCGCTGGTTTTCCATGTTGGGATTGTAGGAGCACCAGTCGTATTTCAAATAATCAAAGCCCCACTTGGCGTAGGTTGCGGCGTCCTGCGCTTCATGATCGAAACTGGCGGCGCAACCGCCGCACGTCCACGGACCCGGCGACGAATAAAGTCCGGCCTTCAAACCGAGCGAATGGATGTAATCCGCCATGCCTTTCATGTCAGGAAAACGCGAATTCGGCACGATGAATCCATTCGTGTCGCGGAACGGCCCGCGCAGGTCGGCCGAGGTCGGCTCGCGATGGTTCTGCCAGTAATCGTCCACGTTGATGTAGGTCCAGCCGTGGTTGATGAGGCCGCTCTTGACCATCGCGTCCGCCGCGCTCTTGACCCGGTCCTCCGAAACCGCGCTGGCGAAACAATTCCAACTGTTCCAGCCCATCGGCGGCGTCAGCGCAATCTGGTCGCCAACCACGATGCGGAATTTTTTCTCCGCCGTGCCGAGCGCGTTTTTCGCGACCAGCGTCACGACATAGATCCCGACGGTTGTGACGGTAACCGCCTTTGGCATTCGCCGGCTTCACGCGCGAGCCGGTGATGCGGCCGGTTTTGGAATCCACCTTCAATCCGCGCGGCAGATTTTTCGCGGAAAAGGTCATGGGCCGGTCGCCGGTGGCCGGAATCGTGTAAAGCAACGGCGAGCCGGGCCGCACGCCGAAGACGTCCGGGCCGTTGATGCGCGGCGTGTGCGGCGCGGGCGGCGTGAGGATGTAAGCGATTCGTAGTCGGCGGCGCGAAGATTGACGGCGCAGCAAAGGCAAAGAGCGAGCAGCAGGCGTGATTTCATCCGGCTATTCTGAGGAGGAAAATTTCCGCGTCAAGCTCGCACGCCGGAAATTTTTCTGCTAACCTTCACGCATGACGACGCTGCTCATCGCCACGCGCAACGCCCACAAGGTCGGCGAAATCCGCGCCATCCTCGGCGCGCAATTCCAATTTCTCACGCTGAACGATTTTCCCGACGCGCCGAAAGTCGTCGAGGACGCGGACACGTTTGCCGGCAATGCGGCGAAGAAAGCGGTGGAACTGGCGAAATGGCTGGCGGAGAAACATTCAACATTCAACATTCAACATTCAACGCCGAATTTTGTGCTGGCCGACGATTCCGGCCTGGAAGTGGACGCGCTGAACGGCGCGCCCGGCGTCCATTCGGCGCGGTTTGCGGCGCTGGACCGGAGCGCGGACGGCGGGAGTTCCGGCAATTCGCCCGACGCCGACAACAACGCCAAGCTGCTGCGCCTGCTCAAGGATGTTCCGCCGGAGAAACGCACCGCGCGGTTTCGCTGCGTCATCGCGCTGGTGGGGGTGCCGGCAGGGAAAATCGAAGTCGCGTCGCCGGTCTGTTATGCGGATGAATTTGAGCCGCGGACATTCGACGGCGTGTGCGAAGGCCGGATTATTTTCGCGCCGCGCGGAAAAAATGGTTTTGGCTACGATCCGCTGTTCGTGCCGGTCGGTTACGAGCAGACATTTGCCGAACTCGGCGAAGACGTGAAAAACAAATTCAGCCACCGCGCCAAGGCGCTGGAAAAGTTGAAGATTATTTTTACAACGAAGTAACAAAGGAACAAAGCGTTGTGCTGAACTTTGTCGCTTCGTTTCTTTGTCTGTTCAATTCATTTCAGCAACCCGCCGATCTGAAGTTTCTGCCGCAGCTTGCCATTGGAGGCGCACATCCGCATTTTGCCGCCCGGCGCGGGCAGCGCGTAAAATTCGCCGCCGGCGTTTTCCACCAGCAGTTGTCCCGCCGCCACGTCCCACAAATTGATGGTGCGCTCGATGTAGGCGTCGAGCCGCCCGCTGGCGACATAGGCCAGTTCCAGCGCGGCGGAACCCATGACGCGGATTTTTTTGACGCGGCGCGCGAGCCGGTTCAAGTGCGGCAGGCTCTTCTTCATGTTTTCCCGGTTTTTGGAAAAGCCCATGGCGATGACGGAGTCTTCGAGCTTTGAGCGGTTGCTGACGCGGACAATTTTTCCGTTCAACCGCGTGGGTTCGCCGCGAACGGTCGTCCAGAGTTCATCCGTGAACGGGTCGTAAATCACGCCAAGGACAGTGACGTGTGACGTGTGACATGTGACGAGATTTGGCACGTTTCCCGGACTCGTCACTCGGACTCTGGACGTTTTTGCAGCGCAATCGAAACCGCCGCGTGCGGCATGCCGTAAAAATAATTCACCGTGCCGTCAATCGGGTCCACCACCCAGCGGTATTCGGCCTGTCACGTCGCCGGAATCGCCCTCCTCGCCGAGCAACGGGATTTCGGGAAACGCGGCGCGCAGAATTCTTCTCGATGAGCGTCTGGCAGCGGACGTCCAGTTCCAGCTTGATGTCGTGGATGTCGTCCAGCTTGACGCGTTTGGGCTTGTGCCAGTTGTCGCGCATGACCTTGCCGGCGGCGCGCGCGGCCTTGACGGCGACGGCCAGGGCGTGGTTCAATGGAATTTTTTTCATGCCATGACTTTCAGCTTTGCAATGCGGCCAGCGCGGCTTTTACGTGCGCCAGCTTGTCCTGCCAGTCGGCGAGCCGCTGCTTGTGCTCCTCCAAAACGTTCGCCGGAACTTTTTGCGTGAAATTCGGATTGGCCAGTTTCTGTTCGACCTTGGCGATTTCGGATTCGATTTTTTCCTGCTCTTTTTTCAGCCGGGCCTTTTCGGCTTCCACGTCAATCAAGCCTTCGGTCGGCAAAAACAATTCGCCCAACGCGGCGCGCACGGCCAGCGCGCCTTTTCCCGGCTGGTAATTCGCGTTGACCTCGACCGCCTCGGCGTTCAGCAGCAATTTCAAGACCTCAATGTCGTTGGCGCGCAACTCGACCGGCGGGCTTGAAGATGAATTTGACCTTTTTGTTCGCCGGGATGTTCGCCATGCGGCGCAGGTTGCGGCCCTGCCCAATAAATTCGTTGCGCGCCTCGATTTGTTTTTCGTCGCTGTCGGTCAAGCCGTAGTGCGATTTGAAATCGTCGTCCAGCGGCTTCGGCCACGGCGCGAACATGATGGTTTTGCCGCCCTGATTTTCCGGCATGTCCTCGGCGTAACCCATGCCGTGCCAGAGTTCCTCCGTGATGAACGGCAGGAACGGATGAAACAGCCGCAGCGTGTGCGAGAGGACAAAATCAATCACCGCGAGCGTGTTCGCTTTGCGTGCTTCATCAGTGGGTGGAACAGCGGTCCCGGCTGTCGTATCGAGCGTCGCGCCCGATGTTCGGTCTGCGGACTCTGATTCGGTTTGGCGAAGATTCCGGCGCGACGCCGGAATCCACACGCGAGACGCGTGTGCCACCCAAGACTGCTTTTGCTCGCCTCGACATACCAGTCGCAATACTCGCTCCAGAAAAAGCGGTAGAGCGTCGCCGTGGCGTCGCTGAATTTGTATTCGGCGAACGCGGTGTTCATCTCGCGGATGGCGACGTCGAGCTTCAGCAAAATCCATTTGTCGTCGGACGTAAGCAGCTTGGGATCAATTTCGCCCTGAATTTCGAACTGCTCGGGCGGGGCGCCCTCGCTCGCAGGCGAGCCGCCCGCGCTCCCCGCCATCTGCCGGAAGCGGCAGGCGTTCCAGAGCTTGTTGCAGAAATTGCGGCCCAGCTCGACGTTCTGTTCGTCGAACAAAATGTCCTGGCCGAGCGGCGCGCTGCGCATGGTGCCGAACCGGAGCGCGTCGGCGCCGTATTTGCCGATGAGGTCGAGCGGGTCGGGCGAATTGCCGAGGCTCTTGGACATCTTGCGCCCCTGCTTGTCGCGGATGATGCCGGTGAAATAGACATTCTGAACGGCATCGGAGCGATTCGGTCGCCCATGAACTCGTAGCCGGCCATGATCATGCGCGCGACCCAGAAGAAAATGATGTCCGGCCCGGTGACGAGGTCGGTGGTCGGATAAAATTTCTTCAACGTATCGGTCTGCTCCGGCCAGCCCATCGTCGCAAACGGCCAGAGCCACGAGCTGAACCAAGTGTCGAGCACGTCGGGGTCTTGTTCCCAATTCTCAACGTCCGGCGGCGGCTCAACGCCGACATAGAAATTATTATTTCCGAAGCGCGTATCTTTGGGATTAAAATTTTCTGTTACAGTAAAACCTTCGGGCATATCTAGCCCTTCGATAGGTTCAAGCTTGGTTTTCCGATACCACACCGGAATCCGATGCCCCCACCAAAGCTGGCGGCTGACGCACCAGTCCTGCAAGCCGCCCATCCAGTTGTCATAAACCTTCGCCCAACGGTCGGGATGAAATTTCATCTCGCCCTTGGCCACCACCGCGCGTGATTTTTCCACGCTCGGATATTTCAAAAACCATTGCTCGCTCAAGCGCGGCTCAATCGGCACATCGGCGCGTTCGCTGAAGCCGACGTTGTTCGTGTAAGGCTCTTCCTTTTCTAAAGTCGGAATGTGCTCGCCCTCTGCGGTTTTGACAGTCAACTGTTTCAACAACGCGACCGCTAATTTTCGAGCTATGAAACGCTCTAGCCAGCTAAATCAGCCCCTGCTCTCTCGTGTCATGTGACCTTCGGCATCTATGACTTCAATCGGAGTCATGCCAGCGAGCTCCTCATTTCCTTCACCAAGACCCTTCGCCACGATACGGTTGTAAATTTCAAAATCCGCCTTGTCGTGCGCCGGCGTCACTTTCAGCACGCCCGTGCCAAACTCAAAATCCACATGCTCGTCACCGATGATGGGGATGAGCTTTAGTTCGCTGCGGCAATTCCGCCGGCAGCGGGCGAATGATGTGTTTGCCGATGAGATTGCGCGTAACGCGGATCTTTCGGATTCACCGCCACGGCGGTGTCGCCGGGAATTGTTTCAGGACGAGTGGTGGCGATGGTCAGCCACACGCCAGTGCTTTCGATGTCGCTATCGTTGTAGCGGCGGTCTGTGACCGCCGAATTCGGCGCTGACACAGCGCCGCTACAGTCAACGACCTCGACTTTGAAATAATAAAGCGAGCCTTTCTGCTCCTTCATCATCACCTCCTCGTCGGACAACGCGGTGAGCGACGCGGGGCACCAGTTCACCATGCGTTTGCCGCGGTAGATGAGGCCTTTCTTGTAAAGCTCGACGAACACCTTCTGGACGCAGCGCGAATACTCGGCGTCCATCGTGAACCGTTCGCGCGTCCAATCGCACGACGCGCCGAGTTTTTTCAACTGCTGGATGATGATGCCGCCGTGCTTTTCCTTCCATTGCCAGACGCGTTCCAGAAATTTCTCGCGGCCCAGATCGTCGCGATGCTTGATTTCGCCGGTTTTTTTCAGCGTGCGCTCGACGACGGTCTGCGTGGCGATGCCGGCGTGGTCGGTGCCGGGCAGCCAGAGGACTTCCTTGCCGTCCATGCGCGCCTTGCGGGCAAGGATGTCCTGGATGGTGTTGTTGAGGACGTGGCCCATCGTGAGCACGCCGGTGACGTTCGGCGGCGGAATGACGATGGAATAGGCGGGCTTCGGCGATTGCGCGTTGGCGACGAAGCATTTCTGGTCGAGCCAGAATTGATACCATTTGTCCTCGACGGACTGCGGTTCGTAGGCTTTGGAAATTTCAGACATGACTCAAAATGGAAACATTCAACGCTCAACATTCAACATCGAACATCCAAGAGTTGTTCATCGGGGGACAATTGGATGTTGAGCGTTGAATGTTGAATGTTCGATGTTGAAAATTCATTTCTTTAACAATGCGAATTCCATCGAGTCCACAAGCGCCTGCAAGCTGGCTTCGATGATGTTTTCGCTCACGCCTACGGTGCCCCAGTCGCGCTTGCCGTCGGTGGACTGGATGAGCACGCGCGTCTTTGCGGCGGTGCCGGTGGCGGTGTCGAGAATGCGGACCTTGTAATCCGTGAGCGCGATCTTTTCCAGTTTCGGAAACGATTTCACCAGCGCGGCGCGCAGCGCGCCATCGAGCGCGTTCACGGGGCCGTCGCCGTCGGCCACCTCGTGATGCACTTTGTCGCCCACGCGCACCCGCACGGTCGCCTCGCAGATGGATTCCTTCACGTCGCGGCGCATCGAGACGTGATACGTTTCCACGCGGAACGGCATTCCTCGCGTTTTTTGAGCGACTTGCCGATGAGCAGCGCGAGCGACGCCTCGGCGGCCTCGAATTCGTAGCCCTGATTTTCCAGTTCCTTGACGCGCATGGAGGATTGTCTTCAGCTCCGGCGTGTCGTTGTCGAGTTTGAAGCCGAGTTCCTGCGCCTTCATCACAATGTTGCTGCGGCCGGACAAATCGCTCACCAGCACGGTGCGCTGGTTGCCGACGAGCGACGGGTCAATGTGCTCGTAACTCGATGAAAGTTTCTGGACGGCGTTGACGTGCATGCCGCCCTTGTGCGCAAACGCGGCGGAGCCGACCCACGGCTGGCGCGGGTTGTGGCGCAGGTTCGCGATTTCGTCCACGAACTGCGAAAGCTCCTTCAATTTGGGCAGCGATTTCGCCGGCACGCAGGTTTTTTTCATCTTCAGCGCGATGCAGGGAATCACGCTGGTCAGATTGCAATTGCCGGTGCGCTCGCCGTAACCGTTGATGGTGCCCTGGACATGAACCGCGCCGGCGTCGAAGCGCGGCCAGCGCGTTCGCGACGCCGAGGCCGATGTCGTCGTGCGTATGGATGCCGACCTGGCAATTCAATTTGCCGAGGGCGATTTTCGTGATGGCGGCAACTTCGCCCGGCAGACAGCCGCCATTCGTGTCGCACAACACGACGAAATCCGCGCCCGCCTTTTCCGCCGCCTGCCAGGTCGCGAGCGCGTATTCGGGATCGAGCTTGTAGCCGTCGAAACAATGCTCGGCGTCGTAAATGACGAACTTGCCGTGGTCCTTGAGGAATTTCACGGTGTCGCCGATCATCGCCAGGTTTTCCTCCGGCGTGCAGCGCAGGACTTCCTTGACGTGCAGCATGGAAGTCTTGCCGAAGATGGTCACGACGGGCGTTGCCGCCTCGATGAGCAGGCGCACCTGATCGTCCTGCTCGACGGGCACGCCTTTCTTGCGCGTGGAGCCGAACGCGGCGAGCCGCGCGTTCTTGAATTTCTTCTTCCTAGCCTGCGCGAAGAACTCGATGTCCTTGGGATTGCTGCCGGGCCAGCCGCCTTCAATGTAATGAACCCCGAACGCGTCGAGCTTCTCGGCGATGCGGAGCTTGTCCGCGACCGAGAAATTGATGCCTTCGCCCTGCGAGCCGTCGCGCAGGGTCGTGTCGTATATTTCAACCTGGGGTTTCATAAATTGCGTAAAAACGGACAAACAGCATCGCCGAAATTGGCGGAAAGGGCAATTCCCAAAAGGGACGAAGAAAAGCGGCGGCATTATTTGATTCGCGAGGATCGCGGCGGACGCGCCAGTTCAACTTCCCTGAACCAAACGATTCCTGCGGACGATTCACAAAAACAAAATTACCGCGCCGGAAATTCCTGGCGCGGCAATTGTCTCCCACCCCCAAATCCGCTCAAGTCTTGGCGAATAGATGCGTGTGCCGGCTGCACGACTCGTTGGTCGGCGCATCCGCCTCGCGGCCGTTCGGCTGGACAATGCTGTTCTCCAGGAGCCATTTCTCGACTTCATCACCGCTGACATCTGACAGCATCCGGCCGTTGACTTCGACACAGGGACTGAACATCTGTCCGCTCTTTTCAATCATTTCCTGGCGCTGCACCGGGTCGTTGATGATGTCGCGGTCCTCGAACGGCAAATCATATTTGCGCAGGATGGCGCGAACGCCCTGGCTCCAGCCGCAGGTCGGTTTCAAATAGGCTATAATCTTGGGCGTATTCATTGCTTTACAAAAATTGGTTTCACAATGGCAAAATAATACCATAGGCCAGGACGCGGTCAAGTGCTTTAATTCTGAAATATTAGCGCCCCAAAAAAGCTCGGGCGCCGTAAGGCTGCGCGAGCTTCGCGTTGTTTGGACGTTCAACCGGCCGTTTAAGTCACGCGGGATTTTACCGCCACGGAGCCAATCGTATCCGGTGCCACAAGGATCTTGTCCGTGGCGCCCAATGTCAGGTCCGCGGTCAACGGGAGATTGGCCGATGAGCTGCCGACAAGGATTTTGGCGGTTCCCGGCTGGCAGGCGAACTGGCGGGCTTGTTCATCCCAATACCAAAACGCCGGTTCCGTGAACGGCAATTCAAAGGTCACCGTCTTGCGTTCGCCGGGCTGCAGTTCGACGCGTTGGAATCCCGCCAACTGCTTGAGGGGGCGCTTGACCGACGGCGTGGCCGGCGGCGTGATGTAAAGCTGGACGACTTCCGCGCCGGCGCGTTTGCCGTTGTTGGCGACCGCCACGGAAACGTTGACCGTCTCGCCCGATCCGAGTTTCGAGGCTTGCATCTTCAATGCGTCCAGGCTGAACGTGGTGTAACTCAAGCCGTGGCCAAACGGGTAAAGGACGTTGCCGTCAAAATACATGTAGGTGCGGCCTTTGCTGATTTCGTAATCGTGGAAGTCGGGCAACTGGTCCACGGAGCGATACCAGGTGCAGGGCAGTTTGCCGCCGGGGTTGTAATCGCCGAAGAGCGCCTCGGCAATCGCCGTGCCTTGCGCCTGGCCCGCGCAGATGGCGCACAGGATGGCGGGCAGATGCGCCTGCTCCCACTCGACCGCGGCGCTGTTGTTGCTGGAAAGCACCAGGACTGTTTTCGGGTTGGCGGCAAAGACGGCCTGGATCAAATCTGGTTGCGCGCCGGTCAAGCCGATGGCGGTGCGGTCGTGCCCTTCGCCATCCACCTGGTCGGAGACCCCGCAAGCGAGGATGACGGCATCCGCGTCCTTTGCCGTGTCCACCGCGTCCTGAATCATTTTGTCATCCTTCTGGCCGGAAACCGCGCAACCCTGCGAAAAGACGACCAGCGGCCTGCCGGGGCCTGCAACAGGGGCAGGAACCGGATTGAGTTGAAAATGCGCAACGCTGATCGGTGATCCAAATCCCCGGCCAAATCCCCGGCCAAATCCCCGACCGGCCGCCGGGGCGTTGGTCGCGGCGTTTGCGGCTTGACCCTCGCGGAATTTCAAAAACACGGAGTGCTGGCCGCTGATGCCCGCCAGCGGCGCCGTCACTTCGGCCGTAGTCCGGAAACTGGTGCGCGGCACAGCGAGCGTGCAGGCGAGTGGACCGTCCTGTTGATCCAGATGCACCTCGATCTGACTGCCGTCCAAATTGCTGGACACGCGCGCGGCCAGTTCGGTCTTGCCGGTAAAATCCATCATCGCGAATTCGGCCCAGTCGTTGTTTTGACCTCCGAGGGTTGATTCTCCATCCGGCGACGACGTCACACGGAGCGTGGTGCTGCCGGCCACCCTGCTTGCCGCCGGGACATAGGGGCGATACGGTTCAACGCCGAGTTGATGTGCGATGCCTTCAAATGGCGAAATACGAACCTGGGGGCTGCCGCTGTAGCCGCCGAGCTGGCACGTGGCGCCCATCGGACCAATGACGGCGACTTTCTTCAGCCCCGTTTTGGACAAAGGCAGGAAGTTGGAGTCGTTCTTCAACAGCACCAGCGATTGGCGCGCCGCTTCCAGGGCCAGGTCGCGATGCGCGGCGGAATCCACCACGTCAAACGGAATTTTCGTGTAGGCAACCTTTTCGGGAGGGTCAAACAAACCCAGCAGATGGCGCACGGTGAACAGGCGAATGACGCACAACGTGATGTCCTCCTCGCTCACCAATTCCTGGTTCACCGCCGCCCGGAGATTCTGCGGCATGACGCTGCCGCAATCCAGATCGCAACCCGCCGTGACGGCCATGGCGGCGGCGATGGGCCGGGTGGCGGCGTAATGATGCGGCTGATAAATATTGTCAACGGCGTCGCAGTCCGAGGTCACGTAGCCGCGAAAGCCCCAGCGATTGCGAATCAGGTCGGTCATCAGGAACTTGCTGGCGCAGCAGGGAACCCCGTTCAACGAGCTGTAAGCACCCATCAACGTAAAAACGTCGCCTTCCAGCACCGTGGCGCGATAAGCACGCGTGTAGAATTCCCAAAAACTGCGCGGGTCCACATCCGCCGAGATCCGCGTCCGGTCGGCGTCGGTATTGTTGCAGATGAAATGTTTCGAGCAGGCGGTGGTTTTCAGGTAGTTCGGATCATCGCCCTGCATGCCGCGCACGACCTGCACCGCAAGGGTTCCAGCCAGACAAGGGTCTTCGCCGGGGGCTTCGCCGCAGCGTCCCCAGCGCGGGTCGCGATGCAAATTGAGCGTGGGCGGCGAGTAATAACTCAAACCGATATGGTTCCGGTTGTCATACGCGCGGGCCTCGTCGGAAACGGCGGCATAGATTTTGAGCAACAGTTCGGGATTCCAGCAGGCGGCCAGCGCCAGCGGCATGGGAAACGAAGTGGACGTTGAGCCGCCCGTCAGACCGTGCAGCGCCTCGCCCGTGTAATAATTGTAACGGGGAACGCCCAATCGCTCAATGGCGGACGAATGGTCGCCAAACTGGCTGATCTTTTCGTCCAGGGTCATTTGTTTCACCAACGCCTCGGCGCGCTTCCAGGCGTTTTGATACGCCTCGTCCGAGATGCCAACGCGATTGCGAGCCGCGCCCGCCCCGGCGGATGCCATTTCGGCGGCGGATGCGCCGGCACCCAACCCGATGGCCAGGAGTCCGGCGGCGGTTGAAACGGTTGAAAGGAATTCTCTCCGGTTTAATTCGTTCTTTTGTGGCTTCATGGTGACAGTCGAATAACAAAGTTCACCGTCGCGGTGCAACAAAAAGTTATTCACCTTCCCGAGGCACTATCGTTCGAGCGCTGCCGTCTTCCGGGCTGCCAGGATTTTTCGGGACGGAACATAATTGGCGATGAATTCGCGGTAAAATTCCGCGAACGTGCCGGCGGCGAGATGCGCGCGGGCGTCGGCCATGCTTTTCAGAATACAGGTGCGTGTTGTGGACGCTCAACATCCGCAGGCCGAGAATTTCATTCACGTTCAGCAGATGCCGGAGATAGGCGCGCGTGAAATGTTTGCAGGCGAAGCAGTCGCAGCCTTCCTCGATGGGCCGGAAGTCGGCCTTGAACTGGCCGCCCTTGATGCCAATGGCGCCGCGCCGCGTGTAGGCCGTGCCGTTGCGGGCGACGCGCGTGGGCAGCACGCAGTCGAACATGTCCACGCCGCGCGCGATGAGTTCGAGCATCTGCGCGGGCGTGCCGAGGCCCATCGCGTAGCGCGCCTTGTGCGCGGGCAAATGCGGTTCGGTCAATTCAATGGCCTTCAACATCTCCGGTTCCGGCTCGCCCACGCTCACGCCGCCGATGGCGTAGCCGTCGAAATCCATCGGCCACGATCGCCCTGGCGCATTCCTCGCGCAACGCGGCATTGCTGCCGCCCTGGACGATGCCGAATACTTTTTGTCCGGCGGCGCGCGGCTGTTCGCGGCATTCGCGCGCCCAGCGGATGGTGCGTTCGACCGCGAGGCGCTGCTCGCGGGCGGGCGCGTCGTGCGGCGGACATTCGTCGAAAACCATCGCGATGTCCGAGCCGAGAATGCGCTGGATTTCCATGCTTTCCTTCGGACCGAGAAACAACGGCGAGCCGTCCAGGTGCGAACGGAATTCCACGCCGTGCGGTTTGATTTTGCGGATTTTGGCGAGGCTGAAAACCTGAAAGCCGCCGCTGTCGGTGAGAATCGGCTTTTCCCAATTCATGAATTTGTGCAGCCCGCCGGCGGCGCGGATGATGTCGAGTCCGGGCCGGATGTTCAGGTGATAGGTGTTGCCGAGGATGATTTGCGTGCCACATTCGATGAGTTCGCGCGGGTCCATCGCCTTGACGCTGGCCTGTGTGCCGACGGGCATGTAAACCGGCGTGTCCACGACGCCGTGCGCGGTGGTCAGCCGGCCCAGGCGCGCCTTGGTGTGCGAATCGGTTTTGAGCAGTTCAAACATCGCGCGAAGGGTTAATCAAAACGGCGCGGTTGAACATGAAATTTTACAGGTAGTGCGCTCGCGTTCCAGCGCCCTGTTCACGGATGCTGCCCGCCAAATATCAGGCAAACGCCGCGCTTCAAACATAAATGTCCACCACCAAATCACGAGGATTCCGCCGCGCAGATAAAACCAGACCGCCAGGAATCCCATGACCATTCTGCCGGCCAGAAGCGCCGCAAACAGCGGGAGTGAATCGGCGCCGGCAGAGATTGGTTTTTGATGATCCACACGAAACGCGCCAAACAGAACGGTCAAGATGGCCGCCACCCGGCGGTTTTTGAACAACCGCATGAGCCAGGCAAACGGGGCGAAGAGAAGGAACAACTGGGTCAGGAACATGGAAAACAACACCTGCGCCAGCCAGTTCTTCAGGTCAACGGGATATTCTTCCGGGACTTGGGCGCGGAGCGACGGATCGAGGAAGAAATGAAACACGGCGGCGGCGATGATTCCAATCAAGGTCACAGCGATGAACAATTTAGGTTCCAGCTTGAACCTCCAGACCGGTCGTTGGGTGTAGGGTTCGTGCCAGGCGAAAACGAAACCCCAAAGGACGATGCTGCAAAGGAAAATCATGGCCTCCAGATACCAGATTGGACGGGAAGGATTCAGCCAAAGCGCCATGCGGGGATAGCTCGCCAGCGCGGTCGCCAGCCCGGCGATGACCGCCCTGTTCAGAACCCGTGGTTGGGCGAGAAGGCGCATGGTTTTGCCTGCCGGTTGTTGTTTTGCGTGATAGGCCCGCCGCGCGGCGCAACCCAGGCTCTCCTTACGGATTCGCGGAGTTCGGCAAACGCCACGTCCACCAGCAAATCGGCGGCGATTTTTTCCAGATCCTTTTTCAGCGCGGCGAGGTCGCAGCGTTCGGGCAATTGCAGCCGCGCGCCGGCCTTGAAAAGCGTTTCGCCGGACATCGGCGCGCTGGCGACTTCGCTGGAAAATTCCTCGACGTTCACGCCCGCGCGGGCCAGCGCGCTGGAGATTTCGCGGACGATGCCCGGACGGTCGTGCCGACGATTTCCAATTTCGTCTGGCGCATTCCGCCCGGCGTCGCTGCGGCATTTTTGTGTCGTCGGTCGCGAACGGTCACGCTGAGGCCCGAATTTGTCTGCAGCGCGGCGAGCAACGGGGATTTTTTCTCCGCCGGAATTTCGATCGCGCAGGATGCCGGCAAACTCGCCGCCGAGCCGGCACATGCGGCTTTCGAGCCAGTTGCCGCCGTGGGCGGCCACGGCGCGCGCGATGGATTCGACCAGGCCGGTGCGGTCCGGGCCGATGAGCGTCATCACCAGGGAAATTTGCATGGGGTCTTGGTAAATCTTTTCGGCGCGGCTGGCAAGGCTTTCTCCGGGCGCGCGTTCGGTCCCTGTTCATTTTCAGCCTCCCGGCTCGGCGTCGTCCGGAGTTCATTAACGCCGTGAGCCGGAAGATTTTCAAAACTGAAATCTTGCGTTACTCGCCCTTTTTTGCAAATAAATGCCTTTTCAGGCCGGCTTATTTGTGGTACAGATAGGCGGAAACAAGGACATTTTATGATGAACGAATATGTGTTGGAGAAATACCCGCTGTCGTTGAAGCTCCGCGACGGCACGGCGGTCGTGGTGCGGCCGCTCGGCAAACGGGACGAAGCGCGGCTGCACAAGTTTTTTCTGATCGTGCCGGAGGAAGAGCGGCTGTTTATCAAGCAGCCGGTTTTTGAGCGCACGCTGTTCAAGATGTGGTGCCGGCACCCGATTTCGAGCACAACCTGCCGCTGATCATGCTGCACGGGCAGACCATCATCGGCGAGGCGACGCTGCACCAGCGGCTCGGCGGCTGGAAACGGCACACCGGCCTCGTGACGGTGCTGACGCATCCGAACTACCGCGGGCGCGACGTGGCGAAAATGCTGGTGGCCGAACAGGTGGAAATCGCGCGGAGCCTGGGATTGCGCCAGTTGGAGGCCGAATTGAACGGCGAACGCAAGGTCGCCATCCAGGCGCTGGAACAGATCGGCTTCGAGCCGTTGATGCGGCTGGAGGATTACGTTCTGGACATGAAGGCCGTCGCGCACGATTACGTGCTGATGGGAATGAACCTGCGGACGGACGAGGAATACGCGGGCGTCGGCGGCTGAAGTTTCCGGGTGACAAGTGTCACGGGAGCCAGGTGACAAGAAATCTTCACGCTGGCTGGCGCCCATTTGTGTCACTCGCCACGTCGTCACGTTTCACGTCCCCCGTTCAAGGCTGGCTGGTGATCTTCTGCCAGTTCATTCCCTGTGCGCCGGCGTAAATGGCGAGGGCCTTTTCGTTTTGAATCAGCACGGCGCGCACGACGCTTGAATCGTCGGCGCGGTTCAGTTCCACGACGCTTTCCGGGAGGATGCTCATTTTTTTGTGCGCGTAGATGAGCGCAAACGCCGCCTGCGCCACGGCGGCATAAGGCAATTCCCTGTAGGCGCCTTCCACCGCGTCCTCGACCGCGTCGGCGAGAAATTCGAGCTGGTCCACGAGATGCGGAAATTTCGGCGCGTTGATCTGCGTGAACTCCAGCTTCCACTGCGGCAACTGGCGCACGACCTTTCCCGGCGATGGCCGGCGTGATGGCCGCCGCCCCGCTGTTCACGAATTTGGCAATCTCTGGCATGGCCGCAATGTAGAAAAATCCGCGCGCCTGTCAAAGTGAATTCGTCGCGCAAATCGCGCTTCCCTTTGCCGCCGGATTCTTCTACCAATAACGCCGTGCAAGATTTGATCGCCAAAGCCGACACGCTGCTGGAGGCGCTGCCGTATATCCTGAAATTCAGCGGCGCGACCTTCGTCGTCAAATACGGCGGCAGCTTCATGGATTCGCCGGACGAAAAAATCCGCACCGGCGTCGCGCGCGACATCGTTTTTCTCGAAGCGGTCGAAATCAATCCGGTCGTCGTCCACGGCGGCGGCAAGGCCATCACCCGCGCGATGGAAAAGGCCGGGCTGAAGGCGAACTTCATCCAGGGCCAGCGCGTCACCGACGAGGCGACGGCGCAAATCGTGGACGATGTGCTCTCGCGCGAAATCAATCCCGAAGTCGTCAAGACCATCAATTCGCTCGGCGGCCGGGCCGTGGGTTTTGCCGGGCCGGACATTTTCAAATGCCGCAAGCTCTGGCTCGACGACAAGGACAATCCGGGCAGGAAGATTGACATCGGTTACGTCGGCGAAGTCATCGAGGTCAACGTCGCGCCGCTGAAGGAATCCATCTGGTGCGGTTTCACGCCGGTCATCAGCCCGACCGCGCGCGGCGAGGACGGCAAGATTTACAACTGCAACGCCGACGTCGCCGCCGCGCAACTCGCCATCGCGCTCAAGGCCCAGCGGCTGGTGTTCATGAGCGACGTGCCGGGCCTGCTGCGCGATCCGAAAAAACCGGACTCGGTCATCTCGCACCTCAAAACCGGCGAGGTTCCCGGACTGAAAGAAACCGGCGTGGTGGACAAGGGAATGATTCCCAAGGTGGACAGCGCCGTGGCCGCGATCCAGTCCGGCGTGGAGAAGGTGTCGTTCGTGGACGGCCGCGTGCCGCACGCCGTCATGCTGGAAATTTTCACCGACGAAGGCGTCGGCACGGAAATCGTTTTGTAATGTGCATTGGAAATTCATGGACTCTCAACGTGACGAACCCTGGCACAGACTGGAGCATAAAGCCGGAATGATGCCGTTGCCGGAGCGCGCAGCGGCACGGCGAGGGCGTTGTGGAGGCGGGCCGTCACCGGCAGTTCCTTCGGCGCGCGAGGCTCCTTCACGCCAAGCTTCCGATTCGAACCAGTTTCAAAACCGGCTCGCCCAGCTTGCGCGATTCGGCCAGGTCCACCTCGAATTCCGCCACCCAGTCGTTGTGCTCTTCCGGGTCCACCAGCATCTGCTGCACGCGCCAGGATTTTCTTGTCTTCGGACGGCATGACGTAGGTGTGGCGGACGTTGCGCGCGTTCGGGATCGAGGCAGATCCGTTCGTGCTCGGCGTGGTAGGCGTCCAGCGCCTGCTGCAATCGGTCGGCGGTCCACGGCTGGCCGTCGGCATCCTGCGGTGAATCCAGATTGGCAATGGCCGTGTTCGAAATCCGCCATTCACCAGTCCGCGCAGGAAAGTGAAGATGCGGTTGCGGATCGCGGCGGTGAAGGCCTTGGTGTCGCGCGTGATGTCGGCGGCGGCTTCCTCGGCGCCGGGCGGACGGACTTCCTTGGTTTCGGCGCGCTGGTAATTCGGGTCGCGCATCTTCTCCCATTCGTCGAGCAGGCTGGAATCCACCTGCCGGATCATCGTGCCGAGATAAAGTTCCATTTCGCGCACCTGATCGTTCTTGGCGGTGTCGGGCACGGTTTGCGCCGAGGACCTTGAAGACGCTGTTCAGGTGCCGCAGCAGCACGCCCTCGGCGCGCTGCAATTCGTAGTCGCGGATGTAGTCGGCGAACGAGCGGAAGTCCTCGAACATCTCGCGCGCGATGGATTTGGGCCGGATGTTTTCCTGGCCCACCCACGGATGCCGGTCGGCAAAGGCGTTGAAGGTGGAATAGATGAACTCGCGGTTCGGCTTGGGATATTCGCAGCTTTTCCAGTTCCTCCATGCGCTGGTCGTATTCGATGCCTTCCATCTTCATCTCGGCCATCTTCTGGTCCTTCACCTTGTCGAGTTGCTTGCGCAGGATGATGTCCGGGTCTTCGAGGATGGATTCCACCAGCGTGAGCAGCACCAGCGCGTAATCCGGCTGCCTGCGGGTCCATCAGCGGAATCGTCTCCAGCAGATACAGCGACAAGCGCCTGGTCCATCGAGAAATCGTCCTGCAACTCGACGTTCACGCGGAGCTTCTGCCGCGTAGCAGCCGACGTGAGTCGGCTCTCGCTTCGGATCTCAGATGGAGCGGACTCACGTCGGCTGCCACTGGATTGATGAACTCCATAATCTTCCGGTCCAGCAGCGAGCGGAACAATTGCCAGGCGCGTTGTGACGTGGGCCTTCTTCGGCCTTGGGCGTTTCGTGGCAGTCGCGAATCAGCTTGCTGCATCGCGGCGCAGCCGTCGCCTTTGCGGCTCAGCACGTTCAGCAACATGCCGTGCGTGACTTGGAACCGCGAAGTCAGCCGTTCCGGCGGCGCGGCGATCAGGCGGCGTGAAGGTGTTCTTGTCCCAGTTGACGAAATTCTTTTCCGGCGGCTGGCGCTTCACGGTTTTCTTGCCGTCGCGCGCGGATTTTTCCGCGAGCTTGAGATTTTCGATGACGTGCTCCGGCGCCTGCGCCACCACCCAGCCGCGGTCGTCAAAACCTTTGCGCCCGGCGCGCCCGCCGATCTGGTGAAAATCCCGCGCGCTCAAGATGCCGGTCTTCTGGCCGTCGAACTTGCACAGCCGCGTGAACAGCACGGTGCGGATGGGCACGTTGATGCCGACGCCGAGCGTGTCGGTGCCGCAGATGACCTTGAGCAAGCCCTTTTGCGCGAGCTGCTCGACCAGCACGCGATATTTCGGCAGCAGGCCGGCGTGATGCAAACCGATGCCGTGCTCGCAGCCATTTCTTGATTTCCGGCCCGTAGGGGCTGGTGAACTTGAAGCCTTCCAGCGCGTTGCGCGATGGCGGTCTTTTCCTCGCGCGTGCAGACGTTGATGCTGGTGAAATCCTGCGCGCTCTGCGCCGCTTCCAGTTGCGTGAAGTGGACGACATAGACCGGCGCGCTTGCCGTCGCGCGACGAGGCTTTCCAGCGTCTTGGCCAGCGGCAATTCCGAATACGCATACTCCAGCGGCACCGGCCGGTCCGTGGAGGCGACGGTCGACCGTCGGACGCCCGTTGAGCCGCGTCAGTTCCTCCTCGAAAAACGTCGTGTCGCCGAGCGTGGCGGACATCAGCAGAAACCGCGCCTGCGGCAGCGTCAGCAGCGGCACCTGCCACGCCACGCCGCGCTCGCGGTCGGCGTAGTAATGGAACTCGTCCATGACCACCTCCTGCACGTTGGCCTGCGCGCGCCTTCGCGCAACGCGATGTTGGCGAGGATTTCCGCCGTGCAGCAGAGGATGGGCGCGTCGCGGTTGACCGAGGCGTCGCCGGTGCTCAGGCCGACGTTGTCCGGCCCGAACTCGCGGCACAGCGCCATGAACTTCTCGTTCACCAGCGCCTTGATCGGGCAGGTGTAAATCGAGCGCTTGCCCTGGGCGATGGCCTTGAAATGCAGCGCGGCGGCCACCAGCGATTTGCCCGAGCCGGTGGGCGTGTTGAGGATGACGTTCTTCTCCTCGAACAATTCCAGGATGGCCGATTCCTGCGCCGGATAAAGCTGGAGCCGCCGCGCCGTCGGCGTATTCGAGAAATCGCCCCAGCAACACGTCGTTGCCGGGTTTTTCATCCCGCGGAATCAAATCGTAAAGAGTCGCCGCCACGCGCGGGATTCTACTCGCGACCTGTCGCCGCTGCCGAGGATGAATTTGGAATCAAATTCTGTCCCGGATCGTTGCCCGCAGCATCGTGCTGCAATCTGCCCGAAGAACTCACGAAAGAATCAAACTATGGATTGACCCGTTTGCCGGGGCATCGTTATCCTCCCGGCAATGAAATATTCCCGATGTCTGTTTGTGAGTGTGATTGGCCTGGCCGTGGCTTCGGCTGCTCCGCTTTTCGCGCAAGATTCGCCAGCTCCGGCAACCGCCGCCACCAATGCCCAGGTCGCAACACCGGCAACAACGTCCGCATCGTCAAACGCCGCTCCGGCAGGAGCACGCAGAGGCGGACGGCGCGGCGGTCCGGACCTCGGCCCGCTTCCCGAAATCCACGCCCCTGTCACCAACACTTTGCCCGGTCTGCTCGGCAAGCCCATCAAATGGGTGTCAACCGGCGTGCTCGTTGCACCGCAAAACGATGCGACCCATTTCCTTTACTCGGTCAAAGATCCCACCATCTTCCGTTACAATGACAAGTGGGAAATTTACGCCACCGCTTACATGGTCAGCGGCCCGGCTGCGGCTGCTTTGCTGAATCCCAGCACCAACCAGCCGGCTCCGGGACGAGGTCGTGGCGGCGGCGGCGGTGGCTGGAGCATGATTCACGTGGACTTCGCCGACTGGAAGGACGCACCGAACGCCAAGCTTTTCTACATGGACACCGTGCCGGGTTTCGGCGGTTACAAGTGCGCACCGGAAATGTTCTACTTCACTCCGCAAAAGAAGTGGTATTACACCTTCCAAACCCAGACCCCGGCTTATTGCACCAGCGAGACTCCCGATGATCCCAAGTCCTGGACCACGCCCGAACAGTTCTTTGCACCGGGCACGCCGCTGCCCCGCCTGCCGATTGATTACCATTTCATCGGCGACGGAGAATACATGTATATGTTCTTCACCGGCGATGACGGGAACTTCTACCGCAGCCGGACCACTTACGCTGATTTCCCCAAGGGCTTCAGCCATCCGGTGGTCGCCATGCGCGGCACGGCCAGGACGGTATTCGAAGCCGGCTTCACCTACAAGATCAAGGGCGTGGACAAATACCTGACTTGTGTGGAGGCTCAGGGAGCCGGCCGCTATTATCGTGCCTATGTGGCGGACAAACTGGATGGCGAATGGTATCCGGTGGAAGGGTTCGATACACCTGAACATCCGTTTGCCGGCAAGGCCAACATGACCTTTGAGGATGGCGTCACCCCTTGGTCCGGCCAGGTGAGCCATGGCGAGATGGTCCGCGAAGTGAACGATGAACGCATGGTTCTCGATCCTGACAATCTCATGTTCCTCTATCAGGGAATTTCCGACGCCGACAACCGTGGTGATTACGGTCATCTGCCCTACAAACTCGGCCTGCTTCGGGCTGCCAAGGCCAACTGATTTCATCCGCAGCAGGAATTTACCCGTCCCGCGCAACGCTTCTCCGGCGTTGCGCGGAAAGCCGGAATTCCCCATTTCTCGAGCCCGTCGCTCCTTCCTGACAACCCTGTTTCAGAAAGTCATCCCGCTGCCGCCGCCCCCACCTCCCCCGCCGCCGGTTCCGGTGCCGCCACTCCCACTGGTGAAGCTGCTGGTCGTGATGGCTCCCATGGAGGTCGCAGTGCTTTGAGCGCGTTGCATCAGCGCGCTGTTGAGTGACGAACCCCCGCTCGACGTGTTGCCGCTCAAAAACATGCTTTGCAGGACCTGGGCCACCTGCTGCGAATCCCCATTATTCACCTGGAAGACATAGACTTTTTGGTCGCGCTTTGAGGGCACGTCCAAATCCGAGATCATGCCCGCAATATTTTTCATTTGGTCCTTCGCCGCAGCCACAATCACCGCCTGGATGCGTGAATCGGCCACCACCGTGATTTGGGCCGCTTTTTGCAGGCGGCTGCCGGCATCTGTTCCAGCGCCGCCAAACGGATTCCCGGACATGTCTCCAAAACCTCCCAGGAATTGAATCGGAGATTGATCGTCAGATGAACCGGCACCCGGAAACGCGCTGCTCAACTCGTTGGCTACTTCCGCCGGATTGGCGTATTTCATTTGAAACACGCGAATTTCCGTGCCGGCCTCCGCGCTGTTGTCCACAGCCTGAATGATCTTGAGCAGATGCCGGATTTTGGTCTGTGTATCAGTGATGACAATCGTGTTGCCGGCCTCGTTGGCAATTATGATCGCTTGCGGTGAAACAAACGGCGACAACTCTTCAAGCAGTTCCCGTGCTTCCACAAATCGGATGGGAATAATCCACGTTGCAATCTCGTCGTTGTTCGGAATGTTCGCAGGATTGTTCCCCATCATGACCGGGATACGGCCCGTCCTGGCGTCGCTCTCGCTCATAATCGTCAGGATGTTTCCTTCGCGGATGGCGGCATAATTGTTCTGGTTCAGTTCGGTGTTCAACATATCCGCCGCTTCATCCTTGGTGATATGGCTGCCTTGGATCGTCACAAAACCATTGACGCGCGTTTGCTGGACAACTATGAAACCCGCCGCGTCGCTCAAATAATTCAAGACCTGCTCCAGGCGGGCGTTGACAAAATTCATGTTCAAATCGTTTGGAGTTGCGCCATTCGTTTGAGCGGATCGGGCGGTTGCCGTCAACAGCAAGCCTGAAACGCAGACGGCCGCAAGCAGGGTTGTGACAATGGTTTTCATTTTAATTCCTGTTCTCTTTGTGTCCAGTCTCCAGCCACAGCCCAGAGTCCGCAGTCCAGAGTCCCACAGTCCGTCCAAAGACTGGGGACAGAGGACTGTGGACTGGAGACTGTGTGCCGGCCCCGGGGCGGCTGGAAAAAAGGAGAGAAGCTGACGGCCCGGCCCCATGTCGTCCAGTGCGGCAACAACCAAGCCGCATTCCCCGCCGGCTCGTGACCGTCCTCCGCAGCAGCCTTGACACGGCGGGAGGACGGCAAGTCTCCCCCGTTGTGGCGGGAAGCACTCAAGCCGGCCAATGCCCTGGCGCCAATCGAAGTCAATTGCCGAGCCACCCTCACGCGACCCGGCAACGGCTTCAACGGGAAATCCTGGACCAGAGATTGAGTCATAACACGTCAGCTTCTCATTTGCGAAAGATTCAGTTGAGCAATCCCAACAATGTCGCCGCCGCCTCCTGTTTGACCGATAGCACGGCGCGCAGGTCGGCCTGGGCTTGGGTCAGCTTGTCCTGTTTCGCTTTTTGTGCAGCCTGGTATTTTGTCAACAGGGCCTTGATTTGATCCGTTGGCGAATTGTTATCAATTGCCTGCTGCAACGCGTCCGTAGTCGGATCGGCTTGCTGGCCAAACCCTCCCGGACCGCCCATGCCTCCTCCCGGACCGCCCATGCCGCCGCCGCGACCGCCGCGACCGCCGAACATCCGCCCCATGCCGCCCATGCCGCCCATGCCGCCGCCCATTGCTTGCTGGGCATCCATTACTTTTTGAATCAACTGCTGAATGGCGTTCCAATCCGTGTCGTTGGTGATGCCGAGCTGTTCCTGATAATTTTGCATCATCATTTGCTGCATCTGCTTCTGCATTTGCGCCGGATCAAAATTCCCGCCGCCAAAGCCACCGCCGCCGCCCGGTCCGCCAAAACCGCCGCCGGGACCACCGCCACCCGGCCCGCCAAAACCGCCGCCCGGTCCGCCACCGTTGTCCTGTGCCAGAACAGTGCCGACGCTCAAAGCCAGGGCGGCAGTCATCGCGCACAGTGTTTTCATTCGATTCAGTTTCATTATTTTCCTTTTGTTTGTTTTGTTTTGTTTCTTTCTTTCACTTCAAACGCGTGTGTCGGACAGGAGACCAGTGAACGAAACGTTTGGAGCGAAGAAAATCCAGCGGCAAAAATGGATCCGGATATGTCATTCATATTTTGCGATTTGCTGCCAATGTTGTTTGTCTTTGCATTTACGGGACCATTTGTCTCTGCCTCATTAGACGCCGGATCATTGCAGAAGTCATGTTAAGGAGTGTTAAGGAGCGCCAAGGTTCGTTGACCCGGCGGCGCCGGGGGGGTTACACTGCGGCAGTGAGATGTCTCAAAACATCATGCGCGCGCTCCTGAAACAAGGCTTTGTCGAGTGGGGTTTTGTCGGCCTCCTTGCCGTGTTTTGCGCGGCTCTTTCCGTTTTGCAATACTACTGGACGGGTGAAATCAGCCGCGCGGAAGCCGAGAACCTGCGCACCGGCATAAGCGAGCAGGCGCAACTGTTCTGTCTGGCCTTTGACTCGACACTGACCAGAAGTTGCGCGGCGCTCGCCCCGCGCGATGAAGACTTGAACTACAGCAACCGCGAGGCGATTCATATCCAGCATTTCGACAAATGGAAGGCCGGCAATCCGCGACCCATTTTCAGCCGCATTGCCGTCATGGTTTCCGCTCCGGGCGCCGCCTGGCTTTTCGATCAGGATCTCACCACCGGCAAACTCGTGCCCTCGACGTTGCCACCGGTGTTGGATCCTTCGATCCGGAATTTTTCGCGCCTGCCGGGGAATGGCCCGCCGCCCTTTGAAAGAAATGGCCCGCCGTCCTTTGAGAATTACCATGGCCTGTTGTTTCCGGTTTTTGTCGGGCAGCCCGGAAACAACCGCCTGCCCTTTGAGGGCGGCCCGCCACGCGGGGGCGGCCGTCCTTACGAAACCGAGTTGATGGTGTTTGAACTCGACACCAATTATCTTCGCAACACGTGGCTGCCGGAATTGTCCCAGAGCTTTTTGAATCCTCCCGGCCAGTCGTTCAATGATATTGACGTGAAAACGGTTTCGTGGCCCAGCGCGGTCATTTATTCATCGCCGCCCGGCGCGGCCAACAATCACGAATCGCCGATCACGGTGTTGTTCAACCGCCAGGGCCGGGAACCGGCAACCCGACAGGGACTGGGCGGGGATTTTTCTTGGATTCTCGAGGTGCGTCCGCATCCGGGGGCGATCGAGGCCATTGTGGCCTCGGCGCACCGGCGGAATCTCACCGTGGCGATCTTGATGAACGTGTTGATTTTTGTCGCCGGTTTGGCGCTCGTGCGTCACACGCGCCGTTCCCGCCAGCTTGCCGAGGCGCAGATGGATTTCGTCGCGACCGTGTCACACGAATTGCGCACGCCGCTGACGGTGATCCGCGGCGCGGGGCACAATTTGCTGCGTGGCGTGGCGCACGAACCCGGCCAGATCGAACAATACTCCAGGCTGATCGTCCAGCACGCCGAGCAGCTTGCGGAAATGGTCGAACAGATTCTTGGCCTCGCGGGAGCAAAGAAGCATCCGGCCGCGACCCCGTGCGAGCCGGTTGCCATCGCCGAGACTCTGCGCGAAGCCGTTGCCGCCACGGCGCAGGATGTGAAAATCGCACACTGCGAGGTCCAGCTTGAATTGCCGGCCGGCCTCCCGGCGATCAATGGTGATGCGCCGGCGCTGCGCCGGGTTTTTCAAAACCTCATCACCAATGCCGCCAAACACGGCGGACAGGGTGGATGGATCGGCATCTCGGCCGCCAAAGTCGTGGAGGGCAGGACGCCGATGATTGAAATAAAAGTCTCGGATCGCGGGCCGGGAATTCCAAAGGCGGAATTGTCCGAAATCTTCAAGCCGTTCTTTCGCGGAGCGGCGGCGCACGCGATGCAAATCCGCGGCAGCGGGCTTGGCTTGAGCCTGGTGAAGGAAATCGTCGATGCGCATGGCGGCAGCGTTTCGGTTGAAAACAACCGTGGGAGCGGGGCGGTTTTTGTGGTGCGCCTGCCGGCGGCCAATGAATAGCATGAGTTCGCGCATTCTCATTGTGGAAGACGAGCCGGGCATTTTGCTGGTAATCGCTGATTTGCTGCGTTCCGAAAACCATGCCGTGGAAACGGCCACCGAAGGCAGGGCCGGATTGGGCCTCGCAACGGAGCAGAAGTTTGATCTGCTTATTCTGGACGTGATGCTGCCGGGGATGAATGGTTTTGAAATCTGCCATGCCGCCCGCGAGCAGGGTTTTGACGGCGCCATTCTGATGCTGACCGCGAAAGGGCAGGTCCGCGACCGCGTTCATGGCCTGGAAACCGGCGCGGACGATTATCTCGTCAAGCCGTTTGATCCCGACGAGCTGACCGCCCGCGTCAACGCGCTGTTGCGGCGGGTCCACAAGGAAGATTTGACACCGGTGATGAAATTCCAATTCGGGAATGTCACGGCGGATTTTTCGCGGACGGAGTTTTTCAAAAATGGCGAAGCCATTCCGCTGGCTGCCAAGGAAGCCGAACTGCTGCGCTTTCTGGTCAATCATCGGGGGCAGATTTTGTCGCGCGAACAGATTTTGAAGCAGGTATGGAGCGAGCAGCAATTCATCACCGAACGCACCGTGGATGTCCACATCGCGTGGCTGCGGCAAAAATTGGAAGACAATCCCGAATCACCCAAACACATCCTGACGATCCGCGGCGAAGGTTATCGCTTCAACCGCTGACACCTTATGAACCATAGGGCTGCAGCGCGGCAATGTCTTTTTCGAGCAGCGCCTTGAGTGCGGCGCGATCCTCCGCCCCGCCCCGCAGCAATTCAACCTGACGGGTCGGCAGTTCATGCAGAGGCACAAGCTGCGCGGATTCCAGAAGATTGGCGGCAACTTCCGCGATGTCGAGACCGGCGTGCCAGTCGCCGTTCGCGCTGGCGAGCCAGTTGCGGGCATCGCTAATGGTCCGGGTGACACGACCTTCGCGGTTGGGCCGTTCGAGCACCACCTCGGGACCGCGGTTGCGGAAAATTCCCATGACGGCCATCGGGATTGACGGATCACGAACTGTGCCGTCGGGATAAAATATGCCGTGGACATCGCCCCAAGCGCGCGGGCTGCCGGACACGATCGTCAGTTCCCAAAGATAAAATCCCATGTGGGCTTCCATGTGTTCCTGGATGGTCATGTCATAAGGATTGGCGCGGCCGACGCAGCCCATCTCATCGTCCATCACCTGTTTGTGCGTCTTGATGCCGGCCAGCCTCGCCTTTTCAATATCCATTCGCACCGCCTCGCGCGTCTGCTGGTAGTCGTGGAACACCAGCACGTCCACATCGTCCGCGCATTGCTCCATGGTGTGTTCGTAAGCGAACCCGATGGTCACCGGCGTCTGGCCATCCAGCCGGCGGAACACGCCCGCCATCTGCCGCGCAAAGGCCACGCGGCTGGCGACGACGTTGGTCGGCGTGGACGGATAATCCGGCTCATTGCTCACGTCCCAGAACGCGAGTCCCGGTTCTTTTCCCAAAGTGTCCACCAGAATCCTCGCCCATTCCACGGCGCCGGGATAGCCTTCATTCGTCATCATCTGTCTGGTATAACCAACCACCGGCATGACACCGATGCCGCGCTGGTCGGCGGCGCGAACCAAGTGCAGGAGGTTTTTACGGAACTGCTCCGGATTGTTGGTGTAGGCCTGGTAGGTGATAAAGCAACGAATCTGGTTGATGCCCAGCCGCTGGGCATAGGTGAGGTCGCGTTCAGTGATCGTCGGCGAATAATTGTTCCACATGCCCGGATGGCCGCCATATTCGGCATAGCAGTAATTGGCACCGCGAATGGTCGAGGTATCCAGCGGCGTGCGCGAGCCGGTGCGGCGCGGGAGCGGATATGCGGGAGCGTTCGTTGTCACGGCGAGCACGGTGGCGGGGCGATTACCGCTGGACGCGGAAGCGCCGGGCCGCTCGAAGGGTTGCAGCAGTTTGATTTCATTGGAAATCAGCTCACGTAAGGCGCTGGGGTTGGGCTGCCCCTGCCGCAACAATTCAACCGCACGGCTGGGCGGCTCGCGCATGGCGATCAATTGGCCCCCCTCCAGCAGGTTGGCGAGTTTCTCCGCAGCCGCGAGGCCGTCTTTCCACGCACCGTCGGGATTGTCCAGCCAGGCTTTGGCGAGCTGATTGTCGGTGTTGACCCAGTTTTCGCGGTTGACGTTTTCCAGGATGGCGTTGGTCGTCCGGTTGCGGAACAAACCGAACATTGCGGCGGGTATCGCCGGGTCGCGCACGGTGCCATCGGTATAAAACACGCCGTGAACGTCGCCCCAGCGCTTGGTGATCATCAGTTCCCAGATATACCACCCGACATGGGCGTTCATGTGTTCCTCGAGCGTCACGTCGTAAGGGTTCGCGCGTGCAATACATCCGGTTTCCGTGTCCATCACCTGCTTGCCGGATTTGGCGGCAAAGACCTTTGCGTGGACGATATCGTTGGAAATCGCGGCGCGGGTCGGCAGATAATCGTGAAATGACAACACATCCACGGCATCGGCGAGTGTCTCCATATTGCGCTCGTAAGCGACGCCGATGGTGACCGGTGTCTTCTTGTCCAGTTCGTGCAGCGTCGCGGCAATCAGGCGGGCGATTTCGATACGCTTCTGCTCGCGACCCGCGGGAATACCGGCGGCGTTGTAGTCGGGTTCATTGGACGCGTCCCAAAAGGCCAGGGCCGGTTCGTTGCCAATCGCGGCGACCAATGCCGAAACGAATCCGCGAATCTGGCGCCGGTTGACCGCGCCGTCCTTGCCGATGAACGACTGCGTATCGCCGACAGTGATCATCAGCCCGATGTGGTGACGGTTGCTCGCGCGCGCGAGGTCAATCAAGTTCCTGCGGAACGCGGCCTTGTCCGCCACCCACGAGGCATCATTCACGAAAACGCGCAGTTGATTGAGTTTCAACCGGTCGGCGTAATTCAGATCGCGCTCGGTTTCGGCGGGATTGTAATGAATCCAGTATTCGGTCGTATTCGTGGCACCGGCTCCGCGGTAGTTGGCGCCTCGGATGGTGGACAGATCGGCGGGCGTCAGTTTGGCCGTCGGGTCCGCAACTTCTGTGTTAAGAACGCCGGCGCAGCCGGCAAACGCCAGCATCATCAGCACCAGTGCTGCACCGTGTAAAACGTTCGTCGCAACCGCACCGACATCTCGTCCAGACGTGCGCTGCGCAGTTGTTTGGGGTTTGGGTTTCATGGAAATAAACGGTAATGGACGGTCTTTAAAAAGAAAACCCATTTCCGGCCCTCATAAAGTGAACAGGCCAAATCGCCAGAAGCAGCTTCTTGATTTCCTTCAAATGCGGCGTTAATGCCAATAGAAGGTGGCTGGATGATGCAAGCAAATGGAGTGCCAAAGCTTGGAAATAACCCATACATAAATGGTCTAGACAATCGTCTAGACCATTGGTCTAGACCATTTTTTCTTGAAAAGAAGTTTGCAGATCAAGTGGCGATTATGATTAAGTTGCCACAGTTGATTTCATGAAAGTCGGAACAAGCAATTTGAGCAACGGTCGGTTGCCGGTGAGACAGCAACCGTGCGGCGGCGTTTCCATCCGTCACGCCTTGGTGTCCTGCGGGCGTTCCGCAACCGCGTTCGAAAAAAGCGAATCCCAAGTCGACCTGCCAAGCGAAGCCGTGAAATAATTTGATAAAACAACTTGAAAAGCAAAAAACAAACCCCAAATTATGAAACTAACAGAATCAAAACAAACAAGCTCTGTTCCCGTGCGTGCCTGTGAATTCAAAATCAAGCCCGCCCTGCTCCGCAGGCTGGCGCCTTTGACGCTGTTCCTGTGCGTAGCCGTAGTTTGCGCTGCCTTGCCGGCTGCCGCGCAGACGCTTACCGTGGATAATAACCCCGCGTATGTGGGCGAGAATCTCACCTTCATTTATACTCCAGGGGATTGCATGGACTCGGAAGCAGTCACTTTTACCAGGGATGTAACTATTTATACGGGCGACGAAAAATCCTTTGATATTCAATTAACTTTGAATTCAGACGGCCCTTACAGTGGTTTATACACGGGCACACACACGACAACTGCTGATGACGTTGGCAACGATGTAATCGCCATTGATGACGATTGCAATGAATCGGTCGAGCCGGTCCAGTTGACGGTTGCCCGGTTTGATGGTTTCTTTGTGTATCAGGCCGCTAAGATTGATGAGGCTGACGCCGTGACACTGAAGTCAAATCCGACTGTTGAGGTTGATGCCATGCTGACTCCAACCACCGGTTTTGCTGCAAGTCTGATTGACTGGTCTTCATCCGGCGGCGGTATCAATTGGAGGCTTGATAATTGGGGTGGGTATGCCTACACAAGTAGCCCATACGATTATTATTTTTGTGCGACGCTCGACGAAGCCACATGGCATGATCTCGATGTGTGGGTGATTTGGGCAACTGTCACGCCAAGATTTACAGATAATAAAACACCTTACGATTCTGGCACAGACACCGGCGATCAAGCTAACTTTCCATATTATGCGGGAGGGACAGAATTGGGGGCAGAAAACCAGCTCACAGATTATTCATGGTTGGGCTTTAAAACAGAAATCAAAGGTCAACTTGCTCCTAGCGGAGTAAATCAAATAATAAAATCTGGCTGGGTCTTTTATCAAACGGTGACATATAATGTGTTTCTGAATAACACAAGTGCCTCAACGGGGAGTGGTGTTAATGCGCCAGATACGGTTTTTAATTCGTATGGTGCTGATATGGAAGATAAAACGCCTGATCCTAATGATCAGATTTTCGTGCTGGACGGTCCCGGTGCGTATAACTTTAACACTATCAAACAAATGATGAATTTTCAAACATGGGTTTACTGGAACGGGCAGGTTGCTTCTGACCCAGCCCAGTGGTGGATAAGGAAAAAAGCAGAAAGGAATGGCAGCGGTTATAATGTCATTGAAAATACCGGTGATAATGGAACTACCACGATTGATAATACTTATACCGGTAATTGAAGGAATCTATATGAATAAAATAATCTTTGTTTTTGTCGTCTCCTTTATTTGGTGTGTTTGTCCGCCACTTTTGTATGGGCAAACCAATGTGAATACATCTTGTGATCTTTTAAAATCAAGTGATTTTGGAATACGCAAGCAAGCACTCAGTTTTACTAGACAAACAGCGGCAATATATCATTGATTATTCGGTTGCTATCCTCAACGGTAATTATGAACCAGAGTTAAAGGATAGCGCAGCGCAATTATTAGGTGATTACCGTGCATCAGAAGCGGTAAACGCTTTGGAAGAAAACATTCTTTTGGATACTCGACCAAGGTCAATGATTGGGCTTTTGTCGGAAGATGAATTTCATCCAGTGACTACGGCTCTTGAAAAAATAGGTGCTGCTTCTATTCCTGTTTTGATAAAACGCCTGCAAGACAGTGACGATGTCCAGGTTAGAAAACTATCATTGAAGGCTCTTTATTACATCGATAGCGACAAAGACATTGTGCATCTGCGTTTACAAAAGTCTCTGGATGCTCAAACAGATGTCACAAAAAAAGACCGACTCCAATCCGCATTAAAAGCTCTCACAGAAATATAATCAAAGATTCAGCAGTTCAAATAAGCTGGAGCCAGGCTTATTGATGTTATTGAGTCGAAAATCTGCAATTCCTATGATTCTTCGCGGCTTAAAACAGGTGTCAGCGCGGAGCGCGCTTCTGTGTTTGATTATTGGCGGCACTGGAATTGTGTCGGCAACGGATTATGAATTGGATGGAGTGTTAGAGCAGACGATCTACAACCGCGATGGCAGTGTCGCGACGTTTCATAAAAGCCAGTTCACGGTGTTCGTGAGGGATTGTGCCTGGCTGATCCGGACAACGCAGAACGACACGAATGGGAAACCCGTCGTCGCAAGCGAGACTGCTTGCGTCAACGGCGCTGAAATTTACCAAGTGTCCGGACGGATGGACGCCGGGAGCGCGACGGCTGGGCGAGGTTCGCGTTCTTTGAACCAAGCCTTGATTGTTTCCAACAATGTCCCGATTGGCCGCTCGGATGGTTATTTCGTCTGCCACATTTGGCAGATGTTCGCCTCCGGCTGTTACTTCCAAAACCGCACCAACAGTTGGCTTGCGCCGGTTTATGACCTCAACGCTTCGGCGGACGTGATGCCCTACCTGAAGTTGAAGGCCAAATGGGAATTGATTGATGGGCCGGGGTCGCTTCCCAAGAGCGTGGCATATTATCGGGATGACAATTCCATTGATGCCACCTACACGGCAACGGGCGCGACCAACGCCGGCACGGTCAAGATACCGAGCGGTTTTGTGTTCGAGTGGAGAAATCTCACGCAAGGAAGGGGCTATCCTTACTCCAGAACTGTTACGAACCAACCGGCTTCCACCAATAACCTCCGCAAACGCACGATGGGCACCGTGACGGCGGTCCGGCCCTATTGCTCGCGGAAAGATTTGACGCCGACGGCCAAGGGCAAGACATTGGTCACTGACCAGCGGCCCTTGCAAGAGCTGTGGTCCCCATCACTGCCCACAAACATACCCGAATGGCTCTTCCAGGTTGGCTTGTGGAACGGCAACACCAACCAAGCCGCATCACTGCCCAAAAACATACCCGCATACCTCTTCCGTATGCATTCATCAGAACCGCCCACAAATCGCACCTATTATGTCGTCCAGGACGGGGTGCAATGGCTTCCGCTTGCAAAGGCCAAGAAAGCCTACATGGTGCCGCACGCTCCGGTAAAACCCGTTTCGCGCGTCATTGTTGCCGCCATTCTGCTTTTGCCCACGGGATTATTTTTGACATATTTGCTTCTGAACAGGAAGAAAGATTGATGCAACCGAGATTCCCCCACGTTTTTCTGTGGGTGGCGGGCAGTTTGCTGCTGGCCACGGCTGCGGCCAAATTCATCGGCAGCTTTGGCGGCGCGCGGATTTTGGACAACTCCGATCCCATCAGCGGGTTGACATTTCGTAATGAATTTCGGCTTGTTGGAGCGGTTGAGTTAGCGGTTGCGCTTGTCTGTTTTTTAGGCAAAGGGGTTAAATTGAAGGCCGGCCTTGTGGCCTGGTTGGCAACAACATTTGTTGCCTATCGCCTTGATTTGGCTTGGATAGGTTATAGAGAACCCTGCGCATGTCTCGGCAATCTGATGGCCTCGCTGCACATTTCCCCACAAACCGCAGACACGGCCATGAAAATCGTATTGGCGTATCTGCTTATTGGCAGCTATGCCACATTGTTCTGGCTTTGGCGGCAGGGTAAGAGAACTGTTTCCGCCCCCACGCCCTCCTGAATTTGCAGGAGACTACTCCCAAAAGCACTTGATTCCGGCTGGTGTCAGCGAGATTTTCCACGCATGAGTCTCAGACGCTCCCGCGTTGGTTTTGTCCAAACGTTTTTCAACAACCTGCTAGAGTTGAATTTTCGAAAACCGATAGGCGCCCAACGCCACCAACGCCACGGCGAAAACCGTGAGCACTGAAATATCCGTCACCATTCCAAAATGGACGGCGCCGATGAGCGATTGCCGCAGGCCGTCCACGCCGTAGGTGAGCGGGTTGAGGCTGGTGGCAATCGCCAGCACTTTCGGCAGGTTCGTCAGCGGAAACATCGCGCCCGAAAGCAGAAAGAGCGGCATGATCAAAAAGCTGACCACGAATTGAAACGCCTGCATGTCCTGCAACGACGCGCCAATCGCCGATCCCAGCGCCGTGAACAAAATGGCCGTGAGCGCCATGAACAAGAACACCGCGGGCAACGCGCTCCAGTTTTCCAGACGAAATCCGCCGATGAAACAGACTCCCAGAAACATCGCGCCTTGAATGGTTGCAACCGTTGCGCCGCCCAAAATGCGGCCGAGGATGATCCACACGCGCGGCACCGGCGCCACGAGGGTCTCTTTGAGAAATCCGAACTGCCGGTCCATGAGCAATTCAATGCCGGAAAAGATGGACGTGAACAGAATGGTCATTCCGATCAAACCCGGCGTGACAAACTGGATGTAGTTGCCCATGCCGGCCTGCTTGAAGACCGGGCTTAAGCCATAGCCCATCACAAGAAGGTAAATCAGCGGTTGCGCCAGGGAGGAAATGATTCTGGCGCGGGAACGGAGGTAGCGCTTCATTTGCCGCAGCCACAGGATGTAAATCACGCTCATAATCTATCTTCGCCGCCAGGCTCTGGCCATTTGGCGCATCCGGTCAGCGGGGCTGACTTCTTCTTCGCGAATGGTTGAGCCGGTCAATTTCAGGAACGCCTGTTCCAGTGATTCCGCGCCAGTCTGCTGCTTCAATTCCGGCGGCGTGCCTTGGGCAACGATGCGTCCGTGGTCAATGATGGCAACCCGATGCGCCACCCGCTCGGCTTCCTCCATGTAATGCGTCGTCAGAAAAACGGTGACGTGCTCCTCCACATTGAGTTTCCGGACCTGATTCCAAAGCTGGTTGCGGGTCTGCGGATCGAGTCCGAGCGTGGGTTCGTCGAGAAAAAGAATTTTCGGCGTGTGCAGCAGCCCGCGCGCGATTTCCAACCGGCGCTTCATGCCACCGGAAAATCGCTTCACCGGCTCCTTCCGACGGTCCCAAAGCTCGAAGAGTTTGAGCAACATTTCAGATCGTTCGACGCACATTCGCCGGGGAACCCGATAAAGCGCGCCGTGCATCTCCATGTTTTCCTGGGCGGTCAATTCGTCGTCCAGGCTGGGATCCTGGAAAACGATGCCAAACCGTCTGCGGACTTCATTTGGCTGTTCGTCGGGATTCAACCCGTCAATCTCGATGCGACCGCTGGTCGGTTTCAGCAGAGTCGTCAACATTTTGATAGTGGTCGTTTTGCCCGCGCCGTTCGGTCCCAGAAACGCCACGATGTCGCCGGCGGCGATTTCAAATGAAATGTCCTGCACGGCGGCAAAATCGCCGAACGTCTTGGTCAGATTTTGAACGCGGATCATGGAGAAGAATTGTTCGAAATTTCTAAGCCGGGGATTCATCCCGGCCGCGGCAAAGGCGACAAGCTTGTGTGTGAGTCCATCCGCATCCAACTTTCTGCACAGATTGCCGGGCATTGAATCCTCCTTGCTGGAGATGAGCAACGTGTGAATCAATGCGCCGAACGCAAAATTCAGCCGCCAAAACAATTCTTCGCGAGGCAACCCGGGGAGCGTGCGCGCAAAGGCCGCCGCAAACCGGCCCGTCATCCTCTGAAATCTTGCCCGCATTATTTTCTCGATCTCGGGATTCGGTTCGCTGTGGCATCGCGCCATGAGCCGCATGAATGAAATGTTCCTTTGTCCCGCGGCAAAACTCGCTTCAACCGCCGGGCGGATCATCGCTTCCAGCAACGCCTCGACCGCGGGCGGCTTGTTGCCAGCCCTGCGTTCGGCCTCGCCCAGCAACGCGAGCCGCTGCCGATCCACCGGTTCAAGGTGCCGGTTGAGCGCCGCCACAATCAATTTTTGCTTCGTGCCAAAATGATAATTGATGGCTCCTAGATTCACCTCCGCCGCGACGGTGATGTCCCGGATGGAAGTGGCTTCCAGGCCGCGTTCGGCGAAAAGCCGTTCCGCCGTGTCGAGAATCTTCTCCTTGGTGGCGTCCAGGGTGTGATCCGCGTTTTCCGGCGGCGCAACCGCTTGAGCCAAATGATTCTGCGGTCCTGTTTCCCGAATTCGTCGCATCGCACGAAGACTCTTCCTCCTCGTCCTCGCTTCCAAGTTTTTCGTTTCCGAGGACGAGAACGAGAACGGAGAGGATTGAATTGCGTTTGCGGTTTTCATTCGTATCGGAGGGCGTCAATGGGATTGAGCAACGCCGCCTTGCGCGCGGGATAAAACCCGAAGAAAATTCCGACGGCGCAACTCACGCCAAATGCCAGGATGATGGAGCCGGCGGAAACGATGGGGACGAAACTGGTGAAGTGGCCCACGAGATTTGAAGCGCCAACGCCGAGCAGCACGCCGATGGTGCCGCCCAGGAGACTCAACGTGATGGCTTCGATGAGAAACTGCAGCAGAATGTCGCCCGGCTGCGCGCCGACGGCGATGCGGATGCCGATCTCCCGCGTGCGCTCGGTCACGCTCACCAACATGATGTTCATGATGCCGATGCCTCCCACCAGCAGCGAAATGCCGCCGATGGCACCCAGCAGCAACGTGATGATGGTGGACACGGAGTTCACGGTGTCGGCAATTTCCTTCTGGTTGAAGATGTTGAAGTCATCGGCACGGCCGGCGGACAGGCGATGACATTGCCGCAGCAGGCTGGTGATTTGTTGTTCCGCCGCCTCCATCCGGTCCGCGCCGGAAATCTGGACGTTGATGGAACGCAGATATTTGTCGCCGGTGAGAAGCCGCATCGCCGTGGTGTAGGGCACGATGATGCGGTCGTCCTGGCTCATGCCTCCCATGCCCGTGCCCTTGCTCTCGAGCAGGCCGATGATCACAAAGGGAATGTTTTTGACGCGCACGGTCTGGCCGACGGGATTGAGCGGGCCGAAAAGTTGGTGCGCGGTTTCGGAACCGATGACGCCGACCTTGGTCGCGCCGCGGATATCGCGCTCGGTGAACATCGAGCCGGCGACGAGCTTCCAATCGCGGATTTTCAGGTATTCGGGCGATTCGCCGGCGATGGTGGTGGACCAGTTGCGCCCGTTGGCGATGGCCTGCGCCGAGGTGGTGTCTTCCGGGCTGACGGCCACGACATCCGGCACTTCCCGGCCGATGGCCTCGGCGTCCGCGAGCGTGAGGACACTGGCGCTGCCGAGACCGGAGTTCACGCCGCCGGCGCGCCGGCTGCCGGCGAAGATGGTCAGCAAATTCTGGCCGAGGGAGGAAATCTGGGATTGAATGCGCGCCTGCGCGCCGTTGCCCAGGGCCACCATCGCCACCACCGAGGCGACGCCGATGATGATGCCCAGCGCGGTGAGGGTGGAGCGCATTTTGTTGCGGCGCAACGCGCGCAACGCGATCATCGCCGTCAACAGGGACTGGAGAATCAAAGTTCGGAGGTAATCCAGCGGATTCATGGCTTAAGCGAGTTTGGCTTTTTGTTCGGCCTGATCCAGCGTGGCGCGCGCCTCCTGGGCGACGCGGCGGTTTTCGTTCCGGGTGTCGCTGATCACCTGGCCGTCGCGCATGACAATGATGCGCTTGCAATAGGCGGCGATGTCCAGCTCATGCGTCACCATGAGGATGGTGATGCCGTCATTGTTCAGTTTCTGGAAAATATCCATGATCTCGATGCTGGTCCGCGTGTCGAGATTGCCGGTCGGTTCATCGGCCAGCAGGAGTTCGGGCGCGTTCACCAGGGCGCGGGCGATCGCGACGCGCTGCTGCTGGCCGCCGGAAAGCTGGCTTGAATGATGATGCCGCCGGTCGGCGAGGCCGACGGTTTCCAGGGCTTTCATGGCGCGCTGATGAGTGGCGCGCAGGGGAATCAGCGGCTTGCTGTAAAACATGGGCAGTTCGACGTTTTCCAGGGCGGACGTGCGGGCCAGCAGGTTGAATCCCTGGAATACGAAACCGAGTTTCTTGTTCCGCAGCCGCGCCAGTTGCCGGCGGTTCAAGCCCGCAACGGCCTCGCCGTCCAGAAAATAACTTCCGCTGGTGGGCTGATCCAGGCAGCCCAGCATGTTCATCAGCGTGGATTTGCCCGAACCGCTCGCGCCCATGACGGCCACAAAATCGCCCCGCTGGATTTCCAGCGTGACATCGCGCACGGCCTTCAGCTCGACTTCGCCGGTGTGATAGGTCTTGGCGAGGTCGCGGAGTTGGATCATTGGCGTATTGCTCATGGGCAAGGTTCCCGCGGCTATTGTGGCGGCGGGGGGCCGAAGCTGGCTCCGGTTGTCGCGCCAAGTGTCGCGGTGACCACGGCGTCGCCCTGGTTCAATCCGTCGAGAATTTCAGTGTTCAAGCCGTCCGTAATGCCGGCCTTGACAATGACCGGCTTGAGTTTTTTGCCATCGGCGCTGGTGGCATAAACGAGCCGCTGGTCCGGCTGCAATTTTGCGGGAGGCGTTCCCTCGTAGGCCGCGGTGATCGGCGGCGTGTAGCGGAGGGCGGCGTTGGAAATTTGCAGGGCATTGGTGCGCTCGGCAACCAGGATGGAGATGTCCGCCGTCATGCCGGGAAATAATTTTTGCTCCGGGTTGTCCACGGAAACAATGGTTTGATAGGTGACAACGTTCTGTGTCGTCGTGGGCGATTTGCGCACCTGCGACACCATGCCGTGAAACACATCATCAGGAAAGGCGTCCACGTTGAAATTCACCGATTGACCGAGTTTGACCTGGCCGATGTCCGCCTCGGAAATATCGGCGGTGATGTTCATTTTCGAGAGGTCCTGGACAATGGTGAACAGCACGGGCGTGTTCATGGCGGCGTTCACGGTCTGGCCCACGTCCACTTTGCGCGAAATCACGATGCCGCTCACCGGCGCGGTGATTCTGCAGTAACCGAGGTTGGCCTGGGCGTTGTCCAGCGCGCCTTGCTGGATGGCGACCGTCGCCTCGGCTTCGTGCAGCGTCGCGACGGCGGTGTCGTAGTCCGAACCGGAAATCAACTTGTTGGAGAACATCTGGGTTGCGCGCTCGATTTGGGCCTGCTGCAACTCCAGATTGGCCCTGCTGTTGGACAGTTGGGCGGCGGCCTGCTTGGCCATCGCTTCGTAGTTGCGGGGATCAATCTGCGCCAGCAACTGTCCGTTGGTCACCGTTGAATTGTAATCCACGTAAAGCTTGTTGATCTGGCCCGAAACCTGGCAGCCCACGTCCACGCTCACCACGGCGCTCAACGAACCGCTCGCCGTGACATACGCCATGATTTTGCCGCGCGAAACGGGCGCAGTGTCATAACGGACGGTTCCGCTTGGCCGCTTGCAGCCCGCGAAAACGGCAATCATCAGCGCGGCGAAAACCGCGATGCGAGTTGCCGCAGTGATGTCCCGGAATGAAGCCGCCACCCAGCCGCATTTGGCGAAGAGCCTTTCAGCCGTGCCGGGAATCCTGCGCTTGGCGCCGGCCAAAGCACGTTCCGCGACTTCCAGTTTTGAAACCGTTCCTGCGCCCGATGTATTCATACGTTTGTATGATTCATACAACTGTATGAATCGGCTGTCAATTATTTTTTGTTGCGTCCCATGAAATCACCACTGACGGCTGTAAATATGCCGCCGAACAAGGCATCGCCGAAGAAGAGGCGATCAGAGCGGAATTGCAGAAAAGTCGAGGGAATTTGTTAAGAGCGGTCAGGCCCAATCCGCAAGAATCTTCTCCGCCGTCACGACTTGTTCCGCCGAACCGGTGAAATTGTATGTGTATTTCCCGGCCCTGCGGGCGACATGGACCTCGATGGTTTCCAGGCCGCTGTTCTTCATCCGCAAACGGAGTTGTTTATAAACTTCCTTGATGCCGTGCTGTTGGAGGCTGTTGCTCATGCTCCAGCTTCGGCGCACGACGGGCTTATGGCAATGTTAATCGCCGGTTATTTTGGGCGGCATCGGACACTCCAGCAGCGCCTCAAGGCTTCAAGAGGTGTCGAATCGGTCCGGCGCGGGTCGTGACGTCCAGTTTGCCGGAGATTTCATCGCCCGCAAACACCATGAGTAAATGTCGTGCCATGGTCGTCCGCATCTGTTATCCTGCGTCTTTATGTCATTTAGTGTTCTTGGCCTTGACGCCAAAATATTGCACGCGGTGCAGGACGCGGGTTACACCGAGCCGACACCGATCCAGACCGCCGCCATCCCGCCAATCCTCGCGGGGCACGACCTCATCGGCATCGCGCAGACGGGCACAGGCAAGACCGCGGCGTTCACACTTCCCATCCTCACCCGTCTGGCGGCGCAACCGGCCGGGCCGCGCCGCGGCACAAAAGTTTTGGTCATCGCGCCGACGCGGGAACTGGCGTTGCAGATTGATGAAAACATCCGCGCCTACGCCAGGCACATGCCGCTGACGGTCGCCACGGTTTTCGGCGGCGTGGGGGAACAGCCGCAGATCAGAGCGCTGCGCGCAGGCACGGATGTCGTCATTGCGTGTCCGGGCCGGCTGCTGGATCTGATGGGCCGGCGTTGCGCGGATTTTTCGCAGTTGAAATTCCTCGTGCTGGACGAGGCCGACCGGATGCTGGACATGGGTTTTCTGCCGGACATCCGGCGCATTGTGCAGCAATTGCCGAAGCAGACGGCAGACGCTGCTGTTCTCCGCGACGCTCTCCAAGGAGATCGAGTCGCTGACGCACGAATTTCAGCGCGCGCCGAAGCTCATCCAGATCGGCCGCCGCGCGAATCCCGCCGAGACGGTCACGCAACTGGTCTATGAAGTGCCGAAACATCTGAAGCCGGCGCTGCTGCTGCACCTGCTGCGCGATCCGCAGATGGACATGGTGCTCGTCTTCTCGCGCATGAAGCACGCCGCGGACCGCATCGCGCGCAACCTGGAGCAGAAGGGGATCAAGACCGCCGCGCTCCATTCCAACCGCTCGCAGAACCAGCGGTTGAAGGCGTTGAAGGATTTCAAGTCCGGCGCGGTGCGCGTGCTGGTGGCGACGGACATCGCCGCGCGCGGCATTGACGTGGACGGCATCTCGCACGTGGTGAATTACGACTTCCCGATGCATTCGGAGGATTACGTGCACCGGATCGGGCGCACGGGGCGCGCCCATGCGGTGGGCGACGCGATCAGTTTTGTGACGCCGGAAGACCACGGCGAGTTGCGGGCGCTGGAGCGGTTCATCGGGCGCGGCATCGTGCGGAAGAAGGCGGAGGGATTCAATTACTCGCAGGCGGCACCGGCGTTCAATCCAGCCGATGAAGAAAGGCGTTATCCGCGCGGGCAAAACCAGAATCGCGCACAGCGTGCGGGGCAACCGCAACGTTCCGGCCAGCCTTCGCACCCACCGCATCAAGGCGGTCAACCCGCGGCAGCAGCAGCCGGGCCGTTCGCGCTGGCGGCGTTGACCGGAAAGCGGATTTTACTCCCGACGGCAGAACGCCGGGCTTACGCTTTACGCACATGGCAATTCTCGGCAAACGCAACAGCCTCTCCATCGTGAGGGAGTCCGCTCCCGGCCTCTACCTCGACGGCGGGACGTTGGGCGAGATTCTTCTGCCCGGTCGCTACATTCCGGCGGGCCTCAAGGCAAAGGACAAGCTGGATGTGTTCGTTTATCGCGATTCCGAGGACCGGCTGGTGGCCACCACCGAAACGCCGCTCGCCATGGTGGGCGAGTTTGCCTGCCTGAAGGTCATCAGCGTGAAACAGAACATCGGGGCGTTCCTCGATTGGGGGCTGGCCAAGGATTTGCTGCTGCCGTTCCGCGAAATGGAAGCCCCGCTGCGCGCGGGCGAGCAGGTGGTCGTTTACGTCTGTCTCGACGTGAAGACGAACCGCATTCTGGCGACGGCGCGGTTGAACCGTCATCTGAATCGCGACACGCCGGCCTACCGCGCCGGACAGCCGGTCAGCTTCCTCATCACAAGCCGGACGCCGCTGGGTTACAACGCCATCGTTGAGAACGCGCATCGCGGCCTGCTCTACCATGACAATCTCGCCGCACCGCTCGCCGTCGGCCAGAAGCTGAAGGGGTTTGTCCGCACCGTCCGTTCCGGCGGGAAGATTGACTTGAGCCTCGACGCGGCGGGTTACAAACGCGTCGCGCCGCTCACGAATCAAATTGTCCAGGCGCTCGAACGCGGCGGCGGGCAGATGGCTTTCGACGACGACAGTTCGCCCGCAGCGATCCGGGAAACTTTTGGCGTCAGCAAGAATGCCTTCAAACAGGCGCTCGGCAAACTCTACAAATCACGCCGCATCCAGTTTTCAGAAGCCGGGCATTCAATTGCTCGACAACTCATCGTGGTCGCCCGGCAAATGAAAACGCAGGGCGAAATTGGCCCGGAGACGCCGGAGAAACCGTCTCTCCTGGTTTTTGTGGCAGGAGAGACAGGCGGGAACGGACGGTTACCGTTTTTTGAGGGCGGCCGACTTGGCGGCTTCAGCCGCTTTTTTCTTCTGGCTGGCGCTGTCGGCTTGAGCCTGTTTCTGGTTTGATTTTTTCTGGTTCGATTTCGGGGATCTATCGCCCATGATTTTTGTCTCCTTCAACGGGTTGATTCACCTGCGGCATGTCAGTTTCTCCGGAGGGGTGTTCATCATGCTTGGCGGAGAGGTCATTGTAAATGACGGACACAAAATCATCCGCCAAAGGCGGTGATCGCCGGGAAAAGATAGTTGCCGATAGTTGTTGCCATTCCGCCGGAACCAGTCATGCTGCTGGCTGTCTGTTAGATAGCTTGTCTCTTTCAAGGCATGGTGAATCCTCAAGTGAACTTGTTTCAGTGATGATTTTAAACCCGATGTTCGGGAACAGTCTGTAGAAAGTTAAGTTTGTCGGACAGTAAAACATCACATGAGCAATAAATTATTTGTCGGGAATCTTTCCTTTGACACCACTGAAAACGACCTGCAGGACGCGTTTGCCGCGCACGGCACGGTCACGGAAACCAACCTGTTGATGGACCGGGAAACCGGCCGTCCGCGCGGGTTTGGTTTCATCACCATGAACTCCGCCGAGGAAGCGCAAAAAGCCATCAGCGCGCTGAACGGCTCGCAACTGGGCGGTCGCGCCCTCACGGTCAACGTGGCCAAGCCGCGTGAAGAACGCGCCCCCGGCAGCGGTGGTCGCCGTGAATACGGCGGCGGCGGCGCCGGCCGACGCGAACGCTACTGATCCAATTTTGGATTTCAGGGCGGGGTCCGGTGAAAACCGGACTCCGCCTTTTTTTCGTTCGTCCCGATTGCTCCCATTTCAGCAGCACTCGCTGGTTTGTCCCATCAGGGCCTCAAGCGGCCGGCAATTTGCCCGGCGACTCCAGAACAGGAATGGCGCGAGTTGCACGCCTTTTCATCAAGCAGGCTTTCAGACTGAAACTTCAACTGGGTTGAATAGTGGAACCACAGCCAACGCCGGCGCAAACGCAGCCTTTCTTGCGAATGAATCCCGGCCATGCTCTACTGTGCGCATGGCTCATTCGTATCCAACCGTCATTCCCCGATTTCGCAGCGGGCTTTGGCGCGTCAAAGACATCTCTTGCCCTGGTCGCATTTCCCTCATTGTCGCTGTGTGCCTGCTCGCCGCCAGGGCAAACGCCGGCGAAAAGACAAACGCTCCCGGCGTGGCCGTGCTGCTGGTGGACACCGATCGTGTCATGGGGAATGTCGAAGAAGGCGTCTACGGGCAATTCCTCGAACACATCAATCATTCGGTGGAAGGCCTCTTCGCGGAGCAGATTCAAGGACGCGGATATGAAGGGGAGGATTTCCAAACGCATTGGAATCCGTTTGCCACCAACGGGAGCGCCGAGCATTGCGACAACGTCGTTCCAAAACGGCGAGCAAAGTCTGCGGCTGCAGGCCGACAACGGGATCGCGGGGGTCAGACAGGGCGGATTTATCTCCAGCAGGGATACGATTATAACGGCTCGGTCTGGCTCAAATCCGGAAGCCGGCGCGCTGCCGGTGAGTTTTCAAGTGAAAGATTCCGGCGGACACTTGATTGCCGCCGTGCCGCTCAAGACCCGCGGCTCGAATTGGCAGGAGGTCGCTTATTCCTTTTCGAATCCGCGAACGGACACCAACGCCGCCTTGAAATCGTCGCCCGCGGCACGGGCGCGGTGCTGGTGGATTACATTTCGATGATGCGCGCCGACTCGCGCACGAACGGCATGCTGCGGCCCGACCTTTTCGAGCATTGCGCGACCTGAAGCCGCCGTTCATCCGCTGGCCGGGCGGGTCGTTCGCCTCAACGTATCTCTGGCAGGACGGCATCGGCCCGCTGGCCGCGCGCAAATATCATCCCAACGTGATGTGGGGCGGCTATGCGGATTACTACAGCTTCGGCACGGACGAGTTCATGGAACTCTGCCGGCGGTTGAAAACCGAGCCGCTGGTCGTTTTGTCCGCCACCAACACCGACCCGGTGCGGGTTCAATACGCGATGGATTGGGTGCATTACCTCAACGATCCGCCGACGACCGAATGGGGAAAGCGGCGCGCCGCCAACGGACATGCCGCGCCTTACGACGTGAAATATTTTCCAAATCGACAACGAGCCGATGAATTTCGGGCTGACGCCGGAGCGCTATGCGGAAATCGTCAACGTTTACGGGAGCCAGCTCCGGAAAATCGCGCCGCACGCGAAGATTGTCGCCTGCGGACAGAAACGCTCCAACGACATGGAGTGGAGCGAGAAGCTGGTGGACATTGCCGGGGACAATTTTGACATCCTGGGCTGCCACAATTACGAATACGAAAATGACAATTTCGAAACGGGCGTGCAGCGCATCCAGGATTACCTGGTCAAGCTGCGGGAATACATCCGCGCCTCGCGGCATCCGCAGATCAAAATGGCCGTGCTCGAGTGGAGCCTGTGCCGCACTTACGATTGGCGCGCCGGGCTTCACGCGGCAGGCATCCTGATCACTTACGAAAAACTAAGCCCGGCGCTCGCAATGAGCTGTCCGGCGTTGCTGATGCGGAACACGACCGACAATCCCGAATGGCGCGCGTGGATTTACCACGATCAGGTGTCCTGGTTTCCGGGTTCGGGTTATGTCGTCGAAAAGCTTTTCCGCGATCACTACGCGGATAAATATCTTGCTTCAACGACCGGAACATTTCGCGACATTACCAATCGCAGCGCATTTTTTGACGACATCTCCCAGATGAAACCGCAGGCTTGGAAACCGGGAACCGTTGACGCGATTGCGACCGGCAGCGCGGCCGGCCGGCGCATCGTCGTCAAGGCGGTCAATTACGACGGGCAACCCAACACGCTGCTCGTGCGTCTGCAGGGTTCCGCCGTGCCGGAGAAGGCCGCGGTGAAATCATGGACAGTGAGCGCCGGATTGACCGACGCGCCGTCCATGGAGCATCCGGACAAGATCCAACCTGTGGAGACGACAATGCCTTATGCGCGGAACCTGACGATCGAATTGCCGCCCTACGCGGTCAGCGTGTTTGAAATCATCGCGAACTGACACGGCAGGGATGCCGGGGGTTGGTGCAGATGAATGTCCGATGAAAATTCCGCAAAGACGCCGCGGAACAAGGCATCGCCGAGGAAATGCGCTGAAGCAGGGCATGGAAGCCAGGTCGAAAGAGTTTGTGGAAAAAGGTGCGGAAGGAACAGCGCTTGGGATCGGCAACAGGGGCAACGGGCCAGCCCATGCCTCAAACCGCCCGCCGCGCCCAACGAAGTTTGGCCGGCGCGGAGCGCGGGTTGGCATATAGCTCTGCCGGCGATGGACGAAGAACTTCGCGGGCGATGTCGGAATAAATTCCGTCGCGGAAACCAGCCTCAAAGGATTTCTTCACGCGCCGATCTTCGCCGGAATGAAATGTCAGAATCGCCACGCGCCCACCGGGATTCAGGCACGCGGGCAGGTTGCGGAGAAATGCGTCGAGCGCGGAGAATTCGTCGTTCACCGCAATGCGTAACGCCTGGAAGACGCGGCGGGTCGTGAGGTCGCCATCTTCCTTGTTCAGGCGCGGAAGCACGGCGCGGATGGCGATGGCGAGAGATTGGGTGGTGGCGAAAGCTTTTCCTGCAAGGGCGGGGGCGAGCGCGGCGGCGTGCGGTTCATCAGCGTATTCGACGAGCAACGTGGCAAGCGCGTCGGGTTTGATTTTTGCCAGAAAGGCTGACGCCGGCTGGCCGCGCCGCGGATTCATCCGCATGTCGAGCGGGCCGTCGAATTTCACGGAAAAGCCGCGCGCCGGGTCGTCAATCTGCATGGAGGAAACGCCGAGGTCGGCGAGAATGATGTCTGCGCCGGCAGGACACGTCACTCCGTGCGCGCCGTCAATGGTGTCTGCACGAGCGGCGGACAAAGGGCTGCCCGTCTTACCTGTAACGTCAGAATGGGAGAAAAATTCCGCGAGCACCTGCGGCAGGCCGGCATAGTTGCTGCGATGTGCTGCAAAAACGTCCGGGCCAAAACCAAGCGCGCGGAGACGGGCTTCCGTCTTTGGCAGCTCAATCGGATCGGTGTCGAGGCCGAGTAATTTTCCGCCCGGCGCGAGGCGCGGAAGAATTTCCAGCGCGTGGCCGCCGTAGCCGAGCGTGCAATCCACCGCCACTTCACCGGGCTTTGGCGCGAGCACTTCAAGAATCTCCGCGACCATGATGGGCCGGTGCGTGCCGGCGGGAGTTTTGCCGGACGCCAGGACTTTTTCCACCGTCTCCGCATAACGACCGGGATTGTGTTCCTTGTATTTATCCTCAAAGCGGCGAGGATTTTTGCCGCTGTAACGCGGACGGCGCTTGTGCGGTGCTGGCACGGGAGTGTCGGACATGCGGGGACAAGATGCGCGAAGAAAGTGAACGCCGCGAGAAAGTTCCGCTATGGCGCCGGGGCTACCGGAGCTTTTGCCGGCTGAAGCTGGTGCGCACCCTTGAGCAGACGGCAAAAGTCTTTTTTGCTGGTGACGATTTTCGTGCCGTCCTTGCCGGCGAGGCTGGTCATGGATTTGTATTCCACTTCAAGTCGCTCCAAACGCACGATGCGGATGTATTCACCGCCCTGCTTCCAAACCTGGCCCTGGCACAATTTCATGGCGTCATGATACCAACCCATTGGGAGAAACGCTTGATATTTCAACGCATTTTCAAACGGCGTCCATTCTGTTTTTCTGACAGCCGAAAGACCAGACACGGATTGCACCAATTAACACGGATTGAATCGTTGAAAATTCGTGTCCACCCGCCCTCGAACGCCGATTATCTGGAGCGCGCGGGAGAGTGGTCCACCGGTCGCCGAGACAGGAACGCGGTTCTGGTGTTTCCGGCGGCCATCCGCTAAAATAAGCTCAACCATGAAAAACTATTTCCTGACCACTTGCCTGTGTCTGATCGGACCGGCATTGTTCGCGCAAGTATCCTTTGACCGCCTGGACCTCGGACAATTGCAGACCGGCGCCACGGTCTCGTTCGTCCGTTCCACGAATGGCGAGTGGGGTCTTGAAATCGCGGGAGGAGCGGTTCCACGCATCCAGCAGCCGAAACCCGCGCAACTGGAAATCTTCAACTCGGAGCAGGACATCCGCCCGCTGGCCGCCGGATACAAGACGGTTGAGAAATCCGCGGCAGGAATGGATGCCCGCGCCGAATTCGCCTACGGCAGCAACGTCATCTTTCACGTGCAAGATCACTGGAGCCTGACCGGCGCGGTGGTTTCGGTGAGCAGGAAGGTGGAAGTGTCGGGGAACGCCCCGGGCGGCTTTGATTCGTCCGTGGTCTTCACGATTGATCCTTCGGTGAGTTGGACCAACGTGAACTGCCTGGCTCCGGGCGCGTTGTATGGCGACCCCACCTACGACGGCGACCGTTCTCCCGGCGGCAGGATGAACTACGTAGCCCGGCGATTCGAAATGCGCGAGGATGTCCTCCCGGCGCCCCTGTTCGCGCTTTCGTTCAACAATGGCGCATCGGTTGCCATGTTGGACCCGTCGCCGCGCGGCGACACAACAGTGGAGGAGACTCCGATGCGGGCCGTGATGACCGACGCGCGTTTTCAATTCGGCGCGCTCGGAGCCTGGCAGGCGGACAACAGCCCGATTGAGTTCGGCTTCCGGTTTCCCGGCACGACGACCAGTTCCGGGGGCGGTCGCGGCGCACCGCCCGGAGTGCGATCGGTGCGGCGCTATCACCCGATAGCGGCGGGAGTCGCCCACAGCTACGAAGTGAGTTTTCGCTTCGGGCAGAACGAGTCGTTCCGCGACATGACGCGAAACTCCTGGCGCTGGGCTTGGAACACTTTGAATCCCCCCGTCCACTACATTGACGTCGAACAAATGCGCCGCGTCCTGATTGACCACCTCGAAGCTCAAGCGTTCACCACCAATGGTCGGACCGCAATGCCTTTTGTCATCTCCACCCTCGAGACGAACCAGGTCCAGTGGAATTACACAATGGTGGCGATGGGTTTTGTCGGCAAGGACCTCGAATGCGCCGACCAATTGCTGCGCGAAGGCGATCGCGACAAGACCGAGCGCGGCCAAAAGATGCGCCAGACCGGCCTAGCGATCATTTCCTCTTTGATCAATGCGCTGCCAACCGTGCCGCTTCAGGGCACCGGCTTCGATCTGGCGACTGGAAAACCATGGACTGGCGATCATCAGGAGTGGGTTGCTCCCTGGCTGCGAAACGCCACGGAAAATATGCGCGTGTTGATGCGGGCCTACCACCGCGAGAAGGCGAGGGCCGGGAACATCCGGAATGGTTCAACTGGGTGAAGCAATACGTGGACTGGCTGATCCTCCAGCAAAGGGCGGACGGCTCGTTCCCGCGCCGGTGGGTGGCCGGAAGCAACGAAGTGGCGGAACCGACGGGCACCGTGAGTTATTGTCCCGTGCCGCTGCTGGTCATCATGTCGGAAGAAACGGGCGACCCGAAATACAAGGACGCGGCCATCCGCGCCGCCGAATACGTCTGGACGAATTTTGGATCTCACGGATTTTTCGTCGGCGGCGCGAGCGACAATCCGAACATCACCGACAAAGAGGCCGGGATGTTGAGCATGGAAGCGTTCTTGAGCCTTTACGATTCCACCAAGGAACCCAAGTGGCTAGAGCGCGCCCAAACCGCGGCGACCTTCGCCGAAAGTTGGATTTGGATTTGGACCGTGCCGATGCCGCTGGACGCCAACGACGCGCAACTTCACTGGAAAAAAAGCGCGCCGGCCATCGGGTTTCAAGGCATCACGGCGATGAATTCCGGCAGCGTGGACGAATACCTCGATTGGGCCGTGCCCTCCTACGCGAAGCTTTATAATCTCACGAAGGATCCACACTACCTCGATGTTGCCCGCGTTCTGCTCCACGACACCAAGTCCATGGTCGCGCTTCCCGGACGGCAATACGACATGCGCGGCATCGGCTGGCAGCAGGAGGGCTGGAGCATGAGTCCGGGATCCAGACGCGGCGTTGGCGGCCACCGGTTCTGGCTGCCGTGGGTTTCCGCGAACCACCTTTACGGAATCACGGGGCTTGAGGAATATGATCCGGCTCTGTTTAAAGAATTGTCCACCAAACCGGCGGCGGTTCAGAAGCCCGGGGCCAATTGAAGCCCGAATGACGGCTCGCGGGTCGTGCAACGTCTCGTCGCAGGAAGGTGCGGGTGACACCAACATCGCCCGTCCACCCGGTGACTGTTCCAAGCGCAACAAAATGCGGTGCGGGCGTCGCTGCCACTTCGATGACGAGGGCGTCAACGCCACCCGCGCAGGCAACTTCTAATTCGCCGGTGCTTGGCCTTCCGGCGTCCGCCGCCAGGCAAAATATTGGTCAAGAACCTTGAGCGAGTCGGCGCTGGGCACCGGGCCGACGTGCGGCGTCTGGTTGAAATACATCACCTGCGGATTTTTGTCGCTGAAGGCCGGCCACTTGGGAACGCCATCGCCGCTGGGATCGCCGTGCTTGGCAAAATTAACCCAGTAAGTGGACATGGCGTCGGCAATTGCCAGGTCCGCCGGCTTGATTTGCGGGTTGTTGGGATTAAGATGCTCGAAAACATAAGGGACTTCCGAGCCGTGCGGTGAACCAGAATCGGCGCGCGGCGAGTCCGCCGGGTATTCCGGGTGCTGGTCGAAATAGTAATAAAATACCTTGGACCTGCTGGTTTGCGACTGGAGCCGCGCCCAGATCCACGTGTGCCAGCCGAAGGCGGCGTCGCGTGCCAGGTCGCGCGCGGTTTTGGCGACGGCACCGGAGCCAGGCGGATAAGCTTTGATCAAGTCGGCGGCGAATTTGCCGTAACGCGCCTGGGTGCTGGCGACGTAGTCTTCCGGGCTTCGCGGCGGGGAAAAACTCGCGCCTTCATCGGAATTGTAGCCCACCAGAATCGGCGTGCGGTTATATTTGCCGGCGGCGTAAAGTTTGTATTGGTCGTCAGGAATCACGTAGCCGTCCACGATCGGCCATGCCATGCCAAGACTGCGGTCTGCGGACAGTTTATCGGGCAGGGATTTTCCGCAACTCGGCGATTGTGGAAACGCCGGCGGACTTGAGGTAAGCCTCACCGGCCTTTTCGGCATCGGCCAGTGGCTTCATATTTTCGCCCGGCGCGTTGTTGTGGCTGGGCGGACCAAACGAGCCGCCGCTTTCCGATATGGCGCCTTCAAAAAGTCCTTTGGCCAGCGGCGACGCGCACAACATGCTCACCGAGATGCCGCCGGCGGATTCGCCGAAAATCGTCACCTTCTTCGGATCACCGCCGAACGCGGCGATATTTTTCTTCACCCATTGAAGACCGGCGATTTGGTCCATCAAACCGTAGTTGCCCGAAGCGTGATGCGGATTTTCGGCGCTCAATTCGGGGCTCGCCAGAAATCCGAGTTGCCCGACGCGATAACCGATACTGACGAGCACGACGCCTTTCCTGGCAAGCATCTCACCGCTGTAATTTCGTTCCGACGTGGCGCCGGCGCTGAAGCCGCCGCCATAAATCCAGACGAGAACAGGAATGCGGTCTTTCGGAGTTTTGGCCGGCGTCCAGACGTTCAAATACAAACAATCCTCGCTCATGCCGGAAGGCGGCCTCGATCCTTGAATGGGACCCGGCGCGAAGTTGGTGGTTTGCCGCACGCCGTTCCATTTCGCGGCGGGTTGTGGCGCGCGCCAGCGAAAGTCGCCAACGGGCGGCGCGGCAAACGGAATGCCGCGATAGACCGTAAGACCGTCTTCGGAGGTTCCCTGCACCAGTCCTTGTCCGATCTTGACCGGCGCGGGCTGCTGTGCAACGGCTAGTCCGGCGGTGAATGCGAAAAGAGCGGCAGCCAGAATAATCTTCTTTGTCATAAGAAATAATTTCAACCGGGTTACACTGCAAATTGAGCCACGGTGTAGGAACGGGCCGGCAGCTTGAAGGTCATTGTGGCGCCGGCTTTCGGCGGGTCAAGAGGACGAGGAGCAACATTGGTAGGCTGCGCGAAAGTATTGGCGGCTTTCAAGTCCGGGCCGGAGAGCGTTTCGCAGGCCAGCACGCGCGAAGGCGTGACGTCGCGCCAATCGAGCACGAGTTCGCGCTCGGACTCCAAGTCGCGGTTGAGCATGAACACGCAAACCTGATTGGATTGAGAATCGGATGTCGCAACGACATCAATAAACGGCACGTCGCCAGCCCAGGCGAGATCGGCCTGCAAACCATCCGGCTTGATGGGATAGGTTTCCGAGGCCACCGACAAATCGAGCACCTGGCCGCGCGCATACTTCAAGGCCCAGGAGTAGGGATAATACGTCGTCTGCCGCAACACTCCGGTTTCGTTCGTCATCAGCGGCGCGATCACGTTGACGAGCTGCGCGAGGCAGGCCACTTTCACACGGTCGGACTGCCGCATCAAGGAATTGAGAAAACCGCCGACCAGCAGGGCATCTTCGAGGTTATAGACTTCTTCGAGCAGATGCGGCGCGAAGGTCCTGTGGCCGTCAACGGCATCACCAGTGCGGGCGCGATACCAGACGTTCCATTCGTCGAACGAGAGCCACAGTTGTTTCTGCGTTTTCTTGAGCCCCTGGACATAATCGCAGACGGCGCTGATTTCGTGGATTTGCCGTTCCATGTCCAGGTTCATGGCCAGGAATCGCGCGGAACTGTTGCCGCTGGTGGGCGGTGTATTGCCGAAGTAACGGTGCAGGGAAATGCCATCCACGACATCGTAACATTCCTCCAGAACTTGGCGGTCCCATTCGAGGTAGGTCGGCAGTTCCGGGGTGCTGGAGCCGCAGGCGATGAGTCTGGCGTTGGGATCAATGACGCGGATTTGCCGGGCGACATCGGCGGCTTTGAGGCCGTAGTCGCGAGCGGTCATGTGGCCGATCTGCCACCCGCCGTCCATCTCGTTGCCCATGCACCAATACTTCACGTTATGCGGTTTCTCGTAGCCATGCTGGCGGCGAAGGTCGCTCCACTTGGTGCCTTTTTCGACGTTGCAGTATTCAACGAGCGCCGCCGCCATTTCCGCCGGCTCGGTGCCGAAATTGAAGCCGAGCAACGGCTCCGCGCCCGCCAGCTTGCACCAGTCCATAAACTCGTTGGTGCCGAATTGGTTGGTTTCAATGGAATTCCACGCGCGGTCCAGCACCGTGGGCCGGTCTTTTTTCGGACCCACACTGTCCAGCCAGTGATACCCGGAAATGAAATTGCCGCCCGGATAGCGGATCACCGGCACGCCCAGCTCCTTGACCTCCGCGACAACGTCCTTGCGAAAGCCATTTGCGTCCGCGAATTTCGAACCCGGATCGTAGACGCCGCCATACACGCAGCGTCCGAGATGTTCCACGAATGAACCCAGGATGTGGCGATCCAGGTCCGAACGGATCCGGGCGCGATTGATCACCGCGCGGGCCGGGCCGCGGAGAGTCTGTGAGTAACCGATGCTGGACAGCCAGGAAACGCTGGCGAGCGCAGCGCTGGTGCTGGCGAGTTGTTTCAGGAAATTTCGGCGGTTGGATTTCATGGCCAACATTTACCGTGCGGCAGCCTGGCGGTCAATACCGGAAGCGCCACTTTGCAAATGCACTCAAAGCGGCTGTAACGAAATGGCCCGCAGCGCCTCGTATAACCCGTCATCCGGTTTCAAAGACCCTTGAGAACGGAACCCGCCGCGGCACAATCCACCCGGTTTATTCCCGCCGCTTCTTGTGCGACTTTAATCACCGCATAAAACGCCGGATTTGTCATTAATGAAGTCTGCCAGTTTGAGACAAAACAACCCGGCTATTGGATCAGGAGGCCATCATTCAAAGCTGATCCAGTCCATGTCAATGCTATTGTCCTGATCGTGAGTTACAACCAGATCGTGGACGCCTGATGGAACGCCGGCCACACTGGCATTGACTGTTTGCCAATCCGTGCTCTTGCCGATTTCAACCCGCGCCAGCACGGGGCCGTCCACCTTGTCGGCGCGGATTTCCACCGTTCCACCGTTTGCGGACTGGGAACGGACATTCACCGAATTCAATTTGCCAGCCCCGAAATCAACCCGGTCAAATTTCACCCAGGTATTCTTCCCATCAAGCGATATTTTCCAGCCTTCAAATGTGTTGTTGGTGTTGATGAAAGAATCGGCGACTCCTTCCGGGCTGATGTCGCTATACCGGTCAATTTGGATTTTGCTTTTCGCGTCCACGATGCCGACCCCGCGCAAGGTGGGAATGACTTTCTGGATGGTGCCGTCTGGGTTGAAGTGCAAATAATCAACCCTCACCGACCGGTTCTTGTCGAAATTCGGGGACAATTGCTTGTCGTGATAGAACAGATACCATTGCCCCTTGTATTGCACGATTGAATGATGCTCGGTCCAGCAACCGCTTTTGTTTGTGTCCGTGATGACTCCCATCCATTTGTAAGGCCCCATGGGGTTATTGGTGGAGGTGGCGTATTCCAATTGCTCCGAGCCTTGACGCCCATCCACGGTCACGGCGTGCGGATAGGTGAGGTAGTAGGTTCCGTTGCGCTTGAAGGCAAACGGACCTTCAATGGTCGTTCTGCCAGGATTGGGAAGGTTTGCGATGCGTTGCATGGTGCTCCCGAAACCGCGACCGAAACGACCGGGTGAATTATTAGTGGCGACCGTGTTGGTTGCGGCTGGCGGCGTTTGGAGTTCAATCATATTGTCCTTAAGCTTGGCGACAGAAATGCCGCCGCCGCCGGTGAACAAATAGGAAGTGCCGTCGTCGTCCTGAAGCACACAGGGGTCAATTCCGCTGGCGCCGGTCACGGGTTGATCCAGAACCTTCCAGGGACCGTAAGGTTTTTCCGAGGTGGCCACGCCAATCCTGCCGCCGACCGGAAAATAAAAATAATACGTCCCGTTCTTGAACACGCAGTCCGGCGCCCACATGTCATCGCCTTTGCGGGTCAGCCAGGGAACATTGGTCTGGTTGCAGATGATTCCGTGATCCGTCCAGTCCGTCAGGTTCTCCGAAGAGAACGCGTGATAATCCTCCATCGCAAACCACCCCTGTCCGCCGCGTGCCGCCCGCGCTTTCTGCATATGGTCGTGGGACGGATAGAGGTAAATCCTGCCTTCAAACACCCGCGCCGTCGGATCGGCGGTGAATTGATCCATGATGATGGGATTGGTGGCAAGTGAAGTATTGACAAAAAACAGCCCCCCAAGGCCCAAAGCCAGCACCAACAGATGACGTTTGTAATTGTGCATAATATGTTTCATTAGATTATCCACGCTGCGTCCGGCATCAAACAAAAAGAATGATCCCCGGCAAGTGGTTGTGTTTCGCACAATTTGCCGTTTTTGCTCCACAACCCGCAAGATAATTCAAACACCGCCCCGTGGAAATGTGCAGCGAGGCAAACGCGCTACTTCATGTAACCTTTCTCCCTGTAGTATCGGGCCGCGCCGGGATGCAGCGGCACCTCGTAGCCGTTCCAAACGGTGTGGACGTTGTAGGAGAAATTCAAATGGCTCCATTGCAGGAGTTGCTGCTGCTCGTCCATTGCCTTGGCAACAAGGTAAGCAAAGGCTTCCGGCAAATCGTCGCGGCAATAGATGGCTGTGCCGGTGCGGACAACGGTCGGGATCGGCTGCTCGACACCGCGATACAACCCGGGCGGAATTGTGCCGCGCTCCTGTTCGCCGTCGCGCGCCAGTTCGTTCAGCAAATCATCCGGCAACTGAATGAACTTGAGATCGAATTTCTGGCTGATCTCCGTCCAGATCCTCCACTCTGGCGCGGTGGTCATCACACCGGCACCGCCGATGACGACATCAAACTTTTCCTTGTCCTCGGCCGTATTTCCGACGTGGCCGCCGGCGGCCTCGATGTTGGTCTTCGAAAGGCCGTAATACGCCAGAATGCGCGCCGAATCGCCGCCGATTCCAGCCGTCAGTATCCGAACGGGCCGGCGTTTTTCCCGAATTTGCGCCAGATTCGTGATTCCCGTGCCGGCCTTTGCCGCGACCAGGACGTAGCTGGGGTCCTGGATGTTGGCGATCAAACACAAATTTGTCCGGGGTTTCTCTCTCGCATAAACGCCCGTTCCCCGGTAGGCATTCCGCAGGAATTGCATTGCCACCGCGCCGAAATCAACCGTGCCAAGTCCCGGCGCATTTCGCGGCGCGAGGATTTCAGGAACCGCGGGATCCGGCCGGTATGGCGGCGGCGTCCGCACGTCGCCGACAATCCGCGGCGCGTCAGCGCCATTGCAGTTGTGGCAAATCTGCACGTCGTAGCCGTAGGGCGACATGGCCGCCTTGACCACCTCCGCCATCGCGCCCCACGGACAAATTTCGCACGCGCCGCCGAACACCGGTTTCTTTTGCTCAATGTCGGCCTGTCCGGCGACAAGATGGGTGGCGTTCAACAATCCGATTGCCGTAATCAAAATTGGAATAGAGAATTTCCGCATGGCGTCATCTGGCAAATAAATCGAGCGGCACCGATTCCGCCATCAGCCGGTAGCCTTCCGTGTTGGGATGCACATAGTCTCCGGTCAACTCCTTGCGGATGCGCAATGGATTTTGCGGGTCCTGCACGACTTTCTCAAAATCCAGCACCGCGTCAAACCGGTGGGCAGTGCGAATCCATTGGTTCACGGCCTGCCGCGTGGCCTCGTTGGCGGGCGTATCCTTGCGGGAATTCTGGATTGGCAGCAGCGTCGCGCCAAAAACCTTGATGCCTTTGGCGTGGGCCGTGTCAATGACCTGCTCATAAGCGGCGATGAGTTTTTCCGGCGGCACCTGCTCGTAACTGATGTCGTTGATGCCTTCCAGCAAAATCAGGTGCGACACGTTCGGCCTGGAAAGCACGTCATCTTCCAGACGCTTGACTCCCGCCGGACCTGCGGCATCTGACGTCAGCAGGCGGTTGGAGCCGATGCCCATGTTGATCACGCTGACGGGCGTGCCGTCCGGCAGCGCCGGCAGGCGTTTGGAAAGCACATCCGGCCACGATCCGTTGACGTCATTGGCGGACGCCGCTCCGTCCGTGATGGAATCTCCGAACGCCACGATCACCCTCGCGTTGGTCGGCGCCATCACCTGAACGTCTGACACGAAGAAATACATCGTCGTGCGCGAACCCGGTCCTGCGGACGAAAGCGTCGCGTCACCGCAGTGGTCGCCCGCCGCCACGAATTGTGTCTTCAAGCCAGTCGGGTGAAACGCCTCCGGCTTCGTCGTCTCCGGCAAAAACAGGCTGACCGTCAGATCCTCATGCTGCTTGACCGTCAAATTCACCGGATCGCTCCAAATTTCCCTGCCCGGCTCCAGTTTCAGCGTCTTGACGCCGTCAAACGTCAGCACATGGTCCGATTCGGGCGTGATCTCCGCGCCACGCGTTCCCTGCCGCAATGCCACGTGCGCGTCGCCGATCACGAGCGGCTGCGTCGAAAAGCGGTTGCTCAATTTTACGCGAAGCGCCGCGCCGCCGAGTTTGACGAACATGTTCAAGCGCAACGTTTGATTGCTGAATGTCGGCACTGCTTGCGGCGCCCCGTTGACCGTCGTGGGCAGATCACTGACGGCCCAGGCATCCACCCATTTCCGCTCCGCGATCCGGCTCATGCCCGGCACTGGCTTGCCTTCGGCCGACTGCGCGGCGGCAGTGGCGCCTGTCAGGATTTGAAGGCAGCAGACAATGGCAGTTGTCCAAAAGAACTCCGCCAAACCTTTGGTCGTTTTCATTTTCTGTTAATGTTGTCAATGAGGTTGAAATTGTCCGGTGAAACGAATGGACAGATATTCCCAAGCCAGGACAAATGCAACAAGATAATCCAACCACGCGCCGGCTTGCCGGAATCCGGAAAAGCGTGCTTTTGGAATCGGCCCGGTTGATGGAGTCATCAACGCCTTGCCGTTCTTACGGCACGAGTCATAAAGCGGCTCGGTCGGCCCAATCCAGCGGACTGCGCCGGCCAAGTTTCAATTGGATTTCCACCGGTTTGCCTTCTGGCAAGTGCAACTCGCAGTCGGCCTCGCCCGGCTTGGGCTTCGCCGCCAAAACGCCGCCGGACACCGAAATCTTTTCGATTCCATGTCGGGCAATCAACGTGATGTCTTGTTTTTTCAGCGACGTGATCGTCAGGTTCACGGTCCGTGCCTCCATGTCCCAGGCCAGTTTGTCAATCCGCGCGAAAGTCCGGGACAACAGTCCTGCGATGGAGCCTTTTATCAGCGACGACGGAAGCGCGGGAAGCACTTCGATAACGCCGGGGCGCGAGTAGGCCAGCATTTCCATGATGATTGCGGGGATCCCGCCCTGCGCATCCGGCACCGGCGCGCCATAAGGTTCGCGCGAACACCGCAGCGTAGTGCTGACGTAGCCCTGCTCAAGCAATTGCCGCAGTTGGACGTCCACGATGATGTTGTCTTTGAGCCGCGCCCCAACCAAGGCACGATGACAGCGGGCATAAGCAGCCAGGGTTTCACCCGAGACCGCGGTGGACATCACATCAAAAGTGCGCCTGCGGTCGGCGATCACCGCGGCCCGCGCGAGTTGCGGCGTGCGGTCCGGGTCAATTTCATCGCCGGGCCAAACGCCATAGAGATGGGATGCCTGCCGGTGGGCGTAGCGCTCTTGCAGGGTGGGCCAGGCCCATTCCTTGAGGGTGCCATCCGGTTCGAGCAGGTAGGGCGGCATCTTGGCCAGCATCTCCTTCCATTTCGCCACTCCGTCGGCCTCAATGCCAAGGATCTCGCAAGCTTGGATCAAATTGGTCAGGACTTCGCGGCACACCGCGATGTCCATGGTGGCATTGACCAGCACGGGTCCCGCCGGATCCGTGCTCGTGGGCGTGTTCTCCGGCGAAAAGGATGGGGTGAAAATATAGTTTCCATTTTTGTCTGTGGACGTCAGGAAATCCTCGTAAAACAGCGCGAGATCCTTCAAGCCCGGCGCCACGCGTTTGCGGAGGAATTCCAGGTCGCCGGTGGCCAGATAGTAATCCCAGAACGGGCGGTAGGCCAGGCCGCCGGCGGAAATCCAGTAGGGCCAGAGGCTGCCAGTCGCGGAGCCGTTGGCATAATAATACTTCACGCCCATCCCCTGCTGCGGCCAGAGCGGATACGACGCGCCGCGGAATCCGAAAATATTCTTCGCGTTGGCCCGGCAGTCCGCAGCCAGGCTCTCGATCCAATTGAAGTAAGCTTCCGCATTTTCGCGGAGGCCGCCCTGCACCACACCGGCAGTTTGCAGAAGGCCGGGTCCCGCGGGTCGCGTCTCTTCTCCACGGCGGATGTCCGCCGGCTCCAAACCGGGCGTTTGCAAATTGATGCTGAAGCTGGTCTCGGCCGCGATGCCTGGATTCTTGCCGCTGGTGAGGATGAACCCGTGTCGCCCCATTTCAAAAATCTTCTCCAACAACGCGGGAGAATAGTCCGGCCTTGACCGCTGATCGGCCAGCAGTTCCTCGGCGGACATGCCGAATTGGGAGGCGCCGCCGAAATCCACCTTGACGCGGTTGAGCATTTCCGACTGGACGGCGCGGTGCCGCTCCAGCAGCGCGGAATAATCCGGAGTGATTCCTTCCACCGCCTGTCGGAGTGCTTCCGCCTTGTCGTCGCTGAAGTCGGGGAAGTATTCGATGCGCGTGAGCAGCATCACCGACGACGCATTCTCAATCACGAGTGAGCTTCCATCCATCTTGGCCGAGCCGCCGGTGCGAACGACGCGGGTCACGCCGGCGTAGCCGCTGTTGTCCACGGAGGGATCCAAAATGCACTTGTAAATCAGACGCTGCTCGGTGAAGTCCTGCCGAACATCGCCGGCTTCGGGACCTTTGGATGCTCCCCGGGCGGGGCGGTTGCCCCATGTCGTCCCGGAAGTCATGGTCCACTCCCCGGACTTCTGCAAGGTGATTCGGACATTCACCGACTGGCCGGCCGGGGCGGTGAGCAATTGGACCACGACGTTGTCAGGTCGGGAAGCGAAAGTCTGACGAACCAGTCGCCGTGCTCGTCCGTCCATGCGACCTTGATCTCACTGTTCTCGAAATTGACGGCGCGGAGATAGTCCTTGACCGACGCGGTTTTCGGAAAATCAAGCTGCATCAGGAATGCCGGAATCGTGCGGTGCGGCTCGGTATTCTGCTTGATGGTGCCTTCATTCATGCGCTGGACGGCGAGATCAATCGCTTCGCGGTGTTTCCCGTCCATCACCATTTGCCGCACTTGCGGAAAAATGTCCGCGACCTGGGGCGCTTCCACGGGCCGCTTCCACGGCATGAGCAGGCTTTCGTGGTGGAAAAGGATTTGCTCCGCGTAGGGATCGCCCATCAACTCGATGTTCATCGCACCATTGCCGGTGGTGAGAGCTTTCACTGACCAAGTCGCCTGGCGCGATGCTGCAAAAGCCCTCGCTGCGGCACAATCTTCCGCCTGACCCGTTCGGCCAGCGGCATCGGCGAAATCTCATACGTTCTTGCGGACACCGGCGGCGTGGGCAGAAACGGATCGCCTTGCACGCGGTGAAGATATTCAGCCGGACGATTGTCCGACGGCGGTGCTCCGGGTTTTGCGGAATCACTTTCGGCCGCGGCGAGCATCGGCGCCATCTTTAGCGAACCCACAGCGCCAACAGCGATCGCGCCTGTTTTAATAAAATCTCTGCGTTTCATAATTTCTTCGTGTGTTGTCGTGGACTACCTGATGCGAACCGTGACCTCCCCGGCTGAAAGACCGTCGGCCTCGGCGCGGAGGGTCAGTTTGCCGGTCGGGCCCAGCGGACGCAGAATCGCCAGGGCGCGTCCGTGCCAGGCGGTGTGCTGCGGCTGCCGAAAGCTTTCCATCACGTTCGGGGCGCCGCTGCCGACGGCGGCCAGTTCGCCCGGACCGGTCAGCGTGAAATGCACAAGGTTGGTGGCGTCCGGCATGAGGTTGCCTTTGGCGTCGGTAATTTCCACCGTCACATAAGCCAGATCGTTGCGGTCGGCGCGAATGGTGGAACGGTCAACGGTGAGCCGGACTTTCTTCGCGGGGCCGACCGGTGCGCAGAATTTTGGTGGCAACAACTTTTCCGTTTTTGAGGCCGACGGCCTTGAGTTCGCCGGCGGCGTAAGGAACGTCGAAGCGCGCGGTCAACCGGCCGCCGTTGATTTGTTTGGTGGCGATTTCCTTGCCGTTCAACTCCAGCCGCACCGAGTCGCACTGCGAATAGACATTGACCTGCATCGGCGTGCCTTCATTGCCGGGCCAGGTCCAGCTTGCCAGTTCATCCGGCCAGCCCCAGCCGGCGACGGTCTCGCGTCGGCCTGGCGGAATTGGGCGATGCACGAACATCTCCAATTCGCTGCGTCCCCAAACCACGTCGCGATAATAGGACGCCGCCTTCTTGAAACCGCAGATGTCCAAATCGCCGCAATAAGCATCGAAGTAGACCCCTGCGCTCATTGCCGACGCGCGCCGCGCCGAGGCCGGCCTCACCGATGTAATCCATGCCGGTCCAGACGAAGTCGCCGATCACCCACGGATCCCTCTCCACGGTGCGCCAGATGTTCGCAATGGCGTCTGGGATACGATTCGGTGCCGACCATGATGCGGTTTGGGAATTTCTGGTGGTCGCTCCCGTATTGTCCGCTCCTGATAGTTGTAGCCGCCGACATCGAGGAACGAAAACGCCGTCTCGGTGTCCGACCACGGCTTGCCGGGGTGATCCCAGAAACCGCTGATGGCTTCGGTGACCGGGCGCGTGGGATCCAGGCGGCGGACCTCGTCGCTCAACTTTTTGGCGATGACGTAGCCGTCGTCGGCGCGCTCGTTGGGATTTCGTTGCCGATGCTCCAGAGGATGACGCACGGGTGATTGCGGTCGCGCAGGATCATCGAATCCAAGTCGCGCTGCCACCAGTCGTCGAAATATTTGCTGTAGTCGTCGGGATTCTTGCCCGCTTCCCAGCAGTCGAAGGCTTCGTCCAGCACCAGCATGCCCAGCCGGTCGCAGGCGTCGAGAAACGCCGTCGAGGGCGGATTATGGCTGGTGCGGATGGCGTTGTAGCCGCTGGCTTTCATCAATTCGACCCGGCGCTCTTCGGCGCGATCAATCGCCTCGGAGCCGAGCGGCCCGTTGTCGTGGTGCAGGCAGCCGCCACGCAGTTTCACCGGCACGCCGTTGAGCGTGAAACCGTTCTCGACGGAGAATTTGATTTCCCGAATGCCGAAAGTCGTCGTGCTCGCGTCCACCACCTTTGCCGCCGACCAAAAGTTCCACGTTCGCCTGGCAGAGGAGCGGGTGATTCGGTGGACCAAAGCGGCGGCGATTTGATCTCGAAGGCCAGCGGGATTTCCAATTGGCCGCCGGCGCTTGCCTGAACATTCGTTTCGCCGGTCTGCAAAGTTTTTCCGTTCGGACCCAGCAGTTTGATTCGCAGCGTGAAGGCTGTGTCCGCGTTTCGCCCGTTGGTGATTGTGGTTACCACGTTGACGGCGGCCTTCTGCTTCGTGGCCAGCGGAGTCGTGACATAAACGCCCCATTGGCCGACGCGCAGCGGATCGGTCACTTCCAGAACGACGTGGCGGTAAATGCCGGAGCCGGAATACCAGCGGCTGTTCCTGCCCAGTATTGCGCACGCGCACGGCGAGAACGTTCTCCTGTCCGGGCGGATTCAGAAATTCCGTGAGGTCGTAAGCGAAGGCGGTGTAGCCGTAAGGATGGTTGCCGAGGTGATGGCCGTTGAGCCACACATCGGAATCCATATAAACGCCGTCAAACTCGATGGTGACCCGCTTGCCGAGAGTTTGCTTGTCGAGCGTGAAGTGTTTGCGATACCAGCCGGTGCCGCCCAGCGTGTAGCCGGTGGCCGTGCCGCCGGGACTTTCCGGTGAGAACGGCCCGACCACTGGAAAATTTGCGCGCCCGCGCCCGCGCCCGCGACCCGTGGCGGAGTTCGTTGGTGAAGTCACGGGCGAGGGTGGATTCGCAGTCGCTTGCGGCAGGTCTTCAATGCTCCAGTCATGCGGCAGGTCCACGGTGCGCCAGGCCGAGTCGTTGAAGGCGGCGTCTTCCGCGCCGGGAGCATCCGCTTTGAGGAAGCGCCAGCCGAGATCGAAGTTGTTCTCGCGATCTAATTTTGCAGGCGCGGCGGAAAATGCCGTGAAGGAATTCAGGGACAGCAAGCAGCAAAGGGTGATGGTATGGAGTTTCATAATTTTGCGAAATGATTAAGCCACCCAATTGACCCAATCCAACGGATTCCGCCGGCCAAGTTTCAGATGAATTTCCACCGGCTTGCCTTCCGGCAAATGCAGTTCGCACGCGGCCTTGTCGGACTGCGGCTTCGCGGCCAACGCTCCGGACGTGGCGGAAATTCCTTCGATGCCATAACGGGCAATCAAAGTGACGTCCTGCTTTTTCACCGAGGTGACGGTCAGGTCCACGGTCCGCGCGTCCATGTCCCAGGACAGTTTGTTGAGCCGGGCGAAGGTGCGGAGCAGCATCCCGTTGATCGAGCCTTTCACGAGTGTCGGCGGAAGGGCCGGAAGCACTTCGATCACGCCGGGGCGCGAGTAGGCCAGCATTTCCATCATGATCGTGGGAATCCCGCCTTGCGCATCCGGTGCGCCGCCGGCTCCGGCGTAGGGATCGTGGGAACACCGGAGCGTCGGGCCGACCCAGCCGGTTTCAATCAGTTGCCGCAGTTCGCTGTCCACCATGTAGCTGTCCTTGAGCCGCGCCCCAACCAAAGCGCGATGGCAAAGGCCATGACCGGCCAGCCGCTCCGGGATGCGGTGCCGGTCGGCGATCAGCGCGGCCTTGGCCAGTTGCGGCGTGCGGTCGGGATCAATTTCGTCGCCGGGCCAGGCACCGTAGAGATGAGAAACGTGCCGCTGAACATAACGCTCCTCCAGCGTCGGCCAGGCCCATTCCTTCAGGGTGCCGTCCGGTTCGAGCAGATAAGGCGGCAGCTTGGCCAGGATCGCCTTCCATTTCGGAATGCTGTCGGCCTCGATGCCGAGCAGCTCGCAAGACTCAATCAAATTGGCCAGGACTTCCCGGCACCCCGCGATGTCCATGGTGGCGTTGATCGCCATCATGCACGAAGGATTCAGGTTGCCCGGATTATTTTCCGGCGAGAAGGAGGGAACGAAAATGTAATTCCCATCCTTGTCCGTGACGGTCAGGAAATCCTCGTAGAACAGCGCCAGGTCTTTGTAAGCCGGCACCACGCGCTTGCGGAGAAAATCCAAATCGCCGGTCACGAGATAGTGGTCCCAGAACGGGCGCACACACCAGGGTCCGTCGGCAAGCCAGTAGGCATGCGGCCAGGTTTCGCCGGTCGCGGTCGAACCCGCGTGGTCGAACATGGTTTCGACGCCCCACTCTTTGCTCGGCGTGAGGGAATACTTCGTGCCGCGCATGCCGAAAATATTCTTGGCGTTGGTGCGGAAGTCCGGGACCAGGCTCTCCATCCAGTTGAAGTAGGCCTCCTCGCCTTCGCGGTGATAGCCCAGGGCCATGGGCGCGAGCTGCAGGTTGATGTTGGCGTTGGTCTCGGCCGACATGCTGCAATACTTGCCGCTGGTGAGGATGAACCAGTAGCGGCACATGTCGAACAGCGCCTCGAGAAACGCGCCCGAATAACCCGGACTGGACCGCTGATCCGACAAGAGTTCTTCCGACGACAATCCATATTTGGACGCGCCGCCGAAATCCACGGTGACGCGATTGAGCATCTCGGACTGCACCTTGCGCGCCCGCTCCAGCAACGCCGGATAGTCCGGTGTGATTTTTTCCAGAGCCTGCCGGGTCGCTTCCACCTGTTCCTCGCTGTAGTCCGGATAATAATCAATGCGCGTGAGCAGCATGACCGAAGACGCATTCTCAATAACCAGAGTATTTCCATCCATCTTGGCCGCGCCGCCATTACGGACGACGCGGGTCACGCCGGCGTAACCCCGGTTGCTCACCGATGGATCGCCCAAACGGCCCTTGTAAATCAGCCGCTGCTCGTTGAAGTCTGTCTGGGCGTTGCCTTGTCCGCCGCCTCCGCCGCCGGACCGCCCGCCCGGCCACCTCTTCCGCCGCGCCCGCCGCCGCCGCCCGCCGCCACCGTGATGCGGACATTCACCGATTGTCCTTTGGGAGCGGTGAGCAATTGCACGACGAGGTTGTCGGGCCGGGAGGTAAAAGTCTCACGAACCCACTCGCCGCGCTCGTCCGTCCAGTGAACCTTCACCTCTGTGCTCTCGAAATCAACCGTGCGGAGATAATTTTTGACCGACGCGCTTTTTGGAAAATCAAGCCGCATGGAAAATCCACCGCCACCGCCGCCACCCATTCCGCCCCCCTGAATGGGGTTGGCGTGAAATTTCTGGTAGGCGAATTGCGCGGCTTCGTGAATTTTTCCGTCCAGCATCATTTGCCGCACCTGCGGAAGAATTTCCGCGATATTGGGCGCCTCGGCGGGCCTCCTGCGCGGCACATACAGCATTTCATGGCGGAAAGGAATCTGTTCGGTGTAGGGATCGCCCTCCAACTCGATGCTCACGGCACCGGTGCCGGAAAGGAGAGCGCCGCTGCTTGGCGACAGACTGCAAAAACCGCGCCGCGGCACGATCTTTCGCCTGACCCGCTCCGCCAGCGGCATCGGCGAAATCCGCATATCGCCCGGCCCGGATGAATCCACGACCACCGGCGGCTTGGGCAAAAATTTGCCCCCCTGCGCGCGGCGAAGATAGTCGGCAGAGCGATTGTCTTCCGCGCCTCGTGCTGGCGGTTTTTGAGATTCACTTTCGGCCGCCGTGAGTGACGGGAGCAATTTCAGCGAACCTGCGAGTCCGGCGGCGACCGCGCCTGTTTTGATAAAATCTCTACGTCTCATAAATGCCTCGTCTGGTTTTCATGTTTCATTATTCAAAACTCGCGCGCGGTCAAAAGCTATAATCATGGTTATACGGAAGCAAATGGAAATTCCTGCGCAGACTAGCAATGTTGAACAGTGTCTGATATGTGACAAATGACACAACAGACCCGACTGATCAAGCCAATCTTCGAGCCGGGCAATTTTCACCGCTAAATTCTCCACGGGCGCGGGATCCCGGATGGATCCGCCGACCCGTGCGCTGTTCGGGTTGATCTTTTTTTGCTGAAATGCGCGCAATCTTTTCCTCGTTTTTTCCTCATGCCCGTCTATATTCCGTTTCATCCATTCAAATTGAGCGATATGAAATCATTAAATTCACGCGTTTTAAGAAACCCGCTGACACTCTTGAAAAAAGTGCTGATTGGCGCAACAATCCTGGCACTTGTGACGGGTCTTGGCAGCCAGCTTTACGCGCAGTCCATCTTTACACAACGGCCGGACGATCCTCGCGCTGTGGACTTCACCAAGGAAGCGTTCGGCGCCCACGGCGACGGCATTGCCGATGACACGGCTGCCCTCCAGCAGGCGATGAACCAGGGTCGCGGCGGCATCGTGCTCATTCCCGAAGGGCGTTATCGCCTTACCAAAACCCTGTATGTCGCGACAGGCACGCGCGTGTTTGGTTATGGCAAGAACCGACCGGTCTTTGTGCTGGCGCCGAACACGCCCGGCTTTCAGGAACCCGGACGCGGCTATCCCTTCGGCGACGGCAAATACATGGTCCACTTCGCCGCGAGCCAGGAGGCGGATGGCACGATCGTTGACGCCAGCGAACTGGACTTCAACAGCGCGATGTGCAACGTGGATTTTGAAGTCGGCGAGGGCAACCCCAGCGCCGTGTGCGTTCGCTTTCATATCGCCCAGCACAGTTACCTTAGCCACATGAATTTCAAACTCGGTTCGGCGCTGGCCGCGCTGGAAGACATCGGCAACCAGGCCAGCGACCTGCACATCACCGGCGGCAAATACGGCATCATCTCCACGCGCACCTCCCCGAACTGGCAGTTCCTCCTGATGGATTCCGTTTTCGAGAACCAGACGGTCGCGGGCATTCGCACGCAGGACGTCGGCTTCTCGCTCATCCGATGCAACTTCTCCCACATGCCGGTGGCCATTGAAATTCCCAACGGCGAGACCGATCAAATTTACGGCCGCGACTTGCGCTTTGAGAATATCACCACGGCAGGCATCAAGTTCGGCGACCCGAATCACTTCAAGAATCAAGTCACGCTGGTCAATACGGCCTGCACGGATGTGCCCCAGTTCCTCGGCAACGCCTTGAAGAAGCTTAAAGCCCCCGGAAAATTCTACGTCGTGGATCGTCTCTCCGCCGGGCTGGAAATCGGGCCTGACGGGCGCGAGGTCGGCATCGTCACGCGGCACAAAGAGCACACGCTTCGGGCAGCCGCTCCGGTGGTTCCGTCTGACATTCCCCCGCTGCCTCCGATGGAGCAATGGTTCACCGTGACCAATGGCACTGATTTGCAGACCGCCATCAACGAGCATCGCGTGCTTTATTTTCCCACGGGCACCTACCGCGCGAACGCCCCACTGATGCTGAAGACCGACACCGTGCTGATTGGCCTGCACTGCACGCGGACCACGGTCAGCGCGATCGTCTCGCCCAAGGGCGGATCGAACCTCGTCAGCGGCCTCGGCTTCAGCGGCATTGGGAGCGGACCCAACATCCTCTGGCAGTCCGGGGAAAAGTCGGTCATGGATGACATCGCCTTCAGCGGTGGCGGTTTCGGCCGTGGAGGTGGAGGCGGCGCAACTGCCGGCGGGGAGCGGGCACCTTACCTGCTGGTCAACAACAGCGGCGGCGGCGTCATCCGCAATGTCTGGGTGGAAGGCGGCGGCCTCCCGACCGGTCTTCGCGTCGAGGACACGTCCACGCCCGGCATGATCTATCAACTTTCCAACGAGCATCACGGCCGCGTCGAAGTGGTTTTCCGCAACGCGCGGAACTGGGAGATTCACTGCCTGCAGACCGAGGAGGAGTCGGGAAACCAGAGCACCTACTCCCTGGATATTCAGGACTGCCAAAACCTCCTGTTCGCCAACACCTACATGTATCGCGTGTCGCGCACGGTCAATCCCAAGACCTACGCGATGCAAGTCCGGAACTCGGACAACATCGTTTTTGACAACATGCATATCTTCAGCCAGACGCGGCTGCCGTTTGACAATGCGGTGCTGGAGGAAGGCAGCGGCGTGACCGTCCGCGCCAACAACTTCACGCATCTGGTGGTGGGCAAGGCGATGAAGAAGGGCAATCCGCTGCCGTTGCCCGCAGCCTTCGCCAAGAAAGCCAAACTGGAGAAACTGGCCGCCGATTTCAGCAACGCCACCAGTCTCACGGCCGATGATAAAGGGCATATCTACTTCACCGACGCCGCCAACGGCAGGATTTATCGCTGGAACGACGCCGACAAGAAAGCGGAAGTGCTGGCCACGATCAGAGGCGCCAACCAGCCCCAGGTCATGGGATTCGTCAAACCGTCCTCGTTGCTGGTCGCGGCTTTTGCCCCGGGCGCCCGGCAGGTTGGCGCCATCGGCACGGTCGACATCAATAGCGGCCAGTCGCAGCCGGCCGGCGAAGTCGCAACGCCCGAACCCGGCGGCCGTGGAAGATCCCCTCAAGCCCCGTCGGGATTGCAGCCGGTCACCGAAATCGCGGAGCCGAAACCCGGCACGGCGCTGCTGCTTCCCGTGGGCCTGCACAACCGCATGGACATCATGCAGGAGTATATGCAGCACCGCGGCTACCGATATCGCAACGGCAGCAACACCTCCATCATCAGCGCCATCACAAACGAGCACCGCGGTTACTTCTACGCCCCCAACTCGAACGTGGCCCTCATGGCCGGCGGCACCGGACGGCCGATCATGCAATGCTCCCAGATGGCCGTCGTTGGACCCGGGCCAGAGGTTCTACATGACCTCCGAGGACGACTGCCGCACCTGGGTCGCCACCCTCGACAAAGATTTGAAACTCGCGGCGAAACTGTTCGCCGACCGCGGCGGCAATTCCGTCGTCACCGATGCCGCCGGCAACGTCTATATCGCCGACGGCAACGTGTTCATCTACAACAAGCGGGGCAAGCAGATCGGCATGCTGGAAACGCCGGAACGCGCTTCCGGCCTTGCCTTTGGCGGGCCGGACAAGCGGACACTTTTCATCGGCGCCCGGACTTCGCTCTTTTCGATTCGCACCCGGACGCCGGGAAATTGAAAAAGACTGGCAAACAATCAGGCCATCATGGCCGGCACGGCCAGCTTTTCGATGCGGGCGATGTTATCCGTGACATCTTCGAGATTTTCGCATCCAATCGAGAAGCAATTCAGGGCGTCCTTTTCAAGCGCGTAACGCAGCGCATCATTGTGTGACTTGCCGCCGTCAAGCTGCCTTCGCCGAGGACCTTGATGCCGATGGTTCCTTTGCCGTTGGCTTTCGCCTGTTTGACAATCGGCAGGACAACCGAAGGGTCGTCATCCATGCGCTCCCCGGCCGGATTGAGCCGCACCATGCAAATGTCCAGCCACGGGTGTTTTGACGCCACCTGCATCGTCTCGACCGAGTGGCAACTGATGCCAACCGAGCGAAGAATCTTCTTGTCCTTGGCCTCGGCCATGACATCCATGGAGCCTTTGTCTTCCTTGTCCCAAGTGGGGCTCATGCGGGTGTGGAGCAGGAGGATGTCAATGTAATCCGTTCCAAATTCCTTCAGAAAACGATCAATGTCCTCCTTCGTCTTGTCGGCGGTCCAGGCATCGGTCTTGGTGAGGATGGTCACCTTTTCGCGCGGAACGGTCTTCAGGGCGACCTTGATGGCGTCATGGGTGCCGTAGGCGTCGGCGGTGTCCCAGAAGAAAATGCCTTTGTCGTAAGCCGCTTTCAACATGTCCGCGACCCCGTTGACTCCCGAGGGCGCGAATCTGGTTGGAGCTGTGCCCCGCGCCGTAGGTGCCGGTCCCGACAGCCATCCGGGACGCTCTGATTTTTGCGGGGCCAAGTTCAATCGACATCGCTGGCGCGGCGGATGGACGTTGGTCGTTTCAGCGCAGCCGGCTTCGAGCGGCAGTGCGGCGGCGGCTCCAACGGCCAGTGACCGTCCCAGAAATTCTCGTGCGGTTTATCTTCATCGTGTTCTTTGTGTTCCTTGTTAGTTCGTTTGTGGACTCGGAATTCTGCCACAGGTGCCGGAGATTTGCAAATTCATTTCCCGTCGGCGCCGGGCGGAAGCGGTTCGGCGGCCTTCTTCACGGCATCGAGATTCAGGCTGTGCACCGCCACCCGCGCCCGTCCAGGGCGTCTTTCGAGCCGGGGCCGGCGGCTTCCAGCTTGGTCAGGATTTGCGCCATGTCCTCCGCCAATTGCAATGGGCGGAGTCCCGGGCTGATGGCAGCGGATGCAAACAGAAGTTGAACCGGTGAGCATGGCCGTGGTGGCCGGCTCCGTGGCATGGGCGGAGTGGCAGACAGTGCAGCCGGGGCTGCGCTGGTTGTTGAAACATCCGACCATGCCGCGAGTCGGCGAAAGCGTCGGCGGTGTCTGCATGGCACTTGGCGCACGTCTTGGAAATGCGTTGCGGACTGACGGTTGAAAGCGGGTTGTTGACCGCGCGGATATTGTGGACACTGTGGCAATCCACACACTCGGCCACCCGCTTGCCACCGGCGGCCAGCAGCTTGCCGTGAACGCTGGTCTTGTATTGCGCCAGTTGATCCACCGGCAGTTGCGGCGTGTATTTGCCCATGAAGGCTGGCGTTGGTGTGGCAACTTCCGCAGTATTCGGGAATGCCCTGCCGCGTGACCCGGACCTTGAAGCCGCGGCTGGCGTTCATCGAGATGTTCTGGTCGCTTTCATTGGGATCGCCGCCGTGGCATTTGGCGCAACTGATCCCGTTGGTGTAATGAATGTCGTTGACGAACTTCAGGCTCATCCCCTCCATGACACGGTGACAATCAAAGCAGGAATCCTTGCCGGCACAGACTCCGCGGTCCAGCAGGATGATCAGCGCAAACAACAATAATGGCGTTTTCATGGAATACAATCGGGCAACGGTATCTTTTAGACGAGAGGAGAAAAAATTGCAAGCCCGCTGAAAATATTTCTGTAGAAAGATGTCCTTCAAACGGAGCGATCCAGTTGCCGGACGGTGTGACTGCGACGCCTTCTCGCAGAAAATTCTCGCAGAAAAGTCTGGGAGACGCCCCCGTCGCCCGCGTCCCCCGTGACCTTTCCAAGCGCGTGATAGTATGCGACGTGGGCGTCGCTGCCACGTCTTCAGGCACAATCGGCGGAACACAAAAACATGGGATGTCTTGAAAATATCCTGTTCTTTTTGTGGCGGGCATGACACAATTGGCGTCCTGAATTTCGGCCAAACTGATTCAAGTGACACCCGCCGCCCATAAACATTTGTCCAGATGTGATTCCGTCATGCGGCGGCTCATCCGCGAGCATGGCCGTTGCGATCTCGCGCCGGAAAAACGCCGTCCGCCGTTTCAATCGCTCGTGCTGGCCGTGGCGCACCAGCAGCTCAACGGCAAGGCGGCGAACTCGATTCTGGCCCGGTTCAAAAAACTGTTCCCCGCCAGGAAATTCCCGCGCCCGGAGGATTTGGCGAAGGTGACGGACGAACAAATCCGCGCCTGCGGTTTTTCAGCCGCCAAAATCAGGGCCATCCGCGATATCGCGGAAAAAACGCTCGCGGGCGTCGTGCCGGATTCGCGGCGGATTGCGGCATTGTCGGACGACGAAATCATCGCGCGGCTCACGGAAGTCCGCGGAGTTGGGCGCTGGACGGTGGAAATGCTGCTGATTTTCCAGCTGGGCCGGCCCGATGTTTTGCCGGCGGACGACTTCGGCGTGCGCACCGGCTTCCGGCTCGCCTACCACCGGCGCGAAATGCCCAAGCCGAAGGAACTGCTCGCGTTTGGCGAACGCTGGAAACCGTATCGCACCACCGCCGCGTGGTATCTGTGGTGCGCGGCGGACGCGGCGAAAAAGAAGTGACTCCGCGCGGCGATTGGGTTATAAAATTCCCTTTGGGCGAAAATTCCCGAAACACATTCAGCCATGAAACATTTGCTGTCATTGGAAAAATTGCCGATAGCGGACATGGAAAAAATTCTGCGCGACGCCGCCGTGTTCAAACGCGACCGGTCGCGGCGCGACCGGATTCCGCTGTCGGGCCAGATCTGGGCGCTGCTGTTTTCTAAATCGTCCACGCGCACGCGGGTCTCGTTCGAGGTCGGCATCCGCGAACTGGGCGGGCAGACGCTTTTCTTGAGCGCCTCCGAACTCCAGCTCGGCCGCGGCGAGCCGATTCAGGACACGGCGCGCGTGCTGGGCCGGATGATTCACGGCGCGGTCGTGCGCACCTTCGCGCAGGCCGACGTCGAGGCGTTCGCGGAATTTTCAGGCATCCCCACCCTCAACGCGCTCACCGATGACGAGCATCCGTGCCAGATCCTCACGGACATATTCACGTTCAAGGAAATGCGCGGGCCGGTGTCGGGCAAGGTCGTGACTTTCGTCGGCGACGGCGCGTGCAACGTGGCGCGCTCGTGGATTTTTGCCGCGGCAAAAATGAATTTTGAACTGCGCATCGCCGCGCCGAAAAAATTCCAGCCGCCCGGCGACATCCTTGAGCGCGCCGGCGGGAAGATCACCTGCACGGCGGACGTTGAAAAGGCCGCCAAGGGCGCGGACCTGCTTTACACCGATGTCTGGGTTTCCATGGGCAAGGAGGCCGAATCCGCCGACCGCCTGAAAATGCTGGAAGGCTACCAGATCAACCGGAAGCTCGTGAAGCTGGCGAAGCCGGGCGCGCCGGTGATGCACTGTCTGCCGGCGTATCGCGGCAAGGAGATTGACGCGGAGACATTTGACGCGAACGCCGAAACGATATTCACACAGGCCGAAAACCGGCTGCATTTGCAAAAGGCGATTTTGAACTGGGCTGTGAGCTAAACTGAAAATCAGAATGGACACGCTTTCTCAAGATGACAGGCGCAAAATTTACGCGGTCTACGTGGCCATTTTTGATCTGCCTTTCAAAGTTCAACGAAAAAGTGCGCTGCTTACTTGGCTCATGGGAGGTGCTAATTGGTCTTGGCGGGTTACCGGCATTACGGTAGGTGCATTGGAAGCGCTTGCTTTAAACAATTACAAATATGCCAAAGGCAAGATTTGTCGTGCGCACTTGGTTAATCGCATTGATACCGGACGCGCGGTGTTTGAATTACCGCGCCCATTAAGCGACGACCGGTTTTTCACGACAATTTGGGAAAATGATGAAACGATAATCGCTACAAAATCAGAAAACAAAACGGGTGGAACTCTTCCAGAGCGAATACCAATTGATTACAATCTTGGCATGTTCCGATGCAATCCTCTGGTAGGTTTCAAATACAATAAGAAGGAAGCGGACTTTCTACGCCAGTTGCACGAGAATTACAAAAGTGGAATTTCAAGATGAGTGTCGCTGCCGGTTCGGTTTTATGATGTTGCAAACTGCCGCAGGTATTTCAATGCCACCCTCAAATCCTTCGGCCATGGCGAGGTAACGGTCAACATTTCACCGGTGACGGGATGCGGCAGCGTCAATTCCTCCGCGTGCAGTGCCGCGCGTGAAATCAGCGGACGCTCCTCGTGTCCGGGCTTGAGCCGGAAATCGCGCTTGAGCCGGGAGAGCCAGAGCGGCTTGCCGCCGTAAAGTTCGTCGCCCACAACCGGCAAATCCGCATGGCAAAGGTGAACCCGGATTTGATGCGTGCGCCCGGGCTGCGGCAGGCAGCGCAGCAGCGTCCATTCGGAAAATCTTTCCAGCGTTTCAAATTCCGTTTTCGCCTTCTTGCCGTTCGCCGGGTCCACGCACATCAAGTCGGATCTTCCCGGATGCGTCGCGATCCTGGCGTTCACTTCAAATTTGTCCTCCGCCGGGGTTCCGCGCACGAGAGCGACGTGTTTTTTGAGCGGTTTTTCGGATCCGAACAAATCCGCCAGCGCGATGTGGGCGGGCTTGTTTTTCGCGAGCAGAATGACGCCGCTGGTTTCACAATCGAGCCGGCGGGCGGCGTCCAAAAAGACCAGATTGCGTTCACGCGCCCAGGGTTTTCCGGCGGCGATGGCAGCGTGAATCAAATCCATCAGGTTCGGCCGCTGCGGGTCGAGGGGGTCGGGCGAAGTCAACAGGCCGGCGGGCTTGTCGAGCGCGAGCAGGTGCTCGTCCTCGAACAAAACGGGGATTTCCCAGAACTCGCGCGTGGGGCGCGATGACAGTTTGATGCAGTTCACACCGCAATCGTAACCGTAATTTTGATCGCAATCAAAGTCGGATTACACATTACGATCGGCGATTAAAATTCTTGAGGATTTGATTTTGCCCCGGCGATGTCCGGCTGTAGGGCCGGGATTTTGCCTAATTCGCGCTGGGCTTCGGTGCCGAGCCACTGGTTGAAGACCTCGTTCTCGCGCGTTCGCCGGATTGCGGCGATGTATTGCGGCATGTCGGTTTTCATGGCCGCCGCGTCCGCCGGCAGTTCTTTTTCGACATAAACAACGAATCCGCCGTCCTCCGTCTCCACAAAACCGCTGGCGTGGCCGACCTCCGTGCCAAACACGCCCCGCTTGAGATCCTGGAGGGCTGCCGCGCCCGGCGAGTTCGGGCGGCGATTCCTGCGTGCTTAACGAAATTGGCGTCAGCAGCGCGGGCTGCAGACCGGAGGCGACACAGGCCGCCGCGAATCCGTGACCGGCGGCCAGCTCCGTGGTCAGTTTGGCCACCAAATTGGTTCCGGCGCGCTGGGCGAGCGACTTGGCCTGTTCCATCTTGAAATCCCGTGTCACGCGGGCGCGGATCGAGTCGAGCGGCGGGATTTCGCTCGGGCAACCGTTTGGCCAGCGCGATTTCATAATAAGCCGTGGAACCGGAAATCGGCCCGGCAAACGGTTCGTCCGGCGTCAGCGCAAACGCGGACTTGGTGAAGGCTTGCGGCGCGAGAAATTCCGCCGGCCCATATTCGCTGGCGAACGGAGCGGTGGCATGCACGGTCAGCCCTCCTTGTTTCGCCACCATTGCGAGGTTTGCGGCGCGGGTCGGCATCGAGTTGGTCAGATCAACAACGGCGTTTGCAAACTGATTGGCCACGAGTCGCGCCTCCACCCCGGCGCGCTGGCGGATCAACTCCTCGCGGATTTTGGCCTTGGCGGCTTCGGGCGTCTTGGCATCGGGAAAATAATCCGGTCCGAGCCGCTGGTAGTTGGCGTCAACGATGCTGTCGAAATTCGAGTTGACCAGTTCCTTCTCGGCTTTCGCGAGATAGTTGCTCAAATTGAACTCGACGTAGTTGACCTGCACGCGTTCCGGCTCGCGATAGACCGCCATGTTGTTGGAGTAAAATTGCGCGATGGCGGCGGGTGTCACGACCACCTGCGGCAGATAATTTGTCGCGGAAAAGAAGACGGCCTGCGCCGTGCGCTCCTGATGTTCGTGCTGCCAGTCGGCGGCGGCCTCCTGCGGCGTGATGAGCGCGCCGGGCAGACCCATCGTCTGAATCAGTTCCTGGATGACCAGATCGTGGCGCGCGAACCGTTCGAAATCCTCCGTCGTCAAATTTTCAGGCCCCAAAATCGTTTTCTCAAAATCCGCGAGGGAGACGTTCCGTCCGTTGCCCGAAATTGAGCGGAGTATGTCCGCGCCCGCAACTCCCACGGCCTGTTCCCCGACGTGGATGCCCAGTTGCTCCGCCTTGCGGAACAGCATCAAACGGATGTAGATTTCGCGGTCAATCTCGCTTCGGGACATTTTTGTCGGCCAATCGCGGTTGTGAAGCCAGTAAAACAGGTAGAATTCATGTTGGGCATCGGTGTATTCCTGCAAGGTGACTTTCTTGCCGTAAATTGAGCCGAAATTCCCCGCGCTCACGGCGCCATTGCCACCGCGCGTGGGAACGCTCGCGCCCCACCAGATGAATGAAATGACCGTGAGGCCGCCGACGGTCCACCACAGAAACGTTGAATGTTTGCGAATCGTTCCGATCATATTGATAAAATAGGAAGGGGCAGCTTAACCAACGAGGACGGGCCAGGCAATCCAAAAAAGCGACATCCAGAATAGTGAAAAAGCGCTTCTCCATTTGCCGAAGGCAACGGAATTTTTCGCCGTGCAGATTAGCAATCCGAACCGCATCCGCAAACCACCGGAATTTTCAACATCCCGACCGATGACAGCGGCCGGCGGCTTTACGACTCCGCAATACGGCAGAATGCAATTGCGCCACGAGCGGAAGAATATTGTCTCAAGCTTTCGGACGCAGCATTTTCCAGAGCCATCCCAGCGGGTCGTAGAATTCATCCACCACGCGTTCCTTGAGCGGAATGATGGCGTTGTCGGTGATGGTGATATTTTCCGGACAGACCTTGGTGCAGCATTTGGTGATGTTGCAAAAGCCGATGCCATGCGCCTGCTTCAATTCCGGCAAGCGGTCTTCCGTGTCGAGCGGGTGCATCTCCAGCGCGGCGGTATAGACAAGGAATCGCGGGCCGATAAATTCATCGTGTTTGTGGTGGTCGCGCAACACATGGCAGACGTCCTGGCAGAGAAAACATTCGATGCACTTGCGGAATTCCTGCACGCGGTCAATATCCTCCTGCTGCATCCGCCACGAACCGTCCGGGGCGTCGGGCTTGCGCGGGTTGAACTTCCTGATCTTGGTCTTGACGCGGAAATTCCACGAAACGTCCGTCGCCAGGTCGCGGATGCTGGGGAATGCGCGCATCGGCTCGATGGTGATGGGCTTATCGGTCGGCAGCGTATTCATGCGCGTCATGCACATGAGCTTGGGGATGCCGTTGATTTCCGCCGAGCAGGAGCCGCACTTGCCGGCCTTGCAATTCCAGCGGCAGGCGAGGTCGTTGGCCTGCGTCGCCTGGATTTTGTGGACCACGTCGAGCACGACCATGCCCTCGTCCATCTCCGTGGTGTAATCCACGAACTTCCCGCCGCCGTTTTCGTCGGTGCGCCAGATTCTAAATGTCACTGTTTTCACAAGTTTTTTCACCAGGTGGCACAGGCGTCTCGCCTGTTTAATTCGGCGTTCCGCCGAATTTCTTGCGCGACTGGCGGCCGACTCTCACGGCCGGCTGTTCAACCAGCGTCGCGTCCCACTCACCAACGGTTTCGGGCGCGACGCCCGAAACAACAGGTCGGAGGCCTGTTCCACCCCAAATCATTTCATCTCCTCGATGACCTGTTTCAATTCCGCCGGCAGGTCGGGAATGGTTTCGCGCCGGACATTCATCGTGCCGTCGGTATTTTTCTTCACGACCACGTTCACCCTGCCGGAGGAGGCGTCCTTGCCTGGAAAATCCTCGCGGAAATGGCCGCCGCGGCTTTCCTTGCGCTCGATGGCCGAGCGGGTGATGGCTTCTGAAACCGTCATCAAATTCTTCAAGTCAATCGCCGTATGCCAGCCCGGATTGTATTCGCGATGGCCATAAACGGCGACCTGCCCGGCGCGCTGGGAAAGTTTCCCGATGCCGTCGAGTGCTTTGATCATTTCCTCCTCGCGCCGGACGATGCCGACGAGGCTTTGCATCATTTCCTGCAAATCATGTTGCACCTGATACGGGCCTTCGGCGTTGCTGTGGCCTTTGGCACCGCGATCAAAGGGTTCCAGCGCCTGACGTGCCGCGTCTTCCACTTGCGCGCCGTTGATCTGGCCGGCGCCGTGTTCCTTCGCAAATTTCGCGGCGTATTCGCCGGCGCGTTTGCCGAACACGATCAAATCCGAAAGCGAATTTCCGCCGAGCCGGTTCGCGCCGTGCAACCCCGCCGCCGCCTCGCCCGCGGCGAAGAGGCCGGGCACGTTGGACATCTGGCTGTCGCCGTTCACGCGGATGCCGCCCATGATGTAATGCGTCGTCGGGCCGATTTCCATCGGTTCCTGCGTGATGTCGAGGTCGGCGAGCTGCTTGAACTGGTGATACATGCTCGGCAGCTTCTTCTTGATGTGCTCCGCCGCGTTCGGGATTTTCTCCTTGATCCACGCGATGTCCAGGAACACCCCGCCGTGAGGACTGCCGCGGCCGGCCTTCACCTCGCGGTTGATGCAGCGGGCGACGTGGTCGCGCGTGAGCAATTCGGGCGGGCGCTTGGCGTTTTTATCGCCCTGCGTGTAGCGCCAGCCTTCCTCCGGATCGCTGGAAGTCTGCGATTTGTAATTATCGGGAATGTCGTCGAACATGAACCGTTTGCCGTCCTTGTTCCTCAACACGCCGCCTTCGCCGCGGACGGCCTCGGTCACGAGCAGGCCCATCACGCTCGGCGGCCAGATCATGCCCGTCGGGTGAAACTGCACGAATTCCATGTCCATCAATTCCGCGCCGGCGTGATACGCGAGCGACTGGCCGTCGCCGGTGTATTCCCAGGAATTGCTGGTGATTTTGTAGGCGCGCCCGATGCCGCCGGTGGCGAGCACAACGGCCCTGGCCTTGAAAAGCTTGAACCGCCCGCGCTCGCGGTCGTAGCCGAAAGCGCCAACGACACGGTCGCCGTCCTTGAGCAGCGTGACAATCGTGTGCTCCATGTGGACGGCAATGCCCTGATGGATCCCGTGGTCCTGCAACGTGCGAATGAGTTCCAGCCCGGTGCGGTCGCCGACGTGCGCCAGGCGCGGATAGCGGTGGCCGCCGAAATTGCGCTGGAGAATTTTGCCGTCCTTGGTGCGGTCGAACACCGCGCCCCAGGCCTCGAGTTCGTGGACGCGTTCCGGGGCCTCCTTCGCGTGGAGTTCGGCCATGCGCCAGTTGTTGACGTATTGGCCGCCGCGCATCGTGTCGGCGAAATGAACCTTCCAGTTGTCGCGGTCGTCCACGTTGCCCATCGCCGCCGCCATGCCGCCCTCGGCCATGACCGTGTGCGCCTTGCCGAGCAGCGATTTGCAGACCAACCCGACCTTGACACCGGCCGCCGACGCCTCGATGGCCGCGCGCAGGCCCGCGCCGCCCGCGCCGATGACCAGCACGTCGTATTCAAATGTTTCGTAATTGGTAGCCATGTTAGACTAAAAATGTTTCCAATTTGAAATTCTGGCGGGGAAAATTCCTAATGACGAAACCATAATGACAAAAGAATGACGAATAATGGCATCCGCGCTTTGTCTTGCTTCGATATTCAGTCATTGGGAATTCTTTAGTCATTAGGATTTAGGGGTTAGTCATTTCCACCATGTTGGTTCTCAAAAATGCCAGCTATAATCGTGCAAATGTCCCGTCGCGCAAAGCCGGACATAAACATCCGTGAAACCGACCCAGAACAGGCTGATCCACGCCCACATCATGTGCCGCGTGTTCAGGCAACTCACACAGTTGTAGGCTTTCGCACACGTCGGCGCCTTGGATTTTGAATCCAGAAATCCGCCTATGAGATGCCGTAGCGAATGGCAGCCGAAAGTGTAGAGGCCGAGAAAAACTGCGTTCAATGACAGCACGATCGTTCCCACACCGATGCCGAAATGTTCCTTGCCGGACAGGTCGGTGAACCACATGCCCAGCCAGGCGTCATAGGAAAGAATCACGATGAACATGGCCGCCAGATAAAACATGTAACGGTGAACGTTCTGGATGATCAGCGGGAAATAGCGCTCGCCGAGATAGGTTTTGCGCGGCTCGCCGACCGCGCAATTGATCGGATCCGCCCAGAACGACTTGTAATACGCGCCGCGATAATAATAGCAGGTGAATCGGAAGCCCGCCGGCGCCCACAAAATCAAAAATGCCGGCGAGAACGGCGCCCAGCTTGGCCACCAAGCCGGCAGTGTGCCGATGGCATGGGGCGAAATGCCCCAGAATTCCGGCGAGTAAAACGGCGAAAGATAATTGGCCCCGCCGTTCTCGCCATGCAGACCGCCAAACCAGTAGGTGCAGGTGTGGTTGTGCATGTCGCCCACGCCTTGAAACGCCGCCCATGTGGAATAGACGATGAAGGCGGAGAAGCCGAGAAAGACGAACAGGGGCTGCACCCACCACGCGTCAGGTCGCGTCGTCTGGCCAAACCGCCGTCGCGGCGGCAGCGTGTCTGCGTAAGCCATAGTGCTTCTAATTCTAATGATTAACTTGAGCCGCGTCAATGCATTATGGAAAAGTATAAGTATTCACTACTTATATTTGTTCCGAATACTTATTGCCTGGCGGGGGCCGGCTCCGTCGTTGCGCCCCACTCGTTCAGCCCCCGTTCGCTTTCCGCGGCGGGCGAATGGCCGAGCAGTTCCAGCGCCTCGCCCACCAGATAGAGCGAACCGCTGATGACAACAAATGGTTCATTTGCCGATTTTTGCATCGCTTCGGCAAGATTGGCGCAGACAAGTATTTTCGCCGTCGAGTTGGCCGCACGACACGCCCCGCCCAGTTCGTTTGCATCAGCGGTGCGTTTGCTGGCAACAGGAACGGTGAAAATCCGGGTGGCCAGCGGCGCCAGCGCCGCGCAGATGTGCTGCCAGTCCTTGTCCCGAAGCACGCCGAGGATGAGCGTGGGCGGAGCGCCGGGCACCGTCCCGGCGTGTAGGAGTTCACGCTTTGGCGCGACGCCGGACAATCCCGCGGGGTGCGGGATTGAACTCCAACTGGACAACGCCTCGCGCAACACCTTCGCGCCGGCGACGTTGTGCGCGCCATCGAGCAGGATTTTTTGGCCGTTTGGTTTCTGGATCAACTGCATGCGCCCCGGCCAGTTGACGTTGGCCAATCCGGCGCAGACCTGTTCCTCCGAAACCGGAATTTGCTTCTGCAAAAGCTCAACCGTTGCCAGCGCGAGAGCGGCATTGGTTTTCTGGTGTTCGCCGGGCAGGGGCAAATATCCCATTTGGAAAGGTTGCCATGTCGGCGACCCATAATGATTTTGATTTGGGACGGCGGCACGCCGTCCCTTCCAGGAATTGATTTTTTGCAGCGGCGCCTTTTTCTCCCGCGCAGTCTGTTCAATCACCGCCAGCGCTTCCGGCTCATCTGTCGCTGTCACGACAGGGATGCCGGGTTTGATGATGCCCGCTTTTTCAAAAGCAATCTTTTCAAGCGTGTCGCCGAGCCATTGCTGGTGGTCGAGGGCGATGTTGGTGATGACGCTGGCCAGCGGCGTGACGATGTTCGTCGAATCGAGCCGCCCGCCGAGACCGGTTTCCCAAATCACCAGGTCGCATTGCTGTTCGGCAAAATACTTAAGCGCCATCACGGTGACGACTTCAAAAAACGTCGGGTGATGGTCGGCGGGATATTGTTTCAGTAACGGCAGCAATTCCTCGACGAGCCGGACGACTTCGGGTTCCGGGATCAATTGCCGGTTGACCTGAATCCGTTCACGAAACGAAACCAAGTGCGGCGAGGTGAACAATCCGACGCGCAAGCCCGCTGCATGGTAAATGCTTTCCAGCATAGCGCAGGTCGAGCCTTTGCCATTCGTGCCGGCGACGTGGATGAAACGGAGTTTTTCCTGCGGACTGCCCGCCAGCGCGGCGAGTTTGAACGTGTTTTCCAGCCCGAACTTTGCGCCGAACAAACGCAGGCCGTAGAGAAATTGAACCGCTTCGGCGTAGGTCATTCTCTACCTATATTGGTTGGGCAAAAAGCCTAGAGCTTGTATTTCTGATGAACTGGCTGGCCGACTATCAGGAATGCGAACTTTATTGCAGTTTGAGCAAAATGCATCTCGGCTATCCACAGGTAAACAATTCTCTCGTTTGAGATCTGTTGTGGTCGGGAAAACAGAGTCACATTCCTCACATACTACAGCTACGCGGTTACAGCCCGGACAGACAATCAAACACAAACAACTTCCTTGTCCGCACACATCGCACACCTGGTTCAAGTGCCAGACTGGAGATTCGATTTCCATGACTGCCTTTTCACAATGGCTTCTGGTGGATTTTTGCGTGCGCGGCGGCGATGAATCCCTTGAACAGCGGATGCGGCTGGTGCGGCTTGCTCTGGAATTCCGGATGAAACTGGCTTGCGATGTAAAACGGATGGTCGCCAAGCTCAATGATCTCGACGAGCTTGCCGTCGGGCGAAAGGCCGCTGAACACAAAACCGGCCTTCTCGAATTTGTCGCGGTAGGTGTTGTTGAATTCGTAGCGGTGGCGGTGGCGCTCGTTGATGACAAACGAGCCGTAAAGCTCCGCCGCCCTGGTGCCGAGCGCGAGCTGGCAGGGCTGCGCGCCCAGCCGCATCGTGCCGCCTTTCTTGGTGACCTTGCGCTGCTCGTCCAGCATGGCGATGACCGGATGCGGCGTGGCCGGATCAAATTCCGTCGAGTGCGCCTTGGTCAATTTCAAAACGTTCCGCGCAAATTCGATCGTGGCGATCTGCATGCCGAGGCAGAGGCCGAGGTAGGGGATTTTGTTTTCACGCGCGTATTGCGCCGCCTGGATTTTTCCCTCGATGCCGCGTTCGCCAAATCCGCCGGGCACCAGGATGCCGCCGAGTCCCTTCAACATCTTGTCCGCGCCGTTCTTTTCAATTTCCTCGGAATCCACCTGCACGATTTCCACGCCGCAATCGTTGGCCACGCCGCCGTGGATGATGGCCTCATAAACCGATTTGTAGGCGTCCTGCAGGCCGATGTATTTGCCGACGACGCCGACGCGCACGCGGTGCTGCGGGGCGATGAGCTTGCGGATGATTTCCTGCCAGTGCGTCATGTTCGGCGCGGGCGTGGTGAGATGCAGCAGGCGGCACACGAGTCTCGTCGGCGCGCTCGCGTTGCAGCATCAGCGGCACCTCGTAAATCGAATGGTCCACGTCCTTCTCCTCGATCACCGCCTCGACGGGGACGTTGCAGAACAGGGAAATTTTCTGGCGCAATTCCTTGTCGAGCGGCTTTTCGCAGCGGCAGACCAGCAGGTGCGGCGCGATGCCGATTTCGCGCAGCTTGGCGACGGATTGCTGCGTCGGCTTGGTCTTCAACTCGCCGGCGGCCTTGATGAACGGCACGTAGGTGACGTGCATGAAACAGGTGTTGCCTACGCCGGCCTCCAGCGCGAATTCGCGGATGGCTTCGAGGAACGGCAGCCCCTCGATGTCGCCGGTCGTGCCGCCGATTTCGGTGATGACGACGTCCGCCTTGGATTTTTCGGCGAGGACGTGGATGCGGTTCTTGATTTCGTCGGTGACGTGCGGAATCACCTGCACCGTCTTGCCGAGATATTTTCCCTCGCGCTCGTTGTTGAGCACGGTCTGGTAAACCTGGCCGCTGGTGAGATTGTTCAGGCGGGAGAGTTTGCACGTTTGTGAACCGCTCGTAATGGCCGAGATCGAGGTCGGTCTCCGCGCCGTCGTCGAGCACATAAACCTCGCCGTGCTGATACGGGATCATCGTGCCGGGATCCACGTTGAGATACGGGTCGAACTTTTGCAGCGCGACCTTGAGGCCGCGGTTTTCGAGCAAGGTGCCGAGCGAGGCCGCCGTCAGGCCCTTGCCCAACGAACTCACCACGCCGCCGGTGACAAATATGTATTTCATGCAGTCGTTTTTTTACACAGATTACGCGATTTAACACGGACAAAATTTAGCCAGTGAAAATCCGTAAAACTCGTGTCTATGTTTTTCTTAAATATCTTTCCACCCATTCCACGTCTTCCGGCGCATCCACGCCGACGCTATCGTAATCCACTTTCACGACGGCGATCGGGATGCCGTTCTCCAGCGCACGCAACTGCTCCAGCTTTTCTGCGGTTCGAGCGGCGACACCGGGAATTTCACCAGCCGCAGCAGCGTGTCGCGCCGGTAGCCGTAAATGCCGAGATGCTTCAAAAAAGGAAACGCCGACAACGGGTTGGGGAGCACACGCGCCTCGCGTGTAACGGTTGACGCCTCGTCAACCGAATCTCTCGAAAGCGGGGCACTTTCGATTGCACGCGAGGCGCGCGCACTCCCCTCGCGCAGATACGGAATCGTGCGCCGCGAAAAATATAACGCCCGACCGGCGGCGTTGACAACCACTTTCACCACGTTCGGATTGTCCAGCTCGGCGGGATTCTTGATGCGCGTGGCGGCGGTGGACATTTCGCAATCCGCCAGCGCGCCGGCAACCGCGTCAATCACCGACGGTTCGATCATTGGCTCGTCGCCCTGGATGTTCACCACCGCGTCGCAGGTAATTTTCCCGACGACCTCGGCAATCCGATCCGATGCCGCTCGGATGGTTCGGCCGAAGTCATTTCCGCCCGGCAGAATTTTTTCGCCGCGTTGAAAATTCGTTCGTCGTCCGTGGCCACGATGATTTCGGAAAGTGACTTTGCCTTGCGGCACTGTTCGATGACGCGCTGGATGAGTGGCTTGCCCGCGATAAGCGCGAGCGGTTTGCCGGGGAACCGGGTCGAGGCGTAGCGCGCGGGGATGATGCCAACAACTTTCACGGGGCTTCATTAAGCCACAGCTTGCCACGCCAAAGCAAGCAGCGAAGAGGCGCAAATTGCACACCCTCCGTTTGGCCGGGCAATTTAATGCGTTTCCTGACGTTGGAATTTTTCAGCAGACTTTAGAAATTCAGTTTGAGTCCAAAACTGCCGCTCTCGCGCCAGCCGAAATAAAAATTGAATCGGCCGCGCTCGCAGGAGAGAAACGGCAGCACGGCCAGCTTGCGCCGGGCCACCTCCAAATCCCAGCCGCCGTCCGGGTTTGAATTCCGCTCCGGCCAGCGGCCGCTGCGGACGAATTTCTTGTCCGCCACGCCGATGACGTAATGATCAAAATTGTGGAACGGGTTGCGCAGATGCCAGAGAAATGTCCGGTGCCGGGAGTTCGTGCGATACCACGGCGGCGGGACCGGGTCGTCCACGTTGCCGAACCACCAGACCGGATTGAGCTTGTTGTAGAAATGGATTTTGGCGTGATTGGTTGCCGGTGCGACGGAAATGGTATGCCAGCGGACGGAATTCGTGGTTGCGGTCGGATGCTGCATCGGGGCCGGTTGCGGCGCCTCCGGCACGGGCCGCGAATAAGCCGGCGGACAAACGGCGAACAGCAAGACCGCCAGAGCCGCCAAACCATGCCGAAATTTCATTTCGTTGGGCATGAACCGTTTCAACTTCGGATGAACCATGAAAATGTGCCCGGACAATCTCTCCTTCGCGCCTCCACTCCGGCGGCCAGGCGCGGACGGGACGGGCCGGCAGCCTTCCTCGCCGTGCTCAATGGGCAACCGGCTTCGTTTCGGGATTCGACCGGCTTTGCGGCCAGAACGGTTTGCGGAAGGCGTCGGTGAAATCGTAGCCGTTCTGAAAATCGTCGCGGGTGTCCTTCTCGGTTTTGGCGAGCAGGCCGATTTCCACCATGTTGAAAACAATTTCGCCGAAGTCGCGGCAGCTTTTGACGCCCCATTCCTCAAACACGGTCACGGCCATCGGGCCGAATTGCTGGAGCGCGAACTGCCGGATGCCGTCGAGCAATTCCTGCCCGCTGACGTGGCGGACGGATGCCCCGGTTTTCCTTGCCGACGAGTTTCTGGGTGAAATCCAGCGCCTCGCGGACGAAACACATAGGCGTCGCGCGCGTAACGCGAGTCCTTCGCGAGAATGTTTTCCACCGCTTCGTCAAAATTGATTTCTTGCATTTTAAGGTTTGGCCTGCTGGATGGCGGCCGCGCGGCGGATGCGCGGTGCGATACGTTTTCACCGCCCAGCCCGTCAGCAGCAATCCCAGAACGATGCAGAGCACCAGTTGCTCCTGTTTCGTCAGGCCTTTCACGCGCGACAATGTAACGCGGAAACCGGCGCGCGGCAACAATGTCATTTACGATTTATGATTTATGATTTACGAGTTAATTCCCGCCGGAGTGACATCGGGAATAAATCGCAAATCGTAAATCATAAATTGTCCATGGCAGCCATTGGACGATTCCAGAAAGGCGACGAGATTTTTCACGCCAAAGTCGTGGACGGCGAATTTTTCCGTCTGCGCGGCGATGTTTTCGGCGCGCCGTCCTTCGACCGCAAGCCGACGCCGCGCAAAGGCGTGAAGACGCTGGTGCCGGTCGTGCCGTCGAAAATCATCTGCGTCGGCCTGAATTACGCCGACCACGCGCGCGAGACGGGCAAGGAACTGCCGAAGGAGCCGTTGATCTGGTTCAAGGCCACGACGTCGCTGCTGCCGGACGGCGGCAAGATTGAAATTCCGTTTCCGAAGCATCGCACGGATTTCGAGGCGGAACTGTGCATCGTCATCGGGCGCAAAATCCGCAACGTCTCGCCCACGCAGGCGTCGCGCTACATTTTCGGCTACACCGCCGCGCAGGACATCAGCGACCGGACGATCCAGAAAGCCGACGGCCAATGGGCGCGGGCGAAATCGTTCGACACCTTCACGCCGCTGGGGCCGCTGGTGGAGACGACGATTGATCCGGACGATTTGACCATCCAGCTTTTCCAAAACGGCCAGTTGCGCCAGAACTCGAACACGAGCCAGCTCATCTTCAAGCCCGCCGAACTCGTCAGCTTCATTTCGACGAACCTCACGCTGCTGCCCGGCGACGTGATTCTCACCGGCACGCCCAGCGGCGTCGGCCCGATTCAAAGCGGCGACAAGCTGGAAGTGCGGATTCAGGGCCTGGCGCCGCTGGTTAACACAGTGAAATAGAAAATTCCTTCGTGTCCTTGGCGTCTTTGTTGTTAAACTTTCCGTCACATGTATTGGACCAAAACCTTGATTCCGACCCTCCGCGAAGCCCCGGCTGACGCGGAAATTGTTTCGCACAAACTGCTGCTGCGCGCCGGCCTCATCCGCAAGCTCGCGGGCGGCGTTTATACCTTTCTGCCGCTCGGACTGCGCGCGCTGCGCAAGGTGGAGCAGATCGTCCGCGAGGAAATGAACCGGGCAGGCGCGATTGAAGTGCTCATGCCCGCGCTCCAGCCGAAGGAAATCTGGGAGCAGAGCGGCCGCGCCGAAACCGCCAGCAATGTGCTGTTCAAGGTGAAGGACGGCGCGAACCGCGAATGGTTTTTAAGCCCGACCGCCGAGGAAGTCATCACCACGCTGGCCGCGAACGAAATCAATTCCTACCGGCAGTTGCCGAAGAATTTTTACCAGATCAGCCTGAAGTTCCGCGATGAAATCCGCCCGCGCTTCGGCCTGATGCGCGCCAAGGAATTCATCATGAAGGACGCCTATTCGTTCGACACCACGGACGAGGGCGCGATGGCCAGCTACAAGAAAATGTATGACGCCTACGCGCGCATCTTTGCGCGCTGCGGGCTGAAGGCGTTTCCGGTGGAGGCCGACACCGGCGTCATCGGCGGCAATTATTCGCACGAGTTCATGGTGCCGGCCGAGACCGGCGAGAACGAAGTGGTGTTCTGCGAGGCGTGCGGCTACGCGGCGAACATCGAGAAGGCGACCAGCGGCATTCCCGAAAACCGCCGCGCGCGAAATCGGCGCCGGCGGTGGAAAAATTCGCCACGCCCGGCGTCGTGACCATTGAGGCGTTGAGCAAGGAGCCTTACAAAGTTCCCGCCAACCGCCAGATCAAGACGCTGGTTTACATCGCCGACAGCAAGCCGGTCATCATTTTGATTCGCGGCGACGACCAGTTGAACGAAACGAAGTTGCTGGCGAAGACCGGCGCGGTTGCGGCGCGGCCGGCAACTGAGGAAGAAATCGCAAATTGGCTTGGGCGCAAAGCCGGGAAGTCTGGGCGCGGTCAATTATCCGCCTGAAGTTCGAAAATCTTCCACCAGATGGCAAAGTGGCTCTTTTGGATTTATGGAAGCGTGATGGGTGGGATAATTGTAAGATTTATGCCGACGAACGTTTGCGAGGCGCAAACGACATGACCACCGGCGCGAACGAGGACGGGTTCCATTTGAGAACGTCTCCATCGAGCGCGACATCAAGGTGACGGAGTGGTTTGATTTGCGGACCGTCACGGCGGGCGAACCGTGCGCCAAATGCGGCAAGCCGCTGAAGATCCGCCGCGCGATTGAAGTCGGCCACGTCTTCAAGCTCGGCACGAAATACAGCGAGAAACTCAACGCGACGTTCCTCGACGAGACGGTTCGCGCAAGCCGTCGGTGATGGGCTGCTACGGCATCGGCGTCACGCGCACGTTGCAGGCGGTCATCGAGCAGTGCAACGACAAGGACGGCATCATCTGGCCGTTGAGCGTCGCGCCCTACACTGTTTGCATCACGCCGCTGGCCGTCGCGCCGGACAGCGAGGCGATGAAGCTCGCGGAGAAAATTTACGCGCGAACTGACCGCCAAAGGCGTGGACGTGATTCTGGACGACCGCGACGAACGGCCCGGCGTGAAATTCAAGGACTCGGAGCTGGTTGGCTTTCCCATCCGCATCGGCATTGGCGAGAAATCGCTGGCGAAGGGCGAGGTGGAAATCAAACCGCGCGGCGGCGCTTTGCAGTCAGTCAAGACCGACGCGGCGGTGGAAGCTGTGATGAAATTGCTGGCGGAAGGCAGCGCCAGTTTGCGCGGCGCTTAAATTCTATCGCGGCAGCGGATGGAAGGTGAACCGGGCAGGGTGGTTCGCCTCCGGGTCAATCTGCACGGTGTAATAACCGCCGTCGTTCAACAATTCGATGCCGGACAACGCGGGGCAGAGCCGCACGCGGAATGGCCACCAGTGATGGGCTTCATTCAGTGCCGAGGTGAAGCGGCTGACGTTCCGGCCCAGAAACCGGATGGGCGGAATTCCCGACAGCATCCGGCTTTTCCATAAAATCAGGCGCGTGTGCAGGTGGCCGAGGATGGTTTGCTCGATCTGCGGCAGCCGGCGGCGCACCGATTCTTCGCGCGCAAGAAATGGCAGGGCGGTCGGGTCGTGGCAGAAAAGCAAAACGCGTTGTTCGGGCTGCAGAGCGTCGAACGCGGCGCGGATTTCGGCGAGATGCGCCTCGCGCAATCGCAGCCATTCCGGCCATTCTTCGGACAGCGTGTCCGTCCGGTTTGCCGGCAGGGCAATGAGCGGCGAGGCCACGCCCATCAAAACGTATCGGCCGATGGCAAATTTCCAAAACGGTCGCAGGCCGAGCTTGCTGCGTGGCGGCATGCCAGCTTGCCAGGCGCATGCCGCCTTGTCCGCCGAACAGCGGCCACTTGCCCAATTCGTGATCGCCAAAAGTGAACCACGCGTGTTCGCCGAATTTCGCGCGCAGCTTGCCGAGACATTCCTGCGCGCTTTGTAAGGCCGCCGGGTCGCTCACGCCCACGAACGCCGTGTCACAACTGTAATCGCCGTTCGCCACGAGAAAATCCACCCGCTGGACTTCGGCCAGAAAACGGTCCAGTTGCCGCCCCTGGTCCAGCGGATGGCGCATCCAGACCAGATGCCGATAGGCGCGCACGGCCGCGCAAAGCAGGGGGTTCGTGATGGGAAGAAACTCGTATTCCTCACCGCGGGCGCGTTCAGCAGGACCGGCGTAATGAATGTCGCTCAAAATGGCGACGGTGATGTCTCCGGGCGGGGAGGTTTCCATGCGGCATCAGTGGTCCGCGCCGCTTTGGTCGAGGGACTCGCGGATGATTTTGGTGAGCGTGGCGTTCGTATAGGGTTTCTGGAGAAAGCGCGTTTGCGCCCGTGAGAGCAGTTTGGCGCTGATTTCACCCGCGGTGTAGCCGCTGGTGAAAACGATCTTCAAATCCGGCCGGTCGGACGTCAGATGTTCGGCGAGGTCCAAGCCGGAAATGCCTTCGGGCATGACCATGTCGGTGAAGAGCAAGTCCACTTCCGGCCCGGACTTGCGCCACACTTCAAGCGCTTCCTTGCCGGAACCCGCCTCAAGAATCCGGTAGCCGCTGCCGGTGAGAATATCGCGGGCCATTTCGCGCAAAATCTCCTCATCCTCGACGACAAGAATGGTTTCGGTGCCGCCGGCCACCGGATTGAGGCCGGCGATTTCCTTTTTCCATGGGAACAATTTGGTCCTCGTTGGCGGGGAGAAACACACTAAAGTCGGCGCCCTTGTCCGGCGCGCTGTTGACTTCGACCCAGCCGTCGTGCTGTTTGACGATGCCATAAACGGTGGCGAGGCCCAGGCCGGTGCCTTTTCCGACTTCCTTAGTGGTGAAAAACGGCTCGAAAATGCGGCCCATCGTCGCAGCATCCATGCCGATGCCCGTGTCCGAGACGCACAACCGGAGAAAGTAACCGGGGCGCGCTTCGGGATGCGTTTCGACGTATGCGGCGTCAAGCGCCACGGGTTCGATGCTGATATTCAACGTGCCGCCGCGCGGCATGGCGTCACGGGCATTGACGGCAAGATTCATCACGACCTGTTCGATCATTCCGGCATCACCCCGGACGAGCGGGAGCTCCGGCGGGCGATTCAAACTTGAGCACGATATTTTCCCCCAGTAGCCGTCCGAGCATCCTGGTCATGTTGCTGACGGTTTCGCGCAGGTCGAGCTGCTCGGTCCGCATGACGTTTTTGCGGCTGAACATGAGCAGTTGCCGGGTGAGGTTTGCGGCGCGTTCGGAGGCGAAAAAAATCGCCTGCAGTTGCCCGGTAATTTCAGCCGGCAATGATTGTTTGGCGAGCAACATGCTGGAATGGCCCTGGATGATGGTGAGCATGTTGTTGAAGTCGTGCGCGACGCCGGCCGCAAGCTGGCCGATGGACTCCATTTTCTGTGACTGAAGCAACTGTCCTTCAAGGTTCAAATGGTCGGCGGCCATGCCGATGCAGGCGGCCACGGCAATTAAAAACTGCGCCTCTTCCTGTTTGAATTCGCGCGGGTGCGTGGTGTGAACTCCCAGAACTCCATACGACGGTCCGCGCGTGGAAATTTCAACGGTCGCGCTGCTCACGATGCCGTGTTCCTCCAGAAATGGCGATGCGGTGAACGGGCGCTTTGCCTTGGAATCCGGTTCAAGCACCGGCTCGCCGGATTGGAGAGTGAAGCCGATTTGGGTGCTGTTGTCGGTGGGCAGTCTGGCCTTGCCGACTTGTCCGTGATGCCAGCCCGTTCCCGCCTGCAGGAGCAACTGGCCGTCCGGCAGCCGTTTCCAGACGCCTGCGTATTCCGCGTCGAGCGTCTGCGCGACCATCAGGGCGGCCTGGTTCAGCAATGCTTCGAGATCGTTGTTTGTCAGGGCGAACTGGCCGAGCGCGGCGATGGCGGTCTGTTCCGCCGCGCGGTCAAGCAGGATTTTTTCGGTCTTTTCGCGCTCGACAATCCGCTGCTGCAACGACTCTGCCATCAGGTCGAAAATCGCCGCAAGCTGGCCAAGCTCGTCCGCCGCCTTCGGCAACCCTGTGCGCGCACCCAGGTCGCCCTTGACGATTTTTTGGGCGGTCTTCGACATGGCCTGGACCTGCCGCCGCACGAAATATTCACCGCCGAGCCATGCCGCCACCAATCCCAGGAACCCCACCACGAAGCCGCTCATTTCGACTTCATAGATATACAGGACGAGCAGCGCCGGCAGCATGAGCAGCAGCGCGCTGCACACCAGCTTCATCCGCACCGACGAAAAAATGAAAATAGTTTTCCTCATGCGCCCGGTTCTGAAATCCGGAGGAAGCATAGCCCAAGTTTGGGCTTTCCCAAAGCCATTTTAGCCTTTGCAGGCCAGCGCCGCCGCGCGTCCCCGCGGCAGCCTTTCCAAGTGATAAATGATAAAACCGTGCAAAAAAAGCCGCAATTCCTCATTTTGATCGCGTGTCGGCTTCAGCCGTGACAGAGCTGACCAGTCGTTTTCAGCCAGGACAGCCGCGGTTTTTTTGGTGCCCGCTGAAAGGTTCGTCTGGTTCCAGTCCGGGAACAGTCCAATGTCGCGCAGGAGTTTCAATTCAAAGGCGAAAATCATCTGCGGCGCGGGCGCATGGCGGCAAAGATGATCCACATGCCCGCGCAGCAATTCAAACACGCCGGGCAACGGCGTTTCCGTCTCCGTCGCCTGCTCAATGATTGCGGCGGCGTAGGCGGCCTGGCGCAGTTTCAAAATGTCCCCGCGCAACGCCGCGTGCGTTTCGAGCAGATTGACCTCGCGCAGCGTGTGCAAATCCGAGCGGCGGCTCCGGTTGAATGAAAATTCCGCGAGATAAAACAAATCCAGTTTGCCCAGAAACGGCGATTTTGACCGGCGCGCGCCCTTGGCCACCGTCGCCAACCGCCCCAAATCCGGCGTGAGCCAGTGGACGATCAAGCTTGTTTCCGTGAGCAGCCTTGTCCGCAGGATGATGCCGGTGGTGGATTCGGTCATTGCTCAATCCTCCTCGGCCTTGCGCTCGTCCCCGGCGTCTTCATTTTCGATTCGAGAACGAGGACGAGGGCGAAGCCGAAGACGATTTCTCCGCCGTCGAATATTCCTGTGAGAGCGCGCCGAGGCTGATGATGTATTTGAAGCCGTCGGCCACGGACATGTCGAGCTTGACGACTTTTTCCTCCGGCACGATGATCAAAAATCCTCCCGTGGGAATCGGCGTCGTCGGAATGAAAACGCGCACGCATTTTTTCCCGGTTTTCATCTCTATCTCATCCGCCTCCTCACTGGTGATGAAGCCGACGGAATAGATTCCTTCGCGCGGATATTCGACAAGCACGACCGTCTTGAAAGAGCTTTTTTTGTTCGACGAGAAGGCCGCGTCCACCTGTTTGATCATGCCGTAAATCTTGTTGAGCACCGGCACGCGCAACATCAAGGCGTCCGCCCACGCAATCATCCGCTTGCCGATGTAATAGCGCGTCAGCAGGCCGACCGCCGTAACGAGGCTGACCGCCAGCGCCAGCGCCAGCAGGCTCCAATACCAGGACATCGGGCCGGCACCGTTGTTGACATGCGTCAAATCACGCGGCAGAAAAAAGAGCAGCACGTCCGTGATGCTCGACACGGTGCCGAAAAACCATTTAACGGCCGCCAGGGTGATGACGCCGGGCAACACGACCGCCAACCCGGTAAAAAAACTGGCGCGCCAACGGGCGAATAAAGATTTCCTCACGCGGACAGTTTATCGGCGCAGGCGGGTTGCGCGAGTGAAAACCGCCACCCCAAAAAGCCGGCCGGGCCGGAGATTATTGCAAGTGAACCTTGTAAAAACGGCGGTTATAGTTGGTGATGGCGTTGGTCAAGTTGATGGTTCCACTGACCGGGATGGCGGAAGTGCTGATTGGATCCCAGTTCAACAAGTTCGTGGAAGCTTGCACCACATAATTGCTGCCGGCAGGACCTGAAAGCAGAAATGTGAAATTGGTTTTGCCAACGGTGATTTGTGGCGATGACAAAATGACAGGACTAGGCGTGATGGTTAGATTGACCACACTGATGTCATCAAGACCGAGATAGCTGGGGTCATCCCGGAATCCGAATTCTAAAACCGTGCTGTTTCCGGTAGCCGAAACTACAAATTGCAGGTTGGTCCATCCGATGGCTGGAATATTCTTTTCATCAAAGATGGTGTTTCCATTCCAAGACACCAGAAATTCATTGGGAGTCAGGCCGTCAGGGCTATTGAGCCAGAGAGAAAGTAAATAAGATTGTCCTGCCACAGTGGACAATGTCTGCGAAAGAAAACCTCGGGCACTGGTCGTTCCCAGTTCGGCGACATAGTTGCCCGAATGCGGTTGGATTCCAGATGCCGAACCATCGTCAACATACGTCCAGGGAGAAGTGTCTCCCGATAAAGTCCATCCGGAGAAATCTCCCGTTTCAAAGCCACCGTTCAGCACTATATATCCGCGCATAAGTAATACGACATAAAAATTAACAGAATGGGCGGATGAGATTGGCAATTTCTTCTGGATGGCGTTGGACATGGTGGAAGGTGCGGTAAAGCGCGCGGCAAAGGCATTGAGGTTGCTCAAAGTAACGATTATGAGTGGCGTGTTTTCTGGTGTAGTTCCAAATTCTCTCGGTCGCGTTGAGTTCCGGGCAGTAGGGCGGCAACTGGAATACTTCCACGTAGCGACGGTGTTGGGCGAACCATTGGTAGGTTTCGCGCTTTTTGTGATACGAGGCGTTGTCTTGAATCAAGAACACCCGGTGCCCGCGCCGATAAAACGCGGGCACCAAAATCTGATCCAGAAACGCCACATAGGTTTCCCATTGGAAATAGTCTGGTTGGTGGAGGTAGGTGAATTGCGCCGTGTCCAAACGCACCGCGCCAAATATCTTCTGCGTGTTCCGTTCGCCCCGGGTGGGAATGCGCGGTTGGCTGGCCACCCGCGCCCAAGTGGCGTGCAAGGTGGGAGTCTGGCGAAACGACGCCTCGTCCTCAAAGACGATTATGGCACCTTCGTTCCGGGCTTTTTTTTAAGGCGTGGATACGTATAACGAACCCACCGATTCTTCCGGTCCGGATCGGCTTGCACCAACCGGGTGGTGGGACGCTGCACCGAATAGCCCAGTTGCTTGAGCAACTTGCGGACATGTCCCGGATGGTAGTCGACGTCAAACTCGTCGGCGATCACTCGGCTGATGACGGGAGAAGTCCAAATGCCGGTTTCCAAACCGTAAGCGACAGGGCCGCTGTCCAGAATATCCTGCAATTGCTCCCGCTGCGCAGGCTTCAGTTCCCCAGGCCGGCCCGCACGATGCCCCTCCAACAATCCCCGCTCACGGTGCCGGTTCCACTGTTCGATCCACAACGGGACGGAGGAACGATGGACTTTGAGCGACTCGGCGATCTGGCTCGTGGTATGGCCTTCGATACTCAACGCAATAGCATGGAAGCGCTGGGCCACGCGCGGCTCTTGGTCCTTGATCGCTTCTTTACGCAGTTGGAGCAGCGACTGGACGCTGCGCTCGTTGCCTCTGGCAAATATAGGACGCATCTTGTCTGCAAACCATAACGGGCTTTTGCCAGAATGTCGAATTATTTATGCGCGGATATATAGGTTGGGAGCGGACACCGTCAGCGCCAACATCTGCGTGGCGGTCGCGGACAATGCGTCAGTCACCTTCACGGCGAAATTGAACGTCCCGTTCGCCGTCGGCGTTCCGGAGATCACGCCGTTCGTTGCCAGCGACAATCCCGGCGGCAATGCGCCGGAAATGTTCGTCCAACTGTATGGTGTTTGGCCTCCGAATGCCGCCAATGTCTGGTTGTAAGCCATCCCGGGCGTGCCATTGGGCAATGAAGTCGTGGTCACGAACAGCGTCAACGAAATACTGAACACTGTGCCATCGCCGTTATTACCGCCCCACTTTGTCGTGCCATACAAAGTGTTGCCCGATAATGTCAAACCAGCTTCCGGATGAGCTCCATCGCTGTTGTAGCCGTTGGCATCCGTTGCCGAGAAATTATAGCCGGTTGTAAAACAAGTGCCATTGGTGTTCAGGGCGAACACGGTGCCATTGCCATTAGTGCCGCCGTAATACGCTGTTCCATACAGGGTGTTGCCTGATAAAATCAATCCGGTATAGTTTAATGGGTGAGATCCATCGCAATTATAGCCGTTGGCATCAGTTGCCGCGAAACTGTGCAGAGTCGTAAAGCCCGTCCCATTGGTATTGAGGGCGAAGACGGTGCCATTGCCATTAGTGCCGCCGTAGAGCGCCGTCCCATACAGTGTGTTGCCTGATAAAGTCAGGCCGCATGGCATAACTCCGTCGTTGTTAGTATAGCCTGGAGCAGGACCAGGACTGAACGTAAAATTCGTTGCAATGAAACTGTGGAGGATTGTAAAACCTGTCCCATTGGTGTTGAGGGCGAACACGGTGCCATTGCCCGATATACCCCACGTCGTCCCATACAGGGTGTTACCGGATATAACAAAACCGTGCGGCGAAGATCCGTCGGTGCCGTTCGTGAAACTATAGAGATTCTTAAAACCAGTGCCGTCAGTGTTGACCTTGAACACCGCGCCATAGCCATTGCTGCCGCCTTTTTCTGTCGTCCCATACAGCGTGTTTCCCGATAAAATCAATCCAACTTCCGGACAAGCTCCATCGCTATTGGTATAATTGTAAGGAAAAACACCGGAGCCTGCCGCAAAACTATGCAGGGTGGTAAAACTCGGTCCAGTGATATCGACAGCGAACACGGTGCCATTGCCATTTGTGCCGCCATAATACGCCGTTCCATACAGGGTGTTGCCGGACATAATCAAAGTGCCATCCGGCCCGGTCCCGTCACCGTTCTTGTATACTCCAACACTGTTGGCATGGGTTGTCGAAAAAATATACTGGCTCATAACCGTTCCATTGGTATTGAGGGCGAATCCCGTGCCATTGCCCGCGCTGCCGCCATAATCGCACGTCCCATACAGCGTGTTGCCCGATACAACCAATCCGGCTTGCGGATTAGCTCCGTCACTGGGAGGGCCGGTGAAGCTATGCAGTGTCGTGAAAGTTTGCGCCGTCAACGGGATAGTTAAATTGACCACGCTGATGTCATCAAGACCGAGATAGCTGGGTCATCCCGGAATCCGAACTGGAGAACCGTGCTGGAGCCTGTCGCCGTGACCGTGAATTGAATGTTTGTCCAGCCGATGGCGGAATATTCATTTTATCAAAGATGGTATTCCCATTCCATGATACAAGAAATTCATTTTGAGTCTGGCCATCGGGGCTATCCAGCCAAAACGAGAGCAAATAGCTTGTTCCCGCAGTCGTGGCAAGTGTTTGGGAAAGAAACCAGCGACCCACTCGGCCCCAATTGAGCGCCATATGTGCCGGAGTGGCATACGCTATCCGGTAGCGACAGTAGTGTAAGTGAAGTTCCCACTACTGGTCCAGCCGAGAAAGTTCCCGTTTCAAAGCCGCCATTCAGCACTATATTTGAGGCTAACACCGACACCGTCAATGCCAAAGGTTGAATTGCCGTGCCGTTGGCGGCGTCAGTCACCTTCACGTGAAATTAAATGTCCCGCTGTTCGTCGGCGTTCCGGAAATTACGCCGTTGTTGCCAGAGTCAATCCCGGCGGCAATGCACCGGAAATGTTCGTCCAACTGTAAGGCATTTGTCCGCCGGAGGCTGTCAATGTCTGGTTGTAAGCTACGCCATTCGTCCCATTGGCAATGACGTTGCGTTACCAGCAACGGTGAGAGCGTGATTGTGGCGATAAAAGTTCCCAAAATCGTTTTGGACCCACCACCCGCAAACACATCCATACCCGTAACAGTTCCCGAATAAGCATTCTATAGGTAAGCATGAGCGTGGATACATCCCCATAATCACTGTCCGCTCCATATTTGTCTGCGTTAATTGGCCATCATTGCTGTCAACCTTGCTCCAAGCATAAATGCCGTAGCTGGTGTTGGTGCCCAAGTCAATAAAGTTGAGACCGCTAAACATTTGCGAAATGGTCGCAACGTGCGGTTGGTTGTGTTGAAAATATCGTCTCCCCCGATATGGAAGTGGGAGCCAAGCCAGCCGCCACTTTGGCGAGGAAGAAATTCCAAGTTTCCTGCGTTGCATAACATTGGTGCCAAAGGTGTTCGTTTCTTGATACCACCCGGCCAGAAAGCAGTTATTGGATGAATCAACCGCACATTGCCACACGAGCGAAGAAACCGGACTCGCGGACGTCCGCTGGCTGAATATGCCCACTGGATCGTCCCGGCCGAATTGTATTTCGCGACGCTGCGTTAGCACTCAAATCCCCCGCCGCATAGACATTGGTTTGCCCGTCCAATGCCACGTCCGCATAAAAATCAGCGTAAGCACCATCATTTGTGCCTCCTGCCCGTTGCGCCCGCTATCACGCCAGAGCTATTGTATTTGGCGAGAAAAGCATTATAGGATCCCGCGTTGGTCAAGATGATGCCGCCGCCAAAGTTCAGGTTGGTTTCATACTGGCCTGAAACAATAATATTTCCTGCCCGATCCACCGCCACTCCCCCATCAGACGAGCCATTTCCTTGAGCTCTAAATCCAAGTCAAGTTCCCGGAGTTGTTAAACTTGGCGATGAAGAAGTTCTTTGAGCTGGCGCTGCCCACCAGATTGCTGGTTCCAATCGTCAGGCTCGTATAAAATATACCATGCACATAAACATTCCCGGCGGCATCCAGTGCAACTCTGGGAGCATAGACTTCCTCGGAGGTGCTCAACAACTGCGTCCATTTGACGGTTCCGGTGCTATCGTATTTGACAAGAACGCCGAAAGGCCAGTTTTCGGTGGCCGGGATGGAAATGGTTGTGGAACCAAATGTGATGGATGTATCTACGTCTTCATCCACAGTCACCATTGCATAGGAGTTCCCCGCGCCGTCCACCGCCAACCCGATACCATAAACATCGGAACTGCCCCCAGAGGATGGCTTAACCCACTGAATCGCGCCGACGTTGTTATACTTGGCCAGGAAGAAGTTTTGACCCGAGGAACCAGTCAGATTGACACTGCCAAAACTAGCTGGACCATAAGCGCTGCCCGTAACATAAACATTTCCGTTGGTGTCCACGCCAACAGCACGCCCGTAGTTGATAGAAGTGCCGCCGGCGCGTTGCACCCATTGGAGCGCGCCGACGGAATTGTATTTGGCAACGAAGATGTCTATCCGCCGACACTTTGGTTTGTCAGGGTGATGCCGCCAAAATCGTTCGTGCCATCGAACCACCCGGTAACATAGCAGTTGCCATTGGTGTCCAATGTCATCCCGATGTTACATTCGCCTTCCGGCCAACTGGCGACACTGGCAATGCGTTTGGCCCATTGAACCTGCGCTTGGGCGGAAGTAGCCATGATCAGGATTAGAGCAGCAATCAGCGCGGACAGGAGGAATAGTTTTTTGATGGGAGTTTTCATCGGAACATGGTTATGATTACTGGCTTAATCGGTAAAACATTCGCATGCCAGAGATAGAATTGGTCAACACATAATTAGTATTGACGACGACTGGCGAAAACAGGTTCGCGCTTCAGACCTTCGGTGTAACAAGGTTGGTGGCGAACTGTAAAAAGAACCCGGTGGCATTTGTCGGCCACATCAAAACGACATTGGTTTCAGAATGAATTATTGTAAGTGTCGGCTGCGGCGCAGCGGGTGACTCCAACGAAATACTAAACAGCGTGCCAGTGTCATTTGCGCCGCCTTCCTGAGCCGTTCCATAAAGATTTCCGCCGGATAAAACCAATCCGCCAGACGGTAAACCTCCGTCATACCAGCGAGCGAAAGCATGTAGGGTGTTAAAATTCGAGCCATCAGTGTTTGAGTGCGAATAACGTGCCATAGCCATTTGTGCCGCAAACAGAGGCTGTTCCATACAGGGTGTTGCCAAATAAAATCAATCCGCCATCCGGGTCAGTTCCGTCACTGAAGCCGCTCAAAGAAAAAGCATGAAGGTTTGTAAAACTCGTGCCATCGGTATTGACGGCAAAGATAGTGCCATTGCCATTGGCACCTCCATACAATGTCGTCCCATACAAAGTCTGGCCCGATAAAACTAAACTGGCAACCAGTTCATTTCCGTCCCAGCCAGTGAAAATATGTAGGGTCATAAAAGCTCTGCCGTTGGTGTTGACGGTGAACACCGTGCCATAACCGTTTGTGCCGCCTTCCCCTGTCGTTCCATATAGTGTGTTTCCAGATAAGATCAATCCGGCTGCTGGATAAGCTCCATCGCTATTGTAATTGTAATGTGGCCCATATGTCTGACTGAAAGTATGAAGCGTGGTAAAGCCAGTGCCATCGGTGTTGACGGCGAATACTGTTCCAGCGCCATTGGAGCCGCCATATTGCGCCGTTCCATACAGGGTGTGGGGATGTAAATTTCTTTCTGTAAATTGTCTTTCTTCCATCCGCCTTGGCCCCTCCGGGGTGAGGCGGAGCGAAGGCGAGCGTAGCGAGCCGAGCGCAGCCGAACCCCGCAGGGGCGAAGGCGCTCCGCGCGCGAAAAACTGGTCGAGGGCGGGCCAAGCTGGTTTCCTGTTGGGGTGTCGCAAACACATCCAACACAAAAACATAAATGACCCACCAAACCGATCCTGAACTCTTGAACCATGTCCTGCAACTCTTGACTGAGCAAGGCCACGACGGCTTCGCCGAAGGCCTGCGCCTCCTCGTCAACGAAGCCATGCGCGTCGAACGCCATCACGTCCTCCAAGCCCAACCCTACGAACGCACCGACACCCGCAAAGGTTACGCCAACGGTTACAAACCCAAAACCCTCGCCAGCCGCATCGGCCCCATCACCTTCAGCGTGCCGCAAGTCCGCGGCGAAACCAACTTTTATCCCAGCGCCCTGGAAAAAGGCATCCGCTCCGAGCAGGCCCTCAAACTCGCCCTGGCCGAAATGTATGTCCAAGGCGTCTCCACCCGCAAAGTCTCCGCCATCGTCGAGGAACTCTGCGGCATGCCGTCAGTTCCACCCAGGTCAGCGACTGCGCCAAACGCCTCGACGCCGAACTTCAGAAATGGCGCGACCGCCCGCTGGGGACCTGTCCCTATCTGGTGTTCGACGCCCGCTACGAAAAAGTCCGCCACGACGGCCAGCTTCGCGACTGTGCCGTCCTCATCGCCCTGGGCATCACGCCCGAGGGCCAGCGCACCCTCCTCGGCGTGAGCGTCGCCCTCAGTGAAGCCGAGGCGCATTGGCGCACCTTCTTCCAAAGCCTTCCAGCGCGGCCTGTGCGGCGTCACCTTCATCGTCAGCGACGATCACCCCGGCATGGCCGCCGCCCGCAAAGCCGTCTTTGGCGCCGTCCCCTGGCAACGCTGCCAGTTTCACCTCCAGCAAAACGCCCAGGCTTACGTCCCGCGTCTGGATCAACGGACCGAAGTTGCCCGCGCCATCCGCAGCGTCTTTGAATGCGCCAGTCGCTCCGCGGCCGAACTGCGGCTCAAAGAAATCGTCACGCACTATGCCAAAAGCGCGCCCAAACTCGCCACCTGGCTGGAAGAAAACCTCCCGCAGGGCTTCACCGTGTTCACGCTGCCCGCCGCCCACCAGAAACGGCTGCGCACCTCCAACGCGTTGGAACGCGTCAACCAGGAACTCAAACGCCGCACCCGCGTCGCCCGCGTCTTCCCCAATGAATCCTCCCTCCTCCGTTTGATCACCGCCCTCCTTAACGAAACCAGTGACGAATGGGAAACCGGAAAAATTTACCTCAACATGGAAACCAAAACCCAGCCCTCAGTTTGATGCTCAACGCATTTTACAGAAAAAAAATTGCGCGGCCCAGGGTGTTTCCAGATAGGATCAATCTGGCAACCGGAAAAGCTCCCTCACTATTGGTGTAATTAGCATTAGAACCAGAGAGTTTGGAGAAATTATGCACGTTTGTAAAACCCGTGCCATTGATGTTGACGGCGAATACCGTTCCAGCGCCATTTGTGCCGCCATAAGGGGTTGTCCCAAATAAAGTATTACCTGATATCATCAATCCGGATGTAATTCGACCTCCGTCGTTGCCCCCGGTGAAATTATACAGGTTCGTAAAACCGGTGCCATCGGTGTTGATCCTGAATATCGTGCCATACTCCCACCAGCCAAGATCGGATGCCGTTCCATACAGAGTGTTGCCCGATAAAACTAATGCGGCACACGGTCCACCCCCATCACTGTTGGTAGAATATGTATATGAAGAATTCCAGACTTCTGCCGTAAAACTATGCAGGGTGGTGAAGGTTTGCGCCGTGCCCCGGCCAGACATCATCAAGCCGAGACCAGCGATTAACGCGGGCAGGAGGAATATGTTTTTAACGCACGGTTTCATTGTTTTTTTAAGGTGTGGCGGCGCTGCTGCGCCGCCTGAATATTTGGACTGACCTTCAGGTCTGCCCTACCGATTGTATTATCCGGCCACCGTGATGCTGACGACATCGCTCCATTGGCCGACGCGGCCGTCGCCTTGCAGGTAGATGGCGTGATGAATTGGCATGGTTTTCATGGTCTTATTATTATGGCACCACGATGGTCACCGTGTCGCTGGGCGCGGCCTGGCCGGCGTCGTTGGCGGCGATGACATAAACTTTCACCGTCTTGCTGCTGGGCTGGCCGGTCAGCGTGGCGTCGCTGTCGCTCACGGTGGCGACGTTGACGGGCATGGGATCCACGCCGTCAATTTGCTTGAACACGCGGTAGCGGGTGGCGCGGGAGGCGTTGCTCCAATGCGCCAGCACGGTTTCCGCCGGGCCGGCGGTGAGGATCAGGCCGTCCGCTGAATCCGGCAGGTTGGTCGCGCCGGGTTCGTTCAGCCCAAAGGCCAGCCACAACGGATCGTTGTCGTCCAGCAACTGGCCGAGTTCGCTGATGAGGCCGCTCAAACGGTCGCGCAAAGTTTGTTCGGCGGTGTCGCGGAGATTCTTTTTATTGCCGGCATCCGTATTACCGTCGGAGGCGGCGACGCGGGCGGTGGAAAGCGCGGTGAACAACACGCCCGCCTGCGCGGAGGTGACGACGAGCTTGGGCGTGTTGACTTCGTAGGCGGGATTGGAGGCGAAAAAGTTTTTGAGCGAAAGCAACAAGGCCTGGCGTTTGGCCTGCGTGGCAGGCACGGCGGTGGAGAGATCGGGAAAGCCGGTGGCAACCCAGGGTTGGTTCCAGGTTTCGCCGAGATTATTGGCCAGCACGCGGCGGGCGGAGCCGATGAAGGCTTTGCCGTTGGAATCGGCCACGATGACGGCGGTGCTGAAATCCGTCTTGGCGCTCAAGGTGGCCTTGTATTTGGTTTGCGCGGCGACGGCGGCGTCCAGATCGGCGCGCACATTCACTTCGAGGTTTTGTTTGAGGCCGATGGCGGCCTGGTGATTGTGGCAGCCGTCGGCCATGTCTTCGGCCAGGGTGAAGACATCATCCAGCGGATCGGGGAGTTTATTTGAACCCATATAATTTAGGAGTTGGGAGTTAGTAGATAGGAGTTAGGATGGAAATGGGTGGAACTGCTTCAAACTTCAGCAAATGAAGGGTTTCCGACAAGACGACGGCGGTTTTCAGGCAAAACGGCAGTCGTTTTGGCGTGCCGCTGCGTCGGCGGGGTGTAAAAAGCGGTTTTTCTGGCCTGCCGCCGTGGCGTTCGGGCAAAACGACCGTCGTTTGGGGCCGCCGCCGCCGCGTCCAAGTGATAAAAGCGCTTTTGCCGCTCAACCGCCGCCGCGCCGGGGTGAAACGACAACGGTATGAGGTGGAAACGGGACGGGTCTGCTGCCGCTTTAGCCGGTTGCCCGGTTGCCCGGTTGCCCGGTTGCCCGGTTGCCCGGTTGCCCGGTTGCGCCCGAAAAATTCACAGTCTGTGGTGAATTATTCATGCCATTGAGGAACCGACTATGAAGAATGCTTCTGACAAGTCAAGGCTTAATTTAGATAAAAAAATGGAAATCCGGCATGCCGGAAATCGGCCCCGGTCAAATCCGAGCGAATCAAAACTTACCGGCCAGCCGGCGCAGCAGCCGGTTTTCCTCGCGCTTCATCCTGCGGCGGGCGGCGGGGCGCGAGTCGTCGTGGCCCAGCAGGTGCAAAATGCCGTGAATGACATAGCGGACGATTTCCGACTGCCAGCGTGGTGCATATTTTCGCGCCTGTGCAATCGCCTCGTCCACGCAAATGAAAATTTCGCCGTGAAGAGTAGGGCGCGTCACTCCGTGCGCGCCGTTTCGGCGGGCAGGGGACTGCCCGCCCTACCATCGTCGCTGTAATCAAACGTGATGACATCCGTCGGGCCTTCATGCCGGAGAAAGGTTTCGTTCAGGACCGTCATTTCCGTGGTAGCAACCAGGTTGATGCCGAGTTCCGCGTTTTCAATTTTCAGTTCGGCGAGAACGCCGGCGGTGATGTTCTTCAGTAAACGAGAATTGATTTTCCGCGTCCGCTGGCGGTTGATGATGACGACGTTCATTCGGCTTTCGCGCTTCCGCGATGCTCCTCGTAGGCCGAAATGATGCGCTGCACCAGCGGGTGCCGGACAACATCGCGCTTGGAAAATTCCACCACGGCGATGCCTTCGGTGTTCTTCAACGCCCGATGCGCCTCGAGCAGCCCGGATTTTTTGTGCGGCGGCAGGTCAATCTGCGTCTCGTCGCCGGTGATGACCGCCTTCGAGCCGTGGCCGAGCCGCGTCAGGAACATCAACATCTGTTCGGTCGTGGAATTCTGCGCTTCGTCCAGGATGATGAACGCATTGTTCAACGTTCGTCCGCGCATGTAAGCCAGCGGCGCGATTTCAATCGTCCCGCGCTCGGCGTGCTTCTGGATGTCCTCGGCGGGCAGCATGTCGTGAAGAGCGTCGTGCAGCGGACGCAAATACGGCGTGATTTTTTCGTAAAGGTCGCCGGGCAAAAACCCCAGCGCCTCCCCGGCCTCAACCGCCGGGCGCGTCAAAATGATCCGCGAAACCTTGCCGTCGCGCAACGCCGTGAGCGCCATGGCCACTGCCAGATAGGTTTTGCCCGTGCCCGCCGGCCCGACGCCGAACGTCACGTCGTGCTTGCGGATTGCGTCGAGGTATTTTTTCTGGCCGACGGTCTTGGCCGTGACGCCCGGTTTCTTTTCGTGGGTCGTCACGCGGTCGTTCACCAGATTCTTCAGCGTCTCCGCGCCCTCATTTTTCACGACATTCAGCGCGTGCGCGAATTCCCGGTTGCGGATTTGCGAGCCGGCCTTGAGCAGGGTTTCCAGCGACCCGAACAAATGCCGGGCGCGGTCAATGGCGTCCTCCCCGCCTTCCAGCTTGATCCAGCCCTCGCGGGCCGTGGCCTTGACGCCGAGTTCGGTTTCGAGCGACTGCAAATTGCGCGGCTCGTGATTGAAAAGCTGCTGCGCCGCGCGGGCGTTTTCAAAGTGAAGGGTTTCGGTGGCCATTACAAATCCAACCAGCTTCGCAGCCGGGAGTTTAAAATATTCACGTCGCTGCCGGAGAGGTGGCCGACAATTTTCACGACGGGCCTGTCTTCCACGGTGGCAAGCTGTGCTTTGATCCCCGAAGGGACATTCAGCCCTGCGGCGTGCCATTCTGTCAACCGGAAATCCGTGTTTGCCAGCACCGAGGAAATCGGGACAAGGAACAAATCGCTTCCATTTTTACCGACAACGACGGCGGGCCGAACCTTGCGGCTGGCCAAATCCGTGAACGGAATCGGCAGGAGAACCACGTCATTTCTTGAGCAGTTCATTGAAGACGTCGTCCGCTTCGTTGTCCCAGGTTTTCATCAGGGCTTCCTCGGAAAGTTTCATCCACGCCGCATTTTCCGTATCGGACTCGATCGTCACGCGCACACGGGACTTTTCGGGCAACGACAGCGGCTTCGGCAGAAGCAGTTTGCCGTGTTCGTAAATGGCATCAACGGTCGTTGTCATTGCGGTATCATTATCCGGCAAAAATTCCCGCTTGGCAAGCGGAGCGGGAAGCACGTCACCTCGCCAGCTCCGCCCGCAATTTCGCCGCGGTTTCCCGCAACGCTTCCGGCACGACGCTGGTGGTGGCGATCACCGGCATGAAATTCGTGTCGCCGCTCCAGCGCGGAACGACGTGGATGTGCAGATGCTCCGTGACGCCCGCGCCCGCGGCCTTGCCAAGATTGATGCCGATGTTGAAACCGTCCGGCTTCATCAGTTGCGTCAGCGCGTTGACGCAGCGGCGCACCAGCTTCCACAGATCCGCGAGTTCCTCTTCGGTCAGGCCGTTCAAGTCCGCTGTTTCCTTGTAAGGCACAACCATCAGGTGGCCGCCGTTGTAGGGATATTTGTTCAGCAGGGCAAAGCATGTCCTGTCGCGCACCACGACCAGGTTTTCCTCGTCATCGGACGATTGCGCGATGCGCGTGAACAGGCTCGCGTCCAGCTTGGGCTTCGGCGCGAGGATGTATTCTATCCGCCACGGCGCGTGAAGTGATTCCATGCCGGCAGATTAAACACGATGTCGTTGAATGTCAAAACCGGTGGGGCGAGAGTCCTCGCGAGCCGGACGGGGCGGACAAACTTGTTGCATTGATGTTTGCAGCGCGGCAGCGCCCCCCCACCAATGTTTATTTTCGACGGAATAAATACTTTGCAAACGAAATCAACCCGGAGAATTTGTAAGCCGGGTCAACGTATTTCTCGATGACGTAGAATGCGAAATAGTAAAACCGGCAGAAACTCCAGATCGCCAAAGCGAGCAGCACGCCGGTTTTCAGCGTCGGGCTGTCGAGGAAAACCAGAACCACCGCGCCAATCCCGATGAACAGGAAGAGCAGGCCTTTCAACTTGATCCAAAACGGATTTGACAGGTCTTTCATAATGAAATCGTTCTCGTCCTTCGTTCTCGTCCTCGTAATCGAAGGGGAATATACGGGGATGAGCACGAGAGCGTGGACGGTGCATTCATGGGAACATCCTCAAAATGGCATCCGCCGCCCGACGGGTTGCTCCGGGTTCGCCGAGTGTGGAAACGATTTTGGCCAGTTGCGATTTGATTTTTTGCCGACGCGAATCGTCCTGCAAAAGCTCCAGCACGGCGTTGGCAATGTTCTCCACTGTCGCCGCGCCTTGAATGAATTCGGGATAAACCTCTTCGCCGGCCAGCAAATTCGGCATCGTCGCGGATTTCACAGTCACGATGCGTTTGGCGATTTCCCATGTGAACCACGACGTTTTGTAAAGCGTCACCGTCGGCACGCCGAAGAACGCGCACTCCATCGTCACCGTGCCCGTCGAGGCAATGGCGACATCCGCCCGCGCCAGCGCGTCCGGCAGGTTGCCGGTTTGAATTTCGACACCGGGCAGGGGCGCGGGCGGCCCGCCCGCGAGTTTTTTCAATCCTTCATTCGGCAAAACCATTCTGGCCTTCGCATCCGGCAGCTTGGCGCGAATCAGCGTCAGCGCCCCCAGCATTACCGGCAAATGCCTTTTGAGTTCGTTCGCCCGGCTGCCGGGCAACAGCAGGATTGTGGGTGACGCATTCGGTTTCTTGGACTGTGGACTGTGGACTGTGGACTCATGAAATCTTCCCACCATCGGATGGCCGACAAATTCCACGCGCAACTTCGGCACGCGCCGCGCATACCAGTCCTTTTCAAACGGGAAAATGCTCAAGAGCAGGTCGTAATCCGCCGCCAGCAAATCCGCGCGCCCCGGACGCGACGCCCAGACTTGCGGCGAGACGAACTGCACGATTTTTGGATTCCACCTGGAAAACGGATTGTTGCGGACGTATTCCCTGACCGCGTGGCCGAAGCGCAGATTGAACCCGCCGTAATCCACGCCGATGATGGCGTCCGGCTTGCGTTCGATGGCGAGCGCGAGCAATTGGTGGAACAGCCGCCGGAACTTGAAATAGTTTTTCAGCACGTCGGAAAAGCCGATGACCGCGTGCTCCGTCATGTCGAAGGCCAGATCCACGCCCGCCGCGGCCATTTTAGCGCCACCCGCCCCGAAGAATTGCGGTGCGCGCCCGTCGCCGCTTTGCTTCGACGCGGCAAGCAGTGCGGACACCAGTTCCGCTGCGAGCAAATCCCCGCTCGGCTCACCGGCGATGAGCATGAAGGTTTTCGGCGTCACGGGTTTATTTTGCCAGAGAGCCACGGAAACGCGGAGAAAAAGTTTTCCAAAATGCCGGCTGACTGCACCCGCGGTGCCAAGAGGCGAAGAGCGGGTAGAAAATCAGGTTTCGTCTTCAGGTGCCACCTCGCCCAATGACAGCCGCGCGCCGTGACGGACGTGCAGGACGTGAACCTCATTTTCCGCAACTGTGAAAAGAATCCGGTATTTGTATTGGCGGCGGCCGTGGAAAATTTCGCGGATTTCACGATTTTGGAATTTGCTTTCGGGTGCCAGCGGGCAGCGTTCAGGGAAATTTTCCAATGAACCAATCGTGTCGTAAATGTCATAAAACCACCGATCCGCCGCCTCAACATCGTATTCGGCAATCCACAGACGACATTCCGCGATGTCCTGCTGCGCTGGCAGTTCAACGATGACGCTCCACCGCTTCATTTCGGTCGGCGGGGAATCTTGTATTTGACGCGAATTTCATCCAGCGCCTGGCGGAACGGCTTGCCCGTGCCTTCCTTCATGGCGTCCAGCCCGCGCTGGATGCCACTAATGGCGTCCAGCATGTCTTCAAACGCACCGGCGTCCTGCACAATCAACTCCGCCTTGCCATTCACGGTCAACACTGCTGGCCGGCCGGTGGCCTTGAGCCGCTTCAGGTGCGACTTGGTGTTGCGCTGAAAATCCGTCAGCGACCGGATGTCTTGCAAGGCAATCATAACAGTGAATTAAATGTCTTTTCAATGTTACATTGAAGCCCCGTCAAAAGCAAACTCCGAACGTCACGAAAAGGTTCGCGCCGGGCAGCCGCACGAGGGTCAGCAAGCGAGATTCAAGAAGATGGTTCATTTTGCCACAAAGACGCGGAAACGCGGAGAAAAAGTTTTCCGAAATATCAAGGCTATCTCCACCGACAGCGTCGCCAGGGGGTCGCAACCGCTCACGCGCGCATAAGTCCCCACAGGGTCAGTCCCGCCGGACTTGCTGCCCGACCACACCCCCACCACCGCGCCTTGCTCGCCGGTTATTCCGATTTCTTTTCTTCGGGAATGATTTCGTCCGGCCCGCGTCCCATCAGGTAGGCAAACACTTGCTGCGCATAACTGATGACCCAAATTTCGTTCAGGCCGATATTTCCCATCATCCGGTAATTGTCCGCCAGCGGATGTTCGTCATCGAAAAACGAAGGCGGCGGGTCGGGCTTTTTTTTGACGGCTATGTCGCCGGAAGAATTTATATCCTCATCATCAGCGTCTTCGTCTTCGCTTTCTTCGGGCGGGATTGGATAATTTTCGCCCGGTGCCGGCGCGGAAAATTCGTTGGGGTCCACTTTCTGGCCGGATTGTTTTTTCAATTCATAACGGTAGATGCGTTCCAGCCGCTCGCGTTGTTCGCGCTGATGGTTCTCGTGTTCCCATTCATCGCATTGGGCGCGGAATTTGGCTTCCAGTTCCCGCTGCGCCGGCGTGGGTTCGATTTCGGGCGCTTTCAAGGCAATCATGAACTGGCCGTAATAATCGTAGCGCAGGCGGGCGATGGCTTCGCGCGCACCGTCCAGAATCAACGGCAATTTTTCCACGACGCCAAACGAAGTGATCCAGACCATGAACGCGCGGTTGGTGCCGTTGGCGTCCACGTGTCCCCAATCGGCGTGGCCGTCCAGTTTGGCGGTAATGGCGCGTCCGATGAATCGAGCCACCCACCGTCCTTCGCAGGCGCGCAGGCCGGCGTCGGGCAGGCCGTTATCTTCCGGCTGCAAAGCCACATCGGCGCAGCGCGGGTGTTTGAGGTGTGGAGCGACGACCAATCGGGGACGCGCAGGAACGGGGCGCGGCTGTTCGGCCAGCAACAGATCGTCCCATGGCGGCAAAACGGCGTTGAGCGTGGCCACTTCCGCCTCGACGGGTGGACAGCCGGTGACGTGCAGTTCGCGCAATTGGGGGGCGTCGGTCAACGGCATGTAATCGCGCGGCGGCGCGGTGTCCAGACCGTAGGTGTGTTGCGAGGTGAACGTGGCGCAAAACAATTTGGGCAGGCGCGTCAACGGTTTGATGTCCAATGGTTCGGCGCCGTTGTAGGTGAGGCAGGTCAAATGCTTGAGCGTTTCCATCGGGCCAAAATGTCTTACTTTGCCGGCCAGCGTCAGGTTGCGCAGCCGCGGGAAATGTTCGATGCCGTCCAGTGAAAAGACGCCCGCGAGATTGAGGAATTCACACGCCGGAAATTGCGGCAGGGCGGCGACATTGCGGGCAGCGAGCGGCGTGCAGTTGAGCGTGCCCACGCGCACGCGCGGCCAGACGATGCCGGCAGGCAACGCCAGCAGATTGCCGCTGAGATGAAGCGTCTCCAATTGTTGAAGGGTTTCCAACCCTCCGGTTTCCGGCCATTGAATGCCCAGGTTTACCGACAACGCGCGCAATTCCCCGCAACGCGCCAGAAACCGGAAATCTTCACAGGTGGAACTTCCGAACGCGAGTTCGTTGAGACGGGGCATTTCGGCCAGCGGACTTGCATCAGCCACTTCGCAGTGACCCAGTTCAACCTTTTCCATGTCGGTAAAAAAAGCGAAGGCTTTTACATCGCGGATGGGCCGATGTTGATACCAGCCGCGAAGCGACCATGATTTGAGGCCGTCCAATACCTCTGCCGCGCGCGTCAAATCCTGTTCCGAATATCCGGGAACATAGGCGGGATTGAAATAGCGTTCGCGGTCGCGCTCGCTGCGGGCTTGCCAACCTTCGTTAAAACCGGTCTTGTGGTTGCGATGCCACAGGTGCATCACGTCATCAATAATGATTTCCACGGTGAACCGTTCTTCGGGCGAACGTTCATTGGCCAGCGCCCATTCGATGAGAGCTTTCTGGTTCATGGCACAGTAAATACTTTCCTTAACTTTCTCACCCCTCCTCCACCGACAGCGTCGCCACGGGGTCGCAACCGCTCACGCGCGCATAAGTCCCCACCGGATCAGTCCCGCCGGACTTGCTGCCCGTCCACACCTCCACCACCGCGCCCGTCACGAACATCGTCGCCTCGATCACCAGCTTCCATTGGCTGGCCGCGCTGTCGAAATAAAGACGCTGCGACGCCCCCGCCAGCATTTGCGCCGGGTCATCGTTGGCCAGATGCGCCCAGCCCGAACCGAAATTGAGCCAGAACCCGTTCTTGATGCCCGGCGCGGAGCCGGGTTTTAAATATGCGCTCCAAAAATTCGCGCCGCCCGCCGCGTAACGGTTCAAGTCGCGCCAGAACGTCCCGTCCCAAGTCACCCCGGCGCGCACCCCGCCGTCCCAGAGCGGGTCATCCGGCAGCGGATTATTCGCGTCCGCCCATTTCAGCCCGGAATCGAAATGCGGCAGCAACAAATCGCACTCCGGTTTGGCCGCGCCCACCAGCCCATCCTGATAACCCGCGATGCGGTAACAATCCGCCGTGGGCCCGGGCGGCGTGACCGGCGTGAGCACGTCGCGCACAAACGCGGCGTCTTCAGGATGCGGATGGCGATGGTGATGATGCTTGGACTTGGACGTTTGGTCAGTCATAACAATGCCTTTTGATTAGGGACGAAAATGTTTTAGGCCAACCGCCCCGCCTTGGCAAGCTTTTGCCGGAAGCGGCACCAATTCATTGGCCGCATCCACTTGAACCACCTTGGCGTCAATCAAACCCGCCCCGTGAGCAAACGAACCTTCGCCGCATCCTTGACCACATGATAATTGGAAATCAAATAACCATCGTCCGTTATGAAAAACACCGTGCCTGTGTGGCCATTTGGAGGCAATACTGCGGACCGAACGGTTCAACCCGTTAATTTGAAACAAATGGGCTTCCAATGAGCTTATCCAATTTGTTGCGGGCGCGTGTGAGTCGGCGACACCCGTCACTGGAAAGCCTTTTGGCTCCGGCTTTGGACACCTCGCCGTTCTTGAAAGCCCTTATAATATCCAACGATTCAATTACATCGTGCCAAATGGGCAGTAAATCTTCTTTTTCTATATCGAGTTTCATATTGGCTGATTTTAGCAGGGCGTCCTAGTGACACAACGTTCATCTTTTCATCTTAAGATGTAATTTTATCCAGTTAAGCCAGCGCAAATCGCCCGCGCCGTTTTGCAGTTTGACACTTCAACATTGATTGCCAATGATTCTGGAATGTGAAGATAAACCCGTTACGGTTCTTTTCACAACAACAGCAAATAAACGATGAAAACCAAACTCATCATTACTGCACTCGTTGCTTTCATTCTCACCGGGCTTATCCCACCGTGGCAATACACAACTGACAAGGGCAGCGTCAATGGATTTAAGCAAGGATTTGGATATGTGCCACCATCCCAAGGCGTCCACAGTCGCAAGCCGGCTGGCTACTCATTGCTTTTTACTCCGCCAGCAAATCCTGACGGCTCGGAAGGGAATGGAGTTCAGATTGATTTTGGCCGCTTGGTTCTGGAATGGGCTGTGCTCGCAGCGATAACCGGCATGGTTTGGATACTTGTGGTTAAACCGGCATGGTCGCGTGAAGATAAGGACAATCGTTCGCAGAAATTCATTTCCTCACCCGGCAACCCGGAGAACTGATCTAATTTTCAAAATACCTCAAATGAAAACCAAACTCACATGGCTTATTTGGCTGGCAGTGATTGGCGGCGTGGCGTGGTATCTGATAAGCATTCACATGGCTACCGGTAGACAGCAGCAGGCTGCTGAAAAGGTCGCTGAAACCAAGCAGCAACAAAAAGACGCCAGCCTTGCTGCGCTCGCATCGAAATATAACGCCGTCACCAATTGGGAGGCGTTAATGCCGAACCGGGGATTGCACACCTTTTCGATTGATGTTTCGAGAGCTTTGATTCAGTCGAATGGACAGCCTGTAATGACAATAATGGGCTTGGTGGATGTTGAAGAAAATAGTAACAGCTACACCGCATCATTTAGAGAGGATGTCATTACAACAAACGGATTTTTTCAATTATACGCATATTTGAAATGCACGCAGGAACAAGCCAACTACTTTTTGAAAAACACCGGCAACGATTTTTCTAAAGAGTATGCCGTAATTGCGCATCTTGACGAAGTCGGGCGGCCAAGCCTAAAACTCAGTGGCAGCAGAGAAGGAGAAGACTCAAATATTGACGTAGACAGTTCTACTGGCATTTATCTCGCCTTTGGCAAACTTCTGGACGCGATCTCACTGCCATGAACGAAGCCAACCCAAAATGGAACGGAAACAGCGCCGTAGGCGCGGCATCTTTGTAGAACCAAATCCCAAAACCAATCCAGCCCCGTCGGGGCGGCATATTCGGCTCGCGAGGTCCTGGCGGACGGCCAACCGTCCTCGCCCCACTGGATGATGTCGCTCCTGACGGAGCTTGATTCATTTTGTATTCGCTATCTACAAAGATGCCAGCCCTACGGGCTTGAAGAATCCGTGTTCATCATGTCCAACCCAAGGGAGAACCTGCCGGTGCGCCGTTCTTTCCAGCCTGTGCGCTGTTTATCCAGCCGGCGCGCGGAGAATGTCGCCTGTGCCGGGGAAAATCCGCCCGGTGAATGGGGGAAATTCGCCGGGTGACGGAAAAGATGCTTCCCGGCATGGTGAAGATCGCCCGGTGAGGGGGAAAACAGCCGGAAGCCGTATTTTTATCGTCCGGATGCGGGGGAAAACCGCCCGGTCTGCGGGATTATCACCGGGTTTGGGGGAAAACCCGCCGGGTGAACGAAAATTCCCACCGGGTGACGGAAAAGATGAGGTTGAGATGCGAAAAGATGGTTCCCGGCCTTGTAACGCCCGCCGGGTTTGGGGGAAGGCGCGCCGGGTGAAGGGGGATTTCAGCCGGGTGAACGTGAAGCCCCGCCGGGTGAAGGGGAGTTGCGCCGGGTGTGGGGAATCATTCTCCGGATGGAGGGGGAACACAAACTTATCATGGGTTGGGCTAACTGCCGTCTTGAGATAGATAAGTTTGCGCTTGCAGGATTCAGGTGACAGGCGCAGGATTGCCCGCGTAGTCAGTCATCAAACATTCGACACTTCAAAATTATGAACGAACTTGATCGGCGTTTACAATCGGCGTTCCAGCGTGTTGATGGATTCCACGACGCGCATGGAACGGACTTCACGGCAAACGGCCCGGCAGACAAGGCCTTTGCCTTCATCCACACTCTCGTGCCCAAAGCCGGCACGGACGCGGCCACGCAGACGGCGGGCAAAGGCGAATACCGTGCAGGCAGCTCCAGCCGCGGGGCGGTGCGCATTGCGCTGCATAACGAACTGGCCAGCATCACCACCACGGCCCATGGCATCGCGCTCACGGAGCCGGGCTTTGACAAAAAATTTCTTTTGCCCGCTTCGGGCAGCGACAAGGCGTTGCTGGCCAGCGCGGAGGCGTTTGTGACGGAGGCCACGCCCGTGTCCGCCACGTTCATCGCGCATGAGATGCCGGCGGATTTTCTGACCGTCACGCAGACGCTGGTTGACCAGTTCAAGGCGGCGGGCGTAGGCCAGGATTCCGGCATGCGCAAACAGGCTGGCGGCACCGGGGCGTTGAAAGACGACCGGCACAAGGGCGAGTTGATGCTGGAATTGTTGCGGAGCATCGTGCCCAACAAATACCGGAACAATCCGACAGTGCTGGCCGAATGGCTCACCGCCTGTCACGTCGAGCGCCCCGCGCAAAAGGCCAAGAAAACGCCCGCGCCGAAGCCGACATCTTAAGCCAACCCTAAACCAAGCGCCCCGGCCAATGGACTGGCCGGGGCGTTTTGTTTTCAGAGTCGCACGATGGGCAGCCAGCTAAATTCAATCCCACAACTCATATTTGTCCTCATTCCAGTTCGGGATTTTATCCGTTATTTCGGGAAATGCCTCACCGCGTCGCTGCTTGTTAAGCTTGTTAACTCTGGGATCTCCTCGATAAATGCAGAGAATCAGCGCTTCGAGCTCCTTGAGCTCTACATTCGTAATATTGTCGTGCACCTCAAAAAGGGAGAAATGAGTCCATCCCTTCTTGTTTTTATAGTGGTCGTCAAGGCGGGCGTATATGCCAGCCTTGTTTGATCTTCCTGAAATTCCGATATAAACAACCTCATATTGTTTTTTGGCGTTGTCCAACTCATTCAAAAGAACATAAATCCCTCTCGTATTATCCGGGACATCTGTGCGAAGTGCCTGTTCTTGAAACTCGGCTATGCGTTTAATGAATTTGCATTTGGCGTAAGTCATATTGGTCAGAGTCTCACCGGAATGTTCTTCTCCTTCAAAAACTGTTTCACGTCGCCGACGGTGTAGGTGCCGAAATGGAAAATGCTCGCGGCGAGGACGGCACTCATTTGAATTCCCTCAAAGTTTTTCCGTGGGCGTGAAGGGCAGGCCGCGTTCGCCGTTGAAAAGTTTCTTCAACCGCCGGTCGCTGGAACTGCTCTTGCGCCGGATGATTTCCGGCGCGACACGAGTTGCCCAACTCGCGACGATACCGCCGTCCTTTCAGCCAGTCTTCGTAGCTGATGGACGCCTTCAATCGGGATGCAGGGGATTTTTAGTTTTGAGTTCATCGGCGACTTCTTGCACCAGTTTCACGCACTGTGACAGGTTACGATATTCCGACAGATTCGCAAGCCGCCGGACTTCAGCCCAATCCACCGGGATGACGCCGTCCAGAATCATGGCGACAAGTTTTTTCGCACAATCGCGCGCCGTTTGATTTTCTCCGGGATAAACCGAAACCAACACGCGTTCAACGAGCAAATCTTCCGGCTTCATCACCAGCACTTCGCCGTAAGGTCCTTGAACGCGGCGATACGGCGTGCGCGCAAAACTTTCCGCCGGACCGAGCACATCCACAAACATTCCGGCCACCTGCCAATTGCGCGGGCCGCCTTTTGCGCCGAGCAAGCCCATGATTTCCTGCCGCTGGCGTAGCGCCAGACGTCGCCTTGTTGGTGTGGCACATATCGAGATCGCCGGAGGCATACGCGCCTTCCGTCAAAATCTCAATGGCCGAGCCGCCGACCACGACGAGTTCCACGCCGTGCTCCGCCCAAAGCGCGCTGCACAGTGACGCCATCTTCACACTTTTGATGGTCGGGTCTTGCTCGGCGGTGATGTCGGCCAGCGCGGATTTTATTTTGCCCGCTTCCATGATTTCAGAGCCGCACCGGAATTTTTTTCTCCGCCAAAAACTGTTTCACGTCGCCGACGGTGTAGGTGCCGAAATGGAAAATGCTCGCGGCGAGGACGGCGTCGGCCTTGCCTTCGAGCAGCACGTCGGCCATGTGTTCCAGCGTGCCCGCGCCGCCGCTGGCCACCACCGGCACGCCCACGGATTCGCTGATGCGCCGCGTGATGACGAGATCGAACCCGGCCTTCGTGCCGTCGGCGTCAATGGAGTTCAACACAATCTCGCCCGCGCCGAGCGCCACGGCGCGTTTGGCCCATTCAATCGCGTCCAGGCCGGTGTCCTTGCGGCCGCCGTGCGAGAACACGCCCCATTTGTCCGGCGCGATTTTCTTGGCGTCAATCGAGACGACGATGCACTGGCTGCCGAATTTTTCCGCGCCTTCGCGGATGAGTTCGGGCCGGGCGAGCGCGCTGGAGTTGATGCTGATTTTGTCCGCCCCGGCGCGCAGCATGGTGAACATGTCGTCCACGGACTTGATGCCGCCGCCGACGGTGAGCGGCATGAAGCATTGGTCGGCGGCGCGTTCGATCACGTCCACCATCGTGGCGCGGCCATGCGCGCTGGCGGTGATGTCGAAGAAGACCATTTCGTCCGCGCCCTGCTCGTTGTAGCGCAGGGCGAGTTCCACGGGGTCGCCGACGTTGCGCAGTTCGCCGGCCTCGGCCTTGCCGAACTGGACGCCGCGCGTGACCTGGCCGTCGTGAACGTCGAGGCACGGAATGACACGTTTTGCAATCATCGCGGTTAATTAAAAGCGGAGTCGCGGTTCAGGGCAAATCATTCCGCGCTTCAAATGAATTGTAGCAGCGGACGTGAGTCCGCTCCATTTGAATTCGGAATTAAAGCAGAGCCGACTCACGTCGGCTGCCACGGTTCAGGGATTCGATGCGCGTCTTTAAATTCAAACCACCCGCAGCGGCTCGAATTGGCGGCCAAGAATCGGCGCGCTCTGCGTCTTGAGCCATTGTTCCAGCACGCCGGCATAGACGCTGCGGAAATCCACGTTGAACTTGATGTCGCCCTGAAACAAATCCTGCGGCGCGAGGCTCGGATATTTGCCGAGCAGCCCGGCCTTCACCTTGTCGCCGACGATGAACATCGGCGCCGCCGCGCCGTGGTCGGTGCCGCCGTTGGCGTTTTCGGCGACGCGCCGGCCAAATTCGCTGAAGGTCATCACCAGCACGCGCTGCAGATTATCCTGCGCCTTCAAATCCTCCACGAACGCCTTGGTCGAATCGCCGAGGTCCTGCAGCAATTGCTTTTGCCGGTTGGCCTGGCCGGTGTGCGTGTCGTAGCCGCCCTGCGAGACGTAATAAATCCGCGTCGGCAATCCGCCGCCGATGAGTTTGGCGACGAGCTTGAGCGAATTGGCCGAGTTGCGAATTCGGATAGACGGCCTGGTTTTGCACGCGGTCGGCGATGCCGCGGATTTTTTCGGAACTCACCTGCGCGTCGAGCGCGGTGCGTTCGATGAAATCCAGCGCCTTGCCGCCGGTCATCGGCTGCGCGGCCGCCAGCGTGCCGATGGTGCCGCCGGAATTGTCGTCGCCGGAATCCGGCCCGGCCATGTCCACGTCGTTCATCTTTTCGTAGGCCGCCTCAACCCTGTCGGTTTGACCCGGACGGGGATGCTCGTTGGACATGAAGCGATAATTTTGCGGATTGTCGAAGCAGATGCCCGTGGGTTTCGCGGCGTAAAATGCCTCCGGCAACTGGCGGCCGAGCACGACGCCGACGGTCGGGTCCGCGCCGGCGCAGCAATTGTCGAAGTAACGCCCGAGCCAGCCGTATTTCTCGGTTTTGTCCGAGTCGCTGGCCGTCTGCCAGATTTCCGTCGAGCGGAAATGCGACCGGTTCGGGTTCGGATAGCCGACGCCTTGCACCACGGCGAGATGCCCGGCGTCGTAAAGATTTTTGAACCCGGTCATCGCGCCGTGAAAGCCGATCTCGCCGTTCAATTTCAAAACCTGCTGCGCGGAAAGACCGAGCGTCGGGCGCGCCTTGTGGTAAAAATCGTTGGCGTAGGGCACGACGGTGTTGATGCCGTCGTTGCCGCCGGCCATTTGCAGCACGACGAGAATCGTGGCGTCCTTGCCGGTGACGATTTGCGTGGCCGAATCCGCCGCCTGGCTTTGCAGCGCGGCGAAAGTGTCGGCCAGAAACGCCGGCACCGTCCAGGACAGCGCGCCGCCGAGGACGGTGGTGCGCAAAAACTCGCGGCGGGTTTGGAGTGTGATTTCGTTTTTCATAATCTTTGACGGTGACACGTCGACGCGTGACGAGTGACGAAAAATGGATCGTGACTTGCGGCATTGCGAAATCGCTGTCACTCTGCCAACTGTCATTTGTCACGTTGTTTTCATGTGACTTGATATTCCGGCGTGGCCATGACGAGCCGGATGGCCGTGAGAATGTCCGCGTCGGTCAACGTGGTTTTGGAATCGAGAAAATCGCGCAGCGCCTGTTCCTGGTCGTTGGAGAGCGTGGATTGCAGCAGCCGGTGTTCCAGCGCGGCGACGAGCAGCCGCTTGTCCGCGCGCTCTTCCGGCGTCAGAATTTTTTCCACGTCCACGCCGCCGATGTGGATGCGTTGCGCCGATTTGTTCCATTTGTTGCCCGCCGTGCGCCGCCGGGCTTGCGCGCGAAATCGGCGGCGGCCAGCTGCTGCGTCGTGCCCTGCACAATCGTCGCCGCGTCGTTGTAGCGCGTCAGCAGCGTGTTGGTGGTGATCCAGCTCATGCCGCCGTCCCAGCCTTTGACGTTCGGCGGCGCGAACAAATCCTGCCCCAGGCTGCGGAGGATGGCCGCGGAAATAAGCGCCGGCGGCAAATCGCATTCCAGCATCGCGCACGGTGCCGACGAGCCATTGCACCGGGCTTTTGACCTGGTTGCGGATGATGGACTCGGCGTAAAATTCCTCGCTGCGGAACATGACGCGCAGGAACGGCTTGAAATTGTTCCCGTTCGCGCGGAAATCGGCGGCGAGCGCGTCGTTCAATTCCGGCGACGGCATTTGGCCCGCGAAAAAATTCCAGAGTTTGGCCGTGATGAATCTCGCCGCCTGCGGCTGCCGCGACGATTTGCGCCATCACGTCCTCGCCGTTGAGATTTCCGGTGCAGGCCCAGAATGGTCTTTGCGCCGGTGTCGTGAAAGGCGGGCCGGTAAATGAAATTTTTCGTTCGCGCGGTCCAGCGACCAGCCGGTCAGCGCGCGCGCCGCCTCGGTGACGTCCTTTTCCGTGTAATGCCCTTCGCCGAGCGAAAACAGTTCCATGTCTTCGCGCGCGAAATTCTCGTTCGGATGCTGCTTGCGGCTTTGCGCCTGGTCCAGCCAGATGAGCATCGCCGGGTCCTTGCCGGCCTCGGTCAGCAGTCGCAGCCAGTTGCCCGTGGCCAGCCGGCGGAACAATTCGTTCTGCCGCCACATGTAATAGGCGTTGCGGACCTTTGCAAAGCTGGTGGCAAAATGGCCGTGCCAGAACAGCACCATTTTTTCCTGAAACGGCCGCGGCCCTTTGGCCATGCGATTGAGCCACCAGCCGCGCAACTCGATGATCTGCTGGGCCAGGGCGCGCTGTTCGGCCTGCTGCGCCTGCTTGCGCGCGTCGGGAGTCATGGCTTGCATGGCGCGCTGCCGGTCCACCCGCGTCAAATCCGGCACGGCCCAGGCCGGGGCGGGCGTGGGGTCGGGAATTTTTTCGTAGTCGAGCAGCGAGGCAAGGGCCGCATCGTGGCCGAGATCGGTCAACCGGGCGATCTCATCCGGCGGCCCGCCGAAACCGGCGCGGTTCAGCAAGTGCGCCGCCGTCTCATAATTCCAGCCCTCTTTTGAAAGCGGCTTAAGCATACGTTCTTAAAGACGTTAGCGGATCTAAAAAAGTTTCACCGCTCCAATTTCGCACCGAGCGGGAAAACTGCAACCGGGCTGTGCCGCGCGCCGTTGGGCGACAATTCGCTGCGGAAGAGTATGACTTCCTCCACCCGCCATTCGCCGAAGACGCGGTGTTGATGCGCCAGTGCGCGAGGCATCAGTTGCTCCGTTTTGTGCCGGCGGTATTTCTGGAACCGGCCCAGTGTCGCGTGTGCGGAGAAATTTCTCGCGTTCCCGGTTTCTCTGCAAATGGCGCGAGCGACCGCTCGACGCGCGATTGCAGACCGGCCAGGATGTTTTCGCTGTCCTCAAAGCCGACCCAAATCACGCGCGGCGAACGGGCGTTGGGGAAAAAGCCGATGCCTTTGGCGCGCAAAAGGAATGGCCGGACTCCTGCGCAGGCTTCCGTCAGCACATTTTTCACGGCCTCAATGGAAGCAGACGGGACGTTGCCAAGAAATTTCAGCGTGAGATGCAGTTGTTCCGGGTTTGTCCAACGAACGTCGCCCAGTGCGAGCGGTTTCAACTCCCGCTGGATTGCAATTATGTCGTTTCGGACCGGTCCGGGAATGGCGACGGCTGCGAACAGGCGCATCCGTCCATTTGAAATTTCATCCGCCATGCCTCCATTCAACACTTGAAACTTGAAACTTGAAACTTGAAACTTGCGGCATGTCGTTGCCCGCCGATTATCACATGCACACGCCGCTCTGCCGCCACGCAGCCGGCGAACCCGCCGAATATGCAAAACAGGCCGCCGCCATTGGATTGACCGAAATTGGCTTTTCCGACCACTCGCCGATGCAGCGGGACAGATTTCGACAACTGGCGGATGAATCAGAATCAATTGGATGAATACGTTGAAAAAGTCCGCAAGGCGCAAAAAGATTTTCCGCAACTCACCATCCGCCTGGCGCTCGAAGTGGATTATCTGCCCGGCCACGAGGACTGGATCCGCGAACTGGCCGCGCGGCATCCGTGGGATTATTTCATCGGCTCGGTGCATTACGTCTCCGATTCGTGGGACATTGACAACCCGGCCAAACTGTCTGAATGGCAAAACCGCGACGCTTTTGAGGTCTGGTCCGCCTATTTCGACCGGCTGACGCTGGCGGCGGAATCTAAATTGTTCGAAATCATCGGCCATGCGGATTTGCCGAAGAAATTCGGTCACCGCCCGGATCGCGATTGCACGCCGCTGTTTGAAAAATTCCTGGCCGCCGCCCAAAAATCCGGTTGCGCCATCGAGCTGAACACCGCCGGTCTGCGGAAGGATTGCCGCGAGATTTATCCGAGCCGCCGGATTCTCGAACTCGCCTTCCAAAAAGGCGTGGCCATCACATTTGGTTCAGACGCCCATGCACCGGGAGAAGTCGGCATGAATTTCGCCGAGGCCAGGCAACTTGCGCGGGAGGTTGGCTACCGGGAATGTTGCCAGTTTACCAAGCGGAAATGCCGCTTAACCAAACTTTGATAACTGGCCTTTGTTCAAGGTGATGGACAGAAACCATATAAGCGCGAGCCAGCCGGTGGTTACGCCTCAATTTCCCGCAGAAACGTCGGAATTACTTACTAATTCAAAATTGATACGTAGCCGATTGTATTTTAACGAGTTAAGTGGATCATATCAAGAAAATAGCACTTGTTAGTCGGAAGTTTTTACACTTTGGCAATTCGGCGACAGATCGCCAGCGTGGAATTTCATGAAAAGCAAATTGGCAAGTGGCTTTTCAACAATATGTTACAATTCACTTTGATGAAAATGTCCACGTTGGCATCTGCCCTGCTATAATCAGGTGAACATGAAGATTATACGTCTAGCAGTTTTGACAGCAATGGCCGCCTCGATTCCGATGGTGGGAAATGTGGCGCAGGCAAGCTATGTGGGAACGGTTACATTGCAAGGTTCTGGGGTCTATCCAGGTAATGGTGGTGGTGAGTTCACGGCATATACCTCGGTAGATTATACAGACAATTATGACGCGAAAGCCTTATACAACAATAGCACAGGATTTGAGACATTTTGCATAGAAACCGGCGTGGAATTCAATTTTGGTATTTCTTATAATTACTCCTTGGGTAGCCTGTCGCAGCCTCTCTCAAATGGCGGCACCGGCAGTGCGCTTCCTCTAAGTCTCGGTGCGGCTTGGCTTTATTATCAGTTCGGCACGGGTAATTTGGCCAATTACGAATATGCATATAATACCACCCGGCAAACTGATGATAATTTGCTTCAAGCCGCAATTTGGACTCTGCAAGGTAATCAGTTATACAATGCTGGTGTTTACGGCACGGGGGCCACAGTAGCCAATAACATATATTACGCTGCGGCTATTGCCGCTCTTGGTGGTGTAGTCAACGCCAACAGCGCATACACTGGCACAAGCGTGGAAATCCTCCAAATGTGGGACATCAACAATGGCAATGCCGCTCAAAATCAGTTGGTGTTGACTGGCGGCACACCGCCAACACCTCATCCAACGCCCGATGGCGGGATGACGGTTGCCCTTTTGGGTGGCGCGTTAGTCGGTTTGGGAGTGTTGCGTCGCAAGCTGTTCTGTTAAGAATGTTGTTTGCTTTGGATTGAAGATAGGCAAGGCTTAATTGACTTGCCTATTTTTATTTTTACTCCTGCCGCGCGGCGGTTTGAACCGGTCGTTTTTGGATTCTGTGCGACGGTTGTGATGTTGAATGGTTGCAAAATTGGAAGCGCAAAGTAGGAGGCTCATGAATTTGGCGAAGTGCAAGGACGTTTATGGCAGACAAGGCAAACACCCATCGGGTTCGACCATCCTGGCCGAAAGGCGCCGTTTCCGTTCTAATGTGTTTGATGATGGCGTCGCCTTTGTTCGCGGAGATTCAGGACATCCGCAAAGAGGTCGCCCAGGAATCAGAGCGGTATCGCGATGAACATTTTCCAGATGGCCGAATGCCTCCAAAGCATGATTGGAGAACAGAGCGACCTTTGCAACGGGGGGAAGAAGTGTCTCCGGAAGCGCCCGGCGGAGTCGGTTACGGCTATTATTTTTACAACAATGCCCTGCTTTGGACGAATTCCACAATCGCGGATTACTACGTGATTGTGCCGACTTTTCCTGGCCAGACCCTTACGAATTATCTCTATCTAACGTCAACGTGCCGGGCTCAACTCGGAACTGAGTCGCTCATTGCGTATGCTCCCGGCCCTAATGAGGCTGCCTTCTGGATTTACGACTGGGCTCAAGTCTCTGGCGAACCGATGGCAGGTCGCAATGGATCTGCCCCTCGCCCACCCCCAATACCTGACCATGCGCCCGGATGAATTTGCCATCAACAGACAAATGATTCATGTGCGCAACGGAACCTATTATCTCGGATTCGCCAATGGCCAGTTCCAATGGCGGAATCAGGTCATGCTGTTTAATTTCACCCGTGGCGGCTGGGACTTGATCTATTCTTACAACTATGGCACGGCCAATTTAACCGACAATATTTACACAAGCGGGGACGGGAATGGATTTTGGGGGCCGATCGTGGAGACATTCCAAACCTATACCAACATCAACCCGGTCGGCTTTGATCTGATCCGGCTGTTTCAGGATGGCGATCCCAATCCTTTCTGGCTGGACACAACCAATTCTTACGTTGAAAAGTCGTCCCCGTGGCAACTGCTCTCGGCGGCGCCAAACTCCGGCTTCATTGTCGCAGTCAACTCCACCAACCTCGGCCTTGACACAAATAGTCTGGGCACGCTGTGCGTGACCGCCAACACCAACACCGCCTCATTTTCCTTGATACCGTCCGCCGGAACGAATGCATCCGGCTGGGTGATCTCACCCTTGAGCAACCGTTGGGACAAAGTGGTTGTCGGTTTGCGTCCGGGCGCGTATTCCATCACTTTTAATCCCCTGTCCGGTCTGACCACGCCGGCGCCCGCAGATTTTCATGATTGCCAGCAACGCCATTACGCCTGTGCAGGCTGTTTATGATGGTCTGGCTCCCAGTTTCCAAAGTGTGTCCGCCACGGGCAATTCAATCATATTCAGTTGGAACTCGATAACGGGATTGGTGTATCAACCGCAATACAAGACCAATTTAAACCAGCCGGACTGGATTGATCTTGGCGGCACCATCACCGCATCCAATGCGATTTTGTCCGCCACCGACACATTCGGTTTGGACCCGCGGCGGTTCTACAGGGTTCAGCAGCACAATTGAAAATTGCAGCGCCCAAAAAATGTATTCTTATCGTTCCCGCTTCAGGAGAAATTCCGCCAGCGTCTCGAGCGCAACGGCGCGGCCTTTGAATATCTTGAGCGCGGCAAAGGCCTTGTCCGTCAGGCGCACCGCAATCTTCCGCGATTTTTCCAGACCGACAATCGCCGGGTAGGTGGCCTTGTGCGCGGCCACGTCCTTGCCCGCCGTCTTTCCGAGCTGCTCGCTGGTCTGCGTCACGTCCAGAATGTCGTCAATCACCTGGAACGCGAGGCCGACGTGGTGGCCGAATTCGGTGAGGGCGCGGAGTTGCGTGGGCGTGCAGCCGGCGCTCATGCCGCCGAGCCGCACGGAACAGCAAAGCAGCGCGGAAGTCTTGCGCTCGTGGATGAATTTCAATTCGGCCTCGGAAATCATTTTCCCTTCCGCCTCCAGATCGGCGACCTGGCCGGCGATCAATTGCAGCGAGCCGGCGGCTCGGGCGATTTCCAGAATGATTTTGTCATGCGGATAACGCGGGATTTTTTTGCTTTGCGCGGCGATTTCAAACGCCTGTGTCAACAACGCGTCGCCCGCCAGCACGGCAACGCCTTCGCCGAAAACCTTGTGGTTGGTCGGCTTGCCACGGCGGAAATCGTCGTTGTCCATCGCCGGCAAATCGTCGTGGATGAGCGAGTAGGTGTGGATGCACTCGACGGCGCAGGCGAGCGGCATGGCGTCGGCTTCCCTGCCGCCGCAGGCCGCCGCCGCCGCGAGCAGCAGGGCGGGCCGCATCCGTTTGCCGCCGGCGAAGAGCGAGTAGCGCATCGCCTTGTGAATTGTCACCGGCCTGGTATTTTCCGACGGCAATAAAGTGTCGAACGCGCGGTTGACGGCTTCAGTTCGGGTGGCCAGGAACTGGTTCAGGTCGAATGATTTGGTTGCGGCCATAATGTGCGCCAGAAAATGCCTGAATATGGGTCTGATTTGAAGGCATTTTTTCTCCTTGCATTAAACAAGACGCCGGTTATTCTTTCCAGCTAGTTTTCAAAGACGATTTTATAATGAACGCTGAATTTTGCAAAAAGGCCGCCGAAAAGGTTGGCAACCCAAACGTGCTGGTGAACATTCTCTCCCGGCGCGTGCGCCAGCTCAATTCCGGCGGCGGTGGCGCTGCGCGCCCGCTGATTTCCGATCCGGGACATCTCGGCTCGGCGGACATAGTCTTGCGCGAGTTGCTTGAGGGGAAAATGGGCTGGGAGATGCCGGAAATCACCGAACTGGTGCGCCCGAAGCCGAAGAAGCGCCGGAAGCACTGATGTATTTTCGATGGGCGATTTATGATTTACGAACCGCCCGCCGTCTTCAAAATCACTCGTAAATCTAAAATCTAAAATCTAAAATTGGTCATGGCCGACATCGTGACCAACCGCAAAGCCCGGCGCGATTACCACATCCTTGAAACCTTCGAGGCGGGCATCGTGCTGCGCGGCACCGAAGTCAAGTCGCTGCGCGCCGGCAAAGGGCAGTTGTCCGACGCTTTCGCGCGCGTGGAAAAGGACGAAGTCTGGCTTTACAACGCGCACATTGACGAATACTCGCACGGCAACCTTCAGAACCACGAGCCGAAGGCGCCGCGAAAATTGCTGCTGCACAGGTCGGAAATCAGGAAGTTGTTCGGACTGGCCGCCGTCAAGGGCAACGCGTTGATTCCGCTTTCATTTTACTGGAAGAATGGAAAAGTAAAAATGGCGCTGGCCGTCGGCAAGGGCAAGCAGCAGTTCGACAAGCGCGAGGATTTGAGAGAACGCGAATCGGACCGGGAATTGAAGCGGGCGACGATGAAGTGGGCGAAGGGGAAATGATTTAAGGTCAAAACAAAATGGAGGATGACTTGCGCCATCCTCCATCTTCAATTTTCGATTCCCGTTTTAAACGGCCTTCGGCGCTCCGGCTTCGGGCTTCTTCCAGGTGCGCTTCGGCGCCTTGGTGACCAGGCCTTTTTTGATAGCGGCAGCGGAGACGCGGATGTAGCGGATTTCGCCACCTGGCAGTTGCGCCTTCACGCGCTGCAAATTCGGCATGAACTTGCGTTTGGTGATGGCGGTGATGTGCGTGCCGATGCCGCCCTGCTTCTTGGGTTTGCCCGAGCGCCAGATGATGCTGCCCTTCATCGGGCGTTTGCCGGTCAATTCACAAATTCGTGCCATAAATTCTTTCGTTAAGAGCCAGAAAGAATAGCCGCCAACCGCAATGTTGCAAGCATAATTTATCCACAATTTGCCTTGCCGCGACGGCTTGGCGCCCCAGGTTCCCGGCGGGGTAAAAATAAGACTTGGCCTTGCGGGCCAGTTGGCAGTTAATTCCCGCATGGCCACACTCGTATTTGACATCGAAACCTCGGCGCTGCCGCTGGAACAATTCGACGACGCGCAGCGGGAATACCTTTTCCGCGAAACCGAAAAAATCGCCGACGAAACCGCCAAATCCGCCAAGCGGGAGGAAATCACAAAATTCATGAGCCTGTGGCCGTTCACGTCGCAGGTCGTCTGCATCGCCATGCTCAATGCCGAGACCCAGCGCGGCCAGACCCTGTTCGTCGCGGAGGATTTCGAGGAAATCGCCGAGGAAAATGCGCCGGTCAGATTCATTCCGTGCGCGGACGAAGCGGAACTGCTTGCGCAATTCTGGGACGTGGCGAAGAAATACGATTCCGTCGTCACCTTCAACGGGCGCGGCTTCGATGTGCCGTTCATCTACCTGCGCTCGGCGCTGCTCAACGTGCCGATCTCGAAGAAGAACTGGCTCGGCTACCGGTTTGCCACCGAGCCGCACTGCGACCTCGCGGAGCAACTGACGTTTTACAGCGTGAGCGGGCGCGACGGCGCGGCGCGGCGGTTCAACCTGGATTTTTACTGCAAGGCCTTTGGCATCGAATCGCCCAAGAGCGCCGGCGTGACCGGCAGCGACGTGACGCCGATGCTGGCCGAGAAGAAATTCCGGGAGATTGCCGAATACTGCCTGCGCGACGTCCGCGCCACCGTGGAGCTTTACAAAATCTGGAAGGAACGGCTGGCGGGGATAAAATGAAAACAAAATATCGCACGAAAATGTTAAAGAGGACGCTGTTCGTTGGATTCTTGTGCTTGGTTTCAGGTTGTAAAACAGTATTCACGGAACCAGCACACATGGCCAAAATCACTGTTCATGTCGTTGACGAATCTGGCAAACCTGTCATCAGTGCTCCTGTCAGAACCAGCACAATTAGCGGTTACAGGAAACCTTCAGAATGGTGGGGTTATGAGACTGAACATAAAGAAATTTCCGTTCCAACTGATAAAAACGGCCTTGCGGTCGTTTTCATTCCCAAAACAGAATCTGACATCGGTTATGGAGTGCGGGATTTTCCAGGTTACTATGGTGGAGGGGGGTATTATGGCTTCAAAAAAGTGGGATCTGGGCCATGGCAACCTTGGAATCCAAAAGTAGAATTGGTGCTAAAAAAAATTGGCCGTCAAGTGCCAATGTATGTGCGGAAAGTTGGGGGAAGCATGAAGGGTGAAAAAATACCAGGCACTGGAAAACCTGTAGGTTTTGATTTGACGATCGGAGACTGGGTGCCGCCTTATGGAAAAGGCGAAACGCCAGATTTCATTTTCCAGTTCGACAGCACCATAACAATTACCAATTCGACTGTTACTTATATAGACGGTAAAGGGCCTTTAATATGGAATCTCTATGACAACCGGCTTATGTTTCGTTTTCCCAATACTAGCGACGGAATCCAATTTGCTATCGCAGACCACAGTTCCGGATTGCCGTTGCCGCGCCTTGCTCCAACAGAAGGCTATCAACCCACGTTAAGTAAAAGAGAATGGCTTGAGGTAGTCACCAACCACACCTTTCGGCCATTTGTTCAATCGCATTCAGACTATGATAAATATGCAAACTATTTTTTTCGGGTTCGGACAAAGAAAGACTCCAGTGGAAACATCACCAACGCTCTTTATGGCAAAATATACGGAGACTTCACCGAAAATCTCGGCCGCGGTCTGATCAAATTCACCTACTACCTCAATCCCGAACCGAACTCGCGGAACATGGAATTCAACACCAAGAGCAACCTGTTTCTGATTCCGATGTATGAAAAAATTGAGGAATTCAAGACGCAGGCCCGAGCCAAGGGACAAATTATGTCGGTTGAAGACATGAACACCGAAAGCAAGATGGAAAAGGAACGGAGAGACTTTGAATTTCAAATTGGCAATTTCGGGCCATGAAAGAAGTCAATCTTTGGACCATGCACGAACCTGTCATCTCCGCTTCGCCCTGAAAGAAGAAGCAGTGCCGTTTCACAAGGTTTCGGCGCGGCATTTTCGAAAACTGCCGGCGGTTGGCCCTTATGGCGGAGTGGTCGCCCGGTGGAATCCGACCGGCGCATTGCTGACGGACAAGCCGGCGATCGTCAGCCCGTTTGAAGGGCTTGTCGCGTTCGCCAGGAATGACCAGTTGTTCAGATCTGTCGAAGTTTGCAGCACGTAATGGGTCAAAGGCTGGACGGCGGCTTTGAGCGTGGTCGCTCCATTCGCACCGACGGTGAACGAAGTGAATGTCAACCGCGGTTGTCCCATGGCACCGCGGGTATTGGGCGACAGGGTCACCGTGCCGTCTTCCCGGCCGCAGAGGAGCAAATTGCCATTCGGTGAATACGCCAGGCAGGAAGCCCGGACAGCCTCATTCGTGATGGTGTCGAACAAAGCCCACGAGGCTCCGTTCGTCCAAATTTGAACCGTGTTCTGGTATGTCGCGGCGAGCGTGCTGCCATCCGGAGAAAACGCTACGGAGAACACCGGATTGGTGCCCGACCCAAGCGTCAAGTCCGTGCCATTCGGGAGTCCGATTTTCAGGACGCCCACTGCGGTTCTGCCATAGGCCACCAAAGTGCCGTCCGGCGAGAAGGCCACACATTCCACATTGTTATTGGTGGCATTGCCAAGGTATGTCCGCACCAGGCTCCCGGACGTCCAAATCCCGGGGACATTATTCGTCCAAATTTGGACCATATTCCCGGGACGCCGGCCGCCGGAGGCCAGCAAATTGCCCTGGGACGAAAACGCCAGCGCCGTCACGCCGTTCGTATGTCCCGACACCGTCCCCGGCAAGGTTCCCTGCAAAACCCCGTTCGTGGACCAGAACGTGATGTTCTGTTCAACCGAATCGCCGCCCGCGGCCAGCGTCAGGCCATCCGGCGACCACGCCAGCGCCATCACGCCGTTTGTCGTCGCGGAAATCGAGTTCAGCAATGCGCCGGAGCTGATCTGCCAGATTTTGATGGTGGGATCCAACGGACCTCCGCCCGACGCGAGTCTCCCGCTGTCGGGCGAAAACGCCAGACTGCTGACATAATTTGTATTTGCGCCCAGCGTCTGCACAAGCGAGCCGTCGCTGGTGTTCCGCACCAGGATGGTTTCATCGCCACCGGCGCTGGCGCACAGAGTTCCATCGGGTGAGACAGCCATGGCACCGATGAAATAGTTCTGGCCGCCCAGCATGCCAACGGCGGATCCGTCCGCAGCCGACCAGATGCGAATTGTGCCGTCATCACTTCCCGAAATCACCCTTGTGCCATCAGTCGAGAAAACCGTCGCCGTCACCGGGAGCGCATGCGCGGCGTTTGTCACCAAGCACACACCGCTCGACGCATTCCACACTCTGATCGTTCCATCCATGCTGCCCGAGACTATCCTCGTGCCATCAGGACTGAAAGCCACCGAAGTGACGCCGTCGGCGTGGCCGGTGAGCGTTTGCTGGAGTGTCCAATCGGTGGTGGACCAGATTTTGATGGTTTGATCGAGGCTTGCCGTGGCCAACCGCGAGCCATCCGGCGAGAAGGCCACCGCCGTGACGTTGCTAGTTTGCGTGTTGGCAACGCCGGTTGATGTCCACATCTGGCTCCAGGACGAGTTATAGACGCGAATCGTGCTATCTTCGCATCCGGACGCCATCAATCCGCCCGTGGAAAAAGCTACGCTCGTAACTTTGGCTGGTCCCACCAAAGTGTTGTAAGCCGGGCGGGTCGCAACAAAGGATCCATCCGAAACCGAGGTGACGAAGTTGCTGCCGGCGGCACTACCGGAAGCGAGCTTGAGGTTGTCGGTCGAGAAAGCCACCGCTGTGACCTTGCCAAAGCGGTTGGTGCTGGTGCGCGCCGGACTGACGCTGTCACCGGTCCACGCGCCTTGCGAACCGCCGGGCGCCTGCCAGAGGTAGGTCAGATCCGCAACCTGCGAGACTGGAAACGTAGCCACCGTAGTAAGTGCCGGCGGCGATACTCTTGCCGTCCGGCGACCAGGCAAGGGCGGTGGCGGCATAGGGCAGGGTGTTCAATGTTCTTAACAATATCCCATTCGTGGACCACAATTTGAGAGTGCCGTCCTCGCTTGAGGACGCAATCATGGTGCCGTCAGGCGAGCAAGCCACGCCGGTAATTCTGGCCGCGTGTCCGCCTTGCATCCACTGCGGCGCTGGAAAGGCTTCCACGCTGGCAGGAAGAATGGCCAGCCCCAGGCTGGCGGCGAAGAGGATCTTTTGAGCCCGTTTGGAAAGGAGAAGTTTCAGTTTCATAATCAGTTGAAATTGAGTTCCGCCAAACGCACCGCAGCGCTGGCCGATTGGATTGATCAGGAATCGATCACATTAACAATATTACCTTCTCGCGGAGTCGTGCGTATGTTCGCGGTTTCATAACCAGCAGTCTGATAAGGATTCGCCGTGTAGGCATGGGAGTTGTGATTTGCAACCTGCTCGCCGATGACTTGAATTTTTCTGTAGTCCCATTCTCCAACGCCCATCTGCCAGAGGTAATTCAAGCAGGCCGGATATGGCATGGAGTAGCCACCAATCGTGTTGAGTTGAACTTTGACATTCGATCCACCCGTCGGTCCCATCAATTCAAGCCCAACGCGGTCCGCTGCAAGAAAATCCTGAGAAGCCACTGCAACTTTCTGGGGTGTGGGGATGGCGGTGCCGCTGACCGGGCCATTTCCCTCCATCCCCTGAAAGGCGTCGATGAGCGCAAAATGCGGACGGATGCCCAACATGCCCACGAGCCGGCACACGTTGTCGTTCAGCACTTGATAGTCATAGGTTGAGTTTGACCCTGTCCCCGACGGAGCCCCGGCGGGGCCGTGCATCGAGGACTTGTCGGCGCGATACCCGGGCTGGTTCCACGTGTCGCCGATGTCAATCACGGGCGCACCCATGCCGATACACTTCGTCGCCATCGTCGCGATGACCGTGTTGTGCGTTTTCAGCGGCGCCGCCGAAATAATGAAATTGTTCGGGTTCAGCAACATTTTGCTGACGCGAATGGTTTGCAGGGTATTCGGTGAGTTGACACCGCTATATTGTGAACTGCCATATTTCCAAATCTGGACGCTGGCAAATCCTTCCTGGTTGAGGTCCATCAGCTTGACGGAATACTTCTTGGGCAGATACAAATACCCAATGGCATCATAGCCTGCCATGATGTTGCCCTGAGCGGACGATTCCGCGATGACCACATCGCGCTTGCCGATGGATTTCAAGAACTCCAGAATGCCATCGGTGAACGCCGGATTGGTGCATGACAAGGGAGCCCCATACCACACAAAATTGGGCTTGATGACGACGCGCTTGTTCCCGATCGCCGCGGCGATATCCTTCTTGAACATCTGGAGCGCCCGAAACGCATTGTCCGCCCGGTCCGGCCCATAGGTGAGGCCGACGGTCGCTGTGATCGAATTCGAGTTGTAGGCCGCCCTGGCAACGCCCCCGAGGGATGCGGCGCGGAGGCCGGCGGCAATGCCGAGTCCGGTGACAAAGGATTTGCTGATGAAATCCCTGCGAGTCGTGCGGGAGGTGTTCATAAAATACAAAGTTAACGTGTCGTTTCAAATTCGCGGCAGATTCGTATTCCGCCATTCCTTTACCACGAGCTATATTGGTGGAAGCATAAATGCAACGAGGCAATAGCGCTTCTCATTAATTGTCTTATTCCAAGCGCATTTTGCCGTTCAAAAGTTGTCAGTCCAAAGTCCACAGTCCGCCGCCGGCACTCCCCCACGCATTTCGACTCGGGGCCGTGGACTTGCCTTGCCGGCGGCCGACCGTCTTAATGCGGGGTGGTCACTTGATAGAACCGGACGGGAGGAAGCGAGGGCGACGGGTCGGTCATTTGAACCATGTTGGTTGCGGCCACGACATTGGTCAGGAGACCCCAACTGGAGGGATTGGCAAGGTTGGATGAGACCCATACCGAAAGAAACGGACTGTAAGGATTGGCGATGTTGAGCCGGCCACCCGGAGAAACGCCAAGGGTCAGACTGATGGGGCTGGCCAGTGGATTCCAAATCCGGCTTACAGTTCCATCATCACGCCCGAAGACCAGGAAGGTTCCATTGGGGGAGAAACTCAACGAACTGATGCCGACGGTCTCGGTGGTGTAGTTCCAAACCGGCTGCCAGTCCGAGGTTCGCCACATCTGGAGGGCGTCCGAACCGGCCGCAGCCAGATATTTGCCGTCCGGCGAGAAGGCAACCGACCTGGCGCCGCGAGAAAGATTGGCCAGCGAGCCCAACAGCGTGCCTGTGCTGGTCTGCCAGACATTGATCACTCCGTCACTCACGCCCGCCGAAGCGAGCAGCGAGCCGTTATAGTTGAATGCCACGGACTGGATGCTGCAGGTTTGAACAACGGAATTAATTGTAAGCGCATTGGTTGAGATCCCGGTTGAAGTGTTGTAGTTGTTTGTGCCGTTGAATGTAAAGTATTGGGCAGTGACAGCGGGCGGGGTGAAGGTGTTCTCCAGAATTCCGTTGTTCACGTTCCAAAGTTTGATGGTGCCATCGTTAAGCCGGCCACCGGAAGCCAGGTATTGACCGCTCGGTGAAAAGGCCAGCACCGCTGTGCCATTGGCGTTGCCAGCAAGGGTCCGAACCAGGCTGCCGTCTTGCAAGCTCCAGAGCCGGATGACTTGTTCGGACGGATCACCAGCAGAAGCGACCAGACTGGAGTCCGGAGAAACGGCCAGTGCCGTCACCCCGTTGACGGTGGCCACAATAGTTCGGAGCAAGGCGAGGCTTGAAGAACTGAAGACGCGGAGTGTGTTGTCCAGACAACCTCCGCCCGAAACCAGGAGGGCTGAATCCGGCGAGAAGGCCATCGCATCGACCTGGTTGGTGTGGACGGCCAGGACAATAGCCGGAATGCCGGAATCGGCAGCCCAAAGCCGCACGGAACCATCATTGCCAGCAGACGCCACCATCGAGCCATCGGGGGAGAAACAGGCACGGGTGATCATTCCGGCATGGCCCGTGAGTTTCCCCAGCGCCGCGCCGTCGGCGGTCCGCCATAGATTGACCCGGTGGTCGGCGCCGCCGGACACGAGCTTGCTGTTGTCTGTGGTAATGGCCAGCGAACGCACGCCGCCCACGCCGTTGATGTGCGCGGGCCAGGTTGCAGTGGCAGTCCAACCCGAGGCGTCCCAGCGTGTGATGAAACCGCCATCATCGCCGGCGAACAATGTCTGGCCGTCAGCGCCGAACGCCAGCGAGGTGAACCCGCGGGGTTTGGTGGTCGCGAAGTCGTATAAGTTTGTATAGTAGTTGTAGTAGTTGGTGGTGGTTCCAACGATATTGGTCAAGGTCGCCACGACGAGGTAACCGTTGGTCAGAGTGTAGACATTGGCATTGGTCACCATGCACAGGGGAGAGCTGAAGGCGTTGTTCTGCCAGATAGTGAGCGTCCCGTCCAGACTGCCAGCAACCAACCTGGTGCCATCGGGCGAAAAGGCCACGGCCGTGACGTTGGAACCCAGGGTCATTGGTGCACCGGAAACGTTGCCCCAACCGCTGGTGTTCAACACTTGAACGGTCTTGTCTTCACTGCCTGATGCCAGCATCGTGCCGTCCGGCGAGTAGGCCACGCTCTGCACAGGCCCGGTATTCTTGACCCCAGACTGGTTCATCGTGCCGTCGGAAACCTTCCAAACGCGGGTATATAAGTCGCCGCTGCCCGCCGCGAGATACTGGCCATCGGGAGAAAAGGACAGCGAAGCGATTTTGCCAAGATTATTGGTGAGGGTGTTGCTTTTCCAATACAGATTGATGGTGCGAACCAGGGTGCCGGTGGCGGGATTCCATAACCGGATGGAGCCGTCAGTATAGCCTGCGGCGAGAGTGGTGCTGTCGTGGCTGAAAGCGAGTGCGGTCACTGGAAAAGGACCGTTGACAACCAGAGTGCGGGCAAAGGAACCGCTATCGGCGTTCCACAATTTGACGGTGTCATCATCGCTGCCCGAAGCGATCCACGCGCCGTCCGGCGAGGCAGCCACGGCGTTGACCACGCCGCCCTGGCCGGCCTGCTCCCAGCTCGTCAAGGCCAGGGTCACCACGCTGCTGGCGACCACCACTCCATCCGCATTGCTGATCTGCACATAATAATTGCCCCAGTCCGATACCACTTCGTTGCTGATGGTCAGCGTTGCCGTGGTGGAACCGGAGATGCGCCCGCCATCGGCGATGGGAGAATAGACACCTCCGGCAAGCCCCGCAAACCACTGGTAATATAACGAGCCACTCGTGGTTGCCGTGACCGTGAATTGCGCCGTCTGGTCAGGACTGACGGTCACCGATGCCGGCTGGCTTGAAATCTGGATCAAGTTGGTCGAGAGCACGGTGAGGGCCACCACACTGCTGGTGACGGAGCCGGCGCTGTTGGTCATCACAACACAGTAGTTCGTCGCATCCACCCACTGCACGTTGGAGAGGGTCAGGGTTGAATTGGTTGAACCCGATATGTTGCCCAGGTCAACGAGATTGATCCCTCCACGCCGCCAGTTGTATGCCAGCGGCGCGCTGCTGGAAGCGACGACTGTAAAGGTGGCTGTCGAGCCTTGATTAACGGTTACGGGGCTTGGCTGCCCGGTGATGGTCGGCGGCGCCAGAACATTGGAACTGGCCAGGAATATGGACTGCAATTGAGCCGCTGACAGGCTGTAACCAAAAAACGCGACATCGTCAATCCTGCCGTCAAAGCTGCCGCCCGCTCCATCGTAACGGTCAATTCCGATCCAGTTGGTCCCATACACCATCCAACTGCAGCTCTTGTTGGCATAATTGGTGGATCCGGATTGCGTGCCGTAGGCATTAAACACATAGACCGTTATGTTCGTCGGCGTCACGACTCCGGCCACCATGGACCAGAGGTTCGTCGGCACAAACACTCCGGAGTTGGTGCCCCAATTCCACCCATTGTTCCCCCAAAGGGCCATGAGGGGGCATTGGCCCTGCGCATTAGTGCCGACACCGCTGAAGCCGAGTCCGCAACTATTGGTGCCATTGCCACCCACGGGGCCGATGGCGTCACGCGTGTTGAAAAGGATCCCGGATTCCCGATGATACGAATTCGGATTGATCCAAGCGACCATGGTTGCCGAATTTCCGGAATAGTTGATGCCCGGAACAGCAACGAACGAATTGGTCGCGTTCCAGGTCGTCTTCAAACCGGCATTCGTGGATGCAAAGCCCAGGAAGCCCGGAGGCTGCGGGCCGGTGATGTTATAGTTTGCATTGCCGTTTTGCGCGTTGGTCATGTAGCGACCGTCATAGTTGCCGACATAGTCATGGGCTGCGACGCCGCCCAAAGCCGGGTCATTGGTCTCGTTGAATTCCCAGAAGCCCAATGGCCCAAGCGCAACGACCTGGCTTGATACAGCTTCAGCCGGGACAAGCACGGTCAGGTTCGCGACAATGCTGGTAATCGCCCCATAGTTGTTGGTCACCACCACATCGTAATTGGTTGAAGCATCCGCAAAAGTCACGTTCGTAAGCGTCAAGGTCGAGGTGTATGAACCCGAACTGGTCGAACCTGAAATGTTGCCCTGATCAACGAGATTGGTTCCCCCCCGCCGCCACTGGTAATCCAGCGGCTGGCTGCCGGAAGCGGCAACTGTGAATTTGACACTCGTGCCCTGATACACGGTCACAGGGACTGGCTGCGTGGTGATACTTGGGGCGACGTCGGCCTGGGGCAGGATGTCCGACCAACTCGTGCCCAGCACAACCTCGTCCATGCGTATCACGTCGTCAGCGTCATTTGCCGCCAGCCGCACATTGACATACGAGATGGTGGCAATACCCAGGTCGGTGGCCACCGCGATGTTGCCGTTCGGCGAGTCCGTTTCCGACGTAACACCAGGGTCGAGCCATACCTTGACGGAGTCGTAATTACCGCCGGAGGTCTTCTCGACCTTTGCCACGAGACAATGCGTGCTGGCCGCGCTCGCCGGCGTCAGGGCGGCATAACCGCCGCCCGCCGGGGTGGACGTGCCGTGCCGGACAAAGTAATTCGTCCCAACGTCACCATTTGCGCGGTAACCAAAATTAAAGCCGTTGGCAGTGTCCGACGTCCCGCTGCCGTTCAGAAGCAAATAGAACGAGTTGCCGGAGGAAAAGGCGCCGGCATTCCATTTTACCAAGCAGCGCACGTAGAAGGTGCCGGTCTGCGCCGACGACAATTGCCGAGTGGCCGCATAAGCCGAAGCTGTGCCGGAGAAATCCACGGCGCGAATTCCGCCACTGATGGCCCCGCCACCGGCCGGGGTGAAGTTCAGCACACCGCTGGCGCTGGTGTCCGCCAAGTTGGCGGTGTTGCCCCCCGGCGTGCCCCATGCGGCAGACCAACCGCTGCCGCCGTTCTGGCCTGCCAAGGCGGCGCCCACGGTATAGGTGTCGAACGAATCAACCGCTATGGCTGATCGCGCGAGCGAAGGGAACAGAAGGCCGATGGCCAGCATGGCGGCAAAGGCCACGGGAATCAGGGCGGGTCGCGACGAATGACGATGCTGGTGTTCCGGAGGTCGAGAACCACGCCGCATGCCTTTGTGGGAGTGACTGGGTTTCATATTGAAGCAGGGAAAACGATTTAACTGGGGCGATTTACAGCGTTGAGTTCACGTGAGCCGGCGGTCTGTTCCGATGGGAGCGCTCAAGGGTGTGGGTCTCATCCAGAGCGACTGGCCGGACACGGTGTTGTCGTGGAGATAGTAGGTTCTCACCAATGGGGTCAGCCCGCTGTTGATGGCGAGTCCTCCGCTGCTGATGCTGCCACTGCTGGCCGCCCCCGTCACGTCGCCCACCAGGTCAATGTAGTTCGAATCGTATTGGCCCACGCCATTTTGGGCGCAGTAGTTCAGGCAGGCGGGGTATTTCGGCCAGTTATAGGTGACGGTTGCAGGGGTGACGCCCGGGACACTATTGTCGGCGGTATCGCCGTCGGCGCTGATTTTCGAACTGATAGCCAGGACGCTGTTGTGGACATCCATGAGCGCTGATGCGATGCGATCGGCCGAGAGGAAATCGAGACTCGCGATTGCGGCCTGCTGCGGGTCCACTGGCTGTCCATTTATAGGCCCGTTGTGCTGCATGCCCTGGTAAGCATCAATCACCGACATGTCCGGTGCCAGGAGGTTGGACAGCATGCAGATGGTGTCGTTAAGATCCTGGTGATTGTTATAGGAAGTGTGGATGCCGTCACCGTATGCGCGGGTGCCGCTGGCGTTGTGCATGCTATACTTGTCACTTGCCCCGCCGCCGCCATTGAACGTGCTTCCATCCACAATGATTGACCCCATCACGATATTCTTGAGGGACAACGTGGCCACCACCCGATCATGCGCCTTGGGCCGGCAGGCCGAGATGACGAAGTAATTCTTGTTCAGCAGCATCTTTGAGACGCGAACCGTATTCTGCAGGATGCCCAGTTTATACACCGTCATCGTCTGATAGCCTTCCTCGGAGAGGGATTTGAAACGGACGGGATACTTCTTGACCAGGTTGTAGAAGCCTATCTTTTGGAATGCCAGCAACGGCGGGTTGGTGATGGACCCCTCCGCAACGGTCACATCGGTTTTCCCGATGGACTTCAAGAATTGCAGAATCCCCTCGACGCACTCGGTCGGCGTGTCCGCCAGGGGTATCGTGCCGCCGCTGACGTGGTTGGTCTTGATCAGGACCGGGCGGTTGCCGATGGCTGCGGCTATCTGCGCCTTGAGTTGCTGCATGGCCCGAAACACGTTGTCCACGTGGTCGCTGCCATGCGTCACCGCCACCTGGCTCCGGGACAGCAAAGGAACGCTGGCGGCCCCGGCGGCGGCGCCGAAGTTCATGGCGCGCAAGCCCGCCGCAATGCCGACGCCGGTGATGATGGACTTGCCGAGAAATTCCCTGCGGGTGGTGGGGGCAATATACATAAAATGAACTATATTAATGTGTCGTTTTTAGAAAACTAATAAAAACTGCCACAGCCAATCTGGCCTTGCAACGTAAAAAGCAATGAGGAAACTCGCTCGCCTTATTTTGTTATTATCGGCTCATATTTTGTTAAATCAACCCTGACGTGGAACCAAGTTGCTTCGGAAACCGCGCCCGAAATATCGGGGCAAACGCGGAAGGCAACCGGCGCAACGCCTCTTTGCGTGGTTGATCAATTCAAACGCAGGCGGAAGAATTGCGCGGCGTTCGTCGCCGGCAGGGCCAGTTGGTTCAATCCGTTGGTGACCTGGGGCAGGTCGGAAACATCAGTCCAGGACGCCGCGGCGCCCAAGGAATCCGATGCCTGCAACTCGAATCCCGTGGACGGCGCCGGCCAGGAAACGTTGAAGTTGTTCCCGTTGGCGCCAACATGCAATTTGCGAATCGAAACCGCGCCCGCAACCAGCACCGGAAACGAGCACACATAAGGCTGGCCAACCATGAACAGCGTCTGATATCCAGGGCCGCCAAAACAAAGGTTGTTGACTTGGCGGTTCAACAATATTTTTCCAATCAAATGACCGTCGGATGCAAAAATTTCCACGCCGTCTCCGGCGGTGGCCCAGAGGTGTCCGTTTGCGTCACAGCGCATTCCGTCAACAAAACCGCTGCTCACGCTGCAAAAAAGCTTGCCTCCCGTCAACGTGTCGCTGCTGGTAACGTCATACACCATAATATTTGTCAGGTGCCAGCTCATGGTGCCGGCACCATCGTCGGCCACATATAATTTGGTTTCATCCGGAGAAAAACAGATGCCATTGGGCCTCTGTATGCCACTTGTGATCACCGGCACCACCGTCGCATTGCCGTTGGTTTCGTAAAAGCGATACACGTAATAACCGGGTTGATACCCTGCGGGTGGGGGAAATTGATTAACACCGCTGTCGGATCCCGTGTCGGTGAACCAGATGGAACCGTCCGACTTGATGCAGGCGTCGTTGGGTGAAATGAATCTCAGGTTGTTGTAATTTGACACCAGCGTGAGGATCGTGCCGGTGGATGTCCCCGCCACCACGTTCGTAGTCATCACCACTTTGAACCCGCTGCTGCCGGATTCACAGGAAATCAATCGCTCCTGCCAATCCAGAATGTTGCCGTTGTATTTAGCCCCGGAAGGCTCCAAAAAGTAATCCGAGAGCGTGCTCGGCGGAACCAGCTTCTTGAGCTTGTTGTTGGCCATGTCGCTGAACACGAGAAATTGGCCGTTGGGAATCCAGACTGCGCCTTCAATTTGATAATTATAAGTGGCGTTGGTGGTGAACACTGCGCTGGTGTCAATTATTTTATTAAATTCGACCGAATCTGAAATCTGGAACTGGACCGCGCCGGCAATTTGAACGGTGAAAAAAAACAGTCCGCCGAGCATCAGGCTCAAAAAACGCTCAGGACGAATGCTGGATAATTTGAAAACAAAAGCGCTCACGCTACCCTGTTATCCCATCAAAGGGTCTGTTGGACAAGAAAAAACCATGTCAAGCAGCTATTTGAGCCATGGCCAATCCATCATTTCTCGTTTGCTCCACATCGGAACAAGCAGCCGCACCTTGCGGAAGATCCCGGCGCGGCTGTCTTGAAATCAGCCCGGTGCTTCAGGCCGGGTTCTGGCGCAAAATCCGAATCGTGGGCCGGAGACTGCGGCAGCTCAAGGGATATTTTTCTTCTCCACTTTCCAACCGGGCATTTGAGCCACGCCGGAGGGGTCGCCCTCAAACATCATCGCGGCCTTTTTGTCGCCCTTCAATTGCCATTGGAGCCAGGCCGTGGCCACCTTGGCAAATTCTCCGCCATGCGGACGGCTGTAGGTGCCGCCGTGGCCGACATCAAAATTGGCGGCGAACGCGGGCAGGCGGTCAATCCGGTGAAAGTCGTCCATGCCATTGGTGTAGGCGATGTCTCTCGGGCCACCCAGAATGTAAATCACCGGCGTGTGCAATTTCACCAGTTGATCCTTGGTCAGGTTGGGCATGCCGCCCATGCCGCCGCCGGGATTGGAAAAGATGCCGCTGTTGCAAATCATCGCGGTGGTGATGCGCGCGTCCGGGGCGACCTCCAGTGTCTGCAATCCGCCGCAGGACATGCCGGCGACCGCGATCTTCGAGACATCGAGTTTGTTGTAATACTGGCTCGACTTGTCGCTGTTCTGGTCGACGGCCCAATTGATCGCATCGGTCATCATCGCGGACTTGGTGGTTCCCCCGGCGCCGCCGCGCTGGCCTTCGGCCGGCATCGGGCCGATGGCGATGAGCAGAAAACCGTGCGACGCGATCTCGGACAAAAAGTTCACGTGTTCCCACGGCGAATTCGCGCAGGCGCCGTTGCCCCAGGCGATGATCGGGAGTTTTGCCTTCTTCCCAAACGCGGTCATATCTGCCGGCCGGAAAACCGTGTGGGTGGGCAACGAACCGTCCTGCGCCATCAGCGCCTTGTATGGCCCCGTGCCACCGTCTTCAATGGTCCGGCTGGCGGTTTCGGTGGATGCGACGGTGGCTGGCGGGTTCGGTGTGTTGGTCTGGCATCCGCTCAAGATCGCCGACAAACCAACCACGCCGCCAAGCAAACAAGTATTGAGGTATTTCATAGTTTTTCGTTCTGGATTTAATTCAGTTCAGGGGACACAAAGATCAAACCGCTCGTTATCGTGTTATCAACATGATTGACCCGTTTTGAAATGTGGCCACTTCTAATTCGCACGGCCAAGATTATTAAAATTGAATCCGCCGGGCAAGATAAAACGGCGCCATGCACGGGTGGCCGGAGTCACTTCCTTGTATTAAATCTTGATTTTCGTGTAACCTTTGGCCGCCGACGACTCAAGTAACAGGCATGAGCAACGACGCATCCGAACCAAAACTTTGCCCCAAATGCCAGGCGCCGCTCCCGGCAGACGCGCCCCAGGGACTATGTCCCAGATGTCTGCTCGCCGCCGCCTCGATTCCCACCGAAGCCGGCCAGCCCGCTGGACGCCCCGCGCCACCGTCCATCGAGGAAATCGCCGCTTCTTTTCCGCAACTGGAGATTTTGGAATTCATCGGTCAGGGTGGCATGGGTTTCGTGTTCAAAGCCCGACAGCCCAAGCTCGACCGCCTTGTGGCGCTGAAGATTCTCCCACAATCCCTCGCCGCCGACCCGACCTTCGCCGAACGCTTCAACCGCGAAGCCAAATTGCTCGCGCGCCTGAACCATCCCGGCATTGTCACCGTCCATGACTTCGGCGTCGCCACCGGTAGGGCGGGCCTGCCCATTCACCAAGGCGATGAGGCGGTGCAGCAACACCCTGCCAATCCATTTTATTACCTGCTCATGGAATTCGTGGATGGCGTGAACCTGCGCCAGGCGATGCAGGCGGGCCGGTTCACGCCGGATCAGGCGCTGGCCATCGTGCCGAAGATTTGCGAGGCGCTCCAATTCGCGCATAACGAAGGCATCCTCCATCGCGACATCAAGCCGGAAAACATCCTGCTCGACGGCAAAGGCCGCGTGAAGATCGCCGACTTTGGGATCGCGAAGCTTGTAGCGGCGGTCTGCGACCGCCGAAACGAGGCTGAAGAAGATTTACGACAGTCACACACCGTCGTTACAGAAAACCTCACCGAAGCCGGCAAAACCCTCGGCTCGCCCAACTACATGGCGCCCGAGCAGCTCGAACATCCCGGCGAAGTGGATCATCGCGCGGACATCTATTCGCTCGGCGTCGTCTTCTACGAAATGCTCACGGGCGAATTGCCGCTGGGCCGTTTCGCGCCGCCCTCGCAGAAATCCACCGCCGACCCGCGCGTGGACGAAGTCGTCCTGCGCGCCCTGGAGAAGGAACGCGAACGCCGCCAGCACAGCGCCGGCGAAGTGGGAACGCAGGTGGAGACGATTGCGGCAACGCCGCCTGGTAGCAGCCGATGTAAGTCCGCTCAAACTGCAAAATCGGAAATCGGAAAGCCTGGTGAGAGCCGGCTTACCGGGTTTCAGATTCTTCTGCGTTCCGTCGGTGTTGCTTTTGTTGCAGGGCTTTTGGGATTTGCGTTGGCGGCAATGGTGACGAGTCCATCGCACAAAGCCTACGCCGCCACGGCACGAGTCGAACTCACCAGTCTGGATCCATATTCCCTCCAGGATGAATTCGCCCGGATGGTATCGCCGGATTTTCTCAAGCAAGTCGCAGCGGCGGCGGATTTGAAGACGCGCTGGGAAAATTCGATTTCTGGCAATGAGGCAGAGCAAACGGCAATAATATCCGTTCGGTTGCGGAATGCGATGGAGCTCCGCCCTTTAAGAAATACCAAGCTCATTTTAATCAGTTTCAACAGCGAATCTCCAGGCGAAGCTGCCGATATTGCCAATGCCATAGCAACTGTCTATTGCAGTCAGCCAGGGACAAAGATTGTTGACAAAGCCACAGTTCCGACGCTCCCAGTCCGCCGGAACGCGATGCTGAATCTCGCCATAGGCGTGGTGGGCGGTAGCTTCTTCGGTTTGGTGGCAGGCGGCTTGACGGCGCTTTTTCTCGCAACGAGAAAATCTCACCCATCCAGTGGCAGCCGAGGTGACGAGGCTCACTCTGAAAAATTGGAAAACGAAAATCGGAAATCGGGAGTGGTCCCGCGCTTCTCGCGCACAGCCATCATAGTAGCAATGTGGCTTGTCATAATCGGCGGCGTTCTCGTTTTCGCGCTCGTCCGTAACCACATCGCCAAGCCCACCGGCATGCCATTGTCGGAGACGGAGTTTTTGCAGAAATTCGAAGCAAACCAGATTGAGCGCGCCACCGTCAGCTATAATTCGCAATCGTTGGTCGTCGCAAAGATTTCCGGCACATATTATCGGACGGACAAGGACGGAAACATCATCAAAACAGAGAAAGAAGTTCCATTCATCGTCGAAAATGCGTTGATCACGCCAGACTTGGAAAAGAAACTGGTGCGTTCGGACAAGATTGTGTTTAACACACCTAACCCGATACCCGCGGCAGTTGCGGCCAACGTATTATTTTTCCTGCTAATCTTCGGGGGTATTGGCATGGCCGTTTTGGTTCTCATTGGAATTATCATCTATGTTGTCTCGCGCGCGGTGAAAAAGCCCGTTGGCACACCAACGCCGCCAGTCCAGAAACCCGACCGTTTCTGGCGGTGGTTTGCCGTGGCGGTGTTTGCCCTGATTGCGATTCCATTTCTGATTTCAATCGTTGGCCTGCTGGCAGCCATCGCCATCCCGAATTTTATCAAAGCCCGCGCGCAGTCGCAGGAAAATGCGCGTCGCGCCGCAGCGCAACTGACGACCAAAACCATCGTGCTTACGAGAGCGACGAATCAATTAGTTGGCACGATGAGCGACACCCGCACGGTAGGTGTCTGGTCAGATACAACGGCGTTGCCGGGCGAGAAATTTCGCCAGATCACCCGGCTGCCCGATGGCGAAACCACGGGGGCTGACGCCAGTTTGTTTTCCCGGTCAAAAGCAGGCAAACTTAGCACTTCTACATCATTCACCTGGTGGTTCAGGGAGGGGGATGGATTCGGTGCGGAGGAGGCCGAGGCGGCCGCGGCGCAAATCCGTGAGCATTGGACACAGACGCCGCTGACGTTCACGTCGTCCGCACCGCGCGAGGTTTTTTGCGTGACGAACCAGCACGGCGTCAAACTCGCGGGCAGCATCGAGTTCGTCCGCACCGCGCCGCAGCTGCCGGATGCTGCCGGCCAGATCAAGGCGACGGTGCAGGTCAAGCATTTCGGCGACTTCATTTCCTATCCCGGCATTGGCTTCAGGGCGGAAGTGCCGGACGGTTACGAATTGCGCGCCACGTCCAATTATGGCGAAGGCGAAATCCATTCCCCAGCGGGGCCTTACGACTATGATGCCACATGGTTTCCGATGAATTATGGGTTGCGGCAGCCAGCAGTCACCGCGTTAAGTTGGAACCTCAAACACACGCCGCCGGCAAATGCGCCCAGCATGGCGAATGAGCCGTCGGAGAAATTTGAAATCCTGCTGGGCCAGCCCCGGCTGATTGTGTCCATCACGAACAGTCCGGATGATGTTTTTCAAGGCTTCCTCGAATTGGTCGGGCCGCCTGAGTTGGGGCGACAAAGTTTTGATGCGCGTTGACGTTTGCGTGATTCACACCGCCTTTTATCCGTGTCCACACATATGCATCCGTGGTTAAATCTCCCCGCCTGACATGACCACGCCCGCCACCACCCGCGCCCCTGCCGCCTTTGTCACCACGCAATGGACGCGGGTGCTGGAGGCGCGCGGCCATTCGCCGGAGGCGCAGGCGGCGTTGAGCGATTTGTGCGCGGCCTATTACGCGCCCGTCTTCGCCTTCATCCGCCACAACATCGCCGGACCCGGACGCGGCCCGCGATCTCACGCAGGAGTTTTTCGCCCGTCTTCTGTCACGCCAAAGCCTCGGCGCGGCGAATCCGGAACGAGGCCGGTTCCGATCCTACCTCCTCGGCGCGGTCAAGCATTTCCTGGCGGACATGCGCGTGCGCGAGCATCGCTTGAAACGCGGCGGCGGCCAGCCCGTCGAATGCCTCGACGCGGGCACCGACACTTCGCCCGGAATGCAATTGCCGGACGCCAACGCGCCGTGTCCCGACCGCGAGTTCGACCGCAAGTGGGCGCTCACGGTGCTGGACCGTGCCCTTGCCGCGCTCGCCGCCGAACACCGGGCCGCCGGGAAGGAAGAACAGTTCGAGACACTCAAACCGTGGCTCACCGGCGACACGGAGAATCTTTCGCAGGCCGATGCCGCGCGCCAGATCGGCCTCAACGAAAGCGCGGTCAAAGTCGCCATCCACCGGTTGCGACGCCGGTTTCGGGACGCCATCAAGGCCGAGATCAGCCAGACGTTAAGCGACCACAGTCAGGTGAAAGAGGAGCTTGACCAACTGCTGGCCGCCTTGAGTTAAACACAACGAAGCAATAATTGCCGACAATCCTCATCGTCCTCGTCCTCGTCCTCGATCTCGTAATCGAAAGTAGCAATAAATCGAGGACGAGCACGAGGACGATGAGGAACAAGAACATCCGCAACCAAGCCAAGCCAGAAGACTGAAACAATTGTTTTTAGAATTTTCCGGTGAGTTTTTGTATCATGAGTCAATGATTTTTGGACCAACTGGATGCATTTCCAACGTTCCGGGTTGTCCCGGAAAAACCAGATGAATGCGAACATGACCGCGCTTGTCTGTTTTGCGTTGAAGGAAGAAGCCGCGCCGTTTCGGAAAATCGTGGCGGGCAGGCCGGATATTGCCACGCTCATCACCGGCATTGGCCGGCAGAACGCGGAGAATTCCGTGCGCGACTTTCTTGACAGGTTGTTCGCCCAAGCTGGTGTTGACTTGCGGTTTCGCCGGCGGCTTGAACCCGGATTTGAAGATCGGCGATGTGGTGTTTGAAATCCCTTCCGGTAGCAGCCGAGGTAACGAGGCTCAAACATGAAACCGGCAACCGGCAATCGGCAATCGGCAATAAAATGGAGCCTCCTCACGTCGGCTGCTACGACAAATTGATTGCCGCCGGAGCCAAACCGGTGAAATTCTTCTGCGCCGACCGCATCGCCACCACCGTTGCCGAAAAGAAGCGGTTGCGCGGGCAAACCGGCGCGGACGCGGTGGAGATGGAATCGGCGGCGATTCAAGCCGTTTGTGCGGAGCACGGAATTCCCTGCGCCACCGTCCGCGTGATTTCCGATGCGGCCAACGAAGATTTGCCGCTGGATTTCAACCGGCTTTCCAAGCCGGACAAGAGCCTGGATTTTCGGAAGCTATTTCTGGCCATCGGCAAGTCGCCTGGAAAAATCGGCCCGCTGATGGAATTGCAGCGCAAAACCAGATTCGCGGCGGAACGGCTTGCGGAGGTTCTGGACGAAATTATCCGGTAGGGATGCGCAACCGCGCGTCCGGCGGCTCGCCAACGCCGCCCTACTGTTGAATTGAATTTGTTTCCGCCGGCGGCGGAGTTGTTTCCTTTTGATGCTCGCCGTAGCTGATGAGCGCCGCTCCGAGAACAATGAGCGCCACGCCGCTCCAGCGCAGCGTGTTCACCCGCTCATGCAGGAAAAATTGCGCGGCGAACGTCGTCATCACAAAGCTGACCGCCGTCAGCGGCCAGACGAAGCTCACGTCGCGCTGGCCGAGAAGGTATTGCAGCAGGACGAAAAAAACGGTTTCCAGCAGCAGGCCGAACAGCACGTTCTTGTTCGCGAACCAGTTGCCGACAAGCGTGACCACGTTTTTCCAGGCCGGCATGGCGGCGGCCTTGCGGACGGTGTATTGCGCCCCGATTTCGTTGATGCCTTTTTTCAGCGCGATGACGCCGAACGCCTCGAATGCGAAGCCGATGAGAAGAATGATCAAGATTTTTGTCATAAAGCGTTGATTTTTACCACGAATCACACGAAAGACACGACAATAACAACGACGCGCGCCTCTGAATTGTTTCGCGTATTTGGTGCATTTCGTGGTTTTACAAATCCTGGTAACGAATCAGTTTAATGCCGAGTTTTTCAATGTGTTCCTTCACGCGCGGGCTGACGAGCGCGTCGAATTCATGCCTAAATTTGTCCAGCGACGGATGCGAGTAAAGCTCGGAATCACCCGGCGGCAGTTCCGGCAGCAGCTTCATAACATAATCCTCGTCCACGCGCGCATTTTGCAGCAGACCGAAAGTGATTTGCGCGTGCTTGATTCCCTTTTGCCGCAGTGGCTCGCGGACGCGGCTGGAAAGCCATGCGTAAATGGCCGCGTGCGAAATGCGATAAAAGACATGGCCGCGCGCCATCCGCCGGCTGCGCGCCAGACAATCGCGCGTCAACCGCATCCATTTGATGCCGAGCTTGTCCGCGTCTTCCATCAGGATTTCGAAAATAACCGGATGCAGATGCAGATGCAGATGGGCGTTGACGTGGTCCAACGCCAGGCCGGTGGCGCGGAATTTTTCAAACTGGGCGCGGATTTCCGCGCGGAGCTGTTCACGCAGGCCGTGCCTGAAAAAATACCTCATGCCGGCGGCGACGGGGCTGTTGGAAAATTGCCCATGCGAATCCACGAGGCCGGGAATTTTTCCCGGCGGCAGCGCGGAATGGCCCATCAGCAACGTCAGGTGCAGGCCGACGCCGAGTTTCAAATTTTCCTTCGCCAGATTCACAGCTTCGTCGAAGCCGGCTTCGTTCACCATCAGGCTCGCGCTGGTCAAAATGCCTTCGCGATGCGCGCGGATGACGGCTTCGTTGACGGAATGTGAAAGGCCGTAATCGTCGGCGTTGACGATCAAGCGGCGGACGGAATCATGGCGTGCCATAGCTTGGAGTCGCCGCGCCGAAATTAAAACGGGTCCACGCACGAAAAATTAACAGCAACTTGTAGCGTTTGCTCAACCGGATCGGCTGATCGAAAACTCTGAATTTTTTCTTTTCCAACTGCTCCAGCAATTTCCAATAAACCAACCCCATCAATTCCGCGGCGACCATTGAGTTCCGATCCTCGTCCGGCAACGTTTTATGGGCCAGTCGGTAAAATTCCTTCGCCCGGTTGGCGACAGCCTCGGAGAGCTTGTAAAAGCGGTCGGAATACCGCGATTGAAAAACTTCGTCAGGTGTGACTCCGAATTTTCTCATTTGATCCAGCGGCAGGTAAATCCGGCCCCGCGCGGCGTCGGCTTTCACGTCGCGCAAAATATTCGTCAATTGCAGCGCCTTGCCGAGATAAACAGCGTAATCACGGCAGGCCGGATTTTTGTAACCGAAAATTTCGATGCTCAAAAGCCCGACGACGGACGCGACGTGGTAACAATACTTTTCCAGCGCCTCAAAATCTTCGTAACGATCCCTGATCAAATCCATTTCACAGCCCTTGAGCAAGTCGTCGAACAATTCAAACCGGCAGACTGAATTGTTGGATGACGGGTTGAAGCTCCTGGTTTGCGGTGAATTGTGGCGGTTGATTGTCGCAGGCGCGTTTCACGTCGGCGCGCCAGGCGGCCAGCCGCGCACGGCGTTCTTCCGCCGGCGCGGTGTCTTCGTCCGCCACGTCGTCCACTTCGCGGCAGAAGGCGTAGAGCGCGGACATGGCGTCGCGCTTGGGTTTCGGGAGAAGGACGAAGGCGAGCGCGAGGTTGGAGGCGCTTTTGCGGGTGATGGCGCGGCACTGTTGCATCACGGCGGCGGCGGTTTTGGCTCCTCGCGGATGGGCGGCAGGCCTCCGGTCTGGGCAAGCGTGGGATTGAGAGGGCGATGTTTCTGCCGGTGTTCGTGATGCTGGCGTTGGTGGATGATTTCCTTGATGCCGGCGGTGGTTTTTTTGAAATCCTCCCGGAAGCCGCCCTGCCTCCGGTGATGGTGATGCCCGTGGTGGCGATGCTGGCGTTTGGCGCCGCGTTTGCGGAAGGAAGCCGCCCAAATCAGGGCCACCAGCGCCACCAGCAGAACCGCGCCCACCACGATCAGAGAATCAACCCATCCCGGCGAAAGACCGGTTCCATTTGGCAATACATTGTCGCTCATTGCAATCTCTATGGTTTCGCTGGCCGCCGCGCCGTCGCCGGTTTTCATGTCGAGCCGCTGCATCCGGTAACGGAGCGAATGTCGGGTGAGTTTAAGCTGTTCCGCGGCGCGTGTCAGGTTGAAATCGTTTTGCTCCATCGCGCCGGATATCAGTTCGCGTTCAATGCGCGCCAGCGCGCCGTCCAGCGATTCATCCGCCGCGGGCTGGAACGGAGCGGCTTTGGCCAGACGCGCTTCCACCTGGAAATCCGGCAGGCTGGACGGCTGGATATCGCGCGGGTTTCCAAAATCAGGGCGCGTTCGATGACGTTGCGCAGTTCGCGGACGTTGCCGGGCCAGCGGTGCGCGAGCAGTTTTTGCCGGGCGGCGGGAGAGATGCCGGTGACGTTTCTGTTCATCGTGGCGCGGAACAATTTCAAAAAATGCTCCGCCAGCAGCAGCACGTCGTCGCCGCGCTCGCGCAGCGGCGGCAGGAGAATCTGCACCACGTTCAGCCGGTGGAACAAATCCTCGCGGAACTGGCCGTCGGCGATGGCCCGCGTGATATCGCGGTTTGTCGCGGCGACGAGCCGGACGTTGACGCGCAGTTCCTGCGAGCCGCCGACGCGCGTGAACGTGCCGTCTTCGAGGAAACGCAGCAGCTTGGCCTGAAGCGGCTTGCTCATGTCGGCGATTTCGTCCAGGAAAATCGTTCCGCCGTCGGCCTCCTCGACGCGGCCCGGTTTTTGTTTCACCGCGCCGGTGAACGCGCCTTTTTCGTGGCCGAACAATTCGCTTTCGAGCAGCGTTTCGGGAATGGCCGCGCAATTGATGCGGACGTAACTTTGTTCGCGCCGGCGGCCCTGGCTGTGCAGCGCGCCGGCGACCAGCTCCTTGCCGGTGCCGCTTTCGCCGAGAACCAGAACGCGCGCGTCGGTCGCCGCCACGGTTTGAATCAGGTTCCGCAGTTCGCGGATTTTCGGCGATTCGCCGATGATCTGGTCGAGGGTGTGAGGATTCGACGGCGCGCGAGCGCAGCGTGGCGTTTTCGCGCAACAGCCGGTGGCGTTCGGCGCAGCGCGCGACGGCGTGGAGCAGTTCCTCCGGCGCGAAAGGTTTGGCCAGGTAATCCATCGCCCCGGCCTTGATGGCCTCGACGGCGAGCTTGGGGGTGGCATAAGCCGTGAGCATCAGCACCGGCAAATCCGGCCATTGCGCGTGCAACTGCTTCAGAAATTCGTAACCGCTCATGCCGCCGAGCCGCGCGTCGGTGATGACCATGAAGAAATCCTCGCGTGCGAGCAGTTCCAGCGCCTCCTCGGCGGACTCGACGGTGCGGGCGGCGTAGTCCTCGTCATTCAGCACCGTCTGTAGCGACAGGCGCATGTTCTTCTCGTCGTCCACGACGAGCACGGGTGGCAACGGGGCGCTCATTTCAGGGATATTTTCATCACCGCTTTTGCGGGGAATATTACGATGAATTTCGCACCCTTTCCAAGCTCCGATTCCACGCGCACGCTGCCGCCGTAAAGCTCGACGTTGTGTTTCACGATGGCGAGGCCGAGGCCGGTGCCGCGTTCCTTGGTCGTGTAATAGGCCTCGAAGACGCGCTCGATTTTGTCGGGCGGAATGCCGGGCCCGTCGTCGCGCACGGAAATTTCGACGGCGTGATCGCTCCGGCAATCCGCAGCGGCCAGAACATTTCCCTTGTCGCCCAGCGCCTCGCGTGCGTTTTGCAGCAGGTTGACCAGATATTTCGGACAGGTGGCCGCGCTGCATGAACAGCGGCTGACAATACCGGCCGAATTCGCGCCGGATACTAATCCCGGTCGGCACGGCTGGCGGAAACACCTGCGCGATGGCGCGGTCGAATTCCTCGACGACGTCCAGCTTCTCAACGCGGCCCTCGCTCAATTGCGCATAACCCATGATCCGGGTGATGACCCGGTCGGCGCGCGCGACCTCCTCCTGGATGATTTCAATCTGCTCCGCCGTGCCGGTTTTGCCGGCGCGAAGCGAGCGTTGCAGCGAGAACGCGGCGTTGTTGATGATGGCCAGCGGATTCTTGATCTGGTGCGCGAATTCGGCGGCGAGCCGGCCGGCGGAGTGCAACTGGCTTTCCCGCGCGGCAAATTCCGCCGCCTCCTCGGCGGCCCGCCGCTGGCGCTCCGACAACACCTGCACGCCATAACAGCAGGCCGCCAGCAGCCACAGCACAAACAACCGCGGCAAATCCGGTTTAATGCTGGCTTCATCGGTGTCCGCGCTGAACGGCAGGTCGGGATTATGCGCCGGCTTGGGATGTGATCCGGCGGCCGGGTGAAAACATCTTGGCCGGCGGCGTGACCAGTTCAGGCAGCGGAACCTCGGCATACAAAATTCCCGCGCTGATGTAAAAAACGCTGAACAGCAGGTTCAGACACGATTTGCGGCGTCGCCAGCGGGATGCTGATGGCATTCAAAACGATCAAACCCGGAAACATCCAATACGCCATGCTCTCGAAGCCATCCGTGAGAAACACCAGGCCGGCGACGAACAGCCCGTCCAAAATGCCCAGCGTGAACACCAGCCATTGAAAAATGGCCGGCGGAAAACGGCGCCAGAAATAAAAAATCCCGCCGGCGACGCAGTTGCTGGCCACGTAAACCCAAAAATCCAGCGGAGGATTTCCAGCATCAGGCCGTAAATGCTCGGCTCCGGCAAACTCGCCGCGGAGGTGAGTTGGAAATAGAGCACCACCGCGATCAGCCCGGCCTTGGCGGGCAGCACAATGTGCAGTTGCATGGCCGCGATGCGCGCGGCCTGCTCCACCGGCTCCGGCCGCGAGGTCCGCAACAGCCCTTTCCACCATCGTGACGCAAAAAGATTCATGGGCCAAAGAACGCGGATGCGCGCCGCATCTTCACCCGGCTGCTTGCAGCGCCCGCACCGCGATTTTCTCCACCGGCCACAACCGGCCGATGCCCTCGTAACCGCACGACAACATGCCCTCGTCCGGCCCGATGAATTCCACGCCGCGCGATTTGAGGGTTTTGACGTTTTCCCGCGTGGCCGGGTGCCGCCACATCATGCCGTTCATCGCCGGGGCAATCAAAATTTTCGCCTTCGGATTCAACGCCAGCGCGATACACGTCAGCGCGTCGTCGGCAATTCCCTCCGCCATTTTCGCAATCACATTCGCCGTCGCGGGCGCAACCAGCAGCAAGTCCGCCGCGTCCGCCAGTTCGATGTGCGCCGGCTTCCAGCCCTCGTCTTCATCGTAAAGATCGGTCACGACCGGATTGCGCGTGAGCGTTTTGAACGGCAGCGGCGTGATGAAACGCTGCGCGTCCGCCGTCATCACCACGCGCACGTCGCATTTCGCCTTCGTCAGCAGGCTCGCCAGATCCACCGCCTTGTGCGCGGCAATGGAACCGGTCACGCCGAGAATAATTGTTTTTACAGCTGCTCATAATCTGCATCAAATCTGAACTTCAAATCCGTCAATCCGCAATCAGTTCAAAATTCGCCGGTGCCCTGCGAACGCGCCGTCGCGCATCGTTCTCCGCCTCGACGATCGCCAGCATCCGCCGCAAATCTTCCGCAACCGACTCGCTGATCAAAAGATAGTCGAAATGGCTCCAGCTGCGCGATTTCATCGCCGCGCCACGCCCAGCCGCTTCTGGATTTCCGCCGCCGAATCCGAGTTGCGCTTTATCAACCGCTCTTCCAGCACGGACACCGACGGCGGCGTCAGAAAAATCGAAACCAGGGCGCGTTTCAACTCCGGCTCCCCCCGGGCCCTGGCGCGGATCGTTGCCGCTCCCTGCACGTCCACGTTCAGCAAAACGTCCCGGCCTGAACGCAGCTTGTCCAGCAAGTTCGGACCGCAAGATGCCGTAGCTCCGGCCAAAAACCGTCGCGTGTTCGATGAATTCACCCGCCGCCACGCGTTTCGCAAATTCCGCCGCGCTGAAAAAATAATAATCCACCCCGTCCTTCTCGCCCGGACGCGGTTCGCGCGTGGTGCAGGTGACGGCGCGCGTCATGCCGGGCCGCGCGGCGAGCAGGGAATTGCAAAGAGTCGTCTTGCCGCCGCCGGATGGCGCGGAAATCAAAATGAGCAACGAACTGGATTCTGCTGTTTTCATCATTCCAAAATTGACTCATGACCAGACCATAAAGCCGAAATAATGACGAATGACGAATGGCGAATGGCAAAACCGGCGTCAAGGTTCCATTCGTCATTCGTCATTTGGAATTCTTCAATCATTGGGATTTGGAAACTGGCCAATTACGTCATTCCACATTCTGCGCCTGTTCGCGGAACCGTTCCAGTTCCGCCTTCAGCGTGACAACCTCGCGCGAAATCACCGCGTCGTTTGCTTTCGAGCCGATGGTATTGATTTCGCGGTTCATTTCCTGCGCGAGAAAATCCAGCGTGCGGCCGACCGGCTCCTTCGATTTCCGGCAGTCCTCGAACTGCTGGAAATGGCTTTGCAGCCGCGTCAATTCCTCCGAAATATCCGAGCGGTCGGCGAACACCACCACCTCCTTCAACAGCCGCTCGTCGTCCGGCGCGATGGCTTCGATGCCCGCGCTCTTGATTCGTTCGAGCAGATGCTGGCGGTAATTTTCCGCCGTCAACGGCGCCTGTTTCTGGATTTTTTCAACCGCGCGGCGCATGATTTCAATTCGCGCCGCCAAATCCCGCGCCAGGTGCGCGCCCTCGCGCCCGCGCATCTTCACCAGCGCGTCAAGCGCCTGCCGCAACGCCTTTTGCACGACCGGCAGAATCGTTTCCGCGCCGGCCAGTTCCTCGTCGCTCTGAAAAACGCCCGGCGCGCGGACGATCTGGTCCAGGGTCACGGCGCCGGACAACTTTAACTGCTTCGCCAGCCGGCCCAGCTCCGCCGCGTAAGCCTTCGCGAGTGCCACGTTGATTCGCGCGGAAATTTTCCCTCCGGCGGCATGGATGGCGATGCGCGCCGTGACGCGGCCCCGCGCGACGCGGGCGTTGATGGCGTCGCGGACCGGCGCTTCGAGCATTTCCAGATCGCGCGGCAGGTTCACGGAAATTTCCGACTGGCGGCGGTTCACCGCGCCCAGCTCGACGGTGATTTTGAAGCCGTCCCGCGCGCACTCGCCGCGGCCGTAGCCCGTCATGGATTTCATCGCACGCATAATGCAAAAATTCCGCGCCGCAGGCGAATAAATTCTTATCCGCCCCGGTCTCAATCTAAGAAATTTACCCGCCTTGCACGTTGCTTGCAGGGGCGTGGACACGCATAAATGTTGAAATCGCCGGCGGAATCTTTCACAGTGGCCGCATGAAACAATTCGTGCTGGCCATTTTGCTGATTCTCGGCGCGGTTTTCGCGGACGGCTGCCGCAAGCAAGCGGTGGTGGGGACCAAACCGCCGTCCTTTGACGATCTCCTTCCGACGAACTCGCCGCCGAAACTGCCGACGCACGCGCAGCCGAAACTGCCGACGATGAAGATTTATCTCGGCGCGGAAACGCTCGACGCCGAACAGGCGCTCACCCAGCGTGAGGTGATGACCGGCATGATGTTCCGCACCAACATCCAGGAAACCGACGCGATGATTTTTGTCTTCCCACAGCCGTATCAAACCTCGTTCTGGATGAAGAACTGTCCCGAATCCATTTCCGCCGCCTACATTGACCCGGCCGGCGTGATTCAGGAAATCCATCACCTCGAACAGAACGACACCAACGGCATCGTGGCGGCCACCGACAACATCCAGTTTGTCTTGGAGACGAAGGAAGGCTGGTTTGAGCGGCACCACATCGGCACCGGCACGGTCATCCGCACCGAAAAAGGTTCGTTGCAACAGACGTTTTTCCCGAACCGGCAATGAACGGGAAAGTTATTGCGGAACGAGGCGATAGAAACGGCTTGAACGGGCCAAGCAGCGAAAAAGCGCGGGCGTCAAGTGCGCTCAAACTGATGGCAATACAAGCGAACAAAGGCAAAAGGTCCACTTTAGATTGCGTCTTCATAATCCAGGAGCTTTGAATCGCCGTTGCCGGCGGATTTCCGGGGGGGGGGCATTGAAACAGTTGCGCTGAATAGTTAAGGCGAAACTGAAGAAGCAATGGGTGCAAACTGCAAATTAAGGATGCACCCAAGTTGGAACAGGTTTGCCATTTTCGAAAGGTTCTTCGCCCGACTTTTTGCCATTCTCCCAAATCTCAAAATATTTTTCTCACCCGATATTCGAATTTTCACTGAAAGCGAGGATTGAATGATTTGGTTTGTTGCATAACTTCTAACCAAAACCACATCTCTTGCATCAACTGCTAAATGATTAATCCAGTCGCCAGCTATGCCCATATTAAAATCGCAATGCAGTCCTTCTTCCTTAATCGCTTGTTGGAGTTTGTGCAGATCCCCTGTGTGATTCGTTATATCTAATGCAAAAATGGTGTCAATGGGGTGTTCAAGAGAAATAGCTGTTCCATCAAAATGCAGAAGAATGTTGTGCAGTTGTTTTGGAATTTCGTTGGTTGTGAGATAAAGCGTTTGGTCGTAAGATAAATCATTGGGCAAAAAATGAATCTCCTTCTTTTCCGAATCGAACACGATCACTACAGAATTGGTTTTATGGTCTCCCCCAAGCGAGGCTGTCAGGATTATTTGGTTATTCGTGGGGCCGGGTTTCCACAAGAAAGGAACAAACGCCATGTCGGAAATTACCGCTTTGCCGTCGTCCATCAAAGTTAGCGTGAATTCTTCGTCCGACCCCTTGTTGTTGCTGAACACTCCGATAAACGGTGGCTTTGCTAACGCGGTTTCATTCAAAATCAAAATAACGGAGAAGAGAAGAACCAACCAAGTGTTGAATGGCTTTGTCATGGTTTGCACGCTAAACCTCCATTTCATCCGCGTCCAGTTTGTTTTTCATTTTAACCGGCCACAGGTTACGCCCGCATTTTAGAAATGAAACCGCCCCGCAGTTTCCCGCGGGGCGGTTGGTCGTCGTGTCGAGCCTGCGGCCCGGACTTCGGCGCACAACGCCGACTCTACACGTTTAGGAACCGACGCTGGCGAGTTCCTCGTTGTTCTCGACGTTCACAATCTTGAACTGTTCGGCGTGCATCCCGGTGTCGGCGCGGAAGGACAGCTTTCCGAAATAGCGCTTCTCCATTTCGATGAGGTGCTTCTCGTCCTCGGTGCGGAGCCGGTCCAGCACGGTGGGATGGACCACGATGCGGAGCTGGAAGTCCGATTCGTCGCGGGTGCGTTTCTTCAGGATTTCCTGGAGCTTGCGCTGGATTTCCACGCTCATGGTGATGGCGCTTTTGACCTTGCCGCGGCCCTTGCAATACGGGCAGTCGTCATACACGGCGGAACGGACGCTTTCGCTGTGGCGCTGGCGGGTCATTTCCATGAGGCCGAGCTGCGAGATGGGCAGGATGTGCGTCTTGGCCTTGTCGCGGCGGAGGCCGTCCCTCATGCGCGAATAGACCTGCTGCTGGTCGCGCCGGCCTTTCATGTCAATGAAATCCAGCACGATGAGGCCGCCCATGTTGCGCAGGCGGAGCTGGCGGCAGATTTCCTCGGCGGCTTCGAGGTTCACCTTCAGGATGGTGGCCTCCTGGTTCTTGCTGCCCTTGTGCCGTCCGGTGTTGACGTCAATGGCGACGAGCGCCTCGGTTTCGTCCACGACGATGTAGCCGCCGCTCTTGAGATGGACCGTGCGCGAGAAGGTGCTTTCCAGTTGCTTGCTGACGTTGAACCGGTCGAAGATCGGCTGCGAATCGCTGTAGAGCTTGACCTTGTGCGCCGACCAGCGGGCCTTGATCTTCAACATCATGTCGCGCATCCGGTCGTAGGCCTTTTGATTGTCCACCACCACGCGCTCGACGTCCTCGGTGAGAAAATCGCGCACGGTGCGTTCGATCAAATCCGGCTCCTGAAAGACGCAGGTGGCCATCGGCTGTTTCTTGATCTTCTCGGAGACCTCGTTCCATTCCTCGAGCAGCAGCGCGAGGTCGCGGATGAAATACGGCTTGCGCTGGCCTTCGCCGGCGGTGCGCATGATGACGCCCATGCCGTCGGGAATGTGCAGCTCGCGGAGGATTTTTTTCAGGCGCTTGCGCTCCTCCTGGTTTTCAATCTTGCGCGAGATGCCGGACTGGTCGGAATTCGGCAGCAGAACCAGATAACGTCCGGGCAGAACCAGATTCGTCGTGACGCGCGGGCCTTTGGTGCCGATCGGGCCTTTGGTGACCTGCACGATGATTTCGCTGCCGGGCGGATACAGGCGCGGGATGTCCTTCTGCGTGATCTTGGGCTTCTGCGGGCGGCGGACTTCGCGCTCGACGATTTCCACGCCGGAGTCGAACTGGTTCGGCACGATGTCCCAGTAATGCAGAAACGCGTTCTTCTCGAACCCGATGTCCACGAACGCGGCCTTGAGGCCGTCTTCGAGGTTGCGGACGCTGGCCCTTGAAGATGCTGCCGACGAGGCGCTCCTCGGTGGTGCGCTCGATGTTGAATTCCTCCAGCTTGCCGTCTTCCAGCACGGCGACGCGCGTTTCGAGCGTCTCGGCGTTGATGACGATTTCCTTGTGGGTCCGTTTCACCGGGCGGATGAGCCGCTGGACCTTTTTGACGAGCGTTGCCGCGGCGGTCTTGATGGAATCCAGAATGCCCTTCGGCTGCTCCTTGATTTCGACCGGCTCGAATGGTTTTTCCTCCTCCAGTTCGCGCGGGCGTGTCGAGATGCGGCTCGCGGAATTCCTTTTTGTCGGCGGAGGCGGGCGCGCCGGATTCCTCCGCGCCCTGCGGCGGCAGGCCGGCGGCCAGGTTTTCCGCGCGTTCAATTTCGGGCGAGTGGCGTTTTTCAAAAACGCGCTCGGCGCCGCCCTGTTCGCTCACCGCGTCGGCGCGGGCCTCGATGGCGTCGCGGTCGGGTTTTTGCGGGTTTTGGCCGAGGCCGCCTTTGGGGCGGAAACGCATTCCGCGGCGTCGCCGCGAGAAATTGTTGTTGCTCATGGTCAGTATCCCTTTCGATGGATGTGTATGTTTTGCATCAAGCCCACGGCGATCAACGAGCCGAGCACTGAAGACCCGCCGTAAGATAACAGCGGCAGTGGTATGCCCGTCACGGGCATGATGCGAATGTTCATTCCGATGTTGATGAAAACGTGGCTGAAGAGGAGCGTCACAACGCCCACCGCCACGAGTTTGCCCAGGCGGTCGCGCGCCTGGCCGGCGATTCTCAATCCGGTGAAGAGAACCACCGCATACAGCGTGAGCACAATCACGCTGCCAACGAACCCTTCCTCCTCGGCAATCACCGAGAAAATGAAGTCGTTGTGCGCCCCCGCGCGCGGCAGATAACCGTATCGCGTTCTGGGTTCCCTGCCGCCAGCCTTTTCCGAGCAGCCCACCGGAGCCGACGGAAATCAACGCCTGACGTACATTATATTCGTCTTCGAACTGTTCTTGCCGGATGCGTTGAAGCTCCGCCGGGGAGGCGTTCGGCGAAGCGAAATGGGTGTAATCCCGTCCAAAATAAACCAGCAGCCGGTCGCGTTGATACGGCTTCACCGGCAACTGCCATCGCGGCGGCGCGAACAAAATGTCCGCCAGAAACAGCGCGGCCATCACTCCCACCACGCCGGCCAGTTGCAGCAGATACCGCCTCGGCGTGCCCGCGACAAACATCATCGCCAGACCGGTGGGCAGCAGGACGAGCGCCGAGCCAAGGTCCGGTTCCTTCAAAATCAAAACGAACGGCAGCATCATCAAGCCGATGGCCTTCCAGAAAATCGCCGGCTGCCGCAATTCATCCGGCGGCCGGCTCAAGAAATTCGCCGCCGCCAGGATGAACGCGAGCTTGGCGAATTCCGACGGTTGAAATTGAAACGGACCGAAATCAATCCAGCGCCGCGCGCCATAGTGGACCGAGCCGATGTGCGGCACCAGCACGACGACCAGGAAGACAATCGCCGCCCAATACGCCACGAACGACCACCGCGCCAGCGTGTGATAATCCAACACGCAAATCGCCGCGCCCGCGCCGATGCCAAGCGCATACCAGACGACCTGATGAAACCACGTCTGCGCATACCACGCCTTCTCCGCCTCGATCGGATTGGACATCGTCGCGCTGAACACGAACGCCGCGCCGAGAACCATCAGCCCGGCCAGCGCCGCGAGTTGCAGGCGGTCGAGCGTGTTGGATGGCTTGTTGAGCGATTCGTCCGGTCATGTCATTTTTGCGCCGGATTTCCACGGGCGTTTGAATTTCCCTTTTCCAAAATCTCCTCGTAAATGTCGTGCGCGATCGGCGCGCAGGTCTGTGCCGCCAAAAAGTGCCGCCCTTCGACCATGACCACGACGGCGTAGCGCGGATTTTCATAGGGTGCAAACGAGGCAAACCAGGTGGTGCGGCTGGTCTCCTGGTTGCGCGCGTTCATCACCTGCGCCGTGCCGGTCTTGCCGCAAATCCGCAGACCGGGCACTTGTGCGGCCTGCCCGGTGCCTTCCTCTGTTTCCGCCAGCATCGCGTCGCGCAAAAGTTTCAAATTGCGGGCGCTGACGCCGAGATGATCTCGCACGAGGCCGGCCGGAAAATGTGGTCATGGCCTTGCCGGAAGCCGGGTCCTGCGGCTCGATGCGCTCGACCAGCCGCGGCCAGAGAACCGTGCCGCCGTTGGCGATGGCCGCATAGGCGACGGCCATTTGCATCGGCGTCACGGCCATTTCGCCCTGTCCGATGCAAATGTTGGCCGAGTCGCCATCGCGCCAGTCGGAACTCTGCACCTGGCTCAATGTGGGGAAAATTCCGCCGGTTTCCTGCCGCGTCGGCAGGCCGATGCGCTCGCCAAAATGAAATTTTTCGGCCATGCGAACGACGTTCTCGATGCCGGCGCGCAGGCCGACGGTGATGAAATAGGTATTGCAGGACTCAATGATGGCTTTTCGGAAATTGTATTGGCCCGGCCGGCGCCACATCATGGATCTGCCGCCTGCCCGACATAGACATAACCCGGATTGTCAACCATGGCGTCCGGATCCAGGCCGGCTTCAAGCGCGGCCAGGGCGATGATCGGTTTGAAAATCGAGCCGGGCGCATAATTTTGCTGGGTCGCGCGGTTGATTTCGCACGTTCAGATTCGTGTCGTTGAGCCGCTGCCACTCCGCCGGGGTAAAGCCGGTGACAAAATCATTGGGATTGACCGCCGGCGACGACACCATCGCCAGCACGTCGCCGCTGCGAACGTCCATCACGACAATCGCCGCCCGCGCATCCGGACCTTGATGCGACAAGAGCGATTCCTCCGCCGCGCGCTGGATGCCGAGGTCAATCGTCAGCACGACGTTGTCGCCCGGTTCGGGCGCGTCCAGAATATTTTCGGACTGGCGGTAGCCGAGATTGTTGACGAGCACGGATTCCTCGCCCGCGCGCCCGCGCAGTTGCGCGTCGAAGCCGCCTTCGATTCCCACCACGCCTCGATAATCCGGCAGGTAATAATTGAAATAGGAATTTTCCCCGGTTTGGGCGTCGTCGTCGCGGTGCAAATAGCCGAGCAAATGCCCCGCCGTCGTGCCGAACGGATACGTCCGGATCGGCTGAAGCTCCACGTCCACGCCCTGGATATCGGAACTCTGCTCCTCGAACCGCGCGACCTGCTGCGGACTGGCGTTGCGAACCACGGTGTAAGGAAGGGCCAGTCGTTTGTCATAATCGTGCTCGAACTTTGCCGGGTCGAGCGTCAGCGGCTGGCCAATCTTCCGGCCGACCTGTGCGACAATGTTGTTCACGACATTGGAACGCGCCTGCCGAGTCAGCGCGTCGATCTGCACTTTTTTTAAGGCGCACACGATTGGTTTCGACCGTCCTGGAACGGCTCCAAAATTTCCAAAACGGAGCGGTGTTGGTCGTGATTATCACCGGACGCCGCCGGGAGTATTCGTCTTTGAACTGGCCGTTCAAATCTTCAAAATACAGGCTCAAATTGTAGCGCGCGTTGTTTTCGGCGAGCACGCGGCCGTCGCGATCCAGGATTTTTCCCGCGCATGGCCGGGAGGCGCACGGTGCGGAAGGACTGGGTTTCCAGGTGGTTCTGGTAATCGCGCGCGGAAACGACCTGCACCCACCACAATCCGGCGAGCAAAATGAACAAGCCCGCCCGCCAGCGCCACGGCGAAGAGGCGCAATTGCGGGTCGTTCTTTTTCAGCTCGTCGAGAATTAGCATGGCAAACAGTCCACAGTCCACAGTCCATGGTCCGCAGTCGTGTCGTCGCCGGCGTCGCGGCGTTTCGACTGTGGACTGTGGACTGGAAGGTGTGGACTCATATTTTTTTATCCCGCAATATTTCGCGGTCGGGACGGAAACTGGTTTCCATTTGCGGCTGGTAGCCGAAGCGCGTGCCGGCACCGGTCGAACAGCGCGAAAATGACCGGTGTGGCCACCGCGCCGCCCGCCGTCATCACCAGCCATTGCCAGAGCGAACCCCAGCCCAGCAGCGGCGCCTGCCCGCCGGTCAACAACAGCAACACACACAGCGCCGGCGCCGCCGCGCTGGCCACCGCGCCGAGAATGACCTGGGCGAACGGCAGCTCGCGCAAAATCAAATCGCGCCGCAGACAGATCGGGATAGCCGACGGCAAACAGCGGCAGGATGCTCACGCCAAGCGGATTGGCCGACAGCGCGTCGAACCACAGCCCGCCGAGCACGGCGAGCAGCGAGACGGTCGCGACGTCCGTGTTCAAGGCCGCGTAAATCATCAGCGCCGGCAGCAGGTCCACCTGCGCGCCGAGCAGATGGCGCGGCAGTTGAAACGCGGCCTCCGCGAACACCGCGAGAAACGCGGCGGCCAGGACCAGGATGGAGTTGAATAATTTCATTGAGGCGGAACATCGAACATTCAACATTCAACGCCCAACATCCAATGACTTGCGGCGTGTGCCGCGTATTCATTGGGCGTTCGATGTTGAATGTTGAATGTTCGAATGTTTCTTCATTTTCATCTCATGGAAACAAGACCCAGACCTGGTCCAGCGCGCCGAGGTTCGCCGACAGTTTCACGCGCGCCTCGGTGTAAAGACCGGATTCAAGCCTGGCTCGCGTCCACAATCTGGCCGATGGGAATTCCCGGCGGGAAAATACCGCCTTCGCCGCTGGTGACGACCTTCTGGCCGGATTCCAATTTCGCGTCGCCGGAGAGATAAGTCAGATTGACGAGCGAAGTGTCCAGAGGCCCGCTCGTGGTGACGACGCCCATGTCGTGCGCCGCGATTGACGACGCGCGCAGAAACCCGGCAACCCGGATCGCCCACCAGCACGACCTGCGAGCGCGCGTAGCCGACGGACGAAACGCGGCCCACCAGTCCGTCGCGGGTCAGCACCGGCAGGTTTTCGCGGACGCCGTCGCGGCTGCCGAGGTCAATTTCAACCGTGCGCCACCAGTTCGCCGGGTCGCGCAGGACGACGCCGGCCAGTTTGAGCTTCCACGGCGCCTGCTGCTGCCAGCCGACGTGCGCGCGGAGCTGGTTGTTTTCCTGGAGAAGGGCGGCGGCCTGCAAATTCTGGACTTCAAGCCGCTGATTTTCGAGGCGGAGATTTTCAATTTCCTTGAGCAGCCGGCTGCGGGGCATGACGGCGTCCATCGCCGCGCCGGGCAGTTGGCCGACGGCATTGACGGCTCCGAAGAACGGCGCGAACAAACCGCCGCCGGCGGCTTGATGCGCGACGCCGCGCCCGACGGCAGGCTCAACAGCAGCCACCGCCACCAGCGTCACCGCGCCGGGCGCGATTAAATTTTTTCGTTTGAACATTCCTGCTCCCCGGAATTCCGGGGTTGCGGCTGAAATCTTTCAGCCATTGCAGGTGAACATGCCGGGCCGAGCCGCCCTAAAGGCTTCGGCCATGCGAGGCGGGAAATCAATACTTTGGATTGTTCGCAATGCGCTTGACGAACTCCAGTTGCTCCAGAACCCGGCCGGTGCCTTCGGCCACGGCGCTCATGGGATCGTCGGCCAGATGGACCGGCAAACCGGTTTCGCCGGCCACCAGCCGGTCAATGCCGCGCAACAGCGAGCCGCCGCCGGCCATGACCAGGCCGCGATCCACAAGATCGGCGGCGAGTTCGGGCGGACAGCGTTCCAGCGTGATCCGGATGGATTCCAAAATGCTCGTGAGCGGTTCCTGCAATGCTTCGCGAATTTCCTCGGAACGGATGGTCAATGTCTTCGGAAGGCCGGAACTCAAGTCGCGGCCTTTCACGTCCATGGTCAATTCCTGTTCGAGCGGAAATGCGGAGCCGATGCGTATTTTGATTTCTTCCGCGGTGCGTTCACCTATCATTAAGTTGTAGGCGCGTTTCATGTGCGCGACGATCGTTTCGTCAAATTCGTCCCCGCCCACCCGCAGGCTGCGGCTGAAGACGATGCCGGCGAGCGAGATGATTGCGATTTCGCAGGTCCCGCCGCCGATGTCCACGATCATGTTGCCCGCCGGTTCATGCACCGGCAGTCCGACGCCAATGGCCGAGGCCATCGGCTGGTCAATCAGGATGACGTCGCGCGCTCCGGCGTGCATTGCCGAATCCTTGACCGCCCGTTTTTCCACTTCCGTGATTCCCGAAGGAATGGCGATGACGACCCGCGGAGCGATGAGCTTGCGGTGCTGGACCTTCTGGATGAAGTGCCGCAGCATGGCCTCGGTGATTTCGAAGTCGGCGATCACGCCGTCTTTCATCGGGCGGATGGCCACGATGTTGCCGGGCGTGCGGCCCAGCATCCGTTTGGCTTCTTCACCGACGGCCAGCACGTTGGTCGTGCCGGCCTGGATGGCCACCACCGAGGGTTCGCGGAGGACAATGCCACGGTCCTTCACATAGACGAGGGAATTGGCAGTGCCCAGGTCTATTCCAATGTCGTTGGAAAACAGGCTTTTTAATTGCGCAAACATGAATTTGCCTAACGCCGGACATTTAATCGTTTATCCGGCAAAAGGTCAAGCGGTGAATAACTTTTTCGAAACGGCGGAAAATCATGGCGTTTTGAGCCGGAAAAAAACGTTGCTGCCGGAGAACGGCAGGGAAACTTCATTTTGCAAATTCGTGAGATTCAGAACCGGCTGATTTGTCAAATCCGCCCAACCGGACAAATCCGCGCTTTGCTGCAAAACGAAATTGGTCGAAGGCACGATCCAGGAAAGCGCGAGATTGCCATTGGTCGGCATGAGGTTCACTGATGGCGCGGGTGTGGTTTGCGACGTCCAAATTCCGCCGCCAATTGCTACTAAATTACCACAGTCGGCCGATGCGGCAGCGAGAGTGCAGACCGCTGGTAGGTTGGCTTGCTTTGTCCAAGTTGCTCCATCGGTAGAAACGTAAAGCAATTTGTTACCTGAGGAATATGCTTCAGCGAATATTTCTGCTGCCATCGGCGGAAATTGTAATATTTTCCCATTCCAGATGGTCGAAAAATCCAATTGGGGGGTTCGGTATCGGTATCCATGTCGACCCCAGGTCGGTGGAAATGTATATTTGGCTGCCATCTATCGAAGCTGCCAATTTATTGCCATCGGCAGATGAAGCGACCGAGGACCAATTGCCGTATAACGTTGACTCCAACTCGCGCCGAAGTTTGTCGAAATATAAAGTCCGTTGGCTCTGGCAACTAAAATCTTCCCATCCGCCGAAGAAGCGATTGAATACCAGGATGATATTGGAGCCGAGGTAGCTACCCAATCCATGCCGGCGTTTGTGTAAACACCGCCGAAGTAGGTTCCAGCGACGAGTCTTATCCCGTCGGCGGACGATGAAATGCAACTCCATGAATTATTTGTGCCGGTGGCAGTCCAAGTTCTACCTGAATTTGTGGAGATGTAAATGCGGCCGCCATTGGCAACGGCCACGAATTGGCTGCCATCCGCCGATGAGGCCGCATTCATCCAATAATTGTTTGGAATATTGGTGACCTGCGCCCAAGTAGTTCCTGAATTCGTCGAAATGTAAACAGCTCCCTGAAAGATATTCGTGCCGATTGCGATTACCACATGGGTTGCTAGTGTAGTGCGTCAAGCAGTCTGTAACATATCGAGTTTTGCGCGGGCACGCCTGACTTTTTCGAGAATGTCCTTCGCGCTGGCGGTCCAGACGAAAGGGTTTGGGGCCGTGTTGTGTTGCTCAATGTAGTCGTTGATCGTGTGGATCACCTCGGGAACGCTCTTGAAGACGCCTCGGCGGAGGCGCTTGTCCGTGAGGTCGCGAAAAAACCGTTCCACCATGTTGAGCCAGGAGGCACTGGTCGGGGTGAAGTGAATGTGAAAACGCGGATGCTTGACCAGCCAGCTTTTGACCTTGGGATGCTTGTGGGTGGCATAGTTGTCAACGATCAGGTGCAGTTCTTTGCCTGCGGGTGTCTGCTGGTCAATCAGCTTCAGAAACTTCAACCACTCCTGATGGCGATGACGCTTCATGTGCGAACCAATGACGGTTCCATCCAGGGTGTTGAGTGCGGCGAACAAGGTCGTCGTGCCATTTCGCTTGTAGTCATGGGTCATGGTCCCGGCGCGCCCCTTCTTGATCGGCAGCCCGGGCTGGGTGCGATCCAGTGCTTGAATCTGGCTCTTCTCATCGCAACTCAAAACCAACGCATGCTCCGGCGGGTTCAAATACAATCCCACAACATCCTCCAGTTTCTCCGCGAAATTCTTGTCATTGGACAACTTGAAAGTGCGACTCAGGTGAGGCTTCAGACCGTGGGCCTTCCAGATGCGTCGGACGGCTCTTTCGCTGATCCCAACGGCTTTGGCCATGGTGCGCGCGCTCCAGTGAGTGGCGTTGGCGGGCTTTTGCTCCAGCGTCTGCTTGACGATGGATTGGATCTTTTGGGGGGATAGCTTTTTCTTGCGCCCGGGGCGGGGAGCATCCTTTTTAAGTCCATCAATCCTCAGTTGAATGAAACGCTGGCGCCAGCGGGCACAACGCTGGCGGGTGGTCTTCAGTTTGCGGGCGATATTGATGTCCTGCATCCCCTCGGCGGCGAGCAGAACAATCTGCGCCCGCTGGGAAAAGCGCACGGATACCGAGGTGCCCTTGGCCGCCTTGGTGAGCAGGCTTTTTTGGTCGGCGGCAAGGTTAACGACAGGAGCAATCCTCATGTCCCAAAGAGTAAACCAGTGCCGGCCAGGCGGGCAACCTTTATGTTATAGTATTTACGCCGCACTACACTAGAGCAACCAATTTATTGCCGTCTGATGATTCTGCGATTGAAACCCAATTTGTATTTGGCGCGCTGGTCTGCGTCCATGTTTGAGCAAAGCACAAGCAGGCTGGGAGGAAACTGGCTAATCCAGTGAGCAACAATATTTTTGCCGCTTTCATCAGACGCTCTGAACTGTTTTGGAAACGGCTGAAAATCATGGCGTTTTGAGCCTGAAAAAACCGTTGCTGCCGGAGAACGGCAGGGAAACCTCATTTTGCAGATTCGTGAGATTCAGAACAGGCTGATTTGTCAAATCCGCCCAATCGGACAAATCGGCGCTTTGCTGCAAAACGAAATTCGTTGAAGGAACGATCCAGTAAAGCGCGAGATTGCCATTGGTTGGAGCGACCTTGAGCGACGGTGATGACGTGATTTGTGAAATCCAAATTGCTTCGTTTTCCAAATCCGAGGTGACCAGTCTTGTTCCATCTGCTGACGAAGCTACTGAAGACCAATACGCGTAAGGCACACTATTTGATGCCCAAGAAATACCTGAATTCGTTGATGTAAATATCGAACCGTAGTATGCCATCGCCGTTAGCTTGGTTCCATCCGCCGACGAGGCAACACAAAGCCATTCTTGCGGTGGAACATTATTTGAAATCCAATTTTGCCCGGCATCTGTTGAAGTATAAATGAAACCGGGTTGATTGGCGTTGGTTGATACGGGAGATGCGACAATTATGTTGTTTCCGTCTGCTGAACACGCCACCGAGCGCCAATAGCTAGCTGGAATATTTGTTGATTTCATCCAATAGGATCCAGCATTTGTTGAAACATATATTCCACCTGCTTCTGCCACTGCCACGAGCTTGGTCCCGTCTGCCGACGAAGCAACTGAAAACCAAGGCTCGCTCGGGGCATTATTTGATGTCCACGTCAGTCCTGAATTTGTTGACGTATAAATTCCGCCATAAAATACGGCTGCTATCAATTTTGCGCCGTCCGACGACGAAGCAACGGCATTCCAAAAGAGGTTTGGTGCGTTGGTTTGTTGAACCCAAGCTGCACCGAAATTTGTTGAGGTGTAGATGATGCCGGGGTATCCAAGACCTACTGCGACCAAGTTGGCACCATCAGCCGATGAAGCAACAGAAGTCCACTGCGCAGCTGGCGCGCTGGCCGGATTCCAATATCACCTGAATTTGTTGAAACGTAAATGAAACCGGGGTAACACACCGCGACCAGCACACTTCCATCGGATGAAGAAGCGATAGAATTCCAATTCGCAATCGGCGCGCTGGTCTGCGTCCACGTTTGGGCAAAGCACAAGCTGGCTGGGAGGAAACCGGCTAACGCAGTCAGCAATAATATTTTTGCCGCTTTCATCAGACGCTCTGAATTTTCAGGATGATTGCATAATCCAGCTGCTTTGCCAAGAAAATTCGAGCCTCTGTTTTGCAAAACGCGGCAAACAAATTGCCGACGTGAGGAGGCGTGGCTTGGTTCCGCATTCCGCACCCTCCACTCCGCATTTGAAGTTTGAGCCTTCTCACGCCGGCTGCTAAAAAATATAAAACGCGGCCGGGATTTCTCCCGGCCGCGTTCCGTTTCAGTTCCTCCGAACCTTCAGCGGTTTAGTAATCCATTCCGCCCATGCCGCCGCCACCGCCGCCCGGCATCGGAGCCGGCTTGTCCTTCTCCGGAATCTCGGTGATGAGGCATTCGGTGGTGAGCAGCAGGCCGGCGATGCGACGCCGCGTTCTGCAGCGCGGTGCGGGTGACCTTCTTCGGGTCCACGACGCCGGCCTTGACGAGGTCTTCGTATTCGCCGGTGGCGACGTTGTAGCCTTCGTTGCCCTTGCGCTTCTTGACTTCCTCGACGACGACGCAGCCTTCCACGCCGGCGTTGTCGGCCAGCGCGCGGAGCGGTGACTCGATGGCGCGCTTGACGATGTCGACGCCGATCGCTCGTCTTCGTTCGAGCCTTGACGGCTTCGATGGCCGTCGAGGCAGCGGATCAGCGCCACGCCGCCGCCGGGGACGATGCCTTCCTCGACGGCCGCGCGGGTCGCGTGCAGCGCGTCCTCGACGCGCGCCTTCTTTTCCTTCATCTCGGTCTCGGTCGCGGCGCCGACGTTGATGACGGCCACGCCGCCGGCGAGCTTGGCCAGGCGTTCCTGCAGCTTCTCGCGGTCGTAGTCGCTAGGTGGTCTCCTCGATCTGGCGGCGGATCTGGTTCACGCGGCCCTGGATGTCGGACGTCTTGCCGCCGCCTTCGACGATGGTGGTGTTTTCCTTGTCGATCACGATGCTCTTGGCGCGGCCGAGGTCGGCCAGTTCGACGCTCTCGAGCTTGATGCCGAGGTCTTCGCTGATGAACTTGCCGCCGGTGAGGATGGCGATGTCTTCCAGCATGGCCTTGCGGCGGTCGCCGAAGCCCGGGGCCTTGACGGCGCAGACGTTGAGCGTGCCGCGCAGCTTGTTGACGACCAGGGTCGCGAGCGCTTCGCCTTCGACTTCTTCGGCGATGATGAGCAGCGGCTTGCCGACCTTGGCGACCTTTTCGAGCAGCGGGAGCATGTCCTTGAGGCTGCTGATCTTCTTCTCGTAGATGAGGATGTAAGGCGTCTTCCAGCTTGGCTTCCATCGTCTCGGCGTTGGTGACGAAGTAAGGCGAGAGATAGCCCTTGTCGAACTGCATGCCTTCGACCACTTCGAGGGTGGTCTCGATGGACTTGGCTTCCTCGACCGTGATGGTGCCGTCCTTGCCGACCTTGTCCATCGCGTCGGCGATGATTGTCGCCGATGGTCGTGTCCCAGTTGGCGGAGACGGTGGCGACCTGCTGGATTTCCTCCTTGTCCTTCACCTTCTTGGTGATCTTGTCGAGGTGGGCGACGGCGGCCTCGACGGCCTTGTCGATGCCGCGCTGGATGCCGATGGGGTTGCGCGCCGGCGGTGACGAACTTCAGGCCTTCGCGATAAATCGCCTCGGCCAGCACGGTCGCGGTGGTGGTGCCGTCGCCCGCGGTGTCGCTGGTCTTGCTGGCGACTTCGCGCACCATCTGGGCGCCCATGTTTTCGTAGGGATCCTCCAGTTCGATTTCCTTGGCGACGGTCACGCCGTCCTTGGTGACGGTCGGGGAGCCGAATTTCTTGTCGAGCACCACGTTGCGGCCCTTGGGGCCGAGCGTGGCGGTGACGGCGCGGGAGAGCTTGGCGACGCCGCGCAGGATGGCCTGCCGCGCGGCTTCATCGAAGAGTAATTGTTTTGCTGCCATAATTATTAATCAGTTTTGAATTTTAAGTTGTTGGTTGTGAGTTATTCGAGGATGGCCAGGATGTCGTCCTGCGACAAGATCTTGTATTCCTTGCCGTCGATCTTGATTTCGGTGCCGCCGTATTTGCTGACCAGCACGCGGTCGCCGTTCTTGACTTCGAACGGGATTTTCTTGCCGTCGTCGTCGGTCTTGCCGGTGCCGAGCGCGACGACGATGCCTTCCTGCGGTTTCTCCTTGGCGGTATCGGGGATGATGATTCCGCCCTTCTTGACTTCCTTCTCCTCGACCGGTTCGACCAGAACGCGGTCGCCGAGGGGTTTTACGTTTAGTGCCATAGTTTGTGTTTTTTGTTTGGTTGTTTGGTTATTGCTTTGAATCGAAATCCCGCCGCACCCGCGGGGAAGTTCAAGCCGTGCGGGAACAGCCGATCGGCTTACTTCTTGCTTCTTCTCGTCCACCACTTCGGCGTCGATGATCGACGCCTTCGTCCTTCTTTTCCTCGGCCTTCGGGCTTCGCCGCGCGGCTTGCCGCGGCCGGCGCCGGCGCCGTGCGCCTTGCTCGGCGCGCGCCTTCTGCGGCCGGCGGCCTTGTAAAGCTCCGCGCCGACGGCCTGCCAGACTTCGTTCAGCTTCTCGCTCGCCGCCTTGATGGCGGCGGCGTCGCTGCCTTTGAGCGCTTCCTTCACTGCGTCGACGGCGGTCTTCGATCTTGGCCTTGTCGTCGCCGGAAATCTTGTCGCGCGTTGTCCTTGAGCATCTTCTCGGAGCGATAGACGGCGTTGTCCGCCTCGTTGCGCGTCTCGATTTCCTCGCGCTTGGCCTTGTCGTCCTCGGCGTGCGCCTCGGCGTCCTTGCGCATCTTCTCGATCTCGTCCTTGGAGAGGCCGCTGCTGGCCGTGATGGTGATCTTCTGCTCCTTGCCCGTGCCGAGGTCCTTGGCGCTGACGTGCAGGATGCCGTTGGCGTCGATGTCGAAGGTCACCTCGATCTGCGGCACGCCGCGCGGCGCGGGCGGGATGTCCGTCAGCTGGAACTTGCCGATGGTCTTGTTGTCCCGCGCCATCTGGCGTTCGCCCTGGAGCACGTGGATCTCCACGCCGGGCTGGTTGTCCGCTGGCGGTGGAGAAAATTTCCGATTTGCGCGTCGGGATGGTCGTGTTGCGCTCGATCAGCTTGGTGAACACGCCGCCGCAGCGTCTCGATGCCGAGCGACAGCGGCGTCACGTCGAGCAGGAGCACGTCCTTGACCTCGCCCTTGAGCACGCCGCCCTGAATGGCGGCGCCGACGGCGACGACTTCGTCCGGGTTCACGCCCTGGTGCGGCGGTTTGCCGACCAGCTTGTGCGCGGTCTCGACGACCTTGCGGCATGCGGGTCATGCCGCCGACGAGCACGAGCTCGTCGATCTTCGCGGCGTCGATGTCCGGCGTCCTTCAGGCAGCTCTTCACCGGCGCGATGGTGCGCTCGAACAGCTCGTCGCAGAGCTGCTCCATCTTGGCGCGGGTCAGCTTCTTGCTGGATGTGCTTCGGCCCGCTGGCGTCCGCCGTGATGAACGGCAGATTGATGTCGTACTGTCTGCGCGCTGGAGAGGGCGATCTTGGCCTTTTCGGCCTCTTCCTTGATGCGCTGGAGCGCGTCGGGCTGCTTGCGCAGGTCCATGCCGGATTCCTTTTTGAATTCGTCGAGGATCCAGTCCATGAGGCGGTCGTCCCAGTCGTCGCCGCCCAGGTGGGTGTCGCCGTTGGTGGCCTTCACTTCGAAGACGCCGTCGCCGATTTCGAGCACGGAAATATCGAACGTGCCGCCGCCCAGGTCGTAGACCGCGATCTTCTCGTCCTTCTTCTTGTCGAGGCCGTAGGCGAGCGACGCGGCGGTCGGCTCGTTGATGATGCGCAGCACTTCGAGGCCGGCAATCTTGCCGGCGTCCTTGGTGGCCTGGCGCTGGGAGTCGTTGAAATAAGCCGGAACGGTGATGACGGCCTGCGTGATCTTTTCGCCGAGGCGCGTTTCGGCGTCGGCCTTCAGCTTGGCGAGGATCATCGCGGAAATTTCCGGCGGCGAATAGCGCTTGGTTTTGCCGTCCACTTCCACTTCCACCGCGGCGTCGCCATTGGACGCCTTCACGACCTTGTAGGGCATGCGTTTGCCCTCTTCCTGCACCTCGTCGAATTTGCGGCCCATGAAGCGCTTGATGGAATAAACCGTGTTGCGCGAGTTGGTGACGGCCTGGCGCTTGGCCGCGTCGCCGACGAGGCGCTCGCCGGTCTTGGTGAACGCGACGACGCGACGGCGTGGTGCGTTCGCCTTCGGAGTTTTCGAGGACGACCGGTTCGCCGCCTTCCATGACGGCCATGCAGGAGTTCGTCGTGCCCAAATCAATGCCTAATACTTTTGCCATAAAATCTCTTGGTTAAAATTGTTCTCGCTTAAACTAAGCATTCATTCAATGCAATAAAGATGCCGAATCATGCCAGCAGGCGGAAAATGCGGAATCCAACTGAAAACAAAGGCCGAAATTGAAATTTGATGGAAAGGAGGGGCTCTAAAAACTGTGCCAGGCGCGTCACAATGGCGCAATTGGAGGCTTGTTGGCGCAGTTGATGGCGCAGTTTGTTTGGTGGGGCGAGGCTACTGACGAGCCGGCAAGGGAGAAATTTAGTTCAACAATCGGCTCGCGGGGACGCTCGCCCCACCAAATTTACCTTCGCCCACCAATCATTTGCTGCCCGGTTTGACTGCCGGGGTTTTCGCGAGGTCGGGTGGAAGATTGCTCGCCTCAAACGCCTCGACCTTGAGCGAAATCAGGCTGGCAAACGGCACGCCGAAATTCACCGTGCCATTTGAGCGGTCCACGATTGCGGCCACGCCCAGAACATTCCCGCCATGTGCTCGGACGATGTCCAATGTTTCCTGCACCCGTCCGCCCTTGGTCACCACATCCTCGACAACGAGGATTTTTTCGCCGGGCGCAATCTTGAATCCGCGCCGCAGGACGAGCTTGCCCTCCTCCTTCTCCACGAATATGAACCGCACGCCGAGCTGCCGCGCGACTTCCTGGCCGATGACCAGCCCGCCCATCGCCGGCGAAACGACCGTGACCGCGCCGAGCGATTTCACTTTTGCCGCGAGCGCCGCGCCGAGTTTTTCGACGACGGGCATTTGCTGGAGCGCGAGGGCGCATTGGAAGTATTGGCGGCTGTGCAGGCCGCTGCGAAGGATGAAATGGCCTTCGAGCAGCGCGCCGGTGTCGCGGAAAACCTGGAGGACTTCGTTCTTGCGTCATCGCGCGAAGTCTAAGACAAATTTCGCGCCACAGAGCCACAGAGCATATTTGAGTCCGAGAATATTTGCCTCTGTGCGCTCCGTGCCTCTGTGGCTAATCTTCGCGCGTGCCGAAGTGGATCAAATTCATCATCGCCATCCTGCTGCTGCCGGTTTGCGCCGGCGCGGCGAGGGCGTTGTGGCTGGTGCTGCGCGCCTGCGGCGGCGCGGACACGACATGGGTTCCGTTGCTGGGCGGCGCGGCTTGCTGGGTGGTCGTTTTTGTCTGGCTGCCCAAGCCGATGTGGATTTACGTCTTCGGCCACGAATTGACGCACGCGCTGTGGGCGTGGCTGTTCGGCAGCCGTGTCAAAAGAATGAAGGTCACGTCCGAGGGCGGCCACGTGGTGATTTCCAAGACGAATTTTGTCATCGCGCTCGCGCCGTATTTTTTCCCGCTTTACGCGGTAATGGTCATCTGCGTGTTTGCGCTCGGCAATTGGATCTGGAACTGGCATGGCTATCTCGTCTGGTTTCATTTGTGCGTCGGCGCGGCTTACGCGTTTCACGTCACGCTGACGTGGCACATTTTGCAAACCCGGCAATCGGACATCACGAGCCAGGGCTGGTTGTTTTCGGCGGTGATTATTTTCCTCGGCAACGTGTGCGTGCTGCTGTTCGGCGTGCCATTGCTGACGACGAAAGTCGGTTTGCTGGACGCCGCGGGCTGGTGGCTGGAGATGCACGGGCGAGATTTTGCTCTGGCTGCAAAAAGTGGTTTGACGGGGCGCCGGGAAATTTTGTCAATAATTCAGTCTTGATAAATCGCGCGGTTTAGTTCAAAACCTCTGCTGAACGCCGTATGGATTTAGCTGACATCTTGGGCCGGAGCAAATCGTTCCCGATTTGCGCGCGTCGAACCGCTGGGAAGCGATTGACGAGCTGATTGACAATCTTGTCGCCGCCGGAAAAATTCAAGCGGGCGACCGCGACGCCGTGATCGCCGCCGTGAAGAAGCGCGAGACTTCGATGAGCACCGGCATCGGCTTCGGCATCGGCATCCCGCACGCCTCGACGGACCTGATTTACGAGGTCGCCGGCGCGCTGGGCCGCTCGAAGAAAGGCGTCAACTTTGACGCGCTCGACAACCAGCCGGTGAAGCTGGTGATGCTGTTCCTCGTGCCGCAGGGTCAATTTCAAAAACATCTCCACACGCTGGCCAACATCGCCAAGCTCCTGCACAAGGCCGAATTCCGCGAAGCACTTGAAAGCGCGCCCGATGCCAACACCATGCTCGCCATCATCCGCGAGCACGACAAAAAATAGATTTCCCGTCCGGAGAAGCGCGCGGGTCCTTTGAGTTTGCCGGCATATTTCCCCCAAGAGCTTTTTGTCGCACAGTTTGCCGGCAGACAGGGCGCGGATCGGCGAATGGCGCGGTTAATTTTGAACCTGTCAGCCGACGGGCGAGCCAGAATGGTTCGCCCGTCGCATTTTTTATTTGAATGACCTGGATTGAAGCCAGCCTGGTGTCTGCGTTGTTCCTCGGCGTGTATGACCTTTGCATCAAGCACGCCATCCGGGACAATGCCGTGCTGCCGGTGCTCTTCTTGAGCACGCTCACGGGCGCAACCGTGTGGACGTTGCTGCTGCTGGTCCAGATGGCGCATCCGGGATTGCTGCCCGCGTCGCTGGTCACGGACCGGCTGACACCAGGGCAGCATCTGCAACTGTTGCTGAAGTCCGCCATCGTCGCGGCGTCCTGGATTTTCACCTACTTCGGGCTGAAACACCTGCCATTGTCACTGGCCTCGCCCGTCCGCGCGACGTCGCCATTGTGGACGCTGGCGGGCGCGCTGCTGATTCTGGGAGAGCGCCCGGACGGGATGCAGTTGCTCGGTGTCATGACGACGCTGGCGGCGTTCTTTGGCCTCTCGCTCGCGGGCCGGCGGGAAGGCGTGCATTTTCACCGCGACAAATGGGTCTGGTTTCTGGTTGCCGGCACGGTGCTGGGCGGGATCAGTTCACTTTACGACAAATATTTGCTGGGCATCGCGCATTTTTCCGTGCCAACGGTGCAAGCGTGGTTTTCTATTTACCTCGTGGCGCTGTTCACGCCGTTTGCCATTGGCTGGAAACGGCGCTGGTGGGAGCGAAACGAATTTCACTGGCGCTGGACCATCCCGGCCATCGCGCTCTCGCTGCTCGCCGCGGACTACATCTATTTCTGGGGACTGCGGCAGCCGGGCGCACTGGTGTCCGTTGTGATGAGCCTGCGGCGGGCGAACACGCTGGTGGCGTTTGCGGGCGGACTGCTGCTGTTCGGCGAGCGAAGCAACTGGCAGAAAATTCTCGCCGTCCTCGGCATCCTGCTGGGCATCGCGCTCACGGTGTTGGGGTGAGGCGGAAATTGTCTTGCAGGGGAAGCCGTCACACTACGGATCGATTAACAACCTGGGAAGTTTTGACGGATTCAAGCCAGAATCAATAAGTCGAATTGAGAAAAGAGTGGTTTCCAAATGGAAAGCGTGACCATTCGTCATGACGCACGTCCATTGGCCGTTTTGATTAGTGTAAATTCCAATTTGATCTATTTGGTAGTCATGCTTGCCGTCCTTCGGAACCTTTAGTATCATTGTTCCGTTCTTAAATTCCCAAAATGCGACTCCCACACAAGCAATTCCATCGTCACGAAATTTGCCTTCCGGCCTCAATGGAATTACGGCCAACAACCCAACAAATGTCAAAGCAAACAATGACAGAATTACGAGAGCTAAAGATTTCTTTAATGCAGACATACCAACTCTGACTGGCTATACGTCTTTTCTTAATCCCCTCCGCCACAAATCGAAATAATACAGCGCGACGACGACGAGGGAGTGGCCGATTTTTTCGTCAGCGACGAGTTTCGGCAGTTCATCCACCGGCACGAGCCGCGTCGCCAAATCTTCTCCGTGGTCCCAATCCACGTCGTGCTTCAACCGGCAGTTTTCAATCAGCACCGTGAAGGTCCGGTTGCTCAAGATGGCCGGATTCGACCAGATGCGCCCGAGCCGGCGGGGATTTTCGCCCTCGTAGCCGGTTTCCTCGCGCAATTCCCGGACGGCGGTGGCCACCGGGTCTGTCTCGCCGGGATCCATCATGCCGCCGGGAATTTCCAGCTCGACCGTGTCCGAGCCATGCCGGAACTGGTCAATCATCACGAGCTTCTGGTCGGGTGTGACGGCGATGACGTTGACCCAGTTGACGCTGTCGAGGACGTAGAAATCGTGTTCCTGGCCGGTGCGCGGCGAGATTTTCACGTCGGAGCGCAGCGTGAAGATGCGGAAATCGCCGACGGGCGTCGAACGGACTTTTTTCCAGGGCTGAACCATTTACCATTGATGATTTACGATTTACGATTTGAGTCAACTCAAACCCCGCCGGTGATTTGGCAGCTCAATCAAGACTCATCCATCGCGCATCATTAATCTTTGGGCGCCGCCCAGCCTTGTTTCATCAGAGCCAGCAAATGCCGCAAAGCGTCATCGTAAGACCGGCCTTTTTGTCCGGCCAGTTGTTTGGCGCGCTTGTCCAGTTGCGCGGCCATCTCGGCGGACTTCTCCGGCGGACAGCCTAGCGCGGCGAGGACTTTGGCGAGTTCGGAAATCTCCACGGCAGGAATTTAGACAGAAATGACAGGCGGGCGCACTCAATTTGTTCAGGGTCAGTTTGGCCGGAATCGAATTGATTTGTTTCCCTCCTAAACCGGTGTTTAATCCGGGGCGGTGAATCTGTTCGCAAAACTCAAAACGCGCTTTGCCGGCAAGGTGAAACCGGAGCATCTGCGGCGCGGCGAACTCGGCGAGAGCGCGGCGAAACGGCATCTGCAAAAACTCGGCCTGAAATTTCTCGCGGCCAATTTCCGCTCCGCGCGCGGCGAGATTGATTTGATTTTTCGCGACGGCGACTGCCTGGCGTTCGTCGAGGTCAAAACGCGGTCGTCCGAGGATTGGACGCGTCCGGCGGCGGCGGTGGACGCGCGGAAGCGGCGGCTGCTTTCGCAGACGGCGCTGGATTACCTGCGGCTGCTGAAAAATCCGCCGGTGAAAATCCGGTTCGACATTGTGGAGGTCTTGCTCGCCGGCGGCGCGGTCCGCGAAATCCGGCATCTGCCGAACACGTTCGCCCTGTCCAGGCCGTATCGCTACGGCTGACGCGTGTCCCGCGAGCGGTGGCGGGCGCAAGCGGGCGGCGCGGGAAATGTTTCCCAATCGTTTCCCGTTTTCAATTGCATCGCCGCCAATATGTGTTAATCTGCCGGATAGATGGGAAAACTAAAAATTATGGCTAAAAAAACGAATTCAAAAATCTCCCGGACCCAAACCTTTTCATTCTGCGCGCCGGATGCGGCAAGCGTGCAGCTCGCCGGCGACTTTACCCAGTGGCAGGAGCGTCCGATCAATCTGAAAAAGGGCGTGGACGGCGTGTGGCGGACGGCGGTGAATCTGGCGCCGGGCACGCACCATTACCGCTTCCTCGTGGATGGCGAGTGGCGTGACGACCCCGATTGCACCCTCCGCGAACCGAATCCTTACGGCGGCGAAAACATGATGCGGGAAGTGGCCTGAACCTGCGCGCTCCTGGCGCCTGATTTTTTGCGCGAGGGAAAAGAACCGCCGGAAGAATCACAACGGCGTGGCTTATCCGCCCAGATTTTGTTCCAGCACTTTGGCCAGCCGCTGCGGCGAAAGGATGGTGATGGTTTTCCCCTCGACCTTGACGAGCGCTTGCTGCCGGAATTTCGCCAGCGTTCTTGAAAATGTTTCACTGACGGTGCCCAGTTCGGCGGCCAGTGTCCGTTTGGTCATGGCCAGTTGAATTTTCACCGGCTGGGTGGACTGCGGATTTGCGCAGCGCTTCAACAGCCAGTTCGCCAGACGCGTTTCAACGTCCTTGAGCGTCAGGTCTTCAAGCTGGGCGACCAGGACGCGCAAATGACTGCTCATCGAGCCGAGCATTCGCAGGGCGAGTTCCGGTTGGCGCTTGAGCAAAGTCAGAATCCCGTCCTTCTGCACCAGCAACACCTGCGTCGGCTCCAGCGCGCGCGCGTCGGCGGGATAGCCGGTCGCCGATGCCAGCGCCACTTCGGCAAACGATTCGCCCGCGCGGAAAACGTGGATGATCTGCTCCTTGCCGGCGGCGCTGACGCGATGGACGTTCACCGCCCCTCGCTGGACCACGTAAAATCCGTGCGCCGGGTCGCCTTCGTGAAAAAGGTAATCGTCCTTCTCCAGCGACTTGACGACCGAAACCGCCGCGATGTTCTCCAAATCCGCCGGCGGCAGGCCGGTGAAAAGCTGGCAGCTTCGCAGCGTGTTGACGACGGCAATTTGTTTCAGCTCCGCGGGCGACATGTAAATTATTTAACAGAAGCAAACGAAGGAAACAAAGAACTTCGTTTCCTTCGTTTGCTTCTGTTCCATTCATTTCAGGCCGCTTCACGCCAAAAATAAACAATCCAGTCCGCGCCCGCTCCCCGCTCGACCTTCGACTCGAAGCCCTCGCCGCCGAGCGCCTCGATGAGCGGCGACGGCAGGAACGGCGCGACGACAATCAAGCCTTCATCCGGCTTGAGCGCGTCCACGCGCTTGCGGATTTCGGGGAACGGCTCGACGCCTCGCCATATCAGTTCGCGCACGTCAAAGCGTTTGAATTGGTTCAGCGGCAACATGGCTTGTCTATTTTCGATTTACGACACTCGATTTACGACGTTGCCGGCACACACGAAAGAATTTTCTTTGCGGCCTCGACGCCGGTGGCGATGCGTTCGTCCGTGACCGGACAGGAATTTTTCCTCATGCCGAGCTTGTGCAATTCGAGGTGCTCGAAGTTGTTGAATCCGGCGAGTTCGAGCGTGTGCCGCGTGCAGTTCAGCGGGCAGCCGTCAATCGCCAGGATGCGCTCCGCCGACGCGGCCTTGTTGACGAGCGGCTTCACGCGCCCGCCGATGCCGGCCAGACAGGACATCTCCGCCGCGCCCTCGCGCGTGAGCCGACGCGCGATGCGATCGGCCAGTTCGCCCGCGTCCGAGCAGCCGGAGCAGGCATAGACCACCGTGTCGGGCTTCCCGGTTGTGGCTTTGGAACCAGACGCGGCATAGGCGCCGGACAAGGACGAGTTCATTATATCGCTGATCATAACTTTTCAGTTCGTTACACGGTCATCATGCATCAGCCGGGCGCCTGATGATTTGACACAGGTCAATCATTTCGTCCTTGATTCCCCGTGGTGGAAATCAGCCCAAAGATTGACTTGCGTCAAAACGCGCGGACTGGCGGCGTGCGAGAATGTCCGCATGAAAACGACTGTTGAAATGGTTGCCGCGCCGGAGATGGTCCATGCCGCTGCAAAAGGCAAAAACGATCTGGCCGGCGGGCGCCTGGCGCGCGAATGGAAAACGATGTCGGCGATGGTGCGGATTTATTGCCGCGACCATCACCAGGAGCGCGGGCGGTCCGCCAGCGAGTTCCTGCCGCGTCTGAATCCATTCACGTCGAACGGGCGAGACACCCGTGCCACTAACCTGTGCGCGGAATGCCGGCAATTTCTGGATTACGCCGGCGTGCGGCTGGAGCGCTGCCGGTTCGGCCAGGAAAAGCCGACGTGCGCCAACTGCCCGGTGCATTGCTACCAGCGCGACCGCCGCGAACAGGCCCGCGTGGTGATGCGTTACGCCGGCCCGCGCATGCTGTGGGAACACCCAGTCATGAGCCTGCGCCACTGGCTCGACGGCTTCCGCAAGGCGCCGCAGGTGTAAACCCGAATTTCGAAGTCGATGGGGAGCGCACGCGCCTCGCGTGCCGTTTTCCGCGCTCTCGCGGAAAACATCGAGCGCACAAAACGTTCCAGACGTTCCAGACGATCTTACGCGCTAAGTGCTGGACGCGAGGCGCGTCCAGCTACACCCGGGGCGGGTGTGCTCCCCATTTTCTGAATTCTAGGTCAATGGCCGCCGCAGCTCTCAATCACTTCCCCCACGGGTGCGGTCGCCTTCAGTTTGGTGATTTTGATGCGGAATTCGTCCGGGCCTTGCTGCAAATATCGCCAGTCGAACGCGCCCGGCCACTGGGCGGCAAATTGTTCGCGCATCCGGACGGGATTGTGGTCGTTCAGCAGCACGAAATAATCGCCGACCGACAGGTCGAGCCATTTCTGGATGATCCAGCCCGTGCTTGACGGAACAGGGAATAGAGCGCCCGTCGAAGATTTTTTCCGGTTCAATAGGTTTTGGTTTTTCATTTTGGTGTTTGGATTTTGGTTTTGGTTAAAGGCGGGTCTGATTTTTCCATTTCCCCGGGCTTGGTGAGCGTCAGCAGCATGGAAAATTGCGTGGTCGCGCGGACCGCGTGCGCCAGGTTCGGCGGCATGTAAAGAAAATCGCCGGCCTTCAAATGGTGCGGCTGGCCGCCGAGGGAGAATTCACATTCGCCGGACAAAATCTGGATGAGCGCGTGCTGCGTCGAGGTGTGTTCGGTCAGTTCCTGGCCTTCGGCAAAGCCGAAAAGGACCGTGCGCGCATTGGCCGTGCGCAGCAGCGTGCGGCTGACGATGCCGTTGGCGGCAAATTTGGTTTCTTCCGCGAGCGACAGGATTTTCGCCGCGCCGGATTCGATGAGCGGTTTCTCGTTCATGCTGACACTTTACACCATGCGCCGGCAACGCGCCTTGACGCAGGTCAAGACGAGCGAAGTTTTATTCCCGATGTTGGCGCGCCAGTTTCCGGTCCAGAATCCACAATCCGATGCCCGCGAGCAGGGCGAGGTTGGGGAACAACATCGGGGCGAAGATGGGCGCTCCATGGACGACTTTTTCAAACAGCGAGGGACCGGCGGCATGGAGGTCGGCCTCCAAATGCAGGGCGAACCCGGCAAACCCAACGGCCGCCTGCAACAGCATCACCGCCCCGCACAGCCGCAAATAGGCGCGGTTCACCCGCATCAGCAGCGGAACGATCAGGAACCCGACGGCGATGGCGCTGCTGATGACGGGAATCCACTCGACCGCACGGTAAAACCCATTTTGCGCGTGGTCAGTGACGCTGAAGATGAAGTTGCCGACGAAACCGCCCAGCGCCAAGAACAACACCCAGAGCGGCCACTCGATTTTTTCGCAGTCCACCGTGCGGTTCATGATGAGCAGCAGCCCGATTCCCGCGTAGGCGAGCGGCGCGGCGAATGGCGCGGTGTAGACGAGGCTGGCCAGCGTCCATTGCTGGAAGAACTGGCTTTTCAGATGCAGGATCAGGCCGATGATGCCGATGATGACGGAGCTCCAGCCGATGATGCTTCCGAGCGGGCGCCAGATGGAAAATTGTTGCCGCGCCAGCGCCCAGATGGCCGCCAGCAAGATCACCGGCGCGGCGATGGAAAAAACCAGCGGCACATATTCCGCCGGGGCGCGAAACGAATTCGTGCTGTGCGCGAGAAAAATATCCGGCGCGAGACCGCCCAGGTTGAAGAGCGCGAACAACTCAATCCACAGCCGGTGACTGCCAAACCACTTAGTGGGCCTTCGCATGTTCCTCGCGCAATTGCTTCGCCTCCGACTGGATTTCCACCATGTGCCGGAGCATCGGATAATTGCCGTGCCACTGGACAAAATCCGCGCCACCCATGAACGCGCCGTGCTTCGTCGTGCGCCCGTAATAATGCCACAAGTCGAAATAATCAAACTGGATGGGCTGGCTGAAATTGTTGGACGAAATCAGCCCGTCCCGGGTCAGCCCATCCATGACGGTCCTGGCGGCGAGGACTTTCACGTTCGTCGCCTCCACCACGGCGGCGCCTTCCTTGTAGACGCGTTCCACCAACCCCGGAGTGTGGCATTTCAGGCAGATTTCCTTCATTTTTACCTGGGCGCGGTCGGCGTCGGGACGCGGCGTGGTGACTTCGGCGAACAGATAATACGAAAGCCGCTCCGACGGATCGTGCGTGACGCCGGTGCCGTTGAGGCCGCTCATGTGGCAGGTGGCGCAGGTGGGAACGAACATGTCCTGCGTCGTGAGCTTGTCCGGCGGCGCGGACAGGTTCAGTTGCGCGCGCTGGGCGGCGAACATCACGCCGTGCCGCGATTCGGTGTAAATTTCCATCTGCGAATGATCGGGGCCGAGATGGCACTGTCCGCACGTGCTGGGCAGGCGTGCCAGTTCGACCGACGACGTGTGCCGCGTGTGACAGTCGGTGCAGTCGCCGATGGAGCCGTCTTCGTTGGGTTTGCCAATGCTGTGGCAGCTCATGCAGCCGCTCTGGTTTGCGGTCGCGCCTTCCAGCAGCGTCAGCGGATGCGGCGCACGCTTAACCGCGCCGGGCTGGAATTTTTCGCCGAGGGCAATCTGTTCCGGCGTGAAATCCTTGTCGCCCGCCACCGCCGCCCACGCCGGTGCCGCGTGCCGGCTGCGGGCGAATTGCTGGTAAATGGCTTCGTGGCACACGCGGCAGTTGGCCGGGGTGACTTTCAGGTTGATGACAAAACCGTTGTGGTTCGTGGCGGTCTGGCCCGGCGCAACCCGGTGGCAGTCGAGGCAGGTCACGCCTTTCTGCGCGTGTTTGCTCATCTCGAATTCATGGACGATGGAATACTGTGTGTTACGGTGGCACTCGGCGCATTTTCCGCTGGCCTTCACAAACGCGACGTCCGGCTGCTGGACCTCGATGCGCGGACGCCGGGAATTGATGAGGTAGGCCGAAACAATCAACGCCGTGGCGATGACGACCGCGATAAAGACGGATCGAAAATTCATAAATGTCCCCATTTCAAACTGCCGCAATGCAACCACAGTTTCCTGAAAACGCCAAAGGAAATTTTCCACGACTTGGAAATAATCCATCGGCTGTTTCCGTCCGCAATTTCCAACACGGACGGAAACGGCACGCGCATCAATAAATTCTCAATTTGCCGGTTCAGCCACGGCTTCGATTTCCGGCCCGACCCGCTTGCCTTCCAGCGACCAGCCGGTTTTCAGACCGATGACGAACCAGCCGATGCCGACCGCGCCGAGCGCAAACACCGTGTCGCCGATGACGCGCAGCCAGCGGAGTTTTACCAGATAAGGCTGTTGCAGGAAGTCCGCCGAGCGCGCATACCACATGCCGTGGTCAATGCTGGCGATGGTTTGCAGGATGCCGACGGGCAGCAGGCTCAACACAATCATCAGCACCAGGCCGATGTTGAGCGCCCAGAAACTGAATTTCAGCACGCCGGGTTTCCACACTTCCTGCCGCGTCATGCAGCGCAGGCAGAACAGCATCAGTCCGATGCCGAGCATTCCATAGACGCCGAACAGCGCGGCGTGGGCGTGGACCGGCGTGGTGTTCAGGCCCTGCATGTAATACAGCGCGATGGGCGGATTGATGAGGAAGCCGAATACGCCCGCGCCGACGAGGTTCCAGAACGCGACGGCGACGAAGAAGAAGATCGGCCATTTGTAGGCGGACACCCATGTGCGCGAACGGCCATGCACCAGGTTTTCGTAGCCTTCAAAACCGACGAGCACCAGCGGCACAATTTCCAACGCGCTGAAGATAGCGCCCACGGCGAGCACGCCGGTCGGTGTGCCGCTGAAATACAAATGATGCATCGTGCCCAAAATGCCGCCGCCCAGATAAATCGCTGTGGAGAAAATCACCGCCGCCGTCGCCGTGGCCGTGCGGAGCAATCCCATGCGCGTGAACAAAAACGCGATGACGACGGTGGCGAACACTTCAAAGAAGCCTTCCACCCACAGGTGAATCACCCACCAGCGCCAGTATTCGGCCATCGCCAGATGCGTCTGGCGTCCCCACATCAAACCCGCGCCGTAGAACAGGCCGATGGCGGCGGAGGCCACGACGAACAACGCGAGCAAATGGCGGTTCGGGCCGGGATTCTTCATCGCGGGCCACAGCGCGCGGACCATGAGGAACAGCCACACGAACAGGCCGACGAACAAAAAGATTTGCCAGAAACGGCCGAGGTCAACGTATTCGTAGCCTTGATGGCCGAACCAGAAATTCTGCACGTAGCCGAGCTTTTGTTGCACGCCCATCCATTCGCCGGCGAGCGAGCCGGCGACGATGACGAGCAGGCAGACGAACAGGAAATTCACGCCGAAGCGCTGGCCGAGCGGTTCCTTGCCGGAAACGGCGGGCGCGACGAACAATCCCGTGGCCAGCCAGGCGGTGGCGATCCAGAAAATGCCGAGCTGCGTGTGCCAGGTGCGCGCGACGGAATACGGCAGCCACTTCGCCAGTGGGATGCCGAAAAAGCCGTCGCCTTCGACGCCGTAGTGCGCCGTAACCGCGCCGAGTCCGACTTGCACCGCGATGAGCGCGACGACGATCCAGAAATATTTCAGCGTGGCATGCATCGAAGGCGTCATCTTGATGCCGAGCAGCGGGTCGCGCTCGGGCACAGCGTCTTCGGCATCTTCGTTGTGCCGCTGGCGTGCGTTATACCAGACCATCGCGCCGATGCCGGCGAGCAGCACGATGACGCTGACCACCGACCAGAGCACGATGGAAGCGGTCGGAACATTGCCGATCAAATCCTCGTGCGGCCAGTTTTGCGAATAGGTGATGGCGCTGCCGGGGCGGTCGGTGCCGCAGGACCACGCCGCCCAGAAGAAAAAGGCGTTCATCAGGCGCTGGCGTTCCGGGGTTTTGATGGTGTTGGCGGGAATCGCGTAGTCGTTGCGAAGCGTTTTGAACGCGGGATCGTTGCCGAACACGCCGGCGTAATGCGCGCCGACGGCGGCCATCGCTTCCGCGCGCGTTGCCGAGACGACGAGGTCGCCGGTTTGTGGATTGTAGGTGTTGACGCGGATTTCCTTTTTCAACCGCTCGCGCAAGGCGGCCTGCGTTTCCGCGTCGAGCTGGTCGTAAGTTTTGCCGCCATTTTGCGCCGCCCAATGATCGAGCATCGCGACGCATTCGCGGTGCAGCCAGTCCGCCGACCAGTCGGGAGCCACGTAAGCGCCGTGGCCCCAGACGGTGCCCACCTCCTGGCCGCCGATGGATTGCCAGACGTTCTGGCCGTCCTTGATGTCCTGTCCCGTGAACAGCACCGTGCCGTCGGCGGTCACGACGCGTTGCGGAATGGGCGGCGCGGCGTAATAAATTTCCCGGCCGAAATAGCCGAGCGCGATAAAGGACAGCGTGATGACGCCGGCGAGGGCCAGCCACAGTTTGCGGTAGGAACGAGGTTTTTCATTCATAATGTTGCCTCAAGCTACCGACTTCCGGGATACCCGGCCTTGACGCAGGTCAAAACAAAGTTTGATTTCGACTCCGCCCCATGACGTGATAGTTTGTCATCGTGAGTGATTTAACCATCGGTCTCTTGGGCGCGCTGCTGGCCACCAACCAGCCGCAGGCCGTCAGCAATCTGGTCCAGCAGCAGATCGGCGTGTCGGTGGCGATTGCCAACACGAACGACCCGGCGGAGCAGGAATTGCAAAAGCTGATGGAAGCCGATGACGCGGCGCTGGACGAGGTGGATCGCTGGATCCAGACGAACAACGTGCTTGCCGCGGCGGGCGCGGGCGAATCGAAGGAGGCGTTGAACCAGCGCATCCACGCGCGGTTCGGCGTGGTTCGGAGGAGTTACGAGGATTATTTGCTGCATCATCCAAATTCGGCGCGCGGCTTTCTGGCTTACGGCACGTTTCTGGGCGACATTGGCGACGAGCAGGCGGGCAAGGTCCAACTCGAAAACGCCCGCCAGCTGGATCCGAACAATCCCGCCGCCTGGAACGGTCTCGCCAATTACTACGGCGACAACGGCCAGGTGACGAACGCCTTTGCCTGTTACGCCAAGGCCATTGAACTGGATCCTTCCGAGCCGGTTTATTACCAGAATCTCGCGACGACCGTCTATCTGTTCCGCAAGGACGCGCGGCAATTTTACGACATCAACGAGCAGCAGGTGTTCGACAAGGCGCTGGGGTTTTACCGGAAGGCCATGCAGCTGGACCCGGACAATTTCGACCTGGCGTCCGATTACGCGGAAACCTACTACGGCATCCATCCGTTGCGCACCAATGACGCGCTCGGGGCGTGGACCAACGCGCTGAACATCGCGCACAACGACGTCGAACGCGAAGGCGTCTTCATGCATCTGGCGCGGTTGAAAACCGTCGCCGGTCGTTTCGCCGAGGCCCACGCGCAACTCGACGTCGTGACCAACGCCACTTACGCCAACCTGAAACACCAATTGGAGCGCAGTCTCGCCGAGCGGGAAGAGAAAGCGGCGGATCCCGGCGGAACCAACGCGCCGCATCCCGAAATTGTTGCGAACCAACCTCGTGCTTTTAGTGACGAATAACCTCCACGATTTGAACCATCTTCCGGATGCATCAACCGGCCAAAAACTGCCGTGATTCCCACGATTTCAACTTTGTGTCCTGGCATCTTGGCGGTTAAATTTCCGGCATGAACTTTTACGACAATTTGAAATTTGACGCGGCCGGCCTGATTCCGGCCATCGTTCAGGAACAGAAAACCGGCCGCGTGCTGATGATGGCGTGGATGAACCGCGCGTCGCTGGAAAAAACCATCGAAACCGGGCGGACGCATTTCTGGAGCCGGTCGCGGAAGAAATTCTGGATGAAGGGCGAAAGCAGCGGCCACGTGCAGCAGGTGAGGGACATCGCGTTCGATTGCGACGGCGACACACTGTTGATTCAAGTCGAACAAACCGGCGCGGCATGCCATGAAGGCTACCGCTCGTGTTTTTTCCGTTCGGTTGAAAATGGCGGGAAATCGTTTAAGGTGACGGAACCGCAACTCGAAACGCCGGAGCAGATTTACGGCAAAAAATGACAACCGGACCACATGACCACAAGGCAACGAGACCTGTCGCACTGAAAGGTCATGGGGTCCGGTGGCCTCATGGTCTTGGGGTCTCTTGAGCATGGACGACACCATTCCCTTTGCCAGCCGCGATTATTTTCTGTTTGTCGCGCTGCTGACGTTTTCGCGCGGGATGGATTTTTTAAGCACCTGGATCGCGACGCCGAATCTGGTGCTGGAAGGCAATCCCATCGCCAAAAAACTTGGCTGGAAATGGGGCGTGCCGTTGAACGTCGCGATCTGCCTCGGTCTTGCGCTGTGGCCGCTCTCGGCCATCGTGGTCTCGACCGCGAGCGTGCTGGTCGCCGCGCGCAATTTCCAGTCCGCCTGGCTCATGCGTTCGCTCGGCGAGGAGATTTACCGCCACTGGCACGTCGAGCGCGTTCAGGAAACGCGCGTCACGCTCTACCTGTTCTGCCTCGCGGGAAACACCCTGCTGACCGCCGCCGTCGGCGCGGCGTTGGTATTTTTCAGCAAACAGGAACTGGTGCCGTTCGCCATCGGCATGGGAATGATTGCCTACGCCGTTGCCGTGGCGTTTTACACGCTGCTCGCCATCTGGCGGATTCATCGCCCGGCCAAACGCCCGGCGCGCGAGCCTGGCACCGCACAAAACCGGCCTGCGGATGACCCAACACATCCGGCAACGGTGGACTGACACAAAACCGGCTTGCGGTCGGCGTTTTTTTATTCGTGGCAAATCGCGCGGTTTGTTAAATTCGCGGGGTGAAGCAAATTCCCTGAAACCTTTTCCTGATGACTTTGTTTAAATCTTCAAACCCGCCATGACACCGAATCCGCTTGAGGCCGCGCGCGAAACCTACCGGAAGATCGCCGGCAACATTTCCAAAATCATGCGCGGCCAGTCCGGCCCGACGCGGCAGCTCCTCGCCGCGCTCGCCAGCGGCGGGCACGTGCTGCTGGAGGATTTTCCCGGCACGGGCAAGACGACGCTGGCCAAGGCGCTCGCGCGCTCGATTGACGCGCAGTTCAAGCGACTCCAGTTCACCCCGGATCTGCTGCCGTCGGACATCCTCGGCGTTTCCGTCTTCAGCCAGCGCGACCAGCTGTTTCATTTCCACGAAGGCCCGGTGTTCACCAACATTCTGCTCGCCGATGAAATCAACCGCGCCTCTCCGCGCACGCAATCGGCGCTGCTGGAAGCGATGGGCGAAAGCCAGGTGAGCGTCGAGGGCGAGCGCCGGAATCTGCCGGAATTGTTTTTCGTCATCGCCACGCAAAATCCGGTGGAGTTCCGCGGAACGTATCCGCTGCCGGAGGCGCAGATGGACCGGTTCGCCATGCAATTCGCGCTCGGCTACGTCCAGCCGGAGGAGGAAACGGCCATCCTTACCGCGCAGCAGCACAATCATCCGCTCGACGAACTGAAACCGTGCGCGACGCTGGCCGACGTGCTGGCGATGAAGCGCGCGGTGGAAGACGTGCGCATCAGCGATGAATTGAAGCGTTACGCCGTGGATCTCGCCGCCGCGACGCGCACCGCCGCCGGCGTGCAACTGGGCGCCAGTCCGCGCGCGTCCATCGCGCTTGATGAAAACCGCGCAGGCGCTGGCGTTGTTTGACGGCTCGGATTTTGTCGCGCCGGAACAGATTCAATCGCTGGCCGTGCCGGTCATCGCGCACCGGCTGGTGCTGGAGCCGCAGGCGCGGTTCTCCGGCGTGACCGCGCGCGGGGTCGTCGAGGACATTTTGAAAAAACTGAAGGTGCCGGCGTGAAGAGTGACGGGTGGCAGGCGGCGCGTGACAAGATATTTGCCGCCGCCGGCGCAGCGTTATTCTTGTCACTCGCCGCCTGGCGCTTGTCACGGAACGTGTGAAGCCGATTTACAAACTGATTTACCGGATTTACCGCGGATCGTCCGGCCTGTGGTATTGGGCGCGGCGGCGGTTCACGCTGGCGGGATTGTGCGTGGCCGGCGGATGCCTGGCCGCGGGTTCGACCGGCGTGGACGTGGAAAACACCGTCACCTACCAGCAATTCGCGCTGCTGCTGGCGCTGCTGATTTTTGCCTTCGCGTGCAGCCGGTTTTCCCGCGCCAGATTTTCCGCGACGCGCGTGCTGCCCCGCTTCGGCACCGCCGGGCAGCCGCTGCATTACCGCGTGCTGCTGAAAAATCTGACGCCGCAAACCCAGAACGGTCTGGCGCTGCTGGAGGATCTCGCCGACCCGCGCCCGCCGTTTCAGGAATGGCTGGCGTTCCAGCTTGCCGAAAACAAACGCCTGCGCCCGTTCCGCGTCGGCGAGCGGCGTCGGAACAATCCGTTCCGGCTCGTCACACTGAAGGAGGCCGAAGTCCCGCCGCTTTTGCCGGGAGGCGAGGCGGAAGTGCGCGTTGAAATCCTGCCGTTGCGCCGTGGAGTCCTGCGTTTCACCGGCGTGACGCTGGCGCGGGCCGATCCGCTGGGCTTGTTCCGCGCGCTCGTGAAAACGCCCTCGGCGCAGATGGTGTTGATTCTGCCAAAACGTTATCTCCTCCCGCCCATCGCGCTGCCCGGCACGATGAAATACCAGCAGGGCGGCGTGGCGCTGGCGGCAAACGTGGGCATCAGCGAGGAATTCGTGGCGCTGCGCGAATACCGGCGCGGCGATCCGCTGCGGCACATCCACTGGCGGAGCTGGGCCAAGGCCGGCAAACCGATCGTGAAGGAATTCGAGGATGAATTTTTTGTCCGCCACGCGCTGGTGCTCGACACGTTCACCGGCGAACCCCACGGCGAAATCCTGGAGGAGGCCGTGTCCGTCGCGGCGTCGTTTGCCTGCACGGTGCTGACGCAGGAATCGCTGCTGGATTTGCTGTTCGTCGGCGCGGACTCGTATTGTTTCACCGCCGGACGGGGACTGGCGCACGCGGATCAGATGCTGGAAATCCTCGCCTCCGTTCGCGCCTGCGCCGACAAGCCGTTTGAAACGCTGGAACATCTCGTGCTGAAACACGTCCAGAGGGTCAGCGGCTGCATTTGCGTGCTGCAACAATGGGACGAAGCGCGGAAACGGCTCGTGGAGAAATTGCGCGCGCTGGGCGTGCCGGTGCTGGTGCTGGTGATCCAGCGGCCGGGCGAAGCAAAGCCGGATGCCGGCCCGCTGCGTGATGACCCGGAACATTTTCACGTTTTGGAAATCGGAAAAATTGCGGAACAACTGGCGAGGCTTAAATGAAACATTCAGCGCTCAACGTTCAAAACCGAACATCCGGCAAACCAGTAGATCTTGGAATGCTTCCGGTTGAGTGCTGGATGATGGATGTTGAATGTTCGATGTTTCCGCTCCCATGAAGGCTCCTCCTCTTTTACTCGGCGCCGCGCTCCTGTTCTGGGGCTGGCAATCGGATTTTCTGGCCGCCGGCGCGGTCATGGGCGTCATTCTTGAAAGCGCCCGCATCACCAACATACGCTGGGATTTGTCGGACGACGAGATCCGCCGCATCCTGACTTTTTGCACGGTGCTGGCGCTCGCCACGGCGGTTTTTGCGTTTGCTTCCAACGAGGAGGGCGGCAGTTTCGGCGGCCTGATTCACGGGACGGGAGCGGTTCACAACGCCACCATGACAACCGTGCGCGCCTCCACGGCGTTTTTCCGCTGGCTGCCGATGACGCTGTTCCTGTTTGCCGCCGCGCAACTGTTCAGCACCCGGGAAAAAATCCCGTGGACGGCCATTTCCGTCTTCTCGCGCTGGCGCGCACGGCGGAATCACGGCTCCGGCGCCGCCGCGGCGTCCGGCGGCGTGAATATTTCGTATCCGTATTTCTTCGTGTGCCTTTTTTCGGCGGGCATCCATTCCAATGAAGGCGGCGGTTCATTTTTTTGGGGACAGTGCGCGCTGATCGTCTGGGCGCTGTGGCCGTTCCGGTCGCGGCACTTTGGAATCCCGGCCTGGATCGGCATGCTGGCGGCGGTGATCGTGTTCGGATTTTCCAGCCAGAGCGGCATCGGCGCGTTGAACCGGGTTCTCGAGGGCGCCGACGTCCAGTGGCTCATGCGCTTGATGCGGCAGCGGGCCGATCCGTTGCAAGCCGTGACGGGCATGGGCCGGATTGGCGAACTGCAATTGTCCGGCAGAATCGTCATCCGCCTCCGCACGGAAAATAATGAAGCGCCTCCGGATTATCTGCGCGAAGCCAGTTATCGCAACTATTCCCCGTGGAAGCAAAGCTGGTTTGCGGGCGGCCAGGGGAATACTTTCGAAAACATTTTCCCGGAAACCAACCAGACGACCTGGGTGTTGCTGGCGCGCAAAACCAACTCGGCCTCGGCAAATATCGCCTGCTATCTCGACGGCGGAAAGGCGCTGCTGCCATTGCCGACGGACAGCGGGCGGCTCGAAAATCTGAAGGCATTTCTCCTTTCAAAAAACAGCGAGGGCGCGGTGCTCGCCGAAGGGCCGGGACTGGTCATCTTTGACGCGCGCTACGGCCCCGGCGCGACGATTGATTCGCCGCCGGACGCCCGAACGAATTCGCTGGATTTGGTTGTGCCGACGAACGAAGTGCCCGCGCTGGACCGGGTCATTTCCGAGATGAACATTTCCGGCACGAACGAACAGCAGGTGCTGGAGACCGTTGATGCATTCTTCCAAAAGAATTTCACTTACAGCCTCTGGCAGGGGCGGGACAAGCTGTCAAAGACGAATCAAACGGCGCTCACGCGATTCCTGCTGACCAGCCGCAGCGGCCATTGCGAATACTTCGCCACCGCCACCGTGCTGTTGTTGCGCAAAATGGGAATCCCGGCGCGCTACGCCGTTGGTTACTACGTCCATGAAAGATCCGGACGCGGATACGTTGTGCGCGACCGCGACGCACACGCGTGGTGCCTCGTCTGGAACCGGCAGGCTGGAACGTGGGTAAATTTCGATACGACGCCGGCGTCGTGGATCGGCATCGAAAACAAGCGCGCGTCGGTCATGCAATGGCTTTCGGACACCTGGTCGTGGATTGGATTCCAGATTTCAAAATTCCGCTGGGGACAAAGCAATTTGCGCGATTACATTCTCTGGGGACTCGTTCCCGTGCTGGCCGTGCTGCTGTATCAAATCATTTTCAGGCGCGGACACCGGCATCAGAAAAGGCAGCAGGGCAAAAAAACCGGCGCGGCCGTTTTCTGGCCCGGCCTTGACTCGGAATTTTATCTGCTCGAAAAGAAACTGGTCGCGCGGGGTTCCGCGGGCGCGGGGCGCCAGCCCGGCGAGCCGCTTTCCGGCTGGCTCGCGCGCGCGCTGGCGGAGCCGGCGCTGGCGGACTTGCGCGTTCCTTTGCGGGAATTGCTGCAATTGCACTATCGTTATCGTTTTGACCCGCGAGGTTTGAACGATGCGGAACGGAAGACGCTGACCCGCGAGGCAAAAAACTGCCTGGAGACATTGTTGCGAGCGCCGGGTCGCGGTGAACATTAAACCCGAAACCGAAATGGAATGGGGGAGCGCACGCGCCGCGCGTGTCCGTTTTCCGCGCCCTCGCGGAAAACCTCGAGGGCGCGGAAAAGTTCCGAATGTTCCGGGTAGTCTCACGCGCAAGACACGGCGACTGGTGTCCATGAGCGACGTGCCGGACCTGCTGCGCGATCCAAAGCAACCGGACCCGGTCATCATCTCACACCTCAAAACCGGAGAGGCTGAAAAGGGGATGATTCCCAAGGCGGACAGCAATATGCCTGTGATCCAGTCCGGCGTGGGAAAAGTATCCTTCGTGGATGTCCGCATGCCGAACGCCGTCATGCTGGATATTTTCACAGACAAAAGTGTCAGCACACGGAAATCCGGTTGCAATTTCGTTCCGAAATTCTGGGGTGTCAAATCTGCGACCTCCAGTAAATCCGCAGGTTGTTGACTGGAGCTGTGACCTTCGCTGAAAAACGCCACAAAACGTCGGATCACTTGACAGTTTAGAATATATACACAAGTAGCTTATTACCAACAATAAGCGTTTTATAGCCCATTATGAACAACTTTCTTTGTCGGCGATTCTTACATCTTCAAGAAATTTATTACGTTTGGCCATTTCGGATTTCCGCTAAATAACGCGTCACTATCTTGCTATAATTTAACGGGTTACGTCAATAAATGTGCCCATGTATAACGGTTAGCATTTTGCTTGGCATGGCCGCTGCTATAAAGATCCAAGATGAAACGGTTCGAAAGACAAACAGAGATTCTATGAAGAAGTTGGTTCTTTCACTCATCGCTCTTGGCATCATAAATTTTGCCCAAGCGACTACCATTACCCTTGTCGCCAACTCAAGCAGTGCGGTTTTAAAAAGCTCCAGCATTACTGGGGACAAGGCTTATGAGTTTCTCTTTAACTTGGGCTTAACCCCAAATGAGACGATTAGTGTTGCTTCTATAAATTTCAATGGTATTAAATTCACATCATCTGAGCAAAAACCGCAAATTTTCACTGATTTGATAAGTGCCGGCGGTAATACTGTAGGTGTTTCGGTTGTAACACCATCGGATGGTGATGCTGCTGGAGATTATTTTCAGTCATCGAGTTTTTCCTCCCACGACAATGCGACACAAATTGGGGATAAACTTTTTTATACTACATGGACATTTTGGGGACGCACTTATTACAATACCATTACAGCACCTCAAACTTGGTCTTACGCTCTTGATCCTTCTGATCTCAATAATGGGATATTCGACATTGGAATTGACCCCGACTGCATATATAATGTTGGTTCAATTTCATTTAGCTACACGACTGTTCAAACTCCGCATCCGCCGTCCGTTCCCGACACAGCGACGACTGCAGGGTTGCTGGGCGCGAGCTTGCTGGGTTTGCTCGCTTTACGCCGCAAACTGGCGGTTCAATAATTTTGCCAACCCGACCTCTTCGAAACCAACCAGCCGAAAGACTGGTTGGTTTTTTTTATTGCCGCACACGAACCGCTGGACACGACAGGTTTTTCGGGGAAAATATGGGAAGTGCAACCCATTGCGAATTTGATTATGGGAATGATTTTGCTCGAAAAACCGGCCCGGCGAAGCCTCGACCGTGGGCGGCAACAAAAAACAGACTGGGGTGATCCCCGGTGTTTTCGGAAAGATGCCGGACCGGGTCTTGATCACGGCAATTGCCTACAGCACCGTTGATTTCAGCGCCGGGCTCCGCCATTATTCATCCATGAAAATTCCAGTCAAAGAATTTCGCGTGCGCGAAGGGGGGAAGCTCCGCCTCAAGGATTGGGCCACGAAGATCAAGCCGTTTTACAAATCGGACGCGCATTACAAAAAACTGCTGGAGCACCACACGGAGGAATTGAGCCGCCAGCAGGGGCTGCTATACGCGCTGAACCGATATTCGCTACTGCTGATTTTTCAGGCGATGGACGCCGCCGGCAAGGACGGCGCCATCAAGCACGTCATGTCCGGCATCAACCCGCAGGGCTGCGAGGTCTTCAGTTTCAAGAAGCCCAGCGCCGGGGATTTGGCGCACGATTTTCTCTGGCGCACCACGCGCTGCCTGCCGGAACGCGGTCGCATCGGCATCTTCAACCGCTCCTACTACGAGGAACTGCTCATTGTGCGGGTGCATCCGGAAATTTTGCGCGCGCAGGAGCTTCCCCCCAAGACACTGGCCGACAAAAAGTTCTGGGAACACCGCCAGCGTTCCATCAACGACCTGGAAAAACACCTCCACGGCAACGGCACGCGCGTCGTGAAATTCTTCCTGCACCTGTCGAAGGACGAGCAGCGCCGGCGTTTCCTGCGGCGGATTGACGACCCGGAGCGGAACTGGAAGTTCAGCCACGCCGACATCGTGGAGCGCGGGTTCTGGAAGGAATACATGAAAACATACGAGTCATGTCTGGCCGCCACCAGCACCGCGGAATCGCCGTGGTTCATCGTGCCCGCCGACGACAAGCTGAACGCGCGGCTCATCGTCTCGCAAATCGTGCTCAATGCGCTGGACGAACTCAAGATGAGCCTACCCAAGGCGGACAAGGCGCGGCGGAAGGAATTGTTCGAACTGCGCAAACTGCTGGCGGGGTAAACCATTCGGCGCCGGCAAAAGTCATTTCATACTGGCGGACGATGTGAACCAGCTCAATTGGCTCTCTGGAGTGGAATGAGACGACTCACCCGCGATTGCACACCGTCGCCGGCCATCTCTCCGCTTGCGCGGGAAATGGCCGGCTGTTAGTTTGATGGCGTGAAGTCCGTCGCCAGATGAACTTCCTTTTGTGCGGTTTGTCCGATGGTGTAATGGTAACACAGCGCCCTTTGGAGGCGTTATTCATGGTTCGAATCCATGTCGGACAGCCAAAATTCCCGACGCGGGAAAATCGCTATTCAATCACCAGCAATGACACGGCCTGCCGCCGCAATTTCAACTGCACGGCGGCCTTTCCATTTTCGACGAGGATTTTTTGCGGTGCGCCGGGTTCGGCGAGTTTGCCCGCTTTTTCGAGCTGCGCGTATTGTTCCGGCGTCGGTTCCATCGGCGAACCCATGCGTTTCCACGCCTCGTAGGAATTGCTGTGGTCGGCGTCAATGACGTATTGCGTCAGGGTCGCCGTGCCGTTCGCAATCGGCAGTCCATCGAGCTGCAAATCCACCGCAGCAGCCGGGCCGGCCACGTCGTCGTCGTGATAATGCCAGATGAGCACGCATAATCTATTCTTGTCGAGGCTCGCGAGCGCGGAGACGTCGGGATCGCCACGCACATTGGAGCCGCGAATCGCGTCTGCGGTCAATCCCATGCTGCTTTCCACTGTGACGCGCTGACCGCTCATCTTTGCGAACATCCGGAAAACATTCAGCACCGGCAGGTCAAGCCCGTCGCTGGCGAGCGCGCGGAATCCGGCGAACGGCGGCTGGTCTTCAAATTCAAACGCCCACGTCAGCGCGCCCTGAAGATTCACGCCGTGCTCGTCCGCCAGATCCAGCGCGCGCGGAAAACTCGCGGCGGTGTAGCTGGAATACATCGTGCCGTTGCGGTAGGCCTCCTGCGGGCCGGTGCAGGCGGCGCAGCTTTCGGGATCGCATTCGCCGATGACGAGCGGCGTCTTTTTGTATTCGGGAAACGAGGCGACGACGGCGAAGGCGTCATTCATGTTCCGCAGCGCGCTGCTCATGCCCATGCGGACATGGTCGTTCACGTAGGATGTCGAGCCTTTCGCGTGAAATGAAATGAAATCCAGCGGCGAGCCGATTTTGCCCGTGACATAATTGGTGCCCTGCGCGCAATGCTGGAGAAAATCGCGCAGAAAAGTTCCGCCCGGCCCGCCGGCGACTTCCGGTCCGCCAACGCGCGCGTTCGGCAAGGCGCGCCGCACGCCGTCCACCGCGTAATCGTAGAGCTTGAAATATTCCTCGCGCGTGCCGTGCCAATACATGATGTTCGGCTCGTTCCAGACCTCCCAATACCACTTCGCGACTTCATCCGCGCCGTATCGTCCTACGCAATGTTTCGCCCATTCGTAGGACAGATTGCCCCACTTCACATAATCTTTCGGCGGATACGACTGGCCGGCGTCGGCGGGCGCGCGTTGTTTGACCGGCGGATTGTGCGGATAATTTTGCGGGTGCGTCGAAAGCGCCTCGGGCATGAAACCGATTTGCGCGTAAGGCTTCACCCCGCGTTCAATGTAGGCGTCGAAAATCCTGTCGTTGATCGTCCAGTCATAAACCGGATTGCCGCTGGCGTCCTCCTTGTAGGCGCTGCTCGAACTCCATTTCAGCGCATAGGAACCGTCCCCGCTCGTCAGCAGATGATGCGCGCGGAAATAAACCTGCGGACCGCCTAACTGGCCCAGTTCACCGAGGAGCTTTTTCCCGTCCTTCATGTAGGCATAATCCGCCTCATCCGCGCCAAAAAAACGCCAGATCGGCGTCAGATCACCTTTCGGCTGTCCGGCGTGAATTTGAATCGTAACCGGAAATGAAAGATTTTCGCCGTTTGTGAAGATTGCGTCCGCGGCAACCAGTCTGCCCGCGAGCAGAAGCGCGGACGTTGTGAATGCTATTATTTTTTCCATATTGGCACTCAAATTTTGTCACGCAACGCCGCCGGGAGGCGGTGCGGACGCACGTTATCGTAGCACGCCAGCGCTCGCGAAACGCCGCAGCGCCGCCGGGATGCCGACGGCGGTGAATCCCGGATGACCCGTCGCCGGAAACGGCCCGCCGTGGTTCATGGCCGGAGAAACTGCCACGCCCGTGGGCATCTTGTCGTTGAGCAGGCGGCCGACGCGCAACCGCAACCGTGGCGCGAGCTGGTCGTAAAGCGCGTCGTCCTTGCCGGTTGTATCCGAGTAAATACAGCCGGTCAGGTTGCCTTCCAGCCGGTCCAGCACTTCCACCGCCTGGGTGGCGTCGCGCACCACGACAACCAGAGAGGCATTGCCAAACGCCTCCGTCTGTAATTTTTCCGGCGACGACAGAAATGTTTCTCCGCTCGCGCGCAGCAGCGTGTTTTCAAAACGATAGCCCGGCGCGGTAACCTTTTTCCCGCCGGTGACGAGCGTCGCGCCCGTCGCGAGCAGCGTCTTCACGCTTTCCTCCAGTGTCCGCTGCACGCTGGCGGAGAGCAGCGGTGTCGGCGGAGTGGATTCGAGTTTTAGTTTTACCGCGGCGATGAATTGTTCCGACGCATCGCCCGCGAACAGAACGATGAAACTCGGGCTGGTGCAAAATTGTCCCGTGCCCATCAGACAACTGCCGGTGAATTCCTCCGCCAGTTTCGCGCCGCGTTCCGCCAGCGCGCCCGGCAAAATCAAGACCGGGTTGACGCTGGAAAGCTCGACATAGACCGGCTTGCCGACGCGGTCGGCGGCGGCCTTGAGTTTCAATCCGGCGCCGCGGCTGCCGGTGTAACCAATCGCGCCCGTGCGCGGATCGGCCACGAGCTGCTCGCCGTCCGCGTGACTCGTCCGGTAAATCAATTGCACCGTGGCTGGCGGCAAACCGGCCTCCATCACTGCGGAAATGGCTTCTTCCGCGAGCAGCCGCGACGTGCCGGGATGCGACGTGTTGGCCTTGGCGATGACCGGGTTCCCGGCGGCGATGGCCGCGGCGAAATCCCCGCCCGCGACGCTGTTGAAGGCGAACGGGAAATTATTCGGCCCAAAAACCCAGACCGGTCCGATGGGTTCGAACCACGAACGGATGTTCAACTTCGCGTCAATGACCGGCATCGCCCAGGAACCGTCGAGCGCGGCGGCGGCGGCCTGGCGCAACTGGCCGGTCGTGCGCGGCAGCTCGACCTCGGCGAGACGCGGCGCTTTCGGCAGGCCCGTTTCGGCGTGCGCGATTTCGACGAGTTCCGTTTTGCGCGCCTCGATGCGTTCGGCGAAGCGCGTCAGAAATGTCGCGATGGGTTCCGGTGGCGAGGCGCGTAAAATGGCCGCCGCTTCAGTCGGCGGCGTCCAGCGCCGCGTCGCAATCCGCCCAGGCGCTGACGGGAAATTCATCCGGCAATGTTTCGCCGGTGGCGGGATTTTCCGCGCGGAAAGTTCCGCCGGACACGGCCGCGCGCCACTGGCCGGCGATGAGAACGGGTTGGAGTGACATGATCTTTTTGACTGGATGGTATTAGCTTTCGCGAAGTATTTCAACCACCGCCGCCATGTCTTTGTCGCCGTGACCGGCGGCGACGGCGCGCTGGAATTCCTTGAGCGCTGCGGCGGCGGTGAGGAGTTCAACGGACAATTTGTTTCCTTCCCCGATGGCGTAGCCCAGATCCTTCGTCATCAGTTTGAGCATGAAATTCGGCGTGTAATCCGGCGCGGTCATGCGCGCGGAAACGGTTTTCACAATCGGACTGCCGGGAGCGGCATTGGTCAAAAACTCCAGAACTTTTGCGCGGTCGAGGCCGCTGCGTTCGATCATCGCCATCGCTTCGGCCATCGCCGCGACTTGGACGCCGCAAATGAAATTGTTGATAAGCTTGACCATCGCGCCGCTGCCAATTGGGCCTAGCGGCAAAATCGTTTTGCCCATGCAGGAAAGAATCGGACGAACCTTTTCAATCGTCGCCGGATTCCCACCAATGAGCAAACTCAACTCACCATTCGCCGCGTGCGGTTTGCTTCCGGTCACCGGCGCTTCGACCAGATCGCAGTTTTTCTTCCGGGTGGCGGCGGCGAGTTCCTGAATCCAATTGACGGTCACGGTGCTGGACTCGATGCAAATGGTTTCTGGCTTTGCTCCGGCCAACACGCCATTTTCGCCAAGCCAAAGGCTGCGCGACGCATTGTCATCCGCGACCATGGCGATGATCACGTCGGCGTTTTGGGCGGCTTCGCGCGGTGAATGGGCAATTCTGGCGCCTTCGGTCGCGAACGGTTTGGACTTTTCCGGATTGCGGTTGTAGACGATCAGAGGAAATCCGCTGGCCAGAAGCCTGCGGGCCATGCCCGAACCCATGATGCCCAATCCTAAAAATGCGATGTTTGGTTTGTTCATAATCCTTTGGGGAGCACCGGTCTCCGACCCGGCGCAAAAGCGTTCAAAATCGGAAACGCGCCGGGTCGGAGGCCGGCGCTCCAATTCAAGAAGCGATAATGGTTTGGATTGTTCATGCCAGAGCGTTGACCGCGACCAATGTATCCCGGCCGGCAGCAACCTGCAACGGATTGCGCAGCGGACGGCCAAATCCGGCGAACGAAATCTCCATGATGTCGCCCTCCGCCAGCTCAATCCCCGCGCCGAAACTCAAGCTGCACGCGCCATAAAAATGCACGTGCCGGTCGCCGGGCCGGCTGTGGCCGGCAAATTTGAAATGGTGATGTTCGAGGTTCGCCAGGCCGTGACACATTTCGTCTTCACAGGTCAAAATGTCCTGCGACCAGAAAATCATGATGCACAGAAAACCGCGCCGCGTGCCGAGCCGGCCCAGCAGCAGGCCGCCGCCGAGATACATCAAACCGTAGGTCGCGAGGAACGCGGAGTCCAAACCCGCCTTGATTTCGTTGCTGAACGGAATGTCCGCTTGAATTGCCTGGATCGCCCACGGCAACCTCTGCCGGTCCAGATAACTGATGGCAATCGCGGCGCCGACGAGGAACGCAATGGACCACCGCACCTCCGGATGGCCGTCCGTCTTGTCGGGCGCTGTGAATGGCGATGTCATTACCGTGGCAAGACCCCGTCCTCTGCCGCGCCCGTGTCAGCGGAACGGCAGCTCAAGACGCCTCCTCCTCCGGCGGCGACACCCGCCGGCTTCTTGCGAAGCGATTTCATTCAAATCTGATATATCAGAATTTTTCCGGAGACAAGCTGAAACCGCCAACCAACATTTGAACGTCAATTCAAGAGGCGCTTGACGGTCGAGCGGCCGAAATTCATGCTTCGGCGACTGTTCATCCAGTGAAACGCGCGGGATCGAAGACCAGAACCAATCAATCCGGGAAGGCTAGTTTAATGCCGGCCTCCCGCCCCGCCGGCGTTCCGCCGGCGCGGAACAATTCGCTGGCAGGATGCGCTTATCTGGAAATTCGCAATCAGATTCTCATTGGCGACCTCCCGGTGGGTGTGGCGCTGTCGCGCCGCGGGCTGGCGGAGGATATGAAGATCAGCGTCCCGCCGGTCACCGAGGCGTTGCAACGGCTGGAGCGCGAGGGGCTGATTGAGAGCCGGCCGCGCGCCGGCACACGCGTGCGCGTTCCGACCCGGCGGGACATCGAAGACCGCAGCCTGGTGCGCGAGGCGCTGGAAACCCAGGCCGCCCGCCTTTTTGCCGAACGGGCAACGGCGGCGGAGAAGTCGGGACTGCGCGGGATGGGCCGGCGGGTGGATCGGCTTTACGCCGCGTGCGAGAAAGGCGCCGATGACCGCGAGTTCCTGTTTTCCGTCAACACCTACCACATGAAGCTGCATCTGCGCATCGCGGAATGCGCGCGATGTCGGGCCTTGCGCGACGCCATCGAGAAGGAACAGGTGTTGATCTTCAACTGGCTGTTTGACACCACGGTGAAACGGCGCGACCTCGGCTCGGATTTTCACGCCCGGCTGACGGATGCCCTGGCCACCGGCACGCCGGAAAAAGCCTCCACCGCGATGCGCGACCATATCCGACATGGACTGATTGAAGTGTTGAACGGACTTGCAAAGATTGGCGGCGGCGCGAAAGCCGGTTGGCGCGCGAAAAGGTTCTTGTGAACCGGCCGCCAAATGCAAAACGAAAGCGGACGCCGCGCGTGATGAATAACTCGCCGCTTTCGCGGGAAATGCCAGGCATAGAGTTGGCTGCCTGTTCATCAGCGGCGGGCGGGCCAGAACGGCTTGGATGCACCATTTGTCGTATGGCGGGAGGTCTGATTGGCGACTACATTCCGTTAATGTCGTCACTAGTCCTCATTTCCAGCCCGCTTTGCCCGACTTTTAATCGTATTCAGTTCAGACCCCTCGTAACTTTCAAAAGTTTGGCCGCATTTTTTGCCATCTTTCTGCTCATTGCCGGATCTGTATTGTCGGAATCCGTCACAGCCACCGACGGCGGAACGGCAATATATGGGGCTTGCAATGGTGTCGCCATAGATTTTGACGCGACGGCTGCGCCGAATGCCCCCTGGACGCCCAGTTTGATCAGCGGACGGGCCTATACATTGAAGTCCGTTGCCATTAAAAATGCTTCCGGTAATACGGGCACAAATTATCTTGGTGTCTACACCGGTTTCAGTGGCGGCAATTTGTCCGGTTTTCTGGGTGTGTCCGATACCGCAAAGAATTTTACCAACTCTCCCAACAACTGGCTCACATTCACATTCAGCAATCTCAACTGCAATTTAACCGTGGATTCAACGGTCGGGTCGGGATCCGGCATGCTCTACTTTGTCTACCAGCCCGGCACTTCAGGATTAACGCAGCCGAACGGCGCCACGCTGGCAACTGACAAATTTAACGCCGATACATACATGACCAACAGCCTTGCCGGCATTATCGCTTACGGCAGGATTGTCGCAAACCGTTCACCGCAGTATCAAGCGACGATAACTCCTGTTTCCCAGGCGACGCCGCCCGCCGCCCCGACCAGCCTTTCTGCCACGGGCGGCAATGCAGCGGTGGTTCTGGCGTGGACGGAATCCAGCGACGCCAGCAGCTACAACGTGTGGCGTTCGCTCACCAGCGGAAGCGGCTACACGACGGTGGCCAACGTGACCGGCACCAATGTGGTGGACATCGGCTTGACCAACGGGACGACTTACTACTATGTCGTCTCCGCGTTGAACTATTATGGTGAGAGCACGAATTCGGCAGAAGCCAGCGCCGCGCCGGTGTTCCCGCCCGCCGCTCCGACCGGTCTGACTGCCCTGTCCAGCAACATCGTGGTGAGCCTAGCATGGGCGGCATCGGGCGGTGCCACCAGCTATAATGTGAAGCGATCCATCACCGGCCGAAGCGGATATGCCACAGTGGCCAGCGTGGCGGGCACGAACGCGGTGGACACGGGCTTGAACTACTTGACAACTTATTACTACGTCGTCTCCGCGCTTACAGGCGCCAGCGAAAGCGCGAATTCGACAGAAGTCAGCGCCAGAACCGCAGGATTGCCTGATTCAGTAATTGTTGCCAATTCCACCGGGGTGTCGGTGATGGTGGGGTCGAACGGGTTTTACCTGGTTAATTTCAGTTCACCGGCATGGACGTTTTCGGGAAGTCTCGCCCAGACGTTGACCGGTTTGGCAAGCAACACTGGCGCGGACAATGTGGGCGCTTATTCTCAAATCACATTCAACTACAACAGCGCCGTGCCGCACACGGCGGGCATCCGGCTTTATGAAAATTCGCCGGTGGTGACATTTAACGACAAGACTTTGGCGGCGGGCGCGAATGACCTGGCCTTCCCTCATTGGACCAATTATCCCCCGACGACAAGTCATTTAAGTTTTGGCAATATATTCTCGCCGTATAATTTCGCCACACTGTTCGATGACAACCTGTGGCTGTGTTTCCAGACGAACCATGACGCGTTCATCATTTCGGCGGCAACCAATTACATGGTCTCCAGCATGTTGAAGAAGAGCGATGGGTCCATTTCGTGCGGCATCAATTCAGACATTTCGCAACTGCCTTCAGGCTTCGCGCACCGGGTCATCCTGGCGGTTACGAACGGAATCAATCAGATTTATCCCCTGTGGGGCAACACGCTGATGGCCATGGCGGGCAAGACACCGCCGGCCAATGACGCGTGCGTGGAACTGAACAAGATCGGTTACTGGACGGATAATGGAGCGGCTTATCATTATTCCCTTCCCAGTCCCGCGAGCAACATTGGTCCGACGCTGATTTCCGTCATCAACGAATATGCCAGCAAGGGAATTCAGTTGGGCTATATGCAATTGGACAGTTGGTGGTATGAGAAGGGATCCTGTCAGTGCTGGCTCGACAACTGGGGCGCCGACGGCACCTCCCTTTGGATTCCGGACCCGGCATTGTTCGCAAACGGCCTGGCCGCATTCCGGCAACAACTTGGTTTGCCCTTGTTCCTGCATAATCGCTGGATTGATGTCACCAACAGCCCCTATGTCACCGCTTCAAATTTTCAAATGTCGGCCAGTGTGTGTATAGACCCGGTCTTCTGGACCAACATCATGGCTTACACCAAGAGCGTCGGAGGTTGCACCTACGAGCAGGACTGGCTGGGTTTTCGGGGGACACCGACCATGAATTTGAATGACGGACCCGCTTATTTGAACAACATGGCGGCGGCGGCGGCGGCAAACGGCATCAATCTGCAATACTGCATGAATCAAGGCCGGGATTATCTACAGGCATCGCTATACACCAACGTGATGACCACGCGCGACTGTCCGGATGTCTTCAACACCAACAACTGGAAGAATTTTCTTTACGGCGCACCCATGACCCATGCACTGGGAGTCTGGGCATGGTCCGACGTTTACTCAAGCAGCGCCACGCGCAATCTGTTGATCTCGACGCTCTCGGCGGGCCCGGTGGGTGCCGGCGATCCGCTTGATTCGGCGAATGCCAGGAACCTTCTTAAATCCGTCCGTCCGGATGGCGTCATTGTCAAACCAGACGTTCCGCTTGCGCCGGTGGATGATGCCTATGTCAATGACGCGCAGAGTTTCGGTCAACCGTTCGTGGCGGCGGCTTATACCGACTTTACCAGCTCGCGGGCGTTGTATGTTTTCGCTTTTGGAGAAAACGCGTCCAAACTCGCGACCGGTTTCACGCCCGCCGCTTTTGGCATAACCGGCAACGCGTATGTTTATAATTACTTTGCGGCCACGGGAACGGTCGTCAACGCCGGGAGCGCGTTCAATTTCACCACTTCGATGCCCGATGATACCAATGGGGGCAGCTATTTCATTGCGGTGCCGATAGGCCCGTCGGGCATCGCATTTCTGGGCGATACCAACAAATTTGTGATGCTGGGCAAGAAGCGCATCTCCAGTTTTTCCGACACCGGACTGTTGCGCGCCACCGTTGCCTTTGCCGCTGGAGAAACCAATGTGACCCTGTGTGGCTATGCTTCTTCCAGTCCGTATGCGCTGGCCTTGGAGGGCGCGACCAACAATTTGACTTACAATTCGACGACGCACCTGTTCACGTTGAACGTGTCGCCGGATAATTCCGGGACGGCGACGGTTGCTTTAAGCCTTGCGCGGGTGCCGTCACCGCAAATTATGCCGGGCAGCGGTGGACGATTTCAAATTTCGTGGCCGGCGGCTGCGGTTGGATATGTGCTGGAAAAGGCCACCAACCTCACCCCGCCGACGGTTTGGTCTCCAGTTACAGACCCAATAACCCCAACAAACGGGCAGAACATGGTGGACATCACAAATCCCGGTCCGACCTCTTTTTACCGGCTAAGGCAATGATTCAAAACCACTACTGTCCGGTTTGGAAACCCGGTAAACATTGATGATTTTTGGCGTCTGGTGATTGGGGAATGGGTGGAAGTTGAGCAAGAGCCTGTAGAATGGGTGTTTTCTCAAAAAGCGTGAGGCACAAAATCTGTAAAATAGTGTGGAGGGCGGCCTCCAGATGCAGAAACTTTTTCAAAATGGCGACGAGTAGATAAACGGCGATGGCGGTCCAGATTTGAGTGCGCACGGCGTTTGGCGAGGTGCCGTAAATGGCTTTGAAAAGCGGGGAGTTTGCGGACGCGGCTGTTGCCGTGGCAATGGGCGGCACACTTGTCGAACTCGTATTGGGGGAGGAAGTCAAGGAGTTGGGCAAAGACCGTGCGTCCTTTGTTCATAAGGTGGAAAACCGCAGGAATGCAGGGAGCCACCCTCAAGGGATCGTCGCGGAATTGAAATCGAAAAATGACCGGAAAGCGGTTTTATCCAGTTTTTAAAGTGGTGAAATCGCTGTCAGCAAAAACTAAACCGGACAGTAGCGATCCTTTGTGTTCTTTCGTGGCTATGGGTTCCCTTGTTTCGTTCTGAATTTTATGGCGAGGTCGCGCGGTAGAAACGCTGGACATCGTTTGTCGCCGCCGGGTCGGTGAACTGGTATTGACCGAAGCCAGTATTGGCTGGCGGGCCGAACATCGTCCAGTTGGTCACCCAAGACGCCGTATCAACGACTGCTGGACAGAGGGAGAAAAATGGCGGGGCAAAGTGCGCCCTTCACGAATTATCTGTCACAAATAGTCTTGCCCCGGATTTTGATTCTTGCAGAATATGCTCCGCTGCTTGCCTGTTGCAGCAGGCGCGGGACTCGGGGAAAGGCCGCCATTTTCCGTCTTTCGACAGGTGAAGGGCGCTTTTCGAGCGGCCGGAGAAGGATTTTCGGCGGTGTCCGCATTTTTGCGGGATGCAATTGACGAATGCGACGCAAAGAAAAGCGCAAGCCGATAGACGCGTCAAATGCTTGAAATTACTGGCTATGGTAGGTTACCCAAGTGGCCAACGGGGGCAGACTGTAAATCTGCTGGCTATGCCTTCGATGGTTCGAATCCATCACCTACCACCACCTTTCTTTTACAAGGGGAAAGTGGTTTTTATCCAAATAAATCAATGGTATTATCTGCATCGTTATTTTCGACCTCTGCGTTTTGGTGCTTTTGCCGTCTCTTGCGTTCCCTTCCATTAAGCTTCAAAAAGTCATACAAAAGTCATACAATGGTCTTGACGGCCAAAATCGCAAAACGGCGCGTCCAGCGTATAAGCCAGCGACTCAATACGGGCATCGTGGCGATTGTCGGGACTGTTGCGGTCGAGCCGGTCAACTGCGCTTCCGGCTTGGCGGTCGCCGTCACGTCACCGCCGATACTGGCCGCGTGTCACAGTCGCCGGGCGTCACCGTCACGCCGCGTCACGCGCGCGCGCTCCGTGAGACTGTCCGGGTGAGTTTGAACTTTAAGGAATCTTTTTTTCGCCGGGGCGACCCGTCCCACGCCCTGCCGGGGGGAGGGGCAATTTCACGCCAGCCATGCGCGTATGATTCCCGCTTTTGAGCGAAGCCGGTTTTTGAAAATTCACGAGCGCGGTTTGCGAATGTCCATGACGGCGATTGACAGCAAAAGCAGCACGGCAGCAGCGGCGTCAACGAATCCCCAAGTCTCGCGCTTCAAACGAAGCGGAGAAATCGGGTTTAGCACAATGGCGGCGATTACAAAAATCCACAGCCAGCCGGTTTTTTTGTCCTGCATGGCTTGAAATGCGGTGTAAGCGCAGACACCGCAGGCAATCCAGCGCAGAAGTGTGAAATAGTCGTATGCGTGACGGCCAAGCGCGGCAAACAGCATGACCGCAGCGATCAGCTTGGCGATGATGCTGCCCAAATCAGCAGGTTTCATGCGCGTTGAATTTTAGGCTTCACTGTATTTTGTCGAGTATGCCTCGACTTTGGCGAGAAATTCTTTGGCCTTGGTTTCGGCAACTCTAGCTTTCTGTTCCAATGCTTTTGCTTTGGTTGCGTCGTCGGCTGTTTTCGCTTTGAAAGCGTCGGCCTTCGCCTTGGCAGCGACCGGGTTGGGTTCGTCGGGGTTGCTGGCTCTGGCTTCAAGGTGCATGATTCGGAAACTATCTTTGGAAGCTTGTAGTTCGCCCTCCAAAGCGGTGCCTATGGCGCAAGAGGCCGCGTTGGAGTAGGCATCAACGGCGAATGTGTAGGTTTCGCAATATGTTTTGTATAGTTCGGCGGACAGGGCGTAGAGGTCGTTAGGAGGATTGAAGGCAGCGAAGGTAGCGGTGAGCGTGTCAAAGGCAACGGTCAAATTCTCCATTGCGGCGGTGTGGGCGTCTAGTTCGGCTTCGGTGTATGGGGCGAAATCGGCGGGGTCGGTATAGGCGGCAACCACCTCGTCATAGGTGTCGGCGTTGCCATATTTATCGAGGTCGTAGCGGGCGCTTAAGATGGCGGAGCGGTGGTTGGCGCGGGTGGTGTAGGATTGGATGGCGTCGTCGGCTGCGCTGTAAGAATCGCTGGCGGCACTGAAAGCATCGCAGACGGCGACGCCCGCCGTGTGTTTTTCCTCCTTCCCAATTTCATAACACATTATTGCCATTGTGACGGCAGAGACTCCGAGGCAGATTAAAGACCATTCAGTTCCCCAAAATCCTTTTGCTGATTCAATATCCTGCGCCAACAATATCACCCCAAAAATTCCAAAAACATACAAAGCCGTCAACCACAGTGCGGTTGCTCCGCGATTTGAAGGAGCGGTTTTTGCTCCGGCGAACACAAATACCCATGCGCTCGCAATGGTATTTAGAAATTGAACAAGGTGTGTATCGTTTGCACCCCCCAGTCCTCCGAACCATGCAATATCAATAATTCCGCTGACTAAAATAATACCGATTTGAATGCCTATCCATCCACCAATGGCCGCGGATAGTCGCGGACTTCTTGTTCGGTTCTCCCTTTCTTTTTCTGTCCAATAGGCGGCAACAGTGGCAACCGCCCGGAGTCGTTCTTGTTACTCGCTTCAATCTCCGCGAATGTGATCGTGCTAAATGCCGTGTCAAAATCACTGCGCCAAGAATCAATTTCGTCCTTTTTCTCCGGCAACGTCCTGATGTATCGCTCTGCGGCCATAAGCAATTCATGCGCGGCGCGAACCGATTCACCCGGAGTCATCCGCGCTTCACTTTTATTTATCAATGGTGCTGCAATTTCCGCCAAGATTTCAGGCTTCAAGTTTTCATCTGCAAACAAGACTTCCGGTTCGTGGAATTTTTCTCCCGACAAGTCAACATTCAACGGGGAAAGCTGACCTTCTTGTGTGCGATTCCAATCGTCGGCCTTCCTCTGTGCCCCACGCAAGAGGAGATAAGCGTCTTGGGCAACAAACAGTTCAACGTCCCGCAGTCTCCGTCCTGCGATGTGGGGCTGGACTCTTTGCAGCCAGTATTCTTTCGCCAGTCGCAATTCTTGCTCAATCGCTGCGCGTTTTTCTGTGATGCCGGTTTGAGTGAGGATTTTGGGATTCTCATTCATGGTTGCTCCGTTCGGTTATTCAGCGGCGAGAATTGCCAAAGCCGCAGACTTTTTCTCGCGCCAATTTTTTGCCGACATATTTTTAAGAATAGTTTGCACGTCGCGCAAGATTTCGATTTGTCCCCGTTTCGCCGGTTCTGGCGCAGCGTCACTCATCACGGACGGCAGCAAGGCGACGGCGCGGCCAGCGGCCAATTCGCCGACGTGCGTGTAATGGCGCGTCATGCTGGGGTTACTGTGGCCGACGATGCTTTCCACGACGGCCAGAGGCGCGTTGCTTTCGCGGCAGAGTGAAACGAACGTGTGCCGCAAACTGTGAAAGCCAACTTCAATCACGGCGCGTTTGCCGTCCTTGCCGGTGCCGGGTTTGTGCAATGTGATTCCACACGCTTTGAAATGCCTTTGAACCATGTCCGTTACCATGTCCAGTGCGGTGAATGTAAAGCGCGGCCATTTCCGGCAAGACATATTCACCGCGTTTGATCTAGCGGCGTGCCGCCAGCATATCGCGCAAAATCGGATGGATTGGCACAATGACGGGCTTGGGATTGCGGCGCGCAGTTTTGTTGGGGATGCGCCGAATCATTGCGCGCGGCAAATCCACTTCGCCCCAGCGCAACGTGGCGCAATCGCCAAGCCGCAAGCCGGAATAAATGCCGAGTGCCAGCAACGTCCGCAATTCGCCCGTGGCGGCTTGGCAGACTTTTCGCAGTTCATCAATCGTCAGTTCGCGGCGGCTGTTTGTGACCATCCGCTTGCGCTGGATTTCTTCCCACGGATTGCCGGCGAGCTTGGCCTTGTGCTTCACGACGCGGAAAACCAACGTCAGCAAATTCAAATGCTTGTTGTAAGTGGACGGGCTGAATCTGCCGTGATTCATGCTGCTGGCGTATTCCTCGGCGATTTCCTTTGTCACGTCGCGCAACGTCAGGGTGTCGGCGTGCTTTTCCTTCATCCAATCGGCGAAGGCTTGCCATTGAAATTCGTATTGGCGCAAGGTGGATTCGCCGCTGTCCGGGCGATTGGGTGAGGCGAGATAATTCGCTCCATGCCTGCCGGATGGACAAGGGCGGGTGTTGTTCATCTTCCCACTTGGCAAGCTCGGCCTTGCGGCCTTCCAACTTCACGGTGAGTTCCTCTAAAACCTTCGTCTCGGTAGCGGCTGTGAACGGGCGCATGAATTCATCTCTGGCTTTGCGTGCGGCTTCGACGGTGGTAATCGGTTGGCCATTGGCATCACGCAATGCTCGCGTGAGAAGCTTTGCCGTCATGCCGCCATGAGCAGTAATAGTTGTTGCCGCGTTTCAGTAAGTAGCGATCTGGCTTCGTTTTCATTTGCAATCCTTTCTCTTGTGTTCTGTTGTATGCGCTAATTTACGCATAACAACTTGGATTGTCAAACAAAAATCATACAATATATTCAATCATCTCGTATTTACATAATATAAAGCAGACTGTAAATCTGCTGGCTATGCCTTCGATGGTTCGAATCCATCACCTACCACCACCTCTGACTAAATCCGCGCCCGCTCGCGGCGTCCGCTGGCCGCGGGTTTCTGCCAGGTCACGGGACGCCCGGCCCTCCTCGCGCGTTCCGCGCAGGTGCTGCCCGTTCTTGTCGTTCGCATGATTATCAGTTACCCTGCGCCCTGATAAAAATGGAACCAACGTCTTTTGAACAAATCATCCCCGAATTGCGGGACGCCATCGGCCCGGTAATATTGATTTCTGGCGTCGGGCTGCTCCTGCTTACCATGACCAACCGGCTGGGGCGCGCCATTGACCGCGCCCGGCAACTGAAGGCCGAGCTGTCGAAACGCACCGAACCGGAGCGCGAGCAGGTGCAGGCCCAGGTCGCCATCATTTACCAGAGAGCAAAGCTGATACGATTGAGCATCTCACTTTCAGCTTTGAGCGCCCTGCTGGCGGCGGCGCTCGTCGTCACATTGTTTCTGACCGCGTTGTTGCAGTGGCAGAACGGATGGCCCGTCAGCCTCATTTTCATCGGTTGCATGGGTTCGCTGATAGCGTCGCTGGTCACATTCATCTGCGACATCAACCTGTCGCTGCGCGCGCTCAAGCTGGAATTGGGAAGCGACAGGGAACCGAAGGACGGCGGCGCCATTTGACCCGCCCAGACGCGTATTGTCTATGCCAGTTTCAATTGCTCCTCCGCCTTCTTGATGTCTTCCAGCGTGCCGGTTTGAAACCAGCGGCCGCAGTGCGGCAGGCAAAAGAGGCGGTTTTGCGCGAGCGCGTGATGCCAGAGGACTTTCACGGAAAATATCCCGCCGGGCGCGGCAGCCAGAACGCGCGGATGAAAGATGCAAATTCCAGCGATGACGTAAGGCGCGTCGGCATCGTTCCAGCCAATCGTGTTTTCGCGTTTGACGAACAGATGGTCTTCGCCTTTGTCGTGGCCGACGGCGCGGGACTTGGATTGCGCCAGCAGCAGGAAATCCATTTTGTCGTCGTCCCAATGACGCACCAGCCGTTCAAGCGCGGTTTCTCGAGCCGACTTATAATCTTTGGTGGGGCGAGCGTCCTCGCGAGCCGCTTGCGGCGAAGACGGCTCGTCGGGAGCCTCGCCCCGACCTTATCATCCGTCCAAATGATGTCGCTGTTGACGACAAAGACCGGTTCGTCGCCGAGCAGCGATTGCGCGCGTTTTCAATCCGCCGCCGGTTTCCAGCGGCTCGGCTTCCTCGGAGATTTTGATGGCGGGATTCTTCCGCGCGGAGAGGTGCGCGACGAGTCTGGTCCTTCAGATGCGAAACATTGATGACGATTTCGCGGACACCGTAGGCTTGCAGCTTTTCGAGCGCGTAATCAATCATCGGCCGACCCGCGACGGACACGAGCGGCTTGGGCACGCGGTCGGTGAGCGGCTTGAGCCGCGTGCCGCAACCGGCGGCGAGCACCATGGCGGTTTTGATCATTTTGAATTGGGAAACATTCAACATTTAACATTCAACTCCCAACATCCAATGAACTTCCAAAGGCGAATCCAATGGATGTTCGATGTTGGTTGTTTTCATTTAATGCGCCACCTCTCCCCGGCCCTCTCTCCCGTTTTGCGGCGGAGGGTAGAAAGTCATTCAAGTTTTGCATATTCCTCAATCCAGTGTTTCACTCCGGCTAAAATGGGATGGCGCAAGGCGGTTTGCAACAATCGTTCAACGCGCGGCGAGTGAAGCGTTTTGTAATCCATTTTCCCTTCGCGGCTCAACTTTTCAAAAATCGCCAGCACGCGCGTGTGCCGCAGCGCCGCCAGAATCGCCATCGAGGTCTCAAATGCCTTGCGGTCGAGCGACGGGAAATGCGCCAGATAGCGAGCAATCATTTTCTGCCGCAAATCTCCGGGCACGTCGCGACGGGCGTCTTCTAGCAGCGACACGAGGTCGTAGGTGACCGGGCCTTGGTAGGCGTCCTGAAAATCCAGCAGTCCGACCTGCCGGATGCCATCGCGGTCGGGCAGCAGCATCAGGTTGGCGGCATGATAATCGCGCAGCAGCAGCGACGCCGGAACGGCGTGCGCGACGGGCAGCACTTCGCGCCAGGCCTTCCCGAATTCGGCCCGGCCAGTTTCTGAAATGCCCGGCGCGCGCCAGTCCAAAAACAATTCGATGTCCGACAGCATTTTCTCCGGCGAATAGGCGCGGAGATTTTCCGGGATGGCGTGCGGATGCCGGTGCAGGGCAATCAGGACATCGGTGGCGAGAGCGAAAATATTTTCTGTCGCGGCCATGTCAAAACGTGGCTGCGGCGCCCTCGCCGCGGAAAGTGAAGGCGCAGCCGCGTCGCCAGATTGTTCCGGCAAAACCGGATCGCGCGACGGGGGCGTCGCGGCCACGCTCTGCGACGAGGCGTCGCAGCTACGGTTCTCCAGCAATTGCGCGAAAGTGGTGTCGCCGAAATCCTCCAACAGGAGCAGGCCGTTGGCCTCGTCGCACGCGAGGATTTCCGGCGAACTGAAGCCGAGCCGCCGGAGGTGCGTGCCGATGCGGATGAACGGCGCGACGATTTCCAGCAGACGCGAGGCGTCCATCAGGACGGCGGTGCGCCCGGACTGACGAAGGCGGACATATTTGCGCACGGAGGCGTCACCGGTGAGGGGTTCACGCGCGGCGTTGCCCCAGCCGGCGACTTCAAGGAATTGTTGCGCGTTGTCGTTGGCCACGGGCGCACAGTTTAATCAGACTATCGCGCGGGGCAATGAAAGAGCAGAGAGAACTAATGAACAGGCCGATTGCTCGTAGCAGCCGACGTGAGTCGGCTCCATATTCTCTGGCTTTGGAATAAATTCAGAGCGGACTCATGTCCGCTGCTGCGGTTTTTCAGACTCCATCGTAGAGAAATTGCTGGCAACGCGTCGGCCGCCGGTGTATGAAAATTTCCAGCATCACGAGCGACAATGAACCCGGAACATCACATGCGCCGCGAAACCGTCCACCGGCTGGCGCGGCGGGCGTTGTTCGGCTTCATCCTTACGTTCGTGCTGGCGCGGGTTTTTGTGTTTCTCATCATGGCCAAGGAGATGCCGAATCTCTATTTCTTCATGGGCGGCACGCATGTGCATCATCTGAACTACGGCATCTTCCTGATGTCGGCGGTGTGCGGATACAGCGTGTTCCGGCGGCCCACGGGCCGGGCGGCGGAAATCACGGCGCTGCTTTATGGCGTGGCGATGGGCCTGACGTTCGATGAATTCGGGATGTGGCTGCACCTGGGCGGCAGCTACTGGCAACGCGCGAGCGTGGACGCGGTGATTGTGGTGTCGGCGCTGTTCGGCCTGTTTGCCTTCGCGCGGTCGCTGGAGAAGTTTGAAAAGCGGCATTTCCGGGCGTTCGCCGTCCTGCTGGTGACGCTGATCGGGTTTGCGGCGGTTTTATATCTGGCGGGCAATCATCTCGCGGAAGTCGCGGGGCCGAGGTTGCAGCAACTGGAAGCGGACTCTTCGCCGTAAAATTCAACGCCAAGGCGCGAAGAAGCCAGGACGCAAAGTTGAAACTTCAGTTGTGGAACAGAAATGCCAGTCGCCTGCTCCGACTGAAAGGTGAAATGTTCTCCCAAAACAGGCAAATGGACCGGCACCACATGGGAGCGATCGGCAAAGACAGTCCCGCGATTCCCCGCGACAGGTGAACCATTCCAGTGTCCTGGGGAATGGATAAAGTGTAATGGGAAACGAGAGAAGTGTCTTGGAAAGCCGTTTCCCATGACAGGGAAACGATTGGACTGTCTTGGGAAATGAGAAAACTGTTCAGGGAAACGTGGGAACTATCTAGGCAAGCGACAGAAGTGTCATGGGAAACGAGGGAACTGTTTAGGGAAACGACCAAACTGTCTTGGGAAATCGTTTCTCAAGACAGTTTAACGACTTCCCAAGACACCAAAACCCTTGAAAAAGGCCGAAAAGCTGGATTTGAGGCCAAAACAGCGGGGAAAGGGTTCCGGCTTCCGGGGGTAAAAAAGACAAAGGCCGAACACCGGGTTCGGCCTCTTCTTACACACTTAACACTTGAGAACTGCTCAACACTACTGCCCATACCTTACACCAACCCCGGATTTCGTCATGTCACCAGTTGTGGGGACAAGGCCAAAATTTGAGAAAAGGCCTTAAATGCTGGGATTTTGCAGAAATTGGCCGCTTTTTTACGTTCAGTTGCTGATTTGGCCTGCTTAAGATTTAGTTCCAGAGTTGTATTCAACGAGTTTGTTCCAGAGTATTGTTCCGTCAGGCTGGCAAAAATCCTTGATGAACTCTACGGTGAATCTATTTATTACCTTGCCATATTCAATGTGAAATTCTTCGTTGCGTTCTTTGGCTTTGTGGCCAAGCGGTTCAATGATGGTGGTATAAAGCTCGTTGTCGCCTGAAACAAACCCCCAAAACTTCTGGCCGCATTTCTTTAAATAATCTCCTTTTTCCTCACTGCTGTCCTGACCATAGCAGCATCCGTTGACCGCGACAATATTCCGCGCGGATGTGAGGAGATTTGAATCTTGTAATCGTCACGCAGCGTGAACCAGCCAACGTCGAAGGCCCAATGATGGAGATGACACATAGCTATCCCATTAAAAATGTCGTCACGCCCTTTTGCACGATGAGGAACAATGTGGGCCGCCTCGACTTCCCATGTCAAAGAGTCGGGCGAATTGAGTTTCAGGCCACAGACTGCACATCGGCAGATGTATGCTTCGATTACCGCCTGACGAAAGCCCCGGGTTCGTAGAATTGATTCACGCGTCGTCTTGGTAGACTTTTTGCTTTTGTCAAATGGATTGTAGTTTTCAGGTCTTGGAGATTCGACGAGCTTTTTGACAATTTTCTGAACTTCGTAGGATTTGGTTGGCAAAATGTCCCTACTCGCGACTGGAATACCGGAAAGCTTCAGGGCTTGCTCGAAACCTTTCTCCGTGAGCATCCACTCCCGCCTGTCTGTTAGTCGAATCGTTTCTGTCGGGCGCGACACCAGATTTTGCCTTGCAAGAGAATCGGCGGCTCGAAAAAGCAAACGGTGCCAGAGGGAGGTTTTTTTGAGTCGATTTTCTCTGCGGTATATCGTCTCCAACTGGGCCGAGCGTTGCGCTGTGTTCAGCTTAAATTCAGCGGCGATTTCATCAACAACCTCTTGGCCGGAGCCAAATTCCTTAACGACTCCGCCTTGTTTCAAGAGCACACGGAATAAAGCCCGCTCGACCTCTTTTTGAGCCGGCATAGCAAACTGCTCAAGCATTTTGCTTTCGTAACTCATCTTAATTCCAGTTGACCGCTTCCTGATTCATTTTGAAATGGCGTGTCTCACGTCAGCGGATTATCGCGCATCAGCTTTTACACTCAAGCTGTTTTCCGGGTAGAGTGGTGACTTCATCGGCTTTCATTTGGCGGACTTTTTACGCCTGAACCGGGAATTTACGCTTTAATCGTGCGCATTAACTGCGTATATATCCCGCATGTCCGACCCGGTTCAACCCGTCATCAACGCCTCGACGCGCCTCTGCGCGGTCTATGGTTTTCCCATCCGGCACTCTGCGTCGCCCGCAATGCACAACGCCGCGTTCGCCAAACTCGGCCTGAACTGGCGCTACCTCGCGTTTGAAGTGGACCCGAAAAACCTCCGCGCCGCCATCGAAGGTGCGAAGGCGATGCAGTTCTCCGGCTTGAACCTCACCGTGCCGCACAAGTTGCTGGCGATGCAAATCGTGGATGCACTGGATGAATCGTCCAAGACATGGGGCGCGGTCAACACCGTCCGGTTTGAGGCGAAGAACGCCGCCGGGGAATGGCGTCCGCTGCACGAATTTACCGAGGCGATCTCCGGCGAAATCCGGACGCAGGGTTTCAACACGGATTCCGACGGCATCGCGCGCGCGTTGCGCGAAGACCTCGGCTTGAAACTCGCCGGGTTGAAGGTGTTGCAGGTCGGCACGGGCGGGGCGGGACAGGTGGCGGCGTTGCGGATGGCGATGGAGAACGTGGCGGAATTGTTCCTGACGGATTACGTCATCAGCAAGGCCGAGGTGGTGGCGGAGGAAATCCGCAAGCGTTATCCGCGCGTGAAGGTAACGATTGGTTTCCCAAAAGGCGAAGTGGATTTGCTGATCAACGCCACGCCCATCGGGTTGAAGTCGGGCGACCCGTCGCCGGTGGACGAGGAACAATTTTCGCTGCGGCGGGCTGGCGCGGTTTATGATATGGTCTATAAGCCGGCGGAAACAAAATTGCTGGCGCTGGCGAAGGCGGCGGGCTGCAAGACGTCGAACGGCCTCGGCATGTTGCTGCATCAGGGCGCGGCGGCGTTTGAAATCTGGACCGACCAAACCGCGCCGGTGGACGTGATGCGGCGCGCGTTGGAACAGAATGTTTATCAGTCCGCAGTCCGCAGTCCACAGTCCAGAGTCCGCAGTCGCCGGACTTGAGTTGAGCGTCGTTTTCTTGACTGTGGACGCATAACTGTGGACTGTGGGCCGATTATTATGAAAATCCAGAAATTCGAGGACATCCTGGCCTGGCAGAAGGCGCGGGAATTGACCAAAGAGATATATTCGCACAGCCGAACGGGCACATTTGCGAAGGACTTCGGATTGCGCGACCAAATTCAACGCGCCTCGGTTTCAATCATGGGAAACGTCGCGGAGGGATTTGACCGCGGTGGAGACAAGGAATTCACTCAATTTCTTTCAATATCGAAAGGCTCCTGCGGAGAGGTAAAATCGCATCTTTATGTCGCGTTGGATCAACAATACATTGCTCCCGAACAGTTCAACCGGCTTTATAATTGCGCGGACGAAGTTGGCCGACTCCTCGCGGGCTTTATGACGTATCTGAAACAATCCGATATGCGCGGAAGAAAATTCAAATGATGTATTCAGTCCACAGTCTGCTGTCCACAGTCCACGGTCCGTTATCCGGATGTTTGTTGGCGACTGTGGACTGGCGACCGTGGACTGCGGACTGGTCCCAGGTTCCATTTCATTTCTGGTCGCTTTGTTTTTTCACGCTCGGCTGCATCGTCGGCAGCTTCCTGAACGTCTGCATCCACCGGATGCCGATCGGCATGAGCATCGTCACGCCGCCGTCGCATTGTCCGCATTGCAAATACTCGATTCCGTTTTACCTGAACGTTCCGCTGGTGACGTGGCTCGCATTGAAAGGCCGCTGCAAAAACTGCGGCGCACCGATTTCGCCGCGCTATTTCATCGTCGAACTGCTCACGGGGCTGGCGTTTCTGGGCTGCTGGCAGGCGTTCGGAAATCCCGGCCATCCGCTTCAGCCCATGGCCGTCGCGGTGGTTTACGCGGGATTTCTCGCGGGGCTGATTGCCGCGACGTTCATTGATTTCGAGCATTTCATCATTCCCGACGAGATCACCTTTGGCGGAACCGCGGCGGGGATTGTCGCGTCGTTTTTGCTGCCGTCGCTGCAGGAGGCCGGTTCGCGCGGCGTCGGAATTGGGCGTAGCATTTTTGGCGCGGCGGTGGGAGCGGGGATTGTGTATGCGATTCTGCGGATGGGAAAATTGTTGTTTGGCCGGCAACGACTGCAACTGCCGCCAGAGACGAAAATCGTCTTTACTGAAACCGCCGTGCATCTGCCGGACAAGGAAATTCCCTACGAAGAATTGTTTTACCGCAAGACGGATGTGATTGTGCTGCACGCGCGGACCGTGGAACTGGTGGATCGCTGCTACAAGGACGTGGAGGTGCGGCTCTCGCCGACGTCCCTGGAAATCGGCGATGAAACGCTGAATCCCGGCGACGTGCCGTGCATGGAATGTGTCGGCTCCGAACTGGTGCTGCCGCGCGAGGCGATGGGTTTGGGCGACGTGAAATTCATGGCGGCGATTGGCGCATTCATCGGCTGGCAGGGCGCGCTGTTTTCGTTGATGGTGAGTTCCCTGATCGGCGCGGCGGTGGGCGTGAGTTTGATTTTGATGCGAAGGCGCGAATGGTCGTCGCGGATGCCATACGGCCCCTACCTCGCACTAGCGGCGGCGGTCTGGATTTTTGCGGGGAGGAAATTGCTGGCGGCGTTGTTCCCGTGATCCATGCGAGGCTAGTTTCCCGCGGGCGCATTGGTGGGGCTGGAACTGCTGCTGCCGCCTCCGGGCAGCAGTTCTGCGAGACTGCGGAAGGGATGCAGCGGCAGCTCCAGCAATTTCGGGATGAATCCCGGCATATACACAGGCTCGCTCCTAGGATTATCCAGCGTGCCGGCGACCTTGTATTCAAAGATTTTCGTAAAGGGTGAAGTGACAAGGCTGATGATCGGCCCGACGCCCCAGACTTTTTGCAGCAATTGCGCGGTGACGCGGGCGTTGACGTTTTGCTTCAAATCCACCGTGCCGGTGTATTGCAGGCGCGTCGCGCCGGTGGTGATTTTCAGCGAGTCGGAATAAATCACGCCGTTTGTGATGACAAAATCCATCGCGGCATCCGTCGCCCGGCTGTTGCCCAACCCCGGCGACATGGTGTTGAGCACGGGCGACAAAATGCCAAACAACGGGATATCCCACAGCAGCCCGTCGCGCAATTGCGCGTGGCCATAGCCGTCCGGCGTTCGCCAGTCCCGCGTGTCCGCGCGCGTCACGATGAGATGGCCGGAGAGCAGCCCCTCAAGCCGGTTGGTCGGCGATGAAAGATCCATCGCGAGTGTGTGCAAATTCACATTTGTCACCGTGGCGGTAAACTGATAGTCCGCGCCCTCGTGCGGCACGAGAAAATCAAAGAAGGCGGAACCCGTTCCGCTGCCGCCGTAAAGCTCCGCCGCGATGTTCGTCAAGATCAGCGTCCCGCCCAGCCAATGCACCGTGCCGGTGATCCGCGTGGCGTTGAGCTTGAGGCATTGGAACGGCACGCCGCCCACGACATCGAAGCGCAGATCGGTGTCCGCCAGGTCCTGCGGGCCTTTCGCGTCCCGCAACGGCACGCAGCCTTCCACATAGGTTGTCGGCGGTTGCAGGAAATGATACGGCTCCATTATTTCGGCGGTTTTCGGCCCGATGGCGCGCGTGACCGCCTCCGGATCGGCGGTGCTGAAGCCGTTGTGGAAACGGATGAGTTTCTTGTCCAATTCCACCGTGATGGTGTCGGCGGTCATCGTTTGTGTGCCGCGCCACAGACGAGGATTGGAAAAGACAATCGAGCGGTTCGTGTAGGAAAAGTTTCCGGTGACACTATCCGCGGACTGGCCGCGCACGGCGAAATTCGTCAGCCGCCACATGACCGCCAGCGCCGAGACTGTCGAAATCAGAGAAATTCCCCAAAACGGTCGCGTCAAAATGAACCGGTTCGGCGAGAGTCAAATGGTCGAGGCCGCGCGCGGCGTTGCTGTCCGTCAGAAAAGGACGCAGCGATGCCGGATCAAACGCGCCGCGCACGGCTGAAGCGATACTCCTTCGTGGCATTGTTTTCCGCGCCGCTGATGTCGAGCCGGGTTTTCGGACTGCGCGAGCGCGAGATTGGAAACGACGAGCGTATGGTTCGTGTAGAAGAAGCCGCCGGCGGCGCTGTCCACGGGATGGCCGCTCACGCTGAAATTCGTCACAGCCGCGCTCCCGCCTGCGAATATGCTGTTGTAATCATACAACTGTCCCGAAACGTCCACGACCACTTGGGCCGGCTCGGTGAACACGAAAAGATCCAAAACGTGCGCGGCGTTGCTGGCGGTCAGGAACGGGCGCAGCGACGCCGGATCGAACGCGCCGCGAATATGCCAGCGATAGTCTTTCGTCGCGTCGTTTTCGTCGCCGCTGATGTCGAGCCGGGTCCGGGATTGCGCGAGCGCGAGGTCGGGCAGTCGCCAGACAAGGTTGGAGTAGGAAAAATGCGTGCGCGCGGAATCGAGCGCGACGCCGCTCATCGAGCCATTTGTGAAAGCCAGTTCGCCCGCGAGCCTGATGGTCGGCTGCACCCCGGCCTGCAAGCCGGGTTGTTGGTTTGTCCATGCGGGCAAAATCATCGAGCCGCCGGCCCGCAGCGACGGCGGCTGTTTCCAGGCAAAATCGTTGAGCCGCGCGCGCGTTTTTTCCGTGAGCAGCGCGGCGACGGCGTGAACGTCGAAATGCGAGATGTTGGTGAAGGTGAATTCCCGCGTGGCGACGTTCAATTGCGCGCGGCCATCCAGCATTCCACCGCCGAGCCGCGCGGAAAGATTGGTGACGGCCAGTTCCGGCGCGCTCCAATAGCCGCCGCACTCGACGGAGTCGGCGTTCAGTTCTGTCCGACTTCAATTGCGCGAGCCGCGCCGTCCACGTCAGGCGGTAGGGCTGCAAATTGGTCCACCAAGACCACGACGGGTCATACATTCGTCGGCGCGTTGGCGGGCGCGGCGAGGGCGGCCAGAAGCTGGATGTCGCGCGCGGCGGCCCACGGCGTCTGAACGTCGGGGGCGGCGACGGTCAAGGTGAACGGTGAAGGAATGGATGTCGCGCGCGTCGCCATGAATGGCGAGGGTCAACTGCGGCGTGCCGGTGAAATGGATTTGCTGGAGCAGATCGGAAAATTGTCCTCAACTGCTCCCGTGACGCAGCCGGATTGTTGGTCATCGGGCCGCGGAAAATTTCCCAGTTGCGGATCTCCGGCGCGTGAACGATGTCGCCGGAGAGCTTGAGCCGCGCGCCCGCGAAGTCGGCCTGAAAATTGTCGAGCGACCAGGTGTCGTCGGCGAGGAAATGCAGGTCGGTCTGGATGTGGTCGAGCGCGAGGGCGTTCGTCGGCGAGAGCGGCAGGATGAAGCCGGCATCGCGCAGTGACGAGTCCGTCCAATTGCAGCCGGCGGTGGAGCATCGCGGCGTAGTCCAGTTCCAGCCGGACTTCGCGGGCGGAAAGCGCGGGGCTGTCCGGCCCGGCGGCGTGGCCGATGCGGACGTTTTCGGCGACCAGGCCGTTCACGAGGCTCAAGCGCATCCGGTCAAATTGCAATTCGACGCCGCGGGCGTGGAGCGAATCCACCAGCCGCCGTTTCAGGAAATCCGGCAGCCCGACGCGGTTGAACCAGAGAAAGGCGCAAATCGCGGCCAATACCGCGACGAGCGCCGCGCGGCGCAACCAGCGGATGCACACGCGGCATTTGCGCCAGAAACCGGATTGCATTTCGCGGGAGATTCGCCGGAATGGCCGCGACAACTCAAGAATTTCCGCAGCGGGGAAATGGCGGTTGCGGTCGGGATTGCGCGCCGGGCCCTGTTGGGATTTTCACCCGCCAGAATTTGAAAACGGCCCCGATGCGGCGCGTTCATCAAGAATGTTGCATGCGCCGCTAAAGTTCCGGGGCATTTCACCGATAGAGAGGCGTTGCTAGACAGGCCGCCAGTCGCCACCAAGAGCTGGCCGGGAAAACGGTGCATCGCCCGATAAATGATGCGCCCGCGGCAAGGACGTCGCGCAAAATCAATGCCCCTCACGGGGCGACTCACGGAAAGAGTTAGTATGGTCATCAATACTAACCTGTCGGCGCAGAAGCAGCGCCACGCTGCTCATGCAATCCTCAAACGCAGTTAAGTCAATCGCTCGCAACGCTTGTCTTCCGGCTCGAAGATCACTTCGCCGGCGGATGACAGCGCAGGCCTGGCTGTCTCAATGAACTTCGACGGCTCAAATGCGGACGCAACACGGCGGCGCATGAACAACGTCAACAACGCCATCTCGTTCAACCAGACGCAGGACGGCTACCTGCAGCAGGTGGACAACGCGCTGAACCGCATGAGCGAACTGGCGATCGCAGCCCAGGACGTCACCAAGATCGACAGCGACCGCGCGCTGTATCAACAGGAGTTCAACACCCTGGCCAACTACATCAACAGACGTGTCCACCAAGGACTTCAACGGCGTCAGCCTGTTCAACGGCAGCAACCTCAATGTCACCACCGACAGCGATGCCAACGACGTTCAGCATGAGTCGGCGTTGACCTCACCAGGCGCCACCTTCACGCACGCTGGCCACGACTGACAGCATTGGCACGATCGCCGACGCGCAGCACCGCGCTTGACGGACGTCAAGACGGCCATCTACGCAGCTGGCCTCGGACCGCGCGAACATTGGCGCCAACATGGAGACGCTGACGGTATTACAGCAACCAGCTCTCGACGTTGAACAACAACCTCTCGGCCGCCAACAGCCAGATCATGGATGTGGACGTGGCGCAGGAAAGCACCAACTACGCGAAATATAACATCCTGGTGCAAACCGGCACGGCGATGTTGGCGCAGGCGAACTCACTGCCGCAATCGGTCCTTAAACTCCTGGTTAATTCCCAGAAAAACTTGGTCGCGGCAGGTGGGCAAGCCCGGACGGCCGCGAAGGTCGTCCGGGGAAGCAGCCAGTCAGCCAAGCAGCGAAAGAGCCAGCGCAAAATATCCGTCCAGTTTCAGCAAACGACAGACCATGCAACCAGCAGCACTTTGACGCCAATCAGCCGGGACATAAACGATGAAACCTCGTCTCGCAGCCACATCCCGGTCGATTCCGCTCGTTCCGGCGGTCAGGTCCGCACGAATGGCTGTCGTGCTGTCAATTGCGCCGAGCGCCGGATTGCCGGCAATGAGGACGCTCTGGCTCGCGGCCGATGGTCAGGCCGGGGAACAGTTTAATTTCGAAATTTCGACGCTCAAGTGTCGGCGCAATCCGCCGATAGCTGAGTTGTCGGAAAACGGCGCCCGGCGGCCGCAAACGGCCGGAAGGAAAAACGGGTGGACGCCTCTTAAAATGGTCCACCTCACGGCAGGGATGCCGTGTAAAACAAAACCCCCGCAAGGGGTGACTCATGGAAGGAGTCAGCTATGGTCATTAACACAAACATATCAGCACAAACAAGCGCTGCAGTTGCTCGGGCAATCCAGCGCGATGTTGAGCCAGTCGCTCGCGCGTTTGTCATCCGGATCGAAAATCACTTCGCCGGCGGACGACAGCGCAGGTTTGGCGGTCTCAATGAACCTGACGGCTCAAATGGGGCGCAACACGGCGGCGCAGAACAACGTCAACAACGCCATCTCGTTCAACCAGACGCAGGACGGTTACCTGCAACAGGTGGACAATGCGCTGAACCGCATGAGCGAACTGGCGTGCAGCCCAGGACGTGACCAAGACGAACAGCGACCGCGCGTTGTATCAACAGGAGTTCAACACCCTGGCCACCTACGTCAATAACGTGGCCACGAAGGACTTCAACGGCGTCAGCCTGTTCAATGGCAACACGCTCGAACGGTGACGACCGACAGCGACGCGGGCACGTTCACCAACACTGGCGTGGACCTCACGAGCCACGACCTACTACGACGGCCTGGCGAGCGACTCGATCGACGTCGGCGCAGCTCAGCGGCGCCGCAACGGCGTTGACGGACGTCAAGAAGGCCATCAACCAACTCGGCGTCGGACCGCGCGAACGTTGGCGCCAACATCGAAACGCTGACTGATTACAGCAACCAGCTCTCGACGTTGAACAACAACCTGTCGGCGGCCAACAGCCAGATCATGGACGTGGACGTGGCGCAGGAGAGCACCAACTACGCCAAATAAAACATCCTCGTGCAAACCGGCACGGCGATGTTGGCGCAGGCGAATGCCCTGCCGCAAATCGCGCTCAAGCTCTTGGGTTAAGAGCAGCAAGCCGGTTTGATGAACTGGTAAACATCCTCGGACGGCGCGCAAGCGCCGTCCGAGCTTTTGTTTTGTGTCTGAAGACAGTAGTTCGCAGTCGGTGGTTTTTGGCCGGCAGCCAATTGGTATAGACCGCTGACTACTGACTCTTTTTGAATTTCAACGCTTCGGCCACACGCAGAATAGGCGTCTTCCATTCGCCTCGTTCCGCCTGCCGGAACAATTGCGCGGTCGGATACCACGGCGAGTCCGGGCGGTCCAGAAACCAGCGCCAGTCGGGTGAATGTTGCAGGAGAATCCAGACCGGTTTGCCCAGCGCCCCGGCCAGATGCGCCACCGCCGTGTCCACCGAGATGACCAAATCCATTTCAGCGATGACCGACGCGGTTTCCAGAAAATCCGCAAGTTTCAAATCTGAATGGATGGACGGCGGACATCGTTTGCAGGCAGGCCTGGTCGCCCTGCCGGAACAGGCTGCTGCAAATTGTAAAAGGCGACGCCCGGCACCTGCAAAACGGGCGCGAGCTGTTCCAACCGGAGCGAACGTGCGGCGTCCTGGTGATGTTCGGGATTGCCCGCCCAAGCCAGCCCGACTTTCAGTCGGCCCGGTTGCGCCGGCGGCAGTCCTTCGCAGAGTCGGCGCGCGAAGATAAGGCGTCCGATTGGGAATCGTGTCGAGCGTGACGCCGAGGACGCGGGGCAGGCTGATCAATGACAGACGGAAATCAAAGGCCGGAATTTCAGCTCCATAAGGAATGACCGTGTCCGCGCATTTTGAGTATTGGAACAAGTGTTTCCAAACCCGGTCTGCATTCGAGGATGACGCGCCCGACCCGTTCGCGCGCAGCGGGAACGAACCGGACCATTTGCATCGCGTCGCCAAAACCTTGTTCCGCGTGCAGGAACAGCGTTTTGCCGGGCGCCGGATTCGCCGGTCCATTCCGGCTGCGGAAACTGGCGCGGCGTGATCAAATGCCAGCGCGCCTCATAATCCCGGAATCCCTCCGGCAACCGGCCCGCCGTCAGCAGTGAGACGGCCCGCCCATATCGCGCCAGGGCATAATCGGGCGCGATCTCCAGCGCGCGGTCGTAGGCGGCGATGGATTCCTCCAGCCGGTTCAATTCCTTCAGGCATTTTCCCAGATTGTTCCAACTGGCGGAGTCGCGCGGATCCTTTTCCACGGCACTGCGGAACAGCGCCTCCGCTTTTCCGACCTGGCCCAGTTTGTAGCAGGTGTTGCCGAGATTGTAATCCGTGGCGGCCGATTGCGGCTCCAGTTCCCTCGCTTTTTCAAAGGCGGCGGCGGCGCGTGAATGGTCCTCCAATTTCTGATACGCGCAGCCCAGCCCGCTGAAAATCCGCGCCGATTGCGGCTGGTATTGGGCGGCCAGCGTCAGCCACTTGACGGCTTCCTCATCCCGGCCGTGTTTGTGCAGAACCATTCCCAGCAGGAAAAGCAACTGCGCGTCTTGCGGCCGCAGGTGCATCAGAACGCGGCAAAGGCTCTCCGCCTCCGGGCCGCGGCCGGCGTTTTGCATTTCAAACGCGAGCTTCAATGACCGGTCGAATGAATCCATCAGTTGGGAATCCCTTGCGCCCGGCACGGTCCATTTTATGGGTTCATCGGCGTTCAGCACCTTGAAAGAATAATTAAACCGGCAGGAAAGTCCTCTCAAATCTCGCTTGAAATTCATTCCTTTGAACCCAGTTTCCAAACATTCCCCTTTAGATCCCCGAATAATTTGGCTCAAGACATTCCGCCGTTTGCCGATGGAAGAACCGATGTGAACCGGGCATTGCTGCCCGGGAATGCAGTTGATTGTTTAAAGATGAAAACGATGCTGAAGCATAAGTGACAGAGGCCAAAGTGATTTTAGCCTTCCGCCATTAACCTTGATTGCGAATATATGTCCTCCACAGTCACACAAATCGGCCTGATTCCAACCTCCTCGACTTCGCCGTCGCTCGCTGTGACCGGTCTGGCCTCCGGCATGGATTGGTCCACCGTGGTCACGGAACTTGCCAACGCCGAGCGCGCGCCGGAAACCCAGTGGAAGAGCCAGCAAACCACCCTGAACAACCAGAACTCCGCGTTCACCACCATCCAAGGCAACTTGACGACTCTGCAAATGGACGTGCAAACGCTGCAAAGTGTCAGCCTTTACACCAGCCGCACCGCGCAAACCTCCGACTCCTCCATCGCCTCCGCCACCGCCGGCGGCGGCACCAACATCGGCACCTACTCGTTTAACATTTCACAACTCGCCACCGCCGCCGTGGTCAACGGCACCAGCGGCATCAATTCGGCATTAAGCCCGGATGGCAATTTGAGCAACGTGACCATCGGCACGGCGGGATTTGCCACGCATGTGACCGCCGGGACGTTCACCATCAACGGCCAGCAAATCACCATCGCCACCACCGATTCCTTGCAGGATGTTTTCGGCAAAATTTCCAGCGCCACCAACGGCGAGGTGACCGCGAGCTACGATTCCAATCCCGCCGATTCCAACTTCGACAAAATCACCCTTACCGACACCAAGGGCAGCAACATCGTCCTGGGCAGCTCTTCGGACACGAGCAATTTTCTCCAGGCCGCCAAGTTGTATAACGGCGAGCACCGGTTCCACCTCCATCACCAGTTCCGCCAAGCTGGGCAGCGTCCAGTTGTCCGCCTCGATGCAGGACGCCGATTTGAAAACGGCCATTCAGGGCGACAGCAGTAACAATGGATCGTTCACCATCAACGGCGTGGCCATCAGTTACAACACCAGTTCCGACAGCATCCAAAACGTCCTGGACCGCATCAACAGTTCCAGCGCCGGTGTCACGGCCACCTTCGATTCGCAGAACGGCCGCTTTGTGCTGACCAACAACACCACCGGCAATGTGGGCATTTCCATGCAGGACGAGACCGGCAATTTTCTCGCCGCCACCGGCCTTGCCTCCGGCCAGTTTGCCAGCGGCCAAAATCTCCTTTACACGCTCAACGGCGGCTCGCAAGTGACTGACCAGCCTGTCGAATACCATCTCCAGCGACAGCTCCGGCATCGCCGGTCTTACTGTCACCGCCACGCAAGCCAACAGCGTTCACGGTGACGGTGGCCAGCGACACCAGCAAAATTTCCTCCGCCATCCAGCAGTTCGTCACGGATTACAACACCGTCCAGTCCTACATCAGCAGCCAGATGGCGGTGACCAACAATTCCGACGGCACGGTGACCGCCGGCCTGCTGACCGGCGACATGACCGCCAACGACATCGCCTCCAGCCTGCGCTCGACGAGTTTCTCGGGAATTTCCATATCAGGCTCGTCGAATGTCATCAGCAGCCTGGCGGATCTCGGCATCACCACCAATGGCAAGAACAACACCGTCACGTTGGACTCCAGCACGCTCAACAGCGTGCTGGCCGGCAACTCTGAACGCCGTCCAGTCGTTTTTCACGGATTCCACGAACGGCCTCGCCACACAATTGAGCAAACTCATCTCACGACACCATCGGCGGTGCCAACTCAACAACCGTTGGAACGTTGACGCAGCATCAAACCAGCTTGAGCACACAAAGCAGCGAAATCACCACCCAGATCAACAATCTGGAAACGAAAATCAAATCAGACACCAGATCATTGGAACACCGAGTTTGCCGCCATGGAACAGGCTCAAGCACAGGTCAACCAGGAACTGACGTATCTATCGCAACAAGTCAGCAGCGGCGCGCTCTAATGAAACATCCACAGTCCACAGTCCACAGTCTTGCCTTGGGCGGCCGCTACAGACCGGGGACGGTAAACTGTCGGCTCTGGACTTTGCTTTTGGCGTTGTCCGGCGCGCTGACGCTTCTCACCGGCTGCAAAACGCCAGGTTTAAAAGCAGTTGATTCCCGCCCGTCCCCCGCAGCCGCGCGGCAAGCGGAGAAGGCGGACGGCGCCTACAAGCCGGACAACATTTTTTCCTGCCGGCGGCATATTGCCGGCAGACATAAAGCGCGTCGCCGTGTTGCCGCTGGCGCGCGACGCGCGGCGGACGGACTTGGCGGCGGGCTGCGATGCGCTGCAACCCGTTCTGTTCGCGGAATTGGTCAAAGCGAAACAGTTTGAGGCGGTCGAAGTTTCACCCGAGGAATTGTGGCGGCTGACGGGCCGGACAGATTGGAACGGCGGGGAAATTTTGCCCGCCAATTTTCTGGACGCCTGAAAAAGGAATACGGCTGCGACGCGGTCCTGTTCTGCCAGTTGACGGAATACCGCGCCTATCCGCCGCTGGCGATCGGCTGGCGGTTGAAACTCGTGGATGTCCGCGGCAAGAAAACGATCTGGGCAGGCGACGAGAATTTCGACGCCGGCAAGCCGGAAGTTCTGGCCGCGGCCCGGCATTATCAGCAACTCGATCAGCGGCGGCCTGACAACAAAACAGCGGACTGGCTGGCGGCAAATTCGCCGCGCTGGTTTGGACAGTATTCCATTGCCAGCCTGTTCAACACCCTGCCAAACAGATAAAAACGCTAAAGTCCCGTTTCATTCATCCGATAGACAAGTGAGATAGATTCGATTAGAAGTAAGATCGTCCGAGGGGACTATGAAAATTGAATTTAACCCCAATCGCGTCAACAGTTCTGCGCGCCGTCCAGCCAGCCGCCAGGAGCCAGGCCGTCGAGACCGCCCGGCGACAGCGCGGCGCTGGACAAAACCGGCGCGTTGAAGGCGGCGCATGGACAAGATTTCCCTGGTGCGCCCGGAGAAAGTGGACGCGGCGCGCGCTCTGCTTGCTGACACCAAATTCCCGCCGGATGAGGTGCTGAAAGCGATTTCCACGCTCATCGCGGAAAAAATGGAATAAGTTTGCGATTTGTGAATGACGATTGATGCACTTTCAATCCGCCAGGAAAGCAATCGCAAATCGTAGATCGTAAATCAAAAAAACGCCATGCCTGCCATCAATCCCTGGAAATCCTACCGCCAAGTCGCCACCCAAACCGCGCCGCCCGGCCAGTTGGTTCTCATGCTGTTCGACGGAGCGCTGCGTTTTTTGGAGCGCGGCCTCACCGGCTTCGCCTGCGACGATCCCGCCGAGGCGAACATGACCATCCACAACAATTTCCAGCGCGCGCTGGACATCGTCCGGGAACTGAACCGCGCCCTGAACCTGGAACAAGGCGGCGAATGCGCCGAAACCTTTCGCCAGCTCTACGATTATTTCGAGCGAAAAATTGTCGAGAGCAATCTGAAAAAGAAGCCGGAAGGCGCGCGGGAGGTCATGGAACATCTGACCGTCCTGCGCGACGCATGGGCCACAATGCTCCACGGCCAGTCCACAGTCTCAAGTCCACAGTCGTCCGCTTCAAACCTCCAGATTTCGACCGCCGACTTTCAGCGGACTGTAAACCGTGGACTGGCAACTGCGGGCATTTCATCATGAACGCCGACGGCGATTTGCAGCACAGCTACCGGGAATGGCGCCGCCTCGCCGAAGCCGAGGGCGAAGCCATCCGCACCGGCAACTGGATGCTCGTCTTCGACTGCCAGAACGCCCTGCGCCAGCTTCAGCCGCGCATCATCCGCCAGACCGAGGCCGCCCGCAACCAATGGGCGGCGCTCGGACTGGATCCCGAGGAGATGGAAAACGATTTGCACAAGACTGTCCGCTCACTCATCGAAGTCGAATCCCGGAACCATTCCCTCATTGACGCCCGCCGTTGCCTGGCCCGGGAAGAATTGACGGCGTTGGAGCAGGCCAGCCTCTCCTTGCGGCGCATCCAGCGGAGTTATGCTCCCGCCACTTCGACGGCGTGGAACTCGTTCTCCTGACCAAAATAGTTCTAAAGTAATTTCATCCGCCGCCGATTTACACCCGGTGCCACGCGCCAAGCGCCACGGGCCTAGCGCCAGGCGCCTCGTCCATTGAGGTTTGAAATTATGTCTGGCAGTGGCATGAATGCAGCCGCCGCGTCCAACCGCATTTTGGTGGTGGACGACGAGGAAATTGTTTTGTCCACGTTGCGCGAAACTCTGCGGCGGCAGAATTTCGACGTGGTCGCCACGACCGACCCGGCGGCGGCCTTGCAGGAATTGCACGGCAACCCGTTTGCCGTCGTCATTGCCGACCAGCGGATGCCCGGTCATCAGCGGCCTGGAATTGCTCGACCATGCCCGCCAGATCCAGCCCGCCGCCACACGCATCCTCATCGCCGGCGGTGCGTGAGCCTGGACACGGTGATTGACGCCATCAACAAGGGCGAAATCTACCGGTTCATCGTCAAACCGTGGCTGCGCGAGGAATTGCTCGTCACCGTCAAAAACGCCGTCCAGCGTCACGAACTCGTCCAGCAAAACACCCATTTGCAGTCCGCCACGCAGACGATGAACGGCCAGTTGGTGGAGTTGAACCGTTCGCTGGAGGAACAGGTCAAGCTCGTCGCCCGTCAAAACCAGCACCTGGCGCGCGCTGAACCTGACGCTCGAACAAAACCTCGCTCCGCGCCATGGAACTTTCCGTGCACGCGCATCGCAGACGTTTTATCCGCCGCTCGGCAACCAGAGCCGCCAGGTGGCGCAGCTTTGCCACGCAATGGCGCAGGTGCTCACCTGCCCGCGCGAGGAGCGCCGCGCGCTGGAAAGCGCCGCGTTGCTGCACGACATCGGGCTGGTCGGCGTGCCGCGGTCGCTCATCCGGCGCTGGCAGGAAAATCCGCCGCGCGTTGAACGCCGCCGGAACGCGCGCTCATCGAGCAGCATCCGATCGTTGGGCCAGGAATTGTCCGCGTTCGGCCACCGGCATGGAACTAGGTTGGAATGCTCATCCGCGTGCATCATGAGCGCATGGATGGCGCGGGCTATCCGGACAAGCTGGCGGGCGAGAAAATCCCGTGGCCGGGCCGGCTGCTGGCGGTGGCCGTGGCCTTTGCGTCCAGCAAACTGCGTGCGCGATGACGCGGTGGAGGAAATCAAATTGCAGGCCAACACCGCTTTTGACGCGGATGCGGTGCGGGTTTTGCTGCGGGCGTTGCCGTTGGTGCAGATGCCGCGCCGGGAAAGGCAGGTGCCGCTGGCCGACCTGCGTCCCGGCATGGTTCTGGCGCGGGGAATCTACAGCCCAACGGCCTGTGCTAGTCGCCAGAGAAGGCCAGCAGTTGAACGTGACTTTCATTGAAAAAATCCTCAACCATGAACCGTATCAAACCGATTAACCAATCACTGGTTGTGTATTGTTGAACCATGATTACGCCCGCGGTCATTTCGGATCCGCCCAGGGAATGGCCCGTTGAATCAGGCCCCGTCCTCCGCGGCACTACGGAGGGTGGGCACCTCGCCGATCAGTGGTGGGGCCGTTTTTTTGATTCGTCCGACGACGCACGAATTGTGTGCAGCGCGGACGGCGCAGCGGTGAAGATCAATCCCCAGGCCGCGCGGCTTCTGAACCTCAACCGCGCCGCGATGGAGGAGAAATTTTGCGTCTTCGATGTTTTGCTGCCGCCCGCCGACGAAAAATTGCGCGCCGCCCTCCAGCACGGCGGCATCCTGTCCGACGTGCTGCATTCGGTCACTCTCATGTCCGGCGCGCGGCGATACGGGATGGTGGATTTGGAACTGGCGTCGCTCGACGATGATCATGCGCTCGTGACGTTCAAGGACGTCGCGCGCCGGATGCGGCTGGAATCGCATGTCAACCGCCTCGTCACGGCGATTGACGCCACGCCGGACGTGTTTTTCCTAACCGACGCCGAGTGCCGCATCACCTTCGTCAATCCCGCCTTCCACACCGCCACCGGCTACGGCATTGAATCCGTGCTTAACCGCACGGACGATTTTCTCCGCGCGCCGTCCGATGAGGAGAAGGTCCGCACCTATCTCGAGTTGTGTCCGGTCAGGGCCAGGAATGGATCGGCGAGTTGACGAATCTCCGGCAGCGACGGCAGCGCCGTATCAAGTCGAAGCGACCATCTCGCCGATTTCCGACATGATGGGCAGTTTCATCGGCTATGTGGCATGCGAGCGCGATATCACCGCGCGCAAAAAACTGGAAGGCGACCTCCGGCTGCAACACGATTTCGTCCGCAGCATCCTGCATTCCCTCGACGGGGCGATTTACAGTCTGGACCGCGAGTTCCGCATCACCCACGCCAACGACGGCTGGCGGCGGCTGCCGGCCGAACACGCCGGCATCAAGCTGAATGGCCCGCCTGAAATTGGCCGCGCCATATTGGACTATGTCGCCGACGCCGCGCGCCGCACGGAGATGGCCGAGATCTTCGAAGCCGTGCTTTCGACCGGCAAGGCGCAGGAGAGCCGTTATCACGCCCCGGACGGGCATCACTGGCTGGCCAGGATTTCTCCGTGGATTCATGCCGGCCAGGCGCGCGGACTCATCTGCAATGTCGCCGACCAGACGCAATTTCACGAGCTGCAAAACCAGTTGTTCCAGTCGCAAAAAATGGAAATCATCGGCACACTCGCCGCGGGTGTTGCCCATGATTTCAACAACCTGCTGCAGGCCATCCACGGCAACACCAGCCTCGTCATCATGCAATCGGAGCAGGATTCCGACCTGCGCCACTGGGGTGAACAAATCAACCTCGCAGCGACGCGCGCGGCGGAAATCACGCAGCAATTGCTCTCGTTCAGCCACCGCGCCGAGGAAAAGCGGGTGGTGCTGGACCTCAACCAGATCGTCCAGGAAGCCCGCCAGCTCGCGCGCCGCACGTTGCGCGCCAATGTAAGCTTGGAAATTATCCCGGCGCCGACGCCCGTCCCTGTGAAGATTGAATTGAGCCGCGCGACACAAACGCTGCTCAACCTCTGCGTCAATGCCCAGGACGCCATGCCCGACGGCGGCACGCTGACCATCACCAACGCCATCCTCACCGTGCCGGCTGAAGTCGCGACACGCCACGGCGTGAAGGAGGGCGGCGAGCATGTCCGTTGCAGCGTGGCGGACACCGGCTGCGGCATTCCCGCAAATCAGTTGCCGCGGATTTTTGAGGCGTTTTTTTCCACCAAGGAAAAAGGGCGCGGCACCGGCCTGGGACTTTCCATTGTGCGCCGGATCATGGAGGAAGCCGGCGGTTTCGTGGACGTGGAGAGCGTGGTCGGCCGGGGCACCACCTTTCATCTGTATTTCCCCATCGTCCGGGAAAATCTTGCCGCCGCCGCCCGGCCATCGGAAATTCCGCTGCCACACGGCAAGGGCAGGGTGCTTGTCGTGGACGACCTCGATTTGTTGCGCGATTTCGCCAAGACCTTTCTTGAAACCACGGGCCTCTCCGTCTTGGTGGCGTCTTCCGGACACGAGGCGCTCCGGGTGTTGGAAAAGGAAAAAGGCGCGGTGGATATTCTCTTTACCGATTACGCCATGCCGGGCATGAACGGCGCCGATCTCATCGAGCAAGTCGCCGTGCGCTGGCCGGACATCCATCCGGTGCTGGCTTCGGGTTATCTCGACGATCCGGTTTTGCAACAACTTGAGCAATCAAAGGTCAAGGTCCTGTCCAAACCCTACGAAATGAGGGAAGCGGCGGCCATGCTCATCGAAATGTTGCCGAAGATGGCGTGACGCATGACGCGCGACGTGAAAAGTGCGCGATGCAAATGTGCCGTTGCCCTGGCCGGCTCGATGGAGCGTCAGGCTCCGCGCTCCAGCGGATCACATTCAACATTCACCGTGCCGCGGCAAATACGCCGGCGGGCGGGCTGACGGAGGGGATTTGAAGCGTTGCCGGCGTGTTGCGCCTGACCCACGCGTCGTGAATTTCCACGAAGGTTGTCTTCAGATCTTTCGTGATGCCCCAGCCGGGATAATGCGCCTTCATCTTGTCGAGGTTGGAGATGTAGCAGATGTGGTCGCCGGCGCGGTTCTGGTCCACGTATTCATATTTCATTTTATTGCCGGAGATGGAGGCGATGAGGTCGAAGGCTTCCAGGATGGAAACGGAATTGGCCCGGCCGCCGCCGAGATTATAGACCTCGCCTTTGCGCGGCGCTTCAATGAACCGGCGCATGAACTGCACCACGTCGTGGCTGTGAATGTTGTCGCGCACCTGCTTGCCCTTGTAGCCAAAAACCCTGTAGGTGCGGCCTTCAAGATTGCATTTGATGAGGTAGCTCAAGAAGCCGTGCAGTTCCACGCCGCTGTGGTTCGGGCCGGTCAGACAGCCGCCGCGCAACGCGCAGGTGGGCAGCCCGAAGTAACGTCCGTATTCCTGCGACCATCACGTCCGCCGCGACCTTGGACGCGCCAAAGAGCGAGTGTTTGGACTGGTCAATCCGGAAGGTTTCCCTGATGCCGTCGGCATAGGCGGGATCGGCGTAATCCCAGCGCTTGTCCAGTTCCTTCAGCGCAATTTCGTTCGGCGCGTCGCCATAGACCTTGTTGGTGCTCATGTGGACGAACGGCGACTCCGGGCAGGCCAGCCGCGCGGCCTCCAGCATATTCAGCGTGCCGTTGGCGTTCACGTCAAAGTCGTCGAACGGCCGGCTGGCGGCGAGATCGTGGCTCGGCTGCGCGGCGGTGTGGACGATGGCGGAGGGCTTCAATTCCTTGAGCAGCGCCAGCACGGCGGCACGGTTGCGGATGTCGAGTTCGTGGTGCCGGAAATTCTTGTGCGTGCCGAGCAGCCGCCGCTGGTTCCAGCGCGTGTCGCCACCGGGGCCGAAAAAATCGGCGCGCATGTTGTTGTCCACGCCATGAACCTGCCAGCCGTCGTGGCAGAAATGATTCAACCACTTCGGAACCGATAAGGCCGGACGAGCCGGTGACGAGGAGTGTTTTCATGAAATCAGGCAAGGGCGCAGTCTTTTTGCGGAATGTCCCTGGGTTTGGGCGCCGCTTCCGCCAGGGCGGCAGACAACATTTGCGCCGCCGATGGCAGGGCCGTCGCAAGCCGTTCCAGTTGGCCGTTGATCAGGGCGACGACGTTCTGTGCGCGAACGGCAATCAACTTTTGATACCATTCGATGAACGCCAGGCTCGCGGCCTGCTCATCCTTGCCAGCGCCCGGCATGTGGATCGTCGCCGAGCCGGCCAGTTCGCACAAAATCAAAGCGGCCAGCGAACGCGGTTGCGGTTCGCTGCTCCAAAGATTTTTCCACAAGCCGGCGGCATCGAGGGTGCGGCCTTCCAGCATCAGGACTTCGGCGCGCTGGGCGGCAATGATTGGATTTTCCGGCATGGTTTTGAATGCCACTTGCGTCCAGTCGCCGGCAAATGCCAGAAATTCCGGTTTGGCCAGGGCGATTTCCCCTCCCAGGCGCCACGCGGCGGCATTTCGCGAATTGGCCTCCACGACTTCATTCAGCAGATGCAGCGCATCCACCGGGCGGTTTTCATCGCGCAAAAACTTCGCGTAATCCAGTTTCAGATCCTCCGGCGGCGCGCTTTCCGCAAGACCCGCCTTGAACGCCTTCTCCGCGCCGGCGCGGTCGCCCGATTTCATCAGCGACACCGCGAGGCAATGATGCGGCACGGCGGTGAGGATGTCCGTGTTGATCGGCGCGAGCGCGGGCTGCTTCCGTTTGGCCAGGCATTGGCGCATCTGTCCGGCGGCTTCGGGGAAATGTTTCAGTTCAAAAAATGTGAGGCCCAGCGCCAGGTGCAGCGACGCGGTCATCGCGCGTTGTTTTGCCAGCGGTGAATTCAACACCTGAACGATCTCCTCGTGCGCGCGCACCTTGTAAAGGTGGCAGGTGAATTGCGTGAGCAGCACTTCGCGCAATTCGGGGGCAACGTCCGCCGGCGGTTGCGCGGACATCAGCCGGAACGCCTCACGGTAATGCGCCAGCGCCGCCGGCACATCGCCGGTGTGGACGAGTTCGAGGCCGAGGTTCATCTGCAAATTGGCATCGTTGGGAAATTCCACAACGGCCTGGCGCAGCAGTTTCAAATTGCGTTCGACCTTGTTGCGGTCCTGGATGAGTTCCTTTGAATAGCCGTGGTGCAGCAATTCCGCCGTGCCAATGGCAGTCTTCATCCCGAAGGCGCGGCCAAACTGGATGAGGCTGGGAAAAACCTGCTCGTGAATCCGGCTGTAATAATAAACGTCTGGCGCGTTGCGGAACAACCGCGGCACGCAATGCTTCCCCTGCGCCTCCCGCCCGCTGTCCACCAGCGGCAGGCGGATGGCGATCACGTCCGCGCGCTTCATGTCGGCGTGCAACCGCGCTTGTGAAGCCACGGGCAGCTCCTCGTCGGCGTCGAGCATCAAAACCCAGTCGCCGGTGGCGTGCTCCAGCGCGGCGTTGCGCGCGGCGGAAAAGTCATCGCACCAGGAAAAATGATGCACCTCCGCTCCAAATTTTTTCGCGATGTCCACCGTGTGGTCGGTAGAGCCGGTGTCCACGACGACAATTTGTTCCGCCAGGCCCTGAATTGATTTCAGGCATTGATCCAGAAACTTTTCCTCATTCTTGACGATGAGACAAACGGAAAGCCGATTGCCGATTGATTCCGGCAACTTCAGCCTGTCCGCCTTGGGAGTTGAATGTTGATTGTTGAATGTTGAATGTTTCCGATTCAAGAATTGTTTGGGCGCGGTCCAGTTCGGCGCGATGGCAAGAGCACGCTGCGCGCACTGCTTCGCAGTTTTCCCGTCGCCGGCCGCGAGCGCGATTTCCGCCAGCAGCAGGAATGCCTCGGGGTGGAACGGACGGCGGGCAATGGCCGCCGCCGCCGCCGTCCACGCCGCGGAAAATTCTTTCCGGGCAAGCAACACGCGCGCCTCGTCGAGCCGGCCAATTTTCGCGACCGCCGGCAGATCTATTGGCACCGTCGCCTTTGCCGTCACCGGAGCGGGTTTGCCACCGGCGGCAATCATGATTTCTACCGTGGCCTTAGATTCAGCAAGTTTCGGGCGGAACGGCGGTTTGCCCTCCAGGATGCATCCGCGATATCGGTCGCGGGCAATCTTGACTTCCTGGCCACCGAGTTTGCGGTTGGCGTGTTCCACGCTGGCGGACGATTCCAAATACAGGCCGAGGGTTTCCGGCACGCGCAAAAATTTCCGGTTCTGCGCCAGGCGCAGCCAGAACTCATAGTCGCCGGCGGAAACCATGCCGGCATCGAAATAACCGTGTTCCTCGTGCGCCTCGCGCCGCCACATCGGCTGCGGCCCGCAAAAACAGCCCCGGATCAGCAACTCACTGGCGTTGAATTCGAGCCATTGATAACGCCGCCGAGGACTGCGTGGTTTCCAGCGTCTCATTTTCCACCGCCGTGATCAGGCAATCGGCATAGACGAGCGTGACTTCCGGGCGCTCATCCAGCATCCGGGCGAGAACCTCAAGGGCGTCCACGCGATGCCGGTCGTCGGTGTTGGCGCTGGTGATGTATTTCCCGCGCGCGGCGCGGATGCCCCGGTTCCACGCGCCGTAGATGGTTTCGCGCTCACGGGTGCGGATATAAACTATGTTGGAAAAGCGCCGCTGATATTCCTCCACAACGGACCGTTCATCCTGCGGAGACTGGCTGTCCACTACAATGATTTCGAGCCGGTCTGCGATGCTCTGGCGTTCCAAATCCTCCAGGCATCCGCGGAGGAAACGCGCGGATTTGTAGGTGGAAACAATCGCCGAAATGAGCGGCGGATTCGCGGCGGCGCCGGCCGGTTCCAGGCGGCAAAGTTCCGGCAGAAATGCCAGCGCCTCCTTGTCCAATGGATCAATCGTCAGGACTTTTCTGACGATTTCCCTGGCGGACCCGGTTTCGTTGAAACGATCCCGCTTGAGCCTGGCCATTCTCATCCAGGACCGGCAATCATGCGGATTTGCCTTCAGGATTTTCTGCCAGCAATTCAAGGCGCGCGGAAAATCGCCGGCTTGTTCGGCGATCCCGGCGAGCGCGCCCACAACGGGCATGAAATCCGGATAGACGGCCAGCAACTGTTCCAGTTCCAGCCGCAAATCCTCCGGCGTCCGGGCGGTTTGCTGCAACGCCTCAAGGCGCTGCCGGGCGTGCTGATGGATCATGAGTGCCATAAATTCTTTCAATTGGTCATTTCCAACAGGGACTTGATTCCGATGTCGGCGTCATCGAGTTTCAGATAGCCCGAATAAACCTGTCGCGCATGGTCGGCGTGGCCGGACAAGGCCAGGGCCTCGCCGTAGTTGATGACGGCCGGGCGGTGCCGCGGATTTTCCGCGAGGGCGGCGGCGAAATGTTCCAGCGCCCGGTGGCGTTGCCCGCGGTTCCAGCAAATCACTCCCAGGTTGTTGTGCGCCAGGTCCGGGTCGGAATCCGCCTCCAGGGCGCGATTGAAAACGCGGAATGCCTCGACCTCGCGCTGCCGCGACGCCAGTTTTTCCCCTTGCAGGCACAGGCGCGGGAGGAGCGTGTGATAAGCCAGAAATTGCAGGTCGGCAAACTCGTTCAACGCGCCGCCGTTCCAGCAAGGCCGCCCGTCGAACAGGTAACGGTCGTTGACGTAACGGCGCTCGTGGGCCTGTTTCAGGCTTTCAGGCGTGACATTACCGTATTGCGGATAATCAGGCTGGCGCCCGTCGAAAAGCCAGTCCACCAGTTGCGCGAAACGCCGACCGACGGTGTGCCGCTCCCGCAATTCCTCGTGCCCGCGCCGGGCGATGACTTCCGCCGCTTTCGGATCGCGGATCAACTGCTGCATGACCGCCTTCAATTTCGCCGTGTCCGTGTAATCGTAATACAGCAGGTGAGTGCCGTGTTGGAACAGCGCGTTATTAGCCGGGCGGTGGCTGGGCAGAAACTGCAGAAGCAGGCTGCCGCAACTCATCACCTCGTAGGTGCGGACGTTGAACCCGCCGAGCACGCCGGGCAGGTTGATGGCCAGTTGGTGACGGTTGTAGTGCGCGACCATCTCGCCGGCGGCAGCGCGCTCGACCACCTGGCAAAGTCCCGCGGACTGCAATTCTTGCAGCAGCATCTTGCGCAGCGGATATTCGTTCCAGGCCTTGCCGCAGAAAAACGCCAGCGGCTTGCGCTGCAAAAACTCCGTCTGGCTGGAGAAGAATTTTTCGTCCGCCGCCTGCGGCCACCACAGCGCGGGAATCCCGGCGGCGTCAAATATTTTCGCATCCACCTCGTCGGTATAAACGAAATGCGTGAACGTCTTCATCGCGTTCTTCACGCACCCGACATAGCGCTTGTAAAGCGAATCACGCGTGGATTCAAAGGAATTGCAGACGCGGTGGCCGCGGTATTTCCGCCAGGCGTCGCGCTTTTCCTCCGTGTCGTGCAGAAAACCCAGATGATGATCGCCGCCGATGGCGAGCAGAAAATCGGCCCCGCCGCCGGTGCGGAGATAATTCAGCAGCCGGTCGGCCGTCTCCGGCGTGGGCCGGAAAACGCGGTTGAGGCAGCCGGCCTTTGCGAGCGTCATAGCCCACGATTCCTTCAAATGCCATGTTTGCATCCCCGGCGGCAAAACCAAGTCCACCTTCGGCAGACTTCCACGGCGGGCGCCAAGATTGAACGGCGCGGGCGCCGGATTTTTTTCAGCGGGCGCAACGGCGAGATTTTTTTGCTCCATCGCCGCGGTCACGTCCGCCACGGAAATGTCGGCGATGCATTTGTTATAGGGCTGCTTGCATTTCCAGTCACAATCAAAGCAATCCAGTTTGTGCGTGACGCTGGCGTCGCTGAAACCGGGTGGGTAAGGGAAAAACCGGCCGTAATGCCCGCCGCCGAGCAGCACAAACGCCGGCACGTTCAAGGCTGCGGCGATGTGCGCCATGCTGGTGTCCGAGCCGACGTAATACGCGGCCCGTTCCAGCACCGCCGCCGCCTGCCAGATGGACAGTTCACCGAGAAAGACGTGTGGTTTGGCGCGGGTGAACGCGCTGATTTCGCCGGCGATCTGCTCCTCGCCCTGGCCGCCGAGCATCATCATCAGTTCCCAGCCGCCCTCCAGTTGCAACTGGTCCATGAGCGACGCGTAATTTTCCGAACCCCAGTATTTGACGGATTGCGTGCCGCCCTTGGTGCCGGGAAAAATGACGCCATAGCGGCCCAGACGGTATTCGCCGGCCAGCTTTTCCGCGAACAGGCGGTCCTCGGCGTTCAGCGGCGCCTCGAGTTTCACCGCGTCATCCTGCGACCCGAGCAGCGAAAGGATTTCGTTGTTGCGCAGCAATTCATGGCGGACAACGGAATTGTCCACCGGCAGAAACGCGGCATACGACGCGTCCGTCATCGCCATGACCTCGCGCGAAATGTTGGAGTTGTCTCCGCCGACGCCGATCTTTACGCGCGCGGGCGTGGCCGCGACGATTTCCTCGGCAATGTATTCGCGCGAATAAAGCGGGTTGATCAGCAAATCCCACGGCTGCGGACATTCGCGCAGATTTTTGAAGCACGTTTCGCGGTAGGACTTGCTGGAAGCCAGCCCCGCGCGTTCGACGTAAATCGCCTTGTTGATGAACGGACAGCGCTCGTAAATCGGCTGGTTCTCCGAGTAGGTGATGACGACGAGGTTGCCCTGCGGGAACAACTGCCGGAGCTTCCGCAAACTGTCCTGGAAAATGAAATTGTCGCCGATGGCGTCCAGGCGGACAACCAGGATGTCGCGGAGATTGTGGCAGGCGCGCTTCAAATCGCGGAGGGCGCGCTCCGCCTTCGGCTGGTAGGTCACGAAGCCGCTGGCGGCGACGCCCGCCTTGGACTGCCAGAGTTGTTTGAGCGCGCGCGTAAATTCCCCGTGGCTGCCACCGGATGATTGGGATTGGGCGGGAGTGTTTTGCATGGTTTTACCGGATGGAAAGATTCAAGAATCGTTTCAGGCTGTCTTCATTCAAACATGCGGGTGAGGTTTGGGGACGCAACGCCAGCTTGCCGATGCGGACTGAGAGGCGGCGTGTGTCCTGGCTGCCGGGGTTGATTTGCGACGGGACAAACGCGATGCTGCTTTCGATATTGATGCGCCCGGCCTCGGCGTCCACCGGCAACGGCACGGCGAACTTTTCGCAATGCTGGTCGCCGGAGAAAATCAATTTCTTCAAAAAAGTGTCCGGGCTGGAAACCGTCACAGCCACCGGGCGTTTTCCATAGCACCAGGCGTCCGCGCCGGTGAGTGTGAATTCAAGTTCGGCGGGAAAAGCAAGCCGGTCGGTGTGGACCAGCAGGCTCGCCTCGCGGTCCAGCCAGCAAAATTCGCCTTCCCAGGGATAAAAACCGGATTGCTCGTCAATCAGGGATTTCAACGATCCGTCAAACGGCGCGCGGCGCATGACGCATCCGCACACCGCCATCGCCAGGGCCGTGTTGCCAACGTCGCAGTAATAATGCCGCGCGAGTTCCTGCCAGCCGCGCAAATCGCCTGGCGCAAAGCGGACGGCGCGCTCGAACATCCGGCGCGCCTGATGGCCGCGGCCAGCGGCGCGCAGGAAAATGCCGAGATCGGTGCAAAACCCGCCGTGCAGCGGGTGGCATTTCAACATCGCCTCAATCGGACGCGAATCAGACGGCGGCGTGCCGGCGGGAAAGGAATTTTTCCAGTTCGCATAAGCCTCCAGCAAGTCGCCGGAAACCACTTTGGACGCGGCCTGCGGTGCCAGCGCGCGGTCCAGGTATTGGCGCGTCCAGGCGCCTTCCATTTCACCGGAGGAAATTTCCGCACCGGCCGCCGGGGTGAAATCCGCGATGCAATAACCGAATTTTTCGGCGCCCTCGGCGATGATGCGGAAGCGCGGGTCGCAGCGCAGGTGGGCGAGGCTTTGATAATGTTTGATGTGCCGCACATCGTCGAAGGCGATGACGCACGGGCCTTTGATGTGCTGGAGAACGTATTGAAATTCCACCCAGCCCATGTGTCCTGCGCTGTCCAGCAGCAGGAAGTGCGGCTCGTGGCCGAAACCCGCAAGGCATTTGCCGAGCAGGTCATCCTCCACCGCGCCGAATTGCGTTTCCGTCAGGTAAAGATCCACCCGGCGGTCGTCCGCGTGGTCGAGATAAACGTCCGGCTGGGTTTTCGCAAGGGTGATTTCCGCGGCGATTTCCTCCGCCGTGGGCAGCAGGCGGCGCGGCACGGAAACGCCGTTGTTCAGCGTCACAAACCGCGCGAGGCCGTTCTCACGCAGGTTGCGGCAGGCGCGCAAATAATACTGCGGATTGACTTCGATGGAATGAAACTGCGCGTTGTCCAATCCGTTTTCCTTCAGCGCGGACGCGATGATGGTAGTGGTGCCCTGGCCAACGTGCGTGCCGGTTTCAATCAGCTTTCGCGGGCGGCGTTCGGCGATGATTTGCCGCAGCTTGAGCGCAAATTCCGATTCCGTTGCCACGCTGATGGGGCCCTGGTCGGAAGCGGATGTCAATGGTAACGACATAAAAATGGCGTTGGTCAATACATTCCCCACGCGTCAACCCCGCGATCCAAGGGCACGGCTCTCGTTGCGACGGTAATTCGTTTGTGATGAAAAGCCGGTTCATCCAGGATGTTCACAAGGTTCTTGTCCGCTTCAAACCCGGTCATTTTCAGCATCGCCATCAGGCAGGCCAGGTTGGGAAGCCAGTATGTGGTCGGGTCCTTGTAAATGCCGCAATCACTGTTGAACCGGTTGACCGGCTCATCGCCGCCGCCATCCCAGCAGGCGGTTTCCAAAAGCATCAAGCCGGACTCGGAAAGGCAGCGTCGTATTTGATGCAGGACGAGCAGCGGATTCTGAACATGATAGAGCATCCCCAGGTTTTGAATGATGTCAAAGCCCCCGGGCGGAACCGTCGAGCCAAGCCGTTTCACCAGGTCATGAGCGTCGGTGTTGGGCACCAAAATCACAGCGCTGCGCAGGGCTTCCTTGGCGAGAAGAAACCGCTTCATTCCCAACATGGGAATTCCCTGCCAGATGTCCGCCGTGACCACGTAAGCAGCGCCGCGTTTTTCCGCCTCAAACGCCCAAAGCCCGTCCATCGTTCCCAAATCCAGGACGGTTTTACCTTCGTAATCAACCTGGTCGCGGATTTTCCGGGTGCTGGTCCAGAAATGTCGGATGCCCGAAATGTGGCTCTTGGTGACATAACCGGGCACCAGTTCAATTTCATGATACCAAAGCCCCAAGCCTTCGGCTTCGGCGATGATTTGTTCCCTGCTCATTCTTGGTTCAGAGCCGGCGGGATTTTTTTGCATTGGCGCCGACGGTGGAGTGGAGGCATTTCTTTTCGGCGCGTAATTCAATCCGGCTATGAATGCGAGAATGCTGGTGTCGCCGGGCCGCATCAACAGCGCTTCAGTGGCGCATTGGAAAGCTTCGTGGACATTTCCCGCACGGGCGTAATTGCCGGCCTTGGCCAGCAGTGTTTCAGTCGCGTTCAAGGCAGGCCCTGAACCGGTTGCGGTTCCCGTTGTGGCGGGAGCGGCTGGCGGCGTTTCGATCATATTTATTTAAGGATTACAAGGTCAGGCACTTGGTCGAAAGTAGGTCCTGTTCCACCCAATGGCGGCCGTTTTTCAGCGCCGTGTTGAATTGCTGCACCATTGGGAGGTCCGGATTTTCCTCAACGAACCGCCAGACTTCGCGCAGGTAAAACGGATGATCCTGCGTCCGGCAGATGAATAATTTGTTCTGGCAAAATGCGAACGGTTTGAACGTGATCGCGCCAGGCCCCAGCAGAAACCGGTAACCTCCCTCGGACGCTCCGATGGCCGTGGCATTGAGAAAATCGTCAATGGCGATGACTCCGCGCTCCGCCAGCAGCGCGCCGGAGAAAATCAAATCGGCAAATACGGCGTCGCCCCGATGGTCGCCGTCCACGGAAATCCACCGCGGACTCGCGCCTAGCCCCGCCGTCAGAATCTGCGCCGCCGTCAGCGCCCTTGAATCGCTCTTGATCAGCGTCAGGCGGTCGTGCCCGCCAAAAACTTTTTTGAAAGCAGCCTGGTTCTCCTCGATCGTGCTCCACGTGAAAACGTCCACCCCCACCACGGCGTCGCCGGTGGCGCGCGTCCCTTGATAAAGCGTGGAAAGATACTTGCCGCGAAATACGCCGATCTCAAAGGCGGAACCGTGGATGCCGGCTTGGTCCTGCGTCCGGAGAAGAAACAGCGTCAGCAAGGCGGCGCCGTCGTGCAGCCAGCCTTCGACCTTCGGCAGTTTCTCCTGAACAAAGGCGCGGTCGGCGGCGGAAGGATTTTCCGTCCGGTCAACGGTTTGCGTTTCGGGATGAATTGCCGCCGGATGCCGGAGGTTCTCTTTTAGCTCCACAACCCGCGACTTGCCGGCGAGAAATTGAAGTGCATCGCGGGCGATTTCATTGGCGGGTTCCAGGAGCGCGACCTGTTCATATAATTGCCGGGCTGAATCCGCCTCACCCAATTCGTATCGGCACTTCCCCAACCGCAACAGCAGGTCAACGGATTTTGGATTTGCCTTGAGCAGCTCAACGTAGCTCCGGGCTGCCTCGGCATACAACTGGCGATTAAATTTCAAATCGGCCGAAATTTGCATTGCCTGGGCGTTGCCCGGTTCAACCTTCATCACGTGGGCGAGCGTCTTCTCGGCGGTTTCAATCCTGCCGCAACGGAGAGCCACTGCCGCCAGACGATTTAAAATGTCGGGACTGTCCGGTTCGAGCAGGCACGCCGCCTGGTATGACTCGAACGCGTCATGATAGCCGCCGAGCTGAAACTGGAGGTTGCCCAGGCAGACTTGCAGCGGCACGGAGCCGGGGGTGTTTTGCAGGGCCTGCCGTAAAAAGCCGCATGCCGCGTGCAAATCTCCCCGCTGATAGGCGTCGTTGGCGTGGTTGAGATGAATCTCCGCCAGCACCGACTGGTCCGGTGATTCCTGGCCGGTTTCCACGGCGTCGGTGGAAGTTGGCCCGGATGTCGCGGTAAGCGTTGTCATGCGGGCGGAAACGGTTTGCGCAGTTTTCTCCGGAACCGGCGGCGCCGCGGAAGTCGCCCGGTAGTAAATGCACTCGCCGCAAGTTTTTGCGGCCGGGGATTCGAAACCGTCGAGGAGGGCGGTGAAATCGTCATCCACCAGCAATTGATCCAGCGGATACCGGGTGATGTTTCCAATTTTGCCCGTCAAATGCTTGCAGGGAACCGTCACTTCGCCCCGGGCGTTGCAGGTCAACAGCAGCCAGCCCTTTGAGAATTCGCAGTAACGCGACACCGGCGTTCCGGCGGACGCCGCGCCGCCGTCCGGATTTGTTTTCTCCGGATTCGCGGCCACCTGATAATCATCCTGCCCTTCATACACGATGCCACAATCGCGCGCCAGTTGCTTGGCTTCACCGATGTAACGCATGAGCTGTTCGTAATAAGCCCCGTCAATCAATCCGCAATCGGCGGGCGCCAGTTTGTGGGTGGTGACGCTGTGCGCGCCGCAGGACTTCGCGAGCTTTATGACCTCCGGCAATTCGTGGATGTTCTGCCGCATTTTCGTGAAATTGAATTCCACCTTCAAATCGCTTCCTTGCTGCCGGGCCTGGGCGACGAGGTTGTTCACGTTGGCAATGACCCGGTTGAAACGGGCGCCTTTGCGGATATGGTTGAACAGCTCCTCGGTCACAGCGTCGATGGACACCCGGACTTTCCTGAAAATGTTCGAACTCCACGATGGACCGGATGGCGGCTTCCGAAAGCAGGGTTCCATTGGTGGTCATGGAACCGCGGACTCCGGGCTGAAGGCTCCTGGAAATCGCAGCGAGCACCTGGCCAAAATACGGCGTCATCAGCGGCTCAAAATAACAGCCGTGGGAAAAATCCTGCACCAGCGCAAACGCCGGCGCCATGTTCCGCTCAAACGTCTCCATCGGCATGACGTATTGGTTGGCGCGGGTGCGGTTGGGGACGTTGCCGCACATGATGCAATTCAGGTTGCAGCCGTCCGTCAGGTCAAAGTTGAGCTGGATGCGCATGCGCTTGAGCCTGGCCCAGCGGTTTGCCAGCAACGGTTTCACATCCGCCATCGGTTCGATGAGTGGCATGGAGGTCATGGTGTTGAATTGAATTTTTGTCTCTGGCTATTGGCAGCGGAGTCGGCGGCGTTCATGGAAACGGGTCAGTTCATTTCAACCCGGCCACGCGGGCCGGCGCTTTTCTTGAGCACGAACGCCATGAACCGGCCTTCGGGGTCGTCATCCACACTCTCAACTTCAAAGCGGCTGTCACAGGACGCGCCCGCGGCGGCCAGCTCATGCAAAAAACTCAAGTGCGCCTCGCGGGGAAAGTCCGCAACCGGGCGCGGCAGCAGTGCGATGACACGCCCCTCGTCGTGCAAAATTTCCGCCATCCGGGGCAGGAGCGCCTGGAGTTCGAGGTTATGCTCCCAGTCATGCCGGCAAAAAACGGCCTGGGCCTTCTGGCCGATGCGCCGCGTCCACAGCAGAAATTTCTCCGCGCCGGAGCAGTGCAGCGTGCGCGTGTCGAAGCCGTGCGCCTCCCGCGCCAGCCGCGTCGGACCCGCCGACGGCTCGCAGCCCATGACCGCAAATCCGTGCTGGCGCAGTGTCTCCATCAATTCACCGCGGCCCGCGCCAAGATGCAGGATGACTCCGTCGGCCGCGTTCAAACGGGATTCATAGCGGTTGACGATGGCCTCCCACGCATCCGCCCTTCGCGGTTCTGCCACGGGGGACGGGCCGGGTTCGTCCGGTTTTTCAAAGTAAGTTTGCGGGGTGACCTCAATCGGCAGGGCGCCATCAAAAAAGAACGGGGAGATCGGGGACAATGGTTCCGTTTCGCCTTCCCAAATGGCGGTTTCCGGCAGGCACAGATTGGCGGTCGCGCTCATAATAATTTTCCCATTCATTTTACGGGCGGGCCGATTCATCATCGGCCCGCCCGAGGAAGGAGCCAGCGGTCCCGTCCTTTGGACGGACGAAATTCGCTGACCATGTCACTGGAGGACTCCCCGCCCGGGTTGCGGCGCGTGGTCAGGCACGCCGTTCCCTTCCGGCAGGGTGTTTCCAGAATCCGTTGCCGCCGGTCTGGCGGCCAAAATCTTTTCCGGCATTTTCTTTGCGGTTTTCCGCTTCGGTTGTGCCGCAGCAGCCAGAGGGCCACGCTCCGAAGCGCCACGCAGGACGGGCAGCTTGGGCAACTCCACGCTGTGGCGGGTCAGCGCCTGCTGATTGCTCCTCTGAATTTCCTCATAAACCTCCTGGCGATGCACCGGCACGTCCTGCGGCGCCTCGATGCCGATTTTCACCGCCTCGCCTTCAACGCGCACGATCTTCACGTGAATGCGCCCGTCAATCACGATGCTTTCGCCGGATTTGCGCGAGAGGATGAGCATGTGCCGTGCGGTTAGGAGGCGTTCCCGTTCACCGGCAGCGGTTGCTGCACGGAGTATTGCGCGGCGTTGGCGATGACGACCTGCTTGGCCATGCCGGTGTTGCGGTTGATGACGATTGGCCCCTTCAAATTGGCGGTGGCGCGGCGCGGACCGGCCACGTTGACGATGGCATAGACCGCGGCATCGTCCGGCGAAAACAAACCAAGAAAATCCACGTCCGCCTGCGGAATGTCCGGCTGGTAATCCGGCATGATCAAGAACGGCTCGATGACGACGAAGGCGAGCGACGGATTGCCCTTCACCTGCAACCAGCGGAATGGCGCTTCCTCCGGCTTGGCAATAAGCAGGTAATCTTTCATGTGCTCGAAGCCCAGCAATCCAGCCGGTATCCGCACATCGCAGCAGGCGATGGGGTTTGTCACTTCGGGTTCTTCGATTTCAATCAGGTCGGCGCTTGTCATGGTGTGTCCTGTTTAGCAACGCGTGTGCCACCGGAAAAACAGTCCCCATTTCACTGTCCCCAGTCTCCAGTCCACGGTTTCCAGCCCCGAATCGTGCGCCAATTGGCGGCTGTGGACCGTGGACTGACAACAATGGGCTGTTTACCACCCGGCAATTTTGGCTCCAGCCCGGCGGAATTTGCCCCGTGCGTATTCGGCAATGGATTTGGCGGCGCGTTTTGCCGGCAAAATCGCGCAAACACTGTTCAGACAGCGCAGGCGTGCGTGTGACAAGCGACTTGCGACAGGTGACAGGAAAAGCGACCTGCGCCGCCGGTTATGTTCTTCACACTTGTCACCTGTCACTTTCTTTCGCCGTGTCCGGCGGCGGTTTGGCGGCGGATTGGACTTGTTTCGCCAGTTCGTTGTATTTGGCCACGATGTCGTTCCGGTCTTTCACTTCGTCGTTGTATTTTTGCACGAGGTCGTTGCGCTGGGCGACGAGGTTGGTGATGGCGGCATTCTGCTTGTCAATGCCGGCGTAGGCGTCCTTCAGCTTCGCCTCCAGCGCGTCCACGGCGGTTTTGTATTGCGCGATTTCGTTGGTGGCGTTTTCGTTGGCGAATTGCAGTTGCGTGATTTCAGCCTTTTGCGAAATGATGAGTTGTTCATTGGTCGCGGCGGCGGCCTTTAGTTCGGTGAGGCTCGCGTCCATCTGGTTCACCTGATGATTCAGCGTGGCGATGGAGTTGGTGTAGTTCTGGATGGCGGCGTCGCGGTCATAGACCATCCGGTTCAGGGTCTGGATTTCGGCGCGCTGGACGGTTTGTTCATACCATTGCCAGGCGCACAGGCCGCAAAGGCCGAGCGCGAGGACGATGAAGCAGGTTGACTTGGAAATTTTTCATGGGGTTGGAAGGTCGGATGCGGCTTTGACGGCGATGGCGACGCGCTGGATGCCGGCGCGTTTCACCAAATCGAGCACGAACATCACCGAGCCGTGCGTGGCGTCCTGCGCGCCGGTGATATAAACCGGCAGGTTTGTGTTCAGGCTGTAACGGTTCGTGAGCATCGTGAACAATTCAGGGAAGGCGATGGGTTTGTCGTCCGCGGAAACCTGGCCGTCCTGGTTCACGGTCAGATTCACGATGTCGGGTTTCTTCGAGGGCGTGGCGAGCGTGGCGGTGGGCAGATTGGACTTGAGCGTGCGGACAATCTGCATCTGCAACGTGACCATCATGAACGACGCGAGCAGGAAAAACATGATGTCAATCAGCGGAATGATTTCCAGCCGCGACTTCTTTTCCGGGATGGGCGTGCGGATTTTCATGGCGTCGTCGAACCCGGATTGCTGTCGGTCATGAACGCGACTTTTTGGATGCCGGCGGCGCGGACGATTTCATACACCTTCACCATGTCGCCGTGCAGCGTGTCGCGGTCGCCGCTGATGTAAACCGGCACGTCCGGGTTGGCGTGGAAGCGGTCCTTCAAGACGGACGCAAGGTCGGCCAGCGAAATCTGCTTTTTCTCCAGCCAGACCGCGCCGGATTTGTCCACGGCGATGTTGACCATGTCCGGCCGGTAATCCTGCCGCGATTGCGAGGCGGGCGGCAGGTTGACCTTGATGTTCTCGGTCTTGCTCATCTCCAAGGCCATCATCATGAACGACGCGAGCAGGAAAAACATGATGTCAATCAGCGGAATGATGACAATCCGCGAGCGGCGTTTCGGCATGGGCGAGGTGAATCTTCATTGGAAAATGACGAATGACGAAACGTAATGACAAAGAATGGCGAAATCCGAATGACGAATGGTTGAGCGGACGCAGAAATTCCATTCGGCATTCGTCATTCGTCATTGGGAATTCTTTAGTCATTCGGATTTAGGATTTAGTCATTTCAGTCAGTGGCTCGTGGCCTGGCCCGGCGCTTCGGGCTTGTGCAGATGAACGGCGTCGCCCGCTTTTCCGCCGCCGACCAGGACTTCGACGTTCGTCGCCGCCGTTTCCAGGTCGAACTGCAATTGCGCCACCTTGGCGGAGAAATAATTGAACGGAATCAGCGCGAAGATGGCAATGCCGAGTCCGCAGGCGGTGGCAATCAACGCCTCGCCGATGCCGCCGGTGACGCCCACGACGGAAATTTCCGCGCTGCCGATGTTGAGAAAGGCGCGCATCAGGCCGGTGACGGTGCCGAGCAGGCCGAGCAGCGGCGCGAGCGTGACGAGCGTGTCCATCACGGTGAGAAAACGCCCGGCGCGCTTCAGCTCGATGCCCGCCGCCAGTTGCAGCGCGCCGAGCAACGAGCCGTGCGCGTGGCCGACGTGGTTGAGGCCGTGATGAATCACGCGGATGACCGGGTCGTCCGAGCCGGCGGCGATTTGTTTGGCGGCGGGCACGTCGGCATTTTCCAGCGCGGCGAGCAGCTGCTCCATTTTTTGCGGGTCGCGCTTCAGGCTTTCGCGCCACCACCAGAACGCGCGTTCGCCGACGACGGCGACGGCGACGATGGCGCTGACGAGAATCGGCCACATGACCGGGCCGCCTTTGAGGAAGAATTGGAGAACGATGTTTGCGAGCATTGGATTCATGGATTTAGTTTGGTTGAGTCAGTTTAGTTGCAATAGGTAAGTGATGCTGGTTTCAAAAAGCCGGGTGCCGGCGCCGGCCGGAAGCCGCCAATGGCGCTTGATGAAATCCACCGTCGCGCGGTCGAGAACGGGAAAGCCGGATGATTCCTTCACGTCCACGGAAACGACATTGCCCGCGTCGTCGCCGGTGAGCAAAAGTACAACCGTGCCTTGCTCGCCGGTTTGCAGGGCGATGGGCGGATAAGGCGGTTCGGGCCGTTCGCCGCCGGCGCCGGTGTTGTTGAGCGAGCCGATGCGCACCGGGGCGACCTGCGGCTGCGGCGCGGACGCGAGCGCGGCGGGCACGACGAGCGTGCCGACGGTCGGAATGCCGAAGTTGACGTTCGGCGCGTTCGGCAGGGCGACGAGGACGCGCGGCTGATTGTTCGGTTGCGCCTGCTCCGGTTTTGGGGCGACGGCCTGCGGCGGCAACACCGCCGGCTGGACGACGATCGGGAACTTCCACCCGGATGGGCGGAACCGGTTTGATGGCAATGACGCCGCTGCCGCGCGCCGAGAATGCCAATCAGGAGAAAAAGGATGCAAACCGAATTCACCCAGGCGAGCTTGCGTTCCGGTTCGCGGCGGGCCGTGGTCAGGCACAACCGCGCCAGTTCGTCTTTCAACTCGTAGCCGGATGATGTTCGATTTGCATCCATGTTGTCTTACAGGATTTCAGTGGAATACGCATTGGCCAGCGTCGCCAGCAGATGGCTGGCGATCACCAGCAGGATCGCCGCAAGGAACAGCGGGCCGCTACCAGGAGAGAAGCCGGGCCTTGGCGTCGTTTAACCTCGCGTTTTGTTCCCGGTTTTTCAGCAATAATTGGATGACTCCCGATTCCGCCGCTTCGTCGGACACGTCGTCGCCCTTCAAATTTTCCCAAAGTTTGTCCCCGCGCGGATAACCGGCGTAGCCCTTCAGCCGGAGACCGCAAAGCGCCACGGCAAGTGAAATAATCAATGCCGCCAGGGAGGCGTAACAGGATGCCTTGGCCCAATGTGAAGGCGGATACAGCAGGCGCGAAACGGCCAGCAGTTGAAATCCGGTCACGACAATAATTCCAGCAACGAGTTTCTCTGCGCGACCGAGCAATTGTCCGGTGCGCTCCGTTTCGACGGCCATTGCCTTTTCGGCCGCGTCCCTGATGATTGAGATTTTGCTCATAATTTTTTATTGGAGAGTTGCGCCGGAGGAAACGCAACCCTCCAACTTGTTTTTGGTTCAAAACACCAGACTCAACGAGCCGAAGAAGCCGAGCCGTTCGCCGTATTGCGCGGCGTTGACGCCGACGCCGGAGCCGTCGCGAAGTTCGTAAATGTTGTCCGTGACGTTCACGACATCGAGCCGCGCCTTCAACATCCGGTTGTGGTTGAGCTTGAAGCTCTGTTCCGCGCCGAGGTTGACGGAGTAATATTGCGGCACGCTCGCGCCGTTGGGAATGGGATCGCCGGCTGGCGTTCCATCCTCCGTTCCGCCGCCATCGGCCCTCAAGCCGCTGCCGTAAAGCGCGTCGGCATAAACCCGCGTGCTGCATCGCGCGGATTCGTTCCACGTGTAGGCCACGCCGAACGAGCCGGTGACGCGCTGGTCGTGGTCCAGATAAATCCAATGATTCTGGACATAGGTCAGCGTCATTCGGGTCAAACAGGAATTGCGCCGAGTTCCAATCCTTGCCCTGCGCCGACCGACCAGGCGAGGTTGGCGTAGGCTGGAAAAGCCGCCGTGGTTGTAAGAGCCGGTGAATTCCACGCCATAAACCCTGCCCTTGGCGTAATTGAACGCCGAGAGGATGAGCGTCTGCCCGAACAATCCGTCGTCGAGCTGTTCCCGCGGCGTTTTTGTAATAGCCGTCCAGGCCGACTTGCAGGTGCTTGGTGATTTTTTGCGAAATGCCGGCGTCGAAATAATTCGCGCGCTCGGCCTTGACCGCGCTGTCCTGCGTCGCTCGGGCCGGGTTGGAATTCGGCACGTGCCGTCGAATATGGCCACGTTGCCCGACGGACACGTTTTCCAGCGGCGGCGGCGTGAAGTAACGCGCATAACCGGCGTGCAGCGTCGTCGAATCCGTCGGCTGCCAGATGACGTTCACGCGCGGGCTGGGCTGGTTCTCCTTGTCGAACGTGGAATAATACTCGTCGAACCGCGCGCCGTAATTGATCGTGACTTGCGGCAGGATTTTCCATTCATCCTGCAAATACACGCCCGCGAACAACGCGTGCGAAACTTGCTGTTCGGGAATGGATAGGACATCGTCGGCGAACCGGGTGCGGATTGCCCGGATCGTGCTGTCCATCAGGAAGACCGTCGTGGTCGAATCGGCGGACAGGTATTCGTCCAGCAACATCACGCCGCCGCGAATCGTGTGCTTGTCGCCGAGAGTGTAACTCGCGTCGGCCTGCAACCCGCCGGAATAGAGTTTGCGGTCCACGTCGCTGGCCACGCCGTTGAAATAACAAATCGCCCATAGGATCGGGCGTGAAATGCACGCCGCTGTTGCGGCCAAAAACGGACGCTTGAAGATTCAAATCGCCCGCCGATTTTTGGTAGGTCGCCACGCCGTAATAATTCTGCTCGTTTTGATTCTCGTTCAGGTTCGCGGAATCGAAGCTGGCCGGCATCCCGGTGCCGGGGATGTTCCACGCCGTGCTGCCGTCCGGCGTAGGTGCCGGCATCGGCAATCCCGGCGTGTTGGGAACTTGAAAGTCGCTGTAGGACGCGCTGCCCATCAGGCTCACGCGGCTCGTGTCGCTCAAAATGCGCGACGCATAGACGAACGCCTTGCCCTGGTCCGTCGTGTCGTGAATCGCGTCGTGGCTGGGCGTGGGATTTTCGATGCCGAGGTCGTTGTGGTCGTAACTGCCGTCCATGAAGTAATTCCATTTTCCCTGCGAGCCGCCGTATTCAAAGCTCGGCCGGATGGTGTCATAGCTGCCGCCATACAATTCCGCCAGCGCCGCCGTTCTCAAACGCGCCGCTCTTGGTCTGGATGTCCACGACGCCGGCCGTGCGGAAACCATAAGCGGCCGGCAGCGAGCCGGTGATGAGCCGCATGGATTCCACAAAACGCGGATCCAGTTCCAGCCCGAATCCCGTGATGCCTTCCGGCAGCAGCACGTCGTTGATGCGGTATTGCAGGTTCGCGTGCTCGCCGCGGACGTGCAAATCGCCGTTCGCCGCCGAGTCCTGCGCCACGCCCGGCGCGCGCAGAATGACCTCGTTGAACGGCGCGTTGGCGCCCTGCGACAAGGTCTCGATTTGCGCCTCGCTGAAGGTGTGCGCCGTCGCGCCCAGGTCGGGAATGATGGTGTCCCGCGCCTTGTCCAACTTGCCGATGACGGTGATGTTGCCGAGCTTGGCTGACGTTCGTTGAACTGCCCGTCGCGTCGGCGTTTGCCGCCGGCACAGAATTTGTCTGCGCCAGCGCCGTCCCGCCACAGGACAGCGCCACGACCGAAATAACCGACCAATACAATTTGCGATTTCTATTTTTTTTCTGCGTAAATTTGTTGATTGATTTCATTTTTCTTCTCCTATCCGTGCGCCACGCACGAGGCGTGCGCGCCACTTTAATCCGGTTAATACAATGAATCCCAGTCAGCCGAAGCTGACGGGCCTAGACTTGGGGAGAAGAGACCGCGGGAGGAGCGCGGTCTTGCGGAAGATTCTCAATGGTTGCGCTGAAAACGGAAAACTCAATTTGCGGAGCGCTTTCAATCGCGGCGGTCGGAACACTGGCGGGAATCCCGACGGTTGCCGATTCGACCTTGCCATGCGCGAACATTGTGACGGCGCATTCGTGGCCGGGCTGGTCGGCATCCTTGTGAATCAACTCATGCAGCGCGGGGCACGCCGCCATCGCGTTGAGCAACAAAACCAATCCAATCAGCAAACACCCGATTGCTGACTTGCTGAATGGATTAAAATGTCGTCCCTTGTGTTGCAAATCGTTTGCAATATATCACCCGGCATGCAAACTGCAAGTCCGATTACGGAAGTGAATTCAAGACCGATTGCTGCAATTGCAGCATTTGCGAACTGGTCTGCAGCGCGATTTGATAGGCATTATTGGCCTTGGACAACTGCGTGAGCGTTTGCGCCAGATCAGCCCCCGCCACGGTCGTCAAATTCTGCTGCAAACCGCTTTGCTGCGAGGATGCAAAGGCCGCTGCCGCCGTCAGCCGCGTCTGGGTCGCGCCATTCCCGGCCACCTGGTAAATGATGTTGTCCTCGTCCTTGGCCAAATTGACCGCGTCCGTCGAACTGATGGAGTCCGTGTCGCCGGACAGCAAATGGTTCTGAAGCGAAATCAGGTGACTGAAAAAATCCGCGCCGGAGCGGCTGTCGGTGATGACGCCGCGCACGCCGGCGCCGGTGTTGTTCACGCCGGGCGAATCCACGGCCATCGTCGAGCCTTGCCCCACTTCGTTTTGCGCCACAGCGGCGTTGCCCGAATATGTCACGGCGGTGACGTTGCCATCGGCGTCCGTGCTCACCGTGAACGGCGCGCTGCCGGAGGCGGTGCCGCCAAAAACATACTGGCTGCCGTCCTTGGCGTTCATCACCTGCGCCGCCTGCTGGATCAACTGCGTCACCTCGCTGGCATAAGCCTGCAATTGCGCCGGCGTCGAGGCGCCATCGGCGGCGGTGGCAATCTCGCCCGCGCGGTCGGAAATGGTTTTGAGCGACGCCAGCGCGTTGCCGGAGATCGTGGCGCGGTTTTGCAGCGTCGTAATGTTGGACGCATATTGCGTCGCGGCGCTGTTGGCCGCCTGCAAATTCAACGCCAGCGCCATGCCCGCCGGATCATCCGACGGCGCGGAAATCGTCTGGCCCGTCGAAGCCTGGTTCTGAAGCTGGTATTGTTGCGCGGACAGCAGATTCAACTGGCTGACCATGGAGTCCATGTAGGAAGTGCCGGCGATGCGCATAGTCAAATTGGGTTACAGGTTCAAATCGAATCCAGTTGGATATGCCAAAGCACGAATGACGCATGGCGGATTGGGCGACGCAATTCCATTCGACATTCGGCATTTGTCATTGTAAATTTCTTGGTCATTCGTCATTAGGGATTAGTCATTTTCCATCAGGCCTTCATGCCGACCACCACTTGCAGCATCTCATTGATCGTGGAGATGAGCTTGGCCGAACATTCATACGCCTTTTGATACGTGATCAAATTGGCCGTCTCCTCCTCCAAAGAAACACCGCTCACCGAGTCGCGCTGGTTCAGCAGCATGGTGTTCACCGTGTTGTAATTGTCCACCTGGTCGTTGGCGTTGGACAACGCGTAGCCGAATCCCTGCACGTCCTGCGCGTAAGCGCCGCTGAACGTCTGGTTGTTCAGCGCGGTAATCGCCTGCTGGCCCAACTGCGCCAGTTGCAGGGCGATGGAATTGTCGCCGGTGGCGTTTGCCGCGCCGGCGGCCTGCACTTGTGACGGGTCGTCCGACAGCGCGGCATTCACGCCAATGGTTGCCGCATCGCTGCCGGTAAAGAAATCCGCGCCGTGGCCGCCGGCGAGATCATAACCGTTTTGGTAAATGCCGTTGACCTGCGTGATGAGCGACGACGCCATCGTGTCCAGGCCGTTGCGCAGCGAGGCCAGCGCGCCGTCGCGGGCGTCAATCGTGCCTTGAATCGAGCCGCCCGAAAGGGTCAACGGCGTGGCGGAGGTGGCGGTCTGCACCAGCAACTGGCCGTTGCCGGAATCGTAGGTGGCCAGCGTGTCGGAGAGTTTGCCGCCGGAGACAAGTTCCTGTCCGCCGATGCTCACGCTGACGGTGCCGTCGGTGTTGGCCGTGGTCTGGATGTTCACCAGATTGGCGAGATTTTCCAAATCCTGCCTCGCGTGAATCCACCAAATCATTCGCGTTGCCGCCGGAGGCCGTGGCCTTGGCAATTTCGGTGTTGAGGTTGGCGATGTCCGAGAGCAACTGGTTGGCAGATGTGACGCCGCTGCTGACGGACGTGTTGAGCTGGCTGTTCAGCGTGCTCAAGTTTTGCGAGGCTTGATTGAAGCTGGACGCGAGTGTTTGTGCGGCGTTGACGAGCGACTGGCGCGCCGACGGATCGGTCGGGCTGGTCGCCACCGACTGGAAGGCGTTGAATAAATTGTTCAACTGGGTGGAGAGTCCCTGCGCGTCCGTCGTGCTGCTGGATGTGCTGCTCGCCGAGTCCAAATTGAGAAACTCGTTCAACTGCGTCTGCGCATTTTGCAGCGCGTTCTGCTGGGAATTCCAATAGCCGCCCACGCTGGACTCGGATTGAATCTGGCTGTCGAGCAGTTGATCGCGGATCTGCTGGATGGAAGCGGCCTCGACGCCGGTGCCTTCCATGCCGATGCCGGACGGTGTCGGGAGGCTCGTCTGGAGCTGGACGCGCTGCCGCGCATAGGCGGGGTTGTTGGCGTTGGCGAGATTCTGGCCCGTCACTTCCACGCCAACCTGCTGCGCCGTCATTGCGCGCGCGCCCAGATTCAAGGTGTTGAAAAGGCCGAGCATATTTTAACTGAAATGCTGAAATGCTGAAACGTTGAAACGCCGAAACGCTGAAAATTTCAGCATTTCAGTTTTCAGCTTTTCAGCTTTTGTTTTCATCCTATGGCTTCGTAAAGTGAATGTTTCGGCAGCGCCGGCGCCGGCGACGACGCCGGAATCGGTGTAGGTCACCGGCTGGCTGTTCGGGAAAAACGGATCAAACAGCCGCTGCATCAATTCCACAATGCGGCTCAACAGCAGATGATTCTGCCGGGCGCGGCGCTGGATGCGCTTGAGCAACTCGTTGTTTTCCTGGACGAGCGCCTGGACCAGCGGGCGGTATTCGCCGGGCAAAAGCGGCAAGAGAACGGTGAACGGCGTGTCATCGGCCAGTCCGACCTGCCGCGCCACGACGCGCTGGCGCTGCTCGCGTTCGAGCCGCGCGGCGGTGATGTTCTCCACCTGCGTCGTTGATGGACTGGACGCACTGGAGCAAATCCTGCGTCTGCCGGCGCATGACCATTTCCTGCTGCTGGTCGAGCAGGGCGAGCATTTCGCCGTATTCCTTCAATTCTTCACGGAGCGAGTCAATCGAGGTTGTTTAAGAAGTCTTTCATGGATGATGGTGACTGGCGGGGGTTTGAGAATGGTTTGCAATGCATGGTTTTCTGCAAATAGGTTGGCCGGACGGTGTCCGTTTTGGGAGGCAGGTGGGGTTTTGCGTCCGCAGGACGGTCAGGTCCGGCCGTCGAAGCCGGGCAGATCTGGCGCGTCAATTGCCGCTCAAGCGACTGCGCCAGACCCAATGTTCCCGACTTCGAAATGCTGTCCGCAAGCTGCTTCGTCACCATGTCGTGATAAATGCCAGCGGTGGTGGAATTGTCCGCATACTTGGACTGGATGACCGTTTTCTGCGTTTCCTGCAAAATCTGCCGCAACAACAGCGCCTCGAACTGCCGCGCCACCTCGCGCGACCTTCTGCTGCTCCGTCAGCGTGTGGCTGTGCGCGAGCTGTTCGATCGGAACATCCGAGGCGGGATTGTTTTGGAGCGGGGCGATGTTCATGTCACTTGATGATCAATTCGGCCTGCAACGCGCCGGCCTGCTTCATCGCCTGCAAAATCGCCATGATGTCGCGCGGAGTCGCGCCCAGCGTGTTCAACGCCGAGGCGACCTTCTCCACGGTGGGCATTTCCGGCAGCGTGATGATGGCGGATTTGTTTTCCGTCACCTGGGTGTCGGTGCGCGGCGTCACGGCGGTTGTGCCCGTGTTGCTGAACGGGCTGGGCTGCGACACATCCAGCGTGGAGGCGACATTGATGGTGATGTTGCCCTGCGCGATGGCGCAGCTCGAAATCTGGATGCGCGACGTGGCCACGATGGTGCCGGTGCGCTCGTTGATGATGATGCGCGCCGGAGTGTCCGGCGTCACTTCGACGCTCTCCAGCCGCGCGATGAAATCCACCGGCGACGCTTCCGCGCCCTTCGGCAATTGCACCCGCACCGTCGTGGAATCCACGGCCTGCGCGCTGTTCGTGAACACCTCGTTGACGGCGGCGGCCAGGCGCGCGGCGGAGGTGAAATCCGGATCGCGCAACAGCAAGCTCGACGCTGTCGTCATGCACTATCGTCGCGGGAATTTCCTGCTCAACCAGCGCGCCGCCGATGATGGTCGCCGTGGTCGGATGATTCTTGGTCACCGTGGCGCCGCCGCCGCCGCCGGTGCCGGCGGTGAATCCGCCGACGGACACCGGTCCCTGCGCCACGGCATACACCTTGTTGTCCGCGCCAAGCAATGGCGTTTGCAGCAGCACGCCGCCTTGCAGCGATTTGGCGTCGCCCATCGAGGCGACCTGCACGTCCAGCCGCTGGCCGGGCTTGACGAACGCCGGAATGTCCGCGGTGACCATGACGACGGCGACGTTTTTCGCCGAGAGCGTCGTTGGCGCGGACGTTGATGCCGTAACGCTGCAGCATGTTGGCGAGGGTTTGCTGGGTGTAAGCCGGATCCTTGTCGCCATCGTTGGCCAGACCGGCAACGAGACCGTAGCCGACGAGCTGGTTGTCGCGCGCGCCGGCCACCATCACCAGATCCCGCACCCGCACGCCGGCGGCGGAAGGCGGATGAAAATGCCCGCAAGGAACAGGACGGAAGGCGACGACCGGGCCGGCGAAGTTTCACCGGGCGGCCTGGGCCGGATTGCGAAATCTTCAGGCGCCGGCAGCACTGCCGCGTTTTCGGTCGCAATGTTCGTGGCACGAGTGGCATGGTCAGAATGGATTGAGTTTGTCCCAGACGCGGGTGAACCAGCCTTTGTTCTGGCTGTCGGTGACGGTGCCCTTGCCGATGATCTGGATGGTGGCGTCGGCCACGTTGTAGCTGTAGACGGTGTTGTCGGCGGCCACGTCATCCGGTGCGCACCACGCCGCGGAGCACGATGGTCTGATGTTCGCCGCTGAATGCGGTTTCGCGTTTGCCTTCCACCACGAGGTTTCCATTGGGCAGCACGTCCACGATGCGCACGGCGATCTTGGCCACGACCGTTTCGGAGTTGTTGATGGAGCCGCTGCCGTCGTGCGTTGACGTCGGAATTGTATTCCATCGCCGGCATCTGGCCCTTGTGGGCCAGAAAACCGCCGGCGCTTTGCGGATACAGAAATGACGTGATGGCCGCGCTCAAGCCCGATTTCTTCTCGGTCTTGGTTTCGTTGTTTCTTGTCTGGCCGAGCTGGTTTCGGAAACGATGATGGTGATGATGTCGCCGACGGCCGTGGCGCGTTTGTCGGCGAACATGGATTTGGAGGAATCTTCGTGCCAAAGCGACTGGGCAGGGCGGCGGCGGCAAGAACGGCGGCAGACAAGGCGGCGACAGAACACGAGCCAGTTCAATTTGGAAGTTCAGATTTTGTTTTCATATTAGAGGGAAACGAGGACGGTTTTTTCATTGAGGACTTTTCCGCTGAAATCGCGGGCGGACTGCAAATTGCGCAAGCCGGATGATCTGGCCCGGCGATGCCGTCTTCCAGGGCCTGGACTTTCATGGTGACGGTCAAGCGCGCCGTCTTCGAGCCGGGCGCTGGTCATTTCGCCGCGGTGGATGACCGGGACGCAGTTTCACGCGCGCGCGAACAGCGGCGAGCCGGCCGGAACGGATTCGGCGATTTCGAGCGTGGCGTCGCCGTCGGCAAATTCGGCCAGCGGCGCGCGCAAGGCCAGCACGTCGCGGCGTTCAAGGCCGATGTCGGCGTCGGCGAGCGGTTTCGCCGGGTTTGAGCATGGAGCGGGCGACGTGGATTTCGCGCCACAGATGCGCCTGGACGGGCATCTGCCAGTTGCCGAGGCTGGCGCCGTCGGCGGAAAAGATTTCAAACCGGACAGATGAAACGACGGAGGTGACGCCGCTGTTCGGCATTTCCAGAATTTTCAGGGTCAACTGGCCGGCGGGCGCGGTGTGCGAAACCCACGGGCGGGTGAAGCGCAAATCCAGATTCGCCTTCGCGCCGGCGAATTGTTCCTGGAGCGCGGCGGTCAGCAGTTTGGTGACCGCAGCCTCGTCGAGGACCGTGTTGGTCGCGGCGAGGGCGGTTGGCGACGTGAGCGGGAGAAATTCGTCTGCCGAGGCCGGGGCAACAACCAGCAACCAACATCCAACAATCAACATCCAATGCAAATCGTTGAATGGCCAGCCTCCAGAATGACCGGCGCGCACCGCCGGAAACATTGGGCGTTCGGTCGTTCGGCCTTGGATGTTGGATGTTTTCTCATTTGCATGATCAGCGTTTCATGTTGTTGCTTTGCTGCATCATTTCGTCCGCGGCCTGGACGGCCTTGGAATTCACCTCGTAGGCGCGCTGGGCCAGGATGAGATTGACCATTTCCTCGACGACCTTGACGTTGGACAGTTCGAGGTAGCCCTGGTTGAGCGTGCCGAAACCGTTCTGGCCGGGCGTGCCGAGTTCGGGCGTGCCGGAGGCGGGGGTTTCCTTGTAAAGATTGCTGCCCTGGCTTTCGAGGCCGGCGGGATTGTTGAAGCGGACGAGTTGCACCTGGAAAGTCGTGCTGCCGCTGGCGCCGGTGTAGGTGACGTTGCCGTTGGAGCCGATGGTGATGTTCGTGGTGCCGGCGGGCACGGGCTGGAATCCGCCGATGACCGGCAGGCCGTCGCTGGTCACGATGCGGCCGGTGGAATCCGTCTTGAACGCGCCGTCGCGGGTGTAGGCGTTGGTGCCGTCCGGCATTTGCACTTCAAAAAATCCGTCGCCCTGGACGGCCACGTCGAGCTGCTCGCCGGTCTGGGTCAGATCGCCGTTGGTGAAAATGCGCGCGGTGGCGACCGGGCCGCGACCCCTGGCCGACCTGGATGCCGGTGGGCAACTGGTTGCCGGAGCCGAGGTCGGCGCCGGGCGCGCGCGTGGTCTGGTAGAGCAGTTCCTGGAACTCGACCTTGCTCTTTTTGAAGCCGGTGGTGTTGACGTTGGCGAGGTTGTTCGAGATGACGTCGAGGTTCATCTGCTGGGATTCCATCCCGGCGGCGGCGGAGTAAAGGGCGCGGAGCATAAATCAATGTGACGGGTGATGGGTGACGGGTGACAGGCGGCGGAATACAAGCAACATCGAACACCCAATTTTCAACATCCAACGTTCAATGTTTGAGGCAGCGTGTGACGCCCAATCATTGGATGTTCGATGTTGTATGTTGAATGTTGAATGTCTGATATTCATTTTATGAAGTGCCGCTCAAGTCGGAGATGGCCTTGCCCATGCGGTCGTCCTGGGTTTGCAGCACTTTTTGGTTGGCCTCGAATATCCGCATGGCGGTGATCAGGCTGCCCATCTCCATGATCGGGCGATGAATTGGGCGCTTCGAGATATCCCTGATGCACGGCGGTCTTGCTGCCGGCCGGCTGTGGCGTCTCGCCGGGCTGGTCGGCGAGAGGCAGCCATCCGACGTGGCGACGAGCTGGTTCGGATTGGAAAACTCCACGAGTGCGCAACTGCCCCTTGGGATTGCCGCCCTGCGTGATCTGGCCCGTGGCGGAGACCGTGAGCGGCGAGGCGTTGTTCGGGATCGAATTGCACCGGGCCGGAGTCTGCCAGGACGGGATAGCCCTGCTTGGTGGCAAGCTGGCCCTTGGCGTTGAGCTGAAATTCGCCGTCGCGCGTGTAGCCCTTGCTCGCCGTTCGGGCAGTTGCACTTCAAAAAAACCGGGGCCGTCAATCGCAAAATCCGTGGAGTTCGCCGCTGGGCCGGAGTTCTCCCTGCTGAAAACTCGTCGAAGTCGTGGCGACGGGAATCATAAAGCTGCGCCGGCGTGACGCCGTTCATGTTCAACCGGCGACACGGCGGCGACATCGGCGAAGGAAACTTCCTGTTTGCGGAAGCCGGGCACGGTGCCGGCCGCCAGTTCTCCGTGATCATCTCCTGCCAGCGCTCTTGCGCGTTCATCGCGGCGGCGGCTTGATAGAGACTCACGTTCATGCGCGAAATTGTTGAGCACTGGTTGTGCCAGCCGCCAAAAGGGAGGCTTTTGCCGGAATTAAAATCCATTTCACCGGATGTCGCTGGCAAAAGCTGCCCGGAGTGGTTGCAGAAATTGCCGGTTCGAACGCCTGGCACGAATCGTCTGCGTTCGAAATTCTCCGTCCTCGAAACCAACTCGCCCTGTGGAGTAGAGGAATCGCCATGGCGCATTCGGGTAACTGGTTCATAACTCCACAGGGCGAGTTTTCCGCTGGCGGCTCGTCTGATAAACGCAGGCGAGTTCGATGACCTGGCCGCAGCCGCATTGGATGCGGATGGCCGAGACGCGCCCGCCGTCGCGCTGCAAGGTCACGCGCGGTTCGCATTGGACGCCCGCGCCGGCCTTGCCTCCGGCATGGCCGAGCGGCTGGAATGACGGCGGGTTGCCGTCTGGATTGACGATGGTGACCGCGGAAGTCCGTCCGGTTTTGGCCGGACACGGCGGCGTGGCTCAACGGCACAAAAGGTTCGTTCATGGCGGGTTTGTGGCCGGGCGCGGCGGAGGCCGGATTGGTCCATGCTTTCAACTTTTAACAAGACGGTCACGCGCCGGTTGGATTCGTGGTGGCGGCAAATCCGGACAGCGGCTGGGTGTCCGCGAAACCGGAGACCTTGAACACCTGTTCGGGCGTGACGCCGCTGTTGATGAGTTTGCGGCGGGCGGCGTTGGCGCGCTCGGTGGACAAATCCCATTTGTTCGACGCTTTCGAGCATCGGCATCCGGTCCGCGTTTCGGTGTGGCCCTCCAGTTCGATGCGAAAGGTCGTGGAAGCGCGCGATTTCCCAGGCCAGGGTGGAAAAAACCCAACTGCCGAAGTCCGTGAACTTGTCGGTGCCCGGTTCAAAGACGGGCTTTTGCGAATGGTCAAAAATGTTGATGCGCACGCCGTCGGGCGTGAGTTCGATCTGGACGCTTTGGTCCAGTTCCTGGCTTTGCTGCGAGCATCTTGGCGATGTCCTCCGTGACTTTGCGCAGCATCTGCATTTCGATGGCGGTGACGGACTGGAAATTTCCCTTGGATTTGTTCTGCGAGCTGGCGTCCTTGTTGGAGTTGGGAATGATGCCGGTGGATTCCTTGTTGACCGCCGAGAACGGATTGCGGAAGGCGCGCTCGACGGCCTCCTTGATTTTTTTGTCCTGCGCGGTCAGCCATAACAAAAGAAACAGCGCCATCATCGCCGTCACAAAGTCCGCGTAGGCGGTTTTCCACGCGCCGCCGTGATGTTGATGCCGCTTGCTCATTTGGAAACGTGACGGAAGAAAACAAAAATTGGGAGGGCGGAAATTTCAAATGGATTTCTGCTTTCCGCCTTCGTATTTCTGCTGTTGCCTTTCATGTTTTTGCGCCGGTGGCCTTCAGCGGTTTGAGCATTTCCTCCAGTTCGTCCGCCGTGGGGCGCAGTTCGACGCTCAAGCCGCGGCGCCCCAGTTCCACGGCCGTGACGGGCGCCATGCCGCTGGCGAAACCGATGACGCACGAGGCGATGCAGCGCGTGAAATCCAATTCCACGCTGCCGCTGAATTCCAGGTTCATGGCCAGGGGATTCACGAAGCCGTAGGCGAGCAGAATGCCCAGAAACGTCCCCACCAGAGCCGCGGCGACGTTCTCGCCGATCTGCTCGATGGGGCCGTTGATGGAGGCCATGGTCACCACGATGCCCATCACCGCCGCCACGATGCCGAAACCCGGCATGGAATCGCCGACCTTGGTCAGCACGTTGACCGGGCCGTAATTGTCCGTCTCGCGCCGATCGAGCTCCGCGTCCAGCAGCAGCCGCAACTGATCCGGCTTGATCTTGCCGTCAATGATCGGCCGGAGCCCGCTGCAAAGAAACTCCACCCCGGCTTTGTTGGCGGCAAAGAGCGGATACTTGTTGAAGATGGAACTGTTGGCCGGGTCGTAGACGTGTTCCTCCAGCGCAATCATGCCGTTGCGCCGGCCCAGCAGAAAAAGTTCGTAAAGCACCTTGAGCAGTTCCTCGTAGGCGGCGCGGTCGTAAGGCGTGCCCTTGAGGGATTTCAACAAACCCCGGCCCATGTCCATGAGCACCTTGCGGGGGGACATGATGATCAATGAGCCAAGCCCGCCGCCGCCGATGATCAACAGCTCGTTCGGGTGAAACAGCCAGAACAACTGGCCGCCGCCCATCTTGAAGCCGCCTAAAATCGCAACGACGACGACGATGATGCCGATGACGATGATCATGTCTGCGAAAGCGACCGCTTGCGGCCGGCCATGCCGTTTTCAACCCGTTGCAAATAGGATCGGATGGAAAGAATGGCCTGCGAATGAATCTGGCAGATGCGGGATTCGGTCAGGCCGAACACCTCGGCGATTTCGCGCAGGTGCAAATCCTCGCCGTAATACAACGCCAGCACTTTGCGCTGGATTTCCGGCAGTTCCTTCAGCCGCTCGAAAATCACCTGCTTCAACTCCGCGCGCGAAACCTGTTCGCATCGGCCCTTCCTGGTTGGCATTCGGCAACCACCTCGTAAAGGCTGCCGGTCTCCTCGCCGTCCGCCGTGCAGACCGCGTCCAGGCAGATGAATTGCGCGGGCCGGATTTCGTCGAGCAATTCGGAGTAGGCCGTCCGGGGAAATGTTCATGGCGGTGGCCATTTCCACATCGGTGGGCACGCGGCCCAGCCGCTGTTCAAGCTGGCCCATCACATCCTGGATTTTCCGCGACTTCTCATGGATGGTGCGCGGCACCCAGTCCATGCGCCGCAGTTCATCCAGCATCGCGCCGCGAATCCGCAACCGCGCATAACTTTCAAAAGACGTGCCCGAAGCCGGGTCATAATTCCGCAGCGACTGCAGCAGCCCAATCAGCCCCGCGCTGTGCAAATCGTCGCGGTCCACGTGATCCGGCAGCGTCATTGCCAGCCGGCCCACGGCGTAGCGCACCAGAGGCAGATAGCGCTCCACCAGCGCATTTTCCGTCTGGCTGCCCGCCTCTTTCTGGTAATGCCGCCAGAGTTCCTGCGCGGTCGGGCGGAGTTCCCTCCGCTCGGCGGTGGTCTTCGATTTCACAGGCAGCGGTGTTCATAATTTATTTTTTGGCGGGCACAATGGAAACGGCTGGAGCCGCGCGGCGGGTGCGGCGCTGCTCGATGGAATCACGCAACCCCTGCATCCAGACGCGACCCCACCAGCGGGTCAGCACGCAGGCCACCAGCGAGGCGGCGCACGCGCGCCACAACGCCGACGGCCACGGGCTGCTGGCGGCCAGGCCAAAGCCCGCGCCGATGAGAAATCCGACGATGGCGCCAAGAATAATCAACGCTTTCATTCGATGTCCGACGTCTGTTTAGCAAACCGTTTGCCAGTCGGCAAAAACGGCGGGCTGAAGAAGGGATTTCAGTGAAATCAAAGGCTTTTCGCCGGAAACAAAATTTCCGGCGACGCGCTGCGGAATTCTCCCGGAATTTTTTGCCCCGCGCCCAGGAAACGAAGGCTGCAATTTGTGCCGAACACGAAATTCCACAATTTCACGCGGCGCGGCTCCTCATCGAGGTGCGTGAAAATCAAATCCTCCGGCTGGCAAGCTTCAAACGCGCGCCATTGCGCCAGCAGCGCGGACATTTCATACGCGGCGTTCAGCACCAGATGCACGCGCGGCGACGGCAAGGTCGCCAGTTGTTCGCGCAATGCGGCCAGCGCCGGCGCGTCGTTGATTTCCACGCCCGGTAAATCCACGAAAAGTAAATCGGGTGACGGGATTTTTTCGTTCGCGTCACTCGTCACTCGCCACTCGTCACTCGTCCAAAACCGTTCCAGCGGCACGTCGAGCGTTTCGCAGTGAATCGCGAGAAAATCCGCTGTGTTGGCGATGCTGCCGTCCAGCCGCCAGACGCGGGCGGCGCGCCCTCGAGCAACGTGGCGAGCGTCAGCCATTTGCAAAGCGCCGTGGTTTTGCCGGAACCGGGCGGGCCGATGAAAACATGCGGCCGCGCCGGGCCATCGTCGAGCGGCGGCGGGTTCAGCCAGAACTGCGCCAAAGCCCCGCTGACAATCTCCCATTCCTTCTCAAGCGAGCCCGGGGCTTCGTCATGCAAGGCGCGCATATGCATTTGCAACCGCTCGGCGTGGACCGGCATCAGGCCCATCGTTTCCAGCCATGCGATGCTGCGCCATCTTTCAGTCCACTGCCCGCTGCCTCCAGCGCCCGGTTCCGTGGCGGACTGTGGACCTTGGAGTGTGGACTGAAAACCGGTAAGATCCCGCGTTGGAGAGAAATGATCCGGTTTGGACGCCGATGTTTTGTCCGGCACGCCGGCGGTGACTTCAATCCGGCCTTTTCTGTTCCAGAACCACGCCAAACCCGGCGCGGGCAGTTGCCGCACGCTCACAATCACCGCGTCAGGACCGAGCCGTTTATGGACTTCGGCCAGCGCGGCGGCGGCGTTGTCGGCGACAAAACTGACGAGTTTCATAAACGGGTGACGGGTGACGGGTGACAGGTGACGGGAATTCTCCGTTCGCGTCACTCGTCACGCGCCACTCGTCACGTTCCCTCCATTCCCGAAATCACCGCGGCGTTTTGGACCTGCACACGCGCCGGAATTTCCGCGTAGGACAGCACGGCAAGGTCGTTGAAGGTGGTTTCAAAGAAGCGCCGGAACGCCAGGCGGAGTTGCGGCGCGCACAAAATGACCGGCTGATGCCCGCCGGCGAGCATTTGCTGGACGAATTTCGAGAGCGAATCCATGACGTGCCGCGCCAGCCGCGGCTCCACCACCAGCGCGGTTTCACCGGGCGTCTGCCGCACGCCCTGCGCCAGTTGATGCTCCAGTTTCGGATCCATCGTGATGGCACGCAACTGGCCGTTGTCAGCCTGGAACGGCTTGACGATTTGCGGGCCGAGGGCGCGCCGCGCATATTCGGAAAGCTCGTCGGGATTTTTGGTGAACGACGCGCAATCGCCCACCTTTTCCAGGATGCCGGCGAGGTTGCGGATGGAAATCCCCTCGGCCAGCAGGTTTTGCAGGACGCGCTGGACGTGGCCGACGGAGAGCTGCCCGGGCACGAGTTCGTTGACAACGGCGGGGTGTGTTTTCTTGAGATTGTCGAGCAACACCTGCACATCCTGCCGCGTGAGGATTTCGTGGCAATGCCGGCGCACCGTCTCGGCGAGATGCGTCACCAACACGGACGCCGCGTCCACCACCGTGTAACCGCCGGTCTCGGCGCTCTTGCGTTCAACATCGGTCACCCACGTCGCCGGCAATTGAAACACCGGCTCCACAGTCGGGATGCCTTTCAGCGTGATCCGGCTGTTGGTCGCGTTCATTGCCAGCCATTGGCCGGGCATGAGCTGGCTCTGCGCGATCGGATTGCCCTTGAGCAAAAAGCGGTATTCGTTTGTGCCGAGCTGCAAATTATCGCGCAACCGGATGGGCGGAATCAACATGCCCATCTCCTGCGCAAAATTGCGGCGCACACCCGTCACACGCTCCAGCAAATCGCCGCCCCTGCTCGTGTCGGCCAGCGAAACCAGACCGATCCCCAGCTCGATTTGCAGCGTGTCCAGCGAGAGCAAACTCTCCAGCGGATCCGCCGGACGCCCCTCGGCAGACTCCACATTGCCCCCACTGCCGCCCGAAGCCATCGCGCCCGCGCCCGATCTGGCCGCCGACGTTCGCGCCATCAGCGACGACGCCGTGCGCGCACCCGACATCCCCGTCGGCGTTGAAACCGCCGCGCTCAACTCAGGAATCCCCCCATGCTTGTGCATGGAATACGACAGCAGGCCAATGATCGTCGCCAACGTCAAAAACGGCATCATCGGCAAACCCGGCATCAAACCCATGATCGTCAGCATCACCGCCAGAATCGTCAGCGCACGCGGATAAAACAACAACTGCCGCCCCAACTCATGCCCCAAACTGTTCTTGGCCGTCGCCCGCGTAATAAGCACACCCGCCGCCGTCGAGGTGATGAGCGCCGGAATCTGCGAAACCAAACCGTCACCGATGGACAAGATGGTGAATTTTTGCAACGCCTCAGTCATCGTCATCCCCTTCTGCAAAATGCCTATGGCAAACCCACCCACAATGTTGATAAGCGTGATAAGAATCGCCGCGATAGCGTCCCCCCGCACAAACTTGCTCGCCCCATCCATCGCCCCGTAAAAATCCGACTCCTCCTCCAACTTGTGCCGGCGCTCCCGCGCATCCACCTCATTGATCAAACCCGCGTTAAGTTCCGCATCAATCGCCATCTGCTTGCCCGGCAACGCATCCAACGTGAACCGCGCCGCCACCTCCGCAATACGCCCCGCCCCCTTCGTAATAACGATGAAATTGATCAAAACCAAAATCAAAAACACCACCATGCCCACCACATAATTGCCGTGAACCACGAAATTGCCAAACGCCTGAATAATATGCCCCGCATAACCATTCAACAAAATCAACCGCGTCGAAGCCACATTCAACGACAACCTATAAAGCGTAATAAACAGCAACAACGTCGGAAACCCGGTAAATTCTGCCGGAGTACCGCAGGTAAAGAATGACCAGCAAAATCAGCAACGAAGCCGCGATACTGATCGTCAACAGCAGGTCCAACATGAACGGCACCACCGGCAAAATCAGCACGAGGATGGTGCCAAACAGCGCACCGACGAGCCAAAGATCGCCGTATTTCAGCAAATTCCGCATTCTATCGCCTAAAGCGCCCATGATATGCCCGGATGACAAGCAAAAAGCCCGCCAACTGATTTACAGTCTCCAGTCCACAGTCGTCAGTCTCCAGTCTTTAGATGGTATGGACTGTGGACTGTGGACTGTGGACTGGCGACTGTGGACTGGCGACTGTGGACTGGCGACTGTGAACTGTGGACTTCAGACCTTATTTTGTTCGGCAAAATAGCGGTAGCGGTTCACGCGATAGACCCAGGCGAGAATTTCAGCCACCGCCGCGTAAAGTTGGGCCGGGATCTCGCCCCCCACCCGCCCGTGCTTGAACAAAATGCGCGCCAGCGGCTTGTTCTCCACGATGGGCACCTGGTATTTGGCCGCCATTTCCCGGATGCTCTGCGCGTTCAAGCGGATGCCTTTGGCCACGATCTTGGGCGCCTTCATCGTTTTGCGGTCGTAACGCAACGCCACGGCGATGTGCGTGGGGTTGGTGACGACGACATCGGCCTGGGGCACCTCGGCCAGTTGCTTCGCCTTGCTGACCGTGCGGCGGCGGCGGCGCGCGTTCTTGGTCATCTGGCCGCCCTCCGTGTTCTTCATTTCCTCCTTCAATTCCTCCTTGGTCATCATCAGGTCCTGTTGCGTGCGCCACCATTGATAACCGTAGTCGCCGGCGGCGATGACCAGCAGCGCGAGGCTCACGCGCAGGAAAATTTGCAGGCACGTCTGCGCCATAAATTCGATCAGGCGCCCCACGCTGACGGCGGTGGCGAAAATGGGGTCGTTCAAAATGGAGCGGAACTGCGAATAGGAGAGGGCGACAATCACGGAGAATTTCAGGATGGCAATCGCCGTGGGCACCGCGCTGCGGAATGAAAACACGCGCTTAAAACCCTCGACGGGATTCAGCCGGTTCCAGTTCGGCGTGAGCGCCTCGGAGGCGGTATTGAAGCGGTTTTGAATTGCGCCGGCCAGCAGGCCGGACAGCATGGTGGCGATGACGACCGGCGCGGCGCATTTCAAGAAACAAAGCGCGCCGGTGAGCGCGTAGCCCTGCAACGAAGTGGAGGTGAGAGTCGTGTCGTGCAGGTGGCTGAAGGTGATGACGGCGGCGGAGACGAATTGCCGCCAGATTTCCGGCCCGGCGAACGTCAGCGCCGCCCACGGCCGCCGAGCAGCACAAACGCCGTCTGCACCTCCGCGCTGCGGGCAATCTGGCCGTGCTTGAGCGCCTCCTCCAGCTTTCGCGGTGTCGGCTGCTCCGTCTTCTCACTGGTATTGTCGTTGTCGGCCATGATGTTATCTGGCACCCAAGAGTTGGGCCAGGTTCAGGAGATCATCCGGCAGGCGGTTGAGGTAATTGATGACGTGCTGCGCCGCCAGTTGCAGCGTGAAGCCGAACACGATCAATCCGCCGACGATGCGGAAAGAAAAGCTCAAGACAAAGACGTTCATCTGCGGCACGGCGCGGCTCAACACGCCGAACACGACGGTGACGATGAAAGACACCGCCAGCACCGGCGCGGCGATTTCCAGCGCCACGACAAAGATGTGGCTGATCTGGGCCAGCAGGATGCTGAACAACTCGGCATTCAAATGCGCGCCGCCGATGGGCAGCACCATGTAGGTGCGCTCAAAGCCGACGAGCACCCAGTGGTGCAAATCCATGCGTCAGCATCACCACCGCCGCCAGAAAATACAAAATCGTTCCCGGCACCTGCGAAGAAATCCCGGTCATCGGATCCAGGATGGCGCCCATGTTCAGGCCCAGTTCGCTGGCGATGACATTGCCGGCGAGGTCCACCGCGAAAAAAACCATCCGGCGAAAAAAATCCGAGCAGCAACCCCACGCAGACTTCCTGGACCATGGCGCCGAACAGTGACAACAGCGGCAGGTTGTTCATCGGAAACGCGCGGCAGCATCGGCGCCAGCAGCATCGCCGTCAGCGCCGACAACGCAATGCGCATCGTCGGCGGGAAATTGGTCATGGAAAAGAACGGCAGCACCAGCAGGAACGCGCTGACGCGCAGGAACACCATCAGCCAGTTGTATAAGTCTATTTCCATCGCGTTCGTCCTCGTCCTCGTTCCCGTCCTCGAATATTCGATTGCCAGGGCAAGGACGGCGAGGAGGCTTTCACTGCACCATCTGCGGCATTTTTTGGATGACGGCGGTGGTGAATTCGACCAGCGACCGGACAATCCACGGCAGCAGCAGCAGCAAAACCGCGATGACCGCCAGCGCCTTCGGCACGAACGTCATCGTCTGCTCGTTGATGGACGTGACGGCTTGAAACAGGCTGATGGCCAGCCCGACGACCATCGCCACGGCCAGTATCGGCGCGGCAATCATCAAAGCCTGGTAAATCATGGTCTTGAGCAGTTCGATGGCAAATTCGGGATTCATAATTTTCTTTCTCGTCCTCGTTCTCCTCCCCGTCTTCAAAATTTACGAGGACGAGGATCCGGGGGATTGTTCATTTGCGATTTCACATTCCATAACTATGCACCAGTGACGTGACCACGAGCGACCAGCCGTCCACGAGCACGAACAACAGGAGTTTCAGCGGCAGTGAAAATGTGGTGGGCGGCATCATCATCATGCCCATGCTCATCAGCACGGTCGCCACCACGAGGTCAATCAGGATGAACGGCACAAAAATCAGGAAACCCATCTGGAACGCCGTGCGCAGTTCGCTGATGATAAAACCGGGGATGACGACCCGCAGTGGCAATTGATCCGGCGCGGTCGGTTGCAGCTTCGCCATCTGCGCGAACAGCTCCACGTCCTTGGGCCGCGCCTGTTGCAGCATGAAGGTGCGGATGTGCGCCGAGGCGCGGTCAATCGCCTGCTGGCTCGTGATCTGGTTGGCCTGATACGGCGCGAGGGCGTCGTGCTGGATGCCGTCCCAGACCGGCTGCATGATGAACAGCGTGAGAAAGAGCGCCAGCCCGACGATGATCTGGTTGGCGGGCGAACCTTGCAATTGCAGCGCCGTGCGGACAAACGACAGCACGATCACGATGCGCGTGAAGCACGTCATCAGCAGCATGATGGACGGCGCGAGCGTCAGCAGCGTGAGCACGCCCAGGACCTTGATGCCGGTGTCCACGTCCTGCGGGCCGTTGCTCGATCCGAGCGTGATTTGCACCGGCCCGAATCCCGTGCTGATGTTGGTTTGGGCGGAAGCCGTCAGCGCGCCGAAAGTGAACAAAATGAAAAGCGCCGGAAGCCAGCGCCGGAGACGGGAAAACACCGAACATTCAACATTCAACATTGAACTCCCAAGTTCCTGGCCGCCAGCTTTCGCAGCCAACCGGAAGTTGGACGTTGAATGTTGATTGTTGAATGTTCCCATTTCATTTCCCCTTCAACACCTGCGCCAGCGCCCGGGAAAAAGACATTTGCGGCCTCGCCTCCGCCGCGCCCGCCTCCTCGTTACCTGCGCCGGGCAGATGCGTCAGGAAGTTCACGCCCGCCGGCGACGACGCGAGCAGAAAGCGCTCCTGCTCGTAGCCGACGACGCAGATGGACTGGCGTCCGCCGAGCGAGCGGATTTCCAGCACGTTCAACTTTGGCGCGCGACCGCGCTGGACGGTCAGCCGCTGCCAGTTGCGGAACAGCCACACGCCGGCCAAAAAAATCCCGATCACCAGCGCCAGCGCACCCATCACGCGGAGCAACGATGTGCCTACGTCCGGTGTGGACAAGGCCGGACTGAACGTCGCGGCGGTGGAATTTGTGGTTTGGGCAGCCGCGGACAGCGTGAATATGAAAACGAACATCCAACATTCAACATTCAACATCCAACGCCCGACGATGAAGCGGCGGCCAACGGCAAATTGGATGTTCGATCTTGTCTGTTGAATGTTGGATGTTTCTTGCATTTTCGTCACGCGGCCACCGCGTTTGCGCTGCCGACCACCTCGGTGATTTTCACCCCGAAGCGGTCCTCCACCACCACCACCTCGCCGTGGGCGATGAGCTTGCCGTTGACGCTCAACTCCACCGGCGCGTCGGCGGGCTTGTCGAGCTGGACAACCGAGCCGATGTTGAGCTGGAGCACCTCCTTCATCGGCAACTGGCAACTGCCCAGTTCGATGGTCAGGCTCACGGGCACATCAAGCACGAGATTCAAATTGGCGGGTGCGGTCGTATTCATATTTTTTTAAGCGGCAATAAAATTTGTCAGTTCCACGGCCCAGTTGCCCGCGCGCGTGCCGGGCCGGCCCGCAAATTTGGGCACCTGGTTGAAATTCAACTGCACCTGCGATGCGCATTCGGGATCCAGCATCAGCACCGCCCCCTCCTTGAGGTGCGCAATGTCATTTGCAGACACTTTCAGCCCCTGCCACTCGGCCACCACCGGCACACGCACGTCATTGAATTCCGCGTTCCACCTCGGCTGCGCGGCGGCGGCGGCAATCACCTCCGTCTCCGGCAATCCCGCCGGCGCAATCAGACGCATCAGCGGCTCCACCGTGGTATACGGAAACGCCAACTGCACCGGCTCCAACTGATCACCCAACCCCGAATTGAGCGTGATGATGAGCATGGCGGCCTCCGGCGTGGCGGTCTGGAGAAAGCGGCTGTTGTTTTCGTGGCCCAGATACGACGGGCGCAATTCCCGCATCTCCGGCCAGTGCGCGCACCATTCATTCACCAGCAGCGTGGAAACCTGGTCCACAAGCGCCACCTCGATTTCGCTCAATTCCCGGGCGGTTTCGGGCATCTTGCCAGGCCCGCCGAGCATGCGGTCCACCAGGCTCAAGCCCAGTCGCGGCGGGATGACCAGCAGTCCCGACCCCCTTGAGCGGATCAATTTTGAACAGCGTGATATGCGTCGGGTTCGGCAGGTTTTCCGTGAATTTCAAATAGCCGACAATCTGGAGCTTGGCCAGTTGGACGGAGAATTCGAGCCGCAAAAATATGGCCAGCCGCGCGGCCAGGGCGCGCACAAATTGTTCGTGCCGCAGCCGGATGCGCCGCAATTCGCTCGGCGCCAGAAATCCAGACTGCCGGAAATCGTAGCTGCGAATGGTGGCGGCCTTCCGGTTTTCGCGCACGCCCTGCGCCGTGAATACCGATATGTCCGGGGCGCTGGCGTCCGGCGTCTGGGGGCTTGGCGGGTTTTCAGACATGGAGTCAAATAACCAAAGCGGAAATTAGGAAAGCAGAAAGCAGACATTCCATTTTGACACGGATTGCACGGATTTCCACTGATTCAAATCCGTGACAATCCGTGCAATCAGTGTCAACTGTCTCTTTTTTGGTTTCTGCTTTGGTTTTCATTGAATTCCAAATTCCGTGAGGTAAAGCTCCTGCACTTCGTTGTTGCCCAGGATGTTGTTCATGCCGTTGAGCAATTCGGTGCGGATCAGGTTCCGTTCGTCGGGCTTTTCCAAATCCACCAGTGTCTTGGCGGATAACGCGCTGCAGGCCATGTCCTTCAGGGCCGCGTCGTTGTCGGTCATCTTTTGCTGGAAGTTCGCGTCGGTGCTCACGGCCGATAGGCTGAAGAGCAGGTAGCGCGATCCCATGGTGCCGGCGACGTTCACCAGCAGTTTGTTGATGGCTACGGTGTATTTCTTGGCGCCGGGATTGGCGGGACCTTTCGCGTTCTTTCCGGAGGCGTCGGCGATGGCTGCGGGCGCTGTGATGCCCAGGCCGGTCTGGATGCGCGGCAGGAGCACGAAGACGGTCATGCCGTAGGCGAGCGCGGGCATAAGCAGCACGGTGATGGCCAGTGGCAGCCATGCCGCCAAACCGCCGCCTGTCTTGGGCGCGCCTTGCGCGGGCGTTTCGGCGGCGGCGGCGTCGGGCGTCTGGGGCCGGGCTTCGGGCGTCTGGGGGTTCGCGGGCATAATATTCAAAAAACAGAAGGCTGAAATTTTAAAAAGCAGAAATTTGGAAAGCAGAGAGCAGAAATTTCTGCTTTTTGTTTTCTGTTTTTTGCTTTGTTCATTTCAGCTTTTGTTTTCATTAGCGTTTGAGGTTGACGAGGGTTTGGAGCACTTCGTCGCTGGTGGTGATCATTTTGGCGTTGGCTTCAAAGGCGCGTTGGGCGGTGATGAGGCCGGCCATCTGGGTGGCCAGGTCCACGTTGGAGGATTCGAGGGCGCCGGACTGGATTTTGCCGAGGCCGGCGGTGTTGGGTGTGCCGGCGGTGGCGAGGGGGCCGGCGGTGGCGTCGAAGGTGTAGAGATTGCCGCCTTGTTTGACGAGCGCCTCGGGGTTGCTGAAGTTTTGCAGGACGAGCTGGCCGATGACGCCGGTGGTGCCGTCGCTTAGGCTGGCGGTGATCTGGCCGCTGGTGTTGATGGTGTAGGATTGCAGGGTCGCGCCGACGGTGGTGTCGTTCAGGGCGGCGGCGGCGGCGGCGGTGTTGATTTGGATGTCGCCGGTGGTGGCGGAGGCTCCCATGAGTCCTTGAACGCGATTGCCGTTGGCGTTGACGAGGTAGCCGTTGCCGTCCAGGTTGAATTCGCCATTGCGGGTGGCGTAGGTGAGTCCGCTGGAGGTGTCTGTGACGAGGAAGAAGCCCTGGCCGCTGATGGCGAGGTCGGTGGTGGTGCCGGTGGTGTTGATGGTGCCTTGGGAATAGTCCGAGTTGATGGCGCCGGTGGCAACTCCTTCGCCGAGTTGCATGGAGTTGAATCCGCGGTTTTCGAGGCTTTGGCTTAACTGGTCCTGGAAATCCATGCTGGACGATTTGTAGCCCACGGTGTTGACGTTGGCTATGTTGTTGCCGATGACTTGGAGGTCTTCCTGAAATTGCTGGAGACCGCTGATGCCTGTTTGGAGTGAGCCGATCATAAATTTGGGTGATGGGTTGAATGTTGTGGGTTAATTGAGGTAGGCGGGGCAAACCGAGAGGATCCTGTTGAGGTCGTAGCCTTGGCCGTTGACGACGATTTTCGGCGAGCCGGTTTCCAGCATCACGCCGGCAACCATGCCGCGCACGATGGTCTCGGCGTCGGCCATCAGATTCACGGTTTTCCCGATCATCGCGCCGGCGATGTTCTTCCGAATTTCACCGAGCCGGTCCTTGGGCTGCCGCTCGGTCCGACGGTTTGATTTTGATGGGGTCATCATAGGGGTGTTGTGGTTAGGGGTTGGCGGTGGATGCGGGCGTGACGGTCTGCACCTGGTTGAGATCGTAGGACTGGCCGTTGACGATGATTTGCGGCGAGCCGGATGAGAGGTCCACGCCGCTGACGGTGCCTTGGGTGGTGTCGCCGTTGGAATCCGTCAGCACATTCACCTGCTGGCCGATCATGGAATTCGCCTCTGAAAACGCCTGGCCGCTTTGCATGCCGGCGAGCGTGGATTGCATGGCGGTGTTGCCCTGCAAGGTGCTGAACTGGACCATCTGCGAGAGCATGTCCTGATTGGTCATCGGGTTCAGCGGATCTTGCGACGTCATCTGCGTAACGAGCAAATTGAGAAAATCCTGCTCGGACAGCGTTTGAGACGTTGCCGAGGACACAGCCTCGGCGACATTTTGCGAATTGGAAGTGTTGTTGATGGATGATATGGTGGATGACATAAATTCAAGCCCAGGTTTCGAGACGTGCCGTGGAAATTCTGGAGGCGGAAGCTGTGGCAGTGGCCGGGGGCAGACCGGGAAACAACACCACCGGCATTTCTGCCGGACTCGGCGTCGTCCCCGGCGTGTTGGCCGTGGGGGGTGGTGGGTTGTCGGAAGCCTTCGCTCCCGCCTCCAATGAATGGGTCCGCGTTTGCGAGCGGGGCCACCCGCACGCCGCGCGACTCAAGCTGCTGTTGCAATTCCGGCCAGTGCCGGTTGAGCAAACCAAAGTTTCCGCGATCCAAGACCGCCCGCACTTCCACGCCGCCGTCGCGTTGCACCAGATGCAGTATCAATTGAAGCCCGTTGTCCGGCTTGATGACCACGCGTATCTCATCCGCGCCGGTTTCGCGCAGATGCACGGCTTGCAACGAAATCAGATCCTGCGTCCTCTGGACATACGGCAGGCCGGTGGACGCGATGCGCGGTGAATCCAAAAGTTCGGGCAAAAACGGCCTGGCTGTGCTGTCGCCCGCTGAAATGGCGGCGCTGGCCGCCAAAACCGATTCGCTCCGGTCTTCGGCAGACGCGGGCGCCATCACCCGCAACTGCGGAGCCGGCAATTTTTCCCCTGCCGTCCCGCCTTGCGGGATCGCCGAACCCGGCAACTTTTGCTCCACAGCGGAATAATTTGTCTTTTTTGCGGCCATTTTCACGGTTGTATCCTGTTTAGCAACGGCCATGCCACTATCAGTTTGGATTTGGGATCTTGGGACCTGAAGTTTGGAATCTTGCATCTGGGGTTCTGTCCAAGACCCCGGACCCGCATCCTGGACGCCATCCTCATCAGGTGTCTGGGGGCTGGAGTCTGGCATATCGGGGACAGAGCCGATCTTGATGATTATGGTGGCCGGCTGTTTTTGAGTTTCCCGCAATTCAACCATATTTCCAGGCGGCAAAGTTTTCTTCTCCGCAGTGGAGACACTCTTCCGGCCAACCCCCGGGCCAACCGGCGAATCGGTTTGGGCCGTTCCTCCCGGAGCCGCCCATCCCGCATCCGCTTCACCCAAAATCTCCAAAGATCGCTTGGCGGCCGGCGTCAATGCAGCGGCAGTTTTCCCATTTTCGGAACCTCCCTCGCCCACACCAGACGGAATAGTCTCCGGCCTGGCCGCCGGATCTTTCAAGCCACCGTCACGAATTCCGCCGACCACCACCTGAATCGTGGCAGACGCCAAACCGGCGACCACCGGCAACACATTTGCCGCCATCGCCAAAATCGCTGACACCCTGTCCTCCGCAACCGCCGTCCTCACACCGCTTCTCCCGCCGTCCACCGCCTTCCTCCGCCGCACAAAAGACACCGACAATTCATCCGACTGCGGAACCAGCGCCACCTTACGCGCCGGCTGGCCATCCTGCCCCCCGTTTGAAAATCCAGCCGCCACCCCATTTTGAAAGCAAGAACGCCCGCCGCACGACACATCCGAATCAGAGTTTTGCGACCCGGCCCTGCGATTCGATGCAAGCCCCCCAGCCGCCAAACCCACGTCGCCAACGGCCGGCCCACTGCCCACCGGATTGCGCCCCCCGCCCCGTGAAGCAATCCCAAAACCATCCATCAGAGATGCGAACGGCTCCACCTCACCCGGCAAATCCTCCGCTGACATCACCAGCGGACTGCTGACCGTGGACAGCGGACCGTGGACCGCAGACTGTGGACCTTGAACAGAAGAAGACATCAGGGAGATGAGTATTCAAAGCAGAAATTAACAAAACAAAAAACAGAACAGACCAAAGCAGAAAGCAGACATTTCATTTCTGTTTTCTGTTTTCTCATTTCAGCTTTTGCCTTCTTCATTTCAGTTTTCCGCTTTCCACTTTTCAATTCCGCTTTCCGCTTTAATTTTTCATTTAAGGAGGCGGCAGCACCATGCGCAGCCGGCCCGTCAAATCCGCGGCCCGCTTGGCCTCGGACTTGCCCAACTTGCTCATCGCATCCAAAACCACACTGGCCTCATCCGCCTTCATCGTAGCCAACAGCCGCACCACATCCCCATCCGCCATCGCATTCACCAGGGCCGCCGCCCCCTCGGGCGACATCCCGGCAATAATCTTTGCCTGCTTCCCCAGGTTCTGCACCTCCTGCGCCTTGATGCGGATCACGTTTTTATCGAACTCCGCCTGCAACAGATACACAGACGAAGTGGCGGCGGAGAACTCCTGCTGCTGCGCCGCCAGGCGCGACTCCATGGCCTGCAACTGCAGAGTGCGCGCATCCAGGTCGCTCTTCTCCATCTTCAATTCCGCCACCCACTGCTCGAACTCCGGGTTTTTGAATTTCCACGACGGATCGTCATCGGGCGTGCGACTGGTGGCGGCGAGCAGGGCGCGGACGCCATCGAACTGTGCGGGCCGGAACGCCAGCGCCAAAGTGGCCAGAAACAACAGGCCACCCGCGAGAGCAGCCACCCAACCGGATGTGAGCCAGCGTGTCATAGCATCATGATTTATGATTTTTGATTTACGATTTGAAATTGGTTTGCATACGGGCCGGAGGCGTCCCGCATCGCGGGATCATTCGCAAACCGCAAATTGATACCCATTTCATCCAGTTGCTTCTGGTCATCGCGCTGGACCTCGCGGTCATGGGCACGGCGGGATTTGTCGCGCAATTTGTCGAGCGCCTCGCGGTCGCGGGTGGCCAGCGTCATATCACGCCAGGCTTCGTGCGCCAGGCGCCGGGCCAGATTCAAAGCGGCGGACAGTTGTTCGCATCGCCGCTCCAGTTCGCCGCACCAGGCGCGCGTCTGGTGGAGTTTGGCGACGGTGACTCCTTCGGAGACTTCCTCGCAGAGCAGTGTCCAGGCGGCGGCGAGTTCGTGGGAGCCGGCGTCCAGCTTGGCGGCGGCCTCTTCGCTGGCGCGCAGGGCGGCGACAGTAATGTTTTCTGCGCCACGCGTTCTTTTTGTTCGCGCAGGATGCGGAGCGATTTCAGGGGGAAACGGAATGGTTTCATGGGTTATTTCCTTGGTTGCGGTGGTTGTTTTTGCGGAATCGCCGCGGACAAAACCTGCGTCAACAGCGACCAGCTTTTGCCGGCATCAAAGCCTTCGGTGACGCCCTGGCGCAAAAAGCCATTGAGCGGCTCGCGCAACACGATGGCGTGGTCAATCGCCGGGATTGCTGCCGGCCGGGTAGGCGCCGATGCTGATCAAATCCTGGTTGCGCCGGTAAGTGGCCATGATGTTCGCGCGCGGCGGCGGTCAGGCTCAATTTTTCCGGCGGCAGCAGATCGCGGTTCAGCCGGCTCACGCTTTCCAGAACGTCAATCGCCGGGTAATGATTTTGCGTCGCCAATTCGCGCGTCAGCACGATGTGACCGTCGAGAATCGAACGGGTTGCGTCGGCAATCGGATCGTTCATGTCGTCGGCTTCCACGAGCACGGTGAACAGGCCGGTGATGTCGCCGGTCTCGCCGGTGCCGGCGCGTTCGAGCAATTGCGGCAGCAGGGAAAAAACCGACGGCGTGTAGCCGCGCGTGGCGGGCGGCTCGCCGACGGCAAGGCCGATTTCGCGCTGCGCCATCGCCAGGCGCGTGACGGAATCCATCATCAGCAGAACGCTCTGGCCGAGGCCGCGGAAATGTTCGGCGATGGCCATCGCCAGGAACGCGCCTTTGACGCGGTGCAAGCGCCGGCTCGTTCGAGGTGGCGACGACGACGACGGATTTTTTGCGGCCGGCGTCGTCGAGATCGCGTTCCAAAAATTCGCGGACTTCGCGGCCGCGCTCGCCGATGAGCGCAATGACGTTCACATCGGCATCGGCGCGGGAGGCCATCATGCCCAGCAGCGTGGATTTGCCGACGCCGCTGCCGGCGAAAATGCCGAGGCGCTGGCCGCGGCCGCACGGCATGAACGTGTCAATGGCCTTGATGCCGGTCTGGAAAATCTTTTCAATGCGCTGGCGCTTGAGCGGATGCGGCGGCATCAGGTTCAGTTCAATGGAATGTTCGGTTTGAACCGGCCCCAAACTGTCAATGGGCCGGCCCAGGCCGTCGAGCACGCGGCCTTTCAAGGCGTTGCCGACGCCGATTCGCATCGGCGCGCCGGTGGCGGTGACTTCGCTGCCGGGATGGATGCCATGCAGTTCGCCCAGCGGCATCAGCAACAAATGGTGGTTCCGAAACCCGACGACCTCGGCGAGCGTGACACCGTCGTGTCGCGCGGATTCGATGCGGCAGATTTCCCCGACGGCGGCGACGGGGCCTTCCGATTCGATGACCAGCCCGATGACTTGCACGACGCGGCCGCACGTCTCGGTGACGCGCGCCGAGCGCACGCGCCGGAGCGCGGCGTCGAAGCGACTGGCCGGACATGGCATGGCGGGTTTCATGCGGAAATCGATCTCGTGGAGTTGTTCCAGCTTGGTTTCGCGGCGCGCGTCGAGCAGGCCAAACCGGGTTTGCACGAGGCAGCCGCCGCGGCTGATTTCGGAGGAACCGATGAACTTGAGCGGACCGGCCTCGGGCAAACCTTGAAGAATGGGCGACTGGTTTTTGCGCAGCAACGCAAGGTCGTCGGGATGAAGCTGCACGATGATTTCGGCGGTCTCCTTTGTTTGCGTCACCGCCTCGCGCACGACGGCCTCGACCAGTTCCGTGGAAATGGGGATGCCGGCGACAATTTTTTGGGCGCATTCGAGCGCGATTTGCATCAGCGCGGATTCGGTCTGCTGGATGACTTCCGGCACGGCGCGGCGCAGCGATTCGATGACGCCCTGGTGCAATTCGAGCAGTTCATTCCGCTGCTGGAGCATTTGTTCGCCGAGGTTCTTTTCGCCATCCAGCCGGCCGCGTTCGTAGGCGGCCTGTTCGGCGGCGCGCGCGCGAGCGCTCCCGCTCGCTTTCCGGCGGCAGCGTGGTGACGCGCACGTCGCGGAGCGGTTCGGCGAGGGTGATGGTTTTAGACCACTTCATATTCGGTGTTGCGGGCTTCATCGAGGTCAATTTCCCCCTCGGTTTCGAGCTTGCGGACCGCGTCAATGATCCGCAATTGCGCGGCCTCGACGTCGCGCAGCTTGACGTGGCCGAGCATGAGCATTTCGTCCTGCACGGCCTCGGCGCCGCGGCGCGAGATGTTGGACAGCAGCAGTTTCTTGAGCGGCTCGCTGGCCTTCTTGAGCGCCAGGGCCAGATCGCGCATCTCCGTTTCGCGCATGATGCGCTGGATGACCTGCGCGTTGAGCAGCAGCAAGTCCTCGAACGTGAACATTTTTTTGCGGATGGCCTGCGACAATTCCGGATTGCGCTCCTCGATGCTGGTGAGCATTGCGCGGCTGATGGTTTTATCCATCGCATTCAGGATGTCCGCCGCCGGCGTCACGCCGCCGGTCTGGCTCAAGGCGCGGGTCTGCTTCACGCCCATCTTGGCGTTGAGCACGTTCACCACTCTTTCCGTCACTTCAATCGGCGTCGGCGCCAGCGTGGCGAGGCGCTCGATGATCTGGTCGCGCTGCTCGCCCGGCAGCAGGGCGAAAATTTGCGCCGCCTTTTCCGGTGAAAGGTGGCTGACGACGAAGGCGATGGTTTGCGGCTGCTCGTCCCGGACGAGGTTGAAAATGCTGCGCGAGTCCATGTCGGCGATGGACTGCATGGCGCCGACAGACACGCGGTTTGGCATGACGCGGCCCAGGATGTCGCTGGCCTTAAAACTGCCGACCGCCCGTTCGAGCGTGTTCCGCGCGATGTCCGGTCCGGCGGAGATGGACGTGCTGGCGGCAACTGCGACCTCCGAAAACTCGTATAAAATGTCCAACTGCTGATCGCGTGTGATGAGGCCGAAACGCGCCATTTCGCGGGAGATGGATTCGATTTCGCGCGGCTGGAATTGTTTGAGGATTTCGGACGCGCCCTCCGCCCCGACCATGACGAGCAGGGCCGCGAGCTTTTGCGTCTTGTTCAACGCGCCGTTTTCGGCGGGCGTCTCGGTTGGATTGGCGACGGGTGCGGCCATGACAAATCATCTTTCCGACGTTGGCCCGCGGCTCATCCAATCGCGGATGGCCTGGCTCATGTTCGAGGGGTTTTCCTTGATCAGCCGGTTGAGCACGTCCACGGTCACGACACCCGGCTGCTGTTCGGGCTGCCAATGCCCGTTGCCGTTGCCGTTGCCATTGCTTGCGTTCCCGTTGCCAAGAATCCTCCCCACGGGAACGCCCAGCGGGATCTCCTGCACCGGCGTCCGTTTGAAGATGCGTAATAGCAGCAGCAGCGCCCCCACTCCCATCGCGGGATAAACCAGATTCCGCGCGGTGTCCCACCAGTATTCCCGCCGCTGTTGCTGGTCCATTTGCTGCGTCATCGTCGTGGCCAGCTCGTCGTTGAATGGCATTTCCTCCAGCGTTATGTTGTCGCCCCGCCCGTTGTCGGCCCCGCTCTGGATGCCTATGGCCCCAATGACTATCTGCTTGAGCTTGTTCAATTCTTCCGGCGTGCGGTTCACCACTTTCCGGTCTGCCCCCTCGCCCTCCGTGTGCGCCGCCACCGTCACCGCCGCGCTTAACCGCTTGATGCCCCCTGCCGCCTGTGTGGTGGCGCTCGTCGTCTTGCCTATCTCGTATTCCACCGTGGACGTGGTCTTGCGGTTGTTCGAGTTCGATACCGGCGCGGCGGAGGCGGTTTTCGTCGCGTTCGTTTCCGTGGCCGTGTTGGCCGAGATGCCGGCGGCGGCGGTGGAACTGGTCGTGGTGGAATCGGTGCTCTCGTCGTTTTTGGTCTGTGTGCGCACCACCTGGCCGTCGGGATTGAATTTTTCCTCCGTCGTGGTGAGCGTGTTGAAGTTGATCTCGGCGGAGACGCGGACGATGGCCTGGCCGGGGCCCAGCACTTTTTCCAGCATGTCCTGGGCTTTTTTGGAGAGGTATTGTTCCAGGTTCCGCTGGGCGGAGAGTTGGGATGTGGATAGCCCGGCGATGGAATCGTTGTCGTTGTCCGCCGAGAGCACGTTGCCGAGATTGTCCACCACGGTCACGGAATTGGGGCTTAATCCCTCCACGGAGTTGGCGACGAGGAAGCGGATGGAGTCGATGGAGGACGCCGGCAGTGGCGTGTTGCCGCGCACGCGCACGAAGACGGAGGCGGTCGGGTGTTTGTCCTTGTCCAGCAGCAGCCGGTTTTCGGGCATCACGATCATGACGCGGGCGGAGTCCACCTCGTTGATCTGGCCGATGGTGCGGGACAGTTCACCTTGCACGGCGCGGATGTAATTGGCGCGTTGCACGAAGTCGGAGATGCCGAAGTTGGGTTTGTCGAAAATTTCAAAACCCACGCCGTCGCCGCTGGGAATGCCCTTGCCGGCCAGTTGCATCCGCATTTCATAGACCTTGTCGGCGGGGACCATGATGGAGCCGCCGCCGCTGCCGATTTTGTAGGGCACCTTGGCGTCGTCGAGGGCGGCGATGACCTTGGAGGCCTCGGCATCGGAGAGTTTGCCGTAAAGCAGGCTGTAATCGGCGTGTGACGACCACAGGGCGAGGGTGCCCAGGCCGGCCACGAGCACGAAGGTGGCGGCGAGGACGCTGATGCGCTGGCTGACGCCGAGTTGTTGCCAGATGGCGAGGAGCTGGCTGCCGAGTTTGGAGAGGTTGTTCATTTGTTAAAGCAGAAATTAAGAAAGCAGAAAGATGAAATAATGCGCCGGGCGGAAACCGGACGGTTCTGCTTTCTGTTTTTGTTTTCTGTTTTGTTTTTCATACCTGCATCTTCATGAGTTCCTGATAGGAATCCAAAAGTTTGTTGCGGACTTCGACCATGAGTTGGAAGGAGACGTTGGCCTCCTCCATGGCGATGACGGCCTGGTGCAGGGAGACGCTGTTGCCTGCCTGGAGATTGTTGACGGCATTCGAGGCGGTGATTTGGCTGCCGTTGACCTCGGACACCATCTTGCCGAGCATGGTGGAAAAGGTTTCGCCCGTCGTTTGCGCGGGGGCGAGGGCGCCGGGCTGTTCCCCGGGGGTGACCGGCAGCGAGGGTGAGATGTTTTGTGCCGAAGTCACGCCAAAGGCTGACATCGCCGGTTGGATTGCTGAAATGGGTATCATGGTTCAATCAATGTTTGCCGATGGCGAGGATTTGCAGCGCCATGGAGCGGGCATTTTTCACAACGGCCAGATTTGCCTCGAAGGCGCGTTCGGAGGAAATCATGTCCGCCATTTCCTCGTGAATATTGACATTGGGCATGGCCACCATGCCATGCGCGTCGGCATCCGGGCTGCCCGGTTCATAAACCATTTCAAACGGGCGCGGGTCCTTCTCGATCCCGGCCACGCGCAACATGGGCGCGGAAACGCCGCCATTCATCGCCTGCTGCAGCGCGCTTTCAAACACCACCACCTGACGCTGATAGGGCTTGCCATCCGCGCCGTGCGTGGTGTTGGCGTTGGCGATGTTTTCTGAAATCACGTCCAGCCGCGTGTGCTCGGCGTTGAGGGCGGCCGCAGTGCTTTGAATGCCGGAAAGGATGTCAATCATCGTTCGTCAAAGTGTTTGGGCGTCATCAGGACTTGGCGGTGATGGCCATGCGTAATTTGGAAAAATAGGCGGTGACCAACTGCGTCTCCAGGGCGCCAACCAGCGTGTTCTTGTTCATTTGGAGCAATTCACTTTCAAGGTTCACCGTGTTGCCGTCGGGGCTGACGGCGACGGCGCTGGCATCCACGGCCAGTTGCGGTTTCAACGCGTTGATTTGCTGCGGATCACGCGCGGCGCAGGCGCGCTCGAGTTCCGAACTGAACGATGGCGCCACGTCCAGGCGCCTGTAACCGGGCGTTTCGAGGTTCGCGATGTTGCTGGCGATGGCTTCCTGCCGAAGCGCGACGGCATCGAGCTGTTTTTTGGCAGCCAGATAAGTGGACTGGTTGAACAACGCGTCTATCATGACTTTTCCGAACGCTGTTAAGCAGCACCGATGCCATCGGAAAATACCGTCATTTACAGCACATTTCCAAAACGGCCTGGTGCTGGGTGGGAAAATGTTGCCGCCGTAAAACGCGCTACCAGGCAAGTGTTGTCCGGTGGGAAAGTCAGCAGTTGATCGTCAGCAGTTGGCGGGAAAAATCCGTCGGGCGCGCAACGCGGCTGCTGACTGTTGACTGTTAACCACTGACCGCCGACGAATGACTACTCCGCCGTCTCCATGTCTCGCACCGCTGGATCGCCGTTGTATTCGTGGAGTTTGTTGCGGAGGGTGCGGATGCTGATTTCCAGCATTTTGGCGGCGTGGGTGCGGTTGCCCTTGCAACGGTCCAGCGCGGCGAGGATGTGCTGTTTTTCCAATTCCGCCAGTGTGGCAAATCCGTTGCCGTTGCCGTTGCCCGCTCCAAGTTCACTGTCCAGATTTTTCAGTCCCGATTCTTTAGTCTTCAGTCTCCAGTCTTCAGATGGTATGGACTGTGGACTGTGGACTGTGGACTGCGGACTCTGAACTGCCACCACGCCGAGTCCGAGGTGTTCCGGCCTCCAGTTGCGTGCATTCGCCGCTTAAAATGACGGCGCGCTCGATGACGTTCTGCAATTCGCGGACGTTGCCGGGCCAGTGATGCGCCTTGAGCACACGCATGGCTTCCGGCGAAAGGCCGTGCACCTGCGCGCCGTGCTTGCGGCTGAAGCGGCGCGTGAATTCCTCGGCCAGAAACGGCACGTCCTCGATGTGTTCGCGCAGCGGCGGAACGTGAATGGGCACGACGTTCAGCCGGAAAAACAAATCCTGCCGGAATTCCTTTTTCTCGACGCTCTCATCGAGCCGGCGGTTGGTGGTGGCGATGACGCGGACGTCCACCTTGATGGTGCGGTTGCCGCCGACGCGTTCGAGTTCGCGCTCCTGCAGGACGCGGAGGAGCTTGGCCTGGACGCTGGGGGAAATTTCGCTGATTTCATCCAGCAAAATCGTGCCGCCGTGGGCCAGCTCGAAGCGGCCTTCGCGCTTGTTCATCGCGCCGGTGAAGGCGCCGCGTTCGTGGCCGAAAAATTCGCTTTCGATCAGGTTCTCCGGGATGGCGGCGCAGTTGACCTTGATGAACGGGGCGCTGGCGCGGGTGCTGGCGCGGTAGAGCGCGCGGGCGACGAGTTCCTTGCCGGTGCCGCTCTCGCCCTGGATCAAGACGGTGGCCTGCGTGTGGGCGACCTTGCGGATGAGTTGGCGCAGATTGTCCATGGCCGGACTCTGGCCGAGGAGTTCGTAGCCGGTGTCCTCGTTGTCCTGGGTGAGAAAGCGGTTGACGCGGACGAGCTGGGTGAATTCCTCCGCCTTTTTGAGCGTGACGCCCAGCTGTTCGGCGGAGAACGGCTTGATCATGTAGTCGAACGCGCCGTTTTTCATGCAGTCCACGGCGGATTCGACGGTGCCGAAGCCGGACATGACGACGACCAGCGGTTTTTGCGGGCGGAGCTGGATGGTCTTGAGCAGTTCGGTGCCGTCGCCGTCGGGCAGGCGCACGTCGAGAAAAATCAGGTCGAAGTTGTCGCGGTTGAGGTATTCCTGGGCCTCGGCGATGGATTCGACGGCGGCCACGTCGTAGCGGCGGTTCCGCAACTGCTGTTCGAGGTTTCGCCGGACGATGGCGTCGTCCTCCAGCACGATGATCTTTTCGATGGCCATAAATCAGTGAGGGTTGTGGCGGCGATAGAGATTGGCGACGTAATTGGACGGCGGCGCGGCGCAGGAGGTTACATGGCGCGCCGGCACCAGTCCGCGGCGGAGCAACGCCTGCTGGTTTTCACGGTCCAATTGGAGTATTTTGACGAGCAAATCCTGAAGCATTTGAATCATGGTTTTCACATCCGCACAACCGGCGCGCTCAACCGGACTGATTTGCTGCCAAAGCTGTCGCCAGCGCTTGATCCCTATTATCATTGGTTCGAGGCGCAAAAGCAAGTCTTTTCTCAAGCGATGAAACTCAAACGGCTCGTAATTGCCTGCCCCGGCAAGCGCCTGATGCTCGCGTGTGGCCAGCGCGAGCGTCTCCTCGCCCAAAATGGCAAAGGTGCGCAAATCGCGGATCATGTCGGAAATGAACTGGCGGCGGCGGAATTATTCATGGCTTGGAGCGGATTTCGCGGCGTTGGCAGTGAGCGACGGCATTGGTGTCGGCAAAACGGTGGTTGGTGTTTTCGGCGTTGTTTTGCCACTGGATAAAACCGGTGCGCCAGCGCGCCATGTCCACAATGGACGCGAGACTGGGCGGCGCGTTGGTGCCCAGTTCGTTCTCGCGGGCAATGATCTGGTTGTAAATCATCGGCGGCCTTTTGCGGCTGCAGAAGGTGTTCGTAGGTCATGCCGATTTGATACCAGACGGGCAATTGCCATTGCGGTGAGGCGTCCAGTTGCGCAAGGCTGGTGTAAATGTCGAGGGCGCGCAGATAATCGCCTTCGCGATAGAATTGGTTGGCAATCAGATTGCCGGCGCGCTGCTGCCAGTAAGACCATTCCTCCGGATGCCCCGCGGCCCGCGCGCTCTGTTGCCGGAGCAGGGTCAATACCTGCTGAAGCGATTCGTTGTCGCGTCCAAGTTCCTTGAGGGCCGATGCCAGATTGAAACGCACTTCCGGCTCTTCCGGTGACCCGGCGTAATGGGCCAGGTAATCCTGCGCGCAGCCGACGGCCTCCTCGTAATTCGTGGTGCTGTTGTAACAGCGGACGAGCTTGTATAGGATTTGCGGTTTGTTAATTTCCGGGTTGTCGCTGCTTGAACAGGCGGGAATAATACTCGGCGGCGTCGGCATATTTGCCGAGGCTGTAGTGTGTCTCGGCTATTTCGATCTGCGCCTGCACGACCAGTTGCGCGTAGTAATCCATCCGGTCGTTTTTCAAGGTGAGCGCGGCGGTCATGACGGCGTAAAATTTGGTCAGCGCCATGTTGTGCAATCCCATCTGCGCGGAACAATCCGGCCCTGCTGCAGCAGCACTTCGGGGATGCGTGGTTCATCCGGCCAGTGGTTGCAGGAATTGGGCGTAGATTTGCAGGGCGCGCGGCAGGTCGTTGCTCGTCCTGCGCGAACGCGGCCAGTTCGAGCAGTGCGGATTTCTGGATGTCCTCCGGCACTTCGTTGCCCAGCAATGATACCAATAATGGCTCGACTTCCTTCGTTTGCCGTGTCTTGCGCAGGTAACGCGCGTTCTCCAATTTCTGAACGTAAGGATCCACTCCATCCTCCGTAGCAGCGTCGCTGCGGAGGGCGGGGGGCGTCGGCAAATTTGTCTGCACGAGGGCACTCCCGTTTGTCGTCACCACAATTCCTTCACCCTCATTGGCAAGGCGACTGTTCAGAACGGGGGTTGGGGCGGTGACTGAATTTGAAAAACTGGTCGCGGCCAGAGTGAACGGTGTGTTGGTCCCGGCTGCGGCGTTGGTTGCCGGTGGGGTTATATTTATTCTGAATTCGGAAGGGATGTTGGTATCGGCAAAAATTGCCGGGACGGCAATGAAAATACAGAAGGCCACCACACTGAAAATCAATTTCCGTGCCTCGTCCTCCGTGGTCCTGCTACGGAGGGTGAAGAGTTTCAGTTTTTTCCAACGGACAAAATTTGACTCAATGAGCCAGCTCATGGACTTCTATAAATGGCTTGGCTGGAGGGTATTGTAGCCGTGGATGGTGGCGCAAAGCTCACCGGCGCTATTATGCGGATATTGGCCGCGTTCGTTGTGTTGTTGTTCGGCTTAAAATAACCTGCCAGCATTTCGGGTGTGACTACAAGCAAGTCGTTTGCCGAATGTGCCTGAACGACGGAATTTGTGTATGGATTTACCGGTTCCGCGATGGCAATGGCGGGCACAGGCTTTATGGGCGGGGCGGTGGTGGCGACGTTGTCGCTTGGTGTTGATGGGGTTGCGGGAATTGAATTTGTTTCGATGGCAAGCGGTGGCAGAGTCGTGGCGGGGAAATTCCATGATGTTTTTCCGGTATTCTCGGCCTTTGCAAATCGCAGCGGCGGGGGGCCGATCAGCGGAAGGTATGTCCCGCCAGGCGCGGGCAGGGTCGCCATCAATGCCAGCGCGACCAGGCAACAAAATGCCCGACGATGGCTGAGGAGCCAAGCAAACAGGCCGCGAAAATGCATTCCCGACATAGGTCAAAGCCGTAGCGACGCGTTCGCGTCGTTGAATCGTGCCAAGTCATCCACCACGATGACTTGTCAACACTTGAGAAATCGGCAAAAAATTCCTCCGCTTAAGAGAAAAGTGACAGGCAGTTTCCATGAATTATGGCGCAAATGTCTGTGTGGGTTGGGCTAACTGCCTGGTCAGGCGGCGTCGCGGCACCGCGCCCTGTGTGCTCGATATGTCAAAGTGACGGCGAGTTAAATGCGTTTTGCGTCATGGGGAAGTTTTGCGTTCAAGTCCGCAGCGGAACCGCCGATACAGACAATGTCAAATTGTATTGTGCCTGATTACTTTACGCCATTTGGCCCTAACCGTTGCGGCCTGACGTGTCGAGCCAACAGCATTTGTTGTGGTTGGTGGAGTCACGCGCTTAACCATTGATTGCTTTATGTTTCCATCATCCGCAACGGATAAAATCAGCCCCCTCGTCCGCAAGGACATTGAAACGAGGCTGGCGGCCTGCCCCTCGCTGCCTTCATTAGGCAGCATCAACAAGGCGTTGCAGGGGCTTTTACAGGCGGAACAGCGCTATTCGGCGCACATTTCGGAAATTGTCCGGCGCGACCCCAGCCTGACATCCCGGCTGTTGCGGCTGGTGAACTCGGTTTATTACGGACTCGCCACGCCGGTCAACAGCATCGAGGAAGCGGTGTTTTACCTCGGCGTCCGGCAAATCCGGCAACTCACCACCGTCACGCCGATCATCGAAGATTTTCAGCGGCTGTCGCGCCAATGCGCGTTTCCATGGAGGCAGTTCTGGCAGCACTGCATCGGCACCGCCATCCTTACGCGCGAAGTCGTCAGCATGGCCCAAACGCCGGTGGACGAATCGGATTACGTCGCGGGCCTGGTTCACGACGTGGGCAAAATCATCATGGCCTGGTCGTTCCCGGATCATTTCTCGGAAATTCACCGCCAGGCGGAACTCGGCCAGCGCGAACTTTTGGAAATCGAAAATGAAGTTCTGGGGATGGATCACGGCGAACTCGGCGCGCTCTATCTCGAACGCCACCGGCTGCCGGAACTGATGGTTAACTCCGTCCGGTTCCATCACCACCCGGAAAAAGCCGGGGACCACCAATTAATCGTCGCTTCGGTGCAGATTGCCGATTTGCTGATGCGCAACGCGCAGATCGGCTGCAGCGGCAACTACGTGGAAGTGACGCAGGACCAATGCCTGCAGGCGTCGGGCTGGCACATTCTGTTTCCGAATATGCAGGACGCCGACGAGGCCATCGCCCGCGCTTCGTTCAAGCGCAGCCTTGAACGCCTGCCACACATCCTTGAAGGATTGGTGTAATGTGTGAAGCGGGATGAGCCAAAGGCTTAAATCAAAGCCGGAGGAATACGCCTGGTGTTTAACACGCTGCCGCTTTGCTCTTCATTCGTCGCGTTACCCGGGCCCCGCGAATGTATTCCACCATGAACCTCTTTAATTACAACGGATAGGGAGCACTGCCGGGACTGTGGATGGAGACATTGCCGGTCGCCAGATTAAAACGCAATGTCCGGGAATTGAATCCGCCCAGGTCGCGCGCGTGAATCGTCAAACCATTGCGGGCGATAATCTCCTCGAACGCCTGGATATTCCGTTCGCCTATGTTAAAGGTGCGCTGGTTGTCGAGAAATTGCGCGCCACCAGCCACCTTGATGTTCAAGCGGGAGCGATCGCCGCCGAGGCTGTAGACGGTTTTGAAAAGCTGGGGCACGCCGGTGTCCACAAACATATAGGGCGCGTTTACGGCCTTCGCCGGGTCAATGCGCGAGTCTGGCAGCATCAAATGCAGCAGGCCGCCCACCTTCTTGACCGGGTCATAAACCGTCACGCCCAGGCAGGAACCAAGCGAATAGGTGACCAGTTCCGCGCCGGTGTTATTGCTCGCATTCATGTCGGCCACGCCAACCACCAAATTCATTTTTGGCGCGGGGATGACCCATCGGGATGGCATGGACATACGCGTAAGCAAAACCAAACACTTCCGGTCTCAAGCCGGCGACTCCCCATAGCTTTCGGCGCCAAAACAGAAAACTTGAACCAAAAAATGAGAATCATTTGTTCCGGGACATGCGTTTGAAAGATTTTTCCCTGTATCGCGAAAGGAAGAAATGTAATGAGTTGCTTTGCTTAAGATCATTTTCGGTGTAGCTTATTCTCCATATTCGGAGGTTTTATACGTTTAAGCAAGCCATGCAGTCCAAAGCCAGCCATCAGGCGCTCAAGCTAGCGTTGTTTTATGCCATTGTGGCCGGCGCTTGGATTCTGCTCTCCGATCATTTTTTGCGGATACTCGTCCACGACCCGGATGCGCGCACCCAGATTTCCATTTACAAGGGCCTGGTATTCGTGCTGGTAACGGGCGGTTTGTTGTATTTCGCCATGCGGCGTTTGTCGGGGGGCTGGGCGCGGGAAGCGGAGCAGCGCCGACAGGCGGAAGAAGCGTCGCGGCGAAGCCAGGAACGCTATGTGCTCATCGAGCGCGCCGTGAATGATGGTTTGTGGGACTGGAATGTCCTGACCGGGGAGGATTATTTCTCGCCGCGCTGGAAGGAAATCATCGGTTACCGGGAGGACGAGTTTCCCAATCAAAGGTCGGCTTTTTTGCGCCAGATTCATCCCGAGGATCTGGCGCTTGTCAAAGAAGCCACCCGGCGGCACTTTGAGCAGGGCGAGCGGTATGCGATTGAGTTCCGGTTGCGACACAAGGACGGCGGTTATCGCTGGGTGTTCTCGCGCGGTGTGGCCCAGCGCGACGCGGCCGGACGCCCGGTGCGCATGACGGGCGCCATCACGGACATCACCGAGCGCAAGCGGTCAGAAGCGGCGATGCGGGAAACCGAGGAGCGTTACCAGGCCCTGTTCGACCGTTCGCTCGACTGCGTTTTTCTCGCCGACTTCGACGGCAAATTTCTGGACGCCAATCAGGCTTCGCTGGATTTGCTGGGTTACCAGCGCGAAGACATTCTCAAGCTCACCTTTGCTTCGCTGCTCTCCGAGGATCAACTCCCCCTGGCGTTTCAAACGGTTGAAGAGATTAAAACGACCGGCCGCCAGCAACACCCGACGGAATACCGGCTGCGCGGCAAGGATGGGAGAGAGGTGTTCGTGGAAACCCAATCCTCGCTCATCCAGCGCGATGGCAAGCCTTATGCCTTCCAAGGCATTGTCCGGGACCTCACCGAACGTAAGCGGGCGGAGCGGCGAATCCTGGAAGCCACCCACTATGCCCAGACACTGCTCGCCGCCTCGCCCATCGGCATCATCACTTATCGCGCAGACGGACAGACGGTCTCGGCAAATGAAGCGGCAGCGCGGCTGGTCGGCACCACGGTTGAGGGCGTGATGAAGCAGAATTTTCGGGAACTGGAATCCTGGAAAAAATCGAGTCTCCTGGAGCGGGCGGAACGGGCGCTCGCCACCGGGAAGGAACAATTATTCGAAAACCACACCGTGAGCAGCTATGGAATCCATTCGTGGCTTTCGATCCGTTTTGTGCCGTTCCAATACGAAGGCAATCCGCATCTCCTGCTGTTGGCGCAGGATATCACCGAGCGGAAGCGGGCCGAAGAGCAGATGCATTTGCAGTTCAGCGCCCTGACCGCCGCCGCCAACGCCATCGTCATCACCGACGGCCAGGGGAAAATTGAATGGGTCAACCCGGCCTTCACCAAGCTCACGGGCTACAGCGCAGAGGAGGCCATCGGCGGCAATCTGCGCATGTTGAAATCCGGACAGCATCCGCCCGGCTTTTACGCCAACCTGTGGGCCACCATCATCACCGGCAACGTCTGGCACGGCGAACTGATCAACAAGCGCAAGGACGGACAGGTTTACACCGAGGAGATGACCATCACGCCGGTGCGGGGCGCGGACGGCGAGATTGCGCATTTCGTGGCCATCAAACAGGATGTCACCGAACGCCGGCAGCTGCAGCACCGGTTGCAGCAGGCGCAAAAAATGGAGGCCATCGGCACGCTCGCCGGCGGCATCGCCCATGATTTCAACAACATCCTCGCCGCCATGTTCGGCTACGGCTATCCTGCTCCAGCAGGACACGCGGGAAAATCCGGCGGCGCAGGAAAACATCGCGGAAATCCTCAAGGCCGCCAACCGGGCCAAGGATCTCGTGCAGCAGATTTTGACCTTCAGCCGCCAGCGTGAACAGCAACGCCAGGTCATCCGACTGGACACCGTGGTCAAGGAGGCGATGAAATTCCTTCGCGCCTCGCTGCCGGCGAACATCAAAATCGAAACCAGCTTCGCCCCCGGACGCGCCCGCCGTTCTGGCCGATCCGACGCAGATTTATCAGGTGGCCATCAACCTCGCCACCAATGCGCTGCACGCGATGGAAGACCAGCCCGGCCAGCTCACGGTCAGTCTCGAACGCGTTTCAACCGGATGACGCATTCCTCGAGGTTGCATCCGGAATTCAAGCCAATTCCATACGCGCGGCTGACCATCACCGACACCGGCCACGGCATGGATGCCGAAACTTTGGAGCGCATCTTTGAACCCTTCTTCACCACCAAACCGGTCGGCAAAGGCACCGGCCTCGGCCTGTCCGTGGTGCATGGCATCGTCCAGGCGCATGAAGGCGTCATCACGGTGGAAAGTCAAGCCGGCCATGGCACCACCTTCGCCCTGTATTTTCCGGCCAGTCGCAAAGACATAACCCTGCCGGAAGCGGTGGCCGAAAATGCGCCCGTCGGGCGCGGCCAGAAAATTCTGCTGCTGGACGACGAACTCGGCATTGACCGCGATGATGCAATCGCCTGCTGGCGCGGCTGAATTATCAAGTCACCACCAGCAATCAGCGCCCGCGATGCCATCGGTCTGTGCCGCGAAAATCCGGCGCAGTTCGACCTCGTCATCACCGACCTGACGATGCCGGAAATGAACGGCCTGGAAGTGGCCCGCCAAATCCGCGCCATTCGCCCGGATTTGCCGGTCATTCTCACCAGCGGTTTTAGCGTCGAACTCAACCGCGAAGATCTGATGGCCGCCGGCATTTCCGAGTTGCTGATAAAACCCGTCGGCATGAACCAGCTCGCGGAAGCGGTTCAAAAAGTCCTGGTTAATAACGACCGGCGGCGGCCGCCGGAACATCAACCATCGTAACTCGTTGCGCGAACCCATTCATCCGAACCATTTTATGCCTGTGGAAAATGTTGATATGTCGCCCCCGGCGGGAAAACCTTCCCGCGGGAAGGTCCTTTTCGCCGATGATGATCCGCAGGTCCGCGGCGGCGTCGGCACCTGTCTTGTCCGGGCCGGTTTTGACTGCGACTTTGCCGAGACCTCGGACAAAGCCGTCGAATTGCTGCGCACGAGGGAATATGACCTCCTGCTCTCGGACATCAACATGCCGGGCAATTGCGGGTTGGAACTGATTGAAAGCATTCCCGCCATCACCGAGGGATTGCCCGTGATTTTGCTGACCGGAAACCCGACCATGGAAACCGCGACGCGCTCTGTGCGGCTGCGCGTGATGGCCTACCTGACCAAGCCGCCGGACATCGAGGAGCTTTGCCGGCTGGTCGCTTCGGCGGTGCAGGAGCGCCGGCAATTTCTCATGTTAAAAGACAGCCGGCGGCGGTTGCAGGACTGGGATCGTGAAATTGAACGGCTTCAAAAAATGTTGCAGCAGGCGCCCGCCGCGGACCGGCAAGCGCCCATGCAGAGCTATTTGCGGTTGACCCTGCGCCATCTCGTGGTAAGCCTGATCGAACTGGAAAACCTTCTAATTCACGAAGGCGGACAACTGGACACGGACCGGGCGCTTGAGAAACAAACGCTGCTAAACGCGCTCCAGAAGACCGTCGGCGTCCTCCAAAAAACCCGGGGCCATTTCAAAAGCAAGGACCTGGGCGAGCTGCGGAAGGAACTGGAGGATTTGCTGGGCTGAACTCCCCGCGACCATGGGGCCGACATTTTCCCGGCCCGGTTCCGGGCCGGAGCCGGACAGATGCGGGACCTGTCCCGCCGCCGCCCGTCAAAGTGGCAAACTATTTTCTAAAGTCTTTCCCCGGCCTGCCGATAGCCAAGCCGGCATGACCCGCAATTTGTTGCGGGAGCTTTTGCGGACAGGACATCGGGCCTGTCAGATAAAGGCACAACTGAACGATTCGCTCGAAGAGCGGATCTTTCGGTTGTGCCTTTTCCTTTTTGAAACAGCGCAAGCCATGGATGAAACGTGAGCATAAACAGGACATAAAATGACCGCCACCCTCGCCACTTCCGTTAACAAGACCGCCACCGCCTCGCTCGCGGGGAAGCATCTCACCTTCAGCCTGCAAAACGAATCCTACGGCATTGACGTGCTGAAGGTGCGCGAAATTATCCGGCTCACCAGCATCACTGCCGTGCCTCAAATGCCGGACTCCGTCAGGGGCGTCATCAACCTGCGCGGCAAAATCATTCCCGTGATTGACCTGCGGCGGCGGTTCGGGTTCGACTGCGTAAAAGACACCGATTTGACCTGCATTATTGTCGTCCAGGTTAAAATGCCCGACGGCCAATCCACGCAGATGGGCCTGGTGGTGGACGGCGTCGAGGAAGTCATCAACCTGACCGAAAACGACATTGAGGAAACGCCCGACTTCGGCGGCAAAATTTCCACCGATTACATCATCGGCATGGCCAAGGTCAAGGGCACCGTCAAATCCTTGCTGAACATTGACCACGTGCTGGGCGCCGATGAATTGCAGCAAATCCGGGCCGCCCCTTGATTCTTTTTATTTCGAACTAAGACAAAATTGTGTATGAACAACTTGACGATTGGAAAACGCGTTGTTTTAGGAGTTGCCATCCTGACAATCATTGTGGCCGCGATCGGCGGCATTGGATTCGTGGGTTTGAATAACACCATCACACAAGCGCACAGTGTCAACAAGCAAATCAAGGACCACGGACAATTTCTGGCGGATTCCATCAATTTGGCTCGATCCGCCCAGCTGGATTTCAAAAAACAAGTGCAGGAATGGAAAGACACTTTGCTGCGCGGCAACGATCCGCAAATGTTCAAAAAATACTCCGAACAATTTGACCAGCGCGAAGAAGCGGTAAATCAGGATTTGAAATCGCTGCAAGAACTGTTTGCCGGGGCAGGTGTGGATACGAAGCTGGTGGACCAATCATTGGTGGAACATCAAAAGCTCGGCGCGCAATACCGGGAGGCGTTGAAATCTTACGACTACGCCAAAGCGAACAGTTGTTTCGTCGTGGATAATCTGGTCAAGGGTGTTGACCGCCCGGCAACTGATGCAATCGATGCCATCGTCCAACAGGTTCGGCAGTTCAGCACCGATACGACGAAGGCGACTGAAGATCTCTTCCAGCAACAAACTGTCCGAATGCGGACGCTGGTTCTAATCGGGCTACTGGTGGGTGTGGCGTTCTCCCTGACATTCGGTTGGGTTCTAACCCGCTCGTTGAGCCGGCAGCTTTCACTCTTCGCTGAACAACTTGGAAATAGCACTCGAGAGGTTACGGCAGCTGCCAGCCAAGTTTCCGCGTCCAGCCAGTCGCTGGCCGAGGGCGCCAGCGAACAGGCCGCCTCGCTGGAGGAAACCAGTTCGTCACTGGAAGAAATGGCCAGCATGACCAAGCGCAATGCCGAAAACGCCCAGAAGGCCAACGACCTCGCCAAAGCAAGCCCGCGCCGCCGCCGACAAGGGCGTGGGCGACATGCAGGCCATGAGCGCCGCCATGGAAGCCATCAAGGTCTCCTCCGATGACATCGCCAAAATCATCAAGACGATTGATGAAATCGCCTTCCAGACCAACATTCTCGCCCTCAATGCCGCCGTCGAAGCCGCCCGCGCCGGCGAGGCCGGCATGGGCTTTGCCGTCGTCGCCGATGAAGTGCGCAATCTGGCCCAGCGCAGCGCGCAGGCCGCCAAGGAAACTGCCGGCAAAGATCGAGGGCGCCATTGCCAAGACCGGCACAGGGCGTCGGCATCAGCAGCAAGGTCGCGGAGACGTTGAATGAAATCGTGACCAAAGCCCGGCAGGTGGACGAACTGGTGGCCGAAGTGGCCAGCGCTTCGCGCGAACAAACCCAGGGCATCACGCAGATCAACACCGCCGTCGGCCAGATGGACAAGGTCACCCAATCCAACGCCGCCAACGCCGAGGAAAGCGCCGCCGCCGCGGAAGAACTCAACGCCCAGGCCGAAACCATGAAACATTCCGTCGGGGAACTGCTGCAACTAGTCGGCGGCAATCGTCAAACCGCCGCCTCGCGCAAGACCACATCGCCCGTGCGCGCCAAAGAGTCCCGCATCGCCACACCCGCACCAAAACGGTCCGCCAACGTTCATAACGGTAATGGCCACTCCCCCGCAGAGCCGGCAATGGCAAATGTGGCCAAAGACCGGAATGAAATTCCGCTGGAAGACGGCTTCAGGGATTTTTAAACCCGGCCGTTTCAAAATGATGATTGGGAACCATCCGGTAGTCACCATCACGTCATGACGAACATTCCTGGCATTTCGGAATCAGGCAGATTGGACGAATATCTGGACTCCATTGAAAACCTGCCGCCCACGCCCGGACTGATGATCAAATTGATCGCGCTTTTCCGCCAGCCGGATCGTGACGTGGATGAGATTGTCGAGTTGATGCGGCATGACCCGCCGGTGACAGCCGAGTTGCTGCGCCGGTGCAACAACTCCTTTTTCGGCAATGACAAGCGGGTGACAGATATCACCGAATCGGTGTTCCGGCTGGGATTTTACGAAGTTTATCGCATCTCCGTCGCCTTGTTCGGCCGGAAGACAATGGCTGCGGCCAAACTCACGCAGGACATCGGGGTGGAGGAACTGTGGCAACATTCGGCCCTCGTGGCCATTGCCGCCGGCGCCATCGCGCGGGATTTGGGCGAGTCTGAAGGCAGCGCGTTCACCGCCGGTTTGCTCCACGACATGGGAAAAATTGTTCTGGCTTCGGCGGAAGGCTCAAAATACACGGAAGTCCTGCAGGAGCACGGACACTTTGGCGCTGCTCTCGATGCCGTGGAGAAAACATTGTTCGGATTTGGCCACGGAGAAATCGGCGCCCGGCTGTTGATTCGGTGGGGCGTGCCGGCGCAAGTGGGCGTGCCGGTGATGTGCCACCATCAGTTGAACTGGTCGGGGCCGTTCGAACGGCTGGCGGCCATTGTGAACCTCGCCAATCTCATGGCCCATTGCCTCCAGGAAACCGACACGGACAAACCCTGTGAACCGCCCGAAGCGTTTCATGCGATGGAGTTGCTGGGCCTTGAACGCGAAAATATGCAGCGTCTGGAATTGTTGGTGCGCAGCGACACCGAACGCTTGGGTGCGTTGCTGGCGACCGGCGTGCCCGCCACGGCGGCGTAGCAGCCGCGCACCGCCACAAATAGACAGCGGCTTTCGTTTGCTTTCCTCCTGACGACAAAGCGTTACGGATGACGTCGTCGAACATCGCCAACCGCGCCCCGCCAGAAATGGCTCAAGTTCTTTGACAGTCTGCCGATGGGAAATCGCGGATGGATTCACTCCGCGGTGTCCGGAGAATGGGCACGCCTCTTTGACGGCCGATGCTGCGGACAAAACGGGGTCAACCTCCCCAAATATTTATGCCTGCACAAATACTGGAACGCTCAACGACCGGCGCTCAAACATCCGCCGGCAAACACCTCACTTTCAACCTGCAACGCGAGTCCTACGGCATTGACGTGCTGAAGGTGCGCGAAATCATCCGGCTCACCAGCATCACCGCCGTGCCCCAAATGCCGGATTACGTCAAGGGCGTCATCAATCTGCGCGGCAAAATCATCCCGGTGATAGATCTGCGGCTGCGGTTCGGATTCACCGGCACGAAGGATACCGACCTGACTTGCATCATCGTGGTGCAGGTAAAGATGCCCGATGGCAAAAACACGCAGATGGGTCTGGTGGTGGACGGCGTCGAGGAGGTCGTCAACCTGACCGCCAGCGACATTGAGGAGGCCCCCGACTTCGGCGGCAAGATTTCCACCGACTACATCATCGGCATGGCCAAGGTGAAAGGCACGGTCAAGACTCTGCTGAACATTGACCGCGTGCTCGCCTCCGGTGAAATCGAAAATATTAGCAAGGCTGCCGCCATCTGATTTGAATTTTCAACCGCCATCCAACCTGGCCGTTTATGAAAAACTGGACCATTAAAAAACGAATCATCGCCGGATTTGCAATCATTCTCGCGCTGATGATTCTGCTGACCGTCGCCTCATATATCCTGCTCCATCAGGCAAAGGACGCCGCTTACTTCATTACGATGGACACGATGCCGTCCCTGGATGCCATGTCCCAAATCAACGGGGACGTTGGTGACATTCAACTCGACGTGTTGCGTGATTTGCTGGCCAAGACGCCGGAGGAACACAAGAAATACCGCGATGCAATCGCGGCCGGAAGGGAGCGCGTCCTCAAAGAGATGGATGACTACGAAAAGCTATACATCACGACCAGCAAAGAGCGCGAACTGTTCAACAAACTCAAGGAGGCGCGCGACGAATACGCCACCGCCCGCGGCCAGCTTCTAACCTTGATTGATGCAGGAAAAACGGATGAAGCGGTGCAACTATTCAATGCCAACGTCAACCCGGTGTATGAGAAATATATGGGGCTGGTGGATCAGGAATTGGCTTTAAACGTTAACAACGGCAATCAGGAAACCGGACTGGTCGCCAAAGCAGTCAACCAGACGTTGTTACTTATCCTCGGCATCTCCTTCGTCGTCTTGGCTTGTGGAATCGCCATCGCCATCATCATCGCTGACGGGTTGAACAAGCTGTTGGGTCGCTTGGCACAGTCGCTGAACGATGGCGCCATCCAGGTTGCCAGCGCTGCGAGCCAGGTTTCCGGTTCCAGCCAGTCACTGGCCGAAGGCGCGAGTGAACAAGCCGCCTCGCTGGAGGAAACCAGTTCCTCGTTGGAGGAGATGGCCAGCATGATCAGACGCAATTCGGAAAACGCCCAGAAAGCCAACGACATCGCCAAACAGGCCCGATCCGCCGCCGATAAAGGCACGACGGACATGCAGGCCATGATCACCGCAATGAAAGCTATCAAAACCTCCTCCGATGACATCGCCAAAATCATCAAGACCATTGATGAAATTGCTTTCCAGACCAACATCCTGGCCCTGAACGCCGCCGTCGAGGCCGCCCGCGCCGGCGAAGCTGGAATGGGATTCGCGGTGGTGGCCGATGAAGTGCGCAACCTGGCCCAACGCAGCGCCCAAGCGGCAAAGGAAACCGCCGACAAAATTGAAGGCGCCATCAGCAAGACCGCCCAAGGCGTGGGCATCAGCAATAAAGTTGCGGAGACGTTGAATGAAATTGCGACCAAAGCACGGCAGGTGGATGAACTGGCTGCGGAAGTGGCCAGCGCTTCGCGCGAACAGACGCAAGGCATCACCCAGGTCAACACCGCTGTCGGCCAGATGGACAAGGTCACCCAATCCAACGCCGCCAACGCCGAGGAAAGCGCGGCGGCGGCGGAAGAACTCGATGCCCAGGCGGCCGTCATGAAGGAATCCGTCACGGAACTCTTGCATCTTGTTGGCGGCAGCAACCAGAGTGCTGCGACCAGAACAACCGCGACCGCTCCGCACATCAAGGAAACCCGCGTCGCCGCACCCATGGCAAAATGGGTCGCCCCGATTCGCGGGAACGGTCACACCCAGGCGGAACCAGCCATGACGAGTGCGGCCAATGGCCGGAATCAGATTCCCCTCGAAGGCGATTTCAGAGATTTCTAAACCGGATCGGCAGCCAAATGGCAAAGCATAACCATTGGGAAATGACAGCCGGCCGCCTCAAATTGTTCCCGTGCGGAGGGTTGCCTCATATTTCCGCATTTTTCATAAAAGCAACTCAAGCCGGCAGCAAATCCGCCGATAACCAATGAGAATGACAACCAACAACGAATAATACCATGACACATACCACACATAAAACCGTCCTAGCCATCACCGCCTCCATTCTGGCCGCGTGCGGCGCGCAGGCGTATGACTTGAGCCTCGGCACCAATATGCCACCGGTGACATTCCACGGTTTCGCCAGCCAGGGTTTCCTCCAATCGGACACATACAATTATATGGGTGACACAACCCATGGTTCGTTCCGTTTCACAGAAGCCGGTATAAACGCCTCGGTGAATCCGCTGCCGCGGACACGGGTCGCGATACAGGGTTTCACCTACTGTATGGGGGACACGGGCAATTATGACATGGTGCTGGATTATGCCTTGGCGGAATACACGTTCAACGATTACATCGGCGTTCGCGGCGGGCGCCTGCGGAGGCCGGAGGGTATTTACAATGACATTCAAGACGTTGACGTGGCGCGGACTTTTGTGTTGCTGCCGCAAGGCATGTATAACGCCCGCTGGCGCGACATGTATACCACGGAGGACGGCGGCGAAATCTTCGGGACCATTCCTTTGAGCAAGGCGGGCGATTTGTCGTATCAATTTTACTCGGGCATACAACGCCCCCAAATGGACGGTGGCCTGGCGGCACAGAAGGCAAACACGACTCCCTTCATGGCGTTAAGCTCGTTCGACGCGGACTTGATCTCCGGGGGGCAACTCTGGTGGCACCCCCCCGTGGACGGGCTGCGGGTCGGCGCGGCATTCAATTATCCGCATGATGTTACGTTCCGTATGGAGAATAATATCGTCGAAGCCCAAGGGTCGATATTGGTGCAACATTACTCCATGGAATACGTCAAGAAGTCCTGGACTTTTCAGGCGGAATACATGACTTACAAAGTTTTTTACGATATTACGGCTGGCGGACACCACGTGGCCACCGTGCGCATTCAGCCTGACACCTGGTATTTCAGCGCCGCATACCGCTTTAATCACTGGCTGGAAGTGGGCGCCTATGAAACTGAATACTATCCGGATGTGCGTCATCGCGACGCCGCCGGTTACGTTGCCGCCAACGGCGGCTATGGCGCCGATGCGTTACAAAGAGATGTCGCACTGTCCTGCCGATTTGATCCCAAACCATGGTGGATCCTCAAGGCGGAAGTTCACATGATGGAAGGCACCGGCCAATTATACGATGACAAAGCCAACCCCGTGCGCAACAGCCGCTGGTGGCCCATGGTGGCGCTAAAAAGCACATTTAGTTTCTAAACCATCGAAATCAACCCTCATTCAATGAAACTGAATATGAAATCTTTCTCAATCAAAATCGGATTGCTCATTGCGTTGTTGGCGGCCGGCTCGTTCCGCGCGTTCGCGCTCGATGGCGCGGTCGTCATTGCCAATTCCAGTGTTGCCGCAGACAGCCTGTCGGCTGACGCGCTCAAGGACATTTACACCGCCAAAACCAAGTATTGGGACGGCGGTCAGGCCATCATCATCGCGCTGTTGCCGGACAAAACGGACGCCGCTCTCCAGCAGGCCTGCGGCATGGACACCAGTTCATTCAAAACGTTCTGGCAGCGACTCGCCTTTTCCGGCCGCGGTCAGGAGCCTAAAAAAGCGGATGACGCCGCCGCGCTCGTCGCTCTCGTCGCCTCAACCAAAGGCGCCATCGCCATCGTCCCGGCGGATGCCGCGCTGACCGGCGTGAAAAAAATCGAAATCAAGTAGGGCTGCGCCGCTGATGGCGTGGTGTGGAGACACATCAAATGAAAACCGGCCAACAAACATCGGTCAAACACGGTTTCCGCGTCATCCAGGGTGTCGTGGGATTGCTGCTGGTATTCCTGATCGTCCAAAGCTGCATCCTTTGGCGCGTCTGCAACCGCGGGGTGAACGCCGTAACCGGATTGGAAAGCGAGGGACTGCCCAGCCTGCGCCTGCTGGCCACGTTGCAGGACGGTCTGGACATTTACCGGCTCCATTCCTACGAGATCATGTTCACGCAGGACAAGGACCGCGCCGCGAAAATCGCCGAGACGGACGCCGTCCTGCAAAAGAACATCCAGACGCTTCAGGATTTGAACAAACTGTATCCCTCCGGCGAAGGCCACCAGCATGTGACCGCCCTCCAGGTCAGTTTTGATGATTATGTCAAAACCATGACCCAGATCCGCGCCCAGATTGACAAGGATTTTGCCGGCGCCATGAAAATGCTTGATCAGGATGTTCCTCCGAAGGTCAAGCAGCTTAATGACGCCGGCGATGCCGTTAATAATTATTGCAGCAAGGTCGCCGACGATGGCGCCACCCTGACAGTTCAAAGCTTCGGCAGCATCCACCAGGCGGTCCTGCTGCTCGGCTCCATCAGTCTCGCTTTTGCGCTGCTCGCCGCAGTTCTGGTCACGCTGAATGCATTGCGCATCAGCGGCACATTGCATACGCTGGCGGCCACCCTCGGTCCCGTTTCCGAATCCCTTTTCAGTTCGGCATCCACCATCACGTCCGCCAGCCAGTCCCTGGCCGAAGGCTCCAGCAACCAGGCCGCTTCGATTGAAGAAACCAGTTCTTCACTCGAAGAAATGGCCAGCATGACCAAGCGTAATGCTGAAAATGCGCAACAGGCCAATGCCCTCGCCAAGGAGGCGCGCGGCTCCGCCGAAAAGGGCGCCGGTGACATGCAGGCCATGAGCGCCGCCATGGAAGCCATCAAGGTTTCCTCCGATGACATCGCCAAAATCATCAAGACGATTGACGAAATCGCCTTCCAGACGAACATTCTTGCCCTCAACGCCGCCGTCGAGGCCGCCCGCGCCGGGGAGGCCGGCATGGGTTTTGCCGTCGTCGCGGATGAAGTGCGCAATCTCGCCCAGCGCAGCGCGCAGGCCGCCAAGGAAACTGCCGCCAAGATTGAGGGCGCCATTACCAAGACCGGCCAGGGTGTGGAAATCAGCAGCAAGGTGGCGGAGACGTTGAATGCTATTGTGACCAAGGCGCGGCAGGTGGATGAACTGGTGGCAGAAGTGGCGAGCGCTTCACGTGAGCAGACGCAGGGCATCATGCAAATCAACGTCGCCGTCGGCCAGATGGACAAGGTGACCCAGTCCAACGCCGCCAACGCGGAAGAAAGCGCGGCGGCAGCCCAAGAATTAAATGCTCAGGCTCTCGCCATGAAGGCATCCGTCGGTGAATTGCTCCAGCTCGTCGGCGGCGTTCACCAGGCAACGACAGTCAAAACGGTGGCGGCACCCACGCGCGCCAAGCCCGCCCGCAAGGACGGCACCGTCGAAAACCGGCCCGCTCCAATTCACGGGAACGGGCACACCCATGCCGCACCACTGCAGGCAGGAGTGACCGATCGCCGCAACGAGATCCCGTTGGAAGAAAGTTTCAAGGACTTCTAAAGATCTCTTTTGATTTCAGATCGCCGACCAGACCATTTTGTTGCTCGATGAGGAATTCGTTTTTACTTCCCCGGTGGGAGTCAAACTCACCGAGATCGGACCGGCTCGGACCGGTTGCGCGCTGAAAAATCCGGCATTGGCCACGGCAAATTAAGAACCGCGTAACAGTGGCAATTATGCCGAGTTCGGCATAATGGCTTTTGAAGCCAACTACTTCGCGGCGAGCCAAAACCGGATTGAGATCAGGCGGTCAGTCGCGCGCCTTTTGATCAGGCGTGCATGTGCAAAAGCCCCTGAATTTGTTGCAGATCAAGGCTTGTCTGTTGAACCAGCGCGGGAATATCATTGGCCGTCAACTCAACCAATTCCATTGCTTCGGGACTTGCCTCCGCTGCGTCCGGCGCGCCCGTGGAACCGTCAGCCATCTGGTGGGCGAGGGAATCGGCAAAGTTAATCACGGCCGCCAGCCGCATGTGATTGCTGGCGGTTGCGGGTGATTGATGATGCAACTCGACGGCGAGACGCAGGCCATCCGGCAACCCCCAACGGGCGAGCAACCGGGCGCCTAATGCAGCATGAGTGAACCCAAGGCACGATGTTTCAGCAGCCACCAAAGAGGGGCCGTAATACCCGGCAGCACGCACCATCTCGGCATAGACAACCCCTTCCATCGAGACCAGGACGAGCTTGCCAATGTCATGCAGAAGGCCGGCGGTAAAAGCAGTCGCTTCGGCCACTTGAACCCGTTTGGCCAAGGCAGAGCTGATGACTGCCGTGACCACCGTATGCTGCCAAAGACGGTTCGCATCCCAACTATACTTGGCCCGAACTTGCTTCATGGTGCGGGATGCCATCAAGCTGACCACGATGGAGTAGATTTCATATAATCCAAGCCGGCTTACCGCTTCGAACATGTCTTCCGGCGGCTCGGCTCCCGTCAAACAGCCGCGATTGCATCGCTGCAATGTTTCGGCGGTAAGCGACGGGTCGTGGGATATGAGATTGACGATGCGGTCAATATCCCGGTCGGGGTTGCTAAAAAGATCGAGCAATTGAATGGCCACCGTGGGGGCAGGCGGCAGATTTTCGACTTTATCAAGGTAGCTATCCAGTAAAACCATAAAGGGTCCGTGTTTTTCCGCTCGATTCAATTTTTGATGCAGGTTTTCAGCTTGGTGTCCACCGTGAGGATGTGATTTCTGATCCAGTCGCTCGCCTTGTCTTGCAAGCGTTGGAGCAGTTCGGGTTTCGGTCCTTCCACCAGATAACGTTCGCTGAAATCTTGAAAGAAATCCAGGAACGCCGCATGCGCTTTCTTGTTCTGCTCGCGCGCCGGACACTGATGGTGGTCCATGCAGCGTTCCTCAAACGCGAAATGAAACCTCACATAGGAATCAAGAAATTCGACCAACTCATCAATGGCATCCTTGGCAGGCGGCGATCCATTCAACAACCGCCCAAACTCATTGATTTTTTCAATCAACATCCGGTGTTGCGTGTCAACCAAAGGGGAACCTGTTTCAAAGTCTTTACTCCAAGCCAGCATAATAAATTCAGTTTGTGTTTATGACCGTGCATCATCTGCGCCAAACAGTCACCGACGAGTTTTGACAAGCCAGACTTGGCTTGCCTCGCATCCTTTATCGGCAGAATTCCATCCAGCTTGAGCAATCATCTTTTTGAGAAACATCCGACGCATCCTGCCAAATGAGCCTTAAGTTTTGCAATGTTTCGCCGATTGCAAAGAGCGACAGGAACATACGGAACATTGTTCCGCAGCCGGGCGCTGCCTGACGAAGTTTACTTGTAAGGGTTCAGGAACCTAAACCCAACAAAGAAACGGGCGGGTGGCCGGAGAGACCTGTTGGCTTCGATATGATATGAAACTGGGAACACGCATAATGTTGGCGGCCAGCGGCGCCGTAATACTGGCCACGGCGTTAAGCATCGCCGTCGTTTATTTTGTATCCAGCCGCAACCGCGTGACCGAGCTCCGGGGCAAAATGAGTTCCATCATCGGGCAGTCGGAACTCGTTGCGCAAAACATGGATGACATGCACGCCAGCCATGTCTTCGACATGGCGGGTGTGCGAGCCGCCTCAATCCAGCAAGCCAGCGGTCGTCCCCTCCGCGACGTTTATGCCTCCACCGATCTTTACAAGACAATTCCGATCGTGGCGGCGTGGAAATCCGTGGAAGGCGCCGCGCAAAAAGACGGCTTCAAATTTCTTGTTCCGTCCCGCCCGGACGTGCCGGCGCGCAATGCCAAGAACAACGACGGCGCTGACTTCAAAGCCGCCTTCCAAGCATTTGAAAAGGGGGAAACTGAATATTTCTTTGAGGACCGCAAGCACGACCAATTGGTTCTGAGTCGCGCCCGGTCCGTTTGCAAGCCAGTTGCCTGGCCTGCCACGGCGATCCCGCCACCAGCCCGGGCGGCGACGGCAAGGACGTGCTGGGATTCCCGATGGAAAACATGAAACAGGGCGACATCAAGGGTGCCTTCGTTTTGGAGGCCGGCATTGGCCACGACCCCGTCGTGATGGCCACCATGAAGATCATGGCGCTGGGAGGTTTCGCGGTGTTGGTGGTGGTTCTGACCGGATTTTATTTCTTCAATCAACGTTCGATTGTGCGCCCGCTGGTGGTGGCCATCCATCATCTTCAAGCAGCCGGCGAGCAAACCGTCTCGGCTTCCAATGAAATCTCATCCTCCAGCCAGTCCTTGGCCGAGGGCGCAAGTGAACAAGCCGCCTCGCTGGAGGAAACCAGCTCTTCGCTCGGAGGAAATGTCCTCCATGACCAAACGCAACGCCGAAAACGCCCAGAAAGCCAATGAACTGGCCAAGCAGGCCCGGTCCGCCGCCGACAAGGGCGTCGGCGACATGCAATCCATGAACGTCGCCATGGAAGCCATCAAGGTTTCCAGCGACGACATCGCCAAAATCATCAAGACCATTGATGAAATCGCCTTCCAGACCAACATCCTGGCGCTCAACGCCGCCGTCGAGGCCGCCCGCGCCGGCGAAGCCGGCATGGGCTTTGCCGTCGTCGCCGACGAAGTCCGCAACCTGGCCCAGCGCAGCGCGCAGGCCGCCAAGGAAACCGCCGCCAAGATTGAGGGCGCCATCGCCAAGACCGGCCAGGGCGTGGAGATCAGCGGCAAGGTTGCGAAGACCCTTGAACGACATTGTGACCAAGGCGCGGCAGGTGGATGAACTGGTGGCCGAGGTCGCCAGCGCCTCCGCGCGAACAGACCCAGGGCATCGCGCAGATCAACACGGCGGTCGGCCAGATGGACAAGGTGACGCAGAGCAATGCGGCCAACGCCGAGGAAAGCGCGGCGGCCGCGGAAGAACTCAACGCGCAGGCCGAAGCCATGAAAGCAGCGGTCAACGAATTGCTCGAGTTGGTTGGCGGTTCAAATGGCGAAGTCCCACAACGGCCGTTGTCAATCGAGCCGGCTGTCCCGCCGGCACAGAACGGACATTCGCGAGAACGGCGCTCGTTTCAAAAGCCCCCGCCAGTTGAAAGGCGCCATCCGGCGGTCGCCATGCCCAGGCCGGAAGAGCGTCAGGTGGTTTCGCACAACGGCGTGATCGCCTGGGACGAAACGAAGATGTCCTCGGGCGTTGACACCATTGACGACCAGCATCAGGAATTGATCAAGCGCATCAATGAATTGCACGCCGCCTGTCTGGCCGGCACCGCCCGGGAGGAATTGCTGAAGCTGCTCGGATTCCTGGGCGAGTATGCCCAATCCCACTTCAGCCACGAAGAAGAGGTGATGCAGGGCCACCACTGTCCCGCGCGCGGCCAGAACAAGGCCGCCCACGTCCAGTTTCTCCGCGATTACGGGACGTTGGTGGAAATTGTCAAACGCGACGGCCCGTCCACGACAGCGGTGCTCCAAATCAAGGATCTTTTGGGCAACTGGCTGAAGAACCACATCTGCACCATTGACACCAAGCTGCGCGCCTGTGCCGGGGTCGGCCCGCATAAACCAAAGGACGCCGTTGTCAGTGACCGCGATTTCCGGGATTTCTGAACGCCGGCCCTGTCATGAACAATTCTTCAGCCCACGCCCGCAGTTGTCTAAACGGACGAGGCCGGATTGTTCATCTGACCGGATCCCCCTGATGGAATCCAATAGCGCTTATGACTGACAACACAATCCTTCTTGTGGATGATGACCCCATCATCCGGCTCGCCTATTCGAGGCTGCTCACCGGCGCCGGTTATCAGGTGAAGACAGCCGGGAGCGCCGAACAAGCCTTGGAAATGATGCGTGCGGCTCCTGCCCCGGTCCTGTTTTTGGATCTCAATCTCCCGGCCATGAGCGGCGTGGAACTCTGCCGAGTGGTGCGTCAGGAATGGCCCTGGAGCATTCCGGTCGCCATCACCGGTTACACCTCCCTTTTTGAACTGGTTGCTTGTCGCGAGGCGGGCTTCGAGGACTATTACACCAAGCCCGTGGACCCGAAGGAACTCACGGCGGCGGCAAAAACAGCACTTGACAAACTGGACCGCTGGAGTCAGCGACATGGTGTGCATCCGCTCAAGACCGCTTGAATGGTGATCCCCGATCGCCAAACCTTGGCGGACAATTTTGTTCCTGATTATTGATTGCTTGGACCAGAACCAAATACAATTCGCTGCTCCCGCCGTCTCACTGGGTTCCGAAAATCTCGGAGACGCCGACTACGAATTTTTGCGGCAGTTGATCTATGAGCACAGCCGCATCAATCTCGGCGCGGACAAGCGCGCGCTCGTCAGCGGCCGCGTCGCCAAGCGCCTGCGCGCCCTCAAATTCGCCAGCTACCACGAGTATTGCCAATGGCTCAAGACGGCGGCGGGCGGCGGAGGAACTGACCAACCTGGTGGACGTGATCTCCACCAACCACACCCATTTCTTCCGCGAGGAAAAACATTTCGACTGGCTGCGGTCGGTGCTGCTGCCGCAATGGCGGCTCCGCCATGATAAATCCGAAACCTTCCGCGCCTGGAGCGCGGCGTCCTCCTCCGGCGAGGAACCTTACACGCTGGCCATCGTGCTGGCGGAATTTTTCGGGCTGGACGGACGATGGACGATTGACGCCACGGACATTTCCACGCGCATCCTCGCGCGGGCCGAACAGGCCATTTATGACGCGGACAAAATCACGCCGGTTCCGCCGGAACTGCTGCGCCGCTATTTCCAGCGCGGTGTCGGCCAATGGGACGGCCACTTCCGGGTTCGCGAACAACTGCGTCGTCGCGTCTGCTTCCAGCATTTGAATCTGCTTCAGCCGGAATATCCTTTTGCCCAGCGGTTCCAACTGATTTTCTGCCGGAATGTGATGATCTACTTCGACCGTCCCACGCAGGAAACCCTGGTTGGGAAGCTCACCGGAGCAATTGGAACCGGGCGGGCATCTGCTCGTGGGCCATTCGGAAAGCTTGAGCGGCATCCATCACTCGCTGCGCCAATTGCAACCGGCCATTTATCTCAAGCCGGCTCCTTGATCATGCGTCCCGGAGAAGGACGGGCGCCAGTCTCCATTTGAATATTCCGCCATAAGGCGCTCCTGATGGAATAGTGCGGAGGGGGACGCCTGTCCTACGCCGCCTTGGAAAGCGGCGCCTTGTCCTGATGCGCCAGCGCATTCACGTCGAGGATGAGGCCAACGCGGCCGTCGCCCAGAATCGCCGCGCCCGGCGAACGCCGGGTTTTTGTGGACCATCATCTCGTTGAGGTTTTTGATGACGACCTCCTGTTTGTGCAGCAGCGCGTCCACCAGCAGGCAGCGGACATTCGCGCCCGATTGCACCACCACCACGATGCCCTGCGTCGGGTCGGTGGCCTGCGCCGCGATGCCGAAAATTTCGTTCAGCCGCAGCAGCGGAATGAGCCGGCCCGCGCACGTTGACCACTTCGGCGCGGTTTTGAACGCCGCGAAATCATGCCCGGCTGCGGGACGGAAGGATTCGCGCACGGAAAGCGTCGGGATAATGTAGCGCTCGTCGCCGACGCCGACGACCAAGCCGTCAATGATGGCCAGCGTCAGCGGCAGCGCGATTTTGAACAGCGTGCCCTTGCCCGGCGTGGAGGAAATATCCACGCGTGCCGCGCAGTTTCTCGATGTTGCGGCGCACCACGTCCAGGCCCGACGCCGCGCCCGGAAAGATCCGTGACTTTTTCCGCCGTGGAAAAACCGGCGGCGAAAATAAAGTGGTAAATTTCCTCGTCGGTCAGATTGCGCGCCGGGGGCGACAAGGCCGCGCTCCACCGCCTTTGCCAAAATCCGGTCGCGGTTCAATCCCGCGCCGTCGTCCTCGATTTCGACGACGATGTTGCCGCCCTGGTGATAGGCGCGGAGATGCAGCGATGCCGACCGGGCGGCTTGCCGGCGGCGGCGCGTTTTTCCGGCGGTTCAATGCCGTGGTCCATCGAATTGCGGATCATGTGGAGCAGCGGGTCGTTCAATTCCTCGACCACGCCGCGGTCCAGTTCCGTGTCCTCGCCGCTGGTGACGAAATTCACCTTTTTGTTCTGCTTGGTGCTGATGTCGCGGACGACGCGCGCCATTTTCTGGAACAGGCCGCGGATGGGCACCATGCGCAGCGACATGCTCACGCGCTGCAATTCGCGGGTGATGCGGTTCAGCTGCGCCATGTTGCGCGAAAACTGCGCGTTGCCATTGCGCCAACCGCGCCAGGTTCGGCGCGACCAGCGACTGGGCGATGACCATTTCGCCGACCAGATCCAGCAGACCGTCCAGCTTGCCGGTGTCCACCCGCACCATCGCGTTTGCACTGCCATTGCATGCGGAAGATGCGACGGTCGGCACCGGCGTTTCTGGCGTTGGCGCGGCCGGCGCGGCTGGTGCAAGTTGCCGACGGTGGCCGCGGCGGCCTCGGGCAGTTTGCCGGACGAAACCAGTTCGATCATTTCGGCGACTTCGGCCTTGAGTCCTTCGGTCGGGATGACAATGGGCGCCGCCGGTTTGTGCGCCGGTGACCTGGCGCCTCGATTTCATCGAGAAATTGTTTGAGCACGTCGCGTCCGCGCAAAATCAATTCGATGACCGGCGAGTTGATGGTGAATTTGCCCTGCCGCGCCAGGTCCAGCAGCGATTCGAGGATGTGCGCGAGACGGTTGATGGGAATGAGATTGAGAAAACCCGCGCCGCCCTTGAACGTGTGGAACGCGCGGAAAACGGTGTTCAGCATTTCCGCGTTGGCCGGCTCTTTTTCCAGCACCAGCACGCCCTGCTCGATGTTGTCGAGGTGTTCGCGGGATTCGGTGATGAATTCGCGCAGCAGTTCGGCATCGCCGGCGACGTTAAGTTCAATTCCATTTCCGCCGCGGTTCCGGCTTGCGGGACAGGCGCGGGAGATGCCGACGGCTTGGGTGCGGCGAGGCTGCGAAACAGGGGTCGGCGGAGCGGCTGGTGGCCGGCCAGTTGCCACGAACATTGTTCTCCAGATGCGCAAGCAACGTGTTCAGCCATCCAATATTTTCCGGCGCTGAACGGCTGGCCGGATTCGACGATGCGGACCATTTTTTCCCATGCCTCGGCGCAGCGCGGATCGGATGGCGGCCAGTCCGGGTTCGCCGGCGGCTTCGTCGCGCAGATTGCCGATGAGGTCGAGAATCGGGAAACTGGCCCATCGTCCGAACCGGCGCGCGCCCGGCGGATCTCCACGCCGAGTGTGAGTGAGAAGCTGGTTTGTGCGTTCCGGATGGTTCACGATGATTAATCCTCGTTCCACGGATTGGCGGTGACGTCCACGGAAAGCTGGATTTTCCCGGCGCGAAATGCCAGGCGTTCCAGCCCGCCGCCCGGCACGCTCGGGCGTGTGGAAATCGGTCGAGAGCTTCACCTCCGGCGTTTGCAGGCGGCAATCCAGTCCGGCGTCGCAGAGGTTGGATTTGAAATTGCCGGTCATGATGTTCAGCAGTTCGCCGGCGGCGTCCTGGATTTCGTTGGTATCGGTCAATTCGTCGGGGCTGATGCCGAGAATGCCGGCGGCGATGGCCCTGGCGGAAGCGAGGTTCATGCGCAGATAAACCCGGCCCTCGACCTTGCCGGAAAAGCCGATGGTGCCGAGCAGATGCTCGCCTTCCAGCGGCTCGGCGTCGTTGCGGTCAATGTTATCCAGCTTGAGCGAAAGCATCGTCTGGAAACTTTTGGTGAGCGCCTGTGCCAGCGGCGTGCTCATGGCCAGCACCAGCACGCAGCCCATGCCGTTGCGCATGAGCGCGTCCTCGACGGTTTCGACGGCATATTCGGCCTCGTTTTCGGCGTCGGGATTCGCCACGCGGAGCAGCCGTTTGCGCAGCGCGGGATCCTTGTCAATGACCTTGGTGATTTCGTCCAGGTCGGAATCCTGCCGCGACACCAGCTGGGTCAGGCGCGACGCGCTCTCCGGTTTGGGTGCAAAACCGTAGCGTCGGGACAATTCCTGATAATTGGCGCCGTCTGGCATAAGTCAAATCAGGCAGCCGGTGCGGCAGCCGCAACGGAACCCGGGCCTGAGCCACCACGGGCGCCGCCTCTTTTTTCTGGAGCGGCACGCTGCGGCCAATTTTTTCCAATAGCTGATCTTCCTTGAACGGCTTCACCAGATAATCCCGCACGCCGAGGCGCGCGATGTGAATCACGTTGTCGCGGCCGGATTCGGCGGTGAGCATGATGACGGGGATCGCCTTCAGCGCCGGGTCTTCCTTCAATTTGGTCAGCATCGTCACGCCGTCCATCACCGGCATGGTGACATCGAGCAGGATGAGGTCGGGTTTTTCGCGCGCCGCCGCGGCAAGGCCTTCCTCGCCGTTCGAGGCTTCGCACAGGACACAGTCGTACGGACCGGAGCGCCCGGCCCACGATGAGGCGGATGGTCCGGCTGTCGTCAACGCTTAAAATTTTCATTGGCATAGGAATCAGAGTGGTTAAGCGGTTTGAGGCAAATTTGATGTGGACTTCGACGGCGAACCGGCGCCGTCGCACTCGAAAACCATCAACTTCATGCCGCACGTCGGGCAGCGACTCGATGGCGAAGGAAGTTCCGCGGATGATGGCGGGCGTGCTGACGGCGCATTCGTATCCCTTGTCGCACAGGACGGACTTCAATCCGCCGGCGAGCATGTTGGTGCATTCGCCGATGACATCGTTGACCTCGGTTGTCCGCCGAGGGTTTCTTCCGGCGGCAATCCCAGCATCGTGGCGGCGATTTGATTGGCAAAATCCGCCGACAGGTGGAGATACACGGCGCCGGTTACGGTATCGCCGCCCAAGCCGACCGAGCCGGTCGATGCGCTCGGCGAATTCCGGCGGCGGGCCGTCCGGCACGGGTGTTGCTTTCATCGAAAGCATGGTTTCAAACACGTCCACCACATGACCGTTCAGAAAATGGCGGATGTCCAGTGAGGGCAGGGTTTGCAAGCTCATAATGTTATGAATTGACAGGGTAACGTGATTTTGGTTGTTGAGCGGACACTTCGGAGTTTCCCGCCGAATGGCCGGCACCGCTTCGCGACACGACCGAGCGCACCAGCGCGTCCGGGAATTTCATCCAGCGGCAGGACCTGGTCCACCGCGCCCAATTCGACCGCCGCGCGCGGCATTCCATAGACAACGCATGTCGCTTCATTTTGCGCGAACGTCGCCGCGCCGCCGGCTTTGAGTTTTTTCATGCCCGTGCGCGCCGTCCGAACCCATGCCGGTAAGCAGGGCGGCCACGGCATGGCGTCCGGCGCAGGCTGCCGCCGAGTTGAACAGCATGTCCACGGCGGGACGGGTGTAATGCACCGGCGGAGCCTGGTTCAGCACGACCCGGTAACGGCCATTGTCCCAGACAATCATCATGTGGTAATCGCCCGGCGCAATCAGCGCCAGCCCGGGCCGGAGTTCGTCGCCGGAGGCGGCCTCGCGCACTTCCATCGCGCATTCCTCATTCAAACGCTCGGCAAACGCCTTGGAAAAAACCGGCGGAATATGCTGGACGATGCAGATGCCCGGCAGGCCATCCGGCAGGCGGGTGAGCACAAATTTCAACGCCTCGGTGCCGCCGGTCGAAGCGCCCAGGAGAATGATTTGCCGCGGATTGAACTGGGTTGATCCCGTGAGGCTTGCCGGCTGCGGCGGGCGTTGCCGTCGCCAAATGGCCGGCGCAAAGACGCGGTGGCCGCGCCTTTCACCCGCTGGCAAAGTTGCGCGCCCAGGTCGCCGATGCCCCAGGCAGAAGTGGGTTTGGCAATCACGTCCACCGCGCCGGCTTCCAGCGCGTCCAGCGCAATGCGGGAACCGGCCTGCGTCAGCGAGCTGATGATGACGATGGGCAGCGGCCGGTGCTTCTGCAAAATCCGCATGAACGTCAGGCCGTCCATGCGCGGCATTTCGATGTCCAGCGTCAGCACGTCCGGATTGAGCGCCAGAATCTTGTCCCGCGCTTCGTAAGGATCGGCGGCGGTGCCGACGACCTCGATTTCGGGATCGCGCTTCAAGGCATCGCTGATGGCATGGCGCACGACGGACGAATCGTCCACGACAAGCGCGCGGATTTTTTTCGGGTTCATGCGAGATTCATGAAATGTTCGATCTGTCCGGACGAGTCATGCACGCTGATCATCAGGCTTTCAAACCATTCCGGAGTGATGCCCAGCGCCTGGTTTGTTTCCGCGTCCGCAATAATGGCGTAGGATTCCCAGCCCGGCGCGGAGCCGACCAGATGCGCGATGCAGTCCGCCACGTGAACGATGGCGGACAATTTCGGTTCCGGCTTCGAGACGGGATGATGATGGTTGAGAACGGCTTCGACGATTTCACCGGGCAGGCGCCACGTTTCCAAAAGGCAGGCGCCGACCTCGCAATGGTCGGTTCCCAGAATCTCCTTTTCCGCCGTGTTCCGGGAAAGTTGATTTTGCACGATGCGGTCGCGGATGGCTGTTTGCGCTTCTGCGTCGAGCACCTGGTTCATCGCCAGTTTGCCGATGTCGTGCAGCAATCCGGCGGTGAACGCCACCGGCGGCTCCACTTCCATCGGGATGCCGCTTTTGACGAGCTGCTCGGCGGCCACGGCCGTGGTGAGGGAATGTGACCAGAGCTCCTTGGCTTCGATGGCATAGCCCGGCAGGGTCGTGCTCATGGCGCCGCCAAACGCGAGGCTCAAAACCATGTGCAAAATCTGCTGATGCCCCAGGATCAGCACCGCCTGCTCCACCGAGGAGATTTTCTCGTCAAACCCGAAATAGGGCGAGTTGCAGGCGCGCAGCAGTTTGGCCGTCAGCACGTTGTCGTATTTGAGCACCATGACGACGTCCTCGTTGCTAACGGCAGGCTGGTCCAGCAGCGTGACCAGCCTGAGGGCGGCCTGCGAAACCGCCGGCAGATTTTTGACTTTGGCGATGACTTCGTTCGGCGTCATAAATGTTTCCCAACGCGCGGGCAAAACAGACCACTTCCGGCAGAGACCGGATGTCCTGATTGTCTTTCGGCCAATTACGGCGGGGCTTGAGTGAATATTGACCCCCGGACGCCAAAGAACCTCGCGATTTAGGATTGTAATTTGGCGTCGAAATGGGTTAACAGCATGGATGCGTTTCCGATGAACTGATGAATTCCACGCAAATCCATTCCCGCCGCGTTGTTGAAATCCCTGATGCCCGCCGTGGTGGACTCGGCAATGGACGCCATCATTTCGGTGGATGAAAACCAGCGCATCATCCTCTTCAATGCCGCCGCCGAACGGATGTTTCTCTGCCCCCGGCAGGAAGCGCTGGGCCAGAAATTGGACCGGTTCATCCCCGAACCCCACCGGGCGGCTCACCGGCGCCATTTCGAACATTTCGGAAACAGCGGCGAAACCAGCGCGGGCATTGGGCCGGTTGGGCACGCTATGCGGCCTGCGCGCCAACGGCGAGGTGTTTCCCCTTGAAGCCTCCATTTCCCGGGTGGAGGTTGCCGGGCATAAAGTTTTCACGGCCATTTTGCGCGACGTGACGGAGCAGCTCCGCGCCGGAGGAACTGCATTCGCGGCTGGCGGCCATCGTCGAGTCCTCCAACGATGCCATCATCGGCAGCGACCTGCAAGGAATCGTAACCAGTTGGAACCACGGCGCGGAAATACTCTTCGGCTATTCCGAAAAGGAAATGATCGGGCAACCGCTGGCCCAGCTGGTTTCGCCGGATCGGCCGGATGAAAGGAACAGGTGTTTCAGCGCATCCGCCGGGGTGAACGCGTGGGAACGTTCGACACCGTGCGCCGGCACATGAATGGACGGCTCATTGACATATCCCTCACCGTTTCTCCCGTCAAGGATGCCGAGGGCCGGGTGACGGGCGCGTCCGGGGTGGCGCGCGACATCACCGAACGCAAACTCGCCGAATTGGAATTGCGCCACCGCGAAGAATATTTCCGCTCACTCATTGAATACGCGTCGGACCTGATCACGCTTGTGGATGAGGAGGGCAACATCCAGTTCCAAAGCCCATCCATCAAGCGCGTTTTGAATTTGAAACCGGAGACGGTGACGGGCCGCAACATCTCTGAATTCGTTCATCCGGAGGATTTGCCCCGATTCTCGGCCATTATCCGGCGGGCACTCGCCAATCCTGACTCGCCCGTGGCCGTCGAATGCCGGATGCAACACCAGGACGGCGCCTGGCATTTGTTTGCCGCCATTGGCCGCAGCCTCCCGCACGACCTTGATGGGAAGCGGGTGGTTTTCAATTCCCGCGACATCACCGCCAGCCGCAATCTGGAGGAGCAGTTGCTCCAGGCGCAAAAGATGGAGGCGATCGGGACACTCACGGGCGGCATCGCGCACGATTTCAACAACATGCTCGCGGGCATTCTGGGCAGCGCCGAACTTGTGCGCGAGGATTTGGGGCCAACCCATCCTTCCCAGGAATTTGTGCAATCCATCGTGACGGCGGCCCAGCGCGCCCGCGAATTGGTGCAGCAAATCCTCACCTTCAGCCGGCGGCGCGAAAGCGAGAAACGGGTGCTGCCGTTGCAACCCATCGTGGGCGAATGTTCCAAACTGCTGCGCTCGACAATTCCGGCCATGGTGAAAATCACGCATTTCATCGAGCCTCATTGCCCGCCCGTGCTGGCGGTTCCGACCCAAATTCACCAGGTCATCATGAACATCTGCACCAACGCCTGGCACGCCCTGCCTGAAACCGGCGGACACATAGACATCTGTCTGCGGTCGGTGGAGGCGGACGCGACGTTGGTGTCCCGGCACCCGGAACTTCATACGGGCGCCTATGTGTGTTTGGCCGTCACCGACAATGGACACGGCATGGACGCGGCAACACAGAAACGAATTTTTGAGCCATTCTTCACCACCAAACCCGACAGCAAAGGCTCCGGTCTGGGGCTTTCCGTGGTCAAAGGCATCATCAAATCACACCACGGGACGATTCTCGTGGAAAGTGAGCCGGGCAGGGGAACGACGTTTCAGATTTATCTGCCGGCCCGCACGACGAACCGGAAGGAATCATCGCAACCGGCCCTGGCCATCCCCCACGGACGGGGTGAAAGGATTTTGTTTGTGGACGACGAACCGATTGTCGGACGGCCGACGGAGGAATTCTTGAAACGGCTCGGTTATGCGGTGACCCGCTGCGAACAATCGGAGGAGGCCCTGGCGCGGTTTCGCCAGACGCCGCAGGACTTCGATTTAATCATTACGGATTGGGCGATGCCCGGCATGTCCGGGACCGAACTGGTTTTGGCGATGCAAGAAGTGCGACCGGACATCCCCATGCTCCTCATCTCGGGTTTCGTAGGCCCCTCGGTGGAGAAGACCGCCAAGACGATGGGTTTCGGGGAAGTTCTCGTCAAACCGGTCAATCCTGAATTGCTGGCCCAAGCCGTGGATTTGGTCCTGTCGCGCGCAGCCAAAGCCAAGGCCGGCAAGTCAACGACATCTGACTCCCGCCAACGATCTTGAATTCAGGCGCCCAAAAATAAAACGGGCTGCTTTGGACAAGCAGCCCGCTTCAGGCAGAAAGCCTAAACTGAATCAATAAAACCAGTATGGTTGAGTCCCGTTGACATAACCGCACAACATCGTATTCTTGTTGTGTCCTTCCACGTGGCCGTCGGCATACGCCGCATTAACGCCAACGATATTGCCCTTGTAAAAATGTGCCGTGTTGGGGCAGCAATCCGCGGGATCGGGCGACGATTGGCCAGATTTTGGCGGGTTAGTGACCCCTTGGCCATGTGCTGCTGATCCGGCGGTTGTATCCGTGCTGGAACAGGCCTTGCAACTGATGAACGGCACATTATTCCATGACTTTGTATTGCTCGGCAGATACGGGTAACCGTATAGGCCAACGGGAGTGCTCGTGACAGGGCCTCCGACAGGTTGCAGCACTCCGCCCCGAACGCGGCCTTTCATCCATATAGGCTCCGTATTAGCCGCGCCATTTACTAATGCGTTTTTCATTTGAATATCCGACGGCGATCCGCCTGAGCCGCCACTTACCAAGGAGCCATTCCGCGGTATCCACCAGTTGTGGTCAATAATGGCTTCACCGTAACCATTAAAGTTCAACGAATATTGAAGATCTTCAATCGTGACAAGGTTGCGACCGATGGCAGTTTGCGCAGTGTTGAATTCATCAGGCCGGACGGGATCAAACCACATTGCAACGGTCAGTCCATAGGGTTTAAGATATTCGCATGAGTTGGTGTGCATATCCCACAGATAATTACCGCCGCCAGATGCCCAATTCCATTGCATCAACCGGCCCTGTTTGTCATCGTTGGCATACACGTTGGCAACCACAGTCCACTGGTGGGAGTTCGACGTGCAGTTGGCAACCTTGGCCCTGAATTTCGCGAATGCGAGCGCCGGCAGGAGCATCGCCGCCAAAATCGCGATAATTGCAATCACGACCAGCAGCTCAATCAATGTGAACGCGCGTTTGCGTGGACGACCGGATAAACCGGTCACAACAAGTGTTTTATTATTTCGGGACATCGGAAGCAATATGCCACAACTCCCCGCGGATCCACTATACGACAAATGTCGTATTTCTTACATTTCTTTGCTTCGACCGTCAATCAAGTGCGTTCATGACTGCTGTTCTCCCCTGCCCCCTTGGTGCAACTGAATCCACTTAAAATCACAACGAATCTTAAACGATTGAAATTGAAATATTAACCCGGCTGATTTTCGGTCGCGCATTTCCTCAAACGCGCGCTGGCGTTTCTTGATTGAAATTCCGGACCGCCCGGCTGATGGCGCGCGTGTGCTCCGGCGTGCTGCCGCAGCAGGAGCCGATGATGTTCGCCCCCGCCGCCAACGCCGCCGGCACGCCGCCGGCCATTTCGTCCGGCGATTGTTTGTAGACGGCCTTGCCATTTTCCAGCACGGGCAGTCCGGCGTTTGGCTGAACCATGACCGGCAGCCTGCAATGTTGACGGTAAATCCCGGCAACCTTCGCCGCGCCCGGCATGTCCATGCCGGTGCCGCAGTTCAATGCGATAATGTTCGCGCCGCGTTCCTCCGCAAACGCCGCCGCCGCTTCCGGCTGCACGCCCATCATCGTCACGTAAAATGTCTTGTCCGCCGACAAATCATACGCCAGCGAAGCGATGACGCACGGCGCGCCCGCGGCTTTCGCGGCGTCAATTGCCACGCCGATTTCGTCGAGCGACGTCTGGGTTTCGATGATGATGGCGTCCGCGCCCGCCTCCACCAGCGCCCGCGCCTGTTCCTCATAAGCCGCGCGCGCCTCCTCCTGCGGCAGATCGCCGTAAGGTTCCAGAATCGCGCCGAGCGGTCCCAAATCACCCAGCACGAAACCTTCGCGTCCGCCAAACGCCTCGCGTGCGATGCGGACTCCCGCCTGGTTGATGGCGCGCAAATCGTCCGCGTGCCCGTGGCGTTTCAACATGATCCGGCTGCCTCCAAAGGTGTTGGTGATGAGGCAATCCGTTCCCGCCTCCACGTAACGCCCTTGGATTTCCAGCACGCGGTCCGGGATGGGTCAGGTTCCAGAGTTCGCCGCAGCCGCCTTGTTCCAGGCCGGCGAGCATGAGTTGCGTGCCCATCGCGCCGTCGCAGACCAGGCGGCGTTCGAGCGCGGTTTCGTGGAGAAGTTTTTTGCTCATGGTTCGTGGCGGTTGTTTCACGCGATTATTTCAATTCAACTCTTTTATTCAAGCCCCGAATAATTTTCGATTTCGGCGGCGGCTTGCTGTAAAGTCCTTTTCGAAACAAACGCATGAGCATCGAGCTGCATTTCAACGGGCACCGCGCGGACGCCGCGCCCGGCTCATCGCTCTTCGATTGCGCCGACGCCCTCGGCGTCAAGGTCCCGACTTCGTGCAACAAAAACGGCAAATGCCGCGAATGCCTCGTCGAAATCGCCGAAGGCATGGAACTGCTGTCGCCGAAAACGCCGGAGGAAAATCATCTCAAGGAAAATTTCCGCCTCGCCTGCCGTTGCAAAATCGTTTCCGATTCCGGCGTTGTCCGCTGCCACACGCTGCGGCGCGGCGAAATGAGGATCGAACGTCACGCGTTTCAACTGCCTTCGGCCCGCAAACGATGGCAGCTGGATCCGGCGTCATCCGCGACGGCGACCGGATTCTGCTGGACGGCGAAGAAATCGCCCGCTCCACCGCGCCGATTCACGGGCTGGCCATGGATTTGGGCACGACCACGGTGGTCGTCCGGCTGTTGAATCTGGAAACGGGCGAAATCGTTGCCGACGCCTCGTTTGAAAATCCGCAGCGATTCGGCGGCTCTGATGTCATGTCGCGGATCCATTTCGACACGCACGACAGGAGCAAACTGCTCCAGCGCACGCTGGCCGGCTATTTGACGCACGCGATCGAGGAATTTCCCGTTGACCCGCAGACGATTTACGAAGTCGTCGTCGCGGGCAATTCCACGATGCGCGACCTGTTTTTCCGGCTGAATGTCCATTCCATCGGCCAAAGCCCGTATCGCTCCATCACCGAACTGGAAATGGACGAAGGCAAGCGCGCGACGACAAGCGTGATCGGCGTCCGCGAAAAAACTTGTGACTGCCGACTGCATCCCTAGGCGCGCGTGTATCGGCCTGCCCATCATCAGCGGCCACGTCGGCGCGGACGCGGCGGCGTGCATGCTTGGCGGTGGATCTGGCAAATGAAGACCGCACCGTGGCCGTCATGGACATCGGCACGAACACCGAATTGATTCTCGGCAACAAAAACAAAATCCTCGCCGCGTCGTGTCCGGCAGGGCCGGCGTTTGAAGGCGGAAAAATTTCCTGCGGGATGCCCGGACTGCCCGGCGCGATCGAAAAAGTAAAATTCAGCGACGATGGCTCGGTTCGCGCCGGCGTCATCGGCGGCGTTCCGGCGGAAGGCATTTGCGGTTCCGGTTTGGTGGATTTGATGGCAGAACTGCTGCGGACAAACCGCATCAATCACCTGGGTCGTTTCGAGAATGGCGAAAACCGGTTTGATTTGGACGTGGCGGGCGATTCGCCGATTTATCTAACGGAAAGCGACATCAACGAGCTGGCGCAGGCCAAGGGCGCGAACGTCGCCGGGCTGCGCGTGATTTTTCACGATTTCGGAATCAGTTTCGACGATGTGGACGTTTTTTATCTCGCGGGCGGCTTTGGCCGGCACTTGAACATCGAGTCGTCGAAGCGCATCGGTTTGATTCCAAACATTGCCGGTGAGAGAATCTTGCAGGTCGGCAATGCGGCGATTGAAGGCGCGTGCATCGCGCTGCTCTCGCGGTCAAAACGGAACGAATTGGAAAATGCTTGTCAAAGCAGTGACGCACTGCCGGCTGGAAGCGCATCCGAACTTCTTCGATTTCTTCGTCGAGGGCTGCCAGTTTCAGCCGGTTGAGTCGCCGCCCGCGTCGCAACCCGATTCCTGAAATGTTCGAGCTATTTGAAACCCATCCGCCGGTGGACGTTCAGGAGTCCGAGTATCAGCGGCTGCTTGGATATCCCAAAAAACACGAGATCACCGGGCGGGCGCGGGAACTGGCGGACGAGGCGCGGAACTGGTATTCGGAAAACGGCCGGCCTTGGTTTTACGCGCGGCAGATGGAGGCGCTGGAATTGGCGGAGGGAAAATTGCGCATCGGCGGAACTGTCTTCTCCTCGAAACGGCTTCACGATATGTTTGCCGAGGCGCGGGCGGAAAGCGCCGTGCTCGTCGCCGTCAGTGCGGGAAAGGAATGTGAAGAACATGCCCGGTTGCTCTGGCAGGAAGGAAAGCCGGACGAATATTTCTTCCTGGAGATATTTGGCTCCGCCGTTGCCGAGCAGTTGGTGGCTGTCGCCAGCGGCCGCATTTGTGGCTGGGCGGACAGCCGTAGCGCGGCGGTTTTGCCGCACCACAGTCCGGGATACTCCGGCTGGGACATTTCGGACCAGATCAAGTTGTGGGATCTGGTCCGCCAAAACAGAACGAGCCGCCTGGACATCCGGCTCGAAGTCCTGGAAAGCGGCATGTTGCGGCCCAAAAAATCGCTGCTGGCCATGTTCGGCGTGACGCGTGAATTGGAAAAGGCCCGGCGCTTCACCAAATTGATTCCGTGCGAAACCTGTTCACTGCCCAATTGCCAGTTTCGTCGCGCGCCGAAAAAACGTTCCGAGCGTTATTTCGACACCATCGGTTTCGAGCCAAAAGTGCCGGTTGGACAAGCGGCTGAAAATTGTGGAATGATCCGCAACATTCCATGACGAAACTCTGCAATCTCAACGCTGCGGCGGTGGAAAAGCTGCCGCCGGCATTCGCGGAAAAGTCCGGCATCGGCTCGCACTACGTGGACGCGTTCATCAAGCCGATGAACGCCACGCTGCCCGACGGCACGCGCGTGGCCTGCAAACGCAAGGGCTTGAAAATCACGCTGACCGTCGGCACGAAAAAAGGCGAAGGCCTGATGCGCCGGCTGGCGGTGAGCAAAGACCCGGTGGTGATGTTGCAAGCCGCGCTTCAGGAAGCCGCAAAAGCGGCGGGCGTGGAATTGAAAGTCACCGACGCGGAAATCTTGGTTGCTGTTTAGACCACCGCCACGGAATTCTTGAGCCGGCCGATCCCGCTGATTTCAATTTCGATTTCATCCGCGGCCTGCAGCGTGAACGTGTCCGGCGGAACCACGCCGGTGCCGGTCAACAAAATTGCGCCAAACGGAAATTTCTGGCTGCGAAACAGATAATCGGCCAGTTCATCGAAGCGGCGTTTGATCTGCCCAACTGCGGTTTCTCCGGCGAACACCGTTTTTCCGTCCCGCTGGATTTCAAGCTTGATCGTCCACTCGCGCGCCTCGGTTTCGGTTGCGCCGAGCCGGATCCACGGGCCGAGCGCGCAGGAGCGGTCATAGACCTTTGCCTGCGGCAGGTAGAGCAGGTTTTCGCCTTCGATGTCGCGCGAGCTCATGTCGTTGCCAATCGTGTAACCGACGATTTTGCCGCGCGAATTCATCACCAGCGCCAGCTCCGGTTCCGGCACGTTCCATTTGGCATCGCGCCGGATGCCGACGGCCTCGCCGGGCGCAACGACTTTTTGCGGAAGCGACTTGAAGAAAAGTTCCGGCCGCTCCGCCGCATAGACCTTGTCGTAGGCGGTGGCGCTGAAATCGGATTCCTCCATGCGCGCGGTTTTGCTGCGCAAATAAGTCACGCCCGCCGCCCAGACCTCGTGCCAGCCCACCGGCGCGAGCAATTGAACCTCTGCCAAAGGCCGGCGGGGCAGATTCAATTTGGTGATTTGTCCGAACGATCGCCACGGGATCGTCGGCCTCCAGCAACAGGGTCAGCTTTTGAAGGCCGGCAGCGGTGAGGTCCGTGACCGTGGAATCCTCGTTGACCAGGCCAATGCGAGTCATGTGGTCTTTGGTTTTGAAACGACAGATTTTCATGGTTGGGAAACGCTGTGAAAAACAGATGCGTGATGATTGTGCCGAAACAGCCGTCCGAAATCAAACGAGTTTGACCGGCTTGCCGGTGCGGGCGGATTCGTAGATGGCCATCATGATCTTCACGTCGCGCAGCCCTTCTTCGCCGGGAACCTTGCTCGGCTTGTTGTTCAGGATGCACTGGGCGAAGTCGTCCATCTCGGCGGCAAACTGGTTGGTGCTCGACGGGCCGATCGCCTGCCCGTCGCTGCGCGTGCCGCGCGAACTGTTGTAATTGTAGGCGGGGTCGAGTCCGAACGTGCCTTTCTCCGCCGTCACCGTGAATCCGTGACGGAACTTCGCTCATAATCCGTGTCGGCACTTCGTGGTCAGTCCGCCGGGAAAGGTCATTTCCCAGTCCACGCCTTCCTCCACCTCCTTGAATTTTACCGGGTCGGTGATTGGTCAGGAATTTGGCCGAGACTTCGACCGGTTCCTTGCCGCTCACAAACCGGCACGTCTGCAACGCGTAAATGCCCACGTCCATCAACGGCCCGCCGCCCGCCAGATCTTTCTTTACGCGCCATTCCGTCGCGGTGATGCCGCGGCTGAATCCGGCCTCGATGGTCTTCAATTCACCGAACACTTTTTCCTGCGCGAGGCGGCGGCATTCGATATGGCTCGGGTCGTATTGGCAGCGATAACCGACGCTCAACATTTTGCCGGCCTTCTTGGCTTCGGCAATCATCTGCTCGCAACGTTCGGTGGAAATTTCCATCGGCTTTTCGCAAAAGACGTGCTTGCCTGCCTTGAGCGCCTTGATGGAATGTTCCGCGTGCAGGCCGTTTGGCGTGACGACATAGACGACATCAATGTCCGGATTGTCTGCCAGCTTGTCCATCTTGTCGTAGCTGTAAACATTCTGGTCGGGAATGTTGTATTTCGCCTTCCAGATTGGAATCTTCGAGGGCGTGCCGGTGACAATTCCGACCAGGCGGCAATATTGCGTCAATTGCAGCGCCGGCGCGAGCTGGCCGTTGCTCAAGCCGCCCAAGCCGGCGAGCGCGAAACCCAGCTTGCGCGGCGGGCCATCGGCGGCGCGCAGGCTGGAGGCGAGAAAATTTACGAATGGAAATGAAACCGCGGCGGCGGCGGCGTGACGGATAAATTTCCGGCGGGGTATTCGGTTTGTGCTCATTGGTGCGAAGACTGCGCCAGCCGGCAACGGGAATCAACCCTTTTTTGTCCTGGACAGGGCAATTTGCCACTTGCGCGTTGAACTACGGGTGGTAAGCTCCCCGGCATCACCCTGTCATGTCGCGGATTTGGAGAAGATTTGCAAAGGAGATTTTAGCCCGGGCGTTCTTTCCTGTGGCTTTGCTGCTGGCCATTTTGAACCCTGCCGTCGCCTCGGACACTGTGCGGACGAAATTTATCGGGAAATACTGCGCAGATTGCCATGATGACGCGACGTTCAAGGCGGATTTGGATTTGGTTCACCAATCATTTGATCTCAATGCTTCCACCAATTTTGATCTCTGGGTCAAAGTGCATGACCGCGTGGACGCCGGCGAAATGCCGCCGAAAAAGAAACCTCAACCCAGCGCCTCCGACAAAAAAGCATTCCTGGCAAGTTTGACCGCGAATCTGATGCCGCCGAGCAGCGCCGGCCTTCGCGCAGAATGGACGCGCCGTTGCAACGACGGCTCAATCGCTACGAATATGAAAACACGCTGCGCGATCTGCTGGACCTGCCGTGGATTCAAATCAAAGACCGGCTGCCCGAAGACGGCGAGAGATACCGCTTCAACAAAATCGGCGAGGCGCTGGATGTTTCTTACGTTCAATTATCGCGCTACATGGACTCGGCGGATTACGCGCTGCGTCAGGCGATGAGCGTGCAGCTCGAACATCCCGCCGCCGCCACCAACCGCTATTACGCCCGCGACGAGTTCGGCCTGATCAATTTTCGTCCGCGCGAAAACGGGACGCTGCCCGACCGCCTTTCGTTTCCCGTGCTCGATTCGCACGCGCAGCCGGACGTGCGCGCCGGGCGCGCGCCGGTTTACCAGTCCCGAAACGCGCGAGCGCGAGGCGGTCGGCAAGGTGTCGAGTATTTTCAGCGACGCCGGCGGCTATAGTTGGAGCCGCTTCCGCGCGCCGGTCGCGGGCCAGTATCGGCTCCGGTTCAAGGGATACACGGTCTGGGTGAGCGGCGGCGGCATCGGCCGCTGGTTTTACGAAGGCCAGGGCGACGAGAAAGGCGCCGCATGTATTACCTGCCGCTCTGGCATCGTCCGAACCTGGATGAAGTCTGGCCGGGCCGTCGCGATGAACCCATCGGCGTCTATGCGTCCAGCGCCGGAGCAGAACCGCCCGATTGGCGCATTTGATTTCAACCCGAACCCAGTGTCCACGAAATCGAAGTGCTCCTCGCCGCCGAACGAAGTCATTCGCACCGACGGCATGAGACTTTTCCGCACGCGTGTCAACGGCTCGGACGAACAATATGTCAACCCGCTGGCGCAGCCCGATGGCATGCCGGGCTACGCCATTCAGTGGATGGAAGTGGAAGGCCCGCTTTACGACGCGTCCACCGGCGCGGGTTACAAACAATTGTTTGGCGATCTGCCGTTGAAGCGGGCCGCGAGAGGGAGAAGCCGGCGTGGCGGTCGAAGTCGTCGCTCGCCGACCCCGCACAGTCGAATTTCGGCGGCGGGCTGGCTGGCGGCGGACGTGGCCGTCGCGGCGGCGGCGGCGCGGGTGCGTGGTGGCCGGGGCGGCGGTTTTGGCGGCAGAGGTGGCGGCGGCCTGCGTGAAGTGAAGGTGGAAGTGGTTTCGGAGGATCCGCAGCAGGACGCAGAGCGGCTTTTGAAAAGTTTTGTCCAAAGCGCCTATCGCCGTCCCGTGCGGACGCGGAAGTGCAGTTGTTCGTGGACCTTGTTCAAGGATCAATTCGGTCAGGGCCTGGGTTTCGCGCAGTTCCATGCTCACCGCTTACACCGCCGTGCTGTCGTCGCCGGGTTTTCTTTTCGTGGATGAAAAGCCCGGACGGCTGGATGACTACGCCCTGGCCTCGCGGCTCTCGTATTTTCTCTGGAACTCCGAGCCAGATGACACGCTTGCGCAGCCTGGCGGCAACGCGGCCAGTTGCACAAGCCCGAAGTTTTGCGCGCGCAGACGGAACGCCTGCTGGACGATCCGAAATCCCGCCGTTTCGTTGACGCGTTCACCGATTACTGGCTCGACCTGCGGAAGGTGGATGACACCTCGCCCTCGTCCACGCTCTACAACGATTACGAACTGGACGATCCGCTCAAACTCGCCGCCGTGGAGGAAACGCGCCTGTTCGTCGGCGAACTGTTGCGCGCGAATCTGCCGGCGAGCAACATCGTCGATTCCGATTTCACCTTTCTCAACGAGCGGCTGGCGGAGCATTACGGCATTTCCGGCGTCAACGGCGTCGAAATGCGGCGCGTGACGCTGCCTGCGGACAGCGTGCGCGGCGGGCTGATGACCCATGGCCAGCGTCCTGAAAGTCACCGCCAACGGCACCACGACCTCGCCCGTGATTCGCGGCCACTGGATCACCGAGCGGATCCTTGGCATCGAAACGCCGCCGCCGCCGCCGAAAATTCCCGCCATCGAACCGGATATCCGTGGCGCGGTGACGATCCGCCAGCAGCTTGAGAAACATCGCGCCGATCCGTCCTGCGCCTCCTGCCACAGCAAAATGGACCCGTCCGGCTTTGCGCTGGAGAGTTTCGATGTCATGGGCGGCTTGCGCGACCGTTATCGCGCCGCGAAGGAAGGCGTCGCGCCCGCGCCCGGAGTCGGCATGGACGGCCAGCGTTTTACTTTTTATTACGCGCCTGCCGGTGGATTGCACCGGAACATTGCCGGACGGACGGGCGTTCAGGACGTGCGCGAATTGAAAAAACTTCTGGCGCAAGACCCGGCGCCGATCGCCCGCAACCTTGTCCGGCAACTTTCCGTTTATGCCACCGGCGCGCCGGTGCGGTTTTCCGACCGGGAAGCGATTGAAAAAATCCTGCAGCGCACCGCCAAAAGACAATACGGCGTGCGCAGCCTGGTGACCGAACTGGTGCAAAGCGATTTGTTCCTCACCAAATAGAACGGCGAAACCAATGAAAAACATGACCTCCAAACCCGCTCAACGTGGATCGGCGCCATTCGTCGCCACCCGCCGCCCGATGTCGCGCCGGCGTTTCCTCCGCGGCATCGGCGTCGCGCTGTCTCTGCCGTTTCTGGACTCGATGATCGCTCCCTTTGCGCGCGCGGCGGACAGTTCATCGCCGCTGGCGCCCAACGCCACGCCCGCGCCGGATGTTCGCCATCTGCAACAATCTGGGCCTGCTGCCCGGCCAGTTTTTCCCGACCGGCACCGGGAGCGATTACGTGGCGTCGCCGTATCTCGAATTGTTGAAGGAACACCGGAACGACTTCACCGTGTTCAGCGGCGTGTCGCATCCGAATGTGGACGGCGGGCATCCGTCGGACGTGAGCTTTCTCACCGCCGCGCCGCACCCGGCCAGCAGTTCGTTCCGCAACACCATTTCGCTCGACCAGCACGTCGCCGAACGCATCGGCGAATTGACGCGCTTTCCCTCGCTCACGCTCGCGGTGAACGGCGGCCGCGAGTTTGTCCGTGACCGGAACGGGCGTCGCGATTCCCGCCGGAACAAAGCGCGGCGTCGGTTTTCCGCCAGCTTTTTCTTCAAGGCACGCCCGAACGAGATTGCGGCAAAAATGCGCGACCTCGACACCGGCAAAAGCATTCTGGACACCGTGGCGCGACCAGGCCGAGTTGCTGCAGCGCAACGTCACCGGCGAGGACCGCAACCGGCTCGACCAATACTTCACCAGCGTCCGCGATCTGGAACATCGCCTGCAGACTTCGCGCGGCTGGGAAAACAAACCGAAGCCCGTCGTCACCGACGCCGAGCCGGTGGACCCGACCAGCCCGGCGCAATACATGGACAAAGTTAAGCTCATGTATGACCTCGCGCGGCTCGCTTTCGAGACCGATTCCACCCGCGCCATCACGCTCATGTTGAACAGCGTCGGCACGCCGGTGTTGCAGATTCCAGGGCGCGACCATCACCGACGGCTATCACAACCTTTCGCACCACGGCAAGGCGCCGGACAAGCTCGCGCAGTTGAAGATCATTGACCATTGGCACATGAAACTGCTCGCCGGCCTCTTCGCCGAGCCTGAAAGCCACCCGCGAAGGCGACGCGCAACTGCTGGACCGCACGATGATCCTCTACGGCTCGAACCTCGGCGACGCCAACGCACATTCCACCATCAATCTGCCCGTGCTGTTTGCCGGCGGCGGTTTCCGGCACGGCCAGCATCTGGCGTTACGATACCGCAGCAAAATTATCCGCTGCCGAACCTGTTTGTCTCGATGCTGCAACGCATGGGAATCGAAGACAATAAATTCGCCTCGTCCACCGGCACGATGCGCGGTCTGGACGTGGTTTGACTCCAATGACGCGATTTTCAACACCTGTCTGCTGCCTGATTTTTGCAGTTCTTTTCGCGCATTGCGCGGCAGCACAGTCCGAAGCGGTCATCAACTTCGACCGGGCCGAGATCACCGGCCGCTGGACCAATTCGTGGACCGAACCGGGTGTCGTTTTTACTCCGGCCCATGCACCCACGAGAAGCGCAGCCACGGCGCGCCTGATGTTTTTTCCTCACGTGCCTTCCGGCAAAAAGGGGATCCTTTCCGCAATGGCCGACGATCCGATTCCCGTCCGCGCCAGCTTTTCAAACTCGTGTTCCTCCGTCACCGTGGTGCTTTGGGGTTCGACCGGCTGCCCCGCAAGACTCGAAGCGTTTGGCGCGGACGGAAAATTGATTGATAAATCCGAACTGCCCGCCGTTCCCGGTCGCAAGGCTCCGGGCGATCCCGTGCCCAGCGTGGAATTGACCGTGAAAGGAAAACAGATCGCCTACATCGAATTCAGCGGCCCGCGTGTCGGTGAATTTCTCGTGGCCGAAGAGTTGCGCTACGTTCCCGACGCGGTCGCGGACCCGCCACCGGCGGAGCAAACAGGAAAGCCTTAAGCGGAAACCGCGGCTTGACCGGCGGCTCGCGGCGATTTCGGCAGCAGAAACGCAAGCCCGGCGCAGCCGAGCATCCCGATGCCCAGCGCGGTGAAGCCCAGCGCGGTGCTGTGATTATTCACCTTTGCCAGCCAGCCGACGATATAGGGTCCGACGAAACCGCCGAGGTTGCCGAAGGCGTTCACGAGACCCATGACCACGCCCATGACGCTGCGCGGCAGGGTCTCGCCGGGAATCGCCCAGAACGGCGCCATCGCCGCGAACGGGCCGGGAATCGCCAGGCACAGAAACCCGTAAGAAATCCAGAAATGCTGGCTCAACACCACGCTCAAAATCAGGCTCGTGCCGCTCATCAAATAAACCGCCGCCACGTGGCCGCGACGCTCGCGGGTTTTGTCCGAATGCCATGAGTTGATCACCATCACCACGGCGGTCACCGCGTAAGGCACGGCGAACAGGATGCCGTATTGCAGCGCGCTGAAGCCCTGGCCCTTGAGTGTATTCGTGAAGAATGTCATCGAGCCGTAAGCCGCGCAGTTGTGCAGGAAATACAACGCCACCATCACAAACACCGACGGATGCGCCAGCCGCGCGAGCATGGAAACTTTTTGCGGTGGCTCGCGGTCCTCCGATTCCTTTTGCAATGTGGTTTCGAGGTAAGTTCTTTTCCTCTTCGGAAATCCACTTCGCCTCGCGCGGATGGTCGCGGATGCAGAACCACCAGATCGGCAGGAAGAGGAATGGCAGCAACCCTTCGATCATGAGCATCTGCCGCCAGCCATACTTCCCGAGCAGCCAGCCGGTGATCGGCGCGGAGCCGGCGACGGCCAGCGGCTGGCAGAGCAGCCAGCCGTTGTTGGCGCGGGCGCGTTCGGCGCGCGGAAACCAGTTGGCCAGCAGCACCAGCGTCGCCGGGAAAACCGCGCTCTCCGCCACGCCGAGAAAAAACCGCATCACCTCGAATTGCCGGAAGCTTTGGGCGAGACCGCAGCCGACCGCGCACACGCCCCAGGCGACGAGACACAGGCTGATGAGTTTGCGCGCGCTCCAGCGCGACGCCCAGAGTCCGCCGGGGATTTGCAGCAGGAGGTAGCCGAAAAAGAAGATGCCCGCCGCCTCGCCCTTCATTTTGTCGTCCATCAGCAGATCCTGCATCATCGAGGAGATGGATTGGGATCGAGGGCGAGCGAGACGTTGGTGCGGTCAATATACGAAATCGTATACATGAGCAGCGCGACGGGAATGATGTGCAGCCAGCGTTGTTGCTTCATAGATGGAGGCCGGAGTTTCGCGCATGTCCGCAAAAAGTCGAATTTAATTTCCGGTTCCGACTTTGTGAAAACCCGTTTAACGGGGAATTCCTGAATTCAATCCGTTTGAAGCTGCTTATGATGGCAAGGTTGAAATCGAAAACTTAGGACTGATGACTGCTGTTATGCCGCGGGATCCAGAGCTAAGTTAGGTTGCATGTAATGAACTTCGATTCGCTCGCCAAGAGCCGATCGCAATGCATAAGCAAATCAGCCAAGATGCTACGAGAAAACCCAATGATGGTCTGGCGCCGTGTAACAAATGCAACCATGTTAGAAACGACAAAAGCAAGACAATGGCCATACAACCGGCAATATTCCCGGCAATATTTCCACGCCAAGAATACGGCAAGCCAGGAACGGCAAGCAAAACCAGACCGACGACATATAACCAGCGGCCACCGAAATACACCAAAACCAATCCGCCTGTCAAAAGCGCCAAATAAGTCACGAGTCTGATGCCGCTGATTTTCATGGTGCCAAACGCTCCCGGACGACCCGCCGCGTCCCTGCGCCCCAACTCCCCGGCTTCAAGACTGGCTCGAATCTTCGCATGCCCGGCTGTGATTTCTGCAGCTCTCTTGTCCAGCACCTCAAGTTCTGCCGGACTAAACAGCAATTCCGCTGGCAACTCTGCTCCACAATAACCGCAAATGTTGCGGCGCCGATTGTAAATCACTCCGTTGCATTTTGGGCAATGGTAACTCATAAATTGTGATGTGTCCTACCGACCCAAAGCTGAACCACGGTGCGAGGAGACGCAAGCGTGAAATGGAATGGCAGGGCAGTTCAAATGAACATTGGCGGTTGAGGTGGTGCGCCTCGCGCTGCGAGGCGCGTCGGGTCGTAGCGCGACCCGACCCACCGAACCAAACCCGGATTTATTTTCAGTTTCCAATTTTCCAGAAAATGGTTCAATGAGGGCGTGTCCAAGCTCAATCTGTTTGAACCAGCAGGGGAGGAAATTTATCAGGTCAGGACGAAATCGTCCGGGCCGGCGGGCAGCCTGCCAATCACCAAAGAAATGCTGTTGAACAGCCCCAGCGGCAATTTGTTCGGCCTGTCGCAAAACGCCGGCATGGGCTGGAACCCCGCCGAGGCCGGTGGCAAGCAGTTCCTGATTTTGAGCACGCAGGGCGGATTGCGCGCGCCGGATGGAAAACCCATCGCGCTCGGCTATCACACCGGGCATTGGGAAATCGGTTTGCTGGTGCAGGCGGCGGCGGAGGAATTCCGGAAATTGGAAACCATTCCCTTCGCCGGCTGCTGCTCCGACCCGTGCGACGGACGGACGCAAGGCACGACCGGCATGTTCGACAGCCTGCCGTATCGCAATGACGCCGCGATCCTTTTCCGCCGGCTCGCGCGTTCGCTGCCGCAGCGCGCGCGGCGTCCTTGGCATTGCCACGTGCGACAAAGGGCTGCCGGCGATGATGATGGCCGTCGCGGGATTGCGGGATTTGCCGGGGGTGATCGTGCCCGGCGGCGTCACGCTGCCGCCGGCGGGTTCGGAGGACGCGGGCACGGTGCAAACGCTCGGCACGCGCTTCGCCCACGGAATGGTGTCGCTGTCCGAAGCGGCGGAACTGGGCTGCCGCGCGTGCGCCTCGCCCGGCGGCGGCTGCCAGTTTCTCGGCACGGCGGCCACGTCACAGGTCGTCGGCGAGGCGCTCGGACTTTCGGTGCCGCACTCCGCGCTGGCGCCGTCGGGCCAACCGGTCTGGCTGGACCTCGCGCGCCGGTCCGCCCGCGCGCTGTTCCATCTCGACCAGCAAGACAATTTCCACGCGCGATATTTTGACCGACGCGAGCATCGAAAATGCGATGGTCGTTCACGCGGCGTTCGGCGGTTCAACGAACCTGCTCCTGCACATTCCCGCAATCGCCCATGCCGCCGGATTGAAACGGCCGACGGTTGGAGGATTGGATTTCCGTGAACCGCCGCGTGCCGCGCCTCGTCAGCGTGCTGCCAAACGGGCCGGTTCATCATCCGACCGTGCGCGTTTTCCTCGCGGGCGGCGTGCCGGAGGTGATGCTGCATTTGCGGAAATTGAACCTGCTGCACACGGACGTTCTGACGGTGACCGGAAAGACGCTGGGGGAAAACCTGGACGCCTGGGAAAAATCCGAACGCCGCGAGCGGTTCCGGACAATTTTGCGCGAGCAGGATGGCGTGGACGCGGACGAGGTGATTTTCTCCGAGAAACGGGCGAAGGCGCACGGGATGCGCGGCACGATGGTGTTTCTGCGCGGCAATCTCGCGCCGAACGGCTCGGTCGTGAAGGCGTCGGCGATTGACGCGACGATGTTCGACACCGACGGCGTTTACCGGCTGGTCGGACCGGCGCGGGTTTTTGCGAGCGAGAAAGCAGCGATGGCGGCCATCAAGGAAGACCGCATCAAAGCTGGCGACGTGCTGGTGCTCGCGGGCGTCGGGCCGATGGGCACCGGCATGGAGGAGACGTATCAGGTGACCGGCGCGCTGAAACACGCGTCGCACGGCAAGCGGGTGGCGCTGCTGACGGACGCGCGTTTTTCCGGCGCTTCAACCGGCGCGTGCATCGGGCACATTTGTCCCGAAGGTTTGGCGGGCGGCCCGATTGGAAAAATTCTGGACGGCGACCTGGTCCGCATCGTCATTGACCGGAATCACGTTCAAGGCAGCATTGATTTGGTGAGCGATGGCACGCGGTTGTGCAGTTCCGAGGAAGGGGCGGCCGTTCTGGCGCGGCGTCCGACGCGGAAAGACCTCGCGCGCGATCCGGCGCTGCCGGCGGACACCCGGCTTTGGGCCGCGCTGCAATTCGCGAGCGGCGGCGTGTGGGCCGGCTGTGTCTATGACGCCGACCGGATTGTTGATTTGCTGTCGAATCAAAAACCGAATGGACATTGAAAGATCCCGCTAGCTCTGGGCGATGACGGAAATCAAATTGGGGCGCATTCCGCAATCCGCAATTGTATCGGCTCTTTCCGGTATTCTTTTTGGGATGGATGAACAGGCAATACGGCTTGCCAAAAGCCAATTTTGCCGGATAATAAAACCATGAGCGCGCAGGAAACTTTGATCGAGGAAATCAAGCGCCAGCCCGAACCGGTGGTGCGTGAAATCCTGCATTACTTGAAAACCCTCGAACGCCAGCGCGATTTGGAAACGCCGATGGACGGTCTGGTCGCAGACACTTGGGAAAAACTTGGGCCGGCGCCGGAAATTGATTATGCCAAGCTTTGAGCGCGGCGACGTGGTCATTGTGGATTTGGGCATGATGGCCAAAGTGCGTCCTTGCGTGGTGGTCTCCGTCAACAAACCCAACCGTCAGCGCAATATGTCCGTAGTCGTGCCGATGACGACGGAAATTCGCGGCGGTGAATGTGAAATCCCCTTTCCAAAACCAGTCTGGCTCCGGCAGGAATCGGTCGTGAACGTGCTGGGCATCGCCGGCGTGGACAACGCGAAAATCGAACGGCGCATTTCGGCCTTCCAGCTGATAAAATGGCGGCGATTGATTCCGTCTTGAAACGACTGTTGGGCTTGTGAGTGGCAAGGGACGGACGCAGTAGCGTCTCGGCAGAGCGCCGCAAATTTGACGGGAATTTTAGATGGTGTTTTTTTACCGAAAGCCGCTACGCAGAAATCTGACTTGAACTGGCTCATTTCTTCTGTGGTTGCTTAAACAACCAAGGAACCAAGTAACCAAGACGCCAAAACTTTGTGCCTTCGTTACTTTGTTGTTCAACCACCCCGCGCGCCGCACCCCTTGCCGCCAGTCGCACGTTGAATCCGGGCGGCACGGTGGCGACGGTCGTGCTTTCAAAAAGCTCATCTTTTTGGCTTTTTTTTAATCGCCCACCTGCTAGAAGTATCAACCATGAAATCCATTTCTGTTGTTTTCAAGAGATCCCATGTGGCGTTGTTCATTGCGTCACTGTCGCTGCTTTGCAGTTCGGGGGCGATGGCCGCCGGCAATCCGCCGAAGGCCGGCGCGGAAGCAAACAAATACATTTATCGTGGATCGGGCAATCCGTATCTGCCCTTGTGGGAGCATGTGCCGGATGGCGAGCCGCGTGTTTTTGAAGATCCGGATCACCCGGGAAAATTCCGCGCTTATATTGTTGGATCCCACGATGTCAGTGTCAGACGGGTATTGCGGGCCGGACACCAGGATCTGGTCGGCGCCGGTCGAGGATTTGTCCGCCTGGCGTGATGAAGGCCCGGTTTTCACCTACAAAGCCGGCAACCAGTGGGATGTGATGTATGCGCCGGATCTGGTTGAGGTGAAAGGAAAGGACGGCAAGAAGGTGTATTATCTCTACCCGCACAGTCGCGGCGGCGGCAGATTGGGAATGGTGGCCAAGGGGGATCGGCCGGATGGACCTTTTACCCCCATCAATATGACAGCGGACGGATCGAGAACCGTGCCCGGCAGCACGTTGGGATTCGACCCGGCGGTGTTTATTGAATACGTCACGAATCGAAACGATCCTGATTTTGAGATCGGTTTCAGGGCTTTCGGTTACTGGGGATTCCAAACTTCGTCGGCAGGCGAGCTGGATCAAAAAACCATGTATTCGCTCAAACCCGGAACCCAGGCTATTGACCGTTTTCAGACCCATGTCTTTCCAGGTGAGGATGCCTGCCGCGTTCGCCTTTTTTGAAGCCGCCTCAATTCGCAAAATTGGCAACAAATATGTCTGGATTTACAGCGGATCCTCCGGTCCCGAATATGGAATTGGCCGGTGCCACTGCGACGTTGCGTTATGCCTACGGTGACGCACCGCTGGGGCCTTGGAAAAGTGGCGGCGTTCTTGTGGATGCGCGCGCGATTGTGCCCACCCAGGATGGAACCAGACTGCAAACAACTTTCTCGGGACACAACACGCATGGCAGCATCCAGTTGATCAATGACCAGTGGTATTGTTTCTATCACAGGGCGCCACGGGGTTTCGGATACGCGCGCCAGTCCATGGTGGCGCCGGTCAAGGTTGAATGGGATGAAAAACCGGTGTCCGAAGGCGGCAAAGTCACCATCCGGGCTTACGACCCCTATGCGAAGGATAATCTCTGGACCGCAAAAGGCAGCCAGGGCGCTGAATATACCGGCGCCGAAGTCACGTCGGAAGGTTTCCACATCTTCGGACTGGATCCGTATCAATATTACTCCGCGGGATACGCCTGTTATCTTTCCAACCCGCAAGTCATGCAGGATTCGTGGGATATCTGGGACAACAACATGCCCCTGGTCAATGTGCAGAACGGCAACATCATCGGATACAAGTATTTTGGCTTTGGCGGACTGGACAAGGACCAGAAGGGTTTGAAGGCCTTTGCAGGCGCCAAGCCGGGCAACAAAACGGCGTTTAATCTGTTCCTTGCTCCCAAAACGACAAACGCATTCAAGGTGAACGTCTGGCTGGACGGTCCCTGGGACAATGCCACCTGGAAAGGCAAAAAGATCGGCGAAATCAATGTCCCGGCCAATGCCGCGCAGGAAGTGACGAATTTCACCCTTGATGTCGCGTCGTCTGTCGAAGGTCTGAAGGAAAAACATGCCATTTTCCTGGTGGCCGAAGGTTCTGAGCCGGGAGCTCTTTGCGATATCGTTGGACTGGGATTCAGTTCGGACAAGGTGAAAATCGTCCGTCCGGTTCCGCCCACGGTCAGCATCAAGGTGAACGGACAAGCGGTCAATCTGCCCGCCACTCCGGTCAGATCAACCAATGCCAACGGCATCACCGGCTATGATATTTATGATGCGACTTATGCCGTTCCGGCCGACGCCGCGGAAATCCCCGCAGGTTGCCGCATCCGCGAGCGACAAGCAGCGTGAAAGTGGATGTTAAACAGGCCGACGCAAAAAATGGAACCGCTGTTGTGAAATTTGATTACCATGGCGTGGTCAAAACTTATCGCGTCAGGCTTAATTCGATGTAACACCCGCGTCAACTCCAGGAAAATCGAAGATCGAATGGACATTGAATTGTCCTGCTTGGCTCGCACCTGACCCGTTTTCGTAGCAGCCGAGGTAACGAGGCTCGAATTGATTCGTGGGAAGAAAAATCGGTTCGTGCGGGCGATTTGCCGGTCTGTGCGGACAATTTCCATTTCCGTGCGGCGATTCTCCCATCCGTGCGCCCGTTTTCCATTCCGTGCGGCGGTTCTCCCGTTCCGTGCGGGCCATCTGTCCGTCCGTGCGGCGATTTTCCCATTTGTGCGGCCATTTTTCGATTTGTGCGGCCATTTTTCGATTTGTGCGGGCAAAAGCGCTGATTTTTCATCGTTTTTGACGAATTCTGGTGGTCAAAAAGAGACAGTTGACACGGATTGCACGGATTTCTACTGATTCAATCCGTGCCAATCCGTGCAATCCGTGTCGAAAACCCTCCGCTCTCCATGTCTCATTGGCCAAAAAAGTTATTGCGCTCGCTTCCAACCGGCGTATAAATCATCATAAGTCAGCCAACAAAAAACACACCTCATTATGAAACACAAAATCGCCAGCCTCACCGCAACCTTCAAATCCACCGCCGCCTTCGGCGCAAAATACGCCGCCGATTTTCCCGCCACCAGCATGGGCGGACAGGGATTCGCCCTCGTCACCGCCGCCGTGCCCCAGACCGCCACGCTCGGAGCCGCTCAGGTTTCCGGCACGGAATCCGCGCACGCGGGCGTTTTGTCCAAGGTCGCCGGGCGTTTTCATCTCCACGACGATTTGCACCACATTGCCGACGCCGCGCATTCCCTCGTGCTGTTGGGCACGGCGGGACTCAATGGGAAATTCCTCATGCCCCGCAGCGGCGGCGACGCGGCGTTGCTCAATTCCGCCCGCGCCTTTCAGACCGACGCGGCGGCGTTCTCCACGCAATTCATCAGCCTTGGCCTGCCCGCCACCTTCATCACGCAACTCGGCTCGGACATCGGCGATTTTGAGACGGCCATCAAGGCCAAGGGCGCGGGCGCTGGCGCGCGCTCCGGGGCCACCGGCGGATTGGAAGACACCGCCAACAAAGCCGCGATTGCCCTGCACGTCCTCAAAACCATTGTGCCGAACATTTACAAAAACGACCCAGCCAAACTCGCCGAATGGGCCACCGCCAGCCACGTCGAAAAACACACGCCCGTCCCGCGCGTGAAACCGGCTCCGGCGGCGCAGAAATAAGGAACGCCCTGCCTTGAACCGCGTGGCAGCGGATGCCAATCCGCTCATTTTTCCGGCGGGAGAAGTTTGAGCCGGTTCAGGCCGGCTGCCACGGAAAGTGGATTCAGGCGGATGACCGTGCGGCAAACCCAGTAGCACGAATGTTCAAGGGGACGGCGGACGATTCTCCTTCTCCGTGGGGAGAAGGCCGGTTAAGGAGGAGTCATAGCTAGTCCAAACCGTCCGCATCCGAAAGACGCTGCCGGGTAATTCCTGCTCTAGGTGGTCTTGGCGGCCATGACTCCGGCCTCGGCTTCCCCAAGTAAATGAGTTTAGTGCTTCCCATATTTGCCATTCGGTATCCAACTCCGTCGCTGCACGCTATTTCATTTATTTCATTGAGTTGCAATAGAGCCTCAACTTCGGACCGAGGGCCGTCGACCATTAAATACGCAAAACCGAAAACATCTCCTCGCCCGTGTGATTCACGCCATCGTTTCGCTCCTTGTTCCGCAGCTTCTTGTGCTTTGTTCACAACGGTTTCGACCTTTTACAGCAATTCTCGGCTTGGCACTGCGGCGACGGCCTCCTTTAACTGTCGGACCGGAATATCGTCGATTCGTAACAGCTTGCCTGTTTGCGGATGAGGGCGAGCGGCGGCTTCCTCAAGTGACAGAACACGAGTTCGAGTAATTAGTTCCTGTTGATAGGGATTGCCATAGCCATCCGTTTTCGCATCGCGCATCAATTTCAATTTGTCGAGCAGGCGTTCAGCTTCTTTGGAAGTTGGGACAATCACAATAATTTTAAAAACGATATAAATTTGTTTTTTAACCAGACCGGCAGTCTGGGCAATCCGATTTTTCTTCGCAGTCAGCCCATCGCCACTCGCGCTCGTGTGACCAATCTATAGGATACTCGTCTTTTAGATTCATTGGGACATAGCGGTATTGCTCGTGTTTAGATTCCGTAGGAGTCATGCAGCATTTCGCGGCCAATTTTTGGTGTTGTATTTCGCTGATGTTGGTGCGAAAGACCGTAGATAACGGGACGTGCGCCAGCCCAAAGAGTTCGCACTTGAGGAATGCGATGCCATAAGAACTACCGCTCCCGAATCACCCCTCGCGCGAGTGTAATCCAAAAGCGCGTATAACGGCATTTCAGTAAAGCAGCAGGCTGCGCGAGGACCATATATTGTAGGTCGTCGCTTTCGCACGGACCAACCACAACGAATGTGGCCGTCGTCTAAGATACGGAGCAAGACGTCAAGTGCGTTAGCATCGGATTCCATTCCCGCCTCTTTGTCCTTAATGGTCCAAAGGTCGAAACGGGAGGCTTTGGCTGGATCGCTGTGAAGCGGAATTGTTTCGCCGTCACCGCTTTCATCGTAAAGCACGCCTTCATTTGCCGGATTGCGCCGATGCACAAAATGCATGACCCACTCCGACATATCGGCTCGGTTTTTCATACCCGCAAACTGTCTGGAAGCATTACTCACATTGACTAGCTTTGCACACAACTTCACTTGAGTCCATCAAATCACGGGAACGACAACACCACATCCGGTTTGCGTGGAATAACCGGAAATTTAACGCATGTTCGGTAAATGATTCGATTCTTTGCCGGTGCGCCTTTTCAAGGTCGAAGCCGACCATAAGACGGTATTTTTCGCCGTCTTTTCCGACACGTCGGGAAACTCTTCCATAAAGAGTTTTTTTAACAATTTCGGATTTGGTTTTGCGGCTTTCTCCTTTCGCGGTCAAAAGCGCTTCGACAAACGCCATTTTGCCGACTTTCTTTTCGAGACTGATCGGATAGTCAGCTTGAGGAGGGGTATCCGCGCCTTTTTCTCCCAAATCTTTTTGCAGTTCGGAATTGAACTCTACGGGCACCCCTTTGACGCAGGCACTTATTCACCCGCCGCCATTCACGACCAATGAGATAGTTGGGTTGCTCTAACGGGCCATACTCATTCTTTATTGCGGCTGCGATTTGAGATTCAGTTTTGCCGGCTTTTGCCAGTGCTGACAATTAAGGCGAACTCTGTTCAGTTTTATTTGACGTTGGTGTTTGAGTGGTCTGATATGCAATTGGAACGGAAGGTTTTCTTTCGTCGGCTTCTTTGATAAATTTCACAGCTTTGTCTTGGGTAATTGAAAAACCTTTTTCGCCCACCAGAGACACAAGCGCATCGGGCAAACTTGGATATGGCGGCTCGCTTATTTTGCGGCGAGCTTCCGGCAAACAATCCTCTGCCGTTCGCTGAATCTGATTAAGCTTCAAATAATCCTCGGCCTTTTGTCTCGCATTTTCTATTTCTGACTTTTTCAAAAAAGCTGACAACGATGCCTCGACCTCCTCAAGATCATCATCAAGCAAATCGAAGGTCTTAAAGCATCGTCTGGAAAACTCGCCGCCGGCGGATGAAAGGTAAAAGCGCCAGTTGCGACCATCAGTGATTACCGTGAACATCGCTTGATTATCGCGATTGTAGTTACGCATTTGCTGTTCGATTGCGGTCAGTTTTCCTTGCATTTGTCCAACAGCCTTAATCTCGATGAAAACAGATGGCACAACGGGCCGCAAAAATAGCGCGACATCAACTTTTTTATTATCCTCGCTTGGAACGACAACAAATTCTGCATTTACTTCCATTGGATTCCAAATGTTCCATCCCAAGCCGTCCAACACCCTTACCACAAGTGAAAGGCGAACGTGTTCTTCGTTTTTATATTCGCCTTTCAGCAACCGCGCTTTGATGTCGGCGAGCAATTCTTTCATAATCGGGTTGGTTGATATTATTCAGCAAGTATGCGCCGGAAATTCGGCGGCGTCAATTTCCGCTTTCGTAAAAGTCTAGCGCGACAAGCCGCAGTCTCCCGCATCGCGGGATGCGACACCTGCCCTCCCGCAATGCGGCCCTCCGTGCGGTATTTCCCGCCGCCACCGGAGAACCTGAAATTCCATCAAACGTCAGCGTTGACAAATCAATAAACCGATTCATAGTCAAGCCAAGACGATGATGTTGGGACGCAATAAAGCGGTTCGCTCGTTGTCAGACTGATTTATCACAATTTTATGAACGCGTTATTTATTTACTGCGACAATCAGAGTCATTCTTCGGATCCTGTGGAGCTAGAGCGATTTATGTTCACGCTTGGCACGGTGCTTTCCCGTGAATCACACTTTTGGATCATTGAAACAAAGTCTAACCCGATAGAAGTTCGAGACGCATTGCTTCCTTGGCTCAAAGACTTCGACCGTTTGCTTGTTGGACGCATGGGTTCAGAGCTTGCCCATGGCTGTTGGGGGGCTACAGATATTCACGCGCTTTCCAAATTCTTTAAGATAAACGGCTGACCTGCCCTTGCCCCGATTTGGCGGGTCGCTACCGCGCCAAATCATTGCCCGAAGAATTTCTGAATTTCCTTCACCACTTCCACAAACCGGTCCACTTCGGCCCGGGTGTTGTCCAAATAAAAACTCGCGCGGGCACGTCAATCGTTCGCAAACAGTTTTTCCAGCGCGGCACGCGCTTGAACCCGGACTTTTTGAGACATCCAAAGCGATGATTGCTCCAGGCCGCTCAAATGCCTTCCCGCTTCGGATTTTTTCACCAGCTTGTTCGCCGCCGCCCAAAGCACCACGCCAAGCGAGCCGTGGACTTCGAGGCCGAGCGATTCCGCCATCAAGCGCGCCGCCGCGTCGTCAGTCAGAAACCAGTCGGGCTTGATTTCCAGCGCAAGCGCCAGCGACTCCGCTTCGCCGCCGTGCAGCAATCCGGCGCGCTGCCATTGCCCGGCGCGCTGCCGGTTGTCGGATGAAGGCGTCTGAAGTTTCGCCCATTCAGGAAACGAACCCGGCCAAAGCGAAGGAGAATGGGCGCGCAATTCGGCCACAACCGGCGGCGGCAGGAAAACATTCCCAATCAGCGGAAGCAGGTGCAACGCCCCGGCCTCGTGCAAATGCAGGATCGGGCCGGTGTCCGCGACGAGCCGTTTCATTTTGCGGCGGGCTTTTCGCGCAAAGCCCAGGCGACGTCCTGCAACTGCTGCTGCTCCAGCAATTCAAACCGGCGGCGGGAAATGAATTCGCGCAGCGACGCCCGCACGACTTCGGCGGCGTTTTCAAACGTGCCCGTTTCGACGGCGTTTTCCACTTCGCGCGCCATTTCATCGGGCAATTCCACTTGCAGCGTTTTCATGCTGTTCATTTACCACATGCCGCGTCCGGTTGCCAGTGTTTGATTTGCCCAAATACATTGCCCGAAAAATTTCTGAATTTCCTTCACCCCTCCAGAAACCGGTCCACTTCGGCCCAGGTGTTGACCAAATAACAACTCGTAAAACTACGACTTTCTATCTTCCCAAGCGGTCGCCGCGTGTGACGCCAGGCGCGCGAGCCATTCCGCGTTGTTGGCCATGGCCGTTGCCCGGTCCGTCAAATCGGGCGACATCGCATAGGTTCGGGTGAAGAGCTGTGCCACGGCAGCGCGGTCGTTCACCGCGCCGGCCAGACCCAGGCACGGAATTTTCGCCCCGCGGCATAAGGCCGCCAATTCACCCACGCCTTTGCCCATCAATGTGGATTTATCAATCGAGCCTTCGCCGGTGACGACCAGGTCCGCCTCCGCCAGACGCGCTTTCAAACCGGTGTGTTCGGCGAACAAGCCAAACCCCGGCACCAGGCGCGCACCGAGAAAACTGCACAGGCCGAAGCCCAGTCCGCCCGCCGCGCCGGCCCCCGGCTCGTTCGCGACGCGGCAACCGGATTGGGATTCCATCACGTCCGCCAAACGGGCCAAGGCACCGTTCCGCCAAATCAAAATCCTCCTCGCGCAGACCTTTTTGCGGACCATAAATGCGCGTGCTGCCGGTCGGTCCCAGAAGTGGATTTTGCACGTCCACCGCGACCAGAATTTCATCCGGCCAACCGGCGGTCTGCGGCGGCTCGCAGCGGGACAACGAATGCAATTCGGTCCAACGTTCGATTTTTGTCCCGCGCTCATCGAAGAAAGTCCAACCCAGTGAACGCGCCATGCCGAATCCGCCGTCATTCGTCGCGCTGCCGCCGATGCCGATGAGGCATTGGCGTGCGCCCTTCTGCGTGCGCTGCCGCAATCACCGCGCCCAGGCCGAACGTGTCCAGATCAAACGGATGATGTTTGCCCGCCGGCAATCGGGCCAGGCCGTTCGCTTGGGCGGCTTCAATGATTGCCGTGCGCGACTTCGGATCCCACCACCAATTGGCCGTGCATGGCTGGTGCGCGGCGTCCACGGTGGCGACCGTTTCAGTCCCGGCGCCGAGACTCGCTCCCACCAATTCGCCAAAACCGTCTCCGCCGTCGCTGATGGGAAACAACGTCAGGTGGTCGGCTGGGACGCGCTTGCCGCCAACCTCGCGCCATGGCTTCGGCGGCTTCGCGGGCGGTAAGCGTGCCTTTGTATTTATCCGGGGCAATCAGAATGTTCATGTGGTTGCGGATTATGCGCACGAGAAACGCCGCCGGGCAATCTGCTTTTCAAAACGTCATTGCTTTGGAGCAAGGAGCCGCGTTCTCATTTCGAGGTGGCGTGCCTCGCGCTGCGAGGCGCGTCGGATCGCAGCGCGACCCGACCCACCAATTCCGGAGGACAATGGAAGGTCGCGCGGTTGACGCCCGATGCCGGGCCTTGATAGAGTTGCCTCATGTTCACCACACCCCAAAAACAGCGTTTCACAACCTCTTTCATTGCCGCAAACATGTTTTTGTTCGGCGGCATCATTCTCCTGCTGCGCTTGATGCAACTCATGTTCAAGGTCAAGTGGGTGGGGTTTGGCGGGATGGCGGGGTTGGGCTAAGGCAATGACCATAAGCCCAGCCCTGATAGATGCCCAGCCAACCATGGCGGCGTTCACGAATTACCATGGCTGGAGCAACGCTGTGTCCCTCAACAACGGGGTGGTTGAGGCCGTCATCGTCCCCACGGTCGGACGGGTGCAGCAGTTTCGTTTCGTGGGCGACACCAACGGCGCCCTTTGGGAGGATCCGCAGGGCATGGGGCAGGGCTGCCACCGGTTCCGGCTTTTATCCGAACTTCGGCGGGGACAAAGCGTGGCCGTCGCCGCAATCCGAGTGGGGCTGGCCGCCGCCGAAAGGATTCGATGGAAGCCGTTAACACGGTTTCGTTCACCAACGGCATTGTCACGCTGGTGACCCCGGTGGACGCCACTTACGGCATCCGCACCACGAGAATCATCGAACTGGTCCCCAACTGCACCAGTCATGCAGATTCGGACGATCTTTGAACGGACCGCGGAATCGTCCAAGACGAATCTTGGCGTGTGGATTGATTGCCAGGCGACCGTTGCCAGCGACTCCCGGTGTTATGTGCCGGTGCCGTCACCCTCCATTTTTCCCAACGGTTATACCACCACCGGCAGCGCGCAATTTACAGCCGCGCTTCCGGCGGGGTTCACCAATGCGAACGGGTTGATTTCCTTCGGCCCCGATTCGGCCAATCATAAAGTCGGATTCGACGGCGGCACGCTGGTGCTCGTCGGGCCGAGCCTGTCGTTGCGGGTGGATGCGCCGAGGGTTCCGGGCGCCACCTATCCGGACGGCAACAGCAGCACGGAGGTCTATACCGCCGGAGCAGAACTATTTCGAACTTGAAATGCTCGGCCCGCTGGCCGCGCTGCCCGTTGGCGGGAAAATGGAATTCGTCACGACTTATCAGCCTCTTCCATCGAACCGAAGCCACCACCGACGCCGAAGCACAAAAAATCTTGTCCGGGAAACACTAATCCGAACCAGTGGAACGGGGAGCGCATGCGCCGCGCGTGCGGTTTTCCGCACCCACGCGGAAAACTTGAAACGCGGAAAGGTTCCGGTCATCTCGAATCGTTTCATGCACAAGGTGCCGGATGCGAGGCGTGCCAGCCGCACCCAGGCGGTGTCCCAATTCATGCCTGCCGCGCAGGATTCCGAAATGCGGTCGTGGAATGCGACTTTTCAGCCACCGGCAATAAACAGTCAAGAATTGCCAAGAATTGCAAAGAGTCGGGAACTGGCTTGGACAATACTTGAATCGATGCCCGATCAAACCGAAAATGCAAAATCGGCGATAGGCGAATTTCTCAAGACGCAGTTTTCGCTGGAAGGCAAATCGGCGCTGTTGACCGGCGGGGCGGGCGGGATCGGAGAGGCGCTGGCCTTCGCGCTCTGTTCGGCGGGGGCGACGACGGCGGTTTGCGATTTGAATCTCGCACAGGCGGAAAAGGTGGCGGCGGATTTGACGGCCAAAAAGCTCAAGGCCAAGGCGTTTGCGCTGGACCTCACGAAGGTCGAATCCATCCGCCAATGTGCCGCTGCCGTGGCTGCGGCGTTCGGGAAAATTGACATCCTCGTCAACTGCGGCGGCATCAACAAGCGCGAGGGATTTCTGGACGTGGAGGAGAAGACTTACGACCTGATCATGAACGTGAACCTGAAAGGAACGTTTTTCATGACGCAGGCGGTGGTGCCTTACATGATCAAGGCTGGCGGCGGGAAAATTGTCAATTTGAGTTCGCACAACGCCCAGGGAATGCTCGGCGGCGTGTCGGTTTATGGCGCGAGCAAGAGCGGCGTGTCGGCGTTGACGCGTTCGATGGCGGTTGAATGGGCGCAGTTCAACATTCAGGCCAACGCGGTGGCGCCGGGGCATATTCTGACGCCGCTGACGCAGGTGACTTGGGACCATCCAACGCGGTCGGTGTATTTGCGCGACCGGATTGCGATGCGGCGGCCGGGCACGCCGGAGGAAGTGGCGGGCTTGGTTTTGATGCTCTGTTCGCCGGCCTCCAGTTACATGACCGGTCAGACGTATCACCTGGATGGCGGCTGCCTGGCGGGCGGAACGCCGTGGGAATTCGACACGAAATTTGGAACCGCCGAGTTCGGTGGTTGCGGCTGCCGGGAAAAAATCCAAAAGCTAACCAGAATTTGCCTATGATTGATGAAAAAAAATTGCGGGAAATCCGCTACCTGGCCGCCTGTTTGCGGCGGCATATCATTCTGATGGTCGGGGTGGGACAGCCGGGGCACATCGGCGGTTCCTGTTCGTCGGCGGATATCGTGGCGGTGCTCTACGGCTGGAAGATGAAGCACGATCCGAAAAATCCCAAATGGGATGGACGCGACCGTTTTCTCATGAGCAAAGGCCACGCGGCCATTGTTCAATATGCCGCCCTGGCCGAGACGGGATATTTCCCGACTTCAGAGCTGCTGACGCTCAAGAAACTTGGCTCGCGGCTTCAGGGACATCCTGACATTCACAAAACGCCCGGCATCGAGGCCAACACCGGTTCGCTGGGACAGGGATTGTCCATCTCCAACGGCATGGCTTTGGCGCATGCGACTGGACAAGAAACCCAATCGCGTCTTCTGCGTCCTGGGCGATGGCGAACTGGCCGAAGGCCAGGTGTGGGAAGCGGCCATGTTTGCCCCGGCCAAGAAAATTGACAACGTTGTTGCCATCGTTGACAACAACCGCTTGCAGGCGATGGGCGCTGTGGCGGACCGCATGGATTCAGGTCCGCTCCCGGAAAAATTCCGGGCGTTCCGCTGGCATGTCATCGAGATTGACGGTCACGACATCAAAGCCATCGCGGCGGCCTTGGACGAGGCGGAGACGATCAAAGGCAGGCCGACCGCCATCATCGCCAACACCGTCAAAGGCAAGGGAATTTCCTTCGCGGAAAACAACGTCGCCTTCCACAACGGGGCGATGACGCAGGCGCAATACGATCAGGCCTTGAAGGAAGTGGAGGCCGTGATGGCCAAAGACCAGCCGGCGCAAACAAAGGAGGCACGTTGATTATGGCTACCTACACAAATCCGCGCAACGCTTACGGCGAAACCCTGGTGGAACTGGGCAAGGCGGACGAGCGAATCGTCGTTCTGGACGCCGACCTTTGCAAATCCACCATGTCCGTTCTGTTTCAGAACGCGATTCCGGACCGGTATTTTGAAATGGGCATCGCCGAGGCCAACATGATGTCCACCGCGGCCGGACTGGCGGTCAGCGGCAAGATCGCCTTCGCCAGCACTTTCGCGGTGTTCGCGACCGGCCGCGCCTACGACCAGATTCGCCAGACGATTTCCATCGGCAAACTGAACGTGAAAATCTGCGGCTCGTCGTGCGGGCTGTCGGATTACGGCGACGGCTCGACGCATCAAGCCATCGAAGACGTGGCCATCATGTCCGCCATTCCGAACATGACGGTGCTGACGCCGTTGGACGCGACGGAAGTGCGCCTGGCGGTGCGGGCGGCGGCGGCGATTCAGGGACCGGTCTATATGCGCGTCAACCGGAACCCGGTCCTGGATATTTTGGACAAGGACGCGACGTTTGAAATTGGAAAATTCCGCATTTTGCGGCAGGGCGGCGACGTGCTGCTTTTGGCGCACGGCGTCATGGTGGAAAAAGCGCTGGCGGCGGCGGTGATTTTGGAGAAGGCTGGAATCAGCGCCAAGGTTGCGAGCGTCGGAACCATGAAGCCGTTTAACTATGATGGCGTTGTGGAATTGGCCCAAGGCATGAAAGGCGTCGTCACCGCCGAAGAGCACAGCTACATCGGCGGGCTGGCTGCGGCCACGGCCTTGGCTTTGCGCCGTAGTCGCGTGCCGATGGATTTCGTCGCCTTGGACGACACATTTGGCGAGTCGGCGCTCAAGACCGAAGACCTGCAGGTGGCCTACGGCTTGACGGCGGAGAACATTGCCGCGAAAGCAAAAAACTTGTTGAAATAAGCATCCCGAAAAGAAAGAAATTATTAATATGAAAATCGGATTCATCGGTCTCGGCATCATGGGCAAACCCATGGCCAAAAACTTACTCAAGGCCGGCCACGAAATGGTCTGTTTCGACATCGTGGCCCAGAACGTGGCCGACGTGGTCGCCGCCGGTGCCAAAGCCGCGGCTTCGTGCAAGGCCGTGGCTGAACAGTGCTCCATCGTCATCACCATGCTGCCCAATTCGCCGCACGTGAAGGAAGCGGTGATGGGACCGGGCGGCGTGCTGGAAGGCGCCAAGGCGGGAACCATTCTCATTGACATGAGTTCCATCGCCCCGCTGGCCTCGCAGGAAATTGAGAAGGCTTGCAGCGCCAAAGGCGTGAAGATGATTGACGCGCCGGTGAGCGGCGGCGAACCCAAGGCCATTGACGGCACGCTGTCCATCATGGTCGGCGGCGACGAGCAGGTCTTCAATTCCGTCAAGGACATCCTGTTGAAGATGGGCGCGAGCGCGGTGCATTGCGGCACGATTGGCGCCGGCAACACCACCAAGCTGGCCAACCAGGTGATCGTGGCGTGCAACATCGCCGCCTGCGCCGAAGCCTTCACGCTGGCCAAGAAAGCCGGCGTGGATCCCGCGCGCGTCATGGATGCCATCAAAGGCGGGCTGGCCGGTTCCACCGTGATGAACGCCAAAGTTCCGATGATGCTGCAGGGCAATTTCAAGCCCGGGTTCAAGATTGACCTGCACATCAAGGATCTGGCCAATGCCCTGGACACGGGCCACGGCGTCGGCGCTCCGTTGCCCCTGACCGCCATGCTCATGGAAATGATGCAGACGCTCAAGGCCGACGGCTGCGGCCAGAACGACCACAGCGGCCTGGCGAAGTATTACGCGAAAGTTTCCGGAACGAAAATCGGATTGTGACGGGATTCACTGTCGCATCTTGACTCCCGCCGAGCGCCACCGGGCGTTCACGGAAATTTGGCTTCCAATTCGCCTTTGACAGCGGCGGCGACTTCGCGCGGCGAGCCGGCGCGTTCAACAATCTCGCCCCAGCGCAGATGCGCGGAATAGTCGTCCTGCGAAATCAGGCCCTGCTTTTGCGCCGAGGCGTCAATCCGCATGGCGAACTTTTCCGGCAGGCTGATTTTCACCTCGTCAAAATCGTCCCACGCCTTCACCTCGGACGGAATGTCCTGCCAGTAGAGGATTTGAAATTTTGATTTCGCGTTTGGGTCGCGCGCCCGCGATTGTTCACGCTCGGCCTTGACTTCCTCAATGGATTGCAATTTTTGATTTGGCCTTTGGCGGCGGGCCTTTGCCCATGAAATACAAAAACAGATCCACCGCGCTGGACGCGTCCGCGCCGTAGCCGTCCGCGCCGATTTCGTCGGCGTACATCTGGCTGATGGGCGCGCCGCCGATGGCGAATTTCTGCGGCATCCCGCGCTCCTTGTAGCCGTCCACGACGGTTTTCATGTAGGTCATCGTGGTCGTGAGCAGCGCGCTCATGCCGATGATGTCCGGCTTGTGCTGTTCGGTGGCGGCGAGAAATTTTTCGATGCTTTGGTCCACGCCGATGTCAATGACCGTGAAGCCCGCGCCCTCGGCCATCATGCAGACGAGATTTTTTCCGATGTCATGCAAATCGCCGCGCACCGTGCCCATCAGCAATATGCCGGCGGGTTGCACCACGGAATCTTTCGCCGCGAGCAGCGGTTTCAAAACCGCCATGCCCGCTTTCATGGCGCGGGCGGCGATGAGCACTTCCGGCACGTAGAGGATGTTGTATTTGAAATCCTCGCCGACGACGCTCATGCCGGCGATGAGGCCCTCGGTCAGAATCTCCTGGACGGGCCGGCCCTCGGCGAGCGCGTCCTTGGTCATCTGCTCGACCTCCTTGGCCTTGCCTTCGTAAAGGCACTGGTTCATCAACGCGTAGTCAGGCATGGGAAAATGTTAGGGAAACATCCAAAAACGCAACATTCAGACATCGAACATCCAATGTGCGATGCGCGAAATCTGAATCGCTGAAAGGATTCAAAGCATTCAGCCCAGGGTTGCGAGGAACGAGCTACCCTGGGTCGCGAACAGAGCGGCACCAACCCCGAAGGCGGTTGCAAGCATACAATGGCGCAAGAATCCAACCCCGTTTGGATTGAAAATTTTGGGGACGGTTGCCCCATGGCAGTCCGCTGGCGCGGCCAACCCTGGGCTAAAGGATGCAATCCCGTTGGGATTGCGCAAATGTCGAGTATCAAACTTCCAAAGTCAGACAATGTCATTTGACTTCTCCTCATGGAATGCCAGTCCCTGCCTCGGCAAACGCAGCCCATCAAAGGATTCAATCTCGTGAACCTCATCCACCGAGAATTTCAATGGGTTGTCCTCGCTGTTCAGTGCAATGTCCCGCAGATGCACGTCCTCCGGGAGATTGTCATCGCTCGCTGTTCAGCGTCGGCTGGCGTAAATGCCTCGACGAAACGTTCGTATAAAAGCCGCGCCGCTGCTGAACACCGCGAACCTCCATCAGCAAGTTCTGTCCATGAATCATAACTCGGTATTTTTGCATTGCGTGCGAAGTGGCCGAACAGATGCTACGCCACAAACCTTCTTCCCGTTAAATTCCTCCAGCGCCTTCAGCATCGCGACGATGTTTTGCTTCGGCATTCCCGGACTGGTGCCGCCGCCGACGGACAAAATCATCCCGCGGTCGCCGCCTTTTTCCAAAACGTCCAGCGTCGCCGCGCGCACTTCCTCCGGCGTGCCGCGCACGCCGACTTCGAGCGGATTCACGTTTCCCATCAGGCACATCCGGTCGCCGACGCGCGCCTTGACCTCGGCGATGTCGGTTTGCTTGCCCCAGTTCAGCACGTTGAAACCGCAGTCGGGCAGGTGATCCAGGCACGCCTGCACTTCGGCGTCGTTGTGATAGAGCTTCACCCAGTCCTTCGGGAACGCGTCGCAGATGCGCTTGAGATACGGATGGCAAAATTCCTTGTAATGCTCCTCGTTCACGAAGCCGACGATGTCGTCCAGGATGAAAATGCCCTCGACCGTGTCGCCCATCGCCTTGTGCTGCGCCTTGAGCCAGTCAATGACCAGGCGCGTGCAAAGGTCGAGCAGCTTGTGCGCCCATTCCGGCTTTTCCACGAGGTCAATCATCAGGTCGGTCGTGCCGCGCACGAACCCGCCGGTGCACATCGGCCCGCGCGAGGTGACGAACGGCAGGATTTCGCCGGTGTCGAGAATGCGCTGCCGTTGCATGCGGATGCGGTGCAGCGTCATGCGCCATGAACGCGTCGTTTTCCACTTCGTATTCGGGAAATTTCTCGATGTCCTCGATGTGAAACAGCGTGTGGTATTCGCTCGGCGTGTTGTCCTGCCAGAATTTGATTTTCGCGCCGAGCGCGGACGGCTCGGCCGCCATGCCGTATTCCATCCACCAGCCGGGCACGAAGATGATGTCGGGAAATTCGCGGTGGATTTTCAGGTGCGACTGGAACCACAATTCCGGGTCGAGGTAAAAATCCATGTGCTTCACGCCGAGATAGCCGGGAATCCACGGGCTGTCAATGATCAGCGCCATCGGAATCTTGTCCAGTTTTTCCAGGCGCGCGGCCTTCTTAAAAATCTCCCATTGTTCAGGTTTCATGCGATGCCGCTAGTATCCCTTTCAAAGCGCGGCGGCTTCAAGCCGAAAAATCGTTTCAGAGGAATCTCTTTGAAAGTCGAATCAGATTCAGTTTTCAAGATTCGATTTTCCAGTTGCCGCAAATACGGTTTGGCGGATAGTCTTTTGACGAGTTCAGCCCGACTCGAAATGAATGCTCCAGGTTCGGACGGTGGTGATCGTTCGTGAAGCTACGAAACGGATTCCGGCGCTCAAATTGTCGGCGGGGCTGCATTTCAGTTTGCCGGGGAGCGGCACATATCCGGCAAATACATGGCTCTTGCGAACGCCCGGTCCGGTTTGATAAAATAGTGTTGCCTGCTTTGAATTTGTATGTAAGCTAAAACCGTCAACCAATAGAACTAACAATGAAAACTACAAAATCATCATTCCCACGTTTGAACGTTTGTTTCTTCACTGCGGCCGCGGCGCTGTTGCTCGTCGGCTGCCAGTCCGGGTCGCAAAGCTCCACAAGTGCGTCGGCTGCTGCTCCGGCGGTGAGCCCGACCCCGCGCCCTCGGTCAGCACACCAGCACCGGCGCCCGTCACGCCTGCCGCGCCTGCCGCGCCTGCCGCCACGGCGACGCCGCAGTTGTCTTTGCCGATTCGCATTGCTGCCGGCGCCACGGGCCCCATCACCGACGGCCAGGGCAACAAGTGGTTGGCCGACCAGGGTTTTGCCGATGGCGACACGATTCAACGCCCGGACATAACAATCACCAACACGCCGATCCCGCAGATTTTCCACGCGGAACACTACGGCATGACCAGTTTCTCGGAGCCGGTGCCCAACGGCCATTATACCGTAAAACTGTATTTCTGCGAGACCTATGAGGGCATCACCGGGCCGGGCGAGCGTGTGTTTTCATTCAAAGTCCAGAACAATCCCGAAGTCAAAGATTTTGACGTGTGGGCCAAGGCCGGCGGTCCGTTTATCGCCTACGTCGTGACCCCAGTCCGCGGACGTCACCGATGGCAAGCTCACCATCACTTTCACGCCGAACGTCGAGAATCCGCAGGTCAATGGGATCGAAATCCTTCCGGGGAATTGACGTGGTAAAAATCGGAGCGCTCCTGGTCTCCATCGGCCTCGTGGTGAGCGGCGGCATCAATCGTTCGCCCTCACCACGGACGATTTGCTGTCAGCTCCGAGCAGGGAGTTGCCGGCGGTCTTTAGCCTGTTCGCCGGCGGCCACGCCGCGGAAATTTTCACAGATACAAACGACTGGCCCGGCGTCTTGCGGGCGGCGGGGGATTTGCGCGCGGACGTTCAACGGGTTTCCGGCCTCACGCCGCACATGGCCGGCGGCATTCCCGGTTCCGGCGCCAATGTCATCATCGTCGGCACCATCGGCAAGAGCGACTCATTGACCGGCTGATCCGCGAAAGAAAATTGACGTTTCGGACATCGCCGGCAAATGGGAATCGTATTTTCCTCCAGGTCGTGGCCAATCCGTTGCCGGGAGTGGATCAGGCGCTGGTCATCTGCGGCAGCGACAAGCGCGGCACGATCTACGGCATCTACGATCTGTCCGAGCAGATCGGCGTGTCGCCGTGGTATTGGTGGGCGGACGTGCCGCCGAAGCATCACGACGCAGCTTTTCGTCAAGGCCGGGCAAGTTCGTCGCAAGGCCCGCCCGTCGGTGAAATACCGCGGCATTTTCCTCAACGACGAGGCGCCGGACCTGACCGACTGGGTCCGCGAGAAATTCGGCACGGTCCCGCGGCCATGCCGCGGGCGTCGCCAACTACGGCCACGAGTTCTACACCAACCTCTTCGAACTGATGCTGCGCCTGCGGGCCAATTATCTCTGGCCCGCGATGTGGAACAACGCCTTCAACGAGGACGACCCGCAGAACGCCGCGACTGGCCGACGAATACGGCATCGTCATGGGCACCTCGCACCAGGAACCGATGCTGCGCGCGCAGAAGGAATGGGACCGCGCCCTGCGAGACCATACGGCAGCTGGAATTACGCCACGAACCCCGACGTGCTCGAGAAGTTCTGGCGCGAGGGCATCCGCGCGCAACAAGGATTTCGAAAGCATCATCACCATCGGCCTGCGCGGCGAAAATGACACGCCGATGGCGCCGGGCGGCCGGCAGCGAACATGACGCTGCTCGAACAAGATCGTCGGCCGACCAGCGCAAGATCCTCGCCGAGGACATGAATCCCGACGTGACCAAGGTGCCGCAGCTCTGGTGCCTCTACAAGGAAGTGCAGGATTATTACGACGACGGGCATGCGCGTGCCCGACGACGTGACGCTGCTCTGGGCGGAGGACAACTGGGGCAACCTCCGCCGCCTGCCCACCGCCGAGGAACGCAAGCGCACCGGCGGCGCGGGCATCTACTATCACTTCGATTACCACGGCGGCCCGCGCAATTACCAGTGGATCAACACCAGCCCGATCCCGAAGATCTGGGACCAGATGTCGCTGGCCAAACAATACGGCGCGGACCGGATCTGGATCGTGAACGTCGGCCACTTCAAGGGCTACGAATTCCCGATGGAATTCTTTCATGAACCTGGCGCTGGGACACGCACGCGCTGGACGAACGACGAATCTCGACGAATACACGCGGCTCTGGGCGGCAGCGCGAGTTCGGCCCGGAGCACGCCGACGAAATCGCCGACATCATTGCCACCTACACGAAGTTCAACGGCCGGCGCAAACCCGAGCTGCTCGACGCCGAACACTTACAGCCTGGTGAACTACGACGAGTTTGACAAGGTCGTCGCCGATTACGAAGCGCTCGCCGACAAGGCGGAAAAGATCAGCGAGAATTGCCGCCGGAAAGCCGCGACGCGTTTTACGAACTGGTTCTGTTCCCGACGAAAGCCAGCGCGGGATTGAACGCGATGTATCTCGCCGCCGCGAAGAACGCGCTTTACGCCGCAGCAAGGCCGCGCCAGCGCCAATGATTTCGCCGCGCAAACCCGCGACGCTGTTCGCCGCGCAGACCAACCTGATGGACTATTTCAACCACACATTTGCCGGCGGCAAATGGGATCATTTCATGGACCAGACCGTATATCGGCTACACGAGTTGGAATGAACCGCGGCAGGAAACAATTTGGACGCGGTGCGGCTGACGGAAATCCAGGTGCCGGACGCGGCGGCGATGGGCGTGGCGGTGGAAGGCTCGGAAACGGCGGCGACCAACGGCGAGATTTCGTTGCCGCAATTTGATGTCGTTCAACCAGCAGCGCCATTATGTGGATGTTTTCAACAGGGGCAAAACGGCGTTTGATTTTACGCGTCAGCGCCAGCGCGCCGTGGATTGTCTTTCCGGACAGCTGAACCAACTGAGCTGGCATGACAATGGATCTGTCGGACTACAAAGTGAAAAGCAACGCTTCTGGGTCAGCGTGGATTGGAGCAAAGCTCCGACCGGCACGAACAGCGGCGAAATCAAAATTTCCGGCGCGGGCAGCGAGGTGACGGTGAAAATCACCGCGTTCAATCCGTCCGAACCGACGCGCGATTCGTTGCAGGGATTTGTCGAAGGCGACGGCTGCGTTTCCATCGAGGCGGAACATTTCACCAAAAACATGGACGCCGGCGCGAACCGCTGGATCAAAATTCCGGACTACGGCCACACGCTTTCCGCCATGCGCGCGGACGGCCCGGTGGACGTGCAGGCCACGCCGGGAAAAGATTCGCCGTGTCTCGAATACAAAATGTATCTGTTCAGCACGGGAAAAGTGGAAGTTGAATCCATGGTCGGCCCGACGTTGAATTTCCTTCCCGGACGCCCGCTGCGCTACGCGGTTTCGTTTGATGACGAAACGCCGCAAGTCGTCACGATTGTTCCCGCGAATTTCAACGCGCAAAACGGCAACGCGCAACTGGGAGGAGTCCGTGAGAGACAACTGCCGCGCTGGTCAAATCCGAGCACACGATTTCCGCGCCGGGCTATCACACGTTGAAAATCTGGATGGTTGATCCGGCCGTCGCCGTGGAAAAAATCGTCGTCAACACCGGCGGCGTGAAGCCCAGCTATCTCGGCCCGCCCGAAAGTTTCCACAGATAATTGACGGGCGTCCGGCCGCGCGGACCATGCAAGCCCGGCGCGTGTGCTCCCCATTTCAACTTCGAAATTCGAGGTTTAGGGTCAGATCCAAATGGCAACAGCGGAGGCGACACACTTGTTTCAATGAGCCGGTTTCAAACCATGCCAACATCTGATTTTCCGCCAAGGCCGGCTCAGCCACGTCTTCCACTTTATAACGCGCAACTTGGCGGCTGGCCGTATTTCTTCAGAAATTTTGCCGCCTTCACCCTGACGGCGTTTCTGCGGTTGTGGAGCTGCCGCTTGACGAACTCCATGACCGGCTGTGGCTTGTCAAGATGATCAAAAAACAAATCCAGCGACGCGACCGTGTGGCCCAGCGCCACGTTGCGACATTCCTCGGTTTGATAGTTCGCCTTCTCCACCCGCAGCAGGGCGCGGACAATTTTGTCGGCGAGATTCGGTTTGGCCCGTGCGATTTTCCCGGCGCCGACGATGACGTTGGCCGCCGTGATCATGACGTGACCGGAAATCGGCTGAAGGTATTTGTCCAGAATCCGGTCTATCTTCCCCTCCGAATCCACGGCGGCCAGATTTCCGATGCAAAGAATCGCACCCCATTTTAAAATGTTGTTTTCGCTGTCGAGAAGGGAAAACAGACGGTCAAATTCAGGATAAAGCACCGCCGGCTGCTGCTCGCTGATGATGCGAAGCACCTTGAGGCATCCATATTTGACCCTTGCCTTGTCCGCGTCCAGTCCCGCAAAGGCTTCGTGCAGGGATTTGGGCTGTTTGATGATGTTCCCGGCAAGCATTTCGTGGCTTGCCGACTGCCTGGCGAGTTTGGATTGCAAATTATTCATGTATTAGTGGGCTTTGGTTGCCGATGGCCAAGAAACAAGCCACGCTGAAACCGCAATGTCAACCGAGAAAATGAAAAGGGAATTGGGAGGGTTACGGCGACAGATTGATTACTTGTGCCCCGGGCGAGAGAATACGGGAGATCAATTGCAGGCGAACCGCGCCAACCAGGTCGTGGAATAGTTGGCGAACGAACTCGGCAATGCCTGGTAAAGGGAAATGCAACTTATGCTGGCATCTCCTCTTCAGCGGCAGGAGTTGGCTGCGGCTGCGCTCGGTGTTGCTGAAACTTGCGTTTCAGGCTGCACAGATTCCTCGGCTTGGCGACGATGGTGGCGTTTTTTTCTTCTTACGGGTGCTTCAAGCCCGCCGGCGGCGGCAATCGCATCTTGGTCAAGAACGTGCATTACGGCATGGAATACGTCCTTGATATCCAGTCGCGCGGGAGCTTTGCGGTTAAGTTCTTGACGAATTTTCATTAAGACTTCCTCGCCAACCAATGTGCTGACAATCATTTTGGGGCTGAGCAGCTTTTGCTGCTCATAGTATGTCTCCAGCGAATTTTCCTGAACATTGCTTTTAGCCAGCACGGAAAACGTGTCCCATACCAACTCGGGATCTTTCTCCATTCCCTCCAAAAAATTGAGAACGAAAACAGGATCAGGCTGGATGCCGTTGTTGTCAAATGTCAGGTGGTATAAACGCCATTCAACTCCGTTGGTGAGCAGCACCCAGTTGACAGCAGCTCGCGAGGCGTAGTTTTCTGCCTGCTCAATGTGTTTCTCATTGAGAGTTTTGACGTATGCAGCCTTGGCTTCGACAAGGAATTCAGGCTTTGGCTTGCCTTCATCAGTCTTGCTGTCGAGGACAATGGCGAAATCGCAATAACGTTCCTTGATAGGAATCTCCTTGGTGATTTCGCCGGCCAACGGGTCATACCCGAGAACCTCCTCAAAGAACTTGATGAGATACATAACCGTGTTGGATTCATCAGCATTCCGTTCGCGTGCGGCTTTGAATACGTCCGCAAATTTCTTTAATTTCGTCAAGGTGGGCTTATCTATTGGCATATGCGAGTTAGATTATTCATGTTCGCTTAAACGTCAAGCCGCTTCGGATGTCATGTTCAAAGCTTTTCCAATTCTTCCCGCAACATTTTCGCCAGCGGCTGAATGGTCTTTGCGCTGAATTCAAACTGGCAGCCGGCGGCGGAAAACAGTTCCGGCAACGGACGCGAGCCGCCGAGCGCCAGCGATTTTTTGTAATCGCCCAGCGCCTTCGCCTTGTCGCGCTTTGAATTGGCCCAGACCTGCAACGCGCCGAGTTGCGCGATGCCGTATTCGATGTAGTAAAACGGATGCAGGAAAATGTGGAGCTGCCGGTGCCACAAATTGGCGCGCGCGGTTTCATAACCGCTCCAATCCACGTCGCCGCCGAAACGGTCCATCAATTCCAGCCACGCCTCGCGCCGTTCGTCGCGCGTGTGATCCGGATGCGTGTAAATCCAGTGCTGAAAGGCGTCCACCGTCGCAATCCACGGAAAAACGCCGACGATGCCTTCGAGATGAACGCGCCGCGCGCGGTTCGCGTCGGCGGCGGAATAAAATTCCTCGATGAATTCGTTGCCGAGCAATTCCATGCTCATCGAGGCGACTTCGCAAAATTCAATCGGCGCGCTGCGATACGCATACAAATCCTCGTCGCGCGTCGCCAGCGCGTGAAAGGCGTGGCCGGCCTCGTGCAAAATCGTTTCCACGTCGCGCTGCAAACCGACGGCGTTCATGAAAATGAACGGCAGCCGCGCTTCGGCCAGCGTGGATTGATAACCGCCCGGCGCCTTGCCCTTGCGATTGTCCAGATCGAGCAGACGCAAATCCTGCATCTGCTGGAAACCGCCGCGCGAGTTCGCCGTCGAGCTGATTGAAAATCTTCTGCGTGCGCGAAACCATTTCGCCGACTTCCGCGAACGGTTTCAGCGGCGGACGATTCAGCGGGTCCACGGCCAAATCCCACGGACGCAGTTTTTCCAGTTTCAATTGCTCGCGCCGTTCGCGCCTGCAATTCGCGCACGACCGGCATGACTTCCTTTTCCACCGCGTCGTGAAATTTCGCGCAATCTTCCGGCGTGTAATCGAACCGGCCCAGCCGGCGAAAGGCGTAATCGCGATAATTTTCAAAGCCGGCGTTCTTCGCGATTTGCTGGCGCAGTTTGATTTGCTCGTCGAAAATGTCGTCGAACTTGTCCGCCTCCTGCAACCGGCGTTTGGCGACGAGTTCCCACGCTTCCTGCCGCAACGCGCGGTCGGGTTCTTCGAGGTAACGGCCCATTTGCACGAGCGTTTTTTCCTCGCCGCGAAAATTCACCGTGAGCGAGCCGCTCAATTTCTGGTATTGCTGGCAGAGCTTGGCCTCCTCGGTTTCCAGCGGAACATTTTCCGGGCGGAACAATTCGACGTGGTTTTTCACGTCGCGGTCGAAAACTTCGTAACGAGCGTTGCGAGTCGCGAGCTTATTTGTTCGCGGGCGCAGGCTAGCGCCCGACTCGCATTCCGCGGACGTAAATTTTTTCCAGCGCGAACTGGCGCGGCTTGAGTTGCGGCTCGACGTTTTCGACGAAATGCAGATACGCCTTTTCCGCGTCGGCGTTGTCCGTGTGGCAGGTCATGGCGATGTAACGGCGCGAGGATTCCTCGTCGAGCGCGGCGTTGAGTTCGCTCCAGTCGAGCAGCCAATGTTCCAGTTCGGCGGCGGTTTTGCATTCGCGGCGCGCGCGTTCCAGTTGGTCGAACAGCGGCGCGATTTGCGGCCAATCGCCGAGGTCAATGTTTTGCGGGACAAACGTGCGCGGCTTGTGCGCGGGCAATTTTCCGAACGGCAATAAATTCATGCGCGGAGAATTTACGATTTACGATTTGCGATTTACGAGACTTTTTTCAATTTCACGCCGGCGCGCCAATCGTCAGTCGTCAGTCGTCAATCGTAAATCGGTTAGAATTTCGTCTTAATGCCGCAGGCGCGGACGAGGCACCATTTGCTGATGGCTTCAAAAATGGCGAACAAGCCCGCCGCGACCAGAATCAATCCACCCACCATTCCACGTCGCCCGCCACGATGATGCCGGCGATGAGGCAAAGCGCGCCGATGACGCCGCGCGCCATCCGCCCCTGGCGATCCAGATTGGGCCGGAAAAATTTGCTCATGCCCAAAAGATAGCAGTCCGCGCGCCAAAAGCCAAGCTGGCGTTTTCAACGGGCGTTGGCGTCAAGCAGCGTAAATCGCTTCATTCACAGGAACTTGAGCGGGTTTGGTTCTGCTGCTATGTTAAATGGCGGCGAATGAACGGTCTGAACCAACTCAACCTTGGCCAATGGAATCAAAGTTTCCTGCTGGCCAACTGCTTCTGGGGGCGCAGGCTCTTGAAGCGGCCGGAGACGTCCGGGCCAGGCGTGGCCATGGCGGCGCGCTGGGCCGGGGAGGCGCGGCGGAAGTCGTCGACGAACTGGTCGACGTGGAGCTGGTAGTCGCCCCCGGCGGCGACGCAGGCTTCCACGAGCTCATGGGCGGTCATCGAAGATTCCCTCGAGCAGCTACCAGGTGGGTGCGCCACCCCCATCTGGTGGTGGAGGGGGCGACGTATCCTGGTGGAAGCGGTCCACTGTCCCTCCAGGTGCGCGGTGGCTGGAAACACGCGAGCGTGCCCAGCGGGGGCGTGCGAACCGCCACGGCGGCATTATGTTGCGGGCCGTGCAAGCCAAACCCCCCCAGCTCCGTCCCGGTCCCCCCATTCTCGCAGGGTCGGGAACGAACCTTGCCCGCGTCCCCTCGCCGCGCCCTCGTGCGCCGCCTCGTCGCGCTGATTGCCCTGGCGATCGCCGTCGTCTTCGCGCTCCCGGCGAGCGCGGGCACGCTGCACGTCAGCGACGACGCGGGCACGTTCAGCGCGAGCCAGCTCGCGACGGTGCGGCAGAAGGTGGACGGGTACGACTTCGACGTCCGGCTCGTCGCGACGAGCAGCTACGCCTCGAAGAGCGACCTCGGCGGCTATGTACACCACTTCGTCACGGAGCCGAACCTCGTGGTCATCGGGCTGGATCCGGTGCACCGCCACGTCAGCGTGCACTTCGGCACGGGCACGGGCATCCCCGACAGCGCGTTCAAGGCGATCGAGTCGGCCGGCGTCCCGCAGTTCAAGGACGCCGACTGGACGGGCGGCGTCACCGCCATCCTCGATTGCGCCGAGACGTTCGTGGAGCACCACGGCGCGGTGCGGACGACGCCCGCGCACGGAGCGCCTTCGAGGAGCGCGTCGAGCGGAGCGGGCGGCCTCTTCTGGATCCTCGGGATTGTCGGCGTCGTCGGTTTCCTGGTCTGGCTCGTCGCGCGCCGCCGGGCGAGCGGCCCGCCGGCCGGCGGCGGTTACGGTCCGCCCGGCGGCGGCTATGGTCCGCCCGTCGGGGGCGGCGGCCCGCCGATGGGTGGCTTCGGCGGCTACGGTCCGCCCGCGGGGGGCTACGGCACGCCGGGCGCGACGGGCAGCCGCATCGGCGCCGGCCTCGTCGGGGCCGGGATTGGCGGGCTCGTCGGGTACGAGCTCGGCAAGGAGGTCGCGGAGCACCACCACCGCGACGACTACGAACCGCCGCCGCGCGCGTACGACGACGGAGGCGGGAACGCGCCCGACGACGACCGGAGCGCCTCCGACGAGCCCGGCAACTACGACGCGGGCGGCTCGAGCGGTGGCTGGGACGACTCCGGCGGCGGCGGGTCCGACGATGGAGGGGGCGGTGGTGGAGGGGACGCCGACTTCTGAGATGTCGTAGGTCCCTTCGAACGCGTTCCTCCGCTTGACGCCGCCCGGCGCCGCGCGTGCTCTCTCCGCCGATGCACCCGATCCTCTTCATCCTCGGCGGCGTGCCCGTCTACGCGTACGGCACCCTGATGGCCCTCGCGGCGGGCGGATGCCTGCTTCTGCTCACGTACCTCGCCGTGCGCGAGCGGGTCTCGATCGGCCACGTCCTCATCGCCTACCTGGGCGCCGTCGTCATCGGCCTCGTGGGCGCGCGCCTCGCGTATTTCGTCGTGAACCTCGACGAGCTCGGCTCGATCGCCGCGGCGTTCGACATGAAGCGGGGTGGCCTCGTCGGGTATGGCGGCTTCCTCGGCGCGCTCGCGGGCGCGTACCTCTTCCTGCGCCGCGGCCCGGTCCGCGTCCTCGTCGCGCTGGACCTCGCGGCCCCCTGCTTCTTCGCCTGGATCGCGACCCTCCGCGTCGGGTGCTACTTCTTCGGCTGCGACTTCGGCGTCCCGCTCCCCGAGGGCGCGCCGCGCTGGTTGAAGCAGCTCGGCACCTTCCCCCACTGGGCCTACGGCACAATTGCGGGCGGCGAGGGCGCGCCCGCGTGGGCGCAGCACGTGCGTGAGGGCCTCATCCCCCGAACCGCCTCCGCCTCTCTCCCCGTCCACCCCACCCAGCTCTACGACGTGCTCCTCGGCGCGCTCCTCTTCTGGGCGACCTTCGCGCTGCGCCCGTACCAGCGCTTCCGGGGGCAGATTTCCTCTCCTTCGTCACGCTCTACGGCGCGTGCCGCTTCGCGCTCGAAATCCTGCGCGACGAGCAGGGTCGCATCGGCCCGTCCTTCGCCGAGCACCGGATCATCCCCGCCGGCCTCGCGCTCTTCGGGCTCGCGTACACGCTCCGGATCGCGCCCGTGGTGGAGGACCTTGCGGTGCGGCGCGCCACGCAGGGGCTCGCGTTCGTGCCGGCGCTGGTGGCGCTCGCGGCGCTCTGGCCGAGGACCTTCGCGGACACGCAGGCCGTAGAGCTCACCGTGAGCCAGTGGATGGCGCTCCTGACCGGCCTCGCGGCGAGCTACGCGTTCGCGGTGCTGCACCGGAGGGCGGTGGTCGACCCGGTGGGCGCGATGGCGACGGGGCCGGCCGCGACGAAGGTCACGGGTCGGCGAAGAGCGCGAGCAGCTCCCGGTCGTCGACGGGCTTGAGGAGGCAGGGGCACCCGGTCCTCGCCAGGGCGTCGGCGTCGGTCGTCGAGACGACGCCGCCCGTGAGGAAGACGAAGCGTTCGGCGAGCGCGGGATCGCGCTGCCGGACGTCGGCGTGAACGTCGAGGCCGGAGCGCTGCGGCATCATGACGTCGCAGAGCACGAGGTCCCAGCCCCCGCGACCGAGCTCTCGGAGCGCGTCGCCCGCGCTGCTCGCGAGCGCGACCGCGTGTGGCGGCGAGAGCGCGCGCGCGAGGGCGCGGAGGACGAAGGGGTCGTCGTCGATGACCAGCACGCGCCGCGCCGGCGTGGCGTGCCTCGAGGGCGGCGGGGGGATCGACGTCCTCCGCTCCATGTCCCGAGGGGCCGCCGGCAAGCGCACGCGGACCGTGGTGCCGCGGCCCTCCTCGCTCGCGACGTCGATGCCCCCCCGCATCGCGTCGACCAGGTTGTAGCAGATGGAGAGGCCGAGCCCCGTCCCCTGCCCGAGCGGCTTGGTCGTGAAGAAGGGGTCGAAGACCTTCGGCAGGTGCGTCGGGGCGATGCCCTCGCCGTTGTCGCGCACCTCGATGACCACGTGGTCGCCGTCGGCGTACGTGGCGAGGACGACGCGCCCCTCGCGCGCGTGCGCCGGGATGGCCTGCGCCGCGTTGACCAGCAGGTTCAGCACCACCTGCCCGAGGCGCGCCTCGCTCGCGACGACCTGGGGCACGCGCTCGTACGCCCGCACGAGCTCGGCGCGGTGGCGGATCTCGTGCTGCGCGATTCGGATCGCCGCGTCGAGGACCGGGTGGACGTCGAGCGCCATGTCGCCGGCGCGGCCGTCGTCGCGGCTGAACGTCCGGAGGTCGCGCACGATGTCGCGCACGCGCAGCGCGCCCTCGCGCGCCTCGTGGAGCACCTCCCGGTGCTGTGGATCGCCGCTCCAGCGCTCCAGCACGAAGCTCAGGTTGGCCAGCATGTACGTCAGGGGGTTGTTGATCTCGTGCGCGACGCCGGCGGCGAGCAGCCCCACGCTCGCCATGCGCTCGCTGCGCTTGAGCTGCTCGAGGAGCGCCTCCCGCTCCGAGACGTCGCGCGCGATGAGCACGGCCGCCACGACCGCGTCGCCCGCCATGATGGGCCCGAGCCGGTTCTCGTACTTCACGGGCTTGCCCGTGCCCCGGCCCACGGCGTACGTCTCGAAGCTCGCCACCTGGCCCGTCGCGAAGACGTGGGCGAGCCTCTCCATGAACCGGCCCGCGTCCTCCGGCCTCACCCACTCCGTCACGCACGTCCCGATGACGTCGCCGAGCGTGAGGGCCGGCACGATCCGGTTGACGAAGAGGATCGTCCCGTCCGCGTCGACGATGACGGCGAAGTCGGGGATGTTCTCGGCCAGCGCGCGCCACTTCTCCTGGCTCTTGCGCACGTCGTCCTCGGCGCGGTTGCGCTCCGCGAGCTCGACGAACAGGACAATCGCGCCACGAACCTGCGTCGTCGCCGGATCGCGCAAGGCGACGGCGCGGAACACCGCCCACGCCATGGTGCCGTCCCGGCGGCGGACGCCGAGGGTCGCCGGCCCCTGGTCCTCGCCCGTCGCGAGCGCGCGCGTCACGGGGTACTCCGAGGCGGGGAACGGGGAGCCGTCCTCCCGCATCGTCTCGCCGTCGAAGTCGCTCGTGCGGCGGCGCGTGAGCTCGTCGTGGCCGAGCCCCAGGATCCGCAGGGCCTCGTCGTTGGCGCGGAGGATCGCGCCGTCCGCCGCCACGTGCATCACGCCTCCGGG